>DFBJ01000008.1 GCA_002366565.1 Bacteriovoracaceae bacterium UBA3083
ATTTATAGCCACAGTTACGAGCTTCACTACTCCAGTGGTGCGTACAACGGATAGTATAAAAAAAGGCCTTCTACATATAGAAGGCCTTTAATTGAATTATTAAAAAAGTAAGTTATATTGCACTTGAGCAGTCAGGATTTTCAGGGTCAAAGCTCGGAACAGGTGGATTCTCAGATGGCATACATGTAAAGTTTGAACATGTATTATGTACTTGCTGAGTTTCGCATCTTATAGCACAGGTAACTTTTCCATTGAGGTCTAATCCAGTTTTTCTAAGCTTACATACAGCCACAGGCTCTTTTTTACAGAATTCATTTGTTATACAGCTCTGTCCAATTTCCTTACTACAGAGTACTCCATGACTTGGGGTATGCTCAGAGCAAGTATTTGAAGTTTCACTACAGCAAGATGTATTACACTGTAAGTCTGAACTACAACTCTCCCCAACAGGCTTTCCAGTATCACTGGATCCACTACTTGACTTAGGAATACAAGCGACACTTTTATCAGCAGTTGAAATTAATTGATCGTCATCTCTAACTACTTTATACATTTTTTGATAACTCTTTTTTACATAAGGATTATTCTTATCCAAAGGCCAATAGAAATATAATGTCTTATTAAAACGATCGTCATAACTTGGAGTTAAGTGTTGTCCATTACTATAGTAGAACCATACATCTTTAATTTCACTTAAAGATAGATATAAGAAATCGATTGGAGCAACGGTTCCGTTCTCAAAAACAATAGTCTCTCTTTCTGCTAAAAATAGTGGCTCCGTATCTACCGATAAGTAATCCCTTAAAATATTAAATAGTGGCTCTTTTCCTTCATACTGTTCAAATGTAGGACAGAAGTTAAGTCCTGTTCTACTATCTATAAAAGGTTTTAAGATCTTCCCTAATGAATTACTTCCACTACTAACATCTGTATTAGCTATAAAGTCTGAGAAGAGGTTTAAAGATACTCTCAGTCCAAATCGGTCCTCAAGTTCATTTTCAATAAGTTGGTTAATATCTTCTTTTCCATCTTGGTCCTGATCTAAAAGAAGTGGGTCAAACCTCGACCAAACAGTAAAGACTTTCTCTCTATCTCCAAGTCTTGGATACAATTCACTATCTCTATTACCGTAAATATTGCGATCATGACAAACAGTAAAGTCGCTTTGATTAGGAGGAACTGATCTTGGACTCGATCTTCTATTGTAATAAAAATTCCCTTCGATTACATTCTGTAACTCTCCTCCAGATCCATCGTCTATTCCAGAAAATAGTAAGCAGTAGTATTTGTTAATTTCATCGATTCGAATAGCTGACACATCTCTTGAGTACTGACTGATACGTTCTTGAAAAGCACTTGAGACTGCTCCTGTTGTTGACTCAATTTTAAATACGTAAGTCTTTCTTCTTTCTAAAGAGCCTAAACTTACTATAAAGCCATTTCCACCTGTGAATTCAAGGGGTAATTTAGCGTTATAATTTCCATCCCATGCATTTATGTAACAGGTTGGATCAATGTGACGTGCAGATGTTTCATTATGACACCACGTCTCAAAATTACCTAAATTTGGATTTAATAAATCACGATCACTCATTGTTACTGAACCATAGAGAGTAGGTACTTCTACGTCTCTAGATTCACAGAACTTCAAACAGTTTCCAGTTCCTACACTTTTTCTATTTTCACATATGCACTGGTTTTCATTTACAATTAAATTGTCTCGATCATATGTGTTATCATCACGATTTCCTTCATAAAGTAGAAAGTCTATTGAAAATTTCTCTGACTGTATCTCGTTATATCCCCAAATATGAGAAGCTTCATGCAGTAATCTCTTTTGAACTTCAAAAGACGCAGCTTGAATATCTCGATCAAGCGTTCCTGCAAAAGACATATAAAAAGCTTTATATATCTTTACGATTGGTGGACTTACAATATAGTCCATCGCAAGTAACCTATCACCTCTGTATCCTGATTCGTTTGGAAGCTTTCTTAAATTTCTATATTGAAGAGCTGTTTCTAAGATCTCTCTTCTTTCAGGGTGATCTACAAGTTCAGGATAGTCAGAATTTCTGACGATCTCAACAATCTCACTAGATGCTCTCTTTAGGATTTTAATTGATTGCTTAAAAGCAAATCCGCCATTTCCCGCATCATCACCAAATTTTGCGGCAACTCTATCCATTGTCCCGAACATTAATGTTAATAAAATAAAGAAAATCCTTTTCTTGTTACTACTCATTTCTATCTCCATTTATAGAATCACTCAGAGGAATTAAATGTACTCCTAAATTATAAACTCTTGTTTTCTTACCATTCTCTAATAAGTCGGCCATCTTAAGCCTAAATTTTTTAATTTCTTCTTTTGCCTGGGCGATATTTTCTTCATTTACGCCCATCGTGATTGAAGTAATATCCCTTTCTAAAACGTCGTCTTCTTCAAGAGAGACTATTGCTTTTTCTAGTATTTGTTTTTGAAATTTTTTTAATCCAGCAGAAGCTATATCCGTTGTTGTTGAGAGGTGTGTACTTGTCCTATAAAGATTTCCACTCTTATCACGATCTAAAATCTCTAATCTAAGAAGCCTCTCAATAGTGAGTTTTACTTGAAGCTCCGTGATGTTAAGAGCTTTTGCAATCCACTTAGAGTCTTCCCTAAATCCATCTACGTACAAAAGCTGAGTCAATCCATAATTATGCCACTCACTCATTGCATTAAAAAAATCTACTGAGAGATCTCTTGTTTTTCTTAACTTAGAACTTTCAGTCTCTGCTTTTTTCTTGTTAGAGAATAACTTTATGAGATGTTCCCTATCCTCTGGCCCAAAACTAAGGGCGTCAGCAATTCTAAGTGCAAGCTTAAATGTAAGACTTCTTTTTCCAGATAAAACTCTTGAGAGAACAGAAGGGCTTACTCCAACTCGATTTGAGAAAGACCTAAGGGAGTAGCTAGGATTCGCTTGTATCCTCTCTGCCAATAAATTTTCAAGCCAAATTCTTCTTGGGTTATATTCTTCTATATTTTCCATTGAATATATTAAATCTCTAAGCAGAGTTCACGTAAAGAGTTTTGGCAACAAAGTGTTGCCGAAATGCAACAACACATAAACCTCTGGAATAATGGAGATTGTCTTAATTTAAAAACTATATATTATATCAAATACACGGAAGAAATAGACAGTACCTATGAAGGTATCATATATAAATTTACATAATGAAATATCAAATTAAAGACCTACAATCACTTTTCCATCAAGTTTTTCAAGATGAGTATAATATAACTCTTGAATTTGGTGCTGATGAACCTTTCTACTATGCGGCTAAAAATAAATCGGAGAGAAATATACTCTACTGTAGAGAAGATTTCTTTGCTTCGGCCCTACATGAGATAGCTCACTGGAGCCTTGCAGGAGTTGAGCGCAGAAAGAAAGATGACTATGGTTTCTGGTACTCTCCTGATGGTAGAGATATTGAAAAACAACGAGAGTTTGAAAGAGTTGAAATAAAGCCTCAGGCAATTGAGAAAGCTTTTAGTGAAGCATGCAATTATCCATTTAAAGCGAGCGTAGACAATCTATCTTTGGAAAACTATGACCCAAGCTCCTTTATTAGTAATATCAATAAACAATTTAATCTATATAAAGAAACTAGATTTCCTCTCAGAGCACAGCGTTTTATCAATGCCTTAGAGCAGTTCTATAGCTAATTAGATTTATTCTAACTTTTAGCTTAGACTAGCTTTATGAAAAAAAGAAACTTTGAACTCCTATATTATTTTATGAATGAAAACGTTATCCTGACAGAAATCAAGAGAACTGACCTTGCAGATGAAACAGATAAGTCAAAGATTTATTCATGGATAAAAATTAATCCCCACACTCAAGAAGCTGAGTCTTTAACGTTTAAGTCTATGCAAGTAGATAATGTGAATGGGAATGAGATAAATGTCAGAACATTTACTGATGGAGAACTTAGATTTGATCCTCATTTTGCAAAGTTCCAGCATAAGGGAGAGGGGTACATCGTAATGAATTGTGATGTAGCTGATGTACCCGCACCATTCTTAGACAAGATTGAATCTTTTATTGAAACTCACTAGTCTTTATTATGCCAAACGACAGAATACAGATCATGTCTTCTGTCTTTTAAGTTCCTTACTGCTCCAGACTGTCTTGCCTCCCTAAGAATATCAAGTCTTAGATCTGCGATGGCAACCATCTCAACATTAGGAGTTGTATCTGCAGCGACTCCATCTTTAGCAAATGGAAAATCGCAAGGAGTGAGTATACAACTTTGAGCATATTGAATATCAACGTTATGAACACGTGGTAAGTTCCCCACATTTCCTGCCATGGCAACATACATTTGATTTTCAATGGCCCTAGCTTGGCAACAATACTTCACTCTACAGTAGGCCTGTCTATTATCTGTTAAAAATGGAACAAAGAGAATATTCACACCTTGATTGGCGAGGTGTCTAGATAGTTCAGGGAATTCAGAATCGTAACAAATTAGAACGCCTATTGGTCCACAGTCAGTATCAATAACCTTAACTTCTTCCCCACCTTCAATATTCCACCAATACTTCTCATCTGGAGTAGGATGAATTTTTGCTTGTTCATGAACCTGTCCATCTCTTAGGCAGACATAGCTAATATTTCTAACTTTATCTTCAACTTTTGTAGGATGAGAACCTGCAATTATATTTACATTATACTTTACAGCTAATCGTCTAAAGAGCTCCTTCACCTGCTCAGTATAACTAGTCATATGCTCAATCGCCACATTTGCTGCAATCTCTTCATTTTTAATTGAAAGAAGCTGCATGGTAAATAGCTCAGGAAAGAGTACAAAGTCAGCTCTATAGTCTGCAGTAACATCAACATAATATTCGACTAAGTTTTCAAATTCTTCAAAACTCTTAATCCCTCTCTGCTGATATTGAACGCAAACGACTCTTACAACATTTTGAGCGATAGGATCTTTTTCATTCTTAGGGACCTCTTGAAACTCAGGATTCTTCCACATTAAATGAATACCATAACCCAAAGAAGCATCGTCGGATGGTAAGTAATCTTTAAGCACACCAATAACTTCAAAACCGTTTCGAAGCTGAAAGCCAAGTGAGGAGTCTCTTATCTCTTTATTTTTAACTTTCTCTACATAATCCTCTATTGACGAGACTTGCTTTCTCTTCTTTTTAAAATTAGGGGCCCTTCCAGCAAAAACAATACCTTTAAGTCTATAGAACTTAACTAAACGCTTACGAGCATTATAAAAACGTTGACCAATCCTATGCCCTCTAATATCTGGATCTACACAGATTTCATATCCATATAGAAAATCTCCATTCTCATCATGAGTTGATCCGTAACCACCACCTGTTATACTCTTCCACGTATGAGGGGCAAGTACAGTTTTTTCACTTAGTAAAATACTTGAGCAATATCCGACAATAGTGTCATTCATAGTTGCAACAAAATGCCCTTCAGGAAAATTGGTAATTTGTCCTCTAATGACATCTTTTGAGTAGTCCTCAAGATCTTTATAGGCCTTTTTAATGAGGGACATAATCCCCATAATATCTTTAACTTCGGCCTGACGAATCTCTAATTTCATATCATTTTTCATAAATTCCTTGGAAAAAATCCATTTTCTACTAAACTATGACAAATTTTAGCATGTTTTATTTTATAAAATCGATATGAAAAACATCATATTAGTATTTTCTTTATTTATATCTCTTTCAAACTACGCTTCTATTAAGTGGGAAAAGATACATACAGAAAACAATATAGATATTTATTCAAGAAGCTCAAAGAGCGGAGTCCTCCCTTTTAGAGCGACAGGTAAAATCTCTGCACCAATCCAAACTGTGCTTAATACCCTTATGGACCTACAAAATAAGAACAAATGGTCCCCTAAGTTAAAACAAATTAAAATTCATGAAGTTATTAATAATCAAGAAATGATTATATCTGAATATTATAAGACACCCTGGCCAGCCACAGATAGAGAGTTTCTCTTAAAAGGGAAAATGGAAAAAATTAGTAATAACAAATATATTATTAAGGCCCACTCTATCAATAATGCTAAGTATGCATCTAAATCCCATATACAATCAGAAGTTGAATACCTAGATGTTACATTAGAAGACCTCGGAAATAATACGACTTCAATTGACTTCAAATTTCATGGTGACTTCAAGGGCTGGATGCCTATATGGCTAACAAACCTGATTCAAAAGAAATGGCCTTTACGCTTTATCCAATCACTAAATCAATATATCGTAAGTCAAAACTAGACTTTCAAAAAACATCAATTCGACAAGCTTAGTAATCACTATTCACAGATTTATACGCTAACAAGCTTACTTTTCAAGATAAACAATACTACAATACCTAAAGTAAGACAGTATACTCCACGAAATTAAACTAAGAAGTAGATAATCATGAAAACACATATGATTGATGAGTTAAAAGTAATTACCCCTGATAAATTTGTTGATCACCGAGGTATTTATATTGAGACTTTCAACGATAAACAATTTCAAGAAATCTCAGATATAAAGTTCATTCAAGATGATTTTTCTAAATCAACAAAAGGAGTCTTTAGAGGACTTCATGGAGATATGAGAACATGGAAACTTGTAAGTTGCTCCCATGGAAAAATCAAACTACTTATTTTAAATTGTAACCTCAAATCTCCCTACTTTGGAAAATCCTATAAATTTGAATTATCGCCAGAAGATTACTTTCAAGTACTAATTCCTCCAATGTACGCAAATGGACATGAGATCCTTACAGGAGAGGGAATATTTAACTATAAACAATCTACTTACTATGGAGATAATAAACAATTCTCTATCAATATCAGCTCTCCAGTCCTAGGAAAACTCTCCAATGATCAAAGTAAACTGATCCTATCAGAGAGGGACCTAGGCTCTGAAAAAGTTGAGAATATTGAAGAATTAAAAAAGTATATAGAAGGTCAGCTATAAATAAATAATCTCACATTAAATACTTATGAATCTCTTTTGACACAACTAGAACCGCTATCTATGATTATCTAACTTAAACTATATAATTCACATTGGTGACGAGTATCTAACAGATACTCCTCCCTTCAAAAAGAAACTGGCCATGACCATAAATAATGAGCACATCTATTATAGTCATCAAGAACTTAACACACGAAGTTATCCTCAGTTTATTATAAATAAAGAAAACATTTTAATAAAAGTAATATTTGATCAATCTAATGAATTTGATACAACAGAGTTAACACCTAGAGATGTTCTTATTCAAAGTTTGAAATACTCTCCAAAAGTAATTCCTGTAATAGATGAGAATAAAAAAGTTCTTACATGCATCACTAATAACCTAACTCAAAAACTCGATAAAAACTTTTATATTATAGCCAAAACTCCAGCAAAAATCAGCTTTGCAGGAGGAGGCTCAGATTTCACAGACTATTTAATTGATGGAAACGAAGGGCTAGTATTAAACTGTGCGATTAATATTTTTTCAACTTGTACAATAAAAACTCTCAAAAAAAATGAACTAATTATTAGTACTGGAAAAAAATCAAAAACTATCTCCATTGATGATCTTCCAGAATCCTCTTTAGAAGATAAAGACTTTGGATTAATTTTATCTGTTTTAAAATTAATTTCTCCAAACTACGGCATTAATATTTCAATCGCTACAGACTTCCCAGAGGGGTCAGGACTTGGAGGTTCTTCCGCCGTTACAATATCTATACTTACAGCTCTTAATGAACTTCAAGAAAAGAAATGGTCCAGAGAAGAGATTGCATACTTAGCTTTTCTTTCAGAAAGGATTATATTTAATATTACAGGGGGCTGGCAGGACCAATACACCTCATCCATAGGTGGATTAAATGAAATTCATATGTCAAAAGAGGGTCATCACCTAAAGACTGTAACAAATTCTAAATCTATCCTCGATAGACTCCAAGACCACCTAATCATTACAAACACAGGAATCTCACGTAACTCAGGAGAAATTCTCAGAGATCAGAGAAAATCAATTTCAAATAATAAATTACTTTTAGAATCTCTAAATAAATCAAAAGAGCTAGTTCCTAAGATGGTTCAAAATATACTAAACTCAAGATTTGATAAATTTTCTGATAACTTAAAAGTTAGTGGAGAATTAAAAAAGAACATATCTAGTGGCAATTCATCTGAGAGAATAAAAGACGTTTACAACTATGCTATTCAATCAGGGGTTAAATCTGGAAGACTTCTAGGAGCAGGATCTGGAGGACATTTTTTATTTTACGTTGATCCAATAGATAAAAAGGAGATTCTTAACAAGCTCAATAAAAAGGGCTACAAATCTCTGCAAGTAAAAATCAATACAACAGGAACATCAGCTAAAAAAGTAATAGTATAATTTACAACCAGATGTTTTGAATGGATAGGAAACCTTTAGATGAAAAAAATATCAGATGAAGTATATTACTTAGATGAGAATCAATTCTCTGTTTCAAGAGAAGATATTACGAAGCTTAAGGAAATTGCTCTTAGTAATAAATCAGGAAAAGCGAGGCTTTGTACTCATTCAACAACAGAAGACACTATTCATGAAATGTTTATCGTGCATACAAGAGATACCTTAGTAAAACCACACAAACACACTAATAAGGTAGAGTCCTTTCATATTTTAGAAGGAACTATATTATTAACTATATATTCTGATTTAGGAGAGATTCAGAAACAAGTTGAACTAAGCTCTATAGATTCTACAGGTACACTATATTATAAAATTGAAAAAAATACTTTTCATACAATAGAAATATTCAGTGATGTTGCAGTCTTTAAAGAAACGACACAAGGCCCTTTTCAAAATAGTAATTCAATCTTTGCTACTTGGAATTCTTAATTTTAAGAATTGAACTATCGTAATGCGGAATACCAACAGCTTCAATCTCTTGAGAGATTAACGGGTCGGGGTATGAATCATAAAATGGAAAGTAATTCCTTAAGCTTTCATCAACCTGAGGGAAAGTTATTAACTGCTCTATCGATTTAGAGTGATACTCTTTCCTTATTTTTACTAATCTATTGAACTGCTCAGTATTGGAAGATTTAACCTGAATCATTCTTTCTTCCATACTAGAGATATTTTCTTCATATAAATATAATTCTATACCTTTTCCAATTAGCATATTTTTATAAAATCCACGTTCCTGGAGTTCTTTTGCATTTCCTTCATTGAAATAGAAGTTAGATGCTGTAACCCCTAAGTATAGAGCGAATAAAAAGAGACAAGAATATTGAAGCTTTTTAGACTCAACAAAATCTTTTCCAGACATATTCAAAATTTTTGAGAGAGGCCAAGTTAGTATGCCAACAAAAGGTACGAAATATATAATCCTAAACTTAAACATAGGAAATGTTGTAAGTTGGTATATAAAAAAATCAAATATATTTTTTGATGAATTAACAGCTTCTATCAAATAGTCTTTGGTTGTTACACTATAAGAAACGAGAGGAAACTCAAACAATTCATGTCGGTAGTAAAAATAGAACATAAGTTGAGTCCACATCAGTGCTATTAATAATAGAGTCCACTTAGTTTTAGTAAAACGATTAGTTCTCAACCAATATGAAATCAATAAAACAACAAGGCATAGCTCGACACAATACATGCGTGCCCCAAAGTTTCCAGATCCATGTACAAAAGTCTGGCTAGCGAGTATTTCTTTAATAATTGGTACAAATACTAATAAACCAAGTAAGAGATTTTTATTATTCCTTGTTTTAATATAGTCCCAAAATGATTCTATTGAAGCAAAGAAAGCAAGAATATAAATAGGAGAATAGTATAAGTGCCCTCTAAAGGGAGAGAGTAAAGCGTCAAATAAAACACTATATTCAGCACTTGATGTTCCAATATACCCATAACTTAGAAAGTCATATTTAATATAATCATTTGCGACTTGGAATAATGAAACTAAAACAAAGCCACACAATACATATGCATAACGAACTATTTGCTTATAATCTTTTTCTAAAACCCATTTTAAAACCACTGCTCCCGAGACGATAGAATGAAAAATTAAATCTATCTTTACCACCCAAGATATTCCACACAGAACCCCTAAAGTGAATAGCTCGAAGTTGCTAACCTTTTTCTCAAAGGACCTAAAGCTAAGTAGTATAATAGTTGCGGCGAGAAAAATACCGACGAGATTGCCATTTCCAGGCTCAATTATTGAATAGAAAAAAACAGGAGTAGCAAAGAAGCAGATAGCTATCTCTTTATAGTAATGTCCCTTAATATTTAGAACGAGACCTACAACCTTAGAAATAATCAATACCCCCAAGAGAAGGTAGAAGGTATTTGATAAAACCATCATTGAATGTATAAATTTGTATTCGTTTGGCTTATCGACACTAAAAAGTACATTTAGCTTCTCTGCGACCCAATAAAATGGACTCCATAGAATAACCCCTCCATGGCTCCAAAATGTTGGAGAATTTAAGCTAGGACTTACAATTCCTTTCTCGCCCTTCTTATAACTTTCATAATCAACTGGTGATATATCCCCTAAGGCCACTTGCTGATTTATAGTGTTCAAGTCTCCATCTTCAACAAAACTTTCAGTGTAAGCAAGATATATACCACTCTCGACATGATCAAAAAGAAAAGAGGATTTCAAAAAAAGAAAAAGAAATATAAAGAAAAGAAAGAAATAATTTTTATATGTTTTTTTTATCAACACCTTATTATTACTTATTCACAGCTTCACAACATGTATATGAGATATTACTCATTATACTATACGTTGTCTGAGATGATGATACTGTTGCACTTGTAATTTTACCTGCGTAATAATTAGGTGATGCAGACGCATCAGTTGCAGGAGAGATATTCTTCTTAGTCACTGTGATCTTTGTTAAGAAGTCTCCAGAGTTACAATTTGACCCTGCTGAACGTGTGTAACATCCACCGTGTTCAATTGTAATACTATTCCAGCTTGTTTTACAGACAGTTGCTGAACTTGCATTAAAACTTGGATCAGGAAGGCAGATTTTATTTCCTTTAACTGTATTCCCCTCTCCTGTTCCTGTACTTGTATACACATGTCCAGTAGTAGTCTTTATATCACCAGGAGAAGCTACAATAGATCCAGAAGAGTTTATCCCTCCACCTTCTGCAAAAACAGACGAACATTGTCCATTTACATTACAGTACATTGGCGCAAGCCTACATCCAGTTCCGGATGAGTATGTAGCCTGAGCTGAATAAGTTGTGCCAGGAGTTTTAGCATTATTTACTCTAAAACCTTTACACACAGCTCCTGCTCCAGCATCGCCAGGGTTAGAAGATAGAATATCATTTAAGATGTCAGAAATTTCATTAATAACATCTGGGTTTAATGTATTAGAAACCTTTCTTGCTACCCACTCTTGAGTCGCTGCATGAGTAGGATTATTATCATTATCAGGAGCATTGGGTAAGTGTACAAAACCTTCTACGATAACATTTCCGGCACCTGGGTCATTCATTCCTGAACCAACAGACATTGATAAGGCACTTAGCTGACTAGCAGCAGCCGTAGTTGGAACAATACCAACTCCTACATTTCGTGCAACCTGTACTGTACCTACTGTCGCAGGGGCGACTACACCAACACCTAATGAACCTTCTATAGTTAAACTACCATTAGCTCCTGGGACATTTACACCACTACCAAAAGATGTAGAACCTAAAACAGTTAGTGAACTTGCAAGAGATGTATTTGGTGCTATTCCAATCCCTACAGAATTTGAAAAGTGCGCAGAGCCTGAAAGAAGGCCCGCAGGGCTCAAGCCTGGCCCAACTAAAAGAGACCCACTCGCTGATAATCGTCCATCATTTACATCTAACGCCCCTGATTCAGTAGAACGACCTACACCAGTTGATCCATAAACATATAAGTGATTAAAGGCTGCATTTGCTCCAATATCACTACCTTCAATATTTACATTTCCTTTGAAAGTAGCTGCATAGTCAGTACTTCCATCGGCGTCTTGTATCGTTACGTGACGACATTTACTATCGAAAGTACTATCTCCATCAAAGGAGTCACAAAAGGCATCTACAAAGCTATTTCTTGTCGTTAGGCAAGACTGAATAGTTCCGGCCATATTTGTGCTTACTCTTACGGGAACAGTTATTGTACCACTAACATTTCCGCCAGTTCTTAGAGCTTCTTCAGCATCTGTTTTACCGTTAGAGCGATCTCCTCTACTGAAATTGATTACGATATCTATTTTACCATCAACTCTATCGTTTACAGCAGCAGCTACTGAAGCATCTGAACTATATGGGTCACTTATTGCACTATAGTTAGCAATATTAATACTATTAATAGTTATTCTTGCCTTAGCATTTCCTGTAGCTTCTCCGTAAACACCACCATTTGTTAAAATAACATTTCCCGAGCCATCTTGAATGGTTGGTACAGCAGCGCCACCAGAGTTAAGGCCAGCGAGTGTGGCTTCACATGATGCAGGATTACTGAAAACTGAATATGCTTCCATTTTTAGAGAGTTCACTTTCATATCCTGAGAACTCTTTCTACTAGCTTTAGATAAATTATCAGTTAGATTGATGACGGCAAGACTTAGTCCAGAGAGTAGACCTGCAGCTACTAAAGCCTCAACGATAGTAAATCCAGAAGCACCGAAAAATACATTTTCTTTAATTAGACTTTTGAATTTTCTATATATTTGTGGCGCCATAATAAACTATTATAATCTGGAAATGCTTTCAATCAAGATTAAATATATTTCCCCATACTTAGAGTACCTGTGCTAATAGGTAACCCATTAATAACAGCCAAACATGTAAGGCATATTGGTATTATGAGAAGTATAAAAGCTCTAAATCTCTATCTGAGTAGCCATTTTTGCTCAAAACCCACTCCCAAGCCCTAGGAGACAGAAAACTTTGGCAAGTTAAGGCCCAGCACTGAAGATTAAAGAGTTCTTGAGAGTCTCTATAGCTCTCTACAGCTATATAAGATGCTCTTGAAACCCTTACAATTTCTGAAATTGAGAGCTCAAGATCTGGTATCTCCAGATTGTGTAATGTCATTATAGAGACAGCTAGATCAAACTCTTGATCCATGAAATATAATGGCCCTTTTATATCTACTATTTCGATATCTTCTCTAATTGATTCTATAGTGTTGGACTTAGCATATTCTGAGATATCTATACCCCTAACTCTACAATTAAGAAGATTCTTCAATTCATAAATTAAATGACCCATTCCACAGCCAACATCTAATATGCTAGATTTACTAGTGAGGTTATACTTTTCGATTAAAGCTTCAGCTATTTTCTTCCATCGTCCATCATAACGATATCCTCCATAGCCATACTTTCTATCTCCATCCCAATAATCTTTGGAAAATTTAGCCGCTACTTCCATGCAAAGAGGCTTATCTATAGACATTCGCTCTAAATAATCTCTTTTTGCTGACTCGTGGTTAGTTGTTAAAAAATTTACGATATTAGCCATTCTCTACCCTGTCTTTAATCTGAATTAAATTATCAACAATATATTCAATTTGCTCAATATCTAATTTTTCATGAAAAGGAATATTTAAAATTCTTGTTTTAAGGTAATTACCTACATAGACATCAGAATGGCAGTCTAAGTACATTTTGTGCTCATTCATTAGTGGGATATGTTGAATGCGATTTTCTATTCCTAACTTATCCAACTCCATCATATATTTTTCTCTATTTTCAAGTTCAAGAGTAAATCCATACTTTGACCCAACGTTGTCGTTAGTACCAGTAATTATTTTAAAGTGAGGACTTAATCGCTTTATGTAGTATTTATAAATAGTTTCAATTCTTTGATTCACGAAGTTTAAATTTTCAAAATTGATACTAAGAATAGCCGCTTGAAATGAATCCATACGAAAGTTAAGACTAACAGATGTTGACTGCCCATCTTCAAGACCACAATACCTTAATCGTTTAACTGTCTCATAAAGCTCTTTATTATTTGTACAAATTGCACCAGCTTCACCTAGAGAGGACAAATTCTTCATTGGATTAAAGCTAAAGCAAGAAATATCTCCAAAACTCCCTGCTTTTTCATTATCAATTTCTGCGCCAAAGGACTGAGCACAATCTTCAATGACTTTTAAATTATACTTTTTAGCTATGGAGTTAATTTTATTATATGCACAAATATTTCCCATAAAATGAACCATCACTATGGCTTTGACACTATCATCAATAACTCTTTCAACTGATGATTCACAGATGGTTAAGTCATTTTTAATGTCTGCAAATATCGGCTCTGCTCCACATGAGGAAACGGCATGAGCTGTTGATATCCAAGAAATACATGGAACAATAACTTTATCACCTTTACCAATTCCTAGAGCGATCAACGCTAAATAGAGAGCGTCTGTTCCCGAGCTAACCCCAAGACTATATTTAACATTACAGTAGTTACTTATCTTATCTTCAAAGTTACTTATTTCATCGCCATTAAGAATTTTCCCAGTGTCCAGAAGACTGTCTAGGGCCTTTTTATATTCTTTTCTAAGCTTATTATCAAAAACTCTTAAGTCTCTAAAGCGAACCTTAGTCTCACTAAGATCAGCTTTTTGTTTTGAAGAAGAAAATGACTCACGCATACCTTTAATTGAAAGTATTTCTCTAAGTGTATTTGAAGAGTCAACAATGACTTCTTCAAGTGCAAATGCAAGAGTAAGTTTATTAGAATCAATGAGTTTGAATATTTCAGATACAAGATCATTACGATCATCTGGAAATAGATCTGTTGAGTAAAAAACAATCCTACTACTTTCTTCAATCTTTAAAGATTCTGTCAGAGTAAAGTATAAACTTTTAAAATTAAACTCTGTATGACTTAAAATATAATTAAGTTTTCTTTTATTTAAAAAATCTCTAATTACTAAATTTTGTACTTTCTGAGGCACAAATCCTTCACAACTACTGTCACTATAGATATATCCAATCCAATCTTTATTTTCCATAAATCTCCCACCCAAGTTCAGTCATAGGAGTGATTCTAAAAGGCACAAAATAGTCTCCCAGAGCCTTGCTTCCGTAAGGAGAAGTTATAGATTTAAACCTAAGGTTTAAACTAAATCTTGATTCTTTTTCAGTATTGACTATATTCCCATGTAATAAGGAATGAGAAAAAATAATGGCCTGTCCAAATTTAACATTGGGCCATACAAAATTATCTTTCTCATTTTCAAACAATTCACTGAGTGAAACTTTCTTTAACTCTTCTGTTCGATGATATTTCAAACTATACTTACGAGGTAGGATGTACATTGACTTAGACTTATGTACATCAACAAATGGAACCCATAAGACTGCTTCAAAGGGAGAATTCCCCGACCAAACATCAGAATGCAATGGTAATAGAGATGAATCGTCACCAGGAAGCTGAAAGCTTAAATTTATATTTTTTTGAACGGCAAGGTCATTACCAACAATACTGTCAATTACACCTTGAGTAGAATCATAAAGTCTTTCTTTTATCGAGGTCAACAAATTAAAATCAGAAATTGTAGATAGACGTGTATCGTTTAGATTCTTTATATTTAAGTTATGAAATTCTTCAAGGAAACGTATCCCATCTTTCTTTTTATCTTCACCAACATGCTTTTTTAGAATAGAAATAAAATCTTGTCTAACCTTGTTGATGATTTCAAAATCAAGGTCTATAACAACGTAACCATTCTCTTTAAAGTTAGATATATATTCTTTCACAAAGATCCTCTACGTACGTTATTCATCCTAAATAAAACTAGTTCCAAAATAAATCCTATGATATATTTAGTATAGTTTATTTTTAAGGTAATACAATATGCGAGCGACTTCGATCACACTACAGAGCGAAAGTTTAATGAAACTTTCTGAGGATGAAAAGTGCTTCTTCCAAGAAAATGGCTATCTCATCATCAAAGATTTTCTAAGCTCTAAAACATGCCAAGAACTAAAAGATGCTGCTCACAAGCATGCCCAGGATAAAATCCATAATTATTTAAATTTCCATAGAGATATAGAAGAATTTAAATCTCTTATTACTCACTCTTCTCTACATGATATATGTGATCAAGTTTTAAATGCGAGAATGGTCCCAATTGGATCAATATTCTTTTTTGGGAAACCTAATAATCCTCTTGAAAATGGCTCTTTACCACATCAAGACAACTATGCAGCTAAAGCACCTAATGGAAGTTATCTCGTTGCCTCTCTTGCCTTAGATGTGACAAGGAAAGATAACGGAGCTCTATACGTTTATCCTGGTTCAAATAAACTTCCAGAACTACCATTTGTTGAATCTAAAAACTTTGAATATGATGACAGTGGAAAACTCATAAAAAATTTTCCGATAGGAAATGAAGTTAAAATCCCAGATGGATATGAAAAGCTTACACTAGAGTATGACCCTGGAGATCTGATTCTTCTACACTCAAATATTATTCATGGTGCCGAAAAAAATATAAACTCCAGTGATAAATGGAGACACCAATATTACATGCACTTCATAAAAGATGGTGATCCATTTTGGCCAGGCTGGAATGCCAGAAGGCAAATAATGGACAGAGGACCAAAGAGAATTTAATGACTAAAAAAAAAATGGACTTTATACCTGTAAATGAACCTCTCCTTGAAGGTAACGAAAAAAAATATCTAAATGAGTGTATCGATACGGGCTGGATATCTTCAACCGGTCGCTTCGTAAATGACTTCGAAACTGAATTTGCCAAAATATGTAATCGAAAATTTGCAGTTTCTCTCTCTAGTGGTACAGCTGCACTAGACATTGCAATACAATGTCTAGACTTAAAGAAAAAAAGTGAAGTTATCACTTCTAATTTTTCAATTATTGCATGTACCAACTCAATTATAAGAGGAGGATTAAAACCTATTCTTATTGATCCACCAGAAGATAGCTTCAACATTGTTGCTAAAGATATTGAAGCTAAAATTACAAAAGATACAACAGCAATACTCATTCCACATATATACGGTTTACCTGCAGACATGGACCCCATTCAAGAGCTAGCTAAAAAATATAATTTAAAAATTATAGAGGATGCGGCAGAAGTTCATGGACAGCAGTATAAAGGCCAACCTTGTGGATCATTTGGGGATATTAGTATTTTTTCTTTCTATGCCAATAAACTAATCACAACGGGTGAAGGAGGAATGCTATTAACAGATAATGAAGAAATTTATAAAAAAGCTAGATCTCTAAGGGATCACTGCTTTATGCCGGGAAGACGTTTTATACACGATGACATAGGCTTTAATTTTAGAATGACAAATTTACAAGCTGCTGTTGGACTATCGCAAGTTGAGCAGATAGATAAATTTCTAGATCTAAAAAGAAAAATTGGATCAAAATATAATTCACTACTTAAAGATCTTAAATCATTAAAGTTACCGATACAGTTTCAATACGATACAGAGAATATATACTGGGCCTATACAATTATCATTCAAGATAAGTCTATGACTGCAGATCAGCTCAGTAAAATACTACTCGAACATAATATCCAAACCAGACCAACATTTTGGCCTTTAAATAAACAACCTGTCTACGAAGGTCATGAATTATTCAGTAAACAAGAGAACTTACACTTCTCAAATAGTGAATTTTTAGCAGAGTACGCACTTTATCTTCCATGTGGTCTAGGAATAACGGAAGAACAAATTGAATATATTGCTCAAAAAGTGATAGAGGTATTTTCATGAGCTTAGATTTATTAATCGTAAATCCTGGCGGGAGAAAAGAAACATACCAAGGATTAAGTACAGATCTCACTGCAATTGAACCACCTATTTGGGCAGGTCTAATAACAACATTCTTACTCAATAGAAAACGTAATGTTTCTCTACTAGACTCAAATGCTCTAGGACTTAGCGATAGAGATACTGCACAGGAAATAGTTTCAACAGGAGCAAAATCTGTAGCAATAGTTATCTATGGACATAATCCATCGGCTTCAACACAAACGATGCCAGCAGCTCGTTCCCTAGTAACAGAACTTAAGCAACAGAACTATTCTGGAAAAATTATTTTAATCGGTGGTCATGTTGCAGCTCTTCCAAAACAAACACTCATAGATGAAGAGGTTGATTTTGTATGTACAGGAGAAGGTCCTTTTACGCTTGATGATCTCATTAAATATATAAATGGTGAAATTAAAGAATCAGAAATCAGAGGAATCGTATATAAATATAAAGATAACTATATACAAACCAAGGCATCACCACTGGTCGAAGACTTAGATCAAGACATGAGTGGTATACCATGGCATCTACTTCCAATGGAAAAATATCGTTCACACAATTGGCATGCATTTGGAGAGAAATCAAGAATGCCGTACGCATCTATCTATACAACTCTTGGCTGTCCATATAAGTGTTCATTCTGCTGTATTCAAGCACCATTCAAAGAAGGTGAGAAAATAAAAGGCTATAAAGAAACAACAAACTCGTACAGAAAATGGTCTTCAAAAACAATTTTAAATGAAATAGATACACTCGTAAAAGAATATGGAGTAAAGAATATTAAATTTGCTGATGAACTCTTTGTCTTAGATAAAAGACATGTAACAGAAATATGTGACGGTCTAATTGAAAGAAATTATGATCTTAATATATGGGCATACTCAAGAGTAGATACAATAAACAAGGAACTTGCTTCAAAGCTATATAAAGCTGGAATAAAATGGATTTGTCTAGGTATTGAGACAGACAATACGAGCTCACAGTCAATGGTGAATAAAACATTTACGCAAGATCAGCTAAAAGAGACGATCAGTCTTCTTAAGTCTTCTAACATAAGTATTATTGGTAATTATATATTTGGGCTTACTTGTGACACTTTAGAGTCAATGGAGCTAACTTTAAAGTCTGCAATAGATTTAGATTTAGACTTTGTTAACTTTTATTGCGCAATGGCCTACCCTGGATCAAGTCTTTATAAAGACGCTATCGAAAAAAATATTCCACTGCCAAGTAACTGGTCTGGCTATTCACAACATTCAAAGAATTGTTTACCGCTAGCGACAGAAACACTTAGTGGTAGTGAGGTTCTTAAATTTAGAGATAATGCCTTTCACCACTTTTTTAGCTCAGACCGCTATCTCAACTATGTATCAAATAAGTTTGGTGAAGAAGTAAAACTCGAAATCATCAACATGAGTAAAAATAGATTAGAAAGAGATTATAATGAATAGAAGAAAAGTATTAGTAACAGGTGGAGCCGGATTTGTTGGAATGGCCTTAGTCCCTCTTCTACTTAAAAATAATTTTGAAGTTATTGTCTATGATCTATGTTGGTTTGGTAATATCGAATATTTAAAAAAACTTCAAACAAACAATAATCTTACAATTATCAAAAAGGATATTAGAGACCTATCCTCAATAAAGAGTGCTCTTACAGGATGTACAGATGTAATTCATCTTGCGTGTATATCTAATGATCCGAGTTTCGATCTCAACCCGGATCTCGGCAAAAGTATAAATTATAATTGCTTTGAACCTATCGTTAAAATTTCAAAAGAGGTGGGAATAAAAAGATTTATTTATGCATCTTCATCAAGTGTTTATGGAGTGAAGAAAGAAAAGAATGTAACAGAAGATTTATTAAAGGAACCCTTAACAGATTATTCGAACTATAAATCTCTTTGTGAAGATATTTTATTAAAATATCAAGAAGATAACTTCATTTGTACTATTCTCCGACCAGCAACTGTCTGTGGATACTCTCCAAGACAGAGACTAGACGTAGTAGTAAATATTCTTACAAATCATGCATTTAACAATAACCAAATAAAAATATATAATGGAGAGCAACTTAGACCAAACATTCATATTGATGACATGGCCAGCGCGTACTTACATATTTTAAACTCACCAGAAAATATAATAAATGGAAAAATTTATAATGTTGGTGGAGAAAATTTAAGCATAAGTGAAATAGCCCAACAAGTAAGTGAAGTTTCGGGTGTAAATAATATCGTTATTGAAAAAAATGATGATATAAGGTCGTATCATATTTCATCAAAGAAAATAGAAGATGAGCTTGGCTTTAAACCCAACAAACGTGTTCGAGATGCAATAGAGGATCTTGCTCAAAAATTCACTAACAATGATTTTAAAAACCCTTTAACTAATCCTATATATAATAATATGAAGTTCTTAAAACAAAATCCTGTTTCATGAAAATTGCAATAGATCTTGACCATACACTTATTGATTACTCAACAGTATATAAGTATGCATTAAGAGACCTTAAGCTAAATCATCTTTTTAATGAAGATCAAATTCCTACGAAAGAATATATAAAAAAAGTAATTAAAGAAGACCCAGAGTTTGGAAATAATATATGGATTAAATTCCAAGGTCTTTGCTATGGCAAATATATAGCAGAAGCATTATTTTTTAATAAGTCTCTTAATACTATTTCGAGTCTTTTACAAAAAGGATATGAAATAACAATTGTTTCTCACAAAACTAAAGAAAGTCTTTGTGGTGAATTCCCTCTACAAGAAGTAGCAAGAAAAAGAATTCAACAAGAAAGCTTAGATATAGATATTGTATTTAAGTCATCATCAGAAGAAAAAATACACTATATCAATGCAAATAAATTTAACTTTGTAATAGATGATCTCGAATCGATACTAACACACGTATCTAATGACACAGTTAAAATAAACTTTGGTCAGAGCAAGAAATTCTTTTCAACTATGTCCTGGGAAGTTATAGACGAATTCTTTGATGCGTATGTAGATATCGGTTCTCCAAAAATCACACACGTACAAAAAAATATATTTAAAACTGACAATCATCTATATTTAAAAATCTTTAATAACCATGAAAGAATAATTAGAGAAAAGGATAATCTAGAGGTACTGAGAGACTATAATCAAGTACCTAAGATAATAGACACATACACAAGTATTATAATAACAGAAGAAGTGAAAACTTCACCACTTTCAACTATCGATAAAACATTCAATATTGCTTACAAAAATATCATCGAAAGACTTAAAGAGTCCAAAATTGAACACAAAGCAACACATAATGTATCTTCATACTTTCACTACATTGATAGAGTAAAAGAACGTGCAAAGAAAATTCAAAATAAGACAGTAAAAAAACAAATTGAAGACTATCTAGAAAGCTCGCTCCTGCTTAACCAAGATACAAAACTAAGTTTTGACTACTGTCTCCCCGATTTATCCAAAAAGAATTTAATGAATGGAGATGATAATATTATCTTCTTTGATTTTGAATCTGCAGGATATGGCTCAACAGAGAGAGCTTTTCTAAACTTTATTCATCACCCAGAAAATAAGCTAACAATTCAAGAACTAGACGTCTTAGTAAGTACTTTTAAGAGTACCTACAACACTAACTTCTGTCTAAAGAGTGCGTTAAATATTTTTGATATAAACTATCTGGAATGGTGTATAATCATTTACAATTATAATTCAGAAATAGGTATAGATAAGCTTTCCCAATTCTTCTCAAAGACTAAAGGCGAAGCTAGCTTAATATGGAAAACGAAAGAATATGACTTTCTTAAAAGAAAAATCTCTACAGATTAGAGAAGAAATTTTAAATATATTTGAGCTCGGAACAAGAGGACACGTCCCCTCAGCTTATTCTCTTGTTGAAATTCTAATCACTCTTTATTACGAAAAGTCCAAAATAACCCCAGAGAACTTCAAACTTCAAGATAAAATTTTACTAAGTAAAGGTCATGGTTGCTTGGCCCTGTATGCTATTTTATCAGACCTTGGCTTTTTCTCAAAAGATGAATACTCAAAATTTTGTAAAGTTGATGGCATACTGGGAGGACATCCAAGTAAGCATAAAATTCCTGGAGTAGAGTTCTCTTCAGGCTCTTTAGGTCATGGTTTCTCTGTTGCAATAGGTAAGGCCATTGCTTTAAAAAGAAAATCTTCTAATAAAAATGTATACGTCATACTTGGAGATGGAGAATGCAATGAAGGTTCCGTATGGGAAGCAGCACTCTCAGCAAATAAAAACAAGCTAGACAATCTTACAGTTATAATAGACTACAATAAGTTTCAATCATATGGCCCAACTGAAGAAGTATGCCCACTAGAGCCTTTCCAATCAAAGTGGGAATCATTTGGGCTAGAGTGTGAAGAAGTCAACATGGTTACTAATCCTGAAAAGTTATTAGATATCCTAAATACTAAGCAAATAAGTACTCGTGCCATTATATGTCACACTATAAAAGGGCAAGGTAACAGAATACTAGAAACAGACATAAGCTGGCACCATAAGAGTAAAGTCTCACCGGAAGAAGTTCAAATTTTAAGAGATGCTTTAATATGAGAAAGACTGGTTTAAATCAAATTTATGAACTCGCTAAGAAGTATTCAAATGTAAATTTTATTGGCTCAGATCTTGGTCCAGGCACTTTAGACGAGTTCAGAAATACGCTACCTAACCAGTTTTTTATGGAAGGAATCTCAGAGGCTCATATAGTCTCTATGGCCTCAGGGTTAT
The DNA here is from genome assembly GCA_002366565.1 of Bacteriovoracaceae bacterium UBA3083. Lineage (GTDB taxonomy): Bacteria > Bdellovibrionota > Bacteriovoracia > Bacteriovoracales > Bacteriovoracaceae > Halobacteriovorax. The sequence continues at coordinate 22,589 of DFBJ01000008.1, forward strand.
CTAGTGAAGGATTCAAAGTATATATAAATACGATATCTCCATTCTTTACACGAAGAGCATTTGAACAAATTGCCCTTGATATATATTCAGAAAATGAAGACGTCGTAATATATGGAAACGGAGGAGGTCTAGTATATGGACCACTCGGCCCTAGTCATACATCTGTAGATGATTTCGCCTTATTTCATGCTCTAGGAAATATGATTATTCTAGCGCCTGCTGATGCAAATGAAATGGAACAATTTATTCAACAGTCTTATCATATAAAAAAGCCTATCTATATCAGACTAGGAAAAGGTGGAGATAAGATTGTTACATCTGATAAAGACATTCAAGTTGGAAAAGCGATTAAATTTAACAAATCAGAAAATGCAAAAAAGATAATTTGTACAACAGGAATAATGCTTCAAAGAGCTTTAGAGATTTCAGATTCTTTAAATGATTGTGACGTTTTACATTTTTCAACTGTTCAGCCATTAGACGAAGAATCACTTATTGAAAACTGTTCTAAGTATGAAGAAATTATTGTCCTAGAAGAACACCTCCAAGATGGTGGATTAGGAACAAGAATAATCCAATCTCTATTCAAAAATTCAATTCAACCTAGAAAGTTTAGACATTATAATCTTGGAAAGAACTATATTCATACGTGTGGAAGACAAGAAGAGATATTTGACTATTTAAAAATATCTCCAAAATACATCATAGACGAAATCAAGAGTTTAAAATAAACAAACTTCTATTTCATAAACTCTACTATTGCCTTATACTATAAAAAACAAATACATGGATATATATGGATATTAAATCACTAGAAGAGAAAAGTTATTTTTTACGTCAAAAGACACTAGAGACATGCCTTAAAGCTAAAACAGGTCATGTAACTTCATCACTCTCATGTGTAGAGATACTAGTTTCACTTTACTATGGTGGTTTTCTTGAGATTAATCCAAAAGACTTAGAGGACGATGATAGAGATAGATTTATATTGAGTAAGGCACAGGCAAGTCCTCTCCTATACACTATTCTTGCAGACCTTGGACTTTATGATTTAAAAGAACTTGATAAATTTGCTCAAAAAGATGGTATTTTTGGTGTTCACTTACAACACTCTGTACCAGGGGTTGAGTCTACAGCAGGAGCACTTGGTCATGGTCTTGGGCTTGCAGCTGGCATTGCCCTTAGGGCCAAGATGGATAGAAAATTATTTTTAACATATACATTACTTGGAGACGGGGAACTATATGAAGGTTCTATCTGGGAAAGTCTTAAGTTTGCTTCACACAATAATCTTAACAATCTAGTCGGTATTATCGATAGAAATTACTTATGCACTACCGACTTCACAGAGAATCTTGTGGAGTTGGAGCCATTAACAGATAAGATTAAAGCTTTTGGCTGGAATGTAATTCGAGTAAATGGTCACTGTTTCAAATCTTTATTTGAGGCATTTGATAATTTAAGATCAAGACCTTCTCGAAAACCGACAATGATTATATGTGACACAGTAAAAGGGAAAGGCCTAAAAGTAATGAGCTACAAGCCGCTTTGTCACGGTGTTCCACCTAAAGGTGAGGATATAGAAATAGCCAAAAAGGAACTAAATATATGATTACACAAAGAGACGCTTTTTGGGATGAAATATATGAGCTAGCTAGAGTAGATAGAGATATTATTGTAATCAGTGCAGATATGGGGTCACCTTCTTTAGATAAGTTCAGACGAGATCTCCCACAGCAATTTATAAATACAGGGATTGCAGAACAAAATTCAATTCTAATTGCTAGTGGTCTCGCCAAAGAAGGTAAGAAAGTCTTTGTATACGCGATTGCTTCATTCCTTACTTTAAACTGTATTGAGAAAATACGAGTTCAAAATGGAATGATGAATATACCTATTAATATCGTAGGAGTTGGCTCAGGATTTAGTTATCCGGACTCAGGTCCAACTCATCATCTATGTGAAGATATTGCCATAATGAGGGCCATCCCTAACATTACAACTCTATCTATTTCAGATAAACATATGGCAATAAAAGCTGCTCGAGATTATAAAACTTATAAGAACACACAATATATAAGACTAGAGCGCCAGCCGTCAGGAGAGATATTTAATTCACATGAAGATGTAAGTCTCACACATGGGGTTAAAGAAGTTATATCAGGAAAGGGAACTCTAGTTATTTCTAACGGAAACTTACTATTTAAGAGTAAAGAAATTATTGAAGAACAGTCTCTAGATTTTGGATTATGTGATCTTTATCGTTTTCCAATCAATGAAAGTGCTTTGAAAGAAATTGTTTCAAAATATGACAAAATTATTTCTTTAGAAGAGACATTTTTACCAGCAGGTCAAGGAAGTGCAATTCTAGAAGCTCTCAACAACCTTGGATTGAAGATTAAAGTTAAAAGACTAGGAATTGATCCAGCCAAAGGATACTGCTATGAGTATGGTGGTCGAGAAGCTATTCATGAGTACTATGGTATTGGTAAGGATAATCTTATTTCAGAATTTAAGAATTCATTTTAGAAAATCTTAAACATAGAATTCGATAAAGAAATGCTGTGACCCCAAGAACATTCTTAAGGGAAGCTGCACGAGTACTTCTATCTTTTTCAAATATATCGACAACTGGAATTTCTTTATAAGAGCATCCTCTACGAAGAAGTTGTACCAGAATTTCTGCATCAATACTGTATGAGTTATTTTTAATAGATAACTCTTTTATTAAACTTGTTTTTATTAAAGAAGAACCATTGTAGTACCGGATTCTATTACCTGAAACTATATTAACGATCAGAGTAAAAGCATATGATAAGGCCTGTCTAATCAATGCTCTTTCAGAAAAGTTTTCTTGATAAGTAAGAGTTAAATCTTCTTCGCCTCTCCCATCTATTATTTTCTTAATTTCATTAGCAGTAGTATCTTTCTTAGCTTGTATTACTATACTCAATTCTTTACTAGCTTCATTATATCCACGCATAATTGATCCACCTCTTCCAAGATTAGAATCATTTGATAAAAGAATAACTTCAGAAAACTGGTTTGAGAGCTCTTGTCCAACTTCTTGAGTCCTATCGGAACTATAATCGTCTATGAGGAGAATTTCATACTCTCTACCTTCGAAAGCTTCTCTAACCATTTCAACACTAGATCGTAAGTTCTTTTCTTCATTTAAGGCCGGCATAATTATACTATAAGACATAAAGACCCTTAAATATTCTCATTAAAACTACTCTCCATACGAACAGCCTTAATCATTTCAATAATTCCACTCTCGATAGAACGATGGGCCTTAAATCCTTTTAATAATATTTTTCTGTTACTTACAATGTAATTTCTCTGATCAGGGTCCTTCATCTTTGACTTCTCTGTAATTTTTAATGAGGGAATATATTTTTTTATCTTCTGAACTAATTCAAGCTTAGAGATATTAGCACTATCAAGACCTAAATTGAACGCTTCTCCCTTCATTTGAGAAAAATTCTCCATGGAAAATATCATTCCATCTATAACATCTAAGATATGAATAAAATTACGAGTAAAGTGAGACTCATAAAGATCGATCTCACCTTTAATGACAGATTTCCTAACAAAATCGTTTAAGAGTAGATCATACCTAGTTCTAAATGAAGATCCATAAACTGTAGCAAGCCTTAATGTAACGGCTTGACCAGAATGAAGTAAGAGATTTTCTGCATCAACCTTAGTTCTTCCATAATGTGAAATTGGCTCTAACTTAGTATTCTCATCACATTCAACCTCTTTAGACTTCGTTCCATATCCTGAATTAGTTGTTGGATAAACTATCTTTTGTTCTTCGTTAATGTGTTTAATAAGTATTCTTATAGCGTCTAAATTAACCTCTGTAGCTTCTTTAGGTTTTAAATCACAAAGGGGAGCTCCAACCAAACAAGCAAGTGGAAAAATATATTCAAATTTTTTAATTATACTTTCTATAAGTCTCTCATCACGAACATCTCCTTTTATAAATTCAAAAGTAGAGTAATGACAAAGATGAGTTAAAGAGTTCACTTCATAAGAAAGATTATCGAGAACTGTCACATGATGACCATCTCGTAGAAGACGATCAACCAACATTGACCCAATATATCCAGCACCACCAGTTACTAAAATTTTAGACATCACGACCCCTGATATTTAATAAGTATAGACTAATCAATAATCTCGCTTTTATAATTATTATATATGAATAAAATTAAAAACCATAACTCTAATCTAGAGGCCATTATACTTGCCGGAGGGCTTGGTACAAGACTCGCTTCAAAGCTAAATGGCACCCCGAAGTGTCTAGCATCAATAAACAATAAACCTTTTATTGACAGAATACTCAACCAATTAGAGTCCAATAATATAACAAATATATGCTTTGCTACAGGCCATTTAAGCAATCAAATAGAAGAGTACATTCTTAATAAAAAGCATTTCAATATAAAAACTAGAATCTCAAAAGAAAATGAACCTCTTGGTACTGGAGGTGCATTAAAATTAGCAATAAAAAGTTCAACAAAAGAAAACTTCATCGTATTGAACGGCGATACTTTCTTTGACATTAACTTGGAAGAAGTCATTACAAACAAAGAGAACAGTTCAGTAATTGTTACAGCAAAATTAGAAAAAAGCTGCCGTTACGGAATTGTAAAATATGGACCACAAAATAGAATTATATCTTTTGTTGAAAAATCAGAAGAATCTCATGTAGATGTAAACTCAGGTATATATCTATTTAATAAATCTATATTAAACTACATGCCAAATGATATTTTCTCTTTAGAGAGAGAAACATTTCCAAAGATGATTCAAAATAAAGCTTTATACGGAGTCAAGCAAGTCGGAAGTTTTATAGATATTGGAACTCCAGAAGATCTAGAATTAGCCAAAAGAATTATTCCTTAGATTTATCGCTTTCTACTTTATTTGAGAAAATATAATCCAACTTTTTGAGAATATTTACAACAAGATCGTCTTTAAAGCCAATTTTCTTTTTTAAATATAAATATGAAATGTAAAAACAATTCACAGAAAAAATTAATGCTCTATTTCTATACCCAGACCCAGGCCTAGAAAAATATCGACTCGGCTTAAATGGAGCATTCTGCTTAGGAATATAATACCAAATAGTAATTGCTCTTCTAATCTTTCCATCTTCACCTTTAACAGTGGCAACAGAATGTACTAGGTCTTTACAATCAAATATGACGAGTCTTCCTAACTCAGGAAGTATTTCTTTTGTTTTGACTTTATTCTTCATATCCCAAAATTCGAGATGTCCACCATTCTCATCGCTCCAATCCTCATTTAAATATAATAAAAGAGTAAGACGACGTTCGAGGTTAGGATTAAATGGATGACATCCATCATCTAAATGGAGACCTCCAAAACTATTCTTAGGGATAAATACTAATCCACCAGTCGCAACAGATGAATCTGCGACAATATCTTCGAACCCTGTTATATTTTCAAGAATTTTTATAAATCTTTCAGAAGTTAAATCAGAAATAACCGAGGCCGCTTGAGGAGGAATGTCTTCTTCACCTAATGTTTCATAAGAGCGAGTACTTAAGAAACTATAAAGCTTCATTCTATCTATTAAAGTTGGATCTTCAACAGTATCTATAAGTTCTCTTCTTTCCTTAGAGTCTATCAAAATATCATCTAGGCAAAAATGAGGCTGAGGCGACTTTAAATAAGACAGCTTAAGCTTTTCAATATTTTCATCTATTTTATTAAAATTTACTAAACCCAAAACAAGCTCCTACATTTTTTGTAAAAATAAACGAAACCTTTCAAATGCTTGAGTAGGCAACTTCTTATCAAATTCATCGTCTCTAAAAACAAGTAAACCTAAAAATTTAATAAGGTTAATAGTTAATAATTTCAAACTTGGAAAAGTAGTTATAATTTTATAAATTCTCCAAATATTCAAATAAAATAACATATTAGTTATAAACATAATGATCATTAAAGATCTATTTGAGATCTGTGAGTAATTATGGTCGAGACTCTTATGAGGAGCATCGAGATCACCCTTTAAATCTTCTATCTCTTCTCTAAGTTCCGTTTTTTCAAATGGTATTGGCTGAGAGATATAAGCAACACAAAGAGGAGAGCGAACAATATACCAACATGTCCTAAGAATCTCTTTAAGAGACTCATTTGGAAAACCAATCATAAAGAATCCTATAGTAAAGATCCCTTCTCTAGTTGCAATATCAATATTCTTTGTGATCTTTTTAATTCTTAGATTTTTCTTTGTAACCTTTTGAATTCTTCTATTATTACTTTCAATTGCAAAAGACATACTCTTACAGCCGGCCTTCTTCATTAGAATAAGTTCATCTTCAAAGAACAAGTCACCTCGAACACCATTTGGAAAATGCCATACGATATTCAATTCTTTTTCTATAACTAGTTTGCAAAATTTTCGAACTCGATTATGATCAAAATTCCATATATCATCGACAAATTCAAAATCTCGGATTCCATATTTTTCGATAAGTAATTCAATTTGAGCAACCATTCTCTCAGCACTCATTCCGCGAAAAGTTTTACCAAATATATCATGACAATATGTACAGTGATATGGACAAGCACGAGACGAGAATAAAGTCATATAAGGCCGTATTCCCATTTCAGACATTGAAGTTCGACTATTATAGAATTCTAAATCAATTAAGTCATAGGCAGGGTCAGGAAGTTGATCTAAGTCTTGTATATACTCACGCTGAGGATTCTTAATAACTTCTCCAGACTGATCTCTTTCAAAGGTTCCATCTATTCCTTTAAGTATTTCTTTATTTGAAACCTTTTGAACAATATCTAAAATTGTTAACTCACCTTCTCCATAGATCGAGATATCAACATCTTCACAATTAAGACTTTCGGCTTCAACGGAATTAACATATGGACCACCAGTAACGACAATAGAATGAGGAAGAATTGTTTTGCAAACTTTAGCAATTCTCATCATTTCTTTTGAGGTAAAATTCATACAGCTTATAGCTATTACTTTTGGTGAATGTGATTTTAAAATTTCGTATAGGGTGTCATCCGAGGGACTAGCATTTCGATCTAATATTTTCACATTAGAGAAGCCATTCTCTCTAACATAAGAAGCAAGAGACATAACTCCCAGAGGATGAGAGATACTATTGAGCTTAGACATTCGAGAGTATGGAGATGTATTAATAAATAGTACACTTAAGTTACTGTTTTTCATAAATTTAATACGTCCTTCGTAACTGATTATACTATAGATTATAAAATTCCAAAACATTTAAAAGATTGTCCTAAACAGTATAGAAAATCCTTATTTATTTACCAAGTATAGCTTATATTAGGTTAGTAAATATCTAACCCCCAAGGTTTGTTGGCACATGAAACAGATTAAAGAGATTTCAGTAATTATTGCTTCTTACAACCCAAAGGTTGAGATTCTAGGTCAACTGCTTAACTCTCTTCTAAAGCAGACACATTCTATCCATGAAATCATTATTGTAGATGACGGTTCAGACAAACCAATTCAATTCGTGGAAGAAAGAGTTAAAATTATAAGATTAAGTGAAAATTTTGGACCAGCATATGCCCGAAATATAGGTGTAAATAATGTTAAAACAGAATACACAGCATTCATAGACTCAGATTGTATTCCTAAACAAAACTGGATAGAGCTTCTATTTAATAAGTTTGATACAAATTTATACTCTGGTATAAGTGGTCCATACGGAAATGTTCCAAAAGATCACACATTATTAATGAAGCTTGAGAATACATTTTTTAAGTCACTGCAACTTTCCAGGGAACAAACTTATAATTATGCTACTACTGCAAACTGGATTACAAAGACTGACTACATAAGAAAAGCAGGACTTTTTAAAGTTTACCAAAGTGGAATTACAAGATTTAATAACTACTTCAATGAAGATGGAGAACTTGCAACGAGTATAATTTCTTTAACAAATAAGCCAATTCTTTGGAGCCCCTCAGTTACTGTTGAACATCACATCTCAGAGCGATTATCTACTTTAGTGAAGAAGCAAGCACAATTAGTAAGAGGTATTCTATTATCGAACTCTCAAAAAGGTAGTAAGGATAGTTCTTTTCCAACACTTCGTAAGAAAATACTCGCAACACTTCCTCTCATTAGCTATGTGCTTCTTTTTGTATCTGGAGCAAGCTTCATCTATACATTCATTATTTTAACTGTCTTAACAAATATTTCATTTCACAAATCTAATCTAAAAGTATTACCGGCTTCTATCATGTTTCATGCACTAATAATTCATCTATGGGTAGTGGTTGGATTATCAACTGTTACAGAGATATTATTGATCAGATATATCTTTAAGATTGATCCCGTTTATAAGAAAGACTGATAAAACACCTATCATCATTGATATATAACTAAAAATGTGAACAGAATAAACACTTATATTAAACTTGAAATTAATAACAGAAACGAGAGACAAAGAGAATATTACTATTGAAAGTAAGAATTGTTTCTTAATTGTTTTAAATAATACGAGAACAGGAATACATAAATTCATAAAGACAAAACTGTTTATATTATTCAAAATTAAAAATTGTGTATTAAGCACTCTAAAAATTTCAAACCCTCTAATATAAGTTGCAAATTCCATACTTAAACTAAAAAATGCCACCGGAATAATTATTAATGACAAGGCCAAGAGTATAATCATTGAAGTAAGTAAAATCTCTCTCTTCCCTTTAATCGCTATTAAAGAAAAAAGATAAATGAGACTTAAAAATCTTATAGCATAGCTCAATATATAAATATCCTCATAGCCAACTAAGAAAGAGGCATAATGACCGATATGAGCAGGAAACCATTGCCCCATTAATATAATATTTATGAAGTTCGGTAAAAAGAAAAAAAGAATAGCTAACACAAAGCTAAAATACTTATTCTTCAATTCCTGCTCCACTGTTCTCGATAGTGCACAAAAAAAGAATTAGAGGAAACATCAACTGATATATTGTATACCCCAGATAAAAAATTACATCCTCAATAAATTCTCCTTCAGGGAGAAGCATTGTTATGAAAGGAATTAAAATCAAACAAGCTGATAAGAATATAGATATTCTTTTAATTAATAATTTTTTATTTGATATATGAAAACTAACATAGAGACACAAAGTAGCAAGAGAGAAAGTTACTAAAAACTCTTCTATTATTTCATCTTTTAAAAAGGTCACGACTTTATAATTAGCTATCAATATTCTATATAGCTCATCACCACCAGCTAAATTACTAAAAAACAAACTAAATTGATAATTTGAAAATGGTATTAATACATCACTAAGGATTAATAAAAAAAATAGTCCACTATTAAGGTAGGAGATAAAAGTTGTACAACTATCATTGCTCCGGTTCTTTATATAGCGATCAATGAAACTTACGAAAAGTATTAATCCAAAAAACTTAAAAAACAGAACAGCAAAGTAATAGAATTCATTTCCTAGTAAATAATTAAATAGTGTTTGTATATTAGGTGCAAAAATATCACCAACGATAATAAACATAAATAAGTTCATACTTATTGTTGCTAAAAACACAGTAGCAATAATTAACTTTACCTTATGTTTATCTAGAGAATTTTTCAAAGAGCGATCCCCTTGTTGTCATGATAGTCACAACATCTAATATATTTTACTTTTTTTGAATGCATCTCTATAAATCGTCTTAAAATATCAAAAGCTTTTTCTCCACTATTGATTGATAATATCCTTCCAAGTAATGACGTATCATTTTCTTTTTTAAATTCATGTAAGTGCATGAACATAGCACCAGATCCTATAGGAATATACTTTAAAACTGGACTCAATAAACGAATATAAGTAAGGGAAAGGGGTAAAACGTATAAAAAATTAGATACAGGTACTGTAAATTTATTTCTTATCAACATTGTGCTTAAAATATTTTTATAAGATGGCCATATACTGCCATTAGAAGAGTTATATAAAATTTCATTTTTTTTGAGAACATTATCTATTTCTTTATGACTAGATAAATATGGTGACCTATACCCTAAAATATTTTCTCCAGTTATAGACTCTAATATCTTCTTTGATGTCTCTATATCTTTTTCTAGCTCTTTTTCAGATAGAAATGAGTTTCTCCTGTGATTATGTCCATGTGAACCAACCTCATGTCCCTTTTCAAAAATCATCTTTATGTCGGAAGAAGTTAGTCCAGAACCTAAAGTCTCCGTACTGACAAAGAAAGTTGCTTTGACATTATATTCATCTAATAGCTCAAGTAGTTTTTTTAATTCATAGTGCGAAGAGAAGGTATTACCTCTACCCCAATCAACTTCTAAATCAATACTTAAACATATTCTCTTCATTAAAATACCTTATTCTTAATGAATTTAGATATTAATGTAACTGAGTTCTTTTGAAGAACAGTGTTAATAGACTCTATTACAAGTTTTATATTTTCATCAGTTACAATATAAGGAAAAGAAATAACAAGAGGTACCGACCTATGTGTATCTAGACTCAATAAAATATTATGATTAAGAAAGAGTTCATTCATCACAGAGCTCAAATATAGTTTTTTAATAAAGGCCTTATCTTTTGTAAGCTTAACAGGTAGTAAGGATAATGCACTTTGAAGATTACTATATAAATCCTCTTTTAATACAATTGCGAACATTGAGCCATTGGAACGAATTTCAGAAACTTTATCTTCGTTTTGCTCTCTGAGTTTTTCAAGCTCAAAGTTTGCAAGGCTCTCAATCTCCCTAACTCTTTCTAAGTAATTATTCTCAACGATTATATTTATGGCCTCGATAGCAGTGACACACTCTTCCCCCATCCCTTGATAGGTCGTTGAATGAAGGTATGCATCATTCATATTTTCATAGGCTTTTTTAAAAATAGAAGTATCTGCCAAAAAACATGATATTGACGCTTTTCCGCCTCCAAGAGTTTTAGAAATTGTTACTATGTCGGGAATGATTTCAGATTTCTCAAATGCGTAGAAGTTTCCTGTTTTTCCCATTCCTGTATAAATTTCATCACATATTAGTACTATTTTATACTTATCACATATATCTCTAACCTTACGTAAGAACGTATTTGATAACTGCAACATACTACTTGCGCTAACAGGCTCAATCATAATGGCATAGATATCGTCTGGAGATTTTTTCACTAACTCTATTACAGACTCAATATCTCCATATATATACTTTTCAATTCCGCTAATTGTAGGGAAAGAAAAATCTTTGTGCATTCGACTTGTTAAGCCTCCAGAACCAAGTAAATTACCATGGAAAGCAATATCAGAAACAAGGACCTTACTCCTCTTTCCTTCATGATACTTATATGCAAGCTTAAGAGCACCTTCTACTGACTCAGATCCAGAATTGCAAAAAAAACATTTTGATAATTTTCCTGGCGAGATTTTTGCTAAGTTATGAGCAAGTCCAGCTTGGTAACGAGAAAGAAGAAGCTTCTGAAGCTCTACACTTTTATTTTCGCAAAACTTTTTTCGAATATTTAAAATTCTTTCATTATTATGCCCGAGTCCCATGACTCCTGCAGAGACAGTCGCATCAAAAATCTTTCTTCCATCCTCAGTCGTTAAATACTCACCAGAGGCTGAATTGAGTAGGGTTCTTCCAAAAGAAAAAGTTTTTAAGATATCAACCTGAGCACTATTTATATGATCTACATATATCTTTTGAACATCTTCAATCTTAAGTTTTTCTATCGATTCGAAAGAAAGCAGATTATTCTTCAGCATATACACCTTCTAATAATACATCTTTGGAATTAAACTCTTTATTTGAAGTTAGTGCTCTTGCGAGCTCTTTCCCCATTAATATATAAAAGTCTGTAGAAGTATATTTAAAAGAAGCACTCCTACCGATATTGTAAAAGTTATCAAATCTAGAAAAGTAATCATTAATAATTTTCAAGTTATCTTTGTATCCATTTGTATATATAGGATAGGCTTTCTCAACCTTTATGACCTTCCCCTCTATAATCTCTTCAGTCTTAAAAAGCTTCAATTTAGAAGTTAATTCACTATAAACAATTTCTAGAATCTCATCTTCCGACTTATTCCAAATCCCTTTACCTTTAAATGCAAAAATTTCAATTACTACAGAAGTCTTATCTTCTGGCGAAAGATCTTTTGACCAGTTCTTTGGTTCATGCAAACGAGCGATAACCTCATCTTCACCAGGGAAATAGATCCATAAGTTATCAGTTAAAATTTCTCTATCTAGCTTAACATGAGCAATAATTAAGTCCCTATAAACTAATCTCTTTGAAGCCTCTATAACTTCTTTAGGAGCTGAGGGTTCAAAAGTAGTAACTATCGCTTCGAAATCAACAGTATTGACTATGTTTTGAACATCAAGCACTGAATTATCACTTAACTCTACCGACCTTATCTTATTATCAGAGTGAATAATTTTAGTTACTACAGTGTTTTTAATTATTTTATCTTCTGATTTTATTCTTTGTTCAAAAGCAACAGGGATCATACCAAATCCAAAACGTGGATATAGAAATGTTTTAACAAGACTTGCTTCATTCTTATATTTAAAAACAATATCTTTAATGGCCTTCCATAAAGTTAAAGTTCTTATTCTTTCTGCTGCAAAGTCTGCAGTTAATTCATTGCACTTTAGACCCCATACTTTCTCAGAATATCCTTTGAAAAAAGTCTTATATAAAATCTTTCCAAATTGTTTCGATACCCAATCTTCAAAAGTAATAACTTTTACTTTTCGTTTAAATGTTTTTGTATAAAAATAACCTGAAAGTACAACAAATATATAAGGAAAACTGAAAGCTCTGAGTGAATTTAATAATTGAAGTGGATAATTAACAAACTTGTTATTAACATAGATTGAACTTTTTCGACCGACTTTAAGAAGATCATCACCTAAGAGTTCACGTATATCATTTTCTAGCTCTACATTCTTTGTATAGAATCTATGCCCGCCAATATCATAATAAAAACCATTATCATCAATTGTTTTACAGTTTCCGCCTATCGCTCCACTTTTCTCGATTAAAGTATTCTTCAAAGTTGAATTTTTCAGATAATAAGAAAGAGAAAGACCCGAAACTCCTGCTCCAATTATTAAATTATCTGTTGAATCAACTTTCAATGAGTTAGTCCTTTTAGTTTACTCGCCTTCTCTTTAGCTGCTAACATTATAGACAACTGCGGGTTTGTCCCTACAGCACCGGCTAAAATACTTGCATCAGAAATATACAAACCATTTTCTTCTAATTTACGTACAAATTCAAATTTTTCGTCAAATGAATACATTGACCCCATAGCATGTACAGTATTCACCAATGGATGTAATGACTTAATTTCAGGGGCTTCAAAAGATAAATTCTTTAATGAAACGACCCCTTTCATTGTTAATAGATCGACACTCTCGATATCAGGGGATATCAGAAGGTCTGACATTACTCTAAGACCTTTTGAAAAGTTCTCCCAGACAGTATTTTTAATTTCATGAAATACAAAATTTTCATCTAGCATTTCAGAATATCTCACTTTAGATGGCACCTTATCTGAGACCATCACAGAAACAAAGAAGTCTTGTCCATCAAATCTAGTTTCTGTAATCTTAGAAAGTACTGACTTAATTGAGTCATCGCTATGCGCCATTGATACTTGAAAAAACTTATTTCTTATTAAAAAAGAGGATAGTTCATTGAAGCAGTACTTACTCTCTTCTTTAAACCTTATCCTTAACTTCAACATTGGATGAAAATAAACACCGTACCTATAAGGAAGAATCTTAGATCTTGAGAGAAGATTTGGGGTTTCAAAAACTCCACAACTAAGTACTAGATTTTTTGTAGATATAGAGAGGTTCCCGGTCTCAACTTCCCAATTCTCTTTATTTTTTGAAATATAATTAACTCTCTCACTAAGGACAGAGAAGTCTTTTCGATTAAATATATTACCTGTTTTGTTATTCCCTCGAAATCTCCATGATGATTCTACATCGACCTCATCATGATCTTTAAAGAAGGATTTTATAAAGTGATCCAATGAAGTGTCATCGGCCTTAAGCATAATAGAATTATCAACATCACTTGGTTTCATACCAAAAGGTATAGAACACACACCAGAGTTAATTGAAGCGGCTCCTCCAAATCCCTTGATTACATAATATGACATTGGGCTTTTTGAGATAGTGAAATCAAGTCCAAGTTTACGATATCGATTTTGCAAAACATTATAACTAAATTGTTGAGAAATAGGAGAGAGGTCCCCTTCCTCGATGACTAAGATTCTATTAGAACCATCATTTAATTCTTGAGCGAATGTAAGCCCACCGATACCTGCTCCTACAATAACATAATCGTAAATCCCTTTAGGTGAATCAAAGTCAGAAACTTCTTTATTTTTCTTTTTCTTCTCTACTTTATAAAGACTTAGGAAATTAAAAACATTTGTAACTTGTTTTGAAAATACATAAGGAATCAAAAAATTTATGTAAAGAGGTACTCTTATTTTTAGAGCAAGGTCCTCTTTAAATAATTGTAGTAGTTTCTTTTTTCTTTCAAATTTAAATAGCACATTATCGATTGTAGATAGTGTTAGAGTAATAAATACTACCAATAAGTCCACAACAAATATTAAATAAGATTCAAACGTGAAGAAGATACCTTTTTCGAGATTGAAATATTTTAAATATGATCTGAGGAAATATATTTGTACTGCAAGAATAAAAAATAAAAGATAAATATTAATAAAAGAAAAAGTAAATATGAGAGGAGAGCATAGCATTGCTTTAATTAAACCTGAAGAAGCATGATCAAATCCTTCCTCAAATAGAACGCTCTTTAAACTAAAGTCCCTGAACATCACTTTAGACCAAAGCCAAGATCTTTGAATATCATTCAATATTAAACTGATAAGGCCATGCTTTTTCATATGGATTACATTAATTCTCTTATCAAGAAAGATAAGAACTCCAATTTCTTTTAAAGTTAATCCAAACTCAGTATCTTCTACAGAGGCCCCACTAATCTCATCATCAAACCCATTCGTTTGCATGAAGATGCTTTTCTTAATTGCAAAAATATTTGTTATACAATTACTTGTAATCTCATTTTCTTCTAGAAATCCTTTTCTTATTCGAAGATTATAAAAATTACTAAAGACATCTTTTTCATAACATTCATTTGAATAAATCCCCTCAAAAGCATCTATTCCATTCTCTGAATTTTCAACAATATATTTTAAAGAGTTATCAGTAACAATAACATCTGAATCTAAAAATATTAAATACTTCCCTCTAGCATTACTTGCTCCTAAGTTTCTAGAATATGAAGCTCCCAATCTTGATTCGTTATAAGAAATAGAGCAATCAAACCGTTTAGCAAGTTCACTTAAATCTTCACCACTACAATCATCTACAATAATAATCTCTTTTGAATCTATTTTATCAATAGATAGCAAAACCTTAGCCAGAGTACTGGCATTAGAAATTGATGGGATAATAAAAGAAAAGTTAATATTCATTTTTATACGTTTTAATCATTACACTTATCATGTAATATTTGTTCATGAGTATTTTTAGGTCTACATTCAATCATTCAACTAGAATAATGTCTCACATCTTATCACATATATCGTTTATTTTTCCTAAAATAAAACCTAGACCTACACTCATTATTATTGGTTTAACCAATGCTTGTAATTTAAAATGTTCTTTCTGTTTTCAGAGTCAGAGTGGTGCTCACAACCTCCAAGAGAGAGGTGAAAGATTCATGACGAGAGAAACTTTTATAAAGGTACTCGATGATGCGAAAGGCCTATGTAATTTTATCGAATTTGGATTATTTGGTGAACCTACAATGCACCCTCAACTGACAGAATTTATAGAGATTGCAAAACAAAAAGGTTTCCATCTAACAATCGATTCAAATGGAACTCTTTACAATCAAAAAACAGTAAAACAAATTGTGAAGAATAAAGTGAATAGTGTAGTCTTTTCCATTGATGGAGTTAATTCAAAACAATATGAAAATGTTCGAGCAGGTGCAAACTTTTCGGATGTAAAAAAATCTATAAACTTATTCAAATTAGAAAAAGAGAACCTTAATAGCTCCTTTCCTCTTTTAATTGCGAGAGGGTTAGAGCTAGAATCTAAGACAGGTCCCAAACATAGATCTTGGATGAAGAACCTTGGATTTGAACATATCCTCTTCTCTCCACTACAAAATTGGAGTGGTTTATTCTCGAAGAAAGTAAGCGACAAAAGCTCCTGTACATTTCCTTGGTTAACTCTAAGTGTTGATTGTGATGGTGAAGTTTTACCTTGCTGTGAAGATTATAACGCTAAGCTATCTATGGGTAATGTAAAAAATGAGAGTTTACAAAGCTTATGGTTCAACAAGAAATGGACAGAACTCAGAGATTTCCATAGAGGTAGTAAGAAAAAAACAGAGCAAGACTTTAGCTCCTGTATAGGATGTAGCTATAGGACTCAAAAAACCCTTCCTCCAAAAGTTCGCTACCAACTATATTTAAGAGCGATTAAAGAATATTTTTTAGAATTAAAAAACTAACTTCTTAATGGCCAGTCCTAAAACTTTTACAGACTTAATAGGGATTCGTGCAACGAATGATTTATTTGTTGCTACAGCCGAAGTCATTGCACATGACCATGTACAATTACAATTTTGATTTGAAAGATATTTTTCTTTAAAATCTTTATATTTCTGAGAATCCGTGACTCTCTTTATATCATAGTCATATGCTCTCAATGAACCTATAGACTCCCAAATAGGCTCACAAGGGTAGACATCACCTTTCTCTGTTACAACAATTATATTTTCACCTGCTTTACAGTAGCTAGAAGTCATTAACTCTTCTTTCAATGACTCCCCAAGGAGATCGTTAGATATCAAAGTTGCAACTTTCATTCCCAGTATAAAAGGATTGAATACTTTTGAAACATTCTCAAGAACAGTTTCATTTGATATTTTTTTAAACTTTACAAAATCATCTAGCTTTTCTTTATGTTCAATTATCTTATTTAAATATCCCACTGATATTCGATCACATTTAAAGTCTGATTTAACTCTTTTTATTATTTGTGGAAGATCTGAGCTATTCTCCTTAAGATATACAATATTAATATTTAATTTTAAATTATTAAGATCAAGACTATTCAGTCGATTAAATGTTTCAATAGCCTTTTTATATAATCCTTTAACTTTTCTTATTTCATCATGTTTTTCATCTATATGATCAATTGATAACTGCAATTGAAATAATCGATCAGGATAACGTCTGCAAAGAGTAGACATCGATTCAACAATTCGTTCTGAATAGAAGCAATTTGAAGGTATATCTATTACCTTAGTATTACAGTTTAAGATAAAACTTTCACAAATTTCGATTATATCTCTACGTATGAAAGGCTCTCCTCCAGAAAGAGAAAGAAAATGTAGAGCCCCATACTTTTTGGTCATACTATTAATTTCATCAATAGTTAATTCTCGATCTTTTGATGCCTTATCATTTAAAAAGTCTTTATATAGACAAAAATCGCAGAGAGCATTACATCTTGAAGTAATAAAGAAAATAAGTGTTTGAGCATTTTTTCTCTTTTGTAAAAAGAGGAGTAAAGACTCAAGTATTGTTCTCATTATATTTAACATGCTTGTATTATGACCTATCTTTAAAACTATTAATATAGCTCTCTTAGAGATATATTAAACATATGGTAAATTCTAAAATTAAAGAGCTTATACTTATTTTAACTATCGGTACTCTAATTACCTTAATAACATATATTCCCATAATCAAAGACTTTAACAACTGGGGAATAAATGACTGGGACTCTGCTTTTACTTGGATCGCTATTGGTAGAGATAGCCTTGTTAAGTATTTTCAATTCCCACTCTGGACGCCATATATTGAAGGCGGCAGACCTTTTTATTTAAATCCAGAACACATCTTTTATTACCCTATATTCTACTTTGTATTTCCTTGGATGAAAGTAATATACGCTTATAAAGTATTTTTTCTTTTGCACATCCTAATTGCTTTTATTACTTCATACTACTTTGCCAAGTCATCTAGGCTAACAATAACCTCATCTCTATTAGTTGCCATTCTATATGCTTTCAATAGTAGCATGGCGCTAAACTTTGCTCAGGGACATATATATTATTTAGGATATAGTTGGATTCCATTATTATTAATGGCAGTTTTTAACATTACTGAACCAAAAGAGTCTGTCTTTCTCGCCACATTTGCATCGAGTATGCTTATTTTAGCTTCAAGTACATATATAGTAATTATTACTTTTTTATTTTTGCTAATTTCATGTTTCTTCTTAATATTTCAAAAGAATACTAGGCCTTTAAAGATATTGTTCACTTCACTAACTATGACCTTTTTTATTACTCTCTTTAAGACAATTCCTGAAGTATTCTTTATGAGTGATTTACCTCGAACGATTGACCTTCCGTCTGGACATTCAATATTTTCTTTAATTTACTCTTTCATAAGCAAGTCACAAAATATTTTTTGGGAGCATGATAACTTTAACTTTTATAAGAGCATATCTAATATATCAGTACTCAATGGAAAAGCTCCCTATTGGTTATTTGGAATTTCTGAAGAATGGCCAGACAATGGAAGCTACATTGGTCTATTCCCTTTAATCGCTTCAATTGTAGCGATGGTAAATTTCAGAAAGTCTTGGAAGGTTATACTATGGACTATGCTATTTTTCATAATGGCATCCTTTGGAGCTAGACTTTATATATCTCCTTGGTCCCTACTCAAACACTTTCCATTACTTGAAAGCATGAGATCTCTTATGAGATTTAAAATTATAACAATACCTTTTATATGTTTGTTCTGTGGCTTTTTTATAAATTCACTCCGACTCAAGCTTAAATTTAAGTATCGAAATATATTCTTTGCTTTAATACTTTTATTTATTACTTTCGATTTAACACTATTAAATCAAAAAATTATGTCTAGGGCATTCCCATTTAAAGAGGTAGAAACAACCAAACAACTTACCTTTCCAGCTCTAATAAATTCATATAATCCTAAAGATTATGATACTTATTCACAGACTACTGAAAGCTTAATATATCCAAAATACCTAGAGGGATATAGCGTTACAGAGAAAGCCGAAGACAGGACAAATAGACGTGTAATTCATTCACTTCCAATAGATGATCAGGACTATAAAGGACACTTTTACCTTAAAGAAAGTCGTGGAAATTTAAAGCTACTACAATGGAGTCCAAACCAATTAACATTTGAATATGATGTGAATGGTAGTGACTCTATAATATTAAATCAAAACTACGATGAGAACTGGGTAGCCACAAATGAACGAAATGTTACTCAATATAGAGGAATTATATCAATCCCTATCGCTAAAAAAGGTAATATCACTATATCATATACACCTAAGCGGCTTTACATACTGATGATTATTTCCACTTTATCATTGTTCTTTATTGGTATAATATTTTACAAAATGGATTTTCTATTTATAAAAATAGGAAAAGGTCAAAAGTACTTTAGCGCGTAATAAAAGATTAGCTTTCGAGAAGACTCCCTAAGCTTAAACTTTATTGAAATGAGATAATATGAGCAACGTTTGTTTAATAAGATCCCCACTAATTTTACGCGATGATTCTGTGGCATCAACTCAGGGAACTCCTCCATTGGGTCTAGCCTACCTACTAAGTGCTTTAAAAGAAGAAGGTCATAGTGTCTCAGCAATTGATGCCTTAGGAGAGAGTTTACACAGTTTCACAAAACTTAAAGATACTCGAGTTATAGTAAATGGCCTAGAAGCTCATGAAATAATTGAAAGAATTCCAAGAGATGTAGACTACATTGGTTTTTCTTGTATGTTCTCAAATGAATGGATCTATTTAAGATATATTATTAAGCAGGTACGCTTAGCTTTTCCAAATGCAGAAATTATTGCAGGAGGGGAACATATTACAGCAGATACAAACTATATACTTGAAACTTGTCCAGAGATTGATGCACTTCTACTCGGAGAAGGAGAGGAGTTAATTTGTAACTATATTAAATCTAGAAATCAAAACCTTCCTCTTGAGAATATAAAAGGGATAGTGTATCTCGACCAAAATAAAAATATAGTAAAGACACCAAGTAGTGTACGTATCAAAAACATTGATTCAATTGCTTGGCCCTCTTGGGATGAACTTCCTTTAGAGAAGTATTTGGATGCAGGGTTTGGTTATTCATCTTTTAATAAGCGTACTATCCCTATGCTTGCAACAAGAGGATGTCCTTATCAATGTACATTTTGTACAAATCCATTTATGTGGGAAAACAAATGGTATAGTCGCTCTCCTCAAGATGTTGTAGATGAAATTAAATACTATATCGATAAGTATAAGATAACTGGGATAGATTTCTACGACTTGACCTTTATAATAAATAAACAATGGGTATTAGAGTTTTGTGATATTTTAAAAAAAGAAAATATATCATTAAAATGGACTTTTCCATCGGGCTCAAGATCTGAAGTAATTGATAAAGAAGTAATAACAGCACTAAAAGAAACAGGTATCACTCGTCTACCTTACGCCCCAGAAACCGGATCAGAAAAGACAGCAAAAAGAATTAAGAAAAGAATCAGTCATACAAAAATGTTATCTTCAATAAAAGAATCTATTGCACAGGGGATTCATACAGAGGCAACTCTAATATTTGGATTTCCAGGCCAAACATTTAAAGAAGCATGTATAAATATTAAATTCTTAGTAAAGTTAGCATTTATGGGAATAAATGATGTTTCATGCTATCCATTTGTACCCTACCCTGGTTCAGAACTTCATAAAAATTTAGAAAAAGAAGGAAAGATCGTTAAAGAGCCTGGCGAGTATGAAAAGTGGCTTAACGGAATTGTTTACAATAATATCACAGGAATAAAGTCTTGGTCTGAGCATATTCCTACATGGACTATGCCTTTCTTTACATTAGGTGGAATGTTTTTCTTCAATATTATCCAATATACAATTAGACCTCAAAGGATATTTAAATCTATAAAGAGTGTAATTAAAGGTCAACCGGAAGGTATATGTGAGTCTATTATTTACGGCCTGTACTTAAACTACTTTAAAGGAAGAAAAGTTAATATTAATTCTTCAAACCTTCACGATATAAATACATTTAAAGGAAGTTCAGAGAACTCTATAAACCACGAAAAAACAGTTATCTCAAAGTAAATAAAGCTTAAAGTTTCCAAGATCTTTACTTGGAAGATTCAATCTCCAATGAGCAGGTACTAGTATTCCTTTAATCTTGTACTTAACAGATAATTCCTTCCACTGTTTTTTCTTACGGCTCTCCCAAAGTCTTTGCTCATAACTTTGATCAATATAGAACTGGTAGCCTTTCCCAACATTTACTTCATCATAGTTAACTTCATAAATATCTTTAAATACAGATGAAAAATAAAGAGAGACTCCTGGAATATAAGATATAGTGTCTACCTCATTCAAATTAATCAAATTA
This sequence comes from Bacteriovoracaceae bacterium UBA3083, assembly GCA_002366565.1. Classification (GTDB taxonomy): domain Bacteria; phylum Bdellovibrionota; class Bacteriovoracia; order Bacteriovoracales; family Bacteriovoracaceae; genus Halobacteriovorax. The sequence goes on from DFBJ01000008.1 coordinate 44,163, forward strand.
CTAAACTTATATAAAACAGCTACTGAGTAACAAGAAGAGCATGAAAGAACATTCCCATCCAACTTAACCTCTTCTGTGACTTGCTCAGGTAGTATAAAAACCCTATATTTGAGTTTATAAAATATAGTACTCATCAAAAGACAAAGCCCGATAATTATCCAACTAATATTCCTTTTCTTAAAACTTATATTGATTCTTAGGGTAAATAGACAAATTAAGATATAAATGACTTTGAGATATGAGAGAAGCTCAAAATTTATTAGTCCCAAATAAGCTACAATATTTAATAAAATAGGAATAAGAAGAGAGAAAAAAGTAGCTCCTCTACCATATTTTTTATGAATTTCAGAAAGTATATAAAGAGTAATAAGAAAAATTGGAAAAAGACTAAAACGCTGAGGCATCATAGAAGTAAAACTACCTGGTAGATAGCCAGAAAAATGATTATAGGCCAAAGTAGAAAAAATATAAAAAGAAGACGTTGTAAAAATAAGAGCTATATTTTTACTCATATTCTTTTTCTTATTCATAATTTTAAAAAGCGAAAATATAAAGCTAATTAAAACCGCTATAAACTCAGACGAATAATAACTAACAAACACTCTATGGATATCCCAGTTTTTCACGATATCTGTATATAATCCTTCACCAGACTTAAGACTTTCTAGAGGCAACAGAATTGAAAAGGTAAACTTCAGCCCGAAAAAAAGAGGGATCGTCAAGCAACAAATAAAAAACTTATTCAACAATGCCGTAGCATTTTTATGGCAACAAAATAGCTCTGTTAGAAATAATATTATTAAGCTATAAATCCCAAGAACAGGATGAAGTAAGAACGTTATCAAAGAAAGGTAGTAAGGAAACCTCCCCCGATTCTGTGTATATAACAAAGAAACTGAAGCTAGGATTGTACCAACAAAACCACCTGTTGATGCTGTTCGAATTATATCAAAAGAGTAAAGTGTAGGTATGGAAAAATAGGTCGCTGCTAAAAAACTAACTCCCAGAAATGTTCGAATTAGAGTATTTTTTTCATAAGGCCTAAAGAAGTATGTGATCCCTAATAAATAGAGCATCGAAAAAAAAGCCGTTACAAACTTAGAGATAACAGAAACTGAAAATCCTAAATAAACTAATGGATATAAAGAAATTGGCAGAAGTGTAAGCATTTGGGAGTGGACATGATAGTCAAAGCTACTTCCAAAGTTTTTAATATCTCCTGAAATTAAATAAGCAGGAGCTAAAATGTCTTGATAATTATATGATAGATAATAGAGCAGTATAAAAATAACTAAAAGCAGTAAGTAATTAGCCGTTTTATATTTCATTAAAACCAATTTCTTCTCTTACAATATAGAGAGGTCTGTTTTTACTCTGCCTATTAACTCTTGCAAGATAAGCTCCCATAATTCCCAAAGAAAATAAAACAAATATAAAACCAAGAGAAGTTAAAAACAACACTGGAGAAAAGCCGTAAATTAAAATTAGAACGACACTCAATACAGTAAAGATTAAAAGGAATATGAAAGGGAGATATAAAAAGAAAGTAGAAAAAGAAGTAAGACCTATAAAAAATGTTTCAAAAGGATTTAGTCCCCAAAAAGAAAAATGGGTAACTCCATCAAAACGAGGCTCTCTGTCATAATAAACAACAGAAGAGTTACTATTCATCCAAGGAATTAATGTCCTAAGAAAAGGCTCCTCTTCAGTTAATAGAAGTATGTCATTTACAACACTTCTTGAGATTAACTTAAAATCTCCAGCATTTTCATGGACATTTAACTTTGATGTTACTCTAATTAACTTATATGCCACTTTAGTCAAAAGCATTTTCAGGTGGCTCTCACCTAGGCGTTTTGTTCTTATTGTATGAACTACATCAAAGCCTCTATTATACTCTTCTACTAATCGAGGAAATAATTCAGGAGGATCCTGAAGGTCAGAGTCCAAAAATATAACAGCGTCTCCACTACTATATTTTAGTCCCGCGACAATACAAGGCATTTGTCCAAAGCGTGACTTCATCTTAATAAGTTTAATTCTATTATTTTTATGTCTTTCATTAAGGATTTTTTCTTCCGACTTATCTGTTGAGCAGTCATCTACAAAAATGATCTCGTAATCTAGACCTATCCCAACTAATGAAGATACAGTTCTTGCAATCAACTCAGAAATGACTTTCTCTTCGTTTCGAAAAGAATATATGACACTTAACTTCTTCACTTTTAACTCTCTTTAACAGTATAATAATTTTAGTTAATATCTATACTTAGTGCAAGGGGAATAAAATGAGCAATGAGATAAATATATGCCTCATTGGTTACGGTCAATTTGCAACAAAGAGAGCCGAAGCACTATCTAAAATAGATGGTATACATATAAAAGGATTATATGAAACATCTCCTCAAACAGTTGAAAAATGCAAAGAAAGATATTTCGATATAAGAATACATAAAACATTTGAAGATGCATCTCTAAATTCAAATTATGACTTATATATCATTTCGACTCCCAATGATTTACATTTTGAGCAATGCTCATACCTCCTAGAGAAAAATGCGAACATATTATGTGAAAAGCCTATAACGACTACTCCTTCACAAGCTCAAGAATTAGAGCTGGCCTTTAGAAATTCAAGTTCACATCTCTTATATATGGGGAGTAATCTTTCTTTTTTTCCATCCTACAAACTACTTACTAAATATATAAATAAAGCGAATATTAAAAAGATTGATTCTGCATATATTGAAATAGGACATAAAATCAGCTTATCAAATACAGACTGGAGAACATCTGCTAAAAGATCAGGAGGTGGAACACTTATTGATAACGGACTACATGCCCTTTACTACCTCAACAGTATATTTTCCAATATGTTTTTCAAAGAGCTTATAAATATAGAAAAGTCACAAGAAGTTGAAACTGAAATCAATATTCATCTAAGCGCTAAAGAGTCTCAGGATATTCAACTTTTTTCAACATGGAATAAAAATATAAACTATTCTAGAATAGAATTTAAAATTGGAAATAGTCGTATTTCAGCAAAAGCATTTGATAATTTCATCGAAATCATTAATGAAGACAGTATACAACAGATTGAATGCGAAGATACGTCCCCCTCTCTTGAGAGTGAATCGAACTTCATAATTGATGAACTTAAAAGAAAAGCTAAATTTACAAATATAAGAAGCTCTAAAGAAGTATTAGATATTATTTATAATTGTTATGAATCTTATACTGAGATTTAAAAAAGAAATTAGGCTTATTCTTCCAACTGTCACACCCTTCACATATCTTACAGAAATCAAACTCAGTTTCTCCTAAGTGCTCTTTGCGTGCAATTATAACCTTGGGACTTGACCATATATTTTCAAAACTATCTCTAGTGACATCACCAATCTTAAGATCCATCTTATTATCAACACAGCATATAGAAACTTCACCTTTAAAGTTCACTGTACACGTGAGCCAAGGATGAAAGCATGGATATCTTTCTTCTTTATTATTTTTTACTTCGGACCATTCATTTGTTGATCCTCCAGAGTTATCATAAAAATCGTTTTCAACATATGCACCTTGTTTTATAAACTCAATACATTTTTCGTTTTCAAATATATTTATATCTCTTTCAAATACTTTAACGACTACCTTTATATTTGATTTTAGACATTTCTTTAACTCTAGTAATTTGAATATATTTGAAAAAATTATACCGATGTCAATATTCTTCCCAATTCTTACATGATACTCACTCTCATTAAAAGTATGAAGACTTATAACGACCTCATCTACATTTAAATCTATTAATTTTCTTGAAACTTCCTCAGTAAGTAAGTAACCATTCGTTGTTAAAGAAATTCCATTAAATCTAGATTTACCTTTAATATAACGGTAAAATTCAGGCCACTTAGGATTTAACAATGGCTCTCCCCACATGTGTGAAGTAAACACAGTAGGTCCATGCTTTGCTGCTTCATCAATAACTTTCTTTGCGACAGATAAATCCATATGATTGCCAGAAGGCGCATCCAATCGAGAGCAAAATGGGCAATCAAAATTGCAGGCCCTAGATAACTCTAATCCAACCTGAACTGGAAATTTTTTATCGACTAGAAATTGAGTGCCTACTTTATAGGCAATATCTTTAAAAAATGAAAAACGTTTTGATGATAGCCCTGTAGATAACTTACTGTTAACAATAAGTCTTTTACTGAGCAATCGAAGAATAAATCTCATACTTCATATTCTTCTCAAATCAAGTTATAGTCAAGTAATGAGCATTAATGATCAATACCGTGACCTTATTGTCGAATACTTTAATAGAAATACAAAAGTAATCTCTACATCTATATTTAATAGTGGAAGAGATGCACTTTTTGCTATTTTCAAAGCACTTGATCTGTCCAAAAATGATGAAGTAATCATTCAATCGTACACATGTAAAAGTGTAGTCGATGCTATAAAAATATTTGAAGCTACACCAATATTTATAGATATCGACAAAAGCTTCACTATGTCGATAAGGGAACTTAAAGAAAAGGTCACTTCAAAAACAAAAATTATCATTTCACAAAATACATATGGAATAGAGCCTGATTTAAAAGCAATTGAAGAGATTGCACTTGATAATAAGATTTACCATATTCAAGATCTTTGCCAAGGTTACAATGACATCTCTAAAACAATAAATACAATCGCCTTTTCATCATCACAGTGGAATAAAGTCTTCAATACATTCAATGGTGGTTTCACAATCATAGAGGATAGAGATATTGCGACAAAGGTCGCAAAGACAGAACAGCGACTTAACAAAGAAAGTAACTTTATTACTCTTATTTCATATTTTGCAAACTACACAATTCTCAAAATAAGAGGATCCAAACTCGAAACATATATATCGAAGATCTTACATTTTTTTGAGAATAGATTTTGTAATAACGATCCTTCCTTCTGTATAAAAAGGTTAAGTAGTTATAAAATAAAGAAAGGCTTAAATGAATTTAATAAAATTGATAATAATTTAAAACATAGGCAAGACTTTTCAAATACAATTACAGCCTTTCTTAAATTGAATAATAAGCAGGTACCTCTCAAACAAAATATTCCATATACGTACTTTCCTATTAAGTTGAACGACAAGAAATATTTTTTAAAATGTGCTACAAAAGAAAATATACTTTTCTACAATTGGCCATTATCTCCTATCTCACCAATCGTTGGAGATTTAACAAAGTGGAACATAAACATAGAAGATTATCCACAATCAAAAAAAGCAATCAATGAAACAGTGTTAATTTATACTTCTCCAGATTTTCCATTCTCATACAAAAAAAAGGTTCTTTCCTTTCTTCAAAAGCATATCGATTTAATTTTATAATGAAATAATTGATTTTATTCTAATTTAAGATAAAATATAAAAATGAAGAGATCACTTATATATGTAACTATTTTATTATTTACAATTTCCTGTAAATCAAATGATGAAAGTAACTCACGGTTACTATATCCTGAGGGCTTCTTCTCTCACAAACAGCAACTATACTTCTCTGATGGAAAACAATTCTACTGCACCTTCAAGAATTGGGAACATTTATATGCTCTAAGGGGAAATGAAGATAAACCAAGTTCCGAAATAATTAACTATGATGAATTACCTAAAGATATGAAATTCATTAAGCATTGTAATATTGGAATACTCACAAAAAAGTTTTTCAACTAAGTTATAATTTCCCACGTATATCTACTCATATCTCTAAGTTATAATAGTATTTAAAGCTGTGTAACTATATGTAAAATGACAACTTTTTATGACAATTACTTCTCCTTCAAAGGAGCTAAGTCATTGAATATTGAATACATTTCATAATATATGATTAACTTCGCTATAATATGTAATATGAGGACTCTATGAAAGCTGATGCAAATAAAAGCAAGAAAAAGAGAATACTTCTCAATAGAGAAGGTTCTGTACTACCACAGCTTCTTGTTGCGGGTGCACTAATTGCCGCTGTTTCAACTTCAGTATTACAGTATACAAAAACCTCATCGAAATCTTCAAAATTTGAAGCCGAGAAGATAAATCAACGAAGCCTTATCAATCAACTTCAAGATACCTTGAGAACAAGATCCGCCTGTACTGCAACTCTTGCCGGGCGAGCAGTAAACTCAACAGCTGCACTAGCTCAACTAAATGACGGAACCTCAGTATTTATTAACCTTGCTCCTGCGGCAGCAAGAAGCTTGAAAGTATTTGGGTCACCAGGAACTGCTGGTTCTATTTCTATCATGGATATGTCTACTGATAGCTTTGAAAGCCATGGTGCTGCATATGAATTAAAAAATCCAGATGGTACACCAAGTGGTGTATTTGAAAGAGTTGGAAAATTCTTCTTAGAAATTAATTATCGTAAGGGTATTCATTACAACGGAGCAGGTGCCTTAATTGTAAAGTCAGATAAGGTTGTCACTGATTCGACATTAGGACAGGCTAGAAATACAAAACTTATCCCTATACTTGCTGTTTATGAATCTGACGCAGCAGGATCGACAGGAAATATAAAGAACTGTACTTCATTAGATGATGAAGGAAAGAGTACTAAACAGCTTAGAGAAGATGGCATTGCCTCATTAAACTCTTTTTCTGAAGCATACTGTAGTGACTTATTCGATGGAAGTACTGTTCAAGATGGCCGATGTAGACATATAACAGTTCATGATGACAGTGCCGACTATGCTGCGACTTTAAAAGGTAATGTAATTATTCAAGAGAGTAATTTTTCAACAGGTGATAACCTAAATGTTGAAGGCGCCCTATCAGCTGGACTTGCAGCCTCAATTGGAGACTCTAGCGACGGTACTGTAGCAGTAAATAACTCAATTAGTGTAGGAAATGTAACAGCTCCGGATACACAAGGAACAGCACACTTTGAAAACTCAGTAGGAGTTGGAACTACTCCTTCAGCTCAAACAACATCTCTAAAAATAAATGGCTCAGCTTCCTTTGGGTCCGGATGGAATCCTCCTGCAACAAATGGTTCCGTAAGTATAAAAAATAACTTAGCGATTGGACCAGGATCAAGCGCACAGAGCTTAAACGCTCCTACGAGTATGCATCTTTCTAAAAATATGGGTGTTGGTACAGCTGTAACCTCTACAGGAACAGGTTATATAGACCTTAATAGATCACTTACTATCGGTAATCAGTCCGAAGAAGGCAATGGGAACATTACTGCCAATGGATATGTTGATATACCAAATCAAGATGTTGATGCAGCAGTTCCAGAACATGCAGCAACACAAGCATGGGTTGCCAATAAAGTGGCAAAGACACTTGACCCTAATTCAGTAGGAGATGCTACATCAATATTTTCAGATATTATGGCAGCAAATCCTAATGAAAGTGGTTTCTCTAGTTTTTGTCGAGGAACAAAAACTGCAAACTTATTAGGACCAGTGTCACAATCTTCAGCCTTTAGTTCTAGTAGATGTAATATGGTCTCAGAATATTGTAGTAAAGATGGATCGTGTAATACGGTTTATGCTGAAAGTGGCGGAGTAATATCAAGTGGTGATATCGTAACGTCATCAGGTTGGATTAGAACTAATAAATCAAATGGATTAATTAAGGCTAGTGGTACTCTTGAAGGGAATGTCATTAGGGCCAAGTCATCAATATGCTTAAATGGAGTGTGTAAGACGTCGTGGGATGATATAACCTCGTCACATGGTTCATGTCAGACAAGATCATCTGGCCAGACTTGTTCTGATGGATACTTTGTCAGAAGAGTAAATCTAAATAAGTCTAACTTTACCTACCCAACATCTTATACATCATCAGGAGCATTTGGAGTTAGTAAAAACGAGTCAACAACATCAGTTGTAGATAGTATTTCTTTTCAATGCTGTAAGATGATTCAAAACTAAAGTTGCTTTTGTCCTTCAGATATTTGCTTTTCAGCACGTTTTTTGTATGTGATCGCATTATCACTGACGACTTGAGCAGTAGAACTATCACCGTAATTATTTAATCTATTTATTCTCTCAGTATAACCACTCATATTTTCAATATAAAACCACAACTCACTCCCCCTCCCTTTAGAATAAGGTTCATGAGGTACAGACGGATTTGATTTGATGTTTAAGATCATTACAAGAAATGAAAAAAGATAAAAATATCCTAAAAACATGTATAAAGATTTTCTTTTGAAATATATTGCTTTCATCAATACAAATCCAAAAATGAGGAAGAAGAAAAATTTAACAAATGAGAAGGTCAAGGAAATATCTAAAGTGACTATCTTCTCTAAAATCAGAGAAAAAGCAGAGCTTAAACTTAAAAAGTAGCTACTTAAAGTTAGCCCCGGAATAAATACAAAATAAAGAGAATTCCAAGAAAGTGTCCAAATAACAGATAAGCCTATTAAGCAATAAAACCAACGAGAACGAAATTTATTTTCAAAGAAGAGAAATGTAATAAAAAGTACACTCATATCACTTAAGTAATTTCTAGCACCAAAATCAATGCCAGAAGAAATGGTTAACGACTCCCCAAAGAATTTTAAAATAACTAATAACGAGAAGATTAGAATTTCATGAGGGATAGTTTTAAAATAATAAAACACAGCAATAAAGGTTAAAATAATAAATGGACTAACAAATAAATAACCATGTAGTGGAGAAAACAAAAGCTCCAAAGATAGAACACTCTGTAGAGTCATTCCACCATATTTTAAGAACAGTTCACCAAATTGATGATAATTATTTGTGAGAAAGTACATGCTTACAGGTATTGAAGAAATAGAAATAACTAGAATTTCTCGAAAAAGATTTTTCATACAATGTCTGTGATCAAAAACCTTCATAATTAAAAAGAGTAATAAAAAGAGACCTACTTCATACTTAATCATCGTTCCTGTGAATAAGAACAACGAAACTACAAAAGTATTTAATCCATGCTCTTTTCTTCTCTTTATCAAAATAAAAGACACTGTTCCAAAGAAAAATGAAGGAATATTCATATTACCTGGTTGAAAAAAAGTATAATTCAAAAGAGGAGTCATAAATACAAATGTATGACAAAGAAGTACATATCTGTATATAGACATCTCACGAAGAAGAAATTTATAAATCAAATAAAATGATAGGTATACAAGAACAATATTAAAAACACATAGTATTGATTCTGAAAAAATTTCATCCCCCTCTTTTGATAGTCCTCCTCTAAGAGTCATCTCTCCTTTAGGAACGAGGGAAGAAAAAAAAGGTGAAATATATCGAGAAAGTGACAACACAGGGACAAGTAAACTTGAGCCAGAGTATGGATGATAACTAGGATCATAATTTTTTGGAGTTACTATAATAGGCTCATTACGAGTTAAGCGAATTGGTGTCAACTGGTTAGAAACATTTAAGTCTCCATCATCAAGTATACTTTTTGTGAACTCTAAATAAATACCATAATCAATTTGATCGAAACGATTTGAACCTATTGTTAGAAGTAACAATAAAGTAAAGAGACTAAATAAGGATACTAATCCCTTTTTTATAATTTTATCACTCAATTTCATAATCTATTATATAAATTTCTTTTTCATCATTAACGATCCGTTCAACATTTCTTACAAGAATACCATATTTACTCGAATTCCTATAAAAATCATCAATACGAAACTCACCATATTGAGTATACCAATTTGACCAAATGTCATATTTATCCACAACGAGAGTTCCACTTCTCCCATAAGTCATTAGAACTTCTGAAATATTATTAAGATTATATTCTACAATAATAGGATATATATAATTCACTTCAATCTTCTCATCACTTAAAAACTCTGCCTTCCCCAAGCTTCTCTCGCTTAACGAGACAATTTCCAGACGACTAGTCTCGATCAATCTATCAATTACTTTTTTCTGATGCTTGAAATTAAAAATCTGAGCAGGTCCAAATGAATAATACGAAATAAATGTTTCTATTGTTTGAAATGTAACAGTTAAGGAACAGACCACAAGTATTATCTTAAAATACTTCATGCCTTTAAGCTCATAGATAAGACTGGAAAAAAATATAAAGAAAAAAGGAATTAAATATTGAGTATAAAGATCATAATTAATTCCGGCCCTAACCGATATATACAACGTACCAATACTTAGTAAAAAACCTTTAAAGAGATTTAGGTTTCTTATATTTTTCTTTCTTTTATACAAATATGTTAAAACAATAAAGAGAGAGAAAGACACAGAGGTGAATATTAAAAACAATGAATTATGAATACTTCCACTTTTGTTATCTTGGTAAAATGATAAATAAGAAATTGAATCATAGAGACTTCTATATATCGATTCAAATAAATATATTACATTATAACTTTGTGAAACCAGTGAAGATTCAAAAAGCAATCCTTTTATATCAACTGCAAGGATTAGAGGAGTCCCCCCTACTAATACCCAGCCGATACCTTTCAACAACCTTCCTTTATTCTTTTCAAAAAAGTATGGAACAAAAAGGAACGCTATCCATAGAAAATTTAGTCTAATAAAAAAGTTTAAACCAGTTAAAACCATTGCCTTTTGGAAATCTTTCCCTCTGTCTCTCTGTAGCCAATAAATAATCAAAAATATAAATGCAGAATTCATTGGTTCACTAATAAATACAAAATTAGTGAATAAATGAGTCGCATTTATTGAATATAAAAGAGATGTATAAAAAGCCCATTTAGAATTAGAGAAAAACAAAACACAAAACTTATAGAAGAATATTATTTCTAAATTTCTCCAAAAAATATGCCATACTCCATGGGCCATCTGTTTTGGGATTACGTAATTAACTATTTTAAATAAGTATATAGGTAGTCCACCATGCCTCTCCTGATATTGAATTGGAATTCGATGAGAGCCATCAATGAGAAAAGATAACTTGGGTGTACTATGTTTTTTTTCTACAACCTCAACATTATAAAAAGAAGTGAGAACCTTACTATCATATAGTAATGGCTCTTTTTGACTGATAACTTTAAAGTCCTTATCTATAATTGATTCAATTATATCCGAATTAACTATGGGTCTAGAAAAGAATACAAAAGAACTAAAAAAGAATGTAACAAAGGCTAAGATACATAGTTCTTTATGGTTTCTTAGCACTCTTAATCATTCCTAGCTTCACAACATCTATAAGTGACATCATCACCAACTGTTCTTGTAGAATATGATTTCGAAGTACTTATACTAGTAACATTACCTGAATAGTAGTTTGGAGTAACATTAAATGAACTCAAATAAGTTATATTCTTAGTCTTTAGTGTTACACCAACAATAAAGTCTCCATCATTACAACTCGAAGAAGAATTTCGATTGTAACAGCTACCGTGCGTAACCTCTAATGAGTTCCAGTCAGACTTACAAACTGTATTAATACATAGAGAGTTATTTGCTCTAATATTTTTCGCTCTAACATCACCTGTAGTAGTTCTAATATCACCTGAAGCTGTAATACTTCCTCCAGTAGTTAAAACATTTCCTACTGAGTTTACTCCGCCACTTCCAGCGTATACAACGTTACACTGTCCATCAGTACTACAATATTTAGGAGTTATTGTACAAACTCCACTAGAAAATACTCCTCGTGTACTATAGCCACCATTTGCATCTCTAATAGCTAAACTTTCACAAATACTTTTTGCTGCAGCCTGATCTGTAGACCCACCTAATATATCACTCACAATGTCTGTAACATTATTAACAACAGAAGGGTCTAAAGTTCTTGCTATTTTTGTTGCTACCCATTCCTGAGTGGCCACATTTTTAGCAACACTCTCTGTACTTGCCTGATTTGGAATTGAAACATAACCAGACACGGCCATACTTCCACTTGAAGGTAATGGAGCACCAGCTCCAACAGAAATACTTCCCTCTATTCCCATATGACCAGCAACACCAGAAGGAGCCTTGTTTATACCTATACTATTGGACATACTTAATGATCCAGTATTACCGACAGCTGCATCTAGTCCAACACCTACAGAACCTCTTGCATCTACATTTCCATCACCGGCAGTAGGTAGAGTACCAGAACCAAATAAAGCACTACTATTAACACTTAAATTTCCTGCGGTTGCAGAAGGAGCTACTCCAATACCTATAGAACCATCAAAATCAGCGTCCCCTTGCGTATTTGGAGCTGAGTTATTCGCCTCAGGCCCTACAGCTAAAGAGTGAGCAACAGAGAGTTTACCATTTATATTTGTCTCAGGAGGAACACCAATACCAACACTTCCATCCACAACTAATTCATTTTGATTAGCATTTGTATCACTATTTTCAATATTAACATTACCTTTAAAAGTCACTGCAAAGTCATTATTAGGAGCTTCACTATCAGCTAAGGTTATGTGTCTACACTTCTCGTCAATATCATTATTTCCATCAAATGAATCACATATCCCTTTAGAGAATGAATTTGCGATTGAATTACAACTTAAAATAGCACCAGGGTTTGCAGGACTTGCAGGGTTATGAACATGGGAAAAGGATACAGGTATTGAGATCGTTCCAGATGAAGCTCCAAGAGACCTTTGTCTTTCGCGGTCATCATTCGCTCCACCAAGAGTCCTATCTCCTTTTACATATGAGATTATGACTTGGCCGTTTCCATTCAAAGTATCTACAGCGCCACCTGGAGCACTACGATATGGATCTCCATCTGCAGAGTAGTTAGTTAGAACAATACCAGTAATTGTTAATTTAGAAGCTGACGATCCTTCATTATTATTAGCTCCAACAGAAGAATCACCAAAGACAGAACCTGCAGTAATAATATTATTTCCAGCTCTATTTTTTATAGAACCTATATTAGTAGTTCCAGACGGGTCTACATTTATAAGTGTTTCTCCACATGAAGTGGTATCTCTTAAACTGCTAAAGGCCATTAAACGTAAAGAACTCAATGAAACATCTTGCATTGTTGATCTACGAACTTTGGACATATTCTTTGTTAAGTGTACAACAGTTAAACTTAAGATCCCGAGAAGACCTGTAGCAACCATTACTTCTGCAAGAGTAAACCCAGAATAAGACATTGAATTATCTTGATCTGAGTCCATTAAATTGAATAATTTCTTAAAATTAAATTTCATATAAATTATTATAATCTGGAAGTGAATTCAAGCAAGGGTAAATTAATTTTCCAGTACTTAGAGGGCATTTCAATCATCTTATCAAGTACTTAATCGCCATTAAATCAAGGCATTTTCTACTGTATTATTAAGTAGTTAATTAATCTCATAGACTTTATCATTAGAGTCAGAATAAACAGACTTAATTTTTAAATTCCAGTTACTAGGAACTAATACCTGAGAGATTTGATATTTAACAAAGAGGTTTCTCCACTCTTTAGGATCTCTATTCTCCCATATCTTTCTTACGTAACCTGGGGACACAGTTTCAACTCCATTATGAATCACAAATAAGTTTTTATAATCATCATTTAGCTCAATTTTATATATTTCTTTCATGATCATATTCGCCTTACTGTAAGTATGAAAGGCATACGATATTTCAGACAACTCTGTTGCATCCATAATTATTTTTCGTCGAGTAAAAAGTTGAACCTTACTTGCAATATGCATAGGAGACACAAGGAGCATTCCATCAGAACGTTTCAAGAAACTATTCCTTTCATTATAAAATGATTTATCTATATTATTAATACGTTCTTTAAAATTTGAGTTTAAGCCTATAGAAATAATACATAAACCAATTAAACCTAATGCCATCTTATCTTCATAATTCTTCTTTATAAAAATAGGAAATACACTTACAAGTAAGAGTAGAATTAAAAGGCAAAAGCTTACAATATCAAAAAATAAGAAATGAAAAAAATAATCAAACATTATAATTACTGGAAATAGTAATACTGGAAAACTTCTCCCCCTTCTCACAGCTAGAGCACAAGCAGTTGGTATTGATAGATAGTATAAGAAATTAAACATTCTTTCTGGCATAGCAACATACAAGAATGGAAATAAATCGATTAAAGATAATACGTAAAAAATTAAAATTACAAAACAAGCAACTGAAGCAGAAAAAAACCAACTTAAAGAAAAGATACCCCTAATCTTTTTAAAGAAGAATAGATATCCCGTGAAAAACAGACAGAATAAATTAGTTAATATGGCACTTCTTAAATAATCTAAAGAAGAATTGCGATGTGTATCCCAATTGGTTATATAATTATCTATTGAGATTTGAGCTCCCCCTACATCTATTGCCCCATACTGACTATAATTAATGATATAACTGACTACTGAAAAGAAAAGTCCATAAGCAAACCATTTCCCTTTTAGTTTTATTCCTTCATTATTTTTGGTTACAATGTTTGCCAATAAAATCGTTCCGATGAAGAAAGAGCCTATAAAGAAGTGAATTGATAGCATAGCACCTAACAGAAAGTACCCTACTCTTAAATAATTAGAAAAGATCAGCCCCAAAGAAAGCAGAGCAAAATGAAACCCGAAATTCCCCCAAGTAGAATTATAAAAATCCCACGAATACATAGAAACTTCGTAACTAAGCCCATACAGGTAATGTTTTGAAAAATAGGTCATTAAAACTAAAGCTAAAGATAGTAGACTATTCCTTGATATCGAATTTAATATCAAATATAGACTCATGAATGATAGACCATTCAAAACTACAGACAAAATTATAGACTGTACTGATTCATTTATCCCTATAGCAAGAAGAAATCCTGTAACTTGTGACATTACAGTCCATAAGTTAATCCCCCAAATATACATAAGATCATCTTTTCCATAATCCATAAGATTCACAACTATTTGAGAATTATAAAGTCCATCTTGAATAGAGAGATGAGATAAAAAACCTATAAAGCATCCAATAAAGAACACTAAGAAGATAGGAATCTTAGGACTATTTAAATATTTCATTATGTCTGAACTCGACTTTAATACCATGCCTTAATTATACAACTTAAAAGCTTCTCGTGCTAAACACTAAGAGACTACTTCAAAAAAATTAGCAAATGACTTGGATACGCTGTCTACACTTGATAACTCGCCCCCACCATTAGCTCTTAAGAAGAGATATGAAACCATCACAATTCTATGATCATCAGGTGGAAAAATTTCCTTAACCTCATGACTACGCATTGATTTGCCATTAATCGTCAGGCAATCTTCATTTTTGCAATAATTGTTTTCTATATTATAAAGATCTAGAAGCTTCTGAACCTCTAAGAGCCTGTCACTCTCTTTGTATTTTAATACATCTAAATTCCTCAACTTAGACACCCCTTCAGCTCTTGAGCAAATAAAGGCAAGTGTTGGAACAAGGTCAGGACAATTTGAGCAATCAACATCAATCGAACACAATTCCTTCTCTCTCGATAGAACGAGCCCTTCCTCTGTAATTTTTATCTCACATCCCATTTCCTTAAGAATATCCAAAAAGACTGAGTCTGATTGATACTGATCAATACTTGAACAATTCAAGACAGAAGTTCCACCAAGGTCTGCACCTAGCGCCAGAATATATGACATTGAACTAAAATCGACAGGAACAATAAACTTTCTCGTTCCTTGCTTAAATTCTCTTATCAAGCTCTTAGTCATTTCCCAATAGCTCACAGAATAATTCATATCTTTAGGCAATACTTCTACATTTTGAGAAGATAAACTAAGAGCCAGAGCTGTAGCATGTTGAGTGGTTTTTGAAGCATCTGCTGTGACTATCCTCTGAGGACTAGATATTGGACCAGAGATAGTTAACCAACTATTGCACTGACTTACAGTTGCTCCAATATCAACAAGACTCTCTAAAAGGTCTGCTATTGGACGATCTCTCATCCTGCCCACAGGTTCAATCTGATACTCTCTTTTCCCAAGAGCAAGAAATGGTATCAAGAACCTTGTTGTTGTTCCTCCATCTCCAGGAAGAATTTGAATAACTTCTTCACCTTCAGTTTCACATTCAGGGAATGAGTTAACGACCTGTATTCCATTTTCTATGTCTAATATTTTCAAACCAACCACTCTTAGAGCATCTATTAGGTTTGTCACATCATGAGAAAGCGGTAAATTAAGAATCTCAACACTTTCTTTACATAAAGATGCCAATATAATTACTCTATTAGCATAAGACTTTGAGCTAGGAACAATGACACTTTTACCAAACTCTTTAGGTGTTATTTGAAGCTTATTTTCAATCTCTATCATCATGATCTCAGTTCTTTAAAATTTATAATAAATTAAATGCTACAAAGCTTTTTAATCTCTTCTTTATATTCAGATAACTTATTTTCAATTTCGTTAAATGATACCGACAAGAACTCCGCCTTTCCAATTTCATTCAAAACAACAAGATCAATAAGTTCAGAAGACGTTGTCTTTTTATCTTTTCTTAAATATGTCATGATACTTGTTACTGGAAACTCTTTATTCAACCAAGGAGACTCCCCCAACTCTATCTTTAAATTCTCGATAGTTTGATATATTTTTGTTTTCAGCTTTCCATCATTAAAAAGTATATCCATTAAAAGGATACCCCAAACAACCGCAATACCATGAGGAAGCTGATACTCTTTCTCAATTGCATGACCAAATGTATGTCCAAAATTTAGAATTTTTCTAATTCCATTTTCTTTAAAGTCTTCTGTCACAATTTGTTCTTTAAATTGTATACAATCTTTTATTAAACTTTTAACTTCGACTTCAGAAACAACCTTATTGTAGATGTCCTGAGATAAAAGGGCATACTTAACAATTTCTCCAGCACCACTAGACATTTCTTTTTCATCTAATGTTTCTAAAAATGAATCACAAACCCAAATATTTTCGGGGTGATGAAATGCTCCTATAAGGTTTTTTCCTTGAGGTGAGTTAATAGCAACCTTACCTCCGATTGCTGCGTCCACCATTGAAAGTAAAGTTGTTGGTATCGTCGACCACTTAACACCTCTAAGCATCAGAGCAGCGACCATTCCAGAGAAGTCGCTAGTAGCTCCACCTCCAAGTGAAATGACATGCGCTTTTCTATGTACATTTCTCGAAAGGAAAAAATCTAAGGCCGATGAAAGATTCTCAAAATCTTTTACTTTTTCCCCATCTGGTGCTTTCCAAAGTAGAATTTTCTTTCCGTCGATATTAAGTAATGAAAGCTTTTTTGAATAAAGACTCCAGACATTCAAATCAGCAATAATTAAAATTAAATCTGTATCAAGTCCTCTTAACTTCTCTTTTAAAAAGTCCATCTTACAAAACTCAATAGTACTATTCATTTATAACTCCATCTCCGTATGCTCTTTGTCTTAATAAATGATCTGCTAAAACACATTTTACCATTGCCTCAACAACAGGAACCGCTCTTGGAAGTATACAAGGATCATGTCTTCCTTCTTTTGCCTTTTCTCCTACCGTAGATGTTGGCTTAAATGTTGTTGTAAGAAAAATATCTTCACCATTTGATATTCCTCCTTCAATTCCACCAAAATTACCTCTCTGAGTAGAGACTTCACTTCCCATTAGGTTTGCCATTTCTTCACCTAATCCAAATGAAAATGAAACACAAGCACCTATCGATAATAAACTTTTTGCAAAATCAGCTTTCAATTTATCAAACGCTGGTTCACCAAGACCGACAGGAGTTCCTTCAATCAAAACAGATATTCTTCCCCCTACTGACTCTCCATTTGCTTTAAGTCCTAAAAGGTACTTTTTTATTTCTGTATTCTTATCTGTATTTGGAAAGTTATATGGAGAGATGTCTTCTCTTTCACGTAGCTCCTCTACTGTGGACTCAAACGGTCCCATTTTTGAAATATATGCTCTAACTTTTATTTTTGGAATCATCAATCCAGCAAAGTAACCTGCAATAACTCTCGCTAAAGTTTCTCGTCCTGAAGATCTTCCACCTCCGCGATGATCCCTAATCCCATACTTATTCTGAGTCGTCTCATCTGCATGGCCAGGCCTATATTCTGTTTTTAATTTATCATAATCTTTACTACGTTGGTTCGTGTTACGAACAATTACGGCAATTGGAGTTCCAAGAGTTTTACCTTCAAAAATTCCAGATAGAACTTCTGCCTTATCTGCTTCTTTTCTATTTGTTGTACCAGCAACTCTACCTGGTGCTCTACGATCTAGCTCTAATTGTAATGCTTCTAAACTAAAGTCCAGCCCAGCAGATACTCCATCAAGAACTACTCCTAAGGCCTCTCCATGAGACTCACCAAATGTAACGAAAGAGAATAATTTACCAAATTTATTGCCACGCATACTTTGCTCTCTACTTGAAAAATTGGCAGTTTAACTTCTAACCACCTGAAAATTAATTATCTTATCTATTATGCCAGAAGGATAAACATTTGTGGGAAAATCTTAAGAAGTTGTTATAGCTAGTCGAGGTTCACATGAAAGATGGCAGAACAGCATTAAATGATATTGAAGAAATATCTAGAATACTTGAGAAAATTAGTAGCCACGGCAACAGCCTGGAGTTTTGT
This sequence comes from Bacteriovoracaceae bacterium UBA3083, assembly GCA_002366565.1. Classification (GTDB taxonomy): domain Bacteria; phylum Bdellovibrionota; class Bacteriovoracia; order Bacteriovoracales; family Bacteriovoracaceae; genus Halobacteriovorax. The sequence continues at coordinate 62,680 of DFBJ01000008.1, forward strand.
CAAACAGTTAACGGACTAACCTATCGTAGCCAATCATTGATAAAGTTTATCAACAATTACTCGTATGATATTTCTCTTAGACCAAAAGATAAATTGAATAGATTTCAATTTATTCCTGATATTCCTATTTTTGCAAAAAATGAACTTAACAGTATTGTTTTTAAATGTGAGATAAAAAGACTTAATCATCACAATTTGATTGTAGCGAACTTCCCTGAACTTCTTTACCTCTTAAATACACGTGAAGGACAAAGATTAAATTTTGAAAGCTTACATCTCCCTCTAATATTTAAAAATGAAAGTATTAATAACTACGAACTCAAACGACTCTACTTTGGAGGAAGACTCTGTAACTTTTCAACAAATGGTCTTTCTTTGATAGTATATGACGACATTTGCAAGGATTATAAAATTGGAGATAAGCTAAATTTTTCAACGATCAATGGTTACTCACTAATTGAGCCTGTGACTGGGGCAGTTGTATATATTCAAAAAGTTGACGATTCAAGTATTACACCATCGACCAAGCTTGCAATTAGATTTGACAGAGCAATCCCAATCAAGCAAATTCTTAAGTACATAGATAATCAAATCTATATTAATGCCTAAGAATAAATTATGGAACATTTCAAAAATTTCATTGAGATTCAAGCTCTCTTAAAAAAAATCTCCACACACGAAGAGAATATTCAAGAACATCAAAATAGAATTAACTTTGTTGAATCCTCTAGAGAAAAAAGAAATGAATCAAGAGAACTCTTAATCTCGAAACGAGAAGAGTTAATTAAAGAGTCCCAATCACTTGAAAACAGCTTGTTCGATAAAGAAAAAGATCTAACAAGGGCCAATGAGAACTCTCATAAAGCAAGTAACCAAGCTCAAGCTACAGCTCTAGAGAATGAAATTCAAAAACTAGAGCCCATTATTGACCAGATACAAGAAAACATTCTCACTATTTTAGAAGTGGTTGAAAGCCTTGATACAGAGATCAAGGAAGCTGATGAATTCTTAAAAGGTTCTCTTGAGACTCTTAACGAACTCAAAGAAGAAGTAAGAATAGATATAGATAAAGAGCAACAGGAGATTAAAAATTATTCAGATAGAATGAATCTACTTCTTGAATCACTCGAAAATACACAAAGAAAATTCTTTGAACAAACATTAAAGAATATAAAGGATAAACAAGTTATCTCATTTCTAAATGGAAAATTATGTTCTAGATGCCGCTATGAAGCCTCTAGTACTCAAATAACAGAAATAGAGAATGGTAGATCCATTGAGGTCTGTGATAATTGTTCAAGAATCCTTATTCCATCCACAATAAATAGCTTCTAAACTAGAAGCTATTTAATAACTGCTTGTTCTAACTTTCCTCTCAAGTACGCCAGTGTACTAAAGTTAGAATCTTTCAAATAAAGATAATTAACATAAGACTGTTGAGTACTAATTAAGTCCTCTTCGGCCCTAATAACTTGATCTAGAGTTGCTCTCCCTCTAGAGTAAAGTCTATTATACTCTTTAAGGGTCTTGTTCGCGAGTTCAAGCCTCTTTGTAGCAGAATTAAGTAAGACATCAACTTCTTTTTGTCTTCTTAAAAGTGAACTCTCTTGCTCTTTTAAAGTAAGAAGAATCTTTCTAGATTCCATCTTTACTTTATTTAATTCAATCGATGTTGCCTTTTTAGTAAGGTCTTCAGCTTTTGAACCAATATTCCATGTTAGAGTTAAACCAACAGTGAGTTCATTGTTATCACTCCCAACAACTCCGTCAGATATAGGACTACTCGAAGATTCGTAATTATTAGTTGAATAAGATGTTCCAAATACAAGGCTTGGATAAACAGCATAATCAGCTTTCTTAGCACTATAAACGAGGTAATCTATTTGCTTTTTTGTCTTTAGAAAGTTTTTATTATCTTCAATTTTTCCATCAACTCTTAGAATCTCACTCTCTTCTTTCAAGCTATAATTTAAAATATTTTCTACAGTAATTTCTCTATGTAGCTTTTTAGATAAACTCTCAAGGCTTGATTGTAGAGAGATCATCTCAGACATATAACTTTCTTTCGATGCTAACTCTAACGTTTGAGCACTATACAAATCTACCTTTTCACTTAGTCCATCTCGAACTCTACGTTTTATTAATTCTAACCTCTTATTAGTTCTTTCATGAGCTGCTTTCTTTAGCTCTACATTTGCCTTATCAAGCTTTGCCTTTAAATATTCTGATACAAATGTATAGAGGTTTGTTTCAACCGTATAATCAGCAGATTTCTTTTGAAATTCAAAGGTCTTTTCGGCAATATCTAAACTTAGAGAATCTCTTCTTCCAAGAAAGTTATTCCAAAGGTCTTGCTCTAAAGAAATGGTTTGAGTGAATCCTTTATTATTTTGTGACAAGTTTACATTATTAGTAAAATCAACAAGTGTGTTAGAAAGACTGACTTCAGTCCCTGTAAAAAAATCTTTAGATAAAGTCAGATTATATGAAGTTGTTTCTGTATCATTAGGTAGTAAGGTAGCATTACTAATTAAAAGTGAAGAACTTCTCTCTAGCTTAGATTTTGTATTTTCTCCACTAAGAGATAGTGACCACGACTTAGAGTAGTAAGTAGACTCTTTCTCGAGCGCGCTTATTTCTAAGTCCATCCTCTGCGACTCATTTAATGATCCCTTCTCTAGAAACTCAACAGAAAGTGATGATAAAGCTGCATTAGTTAAAGGAGATATTGCTACAAGTATCCAAAATAAAAGGAAAGATTTCATAAATTATTACCTAAATGCTTAAAGTATATAGTCATAAAGTTTTATCATATGGCCTTAAACTATTCTATCCAATGAAGTCTTTTATTATAATACATTTGACGAAGTAATTAACTTAGTGCATAAAAAGTGCTCCGAGATGGGAAGGCTATCGCCGGTGAAGTTTACTTCACGGGAGGAAAGTCCGGGCTCCACATGGCGATGTAGCGGGTAACGCCCGTCCACCGCGAGGTGAGGACAAGTGCAACAGAAAGTATGTACAGGGGTCTGAGAACGTAAGGGGTAGCTTCGGCCGACCTTGCTTCGAATCTTAATTGATACCTGCTGTAGTGAAAACAGGTAAACTCTACGTGGTGCAAGCTTAAATAGGCCTGTGTTAAGGACGGCCAGTCCATACAGGCGGGTAAAGCGCTCGAGCCATAAGGCAACTTATGGCCTAGACGAATGATAGTTCACGACAAAACCCGGCTTATCTCCCATCTCGGTCTTTTTACTAAACTTAAACTATAAGTTTTTTAGGAATATAACGTAATTAAGACTTATCTAGATGACCTTAAAGATTCTCAAACTTCTTTAAAAGCTTTATCGTAGTAGTAGAAAAGTTCATACCTTCATAGTCTCTTTTATAATATTCGAATCCTTCACGATCAAACATTTTAAAAAATTCTTTCTCATTCATCTCTACGATGTAATTAGTGATTTTATATTTTGTAATTGAAGATTTAAAACTCAATTTACTTTTTGATAGATGAGAAATTTCTATAGGCAATTTTGGATATTGCTTCAATTTCTTATCTGTTGTACTTATAACAAATGTTGGTACTTCGATCTGACCATGAAGCCATTCTTTATTAGATTTAACATACCCTAAAACTTTCTTATTTTTTGTAACAACAATCCTTAAAAGATCTAAATCATGCTTCTCAACAGTTTTTGATTTTACATTTGGAATTAAATCAACCTTACCTAATTCAAAAGAAGAGCATGAATTACTCATTGGACATATAAGACAGTCTGCTTTTCTTGACTGACAAATAACTCGACCAAGGTCCATAAAGGCTTCATTTAATTTACGACTATTTCTATTCGTTAACTCTTTTAAAATTTCTTTATCGTAAAACTTTCTATAGATTTCTTTTTGTAATTTTGGACCTTTCACTACATCAATCGCAAATAATCTTGCGATGACTCTTTCAAGATTTGCATCTACAGCTAAAGCTCTTTTACCTGCTCCAATCCCTACAATTGCATTTGCTGTATAGTCGCCAATTCCCTTTATTGTCTTCAAAGTTTCAATATCAACTGGTATTTCACCATCAAATCTTTCTTTGATTTCTTTTGCTGCATTTAATAAATTTCGGGCCCTTCTGTAGTACCCAAGTCCCTTCCAAGCAATACAGACTTCCTCTTCATTACTCTCAGCGAGAGAATCAAGTGTAGGATACTTTTCTAAAAATTTATCAATATGATTTACAACTGTTTGCACTGTTGTCTGTTGCAACATAATTTCAGATACAAGTGTAATATAGAGTGATCGATTCACTCTCCAAGGTAAATGGGAGTGCTGATCATTAGACCAAGATAGAAGCTTTTTATACATGATATCTTTTACTTGAAATGAGGACTATTTACAATACTTGGAGACTGTTTTCTCAGTCATTTCTTGAACATCTTTCATAAAGTATCTCTTCCTTTCACCACCGTAGATAGTAGCAGGAATAGAGTCAAGAAAGTCTTTAAGCTCTATTGAGAGTTCATCTATATCTGTAAATACATAGAGCTGTTTTGCTGATGAATCTTTAATCCATGTCATAAGTCTTTTTTGATCATTTAGCCCATAGTTTACACAAGCTGATGAGAGATCTCCCATTTCCTTTAGAGAAGTATCAAAGAGCTGAATATTAACTTTTTCAGCGCATCCTTCACGAAACTTTCTTGCGATAATTCTTCTCTGACAATAATTAGGATCTTTACTATAATCTACAGTTCTCATGCTAGAACTTGTATCTATCCAAACCTCTACGAGAGCTTTTACTCCGCTTTCTTTTTTTGCTTTGCCGCAAAAAATATCAAAGTAATTACCGTCTTCACATTTTATTAAATCAATATCTACGGCATTAATAGTCTTACGTGGAACATCTCTTGGTTCCTCTTTTTTTAAAACTGTATCTTCCTCTACATAGCCAAGCTGAGGATGGAAACAACCATCTCCCATAGGGACACACTCAGGATCCTCTTCTAATACGTTCTTTGCCGTTAATTTTGAAAAGCGAAATTTATGATCTTCAATTTTATCTAAAGAAGAAACTCCGTCTCCAGAGATAAAAAAGAAATGCACATGCTCCGGCAGAGCAAATGTATTTAGTGAAAAAATGAATAGAATAAAAATAATCTTATTCAAATAGTCATTCCTTTCTGTCTAAAGAATCTAAAGAGATCATTACCTAAATCAACAATTAAATCTCTTCCCTCAATATCTAAATTTAAAAAGTCACTCATATAGGCTTTTTGCCTAGGGGTAAGGCTTTCTAGTTTTTCTTTTATCGTTAAGTCTCCACCTCTTCTTCCTTCGAATGGAATACTTTGAGACTTACCTCCAACTTTAATCTTTGCTGTTACATTCTGATTAGCTGTTCCACCACCTAATGCATCTGCAAAAGTTTCTTCAAAGTCTTGCTTTTGAGTAGGCCCTTTTGTCTCAGTGACACTTGGCTCTTCTCTAGTGAAGTCCTCATCGTCTTCCTTATAAAACTTAACGAGTTTTATAAAGTGGTCTGCATAGTCCTCTTCGACAAAATCAATAATTTCATGAAGAGGTATATTCAATTTTGCAGTTATCTTAGCTACAAGCTGAGGATTAATATCAGATGTCTTCTGTGCCAGAAATCTACTCATTGTAGAAACTCCTACATCTGTAACCTCTGCTAAATCTTTTTGTGATAAGGAACCACGTACTTGCATATACTTACGTACTACACCTAAGTACTCTGCAATTTTATCTTGATTGAAATTCGACATATCTCGTCTCCAAGTCATTGTTATCACGAAAAAGCGTATTTAATTATCGCTTCTGAGTGCTTGTAATCATTATCGGAATTGCAAAAAAATTCCTTAGTGCAATTTTTATTCTTGACGCAATCGGTCAAATAAATTAAGATTTAATTGCACGGAGCAACTAGCTTGCACCAAAAACACAGACTCGGGAGTAACCGCCATGAAAACTCTAACTCAATTCTTTAATCCTTTTTTGAATGAGTACCAGATGGATGCGCAGTACGAAGTTATCGAGAATATGATAGTAAGTTCTAAAGAATTCAGTGGTTTGAGTATTTCGGGTTCTCTCTTCTCTCTCACTACCTTTAAGAATGTTACTTTCGAGTCCTGTGTTTTCTATGGTTCTAGAATTGAAAATTGCAAGTTTGTTAATTGCAATTTTATTGATTGCGAATTTCAATTTACAAGCGTTTCACATTGCAAGTTTAACGGAACAAGCTTAGAAAATTGCAAATGGGATTTCTCACCCATCAAAAGAACAGAATTCAATTTTTCTTATTTATGTGCTGTGACTATGCACTTTAGCTCTCAAGAGAGCAGTAATTCTCATAGCTCATGCAAGAGCAATAAAGATCTCACTTGGGATCAAGCAATAAAGGCAGAGGAAGCCTCGACAAGCAGTACTCAGCAGGAGCAAGAAAACTTCACAAGCTTAGTTGAGAACTTCTTATTCGGTAAACAAGCAGCTTAAGTATTTGAAATAACGAATATAGCTCAGATTGCCTCAAGGATATATTCGAAAGACATATCTTTTAAACAGCGAGGCAACATATCTACTTCAGTACTGATAAAAGGATTTATCACCTGGACTACTCAAATCCCTACCTACTGATCTGGCACCTCCGGGTGCCAGAGCACATCTTCACTTAGTAGAGGGAAGTTAGGAGTTAAAATGAAAGAATTAATCGCCTCATTTATATTATCTTTCCTAATCGCAGAAACAGCCCAAGGTGTTGTCACTAAATACAAGCACGAAATCATTCCTAGCGCGGCCATAGAAAAGCAACTTGAGGTCCTATCAATTAACCTAGAATAATTGGCGAAAAGTACTCTAAACTGTTGAGAGTGCGAAAAAGTTAAAAAAAATCCTAAAATTCACTAATCAATAGAAAACCATTATAAGTAAATGAAATCCCTCAAAAATCGTATTATTTTTAGAAAATTCGTATATCCATTTTAGAATAGCTCCATAGCACGTAAAACGGAGGCGCTTGTAGATGGATAACGTCGAACTAGAAGAGAAACTTTATGATCAGTACCACAAGGAATTAAAGATGGCCTATGACAGCTGTCTACACAAAGGGACATTCTTTGCTGGAGAATTTAATGGACATGTAAATGCAATTTGGACACATGCCAAAGACGATGGAATTTCAGAATTAGTCTTTCAAGATATTATTGATGAGGTGGCCAACCAACATGTCGACTCTATTATCTATCCCTTTCCAACCTTAATGAATATTGCAGCTTAGCCTATATTTAGTGGGTTAGCTTTTTCGATAAAAGCAACCCACTGATTCTTTATTTCTTCTAGAAGAGTTTAAAACCATATAACCAACTTCTACAGCGTTACGTAGACCAATGAGGCTATCTTTCAATTCTGCATTCTTATAGAATCTTTCAATTTCATCGTAGAGCTCACTAAACATTGCGTCTGCTCTCTTTAACCTGTGAGAAGTTCTAGTTAATCCTACGTAATTCCACATTGTTTGCTTTAGAGTAAGCCAATCTTGTGAGATCAAGGCGTTGTCTGCCTCTAGGTGGCCCTTTCTCCAGTCTTGAATTTTATGGGCATCATATAAAGATGCAGTATCTAGCTTTTTAGAAATATTCTCTGCTGCAATATATCCCCAAGTTAGTCCCTCTAAAAGAGAGGTCGAGGCAAGTCTATTGGCACCATGAAGTCCTGTACATGCAACTTCACCAACTGCATATAGACCTTTAAGATTCGTCTGTCCCTTTAGGTTAGTCTTCACTCCCCCACAAGTGTAATGAGCAGCGGGAACAACAGGGATTGGCTCAGAAGTAATATCTACATTCTTCTCAAGACAGTGTTCATATATAGTAGGGAATCTTTCCTTTAACCAAGTACTGTCTTTATGAGAGATATCTAAATAAACACAGTCATGTCTTGTTTCAATAATTTCATCTGCTATTGCTCTAGAGACAACATCTCTAGGGGCTAGCTCTCTATCCGGATGATACTTCTCCATGAAGGCCACACCATTTGAGTTTATAAGCTTTCCACCTTCTCCTCTTACTGCTTCAGAGATAAGAAAACGACGATGGGATGAGCTATCAAAAAATGTCGTTGGATGAAATTGAATAAATTCCATATTTGTGAGAATTGCACCAGCTCTTTTTGCCATTGCATGTCCGTCACCTCTTGCTCCTTCAGAGTTAGAATGGTGAAGGTATAAACCACCAATTCCACCTGTTGCAAGAATTGTAAACTTAGATATAACTTTCGCGACTTCTTTTGTTTCTTGATTTAGAGCATAAACACCTACAACATAATTATCTTCGTAACGTTGTTGAATACGTACACCGTGGTGTACTGGTGTAAGAAGGTCAATGGCAGTATGTTTAGTTAGTAAGTGAACATTTGGAAATCTGTTTTTATCACTTAAGTAATTCAATAATGATATTTGAATTTCTCGACCTGTATAATCACCTTGATAAAGAATTCTATCTCTTGAGTGAGCAGCCTCTCTTGTAAATAAGAGTTCACCATTTTCATCTTTAGCAAAATTAGTCTTAGATTTATCTATTAGGATTTCTTCTAATATTTTTCCTGATCTTTCTTTTAAAATTGAAGCTGCATTTTCATTTGCGGTAAATGAAGATGCTCTCTGTATGTCATCTAGTAAATCAGAGTCATCTTCATGGGGATAAATTATTCCACCTTGAGCGTAGAGAGTATTTGAAACTTTTGGATCTTCATCACGAGTTAAAATTCCAACTTTAATGCCTGTCTCAGCAAGTTTTGCAGCGGCAGTTAACCCTGAAATCCCACAACCAATGATTAAGACATCATATTCGTATACTGACATTTATGACCTCTTGTACTTAAGAGAAAGATCTACAGCAGGGGCATCATAAGTCATTGAACCAATACTGATTGCATCGACACCAGAAATTAAATAATCTTCAATAGTATTTAATCTTATTCCACCAGAAACTTCAAAGGTAACACCATTAGGCTTAATCGCCACGGCCTTTTTAATATCTTCAGGAGAGAAATTATCTAACATGAAGTGTTTTATACCAAGCTCAAATCCAACTTGTAATTCTTTGAGGTCATGTATTTCAACTTCAATTGGAGTATAGAAGCCATTCATTGATCTAAAGAAATCTACTGCTTCTTTAACTCCACCAAAGAATGATTTATGGTTGTCTTTAACCATCCACATATCACTCTGACCTAGACGGTGATTAAAACCACCAGCCGCTCTAACAGCATATTTTTCAAGACCTCTAAGTCCTGGTGTTGTTTTACGAGTATCTAATATTTTTGTATCTGAGTTCTTAGCTAATTCAACAAACTTAGCAGTGAAGGTTGCTATAGAACTTGCTCTTTGCAGTAGATTAAGAGCAATTCTCTCACCAGTTAGGGCCAAAGAAAAAGGAAGATTAAAATGTATTTCTTCTTTATCTTCTTTTTTAAAGCTCTTACCTTCACTCACTAGTAGCTCAGAAAAATCTAAATTTGCACCTAGATAATTAAATGCTCCAAAGAAGTAAGGAAGTCCGGCCAATACTAAGTCATCTTTAATCTTTAAAGAACAAGCAACGTTGTCATCTGGAAGGCTTGATATATAAGAATGATTTCTTGATAGATCATCTTCAAAAAAGAAATGTTCAAAGTCTTTCTCTAGAGATTTTTGAATTAAAGTACTGTTCATACATGCTCCTATAAGTAGTTCATATCTCTTTAGAAACAATAAGTTAAGTCTTAAAACCCTCAGCTAGAACAATTGATAGATCTCTTTATAGAAGCTTTAAAAATCAGAGAGTTAGAAGATCCTCAACTTTATTCATTTTGCTAATAAGACCCCCTATGTTCAACTGGCGCTTTCCATTCATTCTGGCCGTAAGTTTCCTTCTTCTCTTTATTAATCTGCAAAACAAGAGGCCACACTTCAAAGTTCCCAGAACATCTCACTTGATTCGCAATCACATAGAGCGAATGAGGTCTATCCAATCTAAAGATGACTTTGCTCTTAGTAGAGCATTTATTCTTGGAGATAAGAGAAGTTTAACTAAGAAACTAAAACTTACTTTCAGTAGGCTTCATACCAACCACCTATTCACTCCTAGTGGTATTCATTTCAGCTCTTTCTTTATTCTCTTCCTTCCTCTGATTAGAAAGTGTCGAAACAAAGGCCTAAAGAAAACGTCACTACTGATTGAGCTAACCTTATGCCTGCTGCCCTTTGGATTATCGCAATTCTATTCACTCAAAAGAATATCAATACTTAGAATTTCAAATTTAATATTAAAAAAAGCACATATTAAAGTAGATATATTTTATGTTTTTCTGATTAGTTTTTTATTAGACTTTATTTTTGGCACTTATAAATATAGTCCCATTAGTTTTACATTCAGTTTTTTATTTCTTGGAAGCTTACTATCTACTCCCAAACTCTCCTCTATGGCGCTATCTTTTTTTACGGCAAATCTACTATTAACTATATTCCTTCCAACAACAGTCTCTTTCTCTGGTTTTTTCCTCGGATTTTTACTTACTTCAATCTTCTCTTTCTTATTTCCTTTTTACTTTCTTTCTTACTGGATGAGCTCACTCATTCAAATTGATTTAGCCTTCCCTTTTCTGTACATCATTAAACATATATCTGATCTTTTCTTTAACCTTTCGTCGTATTCATTTAATTTTGAAATAGATATTTTAGGACTTATATGTATTTTCTTGTTTTCAAAAGTGAGGAAGCTTCGCTACTTAATTTTTGCTCTGATAATCTCTAGCTCTAGAATTTATAATGTTCCTGATAGTAGAATTAAACTCAATAGAAATGAGTACACACAAGATTTAAAAAATTGGAAGATATTAAAAGGTGTAGAAAAATCCCAAAATAAGAACATTAGTTGTCGAAGAAAAATCTTAGTAAGTGGTCATCAGATTAGATGCAGAAAGAAAAAGAAGAGAGAATGACAAACACCCTCTCTTCTTATTTTCTAGTATGAAAGTAACTTTTTTAATTGGTTATAAACATCATCTACTTGAGGAAGAATATAGTCTTCAGAAGTTGGACAATAAGCAACGTGAGAATCTTTAGCTGCTACTCTTAGAATTGGAGCATCAAGAGACTCGAAACATTCCTCATTTACTCTTGCAGAAATCTCTCCAGCAAAACCTGAAGTTTTAGTTTCTTCATGACAAATTAATAGTCTATTTGTTTTTGCGATTGATTTCTTAACTGCATCCATATCAAAAGGAACTAGAGTTCTTGCATCTAGGATCTCAATGTTAACACCAAGTTCAGATTCAATTTTCTTAGCAGCTTCAATTGATTTTTGAACAAGAGCTCCCCATGCTACGATAGTTGCGTCTGCACCTTCTCTAGCAACACGAGCTTTACCAAATGGAATCATATAATCTTCACCAACATCAGCAGTTCTGTTGTAACCTTGATAGTAAAGGTGCTTATGCTCTAAGAACATTACAGGATCATCAGCTCTAATTGCAGTTCTTAAAAGTCCTGCTGCATCTGCTGCATTTGATGGGAAGGCCACACATATTCCTGGAATATGTGTGAATAGAGATTCACCACATTGCGAGTGATAAATTGATCCACCTCTTAGGTAACCACCAATTGGAACTCTAACAACCATAGGACACTTAAAGTCTCCACCTGATCTATATCTAGTTGTCGCCATCTCATTCTTTAACTGCATATATGCTGTCCAGATATAATCAAAGAATTGAATTTCAACGACTGGCTTAATTCCTCTCATCGCCATACCAATTGCACGACCAATGATGTTTGCTTCAGCTAGTGCAGAGTTAAAAACTTGACCATCTTTAGAAGCTCTTTGAACTCCTGAAGTCACTTTAAATACTCCACCTTTACCAGATAGTTCAGGATTATCTAATTTCTCTAATTGAGAGAAGTCAGCAACATCTTCACCGAACATTCTTAAAAGAGGATTCTTAGAGAATTCACTCTTAAGTACACCATTAATAGCTCCGGCCATTGGAATATCATCTTTTCCTTCTAGCGTAGCTTTAGTGTCAAACTCACTTGAAGAGATATCTACATCTTCAGAGAAAACATGCTTAATTGAATCTTCAGGCTTAGGCCATTCAGTTGCAATTGCATCGTTCATAGCTTGTCTGACTTCTTTAGAAACTTCATCTAATAAAGCTTTCACTTCTTCATCTGTCATAATCCCAGACTCAATTAAAGTCTTAGGATAAGAGTTGAATACATCTAAAATCTTCTCTTCAGATAACTCTTCTTTAGTTCTATACATTGATTGATCATCAGAGAGAGAGTGAGAGTAAGGTCTTGTTACATGTGAGTGAACAAGAACTGGTCCCTTCTTTTCTCTAATATGCTTAACAGCTTCAACGAATGTTGCATAAGATTCGATAGGGCAATTTCCATCACATTCTAAAACTTTAAGTCCTGGAAATTCATCCATTGCTTTAGAGATTGAACCTGCTGGAGTCTGAATATACGTTGGAGTTGAAATAGCATAACCATTATCTTCAACATGAAAAAGAACTGGTAGTTTATTAACACAAGCTGTTGTTAACCCTTCCCAGAACTCACCTTGAGAAGTTGTTCCATCACCACATGAAGTATAAACAACTTCATCATCTTTAAAATTATCTGTTCCAACATCTGCACCTGTTGCATCTAAAGAGTTTAGATACTCTCCAGCTTCAGCAACACCACATGCTTGTAGAAACTGAGTTCCCGTACATGAAGACTTGTTAACGATATTTAATTTAACATTTCCCCAGTGTGCTGGCATTTGACGACCATGAGAAGCAGTATCTCCAATATTTCCATTTGCTTGGCAAAGCATTTCATATGGAGTTACACCAAGTCCTGTACAAAGAGCTCTATCTCTATAGTAAGGAATGAACCAATCATACTTAGGTTTCATTGCAAATGCAGCTGCAGTTAAAACACCTTCGTGTCCTGCTCCTGAAATTTGAAAGAAAGCTTTTGATTGTTTCTTCATTGAAATTTCAGCGTCATCTAATTTTCTAGAAACATAAACGTTTCTAAGCATTGCAATGAGATCTTCTTTTTTAAGCTTATATTTTTTAGCTAATTTTAATTTCTCTTCAGCATTTAATGTCTTAAGTTTTTTAGAACTCATCGTATCCAGTCCCTTTGTTTTATCGAGCATGAAAACTCCTTTTCGGCGCTTTGCGACGTAAATATAAAAATCTCAAGCAGATTACCTAAAGAAGGGTCAAATGTCTAAAATGACACGACATATTGAAAATAAGATATTGATTTTAGATTAATTAAAGGCCGTAACTGAAGCTCAGGGCAAATCTTCTATCTTCTTTGCCCCTAAATTCATTACTGGTAGTGTCTACAGCATAAGTTGTAAGGTCAAACTCTAGACGCTGAGACTTAATTCCAATCCCTGCAGATCCCCAGCCATCACCGTATCCGGCCCTCATAAAGAACCTTCTTGCGATATCTAGCTCTAAACCTAGAGTGATTTTTCTATTTGTGGCAACTCCGTCATATTCACTGGAAACGTCTTTATAATTCGCTTCTAAGTGAACACGAACAACATTTCCAATTTGAGGAGTAAGAGAGAAGCCAAAGTCTAGTGAATTTAAAACTTCAGTTGGTGCTCCATTAGTACTTCCTTCAGAAAATCTCTGATCAAAAGCATTATTCATTTTCGCTGCAAATGTTGGAAGAAAAGCAATTGGAAGAGTTAACTTTGCTCCAGCGACAACTATTACAGCTGCCCCCTTCTTCACTTCAGTTGGATCTTCCTCATATTCAACATTAGCTGCAGACTCACCAACGATCTCTTTTCGATTAAGGTAAGTAGCAGAACCACCAATCTTAAAGACGCCGCCAAATAGAGATATATTTAAAGCAGCATAAGGACCATGGTCTCTTCTATCTGCATATTCAAAATTTGCTCCGGCCTCTTGTCCAATTGTAGCTCTCGTTCTTTTAGAGACGAGGTAACCTAAACTAAAGTATCTTGTTGTAAAGTTTGGAAGAAAGTTAAATCTCTGATGAGAGATGGATCCTTTATTCTTTAGAAGGTTTTCTCTTTGTCCTTCTAGACTAAATGCACTCATAACTTCAGGGAATACATCTAAGACATTTCCTCTAGTTGAGTTACTAATCCATCCCTTATTAAACTCCATATGAAAGTTACTAAGATGAAAGTGAGTCTTTCTTACTGAACCAAGTCCTGCAGGATTATAGTAAACAGCACTAGCATCATCAGCTTTTGCAACATAAGCATTTCCCATAGATAGAGCACGTGCAGAGGTTGCAAGTTCAGGGAATACTGCATCTTCAAAATCAATAGCAAAACTTAGCGTAGAAATTGAAAGAAAAATAATAGAAATAAATGTTTTTAGACCTAGGTCCTTTAGACAATTCATCAGCTTATTTTATCAAGAATTTAGGCTTAATCGTATGGGGAAAGAATGGTTGAGCTAGACAGGATTAACTGAATAAAACGATCAGGTATTAATGCCCCTTAGACCCAAAAAGGACTTAAGGGGCATTTGTAAAAATTAATTTCTTGTTTTTCTTCCTGGGAATCTATGACCTAAATTACCAAGGTATTTACCACTGATATTTCTGATCGACTCGATTCTACTTTCAGCAAGTACATCTGCTGCTTTGTTAACAGGAATATCTTGCTCATCAGAGATTGCAAAAATCTTAAGAGTTGTATCATAGATAGTATCAACCATTCTTGAAGACTTAGAATCAGACCACCCTTCAAATTCAATTGAAACGTTCATTAATCCACCTGCGTTGATTAAGTAATCTGGTGCATAGAGAATTCCTTTTTGTCTTAGGATTTCACCATGACGATCTTCTGCAAGTTGGTTATTAGCTGCACCAGCAACGATCTTACATTTTAGTCTATCAATAGTACTATCATTTACAGTTGCACCTAGTGCACATGGAGCGTAGATATCGCAATCAACATCGTAAATGTCATTTACTCCTACAACTTCAACACTTGGAACTGCTTCTTTAAGTAATTGGATATTTCTTTCATTGATGTCACAAACTACAACTTTTGCACCTGCTTCATCTAAGTATTTTGCAAGGTATCTACCAACAGATCCCGCCCCTTGAAGAGCTACTGTTTTACCTTTTGGAGAACGGTCTCCGTAAACTTTCATACATGCAGCTTCAATTCCTCTAAATACACCTTTAGCTGTATATGGAGAAGGGTTACCTGATCCACCGTGCATCTTAGCAACACCACAAACATTTCCAGTTTCAGTAAATACATGTTCAATATCTTGAACACCAATGTTTACATCTTCTGCAGTAATATATCTTCCGTTTAGAGACTCAAGAAATCTTCCGTAAGATCTAAATAGGGCCTCAGACTTATCTTTATCTGGATCACCAATAATAACAGCTTTACCACCACCAAGATTTAATCCTGATACAGCTGCTTTGTAAGTCATACCTTTTGAAAGTCTAAGAACATCATTGATTGCTTCTTCTTCTGATTCATATGGCCACATTCTAGTTCCACCAAGTGCTGGTCCTAAAGTTGTGTTGTGAATAGCAACAATTGCTTTTAGATTACAACTTGGGTCACTAAAGAAGATTACTTCCTCATGTCCGTCTTTATATAATCTTTCAAAGCTCATCATTTTTTAGCTCCTTGCTACGTGATCCTTAATAATTCTCGTATCATACCGATAGGGTAATATCTGAGTAAATTCAGCAAACTATAGTCATTAAAGGATGGAATTCGTATGCCCACCGTGTCACTAGTGCAAGTAGCCGAAAATGGGGAACTTTTAGATGAAGAAACTCTTCATTTTGAGGTTCAAGAAGGAGAAAATATCTGGATTGGTCTGGAGACGGCAGGATATATGCTTCCAAAAGGATGCCTTGCTGGCTCATGCGGAACCTGTCGAATTAATGTTCTAGAAGGTAGTGAAAATCTATCCAAACTCAGTGTTATTGAAAATGACACGGTTGAACATATAAAGGGCTCTTATTCTGAAGCTTATGGTCCAGAGTGGATTGAAGGAAAAGAAGTGAGACTTTCATGTAGAGCGAAAGTCTCAGGTGATGTGAAAATTCATATTTTAAAGAAGTAGGCTTATCTTAGATGAGATAGAGAGATAGTCTTCTCCATCATCCCAGTTCTCTTGAAATCTAATTTCTCCGTTTTCTTTTACTAATCTCAAATGATAAATTCCGTTATCGTAGTTTATATTGATTTCATTTTCAGAAATCGTTCCTACATTTTCTCCGAGATAAAATAACTCTCCATTTAAGACTTTAAAGCTAGAAGGTGGATAACTTGCTTGTATTTCCCCACATATATAGCCTCCATCAAGAATAGAGAATCTATCTTTCGTAACTTTAAATTGCATAAAAACTTCGAGGCACTTACCTACCGTTTTTGGAGTTTGGTAAAATCCTTCTCCACTCCACTTACCATTAAAGTTAGCAAGACAAGAGAAAGTCAGTAGGAAAGCTATTATTAGTTTCATGAATTTCTCGCAATTCTTCTAATTTTTGCATTAATATCATCGGCACTATCAACAGCAGTATCCCAAGCAGTGTAGATTTGCTTCTTCACACCTGCACGAAGATCTCCAGCAACATATAAGTTTTCTATATTAGTTTCACCTTTTTCGTTTGTTAGTACAAATCCACGATCATCAACATCAGCTCCAAGCGCCTTTGCTAATTCATTATAAACAATCATTCCAAGTGAAACAAAGCTCATCTCAACATCAACAACACCAGATCCCTCAACTTCAAATCCATCGAGCTTTCCAGATTTTGTATCACCGTGAATAGAAAGAATTTCTCCTTCATAAACTTCGATTCCATACTTTTCGATAAGAGCTTTTACTTCATCACTAAACTCAGGCTCTTCTCCGTGAGTGAAGATTTTCATCTCAGGAGTCTTATATCTTTCATAGAGCATAGCCGCGACCCAACCAGCTCCATTACCATGTCCTATAATCCCTGTCTTCTTTCCATAAACGTGATGTCCATCACAACGTAGGCAATAATCTAGTGTTTGATTATTTGCATATGGAAATACTGGATCAATCTCACCCTCAATCTTAGGTTGAACGTCCATAACTCCAGTACAAAGAATTACATAGTTTGCTTGATACTTCTCACCTTTATTATCTGTAAGCTCAAAAATATCACCGTTCTTTTTAACTTCAGTTACGCCTCTATTCTTTAACCAAGTGAATTTATCTTTCAAATCACTTTCTGTTGAAAGCCAATTAAGTTGCTCTCTATTTGGATTTTCAATCCCTTTTTTGTACTCAAGGTGCCCAGGCATATTTTCAACTTTTGTCACCCACATAGCTCTTGATTTCTTTTTGTCTTTTCCTGTACCGGGAAAGAGAACTGTATCGTCATTATTTAAAACAGTCCTTAGTGCGGCCATCACACCAGCAGAGCCACCACCAATTACTGCAACATCATATATTTTTTCCATTAATATTCTCCAAAAAAAAAGACCTAAATAAATTAGGTCTTTAGTATAAACGTAAATAGAAATTAATATAAGTTATACAGGAGATATTTTTTGAGATGTTACACGATCAGTATCTTTATCTTCGACATTTTCTTCTTCGCCAGCAGAATTAGCTTCTCTTTTTGAAAAGAAGTGCTTCTCACCGTCTACATCTTGAATTCTAATCTCGCGAATCTCATAGTCTTGAACCTTCTTCAGTTCAAATGACAGACCTTCCCAAACTATAATTTGTCCTTCTTCAGGAAAATTATTCCCAAGCATATCTAATATAAATCCAGACACTGTTGAGTAGTTATCATTTAATGGAATTTTTATTTCAAAATCATTATATAAATCACGTAATGAAAGTGAGCCATCAATATAAATACCAGTTTCTAAATCACTAATTTGATATTCTTTATTAGTCGACTCTTCCTCTTCATCATGTTCATCTTGAATTTCACCAAAGATTTCTTCAACGATATCTTCAAGAGTAATAATTCCGACTATAAGTCCATTCTCATCTTTTACTAAGGCAAGATGGACTTTCTTTCTATTCATATGATCAAAGACTGCTTGAATCTTCATATGCTCATATACAAAGAAAGGGCTCTTTAAATGCTTAGTTATATCAAAGTTCTCACGATGTTCTTGCTTTAAGAAAACAAGTTCTTTTACATGTAAGAAGCCTTGCATACTCTCGAGTTCTCCATCGCAAACAGGGAATCTTGAGTGAGTATCTTCTTTAACAATTTTTAAAACATCATCATAAGAGCATCCTGTTTTGATGAACTTAATTTTCTGTCTTGGAATCATAATATCCTTCACCTTAATTTTAGGAAAATCTAAAACGGAGTGAAGAAGATCTACTTGTTTTGAATCAATAGTATTTTCTTTTTCGGCCTTTTGAACCATGTACTCAATATCAAGCTTAGTAATAAGCCTACCAGTAAGTTCAGCATTCTCACCTAAGAAAGTACTAATGAACCAAACGATACTCTTAATTATTGGAAATAAAGAAAAGTACCAAAGTTGTAGAAATCTAATTGTTGGAACAGCAAGCTTCTCAGCATGAGTTCTAGCAAATGTTTTTGGAATAATTTCACCAAAAATAAGAATGATAAATGTTGTGATACCAACAGCAATTCCAATTGAATCAGAAGAGAAAATTCTCGCTGTTAAAGTAGTCATTAATGACGAGGCGAATATATTAACAACGTTGTTCCCCACTAGGATAGTTGTTAAAAATTCATTTGGTCTTTCGATCATGAAGTTTAGAGCATTACCTCTACTACCACCTTCTTCAATTATTTGCTTTGCTCTATCTATATTTATAGACATCAACACAGCTTCAGACCCAGAGAAAACACCTGAGAGAAGGAAGCACGTCATCAGTAGTACTATTTCATAAGTCTCTACTTGCACGATAAACGTCCTGACAGAAAATTAAATATAATAATGAGTTTTAATTCAGAAGGGTTGGCCAATTGTAAGTAGCCGATGAATGACGGAGGTTCTATGTCCTTAGTCCTTGTTAAGTTAATAATTTAGATATTTCTTTTACTGTTAAATAAACGAAATGTCTTTACTTATAATACAATGCATCTATTTCTTTGTCTATTCTTAAGCTGTACGACAGCACTAATTACTCAAGTATATCACATTTTAGTGGTGTTCTAACTGCTTTCCATCAAAATCGTGATCAGAATATACAATTCTATCATTCATTTCGTGGTTAAATCCATGTATGTCTTTAATATTGCTAACATTTCTAAAGATAGTATTGCACTTATAACAAATAGCAATCTGTCCTAACTTCTTAAAGAGGATTAAATCCATTACATAGAGAACTATAAATGAAATACCATATGTCCAAATTGAGAGAATTGCTGCAATCACGAATAGGGCCACACCAATTTTTCTATTAAAGTCTTTTTGTGAGTAGAAGTCTTTACGTTCACAGCATGGACACTGCTTCAAAATTCCCTCTTCGTGTTCGGCAGTAAAGTGAACACTCGCTTCTTTATTGCATACGTCACATTTAGCAACTGTAGCCTCAGCATTTGGAATAACGTGAATTCCAGATCCACACTCTTCACAGGTTAAAGTAACTTCCATCATATTAATAATCCATATTTAAAGAATAAGTACGCTGAAACAAGTTCACCCACAAAGACAAAAATAGTCATGGCATACAGAACACCTGTAGCACTTTGAGTTGAGCGAAGTTTAACTAATTTCCACGTAAAAATACTCATCGCAAAAATGACAACATAGCCCCAGCCAACTCGCATAGTCAACATCAACCAATTAAATGCATAGCCTCCACCCAGTTGAGTAAACTCCTTAAAGAAATCCCAGTTTAGATATGTTTCATACCCAGACCAAATAACTTTAATTGCTAAGATTGCCCAAAGGATTAGAATACTTATTTTCAAAGGCTTCACACTCAATTTTGGAACAACTAGATAGTAATGACCCAAGATCATTGCGTAAGTAATAATTCCAAGAAGTATTGTTGAACTTACCCCAAAGTGAAATTGTGGACTCCATCCATTTTGAAAATTCAACAGAAGGTAAAGTAGAGCTAAATTATGAGTAATAAAGAGTATCCACATAAATATACTCTTCTCATCTTTATGCAGCTGTCTTATGAGAAAGAATGCCGCTGCTGCTATGTAATAGATAATCGTTATAGGGTCTGTAAATGTCCCATAAGAGAGATGGATCATTAGAGCAATAACAGTCGAGCCTAGGCAGACGCTATTAATAAGCTGCTGAAATCCTGCTCCAGTAAGCTTTGAGCTTGCTATCCAAGTAAACATTCCAACGCCTAAAGCGAGAGTCATAAAGAAAAACTCTGCTACATTTAAGATCTCTGCGCCCATATATTCTCCAACATATTAGCACTTACGTGCTTTTTTATATAATTTAGTAGGTCATCTATTATTTCATAATTTACTTCGGGAAGTCTTCCTTTATAGGCTAAAGACTTTTCATTGTAGTTAAACTCAAACCAGTCACCATTTTTAGGAGTTACTTCATCACCTTTTGCGAAGTGAACAAAGAGACAAACACTTCTATCTTGATATTCGAAGCTTTGGATCTTAAACAGCTCCGCATTTGCTAACTCAACATTGGCCTCTTCTAGAAATTCTCTTTTTGCTGCTATTTCTGAACTCTCACCTTTTTCAATCTTTCCACCGGGAAATTCTAGAAGTCCATTCAATGGGCCATCTTCGACTCGCTCCTGCATCCAGAACTTACAAGAAATCTCGTTGATATCTTTAATCAGAATAATAATTGCAACTGGAATAACCATGACCAACCTTAAAAAATTTATATTACTTTCTAGCAAAAATAAAAAGTGACCACAAGTCTTGAGATTTTGACACCCATGGTCTATAAAGCACTTCATGCGAAAGTTACCATTTAAAGAACGATCACTTTTATTTGCACCTATGGAGGGCGTCACTGACGAACCATACCGTATTGCAATTGAAAGGGCCTTTCCAGAGTGGGACTACCTTTGTACTGATTTTCTTAGAGTTCCAACTGTCGGCGCATTTTCAAATCAAAAGCTCATCAATCATTACGGACAAAAAGTATTAAAGTCTCCAGAACTTAGAAAGAAGACTGGATTTCAAATCCTCACTAGCTACCGCGCCCAAACAGAAGAAATGGTGAAGCAAATTAATGAAATCCCTGAGATTGAACACTTAGATTTAAATCTAGGATGTCCATCAAAGAAAGTTAATGCACATAAAGGTGGAGCTTATCTTCTCAGTGAAATGAATGAACTTAGAGAAATTATTCAAATAATTAGAAAGAACTTTGATAGGACTTTCACAGTTAAAATAAGAATCGGATATAAAGATACAGACCGCTTTGTAGACTCCCTTAAACTTTTTGAAGATGAAGGTGTTGAAGCGATAACAATCCATGGCCGTACTAGAGATCAGCTTTACAGAGGTGTTGCCAATTGGGATTTCATTAAAGAAGCCGTTCAAGCAGTCTCTGTTCCTATTATAGGAAATGGTGATGTGTGGACAGTACAAGACATTGATAGAATGTTTGATTACTGTGGGTGTGATTCGATTATGCTTGGTCGTGGTGCTCTAAAAACTCCTTGGCTGGCCTCTCTTTATTACCAATACCAAGATCGACTTGATGAACTAGATGACTTCACTCTCCTTCAAGAAAGAAGGACATATGTTCAGAATTATTTTGATGAGCTAGAAAGAGAGTATAAAAAAGAAGAAAACAAGAATGTAAGAATTTTAAATAGATTTAAATCATTCTCTAGATATATATTTGACGACTTTGAAAATGCAGAGGCCCTAAGATCAAGCTTTCTAAGAGCTAACTCTCTCGATCATTTTAAAGACCTACTCTACGGTATTTAACATAACTGTATATTCTTTTTCTCTGGTAAATAATTTCAAAATAAATAGAGCCTAAAAGAGAAGCGAAGAAAACTCCTTCTAAACTGATTAAGAAACATAACAGGGATAAAATTACAGGGGGAAGAGCTCTGAAGAAAATTCTAAAGAAGTACTTGTGAGTAAAGCTACTTAAAAACCTATCAAATCCAAATACAAAACGAAGTAATGAAAATTTATACTTTTTAAGCTCTAACTTTTCTTTAAGACTAGGAGCATGAACCGTTAAACTCCAACAAAACCCCAAGAGAATATAGTTTAGAGTTTGAAAGCTTATACTGGTAAACCAAAGAACTAAGGTTAGAACAAAAAGAGCAACTAAGTAGGTTACTAAATATTTATTATCTGTATTTAAGTACATTTTTATTCCGTTTCAAGCTAAGTATCTATTAACATTATAACAGAGAAATTATTGCTATCTCTTCTTTTTTTAAGTCCTCACCTATAATGAATCTATTCAAATCATGGAGGATTAATGAAGCTAATTATCGCAATCTGCGCTCTCGCAGTATCTTTTACAACATATTCAAGCTGTTCAGAGGATTTCAACAAAGGAATTTCTCAATTTGAATTCGCCATGTCTTACTTTGAAGAAGGAAGCCAAAACTTTCAAATAGCTTTAGATGAGTCTAGAGGTCAGGGAAGAGCTGATGTTATTTGTGGAGCATTAATTAAATCGAATACTGGATTTGATGTTGCAACATCTACATTCAATGGTTGTATTGAATCATTTACAAAAGCATCAAATAGCTGTTCTGGTCAATCAAGAAATATTGCTCTTGAAAACAAGGATGTATGCGTTGGTAACCATAATGTTGCTAAAGGAAACTATGAGCAAGTTCTAGCGACTCTAAAAGCAACTTGTTTTAAAAATGCAAAGAATATTAATATTGAATTAAGTGAATCTATTCAAGAACTATAAATGAGATAAAAGCATCGAGACAATATCTCGATGCTTATATTTTTAAAGACAATCTTTCTTTTTTAATTTCGCAGTAAAGTCATAGAACATCCCCTTTCGAACTGAAGATAAGAACATATCTAACTCTATAATATCACCATTTATTTTAAAATTAGCATCAACAAAGAAGTCCACTTTGATTTTTTCAAAGTTTGAGCTGTAGTACATGATATCTTCATTCATTAAGAATGTTTTTCTATTACCATCAACTAACCAAGCTCCTCTATCCACAGGAATGACAATATTTGAAAATCCATAGTAAGGCTCATTGTAACCATTAAAAACACTAACAACTAAAGTATTTAATTTTTTAAATGTTTCTAAATCTCTATAGTATTGATTCTCTACTAGAAAAACTTCACTTTCTGAATTACTCATTGATGGACCAGAAGTAACATCATTTCCATCAAAGCTAATTGTTTCGTAACAACCCTTTAGGTCATTAAATGCATAGGAATTGATACTTAATACTAAAGTCAGTACTGATAAAATTAATTTCATAAATTCTCCTTTCTTATAGCTTAATCACTTTTAGGTGATTAAAAAAGAAAGAAAACCTATCTTTTCTTTACCCAAACAAGTCCACGGAAATCACCAAGCTTATAACCTATGGCCTCATCACTAGGGTATCTTTTCTTAAGCTCGTTCTTAACTCCAGCAGAGAGATTCGCTCCATGACAATTTAAACACGCTCCTTTCATATAGAGTGGCTTCACAAAAACTTCTTCTTTATTAGATAGCAAGATTACTTTGGCATCCATTTTGTTCTTAGCGGAAGAGCTTGAGTAATCAAGAAGAGCTCTTTTCAATTCTTCACTTGGTTTATTAGATGGGTTTCTAAGCTTTAGTGATACTCTTCCAACTTCATACTTATCATTGTTAAAAGAGTTTGTTACCGGCATAGCCTTATCATTACAGTGAATCAAACCGGCCTTAGGACCTTTTTTCATTCCCATCATTAATTCTTTCTGTAGCGCTTTCATAAATGAAGTAGCAACATCATTTCTTTCGTCTCCAAAAGTATTGAAAGATATGAGTACGGACAAAGCTAGTATTAATTTCATAATTTCTCCTTTCTCATATTATAACCTAAACATGATGTATGAAGTATGATGCTAATCAAACTAACCAATAAAAAAGGCCCTCATTAAGAGGGCCTTATATTATACTTGAATGTATTTTTTATTACTTAGCTACGCCAATCGCTTTAGTTTCTCTTACTACAGTGATCTTAATCGTTCCTGGGTAAGACATTTCTTCTTCGATTTTCTTAGCAATATCTCTTGAAAGCATTACTGTTTGTTCATCACTTACAGAATTGTTTTCAACGATAACTCTAACTTCTCTACCACCAGAGATTGCATAAGACTTTGAAACACCTTCAAAGCTATTAACAATTTCTTCAATATCAGTTAGACGAGATACGTATGATTCCATCATTGCTTTTCTAGCACCTGGACGAGCACCTGAAAGGGCATCACCAGCAGCAACAATATGAGCTAGTACTGATTCTGGTTTCTCATCATCATGGTGAGCTCTAATCGCGTGAACGATGTCAGGAGACTCTCCATATTTCTTAGCAAAGTCAGCACCTGTTACAGCATGTGATCCTTCTGCTGAAGCATCAAGAACTTTACCGATGTCATGTAATAGACCAGCACGTCTTGCTTGCTTAACATTAAGACCCATTTCAGCGGCCATAGCACCACAAATAAATGCAGCTTCAATAGCATGTTGATATTGGTTCTGAGTATATGAAGTTCTCCAGTTAAGAGCACCAACTAACTTAAGAATCTCAGGGTGAATACCATGAACTCCGATTTCCATCTGAGCTTTTTCACCAAGAGATAGTAGTTGTTTTTCCATCTCAGCTTTTGACTTGTCATGAAATTCTTCAATTTTTGCAGGATGAATTCTACCATCAGCAATAAGCTTTAGAATTGTTTGTCTTGCAATCTCTCTTCTCACAACGTTGAAAGATGAGATCACTACGACTTCTGGAGTATCATCAATAATTAAATCAACACCACAAATTTGTTCGAAGGCACGAATATTTCTACCTTCTCTACCAATTAGACGACCTTTAACATCATCAGAAGGAAGCTCTACTGTAGAAATTGTTTTTTCTGCAACATGCTCACCAGCAAATCTCTGAATTGCAATTCCTACAATTCTCTTTGCTCTTTCTTCTGCTTCTTCTTTCGCTTCTTCTTCTAATCTAACTAATCTCTTAGAGAAGTCTACTTTTGCATCTTCTTCCATTAATGAGATTAACTCTTCTTTAGCCTGCTCTTCAGTAAGTTTTGCGACTTCAGTAAGCTTAACAACAATCTCTTCTTGTTTAGCTTTAAAACGTCCTTTTTCTTCATCTGCTGCTCTTCTAGCTTTTTCAACTTCAGCTTCTTTATCAGCAAGGCGAGCTTTTTCTTTTTCAGTTTCTTCAAACTTAGTTTCGAGTTTTGCTTCTTTTTGAGCAATCTCTTTCTCTTGATCTTTAATCTCTTTAGTTCTTTGATGAATTTCTTTATCAAGATTCTGCTTTTCTTCTCTAGCAATTTCTTTAGCTTCTTTTCTAGCTTTATACGCTAAATCTTTCGCTTTCTCTTTTGCTTCTTCGATGATCTCATCACCTTTTGATTTTCTTTCATTCAATTCCTTCGTCGCTTGTGCATTTCTAACGAAAAATCCTGCTCCAGCACCAACGATTAGAAAAAGAACTGCTGCAAGAATTACTTCTATGCCCATTTCTTACTCCTTGATTATTTCAAACTTTAATGACTTCACTATCTGTGACTACCCAACTTAGATGACAATCGTGATCTTCCATTGGGATCTCAGCTATTAGCTGATCATTAAAACCTAAACCTATTGTTATACAATTATAATTTTCTAAATATCTATCGTAATAACCACGACCTCGACCTAGTCTTTGACCCTCTCTTCCGAAGGCCAGTCCAGGGACTAACAAAACGTCTGGTTGGACAATTTTACTAGTTAAGGATGGCTCTAAAATTTTAACTTTAAAGCTAGTATTTTCAACTAACTCTTCAAAGCGCGATTCTCTAAAAACCATTTCGCCACATTCATTTATGCTTGGAAACGATAGAGTCTCTATCTCTTTCTCCACAGCTGAAATAATATTTATTTCATCTTTTAATGGAGCAAATAATCCTAAATTTATGTCTTTGGAAAGTAGGCCTTCGGCCTTAAGAAGATTTATTAAATTTTTTGAACATAGAATTGCTTTCTCACTTCTCTGTCTCTCGTCTATCTTTGACAAAATCAACCGAAGTTCTTTTCTAAGCTTTTCTTTATTCAAATTTATTTTCCACTCTTATAAACAAAAGAGAAGATTTAAATCGTAGAAGGAGATACCTCTTCAATAAACTGAAGAGCATCACAAGCTGTCATATGCAGTTTTGATATATTATTTTCAAAATCTCTTTCAATTGAGATTTTCTCATTAGCTATTTTAAGAGCTGCAAGTGTAGCCACTTGACCTATATCTAACTGAGGAGACTTTTGTCTTATTTCCTCTGTTACTTTTTGCACGTAACTCACAACATCCTCGGCCGAAATATTCGTCTCCGCCTCTTCAGGTGTGAACTTGATTTTATAACCCAGTACGTTAAATTCTTTTTCTTCTCTTATACTTTCCATCTCTTAAATATTACCCTTAAAGGTGTATTAGAGTCAATCAACTTACTCTCTAATCAAGGTCCAATAAAGCATCTAAGTACTCATTCAAGTTAAAAACATTTAAGTCTTCAACTTGCTCACCAACTCCAATGTACGTAATTGGTACTTTTAACTTATCAACAATACCTATTGCTGCGCCGGCCTTAGATGACCCATCGCATTTCGTGAAAATTAGTCCTGATAGGCCAAGAGTATTATTAAATTCTTCAGCCTGTCTAATTGCATTCTGACCAGTAATGGCATCAATAACAAGTAGTGTTTGATGAGGAGCTGATTCATCTAGCTTTTTAAGGACATCTCGACTCTTTTTAAGCTCGTCCATTAAGTTGCCTTTTGTGTGCAATCTTCCAGCGGTGTCTAAAATACAGTAATCAGCATTAGAATTTAACGCCGCTTGTAAAGCATCATAACCAACACCACTTGGGTTTGCCCCTTCTTTAGCTCTAATCATTTCAGCACCAGCTCTTTGGCACCATACTTCAAGCTGATCAACAGCAGCAGCTCTAAAAGTGTCACATGCACCAACAACAACCTTGGCCCCTTGACCAGTAAGTTTTGTAGCTAGCTTTCCAATTGTAGTTGTCTTCCCTGCTCCGTTTACTCCAACAACCATAATGACCTTCGTCTTACCTCTGTTGGACTCATCAAAATTATAAAGGTCAACATCGACCCCTTTTTGAACAGTATTCATTTTAGAATCAAGAAATTGCTTTAAAAATTGTTTAAACTCTTGTTCTCCAAACCCATCTTTCTTAGCTTCTTCCTCAAGTTCTTCAATAAGCTCTGCAGCAATTGTAGGACCAATATCTGCACCATAAAGTAGTTCTTCTACCTCTTCTAAAGTGTCATCATCAAGCTTTTTACCAGTAAAGATAGAACCAAGCTTTCCCCATACTTCATTACTTGATTTAGAAAGCCCCTTTTTAAGTCTCTCTTTCCAAGTTGGACCAGCAGGAGCTTCCTCAACAGGAGCGGTCTCAGGTGTAACCTCTTCAACAGGAGCTTCTTTAGGAGTGGTTGATACTTCTTCTTTATTATCAATAGCTTCGGTCGTCTTAACATCAGCTTCTTCTATCTTCTTTGATGGCTTTTTGAAGATTAGATATAAAGATAGAACTAATAAAAGCCCTATTGCTCCACCAGCACCGTAAACGTGATTAATATCTGCAGTTATATTCTGACCCGACTGGTCATAAAGATCTTGTAGTAATTTAACTAAATCATTCATTAAGAATCCTCTTGTGTATTTTATGAAGTCATTGATATGTCATAGGCGCAAGAAAATCAACACATGGCGCGGTGAGAAAATGAAAGAAGAGACAAATCGACTAGAAAAATTAAAAACTCTTTTTAAAATTCAACAATATATTCGAGAGTTTTTCACTTCACATGGTTTCTTAGACGTTCAAACTCCACCTATGGTTCAAAATCCGGGAATGGAGACGCACATCCATCCATTCCAAGTAAGAAGTGCACACAATAAGGAAAACTTAGACCTCTACCTACATACTTCTCCTGAATTTCATATGAAAGAGCTTCTCTCTATTGGCCTTGAGAAAATATTCAATATGTCTTACTGCTTTAGAGATGAGCCTAACTCAACTCATCACAGACCTCAGTTTCTTATGCTTGAGTGGTATAGAAAAGATGAGTTCTACTCAAAAATAATGGATGATGTAGAGAGCTTATTTAAATTTTGTACAAAAAGAGCTATAGAAGATGACCTTAAAATTAGAGAGGAGTTTCATAACTTTTCTCCTACAAAGAAAACAATTCAAGAAATTTTCAAAGAATTATTAAATATAGATATTTTGGATTACCTCGATAAAGATGACTTAGCATCTATGATCAGAAGAGATTTTAAACAAGTTCCACTCCCTTCTGAAAAAGAACATCACTTACTGTCTTGGGATGATTACTACTTTTTACTTTTTCTAAATGAGGTGGAACCTAAGCTTAAAAAGTATCCATTCATTCTGCTATATAACTTCCCTAAACATTTGAGTGCACTTTCAACAATCAACAGTGAAGACAAAAGAGTTTGTGATCGCTTTGAAGTGTATTCTTTTGGCGTAGAAATATGTAATTCATTTAACGAACTGACAGACTTAGATCAACTTAAGTCAAGATTTGATGAACAGGCCATTCTAAAAAAACAACTCTATAATTACTCTCTCCCAGAACCAACAGAGTTCTACCACACTATGAAGTCATTACCGACTTCAAGTGGGATAGCATTAGGCGTAGAGAGATTAATGATGTGTCTCACTGAGACTGATAATCCATTTTTTTACTGATTAGTAGCATTGAATAATTTATGTAACTTTACCATCACTTCAGATTTAACATGTTGAACAGGAACATACTCCGCCCACTGTCTATGTCTTTCTCGGGAAGTGTTCATTCTAATTTTATTTGTAAAGAAATTTGGATACTTCTTTGCAATCTCCGCTGAAAATACAGCGTACCAATCATAGAATAAATTTACGTCTTTAAATAAAAGCTCATCAAGAATCTCTAGAGTTTGTTCAACTAAAACTCTTTTTAATGTATAAAAATTTGTTTTTTCTAGAGAATCTTTAGAGATTTCCTTATTCATAAATTCTGAAACATAGTAGCGAGCAAAATCAATACCTGAATCAGTCATTGGAGTATCATAATTCTCCATCGCTGCGTATGTATTGTCTAAAACGAGAGCTCTATAGACACCTTCTCGACTTCCACCTTGGGAAATTACATTCATCCACTTGGCAACGTCATTTTCATTTGGTTTTACTCTTCTTGCAGCTTCATATATTTCAAATAAGAATGATAGATCTGCCCTTTCCATTTTCTCTTTAGAGATTTTAGACTTTACTTCATCTTTATACTCAGCTCTTACAGACTTTGCATCTTTCATAACTTTAGGAATAGCTGGTAACTTTATACTTTCTTCCTTTTCACCAAATAACTTAACCGCTAATTCATCTCCAAGATACTCTTCCACATATGGTCTTAATTTATCTGCAATTCCTTCAGCTTGTGTATTTGTAATACTTAAAGTCACCATCATAATCATTAAAATCTTTTTCATTACTTAACCTTTATTTTTAATTATATTTTTAGCTTGTTCCCACTGTTCCTCTAAAGACTCTGTCTTCTCAAGGACAAGGGGTAATATTTTTTCTACAATTTCAGGATTATTTTTCCAGTTATCACTAATTAGAGATATTGATTGAGATATAGCCGAGATACTAGAATTGATATCATGAATAACTTTATTCTGATCTTGCATCTTTCCTCCTCTCTGAAATACGATAAAAAGCACTATTAGAAATCTTTAAAACACCAAGAGTCTTTCTTACTTTCTCATCATTTTCTTTAAAAATAATAGAGACAGCATCCTCCTCTACTTTTTCTAAAAATGACTTCAGTCCATTAATACGTATGTAATCTAATTGCATCTTACTGAGAATACTTCCTGGAATATGTTCGCTAACCTCTACTTTTTCAATATAAGTAGAGCTGATACCACGAATATGAGCAGGAAGATCTTCAACCTCAATTAACCCATGAGATTTTGACTGCAGAATTTCAACAACCCTTTTTAGTTCTCTTATATTTCCAGGCCAAGAATAGTTATTTAAAATACCTTTTACATTTTTACTTAAAACAACTCTTCTTTTTCCCTTACCAAGAAAGTGCTTAATCAAAAGAGGTATATCTTCTCTTCTTTCAACAAGAGATGGTAAGTTAATATTAAAGCCTTCAATTCTATAATAGAGGTCTTCTCTAAAAGAGCCATCCTTTACCATTTCTTCTAAATTTTCACATGTAGCACTTACTAAACGAAAGTCAGATTTAACCATCTTTTCACTACCAAGGGGATAAAAAGATTTCTCATCTATGGCCCTTAATATTTTCTGTTGCAAAATCATCGGCATCGTTGCAATTTCATCAAGAAATAGAGTTCCTCCATCAGCAAGAGCGAACTTTCCTTTCTTACTTATTTCTGCTCCAGAAAAAGCTCCTTTCTCATATCCAAAAAGCTCTGCTTCTAATAAGTTCTCAGGTATTTCAGAACAATTTAAATGAATAAATGAATCTTCCTTTTCAAAAATTAAATTATGAATTAGTTTTGCAATAAGAGTTTTACCTGTACCAGTAGGACCTTTGAGAAATACAGGTTTATTAGTTGTTACAACTTCATTAATAATTTTCAAGTTTTTAACAAGACTATCATCTTGAGTCACATATTGATTAGCAAAGAAATTTCTTAATACTGATTCTTTTGAAAGTATTCTAAACTTTCGTAGAATCATATTGAGAGCTTCTTTATCAAAGGGCTTTGAGAGATAGTCTTCACACCCTCTTTTATAGGCCTCTTCAATGCTTCTATCTTCTTCTCTACCAGAAAGTACAACAGCATATGTTTTTTTATTTTTAACCAATGGAATTAAATCTAATCCTGCCAAGTCTTTTTCTAAATCAAGATCAATCCAAGCGAGGTCAAATTTCTCTTCGCTCAATAACTTCTTGGCCTCTTCTGAATTTCTAGCCTCTCTCACTAATCCATGATCTTTTAAAGCTGTAACTAAATTCAATCGAGAAAGATCATCGTCTTCAATAACGAGGAAATTTAAAACTCTTTTGTTCATCTACTTATCCCAAAAAATAGTACATTTCTTTCTTCTTTCCATTGTATTTTCCAATAGATATTTAAACAAACGTAAATATAAGCGGAAGACTTTGAACCCCCTTGATAAGTCATAATTAGAAAGAAAAATTAATTTTGCTCATCTTCGATCATTATATGATCTTGGTGCCATAAATAACTGTCAATTTTACTCAGATTTTATTGCTAAAATAGGCAAGATTTTCCACCTAAGCTCATGAAATTAAACCAACTATTTAAGTTTCTAAATATCCCCTCTAAAAGTGTCGATAATAAGATTATGAGAACTTTATGGAAGATATCGACATTTACAGTATTATTATTCACCCTGACAGCTTGTATGCCGGACAGCCTTACAAAATTTAAGGAAGCCCCGACAAAGAATGCTGATGAAACAACCTCCAGTAGTGGTGGCAGTAGTGATAGTGATGATAGTTCCACGTGTACTGCCGGTACTGAACCAGCATGTAGCTCACCAGGTACATTTACTTATCCAAGTGGCAAAAACTATAAGTTTTTAATTTATGAAAACGGAGAAGAATTTGAGACTCCATTAATAGTTCCAACATTCTCAAGTTATATTGTAGGTCATGAAGAATACCTTTCAATAGAACCACCAACAAACTTTACTTCAGAAACAGGTTTGATTGTTGACCCAGAAGAAGACTTTAAATTTACAGGAGAGCCTGATCGCTTTCTTCCTAAGACTTTCTACGATATCACTGCGACTTACTCTACTCCTGAACTTAGCTCAGATGAAGTGATGACAGATACTATTGCATTTACAATTGCAAAAGATCTAGAGTCTTTAATCTACCCGATGATAGTTGGATCTCAAGTAATTCTTGAAGTAGATAGTGTAACTCCATTTTCGACAGCGACAGGTTACAATTATATTTCAGCAGAAAATGGTGTAAGTGGATTAATCACGTACATTGATACTAATAATAAAGAATTACATATTACAATTTCAGAAAATACAGGTCAGGGATTCTTTAGTGTAGACGGAGAAGTAGATAACAGTACTTCTTTCTTCAGTAGTAAAGCAACTGTAAGTGCTGTGTATAATACTTACGCAAGATCTACGAGTATTCAAAGCTCTCTTTCGCCTACTGTTTTAGGTTACCAAACATTATCTAGTAATGAACTTGCTTCAATAAGTTACTCTATATTCCCTTCTCTTCCCGCAGGTCTTTCTTTTGATCAAATGAGAGGTACAATTGGGACACTTAGAGCTTATCAAAATGTTACCGATGGCTCTATGACTGTGGCAGAGGGAAGTAGAACAATTACTGGAACAGGTACTCTTTTCCTTTCACACTTACAAGTAAACTCAACAATAGAATTAAATGGAGAACTACATAAGATAGAATCAATAGAGTCTAATAGTGTAGCAAATACATATACTCCTTTCTCAGCGACAGCGAGTGTTTCTTCTTTTAAAAAGATTTTAAAAGGTAGTGTCTCGACAGTAAATGGAAGTCCTACTTTAACAGGGACAGGAACTGCATTTTCTTCAGAAGTAATTACATCAAAGAATATTGTGATAGATGCAGTTTCAGACTTTACAGGATTAAATGCCTCTATAAGTTCTGTAGGAAGTGATACTTCAATCACATTAAATTCTAACTTTACAGGGACTGACCTAACGATCCCTGAACTAAAAGCAACGAGCTATGTAGTTACAGCAAAAAACATTTTAGGAAAAACAGTCACAAGACTTCTAACGATCAGTTTATTAGATATTGTACAACCGAAGACATTGTCTAAAGTCGCATATAATCTTGCAATAAACGACAAAGTAGTTCTCTATGCTGATGAAGTAACAGCCTTTTCTAAAGGTGGATACATTTCAAATAGAAGTGGAACTATTGCTCAGATTGACTACATAGATACTGCAAATAAGAAAATTTTTGCAACAGTTAAAAATATTGGAAATTACTGTACCGTTGAAACGGCCCTTACTTCTACAGCATGTACGAATGCAAATGGATATTGGATCAATAAAAACTTTGATCTTAACGATCCAGTCGATAACGCTTCCTCTTACTTGGCAGGAGAGACAACACTTGTGAAGGATTCTGTTCTATCATTTAGTATAAGCTCAAATGCTATTTCAAGATTACCAGTTGTGTCTCCATCTCTCTCTGCTGCAGAGCTTGCAACATTGGAATACTCTATTGATCCAGATATTTCATCAGGACAAGGTTTCTGTGACAACGCAATTTACACAAATGAATTTGATTGTACTGCAAATGGCGGTAACTGGTCACAAGGATTATTATTTGCTACTTCTGACCAGTGTTCAACACAGAATGCTGCCCACTCATCTTCAGCACTATGTACAGGAGCAGGTGGAACTTGGATTGAAAAAGGTTCTTTCTATGGAGCGCCTACAACGGCCATACCTGAAACAGAGTTCACAATTACAACGACAACTCTACTAGATAAGACAATCGATAGTACTCTGAGTATTAGTGTTAATGCCCCTCCAGCAGGACTTTCAATAACTAGAAATGTATTACTTCATGTTCCTAGCTCTTCAGCATTTGAGGTTGGAGATGCAATCTCATCAAACTCTGGTGGACTTGGAACAATTACAGGTAAATTCAAAATTAATGCAACAGATGCAGATAAGAATACTTTTCTCTATGAGTTTTTAGAAGTAAAAGTAACAAAGGGATCTTTCAACGATTTTGATGATCTTGATAACCTTCTAACATTTGATTCTCAAAAGACTTACATTTTAGGCGATGGAGCATATCCATACAACCTTAAGTTAAATGTTGCAGACTCTTCTCAGTTTAAGGATCCATACTACCCTGACTACATAGCAGGAGAAAATCTTCTACAAGTTGGAGGCTCTGATAGAGCGAGAATAGCTTTTAATGATGAAGTTAATAATACGATTTTTGTAACTGTTTATGATACTCAAACATATGCAGTAAACGTAGAACCTACTTCTTTAGCGACAAGTGATACAATAACTGCTCCTAATATATCAGGTACGCCGTCTACAACAATATCTTCTATGGAAGGGAATCATCTAATCTTACAATTTTCTTCAACTGCGTATTTAGGGCTATCTAGTACTGCAAAAGGATATGATATTACATCAGCAGGAACAGGTATTGGTATGCTTCATTATTTTGATGCAACAAATACTGCTCGTGTAGAAGTTACAGAAGGAACCTTTAATACAACAGAAGATTTAGATGCTATTTCTCCGCACTCTGGAGATAATACAGAATTAATTACCAACATTTCTAATGACTACACTCTCTACTTTTATAGAGGAGTAGAAGGGTCTGCTTATATTACACTAGATGTTTCTACTGATAGCACTGTTATTGAGTTAGATAAAGAATTGCCAGCAGGTCTCGTTGCTGAAGAGAATACAAATGGTATCTTTAGAATTACGGGAACTCCTACAAGTCCAAGTAATAAAGAAAAATTTACATTAACGGCTTCCAATGCCTTTGGAGCTACTACTTATGAGTTCTTCATTAAGGTCTATAATCAAATTAATATCATAGACACTACTGGCTCAACTTCTTATATCCTACATAAAACAGGAAAAGGAAATGGTAGAAAACCTTGTGCAATTACAGAAGAACAAATGTCTTTTGGAGATGCTGCTGTTAGAGATATTTCTTGCTTCCTAGATGTTGGTGAGAATGAACTACACTCTAATGGTATTAAGTTAGAATTTCAGATGGGCGAAAACCTATGTCAATTCGTAGATGAAAAACCATATGCATTTTGGAGATTTCCTCCAGGAAACTCATATTCAGAGTTAGGAAACCCTACGATTTATAAGCATTCTGGATACGATGCCTGTACTTCAAATGCTCCAACAGCAGATTATACAACAGATGCTGCAGGAACGACTTCAATAGCAGGCTTTGGAGATCCTAGGATACGAGTGACTATTGAAGAACCTGCAGACTTATGTATGTTTAATCATGATCTTCAAAGAGATGATATAGACTTTCCAAAATGTGATACTGGAGAATATCCAAGACTCAATGTAACTTGGGAAGCTGAGCCATTTGTTTGCTCAGTTGGTGGAATTCCTACTGGAGACTCTAACTATATCGACTGTGAAGAAAATAATGGTTCATGTGACGCTGGTGGTGGTGAAGAGAACAAGGGTGAATGTGATGATAGTGGTGGAACTTGGACGACAAATGCTACTCACAATGATGCCGCTAATGGTGGTGGAGATACTCCAGCTATGGGTGAGTGTTTAACTACAGATACAGATACTGTTGAAAACTTCGATTGTGGAGGAGAAACATATAACTGTATTTCAGGAGCAAGAAAGACTTGGAGAGATTTAGATGATCAAGACTTACTAGATGGTGCTACTACAATAGAGCATAATATGTCAGTTGGAAATCCTAAGCCGACCAAAATAGAGCCAGACTATACAGACGGATATACATCATCTGATTTTGGAACCAACGTTTACTACTCAAACTACCGTAGCCTATGCTCAGCGGATAGCTATAAGCCAGATGTAACTACATTTGAATCTAGTATTGGTCTAAACGCACCTCACGATTCAACAGATACCAGTCATTTTGGACCTGGAGCAACTTCAACTTATGAATTTAAATGTAAAGACTCTTCAGGAACAACAACAGGTAGAATAAGAATTGTAGTAAGAGACTTTGATAGAAAATTTAAAGTTAAAATTGGTTTCTGTTCTAATCCAGCCTTCACAAGTGAAGATGATTGTATAACTTCTGGTGGAACATGGGGACAATCAGGTATTGATTACTTCAACCCAGATTCTGTGGCCATACCAAATGGCTCATCAGGAACAAATGATCCACTAAACTACTTATTCAATACTCAGATGGATGGTTTTGGTACAAACTATAATATTTATGATAACAATCAAGACTTTGAAACAGGTGGGACATGTTCAGTACCAACATTTGACTTTGGTACTGTAAACTCTGCCCACCCAGAAGATGCTCTTTAATTAAGGGTTACAACTCGGCCAACTAGGTCGTAATCTAAAACCTCGGTGATCTCTACTTTTACGAGATCACCAGCTTTTAGACCTTCAATATCACTATCATTTATAATGACTTTACCGTCGATATCTGGAGCTTGACCAACATGTCTACCTTCAATAAGAAGTTCTGTTTCTTCATGCTGTCCTTCAATAAGAACATCAATAACTTTCCCTTGGTAGCTTGCATTTAACTCACGAACAATTTCTCTTTGTACTTCGAAAAGTTGGTCAAAGCGATCATCAATTGTTTCTTGGTCAACCTTATCTTTTAACCTATAAGCAGGTGTTCCCTCTTCATCTGAATAACGGAAAATACCTAAGTGATTAAACTTTGCTTTTTTGATTCCC
The DNA here is from genome assembly GCA_002366565.1 of Bacteriovoracaceae bacterium UBA3083. Taxonomy (GTDB): domain Bacteria; phylum Bdellovibrionota; class Bacteriovoracia; order Bacteriovoracales; family Bacteriovoracaceae; genus Halobacteriovorax. Next base: position 99,347 of record DFBJ01000008.1, read on the forward strand.
TCTAGAAGAGTTTCGAAGTCTTCCTCAGACTCTCCAGGGAAACCTACAATTATAGATGTTCTAAGAACAATCCCTGGATTTCTTTCACGAAGTCTTTCGATACGGTTCATGATTTCTGCACCAGTAATCTTTCTATTCATTCTCTTAAGAACATTATTAGAAAAATGCTGAACAGGCATATCTAAGTAACTACAAATCTTTTTACTATTTCTCATCTGTTCAATAACTTCATCAGTTAACTCATCAGGGTAGAAATAAAATAATCTAATCCAGTCAATTCCCTCTACATTTTCTAATCCACTTAAAAGCTCAAAAAGATTATTTTCATCATCAAGGTCTACACCATAGTCAGAAAGGTCTTGTGAAATAAGGTTGATCTCTCTTACTCCAGACTCTGCTAACTTCTTCGCTTCTGTAATAAGTGATTCTACAGATCTAGATCTTAGTCTTCCTCTCAGTGTAGGAATAATACAGAAAGTACAATTTCTATTACATCCTTCTGATATTTTTAACCATGCAGTATAAAAAGGAGAAGTATTAAGTCTTGGATCAAATTCTGTATGTATAAACTTTGGAATTTCAACAAATGATTTCTTTTCTAGTTTATTATCCTCTAGGGCCTTTAGAAGAGGTACTATTTTATTATATTCTCCTGTACCAATGAACATATCAACTTCAGGAAGAGACTCTTCTAGTTGATCAGAATATCTTTGGGCCATACAACCTGAAACAACAAGTGCTTTACAGCTCCCCTGCTCTTGATCTTTATAATCTGCAAGATCTAAGATTGTCTCTATCGACTCTTGTTTTGCAGCTTCAACAAATGAACAAGTATTAACAACAATAACCTCAGCCGAATCAGGCTCAGGAACAACTTTGAAACCATCAAGTCCCATATAACCAAGCATAACTTGAGAATCAACTAGGTTTTTAGAACATCCTAGTGAAGTAAAAAATACGGTACGGTTTTCAAACTTTGTTGTCTGCATAGAATTCCCTTAAATTTAATAATTACTTGTGCACTTGTAGTATAAAATCTTCCAATAATCAAAGGGTTGTGTAATATTTCAATGAATAAGTCGTTTGCTTTTCTTAACGATGAGAAATAGACTTAAACTATGGAAAATAAACGACTTACAGCCTATATTTTATTACTACTTTTACTGACTTCTTGCTCAACAAGAGTCATGACTCCTCCAAATCCGAGCTTTTTAAACCTCACAGGAAAGTTAGAGCTAACAGAGTCTGATATTCTTGCTCAAAAGTTTCATCAGGCTAATCTAGACTACAACAATAAATTCTACTTAAAAGCCTGTTCAGAATATGAAGAGTTGATAGAGGTTGAAGACTTTCCTCTTAAAAGCCTTGCTCTCATTAGGGCGCTAAAAGCTTGTGACTGGACGGTGCCGAAATTAATATCAATATGGGAAAATACGAAGATTGAAAAGTGGTTAGAACAAGACTACTACCAAATTTCTTATGAGGTTGCTAAGCGTAAGAATATAAAGCTTTGGCAAGCAAAACATAACTTCTCACTCTATCCATTTGAAACTCGTAAAGAAGAAAAAGAAAGGTATATAAGAAACGCACTTGAAATTGCTGAAGATGAGCAGATAACAGAACTTGTAACAAAATATAATGAAGAGTTACAAAAAGTTTCACCTCGCTTTATTACAGCTCCATCTGATGAACAATTATATGATGTCGCAAGAGATTTTGAAAAAGCGAGAGAGTACGATAGTGCTATCAAGACTTATGAATCAATAATAAAAAATCAAAATATTGATTTAGATACTAAGATAAAGTCATGGCATAGAATAACAAGGGTCTTTAAAAATAAAAGAAGAAAAGACCTCGCGCAAAGCTCTACTAAAACTCTTGTATCTTGGATAAAGAAAAATAAGTCCTTATTTGGATCTCAATATGATTATGAACTAGTTGAAGCAAGAACAAGGTGGGCAAGAGCGACATGGACAGAAAATAATCTTCCTCTCGCGAGCAAGATTTTAACCAATACTCTAAGTAGAAATTCAGCAACAGATGAACAAAAAGCTACAATTTACTATCTACTTGCAGGAATTTCTAAAGAAGATAAGAAAATTAAATCTGCTATCTACTATTTAAAGAAGTCTGTTGAGATTTGTACTAAAGAACAAAAAGAAAACTTTCTCTGGGAGTTAGCTTGGCTAGAATATAAAAGTAAGAACTATTCTGAATCAAGTAAGTTACTATTAGAACTTCTTAATGAATTCCCAGATGTTTCTAAATTTAGTTATTGGCTTGCAAAATCACTTTCAAAAGAAAAGAAAGCAGAAGAGTCTATTCCCTACTATGCAAAAACAATTGAGTTAAACCCTTATGGATACTACGGTATACAAGCAAGAAGAGCACTAGGTCTCAAAGATGACCTTAACCAAGAAGTCATAGAGTCTTCAAAGGATAACTTATTTGATTGGCTAGTGGCTCTTGGGGAATACGACTCAGCTAAGAAATACCTAGATGGATTAATCTACTCTACGAAATCTGACTCAAGTAAACTCTCCCTCTTAGAAAGAATGAATAGAGCAAGAAATTTTCAAGGAAGTTTAAGAACTTTCTTCACAATGGATGAAGACCAAAGAAATGATATAGAAAAAAAGTTTATTCAATATATATATCCAAAGCCAAGCTTAGAGTCTAAATACCTAGAAAATAAGTTTGATAATAATCTTGCCTACTCCATTATCAGACAAGAATCTGCTTTCAATAAGGAAGCCAGAAGCTTTGCAGATGCTTATGGATTAATGCAAATCATTCCCTCAAGGGCGAAAAAGCTAGCTAGAAAGCACAACATTCCCTATAAAAGTACTGAAGATCTCTATGATATCGATGTAAATATGGCCCTAGGTGTTCATTACTTAGAGGACCTAAAGAAGCTTTTCAAATTTCTTCCAATGGCAATTGGTTCTTATAATGCTGGAGAATCAACAATGAAAAGATGGGTCAAATCTCGTTACCAAGGTGATATTGAGATTTTCATAGAAGATATTCCTTACCGAGAAACAAAGAAATATATAAAGTTAGTTCTTAGAAATTACTACATTTACCAAGAACTACCTGTAGATAAGAAAGTATTTATCTATTAATTTTTGTATTCTTTGGAACTTCAAAAACAAAATGATTTTTAGAAAAACTTGGACCTTCAATAATTTTTGAAAGTTCAAGTTTTTTAACCTTCTTAGATACTAGCGCCATTTCAACAGCAATTAAATTTTTGAATAATGGCTTACCATTTTTAAATGTTAATTTTGCTTTTGCTATTCCTAAGTCCTTAGAAACTTCTTTTGAAAAGCTAAGGAAATAATCATTCTTCTTATTCTTAGTCACTTTATATAGCTTATTAGTAAGAAGACCTTTTCTTAATATATCTAAGAACTTTGTAAGTTCATTCTTAGTTGCTTCTTGAATTGTAACTTGACCTGGCTCCGATTCAATAAATGCAGGAGTGTAGTACCACGTTTTAGACTCATTACTTACGTAAGTTAAACTTTCCGGAGAGGAAGTAATAAGTTTTATATTACCTGGGTACATATAATCCATTTTACCTTTAGACCTCTTTTCCTTTCCAGTCAGAGCACTTTTATAAACTTGCTCAAAGCTTGCAGAAAAGCTATCAGGGATAAAAGCTGCAGCATTAATTTGATTAATAAATAAGAATGTAAGAAGTAGAATTTTAGTCATAATAGTGAAGCCTCCAAAGACTTCACTATTATAACTAGATATGAAAATTAGTGCAATTGTACTGATACTGCTTTTGAAACACCTGGTTCTTGCATAGTTACACCATAAAGAGTGTCATTAAGTTCCATTGTTTTCTTATTGTGAGTAATAAGGATGAACTGAGAATCTGAACTCATTTCTCTAAGTAGCTCATTGAAACGCCCTACGTTTGCATCATCAAGCGGCGCATCAACCTCATCAAGCAGACAGAACGGTGAAGGCTTAACTAAGAATATTGAGAAAATTAACGATACAGCAGTCATGGCCTTTTCACCACCTGACATAAGGTTAATATTCTGCATCTTCTTACCTGGTGGCTTAGCAATAATATCTACTCCACACTCACTGTCATTTATGTCTCCAGTCACCTTAAGCATGGCCTCACCACCACCGAAGATAATTGGGAATACTTTTCTAAATCGAACATCAACTTCTTCAAAAGCAATTTTAAATCTTTCTTTTGATTTCTCATCAATGTGATTGATAGCTGTCTCTAGGTCCTCAAGAGATTGCTTTAACTCAACTTCTTGAACTCTTAAGAAATCAAATCTAAGCTTTTGACGATCATAATCTTCAATTGCTTGCCAGTTGATCTCTCCAAGACGGTTATACTCATTCTTATAATTCTTTAATTTATTAGAACATTCCTTTAAGTCTTGACCATAACGTCTATGGAACTCATAAGGTTGTTTCTCGATAGGAAGAAGACCATTTTCAGTCTCCATCATATACATCTGTCTAGTATCAACTAGATCTTCGAAGTCATCTTGTTCATATTCAAGGAATCCACCAATCGCTTCTCTTAAGTCAATTTGGTATTTTTCAAAAATATTTTTAACTGATTCAACTTCATCATTTTGCCATTGAGTAATTTTCAGTTCGTACTCAGCAATATCTTTTTCGTTCTTAGACACTTTCTTATTAAGGTCTTTAACTTCGTCTTCTCTTTCCTGCATAGCAAGGAGAAGTTGAGTTAGGTCATCTTTCATGATTCCAAGAACATCGTCTCTATCAGAAAGTTCAGACGCCATTTCTTGATTCGAAGTCTCAAGAGTGTCTATTTGATCATTTGTTGTCTCAATTTCCTCATTATATTTTTCAATTAGCTCTTTATTTGAAGCGATTCTTGCTGTCTGCTTCTCCATTTGAGAATTAATATCATCTATTTGAGATTGAATACCTGAGACACGCTCTTTAAATGTGTTAATTTCAACTTGCTTGGCCATATAGGCTTCTCTTTCAGTCTCATATGTAGACTTAAGATCAATTAGCTCATCGTTCTCTTCTTCAAAACGACTTGTTAATTCTTCAAGAGCTTCATCTAGAATTGCCTTATTCTTAGAAAGAGAGTCTTCACTTTCAAGCATATCTAATCTAGATTTAGAAATTTCGGACTTTCTCTTCTTAAGTATTTCAAGACGAGTATTTCCGGACTCCATTCCTGACAGCTTTGACTCTAAAGCTGATTTCTTTGCAGCATGGTCAGAACGTGCTTCTGAAAGTTGATTTCTTTGAAGTTCAAGCTCATCTCTTTTCTCTTCAAGTGAAAGCGAAAGCTCCTCACTCTTAGTCTCAAGTGTACTTACTTCAACCTCTAAAACTTCAATATCTTTTTCAAGTTCTAAGATTTGGTTATTTCTTTCAACAACACCTTGTCCCTCAGAACTTCCGGCCATTGTTAAAATCTTACCATTTCCAGCATTTCTTATTAACGACTTACCATCAACAGAACTTATAGCTTTGAATTTGATAGAGTCAGAAATCGACTTGAATACATCTTGATCAAAATTTGTAGCGATAAAATATCCATCAAAGAATGGGATAAGTTTTGCTTTATATTCTTCAGGAAGATTAAGCAGCTCATGAACAGGAGTAATATCTCCTCCAGTTGCTACTCTTAGTCTTTCAAGAGTTTCTTCAGAAGTCATATCTCCATTCTTATTAGGAGATAGGAACTCTAATGCTTTTTCATTATTATTTTTACACCATTCTAGAACAGGACTAACTTCATCTTCTGTTGAAACTAGCGTGTCCATAAAGTCACTTAATAAGTTTTGAACGGCTTTAGCATGAGTCTCCTCACACTGAATTAAATTTCCAAGTAATTGATACTTATCAGAATCAACAGTTTCTAAAAACTCAACTGCACCTTCTCTAACACCATCCATAGCTGCGCTAATTTCTTTTAAAGATGAAAGTTTTGATTCTTTAGTAATTAGAGACTTACTCTTTTCTTTCAGCTCAGCTTCAAGAGTCTTATTCTCAGTAATTAATTTTTCAATATCAGACTTAAGGTCAGCTTCAACTTCAGTAAGTCTTTCAGTAAGCTCTGCTGCTGTATGAACAGCATCTCTTTCATCTGCAATCTGAGTTGATACTCCAGAGTATTGAGTCTCAAGAGCTTCAATCTCTTCAGTGATATCTTGAAGGTTAGCAGCATATTCTTCCAACTTAGATGAGTTTTGGAATACTGTTTGAGAAAGAGTATTTAACTCATTTTTCTTTTCTTCAATTCCTTCTTTCATTGAATCAACTTGATCTACCTTAAGCTCTAATTGCTCTTTCAGTAGTTCAATCTTTTCTTCAACTTCTTCGAAGTTAACAGCTTCTTCATTTTTTGTTTGTAATTCAACTAAAGAGTTTTCAAGAGTTGTGATCTTTTCTTCTCTCTCTAAAAGCTCTTCTTCGAGTTCAGACATTTCTTTTTGTCTTGTCTCAATTAAATTTTCTTTATCTGTAAGTGTTTTACAAAGGTTAGAGAATCTCTCCTCTGCAGTAGCAAGCTGAGTAGAGATTTCATTTCTTTCTTTTTGAAGAATTTCAATCTTTTCAGTTTGCTCTTCTTTCTTAAATCTCTCTTCTTCAAGAGAAATTTCAAGAGAGTTCTTTCTTGTTCCCCAGCCTTCTAGCTCAAGGTTCTTTTCATTTAATAAAGTTCTTCCATCTCTTAAATCCTTAAGTAGATCATAAACTTTATGAGAGTGAACAATTATGTCATTTCTCTTAATTTTTTCTTTAAGAGATCTTGCACGCTCTGCTTTTTCAGCTTGTTTTTGCAGGGACTTCAAATTCTTTTCAATCTCAGACTGAAGATCTTGAAGTCTATTTAAGTTTTGTTCTGTTTGTTCAATTTTCTTAAGAGACTCTTTCTTTCTTACTTTAAACTTAGTAATACCAGCAACTTCTTCAATCATTGTACGACGCTCTTCTGGCTTCGCTTGAACAAGTCTGTTGATTTCACCTTGGGCAATAATCGAATAAGATTTTGCACCTGCACCAGTATCCATGAACACTTCTTGAATATCTTTTAATCTCGCAGGGTAGTTATTGATTCTATATTCTGTTTCACCATTTCTATAAAGCTTTCTTGTTAACTGAATCTCAGTTGGACTAGATACTTTATTTCCAATGTGAATATGCTTTCCATCGTCATTACCAAGAACTAGAGTCGCCTCAGCATATGCACCAGGATTATATTTAGATGAACCTGCAAAAATTAAGTCTTTCATGGATTTACCACGTAGATGCTTAGCAGATTGCTCACCCATTACCCAAAATAGGGCATCAACAATATTTGATTTTCCACAACCATTTGGCCCAACGATACCAGTAATACCGTCATCAAAATGAATAGTTGTACGATCTTTAAAGGATTTAAATCCCTGAATAACAAGTCTCTTCAATTTCACAGCTTATCCTTTGCATGAAATATATGTGTGTGTGTCCGAGCAATGTACCACTAACAAAGGCATTTCGTACATGATAATTTGCGAGATGTAAGATCTTGTGAGGCCATGGGTTACACAATATCAAACACTTAGAAAGGCGAACTTTCTATTAGCTTTCTAATAAAACTCAACAAAAGCTACGCAACACAAAATTCATACTAAATAACACCTAATTAATTATTCAATTAATCTTATCTCAACCTTAGACAACTTGACTTTACCTTTAGACAAACTCTGTAAAGGTTTAAAAAGACTGTCCGATAACGAGAGAAACATCAGCCTTTAGAGAGGATTATGAAAAAAACAAATTTTAAAGTACAACTTATATTATTGTGTCTCTTTATGTCGTCAGTAAGTCTTATTATAGGTGCCGTATCCTATTTGGGATTTCAGCACTTCACGGAATTGGCCCATGAAATTAACCTAGATGTTATTCCGCGAAGCTCGCTACTAACCAAGATGGATGTCAATTATCAAAAAACAAGAATTGCTGTCAGGACCCTTGGCTTAGCAAACCTTACGAAAGAAGATAGAGAGTCAGCAATTAACGACACTCTCAAGGCAATCTCAGCATATGAAATGGCATCGCAGAAGTTAAGTGCCAGAATAATAAATGAAGAAGAAAAAGTTCTTTATAGAGATGTAACAAAAGAGTGGTCTGACTTTAAGAAAGTAGGAGCAAGAGCAATTGAGCTAGCCCAAGTATACGACGAAGATTCACGAACAAGTCTTCTTGATATATTTCTTGTTCACTGCCCAGAGGCGGCAGCTCAGTTTCAAACATCACTAGACGAGTATGAAGAATATATTCATGAAGAGGTTTTAAGCTCATCAACATCATCACAAGAAACATCACATTTTTTAAATCTCTTACTTCTTGGAATTTCCACATCTGGAGTTATTGTAGGATTAACAATAGGTTTTATATTTGCGAGTAGAATTTCTTCTATCATTAAAGAAACATTGATCAACCTAAATGAAAGTTCTTCTTACCTAACAAGTAGTGCTGATAGTATTGCTGAAACTTCTTTAAGCCTATCTAGTTCTAGTCAACAGCAAGATTCTTCACTTCAAGAATCATCAACTTCTCTTGAAGAAATAAGCTCTATGGTTCGAATGACTGCTGATAATGCACAAAAGTCGAATGACCTTGCCAGCTCAAGCCTACAAAAGGCTTCTGGTGGAAAAACTGTCGTTACAAAAATGATACAGTCTATGAGTGATATCGATAAGAATATTGATAATATTGTTCAAGAGCTAGATGAGAATAATCAAAAAATGAAACACATTACAGAATTAATAAATGGTATTGAGGAAAAAACTCAAATAATTAATGATATTGTATTTCAAACAAAGCTACTGTCTTTTAATGCATCTGTAGAAGCTGCGAGAGCAGGAGAAGCAGGAAAAGGCTTTGCTGTTGTTGCAGAAGAGATTGGAAATTTAGCTCAACTTAGTGGGAAAGCATCTATAGATATTGCAGATATGGTTTCATCAAGTGTGACCCAGGTAAATACAATTGTTCAAGAATCTCAGACGAGAGTATCTTCATTAGTTAATAATGTTAGGTCCAGTGTTAATAACGGGTCAAATGTTGCAAATGAATGTGGTGATATTTTAGAAAATATCGTAACGAGTGTTGCAGAGGTAACATCAGCAATTTCAGAAATTTCAGTTGCATCAAGAGAGCAGTCTAAAGGTATTGAAGAACTTCAAGTATCTATTCTTCAAGTTGATAGTTCTTCAAAGTCTAATACAAATATAGCCAAGAACACTTCTGACATTGCGTCTAAACTAAAAGAACAAGTTCTTCAAGTTAATGGCTCAATAACAGAAATACAAAATGTCATTCTTGGAGAAAATGTAGAGAATAAAAAAGTAGCTTAGTTTTTACAGTGAGAACTATCTATTTTACAGGCCAAGAGTTTAAACTTCTTGGCCAATTTAGGATTAGATTTTTGATAAGATGAATACTTCATACATGAACTAGCTGCAGGTTGTATTTTTGCCTGACAGCTTCTTCTATAAAAGCTCATTGCACGAGCTAAATTTTTATTTTCAATACTCTGAGCGTAGCTTACACAACCAGGGCCAAGATCTAAGTCACAAGCTTTCTCAAAAGAAGTGAACTCTAACTTACCTTCTTTTTGTTCAACTTCACCTAAGGCTAAACAACCTCTTGCATTCTTATTATTACAAGCTGTTTCGCCCCACTTCCTAGCTTCTTTTAGGTTGGCCAAGAAAAGATTATTCTTTGCAAGTCTAGTGCAGCTCTTATAGCTTTTCTCGAGACATTTCTTCTCTAAATCAGCCATACGTTTTTTTAATAATTCTAAATATTTTTTTTGATGCTTCTTTTGCTCATCATTTAATTGATCATTAGCACTTCTAATAATTTTCGAAAAGTATGTGTCGTACTTTATTCTCTTAGTGCATGATTTTTTAAGACCTAAGCTACAGCCTTTTTCATAATTCTCAACGGCCTTTAAGAAATTTTTATTAGAGTAATTAATCTCTCCAAGTTGATAGCAACCCATTGCAAAATCATACTCACAAGACTTTTCAAGTAGATCTAAACTTTCTTTTTTTTGATTTAACTTCTTATAAACTCTATCCAAAGCGTAGCAAGACTTTCCATCTTTCAACTCACAACCTTTCTCAAAATATGTCAAAGGAGCAAGCTGATCACCTGCAATTGATTTCTTATAGGCATATTCAAAACAATCATTGGCGATACCGGCCTCACAGTTTTCTAACAAACTGGATGCTTCGATACTTAATGATAAAAGGAAAATTAAGAATATTTTCATACTTAAATTATAACATAGGAATTTTTAGGATTTTAATGAGAAAAAATGGTCGGAGTGATAGGATTTGAACCTACGACCCCCTGCTCCCAAAGCAGGTGCGCTACCCCTGCGCTACACTCCGATCGATTCATTTTGAATGAGTGAAATTTATAAGGCCTATTACACTATTTGGCAATCTCTTTCCTTGAAAAATTTCTGAGCAACTCTACAAGCATTAGATCGATGAGAATTTTCATGCTTCCACTCGGGCACTTGGGCCACTGTCTTGCTTTCAAACTCACCTAAGCCATGGAATACAGGATCATAACCAAATCCGTGTTCACCTATGTAATTTTCACCTATTCGACCATTTAAACGTCCCTCAAAAAAGAAAATTTCTTGAGGGCTGATATAAAAACAGAGAACACAAGTGAAGTAGGCCTCTCTATTTTCAATATTTTTTAATTTATCCAAAAGTAAAAGGGCCCTATCTTTATCAGATAGTCCCTCACCTCCAAACCTTGCCGAATAGATCCCTAGCTCTTCTGGTAACGCGGCTACATTCAATCCAGAGTCATCAGCTAAGACTGGAACCTGAAACTTGTCATAATAGGCCTTGGCCTTAAGAAAAGCATTTTCATTATAAGTTGTGCCAGTTTCATCAACGTCCAACTTCTCAGAAGCTGCACTTATGTTAAGAATCGACTTATCAAATAATTCAGAAAACTCTTCTGCTTTATGACTATTTCCAGATGCCAGTATGAAGTCCATTACTTTAAAACCTTTTCCTGAGCTGCAAATACAGTATTCATGGCTTCAGAAGCACAGTCTAAGATTGCGTTGAGCTCTTCTCTTGAAAAAGCCTCTCCTTCAGCTGTACCTTGAACTTCAATAAATTTCCCTGATTTCGTCATTACGATATTCATATCCGTTTCACATGTAGAATCTTCTTCATAATTAAGATCTGCTATAACTTTTCCAGCTGAACTAATTCCAACACTTAATGCTGCTAAAGGCTCTTTTATTGGTGTCTCTTCAATCATTCCAGACTCAATTAATTTATCAATTGCCATCGATAAAGCTACATATGCTCCAGAGATAGAAGTTGTTCTTGTTCCACCATCTGCAACTAATACGTCACAATCAATTTGAATACTTCTTTCTCCAAGCTTCTCAAGGTCAATAATTGCTCTAAGACTTCTACCTATAAGTCTTTGAATTTCTTGAGTTCTTCCACTTACTTTGCTTCTCTCTCTTCTATTTCTTGTATGAGTTGATGAAGGAAGCATTGAATATTCAGCCGTTACCCATCCTTGCCCCTTATCTTTAAGAAACCTTGGAACCCCTTCTTCTACAGTTGCAGTAACATGAACTTTAGTATTTCCAAATTCTGCTATTACACTTCCTGCAGCATATGGATTAATTCCAGGTGTAAACTTAATATCTCTTGGTTGAGATCTTTCAATAATTGACATGTGAGTGGCCCCTTTATAATGATTATCTATTATTTCTACCTTTAATGTAGAGAATTGAAAAGAAGGTCATTTTAATATGAATCAAAATATAGAGCACCTCCACTTTGAAAAATGCGAATCCACTCAAACGATACTCAAAGATGAGCTAAATTTGAGAGATTCGATCCCTAACCTACTCGTGAGCTCAGGAAGCCAATCAAAAGGACGAGGAAGAAGTGATAATAAATGGGACTCAATTGAGAACTCAATTGCAATGAGCTTTGTAATAGAACCAAACTCTGTCCTTACACTTACTTCTCTAGAACTTGGAGCAATTATTTGTAATTACTTCCATGACTATTCTCTCAAATTAAAATGGCCAAATGATTTACTCAATTCTCAGCAGATGAAATGTGCAGGCCTACTCTGCCAAACTTACAAAGATAAAATTCTTGTTGGTATTGGAATTAATTATGGTCCAAGTCAGATATTAGAAAGGTCTCAACAGTATAAATTTGGTAGATCTCATATTACGAATAAACAAATAAATGATTCCGACATTAAGATAATATCTCACTCTATATATTCTTATATTATCAACAATAGACTAACAAGTGAGGAGACAATAGAGACGTGGAACTCCTACTGTACGCACTTAAATCAAAAAGTAGAAATTAGAGATGATAAAAGAGTAGATTCTGGAGTTTTCAAAGGTATAGGTCCAAATGGAGAAGCCCTCATAGAAAGTAAGGACCTCATTACCAAAGTATACTCTGGATCTTTATTTTTAAATTAATGCTCAAGAGAACTAGAAATATCTTTAATCTCTTTTTTGATTAGATTTTCTGCTAGATCAGGGATTACTTCCCAGGCAACTTGCTCAATTTTCTCACGACAGAATTTCTGAACTAATTCTTCAAGAGCTGGAGTAATTGCTTCTTTAACTTGGGCCACGATTTCTGCAGTATCAATATCAACTTCAATTGCAGGAGATCTAGTATTTGCATTATCCATATTCTCAATAGTGTAACTTTCTTTCTCTGAATCTATTTCACTTTCAAGATCTGCAAATATTTGATCAACTTCATCTTCAGCAATGTCATCTAAGTTATCTAACTCTTCTATGCTTGGAGAAGGCGTAGGCTCAAAAGAATTTTGATTCTCATCAAAACTACTCTCTTCACTTGTACCATCAACTGCCCAAAAGTCGTCTTTATCAATTTCATCTTCTATAGATTGGTAAGTTTCTGTCTCATTTAAAAATTCTTGAGGCATTTGGAAAGAAGGATCTGTCGCGTCAAGGTCTTCTTCTTCATCAGCTTTATCATTATCTTCAATCTCAGATAATGATATTAACTCTAGGTCAGAATCTTCAGCACTTTCATTATCATCATCTTTAGCTTCATCAACTTTATTTTCAATAATTTCGCTATCATCATTCAGTGATAAAACATTATCAAACTCATTAACAGAATCTGCTTCCGATTCAATCTTAGGAGGGAAAACACCAAACTTATTTTCTGTTCCAATAACACTTGGAACTTCAATTCCCCAGCCTTTCATTTCTTCACTTAAAGCATCTTCTGCAGTTGCTTCATCAAAGACTAACTCTTCGGGCTCTTGATCAGATTTAGAAAGTGTTGCACTAGAGTCATCGCTTGGCTTAGGAGAATCTACTACCCAATCATTACCAATTATATCTTCAGAGTTAGTCTCTTCTTCTTCACTTTCGTCAGAAAAAGATTCCGTTTCTTCTAGACTTATATCTGTCATTTCACCTTTATTATCTAAAAGCATTCGACATTTTTGAATAAACTTATCACTTTCAAAAGGCTTAACAATTTTATCGCTAATACCACAATCAGAGAATTGGTAATCATCAATTGTATCAAAAGTACCTAGCATCGCTAGAACTTCAGAGTTTGGTGAAATACCTTTAATCTTTCTAGCAAGATCATATCCAGATAGTTTTTCAGATAAGTTGAAATCAAGTAAGACTAAATCAAAGCTATCAGTTTCAAGCTTTTGAACAAGGTCATCCTCATTCAAACATTCGACTAACTCGTAGTCAGTATTTGATAGAGTAATTGATATAACTTTTTGAATTGTAAGACTGTCGTCAGCGACTAATATTTTTTCTGCCATATAGATATTGTCACCTAAATTCAGCAGGTAAGCAACTGATTATTAAATCGATAATTAAAACTGGAGAAAAATAGTCGACTGATTGTCTAGGTTTCCTCTCTGATTTGAAAGCTTTGTTAATTCCTTAATTTTACCATTGTCATCAAGGTCTTGCCTTTCAAGCGTATGCTTTATCTCTTTATGTGTGACTCTAGAATAAACCCCATCAGTCATAAAGATATATAAATCTCCAGACATAACTTTAAACTCTTTTACATTTAAATGGAGATCATCAAATAAACCAAATCCACTCATTGGCGTTGTTCTAAATTGAATATCATAGCTATCTTCACTTAAAGACTCTAGAGAATCTGGTCTAACAATATTGTCTAGCTTCCCTCGCCTAAACAGGAAAGCACTACAGTTCCCCGTTGCTGAAGTTGTCAAAATACTATCTGCAAGAGTAGCCGCAATACAAGATGCCCCACCTCTACTTGATAGGTTTTTTTCTTGATTGTCTGTCTTAATAATAGAGTGAGCAAGATGCATAGAATTTACTAAAGCATTTCCCTCAATTAAATATTTATGACTATAGTAAAATGGAAAAGTGGAATCAGGATCTCCACCAATCTTCGTGTAGAATTTTAAAATTGTATTTTTTATTTTTTCGACTGCAGCATCTCCAATATTAGACCCTCCGAAACCATCAAAAATAAGAAATAATTTATTCTTTAAGTCTACTACTGCATCATCTTCATTTATCTGTAGATATGGCCCTTGATTTGTATAAACAGAATAACTTCTAAGCTTGGCCATATCTACTCCAAATAATCTTTCAACTTTTCAGTCGCTTTTATGTAATATTCACTATCCATAGGAGATACTTGCTGCACCTCTTGAAATTTCTCTTTTGCTTCATTGAATAAACTTAAAGACTCAGCAATAATCGCCTCTCTAAAAATCTTTTTAGACCTAAGAGTTAACCTATCTCTAATTTGATCCATTTCATTTAGGGCCTCTTTATTAGTAGGATCAAACTCAAGAATCTGATTATAAGTCTCATAGGCTCCCTTTAAATCCTGTCCTTCGTTTAAAGATCTTGCCTTACCAAGTAGAGGTCCAATAATGTTATTTAAGTTTTCTTTTGACTCATTCAACATTACTGTCGCTTCTTTAACTAAATCTTCATCCATTCCCTGTTGTCTTAGAAAGATTTCAAGCTTTAGAGTTGCACTATGCCACTCACCTTTAAGATAGAATGACTTCCCTGGCTCAAGAGCAGTCTCCTGCCTCTTTCTTTCAGCTTCCCGCTGAGCTTTTTCAACTGATATTCTATCCTGTTCTTTTCTCCACTCATCAAGCTCTAACTTAAGTTGAGGAACATCATAATTTTCAGGATCTAAACTTAGAATTTCTTGAAAAAGAGAACGAGCATATGTTTCTTGTTTATTTTTTACAGCTTCTTTTGCTTTAACAAGAAGTTTAGCAATTTTAACTTTTAACTCAGCTCTTCTAATTTCTTCTCTTTTCTTCTTCTCTGCTTCTTCAATTCTTGCAAGTCCCTCTTTTGCATTATTATAAATCTGATTTGAATTTTTATATTCAGGAATTACTTGTCTCAATCTTTCAATTTCTATTAGTGATTGTTCATACTTTCCACTTGATAATAGGTCTTGAGATAATAAGTATTGTGACTCTACAAATTCTAATTGTTCAGGAGTGAGCTTTATTTTAGGTTTTCCTAAGTCTTTCTTAGGAGCATTTGCAAGTTGTTCATTTTTCTTTTTATTTTTTTCACTTTCATCTGGTACTGGATCATCAGTTAGAAATACAAGAGCTAAAAGTAATCCGACAACAATATAGATAATTTTCTTTCTTTGTGCTGGGTCTTTTAAAGACTCTTTAGAAAAGAGAGACTTTGGACCAGTGTCGGCTTGTTGACCAAATCCATCTCCCTCAATCTCAACAACATCATCATCACCTTCATAATCAGATGATACTTCTACAACCTCTTCAACTTCAACAACTTGATTTTCTTCAACAGGCATTAGACGATCTTTTTCTTTTTCTAGAAAGTCTGAGCCAACTCTAAATGTAAATGTTGTTGAACCAATTATAAATTCATCATTATTTGTTAATACAGCCTGATTGATTCTCTCTCCATTTAGAAGAGTACCATTACCAGACTGTAAATCTTCGAGGACACATGTAATATTATTCTTTTTTAATTTTGCATGTGTAGAAGAAACTTCAGGATCATTTAGAACTATTTGGCACTTAGCAGGATCCCTACCAATTAAAACTTCTTGCTCATCAACATTAAATCTATCGTATGGTGCATTTTCGCCAAATAATTCAACAAAAAATGACGCAAAAGATTGCAAGACTTGAGTCTTATCTTCTTGATCTTCAAAGTCATCGTCTAGACCATATTCATCATACTCTTCTTCATATTCTCCACCATCGACATCATCTCCAAAGGTTTCAGTTCCATCGTTATCCTCAGGAAATTCCACATCATTATTTTCACCAGAGAAGAATGATGTATCTTCTCCTATAGCAGAGGCTCCACCGCTATCCATATCTTCAGAAGCTTCATCATCTATAGGATCAAGAGATTCTAGATCATCATTGTCAATAGACTCTTCAGGAAAGTCATTATCATTATCTTCATTTTCAATTTCACTATCATTACTAAGAGCAATTGTTTCAGTCATAGGTTCTGACGCTTCTTCAGCTTTTGGTTCTGAAACAGTCTCTACCGGCTGATTATTACTCAATTGATTAATGAAGCAAATAATAGAAAAGGGTCCTATTGTAATCATGTCACCATTATTAAGATTTGATTCAACAATGTGACTTCCATTGAGAATGACTTTTCCAAACTCAGAAATTTCTTTTATTTTCCAGTTTTGACCATCGTAATCTAGCTGAGCGTGCTCCCTTGAAACCATTTTATCATCAAGACACACATGACACTCTTGCGAACGTCCAATGAGGAAGCTGAGCCCTTGACCGGCCATAGTAAGTTCACTAGTTAAGTCAAACTCGCCTACAGATATGTTATTTCTAGAAACATTTAACTTCATCAGCCCTTAATCCCTGCTCTTCAACAATTATATCAATTTCTTTCTGAGCTCTCTTATATCTTTCATCTTCAGGTCTTTCTTGAAGGTATCGAACAATAGAACAATATATTCTTACTGCTTTTTTAAACTTTAAAGAGTCTATCTCTCTTTTGGCCTTATTGAACTGACTCTTCACTTCTTCATCTAAAAGCATTTTAGACTTTTCTAGATATGCACTTGCCCTACCATGATTTGGACTTAAGATTAGAGCTAGACTAAATTCTTCAATAGCTCTTATATAATTTTTTTCTCTTAACTCTCTAAACCCTCGGTGAAGAATTGTTCCAATTTTCTCTTCAGTTTCTTTGTCATAATTTTGATTTCTTTTTTTCAAATCAGTAGCTAAACTTTTATCCTCTGTTGCAATAACTGTGGCTTTCTTTTTAGGAGCTTTTACTTCTTCTCCATCATCTAGAAAAACAAATAATAAGCCTACTATAACAAGCCCGTAGATTAACTTCTTTTTTTTCGCAGCAGCTTCATCTTTAGCTTTTTTCTTTTTTGGGCTACTTACTTCCTCTTCATCATCTTCCTCATCTTCATCATCTTCATCATCATTATTATCTAGGTCTAACAACTCATTTTTTACTACGATAATATTAAACTTATAAACCGTTTGACCTATAATTATTTTATCTGAGTCAGAGAGTTTATGTTGATTAACCTTCAAATCATTTACAATTATACCATTTTGAGAACCTAGGTCTGTGACAATATATGAGTCTCCAAACCTTGTTAATTCCGCATGCTCCCGAGAGGATTTTGCATCAAGAACCTGTATATCAGCAGCCTCAGTTCTTCCAAGAACTAATCTCTTTCCTCTTAAATAATAAACAAGCCCCTTGTTCTTACCAGTCATACAGAGAATTCTATAATGAGTTCCTACTGCTTCAGGTTTTTTCAAGTCTCTTGTGAGTCTTACATTCTGACTTTTCATGCTCTCACAAATGTTATGTAATATGCCTTAGCAAAATTATCTTTTCCTAACAGACTAGCAATATGTATTTCATAAGGATTACCCTGTAATTCATATTCCCCTTCTTGATTTGTTCCACCATTGTTTGCAGAGTTATCACATAACTCGATTATAGTTCCAGCAAATCCTTTTTCTCTCGAAACATCTGAAATATTCATCCCTTGAGAACTAGACTCTCTTATTCCTGTAATATCTTCAGCTTCATTTGTTAAAGCTTGAACATTTTTCTCAGAGTCAAGAATTAACACAGGAACTCCTGCTCCTCTCATAAACTCTTTGAGAGTATTTACGTAACCTTCATCGCTTTCCATTTCTGCAAACTCATCATCAACCTCTTCATTCTGAAGCTCTCTATTTCTTTGCAAAATTGAATTTACAGATGATCTCAAAGAATTCATCTCACTGAAGAGAAAGCGACTTTCTAAGTTTCTTCTCTTACCTCTTAGTGCCTCTTCAATTTGATACTTCATCTCTTCTAGCGGCTTAATTGTTAAATAGTAAACAATAGAAAAGAATACTATAGCCACCAAGAATGAAGTCATTAACGCTTCAAGATAGGCCTTTGTACTTTCCTGACTTTCTACGGCTAGAGACTTTGGGCTAAATCGAATGGCAATAACACCAACAGGTTCCGTTTGGCCTGTCTTAGGATTAAATGCCATAATTTTTTTACCAATTCCAATTTCACCGCCATCAAGCCTCTTTTTATATATATTCTCTTCTGTTCTTGTTTTTTGTGCCCACTCTTTAACTTTGATGGAGTGAGTATCAGTTATATAACTATTCATACGAACAAGAGGTCTAACAATTCTTCCATCTAACTCAAATAAATCATAACTAGTAACGTCTTTAATATTATTCATAAACGCTGTATTAAGCTGATCTAAATTTTTTGATTCAAGAGCACGAGCGTTTGTTCTAGCAATCTCTTCTGCATAATGAGCCCCACGTTCTGCAGTTTCGAGAAGAAGGGTTCTCTTACTCGTTTGGATAACTGGAAAGATGGTTAATGTAATTGTTATAATACTCAGTATTGTAAGTAATATTCCAAATAACACTCTCCACTCATACTCTTCATTAATTCCATGAAAAACAGGCATTAGTTTATATTTAAATGCCCAAATTATTTTTGCAGGAAGGGATTCAGGAGCAGGAGGAGTCTCTGTCATGAAGTCTACTTCTTCATCATCCTCATCATCGTGTGCTCGCTTTTTTATTATAATTTTTTTCTCAGCGACATATACAACTTGTAAAATAGAGTCTGGTAAAGCTATCTTATCTCCATTTTTTATTGTCGCTCGCTTAATTATTTTTCCGTTTAAAAAAGTTCCATTAGAGCTTCCTAGATCTTGTAAATAAGCTGCATCTTTCGTGACAGTAACACCCATGTGCCTCTTCGAAATCCCATTAACAGGAAAATGAATATCACAATCTTCACTTCTACCAAGAGTATTCTCTCCATCGTGAAGTTCATACTCCTGTCCTCTAAGTTTTCCACCTACAACAACTAATTTGTACATATCATTTCCAATTGATCATCTTTTTTAATTCGACTCTTCAATGTTCCACTTTTTAATTCAAGAACCTGACTTGCCTTAAAATACATTAATGTTGCTCGCCATGGTTTTATATCTTCAATAACCTTCACAACTTTATATTCTTTATCCAAGAAAATAATATCGATTGCATATCTCATAAAAAATGTATGTATTGAATTACACTGTTTTATTAGTAGCCCATCAAATCCATACATATCTTTTTTAAACATCAGTCCAATAAGTCGAGATATAAAATCATCTGCGACCTTCAAGTTTTCACATAGGACTTCATCTTTGAATTTTATTATATTTGCCACTATTTTTTACCTACAACAAGCTCTAGAATGATTGGAGCCGCAACAACAATAAATACCGCTGGGACGATTAAAAATAACATTGGAAATAAAATTTTAGTTGCTGCAGTAGCTCCAGCCTTTTCAACTTCCGATGATTTTTTCTGCCTGATCTCTAAAGATAAAGCTTTTAAGATAGGACCGATAGACGCCCCCACAGAATCTGCTGCAATAAGAGTTGCACAGAACGATGAGATTTGAATAAGATCAATTCTCCATGCGAGATTTCTTAATGCTTCAGCTCGACTTGCACCAATTCTTATTTCCTTTATCATTGTTTCAAACTCTTCAGACAGTGCAGTTTTCTTTGCTTTTTCAACAACTTTTGTCATCGCTGCTACAAAGTCTAGACCTGCCTCTACTGAGAGTGCCAACATATCTACACAAAAAGGCATCGCCATAATAATCTGTTTTTGCCTCATTTGAATTCTTCCTTTTATCCATATATCGGGATAAACGAAACCTACAGCTCCAATAATAGGAATTATACTTAAAGGCCAATCTTCTTCTAGGAAAACTCTTACTCCAAAGAATACAATTGGAAATCCAACAATTAGAAATATTTTGAATGAGAAAAAATCTTCAGGAGTTAATACATCTGTAAGACCAGCAGATGCTAGCTTTCTTCTATACTTCTCTTTAATTTTCTTCTTAGACTTCATGGTCGAGACTATGGGGGTAACATATCTTTTAAAGAAAGGTTTTGAATAGCGAAGAACTATCCCATAGTTTTCTGTAGGTGCATTTTTCTTTTCACCATCTTCTAATTTTTCAGATGCCTTGAATTCCTCTTCATCTTGAAACATCATTATTGTAACAAGATAAACAGCAAGTCCAATTAGACCAATAGAAGAATAAAATAGTAAGTCAGAACCTGTATCTCTAGAGAGTCCACCCTTTAAAAACTCACAAGCATTTTCATGCCCACCTTTACATGCCTTAGTTACTAATTTTCGTCCTTTTGCCTTTGAAGTTTCACTCTCAGCACTTAGATACATTTGACCAGCTTCATAGCAATTGGCCATCTGTCCTCGTTCACACTCTTCATTTAATAATGCTACTAATTCTCTTGCAGATAAATTTTCGTAGCGGTTATTTTGTGCGAGCGTCATTGTTGGCGCAATTAGCGTCAAGAAAGTCAGTAAAAGTAAAACGATATGATATCCCCATTTTTTCATCTAAGTATAGGATATCAAAAGGATGTAATTAGGATGCTTAGAGGCAAAAAAAGCATCCTATTAAGAATAATGGACTAAAGAGATTAGGAATTTAAATTTTCAATTCTTTCTTTGACTTCATTAATAAACTCTTCAGAAGTTTTATTTCCAACTACTTTACTAATTTCCGGAATATAGACAGGATTGTATTCTTTTAAGTTTCTTTCTTTGCAGTTCATCACTCTATTATAGCGATCTAGAACTGTTTCATTTTTCAAAGTTTGATTCTTTTGAGCTTGTTTTAATCCTTCAAGTGCTTTTTTGGCAAACTCCATATCTTTATACTCAACAATATCTGCACCTGCATTGATCGCCATAACAGCGGCTTCTTCATAAGAGTATCTATCAGCAATTGCTTTCATTTGCATATCATCAGAAATGATAAGCTTAGTATAACGTAATTCATTTCTTAATATACTATATGCTTCAGGACATAGAGATGTTGGTAGATCTGGATTAATCTCCTCAACAATTACATGGGCCATCATTATAAATTCAACTCTTGATTTTATTGCCTTAATAAATGGTAAGAATTCTTCTTTTCTTATTTCATCTAGCGGTTTCTTTATTATTGGTAAATCGAAATGAGAATCTTTAGTTGTACATCCATGACCTGGGAAATGCTTTGCACACGACAGAATATTACTAGTTTGTAATCCTCGAATCACAGATGAAATATACTTAGAAACGGCTTCAGCATTCTTTCCAAATGCTCTATCTCCAATAACCTTATTTTGCTCATTATTTACGATATCGCATACTGGAGCTAAGTTTAAATTTACACCACATGCCTTAAGTTCTTTGGCCATAATTTGGCTACATTCAAAAACTGTCTTCGGAGAATTTAAACTTCCTAGTTCCATCATAGGTGGAACTTTTGTAAATCCAGTTTTAAATCTAAAGACACGTCCACCTTCGTTATCTACACATACAAATAGCGGATACTCTTTTCTTGTCGTTTGTATTTGATTTATTAGCTCGGCTAATTGAGCTGGAGATTCATAATTATTTGAAAAAAGAATTACTCCAGCTATATTTTCTTTTTCTAAAAACTCTCTCTCTTCTTCTAAGAGTGATGTTCCTGAAATACCTGTAATAATTAATTGTCCCAATTTACTCATTCTTCCACCTTTATTAGGTTAATCATATATTATTTTACTACTGCATGGAATCGGTGAAAGTTATCCTATTAAAAAGATTTTCTTGGATCTAAATAGTCTCTCAGCCCATCACCTAGTAAATTAAGCCCTATAATTAAACCTGCCATCACAGCAGATAACGTAATCACCATATATGGTGCTTCTAATAAAACAGTTTTAGCAATAGAAAGCATCGCTCCCCATGAATACTCAGAACCCCCAAGGCCTAAAAACCCGAGTGCTGCTTCACTTATAATCACTCCACTTACACCAAGAACAATATGAACCATCATGAGCGGTAAGATCGAAGGAACTATAACCTTTAAAAATAATCTAAGCTCTGGAACACCCACTGCTCTTGCACTTTCTACATAAGTTAAATTTATAATCCTCATAGTTTCACCACGAGCAATTCTTGCATAACCTGGCCAACCAGTTATGACTAAAGCAAAAACAAGTCCCCAGAATGATTGTCCAGTAACTGACATCACCATAATCGCAATCAATATACTTGGAAATATGAATATAAGATTAATAACTAAGTCACTTCCAATTTTAATAATATTACTTCCAGTTACTGACAAGTAACCGATAATTATTCCAATACTTGCTGAAGTTAGGCTAACTAGTAAAGAGACACCTAAGCTATATGCAAGACCTGCAGATAAGATTTCAACAACTGATCGACCGTAAATGTCTGTTCCAAGTATAAATCCTTCACTTCCAGGAAAAACTAACTCTTTAGTCATATCTGTTACAGGAAAGTATGGAGCAGTAATAGAGCCTCTTATAAAGTAACTGTAAATTAGCCAAGCAACTGCCCACAATAAATATGAGGAAAGAAGAATTGATCCTATTTTAATTTCTTTATTCATTTTCTTAGACATAGTTAGGCCTGAATCCTTGGGTCTATTTTAGAGTTGCAAAAATCTACAATAAAATAAACACCCATATAGATAATTGTTGAATATATAATCACACCTTGAACAACTGGATAATCTCTATTTTGAATCCCTTCAAAGAGGAGCATTCCCATTCCTGGTATATCAAATATTGTTTCAGTAATCATTGTTCCAGCAAGTACGACTGATAACTGGATAGCAACAACATTCAATATCGTTGGCAAACATACTTTAGTAAGTCTTTTTAAGACTTGCATTTCACTTAAACCTTTTGACTTAAGAACTTGAACCCACGGCTCACCCGCTTCTTCTAAAAGTTTATTTCTAGATACTCTCATCAGTACTGCACTTAACGGAATAATCAATGTAATGAGAGGAAGAATACTATGCTTAACACCACTCCATTCAGAGACAGGAAGTATTCCTAATTTTACAGAAAATATATAAACTAATATTGGCGCGAGTGAAAATATTGGAAAAGAAAGAAATATTAAAGAGATAATTCGAGACACATTATCAAATACACCTGCTCTTTTAAATCCAGCAATAATGCCTAAGAATGTACCTAAAAACATTGCACACCCAACAGATATAAAGGCCAAGACTACAGTGGGTCCCATATGTTTACTAATTAGAGTTTTTACTTCTTGCTTCTTAAAAAGACTTTCGCCCATGTCACCAGTAACAACACCAACAAGATAGTTCTTATACTGAATAAGGATAGGCTGATCTAGACCAAGCTGGGCCCTATACTTTACTATTTCTTCAGGTTTTGCTTCTGCACCTAACACTTTCTCTACGGGATCACCGGGAGTTGCTCTCAACACAATAAATATTGCACTAACAGCTATAAACATTGTAAAAAAAGAGTATCCAAGTTTTTTAAGTGATTCTTGCATTAATTAATCTCCACCATTGAAAGTCCTTGAGATACCCAAAACTTTTTCATTAATTCTTTATTATCATCTAGAAAATAAAATATGGACTGCCCACCAACGTCGAGAGTAAACCTTCTCTCACCTTTAGCGTTTCTTCCATCGTATTCAAATACACCTTCTGTAAATACTTCATTCGGTATGTTTAAGTACTGTTCTTGAAAGTAAGGATATCCTTCCCAAATAATGACAACTTTCATCGATCCACTATCTTTCTTGATTGCCTTATCAATAAAGCCTGTCGCCCTAGCACATTCAGTTAGCTGAGAAAAGTAACAAAAAATCCCCATCGTCTTTGGAAATGGAAATGTCCTTTTACCTTGCCACTGTTTCTCTGGGGAGAATAGTTTTACATCCATCGACTGTGTTTCTTCATTAACTTCCATTCGAGATACATATTTCTTTCCCTCAAACCAAACACTATATTCTGAAATCTCTGGTCTTAGAATCGTTAAACTCTTTTTTAAATTACCTAATTTTGAAATTACGATAAGCTTTTCAAGCTCTTTGGAATCACCAGATGCCTTTACTGTTTTCTTAACAATAAATTGGTTTTTACTTTTATTAAAACCTTTCTCTCTATTAATTAAAAAATTTCCGGCCTTATCAGTTAATTGAAACTTCTTTATAACTTTCTTTGTATTTCCAGCACCAGGGTTCCCCTCAAATGAAAAAGGATTTGATACCCCAACACTTTTCAAATAAGCACAAGAACTTATAAACATAAGACTAACTAAGAGAAATATTTTCTTCATAATTTAATCCGCTAAAAAAGATTCTATATTCTTATCGACTTCTCTATATGCTCCAGAGGAATCCATAAATTTTAAAAGATGATTTTTTAATTCTTCATTCTCATTAAAGTGAACACCTATTTTCTTCATTGGTACTTTAGATGCTCTTGAATTGACATAATCAACAATGTAAACGATATCTGCACATTTTAGAGAGTAAGGCTTTTCGTCAAACATCAGAGTAAATTCAACGTTACTTGATTCCTCAAGTCCCACAAAGTAACCAGTCTCTCTATTGTTTGCACAAAAAGACAAACCATTACTAGAAAGATCTAAAATTCTAAATCCCATCAACTCTGCGATTCCATCACTCTCCCCAACGATACTTTTAAGTCTTTCAGAAACAAAAGTATCAATTGCACTCGACGGAGCTTCATTAAATTTATTAAGAGAAATGATATTGCTCGCATTTTCATCTGAATAGACTTTAAAATACGCATAAACTTGATGATGAGGAAATGTTAATAACCTTTCGTTTGAACGTTTTTCACTTTTAAAGACATCATTATTTAATTTTATAATAACTCTTCCATCTTCATCAGAAATCAGATCACCTTTAGCAAAATAATCAACACTATTATAAGAAAAGTTTACAAAAACTCTATCTAATAACTTATGTGAATCAATTAGGGAATTTGAAATATCTAGAGTGAGTACTTGCTCTTTATATTCTTTTACAAAAGCAAGTACGGGCTCTTCGCCCTTACTCCAGACTCTAATTGGCTTTTCACCATTTACAAAACTTGAGATCTTTGAAGAGATCTCTGATACGTTCAATCCTGTGAACTTTTCTTTAGAGCTTTCCACCATGAAAGCCACCTCGTCATTTAAAGATTTAAGATAATGTAGCAACCTGTCTTAATAAGTGAATAGACTCTAGAGCCTTTCCACACCCTCTAACAACACATGTTAGTGGATCTTCAGCAAGAGAAACAGGTAAACCAGTTTTTTCTTTAATTAATACATCTAAGTTAGCAAGTAATGATCCACCACCAGCTAAAATAATTCCATTATCAACAATATCAGCAGCTAACTCAGGTGGAGTTTTTTCTAATGATACTTTAATCGACTCGATTACCTCTGCGATTGGATCAGCAAGTGCATCTCTAATTTCATCAGAAGTAACTTCAATAATCTTAGGAGCACCTGCGATTAAATCACGTCCTTTAACTTCGTAAGTCTTAACTTCATCATCAAATGGATATGCATTTCCAATAGACATCTTTATAGCTTCTGCTGTTCTCTCACCAATCAGTAGAGAATATTTTTTCTTAATATAAGAAGTAATTGCTTCATCAAACTTATCACCTGCAACTCTTACAGATTGAGAGTATACAATTCCACCTAGAGAAATAACTGCAACTTCAGTAGTTCCACCACCGATATCTACAATCATATTTCCAGAAGGCTCTGTAATAGGAAGTCCAGCTCCAATAGCTGCTGCCATTGGTTCTTCATTTAAATAAGCTTTCCTTGCTCCAGCCTGCATAGCTGCTTCTATCGCTGCTCTTT
>DFBJ01000006.1 GCA_002366565.1 Bacteriovoracaceae bacterium UBA3083
CATGTCGGAGGAAAGAATGAGAAAGATAAGTAAAGTAGGAATTGTGCTGATCTCCTCTCTTCTACTTCTTAGTATAGTAGGGATGAGTATCGTATCAGCACAAGAGGTGAAAAGGGATATTGTCATCCAGGTTCCTTATGGTGTTGGTGGAGTTTCTGGTGAAACCTCTATTCGGGAATTAGTGGATATGGGTGACAAGGGATTAGGAAAAACAATGGAGATATATACAGCTACTCTTTTTGAAGCTCTTTATCCAAGAGTTAAAGTAGAATTTATGTCCTGGGATATGTGGTCAGGAAAAGCTGGAGAAAGATTACTTACCGGTTTAGCCACCGGAAGTGCTCCCGCTTATTATTACTTAGGTCACATTGGTGGTGCTCCCACAGCTATAGCTAAAGGATTGGTGGCTGATTTAACCGAATTTGTTAAAAATTGGGACCAAAAAGATAATATTCCTATGTCTGTATGGGCTCTGTGTTGGTCTAAGGGTAGATGTTATGGGATTCCTTATGATGGATCATGCGTCTCTGATACTGTCTGGTATAGGAAGGACTTTTATGAAGAAGCAGGTATTTTTAATGAGGAAGGGAAACCCGGACCTCCAAAGAATTGGACAATAGATGATTTCATCGATATTTGCCAGAAAATTACCGATCCTAAGAAAATGAGATGGGGATATGGTTTAAAAGGAGGATTTGGTTGTAACTATGATCTTTTTGCTTATATATTTGGGGCTCCCGTTCTTAGACCCGATCCTACGGGAAAATACACCTGGAGAGCTGCTTTCAGCCTTCCTGAAGCAGTAAAGGTTCTTGAATGGTATAAAGATATGCAGTGGAAATATAAATCTGTAATTACAGGAGCAACTATAGGTTGGAATGAAACCTGGAGAGATTTCTTTGCCGGTAAAGTAGCAATGATGCACAATAATGATGGTCATTATCTTGGTCCAGTAGTAGGAAAAAGTACCCAATTCGCTCCTCGAGCTTATGAAGATGTGGTAGGAAATGCTCCTTTTCCTATGGGTTCAGATAAAATAATGTGGAATGGAACAATAATTAGTGACTGGGGGATAAACCCTACTATGAGTAAAGAACAGATAAAAGCTACCTGGGACTGGGTAACCTGGCGATGGACCCCTTCCATAGGAAGAACTTACCGATGCTTAAGGTGTGGTGACTCGGCCAGCGTGGGTCAAGCTAAAGCTAAAGTTAAAGCAGAGATAGGTGAAGAAATTCCCTGGGAATATCCCTACATATATCTTCCTGGCTATGACTGGCGTGCGCCAAATCTCTATCGGGATACTAAAGGAATCTATGAGAGATTTGGGATTAAATCCTGGCGAAAGAAAGTCCCTCAGGATATTGTCAAGCTTGTAGATACCTTGTGGGCTATTCCTAAACCTCCCCAGATGAGTGCATACAATGTTCCTCAGGAAAGAGGAGGAGATTTAGCTACTGTTATCCAACATATGGTTCAGGAAGTAGTGGGTACTCCTGGTAAAGATTGCCTCCAAGTAGCCAAGAAATACGAAGATATAGCTAATAAAACAGTGCTGAATTATAAAGTTAAGGAACAGACTATGGAAGATATGAAAAACTACTACACTGCTGTCTCGGAATTCTATAAGAAAAACTATCCAGATTACTATGAGAAAACATTTACAAAACTCTACGAAAAATATTTCAAAGTATGGTAAAGAATTAGCAAAGGGGCAGCCCTTTAATCCAATTGAGGGGGACAATGCAAAGCATTGTCCCCCTCAACGCTGAAGTTACTCCCCTTTTTTCCAGACTTATATTGAGAATCTTATGAAAGCTAAGTGAATAAAAAATTGAAGAATTAAGGGTATCTATAAAGGAAATTCTGTATAATATATTAAGAAAAAATGAAAAAAGTAGAAAAAGTCAAAAGAGCAAAACATAAGAAAAGAGCAGCCTGGATTTTTTCTCTTCCTGCTCTTTTTTTTGTAATTGTTTTTGGCTGGTATCCTTTAGTTTTAGGTTTTAGAGTAAGTTTAGAGGAATATCATTTCATATTACCCCCCACTTATATAGGATTAGCCAATTTTAGAGAAATATTTTCCGATCCTTTAGTTCCAATAACCTTCAGGAATACTTTTTATTACACCGCTTTAAGTATAGGTCTTACTTTTATTATTCCCATTATTATCTCTATTTTATTAATGGAGATGAAAAAAAATACTATAAGGATAATGATGCTTCTCTGGTTTATTCCTATGGCTTCTATGGCCGGCAATATTATCTGGAAATGGTTTTATAATTCTTATTATGGATTATTTAACACTATTTTAGTTTACCTGGGATTTCCTACTTTAAGATGGCTTGATGATCCTCGAATAGCTATGTTATGTCTGGTTTTACCAGGATTAATTATGTTTGGCCCCGGACTAATGTACATTGCTTCTCTTCAAAGTGTTCCCAATGAATTTTATGAGGCCGCCGAGCTTGAAGGAGCACGTCTCGGACAAAAGATTTGGCATATTACTCTACCAAGACTTAGACCTATTATCTCAATGCTCCTTCTTTTAGCAATAATTGGGAATATGCAGATATTTGAGCGACCTTATGTCATGACTGGCGGAGGGCCAGGTATGGCTACAACTACGGTAGTAATGTATTTTTATCAGCTTAGTTTTCAAAGTCTTATCTTTGGTAAAGGAGCAAGTTTAGCCATTATTCTCTTCTGTGTTATATTAGCGTTAATTATCATTCAGCGAAAATATTTTAAAGAAAATATAGATGTATGAAAAGGAGTAAATTTTATGCCCTTAATTTCTCAAGTTGGAAGAAATCATTTTAAAGTTAGATTTCTTTTAGGAGCTATTACTACGCTTCTGTGGATAGGGGTATCTTTACATCTTTTTCCTGTATGGTGGACCTTTAGCACTTCTATTACCCCCTATAAAGAAATATATAAAATTCCCCCGGCTTTATTTCCCCGAGGGGCAACTCTGGCTTGTTATAAACTCATCTTTACTATGTTTAGTGGTTCTGTTACTATTACTCAACCATTCTGGGTATATATTAAAAATAGTGGGATAATGACCGGGGCAATAATGGCTATACAAATTCCGGTAACTGCTCTTGCTGCCTACGCTCTTTCTAAACTTCATGATCCTAAATGGAGTAGACTATTGTTTTTGGTTTTAGTAGGGATAGCTTTGGTACCTTACCAAGTTTCTATGATTCCCCTTTATTTTCTTTTAAGAGATTTCCCTTTTGCTACAGGCTATGTTCCCAAAATTCCTTTTACTCCGATTCCTTTTCCTCACTACAACTTTATTAATACCTATTGGGCAGTAATTCTTCCTGGAGGATATGCTGCCTTTAATCTTCTTTTATTTAAAGGATTCTTTGACGGCATTCCTGACGAGCTTATAAATGCGGCCAGGATAGATGGTGCCTCGGAGATAGGTATTTTTAGGCGAATAATAATCCCTTTATCAAAGCCAGTTTTCGCTGTAGTAGCTTATATGACTTTTTCCAGCTCTTGGAATCAGTTTCTATGGCCTCTTATTGTATTAAAGAAGGAAAAGTTAATGCCCATTGCTGTGGGACTTTATAGATTTCAGGAGGAGGTAAATGAGTTAGCCAATGTAATAGTCCCCAGTGATGAAGGCCTTTTAAAAAGAATGGCTCAGGGGTATTCCTGGAATGGAGTAATGGCTATGAGTTTAATCCAGTCTATCCCCGTCTTTATTATGTTTATCATCTTTCGAGAACAATTGATGAAAGGAATAAAATTAAGAGGATTTAAGTAATTTCTTAAAAGAGGAATTTTAACTTTTGTCGCCTTCTGTATAAAAGTGCGACATTTACCAAAATCCTCTAACCTAAAATCCTTATTTTATCAGCATTCTAGATCGTTAAAAGACGACATTGTGTCGTCTTTTTTACTAAATGTTGACAAGTCCGCATGAAAAAGCTAAACTAAAATAAAGAATAAATTTATGCGAAGTTAGGAGTAAAATAAAAATAATATGAAATGTCCACATTGTTTAGAAAATTTTTTTGAAGAGTGGGAAGAAAAAGAAATTGGTAATGATAAAGAAGGAAGATGGGAGATAAAATACTGCAAGTGTCCATCTTGTGGAGAGTTAATTATTAAATTAGAGAATTTGTACTGGGGCGCGTTGGGGGATCCTTTTCGTCGGGAATATCTAGTTAGACCAAAAGCTATTTCAAGAGCACCATTGCCATCCGAAGTCCCAAAAAAATTTGCTAATGACTACAAAGAGGCTTGTCTTACGATAGCAGACAGCCCAAAAGCAAGTGCTGCACTAAGCAGACGATGCCTTCAAAATCTTTTAAGAGAAAAGGCAGGAGCAACAAAAAAGAACCTTGCTGAGCAAATACAAGAGGTCATTGATTCAAAGCAACTACCTTCTTATTTATCAGAGGCTTTGGATGCAGTCAGAAATATTGGGAATTTTGCTGCACACCCAATAAAAAGTAAAAGCACAGGAGAAATAGTGGAAGTAGAACCAGGGGAAGCCGACTGGAATTTAGATATTTTAGAACGGCTATTTGATTTTTACTTTGTGCAACCAGAAATTCTAAGAAAGAAAAGGGCCAAACTTGACAAAAAACTGAAAGATGTCGGCAAATCCCCAATGAAATAAAAAAATGAAGGAGGCGATAGAATGAACGAAGAAATAACTGACGCTCTGAGAAAGTATGCAGAACGTGTCCAGTCGTTTAAAGAACAATTGCAAAAATGGAATGAGGACGAGGTTAAAGGATACCTCATCGAACCACTATTGGCAGTTTTGCTTTGGGATACGACCGACCCCAATTTCGTTCGCCGTCAATATCCAGTAACTATGGGTTCCGAGACAAAAAGGGTTGATTATACACTAATGTCTGGCGATACTGCAATTTGTGTCGTAGAGGCAAAACCAGGAGAATTAGACGAGGACGCGGCCCGACAGGCGTTAAGTTATGCTCGCAATCTCGATGTTCCGTGGGCGCTTGTGACAAATGGACAAAGGTTGTGTCTATATGGGGTTGAATTCTGCAGGTCTGAAAATATAGTAGATGCGTTAGTAATGGACATAGCGATATCGCCAGACAGTACCGAATCCTCTATTGATTACCTTAAGTATCTTACAAATGGGACATTAGACTCAGAAGAAGTCTACGATGTTTTTAAAACCTTCAACGAGCGCCGAGCCCTTCTTGCCTTTTTGCAAAATAAGAAGGATAGACTGGTTAAGGTCATTGCTAAATGGATAGAAGAGGACTGGGACAAGGGTTCTGTAGATGAGCAATTGCTTCTTGTTTCCCTTGAAAATGTATTTGGGAGAGTTCAAAAAATTGGAGAAAAACGTATCGAGAGACCCATTCCCGGCTCTCCTACTACTGTTGTAGCTGGTGATTGGAAATATAGGCGTGACCTGGAGAAAGGTATTTTTGAGTTGAAGGCCGATCCCAACAAACAAATAAATGTTTCCTTACCTGGGCCTGATGTGGAACGCAAATTAGAAAAATTAAATCTTCGTCTTAGCTCAAAGAGTGCATTTGGAGGATTCTACTATAACCTCCGCAGACAGGCAGATCTCATAAAAAGGAAATGAAGTTATATTTCGATTATCTCAAACCTTCGCCTAACAGCAGACATATAGCTCGCTTATGCTCGGAACTCATTATGTCCGTAGAACATTAGGATAAAACCATGCCCTACCAATATAAAAGAGAACCATTATCTAATGATGAGGTAGACAGGTTAACCAACGCCTGCGATACTTTCCGGGAAAAGTTTGTTGTCTGGACACTTTTAAATACAGGATTAAGATTATCTGAATTTGCTGATCTTAAAAAAGATAATATCCAGTGGCAGGAAAAAAGATTAGTAATTTATGGCAAAGGTGGTCCTTATGATAAAAAGACAAAAAGAAGGATAATCCCGATGACAGAGAGAGTGAGAAAATTATTTGAATATCACTTTGCTGAAAATAATAATACCGGAATAGGTAAAAGAACAGTTGCAAGAATAGTAAAGAAAGTAGCTGACAAAGCTGGAATTTCAAAACCTGTTAGCCCACATGTCCTACGCCATACCTTCTCAGTCAACTGCATCAGAAAGGGGATCTCCACCAGAGCCCTTCAAACCCTCTTAGGCCACGACCGACTGACAACCACTGAGATTTACCTAAATTTATCCCCAGAGGACGCTATCAGAGAGTTTTTAAATAAGTGGTAAATGGCCTCATATATAATATGACATGGGCCCCAAGAGCTATGAAAAGAGAAAATAAAATTACAACAAAGGAAATGAGAGAATCTATATTCCGATCAGGATATTTATTGGAACAGCGTGCCGAGTCTGTGTTAGAAAAAAGGGGGTATTATGTAACTACGAACACTGCATATCCAGACCCGGCCACCGGGAAGTCCAGAGAAATAGACATAAAGGCACTAACTGCTCTAAAGCTCTCGAGAGATTACGATTTCCTTTATCCGAACTTAATCTGTGAATGTGAAAATAATGAACAACCTATCGTTCTTTTTACCAAAGATTCTCCAGTTTCTTTCCTCAATTATCAAGAAGTTAAATCAGCAGGAATTCCTATACAGTTTCTAGAAAAGAGTACACCTACAAAAAGGGGCTACAAAATTGAAGATGACACTCGGTATATAGGTTTGTCTGATTTTTTAAATTTTGAGAAATATCATCACTATTGTAAAGGACTCATATCTACGCAATACTGCACTTTCTCGAGAAAAAATACCCGCAAGCCCTGGGTTGCTTTTCACTCTGATATCCAACATAACTCGCTTACAAATTTAATCTTCGCCCTAGAATCAGAAATTGACGAATACTACAAAGATTACGTCCTTCCAGAAAAAACCGAAAAAGAACTCATCAACATTAATATTTACTACCCAGTTTTAATATTGCAAGGTCCTTTATACGCGGCCCAAATGAAAAAAGGAAATTTAACGCTAAAAAGAGCTAAACATCTCCAGTATAAAAAAGAATACTTCTCTAAAGATAAACACGATACCTACCAAATAGACGTCATAACTGAGGCATTTTTACCGAAGTATTTAGATGTAATCGAAGAAGAAATGGAAAAGGCAAAGAATATACTACGACGTAAAAAGAAAATTGTACGGGAGTCTCTTGATAAGCTAGTCCAGAAAGCAAGAAAGAAAAATAAATCGAAAACATTCAGAGAAATATTCGAGTTCTAAAACCAAAAAACCCACCAGCCAATAAGTTTAGATAAAACTGGAATCTCTATCAGAGCCCTCCAAACCCTTTTAGGCCATGACAGATTTACACCACCAAAATTCTATTTAAATTTTAATTGATAGTTCTTCAGGCAAACTTGACACTTTATCTTAAATAACCTATATTTACCTTAGATTCGTATTTGGTATATTAATGCGAAGCATTTAAGAAAAAAATCTTAAAATATAGCCCAAAAATTCGTAGAAAAGACGCTCAAAAAACAAAAGCGAAACTCACTCCAAAAAACTTTCCGGGATTCTATTAAATATTTTAAAAAAAGAGGAGTAACAGCTTTCAAAAGAAAGCATTGATAATTTTAGAGATAAAATTCCCATCCTGGGCAAGCTTCCCGGAGATATTTATATTCGTAGAGAAAATTTTGCCTTTTACTTTCCACTGACCGCCTGTATCGTTATCAGTCTCATTCTTACCTTAATCTTCATCTTGTGGGAAAGAAGATAGTAAATTCTCATATTAAATTTGGGGAACAACCTTTAAGATTTAATAGTACCAGGGAAGTATTGGATTTCGAAGATTTAGGGGATAGTTTATCCAAAAATTATTGAAATTTCAAGGTAGCGGCGCGGAGATTCGAACTCCGGACATCACGGGTATGAGCCGTGTGCTCTAACCAGCTGAGCTACACCGCCTTTAGTTGCGGGGGCCGGATTCGAACCGACGACCTCCGGGTTATGAGCCCGACGAGCTACCTGACTGCTCCATCCCGCGTTAAATTATTGAAAGTAGGAACTTTCGAAAGTGAGGTCATAATAAAATAGATAACTTCTTTTGTCCACCTTTAATATCAATTGTAAAAAAAGTATTTTGCTCCAGCTTAAAACACTAAAAATATTGAGAAATGTGGCGATGAGTACTTTAGATTCACCTAAGAACCGCAAAAGAAGGATTATTTATGAGTGGTGTAACTTCAAAAAGAGAAAAAATCTTCATAGAAATGGATACAGCTGAGTTAACTCAATCTCAGATCAGGTTAATAAAATCTGTTAACATGATGCTACAGCATGTACTAGTTACTGACGATGAGGAAGAGTTCTTTTCAGGAAGCGCTGAATTTATGAGAATGTGTGCTTCTATTATTAAGAAGGCCCACTTTGCAGAAGACCTAAAAGGTATCAATGATATTCCTTACGCTCAACAAGCTCTGGAATACTCAATGGATATACTTCAAGATCACATATCTAGTTCTTCCGTAATAAATTACGATAATTAATTAATAAAATTTTAAACAAATATAAAGGCCTTATTTCTAATAAGGCCTTTTTAGTTTTGGCGATATTATGATGAATAAATATATCTTGATTCTTATTTCTCTTTGCTACTCAAACGTACTCTATGCCGCTAGCTTTAAATGCAGTGATAAGTTAGATAAAGTCATTAAGGTTAATTCTAAGACTAGTGTAAAGGTACAAAACCTCCATGGCGTCTGCTCCTTCAAAGTAGAAACATCTAGAGATTCTCGAAAGTTTGATTACAGCGATGAAGAATATACAGCAACAAGAAGTTGGTCTTTTCAAAGTACAGGCAAAGTTCTTATTCATAGTCGCTATAAAACAGCTCCCACTGACAGCTCATCTAATGCATATAAAGCTTATCAAATGTATCCAAATAATAGAGACCTTGAACTTACTACAAATAGTGATGAAAGCTTCTCTATTCAATTAGCTAATGGACTAGAAGTTCATTTTAATGAAGATGGAAGTATTGATAAAAAGAAGACTGTTGATTTAAAAATTAAAGACACTCCAATAACTGTTCCGAATATACCAGAAGATAAATCTTCTAAAAGGTATGAAGAACTCAAACACTTAAGCTACAGAGACAAAAAGAAAACAGCGATCAGAGTCTATCATAGACAAGTAAACGCTTCCGCAACATCAAGATCAATTGGATTAGAGACTAAAAAAGGAATGTATATCCCTCTTGGAATTGAAATGGGTAAAATTCCAGGAAATAGTGCAAATGCTAAATATACGCTCTTTGGAGTTGATGATGAAAAGCTATGCTCACAAAAAATGCCGGCCCACTACTTCTTCAACTACCAAGTTCGTTGCTCTGCTAGATCACCTAATGAGCGCTGTGCCTGTAAATACTCAGAAGCTGAAGCCCAGAAGCTATTTACACAAAATAGTTTATATGAAAAAGAAATAAGAAACTTAAAGAGAAGTCTGCAGAGAGCAGGTACTAGTGAAAAAGCAGAGATTCAAAAAAGTATTTCTCGATTAAATAAGCTTTATAATCCCAATCTATATAGTGAAATATACTTCACTTGCAGTCTAGATAGAGAGAGCGCTTTGAAGTTCATCGCTGGAAAGAAAATAAGTGGAGATAATAGAGAGATTGAAGGCGTTTCTGTTAAAGACACAGAGGCCGTACTCAATGGACTAATCACATCTAACAAGTGCAATAAGCTTAAAAGTATCTATCATGATTGTGTAGAATGTTTTGAGAAAGATATTTTGAAAGTTAATGATATTGAGAAACAAGAGGTATTAATTCAAAAGGTCTTAGAAGAAATCTAAGCTCTATTCAAAAAACAAGCTGCCATAAAATTTATGACAGCTTGTATATAATTAATTAATCAACAATTACTGCGTGTGGAGCTTTGTAGTTAGCTTCGGCCTTCTTCTTTTCACGAAGAGCTTTCTTCTTCTTACGTGCAAAGTGAGCTTCATCTCTAGCTGCTAGTGATGCTGCTTTTGCGGCTTCTTCTTCATTCTTACGTCTCTCATCTAACTCTTTAACTGACTTGAAGTAAGTTTCTTTTCTATACTTGATCCATGCCTCATCATCAGCAGCAGTACCAGCTTGAACACCTTTCTTCTTTAAGTTAACAGTCTTCTTAGAAGACATCCACGCTCTATCACCTTCAAGTTTCTTTCCATCTTCAGAAATTCCAATTAGGTTTAAGAGTTGTTTCTTAGAAATATATCTAAACTTACTTGGAGCAATCCCTTCAACCGTTAGGCCTTCAATTGCAACACGCTTAAGCTTATCAACTGTTAGACCACAAGCCTCACAGATTTTTCTAATCTCTCTATTTCTACCTTCACCAAGTCTAAACTCAACCCAAGTCTTATTTGGAAGTTGTTTAATAACTCTTACAGATAGAGGCTTAACAAAACCTTCTTCAAGTTGAACACCATTTCTAAGCTTCTTAAGAATTGTTTCAGTAACTGATCCAAATACCTTAACTTCATAAACCTTAGTGATATTAAAACTTGGGTGCATAACCATGTTGGCCACTTCACCATCATTTGTTAAAAGTAATAGTCCTTCAGAAAGGTAATCAAGTCTACCTACAGGATAGATTCTTTCTGAGACTTCTTTACAAAGGTCCATTACAGTTCTTCTTCCCTCAGGATCTTCAACTGTAGTTACGTAACCTCTTGGCTTATTCATAACAAGGTAAACCTTATCAACACTTCCAAGGTCAGCAATTTGTCCATCAACAATAACTGCATCTATGTCAGGGTTAACTTTTGTACCAAGTATTCTTACTGTGTCGCCATTAACTTGAACACGTCCTTGAACGATAAGCTCTTCAGCTTTTCTTCTTGAAGTGATTCCACAGTCAGCGATAAATTTTTGTAATCTTAATTCAGACATTTTGAACTCCTAATCTGCCATCTCGGCCGTTTAAGATTAATAATAGAAAACTAAACTTCGTATGAAGTCTACTCTAGGTTTGGGGCAATCTACTACCACCCCAAACTGAAGTCAATATTGTGGGAAATTTATTCGTTATCTTCGTTTAAGAAGCTTAGGTCAAGATCTAAGTCCTTTGCTTTCTCAGAAATCATCGAAGTTAAGCTATCAATATCATTAGCTTTTTCTTCAACACTTGCTCCACTCTCCTCAAGATCAGAGTCATCTAGACTAGAACCTGTAAGGTTGGCGAAAGCTGCATCAAGAGCTGCGGCTAGAGAATCTACTTCATCTTTATTTTCTGTGAAGAGATTTGTTGCTGCCTCTTGAGCCTGTGCGGCCATAGGGCTTTCTTCAACAACTTCAGGAGTTACTTCCTCAACTTCATCGTCAGCTGGAAGAATTGGAAGACCAGTTGCTTCAGAAATTTCTTTAATTTCTTCTTCGCTCATCTCAATATCAACAAGCATATCGTAATCATCATCTAGCTCAACAATTTCATCAGGATCAGCAACACTTCCATCATCTTCTAGATCATCAGTGATAACTTCACCAGTATCTAAGTCAATCATTTGGAAGTCATCTTCATCTTCCTCATCAATTAACTCTGGCATATTGAATGGACCGGCCGTTAAATCTTTAATAACTTGAGGATCAGTAATTGCTGTAAATATCTCAGAAGCAAGTGATTCCTCATTTGCATTTGTTACTAGTCTGTTATCAAGGTGCTCTTCAAGAAGATCGAATGCAGATTTAATAACTTCACCCTCTTCAGATTTTCTCTTCTTCTCTTCTAGCTTTAGAGATCTTGTGAAGTCTGTTTCAGAATCAATACTTCTAATTTTTTCTGCCAGTGCATCTAGCTCATCAATCTCATCGAAAGAGAATCTAGTCTTATCACCGTGGTGAACAATTGTTTTAATATCAGAGATTTTTCCAATTTCTTGTTGGCTCATCTCTTCTAGCTCATGCTCAGGAGGTAGTTGATCTAGGTTTGAAAGATTGAAAACTTCTAGAAATTCAGAAGTTGTTCCGTAAAGAACTGGACGACCTACATCATTAGATCTCCCCGTTACTCTTACGAGTCTCTTATCCATTAATCCTCTAACAATATGAGAAGAATCAACACCTCTAATCTTCTCTACTTCAATCTTAGAAACTGGTTGCTTATAAGCAATAATGGCCAGTACTTCTAGCGCTGTAGGAGAAAGAACAAGAGAATTTACTTTAAATAAATCTTGAACGTATTTTGCATAAGTTGCCTTAGTTCTAAATTGATAACCTTCAGCAACTTCTTGTAAACGTATTCCGTGATGCTTTACTTCGTATTCTTCTTGAAGTCTTTCTAAAGATGAATGAACTACTCTTAGAGGAAGGTCTTCATCGATAACATTTCTTATTTTTGCAAGTGCAACAGGCTTGTCACTCATGAAAATAATTGTCTCAATTGCTCCACAAAGAGTATCAAAATTAAGTCCAGTTCTGGCCTGCCATAATTTATCTTCTTGCTCTTCGTTTAGCTCTTCAACTTCTTCTACAACTTCAGCTGCTTCTTCAGTGCTCATTTCTAAAGTTGGATATTCGAGATCAGCTTCTGATGGAAACACAGGACTAATGTCTTCAGTGTCAGTACTTGTCGCTGATACTTCTAACAATTCATCTTCTATGACTACATTTTCAATTTGACTTAAAATTTCATCATTAATGATTTCTGTTTCATTTATTTCGTTCATATATCTCTCTCAAAATATTACTGAAGAATGACTTCTTCATTTACCTGTTCTGGTTGTGTAATAACTTCTACTTGCTCAGTAATCTCAACACCATTTTCAGCAATTGTACTGGCAATCTCATCACTAATGGCCTTCTCAGCCAATTCATCTTCATCTTCAAAACCATCAGCTTGAGTCACATCAAAGTCCTCAAGAGACCTTACAACATCAACGTAAACACTTCCTAAATCTTCATTTTGGAAAACTTCTAAACGCTGAAGCCTTGCTAGCTCTAAAAGTGAAATAAATGTAATAACTTTATTATCAAGGTTTTCACCGCCGTCATTCTCAAGAAGGTCAGTTAAAGTTGTCTTCTGACCAACACTTAAGAATTTCTTTAAGAAAACGAGCTTTTCTTTAATTGAAAGCCTATCTCTTTTAACGACAGTGTATTTTCTTTTTTCTCTAAATAGAAAATCCATCATTGATAAAGTCAATTTATCCAACTCCATTGGAGTTAAAATTGAATTAACAATCGCTTTTCTATTTACCTTAGGCTTAACAAAGATATCTTCATTTTGCTTAGGTAGTCCCCACAGCTTCTCTCCCATCTTTTGGAAGTGCTGAAGTTCTTCAAGTCTTCTTATAAGTTCTGACTGAGAAGTGATATTTAAACCTTCTCCGTCACCTATTTGATCTTTTAATCTTTCTTGTTCTTCCTCAGTAATGCAGTTCTTTGACTTTAAGAGTAAAAGTGTCGCAGCAAGAAATAAGTAATCACCAGCAATATCGAAGTTAAGCTCACGCATTTCTGCGATATAACCAAGGTACTGACTTGTAATCTTAGTAAGATCTAAGTCTTTAACACTCATCTCTTCTTTTTGAACGAGTAGAAGTAGTAGACCTAAAGGACCATCAAAATTATCTGTTTTAACCTGAATAGTTGTATCCAGCATCAAATACTCCGTTCGTTAGCTAAGAAGCATATAAAACATTCCCGTCAGCATGTCAGATAATCCAAAGATTGGTCTTAACAAGTAAGAGAATATATTTGTCGTCCATAAAATAATAAAGAATATAAATGTAAATCTCTGCAGCTCTTCATATTTTCGAGCAGCATTGTAATCAAGGTAAGCCATTACCATTTTCGATCCATCTAAAGGAGGAAAAGGAATAAGATTAAAAACAGCTAAAACTAGATTAATAAGAACTGAATATCTAAGCATTTGAACAAGTGCGTCTTTAAACCCAATTGATGCTGGAACCTTCAAAGTAATTAATACAAATAGGAATGAGCAAAGAATAGAGATAATGATATTCGCGCCAGGACCTGCAAAAGCAACCCAGAATGAACCCATTCTATATTTCTTGAATCTTGCTGGATTCACTGGAACTGGTTTAGCCCACCCAAAAGGTGTCATACCAAAGACCATCAATCCGATTGGAAAGATAATAGTCCCCATAATATCCGCGTGGGATGCTGGGTTAAGTGTTAGTCGACCGTATCGCTCGGGAGTATCGTCACCAAATTTTGTGGCCACGTAAGCATGGGCGTATTCGTGAAATACAACTCCAATTAAAAATCCCGGCAGGCACGTCGCTAGTGTGTGTAGAAAAGTGTTTATGTCCGCCATAGTTCCATATTCATATCATTTTGCACACTGAGTAGCAATGAGTCAGGGCCATGACGCATGCAAAATAATGCAAAAAAACAGCCCCAAAGACTCTGCGCGTAAAACATTTTGACTCCTAACTTACTACTTTTTCGTATCTTGGTATAATGGGCCATGGAAAAAAATATTCAGAAAAAAGTTCAGGTTGTTATCATCGGTGGGAAATCACTAAATAAATTACTCTTACTTCAAATGAAGGAAGATAGAGGTGAGCTCTGGCAAAATGTCACAGGTTCAGTTGATGAGGGTGAAGACTTTATTGAAGCTGCTCATAGAGAGCTTCTTGAAGAGACTGGTCTTAGTGGAGAGCTTGAAGAACTAGACGTTCAATTTAAATTTAAAGACAGATGGGAGCGAAATGTTCTGGAGAAGGTCTTTGTTGCGAAGGTTAATGGAGAACAGCAAGTTAAGATTAGCGATGAAGAACACCAAGACTATAAGTG
This sequence comes from Bacteriovoracaceae bacterium UBA3083, assembly GCA_002366565.1. GTDB lineage: Bacteria > Bdellovibrionota > Bacteriovoracia > Bacteriovoracales > Bacteriovoracaceae > Halobacteriovorax. The sequence continues at coordinate 14,755 of DFBJ01000006.1, forward strand.
GATTCCTCTCGATCAAGTCACAGAAGAAAACTTTGGTTACAAATCAAACTTTAAGTCCTTCCTTGAGTCTCTTAAAAAGCTTTCATAGATATTAGTGTTACTAGTAGTTCAAGGCCAATGCAAGCTTTCCCCCTCCCAATAAATCAACTATTTAGATATAATATTCCTATAAATAAATAAAAGGAAAGTTATGCTTAAGGGTTTAATCAAAATTGCTACTCAACTTCTAATAATCTTCGTTATTCCATTTATATGTTCAGCACAAGGTATTAAAGAAACACTCTTTGTTAATGAAATAAAGCTATCAAAGAATTCGATAGTTAAAGATGAGGAGATCCGCCGCCATCTTGTCGACATCATCATTGATACTAATAAGTACGACCTATCCTTAAATTCAAGAGAACAGAAGAAAGGAGCTCTTGGTAAAAAGAAATATAAAGAGTCGCTATTAGATGTAGAGCTCATAAGAAGTGGGAAAGAGTATACATTAAATACAAAGCTCAATGAGAAAAGTGAGTCCTTAAAATTATCAAGTAAGACTAAGAGAAGAGATCTTTTAATAGAAATTAGAATGCAGCTCTATAAGGTAATTTTAGATAAAGTCGACTTTGTCGCAAAGAAAAAGCAGCTTAGAACCACATCTACAGCTCGTGTAGACAGACAAATAAAGACAGAAGTTACGAGAGAAAAGCTAAGAAAAAGAAAGCTCGCCAAAACAAAGGCTAAAGCAAAAGCTAGGGCCATATACCTAGAGAAGAGAAAGAGACAACTTCTCCAAAGAAAGAGTGCAGTCAAAACAGTTGCCACACCTAAGAGAAAACTACTTGCAAAGAGTACTGTCACTCCTAAAAAGAATGTAATTCAAAAGAAAAAAGTTAGAAGAAAAGTATATAAAAAGAAGCCTGTTAAAATAACTAAAGCTAGTAAGAAGAAAGCTTTACTAGAGGGACAAGAAGAGAAGGTTAAAACAAAAGGGTTTACTTGGCCAAAACTATACTTCTCAGTAGGACTTATATTTGGACAAAAGGTAAATGATCTCATGCCAGAGTCCCAAGGGAAGCCACTAATAGAGTTTGGTGTGGGAGTTCACTTGATACAATATAAAATGAAAATCTATGGAACAATGAGTAGTCTCTCAGAATTTGATGGAGTTGAAAAACAGGCTACTCAATCAAATATGAATCTTTTTGTAACAAAAGATCTTATGGCCTTTGAAACTCTTCCATGGGGAATGGTAAATATCCTTGATAGCTCAAAGTCTCCAGGACACTTAGGTGTACTTGCAGGGTACGGAGAATCGAGTTTTGCAGGAAAGATCGTGCCAAGATCCGATCCCGCAGCAGGAGTATCCCTAGGTGGATACTTTAGTGCTCTTGGGATAATGAATGTGGAAGCAAGGTATTTTAAATCAATTTCAGAAGTTTCAAGATCAATCTCCTCTTCAGGAGACTTCTCATCATTTATTTTAAAGCTTACTGTTGGTTATCCAATCTAATATTATTAGACTTGTATGATGGCCAAAGCTTTTTTAAATCTTCATTTGTAAGGTTGAAGTTTACGGCATAATTTTTTAGAAATACATCATAAGTATTCAGCATTTCTTCATTACTATTGATTAGATCTTCTAACTCATTAGAAGCCTTCTTTTCAAAGTCTTTAATCTTATCTATTTTAAAGCCTTTAGGAAGAGTTACTATCGAATCAGTATAACTTCCCTCTTCTTTTCTCTCATAATTTGTTAAAACATTTAGGTTTTTCAATTTAGAAATACCTTTCCCATAACCAATACTATTGAATGAAACTTCTTTTAGATCAGTAGTTATTGAACCTTTCGGAAGACCTCCAAAAATAAAGGCCTTAACTTTAACACTTCCATTGGCCTTATTGATTTGAAGCTTTTCACGATCTCCATTAAATAAAGTATGCCCATCAAAATTCATATCTAAAATATGAGAATTCATTGAAACAGCGTTATTCTTTCCACGGTGAAGGAGCATTCTAAAGCTAACTCCTTTCATATTATACTTATCAAAGTCACCTTGAACTCTAAAGAGAGTCTTATCCTTCATCTTGCTACGATCAGAGCTTAAATCTTTAATAGAGCCAACTAATTCCTTAGTTGCTGCTTTAGATATTTTCTCTCTTATAAATATTTCCTTAATTGTTAGGTGAGGAATTTTATCAGAGCTAGTTAAATTAATAAATTGAGCATCATAAAGTTTTTTCATAAATAGAACTAATGAATCGCTCACTTTATTTTGATGATCTTTAATTAAGAATTTGAAGATATTATGATCATTAAATTCGAATCTTTGAACAGCTGGTCCATTCTCTTTTATTATATCTTTTAAATTAAATAATTGCTTATTCTCAACTAGAGCAAGTATTTCTTTTTGAATCTTCAGCTTCTTTGCTTTAATAGCATTACACTTCTTTTTTCTCTTCTTACTTTTACAAGCACTAGATTCACTCTTAGTTAGTTTGTAACGAGTAAGAAGACTTTTTAAATCAGAGAATCTTTCTTGTAACATTTTAGAAGAGTTTGCTTTAGAGACTTCCAGGATAGTGTCTACATCATAAAATTCTTTATAGGCTTCAGAAGCCTTAGTCTCACTAGGACTCTCACTTTCCATAAGAGGAAGAGAGAGATTACTTGCCATTAAACTATCAATAACGATCTCATCAACGTCATTATAATCTTCAGGAAGGATTCCCTCGAGTTTTCCTATCTTAAAAAAAATGGCACTTTCTTTAGAAAGAGATAGACCAAAGTCTTTAATTATTAATTTTCGGGACTGTTTATCTACATTTAAGTCACCAATGGAAACTTGATAACCTAAAACTTCATGTAATCTTGTAGAGATCACCTCTTCGAGATTAATAGGCCCTTTACGGGTTGATTTATTAAAAATCAGATAAGAAGAAAATAGTACTATGACAACGAGGATTGAACCTATTATTTTTTTATTTTTCATATCAATAAAATTACCAAATAAATGGATTTTTGGCCATTAGGAAAAGTCTCGCTTGTAGTGCTATGAACTCTCTATTTTCCGGGATAAAGGATAGTATCTAGTTTATTTCCCTTAGTATAAATCTGTATTTCATTACCATTTTTACTAATTTGAAATCCCTTCGGATTCTCTAAACCAATTGCACCAAGATCTAATACCCAGTTAGTTTTTTTAAGATCTTTACCAAAAGAATATAGACTCTTTCCGGCTAGAGCGAGAAAGCTCGTATCATCACTTTTAATAAAGCTAAACTTCATTTTATCATCTAGCTTCAATAGTTCTTTGAATACTGGCTTAAATTCTTCCGTATTTTTTCTGGAATCTTTTTGAGTACTAACGGCACTGATCCTCTTATTTTGAAGATCGTGTAAGTAGAGTTCTTCACCAGTGCTATTATAGCTGATTTGATCTACAGCAGAGAGCTCACTTCCTCTTATCACTTTAAAAGGAGCAACATTTCCCGAGTACGAAGTTTTAAAAATAATGATCTCATTACCTTTTTGTCCCTCATTAAGGGCAGCAACGTGCTCACCATCGTGACTTAAAGTAATTCCAAGAACATTATTTAGACCTGTCTTACTTCCAGCATAGACCTTATATTTGCCCTCTTCTTTCTCTAATACTAGATAATTGGCATGAGCATAAGTATTAACGCCTATCTTTGGGTTTAGATCTACCATTTTCGGATTACTAATTCTCACAGAGGCCGGAGCTCTTCTCTCACCTACTGGTGAGAGAGCATAGCTTAGAGCTTGTTCGATACAAGTTCTTGATAGTTTCGTCACTTTGGACTCTGATACTTTACTACTAAATGCATCAGCTTGCTCTGTACAGAGCATCTCACTTGAGAAAGTTGAAAATCCAAACAGTATAGTAATAGCGCTCTTAAAAACTACTTTCATAAAATCTCCATAACTACGGATTCTTAGTTGCCTGAACATCGATATCCTGACTACCTGTATTCGGGCTACTTACCTGAATATTTGTAGTATACGTACCCGCTGCCTGTGCACCTGTATTAGAGTTAAACCTAAGAGTCATGTCACATGTAGCTCCTGCAGATAAGTCTTGTCCAGTACAGCCATCGACCGTTATAGTCCACATATCGGCATAATCAGGAGTTAAGTTAACAGTAATAGCTCCAGAATCTAATGACGCCGACGAGCTCTGCTTAATACGTATAATCATTGTGTTATCTGATGTATTAGCAAAAGATCCCATATTCTCAGGGTCACCTAGAGGCATATTAGAGTTGTTTAGCATTTCTAGAGCTGGTAACTTCTCACCATCAAAAACAATTGTTTTCAATCCAGTATCATTAACACCTTTGACTTCAAGAGTTGCAGAGTATGTCCCAGCAGCTTCGTTAGAGTCTGCATGGAAGTTAATCGCTACAGTACACTCTCCATTAATTGCTAAGTCACTAGAAACACAATCAATATCACTCATTGACCACATATTTCCATTATCTTCACTAAGGTTAAGGGCCAGAGCTCCTGAAGTACTATTTCCTACATTCTTAACTTTTACAGTTCTTGAGAAAGTACCACTGTTCGTGATCTGTCCTAGATCATGTGGGTCACCAAGAGCTGAGTCTCCACTATCAGCATTTAGAAGATCAAAACTTGGGGCCTGTAGAGTAAAGACAGTTGAAACAGAATTTCCTGAAGAGTCATCTACAGTTACTGTATCAGTACTCATTTGCTTACCAGCAGTATACTTCACACATTGTGCTACATCACATCCAGGCTCAGAACTAGTTACTAGTACGGCCGTAGAATCTGTAGATGTTGTTATTGCTTGTAGGCTAAGAGGAGGTACACCACCAGTCAGCTCGATAATACGCGTATCAGCAGTATTAACAATTGAAGTCCCTTCTAAAGTACCTACAAGGTTATCGTAAATATTTACAACATTTGTACATTTTGTACTTATAGCACCTGCAGAGTCTTTGATTTTAATAGACATTGCTTGCGCCTGCGAAGATTGAATATTGGCAAAAGTGATAACTCCACTACTAGGCGTTTGACTTCCACCATAAGAGAAGTTTGAGCTATCTAAACTCTCACAACCTGATCCAATATGACCTTCAAGTTCAATTGTATTAGTCGCATCTGTAACAGTATTACCATCATCATCTTTTAGCGCAACAATCAGAGAAGTCGATAGATTCTCATCAACGAATACATCTCCAACAGGTTGTTGAGTAATAGAAATCTGAGTAGGTGCTCCAGTAACAAAAGTTACAGTAAGTGTCGCAAAAGTTGGACTTGGCCCACTAGTGAAGACTTCAGAGAACTCAATATCTACAACTTGAGACTTCTTAGATTTAAGGCTTAATTGCCCAATCCCAGAAGAGATAGCAACGTTAGTTGAACTTCCGTCCATACTTCCATCAGAAATCGCTGCTCCTGAACCATTCGTCTTATAAGCAATATTATAGAATCCGTTAAATGAACTCGCTAATACGCCATTACTCTTCTGTGCTCTTAGATCAACTGTTACTGCACCAGCAACCACTGCATTAGAGTCAGATCTAATAATTTCATCAGGATCTGGAGCAGTAAAAGTAATATTGTCAGTGTCGGCAGTTACACCAGTAAATGGACCAACTGTTAATGAGTAAGTCCCAACTTCATCGGTAACAATATTAAGTGTTGCTTGACCGTTACTAAATGCAATCTTATTAGATGATAAGTTCGTAATCTTAGTTCTCTTATCAGCCGCAGATAGTGTGAATCCAATATCAACAGAACTTGCAAAGTTTGTATCGATATTATCATTTGCATCAGTTGCGTAAATAGTTACAGTCTGAGTAGTGTTATCAGCATATCTAGTATTTGCTACTCCTTGAGTAATAAACTTAGTCGCTGGATTAGGAACAAAGCTCTTCGTTTGTTCATTACTAGTAAATGTCCACCCAGATGTTCCTGGATCTCTCATTCTAATTTTAATATCCCCAGTTACTCTTGAAGCGATATCAACGTAAGCAATACCATTTACAAATTGAACTAGTTCAGTTGTAGCTTGAGAGAATGATCCAGCACCGTTCTTATCTAAGTAAACCTTAGAAGTATCAATAGGATCTGCTACTCCAGTAGTAATAATATCTACATAGATGAATCCATCTTCCGCTGTTGATACTGCACCACTAGCTGTTTTGGCAGTTACCGTAGCCCTAAAGTACTCAGAGTTATCCTGAGTAGGATTTGGAGAAGCAGGAGATTCAGTTACAACGAGTTCCACTTCTGTCGTTTCAGCAGGAGTAAAATAAACCGTCTGAGTATTTAAATGACTTATAGAAGAAATTTGTCCAGCAGTCCAAGTTCCACCAGTGTACTGCTGATTACTCATATCAATAACAACAAACTCTTCCTGTGTACTGTTGATAAAGAAGTTTCTCTGACCATCAGTATTAGTTAAGTCAATTACCCCCGAAGTTGCAACTGCAGAAGCAGAATCTTCAGGATCAAATACACCATCATCATCAACATCTGTATAGAAAGTTGCACTTGTATTAGAAGTTGAACCATCATTTTCAAATAGATCAATATCTATAGTGAATCCATCAGAATCATTAACAGCATTACCTAGCACACCAGGAGTTGAAGTACTTCCGTAACTATCTAATAGCCTGAAGTAACATCTTTCAACTTCATCAGTAGCAGCAACACTATCATCTGGACAGTAAAGGTATGCTCTCGTAGGAGTATTATGAATTGTTTGAACAGCTAATGAGTCCATAGTTATTGGAAGAGACCCACTATATGTCTGATCAGGATATAAAGTCATCGTTCTTGTAGTCTGATATCTGTCCCAACATTGCTTCGTCCCTACACCAGAGCGTATTTCAATATTACTTCCACTAATATATCCATGACAACCTGGTGCATACATATCTCCACGATAATTTGTAAAAGTAGCGCCTGATTCATCTTTTATCGTAGCAGTATATGTCACTCTATCTTGACCACTTCCACTGTAAGCTCTGATAGAACTAACATTTGAAGTTAGGACAACTTCTTTAGCCCTAGATCGTTTAACAACTACAGTTTTTGAACATTCATTAAATCCAGTACATGCACCGTTAGTTGTTCCGTCTTTTAAATTATCTGAAGACTGATCTTCTAGAGTAATAGTGACGTCTTCTGCATACTCATTGAACATTTCAAAAGAGCCTGCTCCACCAGTTAAGCTTACGAGTTCACTTGAAATGAGTCGTCCATTTCCAGAAACCATGACTTTTACAACTCCACCCCATGTAGTAGCAATAGAACCAGTAACATCAACAGCATTAACTGCAACAGTTATAGGTACACCAGAGGCCGCATTTGCAGATGCCTTATCTCCCGCAGAAACTGAAGAGTGGAAAAGACTCGCATCAGGTGCACCCGGAAGAACTAGTTGGTATTCAACTGGATCACCAGGTTGGAAATGGAAATCAATCCCTTGTGAATTCTGCATCGACATTCCTGTAGGAGGAGACAATACAATCACATTTACATATCCGTGAGTAGTCTTTCTAATATTAAAACTCGTTTGAGATTCATTAGAGAAATTTATCGATCTTGAAGAAGGACTTCCACCAATATCATGATATCCATCTGTGCTCGTAGGTGTATTGAGAGAAGAAGCTCTAATATCAAATGTAATACTTCCAGTATGTTTAGACTCATTTCCAAAAGAGTCTAATAGGATTGCACTAACAGTAGTGGCCTGAGAAATAATCCCTGACGACCCTGGAGTAGAAATAAATATTTTACTTGGTGAATCTGGCTCAATAACCATCAGTCCATTTGCTGAAGCAACACCAGACTCAGTAGCAGTTAACGTTAAGTTTCCTGCACCATTACCATTTAGGTTCCAAGTGGCAAGACCACTTGACCAACCTCTAACACCACCACCAGAAGGAGACGGAGGAGCACTTCCATCAGGAAGAGTTGTTCCAGAGAATGATAGATCTAAATTAACGTTACCAGAGTATTCAGTTAGAACGTTACCGTTTGAATCTTCAATTTGAGCAACAACTGTCCACGTATTCCCCACTTGAACTGGAGTTGGTAGAGTTTGCCAACCAATCTTAGAAGGTGCACCCCATACAAAATTCACATTCTGACTAGAAGGAATCGTATATGATGTCGCATCATTTTGAATAGAAAGTGAGATTAATTGTTTCGTTGAACTTGTTACATTAAATGTTGCAACACCAGATGCGAGAGGAGATGAAATTCCAACTCCACCAATATCACCAGTAATCCCAGAGACTTTTGAACCATTTAGAATTACTGAAGTTGAACCACCTACTGTAGTACAAACATTACTATACTGATCAAGAAGTCTTACTTGAATAGACGCAGTCTGATCTGTACCAGGATCTGTAGGAATAGACCCAAATTCATACTTCGTTGGCGCTCCGTGAATAAAGTTCAAGAAAATAGTATTCGTTGTATCAATTGATGACGGAGTCGCTCCAGTAAACCCTAGAGTTGCAGTTCCGACTTGTGTACTTTTAATATTAATTGTTTGTGTTTCACTACTTCCACTTGTCCAAGTAACTCTAGTACTTCCCGTTCCTGATTCATTCCATGTAGCTGAAGGACCAGACATAACAGCAACATCAATATCAACAGTGTCACCACCTACAGGTTTAGTAGGGTTACCATATAAATCCTGAAGAGTTACATCAATTCCGATACCTGTTGAATCAACAGTTCTAGAAGAAACTGGGGTCGAAATATTTTCAAATACAACCTTCTTAACAGGACCAGCAGTTACAGTAAGAACAAAACTTGTTGTGATATCCAGAGAACCACTTGGTTGAAGTGAGAAAGTCACTGGAGAACCTGCAGTAGGAGTAGTTCTTTGAATATTAACTGTCCCTTTCCCTAAAGTCATTGGAACAACACCTGTTGAACCAGTTGCTAAATCATCATTATCAGAAGCGATAACAGAGACATTAGTTGAGAATGAAGGGGCCACGTTATCAAACTCATCTAGAGCATGAATTTCAAGACTGTAAACATCTGTTGTCTGCTGAGTTATGGCAGCCGTTTGCATTCTAAGCTTACTTGCAACTCCAGGAATAAAGTCAAAAGTTCTTCCTGCACCAGGATTTAAAGAAAATCCTGCCCCAGCATCACTAAGGTTAAATGTCGTAGTCATTGCTTTTGTAGAGTAAACCTTAATAATTTTAGAACTTGTATTATCAGGGATATTAATTGTACGAGAACCTGATGTTATAGCAGAGCTATCTACAATAATTTTTGAATTATCATCACTAGAAGCTGTAAGGTTAACATCAAAACCACTTCCTGCATTTGTCATTGTATTAGCTTGATTTCCATATTGGTCACGAAGTTGAATTTCAACATCAGTCTCAACACTACTACTAACTGGAATATCAGAGATGGACATTAAGTAGAATTGTAGATTTGTTCTACCGTGAGTAATTACAATTGGAGTTGTAGCACTTACATTTGCAACAGTTGAACCTGCTCCATTTTCAATACCAAGAGTGATTGATGAAGCATTTGTACACTGAATAGAAGTGTAAGAACCTGTACCAGCAGTAAATGTAACTGTATCTGTAGGAATAGTACAACCAGTACCTGAATCTTGCTTAAGCTTTATCGCTCCAGTGAAACTAGGTGTTGGGTTTCCAAAACTATCTTGAGCAGCTAAATTAATATCAAACGTTAAGTCCGCTCTATTTGTTGTAATTGGTGATGAGAAAACAATTTGGCTTGTTCCACCTGGATCAAATCTAACTCTCTTAGCACCACCGTCAAGTGATGTTCCACCTAGAGTAACATTAAGATCAATATCGTAATCTGCAACAGCTTGAGATTTAACATATAGAGTGGCCACACCATTTACAAATGAGTCTACATCAATGCTTTGTTCATAAGGTCCATTTTCAACAGAGTAAGTACTTGAAGTTGTTAAATCTGCTTTTGTAATATCTGAAGATGCTACTGAAACTACTTCTAATGTACCAATCGCTGCACCAGGATTATAATTTGTAATCTTATTACGACCTTTATCCAGAGCGAATACTTCCATCTCGACTTTTAAATCAGTATTTGCAGGGTTAGAAACTTTACCAACACTTGGCTCCTGGATTTCAAAGTACATTACTGCACCAGGATCAATTGTTGTTGTAACTGTCTGCCCTACATCAGTTACTCCTGTCGCACTTTGAATTCTCATTGTCAGTGCACCAGCATCAAAAGTCTCAACAGGTAGTGTATATGAACCAGCACTTAGAGTAATCGCCTGACCTGAAGGAAGATAGTTTGAAGATCCGCTAATGAAAGGATTTTGAACTGAACTATTTTGAGTAGTCTTTACTGTAATAGAAGAGTTGTAGTTATCATCAACGTTTCCATAAGTATCTACGGCCTTAATATTATAATTAAAGATTTCATCGATAGTATAGTTTCCACCACCGCCTCTTGGTGCTAACTCAAGAGTGAACGATTCAGCAGGACCGTGATCGTAATCGAGTAGGTATGTATTTGATGTACCAGTAATGGAAGCACTTCCTGCACCAGAAACAGCTCCAAACGAAAGTGTAATTGAGTTATTTCTAACACTTGTATTAATCGTCTGAGTCCCCTTACCATCAGTAAAAGTCATTGCTCCATTTGCTTGTAAATCCATCGTATGGTCTGATTGAATATCAACAGATCCATCGAAGTCTGCAATATTTTGGTACTGGTCTCTAGCAACAACATAGATTGTATGAGCAGTACCTACAACAGTAGAGTCACTAGTCTTAGCTGTAGCATAGTTTGAATCCTTCCACTTTAAATCAACAGGATTACCAGGTAAGTAATTAAAGTTAATACTTGAAGGATATGGAGTAGGATCCACTAGAGCAAAGTTAGAATCTTTTAAGCTCAGGTTAACAATATCTGCTTTCTCAGAATAAAGCTGAACAGCAGCAGTACCACTAATAATATTAATAGTATTTGCTGTTGGAGAAGCTGCACTTGAAGTCCCTCCAGATCCACCAACCTTAACATTAGAATCTGCAGTGGCCAGAGCATCAATAACAAGACCAACAGTACCACTTTGACCTGTACATAAGTTATTAAACTCATCTTCAACTCTAATATTTACAGTTGCATTGTTACCAACAACAGTTGAAGGAACTGCATTAGCAAAAGCAAAGTGATGAGCATCACCATGAGTATAAGACGCAGTATAAGTATCTGTAGTCGTTAGTCCTCCACCACTTCCAAGACTAAGAGTCGCAGAGTGAGTGATTGTAGTTTGAAGTGCTCTTGAAGCTTTACCATTTGTGAACGTCATTGTTCCAGCAGGCTTAACATCTAGCTTAGCAGGATCTGATGATATCAGGTTAACAGTACCATTGTGGTTTGATATATTTCCATACTGATCAAATGCCGTTAGGTAGATCATATGGTCAACACCAACTTGAGCTCCCCCTGATGTTGCATCAGTGAGGTAGTCAGATTGCACAAATGTTACAACTTGAGCTGAGTCAGGCAAGAAGTCAAAGTTCTGAGTTGGCGTTGGAATAATTGGACTAAATCCAGCAACAGTTGGATTAGATAGAGTCAGAGTTACAGTATCTGACTTTTGACTCCAAATATTATATGTAGCTACACCATTTGTAATAGAGAGTGTATTACCAGGAGAAACTGAAGTCGAAGCTCCAGCACTACCTGTAGTAGGAGCAGTAGAAACTTTCTTATCATTTACTCCGTAAGTTGCACCATTAACATATAAAGCAATGGTACCGTTTGTTGTGCTACATAAGTTCCCATAAGTATCTTCAATTCTAAGTGAAACTTGAGCATCATTATTTACAACAACATCATTAACTGTTCCATCGTAAACAATTCGAGTAGGGTCACCAGCAATTACAGATACACTATGGAAGAAAGCTGTTGCTCCCAACCCACCACTTTGATCAAAGTCAAAGTCATCTTCTACAATTACTAATTTTAAAGTATCGCCAGCAGTGTGTCCCTCAAATCCAGCAAGAGTACCTACACCATTAACAAGCTTAATTGTTCCATCGTCTCTTCCATCTGCACCGGAAGGGAAAACAACAGAAGTTGGGAAACCGGCATCACCTGGAAATACAATCGTACCAGGAGAAGTTTCAAGCCCAACTTTGACATAACCAGTATAATCAATTGCTAAGTTGTCATAATTATCTCTAGCCTCAATATCTAGCTGAAATGTATCATCTGCTTTAACTGTAGCAACGTTTGAGCCTGGAAAGTTAATCTTTCTAAACTGACCTGGTGCAAATGTAATTTGCTTATTACCAGCATTCTTTTCAGTCGCTGACTCTGCCATATTAGCTAGACTTAGATTAAAAGTAGTATCGTTCTTACTTCTCATCTCAAGTTCAGCTAAACCTGAAGTCACATTTAATACAAGAGAGCTGAATCCATTTCCGCCACCAGCGTTCCATGGAGTTCCTCCAGTAACAACGAAATCAATATCAGTAGCTGGAGAAGAGTCAATTCGAACAGCACTTGTCTTACTATAAGAAACAGCTCTGTTTCCACCTCTATCAAGTGCCTGAATACCTATTCTTGCATACTTATCAGTATTTAAACTTGTATTATCACTAGCATTAGTAATATTGATAGTTCCTGCAGAAGAGTATGGATTATAAGTTCCATCCATAAAGTCATAAATTTCAAACTCGACAGGAAGTCCATTTAAGAAAGTTAAAGCACCAGATGTTAGTGTTAACGATCCATTACTATCTGCAGTTTCTTCTGCAGCACTAATACTTAAGTTATAAAGAGTTGCTCTTAAGGCCATTAAGTCTAAACTTAATGTACCTGCCGTCATATTTCTTAGAACACCACCGGCCTGTTGTAAGTGCTCATTATCAGATGGGTCTATATCTGAAGTAATTGAAGAAATATACGGCTCTTGAGTTACAAGAGGATCAGTAATAGCTTCAAACCCATCAATTGTTAACTGACCTGCGTAGTTGTCATTCTTATTTCCGTATTGATCTTTCGCTTCAATAGTAACTGTCGCAACTGTGTCGATTGTTTTTCCGACAGGAATTCCCCACTCAAAAGTATCTGTTAATCCATGATCAAAATCTACATCGATCACGTTTGTCACAATACTTGAGTCAGCACCAAGAAGTTTGGTAATTGATAGTCTAACTACTTCATCTTCAGTATTATTAACAACAACTTTACCTTCCCCGCCGACAAAGTCTCCATAAACAATATCCGCTGTATTTACAGAAGCTCCATTGGTTGCAGAAATTGCAACACGATCTGTTGATGAAATACTTGGAATAATATTTCCACCAGCATCTACAGCGTAGTAGTAAATCTCAGCATCACCATCAACTGTAATTCGAGCAGGACTAGAGTCCATAGTAATAGGACCTACGTTTCCAGAAGAAATAATATTACCCACTGACTTTTTACTATCAGCAAAGAAGAATCCAGCAGGAGCACCAGGTGCAAATGCTAAGTCCTGAGTTCGTGTATAATCATCAGATACTGGAGGAGCAAGAGATGTTCCACTAAAGCTAGCAGAACCTGCTGAAACAGTAAGGTCTACTGTTTCAACCACACTATTAGTAACCGTTGTTGTTGCGACACCATTAACAAAAGGAATTAGATCACTAGCACCGTTACCATTTACAGATGCATTACCACCTGAAACATTTAGAGTTGCTGTCTCTCCTGAACCACCATAGAGTAAATCAACGTTTCCATATAGATCACGAGTATACATATTTACAGTGACAGAATCATCTGTAGTTTTATCAACTGCAGGATCAGGATCTTCTAAAGTTACATACTTAGCATTTCCGTGTTTAACATATACAACTCTTGATGATATTGAATTTAAGTAAGCAAAAGAATTCGCAGTCGAGTCAATAGAAACTGTGATCTTCTCCATTCCGCTTCCGGCTCCAAGAAATCTCCCTGCGGCAGCATCAAATCTATCTGTAGAAAACTTACGTAGATTTACAGTGAAAGTTCCTACACCATTAACGATTCCCTGACTCTTACTCGTTAAAGCAGGTGTATTATCAAAATCTCCAGTAGATCCTGACTCTAAAGTTAGGAAGAGATTAACTTCACTTGCAAATGTAGATTCAGCTGGAACAACATTAGGGTTTCCATAAATATCAAATGTACGAATAGTAAAAGTAGTATCTGTATCAGTTGTTACTGTTGTAAGTGTTGGATCTTCTGATGCAGCTGCTACTTCTAAAGAGACTTGCCCTACAAGACCAGCGGTAAACTCGATATCCTGTTGAGCTTGAGCACCAGAGAAATCAATTCCAGAGAACTGAGAATAAGTATCCGTTAAACTTAGGTTTACAACTTCAGCCTTTCTATTTCTAAGAAGTAAAGAGGCCTGACCAGCACTAAAGGCTAAATCAATAGAGTCCGTCTGATCTGATACTTTCACTGACTCCATGTCTGAAGAGTCATTCGCAAGAGTTATTACAGACCCAGTAAATGAATTATTAAAGTTATCAAAGAAGTCATAAGCTCTTACTACAATAGCTGATGTATTCATAGATGCATCATCTGGTGCATCTGAGAAATCTGTCGACGCAGTTGTTTTAATATCTGTTGGATCTTCCATTTTGAGCTTAACAACTGGCCCAGGATTAACGTTTACATTATAAACAGTTGGGTCAACATCAATTCCTACAGGATCTGGAGTAACTGTATCTTTTCTAAGCTGTAGACTTGCCACACCACTTCTTGTTGAAGTGAAGCTAACATTGGCAATACCATTTACAAGAGTAGCAGTATAAGTATTTGTTCCACTTTCTGATTCGTCAGAATTATAAATTGTAATGTCACCATTTGGATTTGTTACATCAATTATAACAGTTCCATTTACATTATCTTTAAAGTTATTACCTTGGTCATATGCAAGAATTTGGAAGTCGAATCTCTTTAAGTTATCGCCTTCTGCAACATCATAAAGTGATCCAGCAGCAGGAGGAACAATTTGATAGTGGTGAGGTACACCGGCACCAAATGTTACTGTCTTTGTTTGATTAGCAACAGAGTAATAAATATCATTATCACCATCATCAAAACGACTTGTTACTCCACCAGGAGCAGCAGTTAGTCCAATATCAACATTTTCAGCTTTTGTATTTGATAACTTAAATACACCAATACCTTTCTTAATTGTAATTGTATCAGTAGAGATTACATCACTAGTATCCGTATCACGCGGATCACTTGTTCCTAATCCATCCCAAACAGGTAGACCTGAAGTTGAAGATAGAGTGAAGTCTACGGCTAAATCAGGAGCAGTAGTAACAAGGTTACCATTTCCATTTCCATCAATATCGTGTCCATCTTGAACTTCAACTGTAATATCAATTGGATTATCAATCGTACCATTTGTAGGTTGAACAACCCAAACCTTGGCTGCTTGACCAGGAATAACTGTCGAATTTAAAACAGAAGTGACATCTAAATTTACAGTATTACCATCTTCATCTAATTGAGTAGTTGGATTAGGAGATGATAATAGGAACTGAACTCCCTCAGCTCTAATTAATTGCTGATTAAATAAAGTCGTTCCATCTGCAAGGTAAGTCTTTCCTTCAATAATTTTTAAGTTTTCAATCCATCTTTGTTGAAGAGTAGAAGTATCTTTTGCTTCTAGACTTACTTCATAAACTTGACTTGGACCTTCTGTATCATTTAAGTTACCGTACTTATCTTGCGGCTCAATTTTGAGAATATCAGTAGGTTTAGGACAAGGAGCAGCTCCTGGAACAACAGCTCCACAAGCTGGCTGTGAGAACGAAGCATCTGAAATTAATAACGTATCCGCACTGAATGATGCTGAACCAACGATAACAAATTGACTAACAGTTCCTGGAACAATTTTTACAGTCTTAGTACTTCTTACTAGACTTGTATCGTATAAGGAAGGGTCAATACTAAGAGTAATATTACCAATTCTTCTACTATCAAAAGAAACATCTGCCGTACCACCTGTTACAGTTACACGACCTTCATCTCCACCGAAATCTCCAGTAAAGTTTGAATCAACACCATTATGTAAAAGTCTCACATCATGATCTGGATGATTTAAAACAATATTAGAACCTTGGTCTAGAACTCTTACTTGTAATCCTCTCTCTTTATCTGTAGAGAATTCAGGGATGGTTACTAAAGGTTGATCTACAAAGACAAGAGTATAATCTGTACCTACACCATGCATGAAATCAATCTGAGTAGGAGTTAATGTCGATATAGATCCACCAACAGGAGAATTAAGAGTAACATTAACATTTGTTTCTGCTGTTAAGTCAGCAACTTTAATATTTACGAAACCTGCAGGTATTGAGAAGTTTGCAGTTTTAACTGTTCTATCTTGAGCTCCCCAAGCTGTTCCCTCTTGATACATCCAAGCATCTTTGTCAGTTGCAGCGTTCACTGTTCCAACATAAGAATCATTATAGTTTCCGAATTGATCACGAGCCTCTACTCTAAGAGTCACTTCATTATCAATTGGAAATGGACCTGCCCCTGCAGTATTTAATGTAGGATCAACTACAACAACAAGCCTGTCAGCTACATCTGGAGTAAATATAATCGACTCTGTATCAGTAACGTCAAGAGTTCCATCGGAAGCTGTTAGGAATCCTAATTGAATTGTTTCATCTGTATTTGGAAATGATGTTGCTGCAAATGTTTCTTTCTTTAAAATTACAGTCGCTGCACCAGAGCTAAATTGATAAGTTAATGGCCCACTTACAAAGGAAGCTCCATCTTTAAGAGTACCAACACCACTTCTATATTCAACTTGAACGTCTTTACCAACACCATCATAACTTAGCGCCTTGTTACCATGAACATCCTGCGCTTCAATAGTTACAGGAATCTCTGCACCTGCAGTAATCGGCCCTGCTGGTGTTATAAAGGCATACTTATTTGGAAGACCGTGAATAATTGTAATTGTTTTCTGAGCAAGAGGATCTGAATTATCCATTACAGGAGCATCAACGTGATCTTGTACTTCAACAGTCACATCACCTACAACAGTCTTATTAAAGATAATTTTACCAACACCATCTGTCCAAGAACTAATTGTCTGTCCACTTGGAAATGAAGTTCCTGAAAGACCTGCAATAAAAGCAAGGTTAGCTTTACCTGCAAAGTTTTCAACTGTATTTGCATAAGCATCACGAGCTGTAACCTCAACTTCAATATCAACATCTGCACGTGTAGCAAAAGTTGGATTATCAGCAGTATCATTACGACCTAATGCATTTGTAATAATGAAATCAACAGGATCACCGTGGCGAACCTTAACTTGAACAGTATTTCCTGTATATCCCGCACTAAGGTGATCAGCGAGAGTTAAGTCAATTGTCTCAGCAACAAGGTCACGAATTTGAATTCGACCAACCCCTTGAGGGAAGCTTCCACCAAAGTCAATTTTATCATCAGTAATTGCTGTGATTCCATCGGCTCCAACAACCTTACCACTTAAAGAAAGTTGTAATTGAATAGCATCAGCTTGCGTAAAGTTATTCTTAAAGTTCCCATATTTATCATATGCCCACACTTCAACAGTTAAAGCATCATCGGCCGTAACATGGTTTCCATCACCGTCAATTGTTACAGGTGTTTGAATTTGGAAATCCTTAGCTGCACCAGGATCAAAAGTTTGATTCTTAAGCTCAGCAGGGAATTTTAAATCTGTAACTCCTGGGCTTGATGTTCCCGGAGCTGTTTCAGAAGCTGAAGTCAAAGAGAAAGTTACTAATTCTGCAGTTCTGTCATATACAGCAATACTTTCAACTCCATTATTACCTGGAGCAAAGTTTATTGTTCTTGTCTTTAAAGGTGTTGCCACTAGTCCAGTAGAAGAATCAATATCTCCTGCATCATTTAAGAAAGCGTCTCCATTTACATTGAAGTCAACACTCCCCTCAAATCCATTTGTAATTACGTTATCTCTTTGGTCACGAATCTCAACAGTAACACTTGAAGGACTATCAACTATTCCATTAGATAGAGGCTTCACTATTGCAAAGTAGCTAGGAGCACCAAAAGTAAAGTTTACAATTCTTGTGTGAGTAGTACTTAATCCCGCAGAGTTTGTTCCAGAGTTGCTATTTAGTGATAAAGATACACCTGTCTCAACCTGATAATCATAAATATCAAAAGTCGCAAAACCAGAAACCATTCCAAGCTTAACATTCTTAGTATCAACATAAGTAGATAGAGCTGGTACAGAACTAGAATCAATTTCTGCATTCTTTGTAAGATTTAAAATGACGTCACCAGTGAAACCTGTCGCAAGGTTATTATAGTGGTCATAAGAACTAACTGTTACTGAAACATTAGAGTCAGTATTTCCTGTGTAAACAGCAGTTGGTAAACTACCAAGTTGACCAGGAGTCAGAGCGGCATCACTTGGAAGAATAATTGCAAACTTCTCAGCTAAACCATGACTAACATTAACAACAACAGGAGAATCCCCTACTGCTGGAATCATTGTTAATCCAGTACTATCAACACTATCATCTAAGTGAAGAGAGACACTTCCTACTGCACGTGCATTTAAGAATAAATTACCAACACCACTTGCAACATTAACAACTCTAGTCTGATTAACTGAAGTATTTGGAATATCATCTTGCCCTGGAGCATTTGTATATAATTCAGCATTACCAGATCTAATAACAAGATTTACATCATCACTAAAAGTATCTGCAATATTTCCATTAACATCTCTAATTTCAACGCGAACAACTTGAGGAGTATCAGCACTAACATTTGCAGACATCGATCCAGGAGGAATAATATCAGTTGACCCTATTCGTGCAATATCTGCACTAACAGGCACACCATGAAGAAAATCAACATCAATAGTAGGAAGAGTTAATGTTCTTCCTAGTTCATCAATCATTGAAAGCGTCACAGTTTCTTTGACTCTATCATATACATAGAAAGAAGCTTCACCTGAAGTAATATCAACAACCCTATTCGAGACAGTTGTATAATTATCAGGAACAACTTCACTTGGGTTAGTCACAATTCCAGCACTATTATTTACTGCGATCTTTATATCATCTTCATAACTAGTATTAACATTTCCATATTGATCAAGAGCACGTGCTGTAAATGGTACTTTATCATCAGTAGTTATAGTAAGAGGGTCTGATGGAGGAACAATTGCGAAATTAGTTACAACACCAGAATTGAATAAAATTGTTGCTGTACCACTAGTATCATAACCGGCCTTGGCCTCAAGTCCTACACTTACAGATTCAGAAACAGTATCAGAAAGGTAAATATACCCCTCACCCTTATCACCAGGAAGGAAATCAATATAAAGATCTCCAGGAGTTCTATTATCTATAGTTGTTACTGGATTATCATCTGCATCGAGGTCAATAGTTGCACTATTTTGAGTGATCCATCTAAACTCTACTGCATCATTTTCAGTATAACTTACAACAAGGTTATCAAATTGATCTAAAGCTTGAACTGGAACTTTTATAGAATTATCTACTGTTCCAACACTATCTTTAATTACATATTGTGTACGAGAGCCAGGTGCAAAATTAACAGAAATCACACCACCTGAAGGTGTTAGGGAGTATCCTGTACCATCAGAGTCCTCCATTGAAATACCAACAGTTTGAAAATCACTTCCAAATGGAGAAATAGCTCTATTATAAACATATAGATCACCATAAGAAGCATCATCAGTAGCGGATACTATTGGACAACTACCACTTTGAGATTTGATATCAACATAACCAACTTGTGATAGAGCTGAATAATTAGTTGAGTTTGTATGATCAAATACGGCTGAGTCAGATATTCTAGAGTTTCCGTTTACAGTTAACTTCACATCTTGAGAGTCACCAGAACAACCATAATCTCTTACAGGGTTATTGTACTGATCAACAACTTGAACTCTAAGTCTGGCATTGCTATCAACATTTGTATCTGCAGGGTCTGTAATTACAAATTTTCTATTAACATTACCCCATTTGAAGTAAACATCTTTAACAGCTTTTGTTGCATTTGTAATATCGATATCTTGTGACTGAGAGTTTTTAAATTGAGTAACACCACTTCTCATTGCAAGACTTAGGTTAACAACTTCTTCTACTGTATTTTGAATACTTATTGTTGCAGCACCATTAACAAAGTCAATCTGTCCTGAAAGAACTGCAGTTGCAGAATCTGACTGGAACTCGAGATCACTAATAGGAGAAGCGGCAGAACCATAATCATTAACCTTATTATCTCCATAATCATAAGCTGTTGCAGTTAGTGAAATTGCTGCATCAACTGTCCCATCAACTGGCTCACTAATTTCAATATAATTTGGGATACCCCATTTGTAGTAAATACTGGCAGTATAAATTCCAGCATTTTCAACAGAAACACTCTCTGTATTAGGTACAGTGTGCCTCATATCAGAAGGCCCTGAAGTAAGAGTTAAGTTTGCTGTTTCATTTTTAATATTCCAGACAGTAACTGTCCCCTTACCGGAAGCATCTATTGAAATTGTTTTTGCATTAGTTCCAGAATCTGCATCAGTAATAGAAACTTCTGTATTACCGTCAGAGACAATATCTACATCTCCACCAGTGTAAGTAGTAACAGGGTTACCATATGTATCCCTTGCTTCTACATCAATAGTTGTAGGATTTCTTTGAGCAGGAGATGTACCCCAACCAACTTCACCAGTATAACTATTTGAAAGGAATGAGAATTGTTTCGCATCACCTGGCGTAAAATAAATCTTCTGAGTTGAAGTTAGATCTAAACCAGCAGAAGTAGCAGTTGACCCTAGTAGGACATCACATTCCTCTACGGCCTTTCTATCAAGATTTGTATTAGAGACTCTAATGGTCTTAGTTCCAGAGGCAAGAGTAACCTTACTTGTTCCGTCGTGATCTAGTGGATTAACAAAAGCAGAACATCCACTATCAAATGAAATTCCAACAGAACCATTGAAAGAGCTTGTAAAGTTACCACCAGCATCAGTTGCTTCTAGTAATAAACTTATTTCAGAAGTTGTCTTCACTGTATCTGGAACAGGAGTTCTTAATTCAATTTTCTGAACAGCACCTACAGAGAAGGCAACATCTTGGCTTGTCCCTAGGTTGGACATACCACCACAGCCGGCGACAAGGCTTGAAACTGTTATCGTAACATTTTCAACCTTAGTATCTCTAATATTAAGTTTCCCCATACCGGCCGCAAATATTGCAGTCCCAAACTTATCTCTACTTGCTGGAGTAGCAGTCTTAGATACCCAAACTTCATCTCCATTATCACCAACAACATCAAAACGAGCCTGACAAGTAGATAAGTAATTATATGCAAAGTTATCGTATTGATCATAAAGTCTAGCCGTAGCTTCAACAGTATCATCTGTAGTCGCGTCAGCAGGGTCATCTAATTGCATTCGAACTGCAGTCGCAGGAACGATTTTAACAACCTTAACTTCTGAAATATTCATTGTTCTTTGAGTAATTGCCTCAAGGTCTGGAATCTTTCCATGATCTCGTAAACTAATAGTGACATCTTCAGCAGTCTTGTGACTAACTAAACTCAACACACCTCTACCATTAGTAAATGAAACAATTCTATCGGCAGCGTTTACTTTACTAAATCTTGTTGGATCTGCGAGATCACCTGAAAGAGAAGTAAAGTCTACAGATATCTCTGTATTAAAATCAGGCTCTTCAGAAATTCTTCCATTGTCGTCTACAAGTCTAAGCTGGAGGTCAAAAGCAACTCCGGCCACAACTTCACTTGGAGGGTCAATGATCTTGATTTTTGTAGGTATAATTTTATCTCTAATTGCAATTGAGACATTTTCTTTTAAACCAGTTCCATTAGCGATGATTGTTATATTTGCAACTTTACCAAAGTCATTACCACCAACAACTTGAGTTGATGCAAACCCTTCGGAATCCGTAACAGCTGCTGTTGATAAGAGTTTTGCTCCCGAGTCAGGATTATCTAAAACAAAAGTGATTGAAACACCAGAAGATGGGTCACCATCGCCCTCACTAACAATTTGAATTTGAATATCTTCAGCTAAACTTTCAGGATCTTCTAATACCTGATTGTCACCTTTAGTAACATTCATCACTAGACCGAAAGTTGCTTTATCTAATTCTTCGTTCCCCGCTCCCATACAAGATGCCAATAGGATCGAGAGTAAACAATAGATTAGTAAATTCATTTTTCTCATAGAGCAAATAATCCATTTTTTGATTTTACAAATTGTTAATTATTAATCAGCTAGTTACGTGCACATCCACTAAACTAAAGAACTAGATTTCTAGTCCCTAATCTAAATAGATATTCCTTTAACACTTAACGGCATTTTAATATTAACTCATTAGATAAAATATATTCTATGGGGCAGTAATTACTAAGTGTTACGACTGATTTCGATGAATTTCGCCATAAAAGGAAATCATTTATGCAAAGAAAATATGGCAACGATTCTCCAAATATATGTAATTGTTAAGAAATATGGTTAATCCTCTTAACCTACCCTCTAAGCATTTATTTTTAATAGGAATTATTTTCCGAAAAGGCCTTCAATCAAAGCAAATCGTCAAATTTTTAGACAGTATTCCGAATAAGTGGTGAAGATATAAAATAGAAAGGCCTAAGCCTTCAATATCTGGAGCTTAAAAGAGATGAAGACAATTAAGAACTTATTACATTTGATGATCCTAGCAGCACTATATTCATGTTCTAGTGCAACTACTATAAAGAT
Organism: Bacteriovoracaceae bacterium UBA3083; assembly: GCA_002366565.1. GTDB lineage: Bacteria > Bdellovibrionota > Bacteriovoracia > Bacteriovoracales > Bacteriovoracaceae > Halobacteriovorax. The sequence goes on from DFBJ01000006.1 coordinate 37,560, forward strand.
AAACTCTTCTCCTGAGGGAGCTAAGATCTTTGTAAAGAATATGACTTCAAAGAGTTCTGAAGAAATTGGTGTCACTCCCCTCATTATAAAGACTGAGGATTTACAAAAGAAGAAACTAAAAGATGGCCCTTTATTTGTTGAGCTTAAAAAGGAAGGCTATGAAGTTGGAAAGGTGCTACTTGCAGAAACAGAGGCCATAAATATTGATCTCTCTCTAAAACTTGACCCAAAAGATCAACTTGCTGAGGCCAAAAGATATGACAGAGTAAGTGCTCAATTATTTGAAGTTCAAAGACTCATCAGAAATAAGAGTTATAAAGAAGCATTAGAGATTACTGGAGCAATTAAGAAGGACTTTCCAGAGCTTTCAGTTCCAAATGAGCTAGAAGGAAGTATTTTTTATTTACAGAATGATTTTGATAAATCACTTACTGCTTTCAATACCGCATATACAAAGAATTCAGATAATTCATTTGTACTAAAGATGAAGAGATTAATCCTAGAAAAGAAAAAAGTTGGGAAAAAGTAGATGAAAACACAAAACAAAAATTCACACTTTAAATTATTGCTAACATTGCTTTGTTTTTTATATGCTCAATTTTCGTTCGCAGAAGGACTTATCCGCGTTGATAAGATTGCTGTTGAAAAGCAAATATACAATAAGATTGAAAATGCTTTATCTGTACTGATTGAAAAGAAGCAATATATTTTAGATATAAATGTTCAGACAAAAGAAGTTGATAATTCAGTAAAGAAAACAAAGAAACTTGAAAACTATAATTTTTCAGATGCAAAGGATGCAAAAAAAGATTACTTCCTTTTTCATAAGCTTGGTATAGAAGTACCAATCAATGGACCTTCAGCTGAAGAAATTGAAGCTGAAAAAGAAAAGAGCAAGCTACCTAAAGTTTTTGATGTTATCTCATCTGTTAAAATTTCTATTTTGATGGACGAACTACTTGAAGAGAATGTGACAAATAATGTTGAAACAGTTCTTAGAAAGTTAACATTCAACCTTCCAGTAAAGCCTTCAATGGAATTTTCAAGAGTACAATTTAGACAAAAAGTTGTTGAAGAACCAAAGAAAGAAAAAACGATTAAAGATTTCTCATTATACGAACTTTTAAATCTAGGGGCCAAGTACTCTACTTCTATCGGTTTTTTAATTACAGGACTTTTTCTAAGTTTCGTATCTTTTGTTTTATTTATCATGTACTCAAAGCTTCAAAAAGGGCAAACATCAGCACTTATTGATAGTAATAAAGAAATAGCAGCAATGGCATCTGAAGCTGCTTCAGCTTCAAGCGAGTCTGAAGATGATGAATCAAGTTCATCTCTAGAGACAATTGAATCGACAACAGAGACTAAGGTTTCTTCAGGAATATCAGACGAAGCAATGGTTGCTTCAGCAGTAGCTCGTTTTGAGAAATACTTTACAGATAATAAACAAGAAGCTGCGACTCTACTTAAAAAGTGGATTAACCTAAGAGCTCCTGGATCTAAAGAAGGATTGATTCTTATTACTCAAGAGTTAGAATCTGAATTATTAAAACAAACATTTGAAATATTAAATAATCAAGATAGAAAACTGTGGAGAAATATCATCAGTAGTTCTTCTGGAGAAATAGATCTTCAAGTAGGTGCACGATTTATTGATGAACAAATTCTTGAAGAAGTTATTGTTCCTACAGACTTAATAAGTGATGAGACAAAACAACTTCTCTACTCTCTAGATGTGGATACATTCACTAATCTAGTTATTGAAAATCCTGAGTTTGGTCCACTACTAATGAATACATTATCTAGTTCATTTATAGTAAAAATTATTCCACGCCTTGAGACGAGCTTAATTGAAAGCCTAACTATTAATAGTGTAAAGGCTGATAACGAAGAGTTAAAAAAGCAAGAGCCTCTCTTACAAGAAAAGCTTAAGGCCTACCATAAGCCTGATCTTGCATCACCATTTAGTGATAAGATTATGGAAATACTTCCTTACGTAGATATTGATAGTGAAGAGTACTTCTTTACTGCCTATGGAAAGAATGGAGATATGAAGAAAATGAAAGAAGTTCTAAGTAGCTTCCTTCCAGCTAAGTCTATATATGAACTGCCAGAAACTTCGATGAAGATTATTCTAACTAAAATGAAACAGAGTAGTTTAGTCGAGTTCTTAGTAGTTACTGATGAAGCTATTAGCTCTAAGTTTATCGAAATGATTGCTCCAGAGGGAAGTAAGAAGAGAGAAGTTCTAGACCTTGAATTGAGTAATATGCAGACAGATGAAATTAAGTTGGCTAAAATTAAAAAGAATAAGAGTGCGGTTGAATCTAAGTTTATTGCTTTCTCAAGAAAGCTCATTAATAAGAATGCTCAGATACAAGAAGAGATTTCGCCGATTATTGATGAACTATGCCTTAAATATGTAGAAGAGGATCATGCAAATGTACAAGCAGCTTAGTAAAACAATTGCGATATTTTTCATTCTCCTTACCTCTACTGCTTCCTATGCAAAGCTTGATAATTTACAAGCAACAGTAAGAACAGGAATGATACAAGGTTCATACGCTAACCCACTATCTACAGCATCTAGCTCCGAAGATACAGGAGGCGGAGGAAGTAATGCCTCAAGTAACCTAGAAGGTGGTGGATTCTCAGTTATGCCTTCACTTGATGCAGACTTAGAGATATTTGATAATTTTAAAAGATCATATTTTGTAAGAACAAGTATTGCCCTAGATATGACTACTGGTAAAATGCACTATAACTACCTTGGACTGGGTACAAGAAACTACTATAAAGGTGCAGGAATCCAAAGAATATTCCAAGGTGATGGAACTTCAATTACAGCAATTCCAAAAGTTAAAAAGTACTATGGATTTGATTTTGGTCTTTCAAGAGTGTCTGTTGTAAATTTTGGTACAGTCCTAAGTGCAGTGAGTACAGGTATTGATTTTGGTGGACACTGGGGATACACAAAACAAGTCAGTGAGAACTGGGGCCTAAACTTTGAAGCAGGACTATCATATGCGTATGGTATTAGTACTATTTCATCATCAGGAATGAATATCAAAATTTTATTCGGAGCAACATTCCCACTATAGAAGAAAACCCTTTTATATTTTTACAATCCCTCAAGAAATATCATAAAATCTTGGTAACTAACTATTTTCTATACTTCTTTAGTTATTATATAAAAGGTTTATATGAATATTTATTCAATCATTGGCTTTACTGCGGCATCAGTAGTACTTGGTTTAGGACTATTTCTCTCAACTAGTAATGTCGGAATGTTTTACGATTCAGTGAGTTTATTCATTGTTATCGGTGGTACAGTTGCTGCAATTTCAATTTCTTTCCCAATCCCTGCTCTATTAAAGCTTCTAAAAGTTTTCTTCACAAGAGTTATAAAAGGAAGCCAGGTTAACTACAAAAATACAATCATCTCTATTATTCAAATTTCAGAAAAATACAGAACAGGAACACCAATCCCAGCACTTATTGAAGAGTGTGACCTTCACTTTCTAAATGAGGCGCTAGGTCTTCTTGAAGATGGAATTGTTGACATAAAAACTCTGACTCTCATCCTTAATGAAAGAATTGAAAATGTTCATGAACTCTATATGAGAGATACTAATAAGTTTCAGGCGATGGGAAAATACCCACCAGCAATGGGAATGATGGGTACCACAATTGGTATGGTTGTTCTCCTGGCAAACCTTGGTGGTGCTGATGCCATGAAAACAATTGGTCCGGCCATGGGTGTTTGTCTTATTACAACACTCTACGGGGTTATTATAGCCAACCTAATGATTATACCTGTTGGTGAAAACCTAGAGGACTCTGCAAATGAGAGATACCTACAGAATAAAATTATCTTAGAAGGGTTTCGTTTAATGATTAAGAAAACGAGTCCTATTGTTTTAGCTGAGAGATTAAATTCTTTCTTACTTCCAAGTGAAAGACTAGATTGGAAAGAAGTACTAGGAAAATAGATGTACGACGAAGAAGACGAAGATATTGACAGAGAAGAAGAAGAGGATGATGAGATCCCTCAGATTCGCTCAGTTCCTCCTAAATCTGGTGGCGGTGGAGATGATGCCGGTTGGCTAACATCTTACGCTGACCTTATGACTCTTGTGGCCTGTTTCTTCATCTTAATGATGGCATTTGCTAACTATGATCCGGCCACATTCCAAAGAAAAGCAGAAATCATGGCAAAGTATTTCCATGGTGAAAATGATACTTCAGACAGTCAGATGAAGAAGCTTATGGTTGAGCTTAATTCAATATCTAACATGCAAAATGTTATAAAAGTTCAGCAAAATAATGAAGGCCTAGATATTGTTATGAATGTTCGAACATTCTTCAATCTAGGTAAGGCAACTCTTACTGATGATTCTCGAAAGTTTGTAGATCTCATTATCGATAAAATACTCTCAACTCATAAAGACGTTAGGGTACTCGTTGAGGGTCATACAGATAATATTCCAATTCATAGTCGTCAATTCCCATCGAACTGGGAACTAAGTTCTGCAAGAGCATCTACCGTAACAAGACGTTTTGAAACAAAGGGCTTTGATAGAAGGTATCTTGTGGCGATTGGTTATGCTGATACTAAGCCTGCCTACCCTAATACAGATAAGGACGGTAATGCAATTCCAGAGAATCAGCTTAGAAATAGAAGGATTGTTTTAAGAGTTCTTCATAGACCTTCAAAAGAGGTTCCTATGGGACTAGGTGTTCTTTTTAAGGCCAATCAAGTTGAAGACTCTCCTGCACCAGCAGCACAAGAGAATTAATGATATTGGAGTACTTGCTACTCCAATACTTCACAATTAATTATTAAATAAACTAGGTGCCTGCGGTAATACTTTACTTTCAATATACTCTAGCTCTAGGCAGAAATTATATCTTGTTCCGATAGTTTCACCATTAATATCTGTTAATCTAGAAAAGTGGCTAGAAATCATTTCAGTATTTGTATCTGCTATAGGATCAAACATATGAAAATTCTGAGAAGAAAGCTTCATACTCTCTAAGTCTTCTATTGTATCAACTTGCTTCATAGTGCAGTTTAGTAGTACACCACTACTTATTGCCTTAGACTTAATTGTAAGTACTTTGTTCTCAACTATATCTTTATTATTTTCTATAGATTGAGAAATAAGCTCTCTTATAATCTTAATAACACCTTCTCTAGACTTACCTAGAGAAATACCTGAATCAATACATACATCAAATTTTACATTTCTAGAAGCTTCAGAAGCCGAGACTTCATTTACACAACTCAGAACGCAAGTTTCAAGGTCATTGTGATCAGTACTAGTTTGAATAGAACTCACTTCCCTCTTAGGAGCTGAAGCGCTCTCTACTTGCTCATTCTTATGATCTTTAAGTAGGTTATATTCTCTTTCTATCTTATTAATCTTCTGTGCTGTCTGGCCTTTTAAAGAACTATTCTCTTTTTCAAGCTTACCTATTCTCTCAATAGTATCTTCTTTTAAGAAGATATTCTCTTTTTCAAGCTCTTCTATTTTTTTAATTGTATTCTTCTTTAAATAATTATTTTCTTCTTCAAGCTCATTAATTCTATTAAGGATGAAGATGGTGTTTTCAGACATGTTTTTATCACTTTCTTCACTACCGCTTTTGGTAGACCTAACAACATTAAGAATATCTTCTAATTTCTTTCCAAGCTCGGACTCACCTTCTTCAGACTGCATTTTTTTAAGGTTAACAGTTAAAGAATCAAGTAAATCTAATTTTGAATTAACGTTATTTACAACTTCCGTTATCTTTTCTAGATCCTCATTTTCATCTTCTTCATAACGAGAACTAGCTGTAAGCTCATCGATCTTATCAAACTTCATTTCCATTGCATGCTTCTTCAAACGGTGCTTTAAATAATTTGATAATAAGTTCTCTACATTATGTAATCCTACAGTCTTTAGAGACTTACTTACAAATGCCTCAACCTCTTGTCCGTTGTCGAACTTACCACTTAAAGAAAGCTCACTTGCTTCTCTTTCAACTTGTGATGTTAGGTCAGATTTTTTTGATCGCCATGATAGTAAATTGATAATGAGTGACATGAATAAGGTCCCTATTGATAAAAGATAAAAATTATTATTTATAAAACTGCTTTTATTCAAAAAATATTTCTGTGTATTATAAAATTCTTTTGTTACTTCACTATAAGAAGAGTTTATTGAAGATATTTTTTCTTTCAATAATTGATGTGTGTCTTTGTTCTTTGGCCTAAGAACTAACTTATGTAAGTCGCCTACGTTCTTAGAGTATGCAACAACAGCATTCATCATTGATGCCGAAAGACCTCCGACTCTACTTAAGTCCTCACCGCTTCTTTTGAGACAATCACTACTTCCTTTTACAAAGCTAGCTGTCATGCTTGCGTGAGCGAGTTTAGAGTTTAGAAATGACTCTCCAGTCTGCTGAACTCTCTCATTACAACCTTTATAACTTTGTGTAATAGGTCCAATATCTTTAAGTTTTTGCTTAAACATATTTGTATTAAACGTTAAATAAGCCGTCGTTAAAAACGCTACAACACTTAAGCCCTTTGCTACTGATGTAATAGTTCTCTTTAATTCTATGCTCATTGCTATTTCCTAACTCCTTAACAGTTAACACCTATAGTGAGTTCACCTCATTCAAATATATGCTATTTAAAGATTAAAATATATGTAGGCAAGAATGTCACAAGGCGCAATTTGTCAGTCTAAATGTCCAAAATTTCTCGATTATCCTCTGCAATCCTTTAGAAAAATACTTTTATTTTATTTTCAAAATACAGATTTTCCTAAACTGTACTTCGAATATACAAAAGCTAAATGATCAGAAAAAGTTACTTACTCGTATATTTTGACTATATAGCTCTAAATTTAAAACGCTGATACAATTTAAACTTACGATGTACCGCTTCGGAGGATTGAGTTGAAGACAGCTCTTAGCTTCTTATTTATTTTATTAACACTCCATGTTTCTGCAAATGACCTTATCATTGTAGAGCCTTCGGATGATGTTCTTGATCAATTCTTAGATGAGGATATTAGTTTTCAAAATGTTGATAATCTTTCAAATGTCTTAGATATAGATAATCAAAAATATAAGAGATACAAAATCAAAGAGTACGTAAAAGAAACTCCAACAACACCTAAAGTTCTCTACGCTGTACTGCTGAAGAACTCCTCTCTCCATCATGTAGATAAAAATACTACGATAAAGAATCCTGAAAAAATGTATGTGAGCGCAAGAGAAGTCTTCTACGGTGGCAAGTGGTCATATATTTACGATAAGAAAAAAAATATAAAGTATAAGACACTCACTAAGAATCTTGCATTTCTAGAAGAGGTTATAAAACTTAGATCTACTATTGCTGGAAATAAGATCTACCCTAAGAAGAATAAGTATCATAGCGTTGACCGATCTATCCCGGTAGAGATGCATTTTCTCTACAGAAGTGAATCAACCAATTTTGAATCATTAAATTATCTTGCAACAGATGAACTTGATACTGCCAGATCAAATACTTTAAGTATTAAGTCCTACTTTAACTCTCTACTTCCTATAGATCTTGGTTTAGTTTTTGATTATCAAACTGGAATTGTAGAAAGTGAATCTGACTCTATTGTTTGGAGTTCAATGTCTATTGGACCAACTATTAAGTACGACTTCTACCGCTATGGAGACTTAGTCTTTAACACGCAATTTGCTGTAAAGAAATCCCTCTTCTTTAATGCGACTTCAGAGTACACGAGTGCAAGTTACTCCGCACTCGCTTGGCAACTTGGAATTGAAGCTGCCTACAAAACAAAGTTTGGAAGTTTCTCACTAGGTTTAGAGAATTCATTTATAAAGACATCAGTTAAAGGAGAGCTGCAAGATCAGGCAAGCTTCTCAAATACAAAAGAGACAATGAATCAAAGTGCTTTAACAGTGGGGTATCAATACACATGGATACTTTAAAATTTCTTCTCCTTCTTATTTTCTCTACAAGTACGCTAGCTCTTGAGGCACAAGTCATAGTCCTTGAGGCCCCCCTCTTAAGTAGTCCATCACTAAAGTCTAGAGTTCTACAAAGAGTGAGAAAGGGAAAAAATTTATTTATTCATAAACAAGGTATCGTTAAAAGCTCTTGGCAAATGAACTACAATGTAAATTCCGAAGGACTTCCACTAGAAGAGAAGTATCAAGATGTGGATTTTTTAAAAACTCTAACTAGAGCTGGCCAAGATGCATGGATTCCTAAGAAATTTGTAAAGATAATTTATAACGATGAAAGAGAAGCTGCTCTTCAAATGAATCCCTACTCTGACTATGATCCAACAGACTATAGGATTGAAGAACCTCTTGAGAAGGGATACCCATTCGTTGTTCAAAATAAAGCAAGGGCCACGATGACTTTTGGAATGGGTCCTGCGAGTAAGTCAGGCTTTGATTATGGCTCAAGTATTCTGGAAGAAAATATAGGAAGTAGATACTCATTTGTAACGACCTACTCTAAGAAAGTAAGCTTTGATGCTTATGATAGATTTTACTTTGGAGGAATCCTTCAAATTCATGGTCAGAGAAGCGTCTACTTTATAACTAATGATAGAACATCCCAAGAGACACATGGAGAGATAGGAATTGGTCCTTATATTACCTATGATATCTATAGAACAGAGGACAGGTCTCTAACTACCTATGGAGCATTTACATATAATCTCCACCGCTACTCTGTAGAGCAAGCAACAAGAGGAGATAGTTTTGAAGAGAGACTCTTCAGTGGCTACTCTATTACACCAAAGTTTGGACTCTCTTATAATATTAGAAATATAATTCCTGAGAGCAAAGTGGACCTTATCTTTGGTTCTGAAACAAATATTAATCTACCGTATTCTCTAACGACTCAGTCAGAGGGAGAGATCTCTAGCTTTTGGAATAATTCTAATCAAGTTGATTTCCCTCTTTCTGCAACTTATAGCTTCTATGTTGGAATACAGGCTAGCTACTAAAATCCCTTAATTCTTTTTTTATTAATTAAAAATTGTCAATATTTTCGACAACTTACAACCTAAAAAATGTCTAAAGTTTTGACGGCCACAGGCGATAAGTTATGTAGAAACAGATCAGAGTCTCAGGACGAGAATCTACAATAGTCCAGAACGGAGGGCACACACTATGACAACTCAAAACACACAACAAGATCACTCAGAAGTAGCATTTCAAAAACTAGGTAACACTTGGTACGTCTTCACTGAGGTAAATGCAGAGTTAATCTATTCAGCAATGCCTGAAGGTATGGACCCAAGAGAAACAAAACTTGAATTATATGAAATTATAGAAGATCACATGGATAAGGTTGTAGATTACTACCAAAAGTCTAAAAGAAACCCTGAAGTTGCGGCGTAAGTTTAGCTATGGGTTTAAAGAAAATACAAAATCTATTCAAAGATAAGAAGTCAAAAGAGCAGGTATCCCCTGCTCTGTCTTTGGCCGCTGCCGAAAAAGAAAGAGTAAAAGACTCATCTAAGAAAGACTCTATTCAAGAGAAGACAGAAATAGAAGCCTACATAAAATCTATTAATTCAAAATTAAAAGATCCAGCAATGGCAAAGAAAGCTGCTCAGATACTTGAATCTTGGACAAAGAAGAACTAACACTTCGTGCCTAAATATCACTATAGCTCTTAATAAAAAACGCTGTTATACTCCACTCTAAATACCTTTATCCTAGGACTATAGAGATGGAAATTTCATTTTACGACTTTCAAAATTTACATAATGAAAAATTTAGAAAAGAGGTCAAAGATATCATTGGTGAAATCATTGACAACAATGCCTTTGCAGAAGGCGAGTATAATCACAAATTCGAAAAAGACTTTGCTAAAATGCAAGGAGCTAACCACTGCGCTCTAGTTGGAAACGGAACTGATGCTATAGAGATCTCTCTAGAAGTATTAGGTGTTGGACATGGAGATAAAGTTGGTGTTCCTGGAATTACTTTCTATGCAACAATTGAAGCTGTCTTAAACCGTGGGGCAACTCCGGTATATATTGATATCAATCCAGAAGATGGTCTACTTTGCCCTAAGTCTCTAGAGAGAATGGCAGAAGCACATAACTTAAAAGCTGTAATTCCTGTTCACATTTACGGACTTCCTGCTCCTATTAAAGAGATTGAAGATGTTTGTAATCCAAGAGGAATTAAAATAATAGAAGACTCTGCTCAGGCCCAGGGAACTTTTCTTCCTACAGGTCCTGTTGGATCTTCAAATAACTTATCAACTTTTTCTTTTTACCCTACAAAGAACTTAGCGGCATTCGGTGATGCTGGAGCTGTTTTAGTTCCAACAGAAGAGCTCTACAATAAAATTAAAACTATTGGAAACCACGGAAGAGGCGACGATAGCATGTATGGTAGAAATTCAAGATGTGATCATATCCAAGCTGCCGTTCTTTACAAGAAACTTGAGATGATTGAAGAGTATAATAAAGCAAGAAAGTCTGCTGCTGCTCTTTATCACAAGCATCTAGAGGGAGCATCTGTAAAAGTTCTTCCTTCGAAGTACTTAACAACTTCTTCATGGCACCTCTACCCTGTTCAATGTGAGAGTTCACAAGCGAGAGAATCACTGGCCAAGCTACTTGCTGACAATGGTGTTTCAACAACTCCATTCTACGCTGAAGCTCTAAGTGAGATGACTCCTTTTAAAGGTTATGAGGGAGAAGATGAGAAGGCAAAAGCATTTGCTGGTCATACTCTTTGTCTGCCAATAAGTGCCTTCACGACAGAAGAACAAATTGAATATATTTGTAATATAATTAAAAAAGCTTAATTTAAATGGGCCAAAGATTTTTGGCCCTTTTTCTTTTTACTCAGTAGAGTCTTATAAATTCCTTTCTCTTTCAAACTCTTAATACCTTTATCTAGTAGTGATGCTAACTTTTTAGATCTCTCTTTAGTCTTTGAGAATGCTAAGAATACTTTTAAATTAAAGTGAACAGCACCTCTGGTAATTGAATCCTTTAGCTTTAATCTCTTTAAGTGAAAGTCTGCACTTCCATCAGCTAAAATTCCAACGTCCACTCTATCTCTTAATATCAGCTTAAGAATTTGCTCCTGAGTATTTACTCTCGTTTCTTTATAGCTACTTTTATTTTGATCAAACTCATCCCCGTACTGATATCCTCTCATAAGAGCGACTCTATCTCCCTTCACTAGCTTTTCTTTATATGGAGAATTTTTTAGATGATAATAAGAAGCTGTTGTTTCAAGAATAGGTTCAGATCCAAAAATAAAATTAGAATTCGTACTCTTATCTCTCACGACATTATAACAACCATCGAGCTCTCCTCTCTTGGTCATCTCCATAATTCTAGAGTATGGATAAACATGTAACTTTACTTTAACGCCTACTTCTTCAAAGGCCCTTACAACAATATCAGAAGAGATTCCCACCCCATTCTCATTTGCATAGGGAGGCCAAGAATTTTCAACTCCTATGTGAACCTCTGTAGAGAAGGTTAAGAAATTAAAAAAGAAAGTGAATATGATTAATATTCTTTTCATTTCAAAAGTATACTCCTAACTAAAACTTACTTAGCAGGGAAATGATAGCCAAAGGTAACTTATCTTACCCAGCCCCCTCTTTTCAATTAGATAGAGAGTATTCAGATAACTTATATAGCTGATTTTTAGAAAATTTCAGTGCCCAAAAAGCTTGGAAAAAAGAATAAATGGTAGGGATTAAGAGAGTTAGAAATATACTTAGTAAGCTCTGCTAGGTTTTAAGGCCCAGCAGATATATTCTTTTGAGTTACTTACAATATTTTGTGATGGCCTTCAGAGATTTTTCATACTCACTCTTTTTTCCAGTGTATGGAACAAAGTCACCATAGTAATCATGATGAAATGAAGTCATCCCTTCAGTGTATGTATAAACCTGCGTTCTTTGATAATTGCTATCTAGTACTTGAAGTCTATAGCCTCTGCTTGTTTTTTCTATATCAAAAACAAGCCACGCGTGAGAATCAATCCCCTCGATTTGAAGCATTTGGTAGGCTATCTTTCCTTCTTCTTTAACGTAAGTATAGAGATCGTCCATTCTCTTTTTTAACTTCTCTTCAGAGATTTCATGGGAACCCCAAAGACCTACCGCCCATTGTTGTCTTAGGAAGCCATCACCTTTTTGCCATTTCTCTAATTCAGCTTGAATCATATCAGCATTAGAATATGAGAAATCATTGATACTTCTATATCCCGGTACCACAACAACCTTCTTCCCTTTTCTTAGGGCCTTAATTATCTTCTTAGTCTCTTTCTCAGTAGGATACTCAAGCTCTGGTCTAAATCTCGCTAAGAGCATTGCATTTCTTTGAAATCGGCTATGCCACCAACAAACTCCACCATTCATTAGGCCACCCTGATTCCTGAAGGCCAAAAGATTATCTCTTTGAAAAACTTGGCTCTTCAATGATTTTGTCGACTTCTTGCTGGCACAGAAGGATGCTTTAGACTGAGCAAAGGCATTAGATGATGTAAGTGCGCAAAATCCTATAGAAAGTGCAAGTAATGTCTTTTTCATGGTGTCTCCTAATTTTTGATTTAGGAGTTGATACCACAACAAGAAAGCATTGCATCAAAATTGTAAATTCTATACTTTGAATATTCATATTGATAGCTACGTCCAGGCGTGTTATTTAGACTGCTTAATTCAATTATATTTTTACACACAGAGGTAATGATGGTCGATCTCACCTATAGCGATGAGTTCAAATACACTACTAAAAATCCATACAGCGACAAGCTTGATAACTTTAAGGACTTCGTCTACAGAGATCATGAAGCTGAAGAAATGCAGGGTAAGTGGAACTCAGAAGCTTTTAAAAGAGAAGGTCCTCTCTATTTAGAGATTGGAACTGGTTTTGGTCACTTCATGATGGAGTTCTCAGAGAAGAACCCTGATGTAAACTTCATTGGACTCGACTATAGATTTAAGAGAAGTTTTTCTTTAGCGAGAAAACTAGCAGATCACCCTACTAAGAATTTCAAATATCTAAGAGGAAAGGGAGAGAGAATACACTTTCTTTTTGAAGAGAATGAATTAGATAAAATCTTTTACTTCTTCCCAGACCCTTGGCCTAAGAATAGACATTTAAAGAAGAGACTCTTTCAAGAGCCATTCTTAAATGAAGCCTACAAAGTTTTAAAACCTGGTGGTAGAATTCTAATTAAGACTGACCATGACGGATATGCTGAGCATATGAAAGAAGTTATGGAAAAGAATGAACAGTTTGATGTCGTCATGTCTACAGACCGCTTGAGAGATGAACACCCTGATCACTTCTTAGCTAGTTTTTCTACTAAGTTTGAAAAGATCTTCCTCAAGAAGGGAATTAAAATCAAAGCGTTCGAATTAGTTTCTAAGAAAAAGGACTAGAGGCCCATGTCCCTTAAGGACCTTAAACAGAGAATTGTTACAGAACTTCCTATCTCCGCAGTCGTCGGAGATTACATACCTGTAACTAAAAAAGGGAATACAGCCCTTGCCGTCTGCCCTTTTCACGATGATCACAAGCCTTCAATGAATGTGACTGATTCACGTGGACGCTATAAGTGCTTTGCCTGTGAAGCAGGTGGAAACGCTATAGACTTTGTTATCAACTACAAGAACTTAGATTTTATTGAAGCTCTTAAAGAAATTTGTACTAATCATGGAATCAACTTCGATGATTACAATCAACAAAAAGCTAAGCCGCCAAAAGTTCTGATGGCCGAAAAGATTCTCACTAAGAGTAGCCAGCTCTACCAAAGAATTGCTGAGTCTGGACACTTTGAGGAATACACTAAATTTATAAAAAACCGTGGACTCACTGTCGAGGTAGCAAAGACCTATAACCTTGGTTACGCCCCAAAAGACAGTAAGCTCACCGCCTATCTAAACTCTATTCCAAATGAAAAAGAGCGCAACTTTGCTCTAACAATAGCGACTGAGCTTGGTCTCATACGAATTGATAAGAATGACTCCAAGTCCCACTATGACACTTTTAGGGATAGGATTATCTTCCCTATTTGGGACCAATATGGACAAGTTGTCGGCTACACCAGTCGAGCTGTCTTTGACTATCAGAAAGCTAAGTATATGAATTCTTTAGAGTCTTTCATATTTAAGAAGAAACATATCCTTTATGGACTCCACCTTGCAAAGAGTAGTATCAGAAGCAAGGATGCTGTCGTCTTAGTTGAAGGAAATATGGATCAAATAGCACTTTTTAACAAAGGATTTACAAACTCAGTTGGTATTCAAGGAATTGCCATGGGTGATAGTTCGGTTGTTAAATTAAAAGCTCTCACGAAAAATATCTATCTTGCTCTAGACAATGACAACGCTGGTTGGAATGCAGCACTTAGAATCAATAAGCAATTCCTAGATGTAGGCATCACTCCTAAATTTATTGATCTTGCTCCTCACAAAGATCCTGATGACTTTCTCCAGGAGGAAGGATCAGTTGAGCTCCAAAAGAGAATTGATAATGCTAAGGCCTTTATTGATGTACAAGTAGATAGAGTAATTCCAAATAAAGTTCCAGAGCTTCTTGATGCTCAATTAGAAATACTAAACGAAGTCTTCGCCGTACTAGCTCCCCTTAAAGACAGTCTATCAGCAACAGAGCGCGCCGCGCAAGCTGCCAAGACAATTGGACTTAAGTCTGAGGCCTCTCAAATCATTAGTAATTACAAAGACTTTCTCTCTGGAAACCAAGCCCCTACTAACTTTGCTCCACCACCAATGGATGAGCCAGAGGGACTAATTACAGAATCTTTTCACGAAGAAATACCATATGAAGAGATGCAATATTTAACAGGAGAGCTCGAAACAATTGAAGCACCTGCTTTAAGCAAGATTGAGACCACTTTTCTTACAGAAATCATCAAGCATCCAGAGTGTCTAACTAGCGATAAAATCGGGGAATTACTTGATTTTGTGTCCTCAAATGAGGTACAAAAATACATTACTAGACTTAAAGAATTATTTTATGAAATTGACGAAAGTGAATTTGTCGCCATCGTTTCTAATTTCACAAAGAACGGAACTTTTTCTAGTGATCTTAAAGAAGTTATTGCAACGGCATTAAAAAATTATCGTGCAATTTCTCATGATGATAAGACAGTTTCTAAAATCATTTTTGATATAAAAAAGAAACTTGAAATCACTAAACTCACAATGAAAAAAGATGAGATTAGAATGAGAAAAAAATCGTGCACAACAAACGATGAAATAAATGAACTCATGAGTGAGTTATTAAAAATAGAAAAAGAATTAATTAAAGTGAAAGCTTTAAAACATAAAACCCCCGGGGGAAAATAAATGTCGATTGTTACCGTATTTATTAATTCAAAAGATTTCTCAAAACTACTCATCAAAGGTAAAGATCAATCTTACCTGACAGCTGAAGAAATCAATGACGCAATTCCAGCAAGCATTATCGAGCCAGAGGCCATCGATGAAATCATGCTTAAAATTCAAGAGATGCGTATTGATATTCAGGATGAGACTTCTGAGGAAGAAGATGACGGTATCCGCTTAGACGGTACAGAAATTATCGAAGAGACGCTTTCGAAAGAAGAAAGAGCTGAGCTCAAGTCTGCTTCAACGGATCCAGTTAAGTTATATCTTAAAAGAATGGGATCTGTGGCACTCCTTACTCGTGAGGGAGAGGTCGTTATTGCAAAAGAAATTGAAGAAGGTGAAAGAGAAATTATTCTTTCAGCAGTTAAGTCAACTCACGCAATCAAAGAGATTATCAAACTAAAAGAAAGAGTCGAAACTCAAGAGAATCAAAATGAGTTCGTTAAAGAATTAGTTCGTGGTCTTGATGATGAATCATCAAATGCTGATATCATCAAAGTTCGTGATGAGATTTATTCTGTTTGTGACAATCTTGATACTCTACTAAATAGAGTTGAAAATGAAGATGGAACAATTAAAGAATACACTCAAGAAGAAAAGAAGAAGATGGATACTATCGCTCTTCGTCTTGCCGACCTTACTTTCAACAGAAAAATCATCAACAGCTTCGTTGAACCAGTAAAGAAATACTTCCTACAGTTTAGAGAATTATACGAGCAACAAGAGCGTATTTATAAATTCCTAGAAGTTGACGGAAGTGAAGATTACAAAGTTCTTTATGAAAAAGTTCTAGAAGATGATGCATTCAAGAGACGTCTTGCAAAAGATCTCTACACAACTGACGCTAAGATTGAGCAGTTAATTAGAAATCAAGAAGACGTTATTAGAAAACTTCGTAGACTAAGCTTAGATGCAGGGATGGAATTCACTGATATCGAAGACGTTTACAATATTATTCTAAAAGGTGAAACAAAAGCTGACGTTGCCAAGTCTCAACTTGTTGAGGCCAACCTAAGACTAGTTGTTTCTATCGCTAAGAAATATACAAATAGAGGATTACAATTCCTTGACCTTATTCAAGAAGGAAACATCGGACTTATGAAGGCCGTTGATAAGTTCGAGTATCGTCGTGGTTATAAATTCTCTACTTATGCCACTTGGTGGATTCGTCAGGCGATTACAAGAGCTATTGCTGACCAAGCAAGAACTATTCGTATCCCAGTTCACATGATTGAAACAATCAACAAGATGGTAAGAACTTCAAGACAACTTATTCAAGAACTAGGTCGCGAGCCAACTCCAGAAGAAATTGCTGAGAGAATGGAACTTCCAGTTGATAAGGTTAAGAAAGTTCAAAAGATTTCTAAAGAGCCAATCTCTCTTGAAACACCAATTGGTGAAGAAGAAGATAGCTCACTTGGAGATTTCATTGAAGACAAGAAGATCATCTCTCCAGCAGATGCTGTAATGAGTGTGACTCTTTCTGAGCAAACACGTTCAGTTCTTTCAACTCTTACACCAAGAGAAGAAAAAGTCTTAAGAATGCGTTTTGGTATTGGTGAAAAATCAGACCATACTCTTGAAGAAGTTGGACAAGATTTCTTCGTAACTAGAGAGCGTATTCGTCAGATCGAGGCTAAGGCCCTTAGAAAACTTAGGCACCCGTCTAGAGCTAAGATGCTTAAGTCATACGTAGACAAAGAATAGTTAAAAGCTACATTTTAAATATTAAGCCCCTAGAAATAGGGGCTTTTTTTGGTCTTCTTAATAAAATTAACTTTATTTAGCCCCAATCTTCACTTCATTAACTCTAACTTAACTGCTTATTAACCAATAAAATCTATATACTTAGAAAGTACTAAGAATTTAGTACCGCAGATGTACACTTTCATCTCGTAAATGCGCTAAAAAAAGTGAGTTGAAAACGGCGTCTAATCAAGACGCCTTTTTTATTCTACGAAATCCCTTATCTCTAGTATTTATCATTCTATGAGAAGTGACTCTAAAAAATTTATACTGAGACATAAAACTACCATATGAAAGTACATCAGCCCCCTAAAGGAGGCTGATATCAAATTACGGTGTAACAGTTATAATAGTGACTTCATTTAACTTCATATATCCATTAATTCCGGTAGTAACAGCATATCCTTTTTTAGATTTTGTATCCAAAAGGAGGTAGCTAAATTCGTCATCCCCTGCAGAATCATTTGTAAATGTTCCTGCGCTCTCATCAAGAGGCAAATACATAAAACCACCTTTATAAAAAGAAAAACTATTTGGATTAACAGAGATACTAAGGTCAGTTGTACCTTTTTGAATTCCAACACTATCAACCAATTTGATGGGATAAGATGTAGGAAAATCTCCATCATATCTTGAAGAAAAACTAATAGCGAAACTTCTGTCTAACTCTTTAGTACTATCATCTGATAACTCAAGAACATCATATGAATTTGAGGCATTTCTCCCTACAACTAAAGCTTTATCAGAAGTAGCAGTAATATCTAATGTGAATACTCCCTCTACATCTTCAATTGTGAATGTAACAGCACTTGGAGCAGCTTCATCAAGAGAGCTATCCATAAAATTATAGTACTCATCTTGCCTAACCTCTTCATCTACGAATGAAAATTTTCCAGTTGAAGCATTACCCGTATGAGTCGAACATCTTACAATTGTGTCAGAGTTTTCAATACAATGATTGTTAACAGACTTATCAACCACATAATTTCCGTCCCCCTTTGGCATCGCTCCTATCCAATCAAGACTTAAGTTCATTGTTCCATATGCTCTAAATACTCCATCAACAGGAACATCAAGCTTATATACACCCGCCCCCTTAGCTTCACTAACTGCAAAGCCAAGACTAGAGTCGTTATAAGTAACATCGGCCCAATCAATTGTTGAACCATCAGTAATAGATTCCTCTAACTTCACATTTAGAAGACCTGTAGCAGGGTCAAAAGATGATGAAAACTCATCTTCATCATCTTCTAAAACGAGATTATTATCTAGGAATCCTTGCTCTCCAAAGTCTACTGAAACTATTATATTCTGTCCCCAAAACTCAGCAGCCTCAGCTGCTGACCTTGAAAACTCTTTTATATTTAATTTAATATAGTCATATGTTCCATTTGGTATATTATTCTTCTCTCTTGCTTCTGATACGAAGTTGGAACCGTCATACTTCAGCTCTAGTTCCTGAACATCTTCACTGGCACTATTATAAGCTGTCTCTAACTGAGAAACTGCCGCATCAACGCCAACGGCACTAATTGAACCAGAACCACCAAAAGCAGTAACTCCTGCATTATCAATGAATGTCTGAACTGCAACAGCTGTTTTAATAGCCTTATCAGAACCAACATCTAGCTTTGCTTTTGTTACAACTCTCTCATATACATCAGCACTATCCTTAAACTTTGTCTTAACTCCATCATTTGTAATATCTAAGTCTGTTGGTGTGGCATCAAAACCCTTATCAGAAGAATTCAAAAGATTTGTTACGGCCATAGTTGCTTTAAGAAGATCAAGATCATTATCAGAAGATGCTCCATTATCTACAGCTTCCATTGGATTGTTTATTAGATCATCCACAGATGAAAAACTTAATCCACTTGCATCATTTACAAGAGCAAGAATATCATCATCATCATAACCATTTTCTCTCATTGTAGTTATTGGGGTTGCAAAATTCTTATCTTTATTAAACTTTACTTTCAACTTTCCTTTAAATGATTTCCCTCCAGAAATCCCCTTAGCAAGCTGAATAAGTTTCGCATTATCTGAAAGTGTTACAGAAAATTGAGCTACACCATTAGCATCAGATGCCTCAGAAACAGGCTCACCAGAGTCCAATTTTCCATTACTATTTTTATCCCAGAACATAGTCCCCCCAACAATATAAGGGTCAACAAGTTTAATAGTAGAACCACTAATTCCTCCAGAAGAACTTCCTCCACTTGAATCTCCACCACAAGAAGTTAACGCAACTAAAAATGCTCCCGTTGAGAGACAATGTAGTATTTTTGATTTCATTCCTTTACTCCTCTATATAAATAAATTAACTATTTTCTAAATAATCGGAGAGGTAAGAGTCTGATATAAGGTAAGATTTCTTGTACTTTTAAAATTTAAATAAAATTTACTATTTACTGAACGAAAGACAAGAATCCTTGATGCACAACTACATCAAAAAGTATCCATTAAACCAAAAGAAATCTAGTCAACTATTTAGCCTAATTAATATGCCGAGGTATATTTTTAGGAGGATTCACGATACAATATAGGCTTTAAAAATTAGGAACTTATAATATGCTTCAAGATATTTTCATTCTTCCTGAATACCTGGAAAAGACTGCGCGCAGTTTTTTTAAAGAAACAGATATTTCAAATGCTAAGAAATTTTTAAGCCTCTCGAAGGTCAATCTTTCATTCATAAAAGGAAGTCCTGAAACGTATTATATCGTCTCTGGAATCGTTAAACACGATAGGACTCACGAGTGTAAAATAGTCTATAAGAAAAGACTCGAAGGCACTGAGGGTGGTCCACTTTCTTCAAATTGTGATTGCCACGACTGGACAGCAGAGGGACATTGCTCTCACACAGCTGCTCTATATCTTGGTTACCATCTTCAACTTGAAGGAGATAAACCAAAAGACGAATCATCACCACCTATTCCAAACTTTGGACTCAATGGTGTGAATGTTCTTGAGTACGGTACTATCCTTAGAGCTCCAGGTGAACTACAAGGGGCATCTGCGACAGCAACCTACTCTTCACTACAATACCTCTTACATAATAAGAAAGTAGTTAACTTTCCACTACCTGAAAACTTTCAGGGGAAGATTATTTTAAATATCTTTAGCCCTAACGATGAAAGAAGTTATCCAAAACTAAAGTTTCAACATAAGAAAGATGAAGACACAATCGTCGATGAAATCTCTCTATTTGAAAACCTCTACCTATTTGACTGGACTAGTGGAGAGGCCTTTCACTTAACAAGTGATTTAAAGACTCTTATTCAAAAAATTAAAATTAGAGGAACAAACCTTACAACTAACGACTTAATCAAGATGGCCATGCACAAAGAGCTATCAGAGAAGTGTGAGATTGTTATCGATGGTATCCCTCTCAATCAAGTAAGAGAGATCAATGCTGGCTGTAGAGTGACATTATCACCAGGAGCAAGAAAAGGGTTAGTCGAGGTTGAAGTAAATTTTCACGACGATAATGAAAAGGTTATTGTCCCTCCAGATTTTTTAACTTCATTCTCATTTGAAGGTGGGTATCTATCTAACTTTAAAAAGAAAAAAGATGCTTATGAATTTATTGATCAATTCACAACTCATATAGAAGATGAAGTTTTTGATTATAAAAAATCACTTCACTCTAGTAGCCGTAAAGATAAGTGGATTGAGTTAATCAATTACACAATGAAAAACGAAAAGACCTTCATCTATGATCCAGAAGAAAAAGAAATCTGTGATTTTAACAATCAATTTCTCACTCTACTGATCTCAGCTCTTTATAAGAACTTTGGTGAATTATTTTTTAGATACGCTGAATATAGGGCTGAAACTAAAACTCTATACTTTCAGGCCTCTATGAGTTCAATTTTTCAAGGACTTTCAGCATTTCATGACAAGGTCACTCCTTATGGTGTGACAATTTTCTATGAAAAGTCTGAACTAGCAAATTGGAATTCGAAGATTAGATTTGAAAGAAGAGCTTCATCAACAAAGTGGTTTGATCTAGAGCTCTATATATCAAATGACGACCTTGAAATTATTAAACAGGCCGACATGGAAACAGGACTTGTTCTCACGAGTAAGGGACTTGTCCTATTAAATAAAGAACAAAAAGATCTCATGAAGTTCATGAGAAAATATACAAAATTTGAAGGAAAGCAAGTTGAGGACGAAGAGGGAGAAGCTCAAGCAGAATCTCCATTTAAAAAGTTCCTACTTCCTTTTAATAGAGCAAGAATTTTTGAGCTCTTTGAGCTAAAGAAGCTTGGAATTGAAGGAGCACTTACTCCTGAGGAAGAAGAGCTTTGTGAGAGATTATCTACTCTTGAGAAAGTTCCTGAGTACGACCTCCCAAAAGAGCTTGATGCGACTCTTAGACCTTATCAGCAAACAGGATATAACTGGCTTAAGTTCCTTCATGAAAATAAGCTTGGAGCTTGTCTTGCAGATGATATGGGTCTTGGTAAGACACTTCAAACTATTGCTTTTATCCAAAGTATTCATGATCAGATAGATAGAGTTCTCGTTGTTTGCCCAGTATCCATTCTTTTAAACTGGCAAAAAGAAATTGAGAAATTCTCAAAAATGCAAATCCATATTTATCATGGTGGTGAGAGAACATTTCCAGACGATACAAAAATCATTCTTACAAGTTACGGTGTAATGAAGCGTGAAATCGATGAGACATTTGCAGACAAGCACTTTGATGTTCTCGTTCTTGATGAAGTTCAACACTTAAAAAATATTCGCTCACTTGGAGCTTATGCTGCAAGAAAAATAAAAGCTGACTACAGAGTATGTTTGACGGGTACACCTGTAGAGAATGATCTGGCGGAATTTTATAATATTATAGATCTCTCTGTTCCAGGAATTTGGGGTGATTTAGAGTTTATAAGAACTACGTCTAATCAAAAGTCTAGACTTACGGCCAGAAAAACAGCTGCACCATTTATTCTAAGAAGAACTAAGGATCAGGTTTTAACAGACCTTCCACCTAAGTTAGAGAATAATGTTTATCTAAACTTTGATGATGCAGAAAGAAAGACCTATTTAAATAACCTTGTTTCAATTAAGCAGAGAATTACAACTTCTCCTTCAAGAAAGAAGTATGGAGAAATCCTAAAAGGTCTTCTTCAGTTGAGACAGAGTTGTCTATGGCAGTCCCCTACTGCGAACTTAAGCTATAAGACAATTGCCTCAACTAAGGTTAATTTTCTTGTAGAGCAATTAGAGCAAATTGTAGAAGAAGGACATCAGACGATTGTCTTTAGCCAGTTTACGACTTACTTAGACTTAATTCAAAATACTTTAAGAGATAAACACTGGCGCCTTTCAAGAATTGATGGAAGCCAGTCTATTAAAAAGAGACAACAACAAGTTGATGAATTCCAAGCAGGAAAGACAGATATTTTCTTAATATCTCTTAAGGCCGGTGGTGTTGGTTTAAACCTAACAGCGGCGAGCTATGTCTTTATCATGGACCCATGGTGGAACCCAGCAGTTGAATCACAAGCAATTGATAGGGCCCACAGAATTGGACAACAAAATACTCTTACCGTTTATAGACCTATTATCAAAGATACAGTTGAAGAAAAGGTACTTAAACTTCAAGAGATGAAGAAACAACTCTTTAAAGACTTACTGCCTGATGATGATGAGAACCTCTTCACTGGTAAGCTTTCAATGAAAGATTTCGAAGATCTATTTTCTTAAATTAAATACACCTTCATAACCTATGGAGGTGTAGTGTTCAGAATTGAAAAACTCCTTCCTTCCACATCTCTTTTTAGAGACTATCTCTCGTAATCATAGAACTATCACTCCAACCTAAATCTTGGAGGATACATGAAAAGAATTACTTATTTATTTTTGGCCCTAAGTCTTGTGAGTTGTGCTTCAGCTGATAAGTCTAAAAAGAATGAGCTCTCAAAAGTCAGTATTGAGAAATCATTAAAAAAAGGACTTACAAAAAAGTCTGAAGTCATCAAACTCCTCGGATCTCCAGAAATGGTTAACTCAGACTCTGAAGGAGAAGAGCAATGGGTCTATAGTAAGACGGCTTCAGAGTGGAATGATATGGGAGCAAACGTTGGATTATTTGGAGCGAGCTTTCTATCCAGTGCACTTCTTGGAACCAGTTTAGACTTTGGTGGAAGTAAAGGCTCTAGCAGTACTAAGACTAAAACATTAGAAGTCTACTTTGATAAGAAAGGTATCTTAAAGTCTTACTCTCTTTCTACTTCAAAGATATAGGCCTATCCAAGTAAGCTCTACAAACCAATAAAGTAATAATTAAGCACAAAAAAAGCAGACCATAAGGTCTGCTTTTTTAATAGGGGGAGAGATTCAAAGAGCGCTAACCCTTCGATGTATTAAATATAGCAGAATTCCCTGCTTGGTATGTATCGCTTGTAAGTTCTTCATCCCCTGTCAGGATTCTATACACATCTATAATTACAACAAGTTAGACTATCTAAGCTTGAAGTTTTTAAACTCACCTAGCCTAATACCTGTTAAGTATTCAAATTGATCACTTAGAATGAGACGAATATCTTTTAGACTCAACTTATACGGAAGAGAGAGAATATCTAGATCATTCTTATTCTCTTCAATCCAGTTCTTCATCACCTTTGGGTGAGTGCCAGTAAAGGGGCGAAGTCCCCAAACTCTTTCGTAGTTGAAGTTTTCATCTTTCTTTTTGTCGCCGTGATAGAGCTTATCAAAGGCCTTTGTCTTTGCGGCCATAACTTGCTCTGCTCTCGCCCAGCCATAATGATAAACAGTCGCGTCTATTTGCTTACAGACAACTTTACTATCATCACTATTTCTAAAGCCCTGAGCATCTAGCCAAGACTTTATCCCTTTATGGTTTCTAATAAGCCTAAGCTCTCTTCTATAGGTCTTCTTAGTTACTTTCTTAACGTTTACATTTCCGTAGAAGTGAACGTAATTAAAGACAAGTCCATCATAGCTGTGATCATTTTCCATCTTTTGAACTTCATTCTTAATTGTCTGTAGATCATTTTCATGAAGACATTCATCTCCTTGAATATACTGGCAGTACTTTCCAGATGCTTTTTCTAGAGCAATATTAGTTTGCTCAGAGAGAATAAGTCCTTGAGAGGTTTTTTCAGGATCCCAAAAACTCTTTAAAAAGATATATTTCTCATCCTTAAAGTGACTAGTTAAATAGTCCCAAGTTCCATCGTCATCAGTGAGCTCCCTATCGTTAAATCCAACATTAATAATCACTTCATCGCAGATTGGATCAATACTCTCAATAGACTCTTTAATAGGATAGCCAAGAGTTAGTCCATTCTTTATAAAAGTTATACCAGATATTAACTTAGTCATTTAAATCCTCTTTAATTCTTTCAAATACCTGCTCTGGCATAAACTCATTTAAACAAATCATACTCGAGCAATTTGAAAGTCCACAGTAGTGAGCTGTTCTCGTTCTACATTCCAGTGGATCTTTGTAAAAGTAAGGGTGAGCAATCTCATCGTAAGGATGCCACTCATTCGGAGGCTCAGGTCCAAAGAGTGTATAAGACTTAATACCTGTTGCAATAGCAAGGTGCTTAAGTCCTGTGTCGTTTCCAACATAGAGTCTAGAGTTACCAATGAACCGAGGTAGCTGAGAGAGTGTGATATGAACAATTTCAGCGTAATCATTAATATTTAACTCTTCTAGCCTCTCTTTAATCTGCTGATCACCCTCTGACTTTGAAAGGGGGATCTTTATACTTAAATCAGGAAACTTCTTACTGCATATCTTTGCTAACTCTACGTAGTAATCTAAAGGCCACATCTTTGTGGCCCTAGTTGCTACGACCCCAAGAATGAGTCTATTTTTCTTATCAGTATCAATAGAAACTTTAGGAGTGTAATCAAGATAGCTCGGTATAGTCTTTTTATCGCTTAGACATGAATAGATTCCATCTAAATCTCTTTGAATAACTGCTTTAATCACACCCTGATCTAAGATCCCATTTACTCTCTTAGAGTGGTGGTCGTGATAGAAGTAAGGAGTTCTAAAGATCTTTGAATAGAGATTAAAGAACTTAAAGGTTCTACCTGCTAAGTGCATTTCAAATATCACATCTGGTTTTACTCTTCGCACGCTCTTATAAAAGCTTTTCCAATCAGCAGCAGTCTTTAGATCACAACTAATAACCTCATCACATTCAATTTTTACATTCTTATATAAAGTAGTTATCCACGAAGGAATCGCATAGATAATTTTTGCATCTGGATAGAGCTCTCGTATATATTGTAGACCAGAGAGCCCCATAATGGAGTCACCCATAGCTCTATTTTTTACCACGAGAATTGTTCGATATGTCATTATAATAGTATAGCGAAGATGCAACAATGTGTTAACAAAAAGAATAATGCGGTCTATGATAAGTCTATGATTAAGTTATCAGCGGTTATCATTACATTTAATGAAGAACATAATATTAGAAGATGTCTTGAGTCCCTTGAGGGTATTGCTGATGAAATAGTGGTTGTTGACTCATTTTCAACAGATAAGACTGCTGAGATCTGTAGAGAGTTCAATACTGTTTGGATTGAAAATAAGTTTGAAGGACATATTGAGCAGAAGAACTTTGCTCTAAACGCCGCAACAAATGATCATATTCTTTCTCTCGACGCCGATGAAGCATTAGATGATGAGCTTAGAGAACAAATTAAGTCTATCAAAAATAACTTTAGTGCCGATGGGTATTATTTTAATAGGCTTACTCACTACGTAGATCAGTGGATTTATAGATGTGGATGGTATCCTGATAGTAAGCTCCGTCTACTTGATAGAAGAAAAGGTCATTGGAGTGGAGTTAATCCTCATGACATTATCAAGATGGACGAGGGATCAAATATTCAAAAACTAAGTGGTAATCTACTTCACTATAGTTATGATTCAATCACTGATCATGTAAATCAAACAAATAAATTCACAACCATTGCAGCTAGGGCCGCCTTCAAACAAGGAAAGAGATCTAGCAATTTTAAGATTGTAACTAGACCGGTACTTAAGTTCGTTAAGGATTACTTTTTAAAGAGAGGATTTCTTGATGGTAGATACGGGTTCATCATCTGTTGTATCAATTCATTATCAGCACTTCTTAAGTACTCAAAACTTAAAGACTTACAAGACGGTAGAGATATTAATTAGATTGAACGAACTATATACTTCTAGTTAATTTTTAATACCTTCTTTAGTTTCCTTACTACTCTAAATAGAAATGACTTTTTAGAATCCCTATAGTATTTTTTTATCTTATTCACTATTTCTTTATTTTCGACTCCACTATCATCCCAGTTTACACTAAATTCTCTCTCTAAAACCTCAGTTGACATGAAATCTGTTTCTCCACAGTGTACTCCACTTCCATCAAGTCCAATATTGGAGACATAAGTCTCTACAGGATTTAAGCAAAGCCCTTTATTTCTAATAATTGTAGCGTACCAATAAACAGCCCATGTATTAATTTTCTTTCTCTTGTTAAGCAAAACTTGTATCCAAGAATTTTTAACTCCACCTAGGTCCATATAGTCGATCAGCTCAGGAGTAAACTCTTCAATTAGAGCATCAGTATCTTTCTCAAAGTGTTTCCAACAATCTTCCCATGTTGCCCATCCCCAACAACTCATCCCTCTCCATAAGAATGTATCATCACTTCCTTTATTGCTAATTGGGTAATTCCAGCCACTAATATGCCAAACATTTTTCTTACTTTCATAAAACTCTAAAGCTTGATTCATAAAAGTTAAAAAGTTAGAACCAGTGACCATATCATCTTCAAGTACTATAATTTTTCCATACTTTCCCACCACTTCGGACACACCACTAATAATAGACTTAGCAAGCCCCCAATTCTCACTTCTTTCACGAACTTCAACAGAAAAAAAACCATTGACTGTTCTTAGATAGGATCTAACTTCCCCAACTGATTCTTCATCATGAGAAGTTTTTGCAGCATCACTATATATAATAAGTTTAGATTCCGAAGCGAGGTGATTTTTTTGAAGAAAGGATATTGTTTCTTTTGTGTGCCATAAGCGATTATATACAAAGAGAACTATAGGTGCTGTTTTATTTTCATTCATAACTTCATATACCTTTAAAAACTTTATTCAAGTTCAAAACTTTAAGCATTTCATAAAATGTACGGTTCTTTCAAAAACATACTAATTTAAATAAAAACCTATAGATCTATCCAGGCCTTCAGACAAAGAAACTTCAGGCTTCCAACCAAGAGATTTAACTCTTGAGACATCTAGTAGCTTTCTCATTGTTCCATCAGGTTTAGAAGTATCAAAAACTAATTCCCCTTTAAACCCCATTTTTTCTGCGATCATACTAGCGACTTCACCAATTGATATATCTTCTCCAGTTCCAATATTAATTAGATCTGGAACATCTCCATCAATATTTAAAACATGTATGCAAGCTTTTGCCATATCGTCTACGTAGAGAAATTCTCTCCTAGGCTTTCCTGTTCCCCAAACTTTAAATTCAGTGTCACCATTTTTTATAGCTTGATCCATTCTTGCAATAAGCCCTGGAATCACATGACTTTTCTCTAAATCATAATTGTCATTCACACCATAAAGATTTGTTGGCATTACTGAATAGAACTTACAACCATATTGCCTATTAAAACTCTCGGCCATCTTAAGACCAGCTATTTTTGCGATAGCATAAGGCTCATTTGTTTGCTCAAGAGGACCCGTTAAAAGGTACTCTTCCTTCATTGGCTGAGGACATTCCTTAGGATAAATACAAGAGCTTCCAAGAAATAACATCTTCTTAACACCTGACCTATGACAAGCGTCAAAAACATTTTGCTGTATCCCTAAGTTTTCAAAAATAAAATCTGCTCTATAGGTATTATTAGCTAAAATACCTCCAACTTTCGCAGCTGCAAGAATAACAATATCTGGAGTATTTTCTTTGAAGTAACTTCTAACCCTTTCTTGCTCTAGAAGGTTTAACTCTGAGCTATTAGGAGAGAGAATATTTTTAAAGCCTTGAGCAGTCAATTCACGAATTATTGCAGAACCAACAAGGCCTCTCCCACCAAGAACTAAAATAGTTTCATTCTTATTCATCATTTTGAAGAACCTTGTGACCACCATCTAAAAGATACTTATCTCTTCTAAAAAGTTCTAAATCAGCCTCCATCATATCTTTTACTAGTCCGGCCAAATCATACTCTGGAGACCAGTTAAGTTTTGTATTTGCTTTAGTTGGATCCCCGAGTAGTAAATCAACTTCTGTTGGTCTAAAGTATCTTGGGTCAACTGCTACAACTTCTTGTCCCACCTTAATTTGATAATCATCATTTGAGCAAGACTTAACAACTGCAACCTCATTTACTCCTTCACCTTTAAATTCAAGCTCAATTCCAGCTTCTCTAAACGCGAAAGTTACAAAGTTTCTAACAGTCTCCGTCACTCCTGTTGCAATAACAAAATCCTCAGCCTCATCCTGCTGAAGAATTGCCCACATTGCTCTGACATAGTCTTTTGCGTGTCCCCAGTCTCTCTTAGAGTCTAGGTTTCCTAAGTACAACTTATCTTGGAGACCTAAAGCAATTCTTGATGCCGCTCTAGTTATTTTTCTTGTTACAAAAGTCTCCCCCCTAAGTGGTGACTCATGATTAAAAAGAATACCGTTGCAAGCAAACATTCCGTAGGCTTCTCTATAGTTTACCGTAATCCAATACGCATACATCTTTGCACATGCATATGGTGACCTTGGATAAAATGGTGTTGTTTCTTTTTGTGGTGTCTCTTGAACTAAACCGTAGAGTTCAGAAGTTGAAGCTTGATATATTCTAGTTTTCTTCTCAAGTCCTAATATTCTTATCGCCTCAAGAAGTCTAAGAGTTCCTATTCCATCAACATCAGCAACATATTCTGGAGTATCAAAAGAAACTTTCACATGTGACATCGCACCGAGATTATAAATTTCATCTGGCTGAACTTCTTGAATAATTCGAATAAGGTTTGTTGAGTCAGTTAAATCACCATAATGAAGTTTAAGTCTAATCTCATCTTCATGAGGATCTTGATAAAGCGAGTCAATACGAGCAGTATTAATAAGAGAAGACCTTCTCTTTATCCCGTGGACCTCGTAACCTTTATCAAGAAGTAATTGAGTTAAATAGGCTCCGTCCTGGCCAGTAATTCCTGTAATTAACGCTACTTTCATATATATCCTTTTAAGTTATAGACACTTATATAATGACCAAACTCTGGATCTAGAGATCCAGTTTCCGATATTAAATTTTAAAATCCATTTTGGGTATGTTAAATAAATTAACTCACACTGTGAATGCTTTTCCATCTCTTTTACAAATCTTCCCTTATTAAAGAAGGTATACCCTTTAACAGGATACGTATCAGACATCATAATCTTAAGTTCTTTCTTCTTGTAGAACTCAAGTGGAAGCCCGAGCATAGTATAAGGATTCTCACCATGAACTGTGATTTCTTTAATATCCTTGTTATTCCAAATAAACTTATAGAAATCTACAGAAGGATTCGCCGCTCTAAAAGTAGCAACAAGTAAAAAAAGAAAGTTTACAGTTAAGACAAACTTCCATAGAAATCGAACTGACTTCTTCTTATAAAGCTCTTCTACCTTCTGAGAATAATCTCTTAGAAAGAATCCAAAATAAATTGGAATAAGTACTATAACTGGAAAGATATAGCGTAGCTCTTTATGACCAACGTAGCAGTGAAAAGCAAAAAGAGGTAGAGTTGCCCAAGTCAGTGGATGCTTTCTATACTTCCACCATCCCCAAACTGTAGCAATAATAAGTGGTAAACTCACCGGAGGAATACCTCTATTAAAAGCAAGCCTGAAATACCACCACCAAGGGTACTGCTTAACAGTAGTGATGACTCCCTCTAAAAAATTAGTTCTAAAGTAGTGCCACGTTGAAAATGTCCAATTCCCATAGCCCCAATAATCAAATAGAACTCCAAGACCAATTCCAACAATAATAGTAAAAGCACAAGAGATTAACATCTTAGCGCTTCCTCTCTTTATAAAGAGTCCCCAAAACCATAGAAATGCCACAACAAAGGCCATTTGCGATCTTGAAAGATAACTCAGCCCAAAAAGTAGTCCTGAAAAAAGTCCTGCTTTTACATAGTCTTTCTTATTCTCTAAAGACAAAATAAATACCGACATTCCCCACAGAAAGAAGCTAATTCCAAAACTCTCAGAGTTTGTACGAGTCTGAATATAAGGAACAAACCAGCTGAGATTTAAAAATCCCCACGTCATGATCTGATATTTCTTCTCAGGGATCCAAATCTTTAAAAGAGGAATTAGTCTCGTTAGTGCAAAGAGACCAAAGAGAGAAGTCAAAAATCTTATGACAAAAGCAAAGAAAAAAGGAGAATTAATTCCAACGACACCTAGAGCTTTATACACACCAAAGTATGTAAACACCTGAAACCATGGACGTATTTGCTCTCTAAATTCCCATGGAAGATTTGAGCTTGGAATGTTGCCCAGCTTAAAATTTAAGAATTCATATATTTGAAAGTGTTCATCAAAGTGTTGAAAGCCTGTACTAAAAATAGCGGCAAAGATATGAAATGCTAGAGATATATAGAGTATCGTTTTAAAATTACTTAGTTTCTTCAAATTTAAAAATCCCGATTACTGATGTTCCAAAAAGAGGATTTCCCCCCAGACTCTTCTCAAGCTTACCAAGCATTAGCATAATTGAATTAATAATTGGATTTGGAAGCTTTAAGTCTTGCTGATCTTTTGATCCTTTAGATAGCTTTCTCACAAGATAAACTACAGGAAAAAGATATCCAAAAGCATATCTTAAATACACAGGCCTTAGCCCTGCTTTACTAGCGACTTCTAATAAGTCTTTCTTAGTATACCTCTTTCTGTGTTCTAAAAATTCATCATGGTATGACCAAAGAGATTGAAATGCGGGAACTGTTATTAAAATTGCCCCATCACTCTTCATTGTACTAATCCATTGCTTTAGTACGGCTTCATCATCATCAACATGCTCTAGAACATCCATTGCAAGAAGAACATCTGCTTTCTTTTCGCTACATTCATTTAAATTTGATGAGAGTCTAAAGTTTTCATCGCACCACTCCCCTGAAAAACCTTCAGGTAAGTTTGGATCAATGCCAACAGCACTTGATACTTTTGAAATACTAGGGCTCTTAGTTTTTAAGTACCAAAGATTCTGCCCACTACCACAGCCGTATTCGGCAACGCTTAAGTTCTTTTTTGTAAAATAGCTAAAGAGCTTTTCAATATACTGAAATCTCGTTCTTATCCACCAGTGTTTTCTCTCACTTTGAATATCGAGTTCATTAATTTCTTTAATATCCATTTCTAGCCTTTATATTTCTTATAAATTTTTCGAAGCTCAAGAGGAGCTTTTAGAAAGTCAAAGGCGCAGAGCTTTGAGCCCTCAATATCTATCCAGTGATTTAGAGGAAGTTCATATATCTTCTCACTCGCTTGCTTTTCAACTTTACAATATCTAAAGAGAAGCTCTACATCGAAAATCCAATATGAGACAAATTTCTCACGAAAGAGAGCTTCTACTAAGCTTGCTTTAAAGAACTTTGCCCCACACTGAGTGTCATAAACAGGAAGCTTTAAAGTGATGCTGGCCACAGTAGCAAATAGTCTACCAAGAACATGGCGGTACCACTTCCTATCGATGTGTCCTCCGAGTCTAAGAACCCTAGATCCCATAACAATATCGTATTTCTTTTCACTTAGGACTTGTTCAAAATATGGAAGTTCAGAAAGAGGAGTAGCAAGGTCTGCGTCCCAAAAGCCTACTTCAGAAAATTCGCCCAACTTTAATGAGTGAAGAAGCCCTAGTCTTACGGCTTCAGCTTTCCCTCCATTAACTTTAAGGTCTAAGTAATCAATATTTGAACTATCTCTAGATATTTCTTCTAAAATCTTAAGAGTCCCATCACTACTTCCATCATTTACAAATAAGAAGTGATGATGAGAATGATTTCTAGCATGTTCTTTATATGAATGAATATCTAAGCGAGATTCTTCGTTAAAACATGGAATGACCAAGCAAATCGACATATTTAGCCTAATATAGTTAAGAACTTTAATTATTCATTTATAACATTTAAAATGGTAATAATTAAAGGCTCAATTTAATAGGATATATATGAAAATTGTTTTTCAACATAATGGAATCCTTCCAGTTAAGAAATATGGTGGTATCGAGAGAATTCTCTTTTGGCATATGAAAGAGCTCGCCAAGAGAGGGCATGAGGTTGTTCTTATTGGACACAAAGAGTCACAAGTTGAGAAGCTAGGTATAAAGCTTATACCTACTCCTCAACATGCTGAAGAAATTGCACCACTTATTCCAAATGACGCAGATATTATTCATCTCACATATAACTTCATTCCAGACTGTAAAGTTCCAACGCTAATTAACATGCAGTGTAATGGTCAAATTGGAGAGAAATTTCCTAAGAATACTGTCTTTGTTTCAAGAAAACATGCAGAGAATCATGGCTCCGACGTTTTTATCTATAACGCACTAGATTTCGATGAGTATCCGTTCCCTGCTAAAGAAAAGACATCTTTTGAAAATTTCCTCTTCCTCGCCAAGGGCTCTTGGAGTGTTAAGAATTTAAAACACTGTATAAAGGCCTGCAAGAAAGCAAAGAAACATCTCCATATTGCTGGGGGGAGAAGTTATCTTCCTTCAAGGTATATCCACTCCCATGGAATGGTGGGCGGAGATGAAAAGATAGAAATTATGAAAAACTGTGACGCCTTTCTCTTTCCTGTGCGTTGGCACGAACCTTTTGGAATCGCGATTATTGAAGCGATGGCGATGGGAATGCCTGTTTTTGGTAGTCCATACGGATCTCTTCCAGAAATTATTCAGGAAGGGACAGGTAAGATATGTAAAAATAAGAATGAGCTCTTTAAAGAGGTTAACTCCAAAGAGAACTACTATGACAGAGATCAAATTAGAAAGTATGTAGAAGATAAGTTTTGTATAAAGAACTTAACTGACCAGTATCTAGCACTATACGAAAAGATTATAGCTGGAGAGAACCTCAATGAGTCTGAACCCACATGGAAACTAGAGCATGGACCTGAAAACCTTCTTGACTACTAATGACTAGCTTCTTTAATAGATATAAGAAATGGATACTTCTAAGTATACTCGCACACGTTGTCGCGAGTTTTACGAGTGTTGGTTTTCTACACCCTGATGAGCATTTTCAAATACTAGAGTTTCTAGGCCTTAAGCTTGGCACAACTCCTGTTCAAGACTTACCATGGGAATTTGGCGCAAAAATGAGGCCTTGGCTTCATTCGTCTATCTACTATTTAATTACAAAGACTTTTGAGCTCTTAGGGGTTGAGGATAGATTTATTCTTACCTATATCTTTCGGCTCTTAAGCATCGCGCTGGGCCTCTTTAGCTCTATACAATTGGCCCATTTTTGTGAAAGTAAATTCAAGAACCCAAGGTATGCAGTCTATACAAGTCTACTGCTATGGCCTCTTCCTTTTATTCACGCAAGACTTTCTTCAGAAGCAATTGGAACAAGCCTTTTCACTTTAGCACTAATTGAATTCTTCAAAAAAAACAAAAGATCTAATCTTTATACTGGTGTTCTTTTTGGAATCAGTTTTCTATTTAGATATCATATTGGCTTTATGATTTTTGGCCTTTGCCTATGGTCATTGATATTTAAAAAGAAGAAAATATCAGAGTTAACAGTCATCACAATCATGACATTTGTTATAATTGGCCTAAGCATACCTATTGATTACTGGGGGTATGGTGAGTTTACATTTGCTCCTTATCAGTACTTTCTTCAAAATATTATAGAAAATAAGGCAGCTAATTACGGCGTATCTCCTTGGTGGTATTACTTTAAAGCTAGCTTTAATAAACTTATTGCTCCGATAGGAATACTTACAATAATAGGTTTTTTAACTTATTGGGTTAAGAAACCTCTTTCATGGTTTACCTTTACGACTCTGCCTTTCTTTTTTATCCATACACTTATTGGTCATAAAGAGTGGAGGTTCCTATTTCCATTAATTCCTTTTATTCCAATTATTGTTGGATTTTATTTTGAGAAAAATAATATTAAAACATGGATTCCAAAAGTATTGATATTTATCAATTCAATAGCAATGCTAATTTCACTTAAGGCCGCACACCCTTCTTATAATTTTTTTAAAGGTGTTCAAAAATATAATCAAATAGAAGTGCTCTATCACAATAGTTCAGAAACTCCATTCAATATGTATAAGCTTCGTCCACATTTCTATAATAATATTAATCCTAAAATGATTAAGATAAAGGACGAAGAAATTGAACAGTACGCAATGAGTGGAGGTTGGTTCTTTGCAGAGAGAGGAAGGTTCTCTTTGAGATTTGAAGCTCTTTCAAATTGTGAGAATAAATATTATGGAAGCTTATCAATATTAAAGCACCTTCCTATAAAGTATTATAATAAGTTAAAAATCTACACCCTATGGAATTGTAAAAATGCTAAACAAATTTAAAAGTCTAATTGAGACAAAAGATCAAAAGGCGCTACTAAAGAAAGCATTTATTTTCTCTGCGATCTTTCATCTCGCAGCAGTTATTTTTAGCGAAGGATTTCATAGACCAGATGAGCACTTAGGTATATTTCGATTAATGAGCTATAAGTTGGGCAATTTCCCAGAGAGTGAATTATCGTGGGAATATGGTGCTCAGATCAGACCTTGGCTTCAGCCTTACGCCTTTTACATTATTGCTAAAGTTTCTAATTTCTTAGGTATAGTTAATCCATTTTTTATTGCTTTAATACTAAGGTTTATCTGCTCTGCTCTTGGTTTTTATACACTTATTAAGTTTACAAAGTTCTCACTTCAATATGTTAAAGAACTGTCTCACCAGAACTTACTCATTATACTACTTGCGACGATGTGGTATCTTCCATTCTTTCACGCAAGAACAAGTGCAGAGAACTTAAGTTTATCATTTTTTATATTAGGACTCATTAGAGTTCCTAGATTGAATCAATCAATTAAAAACTGTATTTTAGCAGGTCTGTTCTTTGGGATTAGTTATATATTAAGATTTCAAACAGGTGTTATGGTTCTTTTTGCAGTTCTCTGGCCCCTCGTTGCAAGAAAAATACAGATAAAATACTTTATATATACTTCAGTATCAATTTGTATCGCTATTGCTCTAAGTACAGTTATTGACTACCTTGGCTATGGAGTATGGACATTTAGCTCTTGGAACTATGTTTATCAAAATATCTTTAAGGGAGTTGCTTCGGGCTTTGGGGTATCTCCTTGGTATTATTACTTTACAAAGTCTCTGGCCAAAGGAATACCTCCCTATAGCTTCTTCTTAGTCCTTCCATTTTTATGGATGTGGATAAAGAAGCCTTTTCATTTTCTAACTTGGGTAACACTTCCATTTTTTATTATTCATAGTGCAATAGGACATAAAGAGCTTCGATTTATATTTGCACTAGGAATATTTGCCCCAGTAATGATTGGAATGTATCTAGATGAGAACAAAAAAGACTGGTATAAATCTAAAGTTTTAAAAATATTTATCATACTAGCAGTAGTTGTGAACTTTACAGCTCTGCTCATCTCTTCACTAAAGCCAGCTTACACTCCAATCTCTTTCTATAAACATCTCTATAGTAAAGAAGAGCAAGTCTCTACTTTATACAGCTTAAGTCTTATCAGAGATGAACTAGATTTCTACCAAAAAGAGAAGTTTGAACAAGTTTATATAAAGGAAAATAAATTACAATTTATAGAGTCTTTAAAGAACGAAAATCAAGAGAAATGGATCTTTACCAGTAACTTTAACTATATTTTAAAACTAGAAAGTATTAAGAGGTGTAATAGAGACTTCTCAAGCTACCCTTCTTTCTTGATTAAAGAGAAGTTTTCAAAAGTATTTAAACGATCAAAAATATGGACATTATATAAGTGCAAAAATTAATTAATATAAAAGATATATTTTGGAGTAATTTCCCATTATTTTTCTACCTCATACTTGCTCAAGCACTTAGAAGGTCTCATGGAGCATTGAAGTCAAACCATTTGCTATTTATCACGATTTCAATAGCTCTGCTCGCTTACTACCACATAAAGAAACCAACAAAAGGTAAAATAACAAATTCTTTATCTCATTACCTTTGGATTATATTTACGTTTTTTCTTATTGAGAAGACAGAGATTATCTACTTACAAAGTGGCACTTATCTAAATATCTATAACTATCTACTCTATATATCTCTAGCTCTTTCAATTGTTTCGCTTAAGTTTTTTAAAGAAAGAATTTACTTCATTGGAATGATTATTGGGTCAGTATGTCTTTTACTTGTGCCTTTAATATCTCCATCACCAGCAATTGATGTATTTACAATAACAACTAAGGCCTCAGAATATTTACTACAAGGACTAAATCCATATACACAAATATACCCAGATATCTATAATGGACAATATAATTACGAGCCTAATTTAATCTATTGGCCTGTGGGAGTATTATTTAACACTATCTCCTTTAAGGTATTAGGAGATATTAGATATATCAATATTTTCTCAATCATACTTAGCTCTATTTATCTTTATAAAAAAAGATCTCCCATTCTAGCTCTAATACTATTATATTTCCCAGTTGCAAGCTTTGTAATTGAGCAAGCATGGTATGAGGCGATATTTTTTATATTTATTATATTATTATTTTCAATGCTAAAGGATAGGAAAACCTCTAAGGCGTCTATCCTTTTAGGTATTCTCTGTGCTTCCAAACAATTCTTTATTATTACAGCAATTCATACGTTCTTATTTGTTTTTAGAAGTTCTAAACCAAGAGAATGGTTAAGTTATCTCTTTATCTCAATAGCGACTGGAAGTATTCTTTTAGGAGTCTTTTATGTTTGGAATCCTGATAGTTTTATTAATAATACGATCTTTAATATTTTAAAATATCCGACACGCTACGACTCTCTATCCTGGGTTGCACACTTTAAAGTAAGGCATGGAATTATACTAAATAGCCTTCTACTAACTTCTATAAATATTGGAGCAATAATTTTATCCGCTCTCTATTTACTGAAAAAGAAAACAGTAAGTATAAGTGACCTACTTGTAACTCAAATCATCACTTACACAGTTATTTTTATATTCGCAAAGCAATCATTCTGTAATTACTACTACCTAAGCTCATTTCTAATTCTTATTTACGTTGCATTTGAAGACGGTAAGTCTTCCCATAGTCACCAAGAGATAAGTCCTGCTTTGAATGAATAAAATGTAAAAAGCTTAAAGATAGAAATAACTGAGTGACAATAGAAATAAGAATTATTTCCTTCTTATTTTCAAGAATTTTCACAAAGAAATAAAAGCTAAATGGATAACATATTATTAAATAATGTGGCCTAATTTTAATTCCTGTAAAAGTTAAAATAACCCCATAACCAACAATTACACCAATTGCATATAATGTTATATCATCTGAGTTTTTAATTATATTTTTGAAATTCAAGATAAAATTCTTCGCCTTTAAAACAACTGTTACTGTAAGAAAAACTAGAACGAAAACACAAATGCTGAATAATATTAAATTAT
Source organism: Bacteriovoracaceae bacterium UBA3083 (assembly GCA_002366565.1). Lineage (GTDB taxonomy): Bacteria > Bdellovibrionota > Bacteriovoracia > Bacteriovoracales > Bacteriovoracaceae > Halobacteriovorax. The sequence goes on from DFBJ01000006.1 coordinate 75,404, forward strand.
AAGGAATTTTAACAAACTCATAAAAATGCTTTCCAAGAGAATACTTTAAGTTAATTCCAGTAACATCCATGAAGTTATATGTTAAAAACCTAAATTTAAAAATATTTGCTACTGAGATTATGGACCCTTCAGAGTTTGAAGGATCCTTACTTAAAAGATATTGGAACCAGCTAATCATTGGAATAAGAGATAGAGCACTCCCAACTAGCCATGACCCCCATTTCGTCACATAGTCTTTATTCATATATTCTTTTAAAAATACAAATATAACGATTCCTAATGAAAAGAAAAAACCACTCATATGTACCTGTCCTATGAGTCCCCCAACTAGTCCCCACAGGAATGCACCTAAATACTTTCTTCTATATAAGAAGGTTATTAATATTATCAATGTAAATAATGGAAGCACGTTCTGTGCCCATATTTTTCTAGAGAAAAGAATTGGTAATGGAGAAACACTAATTAAGGCCATTGCAAGTAAGGTATTTATCTTATCTGAAGATTTCTTATATAAAACAAACAAGAATCCAATCAATGAAAAAATATTTATCCACTGTATCCATGAGAGAAACCCTAGAGGTGTCTGGGTGAAGAAGCCTATTAGATTAAAGAACCAGATACCAAAAGCAGGATTTTTTACATTTCCACCACTTTCCATTCCTAATGATGGGAATGCTCCTGTCTTATAGAGTTCTAGACCATGCTCAAATACCCAAACTTCATCATATTTCCACTCCATGTCCATCGGCCAAATAAGTCGTAGAATAATTCCACTTAATATAAAGAATAATAAATATTTTTCTCGTTTTTTTATAAAATTAATCATTTTGCTCTTTTCCATTAAAGATTTTATTCCTATTATTATTCCAACAAACCTTAGGAATGAAAATGAAATTAAGTATCGTTATGCCAGCTTATAATGAAGAATCGACTATATCTGAGATTTTAAGCATCGTTGTAAATCAAATAAAAGAAATATCAGACCTAGTCTTAGACTATGAAATTATTGTAATTAATGATTTCTCAAAAGATAAGACATTAAAGGTTCTTGAGGAAAATTTTGGAGTTAACGATAAAATAAAAGTTTTCTCTCAAGCGTACAACCAGGGAAAGGGCGCTGCAATAACTAGAGGGTTTAAAGAGACAACTGGCGATATTGTTCTTATTCAAGATGCCGACATGGAATACGACCCTAGTGACTATAGAGCACTTATAACCCCAATAGTTAACAAAAAAGCTGATGTAGTCTATGGTTCAAGATTTAAAGGTGAAACAACTAGAGTTCTCTACTATTGGCACTACTTAGGAAATAAGTTTCTTACTACGCTTTCAAATATGTTCACAAATTTAAATCTCACAGATATGGAGACATGCTATAAGGTTTTCAAAGGGGATTTAATAAGAAAAATGCCACTTACTTCTAAAAGGTTTGGTATTGAGCCAGAAATGACGGCAAAGCTCTCAAAGATAAGAGATATCAGAATTTATGAAGTGCCAATCTCATACTACGGAAGAACATACGCAGAAGGAAAGAAGATTGGTTGGAAAGACGGATTCTCTGCCCTTTGGTCAATCGTTAAATTTAACCTATTCTAATTCAATTCTCTAATAGTACTAGAGATTAGAATTCCATTCCTTTAAAGTCTATTCTCTTTGGAATTAACAGAATGATGTTTTTCTTTTTAAAAAACATCGCTCTTTTATAATGCTCACTTATATAAGTGTTCTCAAGTGCATTTTTAAGTTTATCCTTTTTAACTAGAATCACAGAACTATCATTATCAACACTTTCAGAGTTATAAGTTTTAGACTGATCTATAAATCCATTTAAATTAGCTAAACTCCAAAATGGATATGCTCCTTTATAGTTAACCCAGCTTATTGGTTTAAAGTTTACATAAGAGAAGACTTCCCTAGCACGAAATAACTCAGGATCTCTCTTTGAAGTATTAGTTACTGGAAAAATAAGAAGAACTAAGACTGCAACTGGAGTAAGAACTCTGAAAAACTTTACAATGGAATCACAAGCATTTGATTTTAAGCTATAAATTCCAAATCCCGCAAGGATAGCTAGAAATGGATACATTGGAATAAGATAGTTTGAGTATTTAAAACTCATAAAGCTTAGACTAATGACAATTACTAAGTAAATAACTACACAAAATCTTAAAAGCTCACTAGTAGAACTCTTTAATACATGAAAGATTCCAAAGACACTTAATAGAAACCAAAGATTAACATTCTTAAGTAGAAAAATAATATAGGTATAAAAAGGAGAGGCCTCTCCTCTAGACTCAACCATAGTGTGAAGAAAGGTAAACTTATACCAGTTAATAAAGATATCAAAGTTTCCAGAGATCTTTAATGAAAGAGGCCAAAGACTAAAGATAACTAATCCTAAAGATAGCCCGGCCCAAGGCCTTACTCCCATTAAAGTTTTAGAGGATTTACTTACTAGAAGATGAATAAAGATTATGAGAGGAATCCAAACTGCCATAGGCCCTTTTGTTAGAGCGCAGAGTCCAAAAAAGAGTCCACAAAGTAGCCAATCTCTCCACTTACCTCTTAAATAAGCATTCCAATAACTCCCAAGAGAGATCGTAAAAAATAACATTAGAGGTAGATCTAAGTTTGGAAACCTAGACTTCTTCATAAGTGGTGGAATGAGATAAAAGATTAAAAGAGAGATATAGGCAATGCTCTCATAGTTATTCTTCTTTAAAAATCTAAAGAGATACACTCCTGTTAGGAGAGAGAAGAGTCCTGCAAATATTCTGGCCGTTACAAAGCTTGCCCCAAATAACTTAAAAAATAGTCCCTCTAGGATAAATACAAAGCTAGTATGGTGATAGAATCTTGGGTATGTACTCTCACTTAAGTGAGGAACAAGCCAGTGTCCAAGTTCAGCAGCATTTTTTCCAAATGCAGCGTACAAGTATCCATCTTGAAAAAACCCCGGAACCCAGGCCATCTGAAAGTAGAGAACGGCACCTAAGGCCAGTATCCATAAAAATTTCTGATCTTTAATAATTTTTTGCATAAGCAATGGTAGATTAATTCCTCCATTTTTAATAGTATAAGCTTAGCTTCAACTCAAGGAATAACAGTGGCCAAGATATATGGGTTTACTCTTTTAAGAAATGGCATTAAGTACGATTATAGTTTCAAAGAATGTCTTCTCGCGTTATCAGAGCTTGTTGAGAAAATATATATTGCCGTTGGAGAATCTGACGATGGAACAAGAGAAGCGCTAGAAGAGTTTGATTTCCTTGAGATCATTGACACTAAATGGGATCCTGAAATGATGGGAGATGGTGGACAAATTCTTTCTCACCAGACCAATATTGCTCTAGAACACCTAAGAAAAGAACATGGATCAGATCCTGACGCATGGGGAATGTACCTTCAATGCGATGAGCTTATCCACGAAAGAGACCTAGAGCAAATTAAAGAAGATATTGAAGCTGCTCATAAAGGTAATCATGACAGTGTCAGATTTAGATATCTACATTTTTGGAAGGACCACTACCATATTGCAATTTCAAAGAGATGGTATCCTCAAGAAGTTCGCTGCATCAAGCTAGACCAAGAAATATGGAGCTTTGGAGACGCGCAGGGATTTAGTGGAATTAAGAATCTTTACGAGAGCGACTGCCATATTTATCACTACGGTCATGTAAGAGACGCTGAAAAGCTTGCCGAGAAACAAGAACTTCTCACTAGAATGATTCGCCCTGCGGAGAAGTTTAAGAAGTATTTCTCTAGAGAAAAGAAAGCATTCTCCAAAACAAAGTATATACCCCTCTTAGAAAGACACCCAATTCTTATGAAAGAGAGAATTGAAAAAATGGGTGAAAGCTATGAGTTGAGAGAAAGTGATCTAGTCTATATAGTTGGAGATAGAAGTCTTCTAGATGAGAGTCTACTCGAAAGAGTAAATACAAAGAAACTTATCTTTGTTAATAACCCAGAAGAAGTTCCCTTTGAATATAGGGATAAGAAAATGGTTATTCTAAGCCCTACTCTATTTCAAAACTTCCTCTATCCCTCCAAGACTCCAAAATCCTTTGAAAGTCCAATTGCAAGAGAATGGAGTGAAAGTATAAGACTAAAGTTTCAGTTATCAGAAAAAGGGATTAGCTTAAGCTAATTCCTTCTCATTGAAAGCAAATAATGCCCAAGCACTCATGATAAGAAATAAGTTTTCCCCATCGCCAAAAGTGTATTGAACCATTCCAGAGATAATGAAGCTCATTACGAAAGGGAACATAGTTTTTCCAAAAATATCATCTCTTCTAAATGACTCAACCAACCAAGTAATAAAAAAGGCAATACAAAATAGTACGCCCACTCCACCTGTCGATGCTAAGTGCTCTAAAATATTATTATGAGCATGTGAACCAAATTCAGGGTAAGCAATATTATGACGCTTTTTAATATCTTTCATATTGGGTTCAAAGTTTCTATAACCCCAACCAAATAGTGGTTTTTCCATAAACCCCTTATAAGCTGCTTCATAAAAGGCAATCCTCTGATCGTTGGAAGTTCCTCTATCAAGAAAAGTGCTTCGTATCTTATCACTTGAAAGAAAAACTCCTGCTGAAATAACTCCAAGAATTAAAGTCGCAGATAGAAACTTTTTAACATTTCCTTTTAAAAAGAAAAATGGAAGAGCTAGAACATAACCAAGCCAACCACCTCTAGCATAAGAAAGGACAAGCCCGATCATTCCAATAATCCAGCCACTATAGAGAACCCAAGGAATAATATAGTTCTCCAATCTCTTTCTATAAATAACTGCTCCAGTCATAAGAACCATAAATAGGCTTATCCCATATCCATAAGTCATGTACATACCGTAAAGCCCGCAAGCTCTAGTTGCATGACAGGCATCTTTCATTTTTAAAGGGTTGAAGCCTGTATAAAGACCTATAAGACCAGAAATAGTTGCAATTGAAGTCACAATTATAAACAGATTTAAAATGAACTTAATCTTTTTTTGATCTATATAGTTTTTAAATATTTCTCTAAAAGCAAATACAGAAAGTAGCGGTATTAGAAAATACTTAGCTTTAGAGATATTTTTTAAAGGCCTATCAAGAATGTCTAAGTTGAAGACAACCGATAATATTATAGAAATAATCAACCCAACTAGCGCCCAAGCACTTAAGGGAAGATTTAAATTATCTGAATTTTTTATCGCTATAAATGTAAAATAGATAGCAGGAACAATAAGCAAAACATGACTAACCGCAGAAAAGCTAACAGATGTAAAAATACCTAGAGCTAAAACGATTAAAGAGGCCCAAGTCATTCGATACATTGCTATTTGCATATTTTAATTCCTTATTTTTTTTAATTACAATATACGGCCAAATTGATAATGGAAAGAGTGATAAAAATAACTAGTCGCAATATTGAGAGTTTGATAAATTCTACCCATGTTAAAAGAAAGTGAAAAGACATTCTCACTCTTGCAAAAGAGTCTTGACGCAGTCCTAATTTTTTCAGGATGGCTTCTCGCATACTACTTAAGATTTAACCTTATTCCTGACGGACAAAAAGGTCTCTTCGACGACTTTTTTAAAGTCGGATTAACTTTAGTTGTTGTTTCTTATTTTATTTTTGAAAAAAATAAACTTTATACTTCCCACCGCTTTAGTTCACGCTTTGATGAGATTTTTAAAGCGTTAAAAGCTAATACTGTAAGTTTCCTAATTTTGATTGTTATCCTCTATTTTCTTAAATTTGAGCGTCTTTCACGTATTCATCTTCTTTTATACTTTGTGATTTCTTCGAGCTTTCTCATCATCAGTAGAGTTGCAATTAGAAAACTTTTAAAGAAAATAAGGAGAAAAGGTAAAAACCTTCGCCACGTATTACTTGTTGGTGATGGAAAGAATCTTTTAGAATATTTAAGAGTTTCTAGACTGTATAGAGATAGTGGTATCTCATTTATAGGGTGGATAGATGCAGGAGAAAATTTGAGAGACCCTGATATTGATATTATCTCAAGTTCATATTCTGACTTTATTAAGGAGACAAGGCCAGATAACGTTGTCGTCTCTTATTCTAACGAGAATGCTAAGAGATTCTCAGAGTTTTTAAAGAATAACTATAATGATGTCATCCCTCTTCAGGTACTACCTGACCTTTCTTACTCTATGGTAGGACATCATATAGAAGACTTTGCAGGGATTCCGCTTTTAACTTTTAATCAACCAAGTTTTTCTAGTATTGATCTTATCTTTAAGAGACTGTTTGACATTATTTCTACAGGAATAGGTCTACTTATTATCTCTCCACTTATGATTGCCATTGCAATTGGAGTGAAGCTTTCAAGCTCAGGCCCTATATTTTTCGCTCAAGAGAGAATTGGTCTCAATGGAAAAAAGTTTAAAATGTGGAAATTTCGCTCAATGAGAGTTGCACTAACAAATGAGGACCAAACGACTTGGTCATCTAAAGAAGACCCTAGAAAGACAAAATTTGGATCATTTATAAGATCAACTAGCCTTGATGAATTACCTCAACTTTGGAATGTCCTCATCGGAGAGATGTCACTAGTTGGCCCAAGACCAGAGAGACCATTCTTTGTAGAAAAATTTAAAGATGAGATACCACATTATATGCTTAGGCATAAAATGAAAGCTGGAATCACAGGGTGGGCACAAGTTAACGGATGGCGCGGAGACACTGATCTAACAAAGAGAATTGAGTGTGATATTTTTTATATTAGAAACTGGTCTTTTTGGCTCGATATCAAGATTATTTTTCTCACTTTCCTAAAAGGGTTTATTAATAAAAATGCCTACTAAAAATATTGACTATATCATTGTTACAAATACGATATACAGAGAGAAATCTCTTGTTGAAAAAAGTCTTCGCTATTCATTAAAACAAACTCCCCCTCCAATGAGGGTTATTTTGATTGATCAAAATGATACTCCGCTAAATATTGATAACGAGCTTCTAAAGCACCCACTCCTCACTATTCAAAGGTCTTCAAAAAAGTCTGTATCTGCGGCTAGAAACGAGGTAATTATCCCCAAGTCTGCTGAGTGGATTGTCTTTTGTGACGATGATGGCAGACTAGATGAGCAATACTCTGAAAATCTTCTTTCATATATAGAGAAAAATAAAAATATCGAAGTCATTGCTGGTAGCATTCTAAGAGAAGATACTATGGAGTACTACTCCCTAAGGCACAAAAAGGGTGGCTCTTTAAAGAAATTCTATAATTCAAAAAACTTAATGGGATCTAATTTCTGTGTAAAAGCAAATGTTTTTAATGATCTTCAAAGGTTTGATGAAAACTTTGGAGCTGGCTCAATATGGGGAAGCGGAGAAGAAACAGACTTTTGCTGGAAAGCATACTTTTCACATAAAGAAATGGAGTTTGTACCTGAACTTAAAGTTATTCATGTTCCTCCTTTTAACGAATCATTAACGAAAGGGCTTAAGAAGTCCTACTCCTACGCATTAGGAAAAGGGGCATTAGTTTCGAAGTGGTTATTTAAAGAAAAAAAGTTACTAGTGACTTTAGAATTAATAGAAATGATCCTAATCCCCCCTCTACAGATAATAAGAGGAATAATAGTCCTTAAACCTGGCTTAATTCTAAATAACTTTGCCACGCTTCTTGGCCGCCCTATTGGGCTTATAAAGTATCTTTTTAATTAGAGGATTCGTACTTAATGCTCTTTAAAAGACGTAGAATTTTTCCTCCTCCCACCTTATAAAATACTTTTCTAATACAAAACTTTAGGAACCTATAAAAAACCCCCAAACAGCTTCTTAGACCAAGATTTTTATTTATCTTTAATGAATAAAAGCATTCTTTAATACTTTTAAATTCCTGTTTCGCCGAAATCCCTTTTCCATCCATCAAAATACTTTCTTCGTCAAAGTAGTATCCCTGAAATCCAGATAGAGTCATTCTCATGACCCAATCATAGTCTCCAGCGATTTTAAAATATGTATCAAAAAGCCCAATTTGATTGAAGATATCTTTTCTTACAACTAATGTTTGATGAAAATATGGCATCCCTTCCGAAATATGCTTATTCTTGTCATATTTAAAGACTAACTTTCCAGCATTTTCATCAACAAAGATGATATTAGAGTAGCAAAAAGAAGTCTCTATAGAACTTTTAAATTTAAGAACTACATCTCTAAGGTATGTCTCACTAATCAAAAGGTCGCCACTGTTAATAAAAACAAGTAGCTCTCCAGAAGCAAGAGCTACCCCTTTATTAAAAGCATCATATATTCCATTATCTTTTTCAGATATATATTTAAAATTATTATCTGATAAGTTCTCCAAAAATAATTTGGTTTTTGGACAGTCTCCCCCATTAATTACGACCCACTCATAATCTACGTTATCCACTTTAAAAATAGACTCATAAGTGGCCTTAAGTTCATCATAATTATTAAAAGTCAATGTAATTACAGAAAGAGTCATAATATATACGTCTTAGGTGACGTCCTTATCTTAAAAGTGATAGAGTACTTACTAAATGAAAATAGCAAATAAAATAAAAAATTTATCTCAGCACAAAAAAAATATCATTTCAAACTCAATGTGGCTATTACTTGAAAAAGGCTACAAACTAGGTTTAGGTTTTTTTGTAGTATCCTACGTTGCTAGATATTTAGGACCACATGACTTTGGAATGCTATCCTATGCTTTAGCTATTATTTCTCTAACTATACCTGTTGCGAACTTAGGGTTAAGAAATATTATCAAAAAAGAAATGATACTAAAGGATAGCCCTCTTTATTTAATTCTAGGATCATCCTTTTGCATCCGAGCAATCTCAAGCTTTATAATATTTATTATTTTATTATTTTTCTCTTTCACTCATGGAGAGCCAAACCAGCCCACACTGATTATAATTATGGCAATATCTCTTCTAGTAAACCCTTTTGATCAGCTAGAAGATTATTTTGCAAGTAAATTAAACAGTAAAAAAAGTGTAAGAGCTTCTCTAATTGCGCTTACGGTATCTTCTTCATTCAAGTTAACATTCATATTACTAGAGATGAGTGTAGTATATTTTGCGATCGCTCAACTAACAGAAGTATTAACCTACTCTGCCTTTTTAATATTTTTCTACTCAAAAGAAGGTGGAAGTCTTTTCAATTGGAAACCTTCAAAAGAAATAATTCTAGATAGTTTATCTAAAAGCTGGCCTCTCATGTTTTCTGGTCTAGCAATTCTAATCTATATGAGAATTGATCAATACATGCTAAATAATATGATCGATGCTAGCGCTGTAGGAATATACTCTATTGCTGTAAAACTATCTGAAATTTGGTACTTTATCCCAACAATTATAATGACCTCATTCTTTCCAAATATTATTTCGAATAGGACATCTAATCCAATAAAGTATAAAATTCAAACTAAACAATTGATGATGTTGATGAGTGCTCTTTCACTTTTGATATCAATCCCTCTCTACTTTTTAGCCCCTTTAATAGTTCCATTAATATTTGGAGATCAGTACTTAGCATCTGTTCCAGTTTTACAAATTCATATATGGTCTTCATTATTTGTTTTCTGGGGAGTCTCTCAGTCAGCCTGGGACATATCAGAGAACTTAACAAGACTATCTCTTATGAGAACATCAATTGGAGCGGTATCAAACATTATACTAAACTTCTTTTTAATTCCAAAGTTTGGAGTCAAAGGAGCTGCATACGCGACAGTCATATCCCAATCGTTAAGTGCCTTTATACTCAATCTATTACATAAAAATACTCGTCCAATATTTATGACTCAAATAAAATCATTATTCTTTTGGAATGCAATTTCTCTACAAAGGAAAGAACTTAATGACAAGTAGCTCTAAAGAACTAATCTCAATAGTTATCCCCACTTTCAATGAAGAGGGAAATATTGTTAAAATTTATACTGAGCTTGAGAAGGAGCTTAAAGAGATCTATCCCTTTGAACTTATTTTTGTTAACGATGGCAGTACTGATAAAAGTCTAGAAGTTATTCTAAATTTAGCTAAAAAAGATTCAAGAGTTAAATATATTGATTTTTCAAGAAACTTTGGTCATCAAGCGGCTCTAAGAGCAGGACTAAAAAAGGCATCCGGAGCCTGTACAATTTCATTAGATGCAGATCTTCAGCATCCTCCGAAACTAATCCCCGAAATGCTAAAGAAATGGAAAGAAGGGTATCAAGTTGTTTATACAATTAGGGATGATACAAATTCACAAACAAGCTATTTTAAAAAGATTACATCACTTTACTTCTATAGACTGATAAACAAACTATCCGATACAGAAATTGAACAAGGAGCTGCTGATTTCAGACTTTTAGACTCCAAAGTTTTGAATGATATTAATAGTTTTCAAGAAAAAGATATATTCTTTAGAGGGTTATCTTCATGGGTTGGCTATAGACAATTTAAAATAAACTACACACCTAACCCAAGGCTATGGGGAGAAACAAAATATTCATTTAAACGAATGATCTTATTTGCAATAACTGGAATCACTTCATTTAGTACGCGGCCACTAACATTTTCAATAATTATTGGAGTTGTCATATCAGCCTTTACTTTTATTTATGCTCTCTATGCACTTTATATTAAAATTTTCACCGATGAGGCCATCTCTGGCTGGAGTTCACTAATAGTAAGTGTTCTTTTTATTGGGGGAGTTCAAATGATTATTCTTGGTATTATTGGTCAATATATAGGAAAAATATTTCTCGAAGTTAAAGGTAGACCTGACTATCTTATCAAGGATGAGAGCTAACTTTTTCAAGTAAATACCAAGGTATCGGCCTCCCTACACCTGCATCTATCCATCTATAATTATACTTCTCCTTAATAAAAGAGATTGGTCTCAAGACTTTAGTATACAGAGAAATTTTATCGCTAATTGGCGTTTCATTTAATTTTGTTTTTAAAACCTTAGAAATTTTCCATCCATCAGGAATATTTTTTTTATTCATAGTCAAAAGAAAGTCTTTATTAGTATTTGAAAAGTTTATCTTTGTACAACCTGAAGAAAAGTGTAAAAAATAAATATTAACTTTATCAAAAAATTCATTCTTATCTATTAAACCTATTGATGAGTTTTCACAGGTATTTTCTAACTCTAAAAGAACAGCCTCCTCAAATATACCTGCGCTTCTTTGTGTCTCAAATTGAAAGATATAATTTTGAGATATGGTAAGTACAAAAAGTAAAAACCATACAGAAATAGTTTTTTGATCTAGGACAGGAGTAACCTTAATTAAAAGAAGTAAAAAACACATTAGATATAATACAACAGCAGGATACATATATCTTAGAATTGGGGCCCAACCAATAACAAAAGTGAAAGCAAGAGAAAGAAAGAGAAAAAAAATAATTAAAAATTCTTTTTCTAAAATTACTTTTGAAAAAATCTTTTCTTTTACAGAGTATATGAATGGGAAAAGAAGAAAACCACTCATCACTATATCTGGTCTATTCCCAGGCATAAAAAGATTAATAAACACATACCTAATATTTTTTAATACACCATAAATGTCTCTGGTTTCAGTTCCATAACCTGATTGGGCGGCATAATAAACTTTAATAAATGTAAATACATAGAATAAGAGAAATGGAAGAATATACAATATTCTACTCTTTATCTTAATTTTCCTAAAGTCATAAAAAACGACACATAGTAGTACAAAACCAGGAAATATATTAGTCTCCTTACTCCACAATAATAAAATGAATGACACTAAGGACAACATATAGTTGAACGTTGTCTTTTTCACACATATAAAAAAGTAAGATGTCGATAACAAAAAGAAAACTGTTGATAATTCCTGAGGAGCAAGCCTAGCCTCTGGGTTATTTGGAAATATGAAAAATAGTCCAAAGCTTATGATTGAGACTAGAGGATACTCTTTTAAATTTCTAAGAGCTCCTATATTTTGTTTATAATGAGCATAAAATATTATTTTATAGAATAATATATAAGATAGAATTTTGACAAGAAAGCGAAAGGCATGATGGGAAGTAGAGTTCGTCCCAAAAAGTGACCAATAGAAAATATTTCCAATTTCAAATGTAGGCCTAAATCTCCCCTTATTTAAGTGAATTATTGAGTTAGTAACTTCAGAGAAGTTTACTCTCCAATCACCATAATCATCAATTAACCTAAAAGGAGTATCAAGAGACAAGATCATTGCAGTTGAAAGCAGAAAAATGATTAGAAGTAATGTAATAAGTTGAATACTAATCAACAGTCTTTTACTATTAGACATATAACCTCATAAACTAGCTAGAGGCCTAATTCACTCCCTCTAGTCTGCGTAATATAACTAGGATATTATTACTGTAAAGTAATACAAAGGGAAACAGTGAAGAGACTTTACTCTATTTACTTCAAAGTAATAGCATTTTTTTTAGCAACTTTTATAAAGCTTACTAATATTTCAAAAGGGAGTAAAGAAAATCAAATACTAATTGTAAAGCCTGACGCAGTTGGTGATTTCTTCATCTTTCTTCAATTTATTCATAATATAAGAGATTTCTATCCTCACAAAGAATTCAATATTAAAGTTCTTGTAAATCAGATCAATGAAAACGTTGCAAAAGAATACTTAGATGTTGATGAGATAGTTTCTTTTAATAGATCAAAACTCTATAACTCATTAAGCTACTTCCTATCTCTTATATGGAGGGTAAAAGGAAACTACAATGAAATAATTTACCCTTGCTACTCTAGAGAATCATTATTTGATATATTAATCTACTCTCTTCAAGCAACTAAGAAATCTTCCTTTAAAGGAGACTCTACAAATAGCTCTAAAGCATTAATAACTATTGGAAACTCTTTCTATAACTACTTAATTAAAGATGAAAATGCTAACGAGCTTACAAGAATTGATAATTTTTTCCAGCAAGTTATTCCAAACTACAACTACACAGAATATTTAATTAAAACTGATTCTAATGACCCACTCTTAACTTACATAGAGGATAAAACCATAGGTATTTTCCCAGGAGCAAGCTGGAGAGGAAGGTGTTGGGAGCCAGAAAAGTATGGGCAATTAATAGAAGTCTTAATCCGAAATGGCCATAAAATTGTCCTACTTGGAGGACCTACAGACATTCAAATAACTGAAGATATTTTAAGATACTGCCAAAAGCCTCATCAAATAATTAACCTTGTTGGAAAAACGTCTTTAATTAATCTTACAAACATAATCTCTAAACTAGAGTTACTTATAACTTCTGAGAGTTGCGCTGTTCATATAGCTCAAGTAACTCAAACAAAATCCATAACACTACTAGGCGGAGGACACTTTGAAAGGTTTCTGCCTTTCCCAGAGAAATATAATAAAAAGTTAACAAGTCTGTCAGTTTATAAAAAGCTTGATTGCTTCTACTGCGGCTGGCACTGTCCCTTTTCGAACCCAGGACAATCTGTCCCCTGTATAGAAATGATAGAGACAATTTCAATTATAAATAGATTTAAAGAGTAAGGAGCTCAAATAAGTAACATATAAGCATGACAGACCTAACACTTTATCTTTAACAGAAAAAACAATTAACAGTAAGAGGAATCATCATAATTATGATTTTTAAGAAGCGTAAGGCTTCCTAAAAATAAAATAAAATAAGGTCTATAATCTCCTTCAATAATCACCTCTTGAAACATCACTGCTAATGAAGCTAAAATAATTAACTTCTCAAGAGCATTCTCTAAACATAGTATATTTACCTTCACTCGCCTAAGCAAATAAGCATAGGCACTAAAAAATAAAACGATAGGAGCCCACCCACCTATTCTTGCAGAATCAATCCAGAAGTTGTGAAACCATTTCACACTTACAAATTTCTCATCTACACCAAAGCCGCCCAAAGGGTGAGACAGCATTTGTAAAAAACCATTTATGTATAACTCTCCTCTAGACGAAGAATCAAGCCCCTCCTTGAATCTTCCCACAACATGGAGAAACTCATATCTAAATTCTTGACTACTGAGGTAAAACAAGAACACCGTCACCATCAAAAGAGCAAATAACGATAAACCCTTCTGACTTCTCCCTTTAATAAAAAGAAAAAGGTGAGAATAGAGAGAACCTAAAAAAAAGATGATAAAAAAAGCCCTTCCTTTCAAATAGAAGCCAGATAAAATAGACACTAACAGTATAACCAAAAAAATGAATCCCTTGACGCTTAACTTACCATGACAAAGCACATAGTACGAAACACACCCAAAAATTGACATCATACTACTGACAAGCGGAGAATTTATAACGGAGCCGCTAAATGGACTCCAAAGCCCTCCATGCCCATAACCACCTTTGATATAACTAGCAAAAATAATAACACAACACTCCACAAAAACACCAAAGAGATAACTCAAGATCAAACTTCTCTTACTTAAACTCTGATAAAAAATGACCCCAGCACCAAAGAAGGCAAAGCCCATTACAACTAACGATCTATAGGGATAAAGTAATAATCCTCCACCAAAAATGACTATACAAATTACAGAAAAAATCAAGACTGTGAATATAAAGAAAGGCTTTAGCTTAAGAAAATAATCTGGACTAAATACCTCTTTATAATTAAGAGCTATAAACAAAATAAAGAAAGGCAAGTAAAGAATAAATTTATTCAAACCTAGAGAGAAAAAGAACATAATGAGTATGACTCTTTTCACTTGCTCGTACAACATTAGATCTCCAACCTATTCACGACCCATAAGGAATGATCTCTAGTCACTACTCATAAACGCTACCGGGAACCTCTATTATAGAATAAGAAATAGCCATGGTTGCCAGCGAAATATCACAAAAGAAGCCTATATGGAGTCTACAATGAAATGACTATAAAAATAGTTTTAATTATCGAAATATTATCATAGTATTCATATAAATACCATTACCTAATTTAAAAGAAGTATTTATGAATAACATACAACGACTCTCAAAAAAACAAAAAATACAGAGAGAATTTCCAAGCACTAAATATGGTACAGTAAGATTTGGAAATGTCCTAGGCATTAATGAGTCAGTCATTCCAGGATTTCTCAAGCAAATTAAAGAGGATAGACCGGTAAGAGTGCCCCCCCCGATACTACTTGTTATTTCATGTCTATCCCTGAGGCGACTCAGCTCGTTCTTCAGACTGGTGCAATGACTAGAGGGGGGGATGTATTTGTATTAGATATGGGAGAGCCGGTTAAGATTATAAATTTAGCGAGAGGTTTAATTAAGTTCTGTGGACTAGAGGAGCCTAATGATATCGAAATTGAATTTACAGGTCATCGTTCAGTCGAAAAACTTTATGAAGAACTAATTTTTAATAAAGAAGAAGAAACTCTACAAACTGCTCACTCTTTGGTCAGAGTAGTAAAAAGGGGATATGAAAAGGGCTCTCAAGCCGATACCAACCTAGAAAAGCTCCCGGCTTCAAAAAAAAGTTTGAATAATATTAAATCACAAATAAGAAAGGTTATTAATGAGTATAATTATAACTACAACTAAATCTAAAAACTAGACAGAAGAGATGATAAATAAAAAAATACAGCAATACATAAAGTCCTTTATAGATAAAGCCACTGCTTTAATCTTACTAATTCTGCTTTCCCCTATATTTATTTCTATCTCCATATTAATTGTTATTTGTGACGGCTTCCCTATTTATTTTATACAAAAACGACCTGGTAAAGGGAATAGGATTTTTAAAATTATTAAATTCAGAACGATGAAAGTACAAATACTGAATGAGTCTCAGTCAGATATAGCTCGAAGCACGAAACTTGGCACTTTTCTAAGAAGTACGTCTTTAGATGAAATGCCACAATTAATTAATGTTCTAAAGGGAGACTTGAGCTTTGTCGGACCAAGGCCTCTACTCACTGAATACCTTCCACTCTACAGTGAATACCAAATTAAACGACACAATGTTTTACCTGGTATTACAGGTTGGGCACAGATAAATGGAAGGAATAAAATAAGCTGGGAAGAAAAATTCTACCTAGATGTCTGGTATGTTGATAATTGGTCACTATTGCTAGATATTAAAATATTAATAAAAACCTTTTTTAAGGTAGTTAGTAAAAAAGACATCAATTCTTCTGAGGATATGACAATGGAAAAGTTTACTGGATCCAAAAATGAAAATTAACAAATATAAAAATAGGATATTTCTTTCTGCTCCCCATATGTCTGGACAAGAAAAAAAGTATATAGATAAAGCTTTTAGTGATAACTACATCGTTCCTCTTGGGCCAAACGTAGACGAGCTTGAAGATAAAATCTTAAGTTTTCTAAATGTAAAAGGTCTACATGTAGTTGCTATGAACTCGGGAACTGCTGCAATTCACATCGCACTAAAACTACTTGAAATCAAACAAGGCGAAGAAGTATTTTGCTCTACTTCTACATTTGTTGCAACAGCAAATCCAATCCTCTATGAAAAAGCTGTCCCAATATTTATAGATTCAGAGCCCGAAACCTGGAATATCTGCCCACTCTCACTTCAGCGAGCCATAGACATAAAAAGAAAAAGTAATTCAAAAATCCCAAGAGTATTAATTACTGTTGACCTTTTTGGCAAAAGTTGTAACTACGATGACATATCTAGAATCTGCAAAGAAAATAATATAAAAATCATTGAAGATTCTGCTGAAGCACTAGGTTCAACTTACAAACAAAATAAGTGTGGAGTATTTGGAGATTATGGAATTTTTTCTTTTAATGGTAACAAAATAATTACCACTTCAGGAGGTGGCGCACTTGTTACCCACTCAAAAAAAGATGCCCAAAAAGCTTTATTTTTAATTACCCAAGCAAGAGATAAAGCCCAGTTTTACCTTCACTCCCAAACTGGCTACAATTATAGAATGAGTAACATAAGTGCTGGTATTGGCATTGGCCAAATGAATGTCATTGAAAATCGAGTCAATCAAAGAAGAAATAATTTTAAAATATATAAGCAACTTCTTAAAGATTGTCCCGTAACATTTCTCAAAGAAGACCAAGATAGTCGATCTAATCACTGGCTATCTACCATCCTAATCAATGAAGATTCAAAAGTTAAACCCGAGAAATTAATCGAAGCTCTCGATCTATACAATATTGAAGCTAGAAGAGTCTGGAAGCCACTTCATACTCAACCCTTGTTTTCAAACAATGATTTTTTTACTGTACATGATAAACCTGTAAGTGAGGATATTTTCGAAAGAGGTCTCTGTCTTCCTTCAAGCTCTTTTTTAAAAGAGATTGAAATTAAAGATATCTGTGAAATAATAAAATCTACTTTCTAACTAAAGTCAGGAAAGCTTTCAGTTTCCAAAGGAAGTACTATTGATTCCTTTGGGTCATGCTCGGAATCAATAAGATTAGCAATCAGTGATACTTCTTCTATGTTTGACTTAAAACTATAATAGACTCCTGCAGGGATCTCGCACATTGCATAATTAGACTGTCCTATAACAAATTCATCAGTAGCTCCATATGTCAATGAGGAAGCGCGCATATCAACAATCTTAAATTTAACTTCCCCCATAGGTACGACTACCCTTTGGGAAATTTTGCGATGTAACTTCCAACCCTTCTCATACCCGGGGTTTACTTTAGAAAAATAAACTTCTCCAAATTCATTAAATACTGAACTACTTTTTTTTATGAAATGTAAAACAGCACCTCTCTCATCCTCAAACATTGAAAGGGGTGTTAACTTAACACCATCTATCTTAGTCATCTAGACTCCAAGAAGTATTTTTCTTTTTTGCTATTAAGCAATACTCTTTAATCTGGTTTTTACTGAATTCACATATACTATCTCTATTTCCTTCATAAAATTCTTTATACCATTGAGCTGTGAATCGAATAGTTTCCTCATAATTTAGGGAAGCTTGCCAATCTAAAAGAAAGTTAGCCTTGTCACAATTAAGCTTCAATAGGCCTGCTTCTTTTTTAAAACTGGCATCTGCCTCAACTTTCCAGGAACCATTAATGTACTTACTCATACTTTTAACAACTTCTAAAACACTGATATCTAAGTTTTCACGAGGTCCAAAATTGAAAGCTTCTCCCTCCAAAGACTTTATGTCTTCATCCAAAATAGCTCCTAACTGCAAGTAGCCACTTAAAGGTTCAAGCACATGCTGCCAAGGCCTTGTACTATTAGGACTTCTAATTGATAACTCCTCAGATGAGTACCACTTTTTTACAATATCAGGGATAATTCTATTTGCTGCCCAATCTCCACCACCGATAACATTACCAGCTCTTGCAGAACAGACTCTTATTCCCTTTTCTTTTAAAAAAGATCTTTGAAGAGAGCTTATAGCTATTTCCGCACAGGCTTTAGAAGCACTGTATGGATCTATCCCACCAAGTTTATCACCTTCCCTATAGCCATAATACCATTCCACATTTTCATAACACTTATCAGAAGTAATCATCACAACAGACTTTACGCTTTTAGAGTCTTTTACGGCCTCCAGAACATTTACTGTTCCCATTAAATTTACTTCAAATGCCATACGAGGATCTTTATAGCAATCACTCACGATAGGATTTGCAGCTAAGTGAAAAACAATATCAGGACAAAAGTTGTCAATCTCTTTTTTCAATAGTTCAAAGTCTCTAACATCACCTTCAATACTTAAATCATAAGCATCCTCTTGAAGAAAGTCGAAATGTGCTGGCTTTGAAGGTACATAAGCAGAAAATCCAGCAACCTCAGCGCCCAAACTTTTAAGCCATAGACATAACCACGAGCCTTTAAAACCAGTATGCCCAGTTACTAAAATTTTTTTATCTGAGTATATATTGTTAAACATTTCGTGCTCCTAAAAATTTTGCCATGGAACACTTCCATCGCTCCACAAAGAATCTAAGTATTCTTTATCTCTAAGGGTATCCATACATTGCCAAAAGCCCGTATGCTCAAAAAATGATAACTCATTATCTCTGACAAGTCCCTCCATTGGCGCTCTCTCGAGAATTGTTTCATCATCTTTCAGGTAATTAAATATTTCATTATTAAAAACAAAGAAACCACCATTTATCCATCCACTTGACGACTGAGGCTTTTCAGCAAATTCTAAAACTTCACTATTTTCATTTATTTTCATTTCACCAAATCGCGCCGCTGGCCTAACACCCGTAACTGTTGCAACTTTCCCATTTTTTTTATGGGCAGAAATAAGGTTTTCTATATTTACATTTGCAACACCGTCACCATAAGTCAGACAGAATGACTCATCTTCTTTTAGATGATCTTTTAACCTTAACAACCTTCCACCAGTTAAAGTATCTTCTCCTGTGTCCACAAGATGAATCTTCCAATCAAGAGAACCTTTTTTATGGTAAGAAATATCGCCTGATGAAAGGTCGATAGAGAAGTCATTGTTCAATTGATAATAATTTAAAAAGTAATCCTTTATTACATCTCCTTTATAGCCAAGACATAAAATAAATTCTTTTATTCCAAACTTAGAGTAAATATTCATTATATGCCAAAGTATAGGATAAGGACCAACTCCTACAAGTGGCTTAGGGATAACTTTTGTTTCCTCAGCTAGTCTCGTCCCCTTCCCACCACATAAAATAACTGCCTTCATAATCTTCCTTTAAATTGGCTTAAAGCCTCTTAATTGTTGAATCTTATCATAAATAGATTTTGGTAAAAATGTCAGTAAAAAATATATTAACATTTTTCGATCACCAAGATAAGGTCTTAGAAATGCTCGAGCTTCTCTCAAGTCACTTTTTTTCCAACCTAATAAAGCTCGCTCTTTTGCTATGGCTTTTCTTAACTCCATACACTCATCCGAGTATTCATCTTCAAAGTTAGGGTAGAGCTTACAAAATTTCTCAATCATTAACTCCCTCTCAACTGGAAATTTTTCATACTTTGAAAATGTCCAACTATCATCATGCATTCTCCACTTTGCTAATACTTTATCAATGTAAGCAAGTTCACACTTCTTAGATAAACGAATTAAAAGCTCAGCTTCCTCGATCATATCAAACCTAACATCAAACCACTCTACTAAAAGATCTAGATGTTTTCTTCTTATTGCCACTGTCTCTAAAGAAAGGTCATACCTTTTTAATAAAGCTCTAAAAACATTCCCCTCTTTTGGCTTTATTGAAGAGTATAACTGTCTTTGATCCCCATCTTTATCGAAGAATATAGTGTCCGTTACAACAATTCCTACGCTTTCCTTTTTGATAAAAACCTCTACTTGTAAAAGTAATTTCTCTTTATACCAAATGTCGTCCACGTCTAAAAAAGCAATAATCTCCCCTCGAGATTTTTCAATAGCTAAATTTCTAGCTTTCCCTAAAGCTGTAAATTCCTGAGCCTTAAAGCATTTAATTCTTTTATCTTTGTATGATTGAATTATTTCTACAGACTTATCTTTCGAGCAATTGTCCCAAAAAATAATTTCCCAGTTTTTATAAGATTGAGACAAAACAGAATCAACAGCCTCTCTTAAGTAAGCTTCACCATTGCAGCAGTTCATAATAACGCTTACGAGTGGATTATAATTCATTTACAACCTCAATAATTGACTTCGTGATATAATCAATATCCTCTTCTTCCAAATCGCAATGTAGAGGCAGACTCAATAGCTCTAGAAACGCCTCTTCTGTATTCTTTAACGGCTCAGAGCTTCTATAGAGTTCATGAAAGTGATTAGGCACATAATGAATTCCTACCTGTATCCCTTTAGCGCTAAGTCGGTCTTTTACAAGATCTCTATTTTTCACTCTAACAACAAAAATGTGAGGAGCAATTCCCTCAAAGTCATTTCTCAGCAATTTAATTAAAGAAGAATTACCAAGTTTCGAAACATAAGAATGAGCTAATGCCCTTCTTTTATTTGAAAATTCATCTAGACGTGTTAATTGAGCTCTACCAATGGCAGCCATAATATCACTCATATGATACCTCCAACCTTGCTCTCTGATGTTAAAGTTCCAAGTCCTAGACTTTAAATATCTTCTCTCCGAATCCCCAGAAATTCCTAACAATCGAAGATCACTTACCTTATCTAAAAAAATCTCATCACTACTAACAATACAACCTCCTTCACCAGAAGTTATATTTTTAATACCATCAAAACTAAAGCAAGTTACGTCTCCAAAAGATCCGACCCTTTTACCTTCATGAAAACTACCAAAACAATGAGCTGCATCTTCTACTACTCTTAATTTTTTTTCGTTTGCCAATGCATAGATATCGTCAATATTATCAGTCTGACTTGCATAAAAGACAGTCAATATAACTTTTGTCTTATTTGTGATTTTCTTCTTTGCATCTTCCGGGCACATTAAAAGGCTACGAGAATCAACGTCAATCGAAACTGGTACTGCCCCAGTAGCTGAAATTGCCTGATATGATGCAACATAGGTCAAAGATGGTACTAAAACCTCATCGCCACTTGTTACACCTAATGCCTGTAAAGCCAAGTGCAAGGCAGAAGTTCCAGTATTTACACAAACAGCTCTCCTGCCAAGTAAACTTGAAATTTCGTTCTCAAAAAGACCAACCTCAGGCCCCATTCCAAGATATTCTGAGTCCAAAACCTTCAAAACATATTCTTTTTCCAAGCTTCCAATTTTTGATTTTGATAACCTTATCAAAAAATCCCCCATTAAAATATCAAACTGATAGCCTAGTATATATTACTAAAGTGTATTTGTTAGTACTAACTTAAAAAAAACAAGAGAAAAAATCAGAGAAAACTACTTTAAATTAGGATTTTTTAATAGATTTTCCACTTCAGACAAGTATTTTCCTTCCAAAGATGGATTACGTAAAAAACAAGGCAAATTATAGATAGTTTTATGAAGATTTTGCGCAACGGGATATTCTTCTTCAAAGTAGTTCAGTTCCTCAGGTTCACCATTATAGCCTAATGCAAAAGAGCGAAACCAATCCCCAAATTCGACCTTACTAGAGTTAGGTCTCCAATTTAAATATATAGGGATACGCAATGGAAAAATGACATTCGAGCCTATTCCCATAGGATAACATATATTATTTCTTTTTAGAATTTCTAAAATCTTCCCCTTTAGCCTACCTCTACTGTTTAAATTTTCTTGAAGATATTTTATTTGTCTCAAACCCCAATAAGCCTGGAGGTTTGACATTCTGTATAAGTAATCATTTTTCTCTCTAGGCTTAAATGTTACACTAAAGTCCTTTAAAAGCTTAAATCTATTCACTATTGATAAAACCTTTATTGTTAACTTATAAAAGCGCTCACAAGTAAAAAAGTATAGTAGATACTTTTGAAAAATTAAGCTTAATAAAAAAGTAGTACTTAAATTTTTACAGTTTTTTGAAAGCTCTTCGACCTTTTTAGCGATTTCTTCACTCCTAACAAAACTCGCTCCACCAGAAACGGTTGAAAAGATTTTCGTTTTATCAAAAGAGAATATTGCAGCATCTCCCAATGTCCCCAATAACTCTCCTTGCTCATTCTTACTTCCAAACGTTAAGGCACAATCCTCAATAACATAAATATCCTTAAATTTTTCCGTAGATTTAATTTGAGAAACAAGTTCGTTGCTTACATATGAATATTGAACAATGATGACTCTTGTCTTACTTGTTACTTTCTTAGCAAGTTTCTCAAAGTCAAATGACAAGGTCTCCTCATTAATATCTGAATATATCACCCTAGCTCCTGTTTCGAGAACTGAGTCAATAACTACTTCACACGTAAATGGCAAAACGATAACTTCTGACTCAGGACCTACTTCGACAGACTTTAAAATTGCATTTAAAGACATTCTAGCAGAGCTAAACAAAGATAAGTGTTCAGAACTTATCTTTAAAAAATGAGCTACCTCTTCTTTGAAATCAGCAAGATAGTTTTTCTTTGAAAGAAAATAAAATAAATCATAAAAAAAAGAATCGTATCTACTTGTCACACTTTCGTAATGAAATTTTAAAAAAAGATTCACTTTAATACACCTTTTAACTCATTTACATTAATAAAGATCTCTCGAATTAATCTACCTTCACGAAACACTTTCTTCCTTAGAAGCATATCGTCTCTAAGATGATTCCAAACCCCCACCTTCTCACCACGTTCATATAAGCCGACTTCAAGCCCCTTCTTACTTAACTGGTAAGAAGCGCCATGCCTCACCCCATCACGAACACAGAATTTCTCAACACTTCTTCCATCACTCTTAGAAAGAGAGTCACAATCTAACTCTAATTCTGCAAACATGCTTTCCCTCTCTTTTTCTGAGCAGGAAAAAATCATCCCCATGGAGCATGATTCTTTAAAAGTAATATTAGAGAACTTTAACCATTTCTTTTCCTTATAGAGACTTCCTAAAAAATGACAGGAAAATGGATCTCTCAAGGAGAAACAGGCATTATCTAGCCTAGATCTCCCTCTAACAAGTTTTCCTCGACGCATTTCTCTAAAAGCTAGTGAACTACAATTTAACACATTTAAGCTTTGAATACTTTCTCTATAATTTAAATTACAACCTCTTTTTAATAAACTTTCCGATTTGTTTCGACTATATGCAGACAAAAGATAGCACGAGAAGCTTTCTCCCTTATCGCAAGCAGAGCTTAAGGCGGACATCTCAACAAGAACATCTGAACGACACAAACCTTGCGTATAGAGTTCACGACAAGATACTCTAAAAAACACACCTTTTTTAGAATAACAGCCTTTTTCTAAAATTATTCTTGGAATATTTGAACACATTGATGGCTTCACTAGATCTAACAGCTTGGCATTTAATCGACCTCTTGATTTGACATATCCAAGCTCTAAGCTCAAAGAATTATGACTTAAATAAAAAAGCAATAACAAGATCAAACACTTCACTCCAATGCCCTTAATGAAAAACTTTCAACCGTTAGCAAAGTTACAAAAATTAAAAAAAAGTAGTTGTATCCGGCAACATCAGCACCTCCATAATGCAGCCCTAACAGTAAAAAAGTCACTGCCCCAACAAGCTCACTAGAAATAATTCTATTATATATGAATGAAAAAATAACGAGGCTACCTGAAAAGTAATAGCTAAAAACTGGCAAAACCCCAAAAATCATAACGGGCTCCAAGAACTTCACCTCTCCCTCCTGGCAAGAGTCAATTCCTCTTTTTCCCAAGTTGATTAAAATTTTTTTTACTGAGCACTCATTTAAATGAGGTAGATAATCCATTAGATTAAAGTGACCCCTTAAAAAATATGAGGCTAGCTTGTCTCCTACTCCTAAATAGAAAATGCTAAAAAAGAAATATACTCCCACCATCCCTATTACAACAATATACTTCCTCTTAAACCCTTCATTTAACTCACCTTTAATTAATGTAACAACAACCATCCCCATTAAAACGAGAACAATATATAAAGAGTCAGAAGAGAAAATAGCTAAAAAAGAGACTAAAAGCAACGCCATCAAATCAATTGTAAATCTAGTTTTTTTAAAAACAGCATTCGAAAATAAATAAAGCCAGGAAACAAGTAAACCAGAAGCAGCTATAGCAGAAGGAAACAAGAAACTATTCACCCTAATAACAGAAGGGCCTACGTCAGAGATCAAAAACATCCTCACTTCTCGAGGAGTGAAAAATGAAAATTTAATTAAAAATACTTCTATAGTAAGAAACAAAGACCCCAACACCAGCAAACACTTGGAAGTTTTAACTAGGATCTCTCTCAAGTCTTTCTCTTTAAAGCTTCTCTGTAGTAAAAATGGAGTTATTGAGAATACAATTGAAGTATGAAAGAAAATCTTAAGTTCGCCGATATCATAAATAGTGAACCCAAAATACAAAAACAAAATCTGCATCAAACCAAAAATAAAAAGATAGCCAAAAAAAGAGTTTAAATCTCTTGAAAAAGTCTTTATAGATAGAATATTATCTAGTATCAAATAGAGCAATGGGGACAAAGCCAGTAATTGCCTAAAAGCAGATGATTCATCAAATACCAATGCACTGATCGGAACTCTAAATACGCTCAATCCAATAAACCAAGAAATCATTTTTTTTTTCGCACAAAGCAATTTTAATCCCAATCTTTCAAAGGAAGTCTTATTGTAATAAATTTAATTAACACATCAGTTGCAAGAGTATATAGTAATATAAGCTTGTACCAATGATTATCACAAGGAATAACTGAAAAATGTTTAAACTATTCTCGACTTCTCACATCAAAGCAGCCAAAGAGGTTTTTCCCGAAAAAGTCGGTAACAAAGAGTGGCATTTATCTCAATGGTCCCTAGATGAAATAATGAAAGTAAAGGTAGTCGAAAATAGTCCCGACAGAGCCTCATATAAGGACGATTTAACACCTTACCAGGATAGTGTATTTTCAACCTTGGATAAAACACTTAAAGGTAACTGTGCTTCTCTTGGCTGTGGTTGCTCTAACATAGAGTATCAACTTGCAACCAAGCCTGACAACAAAGTTGAATCAATGGACTGTTATGATTACGAAAACTTTATGGAAGACTTCTCAAAAGAAACAAGAGACATACCAAATATACACTTTTATAAAAAGAATGTATTAGAAATAGATGAGTCTAAGAAGTACGATAATATCATTTTAAATCAATTGCTTTATGCTCTAAATGATAAAAGTCTTAATAACCTACTTCAAAAATGCTCCTCTATTCTAAGAGACAATGGAAATATTTTTATCTTTTGTACATCTAAATCATCACCAAGGTCGATCTTTAACAGCGCAAGAAAAATTCTTCTAATATCTTTTAAAATTGGTAATTACAAAGAATTTAAACCAATTGGATACATGAGATCAAAAAAAGAGCTTGAGAGAACTTTCAAAGAAAATAATTTTAAATTTGAAAAACAAGAGTCAAACCTACCTATTTCATATAAGTTATTTCGCTAAAAAAAGTGTTTGTAGGCTTCTATTAAATGTTCACTAACAACTTTTGAAGAGAAGAGTCTCTCAGCTCTCTCTCTAGACCTCTCCCCCATTTTCTTTAGTTCAATCTTCTCTCTTAAACATTTCTTCATAGTAACAGTCAAACCTTCAATTTCTTTCAAACCTACTAAGTATCCTGTTTCTAAATCTTTAATTGAGTCCCTTAAACCTGGAATATCGGTTCCAATAGAAGGTACGTTTAGAGCCGCGGCCTCAATAACTGCCGTTCCAAACCCTTCCCTATAGCTTGGAATACAAAAAACATCTGCAAAATAAATATAAGTTTCTGGATCGCTCACATACCCCACAGATACAATATCCTTACAATTATTTATACGCTCAAGAGTTATTTTTTCAATAGGATCATCTACTTCTAAAGGTCCAACTATAACAAGTTTTAAGTTTTTAGCTTCTTCTTTTAGCTGCAAAAAGCTTTCAACTAACTCATTAATCCCTTTATCCTTAACGACTCGTCCCACATAAATGAAAACAAAATCCTCTTCCGATATTTTCAAACCCTCTTTAATTTTAATCGACTTCTCACCTATTCTCTTCAAATCAAAACGTCCAAAATCAACTCCTCCAAAAGAACCATCTCCAATGCAAGAAACTTTTTCTCTAGATCCAATTTTATTTTTAATCAAGAATTCACTTTGTGACGGTGAGTCTGTGAAACACTTAGAGTTTAGAAGAACGATCAACCTATCGAATAACATAAGGAGTTTTTTCTTAATCCCTTTCAATGTTTGCCAACGCTGCCCAGTAAAAGTATGTATCCGAACCTTTGAGAATGAGAGAATTCCCGCTAAAGCGGTAATAAGCCCAGCTTTTGGTGTTGAAGAATGAATAATATCAAATCTATTTCTTAACAATATCCAAGTTAATTCTATTAAACATCTAAAGTCTTTCCAAAGATTAATCTCTCTAGAGAAGTTAACATTTAAGACTTTAACCCCTAAATCATCGAGATCAAATGAAGTACTTTCCTTCACACATGTAATCAAGGTAATATCATAACCCTGATCCTTTAAAATTCTAATTTGGTCTTTTATATGAACAAAGGCAAATGGAACCGTGGTAATCCTAGCAATCTTTATCACAAATATCTCTTCCCAAACCAGTCCCAATGACCAGAAATTTTAAATCTCAAGTCAAGTACAGAGTCATACTCAAATATTGAAAATCTGTTTATAGCGAATGCTTTAGAATCATTTCGATAAGGAACACTAATGCCAACATTTTTATAGCCAAGATCTTTACAGCATCGAAGTAAATCTTGAGAAAAGCTTCCATGAGGAAAACTCATTGTCAGAACCTGTTGTCCTAAAATATTCTCAATCTCTTTTTTACTTTCTCGTAACTCTCTCTCAGCATCTTCAAACTTCATACTTGCCAATGGTTGATGAGTTTTTCCATGAGCTCCGATTTTCACAAATCTATACTTACTCAACTCCAATAAGTCCTCCTTACTCATATAGTCTGGATACTCATCAGAAAGAAAGTCTGACACTACAAATATTGTCCACGGAAGTTCTAGGTCCTCCATAAGAGGAGCAACTAAAGTTAAATTATCTTTAAATCCATCATCAAAAGTTATTGAAATACTACACTCACTCTCTACGAACTCATCAAAATGAACCAAATTTTCAGCATTCTTCTTCAAGAACTTCATTTGTTTTTTAAATTCTAAAAAGCGAACAGAATAATGGTCAACATAATATCGATTATCATTAAATATAGAGTGATACATTAGGCATCTATTTGTAGATTTTATCTTTTTTATACTCAGAATATTAATGTATTTTAAAATATAATATTTATACTTAAACAAATTCATTTTTTTCCTTTTCTCTGGTAATATTTCAAAGTATTTCACAATATAAAGTATGAAACAAGAGCAATCAATGAACCCAAAAGTTAGCTTTATTATGGGTGTCTATAATGGCGCAAACACCTTAAATCTATCCATAGACTCCATAATAAATCAAACATTTAAAGAGTGGGAACTTATCATTTGTGATGATTGCTCAACAGATAAATCTTTAAGTATTCTTAATGACTATGCACAAAAAGATCAGAGAATAAAAGTTCTTTCAAACAAAAAAAACATAGGTTTGGCAGCGACACTAAATAAATGTATTAAAAATTCATCTACGCCAATACTTGCCAGACAGGACGCGGACGACACGTCTCACAAAGAAAGACTTGAAAAGCAATATAAGTACCTTTTAAAAAACCCAGACATTTCAATACTTGGAACAAATAGCTACTTAACAGATGATTACAAAATATGGGGAACTCTAGATCGCCCTGAAATTCCATCCCAGAGAGACTGGCTCAAAGGGAGTCAGGTTATACACGCTTCAACGTTAATGAAAAAAGATGCATTACTTGAGGTTGGTTGCTACAACGAAAAAGCACTCAGAGTTGAGGATACTGAAATGTGGTATCGATTAATTAGCAGAGGTCATAAAATTAGGACGCTTCAAGAGAAACTCTATTATATAGAATGGAGTCTAAATGACTATAAAAGGAAAAGTAAAAAAGCAAGGCTTACTGAGATATTCTACTTGTACAAATCGTTTAAAAATATAAAGCTCCCACCATGGAAATATTTTTACCTATTAAGGCCACTTATTACATTAGTCTTACCAAATGTATTTCTATATTATTTTCACAATAGAAAGTTTAAAGACAAGACGGCTCCTTAAACAAACTCCTTCCAACCTTCACCTTTCTCATAAATTTTGAAATATTTCTCTATATATGATTGTGCTATTTCCTCATTGAACAAAGAATGTTTCTTAAAAAAGTCGTCATCTTTAAAGTCTTTACTTTTAACTTCAGTCTTAATATCTGACAAATTATACAACCTTGTAGAGTCATAAAATGGATCAGAATCAACAAAATAAAATGTTCTAATACCTTTAATTAAGCCTTCTAATCCAATAGTATTATCATCATATAAAATAATTGAAGCCTTATTATAAACCTGATCCCAACTCTCAACCATATTGTCATCAAAATTTTCAGGTAATTCAAAGTCAAAATCAAAGTATGACCTAACAACAGATCTTTTATATAAAGGGTGGTAGCGCAAAATAATAGTGCAATCTCCCCCTTGAAACGAATTAACCAACCTCTTAATGACAGTTGAATAAAGCCTAATATCATAGCTAAAAGCGTATACTATAACTTTCTCACTCTTTTCTCTACTGACAATTTTTACGCCATTAAAGTGAGTATGCCTTATTGCACCTCCAACTTTTAAATCTACTTTGCCCCAGCCCCAATCTTTAAAAACCTCATCTATAATCTTCCCTACTGAGTATATTTCGTCAGGGAAGAAGTAATTTTCAAAATCTAATTTTGATGGAAAGTAATTAAGAAGTTTATATGAGATACCTGTATGCTGAACTCCTCTTAACATCACATTTGACTGACTCATCTCTTTCGCTAAAGGGTATGCTTTTTCCCAACATTGGTTCTCATAGGGCCAATAAATTGCCGTCTCTGTTTTATTTATAACTTTTGCTGCAACCTCACTCTCCAATAAATAGAAAAAAGATCGCAATGAGTAATACTCATCCAACAACGCATCATTGAGTAGAGAACTAATATCAACACCGTCAAATATTATTTTTTCATTATATTGAATTTTTGAATTTAAAAGATTTTTAAAAACTTTAAATAGAGAAAAAGGACTTAAAAACTTAAACAAAAGCACAGAATCAAACTTTTCACTTTTTTTACATGTAAAGTAGAGCTTTAAGTCTCTCCAGTCCACCACATTAAAAACTATGAGACTTTTAAAATTTAAAGCTAAATCCGCAGACAATTGAGATAAATACTCGTCACGTATAACGCCATCAACTTTAGAAATAGAACGAGGAACAAAGTATGATCTAATTGTCATTTCATACGTCTTCTTAGTTCTTTCAAAAAGTAAGCTGTAAAAATATTGAATATATGAGACAAGCATCCAAAATAAAAACTTAACAAAAAATTGCTTGCGCAAAGCTTTCTCAACTTCTCCCTCCAAGACAACTCGACCGGGGAAAGACTCACTTAAACCTCTAAAGATCACCCAATCCATAGAGTTAACATGAACTTTAGCCTCGCTATTACTTTCTAATAGTTTCTTTAATTCTAAAAACTTTACTAATTTTTCATAAAACTTAGTTTGTCCCTCAAGACGTCCTAACAAGGGTGAAGCAACATATTTCAATTGACTTGAATCTCTTTTTAACAATGATGCTAAAAAGTCATTATAACTATAAAGAAAATGGTTCAAGCCCTTTTTTTGATAACTATACTTACTGCTTTCTACTTTCATCTAGACTCTTTTTTCTCATTATACCTACAGGAAGGTATTGTATTTTATTGAAGTCCCCATGAGGCAATCCATTTCTTGACGAAATTTTATAGGCCATTGATAAACGTTTTTTTAAAACAGTAGATGAGAGCATCCTTTTTTTCACGGCTTCATACTTACCAATTAGATCTGCTCCAAAAATATCATTAATATCTTTCTCAGAAAAACACCATCCCATAGACTCCTTATGAAACCAACTTTTTTCTTGATCTGCGACACTTGTTGTAACTAGTGATACACCATTATTATTTAAAATTCGTTCAAATTCAGATACTGCTCTTCCATTTAGATCAAAGTCATTGTGCTCAATTGCTGAAATAGAAACTACTGCATCGACACTATTACTTTCAAGAGGAATCTCATTAAACGATGCCTGAAGAATTTTAATCGATCCTTTATATTTTTTATTCTTAATATTATTTAGTAAAGTAATAAACCTAGACCTTGCTCCACCAAATCTTTTTTTCAAAGAAAAAGTAATAAGCTTAGCGATACTAACCTCTCTCTCTTTTCTCGCTCCCTTATCAAACCTCATAAAACTTCGATATGGGTTTTCATCTTCAACTTCATTCTCTTCCATCTTAAAATCAAATAAATTCAAAACAGATGTGGGCATACTTCTCTTCGCAAAATCAAGACTAATCACATTGTAACCTCTAGCAGCTAATATAAACTGTAGGACTCCCATACCTGCTCCAGCGTCCAAAATAGTTGAACCAGGTTTTATATTATTTTTCTCAAGAGACTTTAAAATCCAAATAATATCAAGATCGTAATGCCATCCATTGTCCCAATTCAACAGAGTTAACCATTCATCTATTTCATGTAAAATTTCTTTTTCTTCGAGTAATTCTACATCTAGAATTCTTGCTTCACCTTTCATATTAAAGACCTTTTTAAAAGTGTTTCTACCAGTAACCAATCATTTTCAGTATCAATATCACTTGATTCTAAATTATCCATTCTCCACAGATAAGGAGCTTCTCCAATTCGACTCAAATTTGTGGAAAAAGATTTTTTTGTAAATATATAAAAGTTAGAGTTTTCTTCAAGTAAAGGCTCTAGATCTTGTGTTCGTATTAACTCTTTTGGATTATGGTTAACTGGTAACAAGTCTGAGCTATAAAACCTTGTTCTGTGCTCAGTCACAGAGAACATTGAGTCATGCTTTCCTTCTTTAACACAGCTTTCAAAATAAGTAATTGCATTCTCAAGAGTTTCAATACTTAACAAAGGGTTAGTTGAATGGGTTTGAATAAACAAATCATCCTCTGATTGTGAAACCCTACTTACTTCGTAGTTGATAATTTTATTTACTGAAACAAAATCTCCGCATAATTCCTCAGGCCGAGGAGAGATTTCAACAAAATCACCAAATTCTTTTTTAGCCATGTCAGAAATATTATTCGAGTCAGTATTAATTATCACTCTTTTTATCGAAGAAGCTTTCCTTAAGGTATTTATAATATAAAAGAAGAGAGGTTTCCCACAAAGTTCTTTGATATTCTTATCTTTCACCCTTTCAGAGTTTGCTTTCAATGGAAGTATTGCAATCACTTACAAATTCTCCGAATGATAAATCTCTTCCACAACATTTAATAACCCTTGCCCAATATCAACCTGGAGGCTAGGAATAAACTTCTTCCCACACTTTGGAGTAAAGTTATAAGGAGTTAACTTATAATGAGCCGTTTTACTTTTATTTTCATTGTGTATTATTTCAATCTCATTACCCAAGACTTCATTTATCATCTCGAGTAATTCTTTCACGTAGTAAGTCTGACTTCCTGTAAGGGTAATATTTTGATTTGAAAACTTAGAGTCTAAAACTTCAACACTTGCTTGCGCAGCATCAAACACATGAATATACTCTCTTTTTGCAGCAATATCACCAGTATACTCAATTTTCTTTTCTCTCAATGCACTTTTAACAAATCTAAAAATAGCATTCCTCTCATCAGACCTTGGCCCATAAAGAGTACCATATCTCAAAATTGTATATTCGAGACCATATCTCTTATTATATAACTCAACATAGTCCTCACAAGCTTTCTTACTTGCTCGGTAAAAGGAACCTGAGTCACTATAAACATATACACTACTGGCAAAGATATACCTTTTAACACCCTCTTTTCTACAGGCTTCCATTATATTTACATTCCCCAGAATGTTTAACTGAACCGTCTGCAGGGGCTTATCTTTTGCATCATCTATATCAGCTAATCCTGCAAAATTATATACAACATCACAACCTTTTACAGCGTCCTCAATTTCCTCTATATTTAAGATGTCTCCAACAATCATTTCCTGATCACTTCTTAACCAGACTGACTTCTTTATATCGTAAATAATCACCTCATGCCCTGAGTCTGACAACTTATCGCATATATGTGAACCTAAAAATCCTGCTCCACCAAAAACAATTACTTTCACTATTTTCTCCCTATATCAGGTAAGACAGAAGAGTTTCTTAAAAAAACTGTATCAATACCATACGCAATAAAAGTATATCCTTCATCAATTCTAGACTTTAGTTCTGAAGCAGATGGTTCAACAACATGATACCCAAGCCCAACATCTGACTTCAAACACTTCTCCTTAATCGATTTCAATGTCTCAACAAAAACAGGATTGTCAAATTCTCCTGTAATCCCCATTGAAGCTGACAGATCATATGGCCCTACCATTATAGACGATAATCCATCCACAGCTAAGATTTCATCTAAGTTCTCAACCGCTTTTATATTTTCAATTTGTGCAACAATAACTAGTTCATTATTAATTTTTGATAAATATTCATTAAAGTGCTGTCCAAAAGAATTTGCTCTAGAGAAACCTACTCCTCTTTTCCCTCTTGGGGGATAGAAGATAAAGTCTATTGTTTCTTTAAGTTGAGATGAACTTTCAACCATAGGAATAATTATACCTTTGGCTCCTGAATCAAGAGAAATCTTTACTTCATGTATTCCACCAAAAGGAATTCTCACGTATGGTTTCACTCCATTAACCTCAATGGCCCTAAAGATATTAATTAACTCATGCTTTGAGTATTCACCATGTTCAGCATCAACAGCAATCCAGTCAAATCCCTGTGAAGATAATATTTCAGCAACAGAAGGTGATGCTAATTGCATCCAAGTTCCTATAGATAATTCATTACTCACTTCTCTGCTCCTACTTTAAGATAATTCTGGAAATAAAATATTTTTTAGTTTTCTTTTTAGTTTTCTTTTTGGAGAACTAAAAAAATGATTTCTCTCATCCAAAGCCAGTAAGAGCTCATTTACTGTGTCCTCGATACTATTCATGCTAGGAGGTTGCTTAACATAGTCCCCACTCAGTCGAGAAATTGTTCTAACAAACTCATTCCCCTTCAAGCAATGAAAGCCTGCTTCTCTAAGCACAAAGTTTAGAGTTTTAAAACTAAAGTTATACATATGAGCATGAACACAATACAAATTATAATCAAAGCAATAATCGGCAGAACTCTTTAAGGTAAAAATTCCAGGTACCTCTATATAAAGTAGTCCATCTTCAGCAAGAAACTCCCTGACTTTTTTGAGCTCTTCTATAGGGTTTGTTAAATGTTCAACGACATGACTTAGAATTACAAAATCAAATTTTTGAACATTCTTCAACACCTCATCGAACCCACCAATTTCACCTGCTAAGTCCTTATCTCTACAGGACTCAATTGCCTCACTAGAGTAATCAAAAGCTGTTGCATTTACCTCGTAGCCCATACTGGTGATTTGATCTTTAATTGCTTTTAACTTTTCCCCTGTACCAGAACCTATTTCTAAAATATTTAATTCTTTTCTTTGAAACTTTAATTGCTCATCAACAAATTGTAATAACTTACTCGCATACTCTTCACCATGAGTAGATAAACTTCCATCTTGGGAAGATTCTGCCAATATAAGTCCCCAATAAATATCGCTATAATAAATAGGTAGAGACTCTGCACAAAGTCGACGATCTAATGAAATCAATTCACAACTGTTACAAATCTTAGTTCCAAAAGGAAGTCCAAATCGATCTACCTTATTTAACTCAGTGAAGTCACTACTTCCACATAAACACTTCACAACTTTTTCTACTTTTATTTTGCCATCAAATATATACTCAAGAAACTTGTTGTAATACTCTCTCCTCACAGGAGTTAATGGCGTACCATGAAACATGGAGTACTCCGATTTCAATCTTTCTATTTTACTAATCACTAAAACTCCTCAAAATGGTCCAACACCCTTCAGGTTAAATCTCTCTTCATACTCATTAGAAACCTTTGAAAGTAATTTGAAATATTCTGGGCTCATTTCTTTTTCTAAAAAAAGTAACTTCTCTTTAATATACTGCTTATCTTGAAAATCGTCGGAAACTCTCCTAAAGCCATAGCTCTTATGACCTCTTCCTGCCATCAAACTCTTCCTTGGGCACTTCTGTTTCTTTAGCACCCTTGTCAATAATTTATTATTTACATCTCTATCTAAGAAAAACCTTAATTTTTCAGTGAAATAAGTTGGCTCCAAAACAAATTTTTCAAATGGAATAAAGAGTATCCTATCCCTTTCTTCTTTTGGAAGTGAATCTGTAAAAGAGTATATCTTTTGAAATATACTATCAATACACTTCACAACTTTGTTATAACCCCTTAAAGATAAGAACTCATCTTCCCAGCCTTTACAAAACCAAGGTACGTGCTTATCTTTATGCTTTATATATAAAGTAAACTCTCTAACATCTGTCGCGCATCTATCAATATAATGAAACCAATGATCCAACATAAACAAAGGATGACGAACCATCTCAATTACTTTAATTCTGCCAGGATAAGTTTCAAACAATATTTTTCCAACAGGTAGTATATGATGACTCATAATTTGCAAAGCTGGGTTTTCATTCTCAATATAATTTGAAACACTGTGATCACCAGGCTTAAAAAGTCTCTTTAAATACTTTAAAGAGTAAGGGTTATTCAACAATCCTGTATCATCACTAGGCCTAAGGTTAACCTCTCTTGAAATTAACGCGTCAAAAATATCTATATCACTATAAGTTTTTAGAATCGCCTGAGCTGCGCCCTTCTCCATCTCACCAAGATCAAAGATTGTACATATATACTCAAATATATGGTCAAGCTTTTGCTTTTCAACGCCTTTATAACAACCTAGAACTGGACCTAAAATTGATTTTCCCGTGCCCCACGATCCATCTATAAAAAGAAGGTCATTTGAAAAAGATAGCTCCCTAGATACTTTTGCTGAACACATACTATTCCAAATAACTTTTCATTAATAAGTCATTTTTCATTTTCTTTTCAACAAATTTTAAGTCGTCCTGTGTATCAACAGCAAAAGACTCTTCTTTAGTCTCTATAAGCTTAACACTATAACCATGCTCTAAAACTCTATTCATATCAACTGATTCAACAATCTCTAATGGGGTTGGCTCTAAAGAACTGTACTCCTCTAAAAAATTTCTTGTAAAAGTAATTACACATACCTGCTTCCACATAGGGAGGTCACCGCTAAATTTTTTATTTGAAGGAATTGGCTCTCTTGAGAAGTATAATGCATTCCAGTTCTTGTCAAAAACAACTTTCACCTCATTTGGGTCAGCATGCTCTTTCTCTGAAGCTATTTTACTTGTTAAATTTGTCACAACAACATCTTCGGACCCACTCACAATTGGCCCTAAAGATGCTCTTATCATTTCAGGTGTAACCATTGGCTCATCACCCTGAATCATAACAATAGCATCAATTTTTTTTCCTTCTTCATTTTCTATTTTCTTTATCGCCTCAAAAGTTCTATCAGTGCATCTTTCATGTGTATTCTTTGTCATTATTGCTTTACCACCAATAGAGATTATAAAGTCAAATATTTCCAGATTGCAGGTTGCCACATAGACCTCATCAAGCTCTTTACACATCCTTGCTCTTTTATAAACGTGCCCGACCATAGGAAGACCGTGAATCAATTTTAAAGGCTTTCCAGGAAACCTAGAGCTCTCCAAACGAGCTGGAATAACAGCAATTAGTGACACACAAAACCTCCCACAATTTATAAATTATCAATCAATAAACTATCAGTATTTGAAATGATATAGCAAGGTTAACAAAAATACGCTTTGCAAAAAAGAGCTCATTACCTATTTAAATAAATCTTCAACGTCCTTAAGGGAATCACTTTCTCCCAAGGCATAATTCTTTAAAAAAAAGTCATCGTTAACATCTGCATCATATTGGCGATTCTTTAAATAGTTTCCTACTTTTGAAATTAATCGTTCCGGGGTAAGTGAAATGACGGCTCTTTTACCTAGAAGCTCCTTTGGTCTAGAAAACCATTCGATCCTATTCATAAGAACAAACATTGGAACACTAGTAACGGCAGCCTCAATTACTGTCGTTGCAGGGGAATCAAAAATTAAAATGTCTGCTTTTTCTAGCAAATCAGTAAACTTTCCATCTGAGTAAGTTTCAATATGTGAAGAAATTTGACACGGAACAACATTGAAGTATTTTGTATTACTTGGTCTAAATACAATTCGATAGTCATCTTTTGACAAAGTCTCTAAAAAATTTATTATCTTTTCTTGAGCGTCTAATAACTTTTTATCCGGCATAAAAGAGTCAATAAACGGGCTTGCGTGATGGAAGTACTTACCCGTCACATATACTATTGTTTTTAATGGTTTCTCTTTTTTTTCTATTTTAAAAATTTTCTTTCGCAACTTCTGAATAGTTAGTGACCCTGCAGGTATTACTTGATCAACTTTACCTTTATACTTCGGAATAACACCTTTCCCAAAGCATATATATTTACTGGTATAGCGTGTTTCCATTGTTTCTGAAAATAATGAATCATTGTATAGGTTCATTTCTCCATGTTGATAATACAAAACACTCTTCTCCTTACGTTGAAAGCAATGAAGTATAAAGTTTTGCCAGGGAAATGGTGTAATTGAAGCAGCCACAAACTCAAAGCCCTCAATCTCTTTCAACATTCGCGGTAACGAAGTCCTCATTGACTTATAAGTATTCCAAACAACTCCAATTTGCTTTTCGAAAAGACAACCTAACTTAACCCCCTCAAATGACAGGCAATCCTGAAAAAGTTCTGAAAAGTCAACAGGAGGTCTTCCTTTTACCATCTCACTTAAAGACTCTCCTTTAAAATAAGTAATACTAAAGTTTTCTTCTATCTTTTCTAGAAAAAATTCCCAGTTATAAAGAGGATCCAAAACAAGTCCTTTCCGTCTTTTAAATGAAAAAAACCTTCTTTTTTTATTCCGAAGCTTTGTATACGTATCAAATACATATCTTCTTTCGGAATGTAGAAACTTTTGAAGCTTACTTTTCAATGTCTCACTACTCTTCTTACTAGAAAAAGAGTAACCCCTCACATTTTCATAATTTTGTTGAACAATCTTTGAGAAGTCCCCTTCTATTCTATTTCTAAAACCGTGTATAAGCTCCGAATGAGACTCCGCCTTAACTACTATTTTCTTATATTCAATTCCTCTTAAGGCCTCATTGATTAAAAACGCTTTATGATGCAAGCTTCCTAAAACAACATATAACTGAAAGTAAAAGTAATTACCTAACTCAAGATCATCTTTAGCACCATATTGGTTTAATTGAGATACAAGTGAAAATATTTTTTTTTCAGAGATTTTTTTTGCAGTGTAATAACTATCTCTATTAATTAAGTCATCTAAACACAAATGATCAACACCTCTTTTTTTTAGAAAAGTTGAGCATACAGAGTTCGTTACTAATATTAAATCATTTCCACTTATTTCACACTTCTCTGCAAAACTATCAAGATCTTGAGGAGTCTCAACGATATATAAAACTTCTACATCCATTCCCTAGCCCCTCATTAGCTTTATAGACTCAATACTTTCAAAGTCATTAATTGTATTTTTTGTACTAAGAGTTATATCTGTATAACCCGAAATGAATAAAAACATTATATTTAAAAGCATTGCTCCTTTGAGATCCTCTTCACTATCACCTATAATAATAGTTTTATCTGTGGATATTTTTTCTTTCGCAACAAGCCTCTTAAGGCTTTCCTCTTTCCCTCCAGGGGCGCCATACACCCCAGAAAAAAAAGAATCTATACCTTTATCATGAATCATCTTTATAACCTCGGACTCTCTTCCCCCTGTCCATACATAAATCTTTTTCCCTCGACTCTTCAGCTTGTCAATAAAAGCTAAAAAACCCTTTGTAAAAATAGATTGCGCTAGTTCAACTTGCACCTTTTCAGAAAAGTCCCTAACAAGATCTTTAGCTAAGCAGTCCACTTTCTCCTTATCCTCTATGCCTACTATCTCTTTAAGAAAATATCTATACTTAAGATCTCTAGTAACACCACCGTTTTCAATCAGATACCTAAGGAACTGATCTTGCTTATTGCAATCATAACTAGAAATAGTCTTCATAAAACAGTTGATCTTGACCCTGTTAGTATCTAAAATTACTCCATCACAATCAAAAATATAGGTCTCAAAATCGAAAATATTCACAAGTTACCTCCCGCTCTCTAGATATCACTTAGTTTAAAAAAGTAGAGCACATTACAACACCTAGCACAAACAACCAATCCACTATAGTAAATATACTTTTCTTACGGATACCTATTTCAATTATCTTTAAATTACTCTAGAATTCAGTACTAAACTTAAAGGAGAATGCATGTTTCTACAAGATTTTCAATCCAACTTGGAAAAATACAGTCAAGAACTAAGAGTCCCAGACGAAAGACAGAGAAATGTCTTTTTTGAATATCTTCACTTTGTAAAAGCTTGCTACTCTTTAGAAAAAATTGATAATATATTAGAGATAGGAAGTGGCCACTCTACTCCTCTTTTTTCAACAATAGCAAAAGATTATGGATCAAAGTTTTATTCAGTAGATCTTGATTTTTCAAGAGTTAAAAAAGCTATTCAAGGAACTCAGTTTGAGCAAATTGTAGATAAATACTGTATTTTAACAAAATCTCTCTCTGTTTCCGTAGAAGAGTTTACGAGTTATTATAACAGTGACTATATTTCAACTTTTATGGGTAAAGACTTAAAAGAATTCCACAAGTCTCTTGAAACTTTTATCACTTTGTCTGGAGACATTCGAAAACTAGAAAAAATAGCAATTGAGTTAAAAATAGAGCCAACTATTGAAGAGCTAATCCCATCTATACTATCAAGCAAAGGCTTCTTTTCCAATAAGGCAATCAAGGATATATACTCATTTGAGGAGCAATTCGAAGTTGAAACATCTTTTGTAAGAAATCACGAGAAACCTTTTCATAATGATTTTAATAATTCCATTCAAACTATTCCTTCATGGGATGTTGTTTTTTTTGACAGCGGAGAATTCTCCAATAACATTGAATTTGAGAAACTTGCACCTAAAATTAGAAAAGGAGGGCTAGCAATTCTTCATGATATCACTTTCCCTAAGTCATTTAAAAACTTTATTCCATGCTCCTATATACTGGCGAACCCTAGAGAATGGGAAATTATATATCTTGATACAACCAAAACTCCCCAAGGCTTAATGGTTGCAAAAAAATGCTAAACTTAAAAAAGGTACTACATACTTATGTCTACTCGGGACTAAGATTTCTACCAGGAAATCTTGGTTCCATATTAAGAGTTAACCTCTACAGGTCAATTGGCATCAAAATAGGAAAGGGAACTCATATTGAAGTTGGGGCAAAGCTAGACTCCTCCAAGGTAGTTATTGGAAAAAATGTCCATATTGGTGAGTTTTCATATATTAGTGCGGGTGTAGTAATTGAGGACAGGGTCAATATAAACTCCAATGTACAAATTGTAACTTCTCCGGGCGGCAGCGTAACAGTAGGGAAAGATTCTCTAATAGGTCAAAATGTTGTAATTAGAGCAAATGATCACAACTTCAGTAACTTAGAGATTCCTATCAACAAGCAAGGCCATCTCGGTGGAGAAATAATTATAGGTAAAAATGTCTGGCTAGCTGCTAATGTTGTCGTAACAAGAAACACAAGTATTGGCGATGGCTCTGTCATCGGAGCAGCGAGTGTTGTAACTGAAGATATTCCAACAAACTGTGTCGCTGTTGGAGCTCCGGCTAGAAGGGTAAAGCTTCGGTCAAGCAACAACTTATAACTCTATAGTATCCAAGTATTGACTAACATATAGAAAACTTTCTATTATTGCCTAACAAAATTCCCATATAAGGACTCAAATGGCTAAAAAAATATATTGGTGTAAAAACTGTCTAAACATGTCTACTCGAAACAGGATTTCATTTGACGAAAGAGGCTGGTGTAATGCATGCCAATGGATGGAAGAAAAGAAAACCCTCGACTGGACACCTAGGCTTGAGGAGCTAAAAGCTCTCACAAATAAATACAGATCAAAAGATGGTGGGTTCGACTGTATTGTTCCCGTTAGTGGCGGAAAGGATGGCTCCTACGTTGCTTACATGCTCAAGCATAAGTTCGGAATGAACCCACTTGCAGTAACTGTGCGACCTGCACTGTCCTTAGCTCTTGGAGACCAAAACCTCAAGAACTTTATTGACTCTGGATACGACCATATTCACCTCTCTCCCAACACTAAAGCAATGCAAAAACTAAATAAGTTTGGATTTATTGAAAAAGGTTTTCCCTACTACGGCTGGCTAATTGCAATAAAAGCCGCTGTTCTTAAAACAGCTCTAAAGTTTGATATCCCACTTGTCTTTTACGGGGAAGACGGGGAAGTAGAATATGGAGGCTCAACAGAAAGTAAAAACAGGTCTCATGTAGATGTTGAATACGTAAAGCGTATTTACTTTGAAGGCGGCTACGAAAAAGTTTTCAAAAAAGTTTTTGAAGAGGGCGAGATCTCTGACTCTGAACTTTATTTTTTCAATTTCCCAACTGATGAAGAACTAAATGGAAAAGAAATTATTCATGCACACTGGTCCTACTTTGAAAACTGGGACTCGTACAGAAATTACGTCATAGCGAAAGAGCACTGCAACCTCCTAGAAAAAGAAGAAGGAAACACTGGAACTTTCACAAACTTTTCTCAAAACGATCAAGCTCTTTACAACCTTCATGTCTACCTAATGTACTTGAAATATGGCTTCGGAAGAGCAACACAAGATGCAGGAATAGAAATAAGAAGAGGTGCTATGGACAGAGAACAGGCGCTTAACCTTGTTAGAATGTATGACAACTCTTATCCTGAAGAATATATAGAACTATACCTAAATTATTATGATATGACTCTTGCTGAGTTTAACAACGTTTTAGATAAATATGCTAATACAGACTTATTTGAAAAAGTTGATGGCAAATGGGAACCTAAGTTTAGTCCCGGCGAGGAATTTACAATATGAAAATTGCCATAGTCGACTATGGCATGGGAAACATAAAGTCCCTTGAAAGTATACTAAAACACCTAGGTGCTCCAGAGGTTAACTACACAAAGAACCCTGAATCACTTTTCAGCTCAGACAAAGTAATACTTCCAGGAGTAGGCTCTTTTGGAGAAGCTATTGATAACATAGAAAAAAGAGGCTTAAGAGCTATTATAGAAGAGCTAGCTATCGAGAGAAAAAAAACCTTCTTAGGAATCTGCCTAGGCATGCAAATCATGGCGAACTCTAGCGAAGAAGCACCCGATAAAAAAGGACTAGGACTAATTCAAGGAAATCTAACTCGATTCCCCCACTCGAAATTAACCAAAGTTCCCCATGTTGGCTTCAATCAAGTTGAGTTTGGCAATGACTCCACACTTTTCAAAGGGCTTAGCAGTGGATGCGACTTCTACTTTACCCATAGCTTCAAATTAACAAACAACTCTAACATCCAGAAAGGCATTTGCAGATATGGCGAAGAGTTCATAGCTGCATTCGAACAAGAAAACCTATTTGGTACACAGTTCCACCCAGAATTAAGCCAACAAAATGGCCTAGCCCTGATGGACAACTTCCTAAGAGCTAAACAATGTTAAGAAAAAGAGTGATCTTCACTTTAATTTATAATGACGGTAACTTCATTCAGAGTAGAAACTTTAGGCATCAAAAAGTTGGCAACATAAAATGGCTAGAAAATAATTACAAGTTTCAAAAAATATCATACTCCCTAGATGAGCTCATCATTATAAATGCCTCGAAAGAAAAT
The DNA here is from genome assembly GCA_002366565.1 of Bacteriovoracaceae bacterium UBA3083. Lineage (GTDB taxonomy): Bacteria > Bdellovibrionota > Bacteriovoracia > Bacteriovoracales > Bacteriovoracaceae > Halobacteriovorax. Next base: position 117,867 of record DFBJ01000006.1, read on the forward strand.
AAAAACACTCAGGACTTTTCCAATTGTGTTTCTAAGCTCGTCGAGAAGGTATTTATCCCCGTTTGCGCAGGAGGTGGTATAACCTCAATGAAGGACGCAGAGGTTCTATTCAACAAAGGTGCAGACAAGATAATTTTAAATACTGCCCTATACAGCAATCCAGAACTCGTAAAGTCTCTCTCTCTTAAATATGGCGCTCAAAGTATTATTGCCTCAATAGATTACAAAAAGATTAACAACAAATATTGCGTCTACATCAACAATGGTGAAGACAACATAGAACTCCCCCTTGATGAATATATAAACCATATTAACAAATTAAATGTTGGGGAAATATATTTAAACTCAATTGACAAAGATGGCACAGGCTTTGGCTATGACTTATCTCCTTTAAGCTTTATCCAAAATAAAATAACGACACCTCTTATCATTGCTGGTGGTGCTGGAAACTCATCACACCTTATAGAAGGGCTATCTCACGAGTCCGTTAGCGCTGTTGCAACTGCAAATCTATTTAACTTCGTTGGAGATGGACTTCCTAAAGCAAGAAGAGAAATGATCGCACTCGGAGTAAACTTAGCCAAATGGGAAGAATATTCTAAAGAGTAAAGCCATCGTCAACTATAATATTTTGACCATTAACAAAATTAGATAAATCACTAATCAGGTAAACAATTGTTCCCTTAAGGTCTTCAGGGTCAAGCATTCCCTTGTTTAAACAATAGCTATTATATTTTTCAACAAATTCTTTAGGCTGATTATTTAAAACTCCTCCAGGGCTAATCGAGTTAACTCTAATGTTTTTATTTTTAAAAAGCTTTGCCATATATTTGGTTAAATGAATTAATCCCGACTTAATGACTGCGTATTCAACAGGCATAGTCATCTCAGTCTCATCATAAATGCCAAAACGAGGTGCCATCACTCCATAAATTGATGATATATTTATTATGTTTCCAGATGATTTCGAACTAAAGTATTCAGAGAATACCTGTGATGTTAAGAAGTAACCCCCAAGATTCAAGTTTACATTTTCACAAAAATCACTAAACTCTACTTCTGAAAAATGTTTTCCGTAATTCTTATTTCTCGGATAAGCATTATTTACCAAGACATCTACCTTGCCATATTTATCTAGTATATTGCTTAAAGCATTTTGAATAGACTCCTTATTCGTAATATCCATCTTTACATAATCAGCATTACTCTTTGTACCTGATTCATGTATATCTGCAATAATCGGAATTCCATTATTTTCTAAAATCGCTTCAACAAACTTTAAGCCAATTAATCCATATCCACCAGTAACGACTACTACTTTTTCATTCAACATATAATTCACTCTCAAATAAGGCTTCGGCCAATAAAAAATCAAATGGTGTATCAATATCAACTGCTCTGTGTTCTGGAACTACAACTGAAACCATTTTTTTTGCATCAAAAATATGAGTTTTTTCTTTTATAAAGCTAGGTCTCGTAACATAACAAACCGTTGTCATATCATAAACACTAGGCGCATCTTGTCTTCGAACAATTCTCTCATCACTCTTTATCACAAGTTCCGAATCACCATTTTCACACCTTTTTAGCATATTGAAGTATGGATTATTACCAGCTTTTTTAACAGTTACGACAACATCAACATCTTTAGCTAGTGACTCAATACACTTATCAATATCTTTGACAGACCTCAAAGGAGATGTCGCAGGAACACTCACAAAGAGGTCAAATGTTTCATTTTTTTCTACAAAGTCTACAGCATGCTGCCAACTTAACCATTCACTACTAGTATCTGTTGCTAGATCATTAGGCCTTATGAATGGAACCTCAGCGCCAAACTCGCGAGCAACTTTAGCAATTTCTTCATCATCTGTTGAAACAATTACTTTCTCAATATATTTAGATTCTTTCGCTTTTATTATTGAGTGAGCTATTAAAGGTTTTCCTGCAATCATCTTTATATTTTTGCCCGGAACTCCTTTTGAGCCACCCCTTGCAAAAATAAATGCTATACACTTCATAAATAATCCTTCAGTGAAATTTCTTTTTGTAAATTTGATGAATCACGGCAAGCTTCTATTACAGCCATGGCTTTCACTCCATCTAGTACTGTACATATTTCTTTTTTATTTTGATCAACACATGAAAAAAAATGTTCTAACTCGTTTACATACATTTCTTGCCAACTATTTCTGCTTGGACTATAAATTTCTCCTCGAATAGAGCTCGTTACTTTATCACCTATCATATCCCAAGTTATAACTTCATTTTGAAAAGATATTTCAAAAAATCTTTGAGGTTTATCTTTAATCATATCAAGATAAATAGAGCCTTTATCCAAGAGAAGATCAGCGGTGTCTTCAACATCAATTTCAAGTTTTCCTTTTCTACTCAATCTACATTCAACCTTACCAGGAACACCTAAAAACCAATTATATAAATCTATTGCGTGACTTAATTCAAGTAGAACTCCTCCACCTAGTTTTTTTTGTGCAGAAACACTCTCTCTATAATCTACTCCAGGTCGCCAATCTTTTAGATTTGAACGCATTACAATCTTAATCGATTCTATGCTTTTATTTTTTGAATAATTAAATAAGTAATTAGCCACCTCATTAAATCGAAAACTATAGCCCAACAAAATAGGAGCATTAACGAACTTAATCTTCTGAGAAAAGTCTAGGCCTTCCTTCAAACTAAATGACAAAGGTTTTTCAATAATCAATGGAGTATTTCTCTTGAGAAGTTTTAGTGAATGATCAATATGAAAAGGAGCCGGACTAGCAACTATTGCGGCAGAAAAGTCTTGAGTCATTGCTTCTTCGATAGAGGTCACTATCTTATCTACGCTCTCAAAGCCTTCTTTTTCACCTAAATTTCTCTTGACGAGAGTTATTTTCGAAAGGGGATATAATTGCTTTAAGTTTTGAACATGTCGTTTCGATATATTTCCTGAACCTATTACTAAAAAGTTCATCCCTAGACCTTTGCTCATATTATTTTATCTAAACTTTCATAACTTCTTAAAACTGAGTCTATTCCGTCATATACTTCTAGAGTAAATGTTTTGTCCTTCAAGTTATTATTTTTTAAAATATTATATAACACTGATTTTTCAATAAACTCCTCATTTGAATCACGACTTCCATCATTATCACTAATATGTAAGTAATTAGAGAGGGGTATTAGATGATTCATTTCTTGTTCAAAGTTTAGTTCTAAAGAACAACAAGACACTTTTAAATGAGCTACATCTAGCAACAAATTAAAGTTCATTTTTTGTTGAAGCTCATCTCTCTCTTGTGAGTTGACCAATAAGAATGGATTCTCTCCATTAAACGATTTATAATTCTTTCTAGAAAGGACATTATTTTCAATATATAGATCCACTCCCTTATCTTTTGCAATTTTATTCAAAGAAGAAAATTCTTTTATAAAAGTATCTAGTGCATGATCATAAGGGATCAGTGTGGAACTATTTGATATTTTTTTTCCTAGATCAGTGACTTTTGGAGAAATTCTAAATCCAGCATGAAGGCCATACTCCTTGGCACCAAATAGAGCAGATAGGTCTATAGCATTATTAATTAATTCTCTAGAGTTTTTTAAAACATTTTCTTTATCAGAGGATAGGTTTACGACAAAAGATTTTATTGGAGGTGGAAAGTAATTATGACATCTAAAATTTAAACCATACTTTTCTCTTAGTTCCAACAAGTCATTCTCAAAACCCTCATAATAGTTTGTACCGCCAGAAAGTTCAATATTTTTGAATCCTGAACTAGCTAACTCTTCAACAGATTCTTTGATTCGCTTACTTTTTACATTAGAGCTGGATACAAATATCACGCTAGTTCCTACTTTATAATTTCATTCAATTCATAAGATTTAGACGCCAGAGTTCCAAAAACCTGATTCGAGTACATCGGGGAAACTCCTTCCCCTCCAGTTCTCTTGGCAACAATATTTTCATCAGAAAAAATTTCACCCTCACGAATTTCTCTTCTTGCTACAAGATTTTTTTGAAGAGACTTTCTTGTCCCAAGCTCAGAGACTTGAGGAATTTTTGTTCTTGAGCCAACATACTTTTCTACTTTTCTAATCTCAGAGACAAGAGCTTTAAATTCTCTCGGATTTAAAGATGCTGATTGATCTGGCCCTTCAAGGTTTTTATCTAAAGTATAATGCTTCTCAATAACTTTCGCCCCTAATGCTACAGCATAAGGTGAAGCGCCTATTCCCTCAGTGTGGTCAGAAAAACCTACGAGTATATTAAACTGCTCTTTGTACAAGTTCATTACAGATAAGTTTACTTCAGTTTCAATGACAGGATAATTAGCCGTACATTGTAAAATAATTACTTTTTTATTAATTTTATAAATTTCTTTTAGAGCCTCTTCAACTTCACATAAGTAACTCATTCCTGTCGAAAGAATTATTGGTTTTTCCTTTAAGGCAATTTTTCTCAAGAATGGTAAGTTCGTTAAATCCGTTGAAGATATTTTATAGGCATCTAGACCTATCTCTTCCAATTCTTCAAGACTTTCCTCATCAAAAGGGGTAACTAAAAAATGAACACCTTTAGATGCAGAATATTCTTTTAACTCTTTAAGTTTATTTTTAGAAACTTCAAGCTTTTTTAACATTTCAAACTGAGTTTCATTTTCACCAGTAGTAACTTTTTGATACTCAGCTTTCTCAATACTACTTAAAATCAATCCTTCTGTTTTAAATGCTTGAAACTTAATCGCATCTACATTTAAGTTTACGGCCTCATCAATCATCTTCTTTGCTAATTCGATATCACCGTTATGATTTACTCCAGCTTCTGCTATAATATAAGTATGTGAGTTTTCATTTATTTCTTTGTTTCCAATTTTTATACTTTTTTCAAATATCATAATTCTACATTCCGATTGAATTTTTCTAACTCTATTATAGATTTAATCGTTTCCACGACTGTAAATATTTCCTTTTCTTCAATCATTGAAGAAGAAGGTAAGCTAATTCCTCTATTCGAAAGGTTTAAACTAATTTTAAATGATCTATCGCCCTTATATTGAGAATAAACTGGCATCGTATGAAGAGAGTAGAATGTTGGTCTAGTATCTATTCCATTCATTAATAATTTCCCCATAAGTACATCCCGATCAATTCTTAAATCTTTTCCTAAGATAATAGTGTAAAGCCAGTTACAAGATTCTGCCCAAGGCTCTAGGGTTTGAGGCGTAATAGAATCAACATCTTTCAAGAGTTCATTATATATTGATGCTGACTTTTTCCTTCTCTTTAAAAAATCAGGCAATTGTTCAAGTTGAGCAACGCCAATGGCTGCCTGTAAGTTAGTCATTCTATAATTATATCCAATATGATCATGCCAGTATCTTTTCCCAGGCCTCATTCCATGATCTCTTAAAATTTTAGCTTTCTCATAATTTTTCTTTTCTTTGAATATGACTGCTCCGCCTTCCCCAGTAGTAATTACTTTATTTCCATAAAAACTAAAAATAGAGGCATCACTTTTTGAGCCTACAGGAACCCCCTTATATAAACTTCCAAGAGCCTCAGCACTATCCTCTATTACAAGTAGGTTATGTTTTTGAGCGATATTATAAATCTTATCCATGTCACAAGGGTGACCATAAATATGAACAGGCATAATAGCTTTAGTTTTTGGAGTAATTGCTTTTTCTATTTCATTTACATCTATAGTCCAGTGGTCTTCACAAATATCAACAAGAACGGGAGTTGCTTTAGTATATAGAACTGCATTGATACTTGCTGCAAAGGTAAAGTCAGGAACAATTACCTCGTCCCCCTCTCCAACACCAAGGGACTCAAGGGCCAAGTGAAGAGCAGAAGTTCCACTGCTTACGGCTAAAACATTTTCTGAATTGCAACATGAACCAATTTCTGACTCAAATCTAGAAACATAAGAACCAATTGATGAAATCCAACCACTTGTTACACAGTCTGTAATATATTTTAATTCGTTCCCGCCAAGCTTTGGCTCTAAGACGGGCAATCTATGGGTCCTATGATAACAAGCATAATCAACTGGTTTATTTTCTTCATTCAAAAGAGGAATATGTCTAATTTTCTCAGTTAGACAATTATTAATTTCTTTTTCAGATGAATGTATAGATAAAGAGACAGCATCTAGCTTAATAAATTTTGTAATTGGAGACTCCATTGTTTCCCCTTTTAAGAAATTTCTTCTAATATCTCCGTCTGTAATTACCCCTAAAAATGAACCATCCTCATTTAGGACAAAACAAATCCCCTGAGCATTTTCAGAAATTAGTCTTAAAACATCTCCCATTTTAGATGTGATACTAATGCACAGCTCACCTATAGTTGGTAACATAAAATCTCCTCGATTAGTCTAATATCATCCATTTTTTTTAAGACAAAGTAAATCAAAATTAGTGAAGTAAAGCTCTTAATTGCGCATAAATACAGGATAAATTTCGAATAGGATCATTTTCTCTTCTTAATTTTTTTATTCAATAAACTTAAAAAGACATCCTTATCTTCTATTTTAAGATTAAAAAGATAAGGGAAATAATAAACTAGAACTATTGTCACAACGACATAAATAATACCAAATACAATAAGAGAAAGTAGCCCTACCTCAAAGTTAAATAGAGTAACAATAGTAGAAATAACAAAACTAATAACACCTAGAGTCATCACAGGAACCACTTGAAAAAGTAACCATTTTTTAAAGCTCTCCCCAAGCGTTAAGCAGCAAATATAAATTTGAATATTTACATAAACAATTTGAGAAAGTGTCTTCATTAAGGCAATACCAACAGAGCCAAGGTCAAGGCCAGGTACTGTATAAGTTGAAGGAGTTATAAATAAATATATCAGAATAAAGTGAGCAACAATTGTGCAATTGGAGATCTTTACATATGTTTTACTCTTACCCGTAACCAATAAAAACTGTCCACTCACCTGCCCTAAACATTGATGCAAAGGATAAATAGACATGAGAAGCAGTACATTTTTTGCATACAAGAAATTTTTACCACCAATTAACTCGACAACACGCCCCGCATTAAACGCCAGTCCTACACCAACAAAGCAAGCAAGAATATATACAAATCGAACCTTTTCAAAAGAGTAAAGTAAATTACCTAAATCTTTTTTTCCGTAATAAAACCCAAAATCTCTAGCAATAACAGGAGTAAAAGAGGAGAAGAAAACAACAGCGATTAAAACAATTTTGCTAGCAATCCCAAATGATGCCTGCTCAGTACTACCTCCAACAATTTGCAAATACCATGTTTCAAAAAATGAATATGAAAATGAAAGAATCGAAGCAATTATAAAAGGACGAGAATAATCAACGATAAAAGAATTAAAATCCTCTTCTCCTGAGTGACTTTCCTCCTTAAACGTATTGTCCATTTTAATTAAATTATTTACTAAATAAATACTCGTAAGAAAAGTTGTTAAACAAGAAATTAACAACCAAGAATTAATACTAAAAAAACCAACATAGAATATAAACCCCATAAGAGTTAATTTTATTATAGCCGACAGTACTTTTAATTTTTCAACAATAGAGCTTCTTCCAATTCCATCATACAGGTTTGTCACAGAAGTCAGGCATATATTTCCAAAAGAAAAAAGCATTCCTAATAGAATCAGCTCCAACTTAACACCAGGAAGAACTAGATCGTGGAAATCAAGTTTATAAGAAATAAGAAACATAACTGAAAAGAAAAAAAGTAGAAACGCCCCATAACCGATAAGCTTTAATAAAGATTGAAAATGATCGCTTCTTTGAGGAGCTCTTGACACCCACGCAAAGAATCCTCCAGACGAATTGAACATGAAAAAGGTTATTAAACTGTTACTAATTCTATTCACGTATTCAAGCTGACCAAACTCTTTTGGCCCAAGAGCTCTGGTAGTCATAATAAGAATAATCATTCCTATTAAGTTTATAAAAATACTACCCGTAAACTTATAAGAAAACCTTTTTAAGAATGACTCTCCCATTGTTAGCATTTTACTGCCTCGAGGACTTTCTTTATTTGTTTCATTCTTATTTTTTACTTCCTCTATGAAATTTACCAGCACTTAAAACAGATTCATCATTAACAATGCAACCTTGCTCCAAGACTGAATTACTTCCAATAAAACTGTCTCTCCCAATTCTACAGTCACCATTTAAAACTGCTCCTGTTGAAATATGACAATGATCTCCAACTGAAACGGAGTGCTCCAGAAGAGACTTTGTATTAATAATACAGTTTAAACCAACTGTAACGTCTGCATTTATAACAACATCATGAAGAACGAGGGTACCAGCGCCAACTTTGCTAAATTTTGAAACATATGCTCTAGGAGAAACTATCGTTGCAAATTTTGCTCCTAACGATGCTAATTTATAGAACAGCCTTCTTCTAACTTCAGAACTTTTAATCTGACCAACTGTTATTAAAAAGTAAGCGTCCTCATCAAGATAATTACCGACATTTCGATCTTCATCTATAATTTTATAACCCAAAATTTCCTGGCCAACTTTTTCTTTTAAATCAAAAATTCCTTCTATTTGATAGTCCCCTGTGGACTCAATCACATCAATCGCCGAGATACAATGACCGCCACCACCTAATAAGTAAATTTTCATTTTTTTCATAAGAGAATCCTAACTTCTATCCTTCAACTTTACTTTAACAATTATATTAAATATAAAGTTTAACCACTTTGAGTCTGTTAGGTTTCGTTCACCAATATAGTGGGTAACTTCTCCTCCAAAGCCCATTTTAAAACGATTTATCCCAGATACACTTTGTAAAAAAGGAGAGATTCCCCCAAAGTCAAACTTCTTAACTTCACTATCTTTAAGAAATTTTAAAATATAGTCAATCATTAAAAAGGCAGAGTACGACGACCTCCCTTTATCATTTGACCCCGCTAAAAAATAATAGGCATGCCCATCAAAAAGAATAACTAGCGAGGCACAAACAATTTCACCTTCAATTCTAACTGTAAACATTTTTAAACGATCGCCAAAAATATCCTTTAACCTCACAAGCTCATCTTTAGAGACGACGAGGTCTAACTTAGATTTAACTTCGCTCATATCATCATGAACTTTTTTAAAATTATCAATTTCAAAATCTTCAACTTGAGCAACTTGATCAATCTTCAATGCTTTCTTTAAATAATACCTATTATTTTTTGTATAGAGAGCAGGCTCTACTTTTTCAATGTCACAGAAGTTGTATCGAACGGTATAACCACTATTTACAGAAAAAGATACTTTCTTTAAATCTTCAATAGAATCAAAAGTAAAGCAATTGGAACCGATAGCGTTATCAAAGAAATTAAATCGAATAACTGTTTTTAAAAAGTTATAGTGATTCTTTAATGAATCAATTATATCCTTTAAATATTTCCCTTCAACAAAGCTTATGCCACTTGATGACCAGCCCAGCCTATAACCTAACTTCTCTTTAAAAGCTATCTGAGTTTGGCCTACAAAGCTTGTCCCTTTGTAAAACGCCAGTCTCTCAACTCTCCAACCATGACTCTTAAAATCACCCCACTCCCAAGTCGAGAAAATATTTACATTGTTACATTTCTGTAAGTTTTTAGTCCACTCTTCTTTTGAACCTACTTCTTTTACTACTAACATTTTAATCTACCAGATAAATGGAATAAATGAAACTTTACCATAGAACTCTTCTGAATTAACAGAAGATAGTTCATGAAACTCGGGCCATTTAACAAGCTCAAGCCCCGACAAAAAAAGCCTTGGTCTGAGCAGACACATTCTATGACCAGTCTCTTTAACAACCACTCCTCCAGGCATGCCTTTTTGTGATAAGTTCCCCTCAATAACCTCTCCACCATAATATTCAACAATATTTTTAACCTTTATGTATAAATCCCTTCTTTTTTCAAACTCTTTGTTAACATTAATATTTATCCCTCTTATCGATGAAAAGACTTCATAATCCTTACTAAATTCAGAATTATTTCTACTTTTCAAAACTCTTTTCATTTTCAAAATTAATAAAATAATCATTGGAGGAATGAACTTAAAAAGGAACCTTAGCTTGAATTTTGAGTCTCTAACCTCTAAAACAGGATTTATCACGTAATCGTCACCTATTTGAAGCCCAGAGTCTTTAGAAACAAAAAGAGATGCTCCACATGAAATTGTTAATGTTTTTCTATAACTAAAAATACCGTAATGACCCCTCAGGCCTAAGTCTCTCCCTTTGTCATCTCTACTCAGAAATGATTGAGCTGCATCTTCGATGACTTCATAGTCATATTCCTTTGATTTATTCAAGAAACTATCTATCTCAGAGCTCTGCCCGAAGTAGTCTACAATAAGAAGAAGGTCAACTTTACGCAATAAAGAGTCCGGAATGACAGGACTTAAGCTTTCATTCACTTCATAAAAAAGGATTTTTATACCATTCAATAGGATGGAATCAATTACATCTTTACAAATAAAGCGAGGAATTAAGATTGTAATATCATTCGCTTTCTTTTTTTTGATCTCTCTTAACAAGAAACCTAATGCATATCTACCATACTCAAAATAAAAATAATCCCCTTCTGAGATTGAAGTATTATGCTCTTCTGATTTTTGACATATATTTGATGAATAAATTGATAGTAATTTCAAAGCCTCACCTCATTTTGATTAACAATATAGAAAGTTTAATATAAAATGTGATTAAATTTATTACTCAAACACATTGGCTAATATGAAAATTGCTGTCACCTCAAACTCATTCTCATTCAACATAGAGCTTAGATCTCGTCTTAACTCACTCTGTGAAGAAGTTAAGTTTAAAGAGACTAAAAATTCTTTAGACCAAAAGTCTCTAATTGACTATCTCCAGGATTACGACTTTGCTATAATTGGATTAGATAAAATCAATGCAGAGGTTTTAGACTCTCTTCCAAATCTAAAAATGATATCCAAATATGGTGTCGGTCTTGACAATATTGATGTAGAGGAGTGTAAAAAGCGTAACATCAAAATTGGATGGACACCAGGCTTAAATAAAGAATCCGTGAGCGAAATAACACTTGGATTTATGATCAGTTTATCCAGAAATATAAACACTACTTGCTTAAACTTAAAAAATGGAACTTGGCATAAAGATGGGGGTAAAGAAATCTCTGAGCAAACGATTGGAGTAATAGGTGTAGGAAATATTGGTCAAGAACTTATAAAAAAACTTCAGCCTTTTTCGAGTAATATAATTGCTAATGACATAGAAGACAAGTCAGATTTCTTATCTCAATATGGTATCCCTCAAGTATCTAAAGAAGAAATTTTTTTTCAAGCAGATATTATATCTATACACACACCATTAACCGAACAAACAGAGAACTTGATATCTAAAAGCTCCCTTTCCAAATGTAAAGATGATGTTATTATTATCAATACCGCTAGAGGAAAAATTATAAATGAAATAGATATTTACAAATTTATAAAAAAAGGGAAAGTTAAAGGCTTAGCAATAGATGTTTACGAAGAAGAGCCTGCAATCAACAATAAACTTACCCAACTTGACCAAGTCTTGTGCACTCCGCATATAGCAGGGAACTCAAATCGGTCAGTCCTAAAAATGGGACACAGCGCCATAGATCATATATCTGAGGCTATTAGAAATGAAAAGTAAAATTCAACTTCTCAGCCACTTCTTAAATCAAGAAACCCCCTGCTACGCCGGCAACACTAGTGATATTAGTATTGAAGCTGCGAGTTGTATATGCAGCGGAGACAGTGCAAACAGCTTAATTATAAAATTTAAAAACCATATTGGTACACATATTGACCTCCCTAGACATTTCTCAAGAAATGGAAAAACATTATCTGATTATCCTGACAGTTTTTGGTTCTTTAGCAATATACAGCTAATTGATTTACCATGTAAGCCCTCTCAAATGATTATGGTTAAAGACCTTGAGCACAAAATAAACAACTCAACAGATTTTTTAATAATAAAAACGGGTTTTGAATCTTATCGATCAGAAGAAGCGTACTGGAATTCAAACCCGGGAATTCACAGCGAGGTCGGACATTGGCTTAGAGAGAAATTTCCTTGTCTAAGAGCCATTGGTTTTGATTTTATTTCTTTAAGCTCATTTAAAAATAGAGAAGAGGGAAGAAAGTCTCACAGAGCTTTTCTTGATGGTGAATCTTCAGAGCCCATTGTAATCATAGAAGATATGTTTCTATCAGAGGCTCCTAAAGAGTTTAAAGAAATTATTATTTCGCCCCTTTTGATTGAGAATGCTGATGGTGTACCCGTCACAATATTCTCCAAAAGCTAACTATTATTACTTAGACGTTGATACAAAAGATATTGTAATTAACTTATTTTCAAATCTTCCAGTTAACGCAGCTGAGTTTCTACTGAACAAAAGGACTTAATCTAAACAGAGACTCCATAGATTACAACTCTCTTCAATGATAAATACTTGTCTCCCCTCGCTTTTAATTTACATCACTCAACTTTCACAGTGACCTGAATAAAACTTATATAAATAGTGAAGTATAATCTAGCGTTAATGAAACTTTGTGCATTTATTTATTACCTTATAAATTCTTTTCCCACTCATATGCAGTCTTAACAATTAGTTCTAGATCGTTGTGCTTTGGCTTCCACCCTAAGACTTTTCCAATCTTATCTGCTTTAGAAATAAGCATTCCAGGATCTCCGGCCCTTCTTCCTACAATTTCAGTTGTAAAGTCGACTCCAGATACCTTCTTAACTACGTCGACAACTTCTTGCACAGTAAATCCGTCTCCGTATCCACAGTTTAAAATCTCAGATTTTCCACCATTTAAAAGATATGTAAGCCCGTCAACGTGGGCCTGAGCTAAATCATCTGTATGAATATAATCTCTAATACAAGTTCCATCTCTTGTCTCATAGTCATTTCCATAAATAGAGAGCTTCTCTCTCTTACCAAGAGCTGCTTCACAAGCAAGCTTTATAAGGTGAGTTGAAAGAGGAGAGCACTGCCCCACTTTCCCATCAATACTTCCACCGGCAACATTGAAGTACCTAAGAACTATGAATTCAAAATCTTTATGAGCGGCCGCAATATCTTGAAGCATCCACTCCGTCATAAGCTTTGTACGGCCATATGGATTAATTGGATTTTGAGGAGTTTCTTCAGTACAAACTCCCCCTTCTGGCTCACCGTATACAGCGGCAGTAGAAGAGAAGATAAATTTATTAATTCCATACTCTGTACATAAATTTAAAAGGTCTAAAGTATTTTGAGTGTTATTATTATAATACTTAAGAGGGTTAGTAACACTCTCTGGAACAATAATAGAACCAGCAAAGTGAATACAAGCGTCAAAGTTTTCTTTTTCAATTAGATCTTCAAGCTTTTCAATATCTTCAAGCTCTCCAACAATGAGCTTTCCAGCAACTACACTTGCTCTTCTTCCCGTTGATAGGTCATCATAGATAATCATTTCATGATCACTTGATCCAAGAAGGTTTACAATATGTGAGCCAATATAGCCCGCTCCGCCTGTAATTAGTATTTTAGCCATTACTATTTCCCATTGTATTACTGATTAATTCTTTTATATTTTCTTTAAATTTCTCTCTAGAAAACTCTTCCGCCCTAGAATAGAGATCAACTAAAGCGAACTCTTTTTCTTCAAAATCTTCGACAGCTCTAATAAGATCACTCTCTGTTTGCTCATTGAAAAATACTGCGACCTTTTCATTTAAGGTCTCTAGTACACCGCCATACTTAAAAGCGATAACAGGTGTTCCACTTGCAAGAGACTCTAGTGGAGTTATTCCAAAGTCCTCAGTCCCTGGAAATATAAGGGCGCGAGCTTTTGAAAAGTACTCAATCACTTTCTCTCTTGATAAGTTGCCAAGAAATTCAACATTATCCCCGGCAAGCTCTCTAAGCTCTCTCTCTTGTTGACCAGATCCTATGATCTTTAAGTTCTTCCCTAGCTTATTAAATGATTTGATTGCTAGATCTACTCTCTTATTAGGAGCAAATGCAGTTACCATTATATAGAAGTCTTCTTTTTCTACTGGATTCTTTTGATTCTCTCTAAAGTCAGCTAGATCTACAAATGGATGAATCACTTCTGAATCAATATGATAGTACTTCTCAATTCTCTTTTGAACAAAGTGAGCATTAGCTATTGGAACATCTACATTTGAATTACTATTTAGATCCCAATTGATGAGGTAGTTTTTAAATATCCATGCTCCAATTCTTTGATAAAAAGGAGCGCTCTTTCCAAAATAAACATCATATTGATCATAGAGGTATCTCATTGGACTATGGATATAGCTTATATGTTTTGAGTTCTTAGGTTTTTTTACACCTTTAATAACACAGTGAGACGAGCTAATGACAAGGTCAGCATCTTCAGTAATTTTGAGGAAGTTTGCTGCCATTGGAAATAAAGGAAGAAACTTTCTATAATGCTTCTTAATTCCTGGAATATAATTTAGAAATGACGTCTTAATTTTTCTATTTTCAATAACTGGACTAGTTGATCCTTTCTCATAGATCAGAGTATAGAGCGGTGCATCTGGAAACATTTCACAGAATACCTCTAAAACTCTCTCCCCACCTCTGAAACCGGTGAGCCAATCATGTAATATTACAACTTTCAAAAATTCCCCACTCAATAAATCATGGGAAATTATAACGAATAACTTTCATGACGGCTAGAGCGAAGAGGACCACTAATTCCACTATTCTCTTAGACTAAAGAATTTTACTGAAGACTATCTGCTCTATCAATTAGTAAACCAACTTCAGCTTCTTTCTCTATAAAGTAGTCATAATCTTCAACAAGCTTTTTAAGCTTCATTTTAAAAGAATTAACAGAGTCTCCCTCTTGAGATGTCAAAGTCTGAACAATCTCATTGACACTACAAGGTGAACCACTATGTTTCGCAACTTTTAGTAGCGGGTGAACCGTAGGGAGTGTATCCTCTCCGTCGAGCAAGAGCTCTTCATAGAGCTTTTCACCTGGACGAAGACCAGTAAACTTAATCTTTATATCATCTTCAGTTAGGCCATGAAGTGAGATCATCTGCTTAGCAAGATGGATAATCTTAACAGATTTACCCATATCTAAAAGGAAGACTTCTCCTCCATTACCTATAGCTCCAGCTTGAAGCACGAGCTGACAAGCTTCGGGGATTGACATAAAAAATCTTGTAACTTCAGGATGAGTAACAGTAATAGGGCCACCCATTTTAATTTGCTTTTTAAACAATGGTATAACACTCCCACTACTTCCAAGAACATTTCCAAAACGAACAAGCATGAACTTAGTCTCAGGATTACTTCCTTGAATCTCTTGGCAAACCATTTCAGCAACTCTTTTCGTTGCTCCCATTACATTTGTTGGTCTTACGGCTTTATCTGTAGATATAAGAACAAATCTATCGACCTTGTACTTTGCAGCTAATTCTGCAACATTCTTTGTTCCAAAAACATTTGTCTTTATCGCTTCTTTCGGATTATTTTCCATAATTGGAACATGCTTATAAGCTGCTGCATGAAAAATAACTTTTGGTGTGTGCTCTTTAATTACAGCTTCAATAGAATTTCTGTCTCTAACATCACCAATACAAATTTCGTAATTTAGATCTGGATACTTCTGTTTAATATTTTGCTCTAATTGATAAAGATTAAATTCTCCCATCTCAAAGAAAATAATCTTCCTAGGAGAAAAACTTGCGACCTGTCTACATAGCTCTGACCCTATTGATCCACCAGCACCAGTGACCATAATCGTTTCATTTGAGACCATATCCTTTATAGATTTATTATCGAGCTCAACTTGATCTCGCCCCAGTAAATCCTCTGGCCGAACTTCTCTTAATTGCTCAATACTTACCTTTCCAAGTAATATATCTTTTGTAGGGGGAAGAGTTTTAAACTCCACACCAGTATCTCTACAACTCTTAACAATTCTATCAATCTGTGATGAAGTAGCGCTTGGTATAGCAATATAAACTCGAGTTGCACCGTACTCCTTAACTGCTTGCCTTAAATCTGAGACTCCACCTACAATTGAAACTTTATGTAATGATTTATTTCTTTTTTCTAAGTCATCATCAATTAATGCAACGACTCTAGTTCTAAGGTCGGGAGTTCTTCTAATATCTCTTACAAGCTGCTCACCGGCTGCACCAGCGCCAACAATAATTGACCTTATAAGCACATCACCATTAGTCGCTCTAACACCAAGGTACTCCCTTAAAATTCGATAACCTAATCGCCCTCCACCAAGAGTAACAACTAACATAAGCCAATCAATTACAAAAAATGATCTAGGTACATCTAATAATCTATTGAAGAGAAATATTCCTAAAGCTGAAAATGACACTCCCGCAATAACACCTCTAATAAGATTTAAAAGGTCGTGAGTAGAAGAAAATCTCCAAATCCCCCTGTAGAGTCCAGAAAGGTTAAGACAAAGAAACTGAATAGTACTTGTGATTAAAATTATTGAAAAAAACTGAAGCTTCTTATGTGAAAAGAAAAGTAGGTCTCCGTAAGCAAGTGAAAAACTTATAATTGTACATGCTATGCACCAGAAGACATCATGCAGCATTGCTATAACTCTTTTCCTATACTTTAAAATTTTATCGCTTAGCTTCATTCTATTAACTCCAAACGATAATACTCTATGACACAATAACTAAAAGTTAAACATTTATTACTGTTTAAAACTACTGGATGACCTAACTCAAGAGCTATTCCTCACTTCTTCTCAATTTAACCACTTAACTAGAAGTAATATGCTCTTTTCACTCAAACTCTGAAACAGCACCTCCCTCCCCATCAAGGCTTCACCCATAATCAGTCTGTTAGACTTTATAGATCAACTCAAATAAACTGAGTACACCTATGAAACAAGTAAATCATCTATATATATTGTCCGCTTTTGCACTACTACTCACCAGTTTGTTCTCTGTTGGATTTCTTCATCCAGATGAGCAGTACTACACTCTAGACTTTGCTTTTAATCAGCTTGGGATGTTAGATAATCTACAAACTTGGGAGCTTGAATCAAAGATTAGACCTTGGACTCTTCCCTATCTCTACGTTGTGATACTAGCGCCTTTTAAGTTTATAGGAATAGAGAATCCCTTCACTCTAGCGACAATTGCAAGATTATTCTCAGGTTGTGTTGCTCTTTATACTCTCATTGAGTTTACTAAGACGTTTAATTCTTTTCTTCCAGAGAGCAGACAAGAGCTCTTCACTAAATTTACTCTCTTATTTTGGCCTTTGATCTTTATGGGAGTGAGAACATCTTCAGATAATATTGCAACTTGTTTTTTTATAGTCGCAGTTTCAATTATTTTAAGAAATATATCAAAGAAGACTCTCCTCACGGGAGGACTACTTCTTGGACTATCCTTCTCTCTAAGGCATCAAACAGGAGTTCTTTCTCTGGCCTTTGGTTTGTGGATATTATTCTCTAAGAAAGTGAATCCTACAAATTGGTTTAAGTTCTTTTCTTCATCTATACTTATTGGAGTACTAGTAGGCGTTGGGCTAGATAGTCTTGGCTATGGAAGTTTCACTCTAACTCCTGTGAATTATCTTACAGAGAATTTAATTAAAGATAAAATCAGCTCTTTTGGAGTATCTCCTTGGTGGGCGTACTTCACTCTTACGATTAAAAAGCTTCATCTCTTTGGAGTACTCTTACTGGTTAGCTCTATTATTTATATTAAAAAATATCCAAAGAGTTTAGAGTCAGTTCTTGTAATCACTTTCCTAGTTTTTCATAGTCTTATTGGGCATAAGGAGCTTAGGTTTATTTATCCACTAATCTATATTTCAGTCTTTATGATGTTTAAGGTTATAGATTTCAACAGATTTAAAAAATCTTTTAACTTTCTCTTTGTAGTATCAATTATTGGAACGGCAATAGTCTCTTTTAAGCCTGCCTACACTCCAATGAAATTCTATAAATTTCTGTATTCTTTTAATCAAGGAGAGACGCTTGAGCTCTATACCTTTAAAGACAGAAAAGGGCGTTACCCAGATCTAGAGATGGATATTTATAAAAGAAAAAATCTAACACTTATAAAGGACGCACAGATCAAGAAAGAGAGCTTCTACACTTTTACAACTAAGTATAGTGATCTAGAAATGATCAACTCAAAGTATAGTTGTGAACTAAAGTATATCTCTTACCCGCAGTGGGTTCTTAAATTTAATATTTTTAAATGGAGAGATAGATCAAATATATGGGCACTCAATTATTGCTCAAAATAAAAGCAAGAATTCACATAAATAGGAAGTTACCCTATTTGCATTCTCAATTTATAAATACTGAATAGTTACTCTGAAAACACTTTCCGGATTCAAGAGTTACTAAACCCTCTTTTTCAAAAAAGTCATTCTTAGAGTCAATCCCATCAGCAACACCTGTCCATGGCTCAATACAAATAAACGGAGCTCCCTCTGGGGCCCAAAGACCTAAGTAGGGACAATTTTCAAAATCAAGAACTACTGATCTTGAACTTGAAATACTCTTTAAGCTAACCTTAGTCGAAACAATATCTTTAAAAATTAAGGCGTCGTGCTTAAAAAGGTCTTTAGTTAGAGCTATTTTCCTTCCATTAAACATTCTTCTATCCGGAGCGGTGTGAAAGTTCACGAGACCATTTTCTAAATAGTACGCTCCACCATGTTCCTCTTCTTCAAATTCAACATAGTAATCAGTTGGCTTATCTGTATCATCAAGAGGAATATTAAAGGCCGGGTGAGACCCGATAGAAAAGAGCATATCTCTTCTATCTACATTTCTAACTTCATAGTCTACGAATAGTTTTGGACCATAAACCTTGAACTTAACTTCAAGAATAAATTTAAACGGATAGAATTTTAATGTCTCTTCAGAATATTCTAGTTTGAAGTGGGCAGAGTCAGATTCAGCTCTTACGACTTGAAACTCAGCGTCTCTAGCAAATCCATGCTGAGACATTGGATAGTATTTATTACCAATCCTGTACTTATCATCCATTAGCTTTCCAACAATTGGAAATAGAATTGGCGCAGAACGTCCCCACCACTTTGAATCAGACTGCCATAGATACTCTTTATATGACTCTGTGTCCAAAAGACTTTTGAGCTCAGCACCCTTTGTAGATATCTTGGCCTTTATAAATTCACTTGAGATTTCAATAATTTCTGACATAGCTCTCTCCTAAGCAAAGGCTAAGTATCCAATTATTTTACCAAAGATTCTAACTTCACACCATTGTCTTTTGTAAAAATTGCCATTCTTTTGACAGGGAGCAACATTCTACTTAAAATCCCTTAAACAAAAAACAAGGATTCTAAATGCATAGGGCTAAAAAACCGGGACTCATAGTCTCTCTAATCCCCTTAACTGTTCTTATATTTTTACTCGTTCTAAATGTAATTATATTTAAAGATGACGCTACCGGTGGGGCCAATCAGATAGCACTGCTGACGACGGCATTCATAACTGCTCTAATCGGTATATTTCACCTAAAAGTGCCTTATCATTTTATTGAAGAAAGAATAATCAAGTCTATAACGACCTCTCTCTCAGCACTTATAATACTCTTTGTAGTAGGAACATTAATTGGAATTTGGATTCTTTGTGGAACTGTTCCAGCGATGATCTACTTTGGACTGAAGCTTATTAATCCCTCTATATTTCTTCCCGTGGCCTGTGTGATCTGCTCGATTGTATCTGTTTCAACGGGCTCAAGTTGGTCGACATCTGGAACTGTAGGTATTGCTCTAATAGGGATTGGCGAAACTCTTGGTCTTCCTTCTGGTGCAGTTGCTGGTGCGGTAATATCTGGAGCCTACTTTGGTGATAAGATGTCCCCTCTTTCAGATACGACAAATCTTGCACCTGCAGTGGCGGGAGTAAATCTCTTTGATCATATTCGTCACATGCTCTATACATCTGGTCCAGCGATTATAATCTCTATCATTGCCTTTACTATTTTAGGTTTTACCTATCAGACACAGAGCTTAAATACTGAGACCGTTGATTTAATGCTCGCAACTATAGATTCAAACTTTGATATTTCAATTTGGTTATTTATCCCACCAGTTGTCGTTCTATTTCTTGTTAGAAAGAAAGTTCCTGCCCTTCCAGCAATTACCATTGGTGTTTTTATTGGAATTCTTACAGCACTTATTTTCCAAAGAGATATGATGACAACTCTCCTTGGAGGAAACACAGATATTAAGTCATTCTATACACTTATAACAAAGGTTACCTATGAAGGCTTTGTTATTGACTCTGGGGATGAGACGATCAACTCTCTTTTAAATAGAGGTGGGATGAGTGGAATGCTCTCAACGGTTTGGTTAATTTTCTCAGCAATGGTTTTCGGTGGAACTCTAGATGCCACAGGAATGTTAGAGAGAGTCTCTAGATCAATTCTAAAACTTGTAAGAGGAACAGGATCGCTCATTGGAGCGACTCTTGGAAGTTGTATTGTTCTAAATGCTACTGCCTCAGATCAGTACTTGGCGATAGTCGTCCCTGGGAAAATGTTTAGCAAAGCATTTGATAAGTATGGGCTAGATCGCAGAAATCTTTCTAGAGCATTAGAAGATTCTGGAACTGTAACATCGGTTTTAATTCCTTGGAATAGTGGCGGAGCTTATAATTCAGCAACACTTGGAGTTCCCACGCTTACTTACCTACCATATTGCTTCTTTAATATCTTATCACCGGTGATCTCTCTATTTTTAGCGACAATGAACTGGACAATAATAAAAAAGATAGAAGAAAGTAACGAAGAAGTAACTGAAGAATAATTAGAAGAAAATAATTTTAACTCCTAGGGCAATAAGAACAAGCCCTAGGAATCTCTCAGAGACCTTTCTAGACTTAGAATAAATTTCTCTAATATACTTATGAGAAATCCCTACCGCTACAAAGATAAAGTATAAAACAGTTAATAGAGTGACCTCAGTAGCAAGGAAAAACTTTGTGAGAGAGCTTGTTTGCCCACCAATAAATTGAGTAAATATACTTATAAAGTAAATTCCGGCCTTAGGGTTTAATATATTTGTGAGCGCGCCCATTTTAAGAGCTTTTGATAGAGTAATTTCTTTTTTTTCGTAAATATTAGATATGTTTAATTCGTTGTAATCTTGATTAAATGTGGACCAAATTGTCATGGCTCCAATATAGCCTAGGTAAGCTCCACCAAAGTATTGAATTGCTCTATAGAGGTCTTGGTTATGCTTTAAGATAATTCCTAATCCCGCCAGACTATAGGCCACATGAAAGAGAATACCAATCCCTAAACCTAGAGCTGTATAAATTCCAATTCTTCTAGAATAGCTTAGAGAATTTCTAGTGATGATAAAGAAATCTGGTCCAGGAGAGAGAAGTGCTAGAAGATGAATTCCTCCAACACTTAGTAATACTTCTAAATTAATTAGTATACTCCTGGGACAAATGATCTCTCAATCTTCTCACCATTAGACTTTTGTCCATAGTCATCGAGGTAGTTCTCATCTATAAACTTTATTCTTTGAAAATTATTTTCCATAGTTTCCCACATAGAGATATTTGTATCTTGACCATTTTTTAAAATTATCTTTGAGAGCTTACTCATAGAGTAGCCTCCTCTTACAATTCCTTCAGTAAAACTTACTGAATAATTTCTAAAAGTATCTATTTTCTCACCTTTAAATCTTATATTTTCTATGGCGTATCCATTTTTAGTCTCTCTCTTAATATCAAAAGTAACTCCTGAAACGTAGAGAGGAAGACCTGCTTTCATAACGATTTTAAAAAGTGTTTTAATCAGGCCACCACTAACGTCTGCCGTATAAATATTGTAGCCAAATTTTCTATCAAATTCGAATGTTCTAGGGTTTCCATTGTAAAGATCCCTTCTAGTCACATCGCCATTTGTTGGATAATTTAGACCTGATAGAGGTTCTACATGAATTGAGAAGTCTGTATTAACTTCTTCTCTCATGGAGTCATTAATAAAATGGCCCCATATATGCTTATTACCACCCTCTAGAGGAGAATTTAACCTACTCTCACCTACAACTTCATTGAGCCAGTCTTGTCCATAGTCATCGTAGAGATCTTCGTTGGCCTCTTCAATTTTTTCGAGAACTGCTGGATCTTCTTCACCAACTACTGGCAGTAGTTCATAAGCGTCAACGCTTACCTTTCGAGTTTCATTGTCATAGTTTAGATTTAACTTACCAAGAAATCTTCCATGGTATCCAGTCTGAACAATTGGAACTCTCTTATCTAACTTATTTTCTACGTATAAAACTTCTTCAAGAGTATGGTGAGAGTGTCCTCCAACAATAGCGTCCACTTCAGGGCATCTCTTAGCAAGCTTCTTGTCCTTACTTAGACCCATATGAGTTAGAGCAATAATAATATCATTTCCTCTCTCTCTTAATTCTCTTGCATACTTTTTACAAGTCTCATATTCGTTCTTAATTCCACCTTCATTAATACGCCACTTATAAAGTATATCGTTTGTAGTTAGACCAAGTACGCCAATTTTTACACCGTCATACTCAAATTCAGTGTAAGGCCTTAGTTGCTCTTGAATATTTTGAAATCTATCGGCCGTAAAAATATTTGCTCCTAGAAATGCAAAACTTGGTTTTACATCTCCTAAAATTGCATCTAAATCATCAGTTCCCATAAGGTAATCATGATTTCCTATAGTCACCACATCAAAGCCAATCATTTCATGTAATTCAAATACTTTTCTACCTTTGTCTGCAAGATAATAGATATTTCCTTCAAGAAAATCACCTGCATCCATTGTCAGGTTGAACATTCCCATATCATTAGCTTTTCTTTTTTCAAAATCTATCAAGGTCTTTAATCTAGCGTATCCCCCTTGTCCCTCTAAGTGATCAGTGTGGTCCAAATGAGAATGAAGGTCATTAGTATGAAGGATTTGAATCTTAGTCGCAGCAGCAGAAAAAGATAGCGCGGTAGCCAGAAGAACTAATAGAAGTTTAGTGGTCATATTTAGCCTCTTAGAAAAATGTTTTATATCTTCCAATCGGTAAACTGCTTAGATACTAGAGTTTTAACTTTTCAAGGACTTACAAACGGATCTATTTTCCTATAATTATCCGAGTAAATCTCTCTGAGATATGCCGTCCCACCCACTCTAGGTTAATTTGAGGTATCAATCCCCAATATCAAGTATTTATATATCCCACCGCGGAACGCGTCCCACCATGACAGGAAGCATTTAACTCACCGAGAAATTCTATTGAAGAGTTGGGCCACCTCTTTTATTTATAGCTCAAGAAAATAAATCAAATGATCTGGAGAGAGAATATGCAATCAAGTAGCCTACACATTAAGCAGTTCAAACACGACATCGCTTCACCACTATCTGTTCTAAAAACTATGATTCAGATGAATGATTCGTGGAATGACTCTGATAAGAAGGTTCTATCGATGGCATTAAAGAGAATGGAGAAGATCGTCTCATCTCTTGAATCAAAAGAAGAGCAGGTCAATTCATCTCCATATCACTTAATAGAGCAGGTTCTTGAAGAAAAGAAAGTTGAATTCAAAGATAAGTCTATCTCATATAAGTTTTCATTTTCAACAAGTGCGATGAACTCAATCTGTCATATTCAGCCGTCAGAGTTTAAGAGAGTCATCTCAAATATAATTAATAATTCAGTTGGCGCAATTTCAGAAAGTGGTCTCATAAGAATTAAGGGTCATCTAAAAAATAACAAACTTATAATATCAATTATTGATAATGGTCACGGCATTGCATCCACTGATGTCTCAAAAGTTCTCGACCTAGGATTTAGCTCTAAGAATTCTACTGGGCTTGGTCTCTACCACGCTAAGAAAGTTATTAGTAAATGGCGTGGAAACTTAAAAATAAACTCAGTCTTTAACCTAGGTACAAAAGTATCTTTGATTATTCCTATAACTCCCTCTATTAAGGCACTATGCGCCTAATCAACTAGCCCATCACTAAAAGCCCAAGTTTAAAATAATAATTCTTTTTTCTTGGGCCACATCTTCTATTTTTTTCAATTAATACCTATTAAAAACTATCCATTGCCGATACAATGAATACCTAATTTACTTTAACTTCACAGGTATTCGTAAAATGAAAATCATTGAACATTTAGATAGGGCCCACAATAAAGAACTTCTTTGTAGCTACGAGATTGTTCCACCTCCAAGAGGGCGTTCAGTACAAGATATAATAGAGATCGTTGAGGCACTTCAGCCATACAACCCACCATGGATTGATGTTACAAGCCATGCAGCCGGTGCTTTTTACAATGAGAAGTCTGATGGATCAATTGAGAGAAAGGTATTTAAGAAAAGACCTGGAACAATTGGAATCTGTGGAATTATTCAAAATAGATTTAATATAGATACTTGTGTTCACCTACTTTCTCTAGGCTTTACTAAAGAAGAGACAGAGGATGCATTAATAGAGTTGAACTTTCTAGGTATTCATAATGTTCTAGCACTTAGAGGTGATGCTCCAAACTATAATAAGAAAATAGACACTGGTCGCCATACTAATAAGTATGCCATTGACCTTGTTAAACAAATCAATGGTATAAAAAAAGGTGAATACGTTTCTGATATCTCAGGAGCGAGACCGCTAGACTTCTGTACTGGAGTAGCTGGTTACCCAGAAAAGCACTTTGAAGCTCCAAATATGAATTTTGATATCAAGATGCTTAAAGCAAAAGTTGATGCTGGAGCAGAATATATAACTACTCAAATGTTCTTTGATAATTCAAAGTACTTTAGTTTTGTAAAAGAATGTAGAGATGCAGGTATTACAGTTCCTATTATTCCAGGAATTAAAATTATAAAAAACGTAAATCAACTCTCTTCTATACCAAAACACTTCTATGTAGATTTTCCAAATGAGTTTGTAGATGAAATCATGGATAACCAAGATCATGTTAAAGACATTGGTCTAGAGTGGGCAAAGAAGCAGTGCCAAGAACTAGCTGACTTTGGAGTTCCATGTTTACACTTTTATATTATGAACGATACAAAATCAGTAATTGAAGTCGTTAAGAGTTTTAGGTAGGAGTAAGAGTGTCTGATAATAAACCTTTTAAGCAATCAGGTAATGACCTCGTTGAACTTTTAGATAAAAGAATTGTTTTCATGGATGGTGCTATGGGAACAATGATTCAACAATATAAGCTTCAAGAAGAAGACTTTAGAGCGGATCGCTTCACAGATCATCCTTCTCCTCTAAAGGGAAATAACGACCTACTCTCACTTACTCGTCCAGACGTAATTGAAGAAGTTCACTATAAATATCTAAAGGCCGGTTCAGATATAATTGAAACAAATACATTCAGTGCAACGAGAATCGGACAAGCTGATTATAATTTAGAAGACTATGCTTATGAAATAAATGTTGAGTCAGCTAAAATTGCAAAGAAGGCCTGTGAAAAAATGATGAAGGAAGATCCTTCAAGAAAGTGTTTTGTAGCAGGAGCGCTTGGGCCAACAAATAAAACAGCCTCAATGTCTCCAGATGTAAACAATCCTGCCTATAGAGCAGTAACATTTGATGAACTTGTAGAGAATTACTACCAGCAAGCAAAAGGTCTCTTAGAAGGTGGAGCTGATATCCTACTTCCAGAGACGACATTTGATACTTTAAATATAAAGTGTGCCATATTTGCAATTAATAAATTATTCGATGAACTAGACTATAGAGTCCCAGTTATGCTTTCAGTTACAATTACTGATGCTTCGGGAAGAACACTATCAGGCCAAACGATTGAGGCCTTTTGGAATTCTGTTCGTCATGCAAATCCAATAAGTGTGGGAATCAATTGTGCCCTTGGTGCAAAAGAGATGAGACCTTATATGGACAGGCTATCTCAAATAGCTGATTGCTATACAAGTTGTTATCCAAACGCAGGTCTTCCTAATCCTTTAAGTGATACAGGGTATGATGAACTCCCAGTGGATACGGCAACATTTCTAGAAGATTATGCTGACTCAGGTTTTCTAAACCTTGTTGGTGGATGTTGTGGAACAACACCAGATCATATTAAAGCGATAAGAGATCAACTTGAAGACAAATCACCAAGAGTAAGACCTACTCTTAAAGAAGTTATGAACCTTTCAGGGCTTGAACCTTTATTTATAGATAGAGAAGATGAGAATCGTCCTTTCTATATGGTTGGTGAAAGAACAAATGTGACGGGTTCTCCACGTTTTGCAAAATTAATTAAAAATGGAGACTTTGACACCGCTCTTGAAGTTGCAAGACAGCAAGTTGAAAACGGTGCCAATATAATTGATATAAACTTTGATGAAGGCCTCCTTGATTCAAAGGCCTGTATGATTAAGTTTATGAACTTAGTCGCTTCAGAGCCTGAGATATGTAAAATTCCAATAATGATTGATAGCTCTAAATGGGAAGTCATTGAAGAGGGATTAAAGTGTATGCAAGGAAAAGGGATTGTAAATTCAATCTCTTTAAAAGAAGGCGAAGAAAAGTTTATTGAACACGCTAGACTTATTAAATCTTACGGTGCAGCGACAGTCGTTATGGCATTTGATGAGAAAGGCCAGGCGGCGGACAAGGCTGACAAGGTTAGAATTTGTCAAAGGGCCTATAAGATTCTTACAGAAGTTGTAGACTTTGATCCTAGAGATATTATTTTTGATCCAAATATACTTACTGTGGCCACAGGAATTGAAGAGCATAATAATTACGCTGTAGATTTCATAGAGGCAGTAAAAGAAATTAAGGCCACTTGTCCAGGGGTACTAACTAGTGGTGGAGTTTCCAATGTTTCATTCTCTTTTAGAGGGAATAACGTTGTAAGAGAAGCAATCCACTCATCATTTCTATACCATGCCATTAAAGCTGGTCTTGATATGGGGATAGTGAACGCTGGAATGCTTGGAGTTTATGAAGATATAGAGCCTACTCTACTAAAGCTGGTTGAAGATGTTCTTTTAAATAGATCTCCTGAAGCGACTGAGAAATTAGTTGATCATGCTGAGAAGATTAAAGGAACTGGAAAGAAAAAAGACGTAAAAGATGATAAGTGGAGACATGGAACTCTTCAAGAGAGAATGACTCACGCCCTTGTAAAAGGAATCTCTACTCATATTGAAGAAGACACAGAAGAAGCAAGAGCTGAACTTGGAGCCCCTCTAAATGTAATTGAAGGCCCTTTAATGGAAGGGATGAAAGTTGTTGGAGAGCTTTTTGGATCAGGAAAAATGTTTCTTCCTCAAGTTGTAAAGTCAGCTCGAGTGATGAAGGCCGCGGTTGCTTACCTAGAGCCATTCATGGAAGAAGAAAGAAGAAATAATAAGAATGCCAGAAAGCAAGGCGTCTTTGTAATCGCTACAGTAAAGGGAGATGTTCACGATATTGGAAAGAATATTGTCTCTGTTGTTCTAGCTTGTAATGGATACGAAGTTATAGACCTTGGTGTAATGGTTAGTTGTGAAGATATTATAAAGAAAGCAAAAGAACATGACGCCAGTATTATTGGAATGAGTGGTCTTATTACTCCTTCTCTTGATGAGATGATTCATAATGTAAAAGAATTTGAAAGACTTGGTTTCACATGCCCAGTAATGATTGGTGGAGCAACAACAAGTAAAGCTCACAATGCTATTAAAATTGCTCCTCACTACTCTGGAGCAGTTGCCCAAGTTGGGGACGCTTCACTAGTAGTCGAGATTTGTTCAAAACTTTTAAATCCAGACACTGTTGATCAATACACAAAAGATTTAAAAGAACATCAAGCAAAACTTAAAGAGAGATTTGAACTTGGTAAAGCAGATAAAACAAAACTAATAGATATTAAACAATCTAGAGAGTGGAAATTTGTTTGTGACTGGGAAAAACAAGAGATTGCTACTCCTTCTTTTACAGGAATAAAGAAATACGAAGACATTACTCTAGAGGAATTAGTTCCCTACATTGATTGGTCTCCTCTATTTTGGACATGGCAACTAAAAGGTACTTATCCAAAGATTTTAAATAATGACAAATATGGAGAGCAAGCAACTGCTCTATTTAAAGATGCAAAAGATATTTTAAATAAAGTGATTGCTGAAAAGAAGTTTTCTCCAAAGGCCATTGTGTCTATTCATAAGGCCAATGCTATCGGTGACGATGTAGAAGTTTATGATAATAATGGAAAAGTTCTAGAAACATTTCACTATCT
This sequence comes from Bacteriovoracaceae bacterium UBA3083, assembly GCA_002366565.1. Taxonomy (GTDB): domain Bacteria; phylum Bdellovibrionota; class Bacteriovoracia; order Bacteriovoracales; family Bacteriovoracaceae; genus Halobacteriovorax. Next base: position 146,115 of record DFBJ01000006.1, read on the forward strand.
AAGACAACAAAAAGAAAAATCTGAACATAATCCACATCTATGTCTTTCGGACTTTATAGCTCCAAAAGAATCTAATAGAGTTGATTACCTAGGAAACTTTGTTGTGACTATGGGTTATGAGGTTGAAGAGTTTGCTAAAATTTATCAAGACCGAGGCGATGACTATAATTCAATTATGGTTAAAGCAATTGGTGATAGACTAGCAGAAGCGATGGCCGAATATATGCACAAAGTAATCCGTGATGAATTTGGATTTGGAAAAGACGAAAACTTCACAAACGAAGATCTAATTAAAGAGAAGTATAGAAGTATTAGACCTGCGCCAGGATATCCTTCTTGCCCAGATCATACTGAAAAGCCATTAATGTGGAATCTACTAAATGTTGAAGAAGAGATTGGAGTAAGCCTAACAGAGAATTGTGCTATGAATCCTCCCTCTTCTGTTTCAGGGCAGTACTTCTGTCACCCAGATTCAAAGTACTTCACTCTAGGCCCAATTGCTAAGGATCAAGTATTAGAATACTCACAACGAAAAGATATGGAAGTTTCAAAAGTTGAAAGATGGCTGGCTCCAAATTTAGGTTACACTCCAGAGGATTAGTGAAAAAAGTGTTAGAAGCTGTTATTAATTCAAAGGACTCAGAAAAAGATCTATGGTCCAAGAGCATAGAGAGTGCGAGAAATATTATTCATACAAGAGATATGAGTGATGATGAACTCATAAAGATTGCAATGAATAGTAATAACGCCATTTCTTTTAATGTCGTTATTAAGCTTATCTATAAATTTACTAGAAGTAACCCAAATGGACACAAGGGAGTTGAGTGTTTCTTCAACTCTGTAGATGAATCTCCCTACTCTCTTAGTCAGTGGATTGAAGCAGTAGAATATTTTTCAAATTGGTTAGATACCAATCAAAGAACTACTCCCTGGCCTACACTACTTGGATACCTAAGCTGTTGCTCAGAGTCTCCAGAGAACAAGAATATTAAACATAATCTAAAGTCTCTTTTAAAAGACATGCTAGAAGTCTATGGTTATGAAGGCTAATCTTCTCCCAATTACAGGAGTAGGAAGTCTTCCCTTTGAAAGTATTGAAGAGGCGATAAAGTATTCTCTAAGATTTGATATTCCCTTTCTACCAGAGCTCACAAAGTTAGAAGATTCGACAAAGATCTCTGATATTAGTGAATTCTTATGTTATTCCAAATTTATTAAAGAAGTAGAGGGACGTACACCTTTTAAGACTCAATCCTTTCAAGATATAAATCCTAATATAAGGCCCAATCAAATTCACTTCATTGATGATCCTGCAAAGGCCTTCAATATAGCTAAAAAGAATTTTGGGCTTCACTGCTGTAATAATATCACTCTAAAAGAAATAGATAATTTATCTATTACTCACCTCTCTTTTGATGCTCAATTAATCAGTCGACCCGAAGAATTTCTTGTGAGATTAATAGATAGAGGTATTACGCCAGTTGTTGGAATAGTTAGTACCGATGGTGGAAGTTTTCGCCTTAGTAGTAATTATAATGAATGGAAACCACTACTAAGGAAATATATTATGGATTGCTGGATCTCTCCAGCATGTGGGCTATCAGGTTTTTCAGTTCAAGAAGTAGAAGAAATACTCTCTCTTTTAAAAGAAGTTCAAAGAGAGATCATCATCTCACACTCCTAAGAAACTCTATTCTTTAGAATATCTCCGTAACCAGAATAACCCCAATAAACGACTTTCATATCTTTTACATCTTTATTTACACCTGAATTCTTTTGTAGATCAACGATAAGCTTTTCAACGCGACCCAACTCAATCTTTAAGAGCTTTTCTTCAAATTCACTTAAGTAGATCTTTCTTAAATTTACAATAGCTCCCTTGTTCATAAGATCTACACTAGAGCTCAACATTTCTTTGATCTCCATTTTTACATTTTCAATCTTACTAACTTCTTGAAGCCACTTTGGATTAGTCTCTCTATCTAATGTGTACTTACTATTCTTATATTGAATAATATTAAGTAAGAGAAAGTCTGGAATAATATTATTAACAATGGACTTTGAAAGCCCAGTTGATTTAATTATTTTATCAATAGAGTCTGCCTTATTTGCAATTGCCTCTAAAACAATTCTCTGTGAAAGTAGTAAATCCATATTTATTCTCCCTATGCTGCTGTTGAGTATTCTTTTGTTATTTTCTGTAATTTCTTTTGTCTAACTCTCCTGCTCATCTGTTTTGAAAGCTCTGAAATCTCATAGGAGTTCAAATGTTGCTCACACTCAACAGCAAGCTCTTCAAGACTATTTTCAACCATATTTAGAGCTCTGATTCTCTGCTTTAGAACTAGATATTCAGACAGACGCATATCAACTCCATTAATAAGCCTAAAGAGTCTAGTTTTTTGAATTTTAGAATCCTTTGCTAGATTCACGATTGTAGGCCTCTCAAATAGAGACATATACTCACATAGCGTATGTCTTTGTATTTCTTCATAATCATTCATTTTCTCTCCCCGATAAAATCTTCTCCCCCCTTAAAGCAAGTCTTGGGCCAACTTTTGTATTTGCTAAAGTGCCGAATTTTCAATAACCTTTAAACTAATGTTCTAATTTAGAAACACTAGGTTCCAAATGTTAAAAGTCGCGAGTACAAATATTCGATTTGATAATCCAGCAGATAAACCCAATGATTGGTCTGGAAGAAAAGAATTACTTACAAGTCTTATCAATAACTTCTCTCCAGATATAATCGGAACACAAGAAGGAAGAGAGCCCCAGCTCAAAGACCTAGAAAGTCTACTCCCTTCACATAAGCTTATAGATTTAAATAGAGAATGGATTGATGAGAGAATGTATCCATGTATCTATATCAATCCTAAAACAATTGATGTCATTGATAGCGGAGATATTTGGCTAAGTGAAACACCTTACTCAGCCGGATCAAAATCATTTGAATCTGCTTTCCCAAGACTTTGCACATGGATTCAAGCGCGAATCATTGAAACGGGCAAAGATATATTCTATGTAAATACTCATCTTGATCACGTACTTGGGGAAACTAGAAAACAACAAATCCAAGTTCTTATCAATGAAATTAAAAAGAAGAACACTCTAGACTTGCCAGTAGTCTTAACTGGAGACTTTAACGAATCTCCAAGTGAGAGTGTACGAGAAGTTATAGAAAAGAACTGGGGAGAACTCTACGACCCTTGGCAATTTCTAAAAAGAGAAGAAGAAACGAGTTTTCATAAGTTTGATGGAAAAAATATTGATGGAAGTCGTATTGACTGGATCCTAGTAGATAAATGCTTTCAAGTAAGTTCTATTCAAATAGTAAAAGATCATGAGGGAGAGATTTATCCCTCAGATCATTACCCAGTATTTGCAAGCTTTACTTACTAACACCAACTTCATCACCAAGTTGAATATATGTCTCCATACCTTTTGATGTGTAGTTAATTATATCTTCACTTGGTGACCACTTACCTTTTTCACCTATAACGATGACTGTTGATCCACCAAAGAGAAAGTATCCCTTCTCTTCACCACGCTTAAATGTTGTAAGATCAGTACTCTGAACAATCTTTCCAACACAAATAGCGCCGACTTCAACATAGGCCAATTTACCAAAGTTTTCAGTCTCCATAATTGTGACTTCTCTCACATTGGTAGAGAATATATCTTGTTTTTCTCTAAGTGCAATTGGATTCACTGAGTGGTATAGACCGCCAACTTTATAATGATCTAATACCTCTCCTGAATCAGGAAAGTGGTATCTATGATAATCAACAGGACAAAGTCTTGCTAAAAGTAGAGGTCCATCTTTAAATGTATCTTCCCACTTTGAGTTTGCTAGTAGCTCCTTAGCATTTAAAAACTTCCCCTTAACAGGAATCAGCTTATCATCAGTAATACTTTCATAACCGTAGTATCTCGCCTCACTAAAGGCAGGCATTCTACTCTTTTCAGAGATGATTTTTCTAGCACCTTTTTTAAATGCTCTAATAAAGAAAGCATTAAAGCTTGAATATGGGTCGAGCTCACTTCTTCCCTCTTCAGCAACAAAATCAGACATATTGATATCAAAGTTCTTTATAAAGCCTGGAACTTTAAATCTACTAATGGCCAAACTCTGCAATTCTCCATAAATAACACTAATAGGAGCTTTTACAAGAAGTCCTGATAAAAATCGACCTAGAGCGGATTGATAGAGCCATTTTACCCCTCCATCACCGTAGACTTTCTCTACTTCTACGTTCTGAGTTCCTCTATTAAAGTATTGAATTTCCAAGACTTTTCTCCAAGTTGACATTTTTTTTACGCAAAGCTTTCTTGCTGTTAGAATTGAAATTCATTATATCTATATAAAGGAAGTCGAGCAACTAAAGTAAAAGACATGGAGTATAATTTTGAAAACTATTAATGCCGTTATTTTCATTTTATTTTTATCACTTTCGCACACTCTATACGCTTCAGAAACGAGCCTTCTGCTTGAAGACGAAAAAAATACTGTTTCTGTTTTTGAAAACACAGTAAAAAGTGTTGTTAACGTCACCAATATTAAAAAGGCCAGAAGAAGCTACTTCGATTACGACGCCACAGATATACCTGTCGGAGCTGGAACAGGCTTTGTCTGGGATAAGTCAGGGCATATTATTACAAACTTTCATGTAATTGAGGGAGGCGATAGCTTTCTCATTACTTTCCATGGAGACAAGAAGCAATACAAGGCAGAGCTTGTAGGAAAAGTGAGCAACAAAGATGTCGCAGTATTAAAACTTATTGAAAGACCTAAGAATCTCTACCCTATAAAAGTAGGTGAATCAAAGATATTAAAAGTGGGACAAAAGACAATGGCAATTGGAAACCCATTTGGACTTGATCACACTATAACGAGCGGAATTATCTCGGCCCTTGAAAGAAAGATCATGGGGATTGGGAATGTTAAAATCTACGGGATGATTCAAACTGATGCCTCAATTAACCCGGGTAACTCTGGTGGACCTCTTCTAAATTCCAGAGGAGAGCTCATTGGTATGAACACAGTCATCTATAGTAAATCTGGATCAAGTGCAGGAATTGGATTTGCTGTGCCTGTTGCAATTATTAAAAGAGTCGTCCCCGACTTAATAAAGAATGGAAAAGTTACTCGTCCAGGAATTGGTATTGGCCCTGCGAGTGAATACCAGAAATCAAGGCTTGGTATCAAAAAAGGAATTGTCGTCATCTATGTTGATCCTAACGGCGGAGCTGGAAAAGCTGGAATCCAAGGATTTACAAGAGATCAATACGGACGACACTACTCTGGAGATATTATTCTCTCAATTGATAAGAAGAATGTAGATACTATTGATGATATCTACCATGTACTAGAGAAGTATAATGTTGGTGATATTGTTAAGGCCGAAGTTCTAAGAAATGGGAAAATTATAATAAAAGAAATTAAGTTAATCCCAATCAAAGATGACTAATAAGTTGCTGGGTTAAACATATACATTGTATTCCACAATCCTGGGCTTTGATAATAGCCCGGGGTGTAGGAATAGTAAGGGCTATAGCCATAGTTTCCATACATCAATGGGTTATAGAAAGTTGGCTGTTGAGTCTGATACATTGAACTCATAATATCTGGAATTGAACTTGTTAGAGAGTCTGTCATTTCTTTAGTAAATATAGAACTACTTCCTGAAGATGAAACTTGTCTACTCTCTTCTTCCTCTTCTTCATCATAATAATCTTCATTAAGAAGCACACAACGAACAGTTCTAACAGGAGATCCATTACTTAAGAGTTTAACCGTGACTTCTTCTTTAAGCTTATCTCTTCCGATAGCGCAAAATATTTGAACTGAGTCTTTTTTCTGCTGAACACTAGAGCAACTCCCGCGTCTAGAATCAACTTTGATTTTCATTAAGTTTTTTAGGAAATCAACTTGTCCCACAGATTTAAAGTCTGATTCATTTTCAAACTTCATGAGCTTAAAGTGACACTGTCTATTCTTTTTAATGATATCAAAGAAGTAGTTATCACCACCGACGTATTTCTTTACTTGTATCTTCTTAGTGTCACTAACTCGAGAGTTATGAAGAAGCTCTACTTGATAGCTATAAGCCTTTTTCCCTCTCTTAGAGCTTAAGCTTGCATTCTCTTTAGAGTATTCAATCTCATTATCTGATTTATTTTTAATTTTTATAGAAAGCCCTAGATCTTTATATGTAGCGGGAGATATTTCTCCTCCATCACCAAGAACATTAACCTTATCAATTTGAGTTAATGAGTTTACTTCACTAGCTTCAAGCTCAAGAGAAAACTTTGAAAAAGTACCTATTTCGATACTCTTTTCAATTGTTTCTGGTCCTGAGTAAATTCCTGTTAAAGAATAAGGAGTGAGGGTTTTCTTACATTTTAATATTTTTCTCTGAGTAGAGATATAACTACAATTTTCATTTTCTGAAAAACTCACCTTCTTAAGTTCTTCACCGCTCTCACTTCCTTGCACATAAACGTGCGCCGAAACAAGCTTATACTGAGCGCTACTATCAGTTTTCACCTTAAGTTCAAAACCATTATCTGGAAATATATCAGCGAAGAGAGTCTTTTCACTCTGACCTTCAGGAATCACTTTTAATACATATGAACTCACTCCATCAGTACTACATTCAATGAAATCATTCTTTACAGAACACTTCTCAGAGAGAACCTCAAATGAGCTAGAAGGTAAGACTTCCATAGGTTTATTTAATGATAACTTTTGAACTTGAAATCTATTCTTACTTCCATCTATTTCATTAAGTTTGTATGACATTTCTTGATTAATTTTTAAGGTTAGCTCATCCGTTAAATCACCAATCGCTAATTTTAAAGTCATACTTTCTCCGCCCACGATTGTGCACGAAAACTTCTTCTTTAAAGAACTCCCCATATCACAAACACCACCAGAGACATTTAATTTTACTTCCTTACCTTTAACAAGCTCATCATCTACTAGAACTTCTATATCCTTCTTAAGTGAATAAGTATTTGGATTGGCCTCAATTAATTCTAACTGAGCAACTTTATCAAAAATCTGATTAAGAAAAGACTTCAACTCTCCAATCTGCCCATCATCAAAACGAACCTCATCAATAGAACAAGTTGCTCTTTGCCCATCTAAAAATAATGATTTATCAACACATGGAAGCCCTTCCTCTTTTGGATAGAAAGACAGATGATCCTTTTCAACTTGAAAGTCAGACCCATACCTCGCCTTTGACTCTACAAACCTTCTCACAGATCCTTCAAAAGACTTTAGAGACTCTTCACTAGCAAGCCCCTTAAGACTCAAATTTAAGACCATCTTATAGCCTTCAGCTGTTGATTTCCCGAGAAAACCAATCGTTTTAAAGAGCTCTAAGTTTGAATTTTCTTTGAATTCATTTTCTAGGAATGCATGAAAGTCGGCATTGTATTTTCTTAAAACTCTCTCCTCACAAGAATTTGCACTTGCGAAAAAGGATAAAGAAAATAGTAATAACGAAAATAGGTAAACTCTCACCCTAAGCTTATCGGGAAGATTGGAAATAAAATGAAGGGCTTTTTAGCTAAAAAAAAGGGCCCAAAATAGGCCCTTAAGATATTGATTTAATTAATTTTCTGATAGTTTTGGATCCATTGCATCTCTAACACCATCCCCTACAAGAACTAGTAAGAAGAGAGTTATCGCTAGAGCAAAACCTGGATAAACAGCAAGCCACCATGCAATTGTAAAGTTCTTCTGTGCCTGTGCTAAAAGCTCACCCCAAGATGGAGTTGGAACAGGAAGACCAAAACCTAGGTAATCAAGAGAAGCTAGTCCCATAATATGCCCAGAGATTGCAAATGGAGTAAACGTAATTATTGGCGACAACGAGTTTGGTAGAATATGCTTAAAGATAATTCTTCCATCTTTAGAACCCATTCCTCTTGCAGCTTCAACAAACTCTTTCTTTCTATTCTTAAGAAATTCACCTCTAACGTAATAACTAATTGGTATCCATGAAAATAGACATGAGATAATAATTAGCATTCCAAGTGAAGGACTAAAGATATCAATAAGAATAATGAGTAGGAAGAACTGAGGAACAGTACTAAGTACTTCAATTGCTCTTTGAGTAAGAATATCTACCTTTCCACCAAAGAAACCACTAACTCCACCAACAACAACACCCATTAAGAATGTAATAAACCAAACAGCTACCGCGTATACGATACTATACTTGAATCCGTAAAGAACTCTTGTAAATACATCTCGTCCTCTATCATCTGTTCCCATAAGGTTGTCAGCAGAAGGAGGTGCAGGATAGTAATCTACTTTAGAGTTACTCTCATTTGGGTTCCATTTAATGATAGGCCATAGAACAGTATCATCTTCAGATAACTCTAGTGTTCTATAGTTCATTATAAGCGTTGTCTTAATTCCAAACTCAGTTGGATGATACTGCTTAAGAACTGGGAAGTATGATGTTCCCTTATAGTTTAAATATAGTGGTCTACTATTCGCAATTAATGGAGCTGCAAAAGTTAGTAATAAACAAATAGTAAAAACTACTGCTGCAAATACAGCTGGTTTATTTCTCTTAAAACGCTTCCATCTTTTTAGCGTTAGTTCATTTTTTATACGACTTTCTATCATGAGAAATCTATCCTTGGATCAACTAGAACATAACAAAGGTCACTTATTAAGTTACCAACTAACATTATAAGAGACTGAATAAATACAAGCCCCATAATCACATTATAATCTCTCTCAAGAAGAGACTGGTAACCTAGAAGACCCATACCATCGAGTTGGAAAATTGTTTCAATTAGAAGAGAACCAGCAAAGAATACTGCTAAGAAAGATCCAATCCCTGTAACGATAGGAATAAGTGCATTTCTTAAAGCATGCTTTAGGTAAACAACCTTCTCACTTAAACCTTTTGCTCTTGCAGTTCTAACGTAGTCCTTCTTGATTTCTTCAATTAATGAGTTCTTCATTAAAAGAGTCAAAACAGTAAACTGACTAATCATGTAAGAGATAAGAGGTAGAATAAAGTGATGTGTTCTATCTATGATTTTTTCCCAAAGGTTCATATCGTAATACTCATCTGAGTATAACTCTCCAACAGGAAACCACTCAAAGAATGCTCCACCGGCGAGAAATACGATTAAGATAATACCTAACATGAAACCTGGAATTGAATACATTCCTGAAAGTACAACACTTGAAATCATATCAAACTTAGTACCATTCTTAATGGCCTTAATAACCCCTAGAGGAATACAAATTAGATACGATAGTAAAAGTGAAACAACACCAAACTGAAGCGAAACTGGAAACTTACTTGAGACAACGTCTAAGACAGGCTCTTCATAAGTAAACGACTCACCAAAGTCTAGTTTTGCAATATTAGTTAACCAAATCCAGTATCTAACATGAACTGGCTTATCAAATCCATATTGCTTCTTTAAGGCCTCTAGAACTTCCTCACTAATAGCACTGTCTTTACTAGAATTACTCATTCCAGCATTTCCACCGCCATCAGCACCTACTCCACCAAAACGCATTTGTTGGATTTTTTGTTCTATAGGCGAACCTGGTGCAACATTAATAATTGCAAATGTAACTACAGTGATCCCTATTAGAACAGGGATCATTAGTAGTATTCTTCTTAAGATATAATTAAACAACTCTAACTCCTATCAGCTTCAACTAAAATTATTCGACTTACTTCTTGATCCACCAGTAATTTAAACCTAGATCAAATTGGTAAGTATCTTTCTCACGCTTTAGTCTGTCAGAATGTCCGTAAAATCTATATTTTTCGTTAAAGAAAAATGCATAAGGAACATCTTCTGCAATTTGCTTATATACTTCTTTTAATAGAACAATTCTCTTATTTTGATCAAGCTCTACTCTTGCTTCATCAATAAGCTTATCAACTTTAGGGTTCTTGTAAGATACAAAGTTTGAACCTGAAGCAGTTGCTGAGCTTGAGTGCCATACTTGCTTAGGGTCCCAATCAATTGATCCACCAGACCATGCAAGTCTAACAGCTTCAAAAGATCTCTCATCAAGTTTCTTGATGAATGTGTTCCACTCAACAAACTTAACATTGATATCAACACCAGCTTTTTTGGCGTCTTCTTTATAGATAGTTAAATACTTTACGAATTCTTGATTTGGCTCAAGGATTGTGAAAGACATTTTTACTTTCTGACCATCAATCATTTTATCTAAGATACCGTCTTTATCAGTATCGGCCCAACCTTCTTTTCTTAATAATTTAAGAGCAAGTTTTGGGTTATAAAGGATTGGCTTAACTTTTTCGTTTGCATAAATTGATTGCTTATAAAGCGGTCCAGTTGCAGGAAGTGACATTCCAAAACGGAACTTCTCAATCATTTTTTCTCTATCAAGTAAGTGATAAAGAGCTACACGAACATTTTTTGACTTAAATAATCTATCGTTAAGGTTCCAACCAATGAATCCGTAACCTGTAGGTGCTTTGTTTTGAGTCTTAACTTTAAAAACTGTTTTTCCCCACTGAGGACCATTAGTTTTTCTTTCGTACTCTTCAACAGATAAACCATTGAAGTCTAGGTCACCCTTTTGAAGACGTTGAATAGCAACTGTACCATCCTTAACAAATCTCATTAGGATTCTACCAAAGTTGTGCTCTTTAGATCTTGCTTTATCGTTAGCTCCCCACCAAGTTTTATTTCTAACTAGAGTGATGTGCTTTCCTCTTCTGTATCCATCTAGCTTATAAGGACCAGTTCCGATAAGAGTCTTATTTAGCTTCTTCTTTTGTTTCTTAGTTGGGTTTTCATAAATGTGCTTTGGAACAACTGATAAACCAGCTACAACATCAAAGTTCTTGAAGTACTTCTTCTTAGCGATGAACTTGATTTTGTTCTTACCGATGATATCTGCAGAAGCAATATTCTCGTAGTAAGGCTTGATTTGAGCTGTCTTATACTTATTTGTTGGATCAACAATTGCGTCAAAAGAGAACTTTACGTCTTCAACTGTTAAAGGCTTTCCATCATGCCACTTAACACCATCTCTTAATGTAAAAGTATATTCTGTTCCATCTTTTGAAATTTCCCAGCTCTCTGCTAGTAGCGGTTGCCACTCGTAAGTATCAGGGTTTCTATCTGCAAGTCCTTCAATAATGTAAGACTGTACTGAAGATGCGTATGCATCAGTAGATGATAATGGGTTTAGCGTCGTAGGTGCTTGACCAAGGTTATACTTAAAGGTTCCACCTTTAACGGCCTTAGGACTTCCAACTCCTAGAGTTGAGATCGATAAAACTGCGAGTGTAAATATCGCAATAAATTTCTTTGTCGTTAGCATTTCATATCCTTTGCTTTAATTGGCTGGCAGAGCATATATAATCTTGACTGAAATGTTAAGGAACATGTGCCATCTTTGCCCTTAAATATGTAATTTTTATGGTGTTTTAAAGGAGTTTAAGGCTATTTTTTATAGAATAATCTTGGGTCAAGGGACCATCTATCGAGAGATAGATTCTCATCGGAAATCCTGTATTTCTGCAATTTAAATTCAATTTCGTTGATTCTTACTTCCAAGCCCTTGTAATTTCTAAGTGCATCAAGCCTATCTTCTTCAAGAGAAGCAAGTTCATCTCTCCACTGGGCCTCTAACTTGTCGCGCAATACCTGGTAACGGCTACTCACCGCATTAACTTTTTCGATATGACTATCTAATTGCTTTTTTCTTGATAATATTTTGCTGGTAAGCGCCATTTTCTTCTTAACGAGTATTTCAATCAGCTCTTTACCCATTGCAATATTATTTTCGAGGTCTTCACTGAAAAATTTTAGGTAAACACCAGCACCTAGACTAACTCTTGAACTGCAATCGTTCATATTTGGAACTTTTATTAGAAGGTAATTACTACTCTTTCCTGCAACATAGGCCCTGCAGTGAAAGGCCGGATTGTGCTGATCCCAAAACTCTACTCTGTCTTTCTTGTTAAGATACTTAACGTTTTCAAAGTCTACCTTGATTCTCACTAGGTTTGCTTCTTCACGCAGGTATGACACCCGTCCAGAGAACATCCCATGCTCACTCATTTTCTTACTTTCAGCAATTGAGTAAGTCGAGATGAGGATAAATAGAATAGATAAAAGAATCTTCATTCTATCATTATCACTCATCAAGTGATTTTCAGGTAGTAGGTAATTATCTCAAGGGCTTTTGAAGGATTATTGAGCTCGTAAACTCTTTTAGATGAAGTGGCTCTTCAAACTTTAAAACTCTTAATTGTGGAAACATAGTAAGTAGCTCAAGTTCTTTTAAAAGATACTTATCCTCATATTTTTCGTTTCCAGGGAGTGTTTTCTGCTTCTTTGTATGAGACTCATAGATTAGAAGACCACCAGGCTTTAACCACTTCACCAAGTCTTTATTAAGCGCTCTATCAACATAGTAAAATACCAAAATAGCATCATAGGAATTTTCTTTTGCCTTAAAGTCATCCATTGATGAAACTACGGCGTTTATTCTAATTCCATGCTCAGCAGCTAAACGTCGTGCCTTTCGAACAGCGATAGCAGAGATATCTACACCAGTAACATTATAGCCCTTCCGAGCAAGAAAGACTGTATTACGTCCCTCTCCCATTCCTACATCTAAAACTTTTGAAGCAAGCGGAATATAACCATAGTTTTCAGCAAGAAATTTCGCAGGAGTTTTACCATAGAGATAATCTTCACCTGAAAATTTCTTATCCCAAAACTTTATGCTTTCTTTTTGTTTTCTTACTCCAGACAAGAGTTGATATCTATTTCCAGATATAGCTTGCCTAGCAAAGGTAGGTAGTGAAATGAAGGTAATAAGTAGAATTATTTTAAACATAGAATCATTCTAACTTGAAGTGAGGTCATTTAAAACCTCGTCAGATAATTCCTCAAAGTTTTCTTCTACTTCCTCTAGTTGAAAATCTGCAACTGCATCGGTTTCATCGAGCTCTACTAGTTCTGGCTCATCCTCAGACTCACCATCAAAATAAAGCATTAAAAGATCATACTTTCTTTTTAAATCCTTAATGAAGAAATGAACTCTATCATCAACAGTTTGAGGCATATCTTCAGTTGAAGTTAGATACCACTCCATTTTATCTACAGTTTCATAGAACTCATCTAAAACAACTAATAGCTCAGGAGAAAGAAACTTAAGATCCCCTATTCCCACTTTATTGTATCTAGACCTAAAAACTGCTGGAAAGTGAGAACGTGTTCTTTTAAGTGAAAAAATTGTTAGGTATTCAACTTCTCTCTCTTTAATTCTTTCAAAGAGATTCTTAGCGTCTAGTCTTATCAGTGTGATAAGACGAGAAACAATTTGTTCCTGACTAATTTTCACATTTTACTCCCGGCATCTGTAGGGAGTTTTGATCTTACTCCTCCAGGCCATGTTAACTTTGTTCTTCTGTCTTCATAAATAGATAGTGCAATTAATTTTACCACTTCTTTGACTTCAACAGGTAGCTGAAAATAATGGTAAGATTTATTTCTAAAACCTTTCGCAGAAATATCGGCCATAGCAAAACTAGAGATGTCATAAAGACAAAACTTCTTGGCCAGTACCATATGATCTAGAAAACTCTTTCTAGCTCTTAGAAAATTTCCATATTTTGTAATAGTTGAGCTAATAGATATAATATACTCTCTATTATTATGCTTGATATCTTTTAATTCTTTAAGAGATACAGGAACTAGTGAAATACCATATCCCTTAAACATTTCAGAGAGATAGATATAATCCTCTGAGACATTCTTGTCATTTTTTAAATAGAATATAAATATTTCTCGACTAGAGTTCATCATAAGAACTATATCGGAAGATTAGAAAGGAAGTTATAGAGCTCAATTTAGCTTACAACTTAGGTAGAACATTTTGCCTACAAAAAGCTAAATGAATTAGTCTAAATTACCGATAAAGATGTAACTAATTTTATATTCGAGGTCGAACTACAATGAAGCTAAAAATACAAACTCAAATTATTACCTTGGTATCCTTTCTCTTTGTTTTCCAAGTTATCATCTGCGCTATTAGTTACATTGGGCTTAGAGATATTAGTCATGAACTCGATGAGGTCTTTTCGAGAAGTCTTCCTTCAATAGACAACCTAGTACAAGCAGATAGAGACTTTCAACAATCTCTTGTTGCAGAAAGAACTCTATTACTAGAAGGCCTAAGCGATGAGCAGAAAAAAGCGCAAATCAAAGACTATCAAAAAAATAGAAAGCAAGTCATCGACAGGTTCACAAAATATGAAGCTCTCGCTAAAACAAAAGCTGAAAAAGAAATCATAGAGCTATTTAAATTGAGATATAAAGAATGGGCAAATATCAGTGACTCTGCAATGCCTTTAAGTGAAACAGGATATGAAGGAGAGCTCTCAGAACTTAGAGAAAAATCTCTTAATGTATCTGGAGCTGCTTTTGAAAGAAGTAGAGATCAACTAGACCAGCTTCAAGAAATTATTCAAAATAAGGCTTCCATAGAATTTGATAAGGCCAGAGAGAGCTATAATAACGCCAAGATTTTACTCTTATCAATACTAGGTGGATGTCTTCTCTTTACTATTGGACTAAGCTTTTACTTTATTAGAAGCATAAAGAAAAAAATTGGAGAAACTATTAAGACCGTTACAGCAGAAAGTACGACTCTAAATACTATTTCCGGAACACTAGGAGCAAGAGCAACTGAACTCGCTTCAGCTTCTCAGCAACAGTCTGCAAGTGTAACTCAGACTTCTTCTTCACTTCATGAAATATCAGAAATGGTTAACAAGAACACTTCAACAGCGGTTTCAAGTGCGGATCTTGTAAATACAGGTAAGCGTGAATTAGATAAGGGACTACAATTAATTTTAAACCTAGCCGAAAAGGTTCAAGAAATGAATTCCGCTTCAAGTGACCTAATTGGAAAAGTAGATAATAATCACAAGAGATTTGAAGAGATATTAGGTGTATTTAATAATGTTCAAGATAAGACAAGTGTTATCAATGATATTGTTTTTCAAACCAAGCTTCTCTCTTTCAACGCCTCAGTTGAAGCGGCCAGAGCTGGAGAACATGGAAAAGGTTTCTCAGTTGTTGCAGAAGAAGTTGGAAACCTTGCTCATATGAGTGGAAACTCTGCAAATGAAATATCCGAATTACTTGAAGGTAGTTTAAAGAATATATCTTCAATGATTGAAAGTTCTAAATCAGAAGTTAGTAGTGCTGTTAAACAAAGTGAAGAGATTATAACTCAAACACTAGATATCTCTACTCGTTGTGAAAGAACTCTTAAAGAAATAGATCAAATGTTTTCTAAGGTAACAGACTCTACAAATGAAATAGCTACCGCTTCTCAAGAGCAGAGTTCTGGAGTTGGAGAAATTAATACTGCTGTTCAAGAAATTGATAATGCAAATCAATTAACTACGAAGAGTGCTCATCAAGTAGAAGACTCTTCAAAAGAGTTGATTAGTGTTACTGAAAATTTAGAGTCTAGTATTGAAGAATTAAGAAAGCTTGTAGCGTAAATTTTAAAGAAAGGTACCCGATAGACTGTTGTTTAAACTTCTTCTATCATCAGGTCTTCGGGTACCAATACTTTTTGAGTTGATTTGTCCTAGTAAGAGAGGGAAAAGTCAGGATCATCGAACTCTAATTTCTTTTTGTTTTGATTTACTTCCTGTAAATCTTAACTGACCTTTTTACTACTATGTCTCCATCCGTAGAAACTTCATAAACCGGCTTTTATCTTCCATGATATTCTTGAGTATTCATCCTTGATTACTCATACAATATATATAGCAATACTGATGCCAAGTTTTTCACTTAAGAAGCCGTCAAATAATCTATGTGGGTGACAAAATGCCCCTACGAAACATAGGGGCAGATTTAAGATATGTATGATTTCATAGTATTAGTAGTCGTCACTTTGTCACTAGTGGGCGTCTTTTGTTTCTTTTTTCAATCTTACATTTTCTGGCCAAACCAAAACACAGAAACTTGCGAGTGACCAAACCATTCAGACTACATAAAGACTATTTAACTTATTTAAATAATTAAGAAAATTAGGTGTCAAAAGATACCTGGAAACGACATTATTTTGACTGTGTTAAAAACCTTACAACTATTTTAATCAAACTCTAGATGAGCGAGATAAGAGGAGTAGGAGAAATGGCCCCCCCATTAGTGCGGTTAAAACTCCGACTGGTAACTGAGTAGTTGAGAGAATATTACGAGAAAGAAGATCGCATATCATTAGAAGTAAGCCGCCAATTAAAAATGATGAGGGTATTAATAATTGATGTTTATGACTAAATAATTTCTTCGCCATATGAGGCCCTAGAAGTCCTACAAAACCAATTGGTCCGCACTCAGCAACAACCATTGCAACAACAAGTGAATTTAGTAAGTAGAGATACTTTCTAAACTTATAAATATCTACACCTCTAGTAATAGCAATATCATCTCCTAGATACATTATATTAAGCTTTCTTGAATGAAATAAAGAATAAGAAATACCAATTAAAGAAATTGGTATTAGCCTAAGAGTTGAATCAAAACCTACAACATCAAGACCACCCATTAGCCATCTCACAACTTGTAATGCGTCTCTTTCATTCCCCATGAATTGTAAAAAAAGAATAAGGCTAGAGCATACCATTGAAAGAACAACACCTGATAAGAGTAGAGAGTGCGTGCTTACTCTTCCGTTTTTAATTGCCATAGAATAAACAAGTAGAACACACACTAAGGCAAACGCGAAACTGAATATACTCACAGAGTTAATAAATGGAATTGAAAATGCTAAACCTAAAGTAAAGTATACAGTTGCCCCAAGAGCAGCTCCACTGGCCACACCGAGAGTGTATGGAGTTGCAAGAGAGTTTTTAAACATTGCCTGAAAAAGTAATCCACTAAGAGAGAGAAGTCCTCCAACTAAAAAAGAGAGAGTCACCTGAGGAAGTCTAATGCTCAAAACAATATTCATAAAGTTCTCATCACTATAGCTAAAGTCCCCTGGACCAACCATTAGTGATATCGATGCAAAAAAAAGTATAGCAACCAATAGAGATATAAATTTTACGATGTTCATTAAAATATCTCCGGAAGAATAATCTCAAGTTCAGACTCAGGGTGCTTAATTAACTTAAAAGATTTATCAAATAATTTATCTAGATGACTCTTATTAATTATATCTCTTGGTTCTCCATCAAAGAAGTTCATTCCATTTTTTAAACCGATAATTCTCTTACTATTCATTAGCGTTGAATTAATATCGTGAGAGATTAAAATAATATCCATCTCTTTTTGAAGAGAGAAAATAATTTTATTAATATCATCTTGTACTTTTGGATCTAAAAAAGAAGTAGGTTCATCAAGTAGGAGTAGCTTTGGCCCTTGAAATACAGAGGCAGCAATAAAAACTCTCTGTCTCTCTCCCCCACTTAAACTTAGTAAGGATCTATCCTTTAAACTCAGTAAATTAAAGCTCTCTAATATCCCGTGGGCCCTATCAATTTCTTCTTTAGTGAGCCTTCGTAAATCTTGAAGCTTAGGGTAATAACTCATTTCAAGAAAATCCCAAACTGAATACTCGGCATGAACTTCTAAGAGCTGAGGGACATAAGAAATAAGCTGTGCCCTCTCAATAACAGAGAGCTCTCTAATATCTTTTCCATTTAATAATATTTCACCAGTCCAATTTTCATATATCCCAGAGATACACTTTATTAGTGAAGACTTACCGGATCCATTTGGACCCAAGATAGAAACTAGCCCACCAGTTGAAAAGTCTAGAGATACATTCTTTAAGATTTCTTTCTTATTTATAACAAGGGAGAGATTTTTTACTGACAGCATTACTTCTTCCCTACCTTATTTTTTAACTCTTGAGCTATTTTCCAAACACTTGGACCAGGTACAAAGAGATAATTCCCAACGAGAGGGACATACCTAATTGAGCCCTCCTTTGAATCATTCAACTCCTTCCATGCGCTTCTTTTTTCTTTTAAGCTCGCTTCATTATGACTACCAAATATTTCAACAACATAATCATACTTAAGAGAGATCAGCTTCTCTCTCCCCACTTCAGGATAGCTCATAGGATAAGACTCTAAGATATTCTTCATCCCTACATGCTTTAATATATCAGAGTAGAAGTTCTTACTACCTGCTGCTTGAACCTTTACAATCTTTTCATCCTTCACTTTTGAAGATATTAAAAATAATACATTCTTCGCTCTCCCCTCTAGATTATCAGGGATCAGAGAAGCATTAATTTTCTTAATTAAATTATCTGCCTCATTTTTCTTAGAAAACGTATCACCAAGAATATTAATAGATTTATAAATATCATCAAGTCGATCATGCTCAAGGAGGATCGTTCTAATATTTAATCTTGAAAGATTAGTCACCTGTTTCTTATTTGTAGAAGAACTTAAGAGGACGGCACTCGCCTTTAACTTTAAAATCTTCTCGTAGCTAATATCAAGGGAAGTACCCACCTTATCTTTTTTGCAAAAGTCTTCATCAAAAGAGCAATACTTACTTACGCCCACAACTTCATCGCTAAGATCTAGCTCATAGAGAATTTCACTAAGACTTGGAACAGTGCTCACAATCCTCTCTTTTGAAAGAGTCGAAAATGAAAAAAATATAACTATTAATATTTGTAACATATTACCCTTAACTACTCGTCTAACTTAAATTCAAATTCAAGACTATGATATATGATTAAATCATTCCCATTATTCTTAACTGTAAAGCTACTTTTCTTAGAAGCATCTAATGCCGCTAAGTCTAATCTCTCATGACCACTACTTTTAATAATATGAGAATTCATTATTTGCCCATCTTTACTGATGGCCACTTTGACAAGTACAGATCCCTCTTCTCCAAACAGTCTCGATTTGTAAGGATACTTTGGAATATACTTATTCTCTACACTAATAGATGACTTCGCAGTTAATTTCTTCGAAGTCCTCTCCTCTTTTTTTACCGCTCTAGCTTTCTCTTGTACTGCCTTCTTCTTTGGTGCCATTCGCCTATCTAAATTTACTTTAAAACTACTTCTAGAAGAGCTTAGCTCAACAGAGACATCTCCATTTTTAATGGTAGGAAAATCGGCAACTAAAACTAAGTGCAGAAATAGAGAAATAAATATAGAGAAGAAGTATGTTAAATTCATTACATCCTAAAACTATACTTTAGGAAATAATTTCTCCGAAGAGTTCCAAACCCAAATACTTCTTCGTATTCCTTATCTAGAATATTTCCTAATCTTAAAATAAGATTATGGTCTTTAGAAAGTTCATATTTAAGATTTAAATCAACTAATGAATAAGAGCTGAGTACAATTGAATCAAAGTCACTATTTTCTCTCTGCCCTACGTATGTATAATTTAGAGATGTAGTCAGAGAAGGATTTAAATTATAACTCACACCAAGAAAGTACTTTTCTCTAGGTCTTCTGGCCAAGTAAGTGCCATCATTGCCTGATGACTTATTTATTGCTCTAAGTAGAGTCGCTGAGGCATCTAAAGTAACATTAGAAAAGCTTGCATTCCATCTAAGTTCAAGTCCTTTAGACTCGGCCTTAAAGGTATTAGCGTATTTATTTAGACTACTTTCAAAATCTATAACATTCTCATAAGTATCTTTAAATAATGTCAAAGATAGTTCTGTATTATATATATTTTGAACAACTCCAAAGTCATAACTTCTACTCTTAGTTGGTAATAAGCTAGTATTTCCAAAATTACTAAATAATTGGTAGAGGCTTGGACTTTTAAATCCAGTTGAGGCATTCATTTTAAATGTTGTGTTCTCTAAAGCAAAAAAGCTTGCTCCAACTTTCCAAGTGAGTTGATCTGCTAAGTCCCTATCTTTTGTCCATCGTCCACCGGCCTGAATCCCAAACTGGTCATACACAAAGTGAGAATCAAGATATACAGCAGTAGAGCTGAAGTTCTTTTTATTATCTACTGTTTCGATGCTTGCATTAGTTTCCTCATACTCAAGACCATTAATCAGAGTAACATTCTCATTTATAAAGAATGAATTAAGAAGTTCTACCTTCTTTGTCTTTGCGACCAATCGAGAAAGAGAAAACGAATTCGTTAAACGGTCAGACTTACTGTAATTTACAGAGAGTTCAGGAACCCAATAATCCCCCATAATTCTCTTGTACTTTATACCTGCAATTAACTGCGAATCTCTTCCCATATAATCTAATTTATCTTCAGTGCTTGAATCAAAGTCGCTCTCAGCTTTCACACCTCTTAAATTAAATTCTATAGAGTCTTTATTAGATATTTTCTTCTTTGCTTTAAAAGTTGCCGTTAAATTATTCAGCCCATCTTTTTCGGCCATAGGATTTCTTACTGAATTATATGAAGAGATCCCCTCAACATCCTGAAAGCTTAAGCCCATCGAATAGTTTAGAAACTCTCCCTTTTGAGAAGTTGAAAATGAGGCCACTTTATTATCATAGCTCCCATAACCAATACTTCCGTTAGAGCCAATATTCTCCCCTGGGTTCTTAGTAGTTATCTTAATAACACCGGCCATTGCATCTGATCCATAGAGAACACTTTGTGATCCCTTAAGAATTTCTATTTTTTCAACACTAGATAAATCAATATGTTCTAAAATAGCAGATCCACCAACAGAACTTTTATCATTGTACTCAACTCCATCAATTACAATGAGTGTATAGCTTGAATCTGCACCTCTTAAAAAAAGTGACGTTGATTTTCCAAATGCTCCATTTGAATTAATTTGAAGAGATGATTTTTTCTGAATTAAACCTGTGAGACTAGTATCTCCGGAATTTTTAATTTCATCTTCAGATATAACATCTACAACAGAGTTAGTTTTCTCCTTATCTAGGGAAACTTTTTCAGCAGTTACAATAACTTTTGAGTTTGCAAAAGAGTGGGTAGAGAGAAATAACAATAATAGAAGAAATTTTGTGTTCATAAGCTCCTCCTTAGGGATAACTTAAAAAAAGAATGGATCGGGCTTTTACCGTTGCTGGACAGCGCTAGAATTTCACTAGCTTCACATAAATTGCTTTAAAAAACCTAACACTATGAATATAAGCCCCATAGATCAAGTTATTTTTACTACCTAAACTTTGCTTCTTTTCACTTAACCAATTTTTAACTATAAAATCACTATGAATAATGAAATTAAAGAAATATTTATAGTCCCACAGCCCAAGCTTTTTATGTACTCTTCAAGAGCTGGGCTCAACCCAAATGAGCTCATTGAAAAGCTTAAAATGACTCATGATGACCTCTACGAAGCACTTGGTGGATACGCCCTAGATAGAAAGCAGTATCAATCCCTGCTTTATTTAGCAGGCATTAAGAAAACAAAGAATTATTTAGAAAAAGATAAAGAAGAGCTATTAAAAAGTATTGATACCTCCGAGCTCATAGCTGAGCTCGAAGAAAGAACTAGAGGCTAAAGAAGCGTTCCAATTCTCCATGGTCTGAAGTGAAACTTCTCTTTTGACCATGGGTAAACCATGTTGAACCAAACGACCATCGCTCTACCACGAACATTTCCAAAAGGTACAAATCCCCAAACTCTTGAGTCACTTGAGTAGTCTCTATTGTCACCCATTACAAAGAAGTGACCTTTATCTACTTTAACTTTTGGCATATTTAAGTGGTATGGCATTGAATTGTTTACAGCAGTTACAAACTTCTTTTCTCCAAGTTGAACTTCTTCAAACTCAATTCCTTTCTTATCAAATTTATCATCAAATAAATCGATATATTCTTCTTTAGCTACTGGTTTAGTCTCAATAAGCTTTCCATTTAAGTAAACCTTATTATTGTAAACCTCAACCTCATCTCCAGGGATACCAATAACTCTCTTAACGTAGAGAATATTGCGATCTCTAGGGTATCTAAAAACTATAATATCTCCCCTCTTAGGGTCTGAAGGTGTTGATAGGTAGATTGGATCACCAAATAGATCAGAGTATGGAAGCTTAAATCCATAAGACATCTTATTTACTAAGATGAAATCTCCAATTGCATTTGTTGGAAGTAGTGAACCTGATGGAATGTGATTCGGTTCAAAGAAAGATGACTTAAATGCAAATACTGTTACTATGATGTAAATCCACGATAGTAATTCTTTTTTAACTTTATTAAGCTTTTCAATTGATGGATCAACTGGAGTGCTACTCTCTTGATTATTTTCCATTTCTATTCCTTATAATTTTAAGAGCCTATAATAATACTTTAAATTAAATTCGTCATCTTCCATATATATTGTTCACTCTTGACGCGAGTCACATAGAACCATGAAAAAAGGACTCACCTTCTTCAAAAGCTGAGAATTCCAAGATAGAAAACATTATGAAGTCATTACTTATAGTTACGCTATTTATCTGGTCCTTTTCGTCTGTAGCTACAACGGATCGATCAAGGTATGAGATTCTTCCAACTGACCCGACAACATCCACTATATCCAAAGAGTTATTTTACACTGTTATCAACAGGGTTGAATCTCTCTACAATAATGACTTTGCCGCAAAGGGTATTCTTGTAGACTTTAACGCTGACTGGGAAACAAGCTACTTCAGCGCCTGGGCACACAATGATAATCCACCACTCTATTCATTAAACTTCTGGGGTGGAATGGCAAGGATACCTGGAGTTAATGAGTATGGTTGGGCCTTCGTTGTTTGTCATGAGGTAGGTCATCTCCTTGGAGGAAAGCCTCTAAACTCTCTAGAGTTATTTTCTTGGACTAGTGCTGAGGGACAGGCCGATTACTTTGCTGGAGCCCATTGCCTTAAGCGCTACTTTGATAGATTTCCCTATTCAGGTAAGAGAGTTGAATTAAGTTCAAAAGTGAGTGAAGAATGTAATGGAAGTGAGCATTGTTTAAATTCAGCTAAAGCGGCCATAAGCTTCACTAAAATTATTAGATACTTATATAGAGAGACTCCTGAATTAAATCTTGAAACTCCAAGCTCATTAGATCCACAAGCTAGTATTCTTTCTAGCTATCCAGATGCTCAATGTAGAATGGACACAATTTTTCAAAGTGGAAAATGTGAAAATGATTACTTAAGTTTAGAGAGTTGGGTTTGTGAAGAAGGTCTAGGATCTAGGCCTAAGTGTTGGTATAAAAAATAAGGCCCAAAGAATGGGCCCTAAAATAATTATGAATCTTTAATAAGATGAACATCTCGTTGAGGGAATGGAATACTGATTCCATTTTCATCTAAAGCAAGCTTCACACTCTCTAGAGAGTCATGGTGAACTCCCCAGTAATTTTCACTCGCTGTCCAAACCTTTACTACAAAATTCACACTACTGTCAGCTAAAGCAGAAACAGCAATAAAAGGCTCCGCAGGCTCTGAAAGAACTCTTGAGTCCTTTTTAATAGTATTGATAATGATATCCTTAGCTTTCTTTAAGTCATCTCCATAGCCAATTCCAAAAGTTAAATCAACTCTACGAGTTGGTTGAGAAGTAATATTATTAATTACTCCATTTGCTAATGGACCATTTGGAATAGTTATAATTCTATTATCTGGAGTTCTAAGTTTTGTATAAACCATTGTAATAGACTCTATCGTTCCAGAAACACCCTGCGCCTCAATAAAGTCTCCAGACTTAAATGGCTTTAGTGTAATTAGAAGAACACCACCAGCAAAGTTAGATAAACTTCCCTGAAGAGCTAAACCAAAAGCTAGTCCAACAGAACCTAATACTGCAATAAATGAAGTTGTTTGAACTCCAAGAATTCCAAGAACAGAAAGAAATACTGCTACTTTTAAACAAGCATTCAAGATTCCAACAAGAAATTGAGAAACTGCTTTATCAACTTTCTTTTTTGATAGTAATTTTTTAAATAACGTCTTTAAAAATCCAGATAAATAAAGCCCTACAATGAGTGTTAAAACTGCTAGGACTAACTTTGGAGCATACTCTACAGCATTCTCCATAATTACCTGTTGAAGGTTATCTGTAGAAAAATCCATTATCTCTCCTAAAAGTTTGCTAATAGTGAAAGAGTATAATTGTAATCATACTTACTCTTTCCTAATGTTGGTTGGTTATCATACTTCCAAAGGTAAGCAGTCTTCATAGAGAAGTTCTTATTTAAAGTAATGATTAATGAAGGCTCTACATTTAATAAGTAATCTTCACTCTCTGAAAAGTTTGGTAGGTACTCTACCCAAAACTTACCTTTAACATTTTCCTTAATAACTTCTGTAGCTTCTACATATAAACGACCTTTAAAGCCTTTTTTATCTTCGCTATTATCAAGTTGCTTTTCAATCGTATATCTAAGACCGCCCTCAGTAAGAAGAGTTGAAGAGTCAGACTTATAGAAGTAGTGAGTTAAACCAAGGTCAGTATTATATCTTCTGTCATATCCAGAAAATCTATCAGCTTCAATTAACTCACCAAAGTAAAGTCCTGTTAGAGCAGCAAAAGAGTAATCATATCTTAAACCTAGAGACCAGTTTTCAGCACTTCTCACTGAATCTGATTCTCCATAGTGATAAGAACCCAGGAACTTATAAGTAGACTTATCTACTGTATAGCCGTTGTTTGACTTGAAAGTGTAAGTTTTAAGATCTGTGTTTCCACCTGCAACATTAATAGATGCACTATCTTCACTCTTAAATTGAGCAAAAGATGAGATAGAAAGAGTAGATAGTAATACGATAGAAATAAATTTCATTTATCATCTCCAATTATTTAATTTATAATAGGAAAACGCTATCGCTCATCAATTTGATTGTAAATAATTTAATTAGATACACTGCTTTACCGAACTTGTGTCTAAGTAATTTCAAGATCTTCTATTTCTTGATCATCATCTTTAGCTGATTCGGTTAACTCATAGCCAAACTTTTTAACTATATCCTGGGCAGTGATAACACCAACTAGTCGCTTATCATCAAGTCGACTTACAACTGGTAATCTTGAGATTTGAAATCTCTTGAGTCTGTGAAATGCCACCATTAATGACTGATCTGGATAGATTTTAATAACTTTCTTCTCACAGAGATGTTCTAGCTTCTTATCAAATTCTTTTCGCCCTATCGCTGCACTCATGTCAGACTTAGCAATCATTCCTACCAAGCGCCCCTTGTTTAAAATGGGGTAACCTGAAATGCTTTCGCCGCGAATACCTTTATATGCTTCTAAAAGTGTTAGAGTTGAGCCTAAACTGATAACATTTGACTCCATTGCATCCTCTACATTTAGAGACTCTAGAATCTCATTGTCTTCGTGACTTGGAAGGTGAATTCCATCCTGTTCAGAGATCTTTTCATAGATAGATTTATTTTCAATTTTAGCTGAAATCACATAAGACGTGATATTGGCAATCATAAGAGGAAGAATAATATTGTAATCTCTCGTTAACTCAAAAACCATCAATATTGAAGTGAATGGCGCCCTAATAACTGCTGCGAAGAATGCACCCATTCCAACTAAAGCATATGCTCCACTTAATGTTGTAATATCAGGAAAGAAGTAAGAGCAAGTCACCCCAATAAAACTTCCCATTGTTGCACCCATAAATAGTGTTGGCATAAATAGCCCACCACTCATTCCACTTGAGTAACAAATAGAAGTTGAAACAAATTTTAAAATAAAGAGTGTTATAAGAATCTTTGGATCAAGAATTAATGAAAGTAATGTTCCTTCTAATGTTCCACTTCCACTACCAATAACTCCTGGGTGAATCTGACTTAGTAGTCCTACACAACAAAAAGCAATCATTATAAAGCTCAGTTTATGGTTATTCATAAACTTTTGATTAAACTCTCTAAACTTAAGTACTGTCCCCATCCAAAGAGGGCCAACAAATGAAGCTGTTAGACCAATAATGAGATAGAAAATTAATTCTCTATGATCCGTTAATCTATAATGAACTTCTTGAAAGACTTCGGTCGTATTTGTCAGCATTTGAGAAGTTACAACTGCAATAACACTAGAGATAATAATAGATCCTAAGATCTTTGCATTTAAGTCACCTACAACTTCTTCAAGGGTAAAGACCACAGCAGATATTGGAGTGTGAAAAGCTGCAGCAACGCCACTAGCACTCCCTACTGCAACCAAAGCCTGAACTCTCTTCTTTGATAAAGAAAAGAAGTTACCTAAGAATGATCCTAGCCCAGCAGATGTTGCAACAGCTGGCCCCTCTAGTCCTAAAGATACTCCTGAGCCTAATGAAAGGAGTGATGTGAAGAACTTACCAACAGTATCTTTAAATGAAATCTTTCCATGAAAAACGGCTAATGCGATTCGAACATTAGGAATCCCAGAACCTGCAGTCCAAGGAAGTTTTCTCGTCGTAAGCCAACCAGAAACAAATATCGCCACACCACCGTAGAGAAAACTCTCCCAAGTAAATGTACCCGATGTTTTAAATATTTCTCTTAAAAGTAGTACTCCGTGATGAAGCGCTAGAACAACTAATGCAGATAGAAACCCCACAATTAAAGTTAGAGCAAAATAAGTCCTATCTTCACTAATTGAGTCTTTAAGAAACTTTCCTAGGAGAATATATCTAACTTTTATAAATGATTTCATTTGCACACTTCTTACTACTTAGTAGCAATGGATATTGTTCGTACTCTAATTAACATTCTAGGCAAGATTCGTATTATTTTCTAGGCAGAAAAACTGAGGGGGGGGCCAGCTCCCCTATAATAGAATCGCTAACTTCAAAAT
>DFBJ01000002.1 GCA_002366565.1 Bacteriovoracaceae bacterium UBA3083
ATTCTAGGCAAGATTCGTATTATTTTCTAGGCAGAAAAACTGAGGGGGGGGCCAGCTCCCCTATAATAGAATCGCTAACTTCAAAATAGACCTATCAGAACAGAACAGCAAATAAAGATGTCATAATAATAATATTTTCAATTTTTAGTACGGCCATAAATACAAGATATTGTCATTTAAACAAAAAAGGCCATCCGAATTGGATGGCCTTAGTATTTATGATTTTTAAAATGGTAATTTGGAGATGATTACATCATTCCTGGCATTCCACCCATTCCACCTGGCATTCCTCCTGGCATTCCAGCAGGAGCAGAATCTTCTTTAGGAAGATCAGCAATCATTGTCTCTGTAGTAAGCATTAATCCAGAAACAGAAGCTGCATTTTGAAGTGCAGATCTTGTTACTTTAGTTGGATCAATAATTCCAGCAGCAACTAGGTCTTCATATTTACCAAGTCTTGCATTAAATCCGTAGTTTACATCACCTTTTCTCTTAACATCATTCACAACTACCGACCCTTCAAGTCCAGCATTTGCAGAAATTTGTCTTAGAGGCTCTTCAGCTGCTCTTCTAACAATTTTAATACCAAAAGTTTCTTCTGGGCTTGATCCTTCAAGTCCTTCGAGAACTGTAGAAGCGTGAACAAGAGCAGAACCACCACCAACAACGATTCCTTCTTCAACAGCAGCTCTAGTCGCGTTAAGAGCATCTTCAACTCTATCTTTCTTTTCTTTCATTTCTGTTTCAGTTGGAGCACCAACGTTAATTACAGCAACACCACCAGAAAGCTTAGCTAGTCTTTCTTGTAGTTTTTCTTTGTCGTAATCAGAAGATGATTCTTCAACTTGTTTTTGGATTGTAGCAACTCTAGCGTCTACAGCATCCTTATCTCCAGCTCCATCAACAATTGTAGAGTTTTCTTTATCAATTGTGATTTTCTTAGCTGAACCTAAGTGCTCAAGCTCAGTAGACTCAAGAGACATTCCAAGTTCTTCAGAAATTACAGTTCCACCAGTTAGAATTGCAATATCTTTTAGCATTTCTTTTCTTCTATCACCAAAACCTGGAGCTTTAACTGCACAAACATTTAAAGTTCCTCTTAGCTTGTTAACAACAAGAGTTGTTAAAGCTTCACCGTCTACATCTTCAGCAATGATAAGAAGTGGCTTAGAAGCTTGAACTACTTTTTCAAGAACTGGAACTAATTCTTTCATATTAGAGATTTTCTTATCAGTGATAAGAATCATTGGTGAATCAAAGTTTGTTTCCATTTTTTCTGGATTAGTTACAAAGTAAGGAGATAGGTAACCTCTATCAAATTGCATACCTTCAACTACATCAAGAGTTGTTTCAGCAGTCTTAGACTCTTCAATAGTGATAACACCATTGTTTCCAACTTTTGCCATCGCTTCAGAAATTAGGTTTCCAATCTCTGTATCGTTGTTTGCTGAAATAGTTCCAACTTGAGCAATCTCTTCAGAAGACTTAACTTCTTTAGACATTTCTTGAAGTTTTGCTACTACTTTTTCAACTGCAATATCAATTCCCTTTTTTAAATCCATTGGATTGTGACCAGCAGTAACAAGCTTTACACCTTCTCTATAGATTGCTTGAGCAAGTACTGTTGCAGTAGTTGTTCCGTCACCAGCATCTTCGTTAGTTTTCTGAGCAACTTCTTTAACCATCTGCGCGCCCATATTTTCGAAGTTGTTTTCAATTTCAATTTCTTTTGCAACTGAAACACCATCTTTAGTAATATGAGGAGCCCCGAAAGACTTTTGAATAATTACGTTTCTTCCCTTTGGTCCTAGAGTAACTTTAACAGCATTTGCTAAAGTGTTTACTCCGTTAAGGATAAGAGTTCTTGCATCTTCGCTATATTTTAATTCTTTTGCCATGATTTATTCTCCTAAAAAGGTTGTGTTAATATTTCTTACTGAAGAACGCCTAGGATATCGTCTTCTTTCATAATTAAAAAATCTGTCCCTTCAACTTTTACATCAGTACCAGCATACTTTCCGAAAAGTACTTTATCCCCTGCCTTTACATCAAGAGCTCTAAAAGATCCGTCTTCTTTTCTATAACCTGGTCCAACAGAAACGATTTCTCCCTGAACTGGTTTTTCTGCGTGATTGTCAGGAATAATAATTCCTCCAGCAGTCTTTGTTTCTTCTTCTAGTCTCTTCACTAAAACTCTGTCTTGAAGTGGTCTCACCTGCATAGGTCCTCCTTAAAGGTTAATACGAATATTTTTAAATTTAACTTATCTGTAAAATGGGTTTGATTGGAGCATCGTCAAGGGTGCTCAGTCAAAAAAAATAAAAAAAGGTGTTCAAATAAATACACGAACGCAGTCACCTCAAGCTAACCCATTGTTTTTACTAAGGTATCATATAAGTTAATATTCTGGACTCAATGCACCTGAATGAGCTCAGACAGGGAAGATAAGACAGTAGGTGAAGCAAGCTCACCTACTGGAGGTAATTTAATATAGATCGGTGAATTCTCTACTTTAGATCGAACCAGTTAACCCCAACTCCCATATCAACATCGAGAGGTACAGAAAGGTCTACAACATTCTCCATTCCGTTTCTTAGAATAACTTTCATTTCTTCAAGCTCACTTTCAACAACTTCGAATATCAATTCATCATGAACCTGAAGAATCATCTTAGATTTTAAATTCTTATCATCCATAACTTTTTGAATATCAATCATGGCCTGCTTAATAATATCTGCAGCAGTTCCTTGAATAGGACTGTTAATTGCCACTCTTTCTGCGTTGGCCTTCACTGTCCTATTTGTTGAATGAATATCTGGTAAGTATCTCTTTCTTCCTAGAAGTGTTTTTGAAAAGCCAGTTCTTTCACATTCTTCTTTTAGTTCATCGAGGTAACCTTTTACGCTTGAGAACCTTTCGAAGTAATTAGTGATATATTCTTTTGCTTCTTTTCTAGAGATCTTAAGAGCTGCTGCTAAACCAAATGAAGACTGTCCGTACATTAATCCAAAGTTTACTGCCTTGGCCTTAGAACGATCATTTGAACTTACATCTTCAACAGGAACTCCCATAATTTCAGAGGCCGTTCTTCTATGAATATCAATCCCATTCTTAAAAGCACTAATCATAGTTTTATCTTTAGAGAAGTGAGCTAATAGACGAAGCTCTACCTGAGAATAATCCGCCGCGAGAAGTATCTTACCTGGGCCAGCAATGAAGCCTTTTCTAATTCTTCTTCCCATCTCACTTCTAATTGGAATATTTTGAAGATTTGGATGATTAGAAGATAACCTTCCAGTTGCCGCAATATTTTGATTGAAATGAGTATGGATTCTTCCAGAGACACTATTTACGAGTTCAGGAATTGCTTTAACATAAGTTGATAATAACTTTCCAACTTCTCTATACTCTAAAATAAGACCCGGAACTTCACTCAATCCCTTAGATGCTAGGTCTTCTAAAACTGATGAGTCTGTTGAGTATCCTGTTTTTGTTTTCTTTCCTACAGGAAGCCCTAACTCTTCAAATAGAAGAGCCCCTACTTGCTTAGGAGAATTTAAATTCACAGGCTCCATGCTTAATGCATCTACTTTAGCCTGAAGTCCATCTAACTTTTCCTGTAACTCTTTTTCATAGTCAGAGAAGAAAGCAGAGTTAATATGAACACCTTCAAACTCCATACGAGCAAGGATTGGTGTTAATTGATTGTCTAATTTTTCAAATATTGGAAGTAGCTCTTTTCTTTCTAATTCTTCATAAAGAAACTCTTTAACTCTAAAAGCAGTATGAGCTCTAGCTAGAGATATTTCTCTCACAACTTCTTCTTCATTGTCTGAGGCCAGTGGTTTCTTCTTGTCGTATACAGGAATTCCACTACCTAAGAATTTATCACTTAAGAATTCAACGTTATTTTTCTCACCTGCATTTGCAACAAATTGAGCTTGTACAATATCAAAGATATTAGCTTTGATTTGCGTCTTATTTTTTATGCAGAAATATAAGAGAGACTTGTAGTCAGAAACAGATATCGTTAAATCACTACGGTCAATAATATCAAGTAAAACCTTGTGAGACTGTTCTCCACTAATAAAAGTAGCTTCATTTTTCTTAGTACTTATAGCAATAGAGAAAATTTCAAATTCGTATGGATTTTGAGAAGTATATTGAATATCTAAACCAATAAGACTTGCTTCTTTAACTTGAGACTCATCATATTCTTTAGACGCTATACTTGGGCCATCAGTATTTACAGAGAACTCTCCTCCTTGATCAGCTTGATGATGAGCGAACTTCATATCTTCAAGTTTCACGAGAGCCGATTTAAACCCTAATCCTCTTAAAAATTCTATTAAAGAATCTTCTGGGTAGAAACTAAATCCTGAATCCTTTGCACTTAGACCTAGGTCTACATCTGTTTTAATTTCAATTAAGCTTTTTGAAAGTAAACCATCCTCAAGATATTCACCAAAAGCTGTAGTAAGCTTTTTACCTTTTAGAGTATCTTTAATTTCAATACACTGATCTAGAGTCCCATGTTCAGCAAGAAGTTTAGCTGCACCTTTAGCTCCTATCCCCTTCATTCCAGGAATATTATCTGAAGCATCTCCTACCATTGAAAGATAATCAACGATCTGTTCTGGATAAACACCCATCTTTTCGAAAACACCGTCTCTATCGTAGATCTTATCTTTCATCGTATCTAACATCTTTACGTTATCACCGATAAATTGCATTAAATCTTTATCACCAGAGGCAATAAGAATTTCATCAAATTCACTCTTCCACTGAACACATGCTGAACCAATTAAATCATCGGCCTCAAAACCTTCAACCGTTGAGCTTGGTAATCCCATGTGATCTATAAGTTGTTTAATTAAATCAAATTGTGGCACCAACTCTTCAGGAGGAGCACTTCTGTTGGCCTTATACTGGTCATAAAGCTCATTTCTAAAAGAGCCACCCTTTGTATCTCTAGCTAATAGAATATGTGAGGGTTGATATTTAGATAGGAGTTTCAATAGCATTGATAAAACTCCATGTACCGCATTCACAGGAACACCTTCTGGAGAATGTAGTACTCTTATCGCGTAGAAAGCGCGAAAGATGAAACTACTAATATCTACTATTATTAAACGATTCTTTGCCATACATTACCCTACAGAAATTAATTTTTTGAGGGTTAATGTACCGAGAATTAAGGAAGTTGAAAAGCAATCAAGTCATTTGGCTATCAGGGTCAAACCAACTATCTTTTCTTTTCTTAATCTGTTCACCTGAACCATCGTTGGCCATAACAGATGTATCCGCCATAACGTCACCAAGACGATGCCCAGAGTCTAGCTTATGAAGTAAATAAATTTCTAAGATAAGTAGTGGAATTCCAAGTAAGAATGCAAAAATCCATCCCCAAATAGGAACTATTGCGAAAAATAGTGGAACCAAGAAAGGAAGGTTTCTAATAACAGACTGCTTTAAAGTACATGGCTTCCCATCCTCTAAAGAGATAACTGCAAAACCCATAAATTTCTTTCCAACACTTTGACCATTTTGCAGACTATCTGCAATTCCAACATAGAATAAGGCGAGGATAATACCTACAGGGTAGAAGAATACAGACAGTATTAATGCAATAAAAAGGTCTATCCCCTTAGCTATTAGCCGAGATAAACGCGCAACTTTAATGGGTGATTTTAATAAGTATTTTCTGTCCATACAGCTATTCTATCCTATTGATTTCTTATCAAATATGAGGAATTATTTGCATTTGTCAAAGCTTGACCACTAGCACTATTGTAACATATCTATACAATTGAACACTAATAAGTTAGAAATATATATTCAAACTTTTAAGAAAGATATTAGGAGAAAGATATGAGTAACGTAGGAAAAACAGACCAAGCTAGCTTTGATACTGATGTTATCAACTCAGACAAGCCAGTTCTTGTAGATTTCTGGGCTGAATGGTGTGGACCTTGTAGAACACTTGGACCAGTTCTTGATGAAGTAGCAGGAGAAGTTGGCGAAAACGCTAAAATTCTAAAAGTAAATGTAGATGAGAATGGTGACCTTGCTCAAAAGTACGGAATCCGTGGAATCCCTACTATGATCTTCTTCAAAAACGGTGAACCAGCTAAAACATTAGTTGGACTTCAAGGTAAAGAAGAAATCAAAAAGACTTTGGAAGAATTAGCTTAATTTGCTAAACTTACATATATAAAGTTATTTAAGCGGAAGTTATCTTCCGCTTTTTTTTTAGGAGAACACCTTGTCTAAGTTTATTATCGAAGCCCTTAACGACGCAAAAAATACACTTGAAAAATTCATTAATAATGAAGCTAATATTTCAGCAATGGATACTGCCATTAAGACATTCATAAACACTCTTAATAACGGTGGAAGAATCTATAGCTGTGGAAACGGTGGTTCAATGTGTGATTCAATGCACTTTGCAGAAGAGCTAACTGGTAGATACAGAAAGGATAGAAGAGCACTTGCTGCGATGTCATTTAGCGATCCAAGTCACATGAGTTGTGTTGGTAATGATTTTGGATACGATGCTATTTTTCAAAAAATGGTTGAAGCTTTTGGACAAAAGGGAGACTCACTTCTAGCAATTTCAACAAGCGGTAACTCTGGCAATGTCATTAACGCTGTTAACGAAGCAAAAGCTAGAGGCGTAACAACAATTGGTTTACTTGGAAAAGATGGTGGAAAACTAAAAGATATGGTTGATATTGCCATAATAGTAGAATCACCTCTTACTGATAGAATTCAAGAAATTCATATTAAAATCATTCACAACTTCATCGAAGGAATTGAGCGAGAGCTATTCCCAGAGCACTACTAGAGCATTGGCGGGCAGTATTTGCCCGAAAATGAAACCATAGCGAAACTTCTATTTTCCACTACAATGTAATTATAACTAGTTGGAATAAACAAGGAGTTTTGTTTCTATGGAAGCAACAGCTGTATCGACATCAATGAACGGAATTGCACAATTTATCCAAAGTGGTGGGATCTTTATGTGGGTTATCCTACTGATCTGGGCCATAGGTATTGCAATTGCCATAGAACGTTTTTCAAAATTATCTTTTAAACTCGACGTAGACGGCGCATCGTTTATGAATGAACTACAAAGATACATCCTCTCAAATGACATTCAAGGTGCTATTAGAGTTTGCTCTGGTTCAGTGGCCGCTCTTCCTAAAGTACTCAAGAGTGGACTTAAGAGATCAAATCAATCAACAGCTCAAGTTCAAAATGCAATCGACGCTACTGCACTTGAAGTTATTCCAAAAGTTGAACTAAGACTTAACTATCTTCAGTTAATTGCAAATGTTTCAACTCTATTTGGTCTACTTGGTACGATTCAAGGTCTAATTCAAACATTCGCTGCCGTAGGTTCAGCAGATCCTGCTCAAAAGCAAGAGTTACTTGCTCTTGGTATTTCTAAGGCGATGAACACGACTTTCCTTGGTCTATTAGCAGCGATTTCAGTAATGATGCTTCATGCTTTCTTAGCTTCTAAGTCTGACAAGATCATTAATGAAATTGATGAATTTTCAGTAAAGCTTTTAGACTTACTTGGAACAAAACAAGAAAAAGAAAACTAAGAGAATTATTTAGAGGTCAATGTGTATAGAGCACCTAGTAGAAGAAAAACGAAGAAAGAAGTTGAAAAACCAAATCTAATTCCAATATTAGATGCGGTTTTCATATTTATTTTCTTTTTACTTATGTCTTCTAGATTTTTAAACATAAATGAAATTCAAAGTGACGTGCCTATCGTTTCAGATAGGCAACCACCAAAAAGTAATAAGAAGCCTTTAGCTCTTACACTTAGAATTCTAAACACAAGAATTCAAGTTCTCACTGGTGTACCTGGTTCTGTAAAAAAGAATATTGGTAAAAATGCTGAGGGTGATTATGACCTCCGCTCTCTTAGAGAGTACCTAATTTCATTAAAGAAAAAGAATGTTGATGAGAAGTCTATAGTTCTAGAGCCTCTTGTGGACATTAGCTACGAAGATATTGTTAAGATTATGGACTCTGTAAGAGACTTAAACAAAACAGATCCAGACATTTGGACAAAGACTAAAGATGGAATGGACTTAAGAGTCAAAGAGCTATTTAACAATATTGTTTTCGGTAACATCCAGAGTTAATTATGAGTAGAATCAGATCAATTGCAGGTAGAGGAAGAACGAGAAGGAAAAAGAAGTCTTTCGAGATCGATATTACTTCACTTCTTGATATTCTTGTAATTCTATTAGTTTTTCTAATTAAGAATTACAATGCTTCCGGTATTGTTTTAAATGTACCAAAAGGAATTGAACTACCTACTTCTAAGTCTCAATCGCTAAATACATCAGGGATTATTGTTCAAGTCTCACCTACTACGATATGGGTTGATGACAAGATCATTCTTGAATCTAAAAAAGATACCTTAGCCGAAGATAGAACTGGTCGAAGAATCATTCCTCTATTTAACGAGCTTGTAAAAAAGAAAGAAGTTATTAAGCAAATTGAAAAGTCTTCTCCAAACGCTAAGAAGTTTTCAGGTGTTGTTAATCTAGTTGTGGATAAAACGATTAAATATAGCTACATCAAAAAACTAATGTACACTGCTGCTGAAGCAGGCTTTGGAAAGTATAAGTTTGTTGTAATGACTGAAGAGTAAACCTTACAGTAAGAAAATGAAGCTCATCACAAGACAGAAGGCCACTTGAGTTATAAAGACATTATAATAACTAAAGGCCTTCTTAAGTTCTTTAATTGATACTAAGAAGAATACACTCCCCCACAGAACCATAAAGATATTCACAATTAAATCATTCATTCCATGAGCAACGATATTTAGATCTAATACTAGCGCAACAAAGAATATAATAAATATTGTAATATTAAAGATGAACCGAGACATTTGCTTCTTATCAAGCATTCTTGCCCACTGAATAAATCCTAAGTTCCCTCTTTCAAAAATACTTAATTGAGTCGAGGCATCACTATACTCAACATTACTAAGTCCTCTTGTTCTCATAAATGTATAGAATATTTCAGAGAAAACAATAAAGAGTAGTGCTGGTATTGTGAAGTCAGAAACATCCACACGCCCATCTATAAACTCCAGAATACAAAGCACCCCAAAGAGCACTGTCAGTAGGAGTTTAAGTCTAAAATCTGTGAAATTTCTAATCTTTTGAATCATGGGACAAGTATACTCGATGAGTGTCCCCTACTAAAAATCAACACCTTAAAAGCACTATAGAGAGACTATAGTGCCCAATTTTAAGGTCGCTTAACTCAAGAAGTTATAAGCAATATATGATCCAACCCATGCTAGAACACCCATATAAGTGAAAGCAAATATAGGTTGTTTCCAATTTCCTAGCTCCCTTCTGAGGATGGCCAGAGTACTCGTACATTGTAGGGAGAATACGAAAAATATAAGAATTGACCAGGCAACCGCTAAGTTGAACTTAGGCTCACCTGTAACTTCATCTTTTTCAAGCTTAAGTCTCTGCCTGAGTGTAGAAGATTCTTCATCAACTTCACCAAGAGCGTATACAGTTCCCATAGTTGAAACAAATAACTCTCGAGCACCAAAGGCCACAAGTAGCCCAACGCCCATTTTCCAGTCCATACCAATAGGCTTTAAAACAGGTTCGATTGTCTTACCAATTTTTCCCATAAGTGAATTTTGTAACTGAAGAGAAGCTACTACTTCAGGATCTTTATTTAAGATTTCTGATGGATTAAGCCTTGGAAAAGTTGAAGCAAACCAAATACCAATTGATAAGACTAATATAATTGTTCCGGCCTTCTTACAGAAGAACTTCACTTTCTGTAGTGCTGTACCTGCAGCAATTCTTAATCTAGGCCTTTGATATAGAGGTAAATCAATAAAGAATGAACTCGTCTCACCCTTAAAGTAAGTAAGCCTAAAGATTAATGCCATAAATAAAGCAAAGAAGCTTCCTAGAAAATATAAGAAAAAGAATGAAAGAGCCTGAGCATTTAAAAATCCAAAAACTTTTTCATCAGGAACAAAAGTTCCAATCAAGAGAATATAAACAGGGAGCCTTGCGCTACAAGTAATCATTGGAATTGTCATTATTGTGGCAACTCTCTCTTTCTTACTTGGAATCGTTCTCGCGGCCATAATACCGGGGATAGAACATGCAAAGCCAGAAAGATAAGGAAGAAATGCTTTACCATTTAATCCAAATATACTCATAACTCTATCACTAAGAACTGCTGCTCTAGAAATATATCCAGACTGCTCTAGAAGACTTAGTAAGAAAAATAAGATACCAATCTGTGGAGCAAAAATAATAACTCCACCAACACCAGCAATTACTCCATCAACAATAAGACTCTTTAAATAACCATCAGGAAGTACACTTGATACCCACTCCCCAAGTTGTCCTACTAGAGAATCAACCAGATCCATAAGAGGTCCGGCCCATTCATAAATAGAATTAAAGATAAGATAGAATATTATGACAAAGATAATTGATCCCCAAAGAGGATGAACTAGTAACTTATCAAGCTTTCTTGTGACCTCTACTCTCTTAGAGTCAGGACGAACAATCTTCTCTACTATTTCTCTAGCTTTGATGTGGTATTGGTTTATTTGGTCGAGTACAACCTTCTGATCTTCTTCAATACTTACCTGAGGAATAGGCTTATAGTCTGGAATATACTCTAAGCACTCTTTAGATAAAGTTACTTTTCCAGTAATCGTAACTTCTTCTTTAATACTATCTCTAATAAAGCGGTCAATTTCTCTTACATTAGACTGCTTAGTAGAAGTCGTTAGAGTTTTAAGACCTGTTGCATCTTCTATTAACTTTCTCTGATCATTTGTAATTACTTTCTTATCATCTTTATTAATAATAAGGATTAACTTGTCTCCGATAAGATCTTTCAATGCTAAACAAAGAGACATTGAAGATTCAAATCTTTCGAGATCAATTACAAGTGCTACTAGATTATAATTTACGTCATTAGTTAAATTGAGAAGACTATTTAAAGTTACACCTTCATCAATACTTGTTGGAACAAGATTATACATTCCAGGTAAATCAACAATCTTCACTTTATTCTCATACTGATCATTAGAGAGTAGATCTCCTTGAGCAGCATCAACAGTGATACCTGAATAATTTGTAACCTTTCTTCTTTGGCCACTAAGAATATTAAATAGAGACGACTTCCCTGAATTAGGGAATCCTACGAGTAGTACTTTAGAATTCATTAATTAATTAACCTTACTAGAATTTTTTTAGCGTGACTTCTTCGAATGGCAAAGAATGTATTCTTACAATGCTTTAGAGAAAGAGGTCCAAGAAATAGGGCCTTTGAAGTTACTTCAACTTCATCACCTGGAAGAATTCCAAGAGAAAGAAGCCTTAGCCCCTCTTGTGAATTATCAGGAAAACTATCAATGACAGCTTTTTCACCTATCTTTAGTGTACTCATACGAACTTGCATAAATTCTCCGGTCAGTCTTATTGTTAGAGAATACAACATTTGTTTGAGCAGGCATACCCTTCTGGAAAAAATACATTAAAAAGGGCCCATCTAGGACCCTTTTAATTATATGTGAATTTTATTTACTTTCTCTTAGGATAGAAGTTAAATGGCTGATTTACTTCAACCATTCCACCACCTCGAGGCTCTGGGAACTTTATACCTTTTAAGACACTTACAACACATCCCTTAACTTTTGATGGTAGGCCATTAGATGCAGACTCAACACTGGCCCTAGACACATGTCCAGAGGCTCCAATAATAAAGTCTAGTCTTACAACACCATTAAACGCAGATTGTGCCTTATCAAGCTCTTGCTGATAGCAATATCTAAACTGAGGTATATGATCGATCAGTATTCTTCTAATTACATCTGGGTCCATTCCACCAAGAACAACTTCTTCAAATGGAACTCCCGCAGTATATATACTCTTCTTATTAACAAGCCCGCTTACACCCTTTGAAGAATCAAGCTTTCCAGAAGCGGCACCTGTTAAGCTACCGACATTATTAGAAACCTTCGCACGCTTAAGAGTTGATGAATCACTACCACCAAGGCTTGATCCCGAACCGGAACTAGCACTTAATGTATTAACGGCCTGTGCAGACTTTGCTCCCCCACCCTTTGCCATTAGTGAGCTAAGTGTACTTGAGAAATCCACAGACTTAAATGTATCTACAGCACCTCTAGATTTACTATTTGCTCTCGCCTTTCTAACAGAATTTCTAGCTTGAGTTGGGCTACCGCCAGCTTTCTTTGTTGGTGATACCTTATTAATGTTCTTATTAACTCTACCCTTATTTGCAGTTGCTTTCTTAGCTGGAGCTTTTGACTTAGCTGACTTAGTTCCAGTTTTAACAACTTTCTTCTTAGCAGGTTTCTTCGTA
This sequence comes from Bacteriovoracaceae bacterium UBA3083, assembly GCA_002366565.1. Classification (GTDB taxonomy): domain Bacteria; phylum Bdellovibrionota; class Bacteriovoracia; order Bacteriovoracales; family Bacteriovoracaceae; genus Halobacteriovorax. Next base: position 12,424 of record DFBJ01000002.1, read on the forward strand.
ACCTTTTTAATTTTCTTGGCAACTTTAATTTTCTTCTTAGAAGGAGACTTCTGAACTACCTTTTTAGGAGCTTTCTTTGTCTTATCTATTGCCTTAGATTTAGATAGAGTGAGCTTCTTAGGTTTGTATAGAATTGTTGCAATTCTCTCAGGAGCCTTTTCAGTTTCAAGCTCTTCATCTACTGCATATAGAGAAAAGAATCCTAAGAATAAGAAACACAGAAGAAATACGAGCATAAACCATTTAAAAAATTCTTTATCTCTTCTTAAAATTGGAGCATGTGCCACCTTAGGTGGAGCCTCTGTTCCTCTAACGTATACTTGAAGATCTCCATTCACATAGCGAACGATATCACTATCATTAAGAAGGTATTGCCCTCCAGCAAATGTTTTCTTTGAGTCATTAAGACAAATTTCTTTGTACCCAGGTAGAGATGAAAGTAAGACTTCACTACCTCTAATTTCAACAAATGGAATCTTTTCGTCTTTACCTAAGTAAGCGTATTCAACATCTTTACTTCCAGGCTTAGCACCAACAAAGTTATAAACCCCTTCTTTATTTGAAAGATAGTCAACGCTATGAACTCTATCCTTATGAAGAATAATAACCTCTACGGCCTTCTTAGATGGAGTATAGTCAAAGATTGGATATAGAGTTTCTACATCCTCAAATATATATTCTGTAAAATCAGCTTTTGGGTCTGCCCCAAGTGGATACTCCACGCGAGGAGCTAAGTCAGCTACCTTATCAGCAACAGGCGACTTAACTGGTAACTTAGGTTTTTTAGGTGTAATTACTGGAGCTTCAGGTAGAGAAGATACTTCCTTAGGAGTACTACTTTCTTCAACAACAGGAGGAAGCGATACAGCTAACATATCTAATGGTGGCGGTAAGTCTTCCTTTGCGAATACTTTAAACGCAAATTCAAGAGATCCAAACTTAATCGTATCATTAAGCTCGAAGCTATCTGTTACAACCTTTTTACCATTTATATATGTCCCCATTAAAGTATCCATATCAAATACTTTAAAAGTTCCATTTGTTATTTCAATTACAGCATGAATTGAATTAATAGATGGATGATTTATTTGAACATCACAAGCACTCGTACTTCCAACGAGAACTCTTCGTTTCTTAATAATCTTTCCTTCTTGGCCATGACTCACACCTACTGGTAAAAGTTCATAGGCTTCATTTAATTCTGCAAGAACATCTATGTTCACGTATTAATCCCTGTTAACGAACTCTTTCAACACCTGTTCTAATCTCGGAGTTAAAGTTTTTTCTATATGGTAATTTATTTTTAAACTTTCTTTGATATCTAGGAGCAATTGAAAGGTCCCCAGGACTCCCTGTCTCACCTTCAATTACAAGATCTTCAAAATCAAATTTCTCATACTTCTTGTATCTATAAATTATATTTTTCTTATTACTCTCTTGCGCTCGAACAGAAGTGAACGCCATCAATAATATAAAGAGTGGTGCTAAAACTTTCATTTACCTGCTCCAGATAATTTTGTTAAAACTTTACTATAATAAGGGGCATACGCGCCTAACTCAGCTGTATTAATAGAAGACAAAATAGTTTGAGCATCTTTTGTTCTACCAAGATCAGCAAGTGCTAATGAAAAATTAATACCAATCTGAGGTTTTGAATAATGAACTGAAGTCAGTCTTGAAAATAAAGATACAGCGGCTTTAGCATTTCCTTCCATGAGATAACTTGTAGCTAATCCATTTAAAGCATCCACATCTGTAGCATTTCTCTTCACCAATCTTGAAAAAATAATCTTTGCATCACTTGTTAAGTGATATTTTAAGTATAATTGTCCCATATTAAACATTGGAGTCATGCTAAATGAGCCAACTTCAGAAGCTCTCTTGTATGCAGAAAGCGCTTTTTGCTCTAGACCATTATATTGATAAATTACACCTAGATTATTAACAGGTGGAGCATAATCTTTTTTAAGACCACGAGATTTATTATAATAAAGAAGAGCTGATCTCATTTTACCTTGTAGGTAGTAGCATGTTCCTAACATATTCCAGTAACCAGGATGAGACTTATACTTTCTTAAATTGTCTTGGAATATCTTCTTCCCTTCTTCAAAATTTCTTCTATAACAATGAGTGATACCTTGAACTAAAATATCAGCAGACTGATCAACCTTCTCAAGCTTAGGCTCTGGGACTCTTGCTAAAGACTCACTTGAGAGTGAATCAACTTTAGCAATCTCTCCTTGGAAAGAATCGTTTCGGCTATTAAAGTTCACTTCAGGAACTGCATTGAAGTCAGCGTTTTCAACCCATGAAAACTCTTCAATTGATCCAGTTGAAGGACCAGCAACCTGTTTAGTCGAACTTGTTGAACAACCCACAATAACTAAGAGAGGTAGAAGTAATAAAAATTTCATCTTTGTCCTCCTCTATCCATCATCACACCATTATTTCTAAGTACATACTCAGGAACAAATCCTTCTCCAAAGAGAATGGCACTATTATCAGAAGATAGAATTTTACTTTTCTTAATTTGAGTAATGGCCTCTTTTTTAAAGTCAGAAGTTTTGGCCATAAGTGGTCTAACAAGATTATTCATACTCTTTTTAAACGTATCTACATACTCCTTAGATTTTCCAGGAGGAGTAAAATTACTGATCTCTTTGATTAAATGTGAGTATGCATCAATTAGAATCTTGTATGCTTTAATGATTCCCTTTCCTGAACCAATATCCATAGTCTTCACCGCTTCAGCAGTTAATCCATCAAGAGCAAGAAATTTCTTTTGTAGAAGTTTGTTAAACTTCTTATCTGGAAAAGCTAGTTCGATATTTTTAAATTGCTGAACTCTTCTTTCTACATTATCTATTTTAATCATTGCAACTTCATCTAAGGCCTCAAGCTCAAAACTTCTTTTGTTTCTAACTTTTGAGTAGTACTTCAAAATATCTCTTTCAATATTTCGAGCATTACTAACTCTACCTGCCGCAAGATAAGCATTTCTAATTCGACCTAATGGATGAATTAACTTTGCGTATACACCTTTAGATCTACTAAGTTTTTGAATTTGCTTTAAAGCACTAGTCCAATTTTTCTTTTCAATTTCATATTCTAAGATATCAAGTTCTAATTCATCTAGCTTTGCTGTAGAGATATTACAACGATATGCTCCATCTAAAATATCTCTTGCCTTATCACCTTGTTCATTTGCAAGAGCAACAACAATAGCGTTCTTTAAAAAGACTGCTTTATTACTACTTCTTTCTCTACATAGCTTTTCTAAAACAAGAGAGTAGATCTCCACACTTTCGCTATTTTTTTGATGATCAAAAAGCCCATTAGCAATCACAAGAAATGATCCTTGAAACTTTTTCACATGCTTAGAAGACATGTGACTTAAAGCTCTCTTTGTCCAGCCGTAACTTCTATAAGTATCTCCTAACTCATGAAATAGAGTAGCGATATTATATGAAGCATTTTGCTTAGCCCCAGCATCAGAAGTTGGGTCTTTATAAATATGAACGTAAAGAGCTAAGGCCTTCTTCTTATCACCTTTTGAACTAGCCTTTTCAACATTTTCAAACTGCATAGTAAGCATTGTTAATTTAACTTTCTTTGCAAATTTTGGAGAAACTCTAAATTCACCTGTATTTATTTTTTGAACCCAAGACTTTATGCCATTAAGGTCACTTTTCTTCTTATAGTGATCCATAATTTTTGCAAGCATTACTTCTTGAGTTGAGAATTTTCTTGGAAAGCTTCCCTTATAAGAGATAAGTGTTTTTTCACAAGAAGGTATATCTCCTCGATCAAAGTATAGATTAAAAAGTCTTTGGTAAATCTTATCAGCTTGCTTTGATTTAGAATCTGCACGAAGAGAGTTAATATAAGCAATTTCTATATACTTATCTTTACTTTTCTTGCTTATATTCTTACCACCTAATGCGGCCATCATACCTTCATTAGATAACTTGATATATTTAGCATTATTGATATCTTGCGCTCTTTTTAATGATTCAGAGTACCCTTCTACTGCGCTATTATTCATTCCTGCAGCATAGTAAGTCTCAGCTCCTAAAAATGAATATTTGTGTGCATTTAGAGGGTCGTATTTAGCTAGAAGAGTAAAGTATCCTACTGCTAGTTTAGCTTTACTTCTCAGAGTCTTCTTTTGCTTTTTATATTGTTTACCACTCACTTGTTTTTGAACAATTCCACTAATTCTTTTCATTTGATATTCAAGTGTTTTTATCTGCTCAGCATTTAGCTTCTTTTGCTCATAGTATTTAAATAGTAATTCCGAAACCATTAAATGTTTGTGATACTTTCCGAATCTCTCATAAAGCGTTAAAAGCTTAATATTAATCTCAATGTCTTCTTCGTCTGACACCTTGTAGTTAAGAGCTTGTTTTAATGTTTTCTCTGCGGGTGAATACTTCCCTCTACTCATAAGATATGTAGAAACCTTTAAAAGGTTTGAGGCTATATTCTTTCCTATGCTTTTATAAAACTGAACCGCCTGATTTACTCTTCCAGAATCAGTATAAAAATAAGCAAGATCTCTCTCAATTGAGAAACTCATATCAATATACTTAGAATTTTTACTTAATTTATAAGCACTTCTCATTAATGAGATTGCTCTCTTCTCTTTTCCTGTTCTGTAGTATGACCACGCAAGGTTCACACTATCTTTTGTGTACCATTTATCTCTAAATTTTTTATTTCTAAATGCGTTCTCATAAAGAGGTATTGCTTTCTTATACTGCCCTTGATTGAAATAGATTTCGGCCAAAGCAATTTTAGATCGAGTTGAAGTAAAACTTGTCTTCTTGGAAGATTTAACAGATCTAGAGAAGTAAGTTTGTGCTTTCTTATCTTGCTGAAACTCTTTTGCGTTGTAGGCCATTATATAATAAACATCAGATCTTCCACTAAACTTAGGAAATTTCTTTAAAATCAACTGACACGTTTTCTGGGCCTGCACGAAGTAGCTATTTGATTTATTGAAGAACTTTCTTCTATCTATCTTTTGCCTTTTTGAAGGATCAAGTTTAACAAATCTAGAATTTTCTAACTCTTTTACGAGCCTTGCTTTTTCTAAGAGTAGCTCGGCCATTCTCAATAAAAGATCGGGATTAGAAGTTCTTGTCTGTTTATTTAACCTAGTTACCTCTTTCAGTTCTAGATCAATAACTTTCACAAGTTCATTTCGTCTATTATTATCGTTAGAAAAACTAGTAAATGAACTAGTAAATAATACGCATATCAATATTGTTTTAAATAATTTTTTAAAGAGCATTGCCGCTACACTCCGATTTTAGAGAGAATACATAATCACCGAGCTCATCTGCCCAGAACTCTCCATTGAAATTCCAAAAATATTGCTTATCAGTTCTTTTAAGATTTTTAATATCCCCACGACCTCTATTCATAGAGACATCTGGAGAATAAAGACTTTCCTTTCTTCTCGCTAAAACTTCTAACTTAATATAACTCATATCAAGAAATGTTTTTCTAACTTGATGCCAACCAAGGTGTAGTCTTTTTCTAACGTATGCCCCTACTAAATTTCTCTGAAGTAGAAGCGCTTCTTTAAGATTTAACTTTAAGATATTTTTCATTCTACTTTTTGGAAGTTTATTAATTACTTCAAACTCATCACGTCCAGTGTGGAAGCTATCAAACATCTCTCTAAATGTAGGGTCTCGAGTGATTGATTTTAACATTTTATTTAACAATGTATTTCCACTCTTCTTACCCTTCATTATAGATTTAGAAAGTAAGTAGAAATACTTATAGTCTTTCCCATGCTTTTTTAGAAAAGACTCTACATCTCTATGGCTTTTCTCATTTTCTTTATAGAAGTCATCTACTACCTTCAATGTATCTTGCCACAGACAAAGCTCCATATAAGTAAGTGATCTAAGAACATCTATTTCAGGATTAAAAACAAAAGATAAAAATGGAGAATTATAAGTAACGAGCTTTCCAAGAGTTCTATTATAGTCTCTCATATAAAAGCTATTCCATGCCTCTTCGAATAAAATCTCTGGCCAGATATGAGAAGATTTCGACAGATCAAGATAATCAAGATTTGCCAGTTCATACTTCCCTCTTGAGAAGTTAGCTCTTGCCTTACCTACAATACAATAGTCACGATTGATATTGAGCTGTCTCTTTCTATTTATATTTCCATAATTATTGGTAGACTCAGACTTACTGATACACTCTTCATAGGCCTTAATTGCAGAAGAATACTTCTTAGTGATCGAAAATATTGATCCTTCTAAAAATAATGCAAAAGGCTTTGATGGATGATTGCTAGGTATCGTTCCGTTTAACTCTGTTAAAGCTTTTTCAAACTTACTTGTTCTAAAGTACTTCTTAGCTAAAATATATTTCAATGTTGGTGCATTTGATTTTGATAAAAAAGAAACAGGTAGGACTTCAAACTGTTTAACTCCAACATTAGAAACAACTTCATCAATCAATGAATCCAGTTGCTTACTATTTAGACGATTTCCTCTAGCGAGGAGTTCTTTAATATAAGGAATTGAAGCGTAATAGAGCTTCTCCTTAACCAAATTTTGAATTACGTTTGGATAATACTTTACACTACCACTACTCTTCTTTAAGTAGCTCCATGCAACATCAGTACTTGCTGCAACGTTAATACTCATTATCGCTGCTAATAATATTATTTTTCTCTTCATGAAGAACATCCTGTTCATCCTTATTTAGAAAGTTATTCCAAGTGCAACTGTTAGGTCGTAATTGCTATACATTACGTCTTCTGCTCCAACAGTCTTAGCTTCAGTAGCTGAATAATTAACAGATGTTAGGTCAATTCTTAGATCCCATCTCTCTGAAATATAAAACTTTGCTCCTATATCCCACATAATTCCTGTATGTGATTCAGTCGTTAAGCTTGTATCTCCACCACTTGTTGTTATTTCATTTCTATTATTAGTTTCTTCTAATTTTGCAAAACCAATACCTAGTATCCAATCCATATATATAATTTTATTGAATGTATTAATTTTATTATAAAAAGGAGACCATAAGAACATTGCACCCATATAGCTATCTACGATTCTTCTAAATGGAAATGATCCTGGTCCACCTGGATTTCTAACAGATGTTGCTGTTGAATTTTCTTCACCACTATTCATTGAATAAACAAATTCAACACCCATTTCTTCTTTAACAAAATAACCTACTCTTCCCTGAAATGCCGTTGCATCAACAAATGCACCAGAAGTAGTCATTCCATATCCTGCAGTAGCATGTAATCTACCTGCTTTTCGAAATTTTCTATTTTGTAATACGAATACTTCTTTATCTGGATCTAACCAAGAGAAGTCATACGCGTCGCCTTCTGCTGCATAAGACTGGATAGAGAAAAAGAAATTTACTAATAAAAAAGAGAATACTATGAACTTATTCATATAATACGCGTCCTGCTAAATTAAAAAGAGGGATTCCTTCCCTCTATATTCATGGACTTATTCTATCATATCAGTGACTAAGTAAAAACCTGCCAAGCTAAAAGTGGCATAAATTTCCAAATGTACACTGCGAACAATGATCTTGATTAATCATGTCAGGTTTTGAAGTTAATCTCCAATCATTATGAAGAGAGTCTTTTAGCTCTTCATGCGTAAAGATCTTCTCTATATTTTCTTTCATATCAACAAAAGATAAAACAAGCTTTACAGAAGTGCTCAGGTACTCAGGGTAAAGAATTTGATAGGCATATGCATATGCTTTTAATTGGAACCAATAAGGTACTTCTTTTGATTCTTCCCTATTTCCTGTTTTAAAATCCCATATTTCAAGAGAATGATCAGAACTCTTTGGAGTCAAGACCAAATCAGGAGTACCTGAAATCATTTGGTCAAAGAATGGAAACTTAATCATCTCTTCTGAGATATATTCAAAGTCATCGTTTTTTTGTTTAAGCTCTTCTATTGCCCAATTAAATGAGTCTATATCTTTCTTAACATTCTTATCAATAAAAGAAGCTGGAGCAATCCAATTTCTTTTAATTGCAAAGCTTAAGGCCTCGTGAATTTCTGTCCCTCTCGAGGCACTTGAACTAACGACGCCCTCTTCTTCAATTAACTCATTAGACTTAACACCACTATAAACAGTTTCCTTTCCAGTGAGCTCTACTACATCTTCTTCAGTAAACTTGCAGACATTCAGTAGATAAAACTTTCTTGGGCACTGAGAAATTGTGGCCAGTCTTGTAACAGAGAGTTCAGAAATAATACCTAAGCTATTATCGTTACTATGAGCCGATGTAACCCCTAGAGAGTCCATATGAAAGAGAGGAGCTTTTAGTTTCACAAAGTTTACATCAAGTCCTGTAACCTCTCGCTGGGTTGACTTTATTGTTTCCATAAAATCTACTCTATTAATTAGATCTTCCTCCTGCCATTTTCTTAATCCACAGACCCAACTATTTTTTGCACTTTGCAGTGGTTCACCGTTTAAAGAGAGATCTGTCCAATAAAGATTTTTCTGAGCTCTAGTGCTGGCCACATAGAAAAGTCTTTTTGATTCAGCGAAGTCTTTCTTTTTATAAAGTAGTCCTTCATAGATAAATATAGGTGTTGCATAGGCCTTCTTCTGTCTTGAATCTTTCTTCCACTTAAAACTCCAAGGAAGTTTTCCAAAGAAGCTCATCTCAGGCATAGTTCTTCCATTATTATGGATTCCACCAACAAAGACATTATCAAATTCTAGCCCTTTTGAAGCGTGAGCCGTCATTATTTGAACACGTTTAGAATCTTTACCGTACTCAAATTCAATTGAATATTTTACATCTGAATACCCTAATAGCTTAATTTGAATTTGCTCTAGGTCATCACCACACATATCGCAAAGCTCTTTAACAATTTGTCCGTTATTCTTATGGTTAGAATTTAAAAGACCTACTAAGAAAGAGAATTTCAAGAAAGAGTTATAAACGCCAAGAGTTAATATATCGGCCTTAAACTGCTCAACTCCATCTTCAAAATTTTCAACAGTAGAGAGGTTAAGTAATTTGAAGTATCCATTAAGATAGAACTTTAAATTTTCAAGGCTCCCTTCTTCTTTATCTGAAAGAAGAAAATCAATTAAAGTTTTAAAGATAGCTAGGATAGGATCTTCTGCAAGAGGAACTTTTATTTGGGCAGTAAATCCCACATCACTTTTGATTAATTCATTAATTAAATATTTTGAAGGACTTAAATTCTTATATAGAATACAAACATTCTCATCTGTATTTTTAATAATATCTTCTATCTGAACGAAGAAAGATTTAGATTCAAAAATTGAAAAGTCTTCACTCTTAGGCTTTTGTTTTTCTTCAAAGAATTCTCCGACATCGTATTTTGAGACTACTATTTTCCCACAGTTCTCATCATTTTTTTCAAATGGAAAGGTTTGATAATCAACTGGGACACTATGTGAGTCTACACCTTCAAAGTTATGTCCAATTTTGAACAGGTAATCAAAGAGGTAATTATTCAGATCTATTATATTTGAGTGAGATCTATAGTTATTTGTAAGCTTTAAAGTTTGTGGAGATTTCTCCATACAACTTTTGAATACACCTAACTCTCCTCCTCTAAAGCCATAGATGGCCTGTTTCATATCGCCAACAGTGAAGAGTTTATTAAAATCTCCCTCAATTATATGGCTAAGCATTTCAAATTGAACTTCAGATGTATCTTGAAATTCATCTACGATAAAGTAACTATAATTATTAGAGATATTCTTTCTATTCTCTTCATTATCTAATGACAGAGACACATAATACTCTAAATCGGAGAATGTAACCCCTGGAATATCTCTATAGTGTTTTTCAATATAGCTAAATATTAAATATGTTGAATCCCACCAGCTACGAATATCACCATTTAAGGAACTAAAAGTCAGAGATATATCTTCAGCGTATTTCTTGAGGAATGCTCTAAATTCTTTAACAAGATTAAAGTGCTCTTCAAGTTCTGGAGTTTTTATTTTTTTACCAGGACCTGTTAACCTTGAAATCTCATCAAACATTGAGAGTGAATACTCAAAGTCTTCTAAGCTCCACTCTTCTTTATTTGAATACCTAGTCTGAATTTTGTGAAGTACTTGATACCAAGCCTTGTCATTATATTCACTAAAAGGAACAAGATCGATAGGTTTATTCCATAGTTCATCGACACCAAGGAGGTCCCAGATCTTTGGCCATATATCTGATAGGTCTTTTTCTATTGTTTCAAAGTCTAATTTCTTCCACATTAATCTTATTTCAGGAGATCCGAAAATATTCAACATAGACTTAATAATTTGAGAGGAGTTCAATGAAATAATTTTTCTAAATTCCTCACTTGGTATTTCATTTAAATGATTTTCAAACCATCGTTCATAGAGCTTCGTAATTTTCTCACGGTACTCACTTTCAGAAATAATACCGATACTCGAAGAAATACCTGGGACAAGGCCTTGCCCTATTAATTTATAGCAAAAACCATGAATAGTACTTATTGTCATGAAGTCTATTGCATTCTTTATAATGAGCCAATGTTCAAGGTCTTCTTCAACAACCTCAATTTGGGCCTCAACTCTTAACAATAGTCTTTCATAAATTTCACCGGCAGCTTTCTTTGTGAAAGTCATTAGAACAATCTTAGAAAAGTATGATTGAATACTCTGCTCAAATTCCATTAAATCAAGTTTCTTATTCTCATTGATAAACTTGGTTGCTAAAAAAATCACATGTTCAACTAAAACGAATGTTTTACCTGATCCGGCTCCAGCACTTAGCAGCACTCCACCAGTATGTTCAATAGCCAACTTTTGTTCTGAATTAGGTGCTCTCATTATAGTGACCCTCTTGTGCATAAATTAGAGACAGAACAAAACGTGCAAGTGTCATCTTTGGCAGGTTCTGCTTTCCAATTTGTCTCACTCTTCAATTCTTCAATTACCTTGTCTTCATACTCACAGTAATCAGCAAACCAGCCAACAACATTGTCAAAAGCAGACTTTCTCTGTTTCTTAGCAAGACCTACTCTATCCAAGAAGTCCATCGCCAACTCATGTCCTCCATGAATAATTAAACATTCATCAGTATCTGATAAGTTAACAAATCCCCAGAATAGAACATCTTGAATTTCTCCTCCAAAATGCTTTAGATAGAAAGGTAGTTGAATTTTTGTAAACTTTTCGACTTCGCTTTTACTTGGAATACTATAGCCAGATCTTTTAAAGTCTAAGATTATAATCTTATCTTCAAACTTGATAAGACAGTCAATTCTACCAGATACAAAGTCTTTATCTGCAAGGTAGTCTTCAAATGCAATAGTACTTCCAGGAAGGTTTTCTAAAATATTTAAAATATACTTAATTCCATTTTCACTATAGTTATATATTTCATATAGAGAAATCTTCTCTCGGACATCACTTAGATACTTTCTATTCTCTTGAACAAATCTTTTATAGACCTCAGATACAACTTCTTTTAAAGTTGACTCACTCCAAGCCTTTGTCTTTTCAAAATATTTCTCAATAACTTCATGCTCTAAGCTTCCAATTTCATTTGGCCTTAAATCTCTAGAGTTATTTGCATCAATTTCTCTTCTTTCAAGATATGTATAAAAGAACTTTCTCGGACAATCTATATATGTTTGAAGCTTACTAGCAGAAACCTTCTGTTCAAATACTTTCCCTTCAGTATCTAGAACGTTCTTATTTATAATTTCTTTTGGTGTAAAAATATCTTCTCTGTTAAATTCAATTCCTCTAAAAAATTCACTCCAGTTACGATCTGACTCAACAAGTCCTTCCTGAATACAAAAAGTTATTTTATCTGTATCGAGCAGCTCTCTAAACTTTTCTCTCACAATAAGAAACTCAAGCTCTGGCCTCTGAATTGGGCCTAAAGAAGATAAGAACTTCATAATATCCTCTTGATACTTACTTCCGCCTTTCTTAACTCCTTGATAAGAGTCATTTAATAAGAATAAGGTTTCTTCCTCTTTACTACTTTCAAGCTCATTTAATCCTAAAATAGAAATCGAGTCTTCTGTATTCATAATAGGAGCAAAATAATCTCTTGGTAAATTTAAACTAATTATTTCTCTAATGACTTGAATGTCATAGAACTTAAACACTTCATTATCTTCAGATAACTCTCTATAGCTCTCAATGACTCTAAGAAGAGCACTATAAACTTTTATAAGACGAAAGTTCTTCTCTTCAATATCTTTAGTTAGTTCGAAGTTAACTTTCTCTTGAATCATTTCAACTAGTCTCTCACTCTCCACTCCTTCACCAACAAAATTTTCAACTTCATCAATGGCCCTTTTTGTATAAGCACTAAAAAGGTCTGCAGTAGTTCTAAACTGAGTTGGAGAAACACTCACCTCTAAGCAAGAGTCTAGGGTTACCTTCTTCTCTCCTAGTAGGAGTTGTTTAGGGTTTTCTTCAGTAAGGATATCCTTTAACTTTTGGGCTAATCGTTTCTTTGGAAAGAAGTAGGTTTTAATTTCTTTTTCGAAACTAGCTAATTCTTCTTTTAATTCATCAGCCTTAAACCAACGAATCCAATCACCAGGTCTTGTTTGCTTAAATACTTCTTCTGAAAATGGAATAATTACTTTATTTCTAATTGAGAGAGAGTTGAATAAATCTACCTGCCCTGAGTTTATATGGTTAAAGCCCCAAAATAGATATGTTGTTTCAACTTCATCTTCTATTCCAACTTTTAAGTTGTGAGAAAGTATCTCATTGGCCTTATGCTCATCTATAATTTCTAACTGCTCGAAGTACATCCAGTAAATAGGAAGACTTTTCTGAATGGCCTCATCATAAAAAGGAAGAACCTCTTTAATCATTTCAAAATCAAGAGTGTACCCACGTAATTCGGTAAATAAATTAAAACTATCGAAGAATGAATCCGCAGCAAAATCACTAAGCTTTTTCTTCCAGATTGTGGCGAGCTGACCCAAGAGGTCTGCTTTTCTTTTTAGAACAATTTCGCTATCTATCTTCTGTAAAAGATCTGATGAAAACTTTGAAATTGTAATGACTTCAGCTCTAGAAGGGTCTGATATTTTAGATCTTAATGAATCCGCGGCCATAGGATGTGGGCAAATGACCACTACCTTATCGTCACGGCTCTCTAAAAAGTCGAGGTTATATATTTCACTAGATTTTTTATATAAATATACGCTTAGCACAAGATTTTCCCCATGACACAACAAGTCTCATCGTGTTAATGATTTGAAAAGTAATCATAGCAAAAAAAGGTTAAAAGCATAATGATAGATGATAGTAGATTATATAGTTTTTTAGATACTGAAAATAACTTCACTGTTCACTTTCTTGATGGTCAGAAGCTTATTCATGACTTAGCAATTATTCATGATGTTAAATCGAATGGATTTGCTTACTTTAGAGATTCTATACTTACTGCACAAAACTTGATTTCAACTCTAAAGTCAGGAGAAGGCCTTGGTCTTTTTATTGATTCAAATGAACCTTATTTCAAACTAAAAATAGAAATGAACTTTGCAGGTAGAATGAGAACACTTCTTATGCCTGAAAATTTTAACTCATTTCCAGAAAAAATTACTGGAACTTGTAGACTCTCAAAAGTATTCCCAAATAACCCTTCGCCTTACACTTCAGTAATTGAATTGAATAATATAGGGTTTCATGAGGTTGTGAATAAAATTCTTAAAGACTCATACCAATTAAAAGCTGATATCCATATTAGTGAAAATTCGGACCAAAGTGTAATGGTTCAACAACTTCCAAAGGTTAATATCAACAAAGAAGAAGTTGAAGAAGTTCAACTTACTCCAAAAGAATATTGGGTAAAATCACAGAAGCATATTCAAGACTTATTCTCTAAATCAACAACAGAGCAAGTAGAGATTCAAAAGCACTTTGAAGACCTTGGATTTACTTTCCTAGGAAGTAAATTAGTTGAATTTAAGTGTAACTGTTCTCGAGAAAGAATGGTTAGATCTATTTCATCACTTTGTCAGTCGTCTGGAATCAATGATATCTTTGAAGGTAAAGATGAGTTAGAAGCAAAATGCGATTACTGTAAGACATATTACCTCATCACAAAGGACGAGGTAATAAATAGCTCCCTCTAGAGATTGATATAATCTAGAGGTATTTTTTGATCTTCAGGAGACCATAAAAATCTCTTGAAGACTTCGTTTTCATCAAACAGCCCACAGAAATTTTCAGCGCCAGCTCCACTAGATAGAACAGGAGACATTAGAGAGTTTCTTTTATAAAGAACATAACTTCCTTTTTGATCAAATCTCTCCCACTGCTTACCCCTTCTCGGTAATTCAATATTTCGTCCACCAGAACCAGTTAACACAACAAGTGTCTCTCTATTTTTACTTGATTCATTTAGAAAGTACCCATATAGCTTTTCAATACTTCCAATACGCTCTCTTAAAGTTTCAATATCTTTTCTCTGGATAGAATTCTCTAAGCTAAAGTCTCTAATTATCAACATACTTCGAATAGAGTTCTTCTGAAGAGCCTTATACATTTCAATTGAGTTGTTATAAAGACTCGCATAACAAATCCCTGCCTTACAGCTTCTATCATAGAGAACTTCACCATCTACAAAATCCATTTTTTCTTGAAAATGAAATCTCTTGGCCGACTCATTAGAAGTATCAGTCATTTTCCAAAGACTCATCTTTTTTGAGATATTGTTATTATCAGACTTACACTTCCATGCATTAATTAGTGATTGCTTATCACTTACACCATTTTCTAATGCACTAATTTTAAATCCTATATTATGAAAGTATTCCCACACAGGTTGATTTTCATAATCTTTACATTGTCCGCTTATATTCTTTGTTCCAAAAGACTGAGCCAAGAAACCAGAGGTTGCATCAGGCCTAAGCTGATAAAAGTTATAGTTCCACATTTTCCCCATGCAGGTTGATTTCTCAAAAGAAGTCTTCTCTTCAACTACTGAACGAGTAAATTTAGATAGAGCAAAAAGCTCTTCTGTTAATCCCGCGACCTGAATCCAAACTATTCTCTTTGGCTTAGAATTAAAGTGATGAGTTTTTAATCCAATCGTATCAACCTTAGAGCAGGAAGCGAAAATAAGTATAAGTGAAATAGCCGTAATATTTTTAAACATTCTTATCCTCAAATAAGTAAATTCCCATAGCAAAAGAAACTGTAACCAGAGCCTCTATTATACCGGAATTCTCAAAAAAACCCGATAGAAGTAATGGCCAGGAAAAAAACGCTCCTGCTAGGTTCCTTTTAAGAAATAGAATGGCAAGGCCTGCAAAGGCATAGACATAAAAAAGCTCTACATGATTTGAGAGAGTAAAGAAAATAACTATAAATAAAAATGGTAGTTTTTGAACTGCCCTCTTCTTCTGTTTGAGAGAGTCATCAGCTAATTGTCCAATTAAGTGAGGGTAACTCAAGTAAGCAATAAAACATCCAAGAGATGTAACTGAGGCATTAATTGCGATTTTAGACTCAAGGCCTAACAGCGGAACCAAGAAAAAGAGTAAAAGCGTCAGATACTCTAGTTGTTTATATTCTTTCCAATTATTGTTTTTGAAGAATAGTTTGATGGAAAAAAACATTAATAATACGATATTAATACTTATGATTTTGGATTCTAATAGTGTTTTAATCAACTTTTATCCCTAAAGCCCGCCATATTTAACGAAATGGCCTATGTGCCTAAAATTTCTCATTCAATTATTACCCTAAATCAACTATTCTATTTAGGAAACTGAAAAGAAAATTGATTAGCTTAATCACTCTAGGAGAAGAGTTATGGATGCAACTATGGCAACACGCGAAATTTTGTGGAACATTCCCCCGTCATTTAAGGTGGCGATGTATGTTTTATTTTTTGCAAGTCTCGCCTACATGGCCAAAGGGTTTTATGACAAGATGTTATTTGTCACTGCTGGTGAAGGTTTTAAGGGACTAAAGAAATTACTTCCAGAAAAACTAAACTGGGGCGCATTCTTTAAAACAGCACTACTAACAGGAAAAGTTCCAAGATCAAAAGACGTTAAAATCTTTCATGGTCTTATCTTTTGGGGATTTTTTATTCTTTGGATTGCTACAGACTTAGTCGCTATTCACTATGATACTCCTTTTAAAGTATTCAAAGGCCCTCTCTATATCGTTGTTTCATTTGCTGCTGACTTTGCAGGACTAATGGTTCTTGCAGGTATCGCAATGGCGTTCAAAAGAAGATATATAGATAAGCCAGAGTACCTTTCTTCAACAAAACCAAAACAAGAATTATTCATGTACGGAATGCTTTCAGCGTTAGTTATCATTGGATACTTAATTGAAGGTATTAGAATTCTTGGAACTGGAATGCCAGAAGGAGAAAGAACTTGGGCACCAATCGGTTGGTGCTTAGCAAGCCTTTTCCAAACATTTAATATTGGAGACGGAGCTCTTGCTACAACTTATAGAGTTCTATGGTTCCTACACATGGCCAACACAATGGCCTTCATTGCAAGTATTGGTCATTCAAAATTTGCTCATATTTTCTTATTACCATTTCAAGCTTTAGTTACTCCTCCAAGAAGAGGAGCTGTTTTAGAGCCTATGGATTTTGAAGATGAAAACGCTGAAACATTTGGCCTAGGTAAACTATCTGAATTAACAGCTAAGAATAGATTAGACCTTCTTACTTGTGTTGAGTGTGGAAGATGTACAAATGTATGTCCTGCACTAAATGCTGGAAAGAATCTAAATCCTAAGACAATTATTACTAAAGCGAGAGATTTCGTTAACGAAGTTGAAGCTAAGGGCGAAAAAGATGCAGATATCTGGGAAAACCCACTATACGCATCTAACGAGCTAGATGCATGTACTACTTGTGGTGCCTGTATGGAAGAGTGTCCAGCGAATATTGAGCACGTTGATATCATTATGGAAGCAAAGAGATACAAGACACTTACTCTTGGTGATATTCCTCCAGCAGCAGCAGACGCGGTAAATAAAGTTAGAAATAATGGAAACCCATGGGGAATCACTCAAGATGATAGATTCAACTGGGCCGATGGAATGGACGTTCCTGTTATTGAAGCTGGTAAGAAAGTTGATTACCTTTACTATGTTGGTTGTGCTGGGTCTTATGATGCTAACAATCAAAAAGTTGTTCAAGATACTGTTAAACTACTTACAAAAGCAGGTGTTAGCTTTGCCGTTATGGGTAAAACTGAAAAATGTAACGGTGACCCAATCAGAAGATTTGGAGATGAGTACTCTTTCTACGAAATTGCAATTGAGAATATTGCTAATATGAATCAATATGATTTTGATAAAGTCGTTACTCACTGTCCACACTGCTTACATACTATCGGAAAAGAGTATGGAAAGTTCGACGATGGTGAATTTGAGACAGTTCACCACACTGAATTACTGGCAGAATTGATAAGAAGTGGTAAACTAAATCCAGAGAAAAAGCTTAATGAAGAGCTTACATTCCACGATCCTTGTTATTTAGGTCGTCACCATGGCGAATACAATGCACCAAGAGAAATACTTAAGGCCTCTGGAGCAAATATTAAAGAAATGGAGATGAATAAAGATAAGGCAATGTGCTGTGGAATGGGCGGTGGAAACATGTGGTATGAGCTTCCAGAAGGTGGACACCTTGCTGAGAAGAGACTTGAGCAAATTGGAGAGACAAAAGCTCCAAAACTTGCGACAGCTTGTTCATACTGTATGATTAATTTCCACTCATCAAAGAATGAGAAGACAAATACTGATGCAGTTGAAATCGAAGATGTTGCCTCAATTTTGGCAAAAACAATTTTATAAAATAATTCTATGCCTGGGGCTTCTGTCCCAGGCTTATATTTTTCCTACTTATTCACAAGAAGATCTCTCCGCTAAAATTGAAACAACTCCAGGTATAATAGAATCTCTATTAGAGATAATAGATATAGAAAAAACTCAGTATGCTGCACTCATTAAAGAAGCAGAAACTAAGAGTTTACTCATAACTGATGATGATCAAGTAAAAGAAATTAAACTTGATCCCTTTTTTGTAAAGTCACTTCTATTAAATAGTGAAAATAGATACTTAAACTTTCTTAAAAATCAAAAAGACGAATGTAGATTAATTTCTCTTTTCCAAAATAACTTAATCAAAACATCTAGAGGTCTCGTAAATAGAGTTATTGTAAATTACGTTGATAAAGATAATGAAAGAAAAAGAGCTCTACTAACTAGAAGTAACTTTTTAGAACTCTACTTTAAAAAGAAATGTATAAATAATAAAGAACTTGGCCAATTATTCGAAACAAATAATCTTAGTAAAACAATGAAGAGTATAAGTCTTCCAACACCTACGACACAAAACCAATGTGAACAGATTCTAGAAGACTGGCAAAAAAATCCAAATACTCCCTTCCTATGTGGCGTTCATGAAACAATAAGTAGAGGAGAAAAAGCTAAAATTATTCTTCCGGCGCTAAGTACAATTCAAAGAAATAGAAGATCTGTTCTGCAATCTAGAATAAATAGAGCTGAAGTATTAATTCCCAAAGTTCCCTACTTTCAAAGAACTTATCTTAAAAATCTTTGTGAAAATATTGATAATCAAAAAAACTTTTGTGATAAGTACTTAGCAAAAGATATCTGGTCTCAAATAGTAACAGGAGAAAAGCCTGATTACTTACTAAAGTTTAAATGTAAAAATGTTTTAGGAAAAAAGAAAATTACTAAGAATGACCTAAGAAAGTGTGCCTTAAAATTTAAGAATGAACCAAAGTACTGTCTTTCAAACGGAAATAAGGATCACCTTTCGATATACCCTCTTGAGAATTGTAATAATTTATCTGACTCATACAATAACTCACAACTAGTTACGAAGTACCACGATTGCCCAGGAGCGGTTGATAACGAAGGAATAATAAATACACATAGACTCCTAAGTCACTTCAATGGAGCTGAGTACTCTTCAACAGAATTCACTTGTGCTTCAGAAGTAAACTTAACTTTTGCCGATTTAAATATTAATGCTAATAACTCAAGTGGATGGCCCTTAAAGATTTGTTTCAAAAACTTAGCGACAGAACTAAAGGAGTGTTACCCATATGTTCCAGGAGCTTCAAAGAATACAAATTTATCCGAAGATCTAGTTATTTCTAAAATAATAAAGAAAACAGAGAGAACTCCTTTCGATGTAAAGTGTAAGCTTGTTAATTCTAATATCTACAATCCAAATAGGCTTGGATATAAGACGGGTTGTCATATTGTATATGATCCAAGAAATTGTACTTCTATCCACTGTCCAAAGAAGATTTACTTTGAAACCAAACTAATTGATTACTTAATATATGAAGGTAAAGTCCTCTATGATTACTTTCCTACATCATTCTCAAATGAGAAGTATGCAATTTCAAACCTAATGAATGACTCATTAAAGAAAGAGTCAAAAATGATTAGAAACCTAACAGCACTAAAGTTCTTCTTTAAAAATACAAAGAAAGGGATTATTCACGGAATAGGCTGTGCTGAAGACTTATACCCTAACACATTTCAACGACAATCAATGAATGAATGTAAACCTATCCCTTTCATTATTGATGGAATTATTCAAAATAAAGAAAAAACGACTTTAGTATTTAGAGGAGCAATATCAGATATTCATACACCAAGAAATATCGCTTGGAATATGATTTTTAATGCTGTTGCAAACTATAAAGAACTTCACCCTCTAGAAACATGGACTCTCTATGGTATTAAGTAAGTATACGTCGATATTCTTCCTATGTATGGCGAGCCTTGGAGCAGAGATAAAGCTCCCAGAGATTGCAACAAAACAGGCAACGAATAATTTAAGATTTATATCTAAAGACGGAAAGTTTTCTTTTTATCAAAGAAGATCAGGAAGTTTATTACTTTCAACTAACTACAATGTAGAAGAAGTACTCAAAGGAAAAGAGGGATCGCAGTATAAAGTCATCTCTAGCCCAGCTCAAAAATATCAACTAATTGAGCAAAATGAAAATTTCCATACATACCTTAGTATCAGAAAGTTAAACAATATTTACATTTCTAAATATGGTCAAAAAAAGGTAAGAAAAATTGGGGAAGGTGTCGATGCACGCTTACACTTCAATGATACATGGGTATCGTTCTTCAACCCATATATGATGACGATCAACTTTGTTGGGCTTAAAACCTTAGGCTCATCTTTTCAAATTAAATTGCAGAATACAAAAAATCCATACTTCATTCCACAAAGAGTAATGCTTAATGATAAGTCAGTCCTCTTTACTGATTTAAATGGAAATGCCACTTCTGGACTAATTGAATTCAATCGGAACACTGGAAAATCAAATCTCTTACTAAAAGCAGAGAACGAATTCTCTAAGTACGAACTATGCGCCCATAGCGATAATCTTTACATTGGTTCTTTTGGTATACGCTCTATTTCAAAGTACTCATCAATAACTGAATACACTCGTAGTAATTTTAATATTTCAAAAGGAAGAATTATTTACGATAGTAAATTTAATGATAGAGGTTCTATTATATGTAATAGTTCTGACGAACAGATCTACTTCATTCAAAATACTAGCGCAGCTAATGGAGAAGAGAGCTACGAAGCTGCTACTTTAAATACTAAAACTAAGAAAGTAAGTACACTGAGTAACTTTAAATGGGTAAGCTCAATTATAAACATGGATGATAAGTTAATTCTTCCCTATCATGGTAAGTTCTATTTACTTAATTCTAAGCAAGCTCAAACGACAAATGATTCTCTTTTAAATAAAGATGAGGGATCCAAATGAGACTTGTACTTATACTCTTAATTTTAACGACTAGTTCACTTGCCACAGACTTTAGAGATGCCTACAAAGGTAAAATCAATTTAAGTGTTAGTGATATGCCAAGTGAGTACAAGATAATACTCAACTCAGTTAATCACTACCTTCTAAGTAAAGAAGACAAAGATGAACTCCTTACAAGCGTTGTAGTAAGTGATACTTTCTTTAATAAAATACCCAAAAAAGAGCTATTTCTTTTATCAAAAATGGAAATTTATAAGACAGTTCTTTCCTACTTCAAGACATCTGAATATAGGCCCTTAAGAATTAATCAAAAGACTATTAATGAGCTCATTAAAATCTCTGAAGATAGTAGTCATGAGCTACACCCTTTTCCTCTATGGATTCTAAAAGCGCTAATAAAAGATTTAAAAATCATTATTAAGTATAAATATTATCAAACCTATTTAACTCAAAAGGCTCAAAGTAAGAAATTACAAAATATTGAATTATTAAAGCTAGATAAGAAGCTCACTCTTCTAACCCCTTGGGTTAGGACATTTAAGCTTTCTTCTGCAGAAGAGATTAATCTTCTTCTAAGGCCTCTTCACTTTAAAATATTAAAGAGGTTAGCATTTCTCTCGGAAACAATTTATCAAACCACTAGCTTTGAAAAAATGCCTCCCCTCTCTAACTTAGATAACTTAAAGAAGTTTAAGTACTCAAGAGAGTTAACAAATCAGGAGTCTACGCTTAAGAAGATTGATGATGTTTTAGGAAATATAAAACTCTTTCCATCAAAAGAAGAAAATAATACTAATATTTCAGATCTTCCGAAACCATCAAATGATTGGATTCCAAAAGATGATATGCAGCCTTTAAAAGTAAAAAAGAGTGATCTCTTCCCTAGTCCAGATCCAAACTACCAAAAACCAGAAGTTCTTCCTGAACCAGTGAACGATTGGCTTTTAGATATTTAAAAGATCCACTTAACTAAAAGCTTTAAGTTATTCTCTACTGGACCACTCTCTATTCCATACTTTCTACTCCAGTACTGATACTCCATTCCTAGATAAGCAATATCAGCATGACCATAAGCTTTCCCAACATCGTAGGCCAGCTGTTGCCCAGTATGCCAATGAGAGGTTACATAAGAATTGTCTGCTCTATTTCCCTCACTATTAAAAACTATATCTATATATGCACTATAATAAAGAGAGAGCTTCTCAGATATATCCATTGGAAGATTGTAAGCAATTGTAGACTGTACGCTTGTTCCCTTTGAATCTAAATTGTCTCTTAAGTAAAGGTTCACTTGAAAGAACTTAAAGTAAGGTATATTTAAATCTACCCCCGCTCCAATAAGCCTTGCTCTTGTAGCGACAGTACTTTTTCCGTGCTCAAAAGTAGTACTCAATAAAACATCTTTCACAAAACGCTTATCACTATAGAAATCAAATATTTTTCCAAAACTAAGTCTTGGCGCCCACTCTCCATAGAGAGCAGTTTTAGATGAATCGTTAGAAGTCTGTGGATCTGTTACATCGAACCAAAAGAAATTATCTCCATACTTCCATCCCCCAGCGTGTTCAAAGCTATATTCAACTCGATTATTATCACCGAGCTCAAAACTTGAGCCATTTAAATAACTCAATGAAGTGCTAGACCACTCGTACGATAGTGCCAGAGGGCAAGAGACACAGCAGATAATTATAAACTTGATAAATATTTTCACTCTAACTCCTTAATTTTTTATTCTTTATTATATAGCTATTATCTATTTAGGTGGAATTTTCTTTAACACCCTAAGCTGCATCGCGACACAGCCACTATTCTTAAGAGCAAATGATTTCTCTAGCGTACCTCTTATGTTATAGTTTCAGCATTTTTAAGAGTTAATATACTAATAGGAAGTCTAATTATGTCTGCTGATGAAACAAGCAATATTTCTACTACTTATTCACCAAATGAAGTTGAAAATAAGTGGTACAAGACCTGGGAAGATGGGAAATACTTTAAGCCAAGACCTGGAAAAACGGGAAAAAGCTATTGCATAATAATGCCACCACCCAATGTCACAGGTAGACTTCATGCTGGACATGCTCTAGATGTAACAAACCAAGATACATTAATTAGATGGAAGAGAATGAAGGGCTTTGAATCTCTTTGGCTTCCTGGAATGGATCACGCAGGAATTGCAACTCAATCAGTAGTAGAGAAACAAGTACAAGCTGAAGAGGGTAAAACTAGACATGACTTTTCACGTGAAGACTTCCTTAAAAAGATTTGGAAATGGAAAGAAGAGTACGGTGGAATTATTGCTCAACAACAAAAAACAATGGGTGCGTCTCCAGACTGGGACTACTCTATGTTTACAATGGACCCAGAAGCAAATGAAGCTGTTAGAAAAGTATTCGTTTCTCTATATAATGAAAAATTAATCTACCAATCAGACTATATTATTAACTGGGACACTGTACTTCAATCAGCTATATCTGATGCTGAAGTAGAGCACAAAGAAGTTAAGGGTGCATTCTACCATATCCTCTACTCTGTAAAAGACAGTGATATAAAATTAGAAATTGCAACAACAAGACCTGAAACACTTCTAGGTGATACAGCTGTTGCAGTTAACCCTAATGATGAAAGGTTTGCACACTTAATAGGAAAAACAGCAATCGTTCCTATCTCTAATAGAGAAGTTCCTATTCTAGGTGATGAGTATGTAGATATTGAAAAAGGAACAGGGTGCCTAAAGGTAACTCCTGGTCACGACTTCAATGACTTTGAAATTGGAAAGAGACATAACTTAGAAATCATTAATATTTTAAATAAAGATGGAACACTAAGTGAAATTACTGGTGAATTTCAAGGACTAACAACTAAGAAAGCAAGAAAGTTAATACTTGAAAGACTCAAGGAAACTGATGCTTATGTAAAAGAGATTGAACATACTCATCAAGTAGGCCACGGAGATAGATCTAAGTCTGTAATTGAGCCAATGGTTTCAAAGCAGTGGTTCCTAGATGTTCAAGACATGTCTAAAGAAGCACTTGAATGTGTTCAAAATGGTGATACTAAGTTCTATCCAAAGCAGTGGGAAAACACTTACTACTCATGGTTAAAAGAGCCAAGAAACTGGTGTCTTTCTCGCCAGTTATGGTGGGGACATCAAATTCCTGCTTATTTTTATGGAGATGGTGTAGAAGATTTTGTAATTGCTGAAACTATTGAAGAAGATTTAGAGTTGGCAAAAGCTAAAACTCAAAACTCAAAACTCACTATTAACGATTTAACTCAAGATCCAGATGCTTTAGGNNCCAGTTATGGTGGGGACATCAAATACCTGTTTTCAATTGTGATGATTGTTCACATCAATGGGCAAGTGAGACAGATGAAACAAGTTGTTCAAAGTGTAATAGTGAAAATATTCACCAAGATCCAGATGTTCTAGATACATGGTTCTCTTCAGGACTATGGCCTATGACTACTCTTGGTTGGCCAAACAAAGAAAGAATGGCAGAAAGAGGATACGATAAGTTCTTCCCTACTTCATGTCTCGTCACAGGTTTTGATATTATTTTCTTC
>DFBJ01000012.1 GCA_002366565.1 Bacteriovoracaceae bacterium UBA3083
TGAGAAAATCTGACCTTAGTACGAGAGGACCGGGTTGGACGAACCTATGGTGTACCGGTTATGTCGCCAGATGTACCGCCGGGTAGCTAAGTTCGGAAAGGATAACCTCTGAAAGCATCTAAGTGGGAAGCCCATTTCAAGATAAGATTTCTATTAGACAGCTTGTAGACCACGAGCTTGATAGGTTGGGGGTGTAAGTGCAGTAATGCATTGAGCTGACCAATACTAATTTGTCGTTTTGCTTTTATCTATTTTATTTTAGGTTCGCTTCTATTTGGTTTTGTTTTGTGAATGCCAAAGATGATTGATTATTAAATTTTCACGGTGGAGTTGACTCTGTCTACCGTGAGTACTATAAGAGTCCATACTTAAATTGAAAAATTCGATTTGGGTGTGTCGATAGCGACGAGGAAATACCTGATCCCATCCCGAACTCAGAAGTCAAGCTTGTCAGCGGCGAAAGTAGTGCCAGGGGGACTTGGTGTGAGGCTAGCACGATGCACCCATTATTTTAAAAAAGCTCATCTTCGGATGAGCTTTTTTTTTGCCTAAAATTCAAATTAATAATCTATGAATTTGTTTTATAATAGTATCCTAGAAATCCGTACATTATATACCTCCAGTATTGTTCTAGATTTAACTTGTTAAAGATATTATAAGAGTATGTTTAAAGATTAAAATTGATTCTATCTATGAAGCTATAGAGATTGACCCAAGGTTCATTCTATTCTAAAAAGGCAGTTATGAAAAAAGAGCAATTAGTAGAGATGGGTTTCTGTATGAAACCACATGGGATTAAGGGTGGTTTCACTTTTAACCTAACAAATGTAGAAGATAGTGTTTTAAGTAAGAAGACTAAGGTTACATTATTCCCAAAAGATAAGAAAAGTAGTTTGGATCCAAATGGAGAGACATTTACAATTAAGTCTATAGCTTTTGGTAATAAAGTTATTACTTACTTAGAAGAAGTTACTGACAGAAATAAAGTCGAAGATATCATACCTTTTGAAATTTATATTGATCGTGATTTATTTCCAGAAACTGAGGAAGATGAATTCTATGTTTCTGATTTAATCGGTTTAAATGTTTTAATTGATGGAACTGATGAAGTTTACGGAAAAGTTTCAGACTTTTACGATAATACTGCACAAATTGTTCTTGTCGTTAAGGCACAAGGTAAGCAAGTGCAAGAGCTTCCTTTTATTGAAGAGTTTTTTCCTGAGGTTAATATTGAAGAAGGTTATATCACTATGGTGATACCTAGCTTCATAGAGGAAAAAAAGTAATGGCGAGAAAGATTTGGATTTTAACAATGTTTCCAGATTTTTTTAAGCCTCTATCTGAAGTAGGTGTCGTTGGACAAGTATTTCAAGGAATGAGGGGAGAAAAGTTTGATCTTGAAACCCTTTATATTCCAGACTTTTGTGAAAAGGGCTTCAAGGGAGTTGATAGTGCTCCATATGGTGGAGGTCCTGGTGTTGTAATGCGCGCTGATGTTTTAAAGAAAGCGTTAGTTGAAGGTGTTATTGAAAAAGGCAATTATAATTTAAAGAATATTAAAAACGAATTGGCCGTAGTATTTACAGCTCCTAGGGGAGTTGTTTGGAATAATTCAGTTTGTAAGAATTTTGCTTCAAAGTATTTAAATTCTAGTTCAAAAAAAGACCTTGTTTTCATCTGCGGAAGATATGAGGGGATAGATGAACGATTTATAGAGAAGTATGTTGATGAAGTTTATTGTATTGGGGACTACGTTTTATCAGGTGGAGAAATTGCGGTAATGGCAATTATTGATTCGGCCTTTAGGTTTAGCGAAGGAGTTCTTGGTAATGGTGAAAGTGCTTTAGAAGATAGTTTTGAATCTAATCTTTTAGAACATCCTCAATATACGAGACCTGCTATATTTGAAGATGCAACTGTACCTGAAACCCTTACTAGTGGTAATCATAAAAAAATTAACGAATGGAAAAATAAAAAACAGGTTGAAATGACTCTTAAGTGGAGACCTGACTTAATAGAAAAGGATAGAAAATAGTGCAAAACTTATATTTAGCTCTAGTACATCACCCGATTAAAAATAAAAGAGGTGATACTGTAACTACATCAGTTACTAATTTAGATATTCATGACATTGCTAGAAGTTGTAAAACTTTTGGTGTTGAAAGATATTTTATTGTTACTCCATTAAAAGCACAGCATGAGCTAGTAAGTAAAATTCTAGGTCACTGGGAGGATGATAAGAATGGTGTTTATAACCCTGACAGACAAAACGCTCTATCAATTGCAAAGTTAGTAGACTCTGTAGAAGATGCTCTTGCTGCGATCGAAGAAAAAGAAGGTAAGAAGCCACTACTAGCAGTAACTGGTGCAAACTTTGATAGTTTTCACGGAACAACTAGTGAGCTTAAAGTAAAAATGAGTGAGTCCGATAGGCCTTGTTTACTTTTATTTGGAACTGGTTGGGGACTTCATGAAACAGTACTAGAGAAGTCTGACTTTATGCTAGACCCTATATTAGGTGCAGACGAGAATGGTTATAATCATCTATCAGTAAGAAGCGCAGTTGCAATTTATTTAGATAGATATAATCAAAAATAGTTATAAGTTATTAATTTCTAATAATTAAGATGATTGACTAGCAAAGTTATTTCTGGTAATTTTGCAGCTTCAAACTGAATGCTACGTGTGTTTTTTGGGCCTTGAGTCTAATTAAACGAGCCTATGAGTTTATAGAATAGAACTTATCCAAGAATGACATATCGTCAGTCCTATAGAAAGTTCAATAAGATTAGGGAGTTAACCCATGAATTTAGTTGATATTGTTGAAAAAGATCACCTATCAAAAAACGTAGAAACATTTCCAGAATTTAGAACTGGTGACACTCTTGCTGTACATGCAAGAATTAGAGAAGGTGAAAAATCTCGTATCCAGGTATTCCAAGGTGTTTGTATCGGTATTAAGAGTAAAAACGATCTAAATGGTCATTTCAGAGTAAGAAAGATTTCTTCTGGTATGGGTGTTGAGAGAGTATTTCCATTTCATTCTCCAAACGTTGAAAAAATTGAAATTGTTCAACGTGGTAAGTCTAGAAGAAGTAAGCTTTACTACCTTAGAGAAAGATCTGGTAAATCTGCAAGAATTGCTATCGATTACGATAGAAAGTAATTCTTTCAAAAAAGTTTTAATAAAGGGCCCCTATTTGGGGCCTTTTTTTTTGGGAAAATAAGTATGTTTGATTTAGAGAAACTCGAAAACTTTGATGTTCTTTCTGGTTGTGATGAGGTTGGGAGAGGTCCTTTAGCTGGGCCTGTTGTAGGTTGTAGTGTCTCAATTGAAAGAGAGTTTTTAACTAAGGAGAACCTCTCCTATTTATTTGAACTTGGTATAACTGACTCTAAAAAACTGACAACAAAGAAGAGAAAGAAACTTTTAGAAGTTTTAAAAATAAACGACTTTAAAGTAAACGAAAAAAACAGCCATCAAATTAATGAATCATTTTCGATAAAATTCAGTGTTCGTGAACTGTCGAATGAATTGATTGATGACATTAATATTTTACAAGCTTCATTGAAGGCCATGGGATTGGCATTTCTAGATTGTGATTCAGGAAAGAGTACAAAACTTTTAATTGATGGAAATAAAAACTTAAATCTAAATAAATTGTCTGTTCATGAAGAAGCGGTGGTTAAAGGCGATTCAAAGTCTGTTGTTATTGGACTTGCTTCAATTATTGCCAAAGAGTACCGCGATGACCTAATGATAGAACTTGCTAAAAAGTATCCACAGTATGGACTTGAAAAACATGCAGGCTATCCAACTAAGGCCCATAAAGAGGCCATAGTACAATTTGGTGTGACTCCAATTCATAGGAAGAGCTTTAAAGGTGTGAAAGAGTATTGTTAATTTATTTATGCTATGTGTTAATTACTAAAATCTAGGGAGTAAAATTCATTTTTATTCACAAGTAAAATTGACAAGAGTTCTAAAGCACCGTTATCCTATATGTATGAAATTATTTAAATTTAAATCTACACTTATAATACTTACGCTAGCTCTTACTTTTCTAGCTACACCACAAAAAGCAAACGCTATGGATGCAAGAGCTAAGGCCCTAGGCTCTATGGCCTTATACGGTACTGTTGGTGGAGCTCTTCTTGGTGCAGCATCACTTGCATTTGGAACTAATGGAAGAGCAGTTTCACAAGGAGCCTCTCTTGGTCTCTACGGTGGAATTATCTTTGGAAGTTATGTTGTTATTTCACATTCAATGAAGAGAAATCGCTATAATGCTCCTATAACTCCTCCAGTTGATAATAACTATTATCCAGAAACGGGGAATACTCCATATAATGGTTCAGGTTCTTCAAATGGTGCAGGTTCTGATTCTGATTCTTGGAATTTTTATAATAGAATGAATACTATGAAAGAGCATAGTTTAGACTTTGGTCTTGATATGAGATCAGTCGAGAGACTTCAGAAAAAGAAAGGGCCTGAAAGCCCAATCTTCTTTATGAATTTAGTAAATTATCAGTTTTGAAATGTTTTACGACGATTACCGTATCTAGTATTTAGGGTTTCGGTTTCGTCGTTCTCAAAGTCCATAATCATTGCTTCCATTGCATCATATTCGAATAGCTTAAATACCTTTAAGAATTCAGTCTTTACATTAGAAAGCTTTATCTGACTTTTTTTATCATTAAGTATTCTAAGAGTTTCAACAAAAACTCCAATTCCAGACGATCCAACGAAGTCTAATCCATTCATATCAAGGGTCACACTTGAAAGAGGGTTATCTTTAATAAGACCCTGAAGCTCTCTTCTAAAAGGGAGACTATTTTCAAAATCTAGTCCACCTTCCATGTGTACTGTAATATTTCCAAGTGAATCTGTTCGAACCTGTGCTTTTAAACTCATATGTGTGACTCCTCGTTGAATCTTCGTAAGAACTAATCTATTCTATCATTTCATATTTATGGAATTAAGCCGGTATTTATTTCACCGCGTCAAATAAAAGGGGATTGTCCTTGTCTACTTTAAAACTTGTTACACTTCCTATTGGAAATCTGTCTGATATAACCCCTAGGGCCCTAGAAACACTAAGAAGTGAGAGGTTATTTCTAGCTGAAGACACAAGGAATCTTAGAAAGATTTTTGACCTTTTAGAGGTGGACGGCTCACATAAGGAAGTAGATTCCTTCCATGATCACTCTAAGTCTAAGATTGATTATTATGTGTCTAAGCTAAAAAGTGGAATTAGTTATGTTTTAGTTTCAGATGCCGGGAGCCCAATAATATCAGACCCAGCATTTCCACTTGTAAAAGCATGTGTTGATGCAGGTATAGAGATAGAAACTTGTCCAGGTGTAAGCGCTGTCATTACAGCATTGGAGATCAGTAGCCTTCCTCCACAACCATTTACCTTTTATGGTTTTACTCCACGAGACGATTCAAAAAAGCGAGAAACTTTCTCCAATTTACTTCAATATAGTGGAACCTTTATTTACTTTGAAAGCCCACACAGATTACTAAAGACTTTAAAAGTATTAGCAGAAGTTCTTCCTGAATCTAACATTGCAGTTGCTAGAGAACTAACTAAGAAATTTGAAACAGTATATAGGTTCAAGGCTAAAGACTGGGAGAGCGTTGAAATTAAGAGTGTTGGTGAGATAGTTCTTATGATAAATCATCAATCTAGTGAAAAATCTGTAGAAGGAAAGAAGTTAGAGTCTCTTGCTAAGGAATATTTAGAGAAAAAACAAAGCAAGAAGAACTTAGCTAAAATTCTAGCTGAAATCCTAGATGAAAATCCAAAAGTAATTTACCAGCAGTTGAATCAGGATAAATAGCTTCTTTTTAGGAAAATAGGTAAGGATTGCCTGTAGGTGAAAGTCGTTTAATAGAGATACTCTAGCTCTTTTTTGACTTTATTTATTTTAGATAAGCTACTGATTAGAATAGACTGGATTCTCAGATAAAACCGAGCTAAAATATATTTATATAATTTTTTAAGGAAGAAAAATGATTGTACGTATTATTGGTGGTCACGGTGGAGTATCTCCGGGTTATAGAGCAACAAGCTACTTAATAGATGGTAAACTCCTTATAGATGCTGGCTCAGTCGCTAGTGGTATTCAAATACCAGAACAAATACTAATCGATAATATTTTAATATCTCACTCACATCTCGATCATATTTCAGATTTAGCTTTTTTAGCAGATAACTGCTTTGGGCAAAAAGGTAGGCCATTTGAAATTCATACAGTTAAAAATGTAAAAAACTCAATAATGACTCATTTATTAAATGACGTAATTTGGCCTGACTTCACAAAACTGCCAAGCGCAGACAATCCGACTCTTCACTTTAATGAGTTAGAGTCTAAAAAACCTGTGAAAATAGGGGATTATACTGTTACACCTGTTCCAGTGAACCACGATGGACCTGGACATGGTTTTATAATTGAAAAGGGTGATTCGTGTATTGTATTTACTCAAGATACAGGACCAACAGATAAGATCTGGGAAATTGCTAAAACAAAAAAGAATTTAAAGGCTATTTTCTCTGAAGTAAGCTTCCCTAATAAAATGATGCAAATTGCTCTAGATTCCAAGCACCATACTCCAAGTACAATGGTTGAAGAGATTAAGAAGATGCCGAAAGATGTCCCTATTTTCTTAGGTCACTTAAAGCCTAACTTCCAGGACCAACTTTTCAAAGAAATTGATATGATGGGTAATGATAGAATCTCTGTATTAGGATCTGACGATACAAGCTATATTTTCTAGTTAAAGCCCGGTGTAATATAAGGCTGTGATGGTGGTAGTATCACAGGCTGTTGCATTGGTGGCATATACTTAGGAGCAAAAGTCTTTTTACTTTCTGCTTTTGGTGTACAACCTTTTTTCTTCTTAGTGCTAAATGGATCGCTATCTTCACTATCCTCATCTTCTTCACACTCATCTTCTTCTTTTTTCTTTTTATCTTTAGATTCGAGTTTGTTAACTTTGAATGGGCCGGTTTTAAATGTTTTACTTCCAGCTTTAAATGTTACAAAAACTGAAAAACTTTCATCTTTTCTTTTAGTCGTTAACTTATCGCTATTGCTACTACAAGTTTGTCCCTTACACTCCCAAGTATATTCTCCCTTTAAGCTCTGAAATTCTTTTTCTTTAATAGATGCCTTTAGCTTAACTTCTTTTTTTGTAGAGTCATTCTTTCCATCTGACTCTATCCTAATGTTTAGTTTATTGGCGTTTTCACCTGTTTTAACTGTTCCAGCAACTTCTACTTCGTAAGTAATTTGATCAAATAGTCCAACTTCTATAGATGTACCGCTTATTGTTTGAACTTTCTGCTCTCCATCTTTACTAGTGACTTTCCAAGATACTTTTGCATTCTCTGGGGCACCTGTAACTATTGCAGTTAATCTAGTCTTTTGTGATTTTATAATGTTTTCTTTATTAACTTTTATTTCAACAGGAGTAGGCTTCAAAATAATTAGATCTATTTCGCCTTTTTCTGGTGCAGTAGCTTTTTCAGGATTAATTGAATGATTTGTTAATTCATATGCCACTTTCGTCGCTTCTTTAACCTCTGATGTAATTTTACACTTTAGTCCATGCTTATCACTTGGATCTTCTTCACACTGAATTCCTTCAGGTAATGTCCATTCTACTTTTGAGTCTTTTAGTTCAGGTGAGCTGAAGTCTGCAACAGTATCATTTTTTACTAAAGATAGTATTAGGTCATTATTATTATTTGTTGGTTTAAAAGAATAAACTTCTTTTCCATCAGATGATGGGGTTGGTTTATCATCATCATCAGCAGCACAATTTATTGTATATCTTGAACCATCTCCATCAAAATCTCTTTGGTATTCAGTGTCACCAATCGTGAACATTTTCACTTGTCCACCGGACTTATTTTTAAAATGAAATTCTAAAGGACTCTTTGGATTACCATTAGGTAAGTCTACTTGATCGAAAGTTATACTCTCTGAAAATGTTTGCAGTGTCTTATTAGACTTAAAGCTTTCTTCTGGATTATTGTCGTTTATAATTTCCATTGTATGGCCTTGACCACCATCAAATAGAGACATTGACCAGTCTTCTGAGTCTGCTCCTGGGATATATTTAAAGTTCATTTTCATCTGAACTTTATAGCTTCCTGGCTTGGTTTCACTCTCAGTTATTTTACAATTTTGTACATCAAATTGAGCTCCTGCATAATGAACAGAAATAGGCCTATCTATAAAAGTTGCTTTTGGATTATTTATTTTACTAAGTATTGTTTCCGCATCAAGGATCAAACTCTTAGTAGGAGAGTCGAATGGATTAGATAGACTACACATACCAGTATTATTACTAACTTCTCTTAAGAAAGCATGACACTCTTTTGACATATTTTTGGCCATATCAAGTATATCTTCTTTCACTGCTTTTATTGCATCTGATACGTCTGAATCATATTTTGAGATATTTATGTCTGATATTTTCTTATCAAAGTTATCATAGTTGTCTTTGTCATCATAAAATCTTCTTTGATAGAAGTTTCTTGCTATATCTCCAACGAATAGTCCCCATCCATCAACTTCTCTTCCATGCGTCTTAAAATTAAATTTTGATAGAGCATCTTTCTCATATTCTTCAATATGATACTTCTTATCTTCTAGGCCTCTAGAGAATAAGACTAATGCTTGAAGTTTTTCTTTTGTAGTGTTCTGTGCACCGGCGGCAGATGAATGTCTTTTGTTAACAGCGTTCTTAAAAGGGGAGCTAAACTCTCTTAAGTGATTCATTACATCACTAGCACTCATAGAGAACTTATAGTTTTCACTTATGTACTTATCTAAGTTTGCTTCATATTCTTTTTGCTCTTCTGGAGAGCTGTTAGCAAATAGGTTATGGGCATAAGCTAGTTTTTGAAAACTTTCTCCCAATACTTTTTCAGAGAGAAGTCTCGCTGACTTTTCCTTATCATTTAATAATTCATTTACTTTTGCTTGGTACTCTAGGCTACATTGTTCTTTAGTCATAGCCAGAGTGTTAGAGCTAAAGAATAGAAATAGAGATAATACTAAGCTTAAGCTTAGTAATCTGTTCACTTGAATAGGTGTAGTTCTATTTCTCTTCATTATTTCTATTCTACCTCAGCATAGTTATCGGTTATTAAAAGAAATAGTTTAGCGTTTTAATTGGGTATTTACTCTTTGTAAAAACAGGAGCTTATAGTTTTTGTCTGCTCGAGCTAAACTAACTAAGTAGCCTAAAATATGTGGCATAGGAGCTAGGCGTCTAAAAAAAACCTTGTCTAAAGAGGTCTCTAATATCATCATGCCTTATCACAATATGAATTAAATACGGAGATTCCTTATGGGTTGGTTTGATACGGTTCAAAACCCGAAGCTAAAAAGTGCTAAAAAAGTTTCTACAAATACGCCATCAGGCCTTTGGAAAAAATGTACAAATTGTGCAGAGATCATTCAAAGCGATAAGTTAGATGAGATGTATCAAGTATGTCCTTACTGTGATCATCACTTCAGACTTAGTGCTCATGAAAGAATAAACCTTATTATAGACGAAGGTACTTTTGAATATCATTTAGAAGATTTAACTTCTTCTGATCCTCTAGAGTTCACAGATAAAAAACCTTACAAAACAAGACTAAAAGAAGCCTATGATAAAACAGGTCTTCTTGATGGAACTCTTTGCGGTGTTGGTAAAATTAACAAGCAAGATGTTTCTCTTTGTGTAATGAACTTTCAATTCATGGGTGGCTCTATGGGTGTTGTTACTGGTGAGAAAGTAGCACACGTAATGGATATTGCTCTTGAGAGAAAAATACCAGCAATCGTTCTTTGTTCATCTGGTGGTGCACGTATGCAAGAAGGGATTCTTTCTCTTATGCAAATGGCGAAAACATCTGCGGCAAGACAAAAACTTAAGAATGCAGGTATTCCATTTATATCAATACTTACAGATCCTACAACAGGTGGAGTAGCAGCTTCTTATGCTATGTTAGGTGATATTAATATTGCTGAGCCTAAGGCCTTAATTGGTTTTGCAGGGCCTAGAGTTATTGAGCAGTCAATTCGTCAAACACTTCCACAAGGTTTTCAAAGATCTGAATTCTTACTTGAGCATGGTTTTGTAGATAGAATTGTTCATAGACATAAGTTAAAAGAAGAGCTTAGCTACTTTTGCGATTTATTTAACAACTAAATCTTAATGAGTTTCAACAAGCTTAAAGATGAAAAGCTAGATAATCTGCTCCAAGAATATTTTGGAGCAGAATTTTTCAACCCAAAGCATGGTGAAGTCAAAACTTTCTTCGAAACATTTAAAAATCAATTTAAAAAATCTAAATGCAAAATTATTACTGTTGCCGGAACTAATGGTAAGGGACAGACTGCGCATTTTATAAATGACTACCTAACTCGTCTGGGTAAGAAGTGTGGTCTTTGGACATCTCCACATGTCTTAAGTGTAACTGAAAGGTTTAAATTTGGTGATGAGTATATATCTCATCGTGAACTTCAAAAAGAATTTGAAAATTTATATTCTAACGATTTAAAACTTAGCTACTACGAGTTTTTATTTTTTTGTTTTTGTTCTCTTTCATCTAAAAGAAATTTAGACTACATCATATTAGAGGTTGGGCTTGGCGGAAGATTAGACGCTGTTAATTTTTTAGATGCAGATTATACTCTACTCACTTCTATCTCTAAAGATCATGAAGAGTTTCTAGGTTCTAGTTTAACTGGTATTTTAAAAGAGAAGCTTGGAGTATGTAGAGAAGAGTCGGCACATATATCTTCACTAGAGCAAGAGTTCCTTCGTAAGAAGCAAAACGATGCAATATCTCATATAGTTAATAAAGTAGACCTTTTTGACATTGGAATACTTAAACAGAGTGATGATTACTTCTTACGAAATAAAATTTTGGCGCTGTATTTTCTAAATACGCTACTGAAAAAATATCCTTCTCGCCAAGAGCTACTCCATGAGAGCAGCCAGTTTGTGTGCAGCGTGACAAAAGGTAGACAAGAAGAAGTGACAATCAAGAATATTAAGTTTATCTTTATAGGTGCTCATAATATTGATGGAATAAGAAAAATGAGGGACTACTTTTTAGCTAATAAAAGTGTAGAAAAAAGTAATCTCCTTTGTGCTTTTTCTAAGAGAAGTGAGGAAGATATTATTTCTAGTTTAGAAATATTAAAATCTTCTCCTTGCCTCTGGGATTCTATTAACGTTACGAGCTTTGAGCATCTAAAAGCATTACCGCTCAACTCTCTACCAAATACCGATGGTATTTCTGTAGTTGATGAATGGAAAAGTTTTTTAGATAAGGTAATCATTAGTAATAAAGGGCAATGGATTGTCACTGGTTCATACTACTTCATTGGTGAAGTTCAAAAATATCTTAATTCTCGCTTTAGTATTCTTTAGCTTCGATTCTCTGTTTGCAAATGAGCGAGTGAATTTCTCTTTTGGGAATAAGGTTCAAGTATTATCTGATAAGGCATACCGTAGGTCTCAAAATAATGAGTTTGAAGCCGTAGGGAATGTGATTATTAATCACGAAAATAATTCTATCTATGGAGAAAAAGCATCAATTTCTTTCAAAACAGGTGATGCTGAAGTTCTTGGGAATGTGCGCTACATTAGTAGTGACATGACAGTCTTTGGTTCAAAAATGGAGTATAATTTCAATACTGCTTATTTGGGTGTCTTCAATGGAAAAATAATTAATTCAAATTACACTGTAGTTGGAAAATATCTCGCTAAAATTTCAGATAATACATTTGTCGGGAGAGACGCTGAGTATACAACTTGTCGCGACTGTCCTGAATCATGGAGTATTCTTGGACGTGAAGTTGAAATTACAAAGAATGAATATATAAAAATTAAGCATGCCTACATCAAAGTTAACGGTGTAGTTGTTATGTATATTCCTTATATTGTTTTACCTATAAAGAAAGATAGGGAGAGTGGAGTCCTTTTTCCTAAGATAAAGGCCGACTCAAAAGAAAGTGTGCATTTTGGTTTACCTTACTTTTGGGCCATAAGTGAGCACAATGACTTAACATTCACACCTATGATTCGTGGACGAAGAGGGTTTAGTGGTGAGCTTCAGTTTAGACAGGCGATTAGAGGTGAGACTTGGCTTGAGCTTAACAGTATTGGTGTTAATGATAGAATATGGCAGGCCAAAAAAGATGATTATGAACTGAGTGGTTCTCATAATCAGAGGTTTGGGGGAGATTTAGAGTTTCATTCTTACCTTGATAATTCAGTAAATTTTCACACTTACTTAAGTGGAATGAGTGATTTAGATCAGACTCGAGATTTAGAATCTTTCTATGATAAAAGAATTCGAAGTTCTGATTTAGGACTTGAATCTTTCTTAAGTATTTATAATTCATATTTTGATATGGGTGTAGAGGTAGATTTTAAAAGAAACCTCTTATTCGAAAACTCAAAAGGCTTTGATCATTCCTATGTTCAGACTCTTCCTCGAATTCATTTTAACTCAATTCCTTTTTATTTATTTCAAGGTAATTTCTTTGGTGGGAAAAGTCTTAGCTTTCAATGGAAGTCTGAAGCTGCAATATTTAAGCAAAACCATGTTGATGAATCTAGCTATATCCGAAATGCTACTAGAGTAAATATGAGTCCTAAGATTTTATGGGACCTTGGTTACTTAGGTCCTGTGAATTTTAAGTCTTCTGTTTCACTTGATAGACAAGACTATTGGTTCTCCAATGTGCCTTCTGAAAAGAAATTCTCTAAGAGTGGTTTCATATATGAGAATGAAGCATCCTTTGAAGTCAGTAAGATTTTTGGACTCTCGTATGAGGAAGATATTCCTTTAGAAAGAATTGATTTGGAAAAATCTGAAGGTCTAAGTATTGAAACTAAAGAAGAAGACATTAAATTTGAAGGTCATGTCGGAACAGTTCCAATGATCAACGAATCTTTTACAGAGGATAAGTATAAAGTTACTAGAAATAGCTATAGATATTCTCAGGTCTATAAATTAAAGCATTACTACCTTGCTGATCAAAAACAGAAAGGTAATCAGAGATTTGCAGCACAGATTCAAAATGCGGATGGCCTATTTGATTCAAATGATGCTGTTAGAGAGAAAGAATTTGAACTCTCTCACGTTTCATCTAGAACAACTCTACCAGTTTCAAATACACTTGAGTTGCAATGGTCTAATTCATTAATAAAGAAATATTCTAAAAAGCTAGACGTCTTCAGAGACGGGCGCCACTTAAGAGATAATTTTAATTATAGTAAGGTTGCTTACTTTAACCTTTCTCAAGGTATAGATTTTAACGCAGAGACTGATAATACTTTAGATAAGTTAACAAGACTCTATATTGGGACAGGTTTTTCTCTAAAGAATTTCTCGTTTTCTCTATCTGAATACTTTTATCACCAAAATAACGAACATATTTTAGACTTCAATATTAATCATAATTTACAGAGATTAAATTACGGAATTAGTTTTCGTTATGACTCTTTTACAACACCAATAAATAAGACAGCAGACTTAACAGCTGGAATAAAAATCAATGACCTATTTAAACTAAATACAATTCAAACATATGATATCGATGACAGTGTTTTAAAAGAATCATATTACCAACTAATTTATTCTCCATTAAATAACTGTTGGAAGGCCGATGTTTCTTATAAGTCTACAGAAATTGAAAACTCAGTTGCCTTTAACTTTTATATTAATTTTAATGAGAATAAGTTCCACTCATTTTCTGGTGGTGAATAATATTGAAAGTTGCAATTATTGATTTCGAAGATAGTTTCACTTTTAATATTTATTCTGTCCTAAAAGGTCTTGGAGTTGAAGTCTATGTTATCGATTATAAAAAAGTTCAAATAGACTATCTCTCTGAATTCTCTCATATTCTTCTAGGTCCTGGACCTGGACATATAGAGGATTATCATGATTTCTTTCCTTTAATAGATAAGCTCATTTTAGACTCATTAAGTGAAAGGTTTAAATTAGTTGGAATTTGTCTTGGCCATCAGCTTATTCATCATAGACTTGGAAGAGATGTAAAACTACTAGATGATCCTATCCATGGACAAAGCTTTCAGTTTAGGTTTCCAGATAGTGAATACTTGACTGAAGAACTACGAGGAAAATTGATAGATCTTCAGTTCTATAATTCTTGGAGAGTTCTAAATCAAGAATCTCAACTCCATTTTGACCTAGAAATTTATGGGAATTCAAATGAAGTCATAGCTAGCTTCTCAAAGAATATAACTACTTACCAATTTCACTGTGAATCGGTTGGAACATCTTGCCAGAGATACTTATTTAATCAATTGCTTGTATAATAGTATTGATGAGCAAGTTAGTTAAGGTCGCAGGTGTTTACGACAAAAGAACTATTCAAAGATTAAAAGAAGTTGGCGTAGGCCAATTTAGTTTTGATTTCCGTGCCAGAAGCTTTAATTTTCTTCAACAACATTCGTTTATGGAACTTCAGAAAGAGTTAGATCTTGATGAGGAAATATTTCTTCACTTTGAAAATGAAGCTGATTTTGTTATTCAAAAAATTGTAGATGACCTTAAGGCCGAAAGAAGTACTAAGAATGTCACGCTTGAATTCTCTGACATAAATAGTGTTGAGTTCTATGATTCATTCAAGAAGCCTTTTGTGTGGCACTATAATTTCGATTCTAAAGAGCTCGATACTCTCAATAAATCAAAATACTTACAGGGAATCGTGTTGAAGTTTTCCGATTTGTTAAAGCTTCATGAAGATGGAGTTCTTCATAATTTTTGTAACAACTTCCATTCACTTTTTATTGATTTACTATCAAGAGAAGATTTTAAACTAACCCTTGAGCTGGATTGGGATAGTAATTTATTTGCTTCGATATCTGAGCTTTTCGACTTTGACTTAATTGCAATACCTATCAGTAATAAAGTTGAAATATGCTACCGCAATGTTGACCTTGGAAAAGTTCAAAATCATGTTCAATACTTAAAAGAGTTGAATCTTTAGACCATCTTTACAAATTGAATTTAATTCGCAATATTGCTCTAAAATTAGGAGATTTTATGAGTTTAAATATTGTAATTAGTAATGATGATGGAGTTTACGCACCAGGGATTAATGTTTTATTCGAAGTGCTTTCTGAGATTGCTAATGTTGTTATGGTTGCTCCACTAGAAGAGAGATCTACAACAGGACATACTTTAACTCTTGATCACCCTCTTAGAGTCGTAAAAATTAAAGAAAACACATATGGTTGTAGTGGTTATCCTGCAGACTGTGCCTTAATGGGGTTTGGACATATTGTAGATAAGTCTACAGTCGACTTATTTATCTCTGGAATTAACCGTGGTGCTAACCTTGGTCAAGATATCTATTACTCAGGAACAGTAGCAGCTGCAAGAGAGGCCACATTCCATAATATCCCTAGTATCTCAGTAAGTTCAGCAATGGATTTTGAATCAAATAAAGCACCAAATAATGAATATTTCTATACTGCAGCTAACTTTATTAAAAAACTTGTACTTGCAGACATCCATAAACATATTGATCCAATGACCGTTATTAATATCAATGTTCCAGAAGTTCTAGAGAATGAGATTAAGGGTGCTGAAGTTACTCATCTTGGCTTTAGAAAGTATTCAGAAAATATTGATAAGCGAACAGATTTCAGAAGTAGAGAATACTACTGGATCGGTGGAAATTACAACGGTCACAATAATGACGCTGGATCAGATTGTTCAGTCGTTGAAGAGGAAAAAATTTCCCTCACATGTCTAAATTTACTATCCCAAACAACCGAAGAACCTAGTAAGTGGAGAAGATTCTTAGATGATTTAATCTAAGTGTCTGAAATCTCGCACTTACTGGGAGATTGCTTTGAAGTTTACCGTCATTTTACTGACACTTATGGTGTTTAGCTTTTCTTGTTCCCATATGGGAAGTGGACAATATGTTCAAATTAGAAAAGGCGATACTTATTTAAAAATTGCAAAAGAATTTAAGATAGATAAGTGGCTACTTGAGGAAGCAAATAATAAAAAGACCCTTAAGGTTGGAGAGTGGTTCTTTGTTCCTCTTCAAAGAGGTCTAATGGGTGCAAAGTCTATTCGTATGCCTGCAAGTACTGCTCAGTATATGGCAA
This sequence comes from Bacteriovoracaceae bacterium UBA3083, assembly GCA_002366565.1. Lineage (GTDB taxonomy): Bacteria > Bdellovibrionota > Bacteriovoracia > Bacteriovoracales > Bacteriovoracaceae > Halobacteriovorax. The sequence continues at coordinate 16,181 of DFBJ01000012.1, forward strand.
GTGGTAGATACGCTTGGCCAGTCCCATCAAGCTCGAGAATTAGCTCTGGCTTTGGTAGGAGATGGGGAAAGCATCATGATGGAATAGACATTCCTGCGCGCACAGGAGCTCATATAGTAAGTGTAGACTCAGGTGTAGTTGTCTACTCCGGGAGAGAACTGGGTGGTTATGGAAATATAACTGTTATTGCTCATAAGAATGGTATCTTCTCAGTTTATGCTCACGCATCAAAGAATTACACATCTAAAGGTGACAAGGTTCATAAAGGGCAAGTGATCGCTCTTGTTGGTAGTACTGGAAGGTCTACTGGGCCTCACCTACACTTTGAAGTTAGAAGGAACTCTAAGGCCTTAGATCCAAAAAGTTTTGTGAGTTACAAAAGTAAGTAGAACTACTTTTTTAACGAGTCCATAATCAGTAAATAGAGCTTTGCTGTATTTACTGCATCTTCTAGAGCTGTGTGTGCTACATCACCCATATTAAAATGTTTCATGAGCCCTGAACCACTATGACAAGTATCTGGAAGAAGCTTCATATCACATAAGCTTCTTACAACACTCGATAGATCGAGAACTTGATGATGGAAGTGCTCACGCATAAAGTTCCAACTTAGATCTCTGTTTAGAAATGGAAGATCTATCGCATTCAATGATTTTCCAAACAGTACAATTTTATCTTTTTCTGATTTTCCAAAGTACTTAACAACTTCTTCATCATGAAGGTATTGCTCTAAAAGATTTTTGAAGTCTTGAAGTTCTTCACCTTCATTATGTGCTTTGTTTATAAGTTCTGTATTGTGGTCAATTACCCACTTATCAAGTCTTGGTTTTAATTCTTCAAAACTAGGACATTTAATATACCAATTTCTCTCTAGGTGATGAGCTATCTCACCTGTCTCACTACAAAATGGAACCATTCCGAATTCAATGATGTAATCATTTTCGGCCAATCCTGTCGCTTCAATATCAAAAGAGAGGTATTTCATTATTTGTTCCTATTTAAGTTTTTTTAGAATATTTGATGTTTGTTTAGAATTATTCTAGTTAAATTAAAAGCTATCGCCAAGGGCCTTCTATAAATAACCAATGTAAATAATTGGCTCTTCCCATTTCAAAATATCTCTAACGAGCTTGAAGCAGCTAAGTATATTGTCATTTACTATGCACTTCCTACAAATCCCTTCTCCCATACATGAACTAGCAACAGGAATATGATTATCTTGTAGAAATTCTAAGATCGTTTTATCTAGGTCTTCATCTGTAAGGATAATTTTCTTTATATGAGACTGGGAAGCCTGTCCAAATATGATTACTTGGTGCATGACTTATAGTTTGGAACTCTATCATCAATTAGAAGAGATTTTGATTTTCCTTTCTTATAGTGAATCCATACACTACCTAAATTAGATTTATGATAGATTGGAAAGCTTGTATTAAGAAAAGTCTGTGTTTGTTTTTCTGTAGAGCGGTCAGACTCATAAATCATTCGCTCCGGATTTAGTAGGAAGAGGTATCTTGGGAACTCTAGAACTGTAAGGACTTCTTCTGGAGTTCTCGCTGCTGCAATATTATACTCAATCATGTTAAAGAGGTGTTGACCACTGTCTCTTCCCTTTGTTGATATTAGAGAGAAGTTTGTAGTAGGAGTTTTGATAAAGCAGACTGCATTTTGTATTCCGAGATTTTCGGGAGTAAATGTATAAGTACTGTCATAATTCTTCTTAATGTTTGGTGACTGATTACTAATTCCAAAGAAAGTCTCTCCCTTGTAGGTAATTGAGTAAGGGTGAGCATTAAGTCCTTTATCTTTATTAATTAAATAAACAGCATTTTGATAAATTCTCATGTCGAAATTACAATTTGCGACTTTTCCTTTCCCTATATTGAAAGAGAATAAGTGAGAGTTAATTTTATTTTTTTTATAGCTCGCCTGACTGATAAGAGGCCATATCTTAAAGGTTTTAAGTCCTTCCCCAGGCCTTAATACTTGATCACCTTTAAAGAAGTACTCTTCAAGATTTTTATTTTTACTTAAGCTCGTTTTATTTTCAGATAAGAAAAGAGCAAGCTCTTTATCAATAGCGGTCTGGTAAGGCAAAATGTCGTCCACAATTCTAGCTAAATAGTTTAAAGACTTTCTTGATTTATATTTTTTGAGTAAGTCTTTCAATGAATTGAAAAAAAGGTTCGGGTCATTATTATCTGTTAATGCATAATTTTCGTAAACAGGACTTTTTTCATTTGTGTCTACAAATTGAAGTGCTGAGCCAGGAGATACTTTTTCAGGTCTTATATACATTTGTATAAGTGACCAAATAATAAAAACATCAATAGATTTTAAGTTATGTTTTTGAGCAGCAATTTCTATTCTCTCTTGAAAGAGATCATGGTTACCACTAGAAGAACTAGTAAGAGCTAATTTGTGTTTATTAATAGAACAGATTTTATTTTTAAAATCTTTTTTAAATACAATCTCTTCATTGGGTTGATCAAGTTTAATGAATAAACCACAGCTAACAAGAAAAGAAGAAGAAATAAGGAGCAATAAGAACTTACTAATCATTTAAATGATAGAGACCGTCGATAACCTCTTGGTCCATTTCCTCTGATTGATCTAATGAGAATTCGGATAGCTCTTCCTCGACAAAATTTAGTGATGAAGATGATTCCTTTATTGATTTAACGATAACTATAATCCACATACCTGACTGGTTCGCCCCGGAATTGGTTTGTGTTTTTATATCGATTATCTGAAAGCCTCTATTGATAAATGAATAGAATATTTTATCGAACTCTTTCTCTCTATAACCGATCTTTCTTACAGGTGGAGAGGGAACATAAAATGTAAATGATTGTATTTTGTAGTGCTTTGGAAAGAATAACTCTCTAACTGAATGATAGATTTTTTGGATTAGACCCATAATGACACTACTTATGTAATTTGTTCTTATAGTAATAGAATAGACTGTAAAAAATTTTTGTCAACTCGATCTCTAAGTTTGGTTCTTATTTTTTTGGAAAGAATTGCCTAGAAAAGTTTTTTCTTATTTTTTTATAAAAACAGGTTATACTTTATTTGTAAATGACAGGAAGTCAATTACGTATGAGGCAGGAAGCCGAAAGAAGGGGCCACTTTGCAGGGGGCCCCTTTTTTATTTCTATCTATAAATTTCTAATTCTTTTAAGTCTTCTTTATTAATTCCACTAGCTAATTTTAAAATTTCAAATTTACCTTCTGAAGGTTTAAAAATTCCGTAATCAGTTACTACAATATCTACAACGTCTACCCCTGTTAATGGGAGTGAACACTTACTCTTTAGCTTTGATGAACCATCTTTACTAAAATGTGACATCATAACAATCACACAGCGAGAACCATTTACTAAGTCCATTGCTCCGCCCATTCCTGTAACTTTCTTACCTGGAATCATCCAGTTTGCTAAAGACCTTTCCGTATCGACTTCCATTCCGCCAAGTACGCAGTAGTCTATATGTCCGCCTCGAATCATTCCAAAGCTCAATGAGCTATCAAAGAAGCTAGCACCATTTTTTATTGAAATTGTTTCTTTTCCAGCATTGATCAAAGTAGGAGAGACTTCACTCTTTTTAGGTCGTCCTTTTACTCCAAGTACACCATTTTCTGAGTGAATCATTATCTCTAAATCAGGTGATATATATTGAGCAACAAGGGTAGGAAGTCCAATTCCTAAATTTACAGAGCTTTGTGGTTCAAAAAGTTCTATTACTTCTTTTGCCATTTCATCTTTTGACCAAGTCATTACTCTTCCTCAACTTTTAAAAATTCAATATCATTCTTATAGTTAGAACCTTGAAAGATTCTCTGAACAAAAATTCCTGGAAGGTGTATATCTTCTGCAGGAATATCTCCGAGTTCAACAAGCTCTTCAACTTCTACTATTGTTGTCTTTGCTGCCATGGCCATTAGAGGGGAGAAGTTCCTTGCAGTTTCTTTAAACCAAAGGTTTCCATATTTATCACCTTTTTGAGCTTTTATAATTGCAAAGTCTGCATGGAGGGCTGTCTCTAAAATACAAGGCTTATCAAACTCTTTAACTTCTTTTCCCTCAGCAACTAGTGTTCCATATCCTGTGGGAGTATAGAAGGCTCTAATACCTAAGCCTGCGGCCCTGATTCGTTCGCTAAAAGTACCTTGTGGAACTAATTCAACTTGTACACTTCCATCAAACATTTGTTTTTCAAGGTCTGGGTTTCCACCTACATATGAGCAGAAGGCCTTAGAGATTTTGTTTTGAATCAAAATCTTAACTAGGCCTCTTCCTGAATTTCCAATATTATTTGATATTACAGTGAGGTCTTTTATATCTAAATTAGCAATAGCATCAATGCAATTTTCTGCTATTCCGCAAAGGCCGAAACCTCCACTCATGATACTTGATCCAGATGTAATATCTGCACATGCATCTTTTGCATTACTGTAGATCTTAGTTTTCATTTTCTTCCTTTAAAATATTATAAACTCTATTTAATAGTGACTTTAACTTTGCAGGTGTCATCGTATAAGGAGGGGCTATTATTAAACGCTCTCCAACAATTGCAATTAGTATTTCTTTTTCTGTAAATTTATAGAAGTCTGGTTTTCTTTTTAGGTCAACTGCCATAAGAAGACCCTCTTGTCTTGTATCTAAAACATTAGGTAATTGTGATAACTTTTCTTTACTCTTAATAAGGGCCAGCTCTAAAGACTTAAACTTTTCACTAAAAAGTTCTGAGTTAATTTCATCAATTACAGCATCCATTGCCGCAAGTCCTAACGGATGTGCATAGTTTGTTAAACCACAGCTCAGAACTTGCTTATCATAATACTTAGCAATACTTTTGGATGTCCAAATGGCGCCAAAAGGTACATAGCCACCTGTTATAACCTTTGCCATGCAGATAATATCTGGCCTTATTGAAAAATGTTGGAATCCGAAAGGTTTCCCTGTCCTTCCAAATCCACTAACAACTTCATCAAGAATAATTAAGAAATTATACTTCTTTTTGAGTTTTGCTAATTCTCTCCACCATGACTTAGGTGCTGTAAATACACCGTTTCCACCGACAAAGGTCTCAAGGCATATGGCCGCAATTTTATCAGGACCTGTTTTTAGTATTAGTTTTTCTAGCGCAATGGCCTTTGGATCATCAATAGGATCTGGAAATCTCTTTGTCCATTTTGAAATAGTCTTATGATCTTTATTTCTCCAATCACCAGTAATACTAAGTGCTCCAAGAGTGGCGCCGTGGTAAGAGTTCTCTCTAGCTAAAACAATATTCTTACCTGTTATCTGTCTAGATATTTTTAGTGCATTCTCAATACTCTCTGCACCAGAAATTGTATAAAATATTTTTCCGGGAAGATTTATTAAAGATAAGAGCTTTTCAGTAGCATTTTCTTTTAGATTAAAAATTCCTTTTGGGCTCGAGATAGGGAGAGTGTCTAGTTGTTTCTTTATTGCGTCTTTAATTGGCCTATGTGAATGACCAAAAGCTGCTTGGTAACTAGTTGATGAAAGGTCATATAATTTACTTCCATCTGTTGTAATATAGTATGCGCCTTTAGATCCTTTGATCTCTATCTTTAATGCGTTTTTTTGTGCGGTCCATGTTAGATAGAAAGGGTAGCTTTTCATTTAAGACTCAACTTTTTAGTAGTGTGAATGATTTATCTTCACTGTTTAATTGATAAGTATATTCTTTGTAGTTTTGATCATACTCTGGACAACCTCTCCAGAATTGTATATCACCTGTTGAAAGGTTTGCCATTCCTCCTCCACAAGTTTGGGAAGGATCTTTTGATTGCCCATTGTCGTAATGTGAACAAATAGATAATGGGTACCCATCATGACTTTGTAATAACTTCTTTAATTCAAGAGTGTTTGTAACAGTGTGAGCTTTTTCTGCGAGAATATTATATCTAGCGTGGCTAGTTGCACTGACGTTCTTATCACTTTCAATCTTAGCTACATTTTCACCAAGGCAATGGTTTGTATGAAAAGATAGACCAGATTCACCATCAGCATGTGCATGTACTAGATCTTTTTGTGTTGGAGTTATTTCCCATTGTTCAGCACCGTTAGGTGATGAGATTAAATAATTATGACCTGATGTTACAGGAGCATTAACTAGAATATCTCTCATTTGAGATAAGTTCTTTCCCTCTAGGACTTTACGAACAAGAGAAGGCCAGATTAACCCTTTTTCAGCTTTAGTTGTATTGATATTATTTACACCAATAAGACAACTATCAGCACTTATTCCCATCAATCCAACACAACCTGTTACAGTCAAAATAAGTGATTTACTCGCATATTCAGTTTCAGGAATTTCTATTACACATAGATAATTCTTAGCGCTTGAATGCATATCCCAAGTTTGGCCACTTAGAATGTTTTTTTCATTCTGAACTTGAACAGTAGAGCACCCTTGTTCAAGTAATTCAATGTCTCTAAAATCAGTATAGTTATTTAGAATTACAATATCTGTAAGAGAGAGATTACTCCCTTTTGCAATACCTTCTATCTCTCTAGCAGATTCACCACAGTACTTAAGTGTTTCTTCGTACTGTGCAAGTGCCATAGGATCTAAATGATTAGAAAGAGCAGGGTTTCTTTTAAGCATTAGCTCTTTTCTTATATGAAATAGATCTTTTATCTGTTCTCTATATTCTTCACCATGAGAAATTCCCCATTCAAGGTAGCTTTTATTAGGCTCATACTTAAGGATTGGAAAACCAGAGTCTTTCATTATACATCTTCCTTAAGAAATTCTTTCATTGCTGAAAAGCTTGGATTCACAATATATTTATTACCTTCCATGATAAAGTATCTTTGAAGTTGTAATGAAATATTGCCAATAAAGTATCCACATCCATTTTCAATTTCCATTTCAGAAACTTGATATTGTTCTAAAATTGAAGTTAGTTTATTTGTAAAATCTAATCTTGTTTGAAAATATTGATCTAGATTTTCTGTCATGTTTTCAATGGCCTTAGTACTGTTTGCAAAAGAGAATTCATCTCCGTCCCATGTACTTATAAGCATTAAAGGTTTTGCAAGAAAGTTTTCCTCTTTCATGAAACATAGGCCTGCTTGACCACCAAGGAATGTAAGAGCTGCATCTGGAGTAAGACCTTTATCATTTGAAGTAAAAAAGTAGTCTCCTGAGTATCTAAAGAAGCTTGATGCTGTTTCATTAAAGATTACTTTAGTGTCAAATTTCTTTGCTACTTCCATAACTTTCTTTAGAACATCTTTTGAAACCTTCTGCATTGTATTTTGAAGAAGAGGTTCAATCCATACTGCCATAGTTTTTGTAGTACTTAATATCTCTTCTAGTTCTTTAGCTATCAGGTCTATGTTTTCCTCAGTTGGGTGATCTAAATGAGTTACATTGAAGAACTTATCATCACTAGAACTTAGGGATCTTGATAGAAAACTTCCTTCACCGAAATAGTGACCTTTGAAAGTAATCATATGATTAGTCTTTTCTTTTTGATTAAACCAAATACTCTTTGCAAGTTTATCAACACATTCTGATTGACCAGATGTTGTGTAGGCGTGTTGAAGAGATTCAGGTAATAAGTTTTTAAGTTTATCTAAGTCTTTAAGAAACCTTGGTGAAACAAAGTTAGATAAGCATACTTTATTAACTAGGTAGGGAAGTTGCTCAGAAATGAATTCACCTGTTAAATCTTTGCTACCAAGTGGAGAGTTTATAGCATCACTTAGTATTAGAGAATCTTTACTAAAAGTCGTAGGACAAGAATAGTAAAGAACATCTCTATACTTTTCAAAGTCTGGGTAGTCTTCAGTCATGTACATGATTTCATGAGCACCAAGAGATAAGTTTATATTCAACATACTTGCGGCCATACGGTCACGGTTTCTGCCGTTAATTCTCTCAATTCCGTCAATCATTGCAATTGCTGTAAGAGCATACTTTAAGTATCTGCCAACACCCTTGCCTTGTAATTCTTTTCCAACAGTTGAATCTACCATGTAGAGTGCATTTGGATTTTCAAAGTCAGGGTCGTTACGAACTCCTCTTTGCAAAGGATTGAGCTTTAATGGAGAACTGAAGCTCATTGCTAGTAATTTCTTATCTTCGACAACAGCTACGGCAACGCCTTTTTCATCAAGAGCACATTGCTCAAATTCTTCTATATCTGTCTGTCTTGTTGGCTCATAGATATTTAGTTGCATCTGATGAACTTCATCTTTCCACTGAGAGAAATTATCTTTATCAATCTGGATTAGGTTGTATCCTGATGTCTTTTTGAAGAGTTCTGAAACTGTTTCAAGAAAGTCGTCTTTAACTATTTTTTCTCCATTAAATAACTTTAGTTTCGTTAACAGTAGTAATTCTTGCCAGTCATATATTGATTTATTTGATCTATCTTTAGTTTCTATCGAAGTTATTTCTGTTGTTTTGTTATCGTTGAAAATTTCATCGGCCATAACATCAATTCTATTGAATAAATATTCAATATCTTCTTTTGTAAAACTCGTATTAAGCCTAAAACGAAGAGTTTTAGCTCCTGCAGGGTAGTAGAGTAGTCCATGATCAAATCTCTTACTTATGAACTCTGTTGTTGTTTCAGCATCTGGTAGTTCAAAAGCAAACGCCATCCCATTAGCTCTTGGGCGAGTGATCTTGTTAGGGTACTTAGTACATAGCTTTTTAAGAAGCTCTCTTGATACCGACTCTAGGTTATGAATAATGTCTTGTGACTGATCTAGTGCTACAGCATGAAGGTATCCTCTTATTACAGAAGACACTTGAAACTGCTCTTTTTTATTTTGATTCTTTTGTGAAAGAACTAATCCTACTTGTGCTTTCTTTGCGCAAACAACATAGTCTGGAGCTATCTGCTCTCCAATGTCATTTGTGAGGTTAAATTCTCTATGCCAGAAGAATTCTCTACCTAAGTGAAAACCTGTTTGTACTTCATCGTGAATAACTGGAACGTTAAAGCTATGTGCAAGAAGTATAAGTGCTTCATTAAATCTTGATGAAGAGTATCTGTCTCCACCTTCACACTGCATAGGCTCAACTAGGATAGCAAAGACTTCACCTTTTTGTAGGCTTTCTCTAACTTCTAGAAGAGAATTTACTTCCTTGTTTATTTGAGCGTCTTTTTTCCATTCTTCAGGGATATTAACTTCTGCAACACTAGCGCTTGCCCAAGTTGATTTCCACTGTTTTGGTGAAGAGGTCATTATTTGATCAGTATCTAGTTCTGGGAAAGTGCAATAAATTGTTTCGTGTCCAGGCCATTCAAACGGTTCTCTTTTAACTTTGTTCCACGTACTAGATAATGTAATCATCATTCTTCCGTGAAAGCTTCCTTCGAAGGCGAGTACTTTATTTGCACTTGGGTTAACTCTTTGCTTGTAGCAATATCCTAGCGCTATTTCATTTGCTTCTGCTCCAGAATTACAAATAGTCGTATCTAAGTTTTCCCAGTTTAGTTTTCTCTTAAGTGTTGAGTTGAATGCTCTTCTAATCGTTTTAAATTCGTTAGAGTTGGCATCATTAGTCCAGCTATCTAGAAATTGACCTGCCCCAAAGAAAACTGATGGTGAGAACCCAAGACCAAGTGTTGCGATCTGAGATGCAGCATCCATAAGGTACTTCGTTTCATTGTTCTCATCTGTTATAGCAAGGTAAGGCCCTGTAGAGCTCTTTAAGTCTGTAAGATAGTTTTTCTTTTCTGGTGGAATAAAGTCATTAGTATATGACTTCATTAATTGTTCTTTTGAGTGGCTCTCTGTGCTTTTGTTTATTATTGGAAGCTTCATTGTGTCCGCCTTAGATAAATTTTTCTATGTTGATTCTTCGATTATTGATTTTAGAAATAGTGAGAACTTAGTTCCATCGTTTTCCATCATTTTTGGAAACATTGAAATGGGAGTCATTCCTGGAAAAGTGTTGATTTCATTTAGATAAATATCACCTTGTGGTGTGTAGAAAAAGTCTATTCTCGATAAGTGTCTTAGTTTTAAACCTTTGAAGGCCTTTTTAGAAAACTCTCTTATCGATTTAATTGTATCTGGTGATAGATTTTTTGCTTCTATATCTGTTTGAGTTTTACTTTCTGATGAGTACTTTTGATCAAAGTCATAAAAGCCGTCAGGACAAATGATTTCCCCTGGTACAGTTACTTTTATTTCATTGTTATAGTTGTATGCGCTAACTTCTAGCTCTCTTGCAGTGATAGTTTTTTCAATCAAAACATAGTCTGAAAACTTAAAAGCATCTGTGATTACTTTAGTCACATCATCTTTATTTACTACATGGTAGCATCCTACTGATGAGCCCTGGCTCGCGGCCTTGACATATATGTCTTGGTGCTCATCAAAGAATGATAGGGCATTAGACATAGACTCTGAGCTTTCATCTGAAAGGTATATGTACGGTGTATTTGGTATTCCTAGAGTATCTAGCCAAAGTTTTGTTGTTACTTTATTAAAACATGTTTGGCTTGGCTCTGGAGTACAACCCAAGTAAGGAAGATGCATTAACTCAAATATAGATTGGATAATACCATTCTCTCCAGGAGGTCCATGAATGCAAGGTATAGCAAAGTCGAGAGTATGAGTCTTGTCTGTGCTAGGGTAGTAGAGTTCACCAGCTTTTCTAAGCTCACATAATAAACCGTTCTGATCTACTCTATCACCGTTATGCTTTATCTCTACTTTGAATACATTATATAACTTTAAGCTTTCTAGTTCATTATATATGTAATCAGCAGAGCGAAGTGAGATATCATGCTCACTTCCGCCACCGCCACAAAGAAGAAGAATATTCTTCATTACTTTTGTCTCAGACTTGCAGGAACAAACTCTGCATCAAGCTGAGTGAAAAGTGTTTTTAACTCGTCTATTGTCATAGACTCTGTTTTCTTTTCACCGTATTTTCTTAGTGAGACACTATTGTTTTCCATCTCTCTATCTCCAATTACTATCATAAATGGAGCTTTTGATTTTTGGATCTGTCTTGTTTTATAACCCATTGACTCATTTCTGTTATCAACTTTTACACGTAGACCCATATTGAAAAGTTCACGTTGAAGGTTGTTTGCAAAATCAAGGTGGAAGTCATTGTTTACTGGAACGATAACTGCTTGTTCTGGTGCTAACCAGAATGGGAATGCTCCAGCTACGTGTTCAAGGTATACTCCAAAGAATCTTTCTAATGACCCTAGTAGTGCTCTATGAATAACAACTGGTTTCTCTTCATTACCTTCGGCATTTGTATAGTGTAGTCCAAATCTTTCTGGAAGTTGGAAGTCTAGTTGAATAGTTCCTAGTTGATAATATCTACCAAGAGCATCTGCAATCTCTACATCAATCTTAGGTCCGTAGAATGCACCGTCACCTTCTTTAATGAAGTATTCGTGACCACTTTTCTTAAGAGCTTCTTCTAAAGCATTCTCTGCTTTATCCCATGTCGCATCGTCACCTGATTTCTTTGCAGGACGAGTTGAAAGGTTTACTTTTATTCCTGTGAATCCAAAATGCTCATAACAAGTAAAGAACATATCCATAAGTTGAGTGATCTCATTTTGAATACCGTCTATATCTATAAAGATATGTGCATCATCTTGGCAGAAAGTTCTAACTCTAGTTAGACCTGTTACAGCTCCAGCTTTTTCATATCTGTGTAGACGTCCAAAGTCTGCATATCTCATTGGTAAGTCTCTATAAGAGTACTTGTAGTGCTTAAACATAAGCATGTGACATGGACAGTTCATTGGCTTTACTGCGTATTCTCTTTCATCAATTTTAGAGAAATACATATTCTCTTTATAGTGCTCGTAGTGTCCACTAGTGTGCCAAAGATCAGAATCAAGGATTTGAGGAGTAATTACTTCTTGGTAATCATATACTCTGTATATCTCTCTCATAAATTCAATAAGCTTATTGTATACAAATGCACCTTTAGGCATAAAGAATGGAGATGCAGGTGCAACAGAGTTAAAGTGGAAAAGCTCTAGGTCTTTCCCAAGCTTTCTATGATCACGTTTTTTAGCTTCTTCAAGGAAGTTTAAGTGTGCTTTTAGAAGTTTTCTGTCATCAAAACATGCAGCATAAACTCTTTGAAGCATTTTATTATTTTCATCACCACGCCAATAGGCACCAGCAATACTTAGTAGCTTGAAATATTTTGGTAGCTGCCCAGTTCTCTCAACGTGTGGACCTCTACATAAGTCAATGAACTCACCTTGTTGGTAGCAAGATATTTCAGCGTCATCATCAAAGCTATTGATTAGATCTTGCTTAAGTTCATCTTTTTTATCTGCAAAGAAGCTTAGAGCTTCTGAACGTGTCATTACCTTTTTTTCAATATTTAGATTTTCTTTGATGAGTTTTTGCATTTCTGCTTCGATTTTTTCTAAATCTTCATCAACTAATCTATGATCCATATCGACATCATAGTAGAAACCATTCTCTATAACTGGACCAATACCAAATTGAATATGGGTGTCCGGAAACACTCTTGAGATGGCCTGGGCCATTAAGTGGGCTGTAGAGTGTCTAATTGTATCAAGTTCAAATTTGGCCATGAGTTAAAGCTCCGAAATTACTTTATATAAATGTTTTGTAATAATTGGACACTTTAGCAATGAGAATTCCATTAATCAATGAGTTAGAGATAGAAATATTACATGTTTTTCATCTAGCTTTTGACATGAAGCGCTAAATAGTGATATGAACTTGCAAGCTGACTTCTTAAGTGCTTGAATAGGCTGCGCAATTTACCAAGGTTATAACCATTTTCGGGGAATGAACTATGATGAACGACAATTTAGAGATGAGTACAAGGTCTGCAGAGGCTGACACATCCATCGCTTTTTATGAGTTCAATGATCAATATATGCCAACTGAAGATTCACTCTCTAAGAGAGAAGTTGGAAGAGCTTTCTACCAATTAGGTAAACTTCACTATGATAAATCAGATTTAGAAGCAGCAGAAGAGAACTTCCTTAAGTCTCTTAAGTGTGCTGAAAGACCAAGAGATATATTTTCTATTTTCAAAATTCTTGGTTTCTTAATTAGAATTTCTTCTGAAAAACTAGATGATGAGAAGGCTTCGGCTTACATCGCTCACGCTGAAGAACTTGTTGAAGATTTAACAAAAGTATTAGGAAGCCTAAACTCTGAGTACTTCTACAATGTAGGGATCGTTAAGAATTACGGTGGAAACTTCGAAGAAGCGTTTGAGAACTTTCAATTCGCATATAAAAAATCTAAAGAAGAGAATGAGCCAGATATCCTTGCTAAGACACTTCTTGCGCTATCTAATAATTGTTACAATAGAAAAGACTATAAAGGTGCACTTGATTATCTTGGGCAGCTTAACCAATTACTTGCAATCATCAAGAAAGATTATTTGAGTGGAGCAATGTTCTTGTTCTCTGCAAAGGTCTACTTAGAGGTTGAAGACTTCGAAAACTCTCTTAAATTCTTTAAGCTTGCTAATGAGACTCTTCAAACAAAGAAGTGTTGGAACCTTTTCGGTTACATTCTACTTGGTAAAGGGAATGTATATAAGAACATGGGTGACTTTGACAGGGCCCTTGAGTACTTCAACCTAGCTAATGAATCTATAGATCCTTCAGTGTTTAAGAGATTATCTAATCTTCTAAAGACTGAAATCGAAGAAGTGAATGACTCTAGTGTTGATTTATACTTAGATAGAAACAATAGAAAAATTAAAGAAAGAAGCCTCGGAACTATCGACTTTAAGCATCGTTTCGTTCTTCTAGAAATTTTATTTCTTCTTGCTAAGAACCCAGGTGAGTATTACGACAAGGAACAACTTGCAAAATCAATCTGGAAAGATGAGTACAACCCACTTATTCACGATAAATTAATTTACACTAGTGTATCTAGACTTAGAAAACTGATTGAGCCAAAAAGCACAAAAGGTGAGAAGAGAAAGTACATTATTCGTGGAAAAGATGGTTATACATTCAACCCGACTGCAAAGATTAGATTCCATATGGAAACTAGAAACGTTGACGATAAAACTATTGCTAACGTTGAGCTGAGTTCTCCTGTATAATAAACTTATGAAGTTTATTATATCATTTCTTATTTTATTCTTTGGGCCACTTACGTTGGCCCAAAAAGTTTCTGATACTGCTGTTTTCAAAATTGAAGAGCAGGTCTTTTATCTTACAGATATTAATAAATTCCTGGGGACACTCGAGACCTTTAGGTGTGTAGGTTCAAAAAGCTATCTAATACAAAGTTTAGAACTCTCTACTTCCGATTATGAAACTCTTCCAGATTTTGTATCAGACCATAGTGTTTTAAGTAGACGGCAAGACCAGTTACAGAAGATATTACTTCTAAATAAAATTCTCATATATTCATCATCTTTAAATGTTGAGGTTAAAGAGAAAGAGCTAATAGATATAGGCTTCAACAAATGTAACAAGTCTAAAAAATTAACAAATATAATGAAGCTCTTTATAAAGAGTGAGTTCTTACTTAGGGATCGTTTCTTACGTCAAAGGCGTGCTGTAGAGTTAGATGCTCACTTGCTTGAGAAAATGAAAATTTTCTACTCTGGTATCAATAGAAGAATCTCTTCTCAGGTTTATTTCTTGTGATTATAAAATCAAATCTATTGAAGGATATAAGTCCTACAGATCTAGACTTAATAAAAAAAATTGATAACGACCATTTTCCTTTCCCGTGGAAGGAGACTAATTGGCATAATTCTGCTGAAAATAGTAATTATTTATGTTTTTATGATCCTAAGTGTCGTGGTTTTGCGATATATCTTTTGAGTCCTTTAGAGAAATTAGCTCATCTATTAAAAGTGGTTACCTCTCCAGAATCCAGAGGTATGGGCATTGCAGCATCAATTCTTAATGCTTCATATAGTCATTTCAGGATGTTAGGTGTAGAGCGGTGTATGCTCGAGGTTGAGGTATCCAATACCTCCGCAATTGGCCTATATTTGAAGCAAGGCTATAATAAGATTCATTTACAGAAAAAATTCTATTCAAATGGAGCTGATGCTCATATAATGGAAAAGCACTTATAAAGGTTTCAAAATTTGCCAAATGCTTGGAATCCTGATATTAAGTAATTAGATTTCAATTGATATTTAAATAAATCTCGATTGTTAATCTATGGTTTCAATTTAATTTATGAAACTAGGGAAGATTTAATCTTCCCTTTTTTATTGCTGCAAGTTTATTTGCATATATATAGTGAGCAAAATGGTTTTAAAGTCAGAGAGTACAGGTGTTGAAAAGAAGTTCTACGAACTATGTTCGAAGCTTTGTGCTGAATTAAATTTAGAAATATATGATCTTGATTACTTAAAAGGGTCACATACTCTTAGAGTATTCATCATGGACCCTGCGACTAAAACAGCAGTTATAGAAGACTGTTCAAGGCTTGATAGAGCGTTAACTCCTTTCATTGAGGAAGAAGAGTGGATGCCTAGCGAGTTAACTCTTGAAGTTTCTTCGCCAGGAATGTTTAGACATTTATCTAGTGTTAAGCATTTTGAAATGTCTATTGATCAAGATATTCAATTTTCTGTAATGGCCAGATTAGTTAGTGAGAAATTTCCAGGTCTTCCTAAATCACTTCAGGGTGAGAGAAAGATCATTGGAAAGTTAAAGTCTGTAGACTCAGAGGGAATCTGTGTTATTGCAAACGATTTTGAATTAAATTTAAAGTACGAAGAAATAAAAAAAGCGAACTTAGAACCTGCTCTAGATTTAGAATAGGGCGCGTAAAGCAAAAGGAAGGTAAAAATGTTTTCTGAACTAGGTAGGGTAATTGAAACTCTCGGTAAAGAAAGAGGGATTGAAAAAGATATCGTTATAAAAGCGGTAGAACAAGCTTTCTTAGTTACTGCTAGAAAAAAGTACGGGATTCAAGGCGAATACGAAACAAGATATAACGATGGTGACGATGATATCGAAATCTATCAATATAAGAATGTTGTAGAAGAAGTGAGAGATACTATTGTTGAGATCACTTTAGCAGAAGCGAAAGAGTTAGATGAAGATGTAGAGATTGGTGACCAAATTGGTATCAAAATTGAAAATCCTAATTTCTCTAGAGTTGATGTTCAAACTGCACGTCAAATTATCTTTCAAAAAGTAAGAGATGCAGAGAGAGAGATTCTTTTTGCAGAGTTCAAGCACAAAGAGAACGAGCTTGTTACTGGTATTGCTAGAAGATACGAAAGAGGAAACATTGTAGTTGATCTTGGAAAGGCAGATGCTGTTCTTTCTAGAAGAGAAGTTATCCCAGGTGAGAATTTCAAGCCAGGTGATAGAATACAAGCTTTCTTAACTGAAGTTGTTATGACAAACAGAGGACCTGAGATTCGTTTATCAAGAACGTCTCCAATGTTCTTAGTTAAGTTATTTGAACTTGAAGTTCCAGAAATTCAAGACGGAACAATTGAAATCAAATCTGCTGCTAGAGAGCCAGGGCAAAGAGCAAAAATTGCTGTTATCTCTGTAGATAAAGATATTGATCCAGTTGGTGCTTGTGTTGGTATGAAAGGTTCAAGAGTTCAGAACGTTGTTAACGAGCTTCAAGGTGAAAAAATTGATATCGTTAAATGGTCTGACGATGTTGAGACATTTGCAAGAGCTGCTCTTGCTCCATCTGAAATTACAAATATTCAAATTGATCACTCTGACCACACTATGGATGTAGTTGTTGAAGAAGATCAGTTATCACTTGCTATTGGTAGAAGAGGACAAAACGTTCGTCTTGCTGCAATGTTAAGTGGATATAAAATTAATATCATTTCTAAAACTAAGCTTCAGGAAAGAATTCAAAAATCTGTTGCTAACCTTATTCAAATTGCATCAATTACTGATACACTTGCACAGGTTATGGTTCAAAATGGTATTCAAGCAATTGGTGATATTGCAGCGGCTGAAGCAAGTGACCTTGCTGAGCTTCTAGAAGTTGATGAAGCACAAGCTTCAACAATTATAGCTGATACAATCGCGGCAATTGATGCTGGTGAAATTCAATTCCAAGCTGATGAAGAAGAGGAGCTTGTTTCTGCTTCTGCTGTTCCGGCTTACCATGGAATTATTAATAAAGAACAATCTGATGATGAATCACAAGATAAGTTCTCTGATGCTGAAAGAAGACTCCGTGAAGAGTTAGCAGCATTTAAACTGAAGTAAGAAGAAACTGGATAGGGAGTCCACATAATGCCTATGAAAATATTTGAGTTGGCTAAAGAATTGAATAAAGGTCCTTTAGATTTAGTTGAAGAACTAAAAAACAAAGGCTTTTCTGTTCGTAACCATATGACAGCACTTTCAGATGATGAAGTGAAGCAGATTATGGCCGAATATGATTCTGCTAAAGATGAAAAGAAAGCCTCTGGCGCTAAGACTAAGAAGAAAGTTGTTAAGAAGAAAGCGGCTAAAAAAGCTGTTACTAAAAAGACTGTTGCTGCTAAAGCAGCGGGTGCTTCTGATGACACTTCAGCAGACGAAGGCGAGACTAAGAAAAAGACAGTTGTTCGAAAGAAGAGCGTTATTCGAAAAAAGAGTAGTGGTGAAGTTGTTGAACCTGAACCTACTCCAGTTGTTGTTGCTCCTGTTGAAGAAGAAGTAAAAGAGGAAGCACCTGTTGAAGTTACTGAGGAAAAGGTTGAGGCTCCTGTAGAGGAAGTTGTTGCTGCTAAAACTACTGAAAAAGTAGAGGAAGAAGTAAAACCTGCTCCTAAGAAGTCTGAATCATCTTTTGGTTTAAGAGTTGTTTCTACTGAGCATGTTAAATCGAAAGAGGAAATTGCTAAGGAAGAAGCTGCTAAGAAAGCTAAGGCCGAAGCGGATGCAGCAGCTAAAGCTAAAGCTAAGAAAGAAGCTGGAGATGCACCTCACAGATTTACTCCTGTTTATATCCCACCAGAGAAAAAAGCTGAAGAAGGCGCATCTGAAGATGAGAAAAAAGTTTCTAAAGGACGTATGGGAGCACTAGCTTCTCTAATGTCTGGAAAGAAAGTTGTAAATAAGGCACAGACTCTTACTCAAGAAAGAGCGGATAGTGAGCTTAAGAGTTACGCAGCTCTTGGTGGAGCTGGTCGTCCTGTATATTCTACAGTTAAGAGAAAGAGAACATACTCTGGGCCAACTAAGGATACAGAAATTACTGAAGTAAAAGAATCAAAGAGAGTTGTTAAGTTGCACGATGGGGCAACTTCAGACCAACTTGCAAGAAAGCTTAAGGTAAAACTTAAGGATATGATCGATGCATGTTTAGAGATTAACTTATTAGTTAAAACTGGCGACTTCATCGGTATGCACTTAGCTCAAGAGATAGCTAATCTATATGACTATAGAGTAGAAAACGTTGCCTTTGACGAAGATAAAGTTATGGGTAAAGAAGAAGTCTCTGAAGAAGTTAGAGCTAAATTACCTCTTCGTAACCCAATCATCGCGATTATGGGTCACGTTGATCATGGTAAGACAACTCTTCTAGACCATATTCGTAAGGCTAAGGTTGTAAACGATGAAGCTGGTGGAATCACTCAACATATTGGTGCTTACTCAGTTAAGGCCGGAAAAAGTACTCTAACTTTCTTAGATACTCCTGGTCACGCGGCGTTCGCTTCAATGAGACAACGTGGTGCTGATGTTACTGACTTAGTAGTTCTTGTAGTAGCTGCTGATGATGGTGTTATGCCACAAACTAGAGAATCAGTTAAATACTGTAGAAATGCTGGAGTACCAGTTATCGTTGCAGTAAATAAAATGGATAAAGAAGGAATCAATACTGACAGAATCAAGTCTGAGCTTGCTGATGTTGGAATTACTCCTGAGGAATGGGGTGGAGACACTCAATTTGTTCCAATATCTGCATTAAAAGGTGATGGAGTAGATGATTTATTAGAATCAATCGCACTTCAAACTGAAATGCTTGATTTAAGAGCGAGTGCAGAAGGTAATGTTGAAGGTGTTGTTATTGAATCTAAGATTGAGCATGGACGTGGTCCAGTTGCTACAATCCTTATTCAATCAGGAACACTTAAGAAAGGTGATTCACTAGTTGTTGGTGAAACATTTGGTAGAGCGAGAAGCTTAACTGATCACCTTGGTAAGCAGTTAACTAAAGCTGGTCCATCAACTCCTGTTCAAATTTTAGGTCTTGATGAAGCACCGTCTCCTGGAGCATCTGTTGATATTGTAAAAAATGAAAGAGAAGCTAAGAAGATCGTTGCAAATAGAATAGCTGAGAGAAAGAAACTTGAAGAAGCTCCAAAAGCAAAAGTTTCTCTTGAGGACTTCTTTGCAATGGCCGCTGATGATGGAAAAGAAACTAAGTCTCTTAACCTTATTATTAGATCTGACGTTCAAGGTTCATTTGAAGCAATTAAGCAAGCTGTACTAGCACTTTCAAATACTGAAGTTGAAGTTAAAGTTATTGCTGGTGGTGTTGGTGCAATTAATGACAGTGATGTTAACCTTGCAGACTCTGCTGGAGCCTTTATCTTAGGTTTCAACATGAGACCAAATACTACAGCGAGAAGATTAGCTGAAGAAAAAGCAATTGATATTAAAACATATTCAATTATATATGAGCTAATCAATGACGTAACTCTTGCAATCGAAGGGATGCTTGACCCAGATACTATCGAAGAATTTATCGGTAGAGCTGAAGTTAAAGATACTTTCGTAGTTCCAAAAATTGGAACAATTGCTGGTTCATCTGTTATTGATGGTAAGATCAAAGAAGGTTGTAATATTCGTCTTCTTAGAAATGGTAAGATCATGTTTGACGGAAAAATGTCATCTCTTAAGAGATTCAAAGATGATGTTAAAGAAGTTAAGAATGGTTTCGAATGTGGTATCGGACTTGATGGATATACTGATATTAAAGTTAACGATCAATTCGAAGCTTATATGCTAGTAGAAAAGAAGAGAACTCTTGATGACGTAGCTAAAGAAGAAAAATTAGCTGCAGAAGCTGCTGAGCTAGCTGCTCTTGAAGCAGAGTCAGAAGCAGCAGAAGCAAGGGATTAATCTTGGGCGCAAGTTCTGGAAAGAAAAATATTCTCTCTGAAAAAATATTAAATGCTTCAAATGCATTTATTAGAACATCAGTTTCGGACTCTAGTTTAACTTTTGTAAGTATAACTAGAGTCGAGCTTTCTGATGATCTTTCGAATTCGAAGCTTTATTGGGATACATTCGATGCTGCTAAAAGGGGAGACTCTAAGAAGGCCATCGAATCTATTACTGGTAAGCTTAGAACTCACCTTTCAAAACTTTTAAAAATGAGGCATGTCCCAACTATTACATTTGTCTATGATTCTCAATTTGATGCTGAAAAGAAAATTGATGATTTACTAGATGAGGAAGCAAAGAAGGGCAAAGGCATTTCATGAGTTCACGCTCAAATAGAAAGTCTAAGAACGCGGGGCCAGGATTTGGCCCTTTAGTTTTTAATGTCTATAAACCTGAGGGAATGACATCATCTGATGTCCTTAGACACTTTAAGTATCACCTTCCTAAGGGTTTTGGAAAAATCGGACATTTTGGAACATTAGACCCTTTTGCTGAAGGGGTTTTATTAGTTGCAATTGGACAAGCTCCTAGGTTCAATAATTACATTCATGATCAGTTTCCAAAGACTTATTTGGCAACTGGGGTTCTTGGTGTGGAGAGTCCAACGGGTGATCTGACTGCTAAAGAAGAGGATATTAAAGAAGTTTCTTGTCCAGATTTTACGCAGGAGCAATTAGTTGAAATAATGGATGGATTCTTAGGTGATTACGACCAATGTCCACCGGCCTTCTCTGCTACAAAGCATGAGGGAAGACCATTATATGAGTGGGCAAGGGAAGGCGTCATAATTGAAAAGCCTCCAGTTAAGAGATTTATTTCAAAAATTGAATTAGTAAAATTAGAAGGAAAAGTTGTTACTTTAAGGGTTACATCTAGTTCTGGAACTTATATTCGCGTCCTTTTTGAAGATATAGCAAAGAAACTTGGTACTCATGGAGCTTTAAGGAATCTTGTTAGAGAGTCTATTGGTCCAGCTCATATAGATAACGCCATTGTGAAAGAGAATTGGCCAGCTAGGGATGTTGATTACTCAATCAATGAGCATGCTACAAGGGTAGATAATTTCTTGAATTTCCCTAAAATTGAGCTTGAGGAGTTTGAGGCAATTAAGTTCTTTAATGGTCTTGCTATGCATAAAGAAGGTGAGAATGGCTACTGTTGGGGCCTTTATGAAGGACGATTACTAGGACTTGCAGAGTTTGAAGATAATTTATTGAGAGTAAGGGTAGGGTTTGGAATAGACCCTCGTGAAAAAAACTAATATAAGCCACCTAAAACAGGTTGGCTAAAGCCTTCAAAATGTTTATATTAGAAGTATATTAATATGAATTTAAAATAAAACGTTGGAATGTGTATATATTCCAAATTCTTAATACAGGGAGTGTTAAGTGAATACAACCTTCATTGCCATGGGAGTTGCTCTTTTAGCGGGTATCGGTCTAGTAGTTACAGTTGGAGTTTTCAGTCTATTATCTGGAGCATTTCATTTCTTATTTGCGAGACCTAAGTTTACAATTTTGAAGTCTAAGCAGGAATCTAACGGATTCGCATTTTCTCTTAAGTGGAATAGTTCACGTGAGCCTGCGAAGTTTGATTCGATCAGATTAAGACTTTTTAATCCATTTAGTAATCCAACACAGGTTGATGTAACTAGAACTTTTGATGCTGCAAGCTCAACTTTTGCAAGAGATCTTGATTTTGGTAAAAACCTAGGTGAGCTACTTGAAGCTTGTAATCATGAAAGTGCTTCTGTTGAAGTTGAAATGTCTGCAAGTAAAGATGCTCTTGTTCATCACTTTATGTTCAAAGCTGAAGCATTCAAGGCAATGGTTGAAGCAGCTACAGGTGATGCTGAGAAGTTTAATGAAGAGCATTCTTTAAACTATGCAAAGCCTCTATATCAAATTCCAAAGAGAACATTTATTGCTGAGCCATTACCAGCATCTAATAAAGCGTTAAAAATATCTTCTAACCCAGAATTTGCAGGTGCATTTGCTGGTGCAGCAGGTGATGCTCCGGCAGCAGAGAACTTTTCTATTAGTAAGGTTTGGATTGAGCCTGGTTGTATTGTTTGTGATGCTTGTGAAGCTATTTATCCTGAAGTTTTTGAAGTTACTGATGAAACTTGTTTAATCCGTCCAGGAGCGCCACTTGATAATGGTCTTCTTGTTGAAGAAGCTGCAGAAGCTTGTCCAGTAGAAGTTATCAAGTTTACTAAGTAATTAATTATTAAATTTATATATAGAAAAAGGCCCCAGAATTTGGGGCCTTTTTTTATGCGAAAATATAAGTGTTAAAAAGCAGCTAGGCTGCCTTGAGTGTTCTCTCAATACTTTCCTGAGCATCAATAGATAATTTTACCCATGGAATCTTCTCAAGTCTCTTCTTGCCTATGAGCTCTCCAGTTTCTTCACAGAGGCCGTAGCTTCCATCCTCAAACTTTGCAAGAGCTTCCTCTATCATGTGTAGTCTTGCTAGCTCACGGTCTCTTAAACCCATGCTCAGAGTCTGTGCCATGAGGACCTGGCTCTGATCTACATCCTCTACCATTTGATCCTTAGCCGGTGCTAATTCATCAATAGTATGAGTTTTCATATGGTTTAAAATACCGCTCTTCATTTCTAAAAGAGTAGTTTTTTGTTTACTAAGAAATTTTTCATCATAATATTCGTTCTTCATGTCTAACTCCAGACAATTTAGGAATAACAAAGACCTCTACGGTCAAAGATGAGACATATTAACACTAGATGTTAAATGAATTATCAAGAAATCGATGAATCTATTAGTTTCAGCTATTTAGGGGAGTATTTCGATCTTATTTAGGAAAGTTTTGCTTTTGAATTCTTGCAAGATATTTATGGCATGAATGAAAAATTAGGCCCTTAGCAATTACTAAGGGCCCTCTTTTATTTGATTAATCTACAAGTGGTAGAGACCAGATTGATTCAACTTCTTGAGCTAGAATCTCTTTTCTTCTCTCTTCTGATGAAGCTACAAACTCTAGGTCGTATAGGTCAACAGAAGCAAGCTTAGCATAACCTTCACCTTGTCTGATGAAGTTTGAATATGCAACTGCTGCTCTCATTGAAGCGTCAAAGTGAACAGCTCCAATTTCCGATCTAAGTTTTGCAATCTCTGCATCAATTCTTGCACGTGTTTCTTGAGAACCATCAGTCATCGTTGCGTATATAGCATTGATAGCATCTACATTCTTCTTGTTAAGTGCAATTCCTGTTTTAATAGAAATCAGTTCATAAAGCTTTGATCTTACTTCATTCGAAATTTCTACAATCTCTTCTTCTGCTTGAGTAACTTCTTCTTCAGTTGCTTCTTCTGCTTGTGCAACTGTTTCTTCAACTTGAGGAGCATCTACTTTAGATAACTCTGCTAATAGACCTTCAATCTGTGTTGCTCTATTAGTTGTTAAACCGTTGATACGTGCAATACTTTCTATCGCAAGAGTATTTCTTGGAGTCGCTCCGTATTGGTAATCATGTACGTTTGCCTTAATAACTACAGCTGAACCAAATTCAATGTTGCTACCAGCATTATCTCTTCTTCTTACTACAAGTGAATCGTAGAATTCTGATCTTGCAACATATTGGCTTACACCTTCTGAATCCTCTGGATTCTCTTTTGAGTTCATTGCAGCAGTCTTTAAAAGTACTGGAGCAATATCGAAGTCCTTAGTATCCGAGAACGGAATAAACTGCTTTAAGAAGTTCTTAATCGTTGGAACCTTTGTCTTAACGTGAAGGTCCGTCTTAAATGGCATTTGGTAAAGAATACCATTCTCTGTTTCTGCAGGTAGTGGTGAACTTAAAGTCTTATTCAAGGCCAAGTGCTCAAGAACGTTCTTAATCTCTGCTTTATACTTTGGTAGATCAGCAAATGATGTGTGAATGTTTTCACCAGCAGATGTTAATCTATCTCTGTTAGTAAGGATTTCCATCGCTAGTACTTTATCTAACCATATACCTCTTACTTCAATATCATCAGTCTCTAGTCTTTCGTCATCTCTTTCTGCTGCATCAATATCATTGTGAGGTTTACCAACCTGACCAATAACCTGTGCTCTAAGTCCTACGCCTTCAGTACATTCTGCTTCTGATAGTGTATTCACACAAGATGTTCTAACATCGTTGATAGTCTCAGGATCGTTAACAATGTCTTGCCATGCATTTGCATCAAAACAGCTTGTTGCTCTATATTCTCCGTCACCAGTTTCTAGAGGGTAAGACTTATAAAGTGTTGCTTCTGCAAAGTTTCTAGCTACTCTTTTGTTGTAAACATCTTCGTTAGTAGTAGTGTTAACAACAGAGTACTGAACATCACAAGTAAGATCTGGTGTTTTAACAACTTCTAGTAGTGTCTGTGTTGCTACGTCATTTGCTTCAACAACTTGATCAAGAGTTACACAGAAATCAGGCATTGATTTATGGTCTTCTTCTGTACACTTTGTTGTCATGATTCTTTCAAGATCATATTGCTTTAAGTAATCTTTGTAGAAAGTCCATGTTTCAAAAGCTTGTCTTAAATCAAGTAGAGTGTAGTACGTACCTAGGTAGTATCTCCACATTCCCATTGTATCGTTAAAGTTCTTAGATCTACCTTTCTTGTTACGCCACTGGTAGTACTCTTTGTACTTAGCTGCGTAGTGCTTAGTCATTTCTAAATCGTTTGAACCTTCATCAAATCTGTTACAGTTTGCGTACATGCTTACGTCTTCATCAGTACAAAACTTGTATGGTACTCTATTTGGAATTTCGTTTACGCTTTTCTCAACAACAGTTGTTCCGTCAATTGATTTTTGCTCTAAAGAAACAAGTGATACTTCTCCAGACTCAGCGCCTTGTACTTCTACTTGTCTATTATATCCAAATCTTAATGCTGCAATATCATACTTACCAAAAGTTGATAGTTCGTTAAGGCTTGAGTAAGAGTAATCCATGATTGATGAAAATACAGATCCATTCTTTAGACCAAGTGATTCTCTTTCTTTCTCATTGTAAAAGTTAGCAGCATCAAGTGATCCTCTAAAGTTGTGTCTTAGACCAAGGTTGTGTCCAATTTCATGAACAAGCGTTGGAATATAAGCGTGACGACCAAGGATCTGAATGATTGCTCTTTGTTGATCTTCATTCAGTTGGATCCAATCTTTTAGGTTTCCGTTTGCATCTCTAATTCCACTAACAGAGTTGATGTCATCAACAGATACTTTTCCTAGAGCTTGGTAGTTAAACATATCAGTTGTATAAACACTGTTTGAGTGAAGAAGCTCTTTAATTTCTAAGCTATCTTTCATTTCTCTAGTGAATTCATTTAACTGTCCATTAACTTTTGAAAGAACTAGTTCTTGGTAATTTGTAAGCTCTCTCTTTTCAACAGTCTTTTGGAACTCTTTGAAGTTTGAAGCAGCTGCATGTAGATCACCATTTCTTACATCAAGAGATAGGCTAAATTGTCCATTATCGTGATCGTGATCATGATCATGATTAAGAGCAGTGCTCTCTTGAGAATCTAATAAGCTCTTTACAGCTTCAGTAATACTTGGAGCTGTCTGAGCATTATTTTTAGAAGCTTCTAGTGATGCTTGGATTGCAGCACTATTCATTGCTTCTTTTTTCATTTGTTTTTCAAGGTGTACTATTGAGTCGTACGAGCTTGGCGCAATTGACTCAAGTGATCCCTTATACATGTTTACGTGACCTTTTAGGATTTCCCCTGTTCTAGGGTTCGCCACAGTTGGACCGTATCCAAGTAGACCAGATGCAAGGTCTTCAATAAGAACAACCATAGTGTTTCTTAAGTTACCTGGCTTCTTTCCAGAAGGCATGTGAAGCTTAAGTCTAAGGTTTACCTTATTGTTTTCAAGCATTTTATTCATTCTATTGAATGCAAAAATTGTTGCTTCTTTAAGGTATGCATTTTCTTTTTTATCAAACTCATCACTTAGGTGGTAATCAACTACTGACTTAGCAGGATTCCATCTGTTTAGCTTGTAAGTTCTTTCAGTTTGTCCAAAATCATTCTTAGTTCTTTCTTTTGTTTTAAAGAAACCAAAAGTGCTGTGTTCTGCAATTGGGTAATCAACTTCTTTATAGTTGTTAGAAGCAATAGTATCTAGTTTCGCAAATGAGAAGAATACTCTTGTGTTAAAAGCACCATTATCTTCTAGGCCTTCTAGGAACTTATCGTACTCACTTCCTGAGCTGTACCATAGTTGGTTAATACAAGCTGGAGTATTTGAAAATTTATAAGTCTTTTCAATTTCAAAGTTAACGTCAGTTTTAGAAACATTATAGTCAACTAGCTTTGTAGACTGTAGAGAATAACAAGGATCTTCGTTTTCTGGAAGTCCAATACTGTCAGCTTCAAGTACTTTTACGCTTTCAAACTTTGGAACAAAGTTATCTTTTTGAAACCATTCAAGTTCGTTATTTTCTTCTTCTCTATTTGTACATTCGTCATCAGCATTTTCAGCACATCTATAAGACTTGTACGTTACTGGAATAGTAAGAATTGGTTTGTTGTTTAGAGTGTTGTCTTGAAATGTTTCATTCTCTTCCATCTCGTAAGCAACAATTCCTTCTTCCTCAAATTTAAATTTGACGATTTTTTCTCTACCTTGAACAAAAGGTGCCATGGCCTTAGTAAATCTAGGAACACCCTGTGACGTTGGAACATAAAGGAATTCGGCTTCAGTATTGATCGCTGATTTGCTCTCAAGTTCTGGCGCCTTGTAAACTGTATCAAGTTCTCTTTCTTTTGCACAACTTGCAACAAGTCCTGCAATGATTAGAGAAGTTAATAGATAGTTTTTGTTTTTCATTCTTTCTCCTAGATTGCTTAGTAGCTGAAACTTATATTTAAAAAATATGATGATAAATCTTTGTCAAATAACGAAACGTTTGACTCTCTACCGTTAACAGCTAATGCTGATCCACCTGTAGAGTGACCTACACTAAGTCCAAAGTTTTCTGGAAGAGCAAAAGATAATGTCTCTTCAATTCCAAAGTAGTCTTTAGTGTGTCCTGTATAATCAAAGTTTCTATAGTACGATCCACTAACAGAAGCACTGATTGAATCAGTAATGCTATATGCTGCTGATAGTGAATTAGATAAAGTGTATTGTGTGTTCGAACTTCCACCTGTTGTAACTCTATACTCATGGAAGTTTGTAATTACAGCTGGAGAGTAAGAAAGAGATAATCCCTTTGTTACATGCTCCGAAGCATCATATGAAACTGAACCAGCTAAACTAACAGCAGTCTGTAGGCTAGTTGTAACTCTTGATACCTTACTTAGTGGTATTTTTACTGATGTTGAAGCTGCTGCTGAAAAGAATCTATTTAACTTTCCAAAGCTCTTAGATAACACAATTTTTGGATCTCTAATATAACCTTCACGATCATTCTTTAAATCTTTATCAAAGATAGTTGTAAGACTTAATCTCATGTCATCTTTAAGCTTATAGCTGATAGACATGGCCGTCGTATTACTCATATTCTTCTCTGCTGCATCTGGTGCTTTTACGTCAGTTGCAAAAGTATTAGACAGTGAGATCCCTACATTCTCTAGGGACAATCTGGCACTTTTGTCTAAACTTTGTACAGATGTACCAGTTGCTGACACTGTATTTGCCAATACTGTTGGCGATGTCATTAGTAATATCAATAATGTAGAGGTTGATCTCTTCATTAACACTTCCTTTGCTAAGTAATACTTGAGTATTTAACTGCAATTAGGGTGCCATAAATTGTGGAGTCATTTTGACCACGCCAGATAAGGCGTGGTTAGATTTTATTTACAGAAGGTCGCTTTGGAAAAGGGCCTTTAGGCCAGCTTCGTTCTCTTCCCAGATCTGCTTAAGGTTGTGATCATCACTTAGAACAGGACATTCAAATGTAAGAACTGGACTCTTGTAGACTTTAGGCCCTAGATCTCCAAGTGATCCTGGAGTTGGGTGACCTTCAATATCGTCACAAGTTACATATCCATTGTACTGATTTAAGAACTCTGCAACTTCTTTACAGTCACCATTATAATTAATCATTGGCTTCCAAGAGTGGAAACTTAGAATTATTTTAGGTGGAAATTTATCAAATAGATTTATTAAGTACTTATTTTCTGGCTCACTAAGCGGAGCACTACCCGGGTAGTACTTCTCTTCTCTTGCTTCGCTTGACCAAGTACCACTGTCATAGTTTCTATTTAGATCTACTCCATTGGCATTTACACGTGTAGCATTTCTATAACCATCTGGATTGAGGACAGGAAGAACTACCATCGCTAGATCAATATCTTCTTGAACTTTTAACCATTCAAATAATTGATTAACAACGTATACACCTTCAACTTCATCTCCATGAGTTCCGGCCATTAGATAGACGTACTTCTTTGCCTTGCCTTCAGTTTTGAAAGCTTTAATAGTTTCGCCTTCTACAGATTTACCAGGTTTTAAATCAATAAAGTTCATTATGCATATCCTCAAATATATTCATTTGTGTGTATTGACGGTTTTAACATGTTAACCAAAGATTTAAAATTAAAGATTGATCTCTTTTGTTATGTGTCATGAATCTCTCTTTATAATCATTTCCTAGAACGAGTAAACCATGTAAAATGTACTGTTCAAAAGTAATATAATCTATTGATAGGAATAAAATTGAAAAATAAAACATTATCTTTCTTTGATAAATTAAAGACAAAATTCTCTGACGATGAAAAGGCCCTCTCTTCTATTGATTACTTAAAGTCTCAAATAGAGAAGTGGGAAGATGAGGAAGTTACAGCTCCTGCAGCAGCTGGAGAGCTCCCTCTTCCTAAGGAGATTAAATCAGATAAAGCATATGCTCTCTTTAGTGATGGTGCATGTAGAGGAAACCCTGGACCAGGTTCTTGGGGAATGGTTGGTCAAGATCATCAAGGTGAAGTTCTATTTAAAGGCTCTGGCGTAGAGACAACGACAACTAATAATAGGATGGAGATGACTGGTGCTTTAGAGGCAATGAAGTATCTACTAAATGAAGGTGTAGATCCAGAAGTTGTAGAAGTTTATCTATATAGTGACTCAAAATATGTAGTAGACGGTCTTAAATCATGGGTAAAGGGCTGGAAGAGTAGAGGCTGGAAGAAAGCAGATAAGAAGACTCCAGAGAATGTTGATCTTTGGCAAGAGTTAGACAAAGTCTCGAGTTCATTTAAAAATATAAACTATCTTTGGGTTAAGGGTCATGCTGGACATCCACAAAACGAGTTGTGTGATCAATTAGCTAATGAAGCACTTGATGACAGTGGGTTTTAATTTAGGAGTTATTATGAAGAATTTAATACTAGGAATATGTTTATTAGCTGTTACTTCTTGTGGGCACATGGGTGAGACAAAGAAGGCGGAGTATACTGAAGGGGCGACTCTATGGGTGCAGAATGCAGCAGAGTTTAGAGCTCTAAGTTACCAAGCATTCAACTCAGCAAGACTTTACTTAGACCGTGCACTTCTAACAAAGAAAAATAGAAAGAAACCAGCTGTCGTTGTAGATATTGATGAAACAGTATTAGACAATAGTCCTTACCAGGCAGTTAATATTTTAAAGAATAGATCATTTGATAGAAAGTACTGGGATGAGTGGATTCAATTAGCTCAAGCTAAGGCCATTCCTGGAGCTATTGATTTCTTAAATTATTCACATAAAAAAGGCGTTGAAGTTATCTATATATCAAATAGAAAGATTAAGGGTTTAGACGCTACTTATAAGAATCTTTTAAACTTAGGTTTTCCAGTTAAAAGACAAAATATCTTTCTAAGAACTACGACAAGTAACAAGGAAGAGCGTAGACAAAATGTTTTAAAGAAATATGACATCGTTCTTTTGGCTGGTGATACATTGGCAGATTTCTCAGAAGTATTTAATGAGAAAGGAACAAATGATCGTAATATTTTAGTTGATAAAATGAGAGACGATTTTGGAAAGAAATTTATTATGCTACCAAATCCAATGTATGGAGATTGGGAAGGTGCAATGTATAACTATGAGTTCTCAACAAGCACAGAGAAGAAGAAAAAACTAAGAAAAGGGCATCTTTACCCACATAACTAGGCTTGATAAATTTAGAACACGCTAGTAAACTTTATAAAAATAGTAATTTAACGGAATTATATTTAATATTACAAAGGACGTAATTATGAAGAAAAGCCTAATCGTAGGTGTTATTGCAGCAACGGCATTAATGACTAGTTGTAATAAGCAAAAAGAAATCAAAGTAACTTCAGATGAAGACAAAACATTCTACTCAGTAGGATTTATGTTTGGTCAAAGAATGAAGGATCTTAAACTTAGCGAAGCTGAACTTGGAGCTATGACTCAAGGTCTTAGAGATGCTGCTAACGGAAAAGAGTCACAAGCTGACCTTAAAGTATACCAACCAAAAATTCGTGAAGAGTTCCAAAAAAGAATTCAATCTCACTCTCAAGTTGTTAAAGTTGAAGGTGAAAAATTCTTAGAGAAATTTGTAAAAGACGGAGCAACTAAAACAGCTTCTGGTCTAGCTTATAAGATTATTAAAGCTGGTGAAGGTGCTAAACCTGCAGCTACTGATACAGTTAAAGTTCACTACCATGGTACTTTAATTGATGGAACTGTATTCGATTCTTCTGTAGATAGAGGAAAAGAAGTAAGCTTCCCACTTAATAGAGTAATTAAGGGTTGGACTGAAGGTCTTCAACTTATTGGTAAGGGTGGAAAGATTAAATTAGTTATTCCTTCTGAACTTGCTTACGGTGACCACGGTGCACCTCCAAAGATTCCTGGTGGAGCAACTCTAATATTTGAAGTAGAGCTTTTTGAAATTCAAAAAGGTGCAGAAGCTGGACATAGTGCTGGTGATGGACATGACCACAGTCATGGTAAAGCTAAGAAATAATTTTTAAATAAAATTATATATAAAGAAGAGGCTCCTTAATTGGAGCCTTTTTTTATTCACTTTAAGTAAGTACCGATATTTACTTAGGTATACGCTGATCTCCTAGGGGTACATAGTTTTTACATTGTGCGTTGAATTTATTGACTGTGTGCGGCGAATATTGTTTATTCCCCTGTATTGAAATACAAATAGGGGGAAAAATGAAAATTACTTCAAGAGTTGCTGGTGCAGCATTATTGCTCGCAACAGTGATGGGAACACCACTACAGACACAATTAATTGAGAGTGCAAATGCTTCTTTCTTTGGAAGATCTACTCAATGGAAGAAAATACAGTTACCACAATCTGCAAATAATAAAGTCGTTGGAGTTAGAGTTGAAGATGTTGTTAAGCACCTTCCTTCTTTTGTTCCTGGGCTAAGTTATGTAAATGAAGAGATATTAAAGTCTAAAGATCAATACTTTGGTGATAAAGGAAAAGTAGACGATGTTCTAAACTTATTCTTTAGTGAACTTCCTAAGTGGGATGGTCAGAAGGTACTTCTAAATCTTACAGCACTTGTTAAGTATGGTGAGTATTCAATTGCCTTTAAAGAAGTTGAAGTTCAGTACAATTCAAATGACGTTAAATCTTTCACAGTAACTCCAAAGGCCTTCACTGACCTTTCTCAAACGAAGTTAGTGTTTGATGTTGGTTTAAAATCAAGAAAGGTGATTGTTAAGGATAAGAATAGTGACATCACTATGGTTTTTCCACTAGGTGTTGGAGCATTTGATGAAGCCGTTTTAAACGACGAAATCTCTCTTCTTACTCCAAGATTTAAGAATGGTTATCTAGATAAAACTAAGGCCATCAGAAATAGAAAAATGCCAAGATACTTTGCTAACTTGCCATTTGTTAGAATCCTTAAGGGAACAAACCCTACTGAAGACCACACAGGTATTGGTTTTCATGCTCAACCATTTCCAGATAAGAATACTTTTATCAGAGCATTCGATAGTCATGGTTGTATGAGAATGCAAACACCTGACCTTTGGTCTATGTACTTCTTAGTTGCTGCAGCACCAACTAAGCAAATGCCAATTACTGTTAACTACACTGCAACGAACTCTGAAGATCACCCTTATCCAAAAAGAGATAAGCCTTATAAGAGAGTCGCAAATGCTGGAACTAGAGCTAACCCTGTCTTCACTCTTGATAGAGATAACCTAGTACAAGTTTACAATAACTGGGACTCATCAGCTCCTGTAGATAGCTTAGTTGACTTAGAAGAAGATGATTATCATGGTATTTTTAACTACAGTACTTCTGAACTAGTTGAAGATAAGTGGGATGGTATTAGAGCGAAGTGTAAGGCGAGGACTTACGAAAATGAAAAGTATAAAGTTAAGTGGGAAGACTACGCTCCAAGTTACGATATCGATGATTCTGAGAAAAAGAGAGCTAAAAAGCTTAAGAAGGCAAAGAAGAAATACAATAAGGCCGTTAAAAAGATGAATAAGAAAGTAGAGAAGGCCTATGAAGATTGTATTGATGATCACAAGAGAGATACTTCAATTGGAGATAGACTCTACAGATGGTGGGTACACGGTTAATTAAATAAAATTCAATAGTTTATACACTAGGCCTCGATTGATTCGAGGCCTTTTTAATGTCTACGACTTACTCCAAATATAAATATTTCTTAACACTATTAAAGATTTTATATGGAATCTTTCTATAATATTAAAATATGGAGGGATTTATGTCTTTAGCAAGTCTTTCACCTATTCATGAGGATTTTCATATAAAAGCAATTTTCGAAGGAATTTCTGGAGACTTAATTGCGGAACCAAATAGAGTGTCTTTCTACGACGGTGATATGTTGATCCACCGAACACCTTACGAGCAATTAACAGATATCAAATTTAGGGAAATCGGAGAAAAGTCTTTCTTAGACCTCTGTATTGAAGGAGGCCATATTGCTTTCAACCTTGTTGAGAGTGAGGATGATAGTGAGTTCTTTTATTTGCACACTAAAGAAAAGATAATTAATCAGGAAAAAATTAATGAATTTCTAAAGGATAATATACGTGTAGAAGAAAATAGGGCCCTTCTTATGTTCGATCGAGAGTGTATTACTTGGATGATGGATCAAAGACCTTTTCTATTTTCTGATGAATATATAAAAGGAGCACTTATAGGAAGAGTTGCCCATGATTTTGCCCATCATGAGTTTGGTGTTCTTTATGTAACTAATAAGCGGTTATTTTTTAATGGTAGAAGGGGTGAGTTAATAGAATTGCCATTAGAGAGTGTCCATCACTGCCTACTCATTGATATAGATAAGAATTTTAGAGATGTTAAAAGTCGTAAGACTTATAGCCTGCAGTTTAATCAGGGAGAGTTAACTGTTGGGGTTCAAAGTGAGTTCTTTGGAAAAGTTGAGTCGTTCTTAAATACATTTGATGAAGCAATATTAGAAATTGAAAGGTTTTAAAGTAAGTACTATAACGCTGCTAAAAAAAAAGGGCCTTCGAATGAAGGCCCTCTTTTTATATATTCACGCGTTTTGTATTCTGTATTAGTTTGAAGGTTTGAACCAACATAGTGGTCTAATTCCTGAATCGTAACCATCAGCTCTTGCACAAGTTCCGATTTTGTAATCGTCATCACTTACGTCTGTATAAGCATCAACATCACAAAGAGAACCGTTCCAGTAAGTATCTAAACGACACTGTGGTTGTGGGTGATTGTGATCAGTAGTTGAAACAACTCTTGTATCTGGAGTATCAAACTGAAGTGGAGTCGTTAAGTTTCTTAGGTCTTTGAAAAGATCTGCAAGTGAAAGACCTGCCATTGCACCTCTTTTACACATAACGATATCGCTTTCGTTAGAAAATTGTTTCTCACAAGTTTCAACTACTACCGCTGGAATTTCCATATCAGCAACGATTGCATCGTTGTCATCATTTTCCATGAACTTTCTTAAACATTTTGAAGTTGCAAAGTAATCTGCTTGACCTTCATTTGATGCCCATGAAGAACCAAACCATGATTTCTTCTTAGGTTGTCCACCAATGTGGTGACCGATTTCGTGACAAACTACAGTTGCGAAACCGTCAGCAGTGATTGCAGCATGTCTTGCAAGACCACCAAACATAGAAACTTTCCAAGTGTTACCAGACTGTTGTGCATAAGCATTAACAGTTCCATCAGTCCACTTTCTTTCAATAACTAGTCTTTTTCCTCTTGCAGAAAAGATTGGTGCATAGATTGCTTCAACTTTATCAATAGTTTCGTTAAAACGTGCTTCGTCCATTGAATTAACAGATTTTGCTCCTACAGGGATATGAAGAGAGTTCTCTTCTACAATACCACCTTGACCGTGTTGGTCACAGGCAATTGTTTGTCCACCGAATACTAACATTGCAACTACTGTCGCTAGAATTCCTTTTCTCATTATGTTCCTCCATGAAAACATGATTTATTCATCTCTTTCTTTGTTTGTTATATTATTGTTAAGTTTTGGTTATGCTTTGTAAAATTTTTTAAAGACAATTGTTATAAATGTAAGAAACTGTTAGTTATACCTTTATAAGTATGGAGAATTTGTGAAAAAAATCGTCTTTTTTGTGCCTTTTGAGCACTCAAATTCAGTGAAAGAAGCACTATTTAGTGTGGGTGCAGGTAAGATTGGTAATTACGATAAATGTTGTTTTGAAACAAAAGGTATTGGCCAATTTAGGCCATTAGTGGGCTCTTCGGCCTTTCTTGGTGAAGTAGGGGAAATAGAAAAAGTTGATGAAGTTAAGATTGAAATGGTTTGTGAAAACAATTTAATTCGTAGCGTTGTTGCAAAACTTAAAGAGTCCCATCCTTATGAGACTCCTGCCTATGAAGTTTATACAATAGAAGAGTACTAGCGGTAACTTTAGCTAGTTCAATTGTCATTTCTCTTTAAAAATGGTTGTATGGCCCCAGTATTACTGGAGTTTACAATGAAATCAATATTCTTATTACTTCTTTTATCTATAAGCATTAGTGCTAGAGCTGTTGTCATTCAGATTCTACATACTAATGACCTTCACTCTTATTATGATCACACAATTATAGATTCAACTAGAGGTAGTTACGCTGCGCTAAAAGCTAAGATGGATGAGTTAGAAAATCTAGCAGACCTAGAAGGGATTAGAACTCTTAGATTTGATGCTGGTGATTTTCTTGATGGCAATATTTATTATATGGCCGACAGGGGAAGACGCGGCTTTCGAATGATGGAGAAGATGGGCTTTGATGCCATAGCTGTTGGTAACCACGATTGGCTTATGGGTGGTAAAGAGCTTAATGAAATGCTTAAAGAGCAACCTCCTGCGTTCAGTTACCTTGGAGCTAACTTTAAAGCAGTAAACCCTCTATATACTTCAATCAAAAAATATATCAAACCTTATAGTGCTTATAAAATTGATGACATTACTTTAGGAGTAATGGGTCTAACTACAAATGAGCTTTTTTATAAGTGGAGATTTACTGGTGGAAGTATTGAGAAGCCAACAAAGGTTGGAGCAAAAATATCTACAGAGATGAAAGAGAGACACGGACATGACTTTGTGATTGGGTTGTCTCATGTGGGTCTAAGTAAAGATAAGGAAATCATTAAAGAAACTCGTAATATTGATTTGATGATTGGCGGTCACTCTCATACCGCCATACTTCAGCCTCTCTATGTTAAAAATATAGATGGTCTTTATAGACCAATTGTTCAGACGGGGTCTCATGCAAGATTCTTAGGGCAAATGAAGGTTGAGTTAATTAAAGGAAAACCTTTAAAGATTTTGGACTACAAGCTTGTTCCAATATTTACAGGAGATAAGAGAGATCCAGTTGTTGATGAGTTTGCTCATGAGTCAAGAGTTATACTTAATCAAGATTACGGAGAAGATTATCTTCAAGAAGTTTTAGGTACAGCAGAGATTAAGCTTAGTAATAGTGAGTCTATTCTCACTCCGTGGACAAAGTTAATAACTGATGCCATCAAGGATTCAGTAGATGCAGACATCTCATTTCATTCTCCAGGATTTGGTGGGGCAAGCTTACCTCCTGGAAAGATTACTAGAGAGATGGTCTTTAACTCCTATCCTAGAGTGTTTGATTTAGATGATAAGTACGGTTGGCATATTTATAAAGTTAATATCCACGGAGTTATTCTAAAGTCACTTATAAGACTAATTTTAAAGGGACAGTTTCCTGTAACGTTCTCTGGGGTAACATTTGACTTAATTGATGATAAGAATGAAATCATAGATATTAATACTTCGATAATTCCTAGAAATGTTTCAAATATTGAGAGTAATCCTCTTGGGATGATTGGACAGTTCTTAGGAATTGATAGAGATTTTGATGTTGTAAATATTCGAGTAAATGGAAAAAAGATATCACCATTTAGACAATATAGAGTCGCTATGCCTGAAGGTATTGTTGCTGGTGGTTTAGGTATTACAGGTTCTCTTAGATATCTTCTTAGAAGAATTTCTAAAACTGAGACAAGTATTTGGGAAGCAGTTTCAAATAAAGTTAAAGAGGTTGGAGTTATTAATTATGAATACGGAATAGGACAGACTTATTACCGTACATCTATATTAAAGCGACCTATGAAAAAAGAGAAGATCCTTTTACCTTTGAGGCAGTAATGAATACAAATAAATTTGAAGAGATTTATTCTTATGCTCCGAAGTGGAGAGAGCTTGTAGACATAAGAACTAAAGAACTCCAAGATAAAGATACTAAACTAAGTCTAGACTCTATTTCTATTGATATTCATAATGCTACATGGTGCCCTGACTGCGAGAGAGAGACCGTAGAGCTTATGGCCCTTCTATCAATCAATTCAACGCCTGTAGAGATCAATATCTATTCATATGAAGACCTACAAGACTACAAAGAAAAAAAGAAGAATGGGGCACTACCAATTAAGTGTCTTCCAACATTCATCTTTAAAAGAGATAGCAAAGAACTAACTCGCATCGAAGAAGACTCTAGTAATAAGCTTTTAGATATTTTAAAAAATCTATAAATATATTTAAAACCTATATAGTCTCTTTTGGAGAGTTGTAGATGGCAGAGCTCATTTTCTTTAAAGACCAAAAAGAATTTTATGACTGGTTAGAAGTAAACTCTCACCAGGCAGAGCTTTGGGTTGGTTATTATAAAAAGAGTACAGGACGTCCAAGTCTTACATGGTCCACATCTGTAGATGTTGCTCTATGTTTTGGTTGGATTGATGGAATTAGAAAAACGATAGATTCTGAAAGTTATAAGATCCGCTTTACTCCTAGAAAGAAAAGTAGTGAGTGGAGTGCTGTAAATGTAAAGAAGGTGAGGGAGCTAATAAGTCTTGGCAAAATGAGACCTGAGGGGTTAGAGCTCTTTAATAAGAGAACTAATTTAGAAGGCTATTCTTCAAGCGATAGAAAGGTAGATTTAGATCCAATATATGAAAAAAAGATAAAGGCCAACAAGAAAGCTTGGAACTTCTTTAGTAGCTTAGCACCTTCATATAAGAGAGACTCTATCTGGTGGATAATGAGCGCAAAGAAAGAAGAGACAAGACAAAGAAGGCTCACCATCCTAATAGAATCATCACAAGAAAATCAAAAGATTCCAAGCCTCCGAAAGAAGTAGTAGCGATGGCAATTCCCGCCACCTCCACCATGTTAAAGTAAGTATCCGAAATTAAAGGGAAACTACGGTTCCCCTTATTTGATTGTGGCAGAAATGTGGCAAAATTAAGAAATACTTCGGGAGTTTTTTAATCTATGAAGCACTTCAAATAAATTATCTCTAACTGTTTCTAAAGGAATAGCAAAAAACTCATTTCCTGCTCTTGGGTGACCACTTCTAACGAGGTTTTTTATTAAATATGACTCTACTTTTTGTGCATGCTTTTTATTTTTCATCCAAATAATTGTTTTGGGAATATAGTTTATATTTGTATGATTTCTATGTTCTTTTACTCTTCTTTCGATATTGTTTGATATACCAAGTTTTATAGGTAGATAATCTCTATCCTTAGACTCTAAAATATATACACAGCATGAGTCTGTCCCCATATCACTTTTTGTACGAGTAAGAAAGTTTGCTCTTCTTTGCTTTCGTTCAGCTAATTCTCTCTGCCTTCTTTGTTCGGCCTCTAGTTGAGATCTTTTTAGTCTTTGCTCTTCTTTACGTTGAATTCTCTTGCTATTTATATCAAGATCAACTCTTCGGTTAAAGTCTTGCTTGTACTCTTGAATCAACTTGTTAAATGTTGAATCTATATGTTTTCGTTTTAACTCAATACTTCTTTTATAAAGAAGTCGAAGAATAATGACCAAGAAGGTTGCATAACAAATACCGAATAGAGAAGTTACACTGATAGAAGGTAATTTAAATACTAAGAAACTAACAATAGGGATAACTATAATACTAACTACTAGTAAATCGTTGTTGTATCGAGAGAGAAGTTCTGCTCTAGATATTGTTATATTTATTTTATGAAAATATTCTTTATATGAGTATTCTTCATTGATCGACTTGTTATAAGGTAGTGGCACACTTTTATTAAGCATTACTTTGTAGAGGTATGCGACAGGTTTTAACGTATACAGAATAATATTTTGAGTAAAGTTAATTGCTGATTTCTTTTTATTAAAATATGAAATGTATTTCTGGGAAAAAAGTATGCTATCTTCTAGCCTTAGCCAATTATCACAACTACAAGGTTTTACTAAAGTTGAAGGCGATAGTATTTTCTTTTTATATAGGTAAACGATCTCATTTATTGAGACTGCATATGAAGTAATTCCTGAATTTAACTTGTAGTCCCATGTCGAGTAATTTTTGTACATACTCTTAATTAACATAATTAAAAAAAAAATTACTATATTTGTAAATAATTCATAACCCTCCCTAATATGGGAGGGATATTTTAAAAAGATACAAATTTACAAGCTTTCTCCATAAACTCTTTATCTAAGTGTGCATAAATCATCGACGTTTCGATTTCTTTATGTCCAAGTAATTTTTGAAGCGTATAGATACTGCCTCCATTCATTACAAAATGACTGGCGTAAGTATGTCTTAAGTCGTGCGAATTATTTTATCTAAGCCTGCTTCATGCTGTGAAGGCCTAAAGCACCTTTGATTGATATGATCATAGGGAAGTGGACTTCCATCATGTTTGCAAAAAACAAATGGACCTCTAGATTTATTTCTAAAGAGTTTTAAGAGTACGGCCCTTGTCCTATCATTCATTGGAAGATACCTCGATTCTCCACCCTTTGTAGAGTCTCTAAGACCAGTTCGAGAAAGAGTACGTGCAATCACTATTTGATTAGCTTTGAAGTCAACTTTATCCCAACATAGACCACAAACCTCTCCAAGTCTTAGACCTGTATTGAGAGTGAGTACATATAAGTCATGTAACTCGTCATTGTATTCTGTGTAATCAAGAAAAGTTTTTACTTCTGCTTTATTCCAATATGTGAGGTCACGTCTTTTTTGTTTTAACTCTTTGTAGCCACGAACTTTATTCTTGAATGATTAAAGTCTAAAAAAATATTCTTATTATTACCAAGTAAAGCTAGGAAGTAATCAGTTGAGCTGCGTTGATGACCACATACAGGTTGGCGTAATTTTCTACCATTAAAATTGGTAATAGTATTATTAGGGAGTAGGTAAAGAAGATTAATATTAACTGGATAAAATATAGCTCTTTCCGTACTTACGATGTCTATATTAAACTTGGGTTAATACCAATTGTTAGCATAAAGAGGGAGGGAATGCTTCCCTCTCCTTTATTTAAGCTTTGATATCTTTTTTACTTAAGTAGTTTTTGTTCCTCTAAAAGGTAATTAATTCTTTCTGAAGTTGATGAGTATAATTCATTATTATCAAGGAATATGGCTTTAGAATTTACAGTTTTAGCTGTTTTATAATCACCTGTTAGGGCCAGCAGAATACTCTTGTTGTGCATAAATCTTGCTTGATTTGGAGCATCTATAGTATTTAATTTAGCTTCAAACTTTTTGAATTGTTGTAGCGCCGGAGCTGCTGTTTCTTCTTTAATGTTCTTAACTGTTTTAGAGAGGTTACCAAAGATCTCTGGATCTAAGTTTTCTAAGTAAAAGATTGTTGAGGTTTCATATTTCTTAAGGTTCTTTAGCCACTCTTTCGTAGCCATTTCTGAACTAACTTTGAAAAGTTGCTTTTCTATTTCTTTTGCTGCGTATTGTCCATTTGCTAAATGGTGAATACCAAAGTCTCTTCCAGTTGCCTCTGATTGGAATATAACTTTTCTAGTTTTTGCATCGATAAGCCTAAGTTTAAGTGTAGCAATGTTGATGATTTTGTTTGACTTGTTTGTAGTGTAAACTTCTCGATAATTATCTGAACGAATTGTTCCTTTTACAATTATATCAATTGTTTTAGGCATCTCATTAATGCTGATTTCTTTGTCTCTGTTTGACTTAAGTTCGATCACGTTGAAGTTTAGGTTCTTTGTAATTTCATCAACAAGTGTTTCTCGAACATAACCTGTTCTGTCTCCTTTTATATCTAATATTGTAAAATCTTTCTGGCGTTGGGAAAGTTTTATTTTTGGTGCGACTGTGTACTTATGACTTACGTAAGTTCTAGAACTGCAAGAAGTAAGTAGTAGAGGAATGATTATTGATAATAATATTCTGACATTCTTTAATGCTTTGATCATCGGTTAGTCCTTGGGGAATAAGATTGTTTTTATTTTTGAAGAAAGACTCTAATTTATTTGTTGTTCGTTGTTAATTATTTCTGCATTAAGATTTCTTTAGAAATGGTTTTTTGTAATAAATATTCCGTGAATGTTTTTTTGTATTTGATGTTTATTGTTTCTGTGTTGAGCTGTGTTATAAAAAAAATGTTCATTGGCATTACCTATAATTAAGAATGAGATATGTAATGGACCATTGGTTTCTTATCTCAAAAAACTTTATCTTTCCTGTCTGTATTGAGTTAAATCGTTCGCTGTATTCCTCCTTTGAAGAATTCTTGACTTTGTATAAGGATTTATTTTTTAAATGAAACAACTAATATTAAGAATCCTTGAGGATCTCTTTTCTATCTTTATTTTTTTTAAATTGAAGCCGAAGAGATGAGAAATCATATTAATGGAGGATTTAAATGTATAAAGTACCAAGCAAAGTTAGAAAGACAATCTCACAAGAGTTAAAAAGATTTCTTCCATTAATTAAAAATTTACAAGCTAGAGGTAAGCAGTCATCAGAAGATGATGCAAGAATTCTTTTGAATGATATTCTCTCCGATGTTCTTGGTTACGATAAATATAATGAACTTAGAACTGAAATGAGGGAGAAAAATAGTCGTTTTGATTATGTTGTTAAAATTACCGATGGCCCAACAAAGAGAAAGCCAAAGCAGTTTGATTTTGTAATAGAGGCAAAAGCAGCTCATGTTGCACTTAGAGAAGATCATGTTAATCAAACACTCACTTATTGTCTTCAGAAGGGAATGGATTATTTCTTCTTGACTAATTCAGTTCAATGGCAACTTTTTTCTGTTAAACACTCAAAGAAGAATCCTACTGCGAGATTAATACATGAGGTTGATTTTTCAACAAGTAATAGCGTAGATTCTCTAGCTGAAGAATTCTATCTTTTTAGTAAGCATTCTTACTTAAATGGTGATTGGAAGAGTGTAGTTAAACATGTAAAGGCAACAAAAGTTGAAGATGTTGTTGCTATTATACTTAGTGACAAGATCATAAAGTCCATTACTCGTGAGATTACATCCGTTTCTGGTGTAAAGGTTAATATAGATGTTGTTAAAGATATTGTTGAAAATAAAATCTTAAAATCAGAAATTTCAGAAGTTAATAAAAAACTTCTTAAAAGTCTAAATACTTCTGCTCCTAAAAAGAGAGTGAAGAAAGATTCTGTTTCTATTACAGTAAATGTTGATCCTACTTGTGATGATTCTAGGGATGTACATTTTGGAGTTGATGATGAGCAGGAAGTTGCATAGATCAATTCTGTACAGGCCATGATCATATATCAATATATCGTTGGGAGAATTTATAAAGTGGATATAAGAATATCAATAGCTTCATCATGTTTAGGCTTAGTTAAGTGATAAGAGAATTGCTATATAAAGTTGTTCATTCGCGAGAAACTTTTAAGGGAAGACTTTTTGATCTTGTTATTCAAGTTTATATTTTTCTCTCAATCATTATTCATTCATTGGAAACAATGCTTTCTTTGAAATGTTTAGATCAAGTATTTCAAATTTTAGATAGGTTTTTCTTAGTAAGCTTTACTTTTGAGTATACATTAAGAGTATATTCCGCAAAGAAGCGATTGAAGTTCATTTTAAGTTTCTTTGGATAAAATGACTTGTTAGCAATTCTTTCAGGTCATATAATTTTTAGAAATGTAGACTTACGGTTTTTAAGAATATTTCGACTGATTAGAGTTTTTCATGCCTTTAAATTATTAAGGTATTCTAAAGCTGTTGAGAGATTACGAGATGTATTTGAGTCTATAAAGTCAGAAATAATTTTATTTGGTTGTTTTTCAATTATTCTTTTATACGTATCCGCAACTGGGATATACTATTTTGAATCAATGGTTCAACCTGAGAAATTCTCCTCAATACCTGAATGCCTTTGGTAGTCAGTGTGTACTTTAACAACATTAGGTTATGGTGATGTTTATCCTATTTCTGCAGGAGGTAAGATATTTACTTCATTTATTTTATTTCTTGGCTTAAGTGTTATCGCTGTTCCTAGCTGCTTTCTTGCATCTGCATTTAATAAGAAATAGATAGTCTCAATGTTTGTAGTCTTTTGTGTTCCTTAAGATAAATTGAGCCATGATTTCACTCATCTATAGTATAATTACCACCTCAGATATTTTTTATAAGGGCTTTCCATTTTTTTAGATAAAGTAAATACAGAAGCAACATGGGCTACCATTTTACTTGGAAAGGGAATAGCTCCCATCAAGGTAATGGCAATGGGGGGCTGGAAAGACCTTAAGACTATGCAGTTCTATATTAGAAAGGCAGGGGGAAACATTTCAGGAATAACAGAGCACTTAGATCTCCATTCTCCACTGAGTGGTGGCAATGTTTTAAGTTTTAACCTGTAAATTCAGGAGGGCTATATAGGCCTCTTTTCTCAATAAATTTCGTTATTTTCCGATTAGAACGTAAACAATTAAGAGGGTAGTATGAATATCGGAAAATTTGAAAAAGTTGACCTGAGAGATATTTGGAAAAATGAAGCATCTGAGTTTACGACATGGCTCTATGAAAATTTAGAAGCTCTGTCAGATGCAGTAGAAATTAACTTATCTCAAATAGAGCAAGAAAGATCGGTTGATAACAGTAGGTTTTCGATTGATATTTTCGCAGAGACTGATAATGGCGATACCGTTATTATTGAAAATCAGTTGGAAAGAACTGATCATAAGCACTTGGGACAAATTCTTACATATTTAACGAATACATCTGATTGTGAAACTGCAATTTGGATAGCTAAAGACCCAAGGCCAGAGCATATAAATGCAATAACCTGGATCAATCAAAATACTCCTTTTAATATATTTCTAGTGAAGATTGAAGCCTACAAGATAGATAGTTCGTTACCTGCTCCAATGTTTAGTGTTATTT
This sequence comes from Bacteriovoracaceae bacterium UBA3083, assembly GCA_002366565.1. Classification (GTDB taxonomy): domain Bacteria; phylum Bdellovibrionota; class Bacteriovoracia; order Bacteriovoracales; family Bacteriovoracaceae; genus Halobacteriovorax. Next base: position 59,894 of record DFBJ01000012.1, read on the forward strand.
GTAAACCAACGGAGGAAGGAAAGCAGTTGGGGCAATTTAATCATGAGAGAAAAGAAAAAATAAAAGCTAAAAAAGCTAGGAGAGATCAGTGCGATACTCTACTGGTGCCAGCAAGAAAAGATGGGTTTGAGAAAGTATTTTTGGGTGAAGATAGGTGGTATGCGATTAGAATAAGAGCATCTCGTATTTCTCAACTGAAATACATTGCTGCTTACCAAGTAGCACCAATTAGTTCGGTTACTCATATTGCAGAAATCAAAGAAATTAGAGAATACAAAGATACTGGAAAGTACGAAGTGATTTTTAAAGAACCACCTAAAGAGTTTGGTCCATTACCTCTTGGAGATGACCCAAGCAGGTCTCCTCAAGGACCTCAGTACGCTGAAAGAGAAAAATTAGAGCGTTCTAAAACTCTTAAGGAAGCACTCTCGTACGATGAATATTTAATTGAAAAGAAAGCAGCATAAACAGGATAAAGATTATGGATATAAAAATGATTGATGACAAAGTAGCAATAAAAAGTTTGAAAAAGTTTATGGATGCTTACTTAGAAAGAGGACTTGGAGGATATTCAGGAAAGGAACTTGAACTATTAGTGTTGGAGCTAATGATAGATTTATATCCAGATTTTGAAGAGTTACCAGTGTTTGACAAGAGCCGATTATTAAAGGCATCAGATACAAAAATTAAAAATATGCTTTATGAAATTAAGTTAAGAAGAGATGATGATCACAAAGATTTAATTAAGCATATCGAAAGTAATATAGAGTCGGTTGAAATGCAGAAGGGAAAGCTCATAATTGAGCTAGATGATGTATATGCAATGAAAAAAATGAAATCAATGTTAAAGAAGTCGGGCTTTATTTCAGACTCTTCATTTAATAGTGATCTTATGAAAGTTCCATTTGCAGGGTTTGTGTCTGTTGTTGCTGAGTTATATCAAGACAAAGCAGGTCAGAAAAACTTTGAAGATCTTATGGCAGCTAAAGACTTAGCAGAAGCAAATAAGGCCATAATTGATACTTTGAAAATTCCAGGAACAGAATTTGGTGTAACAACTTTATGGGACTTAGCTACTAAAACTGGAAAAAGTGTTACTGCATTTATATCTAAGAAAAGTACTGAAGCTGAAAAGAAGGAGCAGGAGAAGATAGAAGAGAAGAACAAAAAAAAGTCAAAGTAGTTGATTGTAGTTAGCTCTTAGCTTTTTCCCCACATAACAAGTAGTTATAAGGCTGTCACCACCTCCACCAATACAATTTCTGTTGATCTGGAGTTAGCTCCAAATATCCAGTATGATTGTCTTATTGATAGTACATATAAAACTTAGGGAAATTTATGAGTGTAGATACATCATTTGCAAGAATCGAAACTGAAGTTTCTGATTACAGAAGTTCTACTAAAAAGAAAGAACAAGATATGTTTGGAAAGCTAGTAAAAAACTTATCAGAAGATAAAATGGAAATTGAACTTCTTACTTTTAAAGGGATAATTAATTGTACTTCCAAGATTAGTGGCCCAGATAAGTTAGATATTATAACTGTTTTGAATGATGAAAATGAAACGGTTATGAGTGAAACTAGAGCGTTGAATACAGAATATAAAGAGTCAGTTAGTAGAAGAGTTATTCCCGAAAATGGAGTATTCATAGATGCAGTTCAAGTTGAAATTGATGATAGAACTATGTCCTTAAAGATTGTTAAAGAGGAAAAGAGTGGAGATATTATGGCAGTCGTAAAAGAAATTCATATCCCAATTTCAGAAGAACAATATTTAGAACAAAAAAAGAAGTTCTTGTAGTACTCTAGTTCTTATGACTATTCTATCAATGAAATTATATATTTAAGTATCTATTCACCACCTTCGTCAAATTTCGTATGAAGCTTGGTGAGGTACACTCCCTTTCATAACCTAAACATTACAAATTATTCAATTTTGTTTCAATCAGGTTTTAATTAGTTAGTCTACTCACTCTTTGTTCAATGTGTCTGGATATTTTTTATTTTGCTGGCACGCAGATTCCCCGCACCTCTTTTTCGAGGTGCTTCGTCAAACCTGTAGTTTTAGTAATATTTACACGCACTCTATGTTTTTCAATGATAGAGGGTGGCGTCTGTGTTACTTCTGAGTTGAAAATCCAAAGGACTTAAAGGAGTCGTTATGAGAAAATTCATCAGTTTATCTGCAATATTGCTGTCATTCTCTTGTCTGTCAGCAGAAGTTCTAGAATGTGGTTTATTTAAAGGCTTTGCTGGGGGAACACCAATTAAAACAGTGAAAGCTAACTTAGAAAATGAGAATATCTATGCTTACGAAACAAACCAAGAAGAGAGAGCTTCAATTTCCATAGTTTCTCAAGAGGGTAATTTTGTAAGAGTTAGAATTTCTCAACCAGAAGACTATAACGAAGTAATACTTGATAAAGGAATGCTTTTATCAATGAAAGAAAGAGATTCTTTTGGCTTAGTTATTAATGGTGCCAAAGAGACAAAGATGAGCGCTATTTGCTATAAAGGCTCAGCCCCTTTTTAAAAGATTATTTTACTATTTTCATATAAATAAAAGAGCCCTTTTTCAGGGCTCTTTTATTGTTCAAGAAAACACTCTTTTAGCATTCTTCTTAATTCCAGTGAGAGATATACTTACAAGCTTTGCATAACTTTGAAGTTAGAGAGTGATTGGAATCAAGCGGAAATAGTTTCTAAAAAACATGCAGTAAGTTTTTTAATGTAAAAAAAAAATGTGTGCTGATGAAAGTATCGAGTCTACTTATGACGAATATTTAATTGAGCTTAAGAAGAATTAGTTTTATAGTATTAATACTCTTACACTCTACACTTAAAGATAGTGCAGGTGTTTAAGGAATTCTCGAGGGCCGTGGCTATTTTGGCTACAAAAAATAATTTCATGAATAAAAAAGTTAGGTTATAATTTCAGTGGCCCCTCCACCATTTCATTTACAGCATAAATTTATCTAGCTAGACTATAGATTTGATGGAATGAACAACTAAGATAATAGAGGTATACTATGTTATCGTTAAGATTACTTTCTTTAGATGATAGGGAGGCTTTTTATAAGGCCTTTAATGAGCCTTGGGAAAGTCATTTTGATTTCATACATTACTGGGAATCTTTAGCAGATATGAACTTTGATAAGTACGTCGCTATGTCTCCTGGTTTTTCACAAGGTCTACATATTCCAAAAGAGCATGTTCCAGCAATTTTACTTTTTGCATTTAATGAACTCGGGGAAATTGTAGGTCGTACATCTATAAGATATGAGCTTACTGAACAACTTTTAAAAGAGGGTGGGCATATTGGTTACGGAGTGTGTCCTAGTCATAGAAGAAAAGGATATGCCACAGAAATTTTAAAGCTAAGTTTGAATTGGGTAAAAAGTAACTTACCAAATATTAATAAAGTCCTTGTAACATGTGATGATGGGAATATTGGTTCTCAAAAAACAATAGAAAGTAATAATGGAGAACTTGAGAATATTATAGAAGTTGGAAAAGGACATCGAAAAATGCGATATTGGATTTCACTTCTCTAGTAATAACTTCGACCTGCTTTCGATATGATTTGAAGAAGCTCTATCATGCTATTCTTAAATTTTTTTTAAATTACAAACCTCTTTGTTCTTGATCGATTTTATTCTTCATGAACTTTTCTTGTATCATTCATACCTAAGGTGCAACTTTATTTCTGTAGTTCGTTATCTATTAATCTTTTTCCCTGCTTATCCAAAACGATGCGATTAAGCGATTGATTATCCTTCATAAAAAACTAAAGTACCAAAAACTACGATCATAAAAATCGTAGTTTTTTGTATGTTTGATTATTGATAAATTTATTCTAAGTAAGAATATGTCACCTTTTACTAAAATTTTCCTTTCTATGTTATAAAAAGCCTATATGCGTATTATGCTGTTTGAGAGTTAGAATTAGTATAACTTGTCTCTATATTTAAATTTTGTCTAAAGCGTCTTTTTTTCCATTCAAGCAATTGTTGATCAATTTCTTTTTCTAGAAGTTCATAGACTTGAAAAGGTGAATGGCCGACCTTTGTTGAATAGAAGTTTTCTGATATTGATCTAATAGATATTGTTCCAACTATAGAAGATTTACTATTTTCGAATAAAAGATCAAAAGAGCATTGCGCTGGAGCACGGTCTTTTAGAAGGTTTAACTTACTTTTGATTTTACAATAGTCTCTTTGGTCCATTGTAACACCGTAGGCATTTACATTTTTCTCTGGTGAATTGATGAAGTCCCTTTCTCTGAACATGTTTCCTCCTATTTCTTATGTGAAGAATTAAGCAGTAGTCTTTTCTCTATTTTCAAAAAGGTTTAATATTTTACAGTAGTTGAATCTCTATTTAATTAATCCAAATAAGCTTTACCTAAATATTTGAAAATAGATAGAATACCCACTGTTTATAAATATTTTGGTATGGAATTGATTGTCGTCAAGATCTAGTTAATTTTTTTTTTGATATTTTTTTCTTGTAGACCTTGACATTTTTTTTAGACAATCCATTATATTTTATAGAAGTAAAAAGTAGCTAAGAGAAAGAGAACATTCATGGAGGATTGTTAAGAAAATTTAAAAATATCAAAGATAAATACTGAACTTTTTTAATATTGATGGCCCCTGGCCTATATGACGGAGAGAAACTAAGTATAATTTTTGTAGGGTACTCTCTCTGTCCAGAGATTAGGAGTACACGTGATTTGCCCTCAACATAGCTTTTTTAAATTAAACGATAATATTTCTATATTCAATATAGAGTTAAGCACTTCAGACGAAGAAGAGCTTCTTAAACTTCTATCTCCTATTCAGGAGCTTTTAAATTCTCATAAGAAAAATTCAATCTATCTCTATATGAGTGGAGGACTATTTCACGCTGAAGGAATTATTCAGATTGGCGAAAAATATGCAAATGCTAATTCGGTCGGATGTAATTTAAGTGAAACAATTAAAAAATTAACTCCTAAGTTAATAGAGGCAACTAGCGCCAGTAACTTATATCCACGTAATAAACAATTATGTATGGGGGAAAGATATGAAGTCATTACAAAGTAGGATTTTATTTTTATTTGGTTCATTCTTGTTTGGAGGTTTAAGTACTTATTTAGCTATGGACTTTATGGATATGAAGAATAAATTGAGGCAACAAGATTTAACTGTCTCAGATAACCGCTCATTAAATACTATGAAACCTGCAACTTTGGTTAGAGATCAATTTTCTGATATAGATCAATTTCATAGAGCTATGAGACGCAATATGGAGAACGCTTTCAGTGGAGACATATTTGGAAGTAATTTCTTCAGCAGTAATATGTTTGATACTGACTTCTCTAATATGAATCTTTCAGGTGGATTCGAAGTGATAGAGAGAGAAGATGATGAATTTAAATATATTGAAGTTATAACTGATGTTGAGGATAAAGATTCGATTGATGTCAATGTATCAAATGGAGTCATTTCTATTTCCGGTGAATTTAGAAAAATAGATGATACACAAGGTATAAATAGTAGATCAATGTCTAGTTATATTTCACAGTCTAGCCGTACGTTAAACGTTCCATACGGAGTAATAGAGGAAGATGTAAAAATAGTTACAAATGATAATAAAATAATTCTCAAATTTCCTAAGGACAAAATATAAGGAGGTCTTTGTGCTTGAGGTGAGATCTATCTCGAAGAAGTTTGGAGATTTTCAGGCAGTAAGGGATGTTAGTTTTAAAGCTGACCAGGGAGAAGTCCTTGGTTTCCTTGGACCAAACGGTGCCGGAAAATCTACAACTATGAAAATGATTACGGGCTTTTTGGATGTTACAGGAGGTGACGCCAAAATTTGTGGAAAGTCTATTTTGAACGAAACATTGGCAGCGCAAAAAGAATTGGGATATGTTCCTGAGAATGCTCCTCTATACGAAGATATGTTTGTAAGAGAGTTTCTTGAGTTTATTGCAAATATGAGAAATGTAGAGCAAGAGCAAATTCCTAAGAGGGTAATTGAAGTCATCAATATGTGTGCTTTGAAAGATGTTGAGTTTCAAAAGCTAGAAACTCTATCTAAGGGATATAAGAGAAGAGTCTCATTAGCCCAAGCATTAATTCATGATCCAAGCGTTCTAATATTAGATGAACCAACTGATGGACTAGATCCCAATCAGAAACACGATGTAAGAGAATTAATAAAAGAACTATCAAAAGAGAAGTGTATTTTAATTTCGACTCATATCTTAGAGGAAGTAGAGGAGGTATGTGACCGTTGTATCATCATAGGTCAAGGTGAGAAGTTGTTCGAAGGAACTCCTGATGAACTGAAAGCAAAGTCTGATAAGGGACGTATTCAGGATGTATTTAGAGTGATAACTACTGATTGTAAACTACAAGGGGTAAATCTATGATGGATCGAACTGTGAAGCATCTCTTTATGAAAGAGTTTTCAAGCTACTTCAAAACACCATTAGGATACGTATTTTTGGTAATCTTTTTATTTGGAATAGGCTATTTAACATTTGAACCTGGCCGAGGAAGTTTCTTCTATATGCGTGAAGCCTCAATGAGCTCATTCTTTCGCTACATCCCGTGGATGTTTCTCTTTCTAATTCCTGCTGTTAGTATGAGGCTCTGGTCTGACGAGAGAAAGGCCGGAACAATTGAGCTTCTTCTGACAATGCCCGTAACTATTAGGCAAGCAGTGATTGCGAAGTTTTTAGCTTCATGGGCATTTATAGGTATTGCTTTAGCGGGAACCTTCCCAATGATTTTTACTATTGTATATTTAGGAAATCCTGACCTTGGTGTAGTCTTCCTTGGCTACCTAGCATCTTTCTTTATGGCCGGAGCACTTCTAGCTGTAGGAGGATTTTTCTCGGCCCTAACTAAGAATCAAGTTGTCAGTTTTATACTGACTGTTTGTGTAAGCTTTATGCTTATTATGGCGGGGTCACCTCCTATTTTAGACTTTATATCAACTTTTTTACCTAAGTTCTTTGTTGATCTTTTTGAATCCCTCAGTGTTTTAAATCACTTTGATTCTATTGAGAGAGGAGTGCTTAGCTTAAGTAATATATGGTTTTTTACAGTTATGATTACTTGTTGGTTGTATGGAAGCATGATTCTTTTAAATGAGAATAAGGCCAATTAATGGAGGTTCAAGTGGATAAAAATAAAGAAAACTATTTAAAAATCATTCTAGGTCTTCTCTCAATGACTTTTATGATTTATGTAGGATCAACTATCTTTAAGAAAGTTAGAGTCGATTTTACACAAGAGAATCTTTATACCTTATCTAAAGGTACAAAATCTATTTTGTCTAAATTAGATTCACCAATTAAATTAAAACTATATTATTCTAAGACTGCGGCCAATAAAGGAACTGAAGGTCTTAGAGCTTTTAATAATCATTTCCTATATGTTCAGGAACTATTGCGGCAATACGTAGGGAATTCTCGAAATAACTTATCTTTAACAATAATTGACCCTAGGCCTGATACTCCTGAAGAGGAAGATGCACTTGTTTATGGCCTTAAGAAATTTAATCTAACAGAAACTGAGAGATACTTTTTTGGTTTAGTTGCTGAAAATGAATCAGGTACTGAGAAGATAATTGAGTTTTTTGATCCAAATCAAAAAGATAAGCTCGAGTACCAGTTAACTAAACTTATCTATACAGTTTTAAATCCTCAGAAGAAAAACATAGGTATTATTTCTTCTTTAGAAGTTATGACAGAAGACTTAAGTCCGTATATGGCCCAGATTATGCGGATGCAGGGAAAGAATGTTGATGAATCATGGATGATTTCTAAAATGTTAGGAGAATTTTACAATGTTAAAAGTATAGATAAGGAAGCGGACGCAATTTCTGGTGTTGATACTCTTGTTATAATTCACCCAAAAGGTTTTCCTGAAAAAACATTATTTGCCATCGATCAATACTTAATGAAGGGCGGTAAATTACTTGTGTTTGTGGATCCTCTAGCAGTTAGCGACAGAAGTGGAAACACTGGCGCCATATCTAGTTCCCCTGATATTGGCTTTAAAAAATTGATGGATAAGTGGGGAGTTGAAGCTAAGGGAAATACATTTGCCGGAGATAAGTACTTGAGCGGTATCGGTAGATTCAACCCTAATATGCCTGCAGGTAGACTCCTTGCTCTCCTTGAGTGTAATGAGCAGTGTACAGATACTTATAAAGACAATATCACATCAGGTATTAACAAAACGACATTCGTCTATCCTGGGGTGTTAACTACTAAAGAAATTGATGGAGTAAAGCATTCTCCTATTATCTCTACTACAGATAAGGGAAATAGCTACATCGCACAAAACTATGAACTTAATAATCCTAGCGCATTATGGAATAAATTTTCTGAAGGAAGTGAACCTGTTGTTATTGGTTACCGTAGTGTTGGTAAGTTTAAAAGTGCCTTTCCTGATGGAATCAAAAAAGATGTAGACAAAGATAAGAAAGATCAAAAATCTAAAAAAGATGATGAGAAGAAAGCTGTGTTGAAGGAGTCATCAAAAGAGAGTGCTATCGTTGTTTTTTCTGATGTGGACTTCATAAGTGACCAATTCGCTTTCAAAGAAACATTCCTAGGTGCTGCTGTTGCAAATGATAATAGTACAGTCTTTCTAAATAGTGTAGAGGCCTTGACAGGCGATATTGATCTTATGAGTGTTAGATCTAAAGGACGTATAAATAGATCATTTGATGTCATCAATAAGATTGAGCTTGAGGCCGAGAAAAGAACAGCAGATAAAGTTAAGGAGATAAACGGAAGTATTGTTAGATTCCAAAATGAACTCAATCAACTTGGAAGAAAGGCCAATGATGGAAATATTGCAGTTCTTCAAAATGAAGGGGTTCGCAAAAAGAAAGAGTTGGCAAAGAAGATTGCTATTTTAAAAAAAGAGCTCCGTATGGTTAAAAGAGAAGGGCGAGAGAAGATTGAAGGTATTGGTAAGTTCTTCCAGTATCTGAATACGCTCTTTGTTCCGTTAATTATTGTCGGTTTTGGAATCTTCTATAGCAGAAAAAGAAGCCGACTCATGCAAGGAAGAAGAATTGTTAAAACTGAAGACTCTAATACAGAGAAACATTCTAATCGAATGACGGAGGTGAATATATGAAACTAAAAACTCTATCTGTTTTTACGGGAGCTCTTTTAGTCGCATCACTATTTGTATACTCAAATGAGAATAAGCGTGGAACAGATCTCTTGAGTGGTAGTGACTATGTTAAAGGACTCGATCTGAATAAGATTCAAAAAATATCACTAAGTTTTAATAAGAGTGAGAAGTTAACTCTTACAAGAGATTCTGATCAATTTGTCCTTGAGAATCACAAGTCTTATCCGGCTAAAACAGATGTGGTTAATGATTTAATCTACAAGATTGCGAGTATTCAAGTTAAGGAGAAGGTTACTTCTGTCGATGGTGAAGATGATTTAAAGAAGTATGGGCTGGATAAGAATAAGAGAAAGTATTTAATTGAATTGTTTGATAATAATGATAATAAAACTATTTCAATTAGGGTAGGCAATGCATACAAAGGAAAAGGTAATTATCTATATAAAGAAGGTGGTGAGGATGTATACCTTTCTCAGAAAACACTCTGGTTAAACTCTTCTTATAAAGACTTTATTAATACAGTTCTCCTTGAAGCTAATGACGCTGATATCGAGATGGTGACACTAAAGACTGATAAGACTTTAGAGATTGCTAGAGGAGACGAAGGATTCTCTGTTCTATCTCCTAAAAACTCAAAATATAAAAAAGATAAAGTTCAGGAGTATGTAAAAAACTTCTCATCAATATCTTTTGATGAATACTATTCTTTGACTGAGCCTCGTGTTCAAGGCCTTCATTTTGATAAAGATATTAAAATTAAATTAAAAAATAAACTGATCTATAAAATAAGTCTTGCTAAAGACAATGAAGATCACTTTGTTAAATTATCCGCCTTACTTGATGAAGTATCTAATAAATTTGTAGTGAAAAAAGATGATGGAAAAGAAGAATTACAAAAAATAGAAGACGTTATTAAAGCACAAGCGGACGCTCAAAAATTCAATATTGGTAGAGGAGCATGGGTATATAAGATTGATAAATCTATATATGAAAAACTTGCCAAGAAATCTAACTTCTTTATGTAATAAGCTAATGGGGGAGTTGTCCCCCATTAGTATCCCTATCTTGTAGTATTCTTTATGTTTAAATTTATTCCAAAGTAGGATGATATTTATCTTACTATTATGAGTAGCATTTTTGTTTTCAGATCTTTATATTGTATTTAATCGTAAGGTATATTTAAATTCGTATAGATGTGGAGATATTGTGTTAGCAAAAAATGATAAATCACTTGGTCTTTTAGAACTTATCGCAATCGCCCTTGGTGGTATGGTTGGCGGTGGTATTTTTACAATACTGGGAATCTCTGTTTCTATGATTGGCCCGTACACGCCCTTTGCTATAGCTATTGGAGGCGGAATTGCAGCCATGGCAGCATACTCATATATTAAGCTTGGAGTGTATTATAAAGATGAGGGAGCGACTTATTCTTTTTATAAAAGAACATTTCCTAAGTCTAATTTTAGAGCGTCCCTAATTGGTTGGTGGGTGATCTTTGGATATATTAGTACAATTGCACTATATGCTTATACCTTTTCCTCATATGCTTTAAGTAGTTCCGAATATGCTAATAGTGAGTTTGCTAGAAAAATTGTTGCAGGAGCTATTATCTTTATTTTTACTTCTATTAATATTTGGAGTGTGAAAGGAATGGGGAAGATAGAAGACATCATGGTTTATACAAAGTTAGTGATCCTTGTGGTTATTTCTTTCACATTGATGAACCATGGAAAAACTACTCTACCTGTTCTTTTTGAAAATAGTGGAGATGTAACATTTCTTTCTATATTGATTGTTTCTTCATTAACTTTTGTTGCCTATGAAGGATTTCAGCTTGTGATAAATGCTGTAAACGAAATGGAAAATCCTGAGAAGAACATTCCCCGAGCAATATATTCAGCGATCTCTCTGGCAATACTCATTTATATTGCTATTGCACTAGGGGCCATGCTCGCAATTCCTTTTGAAGAGATAATACAAAATAAAGAGTACGCCATGGCATCTGGTGCAGATAAAGTATTGGGGCATTTTGGTGGTGAGCTTGTGATTGTTGGGGCCCTACTCGCTACAAGTAGTGCCATAAGTGGAACAATCTTTGGTGCCTCAAGGCAAATGTCAGTCATCGCTAGTGATAAGTACTTCCCCCAATTTCTAGCAAAGAAAGTAAATAATATTCCTGTTTTTTCTATTCTTACAATGTCAATTCTTGCCTTTAGTCTTATTCTAATAGGTGACTTGCAGATGATACTTGAATTTGGGAGTGTGACATTCTTAATAGTCTCTGTATTAATGGCATTTGCTAATCATAAGATCAGACATAAAACTAACTCTTCTCCAGTTGTTACGACTTTATCAATATTGAGTTTAGTTTCAGGGACTTGTTTAATTTTATTTTATGATATTCAAAATCAAATTGAACAACTTTACTTTATTGTTGGAATTTATTGTGTACTTACAATTTGTGCATATATATTTTCAAGGAAGTCGAAGAGATTAAGTTAGCTATTAAATATGAGTAGTAGAGTAGTCCTTTATATATGATGTATATTTTTCCTAGAGCTTTGAGTTGGCTTAATTATTTAGCATCGTGTTCATTAAAGATAAGTCGAACATTTACTTAAAAGGCAGCTTCAATTCATCGACGATAAAATCTATAAATACTCTCGTTTTGCTTGCGATAAGATTTTTTTCTGGATAGACCAAATAAATATCGGGCTGATTTGATAGCTCATAGTCATCAAGTAGTGTTACAACTTTACTGCTCTTAATTTGATTGTGAATTAACCAAAGAGAAAGTATAGAAATGCCCATATCTGACTCAACTGCTTGTGCCAACATTTCTCCATAATTGATTCTAACATCACCTTTGACCTTTACGGTTTGTTCTTTGCGACCTTTTTGAAAGGTCCAATTACTGCTACCAAAGGTAATACAATTGTGGTTTCTTAAGTCAGAAGGGGTTTTAGGAACACCATGTTTTTTTACATATTCCTTACTTGCACAAATAACTAATCGTCCATCACCTATTCTTCTAGAAATAAGACTGGAGTCCTTGAGTGGAGCTATCCTAATAGCGACGTCTATTCCTTCCTTAATAATGTCGATCACTTGATCTGTTAAAATCATATCGACCTTTACTTTTGGATACTTTTTTACAAACTTTTTAATCACTGGCATTAAATAGAGTCGAGCAAAAGTGGTTGAGGTTGTAAACTTTATGACTCCTTCTGGTTCAGTTTGTGTTGTATTTTGTTCGAAGGAGTCAACCTTCTCTAGTATTTCAATACAGTAATTGTAGTATATCTCTCCATCTTCCGTAGGGCTAAGCTTGCGTGTGGAGCGATTAAATAGTCTTTTACCAAGCCTGTCTTCTATGGCCTTTAGCTTTTTACTCATAGTTGCTGGAGATATATTGAACTCTTCACTAGAGACTGTCAGGCTGAGTGTTCGGTATATACTTGAAATTATTCTAAAATCTTCAATTGAGTCTAACATATTATTTGTTCCAGTTTGGAATAAGTGATCTTCATTATACATCATTTATTCGTTTTTGGAAATGACGTAAAGTAGTCTTAAGAAGAATTAATCCAGAAGGAGATAATATGAAAACAACTGCAATGATTGTAAATGAGTATGGTGAGAATGCTAAGTTCACAAAGTCTGAGATTGAACTACCCGAATTAAATGAGAATCAAGTTTTAGTTGAGGTAAATGCAACGAGCATAAACGCAGTAGATAATAAAATTCTACGTGGGGTTCCTCTTGGGCCAGAGCTTCCTGCTCCACTTCATGGTGATGTTTCAGGTGTCATTGTTGAAGTAGGAAGCATGGTCAAAAGCTTTAAGGCGGGAGATCAAGTATTTGGTATTGCTGGAGGCCTTGTTGGTTACAATGGAGCTTCGTCAAATCATATGGTGGTAAATGAGGAGCTTATTTATCATAAACCAAAAACACTCTCTTTTAATGAGTCAGCAGCTTTGCCTTTGGTTTTTATTACTGCATATGAAGGGTTAGTTGAAAAGGCCAAGATTGAAAAAGGACAAAATATTTTAGTCATCGGTGGAACTGGCGGTGTTGGCCATCAAGTTGTTCAATTAGCAAAACTACTTGGTGCAAGAGTAACAGCAAGCGTATCAAGTGACGCTAAAGCTGAGATCGTTAAATCCTTAGGCGCTGATGTCGTTATCAATAGGAAAGAAGTTGAGCTGCAAGACTACACTAAGGAGGCCGGTGTCGAAGGTGGTTTTGATATTGTTTTTGATACAGTTGGTGGTGAGCATCTTGATAAAGTATGGGATCTTGTTCGAGCAAATGGTCAAGTGATAACGACAACTAGTATGGAGAAACATGACCTGACCCCTGTACATATGAAAGGTATTTCACTACATGTGGTATTTATGCTTTTACCAATGCTTACTGGACAGGATCAGAAAAGACACCAAGAGATATTAAAGTTTCTTTCTAAAAATGTAGAAAATGGAAATATTAAATCTTTAATTAATGAAAAAGTTTTTAATTTGGAAGAAATAAATGCAGCTCACGAAATATTTGAAAAGGGTGACTACATTGGGAAGGTTGTTATCGAGAATTCAAATAAGTTGAAATAGTAAAAAGTCTTTTACATTGCAATGCCAGGCGATAGAATAAGGATTTTCTTAATTCGTCGAAAGGAGTTTATTAGTGAGCTTAGAAAAAAATAAAGAAAGTGCAATTGCATTTTATAAAATGGCATATGAGGGGAACCCCAAAAAAGCAGTTGAACTCTACGTTGGGGATGAGTATATCCAACATAATCCAGTCGTAGGTGATGGAGCAGGGGCCTTTATAGAATACTTCACTCGTATGCATGAGGAATATACAGATAAGTCTATAGAGTTTGTTAGGGCGGTTGCAGAGGAAGATCTTGTAGCTCTTCACACTCATCAAACTTGGCCTGATAATGATGAATATGTGACAATGGATTTTTTTAGATTTAATAATCATGGAAAAATTGTTGAGCATTGGGATGCGATACAGCAGATCCCTGAAAGAAGTGAAAATAAAAATAAGATGTACTAGAGGATGTTATGAAAAAAATATTAATTACAGGTGCTACTGATGGGATTGGACTCGAGACAGCTCGAAAATTAAAATCTCTTGGACATGATTTAATTATACATGGGCGAAACTCTGACAAGCTAGCAAGAGTTGCTGCTGAATTAGGTGTAGACTCAATTAGAGCAGATTTATCCAATTTATCAGAAGTAAAAGAGATGGCCGACACTATCCTTTCAAAGTACAAAGAGATTGACGTGCTTATCAATAATGCGGGTGTTTTTAAGACATTGAATCCAAGAACAGAAGATGGATATGATGTTCGTTTTATGGTGAATACGTTTGCTCCTTATCTATTAACGCAAAATCTGTTACCTATTTTAAAAAGTGGTAGAGTTGTCAATCTTTCTTCGGCTGCGCAATCATCAGTTAATTTTGATGCGATGTCTGGTAAAACTGAATTGAGTGACTTTGAAGCTTATGCTCAAAGTAAGCTTGCAATTACTATGTGGTCTCGGCAGATGGCCAATACTTTAGGTAATGATGGACCAGTTATAATTGCTGTTAATCCAGCATCTTTACTTGGAACCAAAATGGTTAAAGAAGGATTTAATACTTCAGGAAATGATATTAACATTGGTGTGGATATTCTAATAAGCCTATCTCTAGATGCTGAACATGCTTCTCACTCTGGTGAATACTACGATAATGATAGCCAAAGGTATGCAGCTCCAGAAGCGGATGGACTTGACGATGAAAAAGCAAAAAAAATAATAGAATTTATAAAGGAATTAATATGAACAAACTGATACTTGCAATAATTACGAGTTCTATAATGGTGAGCTGTGCTCATAGTGATAGAAATAGTCAAAACGTTAAAATTCTACCTATATCAAAAGTTAACTGGGAAAAACTAAACCCTGCTCGTGGGGATAAAAGTCCTCAGGCAGGAACATTATGGGGAGATAGAAAGGGGAGTCCTGCAACAGGTTTTCTTGCTAAGTTTGTAGATGGCTTTTCATCACCTCCACATATTCATAATGTTTCATATAGAGCAATTGTAATTGAAGGATTGGTACATAATGACGATCCAGACGCTGAAAAAATGTGGATGCCTAAAGGGTCTTTCTGGACTCAGCCTGCAGGAGAGTCACATATAACATCTGCAAAAGGGAATAAAAATATTGCTCTAGTTGAGATTGATAATGGGCCATACTTGGTTAAGCCAATTAAGAAAAATTTTGATAATGGAGAGAAACCATACAATATTCACGCATCAAATATTATTTGGAAAGATAAAGGAAAATATAAAATTGTTGACCTTTGGCAGAACAAGAATGGTGTAGTCACAGGTTCAATGCTTAAGTTTGTAGGAAAAATGGGAATTGAAGCTACTAAGGCAAAATTGGTTGTTATTTCTGGAGAGATAAAAGCTAAGAATCAAGTTCTAGGAGCTGGAAGCTTAATTTCTGTAGATGATTCCGCTAAACTTGAAGTATCATGCAAGGTGGAGGAATGTATTTTATATTTAAAGTCTGTAAATGACTTTAGCACTTATTAAATTCTTCTTTATATAGTTTCATTACGTTAGTTATTATGTGCTAGCTTTTTTGATAAACCATTCTAGTGAACTAGGGCCATTATTAATTTAAATAATGGCCTTTTTATTTTAGTGCTTATCGGTTTTTGTAGATTTCTATAAAATCATTGTTTCAACGAGTACATATAGAGATAGGGAGTAAGAAGGACAGATAAATGGTGCCTCATGAATACATAAATGTATGTTCATTGATTCTAATAATTCCCTAAGAGAGTAGTTCTCTATAGTAAGAATAGATCTCGTTTGAAATTCGTGAGTACTTCGCATTCTTCTTATAGTGACACATGCTCTTTTGAAAGTATGATGTTTTCAACTTACAGCTTTTATCAAATAATTCTTCACTGTATTTAGGTATTTCATACCCACGGTCTTTACTGATGTAGATCGTCTCATACTGTTGTCCCTGGTGGACTATGAGCTCGCTTTTAATAAGTTTAAAGTTAAGGTCTCTAAGTGACTCTCTAAGCTCATATTGATGATAGTGAGTGCATAGAATGAGTTCAAAGTTATGAGAGTTTCCACTTACGAGATCGTCTACAATCTCTATTGCCATCTTTCCACCAATACCACAGATATAGATTAGGGTATTGTCGTTAGTTACTTTTATATTTCTGGCGTCTAGAGTGTTTAAGGTATATCTCTCACTTGGAACATTGTAGAGCTTTGTATTAAGCTTCTCTACGATATGTGGAACGATATCATTGAAGTGAATCATTGCATTTGGAAACTCACGAATAAGTTTATAACCAAGCTTTCCATGGTCACAACAAGTATCCCAGATATCAGAGTATTCTCTGTCTGGGATTTTTGAAATAATATCGAGTCTTTTTTCTGGTTGTTTCATGGCAAAAGATAAGCGTAGATAGAATCTCTATCTACGCTATTGATAATTGTTAAACTGACTCGTGTGCAGTTAAGATTTTCTTTGTAACCTCAGATGGAGACATTGCTGTAAGTTCTCCTGGCTCAATAATATTCTTAGCTAACACAGGAAGACTTGTTATTTTTTCAAATAGATCAAGGTTCTTGTTTGCACTTACTTCATCAACTTTCTTAATAGGTGTGAAGTGAGGAGTCGTTAAAAGAACTTGTGGGTGCTCATTAATTATAAGCTTAATCTCTTTAACAACAGCTACAAAGTCATCAAGCTCTTTTTTAGTGAAAGACTCTGTTGGCTCAACCATAAGTCCGTAAACTTCAGGGAAGGCAACAGTAGGAGCGTGTAGACCAAAGTCTAGGAATAGCTTACCAATTTTTGCAATGGCCGCTGACTTAACAGTTCCTGCATTTGCTATTTTAGCAAATTCATCATCTGTAAGAGTTAAGATAAACTCATGCATTCTAGGTGAGCTTTCTGATCTAGAAGGTAGAGTTGGGAAAGTTTCCTTAAGTTGGTGATAAAGATATTTTGCCGAAAGAACAGCTATCGCTGACATCTGCTTAACACCTTCACAACCTAGAGCTTTTATATATGTGTAACATCTAACTTTATGAGCAAAGTTTCCGTGGTGTCTGTGGAAGCTACCAATAGATTTTGGAGCTTTAAAAGTTTCAAACTTATCTCCATTCTTTCTTACTTGGATTCCTGGCATATAATCTAATAGTCTAGAACTTACTCCAACTATTGCATCTCCTGGACCCCCTCCACCATGTGGAATTGTCCAAGTCTTATGAAGATTATTGTGAACAGCATCTACGCCCATCTTATCTAGGTCTACCCAACCTGCGATAGCGTTCATATTTGCTCCATCCATATAAACTAGTCCGTCTACTGAATGGATAAGTTCTGCCATTTCTTTAAATTGAGTTTCAAAAATACCTGCAGTATTTGGGTTTGTTACCATAATACCAGCGATTCTTTCACCGTATTCTTCAACAACTGATTTTAATTGAGTAAAATCAATTTCTGCATTTTCATTTGCTTCAATTGTGATGATTCCGTATTGAACTCCACCAGCTTTCTTTGTTTCAAATCCGGCCATAGTTGCTGTTGCAGGATTTGTCCCGTGAGCACTTCTTGGAATTAGGATAATATCTTTCTTCTCAGCATTTCCTCTCTCACGGTGATAGGCCTGGAACATCTTAATTCCTACTAGCTCACCTTGCGCTCCAGCTACTGGTTGAGTCACAACTCCAGGTAGACCAGTTATAGCTTTAAACATCTCTTGAGTTTCAAAAAGAATTTCTAAGTTTGCCTGTGTATCAACTTCTGGTGCCTGTGGGTGAGTGTCTGTAAAACCTTTCAGTCCTGCAGCGTAGTCATTGATATATGGGTTGTACTTCATAGTACATGAACCTAGAGGATAAATATTATCATCTGGAGAAACGTTCATATTTCCAAGTTCGGTGTAGAAGCTCTTTACTTCTTCTGAACTAAACTCTGGTAGACCAACTGTATTTTCTCTTAATAGGTCTCCAGGAATATCTGGCATATCTATTTCTAGGTCTTCATCATTTAATTTTAAATTTTGATCTAAGAAATTAGTTAGTTTCTCTAAATCACCATCGTTTTGTAGATCAGAGAAACTCATTTTTAATTGATTTTCCTTTCCTAGTCTTGAACTAATATCTACACCAAGGTGAATTCCTGCTTCACTTGCTTTATTCATTAGTGCATTTAAGTCACCATTGTAAGTGAATACTATTTCATTAAAGAAAGGTGAGTATGGAAATGTTGGGTTTAACTCTTCATACTTTGAAAGTTCAATATAGATTTGAGTAGCAAGCTCTCTACCGGCCATCATCGACTCAGTCATTCCACTTTCACCACGACCTAAGATCCCTGCACCTGCAGCAGAAGCTAGAAACGACTGGTTAGAACAAATGTTACTTGTCGCTTTTTCTCTTCTTATATGTTGTTCACGAGTAGAGAGTACAATTGAAAGACAAGTTCTTCCTTCTCCGTCTTTGCCCTTTCCAATATATCTACCGGCAGTAGATCTTATCGCTGTTTTATTTTTTTCATTATATCTAATTCCAAAAATACCAAGTCCTGGTCCACCCCAGTTAGGACCAATCGCTAAGTGCTGTCCTTCACCAACGATCATGTCAGCACCTTGGTTATTACTTCCGTATTCTACAGGAGCTAATAAACCTTCAGTCGCTAGTAACATAGGATCGATGATTGCAATTGATTGAATCTGTGCTTCTGTACAAAGATCAGTAAGAGCATTTACATCTTCAATAAGACCAAGGTTATTTACCTGACAAAAAGCAAACCCTGATAGGTTTTCTTTTTCTTTCTCAATTAATGCTTTAGCAGCGTCAATATCTGTTAAACCTGTTTCTTTATCAATTGGTAGAGTTATGATTTCTAAGTTCGTTTCTTTTGCTTGAGTTCTTAGAACTTCTAAATCACCAGGATAAATACCTTCAGAGATAATAACCTTATTTGTTTTTCTTTTAATTCTTGTAGCAGTATTACAAGCTTCAAATAGACAAGTTGATCTATCGTAGAATGAAGCGTTGATTGCTTCAAAACCAGTTAGCATTGATAAAGTGCTTGAATACATCCATAGAGTCCAAAGAGTTCCTTGAGATCTTTCTGGTTGGTAAGGAGTATAGGCCGTTGTAAGTCCTCTGATGTCACAAACAAATGGAACTACTTCTGGAACTTTATATTGTTGAAGTCCATCACCGATAAATGATGTCTTTATATTATTCTTTGCTGCTAGATCTTCTACATGAGCAACTAGTTGTTCATACTCTAAATGCTTACCAAGCTCTTTAGGCCCTTGATCCATAAGTATGTCTTCAGGAATATGGGCGTATAATTCCTTAAGGCTCTTAACGCCAATTGTTTCCATCATTTCATTGATTTCAGTCTCAGTAGCACTGATGTAAAATGGAGTTAATTCTCTTTCAAGTTCTTTTGGGTTATATGGTAAGTTTTCAATTCGACTCATGGATCTTCTTCCTCTGTGCGTCTAGTATTAAATTTTTAGGCTAACTTAATATCATGTAATAAATGACTTTATCTACCTAAATTAACTGTTATAATCTAAGAATGCATACACTAAAAATCTTCACTGATAGTGATTTTAATCATGAAAAAATTTCATTTCTGTCTACGTATTATAACGTGGAGCGTGAAGATGACTCAACTCAGGCCAGTCTACACTTTATCAATGGGAAACTCTTTTATAAGTCTAAAGACCGTGGGGAGATTGAATTTGATTTTAATGATTTATGGCAGCAGCAGTCTAATAAGAAGTACTCACTAAATAAAGAACCATTGGCAAAGGCCCTTGGGATTAAGTCTCCAGGACAAAGTCACATATGGGACCTGACTTGTGGAAGTGGTAAGGACTCAATACTTCTTTTAAAATTTGGGGCACGTGTCACAGCTTTTGAAAGAAACCCTACCGTTGCAGCGCTTCTTCTACTCGCTAAGAGAAACTTTAATAGTTCTTCTCTCAATGTTGTTTTTGGAGAGGGATCAGATCACTTAGATCGTTTAGAAGAAGATATGCCTACAGCTATCTATTATGATCCAATGTATCCAGATGAAGGTAAGAAGAAGTCTGCTCTTCCAAGAAAAGAGATGCAGATATTTAGAGATCTTGTCGGAAAAGATAGTGATGAAGAAAGTGTCTATGAGTGGGTTAAAAAGAGTGGTGTTAAGAGGTTTGTAGTTAAGAGAGGTGTTAAATCTCCAACACTTAAGGCCAAACCAAGCGCTCAATACATAGGTAAGAGTGCTCGGTACGACCTTTATATCTTTGCTTAAGCTGTAAGCTGCTGGACATGATGTTTCTTTGCGGCCTTTGAAATCATTTTGATTATTTTTCTCATATAGATTTTTTCCCAGATATTTTCGTAGTCAAAAGCTATTCCAAATCCCTTTTCACCATCAAACTCATGCTGAGAGATAATATTTGCGTTCAAACAAATATTATCGCTAATAAAAGTAATATTTATGATCATTTTCTGACCACAGATTTCAGCTCCCTCTGGGAGAGTTAAGAATGCACCTGAATGAGATATATTGAGTATCTCAGCATCCTTTAATGTGTTATCAGTTACTAATGAGTATGAGCAAGGAATTCGAATCGTGTACCTTTCTCTGTGTTCCCACCATCTATCAGCTCTATTAAAGAATGGTTTTCTAATTTCTGGTAAGAGAAAGTAGAGGATTATGGCCACATTACAGCAGAGTATAACTAGACTAGGCCACTGAGGTGAACTACTCGCATATGGCCATGTAAAGGCCTCATAACTTAAGTGGCTGTATATAGAATAGAGCTGAACACTTACAAATACTGGATAACTCCATTTCTTAACTCCAAGAAGTGCAATACCTCCAATTGGAAAGAGAAACCAAAATTCAAATACGGCCCTTGTTGAGTTTAAATGAGATATATTTTCTACAATAGACAGAATAGGAAAGCTTGTCGTTGCCTTAAAATAAGCTATTTTAAGCAACGGCTCGATAAGGTGTAGTATTGCGAGAATCACAAATGGAAGTGGCCTATGTTTCATTTTCTTACCCTGTTTGAATGTCCCTAATCACCAGTATATAGAAATAAGAAAAAAAGAAAAATTCAAAGACTATGCCAAATATAGAAGCTAGATATCAGCTATTTACTCAGACCATGCCATGGCCAATTGGCAATGATTTGAGTAAGCTGATTATAATATAGTTATAACGGAGTATTATAAAGTGTTAGTGATCGTATCGCCTGCTAAGAAGTTAGATTTTGAGTCTAGTGCACCAATTTCAGATTATGTTGAACCAAAGTTCATTGAGAAATCTGAGGTACTTATAAAAGAGTTAAAGAAGTGTTCTCCTGCAGAAATTTCTAAAATGATGAAATTATCTGAAGCTTTGACTAACCTAAATGTTGGTAGATATAAGTCATTTAAAACTCCTTTTACTCCAGAAAATGCAAAACAAGCAATATTCTCATTTAAAGGTGATACATATGTTGGTCTTGATGCTGAGAGCTTAAATAAGACACAAATTAAGTATGCTCAAAACCACCTTAGAATACTTTCTGGGCTCTATGGAGTGTTATCTCCTCTGGAGCTAATTCAGCCTTATCGTTTAGAAATGGGTACAAAGTTTTCATGTAATGGAAGTAAGAATCTTTATGAATTCTGGAAAGAAGATCTTACGGCAGAATTAAATACTATTCTTAAAAAAGAAAAGATCTTAGTTAATTGTGCATCAGGTGAATACTCTGGTGCAGTAGACTTCAGTAGATTGAATGGTGAAGTTGTAACTCCTGTCTTTAAAGATAAGAAAAATGACCAATATAAGATCATAGGTCTCTTTGCAAAAAGAGCGCGTGGAATGATGGCCAGATTTATAATCGAAAATAAAGTTACAGAGATGGAGGCCTTAAAAGGCTTTGATAGTGACGGTTATAAGTTTAACCCTTCAATGTCTGAAGGGAATGAACTTGTCTTTACTCGTGGGTAATTAATTTCCCCACGGGTGTGGCCCATAGCCCATGTATGGAGCTAGATGTATTGCAAAATACATAATTAATAGCATTACTACTATATTTGGAATTAGAAATGTCCATTTAGGATCTAGATTTTTCTTTTCTAGGTACTTCGTCAGAACTAATTGTAACTTTATTCCAGTACCTATTAAGATAATGAATGCAACAAATCCAAAAGAAAGATTAAGTACAATATCCTTTATCTTCGGTGTCTCTGGAGTAGAGACAACTACAGGTGCAGTCATTGTTATTTGAGTTGTTTCTTCTACTTCTTCTTCTATTTTTTCATTTTTTTTTTTTACTTCATCTATAACTGATTTCTTAATATCTTTTGTTGGAAGAAAGAATCTTGAAAAGGCTGGCCTTACACCTTCTTGAAAAGCTTCAATTATTATTTTGATAGATACGTTATCCCCAAGTAGAACTCCACCCTTATCTAAAGTCTTATTCCAAGAGAGACCAAAATCCTTTCTATTAATAGTAGTGTCTGCTTCAAAGAATTGAGCTGTTTTATTATCATCCCACGGATCTTTAACGCTTCCTTTATACTTTAGATTAAACTTTACTGTTTTTGTTACATCTAAAAGTTTTAGATCGCCAATAACTTCTATAGGACTTCCATTTTTGTAAATAGTTTTAGTGGATTTGAATTCGATTTTTGGATACTTATTTACATTAAAGAAGTCTTTGTTCTTTATGTGATTATCTCTTTTCTTATTATTAGTATCAATACTTCTAGTACTTATAACGAATTCAATATTTTCTAGCTTTTTAGTAGCTTCATTAAAGTCAAAGGCTCCATCAAACTTAGTGAAAGCACCGGTAACTGTTGTTATTTCCATATATGGAATTTCAAAAGATACTTTTGAATGTTGCCAATTAACACGCCAGTTCTCAGCATGTGCAATTGAAGTGATAAATAATAGTAATAGTAGTGACTTTAAGATTGTTTTCATGGGGATAATATAGCCCAGACAAAGTGGCTGGGCCATACTATATTGTAAATTTACTTTTTTGTTGTAGCTTTTTTTGTAACTTTCTTTTTCGCAGTAGTTGCTTTCTTCGCTACTGTTTTCTTTGCTGCAGTTGCTTTCTTTGCAACAGTTTTCTTAGCTGCAGTTGTCTTCTTAGTAACCTTTTTCTTTTCTGTAGTGGCCTTCTTAGTCACTTTCTTTTTAGCTGTTGTAGCTTTCTTTGCAACTTTCTTCTTAGCAGTAGTTGCTTTTTTCGTTACTTTCTTCTTTGCTGCAGTAGCTTTCTTAGTAACTTTCTCTTTTTCTTCACTAATTACTTCTTCAGCAGCTTTTTCAACTTTTTTTACAGCATCAGTAACTTTTCTCTTAGTTGACTTAACGGCTTTATCAACCTTCTTTTCAATCTTTTCTTTTTGCTTTTTGACATCTTTAATAGTCGATTTAGCTCTCTTAACAACAGGAGTTGTAAAGATTGACTCACCGGCCTGTTCTTTCAATGCCTTTAGTTCATTCACTAATTGACCGTAGAATCCAAGTATCTTCTTCTTTTGAATATTTACTTTATCGTAGCGATCTTTGAATGTTTTAAGAAGTTCACTATGCTTATCTTCGTTGTAAGTTTTAATTTGCTCTAAAAGTTCTTCACATTTAGCTCTAAAGTCCTTCTTTTTAGACTTAGTTTTCTCAGCTAACTTTTCTTGTTTCTTTTTTAGAAAGTCTTGAATAGTCATATTTATTCCCTTTGGTATTAATAAATAACTCTATTTTAATCATGCCATCAGTGGCAAGTTCAGTAATTAATTGTAACTATTTGTAAATGTGTTGGCCATAGATTTTAAGTTATTGATTCTAAAACAAAAAATCATGACAAATTACTTGTATATAGGTAGTATTTTTCCAAATTTAAAAAAGGATTATTAATAATGAAGAAATATGATGTCTATGGAATTGGAAATGCTCTAGTTGATATTGAGTATGAAGTTGAACCTACTTTTCTAGAGAAAATGAATGTTGAAAAAGGTCTAATGACGCTGGTAGACCAAGATAGACAAGCTGAGTTATTAAATAATTTAGAAGGTATTTCTCACGCGAGAAGCTGTGGTGGGTCTGCTGCTAATACAATTATTGCAGTTAGTCAGTTTGGTGGTAAATCTTTCTATTCATGTAAAGTTGCTAACGATGAAACTGGAGAGTTCTACTATAAAGATATTGTAAGTAACGGTGTTACTACAAATATGGGAGAAGATAGAGAAGAAGGTCTTACTGGTAAGTGTATGGTTTTCATTACTCCTGACGCTGATAGAACTATGAACTCATACTTAGGTATAACTGAAACTTTTTCTACTAATGAAATTGTTGAGTCTGAGCTTCTTGCTTCAGAGTATCTTTATATTGAAGGTTATCTTGTGACTTCTCCTACAGGGAAAGCTGCAGCAATTAAAGCGAGAGAGTTAGCTCAAGCAAATGATGTAAAAGTAGCATTAACATTCTCTGATCCAGGAATTGTTGGTTTCTTTAAAGAAGGTTTTAAAGAAATCCTTGGAGACAAGAAGATAGACTTACTTTTCTGTAACGAGTCAGAAGCGATGAGCTTTACTGGTGCCGAAGATGTTGACACAGCAGTTAGCCAACTTAAGTCAGTTGCTAAAACATTCGCTGTTACTCTTGGTGAGAAAGGTGCAATTGTATATGACGGTGAAAGAGAAATTGCTATTGAGACTAAGCAAGTTGAGCCAAAAGATACTAACGGTGCAGGTGATCTATTCGCAGGTGCTTTCCTTTATGGAATAACTAATGGTTTAGAGTATACACAAGCAGCTAAGCTAGCTTGTCATAGTTCAAGTGAGCTTGTTACAAAGTTTGGTGCAAGACTTGATAAAGAAAAAGTAAATACAATTAAAGAAAGCCTTCTTTAATCTGTTGGAGTTGAAACGTGGAAAGAATTTTATTAAAGAAAATATTTAAAGATGAAATCGTTGATTGTGATGCCGTTGTAAAAGGGTGGATCAGAAGTATTAGAAAAGCTAAGAAGTTTTCTTTTGTGATGATCAATGATGGAAGTTGCCAGGGTGATTTACAGATTATTGTTGATGGATCTACTCCTAATTATGAAGAGATCTCTTCATTATTAATTGGATCATCTATCGCTGTTACAGGGGCACTTGTTCCTTCTGGTGGTAGAGGGCAGAAAGTAGAAATGCATGCCAAGTCTGTAGAGATTATTGGTAAGTGTGATGATACTTACCCTCTTCAAAAGAAAGCAACTTCACTTGAGTTCTTAAGAGAGCAGGCCCACTTAAGAGTTAGAACAAATACTTTTGGAGCTGTTTTTAGAATTAGACATGAGCTAGCACAAGCAACTCATAGATTTTTCTCTGACAATGGTTTCTTCTATCTTAATTCACCAATTATAACTTCTGTTGATGGTGAAGGTGCAGGAGAAATGTTTAGAGTTTCTAACTTAGACTCAAAAAATCCTCCATTAACTGATAAGGGAGATGTTGATTTTTCTCAAGATTACTTTGGTAAAGAAACTTCTCTTTGTGTGACTGGGCAATTAGAAGGTGAGTGTTATGCTTCTGGTTTAGGAGCGATCTATACATTTGGTCCTACTTTTAGAGCTGAAAACTCTAATACTCCTAGACACCTTTCTGAATTTTGGATGATTGAGCCTGAGCTTGCGTTTGCTGACCTTGATGATGTTGCAAAACTTGCTGGTGACTATATTCAATATATGATTTCTGAAGTGCTAACGAATTGTGCTGATGAGATGAACTTTTTAATAAATAGACATGGTGGAACTTTAGATGAATCTCACTTAGAGATGCTTAAGCTTGTAAGAGATACGCCATTTACTAAAATCACATACACTGAAGCAATTGATATTCTTAATGCCTCAGGTGAAAAGTTTGAATTCCCTACTGATTGGGGGAAAGAGCTACAGACAGAGCATGAGAGATTCCTTGCTGAAAAGCACTTTAAGGGACCTGTTATTGTAACTGATTACCCAGCTGACTGTAAGGCATTCTACATGAAGCAAAATGAAGACGGTAAAACTGTAAGAGCTATGGACGTTCTTGTTCCAGGTGTTGGTGAAATTATTGGTGGATCTCAAAGAGAAGAAGATCTAGAAAAGATTATCGCTAAGATGGATAAAGACGGTATGGAGAAAGAAGGGTACTGGTGGTACTTAGATCTTAGAAAATACGGAACTGTTCCTCATGCTGGATTTGGTTTAGGATTTGAGAGAGCTATTATGTATATTACTGGTATGGCAAATATCAGAGATGTAATCCCATTCCCAAGAAATCCAGGAAACTGCGACTTTTAAAATAAAATAATAAACTAGGTCTATTTCTATAGGCCTAGTTATATAAGTACTCTATCTTCGATTGCCCTTCGGCCGATTTATTTAAATTTATATTTGCAGGAATTCTAGAAGTTAGCTCTTTTATATGAGAGATAATTCCAATTTGTTTTCCTCTTGATCTAACAGACATTAGGGCACTGAAAGCGTCTTCAATACTATCAGCATCTAAGCTTCCAAAGCCTTCATCAATAAAGAAGCAGTCTATATCAACCTGACCTCTAGTCATTTCAGCTAATGTTAGGGCCATGGCCAAAGAGACTAGGAAAGTTTCTCCACCAGACAGTGTAGTCACTTTTCTCTCCATTGCTCCATTCCAGCGATCTGAAATAAAGAAGTCGTGTCCGTGAGTACTTTCTTTTTGAGTTAGGCCATATCTCCCGTCACATATCTTAGATAGCTCTTGATTCGTATTTTGAATTAATTGCTGTTCAATAAAGCCGAGTACAAAGTTTCTAAATTCATCTTTATTTCTTCCTAGAACATCAGCAAGATTATTGAGCCTATCAAATGAACCTGTAAGTTCTTTTAGTAATGCCTTATCTTTTGTCTGCTCAGCTTCTTTACTTCTATAAAGAGAAATTTTCTCTTCAGACTTAGAGATACTACTAACTAGAGAGTTTAGTCTCTCTTTGAATATATTTAGCTCCGTCAGTAGAAGTCTTTGACTTCCTTCTTTTAGACCTTGAATTGTTTCTTCGGTTTCAGGATATGTCTTAAGCGCCTTAACTTTTTCAAGGAATATTTTAGTCTCTTTGTTATCAGAGGCAAGATTATCAACTTGAAAATTGATTGTTGTAATATTTCCAAGAGCAGAAATTATTGAATTCTCTAATGAGTTAATTTGATCCTTAAGAGAGTCTAATGAAGTAAGGAGTCTCGTATACTCAGTTTCGAGTTGAGACTTCTTCTTTGATAGCTCTTTTAGTTCTGACTCCATACTTTCTCTTTGCTTTTCAAGCTCTGAGAGTGCATCGTCTATATTGCTGTCACCAGTTAGTTTTGTTAGTTCCTTTTCAAGTTCTTTTTTATCAAAACTAAGTTTCGTTATATTGAATTCACAGTCTTTCTTTTCGACTTCAAGTGAGTTTAGCTGTTTTTGGAGTGAATCATTTATGGTTTGAATATTTTCTATCTGACCAAGAACTTTATGGTATTCATTTGTTTGCTTTATACTCTTTTTGACATGATCAATTTTATCGACAGTAAAAGACTCATTGATTAGTTCAGATATTTTACTTCCAAGTTCTTTACTACTTTCTGTATTTTCTTGAATACGATTCTCTGACTGTTCTATTGATACTCTAATCTTTTTAAAATCTTCTCGTAGTGCATTTATTTTTTCTGTAGTTAGAATAACACTTTGATGAATCTCACGGCATAGGTTGTAGTTCTGCTGTAATTTCTTTTTCTCTTCTGTAGATTCTGTTTGCTGCTTTAGTTGTTTATCGAAATTTGTAATAGTTGTTTCTAGGTCTTTTATTTCGTTTGTTAGTGAATCTCTCTTTTCACTGAGTGTTTTAATATCATGCTCTAGGAGAGTATACTTAGATTGTTCTTGAGTGATCTGCTCTTGAACTTCTGATATATTGATTAGTCCCTGATTTTTATTCAATGTTTTTACTAGATCAGACTTAATGCTTTCCAGGAAGTTTATATCTACTTTTTGAGTACAGACTTTACATTCACTATCTTTAATTGATTGATCTAGAAGATCAATTAAGACTTCATTTTTCTTTTGCTCTTTCTCTTTTTCTTGAGATCTTTTGAGATCTAGTTCTAGAGCTTTTATTTTTGCATCTGCTTTTGTTAGAGTTTCTTTTTTAGTTTTAAGATCTATCGCCTTAAGTTCATCTTTTAATTTATTCTTTTTTTCTTGGGCCTGCTCTCGTAGAAGTAAGTCTTTATTTAGTTCATTAATTTTACTTTCAATTATAGAGAGATTTTCTTGGTAATGTTTTTCAAAATCTTTTGTTTTAAAAATATCGAATATATTACTTTGTTGAGTTTCCAGAATTGCAGCAAGCTTTTTACCTTCTACTTCTGTTTGAGATAGTTCATTCTTTCTACTTTCAATATTTTCTTTGTAAACAATATTACTATCTTCTATTGATTGTATCTTTGTAAGACAATCCTCAATACTTTCAGTTTGAATTGAATCTAAATGAGAGAGAATTCCTCTCTCTTCTAGGGAGACTTTATTAGCCTTTAAAGACTTTAGGTCTTCATCTTTCTTACTTCTTTCAAGTGAGATGTCTTTTGTTTTATTTTCTATACGTAGTTTACTATCGTTGAGAGAATTTAATGACTCCGATATATTCTCAACTTTTGAGCGCACAGAAATTGCTTTTTTTAATTTTTCTACTTTCTCTGTATATCCAACTTTGAATGTGTCGTAAGCTTTTGTCTTTTTTCTTATTAGGTCTATTTGCTTATTAACATCTTGATTTGCTTGTTCAAGTTGAATGTTTATGTCTTTAATTCTGTTTGAAAATTGAATTCTCTTACTACTAAATTCTAAGACATCTTTTAGTTGATTATGTATTTCTTGAAGACTATTAAAATTTTTCTCACGGTCATTTTTTTCATCTATTTGCTTTGGAAGTTCTTGTTCTGCTTCAAGAATTTCATCTTCTGTGTAGGGAAGGGATGAGTCTAGTTTGATAGAGAGCTTTTCAATTTCTTGCTTTTGAGTACTTAATGTTTCACGGAGTTTCTTGTTTATTTCAGATAACTCATTCTCAGAGTAAAGCCTTTCTAAAATCTTTCTTCTTTCTGAGAAGTTAGAAGTTAGGAATTTTGAAAATTGACCTTGATTTAAAACTACACTTCTAATGAATTGGTCAAATGTCAGTCCAATAATCTCTTCTGGCGAAGATTCTATGGCCACACCATCTTTAGTGACAATTCTCTGAGGTGAAGGCTTCTTTATTGGCTCACCATTTTTCTTTAATACTTTTAGTGACCAGCTCGCGCAGTATTGATTTCCCTTTGTGCTAAAATAGAGCTTTATATTTGCACTGGCCGTCCCAAGAGAGACAAAATCTTTACTATCTAAATTCTTCTTATAATTTTTTCCATAGAGCGCTAAACTTATTGCCGTAAGAATTGAACTCTTACCCGAGCCTGTTGGACCTGTAATAGCAAATAGCTCTCCTTCTTTAAGGATCTCTTCAAAGTCTATAAAGTGCTTACCCATTAGACTTGTAATGTTTTCTATCTCTAGTGAATTAAGCCTCATCTGTGGCCATCACAACTTCTAAGAGATTGTTGAAGTCTTGTTTTAGCTCAACAGGTATATCTTCACTCTCTGGATATTTCTTTTTATAGAAGAGATCAAAGAGCTCTTCCGTTCTTAAACTTTTTTCAAGAATATGTTCGTCTCTTTGCTCATGTTCTCCAACGACTATTGCTTGGAATGATAAGAGATGAATTCCCTTTGTTAGAAGTTCTGCTCTGAGCGTTTCCGCCATTGATGTTATAGGGGAGACTGTTTTAACTTTCATTTCTAGATAGACTTCTATGTCTTCTCTATTTCCCCAACTTGTAATTATTTGATCTTTGTATTCTTCAACTTCATCTTTAGTACAAGTTATTCTAAGTAATTTATCAAACTCTTTTATAGCTACGCGTTCAAAAGACAATTTATTATCCGTTATATCGACTACTGAAACTTCTTTTGTCGTCGTTTCACTAAAGCGAAATGCCATTGGGGATCCACTGTAGTGAACAATAGGGGATTCTTTTCTTACTGTTTGCGCCTTATGGATATGTCCAAGGGCGACGTAGTCAAAGTCATTAAGTATATTCGTTGGTATAGAATCTATGCCAGATAAGTTTAGTCCCTGCTCTGATCCAGCTTCTTCGTAACTTCCAAAGAGGTGGTGTGACATAAGGATTTTCTTACCAATACTTTTTGCAGTTAACTTTTCTAAAGCAACTTCAATGACTGGGAGTAAACCTTCTTCAATATCTATGTCCCAGCACTTTGCAAGATTAAATAACTCATGTGTCCTAAAATAAGGTAAAAGACAGATTGATACTTCTTCATCCCTAATATTAAGATTGTGTACATAAGGAGAAAAGTTATCTTTTGCTAGTTCATTTAAATTCCCAACAACATGAATATTATTAAGTTCTAGAAATGGTGCAGGGGCCTCTAAGAAGTTTGAACTATCGTGGTTACCGCCGATAATGAAAATTGGAATTTGTTTTTTTGCAGATAATGACTTTAAAAAATTAAAGTAGAGTTTAAGCGCTTCATTTGGAGGTGTTGGTACATCGAAAATGTCTCCACTTATTAAAAGAATATCTATCTCTTCAGTAATTATATATTCAGATAACCATGTGAGAAAGAGTTCTTGTTCCTTAATACGACTGACCTTATAGAGCTTTTTTCCTAAATGCCAGTCGCTTGTGTGAAGTATCTTCATATTCTTTATTCTGGTTTCTTAGCTTGTTTCTTTTTTCTTGGCCTGTATTTTTTCTTTTGAGCTGACTTAGGTTTATTACCATCTGCTGGTGCAGCTTGTTTCTCAGCATTTTGTTTTGAGTTATTTTTATTTCTGTTATGTGGTCTCTTATTGTGAGGCCTTTTATTTTTCTTTTCAGACTTAACTTGGATTTCACCTTCCAAGCTATTTAGCTCTTCTAGGCTATTGTCATCATCAGAATCATCTAGAAATACTTCTACAACACTTCCAGGGTTTTCTTCGCTGTACTTCTTTAGAAACTCTTCTGACTTTCTCTGTTCTTCATCTGTAAGACCGATAACAGTGCTTGTTTCATTTACAATATGTCTAAGGTCGTTTGGAAATTTCCAATCTTTTGGTGGTTTACAATCATCTTTTACAAATTGATTTACTGAGTAACGTCTAATTTGACCTTTCTCAGTAATCATATCAAATTGCTCAACAAGTAAATGTAGTTTTTGAACTCTACCGATATCGCCATTCTTTGCTTTTAAGAATATTCCTTCTTTAGGTAGAAGAGTTCTTTTTTGAGAGTAAACATCATCTTCATATTTAATACAACATTTTATCTGACCACAGATACCATTGATCTTACTTGGTATTAAAGCAAGGTTTTGATTCTTGGCCATTTTGATACTTACATTACCGTAGTTTTTTAAAAAACTTGAGCAACATGTTTGTAATCCACAAACACCAATTGCTCCAATCGCTGCGGCCCTATCTCTTACTGAGATTTGTCTTAGTTCAATTCTCATTTTTAAGTCAGCAACAAGGTCTTTAACAAGGTTTCTGAAGTCGACTCTCGCTGGGGCATTAAAGTAGAATACGGCCTTTTTACCAAATTGAATGAATTCAACGTGAGTCAGGTTCATATCTAACTTATGTTTTTCAATTAAATTTTTACAGAAATTTTCAGCTTCTTTCTCTTTTAAGTAGTAACTTCTTTGTTCACTCACGTCTTCGTCAGTGGCAACTTTACTAATACTTTTTAACGGAAGCATACTCTTATCAAAAGGCACTTCATAAGGAACAGAGTTGATATAACCAAGAGTCATACCACGGTCACTCATTGCCATAACCTTTTGTCCGTACATAAACTTTCTCTTTCCAATTAGGAATGGAAATGACTTCGCATTCCCAGGAAACCTTACTCGTACTAATTTTATTATTTCACCAGCCGTAAGCTTACTGTCATCAGTAGTGTTTGATGATTCTGTCTTTACTGTTTCTTGTGGAGTGCTTTCGTTTGACTCTAGAGATTCTGGTTGCTTTGTTTGTGAATTATCTTCTTCTGTATTTGAATTTGCATTTTCTTGCATTATATAAAATCCATTTTTATTATATTTAAACATATATATTCATGAATTTTCAGTGATTTGTCTAGGTACAAAGCAGCTTAATTGATGGTGAGCATCAAGCCTGTAAGCTTTTCTGGAGAATAGTTATTGAATACAGCAGCAGTTTCGTACCACTTGAGAGCTTTTGTAAATGATTCTAATTCCTTATAGCTGCAACCACGCTGATTGACGAATCGAGTCAGTGCATCGATAAACTCAATTTCAAGAGATTTCTTCCCTTTTAACGAGTCGTATAAAGGCATTATATTTGATCTATTACTCTCGATTTTCTTTATATTGAGAATAAAATCTTCTTTAAATCCATTTTCTTGTAAGAAATCTGACAATAACTCAATTGGTTTCGATTCTGTGTGAGTGATCTCAGCTGGAACACGTATATAAATGGCCCTTGAAGATATTGTTGGGAGTATTTTCTTGCGATATGGGTCGAGCATTAAGATTGTTGTATTTGCAGCAGGCTCCTCAAGAGTCTTTAGAAGCTTGTTACTTAATATCTTTGTAATAGAGTGAGCATCATCAATAACAACGAACCTCTGTTTCAGCTCTAATGGTTTATAGTTTTGAAATTTGAAAAACTCGTTGAAGCTTTCGTCATTTACACTATAGTTCTCATTCTCATCTTCTTTTAGAATTTGAAGAATATCACTATTTCCAAGATCTAGTTTATTTAGTGCATCTGCTTTAGAGATGGATTTTTCTTCTGATATAATCTTTCCAAGAAATTCTCTTGTCCAAGATCTTGTGAATTCACGTGGGTCTTCTTGTGTTGGGGATGGCTGTATAATATAGAAATGGGCCAACTTATCCTTGGCCCATAATGAGATTAGTTTTTCTAAAATTGTATTATTGCTCATCTTTCTTGAAAATAAGCTTATTCAATTCCTCTTTGATATCTTCAAAAACGAGCTCTAAGCTTTGATTACCATCTATGATGCTTATTCTTTCTGGGAATAGCTCACAACTCATATCATAACCTGCTATAAGGTTCTCGTAGAAATCCTTACCACGGCTTTCAAAGTAATCTTTAGGAGCATTTCTTACTCTCTGTCTACCAAGAGATGTCTCTGTTGATATCTTTAAGTAGAATGTCTTGTGTGGAATAAGATTTAATGGAAATACATTATGCATGTTTAGAACAGTATCTATTCCTAAACCTCTAGCAATTCCTTGGTAAGCTATTGATGAGTCTATGTAACGATCATATATAATGACTGTTCCAGGAGTATTTAATTCTTTTAAAGTAACTTCTGTTAGAAGTTGAGCTCTAGAAGAAGCAAATAAGTAAGCTTCAGAAATAGGCTCTAGCTCTGTCTTAGAGTTTAGAATTGCCTGTCTTAACTTTTCTCCAAATGGTGTTCCACCTGGCTCTCTTAGTATAAGAACACGAAAACCTTGAGACTCAAGGTAATCTTTTGCTGATATAATTTGTGTTGATTTTCCAGCGCCTTCAATTCCTTCAAAGCTTAGAAAGAATGAACCTGGGAAGGCCGGTGATCTGAAGTTATTTAAAATTTCTGTATTTTTTAGTTTCATAGAGTATTTTTATCATAAAAATACTCATGAAGTCACAGGAATTATTGATTTTCTAATTTAGTAATCAACTTCCTCGTTGAATACTTCTTCGGCCTGGTTTGACTCAATACTATCAACATCGCCTTCATATTCATCTACAAATTCTTCTTCTCTGAACTCATCTTCTCTGAACTCTGGATCAATTGTCTCTTTACTCAATGTACTTCTGATAGGGTCGAGCTCTACAGGATCAGTATTGTCGTCATAGTAAAAGTCATCATTGCTATCAGGTTTTCTTGCGTCATTTGTAAGCTTCTTTTTTGACGCTTGTCTAAATGCCTTACTTCTTCTAAATGAAGTAGGCCTTGAGTTTACTTTGGCATCATTATTTATTGTAGTTGGTCTACTTGTCTGTGTATTTGAACTCTCAATTTTTTTAATTGGCTTTAGTTTAATTGGCTCAATTTTCTTTGCATCAATTTTTCTGGTAGGAGTGATTGCTGGTTTTGGAGCAGGTTTTTGATTACTCCAAGTTACAAATACAGCAATAAGACCTATAGCCGAAAGCGCAAATAGACCTTGCCAAAGATAGTCTTGAAAACTTTTACTTTCGCTAGTCACTACAACTTCTTCTTGCTTCTCTATTTCCTCTTGATGAGATTTACTTAAAGCTTCCTTGGCCTTACCTGTTCTTAGGTTACCAATGTATGCAAGACCTGCAATTAGATTCGTTTTATCATCTGAATAGTGCTTAAGCTTTTTACTAACTTCTTTTTTAGATTGGTTGAATACGTTTTGCTTAGGAAGCATAGGTAATTCTTCATTTGATTTAAGTACTCTTCTATCAAATTCTTCTATATGGTATAGAGGTCCCCAGCTTGCGCCATCATCAATTGAAACTTCATCTGTGACGAGTATTTCTTTTTGTTCAAGCATTGAATTAACTTCAAATGCTGTATATGGGCCATACTTTTGACCATTCATGAACAGGTGATATTGAGTATCTTCTGTATCTAGTTCCTGATTAGAAATTAACTGTGGTCTTCTTCTTTGAAAAAGTGGGTGTTCAAATATATGTACCCATTCTTCTTTATCATATGATTTTATTTCAGTACCATCTTCAAATTGATTCGAAGATTGTAAGTACTCTCTTATGTCTTGTTGCCATATCGGTCCAACGACTTTGCCATCAAATCTAATATCGTAAACTTCATTTTGAGGATATTGACCTGAAGACATTTGTTCTTCAGTAAGAATTAAATCCTCAATCCCTTTGCTTATTTCTTTAAACTTCGCATTTGACATAAAAATCCTCTAATAAGTACTCAGTACTTAATCGGACTTTTTAAGAA
Organism: Bacteriovoracaceae bacterium UBA3083; assembly: GCA_002366565.1. Taxonomy (GTDB): domain Bacteria; phylum Bdellovibrionota; class Bacteriovoracia; order Bacteriovoracales; family Bacteriovoracaceae; genus Halobacteriovorax. Next base: position 95,163 of record DFBJ01000012.1, read on the forward strand.
TTGTTTTAATTGGAAGTAAAAGAATCAGGATTTTTGGTAATATTTTCCAAAAAAAAGGCGACCTTATTAGTCGCCTTTTTGTATGTCTTTAATTTATTTAATCTATTAGAACCAGCTGTAGTAAAGAGTTGCACCAACTGATGAGTTTTTAACCCACTCATTTGAGAAACCATCTCTTCCATCTTTTGCAGCAGTCATTTCAGCTTCAAAGTAAGGACCTACAGATAAACCATTTTTGAAAGAGTAATCAGTGTAAATTCCAATTAGAGAGAATTCGTGGAAGTTATCTGAGTTATTGTAGTTATACTTGTACCAGTTTAGAGACCCATTTACTGAAAAGCTGTCAGTGATTGAGTAACCTGCACCTAGACCAATCATATTGAAGTGAGTCATGCTAGCGTTGTTTGCATTTCTGTTATAAACAACATTATCAGCAGTTAATGATAGTCTTAACTTTCCTAAAGACTTACCAGCACTGAAGATTGCTCTACCGTAACCGTCGCTTCCTGATTTTTGGTTGTTTTTTGAGTAGTGGTAATATCTTACCTGTGCACTAAGACTAACTCCATGATCTTTCTCATTTAGGATAGAGCTTCTGCTATATCTTAATTGAGTAGAGTGAAGTCTTGTCATATTTGGTCTATCACCATTTGCATCTTTAGAAATGTAGTCAGTAGTAAATGTAGGTATTACTGATAATCTGTCTTTAGCTGTTACCTTATAGTGAGCATATAGGTAGTGGTAAGACTTTACACCATCAATGTTGAATGAAGAGTAAGTATCATTAAGGTATGCCATTGAGAATGGAGAGGCCTTAATTTTGTTGTAAATACTTTTAATAGAACTTGTTGAAGTTGTTGTCGTGGCCGTTGTTTCTGCTGTGGCTGTTGCGTCTGCTGCATTGGCAGTCATAACAGAAAAGATTGCCATAAGAGCAAGCATTTTCGTAAGTTTCATTGAATTCTCTCCTTCATAAATATCAGTACATTTTTTTCAATGGTCATTTGTCCCAATTTTTTGTTGGATTATCAATAGATTTTTGTCAGAAGTACGTTTCTTACTTGTAAATGTAAGGAAAAGTTATATTCTGACAAGATTAGACAGGCATTAGATAGCTCGAAACTTAAATAATGACAGTTTGACACCATTTTGAGAATATTTTTCCATGATGTTAAACACTTATCTAACTTTTCAAAGAGTTATCCTACTTATTCATTATCTTATCTACCCGTTATCATTGGTATTGAGCCCAGTTTTCACCTTTGTAAAAAAGCGTAGACAGTTTGAAACAGCTTTAGCAGTTTCTTCCTTTAAGGGGAGTGGGAGGCATGCAAGCCATTGCTTTCATGTATCTAGTGAGGGAGAGCTTGAGCAGGCGCTACCACTAATTCAGTATTTCTTAGATCAGGGCAATTTAATAGAGCTCGTATACACATCAGACTCCGTCTCTAGAAAGTGTGATTTACTTTCAAAACAATATGAAAACTTAAACGTACTTAGAATGCCACTATTAAGCTTTCCTAGAATTAGCTTTAGAAGATGGGTGACAGCTAAGAAGCTCTTTATGTGTCGTTATGACTTCTTTAGTGAGCTGATGCTCTATGGTTCAAGAAAGGATGTCGAATTCACTCTCTTATCAGCTTCCTTAAAAGGGAAGAGATTAAGTGGTTTTAAGAAAGTTTTTACAAGAGACCTATATAGATGCTTTGACTATATTATTGCTGCTTCAGAAGTTGAGAAAGAGAACTTCCTTAATCTTTCTTCTGATTATAACGTTACCGCTTTTGAGTTTAGGCTTCTACAGATTGCTTCAAGGTTAGATGCTTCTGAAGATAAGTTTCTAGAGAAAGATTCTCTATATAACTTTTTTGAAATTTTAAAAAGTAGAGACGTTAAGACAAATCTAATAATTGGCTCTTCTTGGGAAGTAGAATTAAATATTTTCAAAGACCAACGCTTAGTTGAGAAAATTAGAGCAGGAGAGTTGTTAGTTGTAATTGCTCCACACTCACTATCAAAAGAATCGCTTCTAAGTTTAACAAAAGTTTTTAATGAACTCGCTCCATCTTTAAGTTTAGTAAATGCTAATGATGTTAGAGAATATAGAGAAGGAGAAGTATATTTAAATTCAACTCCTGGAGTTCTGCTTGAGAGTTATTCGCTCTTTGGACATGTTCTTGTCGGAGGAGGGCATGGACGAAGCATTCACTCTGTTCTTGAGCCATACCTTGCTGGGTCTAGAGTTTACTGCGGCCCTAAAGTATTTAGATCAACTGAATTTGACTTTATAAAGAAAGAATCACCTAATGATGTTGTGGTTATTGAGAATTTAGAAGAAATTTCTAGCTCAATAGCTGATTATAATAGAGAATTAGAATTAGAGAAGCGAAGTAGTTTAATTAATCTTTATAAGAGTCGCTTTACTGAAATTATGGAACGGTTTTAATGTTAGAAAAGAATGTAGATATGGCCTTAATAGGTCACAATTATTTATCTTACCTTTTAAGTTTTGATCTTCTGGCCAAGAATAAGAAAGTTCTCATGCTCGATGATGAAAGACTTAAGTATGGCGCATTATTTGGTCGCCAGGTTTGTGAACTGGAAAGATCATTTTTAAAAACGTGGGGCGAAGATAGTAAGGTTGAACCCTTTATAAACTTAGATAGATATTTAACTCAGACGACTCTTCACTTTCATGCGGATCAATCTATTGTACATTTAGGAAGAACTCCTTTTGATAATTTAATGGAACTTTGTAGAAAGTTCCCTCTCTTGTTTTTAAAAGCAAACGGTGAAGTTTCATTTGAAAATACTCCTGAATTTAAGGAGAAGGTTAATGGAGAATTTTTAAGTTTTTGTCACAGAGTAGGTCAGAACACATGTCGATTCAGCAGTCTCCAAAGTATATCTTTAGATACTTTCTTGAATCATTGTCCTGCAACGATCAAAGAACTATTTCTCTTATTTAAATCTAATGTTGAAGAACTCTATGTCCAGGAGAGTAAGTACTGGGAATACAAATCATTTCTCTATTCAGCAAAAGCCTTCTTCCAGAGTCGAATGTCTTTAAAGTCTAGTGAAATAGAATTATTTCATCTTTTCCACTCTATTCTTTCACCTTTTTATAAACTGAAAGAAGATAAAATAAATGCTGAATTAAAGAATATTTTTGAAGAGCGTGGTGGACAATTAAAAAGAACACACGTTCGTGAATGGAAGTTCTATAAAGAAAGTCCATGGAGTATTGAACTTGCAAGTTTTGAGGGGATCATACATCCTACTCGTGTATCTCTACTGGGAGGAATTCCTGAAAAACTTCCACTAAAAGTATTCCCAGATAATAAATGTTATAAAAATGTAACAAGCCAAATTACGATTTCTGAAAACTCTAACATTGAGGATGGTATCTATATCCTTAGTAAGAACAATCGTATTGGGACTAACTATTCTCTTATGGTCTTTGAAAAAAATGAATTTCACTGCCAAGTTGAACAATATGTTCTTAAAAAGAAAGGACAGAAAATATCTTTCTTCACTAAAGACTTAAACTCTTGGCTCAAGGACGACTTAACAGAATTAATTCCTGGGATTAGAAGTTTCTCTATGTCTTCTGACTTTGAGTTTGGCGATGAGGTTTTTGTGGCCGAAGGAAATGTTGGCAGAATAAAAAATGGTATACAGCTACCAAAAAGAGTTCGTATATACGATACATCTAATCCTATATTGAAAAGGAAGCTCAATAATGTGTATTATTTTGGGCCATATAAAGACTCTCACTTGGGACTCTTTACTACGCTTGCAGATATAAAGGAAACGCAACAATTTCTTTAGGTTAAAATTTCCTCATGAGTTGTTTCAAAATTGCTATATAATGATATTATGATTTCTTTAAAGTCCGCAAAAGGACAAACATCTGTTGAATATGTCATGTTGATCGCTGTTATGGTGACAATCATGGGTTCGGTACTGCAGATTGTTAAGTCCTCAATTTTAGGTGATGCTCAGAACTGTGCACCCAATTCAACAGCAATTGTCTGCTCTTTTCAGCGTAGTTTCAATGTTGAAGATCTGAGATACTTCACAATTAAACGCTAAAATACACCTTGTATCAGTACTTTACACCTCTCTCTTACCTCCTAATGTGTAATTAATACACAGGGAGAGCATTATCCTTCCCATTTTCCCTATATTTGATATAAACGTATTGATTATGACTTTATGCGTTATTTAAGAAATGTTTAGTGCACTTTGCACTAAAACTTAAGGAGAAAATTATGAAAACACGCCACACAAAGAAGACATTACTAATGTTGATGTTTTTCGGATTAACATCACAAGCCGTTATGGCACAAGGTGATCCACTATTAAGTGACACTGAATCAGTATTAAGTTCAGAGCAGATCGATATCGATGGATCATTCAATGCTCCAAAACAAGAGACTGCTGCCGATAGAATGGCCAAGCTTAGAAAGAAGCTCGAAGAAAGAAACGAGCAGATGGTTTCTAAGAAGATCGAAGATATGCGTCTTCAAGAAGAGCAAAGACTTGCTAAGAAGCTACACAAAGCTTTCAACGCACAGGCAATGGCGATGGACAGCGTTGGTACTCAACAAGCTGCACCAGTAAAGACTGTTGCTGCTCCAGCACCAACTCCAGCTCCTGTTGTTAAGAAAGAGAATAAGAATAAAGTAATTCCTACTGTTGGTCTTATGACTATTAGTGGAGATAATGGACTTGAGCTTGAATCAAGTGCAAATATAAATTTAACTGTAGAGAATCAAATCTCTAATAGATTTAGTGTAGGTTTATCTGTTGGATATGCTCAGATGGGAATCACTGATACTTCAAACTCGTATTCAGGTGTATCATCTTCGTATTATTACAATAACTCTACAACTTATAACCCTTACTATAACACTGGTTACTATAATACTTATGGGCAGGGAAGAGAGATGGATTACTCAAGATTAAATCTTGAAGTAAATTCTAAATTCTTTATGGCAACAGAAAGTACAATTAGACCATATATTGGTTTAGGACTAGGTTATAATAGACATAGTCTTGCATACGAAAATAATCAGCAATATAACTACGGTTCTGTAACATTAGGTAATGAGGAATTCTCTTCATCATATGTTTCAGGTTCAGCATTAGTTGGTTCTGAAATTAACTTTACTGACACAATTGGTGCAGTATTAGAGTTTAAATACCAAAAAGGTTTCGGAGATTCATTTAATACTCAAAGTGCATCTTCATCTTACTCAAACCCTGATCAAGTTAGACTTGAGAATGTTGGAACAGCTATCGAAGAAGCTCACAACATGAGTCTTAATGCAGGTTTACTAATTAAGTTTTAATTACAGATTCCGACTCTTTGAGTCGGTCTTTGTGAAAGTTTTCTTCTCTTAGAAGGGAGAGTGGTGTGGCGCCTCTCTCCCTTTTTTTTATGCTAATCACACCTTTACTTCTTCCCCTTTATTCAATTTTCATCTACACTTTTCTCTATAATTCTTAAATAATTTAAAATTAGAGGAGTAAAAATGGCCATGAAACCAGTTTACATTATTGATGGCAAACGCTCACCTCATGCGAAGGCAGGCACAGATTTAAAAGATGTGGATGCGCCTTTTTTGGGAGCGTACTTAGTAAGACACATGATGGACAACACTTCTATTCCGTACAACGAAGTAGATGAAGTAATTTTTGGAAACACAGGAACTCCTGCAAAGTATCCAAATATTTCTAGGGTAATTGCTCTCGAAGCAGGACTAGATAAGAAAACTTCAGCATACTCTGTACATAGAAATTGTGCTTCAGGTATGGAAGCAGTTTCACAGGCTTTTATGAAAATTGCATCGGGAAGATGTGATGTGATAATTGCTGGTGGTGTTGAATCAATGTCTCAGATGCCTCTTATTTATAATAAAGAAATGACTGAACTCTTCGTTAATGTAATGAAGTCGAGAACAGTTTCAGATAAGTTAAAAGCTGTAAGTAGCTTTAGACCTCCTTTCCTTTCTCCTATTATTGCAATTGAGCAAGGTCTTACAGATCCTTTTTGTGGACTTAACATGGGTCAAACAGCAGAAGTTCTTGCAAGAGAATTTGGACTTACTAGAGAGCAACAAGATGAGTATGCTAACAAGTCTCATCATAAGGCAATAGCCGCAACTGAAGCTGGAAAATTTGATGATGAAATACTTCCTCTTCTCTACGGAGAAAAGCTATCTAAGATTTTATCTAAGGACGTTGGGCCTAGAGGAAACTCTACAGTTGAAGGTCTAGGTAAAATGAAGCCTTACTTTGAAAAAAGATCAGGAACAGTGACTGTTGGTAACTCTTGTCCAATTACTGATGGTGGGTCTGCACTAATGTTTGCAAGTGAAGAAGCTGTTGAAAAATATAACTTAAAACCAATTGCAAAAATGATTGATTTCCACTTCCACGGACTAGAGCCTGAAAGAATGGGAATGGGGCCATTACTAGCTATGGACGGTGTTTTTAAAAGAACTGGACTTGGCGTAAATGATATGGACCTTTTCGAAATTAATGAAGCTTTTGCTGCTCAATTAATGGCCGTAACTGAAGCGTCAAATGATGCTGAGATTGCAAAAAGATTTGGGCTTGAGAGTGCATTAGGTGAAATCTCTGAAGAGAAGTTAAATGTTAATGGTGGAGCAATTGCTCTTGGTCATCCTGTAGGATCTACTGGATCAAGACTGATTGTAACTCTAATGCATGAGCTTAAGAGAAGAAAGGCTAAGTACGGAGTTGCTTCACTATGTATTGGTGGTGGGCAAGGTGGTGCTTGTATTATCGAAAATTTAATCAAGTAAGGTTTAATAATGGAATCAAAAAAAATAAGTTTTGAAATAGAAGAAAATATAGCTTATCTCGGTTTTGGTTATAACTGTGATAAGTCAATGACAACTCTAGATGAGGAAACTCTTCAAGAGCTATCTGATAGATTAGATGAACTTCACAAAGATAAATCTCTAAAGGGAGTTATCTTTTGGTCTCATAAAGACAGATGTTTCTTAGCGGGTGCAGATATTAATCTTATCTCGTCTATGAAAACAGAGAGTGACGGAGCGCACGGAGCTGAAGCAGGACAAACTATCTTTAATAAGATTGAAGATTTAAAAGTTCCTACAGTTGCTGCTGTTCATGGTGTTTGTCTTGGTGGTGGACTAGAGCTATCTCTAGCATGTAAGGCCATTGTCGCTTCTGATGACAAGGGGACAATGCTTGGGTTACCTGAAGTGAAATTAGGGCTTATTCCAGGTTTTGGAGGTACTTATAGACTTCCTCGTAAGATTGGTCTGCCAAAGTCTTTAGATGTAATTTTAACAGGTAAAATGTTAAAGCCTAAGAAAGCAAAGAGACTAGGTCTTGTTGCTGGAGTATATCCAAAAGAAAGAATAAAAAAGATGGCCATCTTTCACTTTAGCGGTGACGAGAAAAAAGGTGGAATAAAAGAATCTTTAGAGAGTATGGCAAGTGATAACTTCTTTGCTAAGAAAATTATTTTTCAAAAAGCTAGGGAAAGTGTTCTTAAGAAAACAAAAGGTTTTTATCAAGCTCCATTAAAAATATTAGATGTAATGGAAGCTGGAATAATGAAAGGAAGATCAAGTTATCTTTCTGCTGAATCTCAAGCATTTGGAGAGTTATGTGTAAGTGAGCAATCAAAGAACTTACAGCATATCTTCTTTATGACTGAAACAGCGAAGAAGTACAATGGACCAGAAAGTTCAGGGAATCTTCCTAAGCTTAAAAAAGGTGCAGCTCTTGGTGCTGGTACAATGGGTGGTGGAATTGCTTGGCTAATGGCAAGTAATAATATGTCTCCTATTATGAAAGACCTATCAACTGAAGCTCTTGAATTAGGTTTCAAACAGTCATCTTCAAACTTTATGGGTGCTGTTAAAAGAAAGAGAATGACTCGTGATGAGTTTGAAAGAAAGCAGAGATCTATTCAAGGTCAATTAGGATATGAAGGTTTTAAAAGAGTAGACCTTGTTATTGAAGCTATTGTTGAAAACATGAATATTAAAAAGAGTGTTTTTACTGAACTTGAAGGTGAGGTTAGAGATGATTGTTTAATCACTTCTAATACTTCTTCATTATCAGTTCAAGAGATGAGTACTGCTCTTACAAAACCAGAGAGATTTGCAGGACTTCATTTCTTTAATCCTGTTCATATGATGCCACTAGTAGAGATTATTACTCATGATAAAGTTGCTCCAGAAACTTTAGAGGCCCTTTACAACTGGTGTATGAAAGCAAAGAAAACTCCAGTAATCGTTAAAGATGGTCCTGGTTTTCTAGTAAATAGAATTTTAATGCCATTTATGAATGAAGCAGGATTCCTTCTAGAAGAAGGTGTTCCTATGAAAGACATTGATGATGCATGTTTAAACTTTGGTATGCCAATGGGTCCTTGTCGTCTTTTAGATGAAGTAGGAATTGATGTTGGTGAAAAGGTTGCTAAGATTATTCACGATGGACTTGGTGATAGAGTAAAAGGTTCACCTTTTTCTTCTAAGCTTGTTGAGAAGAATTTCTTAGGAAAGAAAAATGGAAAGGGATTCTATGTTTACGATAAGCGTGGAAAAGTAGAAGGCCCTAATGAAGAAGTTCAAGCTATGCTTCCAAAAGATAAAAAGAAAATGGATGAGACTGAAATTCAAATGAGAGTTTTTCTTCCAATGATCAACGAAGCTGCAACTGTACTTGCTGATGGTATTGTTAATAGTGCTGCTGAAGTTGATTTAGGACTTATCTTTGGTATTGGTTTCCCTCCATTTAGAGGTGGACTACTACGTTATGCAGACTCTGAAGGATTAGATCGTTTAGTTAAAGCAATGGAAGATAGAGCAACATCTGTTGATAAGGATAGATACACACCTTGTGAGTATTTAATGAACTTAGTAGCAGATAAGAAAAAGTTTTACGACGTTTAGTAAATGATCTTAAACTTTTGTAGATACTTTATTACATATATTTTTAAAGCAAAGACACGTCAGCGGTTGCTATTTTTAGCAATCGTTGGTCTTTTTATCTCTAGTTTTGCTCTACTTGTTTTACAGAGTACTATGGGTGGTCTTCAAAATAAACTGACGACACGCTCAATGAGTGTTGATGGTAGTGCTGTTATAGAAATTTATGATTTAAATAAAGATGAAGTAACTGCAATTTATAATGATCTTGTAAATAAACAATTTGATCCAAGTCTTGAGTATGAAATTGAATTATTACTAAGACAACTCAATTATATAACTCCTGTTATTTTACGAGGTATTGATACCCGTAAAAAGCTCCCTAACTTCTTACATAAAGTTGACCTAGATAGTGGAGCTGTCGTTGGAAGTGATTTAGCTTACAAAGTTTCATTAGTTGAAGGTGATGAGTTTTCCTTAATCTCTCCGTCACATGTTGATAGCTTAATGGACGATATTCCAAGACTCATTCAAGTTGAGGCCTCTAAGTTCATTAGAACAGATGTTCCTGAAAGTGATATGTTCAATGTATGGGTAAGATTACCGGTAGTTCAAAACCTGATTAGAAAACGCGCAGTAAATAGAATTAGAATCTATAAAGATTTAGACTTTGATTCTTTAAAAGAAGAGCTTAAAGAAAAGTATTCAGATCGTGTTCGACTTGTTACTTGGGCAGATAAGAATAAGAACCTAGTATGGGCACTTCAGCTAGAAAATAGAGTGATGTTATTCCTTTTTTCTGGAATGACTCTTCTTGTTTCCTTATGTATTACTTCTGGTCTCATGATTTTTCTTGGTAAAGTAAAAGGGGACTTAGTTTCTTTTTGGATCTTAGGCAGCTCTAAGAATAAGCTTGAAATTGCTATGAAGATCTTCTTAAACCTTACGACACTCTCAAGCATTATTGGGGGACTTTTATTTGGGTTTGCTTTTCTTGCTCTAATGAAAGTGTACGCGCCAAATATTATGCCTGATGTCTTTGTTGATAGACAGATACCTGTTTATATTACGTTAAAAGGGGTTCTAACCTCCTTTTTCATCCCTTATGTCATATCCATTGCCTTTAGTGCTCTGGCCTTCTTTCAGTTTAAAAAGGACGAGAGTACATACTTAGACTACGTGAGATCAATTGGTTAATAGAAAATAATTAGACTAATATTTAATTATCTAATAATTAGATGGATATCATTTTCTCAATATCATTTACGGATAGATTGTTTCTTACTATAAGTGTCCTCAATTAAACATTTGAAAAGGGATATTTATGAAACTTCTATTATCATTAGCGCTACTTTTAAGCTTTCAATCAGCTTTTGCTACGAACTTCTTAACAGAAGATCAAGAAAGTGAAACTCTTACTCAAATTGATAATATTTGTGGAGATACTTGGTGTGAAGGTGATTACGACTATTCATTTAATGAGCTTAAGTGTGACTCAGAAACAAATACTTGTGAGTTAACGTTTGAATTTATCCTTTATGTTCATGATGAAGAGGGTGCTCACCCTAGTTATGACATTATAGGTGAGCAGAGAGCTGAGGTTACATGTACTCTAGCTGGTGTTTCAAGCTATGAGCAAATGGTAGATACATCTCTTCGTTATGGTGGACTTATTCATGAATTCTACGAGACTGTTGGTGAGTGTATTGATGAGAACTATGACCAAGCTCCTGGCTTTTACTAAATCATAAAGGATAGATTCTACGAAAAGTATATTAGTTATTTTAGGTTTTGCATTATCTTTAAATAGTTTCTTAGTTCTAATGAGCGTTCAGAAATTTTAGAAGAACTATATAATGTATGTGGAGATACTTGGTGTGAGGGAGAATTCAATTTTTCTTTTGTAGAGCTTAGATGTTCTAAAGAAAATTCACAATGTACTCTTTTATTGAATATGTAAATGAGGTCTTTAGCGTTGACACTTACGAACTTATAAGAGAAGAAAGACAAGAAGCAAAAGTGTGTCTTTAATGGTATTGAGAAGTATGAAAATATGATTGATACTGAAAGAAGAGGCCTTTGCCTTGTTCAAGACTTTTATTTCAGTGTAGGTGACTGTCTTGAAGAGAATATAGACTTGGCCTACAATAACTTTGATATGGATTACTAGATGAGATTTCTTCTCTTATTTCTAATTTCTGGATTTGCCTACGCTGACTTTGACATTTCTTATGAAGTGTTAAATTGCAACTTGGGTGAAGATAGCTGTGAAGTAAGGGTAGAGTTTGCTGATTATCAAAGTGACTTTCTATATACAAACTCTTGCTACGATATAATCCCTAACTCTCGGAATATTCAATATTGTATTGAAGACTTAGAGGTTAGGGCCTATAGAGTTTATAATAATCGCTAAGTCTAGAGCCCCATTCTAAAAATATTTATAATGTAATCAGTCCCATCATAGAATAGTTTTTTCAGATATAAGTTTCCTTTAGCTGATATACCAAACTTACCTTGAGGCCATGAAGTACAACCTGTAGGACAAACTCCTTGTAGGTCTTTTATTGTGTCTTGGTCTGGATCATACTTATACAGCTTTGGTGTAGAACTATCATAAGATAGGATCATATATGTTTTACCATTGTAGGTGATACTGTCTTCAATAGTTGAGGTAGAGCTACCATTAGAGATAATAAATGTATTGAATGAACTGTCTACTCTCATAAGTTCCATATTAGTTCCTGTAGAGACATTGTAAATTAGATCACCATTCTCTAGCTTTGTAATAAATTGTGGTGAGCTAGAGTTTACTCCAGTATTAATATCAGAAATAAGAGTTTCATCATTTACTGTAATACCATCGTGTTTATAAAGTTCTATACCGTAGGTCGTCCCGTCATAATCTAGTGAGAATACTAGATGATTATTTAATATTTGAATCTCATTTATAAAGGTGGATGTATAAGGTATATTCGTTAACTTTATAAGAGATGACCCGTCGTATGAGTATAGCTCTGAATTGTCTATTCCATTGTCGGCTCTAAAATAAATTCTTCCATTATAATTAATAAGTCCTGCTGGCCATGAACCTGTACTACCTATGTTTATGTCTGCAACGAGTTCTATACTTTCAGAACTATTCATTCTATACAACTCACTTCCTGTTGTACCGTTATCTGCTACAAAATATAAGTTAGACCCTAATATAGTAAAGAATGGAGTAGATATCCCAGATGATGTTCCTGGATTTATATCAGACACAAGGTATGTTCCAGCAGCAGTCCCATCTGTTGTCCATATTTCGTATCCCTCTGTTGAAGAGCTAGCAGAGAAATAAACTTTTGAATTAAACATAAAGAAGTTACTTGGCCACGAAGATGATGGCCCGGTATTTATATCTTTTAGTAGAAATGTTCCAGGAATTGTTCCATCAGTCACCCATAACTCAGTTCCATTGGTTGAATCTTGTGAGTTAAAAAATAATTGGTTTCCAAGTTTTATAGTATGAGTAGTTGAATTATTTGATGGAAGGATTTCTGTAATTGAATTTGTTTGTTCATCTAAAGTAAAAATTGTCGACTGAGCAGTAGAGTTTGAACTAAGAAAGACCGTTTTATCTGATAAAGCCTGCATGTCAAAATACATATCGCATGTATCACCAATACTTGTACTTATCACGCTAAGTGTTTCATCACTTCTATCTGCAAAAAACATATAATTATTTGAGCTATCAGAATATTCTCTCGTCTCTAAATTTGTTGTTTTTCTAAATGTTTGAAGAGATCTCAATTCTCTGTAGTCTCCGCTACATGTAGTATTTCCATATGCATATACAATTGGATTGAAAAAACTATTAGTACTTCCTACAGGTACTTTCATATTTGTTGCTGTACCTGGTGTAATACAACTAGAAGCCATTGCTATAGTTGCATTATCTGAAGCTGTCTCTATGTTACTTATAGACCAACTAGGGTAGATAATTCTGTAAGAGTTCCCTGCTCCTTTTGACATAAGCTGACAAGTACTAGAAAAAGAGGTTACATCATTAAGGTTAGCGCAGCCTGTGAAAACAAATGGGTCCTGTGGGTTTAATGTAGATGGAAATATATTAGGGTTATTACAGTTTGTCTGACTAAGAGTTATATTGATCTCCATCGACTCGCCTTGGATTGTCTTAGTCGAATTATAACAAGAGAGATTTCCTTCAAATGGCTGAGATCCATCCCAGTATAAAGCATAAAAGGTCCAGTTTCCCTGAGTTAATTCCAGATCAATATTTGAATCACTTGGGAGAATTTTTTTAGCAAAGGTTTGATTAGTATCTAAGCTACCTCCGTAGAGCATTACAGAGTTACTAAATCCTGTGAGTGCACCTAAAAAGACTTTGGCCTGTGTGGTTGGTTCTGACCTACTTGGGCCACATGAAGTGAGTAATGTTGTAAATAAGGCCAAGATTATAATTTTAGTATAGTTTTTCATAAGCCTCTCTTCGGGTTATGAACAATCTTACTTTATAAACTTAGTTAATTTTTTTTTGATGTAATTTCAGGATGATAGGAGTTAGGGCAATTATAATTAAGACTAAATATGTAAAGAAAATTGGCCACTTTTTAGGTAAATATAGAAATTCTATTTTTTGTTGACCTTTATCTAATTGAATACCCATAGAGATATCATTAATTCTATATACTTGAAGTGCTCTATTTCCTGAGTATGCTTTCCATCCTGGTGAAAAATACCAAGGTATTAATAAGAAGCTTCCACAAGATGAATTTACTCTAGCTTCAAACTTTTGAGAATTATATGAAGGTTTAATATCAATTAATGCTTCCTCATAGCATCCTTCTTGAATTTTTATGGACACATTATCTTTGAGTCGACCATTATCTAAACTAAATTTTGAGTCAATTATATGTTCTTTCCAATCTATGGACGTATTCTTTTTGTACTCTTTTCCTTTAAATTTTAGGAAGGGCCTAATTTTAATATTATTTGTAACAATTGCTTTTAGTGGAGAAGCTATTTTATGTTTATATATATAAAACTGTCCTTCAGTCTCCTCAAGACTCCAGTTGGAATTATTAAGTATCTCTTTTTCTTTTTGAGTTAAATTCATAAATAGTAAATGGCTAACACCAAGACGTATCGCATTTTCATTTATAATGACATTTTTGCAATTGACCATTTTAAGAGCGGAAGAAGTTATATTTGATGTTGTATTCAAAGTCGCAACTCCAAATGCTCTAAGGTTTGGAACTTTATTTGGAGAGTAATTTCTTAGCCCGTTTGGACATATTTTAAAACGCGTTTGATTATTTTGATATTTTTTAAGCACTTTTCGATTAGTAATTAAATTTTCATCTATAAAACTAAAGTTGGGCCTGAAGATAAGGCCTTCCATTATTGAGATAAAAATTAGAACTGAGATAAACTTTATACTCTTTAGCTGTTTAGATTTAAAAAATGTAAAACTTAAAACAATTGCAAAGATATAAATAGTGAACTTTTCAGGATATCTAAGCTGATTTAATAATGGGGTTGATAATAATATTTCTTTGGATACAACAAAGTTTTCACCAAAAGAAAGTATAAGTGCCATGGTCATTAGAGAAAGTATCGCTAATGCAATTTTTTTCTTTGATTTCAATAGAGTGAAAAAAAATAAAAAACTAATTACTAGACCTAAAGATACTGACCTGAACCAAGTTATACCTGGTGATGGGCTAAGACCTGAGTTTGTAAATAATTCTAATACTCTTCTTGGTGTATTGCTAAACCTGAGGGCAATTTCCTCGGGCTGCCCATAATGCCTTGCCATTAAGGGTTGTATCTCTGAATAGAATACTAGAAAAGGTAGAGTTCCGACGAGAAAGGCCATGATTGTTAATGTGAATTCTTTGGTTGGTCTTTTTTCTAAAAGTAGATAGCAAAGGGTTGGAAGTAATATAAATAGAAAAGGGTCTCCATTTGAGAAAGTCCTTGAAAGAACTAATCCTGCTAGTAAGTAAATGAGTTTAGAGTTTGTGTTAATCGCCTTTGTAAATATATAGAGAAATGCAGGAATCCATATTGTAGACCAGAGAGATAAGCGTTGTGTGGTTGAAAGAAGTAGTGGGGTTGCTAAGAAAGCAAGAGGAAGAAGTGTTGCAATTTTTTTAGTTGTTCTTGAGATTAGCAACTTATATGAGAAGTAGTAAAAAATAGTAAACGCAAATATAAAATTTACTTTATAGGCCCATGGAGTACTGAGTATAAGGTAACTGATAGCTTTTAGAGATAAAAGTCCATTTGTTGGATTCGCCAATAGTGGCTCACCAAGAAGGTTTAAGGAATAAATCCAGCTAAAATTCATGTCTTTAAAAAAATAATCATTATGAGAGTATCCAACCTGAAGTGGTGTTATCCCTTGAAATAGTTTCCCTTCAAAAAATAGTGGATACAAAATAACCACACAAAGAATTGTAGGTAGCAATATATATAAATTGTTTTTCAATTTTGTCATTACTTAGATGGTAAGGACATGCTGAAAGATTATCAATAAAAAAAGGGAGCCTAGGCTCCCTCATTCAGTTTTATTTAAATTTGAAGCCTTTTAATCCAGCAAAGGCGTTGTTCTTAAGTGGAACATCTGGCTTTGGTGTAGATTGTCTTGAGTTAGATCTTCTTGGTGTTGATTCGTAGTTTGATTTAAATTCAGCATTTCCATCATCTTGCTTACAAGATAATGAGATACGTCCTCTATCTAGATCAACATCTTTAACTCTTACCTTAACTTCTTGACCAACTTTAAGTTCTTCAAGAGCATTTTCAACAAACTTATCAGCAATTTGTGAAACGTGAAGTAAACCATTCTCTTTAATTCCGATGTCAACAAATGCACCAAATTGCGTGATATTTGTAACGATACCTGGGTACCACTCATCAACCTGAAGATCTGATATCTTAGAGATATCTTTTCTAAACTCTGTTGTTTTGAATTCAGTACGTGGATCCTGCGATGGAGCTCTTAGTGACTTGATGATGTCATTATGAGTATATTCACCAACTTTTGTTTTAAAGTCTGTGTCTTTTTCCATTTTTAAAATATTTTCATTATTTTGAAGAAGGTCACTTATTGCAAGTCCATTTCCTTCGCACCAAGAGTTGATTGCTTCATAACTCTCTGGGTGAATGAAAGTAGAATCTAGTGGATTTACTCCTTCGTAAACTCTTAAGAATCCAGCGGCCTGTTGGAAAACTTTCTTTGAGAACCTTGAAACTTTAAGTAACTCTTCTCTGTTATTAAAGCCTTTATTGTCTTCTCTATACTTTACAACGTTCTTAGCAACACTTGGACCAATACCTGAAATAAATGAAAGTAGAGGAGCGGAAGCTGTATTGATATCAACTCCTACATAGTTCACACAACTTTCAACTACACCATCTAGTGACTTTTTAAGTCTCGTTTGATTAACATCATGTTGATATTGCCCAACACCGATAGACTTTGGATCGATCTTTACAAGCTCTGCTAATGGATCTTGAAATCTTCTTGCAATTGAGATTGCTCCTCTTACTGTAGGGTCTTTATCTGGAAATTCCTTTCTTGCAATATCAGAAGCTGAATAAATAGATGCTCCTGCTTCAGAGATCATTGTGGCTTTTACTTTTCCAGACTTTACTTGAGGAACATATTTTTCAACTATTGCTAGTGTTTCTCTACCGTAAGTACCATTACCAATAGCAATGTACTCAATACCAAATTGCTCTATCATTGCTTCAACAATTTTAGCCGATTCAACAACATGATTCTTTGGTGGGTGAGGGTATACTACTGTATCAACAAGAAACTTACCTGTGTTATCCACTACAGCAAGCTTTACACCTGTTCTAACTCCTGGGTCCATTCCTAGAACTGTCTTGGCCCCTAGGTATGGTTGAAGTAATAAGTTCTTAAGGTTTACACCAAAAACGTTGATTGCTGACTCATCAGATAGTTTTTTTAGATCAGTTTTCATTTCAAGGTCTAGTGAACCGTGAATATAGTTATTGAACGCTTTCTTTGAGCAGTCCATTAAAACGTTAACGAGCGTAAGAGCTTCGTCGTCGAAGAATTTCTTTTTAAGTAGCCCTGTTGCAACTTCTTCCGGAAAAGAAACTTCAACTTTTAGAACTTTTTGAGTCATCCCACGTCTCATTGCTAGGAATCTGTGTGATGCTTTTGGATCTTTTAGTTCAGAAACTTTTTGTTCGAATTCAAAGTAATCTTTATATTTTTCATAATCTTTGATTGTTTCGGCCTTATCTCTTTTTGAAGATTTTAAAATGGCCTCTTTCCAGTAATCAGCTCTTAGTTGCTCTTTGATTTCTGTATCATGAGCAAACTTTTCGATGATAATGTCACATGCACCTTTTACAGCATCTTCAAAGCTATTTACTTTCTTCTCAGCATTGATGAACTTTACAGCTTCTTTTGCAAGATCTTGCATTGTTCCTTTTGTCGATAAGATAAGTTCTGCGAAAGGAGCTAGACCGGCCTCTGTTGCCATCATTCCTTTTGTTTTCTTTTTTACTTTATAAGGAGCATAGATATCTTCTAGTTGATTGATTGTATCTGCTGCTAAAATCTTCTTTTCAAGTTCAGGAGTTAATTGCTCTTGTTTTTTGATTGTATCAAGAATGAATTGTCTTCTTTTTTCTCTCTCAAGGTATTCTTCATAAGAGTTTTGAATGTCTCTAATTTGAACTTCATCAAGTCCGCCAGTGGCCTCTTTTCTATATCTTGTAATAAAAGGTATAGTACATTCCTCATCAATTAACATTGTTAGTGCTGCAATTACTTGCTTAGCTGAAATTTCTGTATTTGTAGAAGCATATACAACTGCTGTTGAGTCAATCGCCATGATGTGAATCCCCTTGGAGTCTTTATTGGTCTCTTCTTGAAACCATGTGTTATTTACTGTATTTTAATAGCAATATACGATAAATAGACGACCTCAATTTGACAATGAGAAACCTACAAAATGACACAAGATATTCAAAAATTTGATTTATTAATACTAGGAAGCGGCATTTGTGCTCAATCTATCTTATTTGAACTTTCAAAAAGTGAGAGGTTCGATCTTGACAGTTTGAATATTGGGCAAGTCAGCAATGATCAATTAACTGCTCCTTGTAGCTTAAATTCTACTAGTGTCGTAAGTTTATCTGGAACGAGTAAAGGGATGAGCCCACTAGGTGACTTAATCGTAGATTCTTATCACTATACTGTTGATCAAATAAAAAAAGACTTTGAAGAGACCTTTCATCCAGCAACACAGTATTTTATCTATGATGAAAATAAGTGCAGGGCCCAATTTCTAAGACGCAATAAAGAGATCGTTGATCAGAAGATCTTTGATTTTGATTTTCAAGGAAACCGTGAAGATTGTTTTATTTTAGATAATGTTAGTCTTATGGAAAATATTTCTAAAAAGTTGAACTCACTTAATTTAACAAAGCTTCAAGATACAATTGTTGATGTAAGTAAAGAGCGTGTTGTTACTCTTATGAGCGGAGAGAGACTTTTTGCAAAGAAAATAATTTGTGGGCTTGGAGCCTATTCAAATCATTTCTTAAAAGAGATGGATCATGATCATTTAAATAAATCAAAAGTTGTTCCAGGTGATTATCTTGTATTTGAAGATGTGGACTTAGAGTCAGAATCAATTGTAATAACTATGGGTCACTTTAATTTGGTTTATAGAGCTTATTCAAAAACAATCTTAATTGGTGGAACTTCTCTTCGTGAGGAGTGGAATGCCGTTGATTACGTAGAGCTTCGTCCTCTATATGACTTCTTTAAAAAGATAATACCTAAGTTACCACCTTTTGAGTCTGGGCATATTAAAACTGGTTTAAGGCACAAGGGTAGAAGAAGAAGGCCATTCCTAGGTGAGATATCGGATTCTATCTATTCATTTCATGGTGTTTATAAGAACGGGTTTACTTTTTCATTTTGTATGGCGAATAACTTCGTAAATAATGACCTAATTCTTTAGGACGAAGTTATCTACATTCCCCATTTTCATAGCGAACGTTTCTACAGCTAGCGGTACAGGAATTACTATAAGTCCTTCCATCACTTCCACAGACTGGATTATATATTTCCATACAGATACATGAGTTTAATTCTGAATTTTTAGATTTTTTATCTTCTTTTACCGACGTTTGAGCACAAGAAGTTAGGATAAAGAATATTGGTATTAGGAGTAATAATTTCATAAAGACCTCTTAATGATTATACAATCATTAGAGGTCTTTTCAATAGTTTTATTCAATCGTTCCAGGAAGTGATCCTTCAACATTGTCGATAACTATTTCTACAACGTCACCTTTACTTTGAGATTCTGAATCGTCTACTAGGTGACTCCAGTTATTGTATACTTTGTTATCTGGTGTCTCAATTCCTGTTGTATCTACATATAGGTACTCTTTTGTTTCATCTCTTAGAGCATCTCTGAACTTTAAGTAGTTCTTGTACCCTCTGATTACTTTGATTAATTTAATCTCTGTTGGACCAAATGAATCTCTAAAGTAACTAGTTCCTGATGTAAATGACTGAAGGTAGTACCAGTTTTCTTCGATAGTATCTTCATATGGTCTTGAACACATGTATAAAGATTTACCTTCAAAAGTCTTAACTTTCTTACCTGAGTAGCTTCCACCATATCTATAAGAGTATGTTGTGTGGCCTGTTGCCTTATACTCTTTTGGAGTAATCATTAAGCAGTGGTTATAGTTTGCTGTAACGTCTACTGCAAATTTCTCAACACCGATTGACTTACTTTCAGAAACATCATCTCCAAAAGATTGATTTTCATTGTCACTATAGTTAATACCTTTAGAGATATCGAATAGTCTTACACCAAGTCCAAAGAATTCTCCAAATGGTATCTTAACAGCAGCATCAATTCCTGATCTGAAACTCGTATATTCAGATACGCTTGTTCCTTCGTAGATTGAGAATCTTGATCCAACTGAAAAGTTAAATCCATTTGAATACTTTGGTAGTACTTTCTCAACGCTATCAACATGTCTCTTTACTTCAAGATTCATGTAAGCAGAAGGGTTCTTTATACAGGCATTCATATCAACAGAGTTCTTCGTACCGTAAAGTAAAGACTCCTGCTTAGAGTTTTCTTCCCCAAGTGCCGCTAGACATAGTGACTTCTTGAAAGAGTTTCTTTCTTCTTCTGTTTTTCCGCTACTTAAAAGGTTTATCTTTCCAGTTTTGTTAAATTCTTTTGCGATATAAATTAATCTATTCTCTAGTTTTTCTGTCTTAAGCATTTTCTCAGCAGCATCAATACTTAAGTAGTTAAAGTTTTCTACAGTTGCTAACTTTTGCGAGATGTAGATATCTTTTGCACTCTGCTTAAACTTACTTGTAAATGCTCTCTTTTCAGTAAAGAGGTTAAGGTTATCGAATAGGTAATCAATATAGTTTTTAAATTGCTTTGCAGGTAGATCAGTTTCACTCTTTTCTACATCTGTCAGTCCTTCTACATCATAAAAGTCTGTAGCACTAATTTCACCTTCAAGAATACTGTTGTTTACTTTTCCAGTCGTTGTTTGATGACTCTCTGGAGTGTATCTAGAAGCAGGTGAGTCTGAATCATTAGAGTTTAATGCTTCATTACTCATTACGTTTGTCTTAATCCAAGGGATCTTTGCCTTAAAGAAACCTGTTACTACTCTTTCTCTTAGGCCGATATCTTTATTGATTGGCTCTAACTTAAATACTGAAACAGTTCTAAGTGCCATTCTCGGCATATCTGATACTTTAATTGGTAGGTCAATTAATGTGTTAATCGTACCGTTAACAACCTCAACTTCTTTTTCAGCTCCTGTGATATATGTGAAATCTTGAAAGTTGTTCTTATCAATTTCCATTTCTGCGTGATTTGGAGCAAGTATCATAAATTTAAGTTTATACTTTCCACCATGAACTTCTGAGAATCTTGGAGTGTTAAATCTATGTCCTCTATCAAGTCTTGGGTTAAGTACTACTTGGTAAGTTTTAGATACAGTTAAGTTTAAGTGCTCATTTACACTAAAGTTATTAACGTTGTTACCAATTAAGATATACATCACTCCATTAATTTGGAATCTGCTTTTTTCTTTAATTGGGTTTTCTTGACCCTTACCAAATCTTTCGTCAACTAAGTCATTATCCCAAGGATTAAGTAGAACACCTGTTGTAATAGCTTCTTCAGCTAGTGGTCCTTCTTGAACTTTCGCAGTAAAACGTCCATTCATCCAGTGAGAGTAATTGTGTTGCTCATACTTTGTATTTGTTCTGTATTTGAAACAACCTTTATGATTTGTTTGAACGTTGATTACATTTGCTTCTTCAATTTCTGGAACTTCAAATGTAATTTCAACAGATCTATTCTTAATTGGTGCTTCTGTACTCTTTGCATATAAACAAGAAGAGAACTCTAATTGGTATTCTTGGTATTTTGTATCACTTCTTTTTTCAAGAGTTGAGTTAGCTTTAATAAGTAACTTTACTTCATCTAATATCAGTTTCGACTCAATATCGTTCTTAGTAAGAGCAGAGTTCTCAGATGTTTGACACCCTTGAGCGCCAGACTTAGTTAAGTCTGTAAATGAAGACTTTGTTGGATCTACTGAGTACTTAAGTACTACGCTTGAACCTTCTGAAGGAATAGATAGTGTTCTAGTTTCTTCTGAACAGTTAACAATTTTTGAATAATCTACTTTCTTAACTTCTGACCAAGTTACACATCCACTTGCATCAGTAGATAGGGCATCTGTTATCCCAGAAATTGTAACGGCCTTAGCATTAAGGTTTCTAACCCCTGTAGGATCTTTTAAACAAGCTTTAAGAGTAAATCTAACATCTTCAATAGCTTGGTTTACGCTACTTGATGCAGAGATTAAGTTCTCAGTACTTACCTTTGAGAATGAACTCAACTGTAATCCACTTGTGTTTGAATTTTCTTCCTTATCTTTTACCCCGAACGAACAACTCGCCGCAAGAGTAGCAATAAGAATTAGAGAAGCAATTCTCTTAGAAAAGATCATAGAGTTTCCTTAAGCTTAGAATGAATATTGTTTCGTCTGCTTGATATAAATTATTCTTTATAACTTTGTTTTGGATAATCTCAGTTGAAGCTCCAAGCTTTGACTCGGTATTGTTAAAAGCTAGCTTCATCTTGTAACCTTGCTTATTTGCAAGTCCATAAGATGATGAGTTGTAGTATGCAATCGCAGCATCAGACTCAATCTTGAAATTTGCTAGTTCTACTGAGTAGTTTTTTTCATTCTTTGTATAGTTAAGACCAAGTGCTGCTATATAACCAGTGTTGTCAGTTTCAGCAGCAGTGTTACTTAAGTGATTAAATTTTGTATTTAGTTTAATATCTTCGTTAATATTTACAGAGTAACCTGCAGCAATATGCCAACCTTGATATTGATTAGTCAGTACACCATTTCCATTATCTATAGGAGAACCTGTGTTTCCAAGTAGGATAGACTCATAAGCTACTGCATTAGAAATATCAGTAAATGCAAAGTGAGTAATTCCTAAATCAAACTTACCAACAAATAGCTCTTGTTCGATCTTTAAAGTCTCTGTGAAAAATCTAGGATCACCATCTTCTTCAACGTCTATTCTCTGTGAAAGGTTTCTATTATTTGGTATTGCTTGCATTGCAAATACGCTTACTTTTGTATCTAGTACTTTATAGTTAAAACCTTCTTTTGCTGCAATAAATCCTTTGTTACCAACTAGAAGTGGTGCTTCTAGTACGCTTTGATTAATTACACCGGCCTGAAGGTCTAATACACTTAATGGTGTATATGTTAACTTTGCTTCTTTTAAGTAGTTACTATTTCCTGGCTTATAAATATTGTTATCTCTAGCAGTTGTACTTGAACCTGTTTGAACATTCATACCACCAGCGATATCAACCTCTAGTGAATCATTGATTTTATGATTTGCTTTAGCTCCAATATTTACACCCATAACAGATGCTTTATTAAGTGTACTATCTGCTTTAACTCCACCAAGCCCAAAGCTTAACTGAACAGAAGTGTTCTTTACTGCAGAAGTATTCGTTGAATCATTAGCAACAGCAGGCAGTGAAACTAATAAGATTCCCTGGGCCATCATTAATAACGTCTTCGAATAATTTGTCATACATTAACCTTCTCTAATACTTTGGATAAGATTTTCTAACACGATGCTCTTTTATGCGCAAGGCGTTGTATTTATTTCATATAGCTATATATAAGCAAGAATGATTCCAACTTTTACCTTAATGTATGGTCGTTAAGTATTTGAATATATTACTAGTTCTTCTGAACTCATTGTCTAGACTTTGGTTAGTGTCTAAGTTTTAGACATATACTTTGAGATATATGTAAATTGTTTAGACTTTAGTCATCCTGATGTTCAAATACAAAAGACTATAAAGATATTGGTCATACATAAATGAGCTTTGTCTTTACTCGTTTAATGATATGATTACAGTTGTTTACTAATAAGAACTTATTAATGGCCCGAATATGGACTCTGAAGAAGCTTTAAAGTTACTTTTAAAATTTGTTATTGGAATTACAATCGTTATTTCATGCTTGGGTGCCTACTACAAGTTAAGACCGATTGAAGCTCCTTATCAAAGTCTAGATAATTAATCTTCTACATTAACAATCATTCAATATTTTTAATTAACAAGAAAGTTTCTAATGAAGCTTCTTCTGATCATGAGGTTGAAGTCGCTTAGTTTTTCAAGGGTCTTTAGTTAGACCCTTTTTTATACATAGTTCTTAATTATTATAATTTTGAGTATTGCAGATTCTTGTTACTCATCCTTAGTTAAAGTTTAAACATATCCAGAGTGTAGCAATAAACATCTTCAGGCTTAGATTCACCAATTACTTTTCTAGAGCTTTGAATGGACTTTATTAGTATCTCCCTTATTGCTTGTGCATCTTCTTCTGTGACACTTATAACACCTGAGTAGTGCATATCCTCGAATGAGTGACCATCTTCTTCAGAGCTTGCGTCTAAACTAGAGATGGCCTTCATTCTCCAGTTAGTATGGTGCTTACTTATCATTGGACTATCACTTGATAGGTGAATATCTCTAGAGCCCAATTCAAATGAGTTTCCTTCTTTAATTATAATGGCCGCATTTAGAAGAAATTCAATTGTCTCTCTTGCTTTAGAGATAGGTATGTTTAGTTGCTGTGCAATCTCTTGTGGGGTGTGAAACTTCTTTGTACTTATGAGAGCATGTACCGCCATAAAGTGCCAGCTTGAGTAGTATATTTGTTGATCGACTTGATTGATCTCTCCCTTTGCTTCTAGTCTATTCTTGAGTTTTCTTTGTTCATCAACAAATGCATTCATTTGATTGATGAAGTATGACTCTAAATTCTTAGATCCTGCTCTTTCTTTTTGAACAAGTAATAGAAAATATTCTTTTTCACTATTAGTTAAATTGAGTAGAGAACTAAGTTCGATAGACTGTTCTAGAGTAAAATTTGCTGTCTTATTAAGGACTTGTGACACATAGGCAGTGTGTATTCTAAGTTCATTTGCTATTTTCGCCTTAAAGCCTCTACCTGAGTAGGGTAAATTTTTTATATAGTCTCTAATAAATTTCTTATAATCAATATAGTCATATAAATTCATAAAAATTAGCCGGTTATATTTGTATGTTAATTTCAGTATAGCATATAACCGTATTTATTAATTAAGTTTATGTATATCCGCGTCATATTTTCATATAAAACTCTCTCACTGAAACAAATAACCTTGGAGAAAATATGAAAAAGCTAATACTAGCACTACTACTAATTACTACTACTTCTTTTGCGGGAGTAATTGACTTAAAAGACGGATTCAATGGTCAGTCTAAGAGACACTTTCTTAAGACATTAAAAGATGGAAAGTCTGTTGTCGTTAATTTCGACAGACCAACATATGTTGAGTCTATTTTACTTTCTGCTACTGGAAAGCAAAGAGCATACTCATTTGGAAAAGTTTTCGCTGACGGAGACGAGATTGCAACTCTTGGTGTTCCAGGGAGAGATCCTATTTACCCAGTTATCGTAAAGGGACTTGTCTCTCAATTAACTGTTTATGCAACTGAAGGCTCAAAATTTAAAATAGACAGTTTTAAAATCTATACTGGAAATTCTGGTTACCGTTCATACCGTCCAGGATCTTTCAATCAATCTTCTAAGTTTAATATTTCTGTATGGGGAGAGGAAACTTTGGCAATCCTTTTTGAATTAGACCACCTTTACGATATTTCTTCATCTGCTGATAGTGAGATGTTTAAAGATATGAAGAAGGCCGCAATGATACTTGCAGCAAGTGAAAGAGTTAGAGAGGGACAATCTTTAAAGACTTTAAGAAAGGCAAAAAAACTTGTTGAGATTATTAATCAAGCAGAAGTCATCCTTTTAAATAACGATAACCTTATGTTTAGTTTCCAAGCAGATAGACTTCTGATTGATCTATTAACTGTTAAAGAAGACATCTTAGAAGAATATGACTTTGACTAGAATATAAAAACAAATATTAAAAAATAAATATAAACCTATAAAAATTAATTAATAAAAACGGAGATAACATGAAAAACTTACTACTAACAATTGCACTAACTCTTTTTACTCTAAATGCTTCGGCCAATGTTTTGGATCTAAGAAGTGAAGGTTACACAGGTAGATACTGTGTTGGAGATACTCTTTCATATAATTTAGATGGAGAGTTTGTAGAGAAAATTCTTGTAAGCGCAGAAGGGATTTCTAGAGACGGTTTCATTAAAGTTTATGCTGACGGAAACTTAATACATAATATCGGAGTTCCAGGTTACGATCCAGATTATACATTTCGTGTAAGACAGTCTGTTTCAAATATTACACTTAAATTTGAAGAAACTTGTTCACGAATTTTAGATATGAAAATATTTACTGAGGGGCATACTTCACAACGTGATAGCCATTCTTTTCGTGGATACGGCGTAGAAGGATGGGGAGCTGACGTTCAATCTATTGTTTCTGAAATGGTACAAAGATCACTTTTGTCTGGAGATAACCTTTGGAACAATTTCCTAAAGCCACTTCAAGTTCTAGCTATTAAGTATGATGCAGTAGCTGCTGTCTCAGGAGAAGGTGATATTAAAACAGCAGTTTATGCACTTAAATTAGCTAAAGTTATTGCTGATAAAGAAGATGAACTACTTGATAGCTCTAGTAGAAGACAAGATATGAGAAATGTAAGAGATCTTATGCAAATTAAAGAAGATATCCTTGAAGCATATGACGTAAAGTCTCGAAATCTTGAAGCAGAAATAGAAGAACTAAGTGTCTATTTGTAATACACCTTAGGAATACTTTACATAAATAACGATAAAAATAAGAAATGATATTAATATTTAATAATTATAATTTAGGAGTCACTATGAAATATTTAATAATGCTAGCGCTGTGTATGAGCTTTATACCAAAGAATTCTCAAGCAAGTGAGTTAAGCGAAAAAACTTTTATAGAATTTGTTAATCAAACAGAAAAAGGATTGGTGATCGATATAGTAGGTCTATGTTCTCATAGCCTCAAATGTGAAGAAGAAATAAATATTAAATACAGAGATATTTTAGATTTAAAGATCACGCGTACTAAACCACATTCGTATTACACTTTTGAAGTTTTTAAAGATACGATAGCCTTTTGCTATAAGTATGATTGTGGTGGAGAGGATTTAAATGGGTCAGTTTCTATTACATCTAACTTACCTATAGTTGAATATAATTCAGGTTATTCTACTTTTAAAATTAAGAATGGCAATACTTTAGACTTTAATCAACGAGGTGAGAAAGTACGAAGTATTAATAATAAAAAGAGATTAACTCTTATAGATGATGACTTAATATCTTTTAAGACAATTACTGTCTCTGGTGCAATGACAAGCTTTAACAGTTACTACCAGCATGCAAAGGCTCCTTTAAAGAATGCATTAAAAATGATCAAGAGAGAGACTCTTACATTTCAAAAAAGTATGTCAAAGTCTGATAGAAACGTTGATCATTTTGAGAGATTTTTAATAAGTCTAGATGATGCAATGTTAATACTAGAAGATAAGAAAGATTACTCTGTTCTTGATTGGAGAGTTCAAGAAGGGATGAGAAGAGTAGTTTCTTTTGGAATGATTATCTCAGATGTTCTCTGGGCATATGAAGATGTTCCAAGTGTCGTACAGAATATCGATAATATTAGAAAATTTAGAGATGAAGTTAGAACTGTATATGGTTGGAATGATACACTTGCTGGTAATGTTTCTAAAACAACTGGAGCAATCTTTGAGCTTCTTCACTATGAAATTAAGCAGATTATGCTTCTTAAGTTAGAAGTTGGATTTAATAACTACTCAACTTACAACGACCTATCTACTGAGATTAAAAAATTAATCGTTATGGTTAACGCAAATGACGGTGGTGATATGGTTGTTGCTCAAAATATCCATGGATTTATGAATAAGTGGAATGATTCTGCATGGCAGATAGAGCTTCAAAACCTAATGGAAGCTAAGTTAGACCTTAGAAACCTTGTAAGGCCAAAACTTAAATACATGTTAAATGCAGTAATGGCGCTAGAAGAGTTGATTGACCAAAGAAAAGTTTACTTTGAGATTGATGTACTTAGAGACGCACAAGCAGAATAAATCTAGCGAGGAATAAATGAATATTTCAAAAATAATTGTTATGACATTTTTTATTCTAAGCTCTTTAAGTAGCTTTGGTGATAACTCTATAGAGAATGACACTACTCTTACTTCTACCGAAAGTGAGAGTACAAACTCTGAGAGAAATCTTCTTTTGAATGAAGAAGAGTTATCTCTACCTGAGCAATTAGAACAAGGACAAAGAATAGAAACTTTTCAGGAACTTTTGCAAAACCCTCGCCTTAGGTCTGGTGGTGGATTCTCAAGTGGCGGAGGCGGCAACAGTGTTGTTTGCTACTCGAAGAACGGAAAGCTAACAGAAGTGTCACTACTCGATTATTATGAAGGTATTCGTAAAGATAACTCACTAGTGAAAGAAATAAATCTTCCTGGAGATAATGTTGAAGACAAAATTGTTAATGCATTATCAACTCTTGAGAAGGAATATCCACGTCTAATAACTAAATTAAAGAATAGAGCGCTTTGGCTACATTCTAATATTGATACTTACCTTATTGATTCAAAAGAGGGGAAGCTCTCGCCTGTGTACGATATGAACATTCCATTCGTACCACAGTTTAACGAAGAAGGTGATCAGTGTCAGATTGTTAGATTTGCTGTTCAATCAAAAGAACATGTTGAAGGTCAAAAGAAGTTCTTCTTCGTAAAAGACCTTTATAATCACCCTTTAACTAGTGACACAACTAGGGCAGGGATAATTCTTCATGAAATCATTTATGAAGAGGCCATTTTAAATAACTCTGTTAATAGTGACTTTGTTAGATGGTTAACTTATTTAATTAGTTCTAAAAAAATTAGTCAAATGACTTCTAATGAAATTCAAGGTCTTCAGTACCAACCTGGTGGAGAGTTTCTTGGATCACTTGGAGTTGAAGTTAATACTAGAAGAGTAATGTCATATGACTTTACAGATATTGGCACTAGAGAAAGAGTGTATGCATTAGACATTTATGATATTGCGACTCCTCACGGGAATATCTCTTGTCATAAATTAGGTATTTGTGAGCTATTTGATGGCGAATTCTTAGGTCGAAAAAGAGGTTCTTCAGACTTTCTACCTCGGTTTAATGTGATGATGAAAAATAATAATATCACACTACCTTTTAGTAAGAATCAGTTAGAAAAGAAAAGAGGTGAAAACCTAATTTTGAGCAATGATAATATCGCTAATCGTAAAGATAATATTTGTACTAAAGATGGTGCTTGCGTTGGAGATCTCGTGGGCGTTACTACAGAGAATCACAGAGTAAGTTTATCTTATACTGGTGTTATTTCTGGAATCTTTGGAGATGGAAACTTTGCAATTGAAGTTATCGACGGAAGATTTGATATTCTTGGAAATGATATTAACTTAAATGCACTATATGATTATAAGAAAAAAGTAGTTCTATATGCAAATAAGAGAGATGTATCTTTCTAATTAAACTTCTTTTATGACTGTATACTCCCACCATTTAAATATTATATCTAAATTTTAAAATATACTGAGAAAGACTCGAATGTGGAGCTTTCTCAGTATGAATTATCTCTTTTAAATTGAGTTCTTTAGTCCGTCTTATTCACAAGAAATATTAAGTAGTCTTATTTTTAAATTAGTCCGATAGAAAAAGTATATACGCAATAGTTAGGAGAGTTTCTTGAAAGTTATTTTTTTATCTTTAATCGTAGTAACTTTTCTATTTTCTTCAATGGCCGGAATATGGAAAGTTTTCTCGAAAGCAGGTATTCCTGGATATTTGGCATTCATTCCTATTGTAAATTTATTTTTCCTTTGTAAGGTTGCAAATAAAGAATGGTACACAGGCTTCTTATTTTTCATTCCTTTTATTAACTTATTATTTTGTTTTCTTATATTTTCAGAAATAGCAAAAAGTTACGGTAGAGGTTCTGGGTTTGCGTTGGGTATGGTTTTTCTCCCAATGTTCTTTATTCCTGTATTAGGATTTATGGCCGATCCCATGAAAGAGCTAGACCAAGTTTTAGAATCATTAAGTGATGTTGGTGAGGAAGTTGCTTAGTACCTTGCTTAGGTACTAGCAGTTGAAATTCTTCTCACCGTCTTCAGTTATCTGATGTTTTGCTTCTTTTTGAATTTCTTTAGACTTAATTTCAGCTTTCCTTGGATCATTTGAAAACACTTTTGTTGGCCCAAATTCACGTCTATAGCATTTCTTTTTTGCTGAATCACTTTGGTTTGTCATTCTAAATTGATCGTGGATTTCTGCTCTGTCTGCACATCTATTGCATATCCATTCTGCATCTATAGTAGGGTTCTTATGAGAAAATCTCTCAACGTCAGGTCCATATAAGAAATTTAAAACTAAAAGATTTCCAAATGCAATTATTACTTGTGATAAATTTCATGTCGTTAAACTTTTCAATCATGCTTTAAATAGAATAAGAATTGATGTGATGAAACATCCATATTTTTTGAAATCTAGGAATAGCCCTGTTCCAAGACTTTAGGTAAGCATCACTTTAGAAGAGATGGCACAAAGTGGAAGAAAGATTGTTCAATCCCTCCGAAAAACAGTAGTGAAATGGCGTCGAGAAATATTAAAATATTTTAGAACCATGCTCACTAATGGAGGGACAGAAGGGTATAATCGTCAGACCAAATTAATACAAAGAACGTCCTGCGGATATATAAATTTTGAAAACTATAGACTTCGTTTAATTTACGATTGTAGATAGTTTTATTTTTCTTATTTTTTTAAATTACGACTGAGATGTTAATAGTTATATTTTCTTACTTCTCTTTTGTATTAGTTGCTTGTTGATCTGAACTTGTTACTTCGATCACTTCTTTTTCTATAAAATCTATCTCTTCACATAAGCTTAGCATTTTACCTACTTGGCCTAGACTATCTGATAAATTACTTCTCATACCTCTAGCTAAATTATCAAATAAGCTAATGAATGTTCTTTTATATCTCACTGGTGCTGGGTGTAGTTTATCATATGAGTTTGCAAGAACGTTTATATTCTCTTTAGAAGTCTTTTCATCAGCATAATAATTCTTTGAAGCGGCGTCACGTAATTTAGTAGCAAAATCCATACATTGATTTTTCTTTGCTGTTGCCTCTTTAAATCCACCTTTGAAGTCATCTTGAATTCCTTGGCAGATTGATTTAGTTACAGTGAAGCATTTTCCCGCTAGTTTTTCATCTTGTGACCCTAATAGAGTCTCTAAATAATAACGTTTATGTCCCTTTTTATCCCTGACAACATTACTATCTGGACTCGACATTGCAGTGAAATCACATGCTGTTGCAGATACGGGTTTACCACCTTCAAAAGTTGCTGTTTGTAGTTTCGATCGACTCCAATGTGCGGAGTCCGCTCGTTCAGTATCTTGTGCACTTGTTACTCGAACAATTTCCTTGTTGGAATTGTCCTTGAACTCAATTTCAGTTCTTTCTGAAAGAGTACTATTTCCAAACTTTTCTTTTTTAGAATAGATTTTTGTTTTACCATCAGGTGTACTATTAATACTGTTGTAGCCTACATTTAGTAGCTTATTATTATTTTCAAACCCTGGTGGTAGGTGTGGGAAAAGGTTACTTAATGAGTTTGCCCCATAAGAATAATTACTGAGTAATACAAACGATACTAGAATAAATGATAATCTCATAATCTCCCCTAAAGTGTTCTGATTTGTTATCGGCAAGTTAGAGAAGAAACTTTATTTATTTAAGTACTTGATTATCACATTTGATTGCATCTCTTTGGTCTAAGAATTAAAAATAGGCAAGACATTTCAGTCACCTATAATTGAATTATGACAAATATATTATCGATAGTTGAATTTTATAAATTTGAGTGAGGAAGTTGCTTAGTACCTTGCTTTAGGTACTAGCAGTTGAAATTCTTCTCACCGTCTTCAGTTATTTGATGTTTTGCTTCTTTTTGAATTTCTTTAGACTTAATTCCAGCTTTCCTTGGATCATTTGAAAATACTTTTGTTGGCCCAAATTCACGTCTATAGCATTTCTTTTTTGCTGAATCACTTTGGTTTGTCATTCTAAATTGATCGTGGATTTCTGCTCTGTCTGCGCATCTATTGCATATCCATTCTGCATCTATAGTAGGGTTTTTATGAGCAAATCTCTCAACGTCGGGTTGTATAAGCTCACAGACCTCACAGAAGTTTCTTGTTGCTTGGTGAACTTCACTTTTCTTTATATCTTTCTTTGGCTTATATTCTCTCTCATTCTGAGATTTAGTTGGCTTAAGTCCAGCTTTCAATAATGCATCTTTTAAACTCATAAAAACTCCTGATTTTTAAATGATTATATAAACATGTGAGAATTTATTCAAGCTGTTACTCATTACATAATAGCTTAGATATAATTATTTTAATTAAGGTCTACTTTGTTAATGAATCAAATGAAATGATCTTGGGCGAAACTCGTTGACTCTAGCTTTCTTTTTTAGAATAGCTCTCAGAGGGAGGGCGGGATATCTATATATTAACTAATTCATCCTGAATTCTGGATGCAGGTGGATTCACTTTAGTTCAGGAAAGAACATGGGAGAAAAACGGCAAGCAAAAGTTTCAAATAATTCTTTAGTAGGTCATATGGTAAAACAACATTCTCTCCACACGAATATTTCTAAAAAAATAGGTTAAATGAAAGAAAAGCATTATCACTAAACTTTAGAGTATGATCCTTAAGTGGCTGTATTTAAGGAGATGTTAGCTGCCTGTAATTATAATGAAACATATTGTTAATATTTATTGGCTCACGTTTTGTGAGACATTTATTGACTGTTTTGTGAATTTTATTGTACAAGTTTTTCGCAACAAGGTTAGTTTAAGCACAGAAAAAAACTCATATCGAGTATTAACTAACTTTAGGGGAATAAAATGAAAGCACTTTTAATTCTAGTATCAACACTTTTAGTCACTGTATCCGCGTCTGCGTATACGCCATCTGTTTCTGATTCATGGGACACTATTCGTTCTAACTATGATGTTGAAGTTGATGAGCCTTCTGTAAGACTTGATGTTGGAGCACTCACAACTTCTGCATTTTTTGTTTGTAAAGATGATGATCAATTAAGAACTCTTAAGAAGTTTACTAGATGTCTTGAGTGGTCACATGATGATGACGAAGATCCAAGTAGTTTTTGCCTTGAAGAGCAAAAGTATTATGGAACTGCAGCTATAGAAGCAACAAGACAAAGATGTGTTAGCTGGAGAGATGTTGACTCAGGTGACAGTGTAGAATCAATCTGTACTCAATATGAGAACTATACTTATACTCAACCTCTTTCTTTTGACGTAGATGTTTATGCAGATTCTCAAGACGACTATAGAGGGCCTAAGCTTTTCACAAAAAAGTTAACAATAAAAGATTGCGAATAATATTGATGATAAGGGCCTTACTTCTACTTCTGTAAGGCCTTTTTTAGGTTAATAAATATTTTAAGCTTAGAGTGATATATGAAAGAATCTGTAGAAGAACCTAGAATTTCAATTTTTGATTTTGAGAACTATAGAGATTTTCTTATTAAGGCCGGATTGCCAGATGGTTTATATTCGCATACTTCAAATAATCTACAGACTTGGTCAAAACGACTAGGTTATAAGTCTTCCAGTTCATTGATAATGATTTTAAAGGGGCAGAGATCTCCTAGTTTTGAAATGCTAGGTGCCTTAGCTGAAGACTTGAAGATGAATGCTAAAGAAAAAGTGTATTTTGACCTTCTTATTCAATTAGAAAAAGTAATAAAAAAGAATAAAGATCCAAAAAAGATTTTGGAGAAATTGTCTAAGCTCAACGCTAATCAAATTACAACATCTCTTGGACTTAAAGAATTTTCAACAATTAGTGAATGGTATTTTTTCACAATCAAACAACTTATTTCTACTCCTTCGTTTATTGAGAATGAAGAGTGGATCTATAAAAGACTTAGGAAGAAAGTTACACCTTCTCAGATAAAAAATGCTTTATCTATTATGCTGGAGAAGAAGATCCTAAAGAGAGGCCGTAGAGGCGAATTGGTAGTTTTGAAAGAAGATTTGATCACATCAAATGATGTTCCTAGTTCTGCAATTAGAAGACATCATTTTGGAATGATCAATAGGGCCCTTGAAGCAATTGAAGAGCAAGATGTTAAAGATAGGCAAATTTCTTCTGTTACAATGAAGATCAAAGATGAAGACTTAGAATCTGCAAAGAAAAGTATTTTCGACTTTGTTAATGAGTTCAACTCAAAATATACGTCTAATGATGCAGATGAATTATTTCAAATGAATATGCAATTTTTTAAACACACAAAATGTGTCATTAATTAGTAGGAATTATATATGAAAATTCAATCTATTTTAATTTTACTTATTTTATCAAATATATCTTATGGTGCTGACTTTAGAGTAGTGGATAACTTGGAAAGGGGCAGACTTAATACTGAATTTAGTCTAAGTGTTCGTCCGATCATGGCACGCTTTGTTGATGGTGATGTCGTTGGTAATGGTGGAGGACTTCTTGAACAGAATTTCTTACATGCTTACTTTAGTCTTCAAACTGCAATAGAGAATTGTCTTACTGATGTAGAATGTTATACTTCCGAAACTCAAAAGAATACACTTATACAAATCAATCAAATCTTTATTAACAAAAGTGGTCTTAAAACACCCCTAGTTTTTATAAAAAACTCAGAAACCAATAATTTCTTTTTTGATGAGAATGATCAAACTGAGAGAATTGCGAAAACGGGATACTCGGAAGATTTTCCTATTTTTATTAATTTAGACGTTGCCTCTTCTATCGTTAATGATATCCCTGCCATGCTTGGAGTTATCGTTCATGAACTTGGCCACCAACTAGGTATACTTAATCATAATTATCTTGATCAGTTAGGTGCTAAAGTTAGAAGTATGTGGAATGCTAACTGGATTATTTCAAGTGTTCAAATTGGAGGAGAGGAACTTTCTCTTCGCTTATTTAGTAGTAAGTCCAGTTATATCAATTCAAGATTGAGTTATGTCTACAACGGTAAAGTGAAAACTCTGAATTCTTTAATTTATAAAAAAACTGAATGTACAGACGGTGGACGTGTATATGGAATAAGCCTTTCAAATGGATACTGGCAAAGACCAGTCGAATCAGAATTTGTCTCTACTGTAAGAAAAACATATTGGATAGATATCTATTGTGAAAATGAAGATGCCAATGGATACTTTATTAAACAAGATCTAGACCTTAGTTTCACTTTTAATAACTCTATAGGTAAAGCTCCTGTTTTATTCTCAGTTGAAGCGAGCATTCGATAGGTTAAGTTCATAGAAAATAATGAATATGCTTTTTATTCGCTATTCATTTTTCTTATCTAAAGAAAGATTGAGTCTTTATCGTCTAGAGACGGGGTAAGGACTCCTAGATTTCATAAATTAAAATGTAAGAGGGCTTAGCTCCCCTAAGAATTAGATTCATAAAAGTCTAAAATGAACAATTAGAAATACAATCTAAGCAGTTAGAAAGTTTAATAGACCTTGTTAACATATCGTTGTCAATTTTCATGTTATTATTAAATACTCTTCCTGATAAATCGAGATAACTTTTTATTAAGTTCGAAACGTTATTTATATTGATTTAATAAACTTTAAGATATTCCTGATTTTTTTTTAAGATCAGTTTTAAGTTTGATCTCCTATAATTGAAAGTGTCGCAAATTTGTGCGTTTCTAGAGGCTAGAGTTTAAGTGAGAAATATTGCTTATTCCCTCTCAGCTGAATTTCCTTATGCGAAATTTCTTTTTCCCTAGCCCCCTCTTTGACTATGTTCTTAAATAGAAACCCTTATAATGTTTTAGGGTCTATTTTTATCGTAAGTTAGGTTTCTATCCGCATGGGAAGTTGACACTAGCTCTAATATTGTCCAGTCATACTACATTTAACTGTTATGTAAATATTTCACGAGAGCATGTTTATGGTGCGTTGCTTTTTTTTGTGAGTTATTTTGAGGATATTGACTAAATAAATTTTCACTTAAGAGTTGTTTATGAAAGCATTACTTAGATGAATAGGAGAATTATTATGAAAAAGCTACTGATTGGATTAACACTTTTTTCTTCAATGTCATGGGTAAGTTATGCAAAAGATGCTTCAGACTATACTCAAGTTGTTCTCGCTACATGCACAAGTAGTGAAGGGGCTATAACTTTCTTTGCAAATGAAGGCGAATTTGAAACGGTAACTGTTTTAATGGGATCAATTGATAATAATCCTGCAAATGTATCATTAATGCTTGATGCAAAAATGACTTTCGTATCTAATAATGAGGTTAAGATTTCTCACCCTAAAGTTCAGGCGAATTTCGTTATAAACTATGAGACTGGGGCTGGTGAAATCACAAATATAAATTTTTCAAATGATGCTGACAAGTTAATGAAATGTGAAATTATAAATCTTTAGCTCAATGAAAAAAAATATAAAAGTTCGTAATATATAAGCGCTCTGCTAAATTTAGAGCGCTTTTTTTATTAAAATAATCCGCTAAATTTAGCTTAAATTTTATATTCTTAGTTTGACGGCCATTGAAGTCTCCTTGGTCCAATCATCAAGTAATGTTATTCTCTGGGATTTATTTACTGTCTTTTCTAGAAGCTTTAAAAGAATGCTCTTTCCTTGTTGGTCGTAAGCAGTTTATTTTTAGCTAAGAGTGATGTTATGAAATTAGTCTGTTGTGTTAATTACTCACATGTATAAAAGCAAAGAGTTAAATCATATCAGGTACAGATAATGTTGGTAATTTGGATCATCTTTTTTTATTCATTAGGACATTATCGCTTCAGAATTATATTTTATGATGTTTGATCAATGCTTGGCATGGTTATTGTGTATAAAGAATAATAGAGATCATCATAAGATTTTAACAACTTACTGAAAATTACACTTCGATTACTCTACAAAATTGGAAATATGTCCGTCCAAACTTTGGACAGTAGCTTTGTAGGAATTTCAAAGTGGTATTTTCGAGGTGAAAAATCACTTATCATTAACTCAATATAAATTATACGGTATTGGGCACGGGGTAATGTATAACACATCACTTTTTGGTCAATATTAGTTTTGAGACAATTTCAACAAGGAATTATTTTTATGAAAAAACTATTAATGGCCTTCATTCTTTTAACTTCAATTCCAACTTTTGCTGAAGCTGAAGTAATGTTAGTTCGCGGAGACTATTGGACTCCTGATTATGGTACCCACATCGTTCATAATGAAAGTGGGTTATATGTAAGGGGATTTAAAGTAAATCGTAAAAGCTCTTCGGATACAAGAGCTCCCATGGTAAGAGCTGAAAAGATAGGAACTAATAAATATAGAGTTAAAGATTTAATTCATATGCGTGACGGAGGGTTAACGATCACCTCTGCATATAGAGAGATTTGTTTAGATGAGGTTCAAATTGGTGCTGTTGATGAACCTTGCCGATACATTAATATAGTAATGGATGAATCAATCGCTGCTATTGGAGATCAGTTAGAAGTTAACCAGGTATTTCATCTTGATTCAGGACCTGAAAGCTTTCAAGTAACCTCAGAGCTGAGTATTTCTAGAGATGGTAAGGTAATTAAAAGAGTTAATGTTATAGATTATGACAAAGACGATAGAAACACTGGAAAGGCATATATAATAAATTAATAATTGAAAAATATTTGTAAAAGGTTAAGGCCTTCTTGTGAAAAGGAAGGCTTTTAACAAATATTCAGAATCAAACTAAATAAAATGCTTACTCACTGTACTTATATGATTTTAGCTGAGTTGGTTTCTCTCCTTAAGGATTTCGGCTTGCCTAGTTTAACGCTAGTTAGAAAGGCATGTTGCGAGATTATTTTTCGTTATTGTCGATGTATTTACTAAATTAAGAATTTAAAGAGAAAGCTATGTGTAAATTAAAGCCTCTTGCATACAAGTTTGATCACTGCATAGCTAAGTTTTGGTAGATGTGGTTTTTTTATATTAGGTGTTTGTAGGTGATAGTGTAAGACGAAAATGGTAGCCAGAGGCAGATTTGAACTGCCGACCTCCGGGTTATGAATCCGGCGCTCTCACCAACTGAGCTACCTGGCCACGATTTCATTTCGAATGAGGCAGATATTAATAGACCTAATTAGCACCGTCAACAGATAATTGTAGAAAATATCTCCTTTTTTCTATAAGTTATAAATATGGAACAACTAGATTCGGTGCATAGTAAATATGCAAGAGACATATTCAACCATGTATACCGCTTTATGAGCAGTGTTAATCACCTTAGAGAGAGTTCTATCTCTGTTGCCTTGTCTGGTGGTGTCGACTCTGTGGTTCTTCTTTATACTCTAAAATGGCTAGAGGTTAATTTTGATGGACCAAAGGTTTCTGCCCATCACATTAACCATGGAACGCGAGAAGGCTGCGAAATAGATGAGAAGTTCTGTGTTGATTTATGTAAATCACTCTCTGTAGAGCTAAAAGTATCTAAACTAAATTTAAGTATATCTACTAGTAACTTTGAAAATGAAGCTAGGATAAGACGATATACTGAATTCAAAAAATATTTAAAACCACAATCACTAATGGCCCTAGGTCAGCATATCGACGACTCATTTGAGTGGAGTATGATGCAAGGCCTTCGTAGCTCTAACTTAAAAGCAACACTAGGTGTCCCTGTTAATAATGGCGTATTTATCAGGCCTTTTATGTGCTTAACTAAGTCGCAGATTAGAGCTCTTGCTAAAGAGCTTAACCTCTCTTGGAATGAAGATAAGAGTAATAGTGATCTAAGATTTGATCGAAACTTTATTCGAAATATTGCTGAAGTTAAACTGAGTAAGCGATACCCGCAGATGCTAAAGCATTACGTTAATAAGTCTAATGAACTTGCACGTCTTTTAAATCTTAGTTCCATAAAGATGGAAGAGAGTAGTGATAAAGTTATGCGAAAGTCGTGGAAGGGGTTAGGTACTTGTTTTATCAATACTGATTATAAGTCAAAGTTTGCTCCATGCTTTAATCAGTTACATGAAGCTATTTGTACTCTTTCTACATCTAATAGGGGAGTACTGCATAAGCAGATTGATAAATTTATAAAGATGGGTGAGCGAGGATCGACTGGGCCGCTAGAGTTTTCAGGTGGAGTTTTTGGTTTCCATTCTAAAGGATGCCTATTTTTAGTAAATAAAGATGGTTTGAAAGAGTTTGAGCATTTAGATGAGCAAATTTTAAGTTCTCTTCAGTCAGGTAAGGTAGCTTCTCAGATTCCTGTAGGCGAGTTAAAAAATAGACTCTTTTATGAAACAAACACTTTTTGGCCGTTTTTGATGTTTGGTCCTTCTAAAAATGAAAACTTCATAAAATCCCTTCGCTCCATAAATCCATTAATGCCAAAGACAACAAAATATTGTCTTGATAATGGAATTTGGTTTCAAAACTTGAGCAAAATTCTTGATATTTCGCACAAAAAGATAAAATTTTACCTTTAATTTCCTAAATTCCTATGTTGCTTCGGTTTTATTTTGTTACACTATTGGTAATTATTCCCGTTTGTAATACTTGAATGATTGTAAATACATAACTAAAATAGTTAAGTTAAATACTAATGCTCATAAAAGAAGAGCAAATTTAAAAGCATTAAGGAAGATAATGAAACAACAACAAAAAACTTGGACACTTTGGATTTTTCTATTCTTGGCCATGGTCTTAATTTGGCAGGCCACGAACCAATCATTAAATAAAGAAAAAGTTGTCGACTACTCAACATTCCTTACTCAGGTTCAAGGGAAATTTGTTGATAATGTTACTTTTCTTGGTGACCTTACAATTAAAGGTCAATACAAAGAAGAATACGAAAACGGTTCTCACTTTACTGTAACGGCAAAGACTGATGAGTACACAAAGAAGTATCTATTAGATAACGGTGTAAACTTAAAATATAAGAAAGAACAATCTGGAAGTTTATTCACGACTCTACTAATACAATGGGCTCCAATGCTTATTTTATTTGTTCTGTTCTGGTTCTTCTTAAAGCAGCTTCAGTCTGGTGGCGGAAAAGCAATGAGCTTTGGTAAATCTAAAGCAAAGCTTTTAACGGCTCAAGATAAGAAAGTTACATTTGATGATGTATCTGGAGTTCAAGAAGCAAAAGAAGAACTTTTTGAAGTTGTAGATTTCTTAAAAGATCCAAAAAAATATACTGGCCTTGGTGGTAAAATCCCTAAGGGTTGTCTACTTGTAGGTCCTCCAGGTACTGGTAAGACTTTACTTGCTAGAGCTGTTGCTGGTGAAGCTGACGTTCCTTTCTTCTCAATTTCAGGTTCTGACTTTGTTGAGATGTTTGTTGGTGTTGGTGCTTCAAGAGTTAGGGACTTATTTGAACAAGGTAAGAAGCAAGCTCCATGTATCATCTTTATTGATGAGATCGATGCTGTTGGACGTCACCGTGGACACGGTATGGGTGGCGGACACGATGAAAGAGAGCAAACTCTTAACCAACTTCTAGTTGAAATGGATGGTTTCGAGTCAAATGAAGGCGTCATTATTATGGCCGCTACAAATAGATTAGATGTTCTTGATCCTGCACTTCTTCGTCCAGGTCGTTTTGATAGACGTGTAATGGTTGGACCACCTGATGTAAGAGGTCGTTTAGGTATTTTAAAAGTTCACGCTAGAAAAACTCCTTTAAATGAAGAAGTTGATTTAGAAGTAATTGCAAAAGGAACTCCTGGATTTACTGGGGCTGACCTTGCAAACTTAGTAAATGAAGCAGCTCTAACTGCAGCTCGTTTAGGTAAGAAGAAGCTTGAGATGGGAGATTTCGAATCTGCTAAAGATAAGGTTCTTATGGGGCCTGAGAGAAAATCAATGGTTATCTCTGACAAAGAAAAGCGTGTTACTGCATATCATGAAGCAGGTCACACTTTAGTTGGAATGCACCTTCCTCATACTGATCCAATTCATAAAGTATCTATCATGCCTAGAGGTGGAGCGCTTGGTGTTACACAAACACTACCAAGTGAAGATATGCATAACCTTACAAGATCTAAGTCTGAAAACTTAATTGCTTTCTTAATGGGTGGTCGTTGTGCTGAAGAGATTGCATTTAATGAAATCACTAACGGTGCTTCAAATGATATTGAAAGAGCTACTCAATTAGCTCACAGCATGGTTTGTTCATGGGGTATGTCTACTAAGATGGGTCCAAGAAACTTCTCTAAGCCAGGTGGTTCACCATTTGGTGGTCCAACTTCAGATGCTGTTGGATACTCAGAGCAAACTTCGAAAGAGATTGATGCTGAAGTTCATAAGTTTATTGATGATAACTACAAGCTTGCACTTAATATTCTTAATGAGAATAGAGATGCTCTAGATAGACTTTCTGAAGGCCTTATCCTTTGGGAAACTCTAGACCTTAAGCAGGTTGAAGCTCTTATTGCTGGTGAAGATATTGGTGTTCCAATTATCTCTGAAGTAAAAAAAGAAGAACCTAAAGAAGAAACACCTGAAGAAGTAAAGCCAGAAGCTGAAAGTAAAGATTCTTCTAAGGACGATGGAACTGTTCCAGTTTAATCAAAAAGAAAATTCAAATTTCAAAATGATGGGGGTGATTAATATCACCCCTGATTCATTCTCAGATGGTGGAAAATATACTTCACTGGATTCAATAAAAAACCAAATTGATCACTTTAGAAAATACAACTGTAAATGCTTTGACTTTGGTGCAGAGTCTACAGCTCCTTTTAATAGTGCAATTACTGAAAGTGAGGAGCAGAGTCGCTTAGAACCTTTATTTGACCTTATAAAGGCCAATGAGTTTAAGAACGATGAAATACTCTCTTTTGATACATATAAATTGTCTACATTTAGAAAGATCATCTCTCTTATTAGAGATCTTGGGCATAAGAATAGAATCATTTTTAATGATGTCTCAGGTTTCTTAGAAGAAGATCTCTTCTCCCTTATGAATGAGTATGAGTTTGATTACGTTTATTCGCACTCTCTAGTTCCAAGCAGAGAGAAGGCGAGTGATCATATGGACTACTTAAGTGATGAAGTTGATCTTGCTAGTTACTTCTTAGAAGCTAGGGCCGAGTTCGATAAACGAAATGTTTTGGATAGAGTTATCTTCGATCCTTGCTTTGGTTTTTCAAAAACTGCTAATCAAAATTTAGATTTGATAGAAAAGACAGGAGAGTGGATTGAAGTAGCTGATAAGTGG
The DNA here is from genome assembly GCA_002366565.1 of Bacteriovoracaceae bacterium UBA3083. Taxonomy (GTDB): domain Bacteria; phylum Bdellovibrionota; class Bacteriovoracia; order Bacteriovoracales; family Bacteriovoracaceae; genus Halobacteriovorax. The sequence goes on from DFBJ01000012.1 coordinate 137,054, forward strand.
TTACTCGGTATATCTAGAAAGTCTTTTTTAAGGGCGTTATCTCCATCAGAAGATAAGGAAGAACAAGTCTTCTTTAGTGAGCTTATCCATGGGCAAGTTGTTGGTAATTGGATGCTCAATATTCATGATAAAGATATCTTTATTCGAGTTCATAACCCTTCGGTATTCTTAAGTGCTCAATTCGTGAAATAATTCCACTGTTTACTCTATAAATATAGTTGTATTTAGATTACTTCTTGCGACATGAAAATCATGACGGTAAAAGTCCTAATCAAAGTAATTAGGAGAATTTATGACGATGTCACCAAAGGTAATAATATCTGCATTATTGCTTACATCCGCAATCAACGTAAGTGCATACTTAGAAAAAGTCGTTTATGGCGATGATAACCGTGTACTTGCTCAGAATTCAGAAAATAGTGAATATAAGAAATGGGCAACAGCAACTGCGGCCATGATTTCTAACTCTGATATCAGATTCCCAAAAGAGGGAGATAAGTTCCCAGACACTGTGACAATTTATGATAACGAAAACCTTGGTTCAGAATACCGACTCTGTAAGGAAGAAAGGTTTAGAGATATAATTAATCCTGCTAACTGTAGTGGATTTCTTGTAGAAGAGAAAGGACAGCAATACCTAATTACTGCTGGTCACTGTATTGATTCAACAAGCTCTTGTACTGATTACTCATGGGTGTTTGGATTTACTTCAGATACGGCATCTGAAAAATATGGAAATAGAGCATTTCTTCCAAAGGAAAATGTTTATAAGTGTGCCGAAGTCGTTGAGCAAGTATTACAGTCTGGATCAGAAAATGATTACGCTGTAATTAAGCTTGATAGAGTAGTTGAAAATGTAACGCCTCTTTCATTTAGAAAAGAGGGAAAAGTTGATGCTGAGGCAGAGCTCGTTGTTATTGGTCACCCGTCAGGACTTCCAACAGTTATTGATGACAAAGGTTCTGTTAGAGATAATGATAATGAATTTTATATTGTAGCTGACCTCGATACTTTCGGTGGAAACTCTGGATCAGCAGTGATAAATGCTTCAACTGGAGAAGTTGAAGGTATCCTAGTTCGTGGTGAAACTGATTACCAATATGTAAGTCAGGACAGTGAGAACGGTAGCTGTAGAACAGTTAATGTTTGTGAAGATGGAGAGTGTCGTGGAGAAGACGTTACTCGAATTACAAATATAGAACTTCTAACTGGTGTTCCTGGACCTACTTATGATGCTCCAGTAGAGACTAATGGCTACGAAAGATATACTCCTTGGACTGATCCTGATCACTGGTATGGAGATAACTATGACTACTATAATGACTACGATGAATATGACTTTTTAGTTGATTAATATTTAAGGGCCTATGTTTGGGCCCTTTTTTTGTAGGCGCATGGCACTTCTTCCCTTAAAATAAAGTATGACTTTAAGAATAGGGCAAATAGCACTTCATTCAAAAGATAATAAAACTCTAGCTTCGTTTCTAAGTGAGCTCCTTGATATGGAAATTTCATTTAGTGGAGAAGCTGTAAGACTTTCTAACGAGAATTTCAACATTGTAATCATCGAAGATCAGAATATGAGCGGTAAGAATTCGATGGTAATCGACTTTTTCACTGATTCATTTGATGAATTGCAAGGACTTATACAAAAAGTTGAATTTATTAAATATCGATACCGTATAACATTTGTAACTGATGAGGGGAAAGTGCTGGATGATGTTAAGATCCATAATGTCGGGCACTTACATTACTTTTTTCTTTCAGATACTGATGGTAGACGCTGGAAATTCTCATACCGCGAAGCGAATACGCCCCTTGTCAACCCCTTTGTAAAATAAATGTAAGAAGTTGTAAGTGTACATAGAGTCTTTCACTCGGTTTAATGCTTCTACCCTTTAGAAAGCATGAATACATAAGGAAGGTTCGAATGACATTAAGGATGATTGCAACAACAGTTGCGCTAGCGTTTACGTCTCTTACAGTAAATGCATCGATGGACAAGGTAATATACGGCGATGATAATAGATTAGATATTTTCGAAACTGTAGATGCTACTCACTTAAAATTAGCGAAAGCTACTGCTGCACTTGTAAAGTCTTACAGTGTTGAAGCTATGAGAGGCGGAGTATCAAAACTTAGTGGTGGAAGCCTTAAGGTTTGTTCTGATGACAAGTTTAACGGTCAATTAACAGCAGCATTTTGTTCTGGTTTCCTAGTAAACCACGAAGGAAAGCAATACATGGTAACTGCTGGCCACTGTCTTTCAAGCCAATCAGCTTGTAAAGGTACAAAATTTGTATTTGATTATGCAGTAACAACTCCAGGTCAAACTGAGCACACTGTTCCAACTACAAGTGTTTACTCTTGTAAGAAGCTTGTTGAAAGAGAACTTAATAGCTCTAACAGCAATGATTACGCTGTAGTAGAACTAACTAAAGAAGTTACAGATAGAGAAGCTCTTACTTTTAGAACTTCAGGAAAGATTGCTAACGGTGATGAGATTCTAGTAATTGGTCACCCATCAGGTCTTCCAACTAAAGTTGCTGGTGATGCATTTGTTAGAGATAACAATGCTAAAAACTACTTCTCAACTAACCTTGATACTTTTGGTGGAAACTCAGGATCTGCAGTATTTAATGCAAGAACTGGTGAAGTTGAAGGGATCTTAGTTAGAGGTCACAACGATTACACAACTAGAAGAGGTCCAAACGGTAAGAGTTGTAAGACTCCAGTAAACTGTGAAATGGATAGCTGTAGAGGTGAAGATGTTACAAGAACAACTTCAATCGGATACTTCCAATAAGAAATAATTTTTTTTAACACTTATAAATTAAGGCCTATCTTCGGATAGGCCTTTTTTTTTGTTCTTAGTTTAAAGAGTTTATATATATTTTTTTGTATAGTGTCTCTTTACCTTCGTATCTAATGGAAATTTTTCCACTTACTGGTCCTGTTGCTTCATTAAGAGTTGTGCCTTTAGGGAATACTACCCAAACACTAATCCATTTATACTCTTCATTTTGAAGCTTATCGCAGTGTAGGCCGTTCACAGATTCAATAACCTCTGCGTCCATATCAAATGTTTCATCATCTACTGCAAGGCTGTATGACCCTTGGCATATTCCGTATTTCTTAGACTCAAAAGTCATAGTACCCATTTGAGCATATCTATCATGTGTTGATGATAATCTGTAAGGTGTAACATCTAGGGAAAATGATTTACTGAAAAAACCTTTAGTTTCTATAGAATATTCACCGGCAACTCGTTCATTTAGTGTGTCCCAGCTATCAGCCTGAGCTGTGATGCTAAGAAGAATTGAGAAAGTTAATAGTAATAATCTTTTCATGTTTAACCTCATTGTATGTATTTTTAGGATACTAACATAGCAGAGGTTTTTTTTAGGTATTATAGGTAATCTAAGTAATATTTATATAAATTTCGTTTGGTGAATGAGGTTTTATGACGGTAGCGTCAAATTTCCACCATCTATTGTGACACCAGAGCTATTTTAGATGCTTTATCTCATTGAAACTATGTTCATAAAATTGGCACCGATAATGCTTATATATAAGTAGCTTCTAGGATGGGAGCTGTGAGATAGAGATTAATATTCATCAAGGAAGATGATAGTGAGAAACTCAAAGGTTAAGTTAATTCTTGGCGTAATTGCCTGTTTAAGTGCAGTTGAAGTAAGCGCCAAGAATAGACTTATTATCAAGTACAAATCTTTTATTCAAACTGAAAATTTTAGATCAAGCCCTCGCTTCGTAAAGAAGAACTTTAACTCAAAGAAAGAAATGAACGAAGAGTATGAGGCATTAAAGAACTCATCTCTTGTTGAGTACGTTGAAGTCGATACTCTAATGAAGACACAACAAGTAGATATTTCTTCAACTTCTAATGACTCCAGACTATCTGAGCAATGGGCCTTAGGAAATAGTGATGGAGGTATTGAGGCCTTTGAAGCATGGGACTCTTTTAAAGGAAATAGTTCAACAGTTGTTGCTGTTGTTGATACTGGAATTGTAAGTCACAGTGATATTAATTCTAAAATTCTTCAAGGCTATGACATGGTTAGTGACAGCTCTATGGGGAATGATGGAGATGGAAGAGATAACGATCCTAGTGATCCAGGAGATTGGATTAGCTATGGAGATTCTTGTTACCAAGGAGTAACACAGAATTCATCGTGGCACGGAACTCATGTCGCAGGAATCATTGCAGCTCAAAGTAATAACTCTAAAGGGGTAGCAGGTGTTAATTGGAATGCTAAGATTCTACCAGTAAGAGCACTAGGTAAGTGTGGTGGTTATACTTCTGATATTGCAGATGCCGTGAAGTGGGCAGCTGGTGTCGCTGTTAGTGGGGCGCCTACAAATACTAATCCCGCCTCAGTTATCAACCTTTCTCTTGGTGGTTCTGGAGCGTGTAGTGCTTATATGCAAGATGCCATTAATCAAGCTAAAGCTAAGGGGGCTGTTGTTGTTGTCGCTGCTGGTAATAGTAATGCAAATTTAGATGTCTCACAATTTACTCCTGCTAATTGTCAGGGAGTTCTTGTCGTTGGATCTAGTACACAGAATGGTTATAAGAGTTCATTTTCAAACTACGGAAAAATTGTAGATGTATCTGCACCAGGTGGAGGAAATGGTTCTAGCGTAATCAGTCTAGGAAATACAGGAAGTACAACACCTTCAAATGAATCATATGTTTATCAAAGTGGGACAAGTATGTCGGCTCCTCATGTTGCGGGCATAGTTTCTTTAATGAAAGGTGTAAACCCAGCTCTATATCCAGATCAACTTATGGCGCTTGTTAAAGAGGCCGCAAAATCATTTCCATGGTCTAGTGGCTGTGAAGATGATGAGTGTGGAAGTGGGATAGCCTTAGCTTGGAGATCTGTTGAACTCGCTCAATCTGAGAGCCCTGACTCAACCTTTACAGATGAAGAGGAGGTTAGTTCTGGGACTGCTCCAATAAGTTCTGGTTCAACTATAACAACAAGTACTAACTCTGGTGGTCTATGTGGTAGCGTAGCTTACAAAGACGGAAGAGATGGCCCAAGTTCTGGTGGTGGTTCACTTTTTATGATTATAGGATTTGTGTTTATTATGATGAGAAGTCTAAAAAAGAAAATGGCAGGAGTTAGTTAGACTAACCCCTGTATTATAAATAATTATCTACACATTGATTCGTAAGTAACTACTCTGTGAGTGCTTACATTGTTTCCTTGAAATAGTCCTACAGACTCAGAAGTAGATGGCTCTAAAACTTTAAGTCTCATCGTAGTGTTCTTTGTTGAGTAATAGAATTCAACATCTCTGTGTCCATAAACAGTTACAGGCTCTCTAGAACAATGGTTTCTGCAAACTCTACGACCTCTATCATTTACATGACAAACTCTTCTACATCTATTTTCATATCTAGTGTAAGAGCAAGACTCTCTTTCACGTCTTGAATCACCTCTTGTAACTTCTGAGCTAATTCTTCCATCAAAATCATAAATTTGTTTTACAGTTGATCCTTGAATGAAGAACTCATCGTTGCTGTCGTTAACGTCTAAATCTTTTGGAAGGTTAATTTTAATTGTTTTACTGATTCCAGAAAGATCAATTTGTAAGTTACCAAATTTAGTGAAATCAAATACAGCGCTGTAGTTTTTTTGAGGAACTTTTACACTTACATACTTTCTAGAAAAGATGCTCTTCTTTGTTTTAAAAACTAGGTCTTGCTTTGCTTTGAAAGTACCTTCTAGGTTGTTACAAGCTCCAAGCCCTAAAGCTAATACTAATAGTAAAATATGTTTCATTCTATTCTCCCTGTGAATATGAAATTAGCGCCATCCTATGAAAGTTTTCACAGATAGAAAAGGGGGTAAATAGAATTTATCATGGCGGTGAAACGAGGAATCAGTTACTTATGCAATTTGGTCTAAGTATTGACAAGTAATTAAGATCTTTTCGTCTAAAATTTCACAATTATCGACGATACAATTGATGGGTTTTGATGTTTGTTTATACTTTTTGAGCTTTTCAGAGTTTATTTGTATGGTTGAATGAATAGGTAACTCCTCTCTTGAGTAGAGAGTTACAATATTTTCATCATACTTAACAATTTGAAAATCATGGATGACATTTGTTATTTCTAACAATGAAATAAACTCTTTGTTCTTATCTGGGGTAGGGTGACTTGTTATCTCCATAAATTCATAAATTTTCTCAACTAATATATCTATATTTTCAGACTTTAAGAAATATTCACTAGCTCCTAATTTAAAAGCAGTCTCTATTTCAAGAAGATCATTTTTCCCACTGAGTACACATATTTTAAAATTTGTTTTTAGCTTGTGATCTTTTAAAGTTGATAGGAACTCAAGGCCACTAAGGTTAGGCATCATTAAATCTATAATAATAAGATCTATCTCTGAGTAACTTCTTAGTACGAATTGAAAAGCTTCTTCTGATTGAAGAAAGGTTTTAACATTGAAGCCTTCTTTAGTTAATTTCGACTTCAGTAAGGCAGTATAGTCTTCACTATCATCTACTATTACAACACTTTTGCCATTCATACATACTCCCATTAGAGGTATTAGTACTATTTAAACGTATTATCCGTGCAAAAATATGAAGCAACAGTGAGTTTCTATTCATCATTTATGCCGCGGCAATAATCTTGTAACCCTCGCCGTAGACTGATTTAATTTGAAAGTTTGATCTTTTAATCTTTCTTCTTAACGCAGAAATATAGGTATCAATCATTCTATCATTCGCTGAAAAATTTCCAGGAGCAATGTGATTTAATATTTTTTCACGACTTAACACTCTGTTTGTATTCTTAAGTAAGAGGTGAATGATTTTAAATTCACTACTTGTGAAGTGAACTCTTTCTCCGATAACAACCACTTCTTGTGAAGGTATATTTAGTGTTATGTCTTCATAGTTTTGAATTTCATTCTGATCTGTTTTAGAGATATTAGTTAGGACAGAATTCAATACCTCTTTAAGTTCTTCTGCCTCAAAAGGTTTTTCAATATATTGAATAGCTCCAAGCTTATAACCTGTGACTCTACTATTGCTTCCAGTTTTTGAAGAAAGGAATATTATCGGGGTATTTTTGATTTCATCTCGAGACTTTATCTGGCTACAAATTTCATAGCCGCTTGTATCTGGCATCATTATGTCTAATAGAATTAAATCTGGTGAGAATTCAATAGCCTTCGTGAGTGCTTCTTCACTATTTTCGGCCATCTCAAGAATATACTTATCACCAAGAATTTTCTGGACTAAAATTCTGATTTCTTCACTATCATCAACGACAAGAATCTTAGATTTCATCATATTTGCCTCACTATTTATTGATATTAAATATATTTTATTCCTTATTTAGGAAAAGTGAACCTATAATTTATCTAAAGATTTTTTATTGGGTAAATGTCTGTATTTACGTAGAGTTGTCCTCTGTTAGCTAGTTCACACCAGCTTTTAATTCCTCTCCATTTAGTCCATTGAGTATATTTGTTGCCACTAATAGGCTCATTTCTTCTCTGGCAGTAATTGTTGCTGAGCCAATATGTGGGGTAATCGTAATGTTTGGAAGTTCAAGTATTTTTGATTTTGGGTTCATTGGCTCTGGATTTGTGACATCAAGACCTGCTCCCCAAATGATTTTCTCTCTAAGGGCAAGTTCTAGGTCTGCTTCATTATGAACTTGTCCTCTTGAGGTATTGATAAATATAGATGTCTCTTTCATTTTCTTGAAAGCTTCAATATCAAATAATTCTTTGGTTTCATTATTTAGGTCACAATGAACACTAATGACATCACTTTGATCTAGTAAGTCTTCAAAGCTCACTTTAGTTGCTTGAAAGTTATCCTTTTCAGTTCTTGCGCAGTAAATGACATTCATTCCAAAGGCGAGTCGACAAGTATTAGCAAAACATTGTCCAATACGCCCAGCTCCAAAAATCCCAAGTGTTTTTCCTCTTAAGCTCTGACCTAGAAAGCCTTTTGGTTCCCATCCTGTCCAATGTCCATCTTTTATTGATTGAAAAGACTCAGATGTTTTTCTTGATACGTCCATAAGAAGTGCTAGTGCCATATCTGCAGTGGCCTCAGTAAGAACATCAGGTGTGTTTCCAACCTTTATTCCATGCTCTGTTGCAGCTTCAACATCTATATTGTTAAAGCCTACAGCGTAGTTTGCAATTACCTTTAGATGGTTATTTTCTTTTATAAATTCTCTATCAATTTGATTGCTAAGCATTGTGATGAGCGCATCCGATGTTTTAGCTTTCTCGTATAAAGTCTCTTTTGAGATAGGAGTATTTTCTTCGTAAACTTCTACTGTATGTCCCTGCTCTTTTAAGAGAGTGATTCCACTTGGTAGTATTGATTTTGTAATAAAGATTTTCATTTAAACTCCTATTTTCTTAAGCACTAAGGGCCATAACTACAATACAATTTAAGCATTATATAAGAACTAGTCTAGTTCTAGATTTAGCTTGTTCAAGAGGTGGTAAATGACGTCGAAGTAATACTGGACGTAGAATAGGAGTTAGCTATGTATAAAATGTTCACTTTAAATGTCTTAAGTTGCCACAAGCATTGATGTCAAATACATATGTATCTTTGTATAAACTTCAATTAGGTTAAAATGTTTTATAAGCTCATATGCTCTCTTTCTTTTGTTTTCATCTTAAGTGCTTCGTACACACAAGCTTCTCAGTTTGCTCTATCAGAAGGTATTGTTGAAGGTCATAAAGAAGAAGTTATTGAATATACTCATAACTGGAAGAAAGTACGTAAACTATCTCCTGATGTTAGAAAAGTACTAGGCCTATCATTTTCCGATAGAAAACTAGATGTTCTAGAAGCACGCTTTGTCTTTTACATTCAGGGTGATGCATTTAAATATAATAATGACTTCTATTCTAGAAGAGCTACTCTTGAGGGTTTTTCTGGAATGAGACATTACCCAATTGCTTTTAATAAATATCTAGTTCAAGACTCCAATATGGGGATAGACCTCAGCGCAGAAGTTACACTCGAGTATGATTTAGATTACTCCTTACTAAAAAGTGCATTTAATTATAGGTCTAATAAAGAAGAATCATTTGTTGTTCACCAAAAAGGTAGAAAATTTAATAGAATCTTAAAAAGTACTGATATCATTTCTCATGTTCAACAAGATGGAGATTATGTGAAAGTGACTATAGATAGTTATGCTGTCCTCTTGAAAAAAGGAGCATCTCGCTACCTATCTTATGCCATAAAGAAGTTCATGGTTAAGAAAATGAAAAAGCAGATAGTGCAAGCTCCTCTTGTATATTTGAATTACTAGCTCGACTACACCTCCTAATATTAAATATATAGCTCTTTTTCTTAAAATATGGATCTAGATACTTTCCTGAATGTATAGAATTTACTTAAATTCGCTGTATTGGTTGTGACGCTACGCGAGGTAATGTACTTTATCACCTCACTATATAGAAATAGGATTTAAATGAACTATAGATCTCTACTTATGACTGCTTTATTGCTTTTATTAAGTGTCACTCATACTTATGCGTCCAATTACTCTCTGACTAAGAGAGATATAAGTAAATTTGATGAGAGAAAGATATCTTATTCATATGAATGGAATAAAGTTAAAAATATAGATCATAACTTAAAGGATATATTGAACCTGTCTTCAAAAGATAATCACCTTAGAATTCTTAGTGCACGCTTCGTTTTTTATATCCCTGGTAGTATTGAGAGTTTCGATTCTAGCTTTTATTTAAAAAAGAAAACTCTAGATGATCTTTCCGGAATGACTCACAAGAAGGTTGGAAATAATAAATATAAAGTTAAAGAATCAAAGATGGGAATTACAATTAATGCTGAAGTTGATTTAGTTTTCAATGTAGACTACGACCAGTACCAAAGAGAGTTCAATTATAATGAGACTTCTTTTGAAGGATTTATCTCTCATCAAAAGGCGAGAAGATTCAGTAATTACTTTCGAAGTACTGATATCGTTACTCACCTAGCCCAAGATGGTGACTTTGTGAAGGTAACAATGGACAGTTTTGCGACGCTTGGAACAAAGGCCAGTAAAGTGTTTTATTTCCACGCTATTAAAGGTCTCATAGTTAATGAGATAAAGTCCAAAGCGCTAGATGTACCACTGGTCTATTTAAGAAAGTAACATATTCACTCAAGTGCTGCACTCTGTTGGCCTTGATAAGACTCTCTTCCACATTCATATGACAGCAAATGAAAGTTTTTTTAACGAGACTCTAAGTCATTTATTTTTAATACTAATAAGGTTAAATTTGTTTATTAAAAAATTATCACGAATTTAGATAATTTCATGTTCCTACAAGGAGGTTCGCATGAAGAGATTGGCCCTAGGATTTGGTCTATTATTTTCTGCTACTACATTAGCATCAACTGTTGCCATTATTGATTCTGGTACAGATATGAAACACAAAGATATTGCTCCAAAAGCTTGGATCAATTCTGTTGAGATCCCTAATAATAACAGAGACGAAGATAGAAATGGTTATCAAGATGATATCTATGGTTGGAACTTTGCTGAAAGCAATAACCAAGTTATAGACTATAAGTATTTAGGTACTTTAAACGAAGACATTAGAAGATTCTTTGTTATTCAAGAAAAAAGTATGAGAGGAACAGCTACTGAAGAAGAAGTTCTTTGGGTAAGAAAAATGGTTCAAGATGAAGCTTTCATCAAGAGAATTTCTATCTATGGTAACTTCATGCACGGAACTCACGTAGCTGGGATCGCTGTTAAGAAGGCAGATGACGCTAAAGTTCTTGCTGTTAAATTAATTCCTACTGAAGTTAAGCTTCCAGGACAAGATAAGATTAATAAGAAAGATAGCTTTCCTCTTAAGATGTTTAAGAAAGGTCTAGAGCTTCTAGCTAAGCAACAAGCAACTATGATGGAAGAGATTGGTTACTACGTTGATGGACACAAAGCAGATGTTGCTAACGGTTCATTTGGAACTGGTTACCCTCAGGCGATGCAAATCACAGCTATGCTTTATAAGACTCTTTTTAGAAAAGATCCAACTCCAGAGTTGAATCATGATTTAAGTATTGTTTTTCTAGAAGCTGCAGTTAGAGAGAACGCAAGACTAGTTGAAGTTGCTCCAAACACTTTATTTGTATTTGCTGCAGGTAACGATGGACTTAACAATGATAAGTTCCCAACTTCTCCAACAAATATCAAAGGTGACAATGTAATTTCTGTTGCTGCAACTATGGGAAGATTAGCGATTGCTCCTTTTTCTAACTACGGTAAGGAAATGGTTGATGTAGCTGCTCCTGGTGTAGGAATCCTTTCAACTGCTCCAGGTGATGAGTATGTTAAGGTTTCTGGTACTTCTCAAGCTGCTCCATTTGTTGCAAATATCGCTGCTAGAGTTAAAGATGCTAACCCATCTCTTTCTCCCGGAGACATTAAGAAAATTATCATGGGAACAGTAGATTATAAGAACTACTTAACTGATAAAGTTCTAACTGGTGGACTTGTTAATACTGGTCGTGCTGTTCAAGCTGGTATTCTATCAAATACTAGAGGTGTAACAGAAGCAATTGAAACTTCTAGAGTTAACGTTGCTGACGTTGCTGTTGAAGGAAGCCTAAAGTCTCTTCCAATGATGGGACAGGAAAGCTTTGTTCTTCCACTACCATCAATGTTTAAATTCTAATTATTTGATTATAAGGGAGGAGGTCTTCCTCCCTTTTTCAGTAGGTTACCGCTTCTACTTCTCCATTTTTCACTTACTTGTCACAAATAGACCTAGTTTCTCGTAATGGTGAGTAGTACACCCCCTATACATAAAAGAGATTATTATATGTTGAAGTTTTTGATTCTTTCTTTATTTACCTCAAGTAGCTTTGCTGTGTCTTTTAATGAGGCAGTAGAAATTCTAACTAATCATAGTCGAGTTGAATCTATGCAAGGAGTTTCTAGGTCCGTTACAGACTCTGGAGGCTCAAAAGGATCATGGGGAGATCCAATGTTTAAACTCTCTGCTAAGAATTTCCCAAAGGATTCTTTAAAGAGAGATGAGACACCTATGACAGGTATTGAATTTGGAATTTCTCAAAAGACATCTCTAACTAATAAATATGGAAATATTCAAGAGTCTTTTAATAAACTCGCTAAGTCTTATGAGTATGAAGCTCAGGATGTAAAAAGAGAGCTTACAAAGTCTCTTTGGGAAATATTAATTTTAAAAAGAAAAATAAACGAAGAAGTAGATATTCTAAAAGAAAACTTAGTCTGGCTTTCTAAAATGCTCAAAGTGAGTAAGAAGCTATACGTAAACGGTAAAACATCTCAACAAGCAATATTAGATATTGAAATTAGAAAATCAGAAATAGAGATGGACCTAAATGGAAGAGAATCAGAATTACTAAAGATTAAAGATGGGCTTAAGTACCTTCTAGGTTCTAAGAATAGCATGATTGAAGAGGCGACTATACCTTGGAGCATATTAGATAAAAAATCTAAGAAGAAGAATGACTTTAAAGAACTTTCGCTTAAGAGTAAGGTTCAATCTAAAGACCTCGCACTGAAGGCAGCGAATAAAGACTATATTCCAGATATCACCTTTTCTCTTGGTTATACGAAGAGGTCTAATATAGATGGTAGAGGTGACTTTGTAGGTGCTTCATTGAGTTTTCCTCTCCCTTTTTCTGGTGATAAATATTCTAAAAAAGGTGTGGCGGTTCATGAAAAATATACGGCAAAGAAGAATTTAGAAAATTATAAGAGAGTTAGAGAGAGAGATAGGTCTATATTGTCTCATCAAATTGAAAGTGTTGAAAAAGACCTTCATATTATAAACTCTAAAACGATTAGATTCGCTAGAAATTCTAGATCTATTACTTCTAAGTCTTATGGGCTTGGTAATTCTAGTTATGTAGAGCTTCTACAGTCTGAGCTTAAACTACAAAGTATTCTTATGTTAAAGAGTCGCCTGCAAGCGATGAGGGACTCTTACAAAATTGCCCTTAAATATACATCCGGAGAGAACCTCAGTGAATAAGTTAATCTATATTCTATTTTTCATACTTGCAGTAGGTTGTACCAAGTCTTCCAATAGTCACACAGAACACTCTACTGAGAAGGCCGTAAAGACTGTGTATACCTGCTCAATGCACCCTAGTGTGAGAGAGGATAAACCAGGTAAGTGTCCAATTTGTCATATGAATCTCACTAAAATTGAAATTGATGAATCAGAGTCTGACCATGATCATTCAAGTAAGAATGACATGAAGACCGTCCTTTGGAGATGTAAAGATTACCCAGATGTGACTAGTGAAGTTGAAGAGGCATGTCCAATTGATGGATCGATGATGGTTAAAGCTGTAGACGCTACAGCTGCTGAAGTTGTTGCAAAAGTGAAACTAAGAAAAGCCCAGCTCAATCACTTTAGGCCATCATACTTTCCTGTAACGACTATGAAGATGTCTAAGAAGATACGTCTTCTTGGATCAGTACTTCAGTCAGAAGAGAAGGAGAGTAGTATCCCAGCGCGTGTTGGTGGTCGAGTTGAGAAGGTGTATGTGAAATCTACTGGAAGCTTTGTAAAGGTAGGTGATCCAGTAGTCGATATCTATAGCCCTAAGCTTATTACAGCAGGGGAAGAGTACTTATTAGCAAGAGAGAGTTCTAGGAAATCAAAAGATAAGGGCTTTAAAGAAATGCTTTCTCAGACTGTTGAAAAGTTAAAACTTTGGGGAATTAAATCATCTCAGTACGAACTCTGGTATAAGAATAAAAATGTGCCTAAGCAAATAACTATTTATTCAAATGCTACAGGTATTGTAAGAAAGAGAAATGCCTCTGTTGGAAGTTACTTCAAGGAAGGACAAAACTTTTTTGAATTATCAGACCTATCTGATGTATGGGTTGAGATGGATGTTTATGAAAGAGAGGCCACTCTTGTTGAAATTGGTCAAGAGGTTGTGCTTGAGTTTACATCTTTACCTGGAGAGTTTGTCACAGGTGTGGTGGACTTTATTAATCCAGTCTTAGATTCAAAATCTAGAACTCTAAAGGTTCGAACAACAATAAAGAATGTCTCTGGAAAACTAAAGCCGGGCATGATTGCTAATGCTGTTTTAAAAATTGAAATGAACGAAACACCACTAGTCGTTCCTAGGTCTGCAATTATAGATACTGGAAAGAGAAAGGTCGTGTGGACAAAGGTAAGCGATAAAGAATTTAAAGCTCGTGTTATTCACTCTGGCTTTGAGTCTGATGGATACGTAGAAGTTAAAAGTGGACTTAGTGAGGGTGATCAAGTTGTGATTGAGGGGAGCTTTCTTTTAGATGCTCAGGCCCAACTCTTTGGTGGTTATGAGGACATGCCTAATACTAACGATAAGAAAACTCACAATCACTAGGGAAGTTTATGATTCAGAATATAATAGAGTTTTCTATTCGAAAGAGACCATTTGTTGTGATCATCTTTCTCTTTGTTGCCCTTTTGTCTGTCTTTTCAATTAAGACTGCTAGAGTAGATGCAATTCCTGATATAGGAGAGAATCAGCAAATCGTTTTTACTGAATGGCCTGGAAGGTCTCCTAAAGATATTGAGCAGCAAATTACCTATCCTCTAAGTGTTATGATGCAAGGGCTACCAGGCGTTAAAAATATTAGAGGAACTTCTGCTTTTGGATTCTCTATCATTTATATTATCTTCAATGATGATGTAGATTTTTACTGGAGTCGGAGTCGAGTTCTTGAGAAACTATCTATCTCTACTAGAGAGTTACCTCCAGAAGTAACTCCTAAAATGGGTCCTGATGCCACGGGACTTGGACAAATATTTTGGTATACAATTGAAAATGAAATTGATTCAAAATCTCCGAAGTCCTTAGCCGAACTTAGATCTATTCAGGACTTCTATGTCCGCTATCTTCTTCAAAGTGTTGAGGGGGTAAGTGAGGTCGCTGGTATCGGTGGCTTTGTTAAAGAATATCAAATTGACGTAGATCCAAATAAATTAATTGCATATGACGTTCACTTTTCTACTCTCATTAAATCTATTCAAAATAGTAATATCGATGTGGGAGCAGAGGTCATTGAGGATGGTGATAGAGAGTTTATTGTTAGAGGAAAGGGATTTTTCAAATCTTTAAGTGATATAGAAAATGTTGTTGTCACTGTAAAAAACTCGACACCTGTCAGAGTGAGTGATTTATCTTCTGTTCAATACGGCCCAGGATTTAGAAGGGGAGCGTTAGATAAGAATGGAATTGAATCTGTTGGTGGTGTCGTTACTATGCGTTTTGGAGAAAATCCTAAAGAAGTAATTGATAACGTTAAAAAGAAAATTGAAACAATTAAAGGTGGATTGCCAAAGGGTGTGAAGTTAGTGCCTTTTTACGATCGTACTGAGGTCATTGAGCGAGCTATTGGAACTGTCTATAGTGCTTTATCCCAAGAAATTATCATAACTGTCGTTGTTATTTTACTATTTCTATTACACTTTAGATCTTCCCTTCTCGTAACTCTTACTCTTCCTTTTGGAGTAGGAATAAGTTTTATCTTTATGAAGATTTTAAATATAGACTCAAATGTTATGAGTTTATCTGGTCTTGTTATTGCGATTGGATCAATGGTGGATATGGGGATTATCATGACTGAGAATATCTACTCTCATCTTGCAAAAAATCCACTTGCAAATGCCAAAGAGAGAATTGAAGTCATCATAAAATCTGCTAGGGAAGTCGGTCCGGCCATACTCACTGCTGTGGCCACAACTATAGTTACTTTTCTACCTGTGTTCGCACTTGAAGGAAGTGAAGGAAAGCTCTTTGGGCCACTGGCTTGGGCAAAAACTCTTGCTATGTTTGGCTCTGTCATTGTTGCTATTATTTTAGTTCCGGCCCTTTCAGTATTCTTTCTAAATGGTAAGTTAAAACCTGTCTCTAAGAATAAAGTAAGTTCACTTATTGTGAATATTTATAGACCTATACTTAATTGGACACTTAATAATAGAAAATTATTCTTAGTAATCCCAAGTGTTATTTTTATTTTAGGTTGCTATTCATTCACTAAACTTGGCAAAGAATTTATGCCCTCTTTAAATGAAGGGGAAATTTTATATATGCCAGTTACAACACCTGATGTGAGTATGACTAAGGCAAGGGAGTTACTCTCATACACTGATAAAGTCTTGAAGTCCCACCCTCTTGTGGCAGATGCAATAGGGAAACTTGGTCGTGCTGATACTGCAATTGATCCCGCCCCAATTGGTATGTTTGAGACTGTAGTAAAGCTTATCCCAGAAGACCAATGGCCTAGTGGAACTTCTATCTATGATATTATGAATGATTTAGATTCTAAGATCCAAGTTCCTGGTCTAGTTAATGCATGGTTATTTCCAATCGAAAATAGAATTTCTATGATCTCTACAGGTATCAAGACTCAGATTGGTATTAAGATATTTGGAGATGATTTAAAAACACTAGAAAGTATTGGAAGCCAAGTTGGAGCTCTTGTTGAGAAAGTAGATGGTGGTTATGGTATTTACGCAGAAAAAATGACAGGTAAGCCTTATATTGAATTTGATATCGATAGAGTAGCTGCTAGTAGATATGGGATAAATACTGGAACTATAAATAAGATCCTTCAAACCGCTGTTGGTGGTATGACTATTGGGCAATTTTACGATGGACGTGCCCGTTACCCGATTCGCGTTAGATATAAAAAAGAATTAAGAAATAGAATTGATGAACTCAAAAAAGTTTTAGTTCCAAGTCCTCTTGGGCAACATATCCCCCTCGACCAATTAGCAGATATAAATATAGTCACAGGGCCTTCGGCCATACAGTCAGAAAATGGTATGCTTCGCTCACTTGTTCTATTAAATGTACAAGGACGAGATCTAATTGGTTTTGTTGAGGAAGCAAAGGAACTTCTTGAAAAGAATATTGATCTACCTAAGGGATATTCTATTTCATGGGCTGGGCAATATGAAAATCAAGTTCGATCAAATAAAAGACTGATGCTTCTTGTTCCATTTGCCCTACTCATAAATATATTTCTTATTTACCTTGGAATAAAGAATCTTAGAAATTCAGCTATTGTCTTTAGTGCTGTACCGATTGCATTTGCTGGCGGGCTTATTCTTCTTTGGATAGGAGGGTTTAACACTTCTGTCGCTGTTTGGGTTGGATTTATTGCTCTCTTTGGTATTGCTGTTGATGATGGTGTTGTAATGATGACTTATCTTCAAGCTGCCATTAGAGATAGTAAGCCTAAAGACTGGGACGAGCTTAAGGATTGTATTATGAGCGCTGGTTCTAGAAGGATTAGACCCCTTGTCATGACTACAACTACTACTGTTATGGCCTTACTTCCGATTATGTGGTCGACTAGTACTGGGAGTGAAGTAATGAAGCCAATGGCCATACCAACTCTTGGAGGGATGCTTGTGGCCTCAATAACAGTATTCATTGTGCCTGTTATCTTTTCATATTTTGAGCAAAGAAAGTTAGGAAGTGAGTAATTTGAAATACTCCCTTCCTTTTTTTCTGAATTTTGTATTTTCTCTAAGTTCTTGAAATATATGTTTCATGTCCAATTTTTTTACATATATTCTTTACGTGATTTAAACTAATCCAATTTATGAAATTTCATTTGATGGTACATTAGCCTATATCAAAAAAACATAGATTTTGTCTTTTGTGGACCTACTAATATGTTCTTTATTGGAGTTACTTTATGAAAAAAATTCTTTTTATTCTTACGTTACTTAGTTCAATCTCGTCATTTTCTTCAACCAGCTCGGATAAAATTATATCTATCAATAACGACATACTGAATAAAAGTAACATCTGCTTTTATCTTATAGGCAATGGGAACCGTGATGGGGAAGTTCGTTGTGGAGAAGAATTAGCCTTACATCTTGAAGCGCCTGGTAAGGGGTGGACAGCAACGCAGTCTTATAGAAAAAGGTCTGAGGGAATTGCTATTATTTTAGATATTATGTATAGAAATGGGTTTGAGATTTTAACAGGATCAAGCTTTGATGGTGACCTACTACATATGAAAACTTTAACTTTTGTTAAAAAGTAAATTTATATCTTTTTATTATTGTTAATAAATGATCAGATTTAAATAGGTCTGATCATTTATTTTATAAAATTGTTAAAGTAAGTCCTGTTGCACCTTGAGCGCATACGTAACTTCCTTTCCATTTACCACTGATTTCAGTACTGCCTTCTGTTGATATTCTCTGCAGTGTAAATTCCTTACATGTTTGAAATTCAATTCGTCCTCTAAAAGTTTTCTTACTAGAGCCAATTGTTCCTGAGAGTGGAATCATTTCATAATTTTTAGGTCTCTCTAACCAACCAACACCACCAAGCCTTAGCTTGCCTGTCTTTTGATCATAGCTTCCCTGCATGAGGTATTTACCCTGTGGAATAATTGGAGCTGAATCTACGCCGTAGAAATAGAACTGTGCTTCTAGTGGAATTGTCTTAAGAACAGGAGTCTTTGTTTTGGCCACTTCTTGCTTTACTGGACTCTTTACTTTTGGTGCCTCAGTTACTGGCTTTTGTTGTAGTAGAGAAACAAAGATCATTACAAATAGTAAGTCGAGCAGCGATGTGAGCTGCACAGTAGATTTCTTTGGTCTTCTATATGTTCTTTGTTGATGCACTATTTCTACCTTATTCAGTCATATTAATTCTAGTAACGATTTGCTTATAATTGAGACTCTCAGTGATGATTCTCTCAATCTTTGGTCCAAATGTACTTTCGATAACCATGAAAACAATAGAGAAAGTTATCCCTAGAATTGTTGTATCCATTGCTAGAACAAACGCACTTGATAATTGGCTTACATCAATTGCACCTTTTCCCATTGCTGTTTGAGCAATCGCCAGAATTGTTCCAAGAATACCTAGTAGAGGAAAAACTTGTACTAGGGTAGAGATAACACTCGCAAATATTTCAATCTTATAATGACGACTATAAAAAGGTCGTTGACTTATTTTGTCAGCATTCTTTGCGAATTGATGCTTGAATTCTTCATCAGTAGATATCTTATTATTAATGAAGTCTAGAGACGATTGAATCTGCTCATGAACATTTTGAGTAGAGTCATAATCAGGTGCGTCTTTAAAGCCTTTTGTAAGGTTATTACTTACATCGACTAAGACTTTCTCATGTTTTTTCATCATATAGTAAATTGAGACTATCAAGTAAATCTCAACAGCTGCAAAGACGTAGATAATTCCAAATATATTATTGGACATAAAATTAAATAAATTCTGCACAAGTGATGAATCCACTTAGCCTCCTAATAGTAACAATAAGTAATATTATTTTAAAACGAAGTTATACCCGTGTCTATATGTTGAATAATATGCACCTATAGAAAAGTCTTGTCTAAAAAAGTCGGTTGTTATGTATTGAGATCTAGATTCCACTACCTTCAACCTATTGAGGGATTAGTAAGTAGTTCATTTAAAAGTTCTTACTATGTTAAATTTAATAAAATTATAATAATGAAGCTAGATATGTCAGTTAATATAAATATATGATACGTTACATACAACTTAAAAAAATGATTATTAAATCGGAGTAAACAATGCCTTCTTTTGATCTTGTATCTTCACTCGATATTGGTGAAATGAAAAATGCTATTAAAATGGCCCAAAAAGTTATTAATGGTCGATATGACTTCAAAGGTTCAGATTGTGAAATTATTTTTAATGGCTCCGACAAAGTTGAGATAAAAGGCGAGACTGAATATCGACTTAAAGTTGCACTTAGTATCTTATATCAAAATATGGGCAAAAGAGGGCTAGGCCTTAAGTGCGTAGATGCAAAAGATGTCCTACCTTCTGGAAATAATAATTATAAACAAACAATACTCCTTAACTCTGGGATAGATAAAGAGAAGGGAGGTATTATTAATAAAATTATTAAAAAATCTGGATTAAAAGTTTCGTCACAATATTTAGATGAGAAGATTAGAATTACAGGAAAAAAAATTGATGATCTTCAATCTGTTTTCAAGATGCTACAAGGTCATAAAGATGTGGATATCGATCTTAGAATGGAGAATATGAAGTAATCTATTTCCTGATTCATTCGTTTAAGGTTTTACTTTAACTTTATTTTTTATACTGGCTTTAGATTCATTATGTCCTTTTAAGTACTTGAGAATAGGATGTTTGGACTGTCTATTAGTTTTACAGCTTTGTAGATCTTTCATTTATTTTAAATGATTAGAAGATGTGAACTATTATTTATTCATGAAAAAAATTATCTTATTTGCCTTATTTAGCTCTTCTGTTTCAGCGTCTCAAACTTGTATGCAGGATTTTTACAAGTTAACAAGAAATAATGGAGAAGTCAGTACATCATCATTAGAGAAACTTTATAAAGATTGCCCATCTTCTCAAAAGGAAAGCTTTAAATACGAGCTTCTTAGGTCCGGCAGAACAATGTATGGAGATGAGAAACTTACAGCACTTAAGGACTTTATTTCAATCAACTTTAGTCAAAGTGATTTAAAGACATTTGAAGTCTATACAAAGTATGAGAATTCATATGATATTCAATATAACCTTTCAAATATAGAGAGTATTGTCGAGTATGCGCCAGATGTTTTAGATTCTCTATATTTTGATATTTCATCAAGTGAACTTCTAGAGATCGCTCAAAAAGTAAGTAATCATCCTAATTTTGAAAATAAGCATTATATTCTCTCTCGATTACTCTCTTTTAGTCTTGATAAATCAATAGAATTTCAAGACAAGCTCATAGGGTATGGTGCAAGCTTTCTATATACGACGTCAGGGATTCAGAATTTATGTGACGCAGTTGATGAAACAATACAGTCAAGGGTTGAGTATTTATCTGATGATTATTATGAAGAAGGTTATGACTCCTTAATGAAAGAAGTGAATGAAGAAACGGATAGTTATTTTAAAAATATTTCTAAATATGTTTCTCTTGATGGTGTTTACTGTCATGGGGAGACTTTACGAGAAAAATATAATGATGTTAAAGACCCTGAGTTTTGGGGACTTGCGCATATGTATAGCGAAAATGACTATGATAACGAAGATACCATTGAGACTTTTTCTAGAAGTGATGACGAATACTTTTTCCTTAAAACAAAAGTAAGTTTTAAAGGTGATTCATTTTCTACTCAAGTTAAAATTTCTAAGAGTTGCTCTAGTAATATTCAAACTAAAAATAGACTTTATTCTGAACTTCACAATGAAATGCTTAGAATTCAAAGGTCCTTTAATGCAAAAAAAGGTGTTAGTTTCATATCCTACAAAGAATATGATGACTGCCTTATAGGGCTCGAATTATCAGTCACAAATGGACAAGGAAAGACTATTGATCAAGTTTTAGAACTTATTCAATAGTTTAGGAATAGTTCTTCAATATAATCTAATGAAGCATACCTACATGATAACCATAAATATCTATTTCTATTAAAAGTTAAGTATCAATTAAGTTATCTATAGTTTTTGTCGATAAAATGATGATGATAAAGTTTAGTGGAAATAGATTTAATTTGCAGCTGATAACATTGCTTATCTTTCTGTCCTCTTGCTCATTAGTTGAGAATAAAACTACAGATTTTGGAAGGACGCCTTCTAGTTTTTCTTTAAGTAGCTGTCGAGATAAAGTTAAGCATTTTTTTAGATCTAAAGAAGTTAGTGAAAAGAGTTACTTTTCACTTTTTCAAGATAAGGTAATTATCGCCCTGAAAGGAAAAGTATTTAAAAAAAGGTCAGAAGTTCTCAGAAGACGAAATCATCAGGCCCTATTTGAAACTTTTTTGCCAAAAGATGGACTAACGGAATACATAAGCGAAGAAGAACTATCTTTATTCAGTAACAAACTTTTTGACAAGTTTTCAAAGATAGAGTCTCTCAGATTATTACATCTAGTATTAGATGATCTTAATATGCTTGCAATTGGTAAATCCATTGATGTTTCTCATGAACAGAAATCTTTACAGAAGAAACTTGTCAAAGATGAGAAGAAGCGAATTCAAGACTTTATTGATAAGACAAATAATATTAGTTTTTTTAGAATGAAAAGAAATGAGAGAGAAGACTTTTTAACCTTACTGCAGCAATCTGAAGTCTCTTCTCGAAGGAAGTTAGCAAAGCAGATTAGAATGGTATATCTTGCAAGTATTTATGATTCACCATTAGGCAATAAAATTACAGGCTATAAAGCTCCTAAGAAAGTTGTAGATAATATCAGCAGGTATTTAGAGCTAAATACTCCTCACTTCAAACCAAGTAGGGTTAACTTTGATAAAGCAACTAATACACTAAGAGATAAAAATAATAAAAAATTTGATTATATTGTTGTTGGTTCTGGACCTGCTGGATCACTCATTGCAAGTGAGCTAAGGGCCAAGGGAAAGTCTGTCCTTTTAGTTGAACAAGGTTCATTTTTTGTTCCTGGTGCACTTGAGACAAGAAAGTATTCAAACTTTAGAGAGGCTAGCGGACAAAGATTTAGTGATGATGGTTCTATTATCTTTAGGAATGGCCAAGTTACTGGTGGTGGCTCGGCGGTAAATATTGACCTAGCTTTTTCTCCGGAACTAGGGGCCATTCAGAGTAAGATAAAGAAATGGAGGGATAATGGTCATATTGATAATGAACAATTTGAACTTGATAAAGTTAAGTCTGCTTACCAGTGGGTAAAAGATAAGGTCGGGACACGTACCCCTAGTAAGAACGAAATTAATAGAAATAATCAAGTTCTTTATCAAGGTGCGATTTTGAATGGTGATTCTCCAAAGCTTTATGATTTAAATACTTTTTCTCCTGAAGATGGTGAAGGAATGATAACTAGAAAGAAGAGCTCAGTGGAAGCATTCTTAATACCTGCGTTGAATGACCTAAAGAATCCTCTTGAATTTATACCTGATGCAACCGTCGAGAGAGTAGTATTTGCTAAAGATGGAACTAATGTAAATGGTATTGAGATGGTTGTAAAAAAGTCATGGCAACAGAGTGGAATAATCGCTGATCCAACTAATATGAATTTGCCACTTAATACAAAAATATTGGTAGAAGCTGAGAATGTAATTTTAAGTGCTGGGTCTATCGGAAGTCCGACTCTTTTAACTAAGTCTGGAGTGTCAAATGATAATATAGGTTCACATATCGTTGGTCATCCGTCGATTCCTCTTATAGGAGAGTTTGATAAAAATATTAATATTTCTAAAGGAACTCCATCAACTGTATTCCTAGATAAGCCAGGCTATATTTTAGAGTCTACCTCAGCTAGCCCAGCTTATGGCGCTGTTATGATTCCTGGATCAGGGCAAGATGTATTTGATAATCTGAAAAACTATCAGAAAATGGCAGGCTTTGGTGTCATGCTAGTAGACGATTCTAAAAGAGCGAATAGGGTATATTTAGATTCACATGGTAAACCTCAAATTAGTTATGAATTAACAAAAAGTGATAAGGAAAGGTTTAGAGCTGCTGTTGTAGATGCTGTTAGGATAATGTTCAAGGCAGGAGCTAAAAAAGTAATTATTCCAACTAATGAAAATATTCTTGGGCGTGGAGTTGGAAGTAAGGCATATATCACAAGTATAGAAGAGGCCGATAAAATTATTGATAATCTACACTTTGTTCCGAATAAAACTATTATTACTTCTGCTCACCTACAAAGTAGTGCTCGTATGGGGTCATCAGCTTCAAATAGCGTGGTTAATTATGATCAAAAAGTCTGGGGGAAAGAGGGGCTTTACGTCGCAGATAGTTCTATACACCCAACGTCAGTTGGAGCAAATCCTATGCAATCAATCTATACTTTTGCTAAACTATTTGTTGATAAGATTGAATAGTGTTTTTATTATATAAAAAGAAGAGATACTCTAAACACGGTTTAATTTAAAACTATTAGTTAGCATTTCTTGCAAGCACACACCTTAAAAAAATAGAAAATTTATCTTTAATAGTTTCTTTAAGCTTCACTCTAGACTATGTGGACTAACAGGATCTTAGTGAGAGTTCTTAACTATAGTGACAGGTATGTTGCTCCTTGTCAGGATGTACTTTCTAAATAGAAGGTATTAGTACATTAGTGAATGTACTGAGTCTCTCTTGAGTGTATGTTGCTGTGTAAATAGTATAAAGGTATTTTATTTTACATGCGACTTTCTAATTGTTGTCCTATAACCCTTTCTAGGTATTAAAAGTTATTCTCGGGGGGGAAATTATGAAGAATTTATTACTAGCTTTAACTCTTTTATCTTCAGTTGCTACGTTAGCAAAATCAAGTTTTAAAGTGGATGATCTTGTTGGAGCTTATTCAGTATCAGGTGTTGATGTTCCTTATAGTGCAACAGTAACTCTTTCTAAAAAAATGGGACTACCAGTTGTGGAGTTTGTAGAAGAAGGTGAAACAGACTTTAGTTGCAAGGGTGTTTACTCAGTTTCTTATGGAAACCAAGTTGATTTATCTATGTACTGTGGTGATTTAACATTTGCAGAAGCTTATCAAAAGCTGATGAATGATGTTGAGCCAGACTTTACTCAAAATATTAACTTAGAAAACGTAACAGCAGCTCAAGCTAATAGCTCTTTTGTAGCTCCTGTTAAGAGTTCACTATTTGATAATATTCCATTTAAGTTTAAGTTTACAAAAAAATAAAAAAAAGGGACCTTTACTAGGTCCCTTTTTCTTTCTAAACTTTTATAGTCTAATTATAATTTTCTTCTCAATCTATCTCTGAAAACTTCTAATTTATTATCTTTTTTTTCGTTCAATTTTAAGTAGTGGCGTACTCTCTTTCCAAGATTTAGAGATAGAAGATCAACCTTCCAATCTGGAATATCATCTTGATAGAGATTTTCGTAGAGAAAGGCCAGCGCCTGAACTCTTGCTTTATTTCCAATAATACCTTGAGTTAAATATCCCCAGAAATGGTATTGAAGGCCTGGAACATCTCTTCCTTCCACAAGCCTTTCGACTTTATAAGAAACAACTGAAGAGTTTCCTCTGTTTACTGTGAGTGCGTC
Organism: Bacteriovoracaceae bacterium UBA3083; assembly: GCA_002366565.1. GTDB lineage: Bacteria > Bdellovibrionota > Bacteriovoracia > Bacteriovoracales > Bacteriovoracaceae > Halobacteriovorax. The sequence continues at coordinate 162,128 of DFBJ01000012.1, forward strand.
CCCACTCATGATCCAAGGGATTACACCTAAAGCTACAATTGGATCCCCGTAAATTTCTATAGACTTTTCAAAAAGCCTTTCTGGTGTAACAGAGAAGTTGTCCTGCTCTAATAGCCACATAAAAAGTGGTGATGAGAAGTGATTATATCTTTGTGATTCATATACAAATCTTCGAAATGTTTTATGTTTTGGATTTCCGATAACTAGCTTGTAACGATTCTTCTCTTTTATATTTTTACCTTTTTGCTCTATAGGCATCCCGTCCTCATCAAGGTATGGGAATGTATAGTTTGCCACTGTAGGGAGATTCTCTTCAATTTGTTGACGTAGGTCGTCTTCTTCTCTTAATTGAAATTTTGGCGTGTCTCCATTTAAGTAGTCAACATGTCTCTTTCTTGCCAAGTGAATAAAGGAAGCAAAGTGGTTCTCTGTTGACTCTTTTAACTCCATCATTGGATTACCATATAGAATGAAAGCATTTTGAAGATAGTATTCTGATCTATCCATCGGAAAGCCAGGCATCCCTGTTACTCTCTCTATAAATCTTGGTAGAGAAACGCCTGCAGGAATTGGGTAGGCATCAACCCAAGGATTAATATCTTTTCTTAGAATATTCATTATTTCTTTTTTAAAGTCTGTTCTTGTCTTGTCTGGATAGGCCTCGATGATGGAAGTCGCAATTGTTTTAGCAAATGCATCCATTCTATCTTTTTTAAGATACACCTCTGTTGCATATGTCGATAGACCTGTCAGGAGCACTAGAGTAGAAATCGTTAATTTTTTTACAATGAACTTCTTTAAATACATAGCTTATCCCAATACATAGAGGTTGTAGTTTTTATTTATTGTTTCAATTCATTTAATTTTATCTGAAGTCTTCACTTGAAATAGTGATTTTGAATTTTTTACTATTGGTGTCTATTTTGTATACGTCTCTGTCGAATAAGAACCCCTTTTGATAAATTGAAACGTTTTTGTATTTTAAACTCAGTTAGAAGACATAAGTGGCTTAAATCAGTTTTCATAATATGTGGAATAGCTTAAAGTATTTGAATGTATAAATACATCTATTCACTATTCATACTTTTCATTTCTTATGAATGTTTTGGATTAGGATTGACTCATATGGTTAAACCTAATTCAAACTTTATTACTGTCTCAAGTCAAAACAGTTGTTCTACATTCAAGGGGATTGCTGGTTCTGTTCAGTGTAATCCAGCGTTGTTTCCTTTTATGGATTTGGCGACACTTCAGTTTCAAAGTATTGGGAAGGCCGAGGGGGACTCGGTTGATGCTGGTAGAAAGCTAATTTTTGATCCTATTAGTAAAGAATTCTTAGAATCTCTCTTTTCTGAAAATAGTCTTATTTCATTTAATTTTGATTCTAACATAAATTTTTATACTAATTACTTTCTAGTCACATATTCTCCTTACTACTTAATTGGAGATGTTTATATTCTGAATCCTGCTTTTCCTGAGATATCTATGTTTTTAAATAAACAATCCTCTTTAAAGATGACTTCAGGTTATGACCTTTCTGAATACACTCCATTTGAAGGAGACATATTTTCAGTAGGTATGAGTTTATTTCGTCGCAGTAGAGAGGTATTTGCAGGAAGTATATTACTTACTGATTTTGCCCAAGATGATGATGGTATTGTTGAGTTTGAAGACAAAAGTGAACTTGGAACTGATATTGGGTTCTTTTATGAGAGTTCTTCAAGTTTTCTATCTCCTAAGATATCTCTTCAGGCCAAGAATTTATTTACTTTAAGCAAGGTAAATAACTCAAGACTCGATTCAAGTTCTGACTTAGAAACATTTTTAATCTTTGAACCATACTCTCAATTAGGACTAGGTAGTTCTTATCTTTCTAGTTTTGGAGAGATATATGTAGGCATGGAGTTTCCGTTTGATGGAGTTTTTGAATCTATCTATATCGATTATATAAGTGGAAGTATTAACTATAGCCTTAACTCCTTTATGGGAACAATTGGTATTTCTAAATACTTTAAAACCTTGGGGTTATACTTTACTTCAGATCTAGGAAGTGTCGGTATTATTTACTCCAATGAGAATGAATTGGCCGGAAAAAATATTGATCACTTAGAAACTCAAAACTCGATTTATATACAACTTGATATAAAGCTATGAAAATAATTATACTGACTCTCTCTATTCTATTCTCACTAAATTCTTCTTTTGGAAAAGAGAAACTCAGGTCTTATAAGTTTTTTAAGAAGCATGCTCTCTCTGAGAAACCAAAGTATAGATATAATGAATATGAAGGTATTATTAGTGGTGCCTCAGCACTTCTTATTGGGAATGTTGGCTATTTTACAACTGACAGTAAGTCTATGAAGCTTACTTATAGTTTGGTTCAAACGATTGGTTTCTTAAATATTGGTAAAGGTGTCTATGACTTCTACCGACCTCAAGTATATGCTGAGCAATATAAGCTTTTAAGAGGCTATAAGAAGTCATCAAAAGCAAATACTGTTGAATACTTCTCTCACGGAATTATAAAAAATATTGCTCTCGAGGATCGTGCAAAAAGACTTTCTGTTTTATACACTTCCTCGTTACTTGCCGGTCAGTATCTTCTTAACATTATTGGAGATAAGCTTCGTGGTGATGAAAATTCTCAACTAAATAATATCTACTATTTCCTTGCTGGAGTTAATACTGTCGCTGCTGCGTACTCTTATTTTAGTAGAAGTATTTATGAGGAACATTATTATTCAGTCACTCCTGTCATTATCCCTTCATCTAAAATCATTGGCTTACAGGCTTCTTTCCAGTTCTAGTATATGGCATATATCTTGCTTCATTTAGTAGTACATTAGCTTTTAATTTTGTTCTACTAAGGGAATTCTTTCATGAAGTGTCTAAAAACTATACAGATGTTTACGATTGTACGTAATACAAAACTTGTACTTTTCTCTCTGTTTGTGCTTTTCTCGGTTGCTTGTAAGAAAAAGGAAGTTAATGCAGACGCATCCATAGAGACTCAAAATGATATTATTCAACTATTAAATAGTAAAGACTCTCAGTCAGCTCTTGTGGCCATCGATGAGGCCCTTATTGATAACCCTGATAACTCTGATCTATTATTTTATAAAGCTTCCGCACTTGCTATGGAATCTGGGATTGATTTACTCGCACTTTACCCAGTTCTTCAAATTAAGTTTTTTCATGAGTCTGTATACAATTGGGATAATTTAAAGAAGTACGAAAATCCATATAAGAAATTTTTTAATATTGGACAAGTAAATGTTCAGATCGATATCAATGAAAAACTAAAGAAGAAGATTAATGAATCTCTTGCAGAACTTAAAGAAGATTTTCAGAGTTTTGATTACGAAAATGTAGAGAACTATTTTCTTCTCTTTGAAGTCCTTAATAGTCGTATTCTTGATAATAAATTCGATATTGATCCTGCTTCGAAGGAATTAATTCTACAGTATATTGAAAATTTTGATAAATATAGAGAGCTTTATGCTCAGATTGAAAAGCGCCTTAGGACTAAATTGGCCTTAGCTAAAGAAGAGTTTAAAGACTATGAAGAAGAGTATAGAAGAAAAATAAGTGATGAATTTAACTCATCACTTATGCAAGCGAGTGAGATAAGTAATAACTCTTATGATTATGATCATTACGATAATGATATTGATTATATCTCTGCGACAAATGATGATACGGAACAATCAAACCAAAGCGATAGTGTTGAAAATGTTGAACAGTCTGCTAAGAGTGAAGTAAGTAGTTCTTTAGATGAAAATTCCATCGATAGTTTATTAGATGAAATGATTTACTTACAAGGAAAGGCATATCAGTCTAGTCACGCAATTAATACGGCCCTAAGTCAAAGTACTGGAGAGTCTCTAGAGGGGACTTCTGTTATTAACGATGAGGAATCAACTCAAGTTAATATTAGTCTTGATGTGATTAAAAAGAATGCGATGAAGTTTATCTGGGGAGTATATATAGGGCTGCCTCTAATGACATCACTTCCTGTTGTAGAAGATGATTCTTTTGATAACCTAGATGAAGCATTATCAATATTGAATAATATTAGATCTAAAAAAGATCATCTCTATAAGAAGTCGTCTAGTTACATGTCTTTTTTATCTGCAATCTCTTTTCTTTCAATTGTTAAGAAATCTCTTCTGGTTGAGCAGGTGATAGATCCATTGAGTTTTATTTGTAACTTCAATCAAGAACATATCTTTAATTCGTATCATAGAATTCATAGTTATATTAATTACTTCATGATGAGCTCTACGAATTATAAATTCTCGAATAAGTACTTTTCAGAATTTTCAAAATTCTCAAAAAGTATAGAGGACGGACAAGGTAATTTGTCTCTTGATGCTGTTAATGTCATTGATGAATCTGTAAATCGCGCCAAAAGTAATGTGTGTGATGTTTACTAGTTAAGTCGTCTTTTTGTTGTACTAGGTGAAGTTTAGAAGTTTTACTTTGAGTCTTCACTTCTGTTACTAACTTTATCTCCAAAGCTTGGGAGCTCATCCCAAGAAGTAGTATATCTTGGAGACTTAAAGGCCCTATTCATTCTCCAGGCATGGTCATCAACTCCACAGGCGGCAAGTTTTATGCTGGAATCACCCTCTAAAGAGTTTATTTTATCCATTGTATTCATAAGAGTAATATCTCTAAGTGTATCTGTTGGAGAGAAGAAGTCTATTTGAAGCTCATCACTACTGTGAAAGTTTGATAGCTTTACTCCGGCCTTCTTATACTCGTAGCCGTCTCTAAAACTTTCTTCTAGAAGCTCAAAAGCGACTCTTATAAGCTTTCTGGTATCTCCTGTAGGGTTATTTAGCTTATCTCTTTGATAGAGGTAGAACTGAGGAGAGTCTGTGTGAGGATTTGTTCTTGCAAATACTGCGATCTCTGTACACATGGAGTTTTGAGAACGTAGTTTTTCAGCAGCATCACTAATATAAGTAGCTATAGATTCTTTTAGAGTTTGGAGAGTGATCACGCTCTTTCCAAAAGTTCGTGAACACATAATCTCTTTCTTACTTTCCACATCAAAATCTAATGGAAAACAACTGATGCCCATAAGTTCATGCTTTATTTGAAGTCCTACTTTTGTAAATATCCTCTGAATCAATTTCTCATCTTTAAATATCTTAAAGTCATAGGCAGTCTTTATCCCTAGGTTTCTAAGCTTAAGTGCACTCGCACTTCCTACGCCCCAGATATTTTCCACAGGACTCATCTTCATTGCTACATCTTGCCATTTCGGATCTGTAAGATCGACAACACCGTTGGCCTTGATGGACTTTTTGGCAATTCCATTTGCTAGTTTCGCTAATACTTTAGTTGGAGCAATTCCCACTCCGACAGGAATCCCTACGTGCTCTAAGATGATACTCTTTAGATGGTGTCCATGTTTGAGCTTATCTTTTATTCCGGAGAAGTCTGCAAAGGCCTCATCAACTGAATAAACCTGAGTCTTTGGGCATTCTCTTATAATTGTATTCATGACTCTTTGAGAGATATTTGTATAGAGAGCAAAGTTACATGAGAAGACGGAAACATTATTCTTTTCACAGAACCTTTTGATTTTAAAATAGGGGTCTCCCATTTTTATTCCCAATGCCTTGGCCTCGGTAGTTCTCGCTATAGCACATCCATCATTATTGGAAAGAACAATTACAGGTTTGCCTTCTAATTCAGGGCGAAAGAGTCTCTCACATGAACAGTAAAAAGAGTTACAGTCTATAAGAGCAAAGGACTTCTCACTCATTTTCTAAAATCTCTCGCAACACCTATTATTACACCAAAGATTTGGAGATCATCATCTTCACCAATGAGGATGTCGGGGTAGTCTTTATTGAGAGATTGCAGTCGACATTCTTCACCTCTTTGGTAGAGCTTTTTACAAAGGGGGTTACCATTATAAAAGACTGCAATTAGAGATTGATCTAGCGCCTTATAAGATCTATCAACAATAAGAATATCGCCAGTCTTAATTTCTGGAAGCATAGAATCTCCACTGGCCCTCACAAAGAAGGTCGACTCTTTGTTTTTCATGAACTTTTCATCAAGGGATAGATGCGCCTCAACGAAGTCTTCACTAATACCAAAGAGTCCGCAGGAGAGATCTCCAGAATAAAGTGGGAGAGAGTTCTCTTCATCAATATTTTTAAGTTTAAAGACATGAGTTATGTTCATATAAGGTATTATACACGTGCGTAAGTTATGCGTAACTTCGTGACGCGTTAGGTAGATTTTTCCGTTAAAACAGTAGTTTAGGAGGTCTGTCGTAGATTTTATTTAGACTCATGAGTCGTTAGTATTTCAAGTATTTGGTCAACCATAGTGTGAGGATATGGAGTTTCTGAATAAACATCGGCTCCATGTTTATTACTTAATATGACAATCTTAATTCCAAGGTCTTTTATAACGCTAACAATGCTAAGGTAACCTGTTTCCATACCGTCATGCCATACTCTCTTATGGCCTTTCCACTTATCAACTACAAACCCATACCCGTAAGTAATATTGGGTTCAATTTTTGATTGAACTTTTGTCATCAAGTTTATTGAATCTTGTGACAGAACCTTAGAGTCATTGGAGAAGATATCTTCTAACCAAGTCATCAAGTCTGGCAAGTCAGAGTAAAGGCTATGGGAACCAATAAAGCTCGTGGCATCTAGGCAGCAGCGCTTATGCAACTTACCTGTACCGTCTGTAATGGCGTAACCTTCGGCCATATATTTAATGTTAAACATTCTGTGATATTGACCAATAGATTTCATCTTCAGAGGTTGGAAGAACTCTTTAGATAGATATTCGTGAAAATATTCACCGCTTACTTTTTCAACAAGAAGTGCGAGAAGCATATATCCAAAGTTAGAGTAGGCTCCTGTATCTTTTCTATTGTAGATAAAGATATCGTTACTGGTAAGCATATCGTTGACTACTGAACTTAGAATAGGAGAATACATTTCATTAGATGAATAAGGCCCGGCCTCAATATCTTTAACTATACCTGCAGTGTGATTGAGTAGTTCTCTTATTGTAAAGCTACTCCATTCCTTTTCTGAGTTAATACTTCTTTTCTTCCATGGGATATACTTTGAGTAGGAATCATCGAGAGATATCTTTTCATCTTCAACAAGTTTTAAAATTGCAGCCGCTGTAAATTGTTTACTAAGAGAAGCAATCATAAATCTAGATTTCATAGTATGTGGAACATCAAAAGAATCATTAGCAATTCCTATACTACCAGAGTAAATAACCTTATCCTTTTTTCTAACTTCAACATTACCGTTAAAGTTTTTCTTTTTATTAAAGTCTTTTACTATTGTTTGAATCTTCTCTCTGACAGAGGAAGAGATAGGTGTATAACTGCTCGCTGGAGTGCTTGGCATATATGTCAAAAGTAGAGACAAAATTAATAATTTAAAGCAGTATATTGAGCGCATTCCTCTCCCGTAATAAAAATATATGATTATATCTGCAACTTTGATGCCTATAAATAAAGGGGAATCTAATGACAAAACAGGAGGATAGAGTATTATTAATAGGTGTTTCTATGAAGACTGTATATGCTTTTGACAGTTTTAGCTCTTTAGGTAATCTCTCTTAGTCATTGTTTTTAAGGTGAAAAAAATAGATAATAGTATTTAACAGCAAAGGATTGCTCTATGTGTTTTAGCGTTCAAATTGATAAAAATATTAAGAATCTCGCCAAAAGATTTCATTCAGGAATTGATGTTAAGGCTTTTCATCACTTAAAAGATATGCGTAATTATGCTTCTTCTTTAGAGACAGAAGAGTTAAAAAATATAATGGGTCTAAAGAGAAAACCAAAAACAGAGCTTTTTAAAACTCCAGAAGAAGATGGAAGAGTCTACCCTGGATACTTTGCTCCAGTCATTACTTTAAGTAGAGAGGGAAGGTGTATCCTTCCTATGCGCTATAGGGTAAGGCCTAGCGGCTCTAGTGAAGAGATACCCTCTAAGTATAATGTTTTTAACGCTAGGATCGACTCTCTAGAAAAAAGGCAGACTTGGTCAAATCTCTTTATGAGTAATCATGGAATATTTCCTTTTATTAAATTCTTTGAATGGGTAGAGCATCGAGGGAGAAAGGAACTTATAAACTTTTCTCCTGATGAATATGAAGTTATGTGGGCCCCATGTTTGTGGGACTTTTGGAAAAGTAAGGATGAAAATATTTTCTTTCATTCTTTTGCTCTTATTACAGATGACCCTCCTAAGGAAATAGAGGAAAGAGGTCATGACCGCTGTCCTATATTTTTAAAAGAAGATCATATTGATTCATGGTTAAACCCAAAAGGAAAAAGTAGAGAAGAGGTTTACTCTCTACTTAAGAATATACACGATCCTCACTACAGCTATGAGTGGGCGAGTTAACAATGTTCGACAAAACTGAATTTAGTTTATTGTTACTTAAAAGTATCGTATAATTAATTTATGAAATTTACTGCAACAAGTATTATATTTTCTAGGAAAACAATCTCAGTCAATTAACTGATTAGGCCTTTCTGCGTCTAATCACCTTATTATCAGATACAAAATCAATTTAAAATTTATGGAGGCACTTATGAATGATGAAATCATCGTGACTGAAAAAGACTATTTACGCTTAAATAACCTATTTAAAGGGCTCAAAGAAGAGGAATATGAAAATCTAGAAGTTGAACTAGAGAGGGCAAAAATCGTTCTTGATAATGAACTTCCCGGTAATGTTGTGACAATGAATTCTAAATTAGAATATGTAGAGATAAAGAGTGGTCAGAAACAGGAAATTACTATCGTTTACCCAGAAGACTCAGACCCATCTACAAATAAGATCTCTATTCTTGCCCCTCTAGCATCTGCTCTCATTGGGCTTAGTGTTGGGCAAGAGATTAACTGGATGTTTCCATCAGGCGAAATAAAGAGGCTAAAAGTAACTTCTGTAAGCTACCAACCTGAGGCCGCGGGAGACTATAGTCTCTAGCTTTTACCAGAGTTGGTAAATATGTCATATTGCTGATGATGGGAGAGGACGTTTTTAGCGTTATTTTTTCACTGATAAAGAAATAGTGGGCTAGGATTAAAAAATGGTGGTGTATTTAAAATATGTAAAATACACCACTCGAAAAAATTAGAATTTTAAGTAATGTGCAACCATCACTCGGTGCTTGATTCCTTGTTCTAGGAGTCGTTTGCTTGTTATTTTCTTTTTTTCTTCATGAAGTAATTTGAACTCTTGTGAATAAGGTTTGTAAGCTTGTTCTATCTCATCTTTAGAAATACTAAACGGAGGCCCATGCGAATCATTTTCCAACGAGTGACCTGTTAGAAGAAGCATTTCTGTATCATCTGAACTTAATTCTTTGATCTTAGCGTAGTAGTTCTCTCTCATCTCAGGAGGAAGGGCGACATTAGATGCTCTATCGTAGATGAAATCTATTTCTGGAAGGTGAGTAGGTAAAAGTTTAAAAAGATCACCACAGAAAATAGTGATTCCCTTTGACTCAAATATTTTAAAATTTTCAGTTTGTTTCACTGAATACTCTAGACTATTTTCGTTGAAGAACTCTAGGACTGCTTTTTCTGCAAGCTCAACCCCATAGACTTCAAAGCCAAGGTCTCGCAGATATATAAGATCAAGTGTCTTTCCACAAAGAGTAACAAGTGCTGTCTTATTCTTTTGGATGACTTTATTATCAAAGGCCCACTTCAAAAATGTATTTGTTTCGCTCATGTGAAAACCAATATTTCTTTCATCCCAAGCTTTTTCCCAAAATTCTTTTTCCATGATTTCCTCGACTGTATTAAATTCCAGCTATTTAGCTGTATTAAGAATACTAACATACTATGAAATTACTTCACTGTAAGGCCCACATTCGAAGAGAAGAGATTATACTTACAATAATCAAAAACTATTGAAAGGTGCTACATGCAAAATATTAGCGTTTATTTAAACCAAAGAGCGAGCCATTCGAACTTTGGATATTGGAAGGAGCAAATTGATAAATCGCTCTTTCGAAGCGCTATTACATATAGAACACCAAAAGATCTAATTGAACTTCAAGAAAATTTAGAAAGAGATATCGATCAAGAGTGTGACGCTATTGTTTCAGTGGGCGGAGATGGAACAGTTAATACGTTGATTCAAAGTCTCGCAGGAAAAGAAGTCGGACTATTAGTTATGCCTGGTGGCACGGCCAATGACCTTGCTTCAGAATTAGGTCATAAGAAATCAGTAAAAAAAGTAACTCACTTTATTAGAAATAATGAATATAAATATATCGATCTAATTAAAGTAAATGGGAACTATATGGCCACTAATGGTGGTCTAGGTATGAATGCTAGTGTTGCTTCAAATATAAATAAGATAAGAAAGTCATTTCCTATATTTAAAAAACTAATGAAGTTTAGTGGAAAGTCTATTTACTCATTTTTCATTGTAAATGAATTAACATCAATGAAACTTCCAAGCTATAAATTCAAAGTAACATCTAAAGAATTTACTGGAGTTGTGGATTCACCACTTCTTATGATTAATAACCAACCTTGCTTAGCGAGTACTTTTAACGTCGCACCAGAAACTAGACACGATGATGGAAAGTTTAATGTGACGATATTAAAACATAAGTCTCATAAGAGCTTTATTCAATGTTGTTATAAAATGGCGATTGGAGAGTATCCATATGCCGATTCAGATATCATTTCTTTTGAAACAGACTCTATTACAATAGAGAATATGAACCCCGAAAAAGAAATTCCATTCTTTGGAGACGGAGAAGTCTTCGAAAATTCTAAAGAAAATACTCAGAAGTGGGAAGTCTCAATATGTCCTCGTTCACTAAAGGTTTACACTCAAGATGACGAAAAGTCGCTTGTAAGTCTTTGTAACGAGGTCAATTTATCATGAAGCTCTTCATCACTGGAGCTACTGGATTTCTAGGTAGCGAGCTTATCCCTAAATTAGCAGGGGATTGTGATCACCTGTATCTATTAACTAGAAAGAACTCCCTAGAAAAGGCCAAAGAAAAGTTCGCAGATTACTGTAATATCTCTTATATTATTGGGGATCTTACGAACCCCGATCTAATAGAAGGGGAGTTTGATGACTTACTTGATGAAGTCGATACAATTCTTCACATGGGTGCTTATTACGACCTTGAAGGAACACATAAGGCTTGTTTTCAACAAAATATTCAGGGAACACTTAATCTATTATTCTTTGCAGGTCTTTGTAAAAACTTAAAGGCCCTACACTATATAAGTACTGTTGCAGTAAGTGGAACATTTGAAGGAGAATTTTTAGAAGATAACTTCTTTCATAAAGAAGAATTTACGAATGAGTACTCAAAAACGAAATGGGAAGCAGAAAGACTTGTAAGAGTTTGGAAGGGAAAAGCAAAGGTTAGAATATATAGACCTGGTATTATAATTGGAAACTCTGAGACTGGTAAATTTGATAAAGTTGATGGTCCATATTATTTTTGGAAAACGCTATCAAATATGAAGTTGATTGCTCCTATAATATCAAAACTGCCATTTCTTCCAATGCCTATAGATAAAAATGCAACTCTTCCAATTATAAGTGTAGACAATGCAGCAAGATTAATAAGAAATGGAATCTTTCTTGAAAATGATCTCGATTTAATGACCTTTCACTTAGTGGAGCACTCCTGTCCAAATGTATTTGATTTGATAAAAGAGAGCCTAGAAGAGTTTGCTATTAGTGCAGAAATAAAAGTTATTAAAACTCATCCATTAATAGATAAGACATTTAAGACTCTAGGACTTCCAAAAGAAATTATTCACTATATGATCATTCCTGTTGATTACTCGGTAAAGAACTCTTTAATGTTTCTTGGGCTTAATGATCAACGAGGGTTTGAAAACTATAAAAGTATTATCTTTAAGAAAGCGAAAGAAGTATTTGGGGCGAAGAAATGAAACAAGTAGTCTCAATTGCATTTGCTCAAGAAAATAAGAACTATGATGAAATAGTAGAGTTTAATGGTGAGACAGTTAGACTAACTCAATATTCTGTTGGTTTTGATTTTGAACTTACTGAATCATTAATCAAGAAGTATGATGGTATCTGTGATGTTATTTGTATAAGTGGAGTACCTCCAAGAATTAAAACAAAGAATGGTATTCTTGAGCATCCAGGGTCACAGCGTCTGAAATCTCTGACTAAGGTTACACCTTTAGTTGATGGACAACTTCTTAAAGATACCTATATACCATGGGCATTTAGGCAGTATTACCTTACTCATAAAAATCCATTAAAAAATAAAAAAGTCGGAATGTACACTGGCTCACTTCAGAAAGTATTAGTTGAAATTATCGAAGAACTAGAAGGTAATCTGTGTTTAGCAGATCCATATTTCTTTCTAAGACTTCCTTATAATCTTCATTCTAATGAAGGACTTGAAAAATTTCTTAAGACTCTATTTCCTATTATGGGAAGAATGAAATTTAAACAATCTTCTTTAGCTTCATTTAAGATGGAAGATCAAAAAGTTTATAAGTGTCTTAAAGAGTTTTTTAAAAGTGATGTATTTGTAGGCAATGAGGGAACTATACAGATTATTGATAAAGAACACTTAAGGGATAAGACAATTGTTTTAGACTTTATGGGATCTTTAATGAAGAGAAAGCTTGTTCAAGCAGGTGTAAGAGACTGCATTTCATGTATGCCAAAAGTTGTTAAGGGTAGATATGTAAATTTCTCTGTTTTAGAAGCGCTAATGCAGGCATTTCAAGAAGACAGCCTATCTGCTGAGGATATATTGTGGTGGGTTGATGAGCTAGACTTAAAGGTTGAGCATCATCAACTAAGTGTAAAAAAGCAGAATGTTGAAGATGTATCTAAGTTTGCTTTTATTATTCATCCTCTTAGTAAGGATTACTTATTTAAACATCCACTGCTTAAAAAACTATCTCCAACTAAGAAACACTTAGGACCTATATTAGAAAAGGCCCTAACATATACGCCAGGTTTCTATTACGGAAATATAAAAGGTATTAAGTCTGAATCTAATGGCAAATCTGTTGAGGGATTAATCTATACTGTATCTGATACTCCGAAGATGTTATTAGAACAGTCTCCAGAGAAAGTTTATAAGAAGCTTGTAGACTTATGTAAAGATGCTCATAAAGAACAGGCCGGGATAATTGGACTAGGTGCTTTTACTAAAATTGTAGGTGATGCAGGGATTAGTGTTGAACAGAGATCGCCTATTCCTGTTACGACAGGAAATTCACTTTCTGCCTGCTCTACACTTTGGGCAGCAAAGTTTGCAGTAGATAAACTTGGTCTCGTTAAAAAGAAGAGTAATATTTGGCAAGGAAAAGTAATGGTCATTGGTGCTACAGGAGCGATAGGTTCTGTAAGTGCTAAGGTCCTTGCTTCACGGTGGAAAGAGTTAGTTCTTGTCGCTCCAAGGGCCTATAAGCTTTTAGAGCTCAAAGATGAAATATTAGAGTTAGCTCCAGATTGCAAGATCACTGTAGCAACAAACCCAGATAAAGAAATTACTGATTGTGATTTAGTTATTACTACCACTTCAGCTAGAGGGAAGAGGATATTGGATATTGCTCTTGTAAAGCCTGGTTGTGTGATATGTGATGTTTCAAGGCCATTTGATATAAGTGAAGAAGACGCTAGCACCAGACCTGATGTTATGGTCATTGCAAGTGGTGAGGTTCAACTTCCAGGAGTTGTTAAGTCAAATGTAGACTTAGGACTTGAAGGGAATATTGTTTACGCCTGTTTAGCAGAAACAGCACTACTCGCAATGGATGGAAAGCTTGAAAGCTTTACACTAGGTAGAAATATAAGTTTTGAAAAAGTTTTAGAAATTGATCGCATGGCGAAAGAGCATGGAGTTAGACTTTCTGCAATTATGGGCCATAATGGATTTATAAGTGATGATGAATTTTCACTCTGTAGAACACACGCATTAAGTAAGAGGAAAGAAGATGGTTAAGAAGTATTTTTCAGATTTAAACTATACACTTGGAAATGAAGATACAACCTTAGAGTATGAGCTAATCAATCAGCTAAGACCTAAGAATATTCTCTCTATCGCTGGTTCAGGATCACGAGTAGTTCCACTTATTCATAAAGAAGCAGAGAATATTTACTGTGTAGATGTATCTAGGCCTCAATTATTTATCACTGAGTTAAGAAAAGTAACAATTGAAACACTTTGTTTTCAGGATTACTTGGCGTTTTGGGGATTTCCTCCATACGCTGCATATGATTATGCAATTAAGCGTAGAGAAATATTTAAAAATCTTGAACTCTCTTTTGAATGTAAAGACTACTTTTTAAAAGTCTTTGGTGAAATGCAGTGGGAGTCAATTCTTTATATGGGTAAATGGGAGAGAACATTTGCAGTTTTTGCAAAAGTAGTACAAAAGTTCTTTGGAAAAGAATTTGATCAGCTTTTTAAATTTCATAATCTTTCGGATCAGATTCATTATTATAACAATCAATTCCCTATGAAGAAGTGGAAAACGTTACTCTTTATTTTAGGAAATAAGAGCGTTTTCAATGCACTACTTTATAAGGGTGATTTCATAAAAAAGAATCAGCCTGGAACTCATTTTAATTATTACTTCAATGCTTATGAAAGTTTAATCACACACTCTTTAGCGAGAGAGAGTTTCTTTATGAATCTATGCTTTTTTGGAAAGCTTGGGCATGAGGATTCAAATACAATTGAAGCTAAAGAAGAATGTTTCAATCAGATGAAAGAAGGTATTGCTAAGGGAGCAAATATCTCTTATGTGAACTCTGATCTTCTAACTGCAGCAAAGTCTGTACCAGAGGGAAGCTTAGACTTTATCAGCTTAAGTGATGTTCCAAGTTACTTTGGTGGAGACCTTGAGAGAGACTATATGCAAGATTTAAGGCCTTCCTTAAAGAAAGGTGCGATTGTTGTTCTTAGAAGTTACTTAAGAGTGCCTGAAAGTAATCTTGAGGGTTTTGTAGATATCACACCTAAGTACGGTGAAATCATAGCAAAAGAAAAAGTTCAAATGTATATGGTTCAGGTCTTTGAATACGTTGGTGAATAGTTATGAAATACTAACACTTTAAAGTGTTTTCTTAGATGCTCTTCTTTTAATATATTAATTAGGAGAGCTTCATATGAAAGTATTATTACTTAGTCTTTTATTTTCTTTTTCTACTTTTTCTCAGGGTATCTATTCTGATTTTGGAATTGCAAGAATTTACTGCTTTGCTGAGAATGGTGACGTTGAAGTAGAGTTAATGCAAAGAGATAACATCTTTCATTCTCTTAAAACTCTCGGAAAAGATATCTATAATATTAATATTTTGGCAAAAGTAGATGTGATTCCAAATGGAGTTACACTGTATCTTGAAAATGTCGAGAGATCCCCAGTATCATTTATAGTAGACAATGAAGACAACGTTGTAATTGAGGGACTATCTGTCTTAATGGATACAGGAGCAAATTTTAACTTCTATTGTGAAGTCGAATAAGTTCGAATATTAAACGTAGACGTTCTCCATCACCTGAATAAGCTCTGCTCCACTTTGAACTGAACTACTAGGGTAGTGATTGATAAGCACACCATCAGCAAGGGCCTTTACTTCAAATTTTACAGGTTCATTTCTAAATAAATTTTCAAAGTTAATTCCAATTGCTAAAACATCACCCTTTTTAAAATGCTGACCGGGACTTACTTGATAGTCGTAGAGAGCTCCTCTTGGTGCGTAGTAAGTCTTGTAGTCACTAAGCTTACACTTTACATGCGTTGATGTATTAACTGCTGCTGGGGCCTCTTTAATCATTCCTCTGTGATGTAGGTAATTTAAGATATGTAAGAGGTCTTCCTCTGCTTCTCTTAGAGAAATTACTTCTTCAGAACCTAGCTCAACAGTGTAGGATTCAAATGGAATTTCATAGTCACGCCCAAGTTTTTTTAACTCGGCCTGTAAGTTTACCCAAGGCATGAAGGTTGCTTCATCCATGGCCCCACCGAATTCGTTTGGAATAATAAGTCTGTGCGGGAAGTATAGGTCATCTGATTTCTTCTCTAGGTACTCTGGAACGTAGAGATATCTTGTCGCTATAGGTCCTGTATGTAAGTCAAGAACGTAGTCAGAGTCTGTTGCAAGCTCTTGGAGAGTTAAGTTTAGAAGACCATTATACTTTGGTCCATACGCCGTATGTTCGGCTTTTTTATTTAGAATAAGTTTCTTTAGTAGCTTCTTATATTCCTTGCCGATAACTTTATCATCTTCATCAATATGAATTTTAGCAAAATCAGAAATTTCAGTAGAGCTTTTAGTGAAGTCGAAATACAGTCTATTCCAATTATCACCAGTATTAGCATTGAATCGTCCAAAAGTGTAAGTCCCAACTTTTGTATCAAGTGCTAGGGGATTTGCCATTGGCAAAATTGTAATCTTACCAATTATAGGATTAGTCTCTAGATACTCTAATAGCTTATAAATAACTGCATTGCCCTGGTGTTCAGCTCCGTGAACTGAAGCTTGAATATAACAATGTGGACCTTCAAATGATCCATCAACTTCAATCACTTTTAGTGAAAGTTCACTGCCACTTGGTTGTTCCCTAAGAGGTATTTTTCTTTTATTAATTATATTAGTCATTAAATTAACCAGTCTGATGATGATTTAATAGTTCTTGGAGTCATGAGATCTCCATTATAGAGAATTACTTCTGCAGGTAAGTTATGGCATAAGAAAAATGGCATCGCTTCCGTAAAGCCGTAGGCCCCTGCTTGAGAAAATACTAACCAATCACCTTCGTTAATATCATTTGGTAGCTGGAAAGTTCCTAGTTTATCAAGGGCCGTACATAGTGGTCCATGAACAGTGAACTCTGAAGTTTCAGCATTACTTTCTCTAAACATTTCACAAGGGAAAGTTTGGTTCGTAAGAGCAGGCCTTGCAATATGGTTTATACCACCATCTAGAACAAGAAGCTCTTTACCTCTTACTGTTTTTCTATCTATTACTTGACTTAAATAGTGCCCATATGGACCAGTACAAAACCTTCCAAGTTCCATCCAGATCGTTTGAAGATTATGCTCTTTTTTTAGTTTTTTTAGTAACGAATTTACATCTTTAAAATCAATTTCTTTTTCACCCTCGGCATATGGAATACCAAGACCGCCACCAAGGTCTATGACCTTCATTTCAATATCCATATTTTTTGAAAGCTCTTGCAGAGAAAGAATTGTCTTTGTCCAAATTTTTTCAAGCTGACTTAATTCAAGAATATTTCCCCATTGAAAAACATGGAATCCTTGAAAGTCTAAGTTTGTACATTTGGATTTATCGAGCTTCATCCATTCTTTTGCATCTAAACCAAAAGGTGTAATATCATCTCCACCAAGTACAGATTTACCTTCATCCCAATCTAATTGAGCACGAAGAAGAACCTTAGGCCTAGCTGATAATTCTGCGGCAATTTCGTCAAGCCAGTAGGCCTGATTCAAACTTTCAAGAACTACAACATTAACTTCATTGATAATCATTGAACGTAGATACTTTCTAGACTTACTTGGACCTGTTGAGAGAATATCTTCAGGAAGAATACCCGAGCTAAGTACTTGCTCTAATTCTCCCTGAGAAGCAACATCAAGACCAAAGTCTAAGTTACGAAATATCTTTAAAATTGCAGACATTGGATTGGCCTTACAGGCGTACCAGAGCTTTATAGAGTCATCACGATTTTCTCGCATATAAGTTAAGTGTCCCTTCAGTCCATCTAGATCGTAGAAATAGAAAGAAGAGTCCAGTCTCTTGATGACTCGTTTTAATTGATCTTTGTGTTCGCTCTTTAGCTTCAAGTAAGGCCCCTATTGATTATCTTAAAAATTGTTCTAGTTCTAGAGATGCATCACTTTTCTCATCTCTAAATTTAACAATAAGTGCACAGTTCATATTTAGACCCATGTCTTTTGCCCAAGAAAGCTTTGAGTTAACAGGTCTTGTCCCTGGAACAACAATAGCGTTCTCTGGGATTGGTTCACCTTTATCAAGCATTCTTTCGTTTACACAGTCATAAACTGGAACACCTTTTGAAAGAATTACACCTGGAGCAATAACTGCGCCTTTTAGGACTTGAATACCTTCAACTATTACAGCACCTGCTCCAATAAATGCGTTGTCTTCTATAATCACTGGAGCAAGACCAACAGGCTCTAGTACACCACCAATTTGAACTCCAGCAGAAAGGTGAACATTTTTTCCAATTTGAGCACAAGATCCTACAAGAGCATGTGAATCAATCATTGTTCCTTCGTCTACATAAGCTCCAACATTTACGTATGCTGGTGGCATAAGGATTACACCCTTAGCAATATATGATCCTCTTCTTACAGCAGTTCCACCAGGAACCATTCTCACTCCTTGCTCAGGAGTAAACTTTTGAGGAGGTAAGTTATGCTTATCTACGAAACCATGAAAGTGCTCATGAGAGAATTCTACAAGGTCACCATTTTTAAAAGACGATAGGATTGCTTGCTTAACTTCTACGTTTGCAACCCATTTTCCATCTACTTTATTTGCTGACCTGATTTCACCTTTTTCTAAAAGGTCTAGTGCTTCTTTCCAATTTAATTCTGACATATTATTTCCTTTTTTATTAATTCCATTCATTGATTTTAGAGTGTGATGTTCTTAGAATTGAATCATCTTCAATTTCTTTATGAGTAAGTGGTGCTCTAAGAGTGTCCGATGTAATTTGACCATCAATTTTCATAAGTCTCTTCACAGGAATTGGGTTAGAGGCCATAAAAAGAGAGTTTGAGCACTCATTCCAAAGTGACTTCTCATTTTCATTTAACTTATTTTCTAATGCCTTTTGTACATATGAGTTTGTCTTCTTTGCCCAAACATTAGATGCAACAGAGACAAGACCTTTTGCTCCAAGAGGTGTGTACTCTGGCAGCATGGCATCGTCGCCACTATAAACTAGAGCGTTAGGTGCTGTTTCAACATACTTCTTAAAGTCTTCAGTAGACCCACTTGCTTCTTTTATTGCCCAGAAGTTAGGATGATCTTTAAGCATATCGATGGCCTCAAATGACATCTTAACTCCAGTTCTTCCTGGAACATTGTAGAGCATACAAGGTCTTGTACTTGAGTCTAGTAGGCTTTTAAACCATTCGTATTGACCCACTTTTCCTGGCTTTGCGTAAAGAGGAGTAACAAGAAGATAAGAGTGAACTGCTAGAGTCTCTAGGTAATCAACCCAACGTCTTGTTTGATTAAGGTTTATACCTCCAACCCCAACCATTATTGGTGTTGTAAGCCCTAGGGATAAAGTATGCTCTAGGATTTTAATTTTTTCATCTTCATCTAAATTTAATGATTCACCAGTACTTCCAAGAATAAGAATTCCATTCCCAGCACTTTCTTGATCTTTAAGAACTTTCGTCAAGTCTTCGTAGTGAACAGAACCATCTTCTTTCATAGGAGTGATAACTGCCGTCCATAACTTATAGTCGTTTAGATTCATCGTAATTTCCTTATTTTAACAATTTATTTAGTGTTAAGTCTTCGAAGTCGTAGAGACCAAAATCTAAGTCATTAAAGTATTCGCAGGCCTTAATAGCACCTGAGGCAAAAATACTTCTATCTGTAGCTTGATGTCTTAGTGAGATAATTTCATTTGGTGTCTTAAGCTCTATAGTATGGTCTCCGACAACATCACCAATTCTTTCATGAGTGATTTCAGCATCAGTTTTGGCCCACTCTTTCCACTTTAAAGCAGTTCCACTTGGCGCGTCTAGCTTCTTAGTGTGATGCACTTCATGCAGGCTCATTTCATAATCTTTAAATAATAGGTTGGCCTTAACTAAGCAGTCAGAGATCATTTTATGAACTAAGTTCATTCCGATTGAAAAGTTAGATGCTTTAATCCACTTACAATTTGATTCTCTAACTCTAGTTGAAAGCTCACTTGTCCACTCAAGACCTGTAGCACCTGTTACAAGGTTTATCTTTGATTCTAAGAGCGTATCGATAAGAGATTCAAATACAGGTCCATTTACAAAACAGATAGCTACATCAAACTTTGAGAGCTTCTCTTTTGTCGCTAAATTCTTAGAGTCAAAAATCTCAAAGCTTGAGTTAGATTCTTTTAAGAGTTTGGCAACGTGTGAACCTGTTTTTCCATTTCCTATAATTGCGTAATTCAATTTACTCTCCAATAAAATGAGTATGTAGTTTTTGTACAGCTTCATGTGCTCTAGAGGCATCAACGAGAAAGCAAAAATTATGCTTAGATGCACCTAAACAAATCATTCGTACATTGATATCACCAAGTGCGTTGAAGATTTGTCCCGCGAGACCTGCTGTGTGGTTAATATTGTTACCTATAAGAGACACTAAGCAAAGATTTTCTTCTACTTTTACAGTGGCAAGAGTCTCTAGTTCGGTAATTAATTTCTTGTTTAGGAGAGTAGAATCCTCAACTGTTAGAGAGACTGATATTTCTGAAGTCGTAATACTGTCGACACTAACCTTATATTGATTAAATATTTTAAAGATTTCATATAGGAACCCATGAGAATGAAGCATTTTTGGAGTACTTAAAGTAAGTAGACTCTGCTCTTTCTTTATCGCCATTGCTCTAATAAGTGGAGCGTCACTACATTCTCCCTTAATCCATGTTCCTGTAGCATGAGGCTCATAGCTTGATCCTACATAAACAGAGATGCCTTCGCGTAGTGCGGGAGTTAACGTTGTTGGGTGGAGGATTTTTGCCCCAAATGTAGCAAGTTCCGCTGCTTCTGAGAAAGTGATCTCACTCATAAGCTTCGCCTCAGGAACAATTCTAGGGTCAGTGGTTGCTATCCCAGCTACATCTGTCCAAATCTGTAGAATATCAGCTCCAAGTCCTTCAGCAATTAGTGCTGCACTATAATCGCTTCCACCACGCCCAAGAGTAGTCGTGTGACCATCTTCACTTTGTCCTATAAAGCCTTGAGTGACATAAATCTCTTCGCCTGTCTTACACTTACTAAGGTGTTCGTTACATAGGCTTCTAATTTCTTTAATTATTGGTTGAGCTTTACCAAATTGGTCATCTGTTCTAAGTACTTTTCTTATATCAAAATTTGAAACGGTCTTATTACCTTCCCAGGCAAGCTCTAGAGCTCTTGTGAATAATAGGGAAGACATACGTTCACCTAGAGACTGGATAGCATCAAATGCCTTAGCAGAGCAGTCTCTTAGGAGGTTAATACCTTTAGATATTGTTTTAACTTCACTTAGTAGTTTATCTAACTCTGTAAGGTCAGTAAGTCCTAAGTCGCTAGCTATAGAGTGATGCTTTTCTATGATTTCATTTACGATAACTTCACAAGCTTCCCAGTCAGAGGTAAGAGCGGTCTTACTCAACTTGATAAGGTTGTTAGTTGTTCCATAAGTTGCTGATACGGTCACGAGATTGGCCTTATGCTCTAGGGCAACATTAGCAGATCTTCTCATTGCAACAGCATCTGCCATTGAGCTTCCACCAAATTTAGCAACAATAATTTTTGTCATTTACTTCTCCAAAGTAATTCTTCATAGATATAAATAGGCAAGGGATAGCAGATAGAAAGTATTTCTCTAGAAGTTCTCCACATAGCCTGTGACAGTCCTAGGGATTCAGCCCCAGTGACCAATGAGAAAACTTTTTGGGACTTTACTCATTTCGGCAAATCTTCCCTCGCTCACAATCACTAGATCCAAAAATCTTCTTGCAAGTTACCTAAGATATGCGCCTCTTCAATATGAAAATGCTAACTAAAAGTGCTCAATTGTTCAACTAAGATTTACAAAAAGATAAAAAAGCTTCAATATTATTGCCAGTATTAAGCGTTTTTAATTTTTTAAGGATAAAAAGTATGAAGAAAGTCGGATTTATTGGTTGGAGAGGAATGGTTGGTTCAGTCCTAATGGATAGAATGAACGAATTAAAAGACTTTGATCAAATGGAATCATATTTCTTTTCGACTTCTCAAGTCGGACAAGAGGCTCCGGCCTACTCTAGTGAAAAGCTTCTAAAAGACGCTAATAGCATAGATGAACTTAGAGCAATGGACGTTATTGTTACTTGCCAAGGTGGAGATTATACAAAATCTATTCATCCTAGTCTTAGAGAGAGCGGATGGAATGGCTACTGGGTCGATGCTGCAAGTACTTTAAGAATGAAAGACTCAAGTATCATCGTATTAGATCCAGTAAATAGAGATGTAATAGATAAGGGATTAAATAACGGAGTTAAAGATTTCGTTGGTGGTAATTGCACAGTATCTCTCATGATGATGTCTCTTGGTGGCCTATTTAAGCATGATGCTATTGAGTGGCTTACATCAATGACTTATCAAGCTGCCTCTGGTGGTGGCGCTAGACATATGAAAGAGCTTCTCACGCAGATGAATACAATAGGCTCTAATTTTGTAAATATGGATAAAGATCTGGCCCGCAATATTACTGAAGTTGATAGATTAGTTACAAATACTTTTAGAGACGGATCTCTTGATACAAGTTGCTTTGGAGCACCTCTAGCAGGAAACCTTATTCCTTGGATTGATTCAGCTGTAGAGGCCGGGCAAACTAGAGAGGAATGGAAAGGTATTTCTGAAACAAATAAAATTCTTGGACGAACTGACAATATCATACCAATTGATGGAACATGTGTTCGTATAGGAACGATGAGATGTCATTCTCAGGCCTTCACTATTAAGCTTAAGAAAGATATTCCAATGGATGAGATTACTCAGATGATCGGCTCTCATAATGACTGGGTAAAGGTTATTGATAACTCTCCTGAAGAAACAAGAGCTAGTCTTACTCCAGCTGCGGTAAGCGGAACAATGGATATTCCAATTGGACGCCTTAGGAAAATGAATATTGGCGGAGAGTATTTAAACGCTTTCACTTGTGGTGACCAATTACTTTGGGGTGCAGCAGAGCCAGTAAGAAGAATGTTAAACATCCTTCTTGAAAGTGGAAAATAGCACTAAGAAAAAAGTTGTCGTTTACAGTATTGCAGCACTTGTTTTTATTTCGATATTTCTTGCAAGTTACTTTGATAAAGATAATAACTTGCGAGATGAGGCCATAAAAATGGGTGATACATACTACTGTGAAAAAATCCAAACAGGTTTCATCAAAAAGAAGTGCTTTGAAGTTGTAGAAAGAAAACTACAACTTCTAAAGCAATGTCAGAGTAAGCATGGGAAGTTTTCTAAAGAATGTAATAATCTGGCTTACTAACTAAGAATCTACTATAGGACATTTTCTTTCTATTTATCATTTAAAATTTTAATATATGGAATTGCATTAATTTTAAGTACATCTTCTGTTTCTATTTTTTCACTAGGGTAGTTACTTGTCCTATACCAGGTACGACACAGATCATCTGAGTCAAAATCTGTATCAAAGTCAGAACCTCCACGAACAAGAATTCCTTCTAACTCATAAGTGTTGTTATTAAATACTGGTGCCCCTGAGTTTCCAACCATTGCGTCTAGATCAGTTGGAAATATTAGTTTATTACCATTTGTATCTAGGACTTTTGCGTCTGTGGAGATCACTGTAGGGATACCTACAGGGTGTCCAATCATAAATAAAGGATCATCTTTAGACAGTGAGTTTGATTTATTATAAGAGACGGGTAGTCTATCTAGTACGTCTCTATCTAGTTCAATGACTGCGTAATCAAGGTGTGTAAGATAGTTCTTTTCTCTGGCGAGAAGGCTCTTACATGTATAGATTTGATTATCTTTAAACTCTCCAATAAGTGAATGATCTGTGTAGTTGAAAGAAATGACCATGTTTTTACAGTCGTTCTCAGTGATTACACAATGACCTGCGGTTAAGACCTTATTTTTGTCGATCAGCACGCCAGAGCAACCAAATTTACTAGGGGAGTTTGCGAATCTCTCATAGTGACACATCCCTTTTAGATCGATTAAAGATGATGTTTGGAGAGTTAAAGTATTATTTGATTTTGTATTTTTCTTCGTTATAAAAGCTGTTGATCTAGCTAATTCTCTGATTTTTTTATTAGTGATTTCATCTAATTTATAGCGATCATCGCTTGGCCCATGGATCGACCCATAGCTCAAACTCGATACAAGCATTAATGTTAAATAAAATGAAATAGATCTCATAAGATATATTGTTCAATAGTCATGCCAACTTTTTAGGCCTAAGTACTTAAGTTTATATTTAAGAGTTTGTATTGATGTCTACTAATTTGACAGCTGTACTGTATGTCGTTTTTTTCATTTGAAGCATGTACCCGACTTTAACATTATCGTCAGGTATATAGAAAGAATGTTTAATCTTTAAGCACCCATTGAACTTATTTCAAGTTTCTACTTTATATTCAGTATGCACACTAAGATATGACCATATCTAATTTTAAATTTAAATTAACTGGAGATTAAAATGAAAAAAATTATCCTTTGTATTTTACTGTGTTTTTCTGGGCAGATATTAGCTGGTGGTACTTGTGGTGAGAAATTAAGTAATGTTGAAACAAGTATGGGCGAACATCAAGCGTATGCTAAATATGCTGATATATTAAGATCTGGAGCTAGTGAAAAGGAAGAATTAAATGACAGCTTCTTTGGTGATTTTCTAGTAAATGATTCTGAACTTAGAGATAGACTTGCGGAGGTTCAAAGAGTTGAAAATCTTGTCAGTTTAAAGGAAGCTATATTTAAAGCTAACTTAGGAATGTATAAATCATGCTTACTTCGAATTCATGAAATGTATCTATCTGAAGAAGATCTGTTATCTGATGTAGATGACTTTCAAGTGATACTGGTTAAGCGTGAAACGCTTATGAGGATTCTAGAAGGTTTATAGGTACAAAATTTCCGGCTGATTTTCCACGGAGAGTCAGCTAAAATACTATAAATAGGCTAGAATAACTCCCCCAAATGCTACCCCATATAATGGTAATTATATGGGGTAGAGATAGAAATTTTTAAATCCCCTCCTAAATTCATCTAAATTAGAACATTAAAATGAGTCAAAATTAGTACACGTATTGATGCTTATTTTTTGTCGAGTTACGTATATAAAAACCTAACCTGTAATTGATTGCAATTTTTTTTGATATACATTTGTAATATATCTCTGATTCTGTTGCTTGCTATTTCAATTCACATAAACCCATATGCATCCTGATCACATTCATAAAGTAAGTATGCATTTGTTCGAGGTAGTTTTGTCGTGTTTCATCTCTGTATGGATTCATTCTGCCATCAGTTAATGGCGTTTCGCTGTGGGGTATGTATGCCCTACTATTGCTATCTATATGATGTGTAATTTACTAGAGGGGTTGTATCTTGATTCTTTGAGGGTCATAGGAAATAGTCTTTATAAAGGAGAGAATTGTATGATTTATGATAAAAAAAAGACCTAGATTAACTAGGCCTTAACTCTATATTCTTATTTCACACAGTAGTAATTAAACATTCTGCTATTGATTTCACTAACTCTTCGAACTGGTGATGGATTTCTTAATCCTGGGTGATAAACCATTGGAGTTGATCCTTGGCCTATGGCCCAGACTGCAGAGCCAATACTAACACCACCGTTCCAATCACCGTATGAGGAGATCATCTCTAGCTCCATATCATTTGGAAGTCTTCCTCCCATATAACGGCAGGCCCTAGCAGCGTTAGAAGGGCTGAATGTCTCACCTATTGATCCATTTGAAGTTCCTATAATAGTTAAGTTTCGGCCACCAATGTTTAGAGTTGAAGGAAATTGAGTTCTCTCAAACTCTGTAAAAATAGCAGAAGCAATCTGTGACATAACCACTGATGGTTGTCCGAGACCGCTGTAGTTCTTAGTTGAGCCATCTTTTCCCACAAGAGAGATTGTAACTTGAATATTACCCTTACAATTTGGTGCCAATGAGTATGATCCGTAGCCAATATAATCAACAACAGAGTAAGAGTCTGCCGGAATATTCCCTATTCTTTGGCCATTATTTACAGCTCTAGTAATAGAGCGGATATCATTTAATTGTTTAAAGTAAACTTTTCTTTCACTTACTGGCTGACTTCTATAGTAAGAATCAAGGTAAGACTTAAGTGTGTTCTCTAGCGTCACATCCATATACTTATACTGTGTAGCTAGTCTTAAATTTTTATCGTAGAGAGAGTCGAATTTCTCAAGCATTTCAAGTGCTTCACTCCCCTTTGCTCCAAATTCCATTAGCTGACTCGCCATATCTGTCATGTCGTGCATGTACTCACTTCTAGTTTGCGAGTAGGCCTGCTTATACTGACATAAGTCCGCACCTCTTATAAATGGGATTGATGACCAGATATTTGCAGTCTTTCCCATTGTCATTGATGGCATAGATATAAGCATTAATAGTAATACGGATTTGAGCTTCATATTGTCCTCGATCTAAGTGATTTCGTTTTATCTTATAGAAATACAGAACTCTCATCATTAATTACGAAAGAATTACATATACCTGTCTAAAATATTGCCAATCTGTTCTACGTAATATCTGATAGATATCTAGGTTTAATAGATTAATCACCACTACTAATTAGTTATGAAGGCAAAGTAATAATGGCAAGAGATAAGATTTTAAAAGTTTCATCGTATATGATTGCGCCCATTATTTTTATAATTCTGGCCTTTGCTCCATTGGATCTATTACTTAATCAGAAGATTTTCTTAGCAATATTCTCCTTTGTTATTTCTCTATGGCTATTTACTGATTTACCACTATTTATCTCTGGAATACTGGGCGTGTGTTTAAGTGTTATTTTTGGTGTTGTTAGTCTTCAGGATGGATTTGCTCCGTTTTCTAACCCCATTATCTTTCTCTTTCTTGGAGGTTTTCTTCTCGCTAAGGCGTTAGAGATTACTAAACTTGATGAGACTATTGCAGCTATTACATTGAATATTCCCTGGGCAAGAAAGAGCGCTAAGAGAACAGTCTTTATTTTTCTTTCTTTATCATTTGTTCTATCAATGTGGATTTCAAATACGGCAGCAGTTGCAATGCTTTTACCAATAGGCATAGGTTTAATAAAGAGATTAGAGGTAAACTTTGGTATAACTGATAGTAGTTTTAAAGAAGTCCTCCTTATCTCTCTTGCCTATAGTGCAACGATTGGTGGTATTGTTACTCCTATTGGTTCGCCTCCAAATGTGATTGCCATTGGACTTTTAAATAACCTTACGGGGCAGAATATCTCCTTTCTAGGCTGGATGCTTATAACAGCTCCAATAGCTCTTATCCTATTTTCTATTGTTTATTATCTTTGTATTAAGAGATTGCCTTCAGAGAAGCTTGATGTTGATAAGAATGAGATAGATATGAGGATGTTTGATTTTCATACATTTTCGGTAAATCAAAAGTATGTCATTACTGTATTTCTACTAACTGTTTTCTTTTGGATAAGTCCTTCTATTGTTGAGCTATTTGTTGAAGAAGGCTCAAGCATGTCAGTAGTTCTTAAGAATAATTTCTCTTCAGCAGTTGTTGGTTTATTCTTTGCCTCAACACTTTTTTTATTTCCTCTAAAGAGTGCTGATAAGATCCTAAATTCAAGACATATCTCACAAATCGATTGGCCGTCACTGCTTCTATTTGGTTCTGGTCTCTCACTAGGTCAAATTCTTTTTAATACTGGCCTTGCTCAAATAATGGCAGATTCAATTACAAGTCTTTCAGGAGATACAAATATCTACTTTGTGCTCTCTCTACTTATTATATTCACAATCTTCTTCACAGAACTTGCCTCAAATACGGCCTCTGCAAATATATTGATTCCCATCATGATTGCCATAGGTGTGAAGAACGAATTGAACACAATCCTTATAGCTTTAATCTTTGCTCTGTCATGTAATAGTGCATTTATGTTACCGGTCGCAACACCGCCAAATGCGATTGTCTATGGAACAAATTTAATTAGAAAGGGTACTTTGATTAGAAGAGGATTCTTGATTAATATAATGAGTTGGGTAATATTCTCAATTGTAATTGCTCTTGCCCTAAAGTTGTAGAAATCTATTGTTCTACAACTTCAGCTAAAACAGATATACCTTTACTCTCAAAGACATCTCTCGCCTCTTGTGTAACACCTCTAAGGAATGCCACAGTAGGAAAGAAGGTGTCTTCTAATCCTAAAAAGTGAAGTATTTCTATCGTTTCTAACTGCTGATCAAGAATAGTTTTCTTATTACCGTTACTTTCAGATGCCTCTCTAAGACCTATGGCGTGCTTATAGTTTTTAACTTCTACTAGTGAGTACTTATTATGCTTTTTTACGACAAGGTCGAACTCTTTAGTTTTTAGAAAGATATGAGCTCTCTTGATTACTTCTTCTGCATCAAGTTCGTCATTTTCCTTAAAGATATGAGGAAACTTTTCTTTAAACTCTTCTAAGTTCTCTAATGTTACTTGCGATATTTTTTCTTCTAGTTTACTTGAGAAGATATCATTAATTGTCTGTGACTTTGGATCTAGTAATTCGGCCCTTGAAAGATAGACTCCCTGTGCCTGTAGATTTTCAAGTCTAAGTAAAACATCTAACTCTCCAAGGTGACCCTTATAGTTAGTCCAACCTAGAGAGTCTAGGAATCCTCTAGAGTCAGAGCTTCTGGCATCAAATGCTTTTTTCATCATTTCTGTATACTCTGGATCTACTTTATAATTTGCTACTTTTTCAAGCTTGCTTGGAGATAGTTCAATTTCAGCTGCACTAAACTCTAAGAAGAAATCTAAGCGCTCATCTATGCCCTTAGCACTCCTAATATGAGTTGCTAGTCTGTCTGAGTAATCAGTGTAGAAGTCTAGAACTTCTAAGTTTGTTGGAATGGCACCATTGTGAGTGTCTTTATAGTTTTTTACAAAATTGTCTATGGAAGGTCTCTTAGAGAGCATTTGATCTCTAAATTCATCAAAGTTTGGAATCTTACTGGCTAAAGAGTTTACCCCTGTAATAATAGGGCCACTCTTAGTCGGGTTTGTTCTCATGAATCCATTGATTGAATCTACACAATTTCTACTATCGTGGATTGAAGCAATTGATCTTTCACTGACCTGATTTGTGCTACAAGAAGAGGCAAAGGCCAGAGAAACAGTGAGAATTAAGATTTTATACATTAGACCTACTTATTGTTAATTAGCTAACCTATCGGCAAACTAATAGCAGAAGTGAAGTTTTGATTTAATTAAGAAAAAATAGGCCTATTTTAATAATTAATAGTCTATAATTTACGCTATGAAGTGGTTATTACTCATTCAATTCATATTATTCTCGATGTTTTCAATTGTTCCAATTGACCGAGAAGACCTATCAAATAGCCTTACATATTTAGAAAGAGTAGACGTCAACGCCCCAGCAGTTGATAAGAATCCACTTAAACCTATTAAAGATATTTCATTTAAATATCTTGTCTTAAACCCTCTTATTCTTCTCGCTAAAAATGAGAAGTTAACTCACCAGTTTGAAACTAGAGAAATATTTAATAGTCATCTTATAAGCACTCAGCTTGCCAGAAGCCCTCCGTCTCCAATTAGTTAATTTAATACATTTAAAATTTAATTAATTCATTTGGAGTTTTTATGGAAAACGATAACAAAGAAGTATCTACGGATACTAACGAATCTACTGAATACACAGGCAATGACTGGGGTCTCTATGGAATATTACTATTTAGCTTTGCAGTGCTACTAGCAATGCTTATTAGTGCTTACCTAGATCACTTCTAAACAACTAATGAAGTGGGCCCTACTGTGGGTCTGCTTCTTTTTTTAATATCTCATCTAATTGTTCAAGGCTTACAATACCACTTCTTGAATAGTACATTCTATCTGTAATTACTTTAAATACATCTAAAAGAGAATTTCTAATCTCTTCCCCTTCACAGATTCCCATAGCGATAGCAATGGCCTCGTAAGTGCAAACTGCACCTTCGGCCGGAGATTTTCTAAGTCTATAATTGGATTTAATACCTGCGGGAAGTTTTACAGATCTAATATTAGAAAGAGCTGACTCTCTCTTTTTGAATTTTTTAGCCTGAGACCATGAGCCATCAGGGACAACTAGAAGCGGGGGCTTCTCAAGAGTCTGTAGAAACTCTGTATTTAGCTCCACTGCAGAATCATCTGGAAAGAGATAGAGAGGAGTATATTGCTCTAAATCAATTGCTTCTTCTACATCTAAAGGAGTGTCTTTAACACCACGGAGGTGGATACTGCTATCTTTTAGAACTTTCTCACAGAAAAATGCTGTATTAGTCGTCAGACCTAGCTCTGCCTTGTGCATGACTATCCTGACTGGAGTTCTATGATCTCTCTTAACAAGTAAGTTGCAGAAACATAGAGGCGTAAAAATTCTACAATTCTCACACCTCTTATCTATATTTGAAAATCTTGACGTCATATCTCTAATTACTACTTGTAAATGTAAGAATGTCTATTACCATAATAAGAAACTACTTGTTAATCAAAAACAGAGGAACACTATGATGCTTAACGCTGGATTATTTATTTTAAGACTATTTGTAGGGCTTACGATGCTTATTAGCCACGGTTGGGGAAAATTATCAAACTTTGGTGCAATGTCGACAAAATTCCCAGATGTAATAGGTCTTGGTTCACAGGTAAGTTTATCTCTGGCTGTATTTAGTGAAGTATTTTGTTCTGCTTTCATCATTTTAGGACTACTTACTCGTTGGGTTTCAATTCCATTATTAATTACTATGGCCGTAGCATTCTTTGTTGTTCATGGAAATGATCCATTTAAGTCAAAAGAATTAGCATTTATGTATATGGGAATTTACGGAACACTAGTTTTCACTGGTGCAGGTGAATACTCAGTAGATAGATTTATTAAAAAATAAGCAATGAAGGGGGAGTCTATCTCCCCTATTCAACTTTCTCGTAGACTTCTAGTCCTTCATTAAAATTCAAAATTTGTTTAAAATAAATATTCTTCATTGGAGTAGCTGTAGCTTCTGTAATCTCTTTTGATTTTCCCATATAGATATAGTGGATATAATTATATCTATTTTCAGGAGTAATGTCAGGATGAGAGCTTTCCTTGGCCTTTAGTTCTTCTAGCGCTTCAGCTAGGTAGCCCATAGTTGCTACTGCGGCCTTCTTTGGGTCTGTTAAGTCTTCTTTTTCTACATCATATTTTTCAGCAATTTTTTTAGGAATTGTTTTAATTTGTGTAGGTCCTCTAGAATTTCTTGAAGTATCTATTCCATTACCTTTTATAAGTGCAACTACCCATGGTAGAGCTTCCTTAATGTAGTACTTCTTAGATTGTCCAAATTGAGACTCATTACCTAAAATCCCAAAAGCAAGTTTTGAGAGTTCATTATATTCAGAGTCTGTGATCTTATAGAGTTTGATAATTTCCTCTTTCTTATCATCAATTTCTGACATGAAAGATACAGCGGTCTTAGTCTGGTATTCCTTCTTAGTAATTACAGACTTAATCTCATTTACATCTTTGTCTTTTTTAGAAAAATTAAATGGTAAGTAGTCGCTCTTTTTCCCTTCAACAGTAAAGTGTATCTTTCCACCTTTAATCTTAAAGTGGTGTTCTTCAGAGTTTGGAAGAATATAGAAGCTTGTTCCGGCCTTGAGGCCTTCAAATTCTACTCCTTCGTATGGTCTAACTTCACCGCGCTCATCTTGAATATAGAGCACACCATTTTTATAGCTATGAACAAAATAGGTTCCAGCTCCACCAAGTTGCTTCTTATCATCAAGAAGACCACTAAGATTAAGAGGAACTCGCTTAATTAATTTGCCAGACTTATCAAAGTACTCAAGAACTTGGTTTTCTTTATCTAGTATGACGTAATTTTCACTGTGAGTGTGTTGCTGAAAAGCTTTGATCTTTTCTTTATCAGATAAAATATTGAGACGATCTTCTAATTTAAGAATTTCTTCTCTATTAATCCAATAATCATCATGGATACGAATATCCGCAACTGTTTTGTAGTCTAATTTTGGAGGAATAATACTAAGGGGTTGCTCCCTTGAGTACTCTTTCTGTGAAGGTAGCCCTAAGAGGCTTAATTTGAATTTACCTTTTTGTGACAAGATAGAATTCTCTAACGATTCTATTTTATTTTTCTTCAACTCTCCAGTTAAATCCATTAAAGATTGAGATAAGAGTAGATTGCCCATCTCGTCTGTATAGTTACATGAACCTGCAAATATTCCGTTATCGAAACACTCTGGACCAAGCTCAACGACTAATTCTTGGTGAAGCTTAGTCATCGTTTTATTAATATCTTTTTCTAACTCTGTAATAGCTTTTTCAATTTCACTATCTGTTAGCGATCTTTTCTCAGCATATGCGCCTGTGAAGTTTGCTAACCTAGAAGAGAGATTCGTTAGGTTTGCACTGGCACTTGTCGCTCCCATTTTTGAGGCCGCAGTGTCACTCACGTAACTCATAAACCAAGTTATAGCAGCGTCTCTTTCAGTAAGCCCAAGGTCAGAGTCAACTTCCTTAGCAAGTAGTATAAATGCACTTACGTCATCGTTGTAAAAGCGAGTTGATCTATCCCAGTAGCTTGCTGTTCTCATTGAATCTAACACAGACTCAAGATCGTTCTCATAGCCGTAATCTTTATACAACTGATCTATTTTTTTCAACTTTGGATCATTTGGATCTATTGAATTTGAAAGCTTTTTAATCTTGTCTTCAAGTGAAGG
Source organism: Bacteriovoracaceae bacterium UBA3083 (assembly GCA_002366565.1). Taxonomy (GTDB): domain Bacteria; phylum Bdellovibrionota; class Bacteriovoracia; order Bacteriovoracales; family Bacteriovoracaceae; genus Halobacteriovorax. The sequence goes on from DFBJ01000012.1 coordinate 194,886, forward strand.
TCTACTATCAGCAATACTCATTCGAGCAAGCTTCAAGGTCGTAAGTTGGAATTGCCTTCCAAGGATATTGGTTTTATCTTCAGCAATGACATCTTGATAGTACTCAATCGCCTTGTCTTCACAGATGGAATAGTCTTGTTCCTGGGCGAAAAGGTTTAAACTTAACGCCATCAGTAAAAGTAGTTTCAATATTCTCACGTATCTCTCCTAGTCTTCTTAACGGAATGCTTGAGATAAATAGTTAAGTTTAATAGTAAAAAGCTCCAAAAAACAGATACTTATCCTGAGGGAGAGAAGCTTTGCGCAATGACGTATATCAAAAAATTTTCTAGAGTGCCTCCTCACACACAGGAGATCTAATGTTCACATTAAAACTACTAGCTACTTATTTAATTACTTTTACAACTCTAGCCGCTGTCTGGACTGCTGATAATCAGTGGAGCGAAGAATACGAGGCCAAATATTCTGAGTGGATGACAACGAGTCAAGTTCACGCTGATCTATTCGTAGATAAGAAATCACCTTACTATGGGCTAAGAGCAGACTGTGCTGATGCTGTTTATGCACTCAGAGCAATCTTCAGTTTTGAAAACTCTCTTCCTTTTGCCATTAATAACCCTTCAGGTGGAAGAACAAGCAAATACCTTACTAATGACTCTACTGCTTTTGATAAGTATAGCGATCCACACGAGCGTGTAATTGCTTTCTTAAATAACCTTGGTGAAAGTGTTGGAACAGAGAACCTTTCTAGAATGGATACTTACCCAATTAAACTATCTAGCATAAACCCAGGGACACTATTCACTTATAAGATTAAAGGTAGATTCAGAAGAGTTATCCGCCATGCATATACAATTAAAGATATTCAATCGACAGGGAGTTTTGATTTAATTTACTCCACTCAAGCGATCAAAAAAGAAAAGCTTCCTATGAATTACAGATTGGGAAAAGAACTTGTTAACTTACCACAAACTGTTTGGGGATTTAGAAAGTTCAAATGGCCTTCAAAATTATATGTGGCAAACTCTTCACTTCCTGAAAGTTTTGCATATAGCGAAGAGCAATACTCTCTAGCAAAAGAGCTTGGGCAAAATAAGTTCTTCACTTATGTTAAAAACCTTTTAAAAACTGAAGATGAAACTCCAAATAAAATGATCACTAGAGTCCTAAAAAATATCTGCCAAGAAGCTACTGCAAGAATTGGTTATGTTGATCAGGGTGTTGCGTATAACAACTCTAGAAGCGGTCGTTGCATGGATTATACTGATTATGACATCTACTCTACACCTGCTAGAGATAAGGCCCTAAAAGCAGCTTACGAGGCGCTAGTATACAACTGGTCTGAAGTTGGCGAAATAGTAACAGATAACAACCTCGCTATTGTTGTTGAGAGTATTCTTAATAATACTCAACAAGATAGAGCACTGGTTCAAGACTATTGCCCAATCACTGTAGAAGGGCTTGGAACTTACGACTTAGCTCAAATATGGAATAGAATCCAAGAGGGAACTCTATCTTCACATCCAAATGACACTCTCTCAGCTCGCTGGGGAGAGCCTGGAAAACGTACAAGATGTAAAGTTTGGTACTAATTATAGGCACTTTCAAGATACATTAATTTTTATTTAGGGGGCCTAATCTATTGATTATATGTCCCCTAACCTCCTTCCCACTAAAAGACTCAAGTTTATTGCCTAAATAGGCGATAATATTACTATGAGTAAGACAATTTTAAGCATTCTATTTATATCAGTATCACTAGGGATCAATGCTCAAGAAGCACAAACAATTGATGCCCCTGAATATCAAAACTTTGAGCAGACAAATGATCAAAGTGATCAACTTGAGAAGCTTCTCAAGATACCTGAAGTCAGCGCTATCTACGATCAGTGTAGTCAACTAAAGTCAGCAGGACAAAATATAGAGATCTCTGACTGCTTATGGAATGGCTCTTCTGATGGCACTATAGAAGGCGTAGCCAATAAAGAAGAATTAAGAGACAAGATTGCTTCTAAGCTCAACAATCTAGACGAAGATAAAATAAAAAAATATGAATCTGTAAATGTTCTTCCTCTTGCAAAAGAGACTTCAGAAGCACAAAAAAAGCTAGAGGAATATTACTACGAAAGTATGAAGCAACAAATCTTTGGTGACTCGGAAAATGGTAAGAATGGCGATGGTACATTTCAAGTTATAGACCATTCTAAATTTAACACAATTTATCACAACCAATTAACTAAGAACGTTCTAACTGCGATTAGTTCTTTTTGTATTGAGGCCGAGATTGTTGGATCTGGAGAAAGTGCATTCCCTCTACTCTCTGAATCGTTAGAAGAAAGAAATAAACAACGAAAAACCAATGTGACTAATCTTTCAAAAACAGCTGTAGCCTCAGGAGATTCCGAAATCTCAGGAGCACAAATGCAGTCTAACAATTGGCAGAATTGTTTTATTAATGCTCAATACGTTTGTCACGGTGGAACTAAGTCTTGGAAAAGTCCTACTTCAGGAGATTTAGAAAAAACAACCGCTAAAGAAACCTTTGGTGTAAAAGAAACGTGTGAGAAAGATGATGATAAATGTGAACAACTTAAAGATGACTACGCCTATACAAAGACAAGAGCATGTGAATTAACAAACTACCTAAAGGTCGCAAAACAAAACTTAAAAGCAGTTGAGACAATTTCAAGTGGATATGAGCAACTTCAAAAGACTGGTGGTATTCAAGCTATTGCAACAGGTGAAAAGCCTACTGAGTCCGGCAACTTAATTAAGCAAGTAAACTTAGATAATAAAGTAGATGACATTACTTCTGTAACTTCAAATGAATTTGTTAATGAATCAGGCTTCTCTGATGGTGTTAATAGCGACATAGCTGAACTTGAAAAGTGTATTTATAAAGACCCAGAGACTAAGGAGTACACCTTTGCACCTGGTGCAGAGGAAAGCTGTAAGAAATACTTAAATACAGATAAAGAACAAGTTGAGAGCTTAAAAGCAGAGTATGCGTTAAGACTTAGAGGACTTTCTGAAAAAGTTAAAACAATTGATGCATCAACAGAAGACACTGGTGCTGTAGAAGGATTTTTAAAAGACCAAGGTTATACGGATGAAGAGATAGGTCAAACTATTGAGGCCAGTACTGATATAAAAGTACTCAAAGAACAGATTATTGCTCGTTATGAAAATGAAAAACTAGAGCTTATAAAAAGTATGAATGAAAAGATGGATAGTCAGTCTTCAGCAAGCAATGGTGTAATTGATATAGCGAGTGCTGGACGCGGAAGCGACAAAGAAAAACTTGAAAAAATTCATGAAGAACTCTCTTCTAAAACAGAGCAGTACGCTCAACTTATTCATTTCAATAATGTTGTTTCTGGTTTTCTAGATGTCGACCAGGAAGGAAAAGAATCAAGAAAGAATACAGCGTCTATCCAGCGTGAGATCGCCAATAGTGCATTCAGTGAAGAAAACCTAGCAAATACTCCAGGTCTTGCTACTAAGTACGCAAATCAAACCGAAGATCTTGAAAAATCACTCGAGGCCAATAACATTAAACTTTCAGACGATGACAAAATTGACGACGAAGGTGCGACTCTAGGGGTAGATAAGATCAACAATGTTATCCTTAACTATGATGTTGACGCCAGTAGATAAGTTAATATAACTAACTAATCTTGTCTCATATTTGTCACTCTCGCCCACTTGGAAACTTTAACCTTTTGAAGTAAAATTTTCTATTATCCCCGTAATAAAAGGAATTATTATGAATTACTACATTGATGAAAAAGATTGGCAATGGCTCTTTCGCAACGGGATTGATTGGGACAAAATTATTCCTCTGTATTATCCTACATTTCCTACAGAAGATGGTTTCAATTCAAAAAAAGAAGTCATTGATTTTTTCGAGGAAATTTTACAAAACACTGGAGAGTGGACAGGAACATCTGTTGCTGAGCGTGCTCCTCAATTAGACAAAGAAGGTGCTGGAAAAGTTATTGAAGGTCGCACAATCCCTGGCGAAGCTCTTCAGGCGCTTTACAAAGAAGCTACAGAACTCGACTCTATTGGACTACCGTTTCCAACAGAGTTAGGCGGTCTTGGTGCTCCTTCAACAATTACTCTCGTTCTACTTGCTCAACTTTCGAGAGCATGTCTAGCAAGTTCAACTCAAATGGCCTTCTTCACTTCTATTGGAGAAATGATTCATCGCTTTTGTGATGAAGACACTGCTCATAGACTTGTTCCAAGAATAGCTAGAGGTGAACTTTCAGGTTCGATGTGTCTGACTGAGCCAGGTTGTGGTTCTGATCTTGGTATGATCAAAACATCAGCAACACCAACTGACGATGGGAAATATTTATTAAATGGATCTAAAATTTTTATCACTAATGGTGGTGGTGGACTTGGATTTGTTCTCGCTAGAATTAAGGGTGACAAAGAAGGACTAGACGGAATATCTCTCTTTCTCTGTGAGCAAGAAATAGAAGGACAAGACAAGCTAAATTATATTGTCGCTAAAAATGAAGACAAGATGGGAATGCACGGATCATTTACGACTGAAGTTGTTTATGAGAACTCTGTAGCGACTCTTGTTGGAGACTCTGGAAAAGGCTTTAAGTATATGCTTCACCTTATGAATGAAGCTCGTATAGCTGTTGGAATGCAGGCCCTTGGAACAATAGAAGGTTCTATTGGTTATGCTATCAAATATGCACAAGAGAGAGAACAATTTGGTAAACCACTAACTGAGCTACCTCTAATGAGAAGAAACCTTGAAGACTTCACTACTGAAAGAGATGCTATTAGAGCTTTACTTGTAGACACTGTTTCTCATTATGATATTTTTCAAAAGCTAGATTTAAAGAAACAATTATCGAATGACTTAACTAAAGAAGAAGAAGACCTTTTTAAAGAAGCTTCACTTTGGACAAGAAAGAGAACTCCTCTTGTTAAATACTATGCTTGTGAACAAGCGACATTACTTTCTCAAAGAGCAATTCAAGTTCTTGGTGGGTATGGCTTCATGGAAGAGTATCCGGTAGAGCGTTATCATAGAGATAGCTTTGGTCCTCTACTATATGAAGGAACATCTCAAATTCAAGCTCTTATGGCGCTTAAAGATATTATGAAATATGCAATGAAAGACCCTAAGAGGTTTTTCAGTAATGTCCTATTTAAGCACCCTACTAAAGAACTTCTTAACGGTTCTAAAGAGTGGGAAAAGTCATTTAGCTCATCTCATTACAAGTTTAAAAAGAATATGGTTAAGCTACTTGTTAAGTGTCTTAGACCTGAAATTGGAGAGCTTTTCAATGTAAAATCATGGGCAAGTGATGAAAATATTTCTGAACTAATGGAACATGCTGAAACTCTTTGTCAGGCATTAAGCTATATGGAAACTGCAAGAGTTCTCTGTGAACATGCTAATAAAGACGAAGAAAGAAAAGATTTATTTTTTAGATATCAGAAATTGATTCTACCTAGACTTGAAGCAATTTATACTGATTGGTCAATCAGATAAATAAATAATGAAGGGAGGTTTACGCCTCCCTTTTAATATCCTTATTTACAAGAATCGATTGCTTTATCAATTGCAAATTTAGGCGAATAAGATCTACTTAAAGTTCTATATGTAACCTCTAAACAATCCATAGAGTCACTTTGTAACAGCTTAACTTTCTCTAGAGACTTATCAATTGCAAATTTATTTGTATAACTCTGCTTGTAGATAGAATAGATAAATTCTAATTCATCGCTCTTTCCAAAGAAGTTATGACCTTCAGTTTTATCTATAGATCTCTCTAGTGCGAACACTTCAGTGTAACTTTGAAGATAGATTTCATACACAAATCTAACAAGTGAAACATCGTCGATCATTTCACAAGCTGCTTTTGCTCTAGATAGTGCCATTGGCCCAGAGTATGTTCTTTCGTAAATATCAAGAGTAAAGTCTAAACATTTATGATCCATCTGGTTACTTAACTTATTTAATAATGTCTTTAATCCATTCTGTACAACACGGAGCTCCTGGTCTGAAACGTTTGTATCAAGAACCTTAAGTTGAATACGAGAAGATAATCTAGAAATATTATCAATAATCTGACCTCTTGAATTCGCAAAACTGCTTGTAGAAATAAGTAATAATCCGGCTAAAATTAATTTACGCATGAAAGTCTCCCTTGTTTATAGATTAACTATTGCAAGGAAAGTAAACAACGTAAAGATAGTGTAAGGAGATTAAAGAATTGATTTTAGTTTTTGAACTAGAGTTGAGCTTCTGTTCTCTTCGCCACATGACTCACCCACACTTAATTCGGAAACAGTTCCCAAGTATGTAGAGTCAGAACTTGCAGTTACAATATCGTAGCTCATATATTTATAAACGACGTAACCACTTACTTCTTGTTGATCGTTTGAATTCACTTCAGCGTACTTAAGAATAAGACGATCTGTGTTAGAATCTATTTTTGAAAATTGTGTATAAACTCTATCGCTGTTTTGAGTGTAGAACTCAAGAGGATTATCTCCTGAAAAAATAAGAGGACATACCGTCGATAAAGGCCCATGAGACTCTGTTACGACTTCTTTATAATAGGTCTCAGTACTTAGGGAATCAAAGACAATTGGGCTAGACATCAGAGTTGCTGCAATTGTTGTTTCTAATTCAAAATTTTCTGATTGGTTAGAACAGTTCTTAGTCTCTACTGAAAAGTTAGCTTTCTTCCCTATAATTGGAGCTGAATGCCAATAACTACGCTTTGAACGTAGAGCATTACAGATTCTTAGAGCTATCAACTCTGAATTAGCATCTAATAGGTTCATTTCTGTACCAAACTCTTCTCCTACACTGGCCAAAGTTCTGCTATTTCCACTATGATTCTGACCACAGCTTGTAAGTATTAGAAGGACACATAGAATATTGAATTTAGTTTTAGTAAAGCTAATCATCTCTACTCTTATCGGACGTATCTAGTCAGAGTTTATATTTTTTATAAAAATTAAGTTACACAAAGGTTGATCTTATAAGTACTAGAAATAACGATACATTTAATGGAAAACTTGGAAAGTATTGCAAGGTTGTGACTGCTGATAATAGTACAACACTCTATAGCGAGTACTTTGATGAGAACTGTCACTCTACTTCTGGAGCAAATGCAGAGACTGACTTTAATTATGTTGAGGGGTGTGAAGTCATCCCTAAACTGGAGCAAGATAGAGAAGCTACAATTTTTGAAGTTGGATATGGGCTTGGAATTGGTGCTCTAAGAACATATGAGTTAACCAAGAAAGTAGAAGGTAAAGTCCATTTTATTAGCTGTGAACTAGATGAAGGCCTTATTCAATGGACAATTGAAAACGACTCACACCCATTATTAAAGGGGCTTACTGCGAGAAGTTCTCACGGTACTCATTACTACGAGAACTCAATTGAAGACTTTAATTTAAAGATAATTGTAGGTGACATTAGAGAGACAATTATAAATGCAAAGAAAGACCTCTCTCTTCCTAACTTCAATGCTATCTATCAAGATGCATTCTCACCTAAGAAGAACCCAGCGCTTTGGACTACTGAGTGGTTTATGGATCTAAAGTCCTTATCTGCCACAGATTGTGTGCTTAGTACCTACTCTGCGGCCATGCCGATAAGAAAGAGTTTATTGGCCGCTGGATGGTCAGTTTTTAAGAGAGAAGGATATGGAGAAAAGCGCTCAACTACTATTGGTAGAATAGAAAAAGAGATGAATCCTGAGTTTTTACGCAATATTGAGAATTCTCCAGAACAGACTCTCAATGATAAGTTACTGAAAAAATAACACTTTATTCTAGAATTATTTATGATTCACTTGTAAAATAGTACTAATGTACCTAACTAGGAGATAAAGTGTCTCAAGTAATTCTCATTGAAGAAAATGAAAATTTAAGAGATCTTCTTGCCATCAATCTTAAGACTTACGTTGGAAGTGAAGTCATACCGAGATCATCAGCTAATGAAGCTATAGACCTCTTAAACATACTTCCAAATGTAGACCTTATCATTACTCAAGAAAAAGTTGGAGATGAGAGTACAGCGAGTATTCTTCTCCAATATATTAGAGATAATGAATCTGATGTTTCGATGATTGTAAATGGCCCCTTCGAGCATACAGATGAAGAGAAACTGATAGTCATTAAAGAAGAAAAGGATTGGGAAACAATCATTAGTACTTCTGCGAAGATCTTGGGAGTAAATATAGAAACTCTTGAAAAAAGAGTTCTACCAGAATTTATTCCTATAGAGATTCATTACTTCCTTCCACTCGACTCATCTTGCTGTGATGTATTTATTCGTATTAAGAAAACTGCTACTGAATATCAATTTGTAAAAAGAATTCATGCAGGAGATCAGTACTCTCGTCAATTGATAGATAAGTACAGAGATCAGGGGTTAGTATACTTCTATATACCAAAAGAATTTCAACATAACTTCACTAACTATGTTTCAGATCATCTCTCTCAAAAGCTAGAAGAAGATGACTTTAAAAGTATAGATCAGAAGATTGAAGTTATAGCTCAAAGTTATGATATCGCACTAAAAGAAATTAAAAACCTTGGTTTTAATAGTGCTACTATCCAGCTTACTGACAGTATCGTAAAAAGTATGATCTCTGCAGCAAAAGACTTACCAGAAGTTAATGGGGTCTTACATAAGGTTATTAATTCAAAGACTGGCTATCTATATCAGCACGGTCATATGACTTCAATCGTAGCAAGTGAGATTGCTAAGAATTTAAGTATAGATGATGATGCCGTGATTCTTCGCTTGGCCTATGCAAGTTTCTTTAAGGATATTGCTTTTGTAGATAACGAGGATCTAGCAAAAATATCTACTTTCGAAAAACTTGAGTCTAGTAAAATAAGTGAAGAAGACTGGGACCTCGTATTTAATCACGCTCTCGAGGGAGCTCTTCTAATAAGAAAGCATCCTGAAGCACCTATTGATGTAGATACAATTATAAAAAATCACCATGGAACAACTAATGGTAAAGGCTTTTCAACAAGTGATATGTCCAAGCTACCTCTAGAGTCTCAGGTATTTATTATTGCTTGTGAATTTGTAAGAGAATTACTAGACTTCAAAGAAAGAGGTGGTAAACCATCTCCTATTGTAGATCAACTCTATAAGAACTACTCTAGCCCAGAGATGATCAAAGTGATTAAGGCCCTTGAAAAAACTCTTAGAAGTAAAGTTGAAAAGAAATGATTGAATCACCTTTTAAAAATAAAAAAATAACTGAGTTATTTGGCATAGAATACCCTATTATCCAGGCCGGTATGGTCTGGGTCTCAGGTGCGAAGTTAGCTGCAGCTTCAGCTAATGCTGGATGCTTAGGAATAATTGGTGCAGGAAGTATGCGTCCAGATCTACTTAAAGAGCATATTCTTAAAGCGAAATCTCTTACAGATAAACCTCTTGCAGTAAATATTCCTCTACTTTACAAGTATGCAAGTGAGCATATTGAAACTGCTCTAGAAAACGGAATAAAGATTTTTTTTACTAGTGCAGGAAGCCCTAAAAAGTATACGAGTTACCTAAAAGAAAAAGGCTGTATAGTTGTCCATGTTACAAGCTCTCCAGAGCTTGCAAAAAAATGTGAAGATGCAGGTGTCGACGCAATCGTCGCTGAAGGATTTGAAGCTGGCGGACACAATGGCAGAGATGAAATAACAACTATGAGCTTAATTCCTCAAGTAGTTAAAGCAGTTAAAATACCCGTGATTGCCGCAGGTGGAATTGCAAGTGGACAATCTATATTAGCGGCAATGGCCCTAGGCGCAGATGGTGTACAAATTGGTTCAAGGTTTGCCTGTACAGAGGAATCTTCAGCACATCAAAACTTTAAGGAGGCAATAATTAAGGCACAGTCTGGAGATACTTGTTTATCTATGAAGGAAGTAGTTCCAGTAAGATTACTTAAAAATGATTTTTACGATAAAGTTGTTGAGCTTGAAAAGAAATGTGCCGGAAAGGAAGCCCTAGTAGAACTACTAGGAAAAGGTAGAGCAAAACTAGGCATGCTTGATGGTAACCTATCAGAAGGTGAACTTGAGATAGGACAAGTGAGTGCTTTAATAAATGATATTCCTACTGTATCTACACTAGTTGAAAGTCTTATTCACGAATACAAATCGACTCTCTCTAATCTGTAGTTAGAAATATACCTCTAAATAGATGCATCAAATCGTTGCGGTCTTAATTTATTCATGACTTTTTAATTCTGAGTTCATACTATGTCAGGATTAGGAGAGCGTTATGATCAAGATTTTAAAATTATTATTTTTGTTTTCATTAACTACTATGGCATTAGCTCATAGTACTGGTGGAGATAGTGCCGATGAGTATAGTATTCCCGATACTGGCTCTTCTATGTTTCACTTACCTATTCAGATAGGTTTCGACGGTAATATTAATTTTGGTTACAAGATGGACATGAGTCACGACATGAGTGGAATGGATCATAGCGACATGGACCACGACATGAGTGGAATGGATCATAGCGACATGGACCACGACATGGGTGGAATGGATCATAGCGACATGGACCACGACATGGGTGGAATGGATCAAGGTGATATGAATCAAGGAGACATGAATAACGACATGGGAGAGATGGACCATGGCGATATGAATAGCTCAGATGATTCATCAAGTGATTCTCATAGCAGTGCCCATTCAGGTATACACTGGCACCTAATGCCAATGATTAACTTAGGTCTTGATAAAATAAATAGAAAAATAAAGATCGATGATTCATCTTTTAAATTAATAAGAGCTCAAAAAATTGAAGCTGGAGCAGGTCTAATGGTTATGGGGCATTTAATGGATCTCCCATGGTCAACAATGATAACTGCAGGTTTAATGCCTTACAAAGGTGAATATAAATATATGGAGCGATCTCTAGATAATGGTGATGAAGATAATACATTTTTAAGAACACCTTCAACAATCAATGAACTTCAAGAATGGCGTATTGGAGACAAGCTATCTTTTAGTACTCATGGTGGTGTAATGGCCCACGGAGGTATTACTTTTGGTCATATTCTAGATATTTCTGCGAACTATATGTTTCAAGGGAAATGGAGAATTGCCATGGAGAAAGTTTCTGATTCAAAGTTAAAAGTTACTTTTACAAATGAAGAAATGAAACACTACTCTTCAAGCATCGGAAATATGGGGTTATCAATAAATAGTGGAAAGATGGATATGGAAGGAAAGTCTGAAACATTCACTTTTGATATGTCATCTCAAACAGGAGTATCTGCTTATGTCTCTGCCCTATCAGGAGACTTAACTACAGCTCAAGAAATAGATGGATTAAACTCTCCAGTGTATAGAGATTCATTCTCAAAGAGTACTATGGTTGCATTTCAAAAAATGCGATCTCTACAAATACCTGTTCTCTTTATGAGAAATAGCTCTACTTCTAAAATGTATAGCCTATCTGATTCAACTGATAACTTCTTTGGAATGCAAACTGAAACAAACATGGCAATGACAGTTGACTCTAAAACAACGTCAGGGATCCTTTCTAAACATAAAAGTAGAAATGAATTCTTTATGGCAATGGCAATGAAGGTTAATCAAAACAATAAGAAACACGTAAACTACGCTTCTTCTTGGAAAAGACTCTTTGAAAGAGATACTGTTAAGAAATATCAATTTGAAAAAGAGTTAGCCTACCTTTCTACAAAGACTGGATTTGACTTAGCAGAAGTTAAAGTTCCCTCTCAAGAAAACTATGGTTACTTTAGATCAGAATTTGAAGTTAACTTTACTCAGGGTGCAACTGATAAGTTAATGAATCTTCCTGAAAAAATCACAAGGTTAGATTTAATCCAGAAATCATATGACATCATCAATGATAGCTTTAAAGAGAATAAAAATAAGATGAAGAAATTATGCAAGATCAATATTGTGAAGTCTTGTCATAAGTCGTTTATCAAATCATCATCAACTCTTATTGTTGAAATGTGGGATAGCTTAAAGACGATGAAGTCAGCAAGAGATAGTAAAGACTGGAAGAAGTTCTCTACTGCATATAATAAATTTGGAAGCTTCATGATGGATAATCAATTCGTTTTTAAGGCCATACTTAGTAACCTGTCTAAGGCCGACTATAGAGTAAGCCTAAAAACAATTGGTGAAAAACAAATAGAGTCAGTTTTAGCTCTATAAACGCAATTTGGTGCACTTAAATAGATATTTAGTGCACCTTTTTAAAGATTTTCTATATAAAATATAATCTCATTTACTAGTTTTCTATGTTTCTGCTATAAACTCTCATGACAAATTTTATAGAAATTGGACAACACAGACATATCAACGGTGACTCTACTGTAGGTAAAAACTTTGATGCAGTAATGAAGGGCGAGAAAGCAAAAATGCTCTACGCCGATCCTCCATATTGCCTACTTGTACGTAGAAATAAGAAAACTGGCTCACTTAGAGATCCTAAGAAGGCCAAGATTAACCATGAAGCAGTAACTCGTTATGAGAATGTTAAGTCTTACAGATTTTTCACTGAGAAATGGTTAGGAGAGGCCGTTAAGCACATCTCTGACGACGGTGTTCTAGTTATCTGGACAAACTATCTTGGGATAAAGCCAATTAAAGACACTGCTCTAAAACTTGGCTATGAACACTTCTATGGTGAATTCCTATGGGGAAAACTTGCTAAAGAAACAAATAGTGGAAATGAGACTAACGTCAGGCTTTATGAAGTTGCATTAGTATTCTCAAAAGTCCCTATGAAGAAACTCACAAGCGCTGACTTACCTCTTCAATGGTCTATTATAACAAAGTATGATGAAGAAGGTGAGGCCTCAAAATGGGAAAATCACCCAAATCATAAACCTTTCTCATGCCTAGAGCCTCTAATTAGAAACTTCACATCTCCTGGAGAGCGTATCCTAGATCCTTTTACAGGAAGTGGATCAACTCCAGCAGCTGCTATTCAATTGGATAGAGTAATTTCAGGGATTGAGCTTAGAGAAAACTGGGCAAGCATCTCACAAAAGAGAATTAAGGAGCTAGCAAAGAGCTAGCCCCAAGATTTAATTAGTAGTTACCTTGTTGTAAGGCCTTAATTCTTGTCTCCAGTGGAGGGTGAGAACGAAATAGGAATGCAAGATTAGACTTACTTGAAATCTTCATACTTGCGTAGGCCTTATCACTCCCCTCAACATCTGCTACTTCAATTGTTCTTTGAAGTGCTTGAAGAGCTGAAATCATTTTATGTTTACCTGCTAATTGAGCACCACCAGCGTCTGCTCTAAATTCTCTCCATCTAGAGAACCAAGCTACGATAGGAGCTGCGGCAATACCAAATACGATATCTAAGACAATAGTTACAGCGACTCTTGCAAAGAATCCAAGACCACCACGACCCTCTTCATCTCTCATAGCATTGTCTATTGCAAATGCCACAATACGAGAAAAGAACATAACAAATGCGTTCACAATCCCTTGCACTAGAGACATTGTAATCATGTCACCGTTTGCTACGTGAGCAATCTCATGAGCAAGAACACCTTCTACTTCATCATCACTCATCTGACGTAATAGACCTGTAGATACAGCTACTAGAGAATTATTTCGACTTGGACCAGTGGCAAAAGCATTAACTTCTGGGCTTTCGTATATACCAACTTCTGGCATCTTTGTGATATTTGCTTTCTTCGCTAGTCTATGAACAGTTCTAACTAGATCTGCGTGCTGACCATTTTCTTCGACAATCTTAACTCCCATGGCCATCTTCGCCATGAACTTAGACATCATAAGGGATATTAGTGATCCAACAGAACCCCATACCAGACAGAATATCAGTAGAGACTGATAATTTAGTCCTGTTCCTTGTAAATATGGCTGAACATTAAAAACACTTAAAACTATATTAACCATGAAAACGACTAATAAGTTAGTGATAATAAATAAACCAATTCTTAACATAAATTCCTCTCTTAATAGTTTTACTCTTACATTTTGGTTCTTTATTGATCGTTGTCAAGATTAACCGGTTCGAGTTTGCCATAACTTGACAATTCAGTGCTTAAAAACACCTAACTATTTAAAATTATTTTAGAAATATCAGATGACAATTCAATTTAATCATAAATTTATGCTTAAACTTTGAAGAGTATATCCACTTCTATAAGTAAGTATTACAAGCAGCATACTTAATGGTTTGTCGTATTGTTGCCACGTGTTAAAAAAACTACTCAAATATCTTATATCGATTGTATTAATGACCTTAAGAAGGATTAAGAATGAAGAAAGTGTTAAAGATTATAGTTTTGGCATCTATTTTATCAAGTACTTACGCTGCAGAGTCAGAAGTTAGATGTAATGTTCTTCCAGACTTTGATGCTCCAAATTCATATAGTGTAATTGCTGGTGATGACGTGCTTAGTTTTGGATTGGATTTTGACTTTGCTATGAGGCTTGCTTGTTTGATGCAAAAGAGTGGTGAATGTTTCTTCACTGAAGAATGTGTTGATATTTAATAGGATACTACTTTAATTATAAGGTTCTTTAATTAAAGTAATTATGAATCATTCCGATAAAAATAGAGCGAAACAACCTCTATCAATAAGAAGTTAATGATTCATTTACACAAATCTAAATTGAGCGCTAATGAGTTAATCTGGAATGGATTAATATTTCTTGCAGTATTTGTAACTGCTCTCGAAGCTCCGTTTAGTTTCACCTACAAGACAAATATTCAAATTTGGCAATTGTGGTCTGACTCAATCATCTCTCTTATTTTCATATCTGATGTTATCTATCAAATTAGAGAGCGCTACTTCAAAGTTCAAAGACACAGTCAAAAAGCAAAAAGTAATGGTACTCTTTGGTGGTCAATGATCATTATAGATGTCATGGCCTCTGTGCCTTATGATGTAATTACCTATAGTTTCGATCTTCATGGTTATCAAATATTTGGTCTATTCAGATTATTAAGACTTGCACGTGTAGCAA
Source organism: Bacteriovoracaceae bacterium UBA3083 (assembly GCA_002366565.1). Taxonomy (GTDB): domain Bacteria; phylum Bdellovibrionota; class Bacteriovoracia; order Bacteriovoracales; family Bacteriovoracaceae; genus Halobacteriovorax. The sequence goes on from DFBJ01000012.1 coordinate 209,905, forward strand.
GACTTTACGCTTTAATGAGTAACCTTGCTCTTGTTCCAAAGTTTGTAAGAGTTACGATGTTATTTTGTGTTTCAATAATGGTAATTCACTGGATTGCCTGTGGGTGGTCTATGATTCATCCAGACTCTCTAAAAGATATTACAACTCATTATATAAAGTCTCTGTACTGGACTGTTACAACTCTAACAACAATTGGTTATGGTGATATTACTCCGACAACAACTATTGGTAGGCTTTATACAATGCCAATTATGATCTTAGGCGTTGGTGTTTACGGTTTTGTTATTGCCAATGTAACTCGCCTCTTCACTACAGCTGATCGCTACAAAGAAAAATCAAAAGAAAGATTAAATGATGTTGCTACTTTTATGAAGTACTACAATATCCCTGACAGATTACAAGGCCAAGTATTTGGATACTATAATCACCTAATCAACAAAAGACTTACAGAGAATGATACAACGATAATTGCAGACTTACCTCTAGCGCTACAGCAAGAGCTACAAACTTATATGAATATGAGATTGATTCGAACAGTTCCTCTCTTTAAGAATTGTTCTCACTCTTGTTTAAAAGATGTGGCAAGTGCTCTTGAGCAAAAGTCATATTCACCTGGTAAGAATATTATCAGAATTGGTGAATCTGGAAATGAGATGTTTATGATTGGTCATGGTACAGTCGACATCATCTTCAGTGATGGAACTGTTGTTGCCACACTACACGAAGGTCAAATATTTGGAGAGGCCGCTCTTCTTAAAGAGACTATGAGAAATGCTGATGTTAGGGCCCAAAATTACTGTGACTTATATATTCTAAAGAAAGAAGATTTCACTAAAATTATTGAGAAACACCCCGACTTATTAGAAAGTATGCAACAAATCACTTCTAGACGCTCGACAGATAGACGAAAAGCAGCATAATTCCTCAATCTAACACTATATGACTAACAATGTTCTCCTATAAACGGTACAATAAGTTGCGTTTTAAAGGAGATTAAATGTTAAACACACAAATTGCTAATGATGTCATAGCTTACGGTATTTCACTCGGTGCAGACTTTGCAGAAATTTTCGTAGAAAAACATAATTCAACTAATATTAGTGTTCTAAGCTCTAAGGTTCATGAAATTAAATCAGGAATTGATTTCGGTATCGGAATTAGACTGATTTACGGAACTAAGGTTCTTTATGGATATACAAATAAAACTGATAAAGATGAACTCTTAAGAATTACAAGGGCCCTAGCAGCTCAAGATAAAAGAGATCCTATTGCAACAAGTACAGCTTTAAACTTTATGAAGACTGTAGATCATCACCGTGCTTCTAAAGGTCTTTCACAAGATGAAATAAGCATGGATGAAAAGATTCAATATCTTCTTAAAATTGATGCAGCAGCTAGAAAGGAATCAGACAAAATATCTCAGGTAACTTGTGGAGTTCTTCAAAGACTACAGGACATTGAAATATTCAACTCTGAAGGTCTTCATGTTACCGATACAAGAAACTACACACGCCTTATGGCCAATGCTGTCGCTACTGATGGTAGTGAGCAGAGTACAGGTTACGATGCTCCTGGAGCACTATCAGGTTGGGAACTAGTAGATAAGATAAACCCAGTTGAAATGGGAGAACTTGTTTCAAAGCAAGCTCTAGTTAAACTTACTGCTGACGACTGTCCTGCAGGGAAAATGCCAGTAGTTATTGATAACGGATTTGGAGGAGTTATCTTCCACGAAGCATGTGGTCACCTACTGGAGACAACGTCTGTACAAAAGAAAGCTTCAGTATTCTGGGACAAGATGGAAGAAGATATCGCCCACTCTGCAGTAAGTGCTGTAGATGATGGAACGATGGAAAACCTATGGGGATCTATCAATATTGATGATGAAGGCATGGAGACTAAGAAGACTCAACTTATAAAAGACGGTAAGCTAACAAGCTTTCTTGTAGATAAAGTTGGATCAATGAGAACAGGTTACGACAGAACAGGTTCTGGACGTAGACAAAGTTATAAGTATGCTCCTGCCTCTAGAATGAGAAATACATACATTGAAGCTGGAGATCATTCTCTAGATGATATTTTAGCTACTATTGATAATGGTATCTATTGCAAGAAAATGGGTGGTGGATCAGTTAAGCCAGGTACTGGTGAGTTCAACTTTTCTGCTCAAGAAAGTTACTTAATTAAGAACGGTAAAATTGATCGTCCATTAAAGGGAGCTACTCTTATTGGAACAGGACCTGAAGTGCTTAAGAAAATTAGTATGGTCGGTAACAATTTAGCGCTTGCTGCTGGTATGTGTGGATCTGTTTCAGGTTCTATTCCAACATCTGTTGGACAAGCGGCTTTAAAAGTAGATGAGATTCTCGTTGGGGGGAAAGCATAATGGAAATGCAGGTATTAGAAAAAATAATTGATGTTGCTCTAAAGAATGGTGCTGATCAAGCGGATATAGTTGTTGATTCAGGAGAAAGTATAACAGTTAAGGCCGAGCAAGGAGAAGTATCTTCTTACGAGGTTTCTGGATCGCAAGTTCTAGGGTTAAGAGTTATCAAAGATGATAAGATTGGAAGTTCTTACTGTGAAGCTACTGATGATGACACTATTCAAACTCTAGTTAAACAGGCCCTAGAAAATGCCAAGTACTCTAAGCAAGAAGAACTAGAAAAAATTGAAGTACAAAGATCTGAACTTATCAACGGAACTAAGAACTTTAAATATGACGACGAACGTGCCGATCCTGAAAAGTTAATTGAGATGGCACTAATGATCGAAAAAGACCTTATGAGTAAGGATAAAGACCTTAAAACTCCTCCATATAATGGTGTTGGTGAGTATATTGATCAAAGCCTTTATTTAAATCATTTAGGAACAAAGTGTATTGAAAAGAGTAAGGCATACGCTTGTTACACTGCTGCACTTCTAGAGAAAAGTGGTAAGCAAAGTATGCATGTTCACCAATCACTTACTAGAAAGTTTAATGAATTAAATCCAAATGAGTGTATTGATGTATCTTATGAGCACGCTCTAGGTCTTCTAGAAGGTTCAGCTATTAAGACTGGTCATTATGACATTGTGTTTTCAACTGACAAGCTGGCTCAATTTTTCAACGTATTCTCTGGGCTATTTTCAGCAAAAGCTGCAATAAATGACATGAACCCTTGGAAGAATAAAGTTGATACAGAAGTGGCTTCTTCAATGCTTACGATGGTTGACTCTCCTCTATTAGAGAGCGGATTTGCATACTCTATGTTTGACGGAGAAGGAAATATGATGTCAGAAACACCTCTTATTAAAGACGGTGTTTTAAGCGGATTTTTTCATAACTCTTACACTGCTAAAAAACTAGGTCATGCTAATAGCTTTAATGCTACAAGATCTCCAAAGTCATCACTAGGTGTTGGTGGAACTAATAAAGTTATCTCTTCAGTAGAAAGCGATGACACTAGCTTTGATAAGGGAACTTATTTTGAGATTATCTCAGAACAAGGAATGTACTCTGGATCAGATGCTATTAGTGGAGACTTCTCTTTTGCTGCAAGTGGCTACTTAGTAGAGAATGGAAAAAGAGTAAGACCTGTAAAAGGTGTTACTGTCTCTGGAAACTTCTATAAAACAATTAAAGAGATCTCTAACATTGGTCATCTCGTACATAGTAATACGAGTGCGACATTCTTTTCGCCAAAGATTAGATTTGCAGGACTTAGTGTAGCTGGAGAATAGTTAAGACCTCCTCTATCTTGGACTGATAGAGGAATCTCTATAACAAGACTATATTCTAACCAAAAAAAAGAGAGGCAATGCCTCTCTCTTTTTTTGTAATTACTTTTGATTTTTTACGACTTCAAGGGCCTTATCAATCATCTCTTGTCTCTTCACAGGATCTTTCCATCTTGCTTGAGCTTCTGGAGATAATTTGTGAATTGGATCGAAGTAAGTAAACAACTGTCCAGGCTTCACGTGTGGAGCTTTCCATACAGAAATTCCATTCTCTTCATCATAGTACTCATATGAAGCTACGTGCCTCTTACCACCACCACCAGGTAGATCACAAACAAATGTAGGAGTATTAAATCCAGCAGTTGTTCCTCTTACGGCCTTCTCAAGTTCAACAGCTTCTTTAAGAGTTGTTCTAAAGTGCTCACATCCTGGAACCATATCGTGCATGTAAACATAGTAAGGCTGGATGTTTAGGTAACCTACTTGTCTTGTTAGAAGAACCATTTCATCAACGTGGTTATTTACACCTTCTTGAAGTACAGCTTGGTTTCTTACTACGATTCCAGCTTGGAATAATCTATCCATCGCCATCTGAGTCCATTTTGTAATCTCTCTAGCGCATGAAAAGTGAGTATGAATAACAACTTGCTTACCAAAAGATCTACCTAAAGCATGAATCTCCTGAACTGCTTCAAACCAATCATCATCAGTTAAAACTTTTTGAGGAAAGATTGCCACACCTTTTGTAGCTAGACGAATACGTCTGATATGAGGAATCTTTAAAAGATTCTCTCCGATGTAGCGGATTTGTTTTGGAGTAAGCATAAATGCATCTCCACCAGAAACAACAACATCTTCAATTCTTGGGTGATTTGTTAAGTATTCAAATACATCGTCCCATTTCTTTTGATTTGCACCATAAGTCTCTTTCTCCATAGACTCTGTTGATCCACCAATAATTCTTGAACGCGTACAGTAAGAACAGTACACAGGACAGATTGTAGTTGGAAGGAAAAGTACCTTATCAGGGTATCTGTGAGTTAACATTGGAACTGGAGAATCATCGTCTTCACCAAGTGAATCTGACTTATAATAAGGGTGATCTTCTAAGAATTGACTTCCCATTGGTAAGAATTGCTTTCTTAATGGACAATTAAGTGGATCTTCCCAGTTAATTAGAGCGAAGATATATGGAGTAATTCTAATATTCATAGGAGTGATCTTTTGACCCGCTCTTATGTCATCCATATGCTCTTTAGAGATCTTTGCCCCAAGAAACCTTTCTACTTGGTCTACTTTTCTAACTGAGTTCTTTAGCTGCCACTTATGATCAGCAAACTCCCCTCTAGAGACACTTGCCCATTCTGGTATTTCTTTCCAGAAGTCATCATTTCTAAAATTTCTATGTTCTAACTCTCTAATTTTCGAGTGATCAACATTCGACATACAGCATCCTCTTTTTTCAATTTTCTAATAAGTAGTGATTATCGTTAAATTATCCCCTTAGTAAACACCTGATACAATAGAAAATAATTTCTTACATCTGTCTTTGAAGCCTAAAAAGTAGCCCAATATGTTTTAAATTGAATTGAGTAAAATACTTACATTACTAGAAAAGTTTTAACTATCTATCAATACATAGGCCTCACCTCTATTTACTCAAGCTAAAGTTGAATATGTCGATATGTTGCTATGGCAAAAGGAAGCGATGCAAAAAACATTCAGTACCTAGAAGTTGATCAGCAGAGATTACACGCCTCAAATAATGGAGTGAATGGATCAAGTGATTTATATGGTAGCTACCTATCTAAAAATATTTCTATATTCGGAAAGTTATTTATTGGATTTATGATCTGTATTTTTGTGTTTTCATTTATTTTTCTAGTCTTTAGTTACACTCCATACGGGGTCGACTTTTTAAGAGATATGAAAATTCATATTATCTAACCCTAACCATACCCTAAACGCTTAGAATCGATATTTCGTATTATCAGCTATTTACATTCTAAATAATTCATATAATATAAATTATACGAACTATTTTATAGTAAATTTATTTTAACGCGTAAAGAATATGAAAATTAATAAAAAAAACCAAGGATGGTTACAGCAATACCTAGATAATTGTTCTAAGCAAAATAAGTCTGTCCATACGATAAAAAATTATAGAAGTGATCTTGAAAAATACCTGAGCTGGTATGAGCTTACCTACGCCTCGCCAATCAGCGCAAAACATAGAAATACAATCGAACATTATAAAGACTTTCTTTTAAATGGTGGAACTATCGTTAAAAGGCCCTCATTTTTTGAGAAAATACTCTTTTTTAGAAAGGTAAAGAAAGTCAGCCTAACTCAAAGGCCATTATCCAATAACTCAGCAAAGAGACATCTTAGTTCGCTTAAGAATTTCTATGAATATCTGAAACAAACACATGAAGATCATTCAAATCTCTTTCTCATTAATCCTGTAAAAGAAAAGATACACGGCATAAAGCTAAAAGATACTGATGTTGAGCACACTCCTATTATTCCATACGAGCAATGGAGAAATCTTATTGAGTCCACCTACAGGACACGAGAAAGGCTGATCCTTTTGCTCCTATATTGGGGAGGCTTAAGGCTTAGTGAATTAACACAGCTTCGATATTCTAGTTTTGATGAAAAAAGAAAGACGATAAAGTTCATTAGAAAAGGTGGCTATATTCACGAGTTTAGCCCACAGAGATTTGATGAGATTATTAAAAATGTCAGTTTTTTAATGAAAGATGCAAAATCTGACTTCATTTTTACAAATTACTTAGGAAATTGTCTGAGTACCAGAAGCATGTACAGTCTAATAAAGAAATTACTGAAGTCTAGTAGATGTGATGAAAGGTTAGGGCCACACAGCTTTAGAAAGGCCTGTGCTACTAACCTATATAAGAAAACAAAAGATCTTTTACTTGTTCGCGACTATTTAAATCACCACGATGCAAAAGTAACACAAACATATATAGAAATTGATCAAACACCAATGCACTAGAAGAAGCTTTTAATGTTATCTCTGCAGCTAGTGGCCGGTTTTAACAATTCATCTGCTCTTGCGAGAATTTCTCTTGATCTATAGTTGATAAGACCAAAATCGTCTTTTAGAGTCGTAATCATTTTCAATACTGAGGCTTCATGTACTGAATTTGAAATTATTCTTTCCAAGTGCTTAGCTATAGCTAATGAAATGTCATCTTCAAACTCTTCATCTAATCCAATTTTATTCATCATATTATAGAGGTACATAAAAGCCTCAAGTCCATCTATTGATTCAATAATTTTCTCTGCAAATTGTGAAAAGTAAAACGGAGTAAATTTTCCAAATTTAGAAAAGATTATTTCCAATTCTTCAGTGTTAACTGAACCACGTGGGAACTTTTGAAGGTGATTATTGATAAAATCTCTTTGTAAAAGAGTGAAAAATGAGCCCATATGAATATTATCTAACTCTGAATATACTTTTAATACTTTCTTGTAGTCAGTTATTTCTGCTAGTCTTGATTTTATTCTTTCAAGCTCTAGAGCATCACTTGCGGAAATAATTGATCTTTCATTCTCGATAATTTCTCTAAGCTCATCAAAAGTATTTTTTTCGAAATCTGTAATCGGTCTATGAACAGCTACGTTTTTTCCATTTGAATTTTCTACACGCAGTAACTCTCCATTTTCTTTCATCATAAAGTTATTTCGCATGAGATGTTCTTCTTTGAATATTATTTCTGAACCTGTAATTCGTGCTAACTTATGTGGGGACGCCCAATCGAGAAGTGTCCATTTATCATTCTTTATTGAATATACTAATTGTTCAAAGTGAAAGTCTCCTATTGTTTCGAAGATAGATACTTTCTTAGCGAATTCTTTTAAACTTTCTACGGCCTTCATCTTTAGATCTAAATCAATATATTCATTTCGAGCAAAAAAAGTCTGCATCGTAAAGTCATGATCAACCATATCTACCACCATATATGAGCCTTTATGATAGGAATGGATTTTGGGGATAGGTAATTCAGAGTCTAATAACTCTTGATATCCTTCGTAGCTATAATTTAGGTATCTCTTACCGTCCATAATGTCATAGTTCATTTTTTCATTACCGTGCGGTAGTCTTAGAGCATACTCTTTCTTCTTTTCATTATCATAAACTTTTAAAATAAGAGTCGTGTTTCCCTTCCCGAGAACTTCTTTAAATATAACTTCTTTGTCAGATAGATAAATCTTCTCATCTGGTTTTAAATCTCCAGAAAGTATTGATTTAGAAAAGTAGTCGTCTAGCTTTCCATTTTGATTAAAAAGATAGAGATCAGCTGACCAGCTGTTAATACTAAATAAGAAAGCAAGAGTTATAAGTTTTATCATTCCATTCTAAAAGCAATTACTATGCCAAGATTAGTAAATATTTTCGCCTACTTAGATTACGGGAGCTGTCTTATCTTTATTCGCATGTAAAAAAGAAGTCAGATGCAATAAAGTTTTGGCAGGTCAAGTTGACCGGAACTATGTGATTTCGGCTACATGCTATATAATAATCAAAGTATTAAAGGCTTAGCCCAACTTTCTATATAATTTAGGTAATAAGGATTTATCTATGAAAATCATGCTTCACACTATTTTTGCCACCCTCTGCTTACTTATGACTAGCGCATCATTTGCAGATGACTTTGAAGCAGAAAAAGAAGCTTGTGTTAGTGATACAACTAAGAATTGGGACAGTAACCTCAACCGTTGTATGACAAAAAAACAGGTTAAGAATGACTTGGACGCTTATCAAAACTGTACACTTTTTGAAACTAAACATGAGCGCGATAAGTGTATGAGAGATCTAGTTATTGAAGTTAGTGGTAATGTTAAGCTAGATGACGCCAACTGGGACGCTGTAATTATGGACACTGTCTCTACAGGTATTTCAGTTACAAACCTATTTGCAAGAACTAAGAATAAGTCTCCATGTATCTCACTAAAGATAGCCTCTGGTTGTGGACTTTCAGCACTAGCTAAGGACGCCTATATCATTTTAGAAGCTAAGAAGGTGATCAAAGAAAACCTTGCGAGCTTCCAAGAAAAAGTTAAGGATAACGACAATTACGATACTCAGCTTATTGCCTACCAATCTCAAATAGATCAACTTAATTCTCTTTCAGATTTTTACTATAAAAAAGAGAAGCTTCATAAACTAGTTGCCGCATGTTACACCGTATCTGCTGTTGCAACTTATGCTGATGAAGTGGAGATGAAAATTAGTTGTCTAGACGCATCTGAAGATAATGTAAAGGCCGGAACAGAAGAATATGATACAGCAGGACTTGATGGTGGAGCATCTGTAGTAAAAATAGCAGAAGCGCTTTTTAAAGATTTAAAATACTATGCAGGAACACCTGCCGGTGTAGCGACACTTGCTCTTATGAATACTGGTTGGAACCTTTTAAAGGCTAAAAAACTAAGAGAACAAGGTGACAAAGCAGATCTTCTCGCCAAAAGAGCAAAAGTTGCAAAAGATCAATTTATCACTTCAATGGAAAAATACTGTCCAGATGGACATGACGATAAAAGTGATCTGATGTGCTACTGCTACGTAGATGGTGAAAAGAATCCTAGTAGAACAAACTCTGACTCTTGTCAGAATCTATGGGCACAAAGTGATAGAAACTTATTTGTAGAAAGTTCAGATAAAACAGCTGCTAGTAGTGCTGATACTACTAAGCTAGGTTGTATTACAAATGTTGGGGAATTTGATCCAACTTGTCAGTGTAAAAAATTTAAAGACACGCAAGGTAATAACGCATGTAAAAAATCAAGTTTCTCCTCTATCCAGTTAGGCGGCCTAGGTCAAACTATGGATATAAATCAACTTGAGACAGACTTAAATAATATCGCTTCAGGCATCACATCTGCACAAGGTTTTGATCTAACATCTGCTCAAAGTAATGCTCTAGGTGGAACAGTCAGAGACAGTATCTTAAAGCAAATTAAACTCGAAGATAAGAATGGTGTTAAACAGGCAACTCCTAATGACTTGGCCCTTGCTCAAAAAGCTTTATTAAAGAAAGTTAGCACTCAACTAGCTTCAAATCCACTGCAAGCAAGCCCTTTAGAAAATAGTTTTAGCAGTATTCAAGAAGAACTAACTAAGCCCGACACTAAAGAAAGTGAAGCTTCAGGAATAAAGAAATTAAAATTAACTGGTGGAAATGGATCACTAACAACAAGTAAGAAAAAGCAATTTGCGTTAAACGTAGGCAGAGGTTCAAGTAAAGTTGAAAAATACCCAAGCTATATGGACAAAACTTATAAAACAAAAAATGCTGATGTTGTTACAAACAAAGATGTATCAATATTTAAAGTTCTATCAAATAGATACTATAAATCTGGGTTCAAGCGTCTTTTTGAAGAGTAAAATTCATTAAATCTGACTAGACTTCTAATATGCTCTCAAGTAACCTATTTTCTTAAAACTGAGAGCATATGATACTTAAAATAACGCGCTTCATTCTATCTGTAATTCTTCTCGCTATAGTGGGTATAGTTGGTACTTTTATAAGTGCCTTTAGACCTTTTCACCCTAGCAATGTCTACACTATAGCTCGACTAGTAAGCTTAGGTACAAAAATACTAGGGATTGAAGTTGTTTTAAGAAATGTTGATAAACTAAAAGAGAACACTCCAGGACTCTTTATCTCTAATCACCAACATAATATTGATGTCTTTATCGCGAGTACAGTTCTACCTGATAGAACTGTATCCCTTGGAAAGAAGAGTTTAAAATGGGTTCCTCTTTTTGGACAATTTTATTGGCTAAGTGGAAATATTTTAATTGATAGAAAAAATAAAAGAAAGGCCCATGGAACGATGGATGAAGTCGGTGAGGCCATCAAGAAAAAGAATATGAATATCTGGATGATGCCTGAGGGGACGAGAAGTCACGGAAGAGGTGTTTTACCATTTAAAAAAGGTGCATTTTTCACAGCAATTAATGCTCAAGTAGCTATCTCTCCTATCTGTATTAGTTCTTACGATGCTGGTCTAGATTTTTCAAAATGGAAGTCTGGAAAAGTAATTGTTGAAGTTCTAGATCCAATCCCTACAGAAGGTCTTACTAAAAGAGATGTTGGAACACTCTGTGAATCAACTTACCTGCTAGTTAAGAATAAAGTCCAAGAGCTTGACAACGAGTTGAGCTAAGATAAGCTATTACTCTGTCCCAGGAGTATTAGTTTGAAGAAAATCACGAAAAAATCTCAAGAACTATTTTACGGAACTAAAAAAATCACATTAAAGAGAAGAAAAAGTGGAATCACTGAGGTCAATAGTACTTCTAAAGATTCCATGGCCTATGCTCAAGCACTTTGCCATTGTGAAGATCGATTCATGCAAATCTTTCTTCTTAGAATTATTGGTAAAGGCAGAATTTGTGAGCTTCTAGATGATAGTGAAGAGAGCTTAAAAATAGATATTTTCATGCGACAGATGAATTTTCACAATTCAACTCAAGAGGATTTAAACGAGCTTCCACTAGATGTGAAGTCCTATTTCCAGGCCTACGCAGACGGTGTTAATCACTACTTAGAAAATAGAGGAAAGACTTGGGAATTTAAGCTTCTCAGTGTTCATCTAGAGCCCTGGACCATACAGGACTCCTTAATGGTCGTTAAAGTCATGTCATATATAGGTCTAGCTCAAACACAGCAGGATGCAGAAAAATTTATTATTCAAAGTCTTCGAGAAGAAATAGATTTAGAGAAATTAAAATCGCTCTTTCTTCCTCATTTAAATAATATTAGCGAAGAGATCATTCAAGACTTAAAAGAGTTGAAATACTTTGAAGGACTAATTCCTAAAGAAGTTAAATTCTCTAATTACTTGCCAAAGATGATGGCCTCAAATAATTGGATAGTATCACCTAAGAAGAGTTCTTCAGATTCAGTTATACAATGTAATGACCCTCACCTAGAAATAAACCGTCTCCCTGGAATATGGTATGAACAAGTGCTACACCTTGGAGATAGAAACTTTCAAGGTGTTTCAATGCCTGGTTTACCCGGAATAATAATGGGAAGAAGCGATAGAGTTAGCTTTGGATTCACCTATGGTTTTATGGACATGGTGGATTACTTTATAGAAGATATAAGTAATGAACACTGCTTGCGAGATGGAAAATATGTAAATTTATCAACTCGAGAAGAAGTGATTCTTCGAAAGAAAGAAAAGCCATTTAGATTTAAAATTTTTGAAAATGATTGTGGAACTATAGAAACTGACCCAAACAAAACACAGCTTGAAGATGGGAAATATTTAAATAGAGCTTGGTCGGCTAAAAAGCTCGGTGCAAAAGGTTCGGCCATTGCATTGTATGAAATGTTGGAATGTGATGATATTCATTCTTTAAAAAACGCCCTATCTAAAATTTCAATATCATGCAATTGGCTACTTGGTGATAGCGAAGGAAATATCGCGTACCAACAGTCAGGAATGGCGCCCAAAAGAGCAGACAGCGGACTTTTTCCACTTCGTGCAGCTGATCCTCTTTCACGTTGGAGCGGAATCATTGAACCGTCAGAGCTTAGTTGTGTTGTAAATCCAGAAGAAGGATACTTAGCGACAGCTAATAATGATTTAATAAGCTATCTTGACCCATCAGCTCCTACTACAATTAACTTACCTATGGGGCCGTACAGAATAGATCGAATAGATCAAATCCTTAGGTCGAAAGAGAAGTTCTCGGTTAATGACTTTAAAGAGATGCAAAGTGATCTCTACAGTATTCAAGCACATCACTATATGAATGAGTTAACACCATTACTGGCAAATGATCACATTAGTGAAATCCTTAAAGCGTGGGACCTTTGCTATGATAAAAACTCTAAGGGCGCAGTAGTCTTTGAAGACTTCTACCACAACTTACTAGAAGAAGTTTTTACTGATGACTTTTACGCTACAGAAGCTTGGAGCTACATACAAAATAAATCATCAATTCTTGTAGACTTTTATTATTTCTTCGACAAAGTAATTATTGAGAATAATGAACTATGGTTTAAGAAGCATTCAAAAATGGAATGTTTTAAGAGAGCACTCGCAAAAACTCAAAAGAAGTTCATAAAGAAGAAAGTTCCTACATGGGGACAAAAACGAAGAGTCAAAATGACTAATATTCTATTCGATGGAAAGCTTCCAAGTTTTCTTGGATTTGATTACGGACCAATATCAATTGAAGGATCTAGGGCAACTATAGTTCAAGGCGCACTATACGAATCTCATGGTAGAATATCTACATTCTGCCCTTCGATGAGATTCATTACAGACTTATCTGAGCGAAGAAGTTTTACAATTCTCGCTGGTGGTGTAAGTGATAGAAGGTTTAGTAGCTTATACAAAAGTGAAATTAAAGATTGGTTAAATTATAAATATAAAGAAGAACAGCTAGATTAACTTTCGTCAAAAAGAGGCAAATTGAAAACATTATTACTTACACTTCTATTACTTTCTATAAATTCCTACTCTAAAGAAGTAAATACTGTTCGTATCTATAAACAATGGCATCTCTTGGCCAAAAATAATACTCTTGATATAGAAAAATCTAAAGCACTCCCACAGTATAAAAATCAAAAGTTTATCTATAACTCACTAAATAAGCTTATATCTAAAAAGACAGTAAAAGCTGTAATAAGTGAAGGATGTGAAGGAGAAATTAATAAGAACTTTCTTAGCACATACAATGGATGGAATTATAAGAATCTAGAATCAGAAAAAGATACGAAGAGATTTATTGATATCTTAACTCTTGTGCCTTTAAAGCTTGAAGTGAAATATAAAGAGAATCTTTTAACTATATGTGGAGACAATTTAGACTTAATAGAAAAGAATGGATTGGCTTCGAGCGATTTAAACGCTTTTACTGGTTACTACTCAAGACTAAAACAATTTAAAAATACAGATGCTCGAAAATACAAACTGTACAAAGATTCATTACTCGAAGGATTGACTGAAGAAGTAAAGAATCCAGTTGAGTACTCTCGTCTAAAGGCCAAAGAGTCTCTGAATTCATTTAAAAAGTATGTACAAATTAGAAACGACCATTTTGTTAAAGCAATAATAGAAAATATTGATAAAAACCCTGCAGTAATTATAGGAGGAGTTCATCTTCCGGACCTAAAAAAGAAGTTAACTGATAAGAAAGTTAAATTTAAGGTTATGGAAGTTGAAGGCTATCCAGAAAACTCTGATAAAATTTTTGACGAAATAGAAAAAGTTCTAAACTAAATAGAACAATAAGTTATTCCACCAGGACAGATTGCCTTAAGCCTAAAGCCTACTTGAAATTTATTTTGAAGATAATTAGCGACATCGTAATCTGACTGGCTTAGACCACCAAGAGATATTACTTCATGACCATCTTCTTTTTCAATATAACAACCTGTTGGGTGCGTATGGATGATCTCAAAATAATCAAGATCAAATGAATTCTTACGTATTTTAAAGTCTAGGTCGTAAATTTCTTGCTCAATACTTTGTATATTTTTAAAAGAGCTAAACTCACCTTTTAAAATTTTAGAATCTATAACTAGGCCTTGTCTGGTCTTTGCTCTGATCACTACGAGCTCTCTAAATGAAAATAAGGTCTTACTCTTTTCAAATAAATTCAACTCAAACCTATCAGATGACTTAAGAATCTGCTTACTCCAGATATTCTTTTGAACTAAAAAAGGTCCATCGGCATTAACTAATGAGCTTTTGGCACTTATATTCTTAAGTTCATTGTAATTTAAAATAGATTTTTTCCGTTTTATAAGATCCATAAAAACCTATCGTTTTTTTTAAATCTAAACTTAGGATTTAGGCTGATCTTTATTTAAGAGGAAAATATAAACACACAAGTAATCTGCGTAGTTAATGGCAAAAGAGTAATCACTATATATTAGAACACAAATAGCCGATAATAAGTCATGGGCGAAAAGAAACTCGAGCAAATAGCTCACCCTTTTACTATTTACCAAGAATTCTTTGATAATTTCAATTCTAGGCATACTCGTTCTAGTTACGAGATAGATATCAGACACTTCTTAACTTGGGCCCATGAAGAGCTGAATTTAGCTTCATATGACGATCTAGAGCGTTCACATATTATTAAGTATAGAAACTGGTTACAGGAAGCAGGAGGCCGTAGCGGTCAACCTTGTGCTCCTAAGACTGTTGCACGTAAACTAGCTGCCCTATCTAGCTATAGTGACTTCCTAGTAGAAACGAGTGTCCTTGAGTTTAATCCAGTTTCTTCGATAAAAAGACCTAGAAGAGATGTCGTATCCCCTACTAATGCCCTCTCTGGAGAGCAAGTACGAGAGCTACTCCTTGCAATACCTATGGATACTCCTGCAGGAATCCTTCACAGAGCCCTTCTTATGATGTTCTTTACGACAGGTCTGAGAAAGAGTGAAATATTAAATTTAAAATATAAAGACTACCGAGAAATTAATGAATACCGCGTACTTGAATTTGTGGGAAAAGGTGGAAAAATTGGTCAAAAGGTTTTACATCCAGAGTGTATAGAAACTCTAGACTTGTATATAGAAAATATGGAAAAGCTCTCTAGAAAGTTAGATAGAGAAGATTGGCTCTTTCAACCATCACACAACCCTACTAATCCTGATCGTCTAAATAAGCCTCTCAATCCAAAAACAATTAACGAGATCATTGATAATTATGCACGAAAAATTGGTCTAAACTTCAAAGTCACACCACACTCGGCGAGAGCTACGTTTATTGGTGAGCTACTCGAGCAAGGTGTAGACATCTACGCAGTGGCCCGAGAAGTAAATCACTCATCAGTTAAAACAACACAAGAATATGATAAGAGAAAAAAGAAGTTAAGCGATAGCCCAGTTTTCAAGCTTAAATTTTAATAGAGACTACTTCTTTCTATTATAGTCATCAACGGAACCAATACTTTTAAAGAATTCCTTATCTTCATTTGATGTTTTTACTTTTCCAATATTATCACTGCGTCTTTTAAAGTACATGAGAACAAGTGAGTAAAACATAAATAGAGGGATTGCCATATCTGCAATAGTTGAAAAGATGGAACTCTTATCTTCTGGAGCTAGTATATTTTTATATGCTAGAGAGTAAACTATCAAAGCAATGAACAATGCACTTATTATAACCTTTAATTTACTCATATCTTAATAACCTTATATATTAGCTTTAATAATTAATTACTTTTTTCTTCAATTTCTTTGAGTATCTCATCCGCTTCAAAAGAGAGTTTACTGTAGAGATCAATATTACCATTTCTTTGAGCTTCTACGGCCTTTGTCATCAAGTCAGCATATTTCTTTTCTAACTTCTTCGTTGTGTTCTTTTTAAATAATCCAAACATTTACTTTCTCCATCATCGCCAACTTAAGATACGTCTAGAAGCCTCATAATAGCACATTAGGCCTTTTACTCATAGAAAACATACCTATACAAGAGCACTATAGAGCTAAACTCCACGTAGAATTAAAGATATTTTAAAATAATGAAACTAGTTCTACTTACTTGTCTAATTCACCTTAAGTTTACTTACACAAATCTACTTCAAGACTTTTAACTTGATTCTAATTTGATATACTAGCTTCTATGACATTATTGATTACATTTATTTTTATCTCTGTATTTGTTTCTTTTCTTTGCTCTATCCTAGAAGCCGTCGTGCTATCAATTACGCCTAGCTTTTTGGCCTCCATTGAAGATGAAGATCCCGCGCTACATAAGAACATCTCTCTGCTATTAAGTAATATAGAGAGACCTCTCGCTGCAATCTTAAGTTTAAATACATTTGCTCACACTATTGGAGCAACGGGAGCTGGTGCTCAAGTACAGAAGCTATACGGAGAGAGTCACCTTACTCTTTTTTCAATAATATTAACGTTTGCAATCCTCGTATTCTCAGAAATTATCCCAAAGTCAATTGGTGCTAGACATTGGAAAAAACTTATTCCATTTGTAGGCTTTATTTTACCAACGTTTATATTTTTCACTTACCCCTTAGTGCTTTTAAGTCAATTCATCTCTAAATCATTAAACAGTGATGACGAAGATAAACTGACTAGGGCCGAGATTCATGCCGTTGCAGAGATAGGAGTTAAGGACGGGGCCATCTTCCCTGAAGAATATAACGCTTTTAAAAGTATGCTCTCTTTTCCAAAAAAACCTATTAAGAATATTACACGCGACCTTACAGAGGTCTTTACCTTACCTATAACAACTCCGTCTAAGTCCTTAGTAACAGTTTTTAGAGATACTAAGTTTTCAAGGATCCCAATATATGGCGAGTTTGAGTATGACATCAGAGGTTACATCCTACGCTCAGAAGTCCTAGAGTCCCTTGCACTTGAAGATAAGAACGAACTTAAGTCTCTCGTAAAGCCAATGCTACAAGTATCAGAGGACACGAAGATCAGAGATGTATTTAGAAAACTCATTGAAAGAAAAGAGCATATTGCCAGTGTTCATGCAAATAGCGGCGACCTATATGGAATAGTGACTTTAGAAGACATTATTGAAGAGATATTAGGTTTAGATATAAAAGATGAGACTGATGAGTAGTAAAACTTATTCTAAAATCACACTATATAGTCCAACTAATTAACCAACCTCACTACATATTGTGCCAACACGACGTGTTATTCTATATTTATTGTATAGAAGCACTGTTTCAATGTAGAAATGTAAGAATGTTTTAGAAAAAAAAGTACGTTGCTGCAGGGGGTTTGAGACGGCCCAACCCTTCGATTGCTATTGGAGCTTTGAATTCGTCTAGTAGTTTTTGCAGTGAATATCAAAAAAAACCACAATAATTTGTAAAATACAGCTTGATAATTTGCTCAAAATTGCTACTCTTTTAACAGGGACATAAAACACAATATCCAACAATCAAAGACACACACACCCTTTGGTAATGGTATATTCGACAAATTAGCTCAAATTGGCGTAGTCAATTAAAGGGTTCAATGCGCTCAGTTTTTTGCTTCTACATTTAATTAATAAAACACTATATATAGGGATCAAAGAAATTTGTCCCGTATAGAAACTACTTGTAACAACCGCATACACAATTAAGGAGGCATTGTGGATCCTATTCTCGCACCAAACGAAGACCGTTTTGTACTATTTCCACTGAAGTATCACTCAATTTTTGAGATGTATAAAAACCATATGGCCGTATTCTGGACTGCCGATGAGCTAGACTTTGCGTCTGACATCACAGACTGGGAAAAGCTTAACAACGATGAGCAACACTTCATCAAGCACATTCTAGCTTTCTTTGCAGCTAGTGATGGTATTGTTAATGAAAACCTTGCTCTAAGATTCTACAACGATGTTCAAATTCCTGAAGCAAGATGTTTTTATGGTTTCCAAATCGCAATGGAAAACATTCACTCAGAAACTTACTCTCTTCTAATTGATACATACGTAAAAGATGCAAAAGAAAAAGATGAGCTTTTCCATGCAGTAACTCACTTCCCATTTGTTGAAAAGAAAGCAGCATGGGCAATGAAGTGGATGCAGTCTAAGAGATCATTTGCAGAAAGACTTATCGCATTCGCAGCGATTGAAGGTATCTTCTTCTCAGGTTCTTTCTGTTCAATCTACTGGCTTAAGAAAAGAGGGCTTATGCCTGGCCTATGTACTTCTAATGAATTCATTAGTCGTGATGAAGGACTTCACTGTGAATTCGCTTGTCACCTTCACGAGTTACTAACTCCAGAAGAGCAATTAAGCAAAGAGACAATTTCTCAAATTATTACAGAAGCTGTAGAAATCGAAAAAGAATTTATTACAGAAGCTATCCCAGTTTCATTAATTGGAATGAACGCTGATATGATGTCTCGTTACATTGAATTTGTAGCTGACTACTGGCTTAACAGACTTGGTTGTGAAAAATCTTACAACACAGAAAACCCATTTGACTGGATGGAATTAATCTCTTTAGAAGGAAAAACTAACTTCTTCGAAAAGAGAGTATCTGAATATCAAAAATCTGGGGTTCTAGGAGACAGAACTCAGAACACATTCACATTAGACGCGGAGTTTTAGAAATGTATGTCATCACAAGAAGTGGCGAGAGAGAGCCTATCAAATTCGATAAGATCACGGAAAGAATTGAAAGATTAGCTTTTGATTTAGATCAGCAATTCGTAGATCCTTCATTAATTACGAGTAAAGTAATCGAAGGTATTTTCGATGGTATTACAACTCCAGAGTTAGATAAGCTAGCTGGTGAAACTGCCGCTTACCTATCTACTCAACATCCAGACTACTCAAAACTAGCTGGTAGAATTGCAGTATCAAACTTACATAAAGAAACACGTGGTTGTTTCTCAGAAAATATTAAAGAAATGTTCAACTTTGTTGATCCAGCAACTGGTTCTAAAGCTCCTCTAGTTTCTAAAGAACTTTATGACACAGTAATGGCAAATGCAGAAATGCTTGATACTGCAGTTGATGACAAAAGAGACTTCAACTACGACTACTTTGGTTTTAAAACTCTAGAGAGATCTTACCTTTTAAAAATGAACGGTAAAATTACAGAGAGACCAGGTCAAATGTTAATGAGAGTTTCTGTTGGTATCCATATGAATGATATGGAAGCAGCAATTAACACTTATAACTTAATGAGTGAAAAATACTTTACTCACGCGTCTCCTACTCTTTTTAACTCAGGAACGTCTAAGCCACAACTTTCAAGCTGTTTCTTACTAACAATGAAAGATGATAGTATTGATGGAATTTACGACACTTTAAAGCAAAGTGCTCTAATCTCTCAATCTGCAGGTGGAATTGGTCTTTCAATTCACAACATTAGAGCAAAAGGTTCTTTCATTAAAGGTACTAACGGTACTTCAAATGGAATCGTTCCAATGCTTAAAGTATTTAACGATACTGCAAGATACGTTGACCAAGGTGGTGGAAAGAGAAAAGGTGCTTTCGCAATCTATCTTGAGCCATGGCATGCAGATATCTTTGATTTCTTAGAAATGAAAAAGAACACTGGTAAAGATGAAAACAGAGCAAGAGATTTATTCTACGCACTTTGGATTTCAGATTTATTCATGAAAAGAGTTGAAGCTGATGGAATGTGGTCACTATTTTGCCCACACGAATGTCCAGGTATGGCAGAAACTTACGGTGCTGAATTCGAAGCTCTATACACTAAGTATGAAGCAGAAGGTAAAGCTAAGAAAGTTGTTAGAGCTCAAGACCTATGGTTTGCAGTTCTTGAATCACAAATTGAAACTGGTTCACCATACATGCTTTACAAAGATTCTATTAACGAGAAATCAAACCAAAAGAATCTTGGAACAATTAAGTCTTCAAACCTTTGTACAGAAATCATGGAATACACAGCTCCTGATGAAGTAGCTGTTTGTAACCTAGCTTCTGTTGCACTAAATATGTTTGTTGATGAAGCAACAAGAACTTACGATCACAAGAAGCTTTATGACGTAGTTTATACAGCGACAAAGAACTTAAATAGAATTATCGACATCAACTACTACCCAGTAATTGAAGCGAGAAACTCTAACATGAGACACAGACCAATTGGTCTAGGTGTTCAAGGTCTAGCGGATGCATTCTTCAAGATGAGATATGACTTTGAAAGTCCAGAAGCTCTTGAGTTAAATAACCAAATTTTTGAAACTATTTACTACGCGGCACTTACTGCTTCGAAGGATCTAGCAGCGAAAGATGGTGCTTACCAAACTTATGAAGGTTCTCCAATCTCAAAAGGACAATTCCAATTTGATATGTGGGGAGTTAAGCCTACAGGTAAGAACTGGGACTGGGCAGCGCTTAAGAAAGAAGTTGCTGAGCATGGTGTAAGAAACTCTTTACTAGTAGCTCCAATGCCTACAGCATCTACTTCTCAAATCCTTGGAAACAACGAGTGTTTTGAGCCAATTACTTCAAACATCTACGTAAGACGTGTTCTTTCTGGTGAGTTTGCAGTTGTTAATAAGTATCTTGTAAACGACTTAATCAGAGTTGGTCTATGGGATGATAAGATGAGAAATGAAATCATCGCTAACAATGGTTCAGTTCAAGCAATTGAAAGAATTCCAGAAGAATTAAAAGGTCTTTATAAAACTGTATGGGAAATTAGCCAGAAGACAGTAATCAATATGTCAGCAGGACGTGCTCCATATATTGATCAGGGTCAATCGTTAAATATCCACATGCAAGAGCCAAACTTTGGGAAGCTAAGTTCAATGCACTTTTACGCATGGAAGTCAGGACTTAAAACTGGAATGTACTACTTAAGAGCAAGAGCAGCAGTAAATGCGGTTCAGTTCACAGTTAAGAACGATTCTCCAGTAGCTACAAAAGAAGATGCACAAGCAGCAATGGTATGTTCAATTGAGAACCCAGATGATTGCGTAATGTGTGGATCTTAAAATAAAATTTTAAAGAGTTCTTTCTAACGGTTGCGAGCCGTAAGAAAAAAGTTACAAGTAGGGGCCCAGTTAGAAATAGCTGGGCCTTTTCTTTTTACCACTTCAGCTGTTTTGAAAAAGCATTTATCACGTTTGCTGGTAGATCTAGAACTTCACCAATCTGGTTACCATAACGGCCACCAAGTCCACCCCACTGATGCTTCTTGATTATTTTTGAATCCTTGAGATCAACAGAGTTTTGAAATTGTACTTTACCATCAAAAACAATGATCTCTGTTTCACCTAGTAGAGAGTTTGCAATTAATAGATAATCAGTACCTCTAACTCCGATACTTGCTTGCCTTGTATGTATTACTCCAGAAGATTTCATTCCTTTATCTGTAAACCAACGAACACGTCCTTTTATAAAGTTAAACTGCTTACCAGACTTATTCCCATTATCGCTAAGGTCGAGATTAATTTCTCCATTAGGACCAAGCACAATACTATTTTTCCATTCAGCTATTTCTAGTTTTACAAAACTTTTAGATTTCGTTTTTAGGATTCCACTTGAGTTTATAGAGTCCCCCTTACTTAGAGCGATACCATTGAGAGTAACGTCACCTCTCATTTTTAAAACTTTAGCTGTCGGCACAGCAAAAGCAAGATTTGAAAACAAAAAAATAACGCTAAGAATTAACAGTTTCATACACTCTCCATAAATATTTTTTAAAGTATAATCCTAAACAAAAAATTAAACAAACATTGACTATCGATGCTCTAAAAGAAACAATTATAAGACACACAAAAAAGAGAGTAATTATGAGAATTTTAATCTATCTAGGTACACTAGCGATCATGTTAATGGCCTTTGAAGTAAAGGCTTCGTGGCAAGAATTTGAACAAGCACAAATTGATGTTTCACCATGGTTATATGAAGACAAAGCAGAGTTTAGCGAATGGGCTGACTACATAAGTCTAGGAACGGCCAGAACACAAACGATACTTGTGCAAGAGAAGTCTCTTACTCACAATGACAAGGTTGTTGCGGTTACTCAAAGAATAACAAATATGTCATCAACTCCATATTGCTTAATAGCAAAACTAAAGAACTCGACAAATACAATTAATACTTACCTACGTGGTGGAAGAACAATTGTCTCTCCAAATGAAACAGCAATTATTGGTGGGTATAGAGCGAAGGTTATTGGAAAAACATGGAAAGTCATTTGGACATTTCAGGCCACTAAAAGATTAGAACTCTGTAGATAACATATCTAAGCGGCTCGGTCTTCATCATCGGGCTGCTCTAATTCAGTGTTGTCGTAGTTCTCTGGGTGGACATCTTGCTCACCTAAAGATTGCTTAATAAGACCAATAGTAAAAACTATTGGAATTAAAAACCACACTGCGGTTATCAATACTTCTAAAGTTTCCTCTGCCATATTGTCCCCCAATAGTTTATTATATCACAAATAACATAAAGATAATCTCAAGACGAAAGGCTAACTCATGGAAATCATACTTGCATCGACATCTCCTTATAGAAAAGAACAACTAGAGCGACTTACAAAAAGCTTCAAAGCACATGCTCCAGAAGTTGATGAGGATATCTATAAGCAGAGAATATCAAACCCAGTAGAGCTGGCCGAAACACTTTCTAAACTAAAGGCACAAAGCGTGCAAAAGGAATACTTAAATGACTTCATCATTGGTGGAGATCAGGTCTTGAGTATTGGTGGGGAAATACTCGGAAAACCAAAAACTGTTGAAAAGGCCATTGATCAATTATCCATGTTAAGTGGTAAAACGCATGAGCTTATTACTTCAACAACCTATCTGAGTGAGAGTTACATACAAACGAAGACTATAATTGCAAAGATGAAAATGAGAGAGCTTACCTCTTCACAAATAGAGAACTACATTAAATCAGAGTCTCCACTCAATTGTTGTGGATCCTATATGTTAGAGAATCAAGGAATAGCACTCTTTGAAGAAATTAACTGCAGTGACTACACTGCAATTATTGGCCTTCCTCTTATGAGTACCGCTTCGATATTAATTGAAAATGGTTTTTCTATTTTCTAGAATATTCGACAAATTTCCATGCTGGTGTCTTCTCACCAGCATCATGAGATATAACCTGACCTTCAGTCCAGCCACTGTAATCAACGTCAGGAAAAAAAGTATCAGCTTCACCAGAGAAATCAACAAAACTCAAAAACATCTTATTAACTTTTGGTAAGTAGAGGTTATAGATTTCTCCACCACCAACAACTGCCGCTTCTGTTTTCCCTGTCTCTTTTAAATGCTTTTCAATTTCCTCAACAGAGTGAAGAACAGTACA
This sequence comes from Bacteriovoracaceae bacterium UBA3083, assembly GCA_002366565.1. GTDB lineage: Bacteria > Bdellovibrionota > Bacteriovoracia > Bacteriovoracales > Bacteriovoracaceae > Halobacteriovorax. The sequence goes on from DFBJ01000012.1 coordinate 233,404, forward strand.
GCCTTCTTGAGAATAGCCCTTATCACGAGTCAGTATAATAGTTTCTCTTTTAGGAAGAGGACGTCCAATTGATTCGAAGGTTTTTCGACCCATAATCATAGACTTCCCAATTGTAAGCGCCTTAAAGTTTTTAAGGTCTTCAGGAAGTCTCCAAAGAAGTTCATTACTAAGACCTAATTCTCGATTATTTCCAAGTCCTGCTACGATAAAGTAATTAATCATTAGACCGCCACAGGTGCTTTGATATGTGGGTGTGGCTCATAACCAACTAATTCAAAGTCTTCAAACTTGAATTCGAATATATCTTTAACTTCTGGGTTAATTTTCATTTGAGGAAGAGCTCTTGGCTCTCTACTTAACTGAAGTTCAGTCTGATCAAGGTGATTAGAATAAAGGTGAGCATCCCCTAGTGTATGAATAAACTCTCCTACTTCAAGACCTGTCACTTGTGCCATCATCATAGTAAGTAAAGCATAGCTTGCAATATTAAAAGGAACGCCTAAAAAGATATCAGCAGATCTTTGATAGAGCTGGCAAGATAACTTCCCATTAGCAACAAAGAATTGAAAGAAAGCATGACATGGAGGTAGTGCCATTTGGTCAACTACACCTGGATTCCATGCAGAAACAATAAGTCTTCTAGAGTCAGGATTATTTTTTATTTGTTCTACAAGGTTTGAAATTTGATCAACATGAGTTCCGTCTGGACGCATCCACTTTCTCCACTGAGCACCGTAGACTGGGCCAAGATTACCATCTTCATCTGCCCACTCATCCCAGATAGAAACTTTATTTTCTTTAAGATATGAAATATTAGTATCACCTTTTAAAAACCAAAGTAGTTCATGAATAATAGAACGAAGGTGACACTTCTTAGTTGTCACAAGTGGAAAGCCTTCACTTAAATCATAACGTGATTGATAACCAAAACAAGAAATCGTTCCCGTTCCTGTTCTGTCTGATTTTTCTACGCCATTATCACGAACGTGTCTCATTAGATCTAAGTATTGTTTCATGTGCTCTCCCTTGCTGTGTATAGAATCATTTTCGTAGATTGGCAGCTCATTGGCCATAAAAAGAGCATCTTTTTTTTAGACACATTCCAATAAAATAATCCTTTAAAAACATATTTATATTAGTTACCATTTTCTATTAATATATTGGAGATAAAATGGTTACAAATGGAATTGAACAACTCTCTAGCGAGATGCATCTAAATAAACTTAAAGGGAATATTGCCCTTTTATGTCACAGCGCTTCGGTAGATAAAAACTTTAATCATAGCGTGCTCATACTAAAAAATCTTATTGGAAAAAGACTTATAAAGATTTTTGGGCCACAGCATGGTTTTGTTACTGACGTCCAAGACAATATGATTGAAACAGAAGATTTCATTCACCCCTACTTTAAAATACCTGTTCATAGCCTATATGGAGAAACAAGAATTCCAACCGACCATATGCTTCAAGGCGTAGACACTTTAGTTGTGGATCTTCAGGACGTTGGGACTAGGGTATATACCTATATATCTACACTTACACTTGCTATGGAGAAATGTGCCAAACTCGGAATAAAGATTGTTGTACTGGATAGACCTAATCCTGTTGGCGGAGAAGTTATTGAGGGAACAATACTTGAAGAGAAGTTTAAATCTTTTGTTGGTCGTTACCCAATGCCACAACGCCATGCCATGACTATGGGAGAAGTGGGACATTTCGCAAAAAACAACTTCAATATAGATGTTGAATATGAAGTCATCCCAATGCTTAACTGGAAAAGAGATATGATGTGGAATGAATGCGGCCTTCCTTGGGTCAATCCATCCCCTAATCTACCCACTCCAGTTGGTGCGCTAACATTTGTGGGAACTGTTCTATTTGAAGGTACAAAGCTATCTGAAGGCAGAGGAACAACTCGAAGCTTAGAAGTTATTGGTCATCCAGATATTGAGCCTTTTGAGTTTGTAGAATATTTAAATACTAAAATTGCTAAAGATGACTCATATGTGTTTAGGCCTGTTACATTTCACCCTATGTTTCAAAAACATGGTGGAACAACTTGTGGTGGAGTTCATATCCATCCACAAGATTGGAAAAGCTTTAGACCTTGGCGTGTTTCTCAACTCCTTTGTAGAGAGTTTAGAAACTTTCTTGGAGATAAATTTGAATGGCAAGATGCAGCGTATGAATATGAGTACGATAAGCTAGCAATTGATCTTATAAATGGAACGAGTACTGTTCGTGAATGGATAGAGTCCAACGGGAGTTTGGAAGATTTACTAAGTTTAGAAAGTAAAGATTATGACGCATATCAAAGCATGCGAGATAACGCGCTTCTTTATTAAGTATTAACCGAATGCTCTAGATTATGCCTTTACATATCAGAGTGCTTTGCTACACTTTTATGACAATAAAATTCATACACAACAAAAATCAGGGAGAGATACAAGTGATTAACAAATCTCAATTAAAGAAAGTTTTAACTATAGGTGCTCTTGCAGCTTCTTTAACGCCGCTTAGTATAGCTGCTAAACGTGAAGTTAAAGTTGGAGCAGTTTTTCCAATGACTGGAGCTGTTGCAACATATGGTCAAGAATCTGTTAACGGAATTAAACTGGCCCTAAAGAAAATCAATGCAGAAGGTAAAGTACATATTAACCTAAAGATTGAAGATAATAAAAGTGAGCCTCAAGAGTCTGCTAACGCTGTTACAAAATTGATTACATCAGATAATGTTGATGCAATCATTGGTTCTGTTGCATCATCAAACACACTTGCTGGAGCTCCTATTGCTCAAACAAATAAAATCCCTTTGCTAACACCAGCTTCTACGAATGAGAAAGTTACAATGACTGGGGACTTTATCTCTAGAACTTGTTTCACTGATGCTTTCCAAGGTGTTGTGATGGCAAAGTTTGCGTATGAGAAACTAAACAAGAAAAAAATGGCAGTTATTATTGATAACTCATCTGATTACTCAAAAGGACTTTCTAAAGTTTTTAAAGCAAAGTTCAAAGAGCTAGGTGGAAAATTAGTATCAGAAGAAGATTTCGCGTATATCCAAAAAGATACTGACTTTAGATCGCTTCTTAGAAAGATTAAGAGAACAAAACCAGATGCAATCTTTCTTCCTGGTTACTACACTGAAGTTGGTCTTATCTTAAAGCAAGCACGTCAAATGGGAATGAACATGCCTTTCCTAGGTGGAGACGGATGGGATTCACCTACTCTTCAAAAACTAGCGGGAAAAGCAGTTAGTGGAAACTACATAAGTTCGCACTTTGCTCCAGATGATAAGGATGAAAGAGTTCAAGAATTTGTTAAGGAATACAAAGCAGAGTACGGTCAAAACCCAGGAGCGATGGCAGCACTTGGTTATGATGGAATTCTTGTAATGGCAGATGCTATTGCTAAAGCAAAATCTACAAAAAACACTGATATCCAAGCTGCGATTCTTGCGACTAAAGAATTTGTAGGGGTAACAGGATCTATAACTATTGATGAAAATAGAAATGCAAAGAAAAGTGCAGTTGTTCTAGAAACAACTCCAGCTGGAAATATTTTCAATTCAAAGGTTAACCCTTAATCACATTTAAATTATTCAATGGGCCCAATGATTGGGCCTTTTATTTTATAAAGGTTTATTATGAGTGAAGATACAATGTATTTTTTCTGGGACCTTGGACAGTACCTCTTAAATGGTCTAACCCAAGGTAGTATTTATGCCCTTATAGCTCTTGGCTATACGATGGTATACGGAATTATCAAACTAATTAATTTTGCACACGGTGAGTTCTACATGATTGGTGGCTTCATAGGCTACTACTGTATCATGGGAGGAATGCCTCTTTATATGGCGTTCCCTGTTGCGATGTTAGGATCAGGAGTTATTGCAGTTATTGTAGAGAAAATTGTTTACCGCCCTATTAGATCTGCAGGAAGAATTCCGGCCCTTATTACAGCGCTTGGAACATCTCTATTTTTTCAATATACGGGACAGTTAATAATTGGTGCCGATTCAAAAGCATTCCCTACTGCAATTGAGCAAAAGATGTGGTTTTTTGGAGAGATAATGATCTCTAATATCCAAGTAATTATTCTTGTTACTACATTCATCTTAATGATCTTTCTATGGTGGCTTGTTAACAGAACTAGAATCGGTAAAGCGATGAAGGCCACAAGTTATAATCACGATGCTGCGGAATTAATGGGTATCGACACAAATAAGATAATCTCATTCACATTCTTTGTTGGGGCATCTATGGCCGGAGCAGCGGGTGTACTTGTTGGTATGTACTACAGTACTGTTGAACCTATGATGGGACTAATCCCAGGACTGAAGGCATTCATTGCAGCAGTACTAGGTGGTATTGGAATTATACCAGGAGCAGTGATTGGTGGACTTACACTTGGTGTAGCTGAGAACCTCGTTGTTGGTTTCTGGGAATCAACATACAGAGATGGTATCGCCTTCTTAATCCTTATTTTAATCTTACTAGTAAAGCCTGCTGGAATACTTGGTAAAAACAGAAAGGAGAAAGTGTAATGTTAGAACTACTACTACACCTTACTATCCTTAGTGGAATAAATATCATTTTAGCAGTATCGCTAAACCTTATAAATGGAATCTGTGGGCAGTTTAGTTTAGGACATGCTGGTTTTTGGGCAGTTGGAGCTTACTCAGCTGCGGCATTTACAGTTTATGCTCAACTTCCTGTACCACCAGAAGTAAACCTAATCATCGGTTGCTTTATAGGTTTTATTGCTGCTTCAGTTGCAGGTCTAATTATTGGAGTACCTTGTCTTAGACTTAGAGGAGATTACTTAGCAATTGCAACACTTGGTTTTGGTGAAATTATAAGAATTATCATCATGAATACTGATTCTATTGGTGGACCAAGAGGATTTAGTGGAATCCCTAAGATTTCAAATATCTTTTGGGTTTATCTATTTGTAGCTATTACTATTATAATCATTGCTAACATTATGAGAGGAACTCACGGTAGGGCCATCATTAGTATTAGAGAAGATGAGATAGCAGCAGATTCAATGGGAATCTATACATTCAAGTATAAGACAATGGCATTTGTAATTGGAGCTGGTTTTGCTGGAACAGCAGGATCTCTCTATGCTCATTACACACAATTTCTACACCCAAATGGTTTCACATTTATGATGTCTGTAATTATCCTCCTAATGGTTATTCTTGGGGGACTAGGATCAATTACAGGTTCAATTGTTGGAGCTATTATCCTAACACTACTACCTGAAGTGTTAAGGCTTATGGGAGAAACAATAAGTGAGTGGAGAATGGTTATTTACTCTGTTCTACTAATTACTTTAATGCTTCTTAGACCTGGAGGAATTTTTGGTAAACATGAATTCAATCCTCTTAAATACTTTAAAAAGAAAGGAGAAGTAGCGTGAGTACTCCTATTTTAGAAGTTAAAGCAATCACAATGCGCTTTGGTGGTTTAACTGCTGTAGATAATTTCAATCTATCTATTAATAAGTCTGACCTTGTTGGAGTTATTGGACCAAACGGTGCCGGTAAAACAACAATATTCAATATGATTACTGGAATATATGAACCAACAGAGGGTGATATTCACTTAAATGGTAAAAGTATTTCAGGAGAAAGACCTGCATTCATTACACAACAGGGAATTGCTAGAACATTCCAAAACATACGTCTCTTTAAAGACCTAAGTGTTTTAGATAATATTCGCCTAGCAGGTCACTTCCGTGCAGACTACGGTCTTTTCGCAAGTATCTTTAGAACAAAGAAATATCATAGTGAAGAAAAGAGAATAAAAGAAGAGTCAATTGAATTTTTAAAGATCTTTGGACTTCAAGATAAGCAAGAATTATTAGCAAAGAACTTACCTTATGGTGAGCAAAGACGTTTAGAAATTGCAAGAGCTCTAGCAACTAAGCCAGATGTTCTTCTTCTTGATGAACCAGCTGCTGGTATGAATCCAAACGAGACAAAAGAACTTACTGAGCTCATCAGATGGGTACGAGATAAGTTTCAAATTGCAATTCTTTTAATTGAACACGATATGAGACTAGTCATGGATGTCTGTGAAGAGATCTATGTAGTCGATCATGGAGAATTAATTGCTCAAGGTCAGCCAAAAGAGATCCAAAACGATCCAAAAGTTATCGAGGCTTATCTAGGAACTGAACAAGCATAAGGGTTAAAAAATGAGTAAAGAAGTACTATTAGAAGTAAAAGATATGCATGTTCACTACGGTGCAATTCATGCAATTCATGGAATAAATTTAAAAGTTCATAAAGGTGAGATTGTAACTATTCTTGGTTCAAACGGTGCCGGTAAAACAACAAGCTTACACACAATTTCAGGCCTATTAAGTCCAAGTAAGGGAGAAATTCTCTACCGCGGAAATAGAATTGATGGTGTTAAGGCCAATAAAATAGTTGGCCTTGGTGTTGCTCACTCTCCAGAAGGAAGAATGGTTTTCCCAGACTTAACAGTTAAAGAAAACTTAGAAATGGGCGCTTATCTTAGAAGAGATACAGAAAAAATAAAATCTGATTATGAATATATGTATAATCTCTTTCCAAAATTAAAAGAGAGATCTACTCAGCTTGCGGGAACACTTTCAGGTGGAGAGCAACAGATGCTTGCAATTGCAAGAGCGTATATGTCAGCACCAGATCTACTCCTATTAGATGAGCCGTCTCTTGGTATTGCACCAATTTTAGTTCAAGCAATCTTTGATGCCATTGTAGATCTAAATAAGCACGGTATGACGATTCTATTAGTTGAGCAGAATGCATATGCATCCCTAAAAATCGCTGACAGAGGCTATGTTTTAGCAACTGGAGAGATTTTCATGGAAGGTCCAGCTAGTGAGCTCATCACAAATGAAGAGATTCAAAAGGCCTACCTAGGTCACTAGATAGCATTTAAAATATCAAGGGCCCTAGTTAGGGTCTCTTGATCTTTTGCAAAGCAAATCCTTACAATCTTTTGATCAACTGGAGCATTTTCATAGAATACAGAAATTGGAATCGTAGCAATCCCATGTTCTTCAATAAGCTTTAAACAAAAATCCACATCATTAAGTTTTGAAATATTACTATAATCTAAGAGACAAAAATATGTACTACTAGGCTTTAGTACTTTGAATCTAGATTCCTTTAGGCCATCAACAAGAAAATCTCTCTTCTCTTTATAAAAATCTCCCAAGTTGAGAAAATTATCAACCTTCTCACTTAGGTAATCAGCAAGTGCCATCTGGGCCGCTGTAAAAGTAGAAAAAGTTATATACTGGTGTAACTTTCTAACCTCTAAAGTTAGTCCAGGGTTGGCCACAAGATAGCCAACTTTCCATCCAGTCATATGACAGGACTTTCCAAAGCTATAAACACTTATCAACCTATCAGCTAGAGAGGCCAAGTTCCTAGGATTGAAGTGGTACTCTTCATCAAAGCAAATTCCTTCATAGACCTCATCACTTAAGAGAATAATATTCTTATTCTCAACTAACTTAGCTAGCTTGACCCAGTCAGCTTTCGTAAGTCTCGCTCCAGTAGGGTTATGAGGAGAATTAATAATGATCATTTTAGTTTTATCATTAATAGATTCTTCAATCTTTGAAAATGGTAGAGAGAAACCCTCACCGACTAGATTTAATCGCTTAGCGCTCCCTCCAGCAAGATCAATTGCCGGAACATAACTATCGTAACAAGGGTCAAAGACAAGAACTTCATCACCCTCTTTAACAAAGGCAAGTATACTTGCAGTAAGGGCCTCTGTAGCGCCTGAAGTTATTGTTATTTCTGTATCGGGATTAATATTGTGCTTGTATTTAATATTGAAGTATTTAGCAATACTATCTCTTAATTCTTTCACACCAGTCATAGGAGCATATTGATTGAATCCTTCTTCGATATAGTGACAGACTCTTTCTTTTAAAAATTTGTCACCATCAAAGTCTGGAAAACCTTGACCTAGGTTCAGAGCACCTGAAGCATTTGCTCTAGCTGATATAGTAGTAAAAATAGTTTGACCAACATTTGGGAGTTTTGAATTAAATTTTATCATTCATAGATTATAATGATTAAAATCTTAAGTGCAAATTGCTCAAAAAAAGGCCCTCAAAGAGGGCCCTTATATTATTCTTTTTTCTTTTTCTCTAACAGTACTGGATAAGCAGACTTGATATAACGTTTAGTAACTCTATCAAATAAGCTGTCAGTCTCATTCGGCTCATATTTCTTGTCATCAATATTATCTAAGATTTCGTTATTATTTACACCATAACTAGATCCATAAGATGATCCATAGTTCCCACCAGAATTTGAGCCAGATCCATTATTGTAGTTAGAGCTGCCACTAGATCTGTTAAATCCACCATAACCACTTCCTGATGATGATCCTGAACCTGATCCCCAGTTAATTCCTGAGTTAGCATCTACTTTACTGTCACCCTCGCCATCTCTAGCAGATTTCCCAAGAGCTGAGTTAGCTCCACTTGAAGTGCTAAGACCACTCTTCCCACTTAGACTAGGAGAATATGAAGCGAAAGCATTTGCTTTATTTTTTAACTGATCTCCAAAAGCACTATCTAAAGATGCTTGATAGTCAGCAAGGGCCGTATCTTTCTTATATTTAATTCTCTTATTAATAAGCTTAGAAACTCTATCTGCTTCAGCTTTTTTGATTGCACTTAAGCTACTTCCAGTATTCGAGTCATTTAGGCTTGCACTTGAACTATCAGAACTTTTTCCAAAAAGGTTATCCATAAAAGAACCAGAAGAAGCTGATCCATACTTACTAGACATAACACCTAGTAATGATCCACTAACATTCTTAATGAAACCTGCTTCTTCACCTTCAACATCGTTTAGAGAGTTAGAGTTTCCAATAAGTCTTGATTCAAGACCTAAGTTTACATCTAAATCTGCAACATTTTTATCATGAGAAGCATTTACATCAACTAAACAACTCTCATTCTTTTCATAAACAGATGCAACTAAATCAAAGTACGCCTTAGCGACACCAGTAACTTGTAACATTCGAAGAGGCTCTATGGCCTTGCCAATAGGAACACGTACTTCATACTCATCTTGCTTCTCACAGTATTGCGGTAATCCGCCAGCAAGAGTTCCTTCTTTTGATTTTGAAAGGTAGTCATTATTAGAAATTAAACTATTTTCTCTAAGCGGAACTTCATGAGAATACTTTCTAAATAAGTCTAGAGTCATGTAATATTCAGCTGGAGTTTTATTACTTGTACCTACAAGGGAAGAAGAAGAAGTATTCTTAATCATACTATTATCTACATCTCCTCCTGATCTATAATCAAAGTACTTAGAGTAAAGATCAAATTTATCTAGTCCTTTATTGTCTCCATTGCTTTCAAACTTTGCATAAGTACTATTCTCAAGAAGCAACTTATTTACCTTAGCAAGCTTAGGTAGCATCTTTCCTCTAATCGTCAATGCTTTAAACGGATAAGAAGGATCATGTAAGAAATCGACTACTTCATCTTTTTTAATGTCTCTTACAAGCCAGTTATTCTCTGAACAGTTTTCATTGTGAGCACAGTACCAAACAGCGTTCTGACCTGCATGAGCAGCCTTACTAAGTTCAGCTTCATACTCTGCCGTCATATCCTTAATTGTTTTAATGTATGCGATTTGAAAATTCTTAGTTAGGTTTTGATTTTTAAACGCAGCTGATTGAATATCTAGGCCAAGAAACATATTCTTCTCTACGGCCTTATCATCTTCAGGTGTATTTTCTTTCTTATCAACTTTTTGTAAGTAAGCGATATAGGCCTTGTACTCACCTGCTGTATAATCCTCAGCAGTCTTAAATTGAGCATAAGCCTCTTTATAATCTGTTCTATATCTAACAACTGTATCGTGTAAAAGCTTCGTCAAATCATATGTTGAAGAATTAGGCTCAACACTACTAGAACCAGAGTTTGCTCCCTGTTGATCTTCCTCTGCATCTTCAGTATTTACCTCAATTGAACTTACAGCATCACTCTTACCATCAATTAGAGTAAATAAGTTTTCATAGTTACCTAGCTCAAGGAAGTATTTATCAACTAAAGCATTAACTTCATCAGGAATTGTAGGGTTACAATTTGCTCCTGCACGAATTCCATCGGCCATACTAGCAAGCTTAATCTCATCATCTAAAGCTGGTGGATCAAAAGGTGGAACATTACATGTCTTATCTTTTGGATCAAAGTAAAGACCATTACAACAAGTGTCTTGTGAAGTTGTCTTTTGCCCAGCAAGTGTACAAAGCTTTCTCTTCCAATTTACAGAAACTTCAAATAACCCGTGACAGAAGTTTTGAGTTTCAATTCCCCAGCCTCCATCAAGACCTTTATCTCTAGAATTATAATCAATCGCACTAGCGTTTCCACCAGGATTACACTTAGCCGGACCGATCTTCTTAACTAATTTTAAGTCTTTTATATATGTAACTTCTTTTTGAGGATCAGGTTCATCAGTTAACTTTCCAGATTTATCTACTTTAAAAGGAGTTACAGCACAAAATTGCTTTCCACCACTTTCATTCTCTTCACCATTACAAACAACCTCTAATTTCTGTGTACCACTTTCTGCAATATAGTCAGTCATATGAGGTTTTGGATTACATGTAGGTCTAAATCCACACTTAGGGTCTTTATACTGAATTGCAAAGTCACCATGACAAGAGTTGGTAACCCAAATAGTATTATCGTCATTTATACCGTAAGTACTTCCCTTTACACATGAAGACCTAGATTTCTTTTTTAATAAATAAACATTACCAATTTTTCTATTCTTGAAATCCTCTTGAGTAACATCACACTCATTTCTTATATAGCAGTATGATCTACATTCTAATTTAATATTTTTAGTCTGGTCATCGTAATCACATCTATTAAGAATTGGGTTTGATTTTTCTGAGAACTCATGTGGCTGTGTCATATATTGGTAACATTGATATCTAAAGTCATTAACACATGAGTCAGTCATATTTGTCTTACAACTACTATCCGATAACTTAAGTCTATCAACACATTGATCCATAGTATAAAGGAGTAAATCTTTCTCAGCAGGAGCAGCATTATTACATTGTCCCTTTACGTTAGACTCTTTCTCCCAAGTATAACCATCTTGGATACACTTACACTTTGTTTCGATAAGGTTTTCATATGATTCAATCTCAGCAGGACTCATCGAGTCCTCTCCTGTTTGCCCCATCTCATTTTGAATAGTGAACATTACACATCGTTCAACGAGAACTTGTTTTTGATCACCATTGAGTTTTTCGAGTTGAGTTTTATAGTCGATATTTGTCGCAGGATCGATATAGTTATCTAATGGATCTATCGCCCCACCAGAACTCTGCGCCACACTTCCAAGAGAAGTTAGAAATAGAAGTAAAATCAGAAATTGCTTTTTCATAAAAACCACCCAAAAGGCATTAAACTATTAAAATATATAGTTAAATTTTAACATTAGATTAAATTTGTTGAAACTTCTTACAAACTATAGATAGATTTTTCCTCATTTCTCCAATATTAACAATAGGTTATATTTACCATATGATAAAAAAAACCAAACAAAACCTGTCCTTAAAAGTTGGCATTCAATTTATTTTACTGAGTGCCTTATCCTTCAATACTCAAGCCAAAGATCAGACGATTCACTTTACTTGTGAAAATACACAGGTAAAGAATGGTGTCATAAACTCTTTTCAAAAAGATCAGTACATAAGCATCTCATCTCCTGGTCTTTTTAAAGAATTCTACTCTCAAGATAGTGATTCGCTCTATCACTACAAAAATGGAGTATGGAAATGGAAAGAAGATGACAGAAGCTATTATATAGATCTTTCTAAATTAAAATCTGACTTAAAACTAAACGAACATACTTATAAGCTTCGATACCTTACGGAAGAAAATTTAACAAAGTTGGAATTCTCCCCTGTTCTTCAAAAACAGATTACTACTGAAATTAAATTTCCATATATTTCAATTGAAACGATTGACCCAAGACTTCCTATTCACAGGACATGGAGACTACCAAAAAATATAAGAGCAATTACAAGTGCAAACTACTATATCGAATATAATGATAAGTACTCGTTACTTACAAGAATTATACAAAGCCTAAATAGTGCATTTTTAAAAAACACTATAAGCTGCAAAAGATTAGAGACAAATGCTCCAACACTTAGAAAGTTTGACAAGGCAATTGATTTAACTAGTACCCCACAAAAATGGCCAAAGAGCTTAGTACCACTCAGAGAAAGTATTCAACAGATAATCATTGATTCTTACCTAGGTGGAGAACTTACAGACAATCAATTTAAAGATAAGTTAGACTATTTTGATAATGTTCATTTATCAAAAAGATTAATTTTTACATCAGTTAAACTTGAGAAATTTTCATCTAACGAAAGAAAGATTAAAATTGAAAACTTACAAAATTTAATTGGAGAAAAGATTTCTCTTCCAAAAGATTCAAGAGTAAAAAGAATTTTCAATAACGAATCAAGAAAGGGAAAGGAAGTATTAGATATTCCAATAGATACTTCTAAATTTGCAGATGAAAGAGATGCTTTTAAACCAAATAAATATTTAGACATGTCTATTCTCTCTCGCGTTGCACTCTACCAAAAAGATGATAATTACTTCTTTTACTTCTATAACACAAAAGACTCCGCGCAAATTGAAGTGGGACCTTTCTCATTTAAAAGTCTCTATTGGAAAACGTTTAAAAATAAGCTCTCAAAATGTACAGACAGAGTAATGAAGTACTTTAATGAATATGAGAGAAAATCATTTGTCTTCTCTAGATCTAAATCACTCCCTGTATCAGATGAACTTATTTCCTACGAAAGAAATCATAAGAAATATCCTCTTAATGAAATAATCATCACTAATAACTGTAGAGGACCTGGAAATATCGAATTTGAATGGCCAGGAATAATGAAAACATACTTTCAACTACCTATGACGGTTATGAACAAAGTGTACAAAGAAATGACTGGCAGTGATGAGACATTCTATGATCTAGGAATTGAAAGTAGAAACTCTTCTTTTTATTCAAATCTATATAAAGATTTAAACTACTCTCCAGGAATCAAAAACAAAGTTGTTTCACTATGGTCGAAATTTTTTGAAAAAGACTACAGATGGTATGCGGCCAACGACTTTAAGAAGGCAGTTAATAGTTGTTCAATCTCAGACATAGAAAAAGACTTACAAAACAAAGAAAAAGATTTTAAAGAAATACAATTTAAGTATGAAATGGGAAGAATAGAATACGACCAATTCCCTGTTGAAACGAGAATGAAGTCAGGCTACAACAAAATTAAAACACCATTAGTCTATGTAAAGACACCATGTAACGATAGTGACCTTAAACAAGCACCACCAAAACACTTCTATCCACCTAAGCCTCTCTACCTTACGAACAGCTTAGAATACTGGAAGAATAAGACATGTTCATTCGCTCCAATTAACTTCTTTCACTACAAAGATCTATTAGAATATGAAGTTCATTTATCTATGTTTGAGGTAGATGGGGTTTACACAGGTCAAAACTGGGAGACAAGTCTGCAAGAGACAAATGATCATGACCTATCTCTTTTAAAAGATGACAAGGTAAGAGTAAAATTCGATTTCAAAAATGCTTATAGTTTCAAAAAAATGAAGATTTCAAAAGATGAAAGACTCTTAACTATTAAGTTATCTGGAGATAGAAACTTCAATTTAACACTTGGTAATATTGATTTAAGTAAACTTACACAAAGCTCGACAAAAGAAGTTTTTAAAAGTGATTTTCGTCCATGGGCAACTGATAAAGTAAAAGGAATATATAAATTGATAGGAATCAATACATTTGATCTAAGCTCTTACTACTCAGACAAACCAAGTAATAAAGTTGAAACATTCTCTCTTTTTCATAAAGATAATGGAGATCTACTCAATCATCATCTTCCAACAATTGGTATTGAGCAGTGGTTCTTAAGACTTAGAGGAAATCAATTAATCTTAGACTTAATATCTCATGAGAGAATTACTCCCGTTGCGAGAATAATAGCAGAGATACCGTCTAATTTTCTTCTTTGACAACCTTATATTCGGCTTCAAAAATATCTGCAGACGAAGCCGAATGTTTAGTTCTACGCTCCTGATGAGTATTATTTCCTGTATTTTGAGAGTATGCTCCGGCCATGGCCTTCTTTTGAAGATAGCCACGCAGGATCGATCTCATAAATGTATAGAGAAAGTAGAAGAATATTAATTTAAGTAAAAATTGAATAATCATATTGATCCTTTTAAGTATTTAAACAACGCGCCTACCAATTAGTCAAATGACTTAGAATAATTCGTTAAACTACGTAATTTTCAACAATTAGTATCTTTTCGCCTTGTGTGTAAGATGGTAATGTTTTGAGCAATGTCAATGGATCAAATATATTAAATGAGGAAATTACGCGATGAGTGATGATAATCAAAAAAAACTTATTCACTGGGCCGATTTTACGGCAGATAGAATTATCAGACAAAGAGGCGATAAGGAAGAATACACTGTAGCAAGTGGAATCACTCCTTCTGGGGTTGTTCACTTTGGAAACTTCCGTGAGGTTATAACAGTAGACTTTGTTGCTAGAGCACTTAGAGATCGTGGAAAGAAAGTTAGATTTATTTTTAGCTGGGATGATTACGATACATTTAGAAAGGTTCCTCTAAATCTTCCAAAGCAAGAAGAGCTTAAAGAATACCTGTTTAGACCTATTGTCGACACACCAGATCCATTCGAAGAAGCTGACTCTTATGCTGCTCACCATGAGCAAAGCTTTGAATCACAACTTGAGAGCGTTGGAGTTGAAGTTCAGCCAATCTACCAAGCGAAGAAATATAGAGGCGGAGATTATAAATCACAAATTAAGAAAGCACTTGAGATGAAAGGTGATATCGCGGCTATTCTTAATGAGTACAGATCTACTCCATATGGTGATGAGTATTACCCTAT
This sequence comes from Bacteriovoracaceae bacterium UBA3083, assembly GCA_002366565.1. Classification (GTDB taxonomy): domain Bacteria; phylum Bdellovibrionota; class Bacteriovoracia; order Bacteriovoracales; family Bacteriovoracaceae; genus Halobacteriovorax. The sequence goes on from DFBJ01000012.1 coordinate 248,431, forward strand.
TTCAGTTTACTGTGAAAAATACCTTACAGATGAAACAGAAGTAATTGGTTGGGATGGAAATAATACAATCACTTATAAGCATAAAGTTCATGACTATACAGGGACAATAGACCTAGATACGACAGATAAAGTTAAGCTACCATGGCGTGTAGATTGGCCTATGCGTTGGGTTTATGAAGATGTTGATTTTGAGCCAGGTGGAAAAGATCACTCTTCACAAGGTGGGTCTTATACAACAGCGAAAGAGATTGTTAAGCTCTACGGTGGTGAAGCTCCAGTTTATCTTCAGTACGACTTTGTATCTATTAAAGGTGCAGGTGGAAAGATGTCATCTTCAAAGGGTAATTTAATTACTGTTAGAGATGTTCTTAAAGTTTATGAGCCAGAGATGGTTAGATGGATCTTTGCTAGCTATAAGTCTAATGTAGACTTCTCTGTAAGCTTTGATTTAGATGTACTAAAAATCTACGAAGACTTTGATAGACAAGAGAGACTTGCTTTTGGTGTAGAAACTGGAAATGAGAAGAAAGTGAATATGGCCAAGAGAGTTTATGAACTTTCTCAAATTGGTGAAGCTCCAAAAGAGTGTCCTTTCCAACCATCATTTAGACACCTTTGTAATGTTCTTCAAATCAACGATGGAAATATTGATCAAGCTAAGACTTATTATGCTAAAGATCTTAAAAATGAAAGAGATGAAAGAAGATTCAATGAAAGAAGTAACTGTGCTCTTCATTGGTTAGAGAATTATGCTCCAGAAGAGTTTAAATTTAAAATCAATACAGAAGCAACAGATACACAATGTGGTGAAAAGCAAAAAGAATTTCTAGCGAAGTTCTCAGAGTTCATCTCAAATGAATGGGATTCAATAACTACAGATAAAGAGCTTCATGAAAAGATGTATGAGATCATTCACGCCGTTGAAGTTCAACCAAATGATGTATTCCCTGTTATGTACGATAGACTTATCAGTAAAGAGAAAGGTCCAAAGCTAGCAGGATTTATCAGAACAATAGGTAAAGAAAGAGTTTTAAAGCTATTTAAATAAGAAAAAGGGGAGCTAATAGCTCCCCTTCTTTATTAAACTTTTTCTGCGTTATGAACATGTAGAAAATGAAAATGCTTCTCGTACTGAGTGATAACATCTGCAATAATCTGCTCTTTTGAGTATCCATAGATATCGTAATGCTGACCACCAGAGAATAGAAATACTTCCGCTCTCCAATATGACTTTTGACTTTCATCAACATACTCAGGAACAAAGAACTCTCTAAGTCTGATTTCGTATTGAAAATCTTCAACATTTAAATTCTTGATAACGAGATTTACATTATGCTCACCTTCAGTAACCACAACAGTTTGATCTCTATTTTCAAGTTCCACAGATAACTCCTTCATAGCAGGAACACATGTTTCTTTTATGAAGTTAAGTGCACTATCATGCGTAGGGTTTTCAACAAGCGTTCCTAACCTATCCTTCCAACCCATTGATGCCTGAGTATACTGAATAGTTGTTGAGTGATTCTGAACAGATGTTAAGAGCAAGTAATCGGCCCGCAGTGATTTAATGAATGCATACATTGCAGTCATAATCATAAAAATCATTGGAAAGGCAGATGCAATTGTCATCGTCTGCAGTGCCCCAAGGCCACCAGCAAGAAGTAAAGTTGCAGCAACAACACCTTCTAATACGGCCCAAAAAATTCTTTGCCACACAGGAGGTTCTGCTTCACCACCAGAAGCGAGTGTATCAATAACTAGTGATCCTGAATCTGAAGAACTAATAAAGAACGTCATGACTAAGATTACGCCAAGTCCTGATAAGAATATTGTTCCAGGTAGGTATTCAAAAAATTGAAATAACGCCACAGGTACATTTGAGTTTACAGTTTCAATCAATTTCTCGGCCTTCCCTTGAAGAGCGAGAGAGATTGCTGAGTTTCCAAATACTGTCATCCAAAAGAATGTGAAAGCAGCCGGAACAAAAACAACACCAACCATAAACTCTCTAATAGTTCTACCTTTAGAAATTCTAGCAATGAACATCCCTACAAACGGAGACCATGAAATCCACCATCCCCAATAAAGAAGTGTCCATCCACCAATCCATGACTCTTTCTTTTCATAAGCGTATAGATTAAATGTTTTGTGAATAATATCTGAAAGATAAGCACCAGTATTTTGGATATATGACTGAAGAATATCTACAGTATCTCCAAGAAGTAAAACCGCTACTAGTAATAGTGCAGCTAAACCAAGGTTGATATTTGAAAGTTTTTTAATACCACCATCAAGACCTAGTACAACTGAGATTGTCGCTAAGAAAGTAATCCCAGCAATAAGACCTACTTGAATAAGAGGAGTCTGCGGTAGTCCAAATAAGTAATGTAACCCTGCATTTACTTGAGTCACTCCATAACCTAGAGACGTAGCAACACCAAACATCGTACCGATAATGGCAAAGATATCTACAAAGTCACCTATTCTTCCGTAAATCTTATCACCAATAATTGGGTAAAAAGCAGATCTAGGTAAGAGAGGTAATTCTTTTCTATAACTAAAGTATGCGAGTATCACACCAAGAGTTGCGTATATGGCCCATGCATGAAGTCCCCAATGAAAGAAGGTAATCTTCATGGCCTCTCTGGCAGCTTCGAGAGACTGAGCTTCCCCTAGAGGTGGAGCTGTAAAGTGCATCATCGGCTCTGCGACACCAAAGAAAAGTAAACCAATCCCCATACCAGCACTAAATAGCATGGCAAACCAGGACAGATTAGTATACTCAGGTTCTGAATGATCAGGGCCAAGCCTGATATCTCCCATACGACTAACCATTAGCCAGAGTGAGAAAAATAAAACTACAGCTACAGATAGTATGTAGACCCAACTAGCTTTTGTTATAAGCCAGTGCTGTATTCCATTAAAAAGTTCTTCTAGTTCCTTAGGCCATATTGAACCAAAGATTGTAATTAGAGCGATAAAAATTGCAGATGTAAAAAACACCCGCTTGTTCATAGTAGAACCTGTGTTGTTCATGCAGTCTCCATTAAATTGAATATGTTAGCTTCTCTTTTATCGGCACTACTTCGATAAATATGAATACGTTATTTAACTAGTTCGGTATTTACGAATATTATAAGTATCTAATTTTATAATAAAAACTCACTAAAGAAAAAGAGTGAAAATATTTTTTAGATTAGTGCTTATTCATTTGGCCTTCATGATTATATCAAGAGGTTACTAAATATATGAAAAGCGATTTAGAGTGGTATTCAGTAGGAGTCCCTACTGAATATATCAGATTTGATTAACGAATCTCCCCCATTAATCTATCAAAATACACTGAAACTGGAGAATCTGAGTACTTATTCACGTAATCAAAAGACATTGTTCCATATCCTTTATCACCCCAACTTTCTCCCCAGCTGTTTTTAAACATGAAAACCTTTTTATCAGTATCGTAACCAGTGAGAAGAATGGCGTGTCCATAACATGAATACTCTCCAGATTCACACTTAGCATTTGTTTCATCAGAGTATGTAACATGAGTATTATCCCAACCAGGAGGATAAACCTTTAGAGTCAGAACAACTGGTCTTCCTTTATCTATTCTCTTTTGAATCAGTTGAGATTGAGTCTTACCAAAATCCCACATACCTGTGATCCAATCATAAACTAGGCCATTAACTCTTGTACTTTGATCATAGCTAAATTCAACAGGTGCTCCTGAAAAACAATGTGCTGGAGTTGAAGTACTGTATGGGTCCTCACCCTCACAAACCATTCCTGGATCAAAAGGAAAAGGCTTATAAGGAAAGTCTATTTCTTTCATAACAAAACCTTGAGAGACAAAGTTCTTAGCAATCATAGACGTACTACCAAACTCTTTATCAGCATATTCATTATAGTGATCTTTACCGTAAAATATTTGAAACTCTTCAGAGATATCTAATTTCTTGTTGAATGTTTTACTAATAACACCTTCTACTAGTGCAGTAACAGCAAAGTAAGCACATGTATTTCTATCTTTTTGATCTTTAACTGGAGTTTGAAATTCTCTTAGATCAACAGTTTTTGCATATAGAGAGCTGCTTAGTAATAAACATATAAGTACTTTAATCATAAATAAATCCTTTGAATTGGATCTATTTCTATGATTTTTTGGCGCGAGATTCAATGAAGATTGAAAATTATACTTAAAAAGATACTGAGACAACGACTCTATATTTAAGTTTATAAAAATAAGAAGTAAGATTTATATAAAATAGATTCGTAGTTTCACTCTGACCCTATGCGCACTTTGACACCAGTAATAAAATCAATATATTACAAGATCCTTCAAAATCTCTAAACTTCATAAAACTTACATTTCAAAGAAAAGTATTACATTTGCAAGAAAATAGCAGTTATTTATTTCTAACTATTGCCACTCTTAAACCTAAAAGCGAAAACTGAATTACGGAATAACCAAGAGGGAGAATAAAACATGAAAAAAATCTTAATCGCAGCAGCTGCTCTACTAACTGTATCAAGCGTAAGTGCAAAAACTTGTACTGCTGAACTTAAACAAAAAGATAGAAATCGTTCTTATACAATTCAAAGTTTTTCAAAATATAACTCCAACCAAAAAAAGGCTTGTGATGCTGCTCTTCAAGAATGTAATCAGGAGATGAGACAAAGAGCAAGGTTTGATCGTAAAGCGGATTTAACTTGTACAGTTACATCAAATAGCAATGGTAATGGTAACGGTAACGGTAATGGTAATGGATACGGTAATCAAAATTGCTCATATAATATTCAAAACCAAAACGGAAGAGTTGTTACATCTTTTAGCAAACTAAGCTGTAAAGCAGCTCAAGATGCATGCATGAGAGATCTACTAGAAAGAAATAGAAATGGACACGACCTAAGATCAAAATGTGTAGAAGCTAAGACACAATCAAATCCAAGAAGACGTAACTAATTTTTAGAAGAGTATTTAAAAAGAACTATTAAAAAAAGAGGGAGAAATAATTATGAAAAGAATCTTAATCGCACTTGCAACACTACTAACAGTTTCTAGCGTAAGCGCTGAAGTATGTACCGCTACTCTAGATCAACAAGAAAGATATGGATCATATACAATCCAAAGATTTGTTAAATTTGACTACAACTATCAAAGAGCTTGTAACGAAGCACTTCAAGATTGTAGGCAAGAAATGAGAGAAAGAAGAAGGTGGGATCGAAATTCAAACCTTACTTGTAATGTAGAAGGTAGAGGTAATGGAAACGGGAATGGCAATGGAAATAGAAACTGTTCTTACGATATCCAAACACAAAATGGAAGAGTTGTTGATACATTTAGCAGAATGAGCTGTAGAGCCGCAGAAGACGCTTGTATGAGAGCGCTGATCCAAAGAAATAGAAATGGTAGAAGCTTAAGAGCAAGATGTGTACAGAGCTACTCAAGACCTACTCCTCCAACTAGACAAGTTACTAAGTCTTGTACGGTAGATAAAAGAGGGGCAAGAGGAAATGTGAAGAACTCATATACAGCTCAAGCAACTGGACGCCCTAACTCAGGAGTTCAAGCTAAGGCCTGCCAAAAGGCAATGCAGAAGTGCCAAAGCACAGCTTCAAGAAGACAATATTGCACTAAAAGATAGATTTCTTATAAAATCGAGTAAATAGGGCCCCGAATGGGGCCTTTTTTGTGTGTTGTCATATAAATTTTTCTATAAATCCCCTACTAGAAATTTACTCTCCATGAATTTAAGTCTAGAATGGCAAAAATTTTTAAAAAGGATAGATATAATGAATCCATGGCATGATGTGTCTCTTGGGCAAGAAGGTCCAGCAATAGTAAATGCAATTATCGAAGTTCCACGTGGTGAAAAAACTAAGTATGAATTAGATAAGACAACTGGACTAATTAAGGTTGATAGAATTCTTTCAAGTGCAGTTCACTATCCAGCAAACTACGGTTTTATCCCTAGAACTTACTGTGATGACAATGATCCTCTTGATGTACTAGTACTTGGGCAAGCTAAAGTTGTTCCTATGTGTCTAATGAGCGTTAAGATCATTGGTAACATGCATATGGTTGATGGTGGTGAAGTTGATGATAAATTAATTGCAGTACATGCAGATGATCCACAATTCAACAGTTTCAACTCTATTAAAGATATTCCTGAGCATACACTTAAAGAAATCAAGCATTTCTTTGAAACATATAAAGCTCTTGAGAAAAAATCAGTAGAAGTAAATGACTTCACTGATCAAGCAGAGGCATTAGTTGTTCTAAAGAATGCAATTGAACTCTACAATAAAGAAGAAAAAAACTTAAAATAATAAAAGATGGGCCTACTAGTTAGGCCCTTTTTTTTGTCTAAACCTCACATTATACCACTAAATCAAGAATAACCATTTGGACGAATAGGACACACTATCTTATAATATTCATTTAGGAGAAATATATGGAATCTACAAATTATAAAAGCAGAAGAATAGCGACAATTTCTAAATTAAAAGATGGAATTGCAATCCTTCCTGCTGCCACTCATATGACTAGGTCAAATGATACTGAATTTGATTTTCGTCAAAATTCAAACTTCAAATACCTAACAGGTAGTAATGAGCCAGATTCGATTCTTGTACTTACTCCACATGGAAAAAAGAAAGACCATCTATTTGTTAGACCTAAAGATAGAATGCAAGAGATATGGGCCGGAAGAAGACTAGGCGTTGAAAAATCAAAAGATATATTTGAAATGGATGAAGTTTACACTTTAGATCAATTCGATGAAATTCTTCCAGAATTAATGAAAGGTCATAGTGAAGTATTCATAGATTTAAATAACGATTCGACACTATTTAATAAAGTTAAGAAAATGGCGATGGGTCTCGATCCTAGAAATCGTCTAAAAATGCCTACTCCTAAGGCCTTTAGACATTTAAACGCTATTGTAGAGAAGCAGAGATTAATTAAAGATCAAAATGAAATTCTTCTAATGAAGAAAGCTGCAGCTGCAACAAATAAGGCGCACAGAGCGGCCATGGCAATGGCAAGTTCAGCTCATACAGAAGCTGATCTACACAACGTAATGAACTATGTTTTCAAAAAGCACGGAGCAAGCGGTGAGGCCTATGGCTCTATCGTTGCTGGTGGTGACAATGGAACTATTCTTCATTATGTTGAAAATAATGCTCAACTTATTGATGGAGAAACACTTCTTATCGATGCAGGAAGCGAATACGGAACTTACGCTAGTGATGTAACGAGAACCTTCCCTATCAATGGTAAGTTTTCAACGATACAAAAAGAGATTTATGAAGTTGTCCTTAGAGCGATGAAAGCAAGTTTCAGCAAAGCTTCTCCTGGAAATAGCCTAGAAGACGTCCACATGGCATCTGTGAAAGAGCTTTCTGTTGGCCTTAAGGAACTCGGAATATTAAAACAGAGTGTAGATGAAATCATTGAAGAAAGCCTATTTAGAGAGTTCTATCCACATGGAACTTCTCACTGGATTGGGCTTGATGTACATGACCAAAACCCATACTTAGATAAGAATTTTGATCCAATTAAGTTTCAAAAAGGTATGTGTTTCACAATTGAGCCTGGATTATACTTCCAAAAAGATAATGTAAATATCCCTGAGCACTTCAGAGGATTAGCTGTTAGAATAGAAGATGATATACTTATAACAGAGTCATCTCATGATAATTTAACTGCTATGATTCCAAAAGAAATCAAAGAAGTGGAGGCAGCATGCCAAGAAGACTACAAGCAATTTCTTTAGCATTTATTATACTCTTGGCCCAAAATATTGCGGCCAAGAGTGATCATATCTACTACAAGAGAGAACACGATACTTGTCGCCTAAAGCTTTGGGATACTTTTGATTCCAAAGAAGATCAAAAGTATAGAGATGTTTTAATAGAGTACCTTGAAGAAAAAAACTATTCTGTAACAATGTTAAAAGAAAATAAGAGAATTATCACTGGTGATTATCACTTAAACTTCTCGTGGCTTAGAAGTGGAACAAAGATGTTCAAAGACTGTAGCGTCGAAATAAAGATGTATCAGTCTAAAGTGAACCTTGCCAGAAAGAGTGATGATTTAATCTTTGAAAATGCTAAGAAGAGAAGCTTCCCAAGACACACTCCCTCTGGCGTGGAGAGGTGTAAGAGAGCAATCAAAGATGTGACTCGAGCACTTCCTCACTGTATTCTTTTAAAGAAATAGACCTATGACCATGAGTGAATCGAGTAGATAAGAAATATACATCGACTCGTTTCTTTCAGATTGGTATGTCTGCCAAAGCTAAGCAATTGAAATGACTGACAATCTTTGGTTTTATAAATATATCTAATCAATCCCCACTCATAAATTCAAATTCCAGTAAAAAATACATGGATAAAGTAAAACGATTGATGCAAATAACGCATAGTGTTAAATTTCTAAAAAAAACATTGGAGAACATATGAAACAACTAACAATCGTTATTACGTTTTTACTATTAACATTAACTACGAATGCTCAAAGCAGAGTAAATTTAAAAGCTAATTGCTATATAAATGGTGGCAAAAATGCTGTCTGTGAAGTTTGCAATAACCGCTACAGTAGACCAATTCGTTGCTCTATGAAAATTAAAGGTATTACATCTTATGGATACTGGTTTAAGGGTAATCAGAACGGAATAGTATATCCAGGTAGTTGTATGAGTGGATATGTTTCTGCAAATAATTCTTACAGAGATCCACTTGTTGATGCTCAAGCTTACGCATCTTGTAGATTCTAGGAGTAATCATGAAATCATTACTCTTAACACTAGTATGTATACTAAATTTTAATGTTAATGCACTCGACGTCTTCGGTCTTCCGGGAAAGTCATGTGAATTCTTTGAAGAGAATATTGAAATAAAAGATGAGAATACTACTAATGGTAAAGTAATATTCACTCTAGATGGTAACTCAACTGTGTCTTGTAACGAAGACACATTTGAGTTAGAAAGTGTCTTTTTGACAGTCTACGATGCACCAGCGATTTCTCGAGCTTCTCAAGATTTCACAGGTTTAAATCTTTTTGACATTAGAAAGTATAAACTACTAAAGATATACCCTAACTTGAAAAAGATTGATGACAAGACATACCAGGTTCTAGACAACAATAAGAAGATCACTTTTCACTTTCTTCAAGGAAAAGTCCTGGCACTTACTGTTGATTGGAGCAAGGACTATGAAGGAATAATTCAAAGTCAATCTCGCGCTTCTAAACAAAAACAACTCGCAAATAGACTTGTATCACTTTATGAAAGAAGCCTAAGAGATTTAAGTGGATACTATAGTATAAAAAGAGACACTGTTAGAATAGATAATACAAAAATATATAATGATGGATGTAGTATTGAGTTCAGTGGAACAGCTCGTAAAAATAGTAAAAATAGAAGAATTGAATTTTGGCTTGAATATGATTTTGAAGCAGGTATTGGTTGGACCCGTCCATCTTATACTTCATTTAAAGTCGATAGCGATACGCCAGGAGTCTATCAAGGTATGATTGAAGATGATTATCAAAGAAGACTAAGCTCTTTAGAGTTCTCTTCAGCATCTGATGCGACTGAAGCTGCAGAAATATTCCGTAGTCTACACAAGCTATGTAGATAAGAACAATAGATTAGATTTTATCTAATGACGTCTTTGAGTTAAATAATCAAAGATATAAAGAATTGGTTTCTTATTTTTTTGGAAGGCCTTTAGCTCTTTATCAGTTGAGCAAAGGTCTTTTTCAATTTCTTCTAGAAGGTTTCTAGCGCTCTCAATATGCTTATTTGCTGCTTCTCTAACAACTTCAACTGCTTTCTCTATTTTTTCACCAGTATAAAGCTCAGAGAGAGACTCTCCATTTTTATACTTTTCAAATTCAGCTGGATGTAAGCACAGCCACTGAAAAATAACAGAATTAACAAGCTCATTATCTAGGTCTAAATTAGCATCTTTTTGAGAATCTTCAGAGAAATCTAAAGTGTCATCCATCAATTGAAAAGCGATTCCAAGATCAATTCCCATTTGTCTCGATTTCTCAACTACCGATCTATCAATATTGGCGAGCATTGCAGGAGCAAAACAACACCAACTCATTACAGAAGCTGTTTTCTTTATAGCAATATCTTCTATTAAAGCACTTGTGTACTGTCTTGTTTCAATAGCGTCAGCTTGTATCCACTCACCTATAGCTAGGTCTTGAATAACCTTGGCCATCTCACCTACTAATTCTAAGTTACCAGCTCTAGTAAGATTAACAATAACATCTGAAAGAAGATAATCACCAGCGAGTACTGCTTTTTTATTAGAAGCTTGAATATTAATTGAAGGTACGCCACGTCTTGTAGTTGCATTGTCGATTACATCGTCATGACTAAGACTGGCTGCGTGTACGAGCTCAATAGATTTCGCATATGGATCAAGAGTTTTGAAATCAACACCATAAAGATGTCCAACAAGATATGTAAGAAGTGGGCGCAAGCGCTTACCACCTACTAGTACACTACTTTGTAGGAGCTCATTTACGGCCTTAGTACAGTTGTCAGAAGATATGTTTAAGTCCATATCTTTAACATGTTTTAAGGTCTTAAGTGGAATAGTCGATAAAAAATCTTGTAACATATTATAATTTATAGAGTTTTAATAATACCTACTTTTAGCAATCTAGGCGTTCATTGTAAATGACAAATAGGCCAAACAATTAAGTTACATGAAATGATTACTAATTTTTTTAGACAACACTTGCAACATTAGGCACAAAAAGTTATATCTTTGCCCCTAGAATACCTAAAAGAGGAACCTATGACTTCAGCACTTCAAGGCCGTAAGAAAGAATCTTGGAAAATTTTTGATGAGATTGCAGGAACTTACGATCTATTAAATAAAATACTCTCTTGTGGAATTGATATTTACTGGAGAAGTAAGCTTCTTAAGAATCTTCCAGCAAGACAAAACATGCAGGCATTAGACCTAGCGACAGGAACAGGTGATGTTCCACTCGTACTTGCAAAATCAAAGAACATAACAAAGATAACTGGTATTGATCTTTCTAAAGGAATGGTTGATCTAGGAAAAGTAAAAGTTAAGAAAGCAAAGTTAGAAAATAAGATTGCTCTTCATATTGGTGATGGTTGTAATATTCCAGCAGCAGATGAAACAATGGACGTTGTAACGATCAGCTTTGGAATTAGAAACTTTCCAGATCCTCAAAAATCACTAAGAGAAATCTTCAGAGTATTAAAGCCAGGTGGAAGAGTAATGATCATGGAGTTTGGATTACCAAAGAACTTCATCGTTAAGTCTGTATACATGTTCTACTTTAGACACTTATTACCTTTTGTAGGAAATATACTTTCAAAACATAAAGACGCTTATACCTACTTAAATGAAACAGTTGAAGACTTCGCATATGGTGAAGACTTTACTAACTGGATGAAAGAAGCTGGTTTTGAGAATGCTAACTTTCAAGAGCTAACATTTGGAATATCTAATTTATATATCGGTGATAAGAAATAAATGATAAATCTACTAGAGCTAAAACATTCTGTAATAAGACAACTTTCAGAGCACTGGAAACAGGTAGACTTTGAGAACTTATCTAAAGATAAGAAACGCTTTGTTACATATAAGTTTAAAATTGAAAAAACAAAATTATCTAATCTCTTAGGTCACGTTATCCATAGACCTCTTAATTACTTTAAGAGTAAAGATAATAGTAAAGAAATCCTAGGAATTGGATCACATATCACTTATACAAAGAAGTATGACTACAACAAACTTCTTGGTCTAATTGAAGCCGATAGCGACTTAACATTCTTAGGTGCTCAAAGATTTGAATCTAACTCTAAAAGAGATGATGCATGGGCAGGTTTTGATGAGTGTCACTTCACACTACCTAAAATTATTTTTGAAACAACTGGTGAATCAACAGTTCTAAAGGTAGTTTTCAATAAGAAGTCTATTTCAACAGAAGACAAGAGATCAAATGCTCTCTTCGAACTTGAGGCCTACCTAAACTTTATTAGACATGAGTTTACAGTAACAAAACCTCAGGAAGTGTCTACTTATCCAAATAAAGATCAGTGGTCTAACATGATAGACCATTGTTTAAAAAATATTGAGAGTACTCCTCTTGAGAAAGTAGTTCTAGCAAGAAAAGAGATCGTTGAGTTTGATAGACTAGCAGACCCAATGGCCATCTTCGAAAAGAATATGAAGAATGCTACTGATAGCTACTTAATGTACCTTGATCCAGGTGATGGAAAAGTCTTCATGAGCTTTACTCCTGAAAAACTTTTCAAACTCAATCAACGTGAAATCTCACTTGATTGTTTAGCCGGAACAAGACCAAGATCAAATGACTTTGAATCTGATCTTAAGTACCAGAGTGAATTAATGAGCTCTACAAAAGAATTGAACGAGCACAGAATAGTGACTCGTGAGCTTCAAGAGAAGTTAACGACAATGGGTGCTGATATAAGAGTTGAGAATAAAGAATCTATTCTTAAACTTAAATTCATTCAACACTTACATACACATATAAGCGCAACTCTACCTGAGAGAAGTAACTTTGCAGTTCTTCTAAATACTTTTCACCCTACTCCTGCAGTTGGTGGAAGACCTTGGGAAATGGCAAAGAAGTGTATTGAAGAAGCAGAACCATTCGATAGAGGCCTCTATGCAGGACCTATGGGTTATATCTCTGCTGACTCATGTGAATTCGCAGTTGCTATTAGAAGTGCTCTTACAGAAGACACGAAGTTACATCTTTTTGGAGGATGTGGTCTAGTTACTGGAAGTGAAGCTGAAAGTGAATGGGTCGAAACTCAAAATAAAATGAAGAACTTCGAGATCACACTGTAGGTACAGAATGCTACTTACTAATAATCTTTCAGTCATGTGGTCATCAATTATTATTGATGAACTAGTTAAGTCTGGTGTTATAGATTTCTATATCTCACCAGGCATGCGAAATGCCCCTCTAGTACAATCACTACTACAAAGAACTGAAGTTAATCTCTATCTAGGTATAGATGAGAGAGCTCAGTCATATAGAGCATTAGGTAATGCTAAGGCCACGGGTAGAACAAGTGCTCTACTATGTACATCAGGAACAGCGCTAGCTAACTACACTCCTGCTGTAATAGAAGCAAAGAAGTCTTCGACTCCACTTATAGTTCTTTCGGCAGATAGACCAATTGAGCTTGCAACGAGTGATGCCAATCAAACAATTAATCAAGTTCACTTCTATGGTAACCACATACTGGCAGATAATTGCTTAGGCGCACCTACTGAAGAAATATGTCCTCAAGTGATAAGGAATACGGTAGATCACTTAATATTTAGATCACGCTACCCTATAAAGGGCCCTGTGCATCTCAATATCCCCCTTAGAGAGCCTTTAGATATGACTAAGGTCGACATATCTCCAAAATACACAGTTAAGGCCGAGCAGGGATTTAAGAAAGAATTTCAAACAAAGTACTATCCTCCAACACAAGGGATAGGACCGAAAGCTAAAGAAGTTATAGCTAATATTATTGAGAAGAACCCAAAAGGGTTACTCGTAGTAGGCTCGCTTCCATGCTCTTTAGATAAAGAAGTAATTAAAGAATTTATTAAAAAGCTTAACTGGCCAGTCTTCTTAGATATCTCATCTTCATTAAAATATAGTTATTCTATTGAAGATAATATAATCCCCACATTTGATCATAGTGAAGTCTATGAAAAGCTTAGCTCTGAAAGACCTACGGCGATCATACATCTAGGCGGAAGAACGACAAGTAAGCACTACTACCGTTTTCTAGAAGAGTTTGAAGATATCAATCTTATTTCAGTGAACTGGAGTGAAGAAAAAGAAGATCCTTCTCAGAATACTGATTTCAGAATGGTTTCTGAGGTGGATCAATTCTGTAGAGAAATGTCGGAGATCATAAGCCCGTCAGCAAATCCAATAAAAGTAAATTGGAAAGAATTCTCAACGAAGAAATGTGAGTTAATAGATCAAGCAACACTCACATACCCTTATATATCTAAGAAAATTATAGATAATATTGAAAACAATCAGGCGCTTTATATTGCAAATAGTACGGTTGTTAGAAGTTTTGATAACTATCTTTCATTAACTAGTAAGAAAGAAATTGATATTTTCACAAACCGAGGAGTGAGTGGAATTGAAGGACTTATATCAAGTGCACTAGGCTGTGCCGAGGCAGTTGATAAGTACACAACTCTCGTCATTGGTGATGTGAGCTTCTTACACGACTTAAATTCACTACAAGTTGTAAAAGAGTCGAATGCGCCACTATGTATTATCTTAGTGAATAATTCAGGTGGTGGAATATTCACTCTCCTGCCTATAGCAAAAGATAAAGAGCTACTTCCGTACCTGACGACACCACACTCTTTAACGTTTGAAAATGCAGCTCGTTTATTTGATATAAAATATAAACAAATATCTAATACCAATGACTTTGATAATGAGTTCATAAAAGCTCAATCAGAAAAAGAGACAATAATTCTTGAGCTCATTGTTGATAATGACTCTAATATTGACCTCTACAATAAATTAAAAACGGTTAAATTATGAGTAAACTAAATGCTTGGGTAATGGCCTCAAGGCCTAAGACACTTACAGCTGCCTGTGGACCAGTTATTCTTGGTACAGCACTCGCCTATAATCAAACACAAAGTATATCTATTTTAATTTTCGTACTTACACTTCTAGCTGCTCTTTCCATGCAAATTGGAACCAACTTAGTAAATGATTACTACGATGCAATCAGAGGGACAGACTCTGATGATAGGTTAGGCCCAACAAGAGTAACTCAAACAGGACTCATAGAGCCTTCAAAAGTAAGACTTGGATTTATTGCATGTTTTGTATTTGCAATCTTGATTAGTGTCTATCTCATGATGGTCGGAGGATGGACAATTATCATAATGGGTATCTGTTGTATCCTTGCAGCTTACTGCTATACAGGTGGTCCATTTCCATTTAGTCATTATGCACTAGGTGAACTCTTTGCTCTCATCTTCTTTGGACCAGTTGCAGTTTGGGGAACTTACTTTCTTCAGCATCAATCTTTTAATCTTGAAGTAATAGTTCTAGGTCTTGGACCTGGTCTTATCTCTGCTGCGATAATGAGTATAAATAATCTAAGAGATATAAAAAGTGATAGAAGAGCTGGAAAAGTAACTGTTGCAACACTTGTTGGAGAGAAGCTAGCCAGAGCATTTACGCTAACTATTGTATTAAGTTCAACATTTATTCCTTATTACGCAGTGATTAAGACAGGAAGTAATTGGGCCATAATAGCAACTCTTACTTGTTATCCGTTCTTTAAAACTTGGAAACAAATTGCACGTGCGCCAATTAATAGTGAGCTAAATAATGCCTTGGCCAACACTGGAAAATATCTCTTCTTTTACTCAATTGTAATGAGCATTGGAATTTTAGTATGACATTTACCTATTCTAAAGGGGTATGTAAGTTAAACTCTCCAATTACAATTGGAAGTGAAGTCATTAATGAAAGACACTGGATAGAGGTCTCTAATGGTGTTTTAAAAGTTGACCTAGCTCCTCTTCCGGGATTACATATAGAAAGCCTGGAAGAGTCCCTAAAAGACTTCAAATCCCAGAAGTTCTTAACTCCTAGTGCACTCTTTGTTAAAGAATGTTTTGATATCTTCACTTCTATTATGTCGGTTGAAGTAGACTCTAATAGTCTACAATTTATAGATTTGGAACAAAACCCATCATCTATTGCATCTTCTCTTGAAGAAAATCAGATATATAAAATAAAAATTGGAAGAAATGACTTATATAAAGAATCAAGTTGGTTAAAAGACTTTATAAAGAACCTTCCAAAGAATACACAATTAAGACTTGATGGTAATAGAAACTTCACTGCAGCAACTTTAAATAGCTATCTTGATTTAATGGATTTAGAGAAGATTCAATACCTAGAAGAGCCCCTTAAAGATGTTATGTCATGGACAGAGCTTGAACGAAGAGATGAGCTTTCCCTGGCCCTAGATGAGAATATAGCGCTTAGAAGGTCCCTAGATTTTGCTAAATATCTAGTCGCAAAGCCAACGTTTAATATATCACTTCGTGAAACACTCAGAGAGCTTGCGCTTGAAAACCAAGAAGTCATTGTCTCAAATGCTTTTGATCCTCCAAACAATATCAATATTCTAAAAATGATAGCGAGTGAAGGGGATCAAGTCTGTGGCCTGGACACTCTAAAATATTTTAATTTAGACAGCCTAAAAGTATCACCTCTTTAAATTTTCTACAATTTTGCTAAAATGACTATAAACGTATTTTAAGGAGAAAATAATGAAAAAGTTATTAATGATTTCAGTAGCTCTTTTCTTTGTATCATGTGGTCACATGACTGGAAAAAAGGCATGTTGTGCTAAAGATGCAAAACAATGTAAAATGAAAAAGAAAGACTGTGATTCTAAAAAATGTAAAATGCATAAGAAGGGACACAAGAAGCATAGTGCTGAAGAGTGTGACTTAAACTCATGCAAACTTCATAGAGCAAAGAAGAAGTAATCAGCTTTGGGCCACAATTACTTTGTGGCCTTACTTTTTTATACAAAAACTTATCAAATCTCATCTAATTAATATGAAGATATCTTATACTTCTTCACTCTCTAGAATCAATCAGAACGAAGTTAAGTCAATCTCATTACTCGAATAAAGATTAAGACAATAAGCTTAGAAAAACTAATTACAATCCTCGCCAAATATCTGTCCAGTTCCAGCGACACCTGTCCCGTCAGGAGTATTATCTTGATCATTACATAAGACGCTTAATCCTACATTTGTGCTATCAAAAGATAAACTACTAGAAGTAACACTAGAGATATCCCAACCTCTCAGATTCAGAGACATTAAACTTGCAGTATTTCTAAAGATAGAGTCTACTTCTTCTAATTGAGATGTATCAAAATGACATAGATCAAGACTCTCAAGAGAAGCTGCACCGGAAAACATATACCTCATGTCTTCAACTTGAGACGTATTAAAACTACTTAGATCAACTGTCTCTAATCTTTGTATCTTGTGCACACACAACTAGAGACAAAAAATGTTGTGGCGACGATGCTAAACAATACAAAATGTACAAAGCAAAGTGTGATTAAAAAAATGGTAAGCAATGTAAGATGAAAAAAGGTCACAAACACCATAAGAAAAGTCACAAACATGCAGATGGTAAAAAATGTGATTCAAACACTTGTAAACTTCATAATACTTAAAGCACAAAAATGTAATAAATCAAGCCCACATTAATAATGTGGCCATTTTTAAAAATTAAATTTCGTATAATAAAGCATTAACGATATGGGAATAAACAATAAGACTCTAACCAATAATCCTCTATTTTTTACCGACTTATAATATCTTTCGTCACTAATATAGAAACAGCCTACCCCAAGACAGACTCCTAAAACTATGTATGAATTGATATCAACGTAACCAAACTTAGCTAACAGGTTTGTACTAGCACCAAATAATAAAAATACAGAGCTAACAAATATATAGACTTTTAACATGCTCACTCCTAATTCATATTGTTAACATAATTAATTAATCTCGGATTAACTCTTTCATAACTTTGAGAAAAACTCTCTCTAAGGTAAACAAGTCCAAGTTCTAGTAAGACATTAGCATCATATCCCTCAGTACCCGTATCAATAACTCTTCCATTTCCCTGAAATTCAGGATTAATAATCCTACTGCTTCCGTACATGTCTGGGTTAATAATTCTATCATTATCCTCGTCATCATCTTTTGGATCGTCATCAGTAGTTACAGGCCCTGACTCAACAACTGGCTCGTCATCGACCTCAACAGGGTCTTCGTTTATAGGATCAGTGCTAACAACTGGCTCATCTTCTTCTATAAAATCTTTTAAAATTTGACCTAAACAACCAGCGACGCATCCAAAGTCACCACCGACCTTACCACCAGTCACGGCAGCAGGAATGATTGCTGCTCCACCAGTAGCTAAGCCTCCTCCAACTCCTCCAGCGATACCTCCAGCGATTATCCCAACACCAGTACCTACAGTACAGCCAGAAACACAGGATCTAATAACATTACTCGCTGAAAAATCATTCTTTTCTCTAGCATCATTAAATAGTGGTCCAACAGAGCTTCTAAAGTCACTAATGCTACCAGCTCTATTTTCGCCACCAATTTCTACCACACTAAAAGTTTCAGTTCCTAGACCAAGAGTCCTAGATAACTTACTTCCAAGGTTTGGATCGAGCACAGCAATCATTGAAGCAAAATTATGAGCATGCCTAATATCCCCCATGGCCAGAGCAGTATCTAGGTCAACAATTGTAGGAGCAATAAGACCCTTATAAAGACCGTTAACTTTAATACTCTTTTTAAGGCTCTCAATATTCAATTTTATATTATAATTATTATAAATATGTCTTTCGTAATTATCAATAATACCTAATGTTCTATAATCCTCACGGGAATTTGACTCCTTACTCTCAGCAAGCATTTTCGCAATCTCATCATGGTCAATAACGTCATTGGCCTTTGATGAAAATGAAGTAATAAGTATCAATATTAAGATTGTGAATGATTTCATAATTTCCTCGTTAAGTAGTTTCTTTCTAACCAATAAAGCAATTCCTGTGCCATAAAATGCCATCAATTCCTTTAGAAAAATGGCATATGCTTTATTTTTATCTAAGAACAGTTCTAGAATCAGAACAAAACTATCGGTTAGATAATATCTTCTCTACTAGAGATTAATTTCAAATTTGTGTATAATAGAAGTGCATCAAGAAGATGCAAGGAACAGCAGGCTGTAACCTATTAGTTATCACTTACTTCAAGTACCTGAAATCTATCATGTTATGAGTTTTCACCTTAGCTTTTCCCCCCAATGTGACGAAGAGCTATTTAACTGGAGATTGCTATGAAAAAATTAATTCTTATTGCACTAGCACTTACAATTACTGCTTGCAGCTCAACTGCTAATAGAGAGATTGCAAACGATAAGTGCTCAAACCATTCTTTTACAAACGAAAGAACTTACTTTGACACAGTTGAAGAATGCAGTGATATTTAATCACTGCACTCTTGTAAAAACTCCTCACACCTCGCGTTAAGTCCCTTCTAACGATATTCTAACTTTCACTTAGATACCTAGTATGTTAATCAAGAAGCCAGTATTAATTTATAGCTGGAGCCAATGTGAAATACATACTCATTTTCCTATTAACTGCCCTAAATTCAAATGTTTTCGCCTTAGACACAGAAGTAAAAGGCTTCATCGCACTTAACACACTTTCTTACGAGTCAGTTGAAGACAGAGACCCAAGTATGAAAATGGGAATAGGAACTATTGATTTAAAGTTCTATTTCAATCACGAAGACTTTGGTGCAAAAATTAAACTAGACCTAGATGGACAACTAGACGAGCCAAACAACCTTTACGAGGAAGCAATGCTAACTTGGAGACCAGTAAGAAACTGGCGTTTTGGTATTGGGAAAGGGAAAGTTAGAATTCACCAAGTTTCATATGGTATCTTAGAGTCTCACTATATTGATGGTGGTTCTCTCCTAGGGACTAAACATAGCTTTAGAGATCAAGATAGAAAGATCATTGGTGAAGCAAGCTACGGTGGATATAGAAAAGGATTTAGAAATACATTAAATGTTTTTGCAGATGCGAGACAGCCAAAAGCTTCATACGACGAAAGAAACCCAGTTGGATACGTAACAGATAGAAGCAACCCAAATGAAGGGGAAGGGACTATTGTTTACGAAACTGAAAAAGAGATTGATACAAGAAAAGATATCGGTGTTTCTAATAAGTTTTACTACTACCCTAAAAGAGGTGCTGAGTTTGCTCTTGGTGCTTTAGTTAGAGATAGAGAAATTGATTATAACTTAAACTGGGCCGCAGACTTCTCAGGTAAGTATAGGACTGGAGACTGGGAATTTATTTTTGAATATACTTTTGCATATGTAAGTAATCACCCAAATGATCGTTATGCAGTAGAGCACCAATATGAACAACTTGGACAATTACAAGTTCGTTACGAGCTCACAGAAATAACGACACTTCAGGTTAATACAGAATTTGCTCTTGTTAACTCTCAAGAATTTAATAAGAACAATATTCCAAATGGGGTAGGCCAATTAAATAGTAACAGAGGTCAAAATGCTCATACAAATAACTACAAAGTTGACTTTGGAGTTATCTGGAAAATGGCAAAAAGAGTTAACTTTAAAGTTGGTGCTCTTTATGAAAGAAAGTATGAGTGGAAAGCTCTTTCTCACTTAGGCTATGCTCATGGTTACGCTGGATTTAAAGATGCTTGGGCACTAGGTTCAGGTGTAAACTTCTGGTTCTAGTTCAAGAAAATATTGGGTCAAACTCTTTTGACCCAATACTATTCCTTATCTAAATTATTATATCTTTATAAAAAATTTCCGTCTTCAAAACATAAATAATTGGGAATTCAATCCCCCACTTTCTATGCTTATAAATGTATATATTATTCTTAGGTGTAACTTATACACTAAACCTTTCAATCTGTAATACAGAGTTCACACCAATATAAGAAAAAACATAAACATTGAAATTGTATAAGAATATAAGTCTTAAACATACTTGCACATCCCCCTTAAAGCTTACAATATCCACGATTGAAGACGTTAAGGGACCTGACAGATGTAAGTGTAATCGCTACTATTAGAAGCTTATGAAGTGTCATATATTTCCTTTTCATTTGGATAATATATGAACAACCCACACAGTTAAATATATGAATATATGTAGAGTATTTTGAATCTAATACGGGATAGTGGAATTCTTACGGTAGTGTCGAAATAGAAGAACGTAAACGAGAAAGAAGAACTCTTTCTCGTTCGAAATATATACTAGTAAAGCTTTTGAACTTGACCGTTACCTGTCACATGAAAAGATTCAGAAGTTTGAATCTCTCTAAGAACACTTTTGGCCTTGTAGTTTACTCTAATTGCTGCACCAGCAACTGGGCTGTCTTTAGAACCGTGATTAACAATTGAAACTAACTCAGAGTTTGCATCAAAATCAAATCCCCAACTTACACTTACATTACTTGCTTGAACATTAAGTCCTGTAATATAAGCTCCTTTATCTTCGTACTTACCACCCCATTGAAAGTTAACTGTATAATCAAAGTTTATAACACTTGATCCAAAACCATTTTTAAAGTTAACTTTATAAGTTTTTGCTATTGGCATACTCCAAGAGTCCATGTCATAGAATTGAACCAGGCCACCATCAAGGTTCTTTGGAAGTACACTTATTGGAGAATTCATATTTACATTTATAACTGGTTTACCTGCTTCAACTATTGGCCATATCTTTTTACCAAGAGCAATTAGCTTATCTACTACCATGATCACTTCACCAAGGCTTTTATCAAATCCTTTGTACTGAGAAGCCCAAACAAGCTCATCTCCTACTTCGACTTCTTCAACTGTGATTTCAGAAATAGAGTAATAATCAACATCGTACCCTTTAGAGTCGATATTTGCTTCAATGTCTGTTTGTGTAAAATCGAGTGTTCTAATTCCAGCGGAAGCTGAAAGAGCAAAAATCATAAGTAAAGTGGCGGCTATAATTTTTTTCATGAGTCTCTCCTCTCTAGAGTAAAAAATACATAGCTACTTCTACAAAGATAAAAATAGTAAGTCAATCAAATAAAAACTTACACCTAATGCTACCCATTAGCGCAAGCTAATACAACAACATTCAACATACTGATATATCGTTATCAGTTGTCTTTACTTCTTAAATAATCTTTAAGAATTCTTTGCTCGATGCGACCTTTAAGACTTGCGGGGGCTGTAAATCTTACAATCAGGTCGAGCTGATCAGGAGAGATAACATTAATGTGTACTCTAGGTTTTAGAATAGGAATTTCTAAATGCGAAGTTTTTTGAATTCTATCAAAGTGCATTTGAGCACGTTCAAAGTAATCACTACAGTGCTTATCACAAATCTCTAGTAACAGCTTCTCACTCGCTTCCCAGTCAGTGCTTCTTTTTACAGGGATCTTAAATGTGTGAAGAACATAGTTCTTTAGGTGAGATTCATTGATAACACAATTTGAAAGAAAGGTACTGTTTGGGATAACAATACTTCTACCCGTCAACTGATGTGTTTCATGTCCTGGTCCAATCTCTAAGAGTTTAGTTGAAAAAAGTGATCTATCAATTACATCTCCACGAAGGCCATTGATTTCAATCCTATCACCAATATGAAAACTATTTTGAGTAATTTTAAAAATTCCACCAAAGAAATTTAGAATGAATTCTTTAGAAGCAATAATTATAGCAACAAGAATTGCTGCCAGAGAGAAGGCAAGAGACTTTAATTCATCGGCCCATAAAACGGCGACAGTTATAAGAATTAAAAAAGATATGAAAGAGTTTAAATTTACAAACCACTTTCTTCTTCTTTCAATCTTCATTCCAGAAGCATTGTTTAAACCTCTAGCAACTATGGCCCTAATGCTGAAGATAACAATTAAAGTGATAACTGTAACAAGCGATTTATTCATGTAAATATTTTCGAAAACAATATTGTTTAAGTTCATATACGATTATCCAAAAAAATTAAGTCTTGACTTACGCAAAACTTACGCTCAAAATATGGTTATGAGTATTACTAAAAAACAAAAAGAAGTTCTCGACTTTATTACAAACTATTGGGATGAGCATGAAGTAGCTCCAACCCAAAAAGAAATCAAAGAAGCCTTTGGTCTAAAATCTTTTGGTTCTGTACAAAGATACCTTAAATATCTAAAAGATGCAGGCCATATCGACTCAGATTGGAATGCTAGACGTGGATTAAAACCAAAAGAAAACCAACCTTCTAACTCAAATGACTCTACTATAGACATCCCTCTCCTTGGAGATGTTGCTGCAGGTATACCAATAGAGGCCATTGAAAACCCTGACAATACCATAGGCATTCCAGCTCATATGATTAGAGACAACAAGAAGTATTATGCTCTCAATGTTAAGGGAGATTCTATGATTGAAGATGGAATCCATAATGGAGATGTCATAGTTTGTAGACACCAACAAAATGCCAATAGAGGCCAAACAGTAATAGCAATTGTTGATGGAGAGGCCACTGTCAAACGATACTCTCCAAACAAAAATGTTATTGAGTTAATACCCGCAAATAGCGCAATGGAAACGATAGTTGTCGATCCAAGAGAATCAGAGTTCTCAATTGCAGGTATTCTTGTAGGCCTTATGAGATCATACGAGTAAGTATGGAACGAAAAATTATCCACATAGATATGGACTGCTTCTATGCTGCTGTTGAAATGAGGGATAATCCGAAACTAAGAGGAATTCCACTAGCTATTGGAGGACCTCCAAACTCTAGAAGTGTTCTATGTACGAGTAATTATATTGCTCGTAAGTTTGGAGTAAGATCAGCGATGCCATCATCTGTGGCAATAAGAAAGTGTCCACACCTTACAATCATTCCACCTAATTTTAAAAAATATAAAGAAGCATCAGCAGTAATTCATACTATATTTAGTCGATTCACTGATAAAATCGAGCCATTAAGCTTAGATGAAGCTTTCTTAGATGTGACTCACTCAGAGCACTTTAACGGTAGTGCAACTTTAATAGCTAAAGAAATACAGAAATTAATATATTCACAAACAAAGCTCACTGCATCTGCTGGAGTAGCTCCAAATAAGTTCTTAGCAAAGATTGCAAGTGATTGGAAAAAACCTTCTGGTCTCTTTGTCATAACACCTAATGAAGTTGATAGCTTTGTAAAACCTCTAGACGTAAGAAAAATCCCAGGAATAGGAAAAGTAAGTGCATCAAAGTTATATGACTATGGCCTAACGACATGTGAAAAGGTTAGGGCCTGGGATATTGAGAAGCTTGAGAATATCTTTGGAAAGATGGGAAAATCACTTTTTTATAAATCTAGAGGGATTGATCACAGAGAAGTTGTTGCCAACAGTGATAGAAAATCAATATCCGTTGAACATACATTTAGTAAAGATATTGCAGATATATCCTATTGCTTAGATTACATCTCAGGGTTAAGAAATGAACTGATAGAAAGAGTTAAGAGATATCAGCAGAAACATGGAACTGACAAAAAAATAGCCAAAGCGTTTGTTAAGCTTAAGTTTCAAGACTTTCAGACAGTTACTGTTGAGAAAAAGAAAGAAGATGAGTTCTATATAGATTTATGGCAGGATTTTAATTTCAATGTTGAGTTATCAGAACATATAGAAGAGCTAGCAAAGATTGCTTACCAAAGAGGGCAAAGGCCTGTAAGATTAATTGGAATAGGAATAAGACTAGAACAAGGTGTAATAGGTCCTAAGCAATTAAAGCTAATTTGATATGAAAAGTATGAATACAATATCCAAACTACTTCAATTATTCATTAGAGATAATAATCTTATCTTTGCACCTAACTATACTTATAAAGAATTCCTAGAATTTTCAAAAGAAAGATCACAACAATTTAAAAGTAATGAAAACTCAGAAATATCTCTTTGTGTAGAAAATACACTGGAACACTTAATTGATATTTTTAGTATTTGGTTATTAAATAAATCTGTAATTCTTCACCCACTAGGAACACCTAAAGAAATTATTCAAGAATATGAATTAGAAATAAAGAAGATGTACCAAGATTCTAAGGAAGACATAGCCTGCTATATATTCACATCAGGTAGTACTTCTAGACCTAAGCCAATTCCTTTAACATTTTCAAATTTATTAACTGCTGCTGATAACTACAATAAGCACTTCAATATTACAGAGAAGAGTTATCTTCCTATAACTCTCCCTCTTTATCATGTTGGAGGACTGCTTATCTTCTTTAGAGCAGTCTCCGCGAATGCTAAGATTAGTATACATAAACCAGGTAGTCTTAAAGCTTCGGACTTTAGCAAGACTCCTAGTCACTTATCAGTTGTTCCTCTCCAGCTTGAGAGAATTTTAGATTCTAAAGTGGAATTGGATTTCTTTAAAGAAACAGTATTTGTTATAGGTGGAGCAAAGACTTCACTTAACACTCTAAAGAGAATTGAAGATAATAACTTAAATGCTTCTTCAACATATGGAATGACAGAGTCTTGTGCCATGATCATGGCAACAGAGGTTACAAGTGAGCTAGAAGTACTCAAGAGTGTTGGAAGTCCTCTCGAGGGAGTTTCAATATCTTTATCTGAAGATCAAACTATAATTATAAAATCACCTACAATATCCCCTATCTTTAAAGATCAAACTATTCATACAAATGATAAGGCATATTTTGACTCCGGCCTTTATTTTATTGAAGGTAGAGTTGATGATGTTTTCATTAGTGGTGGTGAGAATATAAACCCTCTTGAAATTGAAAAAGTCTTTCTAGAAGAAGGATTAGAAGATGCATTTATCATTCCTGTTGATGACATAAAATATGGAAAGAAATCATTTCTATTTTACAGAGGTGAAAAATCGGTAGATGAAGTAAGAAATATTGCAAAAGATAAGCTCACTTCTTTCAAACGCCCAAGGCACTATTTTAAAATTCCAGAATTTGCATTTAGCGGTATAAAAATAAAGAAGTCTATTTTAAAAGAAGTAGCACCAATGTATGCAAATATTGATTTAGCTGGCGATATATTCCCTTTTGATTACTATGGTGATCCTAGAAAACCTTGGGTAGTATTTCTCCATGGATTCATGGGAGATAAGAGTGACTGGAAAAATATAGTAGATATTTTAAAATTAGATTTCTTCTGTCTCTGTCTAGATACTCCAGGACATGGAGATAATAATCTTGAATATACTTCATTGTCTGACTATCAAAAAGAATTCAAAGAATTTACAAACATCTTAAATCATAAATTTCATCTTGCTGGATACTCACAAGGTGGACGTATTGCTCAGGGTTTAGTTTTAAATGGTCTAAGTGTCGAGTCTCTTATTTTAGAGAGCACATCACCTGGAATCGTAGATGAAGAAGAGAGAGAGCGCAGATATAAGACAGATCTAAAAATGTTTAAGAATATAACTTCTAAAGATGACCTTAGAAAATTTCTTATCTACTGGTATGAAAATCCACTTTTTGGAGATTTAAAAAATCACCATAATTTTAACGATCTTCTTCAAAGAAGGTCTTCAGCCGACTGGAACCTCTGGCAGAAATCTATGAATATCTTTAGTGTTGGAAACCAACCAGATTATAGAGAAGGACTCTCAAGAATTGCTCCTCTAAAAGCTATAACAATCTGTGGAGAGAACGACCACAAGTATGTGGCCTCTTCTATGGAGTATAAAACAAAGTATAAATTTGATTTTGCTAAGATCAGTAATTCTTCTCACAATACTCACTTTGAAAACCCTAAAGAGTTTGCAAAAGTAGTTAGTAACTTCCTGAAATCATAAGTCCACTCACTAATTAGCTAAAGGTATTTACTTGAATACCCGACAAGTAAGCTATGAAAATACATAAGCAAACATCTATTAAATCTTATGACACGAGTCCAGGGCGAGGAAATGATATCGTTCAGGGATTAAATACTATTAGCTATAGTCTACAGAAGTTAGAAACACTAACTGATAAGATAGCTAATCCAGCTCATAAAGACGACAAGTCTCCCTACGCCACAGATAGGCCTCACTATGATGCCTCTAGAATTAAGGGCACAGAAAAAGAGACAGAGTGGAGAAAAGTTTCTATTTCTAGAGAACAACAATTAAAAGAAATAACCAATGAGAATAATAATGAAGTTGCTGCAAATCACAGTCTCAGCAGAAGCTTGAATATTATTTAAAAATATTGAATAGATTGAATAAAAAAAGGCCCTCAATCGAGGGCCTTTATATTTTATGACTTCTTAGTTTTTTTCTTTTTCTTCTTTTTCTTCTTTTTTCCACCCTTAAGTTTCATAAGAGCAAAACCTACAACACCAGCAATTACAAGATACATTATATAATCTGACGCTCCACCTGCTCCTGACTTTTTCTTCTGAGCACCTCTAGCTGAAATATCACCAGTAAGTCCACCATCATCAATTAATCCATCAGCATTATCAAGAGCTGAACCAGACTTAGTTTTAGCTGTCCAATCACCAGAATCTTTCTTCTGTCTAAATACTCGAAGAGTTTCAATGATTTTATCAAAAACTGGCTTATAAGAATTATAGTGATCTTTACCTACTGAGAAAGTAACGGCTACACCAAGGTCAGACTTAACTGTTGCCATGTACCTAGTATAAAAGCCTGGAACTTCAGAGGCCAGGTGAAGAGAGTCAATCCACTGCTGTGAATTAACAGACTTCTTTTTAGAGTAAACAGGCTCAGAAACTTGAGTCTTCCCACCAGGAAGAGTAAATGTCTTTGTTCCTTTTAAGTATGCTTGATATTGCTCTAATGAGTCTTGGTTCCCTCTAATTTTAGCGGCCAAGATAATAATAGCTTCTCTTTTTCTGTCTTTATTCTCAGATTGACATACCCATTCTGTCCCTTCGAGAGCACATCCCCATCCAGGAGGAAGTTCAAATTGAGAGTATTGATTTGTAAATCTCTTAGCACTAACGTTGGTACTTAATAGTCCAATCGCCAAAGCTGAATAAAATAATTTCTTCCAAAACATCATGGGTGTTTCCCTTTAGAAAATTTAGTTAGTCTACATATATCTTAACCTAGAGTATTGAAATTACAAAAAAGAAAAATTTTTCCCTTTTAGTTGGCAAGACCCCTAGCTGTAAAACCTGACTTAATATCTATTTTTTTAAATTTTTTCGATAACTTAATGATGGCCCAGTCTGCACCTATCTCATAAACTCTACCTTGAGCAACAAGGTCATTACCGCCAAAATAATCTGTCTTATAAACATCAAACGTTTGTCCCTTCTCAACATCTTGAGAAATTCCTTTATCAATCTTTATAAACTTACCTCTTGGCGAGACTTTAATCACAGAGGCCTCTAAATCGTACTCTTTAAATTTAGATAACTTTCTATCAACTCCAGTCTCTCCTCTTGAATTCCAAGCTAGAGAAACAGAAAGCTCAGTACCTTTATCTGTCGAAGTACCACTGATGACTTGAGCACCTTTAACACCTAACCTTATACGACCAAATGTCTTAAATGCACCAATATAAGGCTTTGAGTAAGATCTATTAGTAGAGTTATAGAGTGCCGATTCACCAAGACCTTGTGGTGGCTTATTTTCAGCTTCATCAGTATAAGCATCACTTCCAAGAGAGTTAACACCTTCAAGACCGGCGTAGAGAGCAAAAGTATTCCATGCAATCTTTGCATTGATGTCGTAGAAGATTTCAGGACTAAGGTTATTAGGAGTTCCAACATAGGCCAGTGAACCATTCAATGAGTTTCCACCTTTCATCTTATAAGAGAGAATACCTTTGAAATGAAATGCATTTCCTGCATCCCCAAGGATTAACTCCCCTTCAGGAATCTCCGAAACATTCAGATAATCAGTATTCTCGTAAAGAGTATTTAGATATTGTACATCAATAGCATAGTGCCAATTTCTAATAGGCTTAAACTCATACTTTGCACCAATACGTATACTCTCGGCCCCAGACTTAGTTGTTTCCTGAGATGTAGAAGTCACTTGCCTAAACAGAACTCCACCACGAAGCTCTAACTGTAGACCAAACCCATAACGAAAGAGAATATCTCCCTCTAATTGAGAGTAACCTTGATCTTCAGTAAACTCTTCTTCATATCCATCATAATCAAGTCTAGAAGTTGAAGTCCAAGACCTCCCTTCTAATTCGTATTGATAGCTTTTCTTATTTATGACTTCTGCATCTACTCCTCTGATCAACCCATTTTGCGCAAATGAGTTTTGGCACAGGAGTGACAACGTTAATAATGAAATCCATTTCATATTATTCTCGCTCGTTATTCTATTTCATATAGAATAACTTTACTCGGAATATAAATAAAGTGGTAATTAGGCGGCAGATTTTTGTTGAAGGACATGTGGCCTAGGTAAGAATACATCACTTACCCAGTACTCTCCCTGAATAGAGAAGTTAAACGATCCATCAACGTCAGTAACAAGACTGTGAATACTCTCTAGACCTAGACCAGACTTTCTCTGTCTTATGTCATGAACATTACTTTCAAGTATAATGTCTTCTAATTCACGTTCTAGATAGGACTCATTTTCTTTTAACGAGAGAATCTTATTTTTAACAGTAATATGTAAACCCTCTCGATCATAATCAAAAGAGAATTCAATTAATTTAGATTTTTCTTCAGCTATATTCTTTATTAAGTTATTCATCACTCTATGAAATGTTGGATAGTGAACCATGGCCTTCTTACTATCTTGATATGAAAAGTCAGAAGCTATATCACCTTTAAAGATCATATGACAGTCAATGTCTTCTGCACCCAAGAAGTTTTCTACTAAATTAAAAAGCCCCATCTTAGCAAATTCAAAGCTCACATATTCACTACTCATATCTAAATCTTTATGCGAAAAACCAAAGTGATCTTTAATAAGTGTTTGAAAAAGTCGTATCTCATCAGCAACTCTTCTAGTATCAAGAGGGCCTATACCTTTGTTCTCACTTATCTTTGCATCTAGAAATAACCCAAGTCCATGAGTGTGATTGATAATATCATGAAAGAAGTAGCGCTCTTTATTAGCATGGTTTTCTTCAATTTTTTGTTTTCCACTTCTAAGTCGATGGAAAAGATTCTTTCTCTGTGCAAGAACAAATTCATTTCCAAAGTAAATTGTTCCAAGTGTCCATAGGCAGAACATAGTAAGACTTATTCCATCATTGAAATGAAGAAAATCTGACTCTTTTACACCTTGAAAAATAAAGAAAGAACTTAACCCAATAGAAACAAGAGTCCAGCTCTTTCTATCTGCACTTTCTGGAGTTTTACCATCTTGATATAGAAAGTAATACATACCAGCTAGGCATGGTATGACGGCAAGAAAAAGTGGTGAAGAAGTTTGCAAAGAAAAACTTAATCCAACAAAAGAGAATATTTGAAAAACAAATAGCGCTGGAATTTCCCAGCGGTAGGCGACCTTCTCAAGATTTCCCTTTGCATGAATATAAAATTGATAATGTGTAACGAGTAAAAGAGTTGAGAAGAAGTCTAACTGACCTCTTCCACTCATTAGATTCAAGCCGATCCAAAGCATACCACTTAAATAAAATGACTCTGAAAGATAGAGGTCAATTAAACTGTGAGCTTGCTTCAAATTCTTCTTAAAATAAACCATATAACAGGGGCCTTTTTATTGCCCCTGAATTTTGCCTATTTTACTGGATTGTAAATGGCATTATCCCCAAGGGCCTCTTCGATTCTTAATAATTGATTGTATTTTTCCATACGATCAGATCTTGAAGCAGAACCAGTTTTAATATGACCAGAACCACAAGCAACTGCTAGATCAGCAATAAACGCGTCACCAGTTTCACCTGAACGATGAGAAATTACAGCTTCGTATCCATTTTTAAATGCAAGATCAATGGCCTCAAAAGTTTCAGTTAAAGAACCAATTTGGTTAACCTTAACAAGAATAGAGTTTGCCCATTTCTTGTCGATACCTTCTTCGAGAATTTTCTTGTTAGTAACAAATAAATCATCACCAATAAGAAGTATCTTATCTCCAAGTGCTGCTGTTAGCTTTATCCAACCATTATAGTCAGACTCGTCTAAACCATCTTCTATAGAGTAGATCGGATAGTTTTCGCATAAATCTGAGTAATATTTGACCATTTCTTCACTTGAAAATGTCTTACCTTGCATCTGGTAAGAACCATCCTTATAGAATTCACTTGCCGCAGCATCTAGAGCTAGAGAGATCTCTTCTCCAGGCTTGTAGCCAGCGTCTTTAATAGCTTGAATAATACAATCAATAGCTTCTTCATGACTTCCAAGGTTTGGAGCAAAGCCACCTTCATCACCAACATTAGTTGAGTGATTTAATTTGCTAAGAACTTTCTTTAAGGCATGGAAAGTTTCAACACCAGCTCTGAAGTTTTCAGAGAAAGATTTCTTAAGATGAGGAACAATCATGAACTCTTGAATGTCTAAATTATTAGAAGCATGCTCTCCCCCATTTATGATATTCATAAGAGGAGTTGGAAGACGTAGCTTACCAACTGCATTTGGAATATTTAGATCTTCGCTCATATATTGATATAATGGTTTTCCATTATCAAGTGCACCAGCTCTACAAGCGGCCATAGATACTGCTAATATTGCATTCGCACCAAGCTTAGACTTATTCTCTGTTCCATCAAGCTCTAGCATTGCTAAATCTAATTCTTTTTGAGCTGTAGCATCTTTTCCAACAACCACTGGCTTAATTGATTCATTTATATTTTTTACGGCAGTACGAACTGACTTACCAACATAGTAAGACTTGTCTCCATCACGTAACTCAAGTGCTTCTCTTGAACCAGTAGAGGCTCCACTTGGAACAGCTGCTCTTCCCATATTTCCAGCTTCAGTAAAGACATCAACCTCAACAGTTGGATTACCTCTAGAGTCTAATATTTGACGCGCGTGTATATTTGTTATTTTTGACATGGATCCCCCATAGAAATGATTAAAATTACAAGAATTTTATAGGCCTACAAGGGTAATTACTAGGGCAAATTTGAAAAATCTTTGGACACAAAGCGTAGGACGTCGTCGCGAGTACTTATGGCGAATTGAAATGAGCTTTTAATTGTACCTGACTGATCTTTTTCCCGTCCTAATAGCGATAATGTCCTATTGGCCACATAAAGACATGGAGAAAGAGTCGAGGCTCCAGTAACCTCTTCAATATAGCTATCAATGAGAGGATAGTGTGTGCAACCGAGAATCAGGTGAGAATAAGAATTATCCTTAACAAAGCTTAACTCTTTATTAAGTTCTTCCCTTAACTTCTCTTCATTTTTAGAGCTAAAGAAATCTTCTATAATCGAGGCTAAGTTCGGTGTTACCACATATGAGAAATGCTTTTTGGGGTCAAGCCTTGAGATGAGACTTGTAAACCTCTCACTCTTTGACATGAGATCTGTCGTGATCACACAGCCTTTATCATCTTCTTTCCATTTATGCTTAGAAAGGGCATTTACGAAAGGCTCGACTCCAACAAACGGGATATCATAGGTCTCTCGAAGAGTATCAATGGCCATACCTGTTGCAGTATTACAGGCAACAACAATCAAATCGAGGTCAAATTTTAAGAGCTCTTCAGTAATATACAAAGATCTCTCAATGATTTGCTCTTTTGACTTATTCCCATAAGGAGCAAAAGAATTATCAGCAACATAATAAACATTTAAATCTGGCGCTAGTTCGTGAATTTTCTTTAAGATTGAAAATCCCCCAATTCCTGAATCAAATATACCTATAGATTGTGCTTTTTTTTGGCCCATTTAATTAATATAGCCTAGAATCACCCTGAATATCAATAAGGTGATTACAAGTGGAAAGAGTAAAATTTAAAATTGAGAATAATCCATTCTTTATATGGAAGTCTGACCTTCACGTTAGTCATATGAACTACGGAAACCATCTTGCAAATGATAAGGTTTTAACTTTATGCCATGAAGCAAGGGTTAGATGGTTAAGAGAGAAAGGCTTCTCAGAATTAGATATTTACGGATTTGGTTTAATACAAAGTGATACTATGGTCATGTATAAATCTCAGGGACATATTGGAGATCCTATTGCTGTAGAAATATCTCTTGGAGAATATAACTCTAAAGCATTTAACCTCTTCTATAAAATAGTGAACCTAAAAGATAATGCTGAAATAGCTCGCATAAAAACTGGTATGTTAAACTTTGACTATAAAACAAATTCAATAGTTAATGCAGATCCAAAATTTCTGGAATACTTGAAGGAGCTTACAGATGTTTAAGAAGATATTTTCTTCATCTAAAAATAAGTTTATTGATAGCTTCAAAGAAGACTATAAGAATTTTTCACCAAAACATATTTCAATTGAGGTGTCAGATGATTCCCTTAAGTCAGTTTGGAAAGTATCTTCGACTGAAATTATTGGACTAGATCTTAACAAAACAAATTTAAGACTTACAAATATCAAAGCAACGACAAAGAAAGCTGAACTTTCTGAAGAACTGCTTACACATATAATAGAAAATAATCAAAGAGCAATACTAGAAAAGATTGAGGAGTCAAAAGAGGCTCTTCATCAATTCCCAAATATTTCAGAACCAAGTGATGGAGAACTAAAAGGAGAAGAGTGGCTTAAAGTTACGAATCATGTTCTTAAAGAATCTCTAAATAAGGCAAGCTCTGATGATTCACTAATAGTTGAGGCAAAATTATTTATTGGGCGTCTTAATGAAAATGATGAATTTAACATTCGTCTTCAATGTTACAATCTAGACTACTCGTTAACTTTCCTCTCTAATGGAAAGCTTTACTTAAGTGTATTTGATGATAAAAACTTTCAGAGAGGTCACTCAAAAACACCAAGCTACAGTGGCGAATTTTTTAATAATCGGCCTGTAATTCTCAATGAGTTTATCTTGCTAATCTTCGATATATTTTCAAAGAGTAAAATTAAAATTTTCGAGAAAAAGTAATTCCAATATGAGACTCAGGTTCTAGTTTTGTAGATTGGGCCTGAGAAAAGTACCTATCTTCTTTCTCATCTTTTATTGAAAAACCAACTTCGGGCTTAATCTCCCACTTTCCAAGCTGTCTAGGAAATGACATTGTAACTCCCGCACCTGTGGTATAATCACCTTCCGTTTCAAGACTTCCTTCTGCCCAAGCAGATAAGAGAACAAAAGGATTCTCTTCTCTACCACCTAATAAGTCATTACTGTTAAACTCAACTTCTCCACGCGCTTTAATATATGTATCATCAAAGTTTAGGATATTTTGACCAAGAGTTCCTTCAATTTTAGATGTGCACTTCCAATTCCCAATATCTTTCATCCAAGACTTACCAAGACCACCATAGACAGTTAAGTTTATCTCGTCGTCTCTATAGTCTTGGTTATCATATTGGATATTTTTTTTATTTATCTTATGCCATGCTCTTTGGATTGGTCCCGCAACCTTTCCATCATCTGTAAGTTGTTCAAGCTCAACACCAACGATGAGATACTTATCTTTATCCATAAGTCGTCTTAAACTTACATCGAGCCTATTTCTTTCTAATAGATCCTGTAAGAATTCTCCGTCCTCATTAACATAGTAGTATCCATCTTTGTCTGCTTCTTTTAGCTGAGTAAAGATAACTGATTCATAATTTACTCTAAACTCACCTTCAGAACCAATAAGAGAGTAATCTAAGTTAAGGCCAAAAGTACGTCCACGATCATTTCCATCTAGATCCTGTCCACCAGCCTTAGAGAATAGCCCATGTAAGTGATTATCATTTGATGTGTTTATTCTTAGAGACGATTCTTCCACGTTACCAACTAAAGAGTAATCGTCCCAATACTCTCCATCAAAACTTGGTGCAGAACTATTATCATTTAATGCAAGCTTGATATCTTTTGGTAGCTCACATTCACAGTAAACATACTCTTCATTCTTTTTGGTTTTATTAGTTGGTGTTTTTATTCCATTTTCTTCATTACATTCAACTTCTTTATTGGCCAACGTCTTTTCAGCAAGCTTAGATAAAGCAAATGAGGTCTCTATAAGCTGTTCATCAGTTGCCGGTCTTAATTCATCATTATAAGTTGAAAGTAGTTCAGTCTTTAATTTATTACGTTGTTCATCAGAGAGAGAATACTTATCTAAATCTACGAGGAGTCTATTTAAATCTTGCCTTGATACAATAGGATAAAACTTTAAAAACTTTCCATCTTTAAAAAGTCCTTGTCCCTGGTTACCTCTTTTTCTAAGCTCATATTCTTTAGCATCTTCTGTAGAAAATAGAATTGAACTCTCCTCAGAATTTATTGAGGTATTAAAAATCATAAGTATGATTAACCATCTGGCCATGCTCTCTCCGCAGTCTTTCAACTAGACTACTCGACATAAAAAGAGAAAAACTTTAATTTATGCAAAATAATTTTCAATATTTACAGACACTTACAAATGTAAAACTTATGACAGAGACTATAAATATTACAATACCGACACAGCGCAACGTAAAATAAACTAGTATAGCTCTAAATAAATAATGAAAGAGAAAATCAGCAA
Source organism: Bacteriovoracaceae bacterium UBA3083 (assembly GCA_002366565.1). Lineage (GTDB taxonomy): Bacteria > Bdellovibrionota > Bacteriovoracia > Bacteriovoracales > Bacteriovoracaceae > Halobacteriovorax. The sequence goes on from DFBJ01000012.1 coordinate 283,675, forward strand.
TGGAGCTCTACGTGAAAAAGAAACTACTACTTCCTGTTCTACTAAATACTATGGCATTTAACTATGCTGCGAGTGCAAACCATCAGGGTCCTATTTTTCTAGGTGACGACTTCACTATTGAATACGATGCGGAAGTAAACTCTAATCTTGTAGATTCCACAGAAAGTGACCGAGGTATTAATCTCGAAGGATCTTATGTATCAATGTCAGTTGAGTGGAGACAAAAGGTTCGTCTTGTTCTAACTGGGAAACTAGAAGAAATATTTCAAAATAATGATGTTGAGTTTAATGATGATTTTGATGTTTCAGAATTTATATCTGAAGCCTATATAGAAATACGTGAAGTTGGTGGTACACCAATGGCAATAATTGTAGGTAAGCAACCAATTCCTTTTGGTCAGAATGTACAAGCAATGCCAATGTTCAGATCAAATCCACTCGTTGGACTACAAGAAGTTAATGAGGTCTATGGTGTCACAGTAGACTTAACAGAAGGCCTTCTCGGATTATTTGATCAATTAGAAATATCAGCATTTGAAACTGAAGCTGGTGATATGGAAATTGGTAAGATAGATGGTATGTCAGTAAGAATGACAAAAATGCTCACCGACCAATGGCTTCTAACGGCATCTCATGCAAGACTTGGAAACGAACATTTAAACGGTGAAGAAGAAAAAAGAACAAGTATAGGCCTAATTGGTCAAACTGAAGATGGAAGCTTAATTGGTTGGGCAGAGGGTGTTCTCTTCTCAAATAACCCAGAGTATCCAAACTCAAACTTTGCTATAACAGTCGGTGGGCAGTACCAAATTGCTGAATCTACAGCTGTAGTTGTTGAATATAATTATATAAAGAACGAGCTTCAAGAAATTGGAACAGGTGTAAAAACAGAATTAACTAGAAACCTATCTGTAGGTGCTGATGTTAGATATAGAAACTATATAGATGAGCGAGAAAATGATGTAATTTTTGGAATTACGTTCACATATAAGCTTGGTAATACAGGTTATAGCGAAAATGAGAATTATCTCTTTGGAGCCGAATAAGTATATTAACAATTAAATAAAGAGATAGAGAAATGAAAAGAATCGCCACACTTTTATGTTTAGCTCATTTATTTACAACACCTAATACAATAGCATCCGAAAAAAGACTAATCTCTTGGAAAGTTGCGAATGTAGGAAATCAAGTTATTACAAACTATGATGTTGAAAAATTTATTGAAGAAACTCAAATTAGCGATTCTTTAAAAACAAGTCTATTTAAAAAGGCTGAAGGTAACTATTCAAAGTACCTAGACCTAAAAAGAGAACTTACAGATAAAAGCTTCAAAAAGGCCACTGGCCAATTAATGTACTCACTAATAATGAAGCAAGACCACCAAAGAAAGCACTACTCAAAGAGAGTCGCCTTCACTGTTACTACAAGTGAATTCAATGACAAAATATACGATAATGAATCTAAAGTACTAGGCTCACTACTCGATCAAGGTATGGGAATAGTTAAAGCAAGAAAGATCTTTGGCGAATACCTAATTGAGAGCAATTACCCACATATGGATAATCAATCACCTACTGATGTCTATATGAGTTGGTACAATAGTCAGAGTGATAGAATTGAAACCGAACTATTACTAAAAGAAGTTAAAAAGTATGAATCCTACATCGCACTAAGAGATGAGAAGTATTACTCTGATGATTACATGGAGCTTCAAGATACATATAAATCTTTAAAGAACGAAGTCATTGAACAAGTTCAAGGCAATAAGATTACTCATAAATCACTACTAGCACTAATAAATAAAAACCAAGACTGGAAGATTATTTTAAAAGATGTTGATAATTCACAAATTGATACAACACCAGTTAAAGATTACTCGACAAATATAGAGGTATCAAAGAGAGCTCAAGAGATACTTTCTAATATTGAAAAAAAATCTTGGAATAAGACTGTAAGCTATCATCTAAAAGCAAATGAATTGATTAAAAACAGCTACACTGTTGAGCAGTTAAAAGATATGGCTAAAGAATATACGGAAGTATATATCCAGAATAAAGCAAACTATTCTAGCTACATGGGTGGGTTAATAGCTAAGCTTGCTGCAACAACTTTAGAAAGCTCTTCAGCAGAAGAAATGAATAAAGTAGCAGAAGTGATTAATACAGAGCTTAAAGAATCGATGTCCAACATCTCTGATAAACTAGAGGTAACAAAATCTAATAATACATTAGAAAAAGAAGTTGAAAATATTCTTAAAGATAGTATCAAGTACTCAAACCTTTCAGAACTAGAGCAAGCCTTGGCGAATCTTTCAATTTTCTCAATAAAGTTTCAAATTAAGAAGCAATCATTTGAAAATGTTCTTCCTGTAAGAGTAAGCTTTGAAGAATATACTTCATTAAAGGCATTTGAAGGTCTTCGCAATTTAAAGAAGTATCAGTGGATGAAAGAAGAATTTAAAGATTATGTTAAAAGCGAATTAATGTATTCGATTAAATATATGACAATTAGAACTGGTGAGCATGAATACCTAACTCCCGATGAAAAAGTTGAACTAATCCTTGGAAGTGAATTCATGTAGTTTATAAAGAAAAGAGCAGAAATATGCTCTTTTTTTGTTTTCTCTTTGAAATTATTCACTATAATAAAATTATGATTGTAGACATTGATATAGATAAATTTTCCCAGTCCTACCTACTTAAGTTTGAAGTGGAAAACTTCAAAACTCCAGAGGATTATAAGATGGCCGTAACAACAGTTACTTGCTTCTCAAATGATTATGACCTGGATCCTGAACTAGATCACGAAGATATGAGAGAAATTGTTGAGAAAACAATTGAGCTCGAAAAAGATAGCTTCACTTTTGAAATCAATGACGATGGAATCGAAGTTGATATCTAAGCTGCGTCTTTCTTCATTTTTATAAGCCAGTCAGGCGATATAAAGTTACTCTTTGGAAATGGTAGTTTATTTACAATAATATCTTCAAAGAAAGTTGGTACATAATTACATGGAACCATCTCCCCTATATATTTACCAGTTTCTGGATCTTTTCCAGTTTGTACCCAGCGGAAAATATCACGACTAATATAATTACCATGTTCATCTAGGCCTGTAATTTCTGAGATGTGAGAAGTTCTTCTTCCACCATCGTGATAACGGCTACATTGAACAACAATCTGCATTGCAGAACCAACCATTTTTCTAACAGCATCTGGTGGGATCTTAGTATCGCCCATCAGGCATAGCGTCTCAAGTCTTGTACAAGCATCTTCAGGATTATTTGCGTGTACAGTTCCCATTGAACCATCATGACCTGTATTCATAACTTGAATTAGATCTAGTGCTTCTTCACCTCTAACTTCACCTACAATAATTCTATCAGGTCTTAGTCTCATGGAGCTAATAACAAGATCTCTAATTGTAACTTCAGTTGTTCCTTTTGTAGGATCTGCCTTTCTTGTTTCGAAATTAACAACGTGTTCAGCATTAACTTGAAGTTCAGCAGCATCTTCAATGATAATCAATCTTTGAGTTTTAGGAATTCTAGAACCAAGAACATTGAGCATTGTAGTTTTACCTGAACCTGTACCACCTGAGACAATTAAGTTTTTACCAAGGTAGATACATATATCAAGGAACCTGGCTGCATCTTTTGAAAGAGAGCCAAATTTAATAAGGTCATTAATAGTTAGTTTTTCTTTTGAAAACTTTCTTATGGCAACAGTGGTTCCATTCTTTGACATTGGAGGAAGTACTGCATGGATACGAGACCCGTCAGGGAGTCTAGCATCAAGTCTTGGGTTGTCGTCATCAAAAACTCTCCCAACAGATTGAGCAATCGCTCTCATGGCAGAAATTAATGCATCTTCATTATGAAATGAGTTTGGAACTTTAAAGACAAGGCCTTTCTTTTCAACGAAGATTTCACTTGGACCATTGATCATAACTTCAGAAACACCTTCATCTTCAAGAAGGTCTACAATTGGTGCAAGGAAAGATGCAATAGCATCACTAAATACAGACGACATTCTAACCCCTGTTAAAAGTCTAGTTTACACCTACTATTCGTCTCTTGGGCGCCAAATCTTTACTCTTTTTTCAGATGCAATCTCTCTTCTAACACGTTCTCGACGTACAAGTGGGTGTTCTTGAACTACAATTTTCCCCTTAATTCCACCAACAGGACAGTTTACTTCATAAACACCTGGGTCGGAGAAAACTATAGTACTTTCAGATACTTCCCCTCTGTTTGCAGATAGGAAAACATTCTTTTTAGGGATTGTTAAACAACTAGGTTTATTTGTAGTTGAAGTCACAAATAACTTGAGAGTTTCACCACTAAAGACGTGCATAACATGAGGATAAAAACCTTCAGTAGTTACAATAACTGACTGCAGTCTCTCTGGATTATCAAATTTAGTGCCTTGTAAGTATGTCTCTTCTAAAGAAAAGACCTGAGAAGACATTAAAAATATAAGTAAAATTGATAGAGTTCTAATAACCTACTCCTTTAATACAGTATCGGAGGAGTAGGATTATTACTTTAGCTTTTGAGTTGGTTAACACTTAACTATCTGACTTCACAAGTGAATCAATTGAAGATTTAAGTCTTTCATCAGTAGCTTCAACATCTGGAAAGTATCTAGCAACGACTTCTCCATTTGCAGAGACTAGAAACTTTTCAAAGTTCCACTTTATATCTTTTTCAGTTCCAGTAATTAGCCCTTTCTCAGTGAGTAGGCCTTCAAACTTTCCACCCTCATTTTTAGTATAGCTAACATCTGTACTAGTTAATTCTTTATAGAGTTCATGCTGTCCCTCACCTTTAACTACAATTTTTGAGTTAACCGGAAAAGTAACATTGTAAGTTAATGAACAGAAGCTTTGAATTTCTTCATCACTTCCAGGTTCTTGTCCTAGAAATTCATTTGCTGGAAAGCCTAGAATCTCTAGTCCTTGATCTTTGTATTCACTATAGAGCTTTTGTAGACCTTCATACTGAGGTGTTAGTCCACACTTTGAAGCAACGTTTACAATTAAAAAAGCTTTAGCATTAAAGTCTTTTAAACTTACTTCTTCATTTTTATTATTTTTAAATTTTATATCTAATAGATTACTCATATTTACTCCTGATTAATAAGCTTGTTCTAAAATACTTTTTACTTCACTAAGACCTAAATCACCTGTCTCAGATAATGCAGTCAGACCCATCTTTTCCATATTACTAACAACAGTATCTAACTCATCTTGCTTAATATCATAGTGAGAAAGTTTCGTTACAATCCCTAAGCTATTAAAGAATTCTTCTGTTTTTTGAATAACAAGTTCTATTCGTTCTTCTTCTGATCCTTCATTGATTCCCCATACTCTACTAGCGTACTGAAGAAGTTTTTCTTTCTTTTGAACTTTACGCTCTCTAAGCATTGAAGGAAATACGATTGCTAAAGTACGACCATGAGCAATTCCATACATTGAAGTTAATTCATGACCAATCATGTGAGTAGACCAGTCCTGTGGAACACCTACACCAATAATTCCATTTAAGGCCATAGTAGCTGACCAGATGAAATTCTCTCTTGCTTCAACATTTTCATAATCATTGTAAGTTATTGGTCCATCCTCAATAAGAGTCTGTAGTATCCCTTCAGCAAATCTATCTTGAATCTTTGCATTAGATGGATACGTTAAGTATTGTTCCATCACATGTATGAAAGCATCTGCTACACCATTAGCAACTTGTTCTTGTGGAAGAGTTTTTGTTAAATCTGAATCTAAAAACGAAAACTTTGGAAATGTTAAGGGAGACATTACAGGGTATTTTTGATTTTTATAAGTAATAACAGCACCTGCATTCATCTCAGAACCAGTGGCAGGCAATGTAGCAATACACCCTAGAGGAAGAGCTTCATCTTGTGGAGCTGGTGTGAACCCATTAAACAATAGTCCTTCAAACTTATCTTCAGAAACTTTTGAGGCCAAGGCAATGAACTTTGTTCCATCCATTACAGAACCGCCACCTACGGCTAAAAGAAAAGTAACGCCTTCTTTTTTTACTACTTCAGTGGCCTTTACTAGTGTTTCAAATTTAGGGTTGGCCTCAATACCACCAAACTCAATTACAACTCTATCTTTAAGAGCACTTAATACTCTATCTACTGTTCCATACTTCTTAGCGCTTTGCCCTCCGTAAGTCAGAAGAACTTTTGCATCTTTTGGCACAAGTGAATCTAGCTCGTCGAATCTATCTCTACCAAAAACGATCTGTGTTGGATTAAAGAAATTAAATTTATTCATATGATTCTCCTATTTAGTTTGTACACAAAGTATAATAGATAACACAGCAACTTGCAAATAGTTTGTACACAAAGTATAATAAATTAAGGAGAGCAAGTGAATTACGACAACTTAAAGCTTAAAAATCAAATTTGTCACAGGCTATATACAGCTTCAAATATAATGACTCGTGTCTATAGACCTATGTTGAAGAAGCTGGATATTACTTATCCTCAATATGTTGTTCTAATGGCCCTTTGGGAAGAAAATAGTATTTCCGTTCAAAGATTAATTGAGCTTACCTCTATTGATGGAGGGTCACTAAGCTTGATGCTCACCAAATTAGTAAATAAAGATATCATCACTATTACTAAGGATAGCGAGGATAAGAGAAAGAAGATCATAAATCTAACTCCTAAAGGTATAAAATTAAAGGAAGAGGCCCTATCAGTCCCCGAAGAAATGTGGTCATGTCTAGAATCTCTAGATTATGATGACGCACAAATACTCATCTCACTTTTAGACAAAATGAATTGTGACCTAAAGAAGTTCGACTAAATAAATTTTTCACAGCTATAGATTACAGTATCCGTGACAAAATCCTAATAAAACCCTAATCTAATCCTAACTATCAATATAATAAGGTGGCACTTTGGAAGCGTTTAAGATTATCTATACAGTACTCGGTGGATTAGGAATATTTTTCTACGGAATGAAGAATATGTCAGAAGGGCTACAGTCTGTAGCAGGTGACGTAGTAAAGAGTGCGATCAATACAATAACAAAAAATAGAGTTACAGCAATTCTTGTAGGAACGGCCGTAACAATAATTGTTCAAAGTTCATCTGTAACAACTGTGATGGTTGTAGGGTTTGTAAATGCAGGTTTGATGAACTTAACGCAAGCGATAGGAGTTATACTCGGTGCTAATATTGGTACAACAATTACTGGTTGGATTATTTCAATTAAAATTGGAAAGTACGGTTTACTACTAATAGGAATGGGAATCTTTCCCCTACTCTTTGGAAAGACAAATAAGTCGAGACAAATTGGTAGAATTCTTTTTAGCGTAGGTATGATCTTCTTTGGTTTAGACATTATGTCTAATGCCTTTAAGCCTCTAAGAACAATGCCAGAGTTCTTAGAAATGATAAGCTACTTCTCTGCTCAAAATTACATGTCATACTTTGCATGTATCATAGTTGGTTGCGTACTTACAGTTGTTGTACAGTCATCTTCAGCAATGCTTGGAATAACAATGGCGATGGCTACAAGTGGTGTTATTGAATTCCACACAGCTGCGGCGCTAGTTCTTGGAGAAAACATAGGAACAACAATTACGGCACTCCTAGCGAGTGTTGGAGCAAATATAACGGCTAAACGAGCAGCAAGAGCACACGCCATTTTTAATGCTCTTGGGGTTTTAATCGTATTCTCTTTTTTCCCATACTATATAGAGTTCATTGATTGGGTAGTTCCAGGGGATGCAAATCTAAGAAGTGCTGTTGGAGAATTTGAAAATATAGCGGTACATATAGCGACAGGTCACACTGTATTTAATGTAACAGCAACGGTAATCTTTATTCCGCTTCTAGGTATACTTGCAAATATTGTAACAAAGATCACACCAGATCATGGAATAAAAGAACAGCATCACCTAGTTATGCTTTCTGATCCAAGTACACTAGTTCCAGCAACTGCGCTAGCACAAGCTGATCTCGAAATGGCAAAAATGAAAGATATCATGTCGAGGCTTTATCTTTTAGCAGATGAGCTCTTCATTACAGGGTCGAAAAAATCTAATGCTGATATAGTAATGAAAGCAAAAGATTATGAATCAATTACTGATAATATTCAAAAAGAAGTTACTGTCTTCACTGTAAAAGTTATGGAAAGTCCACTAAGTGAAAGAGAATCTATTCATGCAAGAGGAATACTAAAAGAGGTAGATGAGCTTGAAAGTATAGCTGATTATATTGAGAAGTTAATTTGCTATAGTGAAAGAACACCAATTAGTAAACTTCTAAAAGGTGAAGCAAAGACTGACTTCACAAACCTTTATAAAGATGTAAAAGACTTTTACGATACGACTATAGATGAAGTGAATAAATCAAATATAGATTTAAGTGTAACATTAAGAAAGTCTGAACAACTTAGACTTAGTGCTGAAAATATGAGAGCAAAACATCTAGAGAGAATTTCATCTGGAGATTTTGATGCACTAACAGCACTTACCTATTCAGATATGATTGTGGCCCTAAGAAAAATTAGAAGCCATACACAAAACGTAGCTCAAGCCTATAGTTAAGAGTAAAACTCAACTAGAAAAATGATAAAAGAAATTAGGGTTGTAACAATTGTTGCATTCCTAATTTTCTTATTCTGAAGTCCAAGCCATAGACCACTAATAAATGTTAAAATCAGAACTCCACCAAAGATAGCATTTATAATTCTTGAAAATTTTCTTCCATGCCCTTTATGAAACTCAAGTAATCTCTTTCTAAGTGATGGAACAACTTTAGTAACCGCGACGTCTCCGTTCGAGTTTAATTCAAACTTATAGTAGTCTCTTGTAGTAGGCCTTGTAACTACAGTGTTCTTAGACTTCTTTAGATACTCAAAAGAGTAACTCTTATCTTTTGCCATTAGATAATTTGTAATATTTGAATTTATAAATTCAGAATTTAAGAAGTTCTTATCATTGAAGGTTTCAATCTTTGTTTTAGCTTCACTTTCCTTGAAATTTAACAAGTGAAGAGAGCCTGAAAAAGCAAAAGTTAAAAGTATAACTGAACAAAAACATGCGCAATATAGGTGAATACTAACTAAATTATTTCTTTTCATCACTATCCTCATCATCTTTAATATTGTTTACATCATCTTTACTAATTTCAATTTCTTCATATTTAAATTCGGCTATCTTTCTTAAGTCTTCATCTAACTGCTCACGAGCATGTTCCATTGCATTACCGGCCATATCAATTGGTTTAACAGGAGTATAGTCTTCTGCAGATCCAACACGTGAAAAATCATTATGGTACTCACCTTCTTTCCATTCGCGCTCTTTAACATTCTTCATCTGTTTTCTTCTATTTTTTGCACCAAAAGATGGAGCGATAACGATAGTCACAACTGCAATAAGTATGAGAATAGAAAGTAATGCCTCTCGCTCAGATGTAGAATAAAACTGATACGACATCACATAGAAAAGAACTAAAAATGAATATATTGAGGCTATTATTTTAAACATTAAACAATAGGCTTTAGTTTAACTTCATTTAATATTGAATTAACTTTTTCAACAATTTTATCCTGATTAAGAGAACTTCCATAAATTAGATATTCCTTTGGAGTTAGTGTTGTTGAAAATTTCTTTGTTTCATCTTTAGTAGAAGTAACGCCTCCATCAAAGCAGACTTTCTTAACTTTAAAAAAATAATCTAATTTCAAGTTGTCCTGCTCTTTTATGAGATTCAATTTAAATTGAGAGATTGAAACAAAGTCTTTAGAAGTAGGAAGCGTAATGACTGCCTCTAAAGAACCTTTTTTTGGCTTGAGACTTTTTACTTTAAAGCGCATAAAATTTTCAATAACTTCTAAGATATTTGATACAAGTTCACTAGGAACAACATTAAGTGCAAGAAAGTGTCCATCAAGGAGTTCATCTTTTTTAGCACATATTAAATACGGTCCACTAGACTTCTGAGTAATTGGACAATTTTCATCAAGGGTAAAATTGAATTCTTGATGAGAATTTTCTATTGAACATTCTTGTAAGATCTCAACTCCCTTCATATCCTTCTTTTGAACTTTCTTTATATCGGCAATACACAAGAATAGCCCATATTGAGTTAAGTCAATGTCCTCACCTGAGTGATTCTTAACTTCAACACTTCCGGAGATTGAATCTCCTTGTTTCCAGCTTTCACCAATAACTTCAATTGAAAACTCTAGAGGTTTACTAAAGTAGGTTGATTTCATAAATGTCCTAAGAAAAAAAAGGCCCACAAATAAGTGGGCCTAAAATTGGAATTAAAGATTAGAGTTAACAAAATCCCAGTTAACTAGATTCCAGAATGCTGTAATGTAATTTGGACGAGCATTTCTGTAATCAACATAGTAAGCATGTTCCCAAACATCAATTGTCATAAGAGCTTTCTTACCGTGCTTCATTGGAGTGTCAGCGTTAGCAGTATTGAAAATTTCAATCTCACCATTGTCTTCAACTAGCCAAGTCCAACCTGAACCAAAGTTAGTTGCAGCCGCATTTGTGAAATCTTCTTTGAACTTATCAAAAGATCCCCATTTAGCGTTAATTTTGTCAGCGATTGCACCAGTAGCAGCGCCACCAGCGTTTGGAGCTAGACAGTTCCAGTAAAAAGTATGGTTCCAAACTTGAGCAGCATTATTAAAAAGTCCACCTTCAGACTTCATAATAGTTTCTTCAAGAGTCATAGACTCAAACTCAGTTCCAGGAATTGCAGCATTTAATTTAGTTACGTAAGCATTGTGGTGCTTTCCGTAGTGAAACCCGATAGTTTCTGCACTAATGTGTGGTGCAAGTGCATCATCTGCCCAAGGCAGTTTTGGTAGTTCGTGTGCCATAAAAGACTCCTTTCTTATTTATAATCAGTTAAATAACTATATATCTAAGCTCGCTCATTATTCAAATAAATAACATTAAAATGTCCATATATTGACATTAAGCCCATTTAATAGCAATTTTACCTCACCAAAAATGTCAAGATATAGACATAAGGAGAGAATCGTGAATACAAATGAACTTGATATAAATGCATTTAATACACATATTTCACAAAATCTTAAGTTTTTAAGAGCAAAGAGAAATTACACTCAAAAACAACTCTCCGATGTCTCAAAAATTCCAAGAACAACTCTTACAAATATAGAAAGTGGTGAAGGTAATCCTTCCCTATCAAATATAATTAAATTGGCCCACGCTTTGGACGTGAGTATTGATTTACTAGTGTCTGCCCCAAGGCCTGAGACAGTGCTTCTTAGAGAGCAGGAGCTTCCCCTAGAGATAAAAGGTGGAGCAAGTATTACTAAGCTACTACCAGAAAAAATGAAAGGCCTAGATATAGATAGAGTAACCCTAGATAGCAATCAAACCTTTAGAGGTACACCACACTTAGGTGGAACGAGAGAGTTCATGACAGTAATTAAAGGAGAGATTATTGTTAGATTTAATGGAGAAGAGTTTCATTTATATAAGAATGACCTCTTGGCATTTCAGGGAGATGTTCATCACTCTTACCAGAATCCTTTAAATTCAGAATCCATGTATATGAGTATAGTTATACCAAGTTAGATAATGACATCTGAATTATTTTTCTTTAGAGGAGACCTTATAGGTTTTGTAGGTTTGGTCTTAGTCTTCTTTGGAAATATAACAAGAAAGTTATTTTCTTTATTTTCGTAGCGAACCTTTGAGGAGTCTACATCTTTTGGAAGAGAAACTTTTAAATTAAGCATTGTCTTAGAAAGGTTCCTTCTTCCGTTGAGTGTGTAATCTTGTATGAAGGTGCCTTTAATTTCAAAGAAGTCGTTCTTTATCTCTATTACTGGATCAGCACTCTCATCAAGTCTACCTTCAAAGACGATCATTCGATCGGTCTTAGTCTCTTTCCATTGGTAGGTTTGCCTTTTTCCACCTAAGATCTGAAGTTGCTTCATGAAGCTTCGATCAAATAATTTATTATAATCTTCAAATTGAGTGCGATCGAGTTCTTCTATATCTTTGATCATATCTTCAAATAACTTCTCATACTGCTCAAAGGAATTTCCATTCAACATATCTCTAAGCTGTTGAGCCGTTTGAGCAAAGGAAGAAAAAGAGAGTATAAAAACAATGAGAAATTTCACTTTAAGAGTTAACCTCGTTTAAAATTAAATCTACTTTTGAAGCAAAAATAAAATCACTTTCGACTAGGTTATCTATTTTATGTGTCCAGATTTCTATGTCAAGATGACCAAATCCAACAGTCAATTCAGGGTGATGCCATTGCTCTTCAGCAAGTTCACCTATGAGATTTGCATACTTCATAGACTCAGCAAAGTCCTTAAACTTAACAACTCGAAGTAACCTCTTCTCATTGTGAGTAAACTTCCACTCCTCATGAATATGTTCTTTAAACTTTCTTTTAAGAACAATATCCAAAGGTGGAACACCACCACTACAAGGTATACATGTCTTTTCAGATAGATTTTCCATAAGATTATTATAACATATTGGCATTAGTAATGTAATTCCAGTACGTTAGATGGGGGTCAAAATCGATACAAAGTATGTAATTTATCTCTGCTTAGCTGCAATTGTATAGAAATGGAGTATATTCTAGAGATTGGTAATAAAGTAAAACGGATTAGATTATGAAAAAAATATTATTGTTAATATTGATGATAGCTCCTCTTTTGAACACTAATGCTCTAGCAACAGAGATCACACAAATTGTAGTGTTAAAAGAGAAGAGAGAATTACAGTTATGGAATAAGATGGACTTGTATAAAACATACAACGTGAAACTTTCTATCTCATATAATAATCCTTTTTTTAAACCTAAAGCAAAAGAGCGTGAGGGCGATAATCAAACTCCCGTAGGTTTTTATAAAATAACAAAAAAGAGAACAAAGACGAACTTTCCAAAGTCACTACTAATTAGCTATCCAAACTGGAAAGATAAGCACAATGCGAGAGTTAGAGGAATTCCAGACGATCAAATTGGTGGGATGATCTTAATTCATGGTAATCCATACAGAGTAAGTAAGCCCGTAAGAAATTTTGCAGCTAAGCTAGGAATTGAAGCGGATACTATTGAGAGTTGGGCAAGAGATTACTTCTACCCTTATTTTGATTGGACAAATGGTTGTGTTGCTGTGACAGATGAAGAGATGGATGAGATCTTTGAACTAGTAGATAAAGGTACACCTATTAATATCTACCCTTAATGTCTATACGATAAAAATAATTAAGAATTTGAAAGTGGGAAGACATATTGTCTTCCCTTTTTTTTGTGGTTTATAAGTCCTTTAAGAACTCAACTAAATCCTCTCTATCTTTCTTAGAAAGGTTTATAAACATATCTCTTGAATTCTTGGCCTCTCCACCATGCCATAGAATGGCTTCTTTGAAGTTTCGAGCACGTCCATCATGCATTAGTCTTTGATGCTTATTCACAACACCTACAAGACCTAATCCCCATAATGGAGGAGTTTTCCATTCTCTGAAAAATTCAACACCAAGGTCGTTAACATCAGCTAGTTCCTCACCCATATCGTGTAATAGAAAATCTGAATAAGGATAAATTTCCTGTTCGCTCAACAGAGGTTGATCTCCATTAAATTCAGTGGTGAACTTTGGTCTGTGACAACTTTGGCAGTTAATTTTCTTGAAAACTTTCTCACCATTTAGAATTCTTAAACCAGTAGGATTTCTTCGTGCAGGAACTGCTAAAAACTTTGTATAAGTAGTAACTCTATCTAAAGTTCTTTCTTCAAGTTCAACATGTCCTTCATCAATTTGACTGTGACAATCATCTTGAACTGCAGGACAATCTTCAACAGGATTTAAAACACTAGTGATACCTATATCGCCATTGAATGCAGCTGCATTTTGTTCTTTTAGAGTAGACTTCTCTGCTCTCCACCCAAAGCGCCCCACTAAACGACTAAGATTAACTTTAGATTTAACGATATTTGGACGTCCACTTATCCCATCTTTATTTGCATCATCTTTATCTACATATTCGAGGATACTTTTGTCTGAAATAGAATCTATAAGTCCAACTCCTACTAAATGAGGAGCGACTCTAGGGCTAACACTTGTCTTGTTATCTAGTACTCCAAAGTTAAGTTTAACAAACTTATAGATGGGCTTTTTAAGAAGATACTCTTCTCCATCGGCGAACTTACCTTTTATATCAATAAAGCTTACATGAGCTTCTCCCTCAGAAGGAATATTCGAAGTTCCTTGTGGCTGAAGCTGACCTCCGTAACTTGGGTGATCAGTAAAACTTGTAAATGACTTCATATACTTAAATCTAAATAAGAGTGAAGTCAGAACTTTTCCAGCTTTATCAGGTAGCCCAGGGCCTCTTCCATCTCTAATATGGCAAGCAGCACAGGAAACAGCATTGTAAACTGGACCTAGTCCATCTCGAAGAGGTGTAGAGGAAGGAGTTTCTACCCATGGATTTCTAAAGAAGCTATTTCCAACTTGAAAATTTCTTCTTTGCGAACGTGGAGTTCCAACCATAGGGTGTGAAAATGCTAAAGGAGAAAAGTCATAACTTGTCCCTTTTCCACCAGGTAAATGTGCCGAGGCCATAGAGGCCTCAACTGAAAAAAATAAAATTAGTAAAAAATATTTCATTAATACTCAACCGTAGCGTTTAGTCTTTTAGAAGCAGCAGATAAATCTGAAGCAAGATACTCCATTTCCTCAATAGTCTTAAGAATTACGGCCCTACCATCTTCATCAAGAATTGCTTGATCAAAAGGAACTGGAATAGTCTTAATAAGTTCAAGAATTTCATTACTTCTCTTAGTAATATTTGCAGATAATTCACTTTGGTTTATCTCTGGAAGAGATAGTAATGAAGTAGCATTTAATACATTAACTACACCTTGAAAATTCCACTCTATATCTTTATGAGTCATATCACTAAAGCAAGAATGCTCATCTTCTTGACCACGAGTATCGTATGCAACATACATTCTCTCACCAGATAGCTCATCACCACTTAAGAATACAATTCCTTTGAAGATGTTTTGAAGTGCTTTCTCAGATGGTAATGCTAAGAATTGAGCACGGTAATTTTCAGAGTTTCCTTTTTCCCAGGACTCAACAAGCCATCTTAAATCTTTAAGTAAAAGCTCAGAAACAACAAGAAGGTACTCTCCTCTTCTATCAGCATTAAGAGTTTTTCCTACTATAAAGTCTTCGAAACTTCTCTGACCAGGTCCAGCAGCAAACATATCTTGTCCCCAAAGAAGGAACTCAATCGCGTGATAACCAGTAGAGATATTTTTCTCTCCATCATTTTCGTTAAGCTCAATTAAAAGATCTTTAGATATGATTGGAAAGTCAGCTACGTTATTAATAATTCCAGCATTTGGAGCACCTACTACATAATCAATATAGTACTCATCTAAAGGCCATGCATTAAGAAGCCCTTCAGGTCCTTCATCACTATCGATTGGACCACTATAGAAACGGAAAGCTTCAGTTTGTCCATATGATTCACGAGCATTGATCCAGCTTTCTTTAGCTATATCTTGAGTGAACTGGCTTGGTGATTGAACAAAATTCTTAAGATCTTTATCAAGCTGAATCGCTCTTTCAAGAGACTCTGTGTACATTTCTAGTACGTGATCAGCATACTTTTCAGCTACGCTTGAAGCGAAACAAACATTCGACATTAATGTTAATAATAATAAATACTTTTTCATATAATACTCCTATAAGTTATTTTTTTGATGTGTAACGTCTATCGAAAACCACACGAGTTGCACCCTCTTCACAAGAAGAACTATCTATATTGTGTAATGTTGTAGCAAGGTAGCGAAGACCTCTTCTAGAACCTTCATAAGGTAAGCTTTGCAATAGACCATCAAGTTCAGATTTTATACTTTCACAGTTAAATGTATCGTTAACAGATTCAATAACTGAGCTCTCATAATAGAGAGTTTTATCTTCACGACTTCTTTTTAGGTAGACCCCATAATGACAAACAACTTCTCCATCTAGAGTTGTATTTGACTCTATTAAGAAGTCATTAATTCTTTTGTCAGCAACTAAGAATGTGAACTTTGTGTTTAAATTAGTTAGAACCTCAGGTGTTTCGGCCTTAACCTCTCCAAATTTTCCACAATCAAAATGAGTAGCATAGGCCCTATAAGTAGTTCCGCTAGGTAATTGAAAATGTTGAGAAAATACAGGTTGAAATACAGCAAATGATGCCAATAAAATTAATGTTTTCATAAATGTCCTTTGATTATATTTTCATTTTCTAATCTTATCTGTTTGAACTGTCAAACAAAAATAAGATAAACAGTACAAAAGTAAGTCACGCAGGATTAGTCTTAGGGGATTGATTGCAAAATAAGAAGCTAGCGTCTCTTCAGATTGGATAAAAAGGATAACTGTGTTTCACAATTGGATTGTAAAGTATTAAGACTCTTTTTCTGGAAAAGTTAGAAAATGAATTTGGACCTTTCATGATTGGTAGAGTTATTTATGTAAAGAACATCGAGTGGGTTTCGCTATAGTTCTAAACTCTCAAAATGTAACAGAGAAATGGCAATACTCTGTAATAGAAATAGAAAATACAAGTAAACCTATTATTAAAAACTCCTAATCTCGATTCAAATCATCAATCTCTTCAAAGAGTGAATTAACCACATCTCGAATAGAAATGATATCAATAAGCTTTCCATCTTTAGTTATTGGAAGATGCCTAAATTTATGTGCCATCATAGTTACTGAAGCTTTTTCTATTTTATCATAATCAAGTGTCTTTACATTTTTTGTCATGACTTTACTTATTTTAACATCAGATATAATCAAAGGATAAATTTCTTTCCATCTACGTAATAGATCTCTTTCGGAGAAGATTCCTACAACTTTATCCTCCTCAGTTATAACCATACAACCAATATTGCTAGACGACATTCTATCTAGAACGCTAGAAATTGTTTCCTGTGAGTCTGCAGTCTCAATAACTTTATCTTGTCTTTTAAAAAGATTAAATAGACCCATATGTCACTCCTGCTAATGTTTTGAGTAGAATAGAAAATTAAATATCGATGTATAGCACTAAAAAAACACTGAAATAATCTAAAAAAATAGAGGGAAAACTCCCCCATTCTTATATAATGATACTAGTTCTTAACTCTACAGCAGGTCCCAACAGCCTTAACATTACTAACACTTGAAGGGTAACCGAGTTGAGTTTTTAAATTGTTTATTGCCCCAGAACTTACACCCATGAGACTTACTGAACTCCCAGCAACACATTCGCCAGAAGAGTTGATATAATTATCAGTAGGAAAAGGTGTAGAATGCGAACTTAGACTTGAACCATTCGAAGTAGCTCCCATACTCGTCATTCGCTCTGCTCCACATGCCACCATAGTATACCCATCAGAACAAGAAACTTTTGCTACTCCCTTAAAGGCCGACAATGTAGGATTATTTACAAAGTTATCGTTAATGTATGATGTTTGCTGAACTTTTACACAGTCAAGTGTCCCAACAGTTTCTTTCCAATTAGTACCATCACAATATTGGAGAGACTTTGAAACAGTATTAAACCTTGTGAAACCATTTTTTGAGTTTGTACAGTAAGCATCTGACATTTGCACTTCTGTCTTTATACAACTCCCATCGATCAACTCCCCTCCGTTACTTGCACAGGCTTCTTCAACTGCAGTTGATACTGCATTCTCTGTTGCAGAATAACACTTAACTAAGCTATCAGAAGCATCAAGCTCAACCATCAAAGGAATCTTTTTTTTAATTACCTTATTACCTTTTATAATATTATTCATTTTTTCAAGTTCAACAACAAGGTTTAGTTCTCCATACTGATTTGCCCCCCCTCCACTAGAAACAACCACGTCCTCTAACTTAAGAGATTTAATTTTAACTTGTCTATTCCCGTAAACAGAGTCTTTAACAAAAAGAGGGTTACCATTACGATTCACAATTTGATCTAACTCTACACCATCACTAATAACTTCTCCGACGATGAGAGTATTTGAGCATGCATCATTATTAAGCATGTTTTGAACAATAGTATTTGAAATTGAACTTATTTCAAAAGACGCTTCAGATCTCTTTTGAACAACTGCTTGCTGACGAGTCATCTGCATTATGACTAAAGCTAACCCACTAATAAGTCCAGCAGCTACAACAATCTCGACTAAAGTAAAGCCTTTGTCTCTTATTATTTTCATAAATTCACCTTATATATATTAAATTGTATATTACATTCTACCTGAAATCTTATATATGAAAAACAGGCAACAATAGCGGTAGTAACTAATAGAGGTGATATCAAGCTTTCTTGTTTTTCCTTTTTTTTGAACTTGATTACTTTTCTCACTACTAAGAAAATAATTATCTAAGATAAATATCTATAAATAGCCAATCTAGGAAACGAGCTTATTTTTTCATAAATTAATATAAATACAGTTTGCACACCACGAATGTAGCTAAGCCTGGCCTTAATATGCAATATTTCCAATTTACTAGACTTCAAACATGCGTTATAACTACTCATAATTAACAATAGAAGAATAGAAATAGGTTTATATATGGAAGACAATGCAAAGCGATGTACATTCGCTATTATCTCTAACATTCTCTCCTAACCACTCGTAAAAACTATCATTTCTTAATCATAAATATTAATAACCACGAAAAAGCCACACTCCCAGAATACTATACATAAAACTACTTAAAAGGTTATGCCAGAGTTACCCGATTATTAACTAATAGATTATCTAAGTTCTTTAAATCTTTCGGATTAACGATTAACACTGGTGATTCGCGTTTTCGTTCTATTAAGCTTGAGTAAGCTTTAATTCGTTCTTTTTTACATTATTGGTACTCTTGGTACTCTTGAAAAATAATTTAGCTAATCTGCCATACTCACTAAAGAAAGATCTACCAGCTCGGATCAAAGTGTTTTTTTATATATTTATTTGCTTTACTTAAATCGCCATTAAATGTCTTATAAAGACTTAGATATTCTAGAATCTGTTGTATAGCAACTACGCCTTCTTCTACGATTTTTAAATATGTATCTTCTTTAGTTAGGTCAAATTTATATTCATCAAACTTAGCCCTAAGTCCCTTCCTTAACCCTTTCTTCCAACCGCTCTTCTTCTTAAACAATTCTTCCCAGTCACTTCTTTTTGCAACTCCCACAAGATAATCATTAATTTCTTTTGGTCTAAAGTGTAAAATTGTTTCTTCACGTTTTTGAGATATATAATCGATAAGCAGTATCTTTTCGGGCAAACTCTTCAGGTGAAGGTCATAATGGTTTTCATGGATAGAGCTGAAGAAAAAATTATCTCCATCCTTTGCTTCCTGTGAATTATCTGACTTTCTGTAATCTAATTCACCAGGCTCAAGCTCCTGTGGTAACATTATCGCACCAATTCCCTTGTTATCAGGTGGGTCACCTCTATGCGTGGCCTTAAACTTTATTAAAAAAGAAAGAACTGAATCAATACCGTCATCAAATTTTTCTGCTCCAGAACAAAGGTTATTTGAGAATATTAATTGTTTTTTTGAGTCTACTCCATCCTCTTGATACTCAAATTCAGTCTGGATTTGATCCTTGCTATCGATATTTGGAAAAGGCGACTTTATTAACTTAATCTGCATATTTAATATTATAGATTGTATCTTCAATAGTTTCGACTAAATATTTATTTCCTGCCTCTGTTAATTCAGAAGAAAGTATTTCTAAAATATTCTTAGGAACAAACTCTTTGTTCTTTTCATAAATTTCAGATATCCCCATGTATGAGGCTTGTCTAATATGTATATCATTCGACTCTCCTCTCTTGCTCATAACGTACTCATAAAATTTCTCATCACTAGTATCTCCAAGCCTAGCAAGGGCTTTTGCCTTCGAGTATACTGGTAAGTCCGAATCCTCTATTAAACCTTTAAGTAGATCCGGCCTTTTTTCTGATGCAACAATAAACTGCTCATCACCTACTCCACCAAACTCTCGCTCAAAATCAAGTATGACCTGTTGAGACTTAGAAACATTAAAAGTAGTTCTTACTGTCTTTTCAAGTAAGTCTTGGGTAAATTCTCTAGACTTAGTAACGCTTAAAGCACAAAGTTCGAATAAATTTTTATTTTCTAAAAATTTCAGTTTCATGACGTTCTCAATTGTAATAGTAATTTCATATTTCTTAAAAAGTAACACTATGAACTTTAGATAGAAGATCACTCTATCGTTCTTTCCATCCCTTCTATTTTTAGCCGTTTTCTTTCTGTGCTTAATCTCATGTTCAAATGAGCCACTTATATACTTCAGCTTTGTAAGCTCTCTTAGCCTAATTCCATTTCTTTCAATAATTTCGACTTCTTCAACAGTATCCATATACATCCCTTTCGGTCATAAGACATTATACATTAATTCTATATGTAAACAAACCACTAAATACATAAAAATGATCGCATAAACAGGTACTTATGTGAATAAAAATAGTTACTATTTCAGATTTAACAGATTTTTAACTAATAGTTAGTCTGGGCTCTTTAAGTCTTTCGAGTTAATGATCAACACTGATAATTCGCTATCATGCTCTAGTGCACTTGAAAATTCACTGCCTAAACCAATCAGTCACTACTGATAGGTCTCCATTCTTTTGAATAATTTTATCCACTTCTCTAGAGGAAAGCACACCATCGCCATGAAACAATCCTTGCCTATCAAAATCGAACATAAAGTTTGGGTTAAATTTAGCATTTACTCCAAGGTCATTTCTAATTAGGCCAGTCGCCTGCGTGTGAAACTTTTTATACACTGCCTGAAGTTCCTTGAGGTTCGCATGAAAAAGGTTATTATCTTTCAAGTCTGTATCAATATAGAAGCCAATCGTATTGCATTCATTATTACCTACTACGGAAACATTCGTTCTATTAATATAGTTTATTGAATTAGTATCTTTAACGGAAAATTTAAAATGAAAGTCTTTATCAACAGCTTTACCATATATGACTTTTAATTTATCTGTATCAAAATCCTGAACATTAGACATTGCTCCTTCGACATAAATTGCAGCTCTAAGAGATTCTAGCTCTCCCAGTTCTTTAATATTCAAAACTTCTCCAGTTCCGTCTAAAACAAATCCTCGACCTACAGAATATTCATCTATAAATCCGCTGTTCAAAACTCTACGAGTATTGCAGAGGCGACCATTTAATTCTTTTAAAACCTTGGAATCTGGCTCTGCAAGAATAGCCTCGACCTCAACTTGTCTTCCCTCTATATTACTAGCTTGTTCGATTGGCAACTTAATAGGAATACACATATGAGCTCTTGTAATTTTAAAATTATCATCTCTCCCTGTATTCAGATCCTCATCAAATAGGAATCCATTCATATTATCCGGATAAATAAAAAGTATCTTATACTTCTTTCCATCAGAAGAAGAAAACGCAGGTAACTTCTGAACAGGAAAATTAAACATTCTC
This sequence comes from Bacteriovoracaceae bacterium UBA3083, assembly GCA_002366565.1. Lineage (GTDB taxonomy): Bacteria > Bdellovibrionota > Bacteriovoracia > Bacteriovoracales > Bacteriovoracaceae > Halobacteriovorax. The sequence goes on from DFBJ01000012.1 coordinate 305,201, forward strand.
GATGTAAAACTCTCAGAAACATTAAAGCTAAGCTTCCCATTTTTATCATGAGCTACTTCTTTTGATACCCTTCCAAAGGCACTTATTGTTGGAGAAAAAGGGACTGGCTTATAAAGGTAAGAATAGTTGGAAATGACTCCCTTTACTTTAACTATTTCTCCAAATCCTATATTTTGATTAAAAAATTCCGACGTTAACTTCTCTGGTCTATACAATTCTTTAACTAAAGATCGAGCCACCTTTTTATAAGTAGTAGACTCAATTAATTTCTTATATCCATGAAATATATCAAGAACATTTTTTATTACAACCAGACTCTGCATAACTCCCTCTTATAAGCTAAGGTATTACTACTTAACTAATGCATATTTATGTTAACATCAATTTCGCCTTGAGCGACCACTAAGTGATTCTGAACAATGTAACATTCAACTAAATGCTCACCATTAAAATCTGATGTTTCCTTTTTCTGTCTATATCCTTTATCCTTAATAATCTGACCTCTAACGCAATCTCTTCTTTCAGCAGTATCACCATAATTTGTAACTTTCCAATAAAGATCGTAAGCGCCTGAGACAGGAACTTCGTTAATAAAAAACTCAAGATCGTACTTATTACGTAAAAACTTTATACGACTAAGAAAATCAGTTCTAAAACCATCCTGAGTAACCTTACAGTCAATTTTCACTTCTTTAAGTTGTTTTCTAAAGGAAAACATATCATCTATAAACTCTTCAGTATCGTTGAAACTAACTAATTCATTTCTATCAGACTTCATTAGATTAGAGCTTGTACTCTCCTCTGCCTGTCTCTTGTTAGGAAAGAGACTACCAAAGACGTACTTCCAGTTCCTTCTTGCTGATTCTTTTCCGTCTTTACCTATTGCTTTCTCAACATTATTAAATGCTTTTTTAGCTTTCCCCGTAAAAGAATCTTTTTTATACACTTTCTGGTTACTTCCAGGAGCATGCCAGTATTGCTGTTCACGACTTAACTCTTTTAAATATTCAAAAAACTTTAGAAATAAAACGTCATATTCATCGAACTTAATATTGTGATGTATAGGATTTAGTTTTAAAAAGTTATAACAAAGTGTATCTATTAAAAGGCCTCCGATTTGTACATTACACTTATTTCTCCAGGCCCTCGTCATCTTACATAGCTTCCTTAAAACTTTACCGGTAGGATTATGGAAATCACCTATCTCCTCTGCTTCAAGTCTAGGTTTAGTAATTTTCCATGAGCCACCATCACTAGTATCCGGATACTTAAATGACCCATCTTTTTCCTCAAAACATGGGATAATTTCTATTAAGTATGAAGAGTGTTCAAAAACAACAACTTGGCCATCAACATATATTTTACTTTTTGGGTATTTTTCCTGTAAAACTTTGCTTACTTCCTGAAGAAAGGCCCTCTGCCCATTACCTTCATGATTATCAAAGCGGCTATAATAAGATACCGGCATGATAAAAAGCATATCAAGGTCACTAAGAGAATTTATGGCCGTAAATCTTCCATAAGAGCCTACCTGGAGAGAGTTTCTAGTATCAGAGTCTAAGCTATAGAAAGTATCATTAAGCTTTTTAGTTATGTTTTTATATGTAGTAGAAATCTCTTTTACTTTTTGAAGAACTAAGTTTCCATAGAAGTTTTCAAATTCAACTGCCTTATCCATTTAACACTCCTCTCAAATATGGAACAGAAAATATAGCCAACACAACCAATATCAATAAAACAACAATCTTTTTCAATGATGCAGGCACCATGTCCTTAAAAAATGTTAATCCTAATTCATCAACAAACCACTTACTCTGTGACTCTCCAAATAATTTATAGTGAGCATAGATGTCACTACCGAAAACTTGCTTATGAAAAGATATTTCATTGAACTCCTTTTCCACTTCACCTATTTTTTCGAGTATGTTTGCTGTATTTCCACTATCAACTAATAGATGAAGGTTCCTTACCTGTGAATATAGAAGTTGTATCTTCTTCCCTGAATCTATAAATGAAGATTTAGACTCCATATAACAATTGGTAAATGACATAACAAAGCTAAGTACTAAAATTAGTAATGATACCCATTTAGGTAATGGGCTCTCGTCATATGCAAGAGCATATGCTCCGATCCCAAAAGTAGCGACAGTAAAGTAAAAAGGAAGCTTTTCTACAATGTCATAAGAAGCAAATTGTCTCTTTGCACCATAACCCATATTGTAACCAACTTCTGCAAGTCTTTGCTTTATAGCGTCTTCAGTCATCTATTATTTCTCCAGCTCATATACCCACCTAAAACGTTCAATAAATTAGAACGCTTTTCAATACTGTCTGGCAACTAATTATTAAGAAAAACGTCATAAAGATGACACACAAAATGACGCGCACCACACACCCTATTTGCGCTGCTGCACAGACGTCAAACTAATTTGTGCAACTGGATAAATAAAATAAAAAACACCAAAAGCGGAATATGAGAAGCTAAAACACTCGCCGCAAATCTTCAAGTTATCAACAAGGTTAAAAGGTTAATTCATACATTATCAATATAAGTTGGGCTTCTAATTCCTTAGCGATATCAAGAAGAAAAAGACGGGCGTCTTCTTTTTCATAAAAACCTCACTTTTTTTAACCTGTTTGTTTACAGAACCTATGTGCCTATAGTGTATTAATTATAAGTTATTGATATATTTGATCTAAATTGCTTAAATACTCTAATTTTTAGACTAAACTGACTATAGGTAATAGGCTGAGAAGACTTTTAAATATGTGTAGAAAGACGGTGAACTAGAATTCACCGCCCATAATTATTTAGATAGTGTCACAAGTTCCATCCATATTATTATCAACACAGAACCTTTCATAAGTAGACTCATATCCACCACCTGGACAGCTACCGGAACCGTCTCCGCTTGACTTATAGTCAGGTAAGGCATCATCTGTCCAAGAGGAACATCTCTTGTCAGAAAATTCACCAGTACCAGATTCATCAAGCTCACCTTTTGCATCTTTAAATCTGAATTGAATTTTCCATATTCTGTATAGCAAAGAATAAAAGAAATTTAAAAATATTCAATTAATATAAATCCATGAGTCACAAAGATTAACAGTAATCAAAATCCACAAAGTCTCCAACATTCCTCAAATAATCCGGCGACAAGTGAGCATAAATCTCAGTGATTTTAATAGAGCTGTGCCCTAGCAATTTAGAAAGAGCATAAAGACTCCCCCCATTCATAACATAGTGACTAGCAAATGTATGTCTAAGACCATGAGCACCAAGCTTCTTCAAAGGATCAATACCAGTTCTTTCTTGAAGCTTCGAAAATCTAGTATTTGAAAAGTGTTGTGAATTAATAACTGAAGCTGAGATAACAACTTCCTTATTACTTCCATCTCGGTAAACAATATCTCGTTTTTCATTTGGTTGATTAGTAAAAACAAAATCACCAAGCGTTCTATCTTCACATAACTTAGTCAAAATAACTCTAACAGTATTGTTCATAGGGACATATCTACCATTTGCTCCCTTCTGCCTATTAAGAGAAAAATATATCCCCTTATACTTATCTGATTTATGATTATTTTTTGCAAGAGTCCAACCAATATATATTCTATTTTTACCAAAATCGACATCCCCTACACGAAGAGCACCAGACTCTCCAATACGACATCCTGTATTTAAGAGAAATAGATAGAGATCTTTATAATAATTATTATGAAAATCAGGATGGTTAAAGAAATTTTCTATATCGTCAAGCTCCCAGAACATGAAAGATGAATCTTTCTCAATCTTCTTAGCTTTGTAATTTCTTATGAGATTTTTCTCAATCCAGTGAAGCTCATCTGAAGCATAGTTCATCAAAGTTAAAAAAAAGTAAATGATGTTATGAACAGTTTGAATAGAGAAGCCTGACTTTAATAAAAAATTTTCAAATTTAGTAACATCTTCTTTTTTTACACTTCCAACTCTAATTTCTCCCAGATGAGGTACTATATGATTGTTCATGTAGTTTGTGTAAGATATAATTGAGCCTTCTCTCAGCTTAGGAAAGTACAAATGAGTATATTTGTCACAAAGGTCTCGAACTGTATATTTTCTCTTCTTATTATCTGTAGATAGTACATATCCCTGAAGTTTTTTGAGCTTTTCTACCTTTTCATATTCCTGAGCAAAAGACTTCTTTGAAAAACATTTGTAATAGCTCTTACCTCTAGAGTCTTGTAGTCTTACTTCCCAAACGATCCCTTTTTTGCGTAACTTTTTAGTAATGCTCATTACTACACTTCCTTCTTCAACTCTAACCAACTAACAATTTCACTATAATTAAACCGTACTAAATGCCCTACCTTATAGTAGGGAATTTCATCTTTATGAACTCTTTGTCTAACCCAGCTTTCTTTCATTTTAAGAATTGTCGCTAACTCTTTCACAGTAAGTATGTTTATTAGATTCGTTATCATTATATATTATCCTTTTTATACCATAATCATTAATCTAGGCCAAGGCCTAGTAAGAAATACTTTTCTAATATTCAAAAAACATCTATACGTTTGTAAAACCAACTACTTTGGCCTTAATTTCCTCAAAGGATTTCCTATTTCCTGACTGATCTTCAAACTGACGTATGGAATTAAGGCCCTGCACAAAAACCTCAGAACCTTTCTTTAGATAAAGACTGCAAAGCTCTGCTTGCTTTCCCCAAACAACAACCCTCTTCCAAGTTGAAAGATTTTCATTAAAGGAATTCACAGCTACTGATAAATAACAAACAGCTTCACGTTTACTTGTATACCTTAGGTCTGGTTTTCTACCGAGTCTTCCTAGAAATATTTCTATTTTATCAATACTCATAATCACCTCGAATTAATTTAAATTAAGCTTTTTCAAGAGATATTCACCAAGACTAAGTTTTAAATTATTCTTAGTGTTGAATTCATCAAGGCTTCTTTGCACTTTTTCCATTTCAGATAGTGAGTTTTCTTGCAGTTTCTCAATATCTTTAATATTCAACTTACTAATTGCAAAAGTAGCTATATCCTTAAATAAAACTTCTCCACCATGCTTCTTATCATTCACTTTCAACAAGATATCTTGAACAGTTCTTAACTCTTTTTCATCCTTACTTAAATCAACAAAAAACTTCGTCTGTTCTTTATTTAATACATACTCAACCTTCGCATCTTTAGGCCTTCTACCTCTTTTCTTCTTCTGACTCTCTTCTATTTCTTTTTTCTCTACCATCATTTTTATTATTCTCCCACTTTTAATTTAATTCCCACCTTCGCCCCATTATTATTTCTAACAATCAATTGTTATTAGCTATTATTGACCACATCCTCGTAACTCGTGGAGAGGGGGTGGTCAAAAATCGCGTCAGATAACTATTTGATTAGCTTAGAAAAATGTATATGGGGCGAAGGTGGGTGTAACTTCAAGTAACAATTCACCTTACTTCTTATAACCCTACTCACCGAAGATATCCTCAAAGCTCACGTTCTTACCTTGAAACAGACACTGAGCATCTTTGAAGTTAAATCTTGTTGGTGTTAGATTAATATCAAAGAGTAAAATGACCTTTCTTCTTACTTCATCATTCATACTTTCTAGAATCATTTTATAAGCTCTATAGGTTGATTCCTTATTAAGGATATAAATAACGTAAGAATAATAGACACTATTCGCATACTTGATAAGCTTATCCGAAACTCTCGACTTGCTTTTCTGATGTAGCTCAACTTCTATGGCCAATGAATATTCTCTTCCATTCTTTTGACCAAAAATTAATCCATCAGGCTCAACATCTAACCCGCGTCCGAAACATTGTACTTGACCAGTTTTAAAATTCTTATACTCGATCAACTTGGTAACAATATTTGTAGCAGTCAGATCATGATTCAAGCTGTCTTCTAGATCGTCAAAGCTCACTCCATAAGGGCAAACTTCAGTTCCTTTATTAGTAAGTGTTATAAATTTTCTTTTATTATTTCCTAAAATACTTCTAACAAGTCCTTCGGATTCTAGTTTCTTTATTTTTCTACAAAATGTTGCATATTGAATTCCAAAGCTATTGAGTTCATAAAGTCCACGCATAGGTATGATCTTCCATCTACCAACTTCACTAAGAATATCAATATAACCATCTACAAGGTGAAAACTAGTCATTCAAAGGCCCCTTTTCTTCGTCGCTTACTGGTTCATTAATTTTCTCTTGAAAATATCTTTCTTTAATCCAGTTATTATATTCATAGAACTTAATATTCTTATTAATTGTGTCCTGATCAATATATTTTACATTCATAAGATCAATTCTTGTTGGTTGCTGACGTAAGAGAATGCATTGTCCTACATTTAGATTCTTGATGATATTTGGATGAACAATCAATTCTTCGACTTTTCTTTGTGATCCAAGGTCCAACTCTTGACCGTCTTCAATTCTTACAGTCTTCTTAGTTGACTCCATAGTTCCAATTGAATTGGAAATATCTTCCGCTGCTTCCTGCATTCTTTGCTTCATTACATACCAGTTTAAAGAGTTTTCAAATACCTGTTGGCAAAGATCTGGGTTAACTTTATTAATATCGCTAGATGTCTGAAAAGCAGAAGTTATTTCAATCTTGGCCCCCCTACACTTATTAAGAATCTCAATGAACTCATCTGTAATAACTGCTGAAAGCTCATCTATATACAGCCCTAGAGGCTTCAAGATATTCTTAGAGGCATGGGATATATTTCTATATGTGTTATAAACACTATAGTTAATATCACCTAAGATAATCTTACCTATGGCCCTAGCAGTTTCAGCGTAGCCAAGAACAGAAAGACCGATATAGACACATTTCCCCTCATCCCTTAGTTGATTAAAACTATAGGCCCTATCTCCTCCTAGTATCTCTCCAAAGTCTGAATTGACGATATTATCAAGTTTAGTTATTAACCCCTCTATCTCAGCTCTATTAAGAATTAACTTTCCATTCACCTTCTTCTCAGATAACTCTAAGATCATTTCATAAATACTTTTAAGCATTACTGGAGATTTTTTGTCCTTTAGAACCTTTACTGAGATCTTTAGAGCTTGCTGAGATTTGTTTGCATAGAACTCCTCACTCCATGTAAAGCTTCTAAAAATACGATCTACGATATGATTAACACTTCCGTCTAACACAGGGTTAAGACTTAGCTTATTATCTTTATCGTAATACTCAGAGAATATTAAATACTCCCTCTTATTCATTCTACAAAGGTCAATAAATCTTTCTAATGACTCATTATCTCCTTTAGGATCAAGATATATAACAGGTTTTCCTTGTCTCATATCATCATACATAAGAGCATCAAGAAGAACTGACTTCCCTGAACCACTTGCACCAACAACAACAGAGTGTTTAGATTTATTAATATCAAGACTTTTAATCTCTCTCTTCGATGTAATAGAATAGCCAATAGAATCGAAATCGTTCGTTGTCTTACTTTTTAGTAAATCATCTCGCTCAATCTTCTCAATATCAGGAGCTCTATTTTTTAAAATATACTTTTCAAATACCAATAATACTCCTTCGCTTAAAAGCTCTATTCCTTTTGTAATTACAATGGACAAAAGATCTACAATTGGAAGCATAAAGTCTCCAAGTCCGACACTTTTCTCTTTGCCCTTACTCACTTTCTTTATCTCCTAAAATCTCATCGTATGCATGTTCAAATATTTTGAATGAAGGAATATAGTAAGTCTTACTTCCCTTATGTAGATATCTCTCCTTTGATTCATACTTAATGACATATTGTTTCTTAATTTTCCCCTTAAGCTCTTTTGGTAGGTCCATTGTTGGTGTTTTATAGACTCCTTCATTTGAAAGATTGGCCTCTATCTTGAGATCACCAAGATCTAAACCTAGTGAATTTGGATTCGATGAACTCTTGTCTTCAAGCATATGGTTTAATTTTTGATTGCGTGGATCATCCTCAAACAGAGCGTAACCAATTAAAGCAGTAAGCCCTGCTCCTAAAACTCCAAATATTGCTGCATTTGCACCTCGACTTTCTTTATCTGGACTTAGCGCAAAACCAGAAGCTGCACCAGCTAGTCCGCCGCTTAAAGAGCTGTAAAGAATCGTTTTCTTCATTGATGAACACGACGATAAAAGAAAACATGTCCCTAATATTATTAACAATGATCTTTTCATAATTTCACCTTCTTTTGAAAAAAGATAAATACTTCTTTCCCTGAATTTATCAGAGCAATTTGCAAGTTCCTCTCACTTGAGCCCTTAACCTTTGAATTAACATTATCGCCAATTCCCATAAGTCTCGATAAAACTTGATTCTTACCATTTATTTGGTTCACTTCCCCATATGGAGTTATAAGCCTGTCTTTTGTAGCTCCTAAAGCTCCTTCAAAGAAAGAAGCAAAACTACTGGTTAAAAACTCTTTCTCAGAACCGTCATAGAATTGATCTGCGATAATACCTTCTGCCCCATCTAAATCCCATAACTCTGCAACAACCTGAAATTCATCTTCACCACTAACGATTAAATCACACTTACCAATGACTCTTTTTCCAAAACTAAGACCTTTACACCGAACCTCGGCCTCTTCAAAGTACTCATTGTCTTCAAGTCTAATAATTAAGGTAGTTCCTCGCCTGTTAGTAGCTAAGACTGAATTAAGTAAGACTCCTCTTAATCTAGTTAATGATGACAAGTGATCTTCTCGCTTTCTTACTAGAACTTTTTTTTCACTATTTACTAAGATGTCAGTAATGCTCCTATCACTTGCTTCAATACTTTTTAATAATTTACTTAAATCTCCTCCCTTCTTTTTTAATTTTCTTGTTGATGAGCGAGTAGATTTAACCTCATCTTGAATTTTATACTCATAGCTACTATTTAAAGCACTAAAGCCAGCCAAACAATTAATTGGCAATATCAATAATATCCACCTCATAATGCTCTACCTTTGTAATAAACTAGCTTCTCATCCACCCACACAGGAGGACCCTTTGAAATAAACTTCTTTTTAGAAAGATAGAAGTCATTAACTTTTAGCTTCTCTCTAGATTTATTTACGATTAGTAGTGATTTAGGACACTCAAATAATTGATATTTCTTTGTTTCTTCAATGATTGAATATAGCCCACAACTCTTAGCCTCCATTAATACAATATCTTTATTTGATAGTGTCTCATCATACTTAATATTGAAGTGGTACTTTCCATTTTTTTCAAAAACGATAAAGTTTCTATTAATATCCTTTCTCTTTGCTTCTATGACTAAACTCTTTCTTTTATTAAGCTCATAGATTTTAAAATCTCCTTCTTGCCCTCCGACGTAATCAAATACTTTTGCCGGAAAAGTCATCGCTGTTAGATGTGCCATTGATAGGAAGATGGTAAATATCTGTTCTTTAAAAATATAATAGATCATAGTTGATACCTCGAACTGACCTTCCTCTCCTTTATATCGATAAGTCGATATAGATGAGCAAATCTAGTATTTTTCTCAAGAGCAATCTGATACCTGCGAACTCCTTTAGAGTCTGTTGTAAAAACGTCACAAGAAAAGCTATCAATCATTTTAACGAGATGTATTCTTTCAACGTTAAAGCTCACTTTTTCAAGATCCTTAATCAATTTATTGTTCATGAGATCTTTAACGGGACTATTATTCACGATGCTTTGCATACCGTAATAACAGGCTTCAAAACTACTATACTTAACGCTTTCCTCTTTTTTGTTCAGGACGAGAACTTGTACGCTTAGAATTAGTACGTTTGCTATTATCCCTAGTACTGCGATAAGCATTACTGGTCTTTTGATTCCTTGAATTGCGTGTTCTATGCTGATTAACTTCTCTGGCCCCTTGTGGACTTGATTTCTTTTGAACATTATTAACCTCTTGCTTGTTTTGTCTCTGAGTAGACTTATTAGTTGAACTTGCTTGCGATTGTGTCTTACTTTCAGACTTTGAAGAATCTTCCCTTGAGCTTCTTGATTGAGATTGTTTTTTAACGTCACCACGACTAGTACTAAATGAACTAGAGGAGTTTTTAGAATTACCTGTACTCTTACTTCCTTTAAGTGAAGACATAGAACTTTTAAAGTTGCTAAAACCTTTACCCGTCGCACCTGCCCCGAACTTAATAGCTCCTTTAGCAAGGGCCATTTTTGGACCAAGAACGCCACCTGTTGCTAAAGTTGCTCCAGTATTTAACGCCTTTGAGGGTAAACTTTTAATAAAATTCCCACCAAGGAGGGCTATGACTCCCCCGGCCTGGGCTATGCCTGATCCATTAATCAACATCATCGTAATAAATGGAGTAAACGCAATAAAAAGAGTCATAATAAATAGAAGAGCAGTTCCACTCGCACTGCCACCAATGACTTGCCCAGCCTGATATCCAGTATTAATTTCACTGCCAATCATAGATAAAATAAATACAAGGACATGAGGAACAATCAAACACCATAAAAAGCTCAGAACTCCGCCTCGTAGGACATTTCCCATACTGGGAAACAGATAAACGATACAAGGAATTCCAATTAATCCATATCCAAGATAATAAACTAATGAATAGACAACTTTTAGAAGAATGAAACAAAGCTGACTTATGAAATACACACTTACAGTAAAGCCATCATTTATAAATGAGCTAAAGAAGTGGTACTTAAGAAACTTTAATCCTCCATCAATCATGGATGAATCCTTAAAGAATTTTCCATTATCTTGCTTCCCAACAGTCCCTAAGTAATTTCCTGCCTCAAACATATCCATTAATAGAATATTTACTTGTTTTTGCTGTTGAAATCTTTCATTAGCTGCATCTATTGAATAACGGATAGACGATTTATAGAATCCTGTCACACTTGTTAGAATCAATACTGAAGCTAAGGCTCTCTTTACCAGATCAAATACATTCATTCGGTCAAAATACTCTACCAAACAGGCTAGAATAAACATTCCAGGAAGAAGAGCAAGAAAGAAAATTCTGTAATCTTCTATAAGCCTATCTAAATTAAAACTTGTTATCATCAATAGGTCGTAGATTGAACTATTCATTGTTGTCCCTCAGTCTCTAAGAGATCACTTTCTGATTGAGATATACCTATCCAATTCTTATAGAATGTTTCTCTTCGTAATTTTTCTTTTGTATTTCCTTTCTTTAGTGAGATATCAATTTTCTGATACTCTATATTATCCCTTCTTATCTTTGCTAAGACCTTAGAAGTCATCGCTGTATTCATTGCAGTATTTTGAACATGCTTACTCATACTTCCTTCGCTAGCACTTAATAGTTCTTGATTATGAGCCTCATTCTCATCTTGCATAGAATTAGCGATCTTCTCCCAGTACTTATTAGAAAAATCTTCTGCTTGAAATAGATCCATCGCCATGAAGTCGATATTTGATTTAAGACCCTTCAAGTTCATCTTTAAACCAAACATCGCTTGATTTATTTCTTTCAATCCTCTTGGGTCCATCTTTCCTACTGCGATAATATCTCTAGAGTGTTGCTCTATTCTTCTTGCTATAAAGTATCTCCGCATGGCCAAGAAATTATACTTATCGACCTTCTCGCTCGCTTTTTTGGCCACTTCAAGAATTTTCAAAGTATTTGTGACCGTACTAGCTGTATTTGAGACTAAGGTAATCAGAGCAGCAGTATCACTATCAGGCATAAAAAATGTTGATGCGTGAACTTGAAAGTTTAGAACTAGTGCCAACATGAAACTACGCCATCCCATGATGTAACCTCACAAATGAATCAATAGTTTCTTTGTTGGAAGAAAAGTAACGTCTCTTGTCTTTTAAGAACTTAAAAAAGTTATCGCTTTGACCTGATTCTGTATGAAACAGCTCTAACTCAAGCGGGGATAGAAAAATTTTTAAGATCTTTTTATATAGCCCATCTTGAGTCTTCAGATAGCATTCTGAATATTCTCCTTTTCGGTACTGCAAAGAAGAAATTCTTCCATTATCAAATTCACTTACATCTTTATCTTCAATATATTCTTGAGGAAAAAAGACCTTAAAATAGGAGTTATTTGTAATAGATGAATAAAGATCCTTACCAAGGCAAGAAAAGTCAGCAAGACCTTGAGAAATAGCAATTGGAAATGCCCCCGACTTTCTAAATGTCCTAAAGCATTCATCTATATACTCACCATGATCTTTTAGAAACTTCCAACATTCATCAAAAACAAGGATCTTCTCTGATTCAGGTATGTTTTTAAAATACTCTAGAATATAAATGATCAGAGGAGCAATTTGTGAACTTGGATAATTTTCAATATCGACGTAAAGGAGGCGTTTAACTTCACAGCTTGATACTTTAATGAATTCCTTTATATCCTCGAAGTATAGACCAATTCCCTTAAATGATGACTCTAAATGAGATAGAAGATCAAAGAATGAATTACCTTGATAAATGACCAAGAAAGTTTTTATTTCTTTAAGTAGCAATCCCTTCTCTAATCTTTGAAATTTCTCTTTATCAACTGCGGATAAGACAAACTCTCTTAAATAATAGGGACATTTAAAATCTAGAGGATTGATACCTGATTCTAGATTATGTCCATTATGGTAAGCACAAATCTTCTTAAAAGATCCACCCTTATCTAAAATAACAGCAGGATGCTCTGAGATTAAGGCATGAACTATCTTATTTACAAAAACAGACTTTCCTCCACCTGTTGAACCTGTAACTAGCATATTTCGACTCTTAAACTCTTTTGAAAATGGATTAAAGTAGATCTCTTTCTCTGAAATATCATTTAGCTCAATTCCCTCATTCATAAACAGGCTTTCACTAAATGGTATTAAAAATTTTAGATGACCTGTTTTATTGGGAATAGAGCGGTACTTAAAACTAGGCTTTACACCTACTATGAGATCTCTAAATATTTGAAACAAACCTGACTTATGAGAACGAATACTATGACCTTCTATAAAAGGTGTTATTCCCTTTATTTTTAAAGATGAAATTAAATCAAAAGTTCTGTTATTTAGATTTTCTAATGACTCTTCCCCAACTATGAAAAATAGCTCCATATCAAAAATAGATTCTTCTCCATGTGTGATATCTTGAATTAAGTCTTCTGCTTGCGCGTACGCCCCCTCACTTTCAAAGTCTCTCTTATCCTTTAACTGCCCTGCTCCATGAGACATTCTAACTCGATCTAGAATCTTAAGAGCTTTCTCGTTTTCTTTACGTCTTATATTTAGAATGTAATCAAAACCACGAGGGAGAAAAAACTCATCTATTCCATCCTCATTAAATGATTTAACAGAAATGATTCGATGGTATTTTCCATTATAAAGAATATAGTCATCGTATATACCAACATCTGAGAAGATATCGGCTTCCCCAAAGAAGACCTCCATAGGCTCATTGCAAGGATAAATCTCTAGGCCGATCTGAGGATTAAGAATAGACACATTTAAATAATTCTCCCCCTTTAAGTGGTAGAACTTATAGCTCTCCTTTGAAGAGAGATTATTTAGGTTCGATTCAATATGATTAAATATATTCGAAATCTCAATACCATCTTTTTGTTCAAGATCATGCCCTTTCAACTTATAGAAATAAGACCTTTCACCTGAGGTAGATACAATCTCATTTCCAGCTATTGAAGCGATAGGAAAGCTATATCTACTCATTTCAATTCTCCTATTTTGTAATTCCACTTAATAATCCTCTTGGTGAAAAGTGCTTCAAAGAATCCTTTCTCTAATCGAGTAGTAATAAGCTTAGTTATGATTAACAGTGCAAGACTAATGCACATAATTTTCCATCCTGAAATTTTCAGATTAGACATAATTAGATAGTTAAGGCCCAAAACAATCAGATCAGTACGATTTAAGGACGCAAGAATCCTTGCTCTCTTATTTAAGAGAGCTGGATAAGAAGAGTTTTTCATAATTTCTCCTAACTAAAGCTTTGGCTTAATGTTGATATTATCTCTAATCCGACATACGAAATAATCGCGAGAGCAAAGATCGTTCCCACTTTTGGTAAGTAAACATCCTGTTTAAAGTACGAAAGTATGACGAATAAAATCAAGGCAGCTCCTGCTACTGCGTTTGATAGTGGAATAAGATAATTATTTGTAATTGTCTCAAATCCATTCTTAAGCTTTGTAAAGGCATAGACATTACCTGATGGGAGCATCAAGCTCCCCATCAGAATAAATGACACGGTAGTAAAGTATTTTGATGTTTCTACTATTAGACTTTTTATTGTTTTCATTATTTTCTCCTTAGTTATGGAAGTTAGAAATCACGCTTGTAATTCCTACCGAGAACATTTGAACTAGATGCTTACGCTCACCTCTACTTACAGCACTCCAATTAACAGTTCCTCCCCATTCTCCAAAGTTTTGAGATTCAACTGATAACGGCCATTTATTACTTCCGGCCAAGAAGCTAACAAGTCCAGGACACTCGTAAGAAGCTTTTCCACTCATACTAACGAGTTTAACGCCATTAAAAGTACTCTCTCTAAGTGCATTAATTTTTAACCCTAATAAGTTTTCATCTGTATTTGATATTTCATGAATAGCATTGATATTTCTTATACTTATAGAGATGCCCACATCGCTCCATGAGAGAGAAACCTTCTTGTCGTTTATCAAATCTACTAGCTTGTATTCTGATCCATTAACAATAAGATAAATTCTTGAAATTTCTCCGCCTAGTTCTTTACTAAAGCTTAACTTAGTATTTAATTTTTCAAAGATATTAAATGAGACATCGCATTTATAAGGAAAGCTCACACAGTTATGACGACCTCCACATCCTTGATTTCTAAATACATCAGTCCAATGTTTAATTTTTTCACCAAAAAGACTTTTAGATTCAATAAAAAAAGAAACTTCTGAATTGGGATATATATTACCAAGAATATAAGTTTGAAAGTGATCAGTGGTCTTTACTTCATCGCTATAACTAAAGACTTTTTCATCCACCTGAGATGAAAGGTTCTTCCCTAAAATATAAGAAAGAGAAATTACATCTTCATTAGTAAAATCATGCTCAAGGTAGTGCTTATTGATTCTATTGGTAAAAATAAACCAACTTCCCTTCTTATCAAATGTTCTTAGCTCATTAAGATACTCATACTTAGGAAGATTATCTTGGAATTGATTGATACTTTTAAGTTTCTCATTTTCAATAACAAACTTTTTACCATAAAGAGTACTCAGTATTTCACTGAACTTCACTCCCTTACCAACCGCCACATAATCAACCCTTGTTTCAAGAGGTGTATTATAAACAACAGGAACTGTCTTATGAGCAATACTCGCTGATAATGTCCTGTAATCAACTTTAAGGTTTGGAATTTCATAATTAGTAAGCTCAGAGATAATAAACTCACCTTTTTTGAAATAATTTTCTGATATTAGCTTTGAATTCACATTCTCAAACTTTATTGTCACGACTTCATTCACACCAGATATAATATTTCTCTCTACTCTCTCAGAGTGAATAATTTCGTAACTTTCAGACTCATAGTTATAGAATCTAAAACACAACTCAGGGTTAGAAATTTGCTTAAAATCTCCACTCGACTTTAATTTTATTGAATTCTCAAGCTCTACTGAAACATTTGTAATAACAAAATTGTCTTCATTGAAGTACCTACTATACTTCATTACATTTTCTTGAAAGAATCTTTGATCAATGTCTGGATACTTGACCCATGATAAGTCATGTTCTTTATATTCTCCCCAGCTATGGTCAGAGAATTTCCCAATAGATGCTGCTGTCCTATAGCTATTCTCCCGTAAGAAGACATTTCCAACTCTATATTTAAAGTCTGGGTTATTTGCTCCCACTTTTGTGTCTATTTCAAACAGACCTTCATTACCAGTAGTAAGATCTTTATAAGAAACAGATATTTTATAGTTTTGTAAGAATCTAACCTTAATTTCTGGAAGATCTGCAATAAGAGGGTTTCTCCCAATATTCTTTTCATCTTCATCATTCATAAGATCGCCATCTGAATCATGCTTCAGACTTATAGTATCAATCTTTCCTTCTAGTTCTGTTACTTCCTCCTGCTCAACATCTCCATCAGTCTTAACTGAACAGGAAACTAGATTAATCGTTATCAGTAATAATATAAATAACTTCATTTATTCTCCAAAATAAGTATAGGAATCTCTCTTGGCCATTTGCCAAGACCTAATTTGTTAATGTCCTGTGATTTATTTTCCTATTAAAAGATTTGAACTTAAGTATTTCAAAATTTCTTTATTATCACTTGAGTAAGAATCTTTAAGGTGATTATTAAGTTGTTTTAGCTTTCTTCTAAGATCAGGATTCTTCCTTAACTCTCTTTTTGAGATTGAGCTTATAAATGCTAATACTTCCTGCTTAAGTAATTTCATGACTCCCCTCCCCTAGACCATATTCATAATTAATCGTTCAACATGCGTAGCTTTTTGAATTAAATTTTCATTAGACATGATTTCCTTAACAGAAATAGCTCCAAGAATTTCTCTAAAGTAATGTCTGATATCTTTTGTTGTCCTTTTCATTTTTAATTTCCTCCTAAAAAATTAAAAAGCATCATGCTTACAAAAGACTCTAGGGCCGGTGATAAAATGATTTAAACTTCAAGGTCTGCACATGGCACCCTACAGTTATATCTCGCCCTTAGATGTTTTCTTTCAACACGCTAATCGTTTCTCAGCTTTACTTGCTGGTAATAAATCAATGTTTCTGTGAGAAATAATCTATGAGGAGATGTTTATTTTCTCAATACGATTTCTTAAAAGGCTTCAATTTAACTGCCATGGTGATTATTTTTAAATACGCATTGACTTAAGCCTTTGAAAACTCGTTATTGATTTCGCCATGGTGGTTATTTAAAGTAAAAATATACTGTTTTTATTTTACAAACAACTTTCATGTTGCTACGAATTATATCAAAAATAAGCATAAACACACACTTTGACACACTTTTAGAAGGATTACGCATCGAAACGATCAATCTAAACGAAGACATTAACCAAAGAAAATGTATTCAGGTGAAAAACTGTATAGATAGCTATTTATCCAAAAGACCTAATTTAAACCTCCAAAATATTGAAGATAAGACGACGGTTGCATATACAACTCTTAGAAGGATTCATAACCTAAAGGGAAATCCTCAACCTGAAACAGTGATTAGAATCTTCAACGCCCTCGGAGAAGATGAACTCTTATATAAATATATGAATGAGTTTCATCAGGATATTGCCAAAGTCATGAATATGAACTTTAGCCACAATCAAGAATATCAGTTTGTAGAGGAAAAAAGTAGAAGCTACTTCACAAGTGAAGATTACTTTCTGATCTTAAACTTGGCCTCTACAAACTCTGGAACAACTGTAGAAGAGGTATCTCATCACCTTGGAGCAATTGGTGTTGAAAGACTTAATCACCTTGTCTCTGAAGGCCTTATAATAGCTGATAAGAGTGGTCGTTTCATCGGTGCTAACCATAACTTCAAACTTTCATTTGCAGAGACTAAGAAGCGTATAAAAATGTCCATGAAGCATTACAGAATAGACGAAGCTGGCTCTATTCATAACTGGATGAGCTTTCAAACAGAATCAATAAATACAGACGGACTTAAAGCATTGAAAAAGCTTAACCAAAAGCACTTCAATGAACGTAAGGATCAGATATACAACAATCCAATGTACAATGGTGATATCAAACACTATACTGGATCTATATCTAGTACCTTTCTGCCATATGCAGAAAAGGGAGAACTCCAATAATGAAAACTCTAAAAAGCCTCTTTATTTTGTCTATACTGACTCTCGGAAGCAACTCATACTCTAAAGGCTCTGCTGAATTAAATCTTTCAAATATCATGGCAATAAGACTTAATAGTGGAAAGCTAATTCATGTTAATCAAGATGTAGAGTCGATTCAACTAGCGGGAGATCGTGCTAACAAAGTTGACTACGTTGAACTAAGACAAGGTACTATTATAGACTCATACGATATAGATCGTGTGATATTAGAAAAACCAAGAGGTACAGTAAACCTTACTGACTACTTAGGATCTATAAGCCCTGATACATTTATGTTACTCGAAAGAGTCCTTGGTGATGGATCAGGGGGATAAAATTACATAAATCAAAGCTACTAATTGCTCATCAATACTTACCAAGATGTTCCCTATAATCTTTATACCTATAATTTATAATTAGCTCATTCATTCATTCTTCTTTTACTTTATAAAAAAATCTATAGAGGTAGATAACTAGGCAAACATCAGTAAGGCCAAACAAAACGATAGCTGAATAACCACATATACTAAAGTTAAACAGCTCAATACATCCTGTAGAAAAATACTCATAGTGTTGTATACCTAATGCTATAAAACCAAGAAGAAGAGCAATTTCTACCCTCATCTTAAATCCAAAAGAGTTACGACTCATAGTGCCTCTTCACATTTTACTGAAGTCTTAGTGAATGGCTCTCCTTTCAGTCTTTCAATGCCTTCTATTACATTATCAAGTCCGGTATTCACAATTCCACTGGCCTATCACTAGTAGCGTCAGCAATCACTAACGCAATAGCACCTCCTGCAATTAAGCCAATCCCTCCAGACCCCGCAGCTATAGTTGTACCTGCGCTAATAGCAACGACTCCACCGGCAACACCGACTCCTCCCCCAAGAACAACCTGAACACCCCCACCAACGACCTGTAAACCACCTAAGAACTGCTCTGCTGTTATCTTCCCAGAAGGATCAATGTAATGAATAGGGTTATTAAGAACATAGCGATATAGATTACTATCACCACCACTAAAACCAATAGGATCAGATGTAAGGAACCGGCCGAGAGCAGGTTTATAATGACTATCGAGAATATTCAGTGAAACGGCTACACTCATGCTAACCTTTTGATATTAAAAATAAATTCGCAATCCAAGTTTATCATGTAGCCTTCTAATTTTTTGGATTTTATTGAGCTTTTTTGAATTTTTGGCCATATTCTGGCCATTTTTTTTATGCGTTTGAAATGCTCTCTAAAAAATGTGTCGGATCGTTCTCTATAATTTGCAATAATCTTCTAGTTGAACCGTTTGGAGAATTTTCGCCACGCTCCCATGATTTAACAGCACTCGGAGAACATGCAAGAATCGTTGCAAATATAGGCTGACTGACATCAAGAATTTGTTCTCTAATTTTTTTAATCTTTGTCTTAGAGTATTTTGGTGGTTCTTCGGGTAATTCAAGAGTTTCACACTTTAAAGTCACTTTTCCACGTGCGTGATCAAGTGCTTCTTCTGCACTTGCGATAAGAAGTTCACCAAAGTTGTCATCAGTTATTTCAATTTTTTTTCTTTTTGTCGCACTCATTTTTAACTCCTTCAACAATCTTCTTTAATGCTTTCTTTTGGTCGGAAGATATATTGTCTAGTTGATCCTTATTATATAAAAATAGTAAATAAGTTCTTTCATGTTTAGGTAAGTCTAAATAAAGAACTCGAAAACCACCTCTTTTTCCTTTTCCACGACTTTTATCACTTATTCTAAATTTTCTTACTCCACCTGTTCCACTGATAATATCGCCACGAGATGGGTCTTCTAAAATATCTTTCTTTATTGTACTTTCAAGCTGTTTGTCATTTTCTTGATCAACCAACTGCTCAAAAATACTGGTTTCAACAAATGTTCTAATCATACTATCGGCTACCCCTTATATGACATTTAATATTATATACTATTTAATGTCATATTTATACGTTTATTTCTCTATATATAATATTTTCAGCTATTTAGATTGATTTGTCGAGAAAAGGAAGAATGTTGGCCCTTCTCAAGACGGCCAAATCCACCATATGATGGCCATACGGAGGCAATAATATGAAAGCAATTTTCGACATTTTACTATCAATTATACTAACTATTGGGCTTGGAAGTTTTAGCGCTGATGTTTATCAAGAGATAAAATCGGAGTCTCTTTTAAAAGTCCATGGTGGATTATCATCACTTGAAACTTTCACTAAAAAACTCACTGCATCGAATTAAATATTGCATTTTAATATTGCAACCGTGCAATAGCTGCAATATTTTTTGCAATATATATGCAACATTTAACACAGGGTCTCACTTAGTAAATTCAAACTCTTAATTCGAAATTACTTTTGGCACACCTGTTGCTCTATAGATTCATTATTAATCGTCATAGAAACAAGGAGACTTATTATGGCAAATGAATCACCACAGAAGCAAGATCAATGGGATCGAATTGGAGAAGCTATTTTTGATGGCATCTACAAGTTGATATTAATTTCTATAAATGGTTTTAAGGAACTGTTTAATTACCCAGCAGCAAGAATTTTTCACTTTATCACCGTTATGTTGGGAATTACGGTTCTCTTAGTTAAGACCTGTTGGCACGTAAAACTCTTCTACTATATCTTTGAAAATGACTTTGGTGCTTATGTACACAATATAATCATTGGTAAGAATGAAGGAGAACATTTAATCAATCTTTTGATTATAGAGTTCTTCTTAGTAACATTTTCTCTTGGGATTATTGCAATATCAAGAAAGAATAAATGGAAGCAGTTTTTTGAATCGTGTAACCTTAAAAATGGACAGGGTACATACCCAGCTCTTGTAAGTATTGTAAAAGATGGTGATTATAAGACTTCATATTTGTTTAAAGGCAATGGTGTTGGTCTTGATAGATTTAGAAGTTCACAAGACAGCTTTGAGTCATTGTTGATGAAAAATATCTCTAAGATTGAAAATGGGAAAGACCCAAGTATTATTAAAGTGATTACCAATACAAAAGTGCTCTCTTCTCACCTTGGTTACTCAGGCGTATCGAACAAAATGCCTCTAAAAAATTATGAGTTTTATCTAGGCGATACGATTGATGGACTCAGAAAGACAAATCTTTCAAAGCTTCCCCATCTTGTAATTGCAGGGACAACAGGTGGAGGTAAAAGTTCATTTTTCAAACAGACACTTGTAGGACTATTAAATTCATCTAATCATCTGCAAATGTACCTAATAGACTTAAAAGGTGGACTTGAGTTTTCTGATTTTAAGAAGTCTCCAAATGCAAAGATCGTTAAGTCTATGGAGGGTGCTGTCACCATACTTGAGCTAATCTGTGCAGAAATGAGCAAACGCTTTAATTATCTTGAAAGACATGGATACAAAAGCATTATACCCAAACGAGACAAGCTTGATCGTATTGTTGTCGCAGTTGATGAAGCAAGTGTTCTCTACGCCAATAGAGATAAGAACTCCTTTGATTATGAATTATCATTGCAAGCGCGAGAAATGACCGACAGAATTGCAAAGCTTGGCCGAGCAGCAGGTATTCACTTAATTCTAGCAACTCAAAAAGTCAGTAAAGAAACCATCAGTACATCTATTCAAGAAAATATTTCTGCGAGAATGTGTTTTAAAATGAATACCCTTCAAGGCTCACTTGCACTGCTTGGAGATAAATCAGCGATGGACTTACCGGCAATTGCAGGGCGAGGAATTTGGATGCATGGAAATGAATCTTTTACTGTACAGGCTCCATATATTGAAGATTCTGAAATTAAAGATCAATGTGAAAGTATTGAAGTTGATCTTCACTCAAAGATGCTTGGCAATGTCCAAAAGCATGAGCAAAAAAGTAAATTAGCAAAGGTCTTAACTGATGGAGAGATTCATCATGATTAAGAGAAAAAAGTGTAAAATTCACATTCGAGATATTGAAATAAATCTTTTCTACTATCTGTACTCATATAAAGTGGCCACAGCAAAACAAATTGCAAGGGATATTTATCCACATATTTCTCATCAAGCTTTATATAAACGACTCAATATACTTATCAAAACAGGACTCATTGATGGCAATTATATAAAAGAACTTCGAGGGAAACTTGTCTACTCGCTGACACAGAAATGCTTAAGAGTGTACTTTTTTAAGAATCAAAAAGGGATGCGCAAGCAAACTAAAAGTGATTCTATTCTTCATGATCTTGATTTATTAGACATTTCACAAACACTTAAATCATCTAGATTAGTTTCAAATTACTTAACAGAGAATGTTTTAAAGTCAGGTGTGAGCATTGATGATTATGACGAAATTGATTGCATTCAAAAGCTAGCGCCTGATGCAATATTCAAACTAAAGTTAAAAGATCAGTCATTCACTTTTGCAATTGAGTACGAGCGAAACTTAAAGTTTTCTAACCGATATAATAAGTTCTTTAATAAGTATTATGCAAACTCATTTATTGATGGTGTTATTTTGATTGGAAGAGACTTAAAAATAACTAAAACACTAATGGCAAAAGAGAAATCAATTTGTGACGTTTCTCATAGAAAGTTTTTCTACTTAGATTTAGAAAAAATGAATATTTTAAATCAAACAATTTCATTTTATAATCTGAACGGTGAAGCTATAGAGCTTGATTTATCAAGTAGAAGTGCTGTGCATACTTGCAACCCAGCAGATGTCTCTATGTCGTTAGTATAATTCATAAATCATCTATTATTACTCCCTAGGACTATATAGGGATATACCCAATTATTAACAGGAGGACAATTATGTTCAAAAAAAGACATGTGGAGACCTTTCCATAGACCAAAATCTACGGAAGGTTAATTACAAGAAAGATCATTGTTACCAGTATGAAATGAGACTTCAAAATCTACCTAAAGATATTGAAGTTGCAAATTTAAAAGAGGAGGACATTTTAAGCTTAAGAGTATCAGACTTTAAATTTGAATATATTGATAAGTCTGATCAAATCACATGCAAGAGAATCAAAGAATTCATAGAACGTCATGAATGGCTTGGTAAGATGCCTCATCGCCCCACACATAGATTTATCGCTACCTATAAGGGTCATCTGGCCGGTGTAATTGTCATGGCCACACCAAATGCCTTTTCTAATCTACTAGGTAGAGAAAACAGGAACAAAGAAAAGCTTATTAGTCGTGGAGCTTGCATATCATGGAGTCCAAAGAACTTAGCTTCATCTTTGATTATGTTTGGTATCAAATGGATGGTTAAGAACACCTCCTATAGATATTTCAGTGCCTACTCTGATACGGAAGCAAGAGAGCTTGGAACCATTTATCAAGCGTGTAACTTTAAATACCTTGGTCAAAACTCTGGAGCAAGGTTTGAGTATCATGATCCATCAAATCCAGAGAAAGGCTGGTTCAGTGATCGAATCTTTAGAAAGACCACTAGTTATAAGAAATATGCACTTGAGCGCGGAGTTGAGTGGCAAAAAGATTGGAGCTATCGAGACAAGGTATTTTGGAATGAGATTCCAGAGATCATTAGTAAACAATTAAAGCTGGCCTCAAAAAATCATCAAGCAAACTGTAGTCGCCGTAGAGTTCCAAGAAAGCATAAGTATGTTTATATCCTTGCCCCAACCAAAAAAGAGACTAAATCGCTCTTAAATGCCTTTAAGGAACTTAACCCTAAACTCATAAACCTAAGCTATCCAAAAAGTCGAGGGCCGTCTTTGGGTGGCCGTTCCATAGATCGGATCGAAGTGCAAAAATTGACAAGACGGCCGACTTCATGGTGGCCAACAGATGTGGAAAAAATTCCACAAAAGAAATTTTACTCGATTAAGGAGGTAGTAGAAATGTATGGCATCAGTCAGTACCTAATTTATCATCACATCAAGTCAGACCCGACTTTCCCTTATGTGAACGTGGGCATCAAGAAAAGGTTTCTAATTAATCCTAAAGCCTTTGAAATGTGGTTATTAAAGAGAAGTCACAAGCTAAACCAAGAACAACACAACTTACCATGTGCAAATGAACTAATGGAGGTTATTTAATGAACTTATTTGAAGTAAAAATTTATCGTATGGGAAATGGAGCAATTCAAACGAAGTTTCTTGATCCCAAAACAGGAAAGCGTAAGAGAAAGCGCTTCTCCACCCTCAAAGAAGCTAAGGACTACAAGAAAAGAATCGAAGATCGGGTAAACAGTAAGGGCGTCAATGCATTTAATGATCTTAGAGTATCACAAGCAATGAAGGATTATATTGAGAGCTTCCCAACAACACAAGTGAGGTCTAGGAAGAATCACTTTAAGGGGTTTATTGATAAGTTTGGTATTCATCGTGTTAATGAAGTTACAACGTCAGACCTTCAAGGTTGGATGGAAGAAGTTAAGGAGGAAAATAACCTAAGCACCAGAACTATGAATCATGTAAGAGTTCAATTTAATGGATTCTTTAAATATCTCAAAGATGAGAAATATATAGTTCAAAATCCAATAACTGATGTTCATTTTAAGAGATATGATACTCCAAGAAGAAAGCGAGTCATTTTATCCATTGAAGAAGTAAGAGAGATTATATCTAACGCCAAAAAGTTTTCACCTGATATTCTATATCCATATTTGGCCAGCGTAGCGCATACAGGAGCGAGAAAAAGTGAGATTGTTAAACTAGACAAAAAGGATATTGATTTTAATACAGGCCTTATTCATTTAAGGGATACAAAAAACTCTCATGAACGTTTTGTTAGAATTTCTCCTATGCTTGGCGAAATTTTAGAGAATCAAATGGGTTGTAGCCTTGAAGGCCCATTAATAACTAATGAATTAAACGAGCGAATCCATCGCTCTCAGCTTGCAAGACTTATGACCAAATTTAAGGCCTTCTTTCCTATTGCTAATAAGAATTGGGGTTCCCACAGCCTGAGACATTCGTTCGCCTATAACTTTTTAAAGAAAGGTGGAAAGATGTATCAGCTTCAAGCAATTTTAGGACACAGATCAATTGATGTGACTGTTGATCTTTACGGACAATTACAAGCTCAAGACATTGAATGTCCATCCCCCTACGAATATGACAAGGAGACAAATAATGAATGATTTTAAAGTATTTATAAATGCCGGACGAGATGAAACTTTTACTACAAGTTATCAGCATCCACTAACTAAGAGGAAAATAAGGATGAACTTCTTAAGCCGTGATGATGCTAGCAGTTACAAAAAGAAAGTTGAAAGAAAATTTAAAAGAAGCAGCTTCTCTAACTACTCAGAACTAACCATTGAAGAACTTTTGATTTACTTCATGCAAGAGACACCAAGTAATCCTTTCAGTCTGAGAAAGACTCACCTAATTGATTTTATTGAAACCTTTGGAGATTACAATATTTATGAAATAACCACTAAAGCACTAAGGTCATGGCTCGATCAGATACAGGCTGAAAATCGTTTAAAAGATATCAGTATGAGAGGGTTAAAGTGTGAAGTTGATACCTTCTTTGTCTTTCTTAAGGAAAAGGAGATTATATCAGAATCACCTCTAGCCACAATTTATTACAAAGTTGCAGTTCAGCCACTTAAATCTAGAAATCTTCTATCTCCTGATGAGATAGAATCCTTACTAGAATCAATTAGAGACTACTCCCCAGGTTATCTTTACCCGATCATTAAAATGTTTGCTGAAACAGCCGCTAAGAGTGCTGAGATTATCGAATTAAGCTGGGAGCAGTTAGATTTAGAAAAAGGACTTCTGACTTTTGAAAGAAGGAATAAATCACAAGCTAGGACTATCAAGATCTCTGACGAAGTCGTTTATATGCTTCGTCTAAAGGAGGACAAGCAAGGTAGAGTTTTTAAAACTTACTACAAGGAATCATTTACTTATGAGAAATTACGAAAAGCTATAAATGAATTCAAGAAGAAAAATCTCTACACAGGCGAGTGGGTTCCCGCTGACCTTAGACATTCTTTCGCAGTCAATTTTTTAGCTGATGGTGGAGATATGAGAGAACTTCAAAGAATTCTTGGGCATTGGAATGTATATGACACTAAAAAGCTTTATGGGGATGCAGGGAGAAAACAAATTTCTAAGGAAATTATTAACCCGTTCCAGTGAACCCTAGGGTCACCGGTCAGCAACCAGAAAGTGCAAGAATTGGAAGGCCGTTTTGAAAAACAGCTCAAGACGGCCCAATTTTTTGAATTTTTAAAAACTTTTGGCCATATATTGGCCACGAAAATTACTTTTTTAGAGCATGAAGAACATATTTATACCAACTATCTAATTCTATTTCTTTATATCCGTGTGGATTAAAGGAGTTTTTGAAAATTAAATACGTTGAATTTTTACGAAACCTCGTAATTAAGCCACAACTTTTGGAGTATGAAGCAATTGGCCCATCTTCCTTCTTTGTCAATGGAGATCCTCCTGACAAACCAAAACTCTCAACTTTCTTGCCTTTTAATGTCTGTACTACGATAAATTCGTATTCAGTATTTATTGGACTTCTAGTGATGGCTTTATTCTCATCAAAGCTCCTTACGGTAGCAATATAGACATTTTTAGACGTAGTTATGAGCTTATCCTTGCTCCAATACCAAGAGCTTTCCTTGTTCAGTTTACAAGCTTCTGCTGATGACTGAAGTATGGCTGTAATAATAAAAAAAGACATTAGTATTTTCATTAATTTCCTCCACATCTATTTACAGGATTATCTCGTAATACTTTTGGAAGAAATCCATTCGTATCCTCATTTTCAGTTGTGCTACCATTAAACATATTGTTAAGCCTAGCATGATTTAGCTCATGTATAACTGTATCATGCAAGTCAGCACTATTTAATTGGTTAAGAGGATTAATTGTAACCACTTGATTATTTTCACCTGTCCATTGAGTTAATCCAGCATCCTTTAAGTGAGTATCAACATAAATATCGACAGTATAGTTTGGATTATTTGCAATGGATTGATATAATTCACCACCCTTTACAGAGTCAGATATTAGTCCACCTGTTCTATCATTTATTAAAAGACCTGATGGATCATTGTAGTTGATTGGATTATTTTTTACATAGCGATAAAGGTTCGTATCACCTCCCGCAAATCCAATGGGGTCTTGGCTCATGAACCGCCCAATCGATGGATTCAAATATCTTGCCCTATAAAAATAGAGATCGGATTCTGTGTCCATTTCTCTGCCTGTAAATCCGTATGGATTTTTTATTCCTTCTGTTGGTTGTATTTCTGAACCTTCCTTATTGAAGACTGTCATGCCTCCAAAAGATGTGTAGAGATACTGTTGCTCCATTTCACCTAGTTCATTTGAAAGTCCAACTACTGATCCTAGTCCGTCTGTGTGATAAAAATAGTTCTTACTATCTATATTCATCATTAGAGGTTCATCTATTCCTGGACCATGGATGTAGGTTGCTTTCAAGTTCTTATCTCCGTCAAATTCAAAGAGGATATCTTCGTTATCATAAACATAGCTAGTCATCTCTCCGTTTATATTTTTAGAGGATCTTCTTCCAAAGACATCGTAGCTATATTCTACAACAGATACTGCTGGAGTTGATAAAGAATTTTTCTTTTCTATTTTAACTAATTGATTTAATAGATTCCAAGAGTACTGAGTAACGCTTTGATCTGCCTTATTTATCTTACTAATAAGGTTTCCATTGGTGTCGTATCCGTAAGTAAAGAAGCTATCTTCAATTAGTTGATTATTTAAATTGAAGGTTGAATCAACACTTACACCTGTCTCTCTTAATTTGTTTCCAAGAGCATCGAATACAAAAGTTTCATCAGAGCTTCCTAGGATTGGATGCGTTGCTGATACTAGTTGATCAGAGTCATCGTACTCGTAAGTTAAGGTAGGATTCTCTGTTGAAATTGAGACTCTGTCAGTATTCATTTGAGTTCTATTTCCATTTGCATCATGTGAATAAGCAAATTTAATTAGATCTTCTGTGCTATTAGAATGAATTAATCCTAGAAGCTTTGATGTTCTATCATAGCTTAAATTAGAAGATGTACCATTTGGAAGTTGAATACTTTCTCTTCGTCCAAGAGAATCGTATGAATATAAGAAGTCTAAGTTTCCATACTCAATTTTTGATACTCTACTTAGAGAGTCTCTCTGATAGGCTATATCAGCGTAAGTAGAATTCATTGCTGTCAGTGAGGAATTTTCATTATATGCATAATTAAGATCTACTGCAGGTGTAGAATCTGATTCAAGAGAATTAACCTTCTTCACACGACCAACTAAGTCGTACTCAAAAGTTACTCCAGACTCGTCAGTACTAGCTCCAAGTAGTCTTCCTTCAGCATCGTAGCTATATTCATGCTTAATATCTCCTACTAGTTTTTCTATTAGTCTATAATCATCGTCATAAGTAAATTGTGTCTTAATTTGATTCTTATCAGTGTATAGAAGAATATTACCTCTTAGGTCATAAATAAACTCTTCAACTCTTCCTAGTGGGTCAATTCTTGTAAGTACATTTCCTTGTTTATCATAAGTAAAAGTAGTCGTTCCTGTATTACTATCTGTTAAAGTCAGTAAGTTTCCACTCTTGTCATATGTAAAAGAGATTTCATTATCGAGCTGATTAATAGTTTTTACTACGCGATTCATTTCATCGTATTCAAATAGTGATGACTTACCATTTGGATTAATGATTTGAATCACATTACCTCTAGAGTCATAGTAGAAATTAGTAATATCTCCGTTTGAGTTTTTAAGCATAGAGATATTACCGTTAGTTTGGTCATATTGAATCTCAGTCTTATTTCCACTGTCATCTCTAATCAGTCTAACTTGTCCTTTATTTGTATATTTAATACCTGTCACAGCATTATTTGGATCTATGATCTTTTCAATATTACCTGAGTCATCTAAGTTAAAAGTAGTTGTATGACCTAGCTTATCTTTAAAGCTTAGAGGCATTGAGTACTCATCGTCATAAGTTGTTTCAGAGTAGACATTGAATCCAATATAATCTGACTGTCTTAGAAGATTACCCTTATTATCATAATTGTATCTTTTCACTCGTCCTGTTTTATCTATCTGAATAATAGGATTTCCTAGAGAGTCATATTCACTCTCTCCAAAAGAGTTATCGCTAGCAAAGTCTCTCTCCACTTCAAGATACTCTGTAAACCTTCTACATTTTCTCGTTACAATTATTTCATATCTATTAGGTCCTACATACCTTTTCCTACTTGATCTAGTACATCGCACTGATTTTTTAGCAATAGGTTTGATGACAATATTAGATATTTCTTTAAGATCCATTTTAGAGCCAGAAATAACACTCTTATTAGTTTTAAATGGTTCGATCGCCTGATCTAGAGTGTCTTCAATTGGTGAGAACTCAGAATTTTCTCCGTCTGGACGATTAATCCCTTTTAAAAATCCAAATGAGTTGTAAGTATAAGATGTAACCTCATCTGACTTCCCCTTCTTTATAATCAATAGATTGTCATTATAGCTATAGTTAAGCTCAGATAAGTCTGGATCAATGATCTTCACTAAATGTCCAGATTCATCATGTGCAAGCTTTGTTACCCTACCGGATGGGTCTCTAATTTCAGATAAGAGATTGTTCTCATATACCAAACTAATACTCTGTCCAGTTGGGTCCTGAATGGAAATCAATCTATTTAAGTCGTCATAGAAGTAACTAGTCTGCCTTCCATTCTTATCAATTGAAAATTGATGATATCCTTCGAGGTTGAATACATGCTTAAGTCCATCCTTTTCACGAAGTTCATACCTATCATCACTCTTAGTAAGCTTAGAAGAAAGTCCATAGGGAGTCTTATATGTACCTAGCTCTAGAGGAGTGAATATTCCAAAATCAAAGGCTCCGTGAAGGTACATAACAGCTCCTTCTGAGCCAAACTTAAGAGACTTCACATTATCTATCGCCCAACCATATCCAACAGGACTCGTTTTGTAGTTAACAACTGGAAATTCAGGGTTATCTACAACGTCTGAAAGAAATCTTGAAGTCGTACTTTGAGTATAAATAGACTTAATTTCGGCCTCATATGGATAGAGGCCTGTTTCTAAATCACCTGTGAACATATTCGAATACTGTCTATATAACTCAGTATCATCGTAGTTATCGTCTAAGGATATATCTGTAGTTGTTTTAAAGGGTTGTTTAACACCGTTTATAGACGTTGATATTTCTACAAAGTTTGGTTTTACGTCATTTTTAAGAGTGTGGATACTCGCTACAGAGTAGCCTGAAGCTTCTTTAGAACCGTAAATTAGCCTTAAACCTCTATCTACACCAAGTGACTTATATGTACTTATGAAATGATCTTGGTACATTCTTCCTGATGCAATATCTATATGCGAACCACTAGCGCAAGCTTTAGTATGAGTATGTTTAGTTTTATCGGTGAAAGAATTAATAAATATAGTGATTTGCTCCCAAAGAGTTATAGGGTCTGGAATCGTATAACCCCAACTAGTATTTCTTAGCCCTCCGGATACAGTTACGATATTTTTTTCATCATCCGATACAACACCACGACCTACTACTTCAAAGCGTCCTAACTTATCATTCATTTGATAAATACTTAATTCACTCCCTGCCGCATAACCTTCTGTATTGGGGTAAGTAATTGGGACTTGTTCAACAAACTGAACACCAGAAGGTTGAACAGTGATAAGCATTCCGGGATTTACACCTGGTGGTAATGTAACAGGAGCTAGATTCTGAGGAACCACAGAGACTGAAAGTTCGCCAGTGAATGATGTCCCATCAGGAAGAGTTGCAGAGTTAGCAGGCACAGATAGTTCAATTCCTAGATCAGCATTAATAACGTTAGTTACCTCATCTGTAACAACTTGAGTAATAGAAGACATCGCAAGTCTTGGCAAATAAAATGGCCTAGAAATTACATTCACAGCACCTTTAATTAGATGGATAAGCTCGATAAAGTTTGCATATCGCCCTCCCTCTGGAGTATCCCCTGCAGTAGATGAATCTATTTTGAAGACGATTTCTTCAGTATCTGGAATATTAGCGAAAATAAACTTACCATTTGAGTCAGTAGTAGTAATCAAATCAGTTCCGATAATACTTATTGTTGCTCCAACAATTGGTAGAGAAACATCATCACTCGTTAATGCATTTGAATCGACAACTGTCCCTATAAAGCTAGTTGGACCATTAGGGTCGACACCAATTACATTTATTTCAAATTCTAACTTAGTTATTTTCTTACCGTCACTAGCTATGACTTCAAAAGTATTCACTCCGACGTTTATTTCAGAAGGATGCCACTGAAATAAACCTGAATCGGAATCAAGCTTTACCCCAGAAGGAATAGGATATTTACTACCTAGAAAGTAATTAACCTTTGTTTCATTAGCATCCGTAGCACTAATTATAAAAGAAAGATCACCTCCAAGAGTTACACTTTTATTATCAATAGCAGTGAGAATTGGAGGAAAGTTAATAAACTTAGTTACGATAACTTCTTTAGTTACTACCTCTGAAGAGAAATAGCTATCTTTAACAAGTAATGAGACCCTATAAACACCTTCTTTATCAAATAATATGGAAGTATGCTGTGATGATTGATCACCAATAGTTGCATCAGAGCTCTCTGGCGAACTCTCTAAATTCCAGTTGAAAAATAACTCATCACCATCTAAATCATTAGAGCTAGAACCATCAAGAAGAAGAGTATCCCCTACATATAGATTTGTAGGAATATCAAAGCTTGCAGAAGGCCTATGGGTAGAGTTAAATTTTATCTCGGACGTTTTAGTATCAAACCCATCAGTAACTTCGAGAGAGTAAATATAAGCTCCACTCTTATCAATAGTAAAAGTAAACAGATCTCCAAGAATCTCTTGTGGAGATGATGAGTTGGCCGGAGAAGCAATTTTGATCCACTTGAAAGAGAGACCATCTCCATCTGAATCAGTAGAATTTTCCGCCGATATGCTTATACTTGATAAGGTTTCATTTACCTCTTGGTAAGGAGTTAAAACTACTTCTGGTAAGTGATTATTTATGATAACAGTGTATGTTTCATGATTATAACTACCATCCTCTTCTTCTGCCATTACAGCAATAATAAAGCGGCCAATAGTGTCGGATGAGACCTCTAACTTTCCTTCAGATAGATCAGTCATATTAAAATTAGAACCAGCTTCTTTATAAAGTAAAACATACGAAAAGTTTAGAGGAGTAATGTCATTAGATACTGAGGCACTAAAGTCCAGTAAAAGTGGACTAGACCTGTAAGTTTGAAGTTCTGATGCTAAAACTATAACTGGCCTATTACTTGTAGTACTGAGAGTAATCATTCTCTCCATGGTATTTTGTCCATCACTTAAAGTAAGTTTGACAGTGTATACTCCATCCGCATCTGGAGTAATTACAGCTTTGCCGTTTGAAGAAGTAACGATACTTGAGTTACTTTCACTAGGGAGAGCTACAAGCTCCCAGTTATAGGTAAGTTGATCAGAATTATCATCAAAAGATAAAGATGCATCAATTTCAAACTGCTCCCCTATAGTAACATGAGAGAAGTCGTTTACAATAATGTTAGGGAAACTATTCGCAGTACTTATAAATACAAAGTCCACCCCCTCAATCTCTCCGTCTGAAGTTGTAAGTTTAATTTTATAGTCACCTTCAACATCAACATATAAGCGAGGAAAAGGTGTAGTCTGCGCTGTCAAAGTTGCAGATGAGTCTGCAGGTCTTTCTACTATTTCATAAAGATAAGATATAGGTAAATTTTCGGGATCAAAACTCTTTGATCCATCTAGTTCAATAGTCTCTCCTACAGAAGCTAGTTTATTAAGACCTGCCTTAGTAACAGGGGCTAAGTTTAGAGAAACATCCCCAAAGCAAGACCCCTCAAGAGTAGGAGCTTTATATCGTGACCTTGGATGCAGATCACAAGATGGTGCATTTAGAGAAACTTTATTATTTCCGATTATTGATGAGTTTGCATCAAGTCTTGCGTTCTTAGCAGAGTTCAACACTATTGTTTCGCCAATGACCTTAGCGCCAGACTTCAAGCGTATATCTGAATCAGCTCCACTAAGAGCGTTAATGAAGACAGAATTAACAATTCTTAGTCTTGAATTATTACCTAGAATAACATCTCTTCCTGCATCTATTTTTAAATCATTTCCTTTGAGAACAACTCCCGATTTCGTAGTAACATCAGAATTTGATAAACTGCCAAGGGATTTTAATTCAATGAGTTTATCTACATCAACTCGAGCATTATTAAAAAAATTGATTCCTCTAAAAGATTCAATAGTCAGGGAGTCTGCTTTAATTTTAGAATTATTTTTAATTGATATACGTGAGTTCACAGAATTTCCATTGGTAATGATACGAACATTTCCAGAACCAACTAAATTGTGATTATTTCCTAGTACAATTTCTCCGTTTGAAGAAATAAGTGCGTCCTCAGTAGTAACTTTACTATTTGATCCAAAGCTAATGGAATCATCAATAGACTCAAGGTTAAGCTTTACTGTATTAATACGAGAATTATTACCAACAGTAATTTTTCCTACAGACCTGATACACACATTGTTTGCTGTAACTTTCGTGTTATTAAAAATCTGAATTTTACATGGAGAATGGATATCAAAATCATTTCCCGTGTAGTTAAATTTCAAGTTAAGAGAACGGTACTGATTCCCTTCAAGTCCATAATCTAAGAGGTAGTTATCTAATTCCTCAATACTCCGGACATTAACTGATCCTTGACTGCAACTTATTGACGAATCATAATCAGAGTTTAAGTCACAATTTTGGGCATACCCCTGAATTGAGAATATGAGACTAGCAAGTAAAACTTTAGAAATCATTGATATATACTTCATTATCTAACCTTATGTATTTTTCTGTGGTTTTTAATTTTCTTAAAATCTTTTAGTTTATTCTTTACACTTCTTTCAATGTTTATAGTGCCATCTGTTACCTCAACATCAACTTGGGTATGATTCATTCCGTACTTATCATCCAGAACATATAGATTTAATGTAAAAACTCCTGCAGAATTAAAATCGATAGTTACTGATTCTCCTTCTTCATAGAAAAAGTCTTCAATATCCCAAAAATAACTAACTATTGAACCATCAAGGTCGTATGAATTTGATCCATCAAAAGTTATAGAGACAGGAAAATCACCACTTGTGGAAGAAGAGTCAATAATTGCGACAGGAGCTTGAGTCTCCTCTACAACATGCGAAAATGTATAACTTCCACTATTCCCTAAGCTATCTTCTAACGTAACAGTGATATTATAAGTCCCAGTTGTAACAAAATTATGCTCAATATCTGGTAAATCTCCATTAGCATCAGTATCAAAAACAACATCTCCAGTACCATCATCAAAATTCCATATGGCCCTAGTAACGTCAAATGAGTCATCATAATCAGCTTCAAACCCTGCACCAATAGGTAAGTTTGATTGCCAATGCCAGCGATCTACAGAGAATATTGGGATATTATTCCCTCCAGAACTTGCCTCGACATTTATATATTCAACACTAGACCTAATATTATTAGAATCGTCAGTTACATAAAGGTGTAGTTCATAGAACCCTGGTGTGTATAATTGAATAAGAAGAGGGTTCTCTTCGAAAATAAAGGTTTTCCCTCCTGGAGCTCTAAGGACCCATCTTTCATAAACAACAGATCCATCAGAGTCTGTAGATAGCGAATCTGCTGATATAGAGAGAGGTGACTCTCCAGAGTTCGTATTCAAGCCTATATCAACATTTGGGACATTTCCCTCTGAAACATGTATAGATCGAAGACTACCATGTGTAAGTCCAGAATCATCTGTTATATAAATACGCATGTACTTAGTGCCAAGAGTTGAGTAACTATGTGTTATTGCAGTGTCCGTGGTAAGCAAGTTCGTCCCATCACCAAACTCAATGTAGAACAGAGCATTACCTTCAAAAGTAGAATTAGATAAGTCTAGGTTAATAGACTCATCAATCTCCGGGTAATTGTTGCTAATACTTGCATTAGCTAGTGGTCCAACACTCCCAACATCAACGACATGACTAAGATTATATCTGATACCTTTATAATCATAGACCTCAGCTTCAATTGTATATAGGCCTGGACTTGGGAAAGTATAATCTAAGTCATCTGTAGTAAATCTTTCATTATTAACTATTAATATAGTTTTTTCACTATCATATAAGCCAGCATAATCTTCTATCTGAATTCCAACTGTTGTACCTTCTCGATACCCAACTTTAATACCAAAGTTAGAAGAATTAATATCTCCAACAAAGACTTCATAATCGTTCTCACTAGAGTTACCATCTTCATCTACAACAGTTAAGGATACATCATGCGTCCCAGTGGAATAGAATGTATGCGTAAGAGTTGGACCACTATAGAATGATTCAACACCCCTTTCATTAACTCGCCAAAAATAAGACTCAATAGAAGAATTCTCCGAATAACTGTCTTGTCCATTAAATGTAATTTCTAATGGAGTGTTTCCAACAGAAGAAGTAGACTTAATTTTAACAAATGGGTGAATATCAGGACCAACAGCTTCAACATAAATTTCCTGACAAGATTCATCAGTTGCCTTATGCTCATCAAAAACATACAAGCATAGCTCATACACTCCAGCATTTTGAAAAACGTATGTTGAAGACACAGATTCTACATATTCCTCTATATCATGCTCTTCATTAGAAATTTCCCAAATATGTGTAACGACAGTGCCGTCTTCATCATAAGAGCTACTTCCATCGAAGGACATCGTATCACCGACAGAGTATGAATTTGAACCTACAATTTGCTTCGAAACCGGAGTCTGTGTATTAGAAATAGTGATATCGAAACTAAAAATTGATTCTGCACCTTCGTCATCTACGGCCTTCACTGAAACAGAGTAGACCCCAGTCGATCTATACATATGCCAAATATCTTCAACGTTGTCATCAGCTGTAAGGGCAGTATAAGTAGGAGAACCATCTCCAAAATTCCACTCATATGAAACGACTTCTCCATCGTCAACTACATCTTCAATATAGAAAAAAGTGTAATATGGATTATTTGACCTTATTAATTCATGGAAAACTCCACCTATCACTGGTGGCGTATTAGAAGAGTCTAGAACGTTTATCGATAAAGTCTTTTGCCCTTCCAAAAATGGGACTCCATTATCTCTAATCTTGAGAGTTACCGAATCTTGCCCTACAAAGTCTGAATTGGGTGTATAAGTTATTTCATTTTTATCTAATGAAACAACTCCATTACTAGGTAGACCTATAATTTCAAAACTATGCTCTTGACCGGTATTAGTATCCTCATAGTCTATAGGAAAGATAACACTGGAGTTTTTATTAACAGAAAAAGAGTTGCTTATTATTACAGGAGCGGCGTTTTCTGAAACATTGAAGGAGATATTAAAATCACCATACTTACTAGGAAATCCATTATCAGTTATTCTTACTGTTGCATTTAACTCTCCCGAAAATGGATGTGGAGCCGTAAACTGAAGCTCTCCATCTGTGTCTACAGAAAGTACTCCTGAAGCAGGATGTGAGAGGATTTGATAAGAGTGATTCTGCCCTAGGTCAGGATCATTAGGGATAACAGTGTGACTAATCGTCATACCTTCTACTATGTCTATAGTTAAGTCATCCGGCATAGGACTACTATTACCCAAAACATTTATTGAAATAGTAATATCTGTGCTGAGAACAGGTATACCATCATCCTCTACTCTTATAGTAATAGAATCAGATCCAACAAAATTTTCATTGGAAGTATAGCTAACCTCACCACTCGAACCAATTATTGCTTGACCACTTACAGGAGGATTCAAAATTGAAAAGGAATGCTCTTGATCTACGTCTAGATCCTCAACGTTAACTAATGTAGTCCCCTCAACCCCCGTTAAAACCTCAATATCTTCAGCACTTAACAATGGAGGGTGATTAATATCATAAGAGTTAATCGTTAATAGTAATTCACTACTCATTTCAGGAACGCCATCGTCTGTAACGATTATAGTCACAGTCTCGGTTCCTTTTACATAAGCACTATAAGAAAAGTCTCCACTGATAGGATCAATACTTGCTGAGCCATTTAAATCAGTAGAATTTATAGAAAATCTAAAATTATTATTTGGGTTAGAATCTGTAGCAAAATAGCTAAGGTTTACAGTTTCATCAACTGTCACGTCTGTCGAAGTCGCCCCCACAATAGAAGGGGCCTCATTATCAACAATATTCACAACAACATCAGTAAAACCTGTCCCTAACGGTTGTGCATTATCTGAAACAAAAACTCTAAATGTATCAGAACCTGAAGCAGATACGTATGGCGTATAGATTAACTCTCCAACCTCAGAAATTTCAGCTATCCCCTTCTGAGGAGCAGTTTGAATACCAAAAGAATGTTCCTGAAAATCATCCACATCAGTAAACGTAATACTATGAGAGTTGGATATTGATCTTTGAAGGATAGAAAGCTCAATGTCATCTAACACAGGTATTGAATTTGGAGTGACCTGTATAGTCACCAATACTTCTGCTACTCCACTCGGAAGAGCAGAATCCCGAACTTCTAATATAAATGAATCTTCACCTACAAATCCAGAGATAGGATCGTAAATAAAGCTCTTAGTTAAAGTATCAAGAGTTAAGGAGCCTGAATTAACATACCTTTTGATAATTACTTCTAACTGTTGGCCAGAATCCTCATCAGATACTGTATACTCGCCAGTATATGCTGTTGACTGGAAAGTGCTGAAGCTATCAGCAAGGATAGTAGGATTATTATTCTTTACTACATCGACATTAACAACAACTTCACTCTTTCCACTAGGAATTGCTGAATCTGAAACCTCAAGGGTAAATGCATCTTGCCCAAAGAATCCAACATTGGGTGAGTATGAGAACTTACGAGTATTAAAGTCAATACTCACAGTACCTGAACTTGCTTGAGCCTTTACAGCAACAGATAAATTCTGCCAGGCATCAACGTCACTAATTGAAAAGTCTCCGATGTAACTTGTAGATTGAAATGTTTGAAAACTCTCAGCAACTATTACAGGGTTTGTATTACCCTCTATCTCAATCGGGATTATTAATTCTCCAGTTGAAGGTGGTATTGCATTGTCCTGAACACCGACTCTAAGCTCTCCTGTCCCTGAGAGACCACTATTGGCAGAAAAGTTCAACTTCCCTTGCTGATCTATTGTTGCATTTCCAAGACTAGATTGAGATAAAATCACAAAATTATGACTCTGAGTTGTATCAGAATCAGTGAAAGAAATATTTAACTCTGCTACTCCACTTTGAAAGATTGATATCGAAGAAGGTAGTGCAGTAAGAACTGGAACTGAATTCGCAGTAATATTAACATTAACAGTCAGGTCCGTTGAGCCGATTGGCATACCTGAATCTTTAACATTTACTATAAAAGAATCAGAACCTGTAGCCCCAAGATCTGGGGAGTACACGACTTCTCCTAACTGATTAATACTTGCTAATCCTTTAAGACCATTAGAACTTATAGTGAAAGAAAAAGTCTGTCCCTCGTCTGAATCTGAAACATTAACAAGAGTACTTCCAGTTTCACCTTGAAAGATATTTATCGGTAATGAAGATAAAACCGGAGGAGTATTTTCAATTATTGAGATATTTAAAATAATATCTATAAATTTAGAAGGAAGACCATTATCAGAAATACGGATAGTAACAGTATCCTCACCAACTTGTGAACTAGCGTGATACTCAAGAAGTCCATCACTCGAAATGAAGGCTTCACCTAAGTTACCATTTTGATATATAGAATAAGATAAAACCTGATTATCATCAATATCTGATGCATCGACTGTAACTGATTTAACAGAACCTGTTGTAAGGGAAATCCCTTGAACGCTTGCAGTAGGCGCACTATTTTCATAAACACTAATAGGAACTTCGAATTGGACTTCATGAGAGGCTAAACCATCATCAGAAACACTAATTATAAACGAATCCTGCCCAAAGAAGTTTAAGGCCGGAGTATAAGTAACCTCAGCTTTTTCACCACCACGATGGCCTATCGAAACACTACCATTTAATGGCTGTCTTATTATTTTATAACTTATATTCTGAGAGTATTCTTCAACATCGATATCGTTGTGAAAGACATCTATTTTCTTTGATTTTCCTTGAATCGTTTCAATTGGCCCATTAATATAAGGAGACGGGGCACTATTTTCCTGAACATTTATATTCCCAAAAACATTCTTTGAATAATTACTTAATGAGTTCGCCTCTTGTATATTGAAACCTACTATGTCAGAACCATAGAATTCACGCTTCGGATTAACTCTGAAGTACCTCTTCTTGGAAGATGATATATACGTTTTGCTTAATTCAGCAGTTCCACCAATAGGGTACACTGAGAATTGAACGTCGAACGTATTATCTAAATTATCATCAGTTATATTTATTAAACCAGAATATCTAACTCCTTGAAGAGTTCTTATATCAGAAATAGAAGCATCGACCGGATCTTCCTCTTCTACATTAATACTCACAATTGCGCTTGAGGCTTTGTTAGGTATACCATTGTCGGTAACAGTCACCTCAAACTCATCTAGTCCAACAAAATCAGGATTTGGGAGATACGTAAGAAAAGAGTATTGTTCACTGATTTCTACAGTACCATTACTAGGAGGAACAGTGATTGAATATGTTAGACTCTGACCTCCGTCTAGATCTCGACCTCTTGGATATATACGTTTACTTAGACCTTTAGAAACAAAAGTTGAGATGTCATCTATGGAAGGAGCCCTATTTTCAATGATATCAATACTAATGACACCAAATGCACTCAATGAAGGTGAACCGTTATCCGTAACCTTAACTGTTATATAGTCAGTGCCGGATGTTTCATTATTTGCCTGATACTCAATGTATGAACCTAAAAACTTAACTGTTCCAAGACTTGGTCCAGAAATTATTTCATAAGTTAGCTTTTGACCTCGGTCAATATCACGCCCGTTTAAATATATAGTTTGAGATCCTCCTTCAGAAATGCTATAAGTTCGTTCATTTATTTCAGGAGGAGAATTTTCATAAACATTTATTGGAACAATTACATCTTTAAATAAAGGAGGTTCTCCATTATCCATAACTCTAACAGTAATGTAATCAATTCCATCAAATCCTTCATCTGGTGTGTAGTCAATCACTCTCTGATTAAAAGGATTCGCTACGGCTATTCCATGCTCAGGAAGGTTTAAGATTGAGTATGTTGCCTGATCTCCCCCATCAGGATCTCCAGAGCTAAGAATGATTGAAGTGGTCACTGGAAAAGTTATACGTGGATTATTGATAGTAAATGTTGGACTTGGAGGTTGATTATATTTTGCTTTAA
This sequence comes from Bacteriovoracaceae bacterium UBA3083, assembly GCA_002366565.1. Classification (GTDB taxonomy): domain Bacteria; phylum Bdellovibrionota; class Bacteriovoracia; order Bacteriovoracales; family Bacteriovoracaceae; genus Halobacteriovorax. Next base: position 345,394 of record DFBJ01000012.1, read on the forward strand.
TCACAAAATCATATAAGCCTGTTTTTGACGGAGAGCCATTATCTGTTATTGCTAGAGTAAAACTCTCTTCTCCAAGAAAATCGTTGTTAGCACTATATCGAATAGTAAAAGTATCTGGTAGAAGTTCTATGTCACCATATTCCGCCTGTCCAATAATTTCATAGGTATGCACTTGATTACTATTTTCATCACGAAAAGAAAAAGGAATATCTTTTGTAGTTCCTGGATTTACATAGCTTATCTCTCTAATGACAGGTGTGGGTGTTTGATTTTCTCTAACTTGAACATCTAAAAGATAAGTATTAACTCCCGGGCTTGATGCATTATCAGATAGCACAATCTCGACTTGCTCATTTCCAAAAAATGAATCATTAGGATGAACAGATAATCTTTGAGTGTCACTGTCATATACTACTGTACCAAAACTAGGATCTACACTTACTGAAACAGAAACATCTTGCAGTTCATTAATATCTATAATATTTAAAATCTTGACTGAGGATACACCCTGCGCAGTATCTATACTTGGTAAATAGTTAATGTACGGTAAATTATTAACGAGTACGCTTACATTTACAACATGATCACTATAAAGAACAGGTGATCCATCATCATAAACTCTTATGACAAATGTATCATCTCCAATAAAGCTTGGGTCTGGAACATAATTAACTTTTAATTCATCTGTATAGTTTGGATTATAAATAATTGCACTACCATTTGTAGCACTCTGAATAACTTCACCTCTATGAAATTGACCATAATTATCTTCGACATTTAAATTTACTAAAACGGCTTCACCATGTGAGATAGACTCATCAGTTGATACTAATGGAGGTATATTTCCACTAACAAAATTTACATTTACTTCTTTAATAGATGTCTTACTAGGAAAACCATCATCTACTGCAGCAATAATGAATCTATCATCTCTTGAGCTAGAACGGTCTGGAACATAAAAAACTTTATTCCCTTCAATCCTAACTCTCCCATACAACGGCTCATCTACAATTGAGAAGGATAGACTATTCCCATCTGGATCGCTTCCGAAGATCGTGGACTCTCCACCTAAGTTTCCTGAAAATAAAATATCCTGGACACTAACGGAAGGGGGATTATTAATAGGAATTGCCTCAATATTCTTAACAATAATAACATCTAGAGATTCTGAAACCCTTCCCCCTAGTTTAATAGTCATAGAGTTCATTGCTTCCAAACTTAGCTGCTTATAAACGAATGTATTATCTGCTCCAAAACTGTTAAAAGATAAGATATCGTCTCCATTAATAGTAACTATAGCAGTTGAGATACCTTTACTTTCAGCAATAAAAGTATAAGTACTTTGCGTATCGGACACAGGGAACGAATATTCTTTCAACTCACATGAAGACTTAGTACCTTTCTTTAGTAAACACGATTCCTCAACTTCTACATTTAGCGGGCCATATACGACTTCATCATAATTAACATACGATGAGACAGAAATAATCTGTTCAGAAACTTCACCTAGTTTATTTTCAATAGATAGCAGAATATTATAGTTCCCTACTTTATCGAGAACTAAACTCGAAACATTCGTATTGGAATTTAAAAGACGATTAATCGAAAAATTCGGAGAAGATAGTACTGACCAATTAAACCTTAACTCACTTGAATCAGTATCATAACTTTGAGATGCATCCAGAGAGATCTCTTTTCCTACACTCGAAACAATATCAGAATTTACAATAATAACTGGGCCTGCAATAACAGAGAGATTGATAAAGGTAGTGAATACACAAGCTAATGCCTTAATCAAAAAATGCATGATTTCTCCAAGATAGATTCTATAAAATTTAATGAATGCTATTCGCAATGAAACTCCACTGTCAAACAATACAACCTCAAGTCTTCTTGACGTTTACATATTAAAAAAGTTTTAGAAGAATACTTTAATCATTTATTTAGGAGAGAAAACTATGATAACAAAAAAAGTTTTAATTATATCAATAGCATGTATTCCAATGTCCTATGGTAACTTTAAAGTTCAGAAATTTAATTTAGGGAAGTCACTATTCTTCGATAAAATACTTTCAGGTAACAAGAATATTTCGTGTGCTTCTTGTCACAATCCTCTTCTTGGAACATCTGATAGACTCTCTCTCGGAATAGGAGAAGGAGGTACAGGCCTTGCGATGTTTAGAAATGCTGGGAAAATGAATTCGAGAGTTCATGAGAGAGTGCCAAGAAATTCACCACACCTTTTCAACTTAAGCGATAAGGATATAAGTTTTTTATTTCATGATGGTCGAATCTCTAAAAATAAAAATTACCCTTCAGGTATACTTAGTCCTGCAAAAGAAGATCTCCCAGAAGGGCTTGAGAGCCTTCTTTCAGCACAAGCTCTTTTTCCTCCAACGTCTAATACAGAAATGGCCGGGCAAGGTGTTGAGAATGATATTTCAAAGTATGCTGAGGAAGGAAAGCTATTTGGTGAAAATAGTGTCTGGGGAGTTCTTACACGAAGAATAAGATCTAATAGAGAGTATGTCAGAATGTTTAAAGCTTCTTTTCAAGATATCAAAAAGGCAACAGATATAAAGGAAATTCATATTGCAAATGCTCTTGGTGAATATGAGAAGATAGCTTATCGATCTAAAAACTCTCCTTACGATCAATATATGCGCGGAGATATGGATGCATTATCAGAAAAACAAATAAAAGGCATGCAAGTATTTAACGGGAAAGGAAGGTGTATTGAGTGTCACTCTGGCTCTAACTTTACTGATAATAAGTTTCACTCAATAGCATTACCATCAATAGGTGAAGGGAAAGGCCATGGAGATAAGAAGATAGAAGACTTTGGAAGAATGGGAGTCACTAACAGTTTGGATGATATATATAAATTTAGAACTCCATCCTTGAGAAATTTATCCTTAACCGGACCGTATGGACATAATGGTGCTTACAAATCAATAAAAGGAATTATAGAACACCACTTGAATCCCAAAAAAGGATTAAGGAACTATAATCTCAACAAAGCTTTACTATCCCAGGCAGAAATATTTGAAGGTAGGGATAATATTGCTCTAACAAAAATTATAAATACAAAGATTTTCAATACTTGTGACTTAGAAGTTGTAGAATTGAGTAATGAAGAAGTAGGACTACTTGAAGATTTTCTTCACTCTTTGACAGAAAGAAAGTTTGTAGATGCCTCTCACCTAATTCCAAAGTCTGTCCCCTCAGGTTTAGATATTCACGATTAACTTTAATTAATACCCAAGCATTCTTTCTAGTATGAAGGAAGAAATGTTTGGGTAGCATTTGAACTTCCCCACCTTTGGAAATGGTGTTTATAACTTAGCAATCTAAAAACATTCTGAGGTTATGTGCTTGGTATCCTGCCTTCCGCAGGTAAAAGCGACTCACTTAAGTTGATTTTCTCGACCTCAAATCTTTGACTCTTATTATTTAAACAAATTATTATTGAATCATTATAAAAGTAAGTGAAGTCAGGGCTATACTTTTGATTTTTATGATTACAGAATGTTTCCTGGAATAAAAAAGGTGTATCCTTCATTTTGTCTCTGAACATTAAAGCTGTGAAACTGCTATTATTATATATTTTTTTTGCAAGCGGTGTATAGTTCTGACCAAGAAAAAAAAGTGGAAGAAGTACAAGAACGGAAGAAAAAATGGCTCCAGAGATTTCAAGCCCAATATCTGGAAACTTTGTCTTAGTACTGTCTACAGAACTGGCACTGAAGCTATGAATTAAATATTCAAGAAGAAAAATCAGTAAAAGTATAAAATATAAAACAAGAAACTCTACACAAAAAAACAGAGACTTATCTAGAAAAGGGAAATAAGTAGGCTTAATACCAAAAATTAAATTCCCTAACCGTGAGCTTAATTCAGATGAAATAGGTATCGTAAATAATGTAGTAACGAATTTTAACATTAAGTATTTTTTATATGCTGAAATAACACGAAGTAGGAACATATAAAAAGATAGTATAAAAACAACAAGAAAGAACAAGTAGGAAGCATAAGTATAGACGAGTCCGGAAAAGTTGAATTTTAATCCTAGAAAAAAAAGAACTAAATATCCAATAAAACTTAGAAGTAACACTCTACTTCTATTCTCATAAATGCTACTAAAAAAATTCTTCATAATAACTCCAAAGTTTTTTTTTAAAAGTATTATATCCAGTCTGACTATTTCATTTTTTTAGGATAAATTTCGAGAAGTTCTCTTGTACATATATAAAGTTACGACCAAGTATACTCCCACTCTAAGGCTAACGGGCCTTCACGGGTCGCAGGGGAAACCGAGTACTTCCAACAGACCAAGAACCAATACTTCCAGTAGAGTGTAACTTAAAAGAAGATTTTCAGCTTAACATTTTATGCTTAATCAAAGGCATCCATCTATCAGATCTCCATCAGCTACTACTTCAAGAGTTATTACGTTTTCCAAACTTTGCAACACCTATCAAACTCGCCAGCCGACATACCTGATGAACAAAGCGAGCAGGAATAACATGAGACTTCGCACTAGCAAGTATGTGGATAGGCCATACGAGACAGGAAATAACCATGGGATATACTCATATATTTCAGCAAGCAACTAGAGATGCTAAAAGAAAGACTCAGGAGATTGAGTTTATTTAAGAGACTTCATTCTCATAATATTTAGAATAGCGGTAGATTATCCAAGTTATTCTTTGAAGTACTATCCGCATTTGTTCTTATAAACTTTACGTTGTACACGTGAACATCTGCTCTAGGACTCTCTTGCTCAACGTAATACTTATGTATACCTATATCAATATGTCTTACTACCGTAGCTCTATTTTCCTGCCATGTAGTTCCCTTAACATCTGTAATGTCACCACTATTGTCTTTTCTAATGTGTGTAATTTCTCTTGCCACGATTCTCTCCTTTTATAAAATTATCACACAAGGCTGAAACAATATCGACTCAAGATTTCTTGATATTTCATAAGAGAAACAGTTATCATTTCTGATGAGTTGCTACTGTATCAGGAAAAGTAGTTTTCTCTGGATAGGTTCCGTCACAGCTGTACATTTTTTAGATGACAGCCGTCTACTTCTAGCAGCCCTCCTAAGCTACAAATTCCCGAGGAGATTCTTAACAATACAAAGCTTCAAGTCATCTAATAAGTTTATCTTTTCAATACAAGTATCAATCACCTGATCTCTTAGCTCATCTTGTCCAAGATTATCTTCATAGTCTTTAAACGTATAACCATAACTTAGTACAATATGTTGTATTCGTTCTTTAGTTAGTTCTATACGTCCATTTTCTATATGTCCTATAGATGCTTTTCAATAACTACAATGATCAGAAGCTTCGTACTGTGATAGGCCTTTAATTCTTCTCGTAGACTTGATTACTTTACATTCTTTGGTTATTAATTTTTGATAGCTTCTTCTGTCTGAATTACGGAGAACCTTTTTAATTGTTTTCCCTTACCCCTTTTACTTTTTCCCTTAGATTTCTCTATCAACTTCTTAACTCTTATAAAATCTAAATAGTCGAGGCCATATAAAGTAACAAACTCAACAATTCGCTTACGTTTAAGAGAAACTCTACCATCCTCTATAGCACCAATTCCTTTATCTGAAAGTCCTAGTTTTTCTCCAGCTTCCTTTAAAGTTAAATCCAATTCTAGGCAAAGTTCTCTAAGTGAAGCTGGTCAAACAAAATGACCTTCTTGTCGCATCTTTTAAGTTCCTTTGTTTCCATTTCTAAATTTTTATTTGTTTACAGGACGCTTGGATTAGTCATCTAAGCCAGCGTACCGCCATTAAAAATCTCTAATAATTTAGGTAGTTGACGTCAAAAGGCTAATCCACGTAGCCACATTTTTAGCTACGAATAGCCAACTCCAGTAACATTGATTAGTTTTGTCATCAGTAGAAACGTGAATCAAACCTTAGATATCAACTTCTTTAAGTTATTTATTTCCTAAGTATTTGTAATGATGTTAACGATGTCTTTTTTGTATTGTGGGTGATAAAAAAGCCCTAATTCCCACTATAAATGAGTCAATATTAACTAACTGAGTCATAGCGAATAAATATGCTTTCAAAAGTAGACTCTTAACAATTTACTACTCCGTCACATTGCGGTATAAAAGTATGAATAACATAATTTTTGAGTTCTAAAAAACCACGAAAAAACCACGTACTTTTTCAAAAACCACGAAAAAACAACGGAAGCGGATAAAAATAGATAAATCTCAAACATAACAAACTAAACGTCTAAGTACCTACTAGCACTAAGCTAACAAGACTTAAGTAACATAAAACGGAAGCTTATATGAACGAAGACAGCCCACGGTGTACATTCGCTATTATCTCTCACCCTGATGCAGGGAAAACAACAATGACTGAAAAGTTACTGTGGTTTGGTCGAGTCGTTAGAGACGTAGGAATGGTTAAGTCTAAGCAAGGAAACTATGCGAAGTCCGACTGGATGGAAATGGAAAAAGAAAGAGGTATCTCAATTACTTCGTCTGTTATGTCGTTTCCATATAATCAGAGAGCAATGCACCTTCTAGATACTCCAGGACATAAGGATTTCTCTGAAGATACTTATAGAACACTTACAGCTGTAGAATCAGTGCTTATGATGATTGACTCGGCCAAAGGTGTGGAAGAGCAAACAAAGAAACTAATGGAAGTTTGTCGTTTAAGAGATACTCCAATTGTTACGTTCATGAATAAATTTGACCGTGATGCAATGGATCCATTTGAGCTTATAGATAACGTAGAAAAGATTTGTTCTATTCAATGTGTGCCAATGACATGGCCCGTAGGTAGTGGAGTCGACTTTAAAGGTGTATACGATATAGCATCTAAGACAATTAGAAGCTTTGACGAAGGGAATGACCCAGACAGTGCTACAGTACTGGATGCTAGCGATCTATATTCTGACGAAGTTATTAACTATGTAGGTAAAGATCTTGTTGAAAAACTTGAAGAAGACCTAGAAATGGTTACTGAGATGATGCCAGAGTTTATCGAAGAAGAATTCCTAGCAGGTATTATGACACCTGTCTTTTTTGGTACTGCACTTCACAACTTCGGCGTAAAAGAAACATTAGATATGATTTCGAGTCATGGCCCAGGACCGGCTTCAAGAGAAGTAAGACTTGCTCCTTTTGATGAAAAGTCTGATGTAAGAGAGATTAGTCCAGAAGAAAGTAAGTTCACAGGCTTTATATTTAAGATCCAAGCAAATATGGATAAGAAACACAGAGACAGAGTTGCATTTATGCGAGTTTGCTCAGGAGTATTTGAGAGAAATACTAAGATACATCATGTGAGAACAGGAAAAGATATTAAGATAGCTTCACCACTTATCTTTCAAGCACAGGATAGAGAGATAACAGAAAGAGCATACCCTGGAGACATCATCGGTCTTCACGATACAGGTAAATTTCAAATTGGAGATACATTCTCTAATGGTGAGAAGATTGAATTTACAGGAATTCCAAATTTTGCACCAGAGATTTTTAGAAAGGTTCTTTTAAAAGACCCAATGAAAGCAAAGCAACTTGATAAAGGTCTTCAGCAACTCTCTGAGGAAGGAACTGTTCAACTATTTAGACGTCACACAAGCCCAGAAAAAATTCTTGGAGCAGTTGGTGTACTACAGTTTGAAGTTGTGAAGCATCGCCTCGAAGATGAATACAGTGTAAGAGGAGAATATGAATCTTACGGCTTCGTGGGTGTGAGATGGTTAAAATTTAAAAATGATAATCAAAAAGATAAATTTATTCAAAAGAATGGTTCAAATATAGTTTACGACAATAAATCTAGACCTTGCTTTGCTGTTAGAAGTGAATGGGACCTAAAACTTGTAATGGAAAAGAATGAAGAAGTTGAATTTTACTCAACGTCTGACTTCAAAAAATCTCATTAAACCAAATATCAACTAGTTACGACAAGCTATGTGTCTAAAATGTGGCACATAGCTGTAGAAAACTTCACCTACTAAATTATAAACACCTATTTTTACACGTTTTCTTAAGGATAACTTACCTCACGTTAAAATTGTATATACCGAAAAACATATAAAGGTATAAAGATATAACGTGAGATACTTATGAATGTTAAAAATCTAATTACAGGTGTTTCGACTTTAGCGTTCCTAGCTATAGGTGGCCTTGTAGTTAATAAAACACTTAAATCCAACAAAGAACATTCATCAGAACTAGCTCCAAAGAAGTTTCAAAGAAAGTACAAACTCGTCAAAAGATCAATTAGTAATCCAAGTCAAAATAATATTACTCAATCAACTAAAGATAAATCTGACTCATCTACTTTAAGTACAGATAAATCAAGTGCGAAGGGAAAACTTCATAAAAATAAAAAAGGAAAAATCTCTTCTAAAACAACATCTTCTAAAAAGAAACAAAAGCTGAGTAAAATTGATTCATACAATGCTGATCAAACATATTATTTAGATGAAGATAGTGACAAAGATAGAACAACAAAAAACACAGAAGGAATTACATACGCAACAGGTACAAAAAAACAAGAGAGTAAAAAATCTGAAGATGTTTCTTCAGATAGTTCTTCGAGTTCAAGCTCATCAAGTTCATCAAAAACTAAAGTGATAAAAGGAAGTATTCCTGCCCTTATAGGCTCGATCACAAAAGTAGACTCTTCAATATTTATAAACGAAGCGTATTCAGCAAATTGTGTTAACCCAAAAATAGAACTCTTTAACTCTCAAACAATGTCAGTAGTTGCAGACAACCCTATAAATGAAGAGAGTTTAAAATCAACTACAGACTTCACCTTCGATCCAGAAAAACTTCAATTAGATGTTGAGATACCTACAAAATACATTCTTAGAACAAGTGGTTGTAGTATAAATTATCAAAGAATAATAACAAGCTTCTATGAAACACAGAATCTAGGTCCAGCAACGACACTCATCTCAAGTATCATAAGATCGAGTTTCGAGTTAGACCTTGAGACCATAGATAGTTATGCTCTTCATAAAGCAACACAAGAATTAGAAGACAGTACTTCTCCAACAGACTCAGAAGAAGAAGTATATACAAAACTTGAAGCCACTCTTGGTTTAAAAGAAAAGTTTCAACAAACATTTGAAGGTAATGGCCCAGAGCTATTACTTTCCGCAGCACCTGAAATTAGTGAAATAAACGTAGATGAACTACTTAAAGAGAAAACAAATTATACATACACTGTAAATACATCTCATTGGAATCAGAATTATGATATTGCCTATGAGTGGATATTAAACGATACAAAAGTTTCTAACAATGCCTCATGGAGTTTCACACCAAGTGCAAACTCGCCTACCGCTTATGATGTTGTATTAAAAGTAGGTAGAAAGAATTCAGGAGACTTTGATGTTGATACAAGTTTCCCATACCATCTTTTAGAGTACACAATCCCTATAGAAGATACATTTGAAACGACTGCACCAAACTTTAACTTAAATATTGCTTCTTCAAATCCTACAGCCAATAAGAATATTGTTCTAGATATACAAACTGGTGCTGAAGTATCTACGGGAGTTTATGCAAATTGTGAAACATTTTCAAATATCGCTATCACAGAAGATGACACATTCCCGACAGATACAGATTTTAATATTGCTTGTACTACAGCGACAACTCAAAGTTTAAATTACTTAATACAAAAAGCAACAGACGGTATTGTTGATATAAATATATGGGCAATAGATGTTAACGGGAACAGAAGTTCTGCAAAAATCTTATCTATTGAAGTAGATACAACAGAACCAACAATGGCATTTAACTCTTTAGCTACAAACTACAGAGCGGATAGAACAATTGATATAAAATGGGATGTTACTGAAAAGAACAATGATGGAACAGAAAACTTCATAGTAGACTTCTTCGATGGTTCGTCATGGAGTAATATTGGAAATGTAGCTTCTGTAGCTGGAGAGATTGATGATGAGACATATACTTTAAGTTTTGACTTACCAAATATTCTCGTATCAAATGCTAGATTTAGAGTTACCTTCAATGACTCTCTTGGAAATACAAAGGTACTAGAAAGTTCAGATATTGCAATCAACAAACCTGTACTTGCAATCTCACCTACAACACACAATTATAGTGATACTTTAAACCTATCTAATGGTACAAATCAAGCATTTACAGTTTCAAACAGTGGCCAAGCAAGCGCAGACTTCTGTAGTAATCCAACTCTAAGTGGCGCGAATACTTCAGAATTTGAAATAACAACAGATAACTGCTCATCAAATGATTTAGCAGTATCTTCTAGTTGTAATATTATAGTAAGACCTACCCCAACAACAAAGGGTGCAAAGTCAGCAACTCTAAACTGGACGTGTGGAAGTGATAGCGTAAGCTCAAATTTATCATACAATTCAATTAATAACGCTCCAGTTGCACCAAATGACTTCTCGAATACGACAAATGAAGATACTCCACTAGCTTTCAATGTAAACATTGGAAATGATATAGATGGAGACTCATTAACATACTCAATTGTCACTTCAACAACTCAGGGAACTCTAACAAACTGTATGGCATCTGATGTTGATCTGAGTTGTTTATACACTCCAGCAGCAGACTATAACGGAAGTGATAGTTTTACTTATAAAGTAAATGATGGAACAACTGATTCGTTAAATGTCACAACGGTTAGTCTCACAATAAATCCAGTTAATGATGCTCCAATAATTGGAAGTGACCAGTCCTTCACTACAGATGAAGATACGCCATTAAATATAACTTTGAGTCCTGGTTCTGATATTGATATACCTGCTCAGACGCTCTCTTATAAATTAATAACAGCTCCAACTAACGGTGTACTTTCAAGCTGTATTGATACATCAACATATAAAACAGACAGAGACTGTACATACTCACCTAACTTAAATTACAACGGATCAGATTCATTCACTTACGAAGTATACGATGGTGATACAAACTCTGTATCTACAGCGACTGTGACATTTACTATAAATAGCGTTAACGACGCTCCTCAACTGGCTGCAGGACAGGCTGAGACAACAGCAGAAGACACAGTTCTAAACTTCAATTTAAATCCAGGTACAGATGTTGACCTAGATACACTAAGCTATATTGTTGTATCTTCAACATCAAATGGTACACTTAACTGTACAGGAGCAGACGGAAGCACATGTACTTATACACCTTCGGCAGACTTTAATGGAACCGACAGTTTCACTTATAAAGCTAATGATGGAGCGACAGACTCAAATACAGTAACAGTAAATTTAACAATAACTGCAGTCAACGATGCTCCAACAGTAGCATCAACTCAGGCAGTAACAACAGATGAAGATACTTTAGTAAACTTCAACTTAAATAGTGGCTCGGATATAGATTCAGCAACACTGACTTACTCTATCGTTACAAACCCTTCAGACGGAACACTAACATGTACAGGTGGGACTTCAACTGATTGTTCGTATGCACCAGCAGCAAATCAAAACGGAACAAGAACTTTTACTTATAAAGTGAATGATGGATCTCTCGATTCAAATACAGCGACAGTAACTATTACAATCAATGCAATTAATGATGCACCAGTTATGGTGGCCGATCAGTCATTTACTACAGATGAAGATACAAGCTACTCAGTTACATTAAATGGCGCTACTGATGAAGAGACTGCAACAGGATCTATTCAGTATAAAATTACTTCTGCACCAACAAATGGAACACTTACAAATTGTACAGATACAATATCTTGGAACACAGATATCACGTGTGACTATGCTCCAACAGCAGACTTTAACGGTTCAGATTCGTTTACTTATAAGGCCTATGATGGTGCTCTAGAGTCTATATCTTCATCAACAGTTTCTATAACAATAACACCAGTAAATGATGCTCCAACAGTAGCATCAACTCAGGCCGTAACAACAGATGAAGATACATTAGTAAACTTCAACTTAAATAGTGGCTCAGATATAGATTCAGCAACACTGACTTACTCTATCGTTACAAATCCTTCGGATGGAACACTAACATGTACAGGTGGAACTTCAACTGATTGTTCATATGCACCAGCAGCAAATCAAAACGGAACAAGAACTTTTACTTATAAAGTGGATGATGGATCTCTCGATTCAAATACCGCGACAGTAACAATTACAATCAATGCAATTAATGATGCGCCAGTAATGGTGGCCGATCAGTCATTTACTACAGATGAAGATACGAGCTACTCAGTGACATTAAATGGCGCTACTGATGAAGAGACTGCAACAGGATCTATTCAGTATAAAATTACTTCTGCACCAACAAATGGAACACTTACAAATTGTACAGATACAACATCTTGGAACACAGATATCACGTGTGATTATGCTCCAACGGCAGACTTTAACGGTTCAGATTCGTTTACTTACAAGGCCTATGATGGAGTGCTAGAATCAGCAGTATCATCAACAGTATCAATTACAATTAACTCTATTAATGATGCTCCTACCCTAGCAGCGACACAAACAGTTTCAACAGATGAGGATACAGTATTAAATTTCTCATTAAATGCTGGAGCTGATGTTGAAAATGATACTTTAAGCTATATTGTTATAACTCAACCAGCTGTTGGGACACTTAACTGTACAGAAGGAACGTCAAGAGATTGTATATACACTCCTGACAATAACGATAATGGAACTGAAACATTTACCTATAAAGTTAATGATGGAAGTCTAGATTCAACAGTAGCAACTGTAACAATCAATATTACAGCACAGAATGATCCTCCACAAATAGCAGCTAATCAAAGTTTCACAACTGATGAAGATGTAGCTATAAACTTCAATATTGACGATGCTACAGACGTTGATATTCCAGCACAAACAATTACATACAAAATTATTTCAGCTCCATCTAATGGTGTCCTAAGTAACTGTATAACAACAACACCAGGGACTGACTTAAGTTGTACCTATACACCAAACGCAGATTACTTTGGAGCAGACTCATTCACTTATCGTGCAAACGATGGTCTTACAGACTCATCAAGTGATGCGACAGTATCTTTTACAGTGAATGCAATAAATGATGCTCCTACAGTGGCTTCAACGCAATCGGTATCAACAAATGAAGATACACTAGTAAACTTTAATTTAAATAGTGGAACAGATGTAGATTCAGGGTCACTAACTTATTCTATAGTCTCAAGTCCTTCAGACGGAACACTAACATGTACAGGTGGAACTTCTACGAACTGTGACTACACTCCAGCAGCAAATCAAAATGGAACAAGAACTTTTACTTATAAAGTGAATGATGGATCTCTCGATTCAAATATCGCGACAGTAACTATTACAATCAATGCTATTAATGATGCGCCAGTAATGGTAGCCGATCAGTCATTTACTACAGATGAAGATACGAGTTACTCAGTGACATTAAATGGTGCGACTGATGAAGAAACGGCAACAGGATCTATTCAGTATAAAATTACTTCTGCTCCGACAAATGGAACGCTTACAAATTGTACAGATACAACATCGTGGAATACAGACATCATATGTGACTACGCTCCAAATGCTAACTTCAATGGCGCAGACTCATTTACGTATAAAGCTTATGATGGAGTTTTAGAGTCTGTATCAACATCTAGTGTATCAATTACTATTAATTCAATAAATGATGCTCCAACAGTGGCATCAACTCAAGCAGAGTCAACAAATGAAGATACTGTATTAAACTTTAATTTGAATTCAGGATCAGATATAGAGAGTGACTCTCTTACATATACAGTAGTGACACCTCCATCTGATGGGACTCTAAGTTGCACCGGGGGAACATCAACTGATTGTTCTTATACTCCTGCTCCAAATGTAAACGGAACAAGAACTTTTACTTATAAAGTAAATGATGGATCTCTCGATTCAAATATCGCGACAGTAACAATAACAATCAATGCAATTAATGATGCCCCTGTAATGCTTGCAGATCAATCATTTACGACAAATGAAGATGTAACCTACTCTGTGACTCTTAACGGAGCTACAGACCAGGAAACTGCAACAGGATCTATTCAGTATAAAATTACTTCTGCACCAACAAATGGAACACTTACAAATTGTACAGATACAACATCGTGGAACACAGATATTATATGTGACTATAATCCGACAGCAGACTTTAATGGGTCAGATTCTTTTACATATAAAGCTTATGACGGAGTACTCGAGTCTTCAACTTCTTCAACTGTCTCTATTACTGTGACACCAGTAAATGATGCTCCTACTGTAGCTGCGACACAGTCTATCTCAACAGATGAAGATACTTTAGTAAACTTCAACTTAAATAGTGGCTCGGATATAGACTCAGGCTCACTTACTTACATAATTGTTGCTGCTCCATCTGACGGAACTCTTACTTGTACAGGTGGAACTTCTACAAACTGTGATTACACACCTGCACCAAACGAAAATGGAACAAGAACTTTTACTTATAAAGTGAATGATGGATCTCTCGATTCAAATACGGCTACAGTAACAATAACAATCAACGCAGTTAACGATGCACCAGTGATGCTTGCTGATCAATCATTCTCAACCAATGAAGATACTGCCTACTCTGTAACTCTTAATGGAGCAACAGACCAAGAAACTGCAACGGGTTCAATACAATACAAAATAACAACTACTCCTACTAATGGAACATTAACAAATTGTACAAATACTACTACATGGAACACAGATATCACTTGTGATTATAGTCCATCAGCGAATTTTAATGGATCAGATTCATTTACTTATAGAGCATATGACGGAGTACTGGAATCGGCTACCTCTTCGACAGTTTCAATAACTGTATCACCGGTAAATGATGCTCCAACTCTAGCTGCAACACAATCAACAACAACAAATGAAGATACTGTTAAGAATTTCAACTTAACAGCAGGATCTGATATAGATGGAGATACACTAAGTTATGTAATAGTAGCAACACCAGCTTCTGGAAGCTTATCTTGTACAGGAGGAACATCAAGGGCCTGTACTTATACGCCTGCTTCAAACTTCAATGGAAGTACTACATTCACATATAAAGTAAATGATGGTGCTCTTGATTCAACTACCAATACAGTAACAATTAATATCACAGCTGTTAATGATGCTCCTACACTGGCCTCAACTCAAAGTGTAACAACTGCAGAAGATACATTATTAAGCTTTAATCTTACAGCAGGTGCTGACACAGAAAATGATACACTTTCTTATATTGTAGTCTCGACTCCTTCAAACGGTACTTTATCATGTACAGGTGGAACATCAAGAGCATGTGATTATACGCCATCGTTAAACTTTAATGGTACGGATACATTTACTTACAAAGTAAATGATGGGTCACTTGACTCGACAAATAATACAGTAACTGTGACAGTTACGCCTGTAAATGATGCTCCTATAAAAGCTGCCGATCAATCAATCTCAACAAATGAAGACACTGTTAAGAACTTCACTCTAAACTCAGGTAGTGATGTTGATGGTGACGCTTTAACTTATATTATCGTAACGAATGGATCTAACGGTTCAGTTAATTGTACTGCTCAGTCTTGTACGTATACGCCAAACGCTAACTATAATGGTTCAGATTCATTTACGTACAAAGTTAATGACTCAGCAATGGACTCTGTTGCAAATACTACTGTGACAGTTACGGTTAACTCAATTAATGATGCTCCAGTCATGGCCGCTGATCAAAGTTATTCTACTGATGATAATGTAACTCTCTCATTCTCATTATCAAGTGCTACAGATGTTGATCTTGATACATTAAGCTACAAAGTTATCTCAGCTCCTTCAAATGGAACTTTATCATCATGTATAACAACAGGAAGCTATGGCTCTGATATAACATGTGACTATGATGCTAATGCAAATTTTGATGGAGTAGACTCTTTTACATTTATAGCAAATGATGGGACTATCGATGCTGCTTCAGTTGCAACTGTAACTATTACAGTTACAGATAAGACAGCTCCTGCAGCTCCTGCGATTGCACTATCTTCTAGTCTTTATACAAATTCAACAGCAACAACATTTACGGCCAGTAATTGCACGGACACTCCTTCAATATACTTCAACGAAGGAACACAGCCATCAGCTGGAGCTGGAGGTTGGCAGGCCTGTACAACAAGTGCGTCAGCTCTTGCTTACACTCTTGCAAGTACTACTCAAGGAATACATGGTGTTAAGGCCTGGTCAAAAGACAGTAACGGCAATGTTTCTAACGCAGCTACGAATATTAATATAACTTACGACACTGTTCTACCTTCAATTTCAACTGTAGATCCAGTAGCACTTAAAGGTGGAAGCAGTAATACATTGAACTGGACCACTACTGAACTAAACTCAAGCACTTCACTTAACTATACAGTTTCATTTTATAATGGGTCTTCATGGTCGACTCTTGGAACAAAATCTTCTAGTAATGGGCCTCTTTCAAGCTCACCATTTAACTATTCATGGACGACACCATCATTAGATATAACAAATGCAAAATTCAAAGTAGAATTCACAGATTTAGCAGGTAATTATAAATCTGTGTCATCAGTTGATTTCGATGTTGACTCTACTCCTCCGGCACTAACAGTGACCTCTCCTGCTGACGGGAGTTATCATACTTCAAGTGCAACAGTGACAGGAAACTGCGAAACAGGAACAAATGTAAACTTCAGTGGTGATATTCAAACAAGCTTTGATATAGCTTGTACAGGTGGAACATTTTCACAATTAATAAACTTCTCAAATGGAGATGGGACTAAGAATATAGTTACATCACAAACAGATACGGCAGGTAATATAACTTCAGACTCTAGAAATCTGATTAGAGATGAAGTTGCCCCATCCCTAGCTAAGACAGGTGGTGCTTCACCAGATTTCACAAAGAATAACACTCCAAACCAATGGAGCGGTACATGTGAAGGTACTTATACAATATCTGTTACAGGAGATGAAACAACTAGTTTTGCCTGTTCTTCTGGTACATGGTCATGGACACCTTCCCCAAAGACAGTTGATGGGAACTATTCTTACTCACTAATCCAGACTGATGGTGCAGGAAATGCATCGACATCATTATCTCTTTCTTGGGATAGAGATGCTACACCTCCAAGCTTTGAGGCAACATCTCCATTCACTGCAAGTGCAGGTGGTACAATTACAGAGACAACAAACCATGATTCATTAACATTCTCTGGTTCATGTGAAGGAACAAACTCTATAGTAATCACAGGAGATAATAGCTCTACAATCGGATGTTCATCTACAAACTGGTCATGGACAACTCCAACATACTCCACAGATGGAACGAGAAACTTTGTTCTTACACAGAGTGATCCTGCGGGAAATACTTCAGACATTACAATTGCATGGACTAGAGATACAACAGGACCAGCACTTACGATTGCTGAAAATTCATTTAAAACAAATCAAAATACACAAACTTTCTCAGGAGACTGTGAGGCTGGCCTTACAATAAATGTTACAGGAAGTGAAACGACAACGACTTCTTGTACAGCTGGAGCATGGACATGGGTAACAACATCTGAAACTACAGATGCGACGAGAACATATAACTTCGCTCAAACAAACGCGACATCAAATACTACAACGGTAATTGGTACATGGATTAGAGAAACAAATAAACCAACTATAAGTGCCCTATCTACTACAGCAACAAACCCAACAACGAATCCAAACATACCAATGAGTATGACAGCAACAAGTCAGAATACAGATGTTGGTATATCTCATATTTGTATAAAGAGTAATGATGTAACAGAACCTTTAGTAGATGATCAGTGCTGGGTAGCGGTGAATGATCCTTCAATTGGTTTACCTGTAACTCAAGTACTAAACTTAAGTGGTAACTACTACCACCTACTAGGATGGAATACTAATGTTTCCATTCCTGTATATGCATGGGTAAAAGATGAGGCAACAAATATTTCAACTCTAACAAATAGTGGATCAGGAACTGACACTCAAGATAAGCTTATAAGAGTTTATGACCCTGGTGTTCCGCCAACAATTGCAGATGTTACAGCTGCAAACACAGCAAGCACACCAAATCCACCAACAAGAGCTCAATCAGCTGTGCCAGCAGGTTCTGATGTCTACATTCGATATAAGGTGACAGATAACTCTGCTTTCCCAACTGGTGCTATTTCAATCTATTACTCTCAAGATGAGATTAACTTCACACTAATCTCTGGAGCAGAGGCGCTAAACGCCAACACTAATAATGGTTGTACAGGATATACTCTTGAAGCAAATGAGGGTTGTTTTAAATGGACTGGTGGTTCACCTTATAACAATTCATATAAAATAAGGGTTAAGGTTACGGATTCAACTGATCTAAGTGCTCAGTCAATTTCAAACCCTCTAAACTCAGATACGATTAAAATCATTGCAGGAAATACTGAATCAGGGCTTGGTGGATCAGCCCTATCAGCAATGTTCTTCACTAGAAAGAATGGATCAGAATCAGACCCTGGATCTCTAGTTGTTACTGACAATGGAACAATATATTTCAATGACTATAAAAGAGGTATACTTGTTGTTGACCCTCAAGATGGAAAGCAAAAGATATTTATCGCTAAGACAGGAGCAAGTTCGGGTGACGGTGGTGCTGCAACGAACGCAACAATTAACTATGCTGTAAAAATTGCTCTAGACTTCCAAAATAGATTACTAATTCTAGATAAAAACAGAATCAGAAGAGTAAACTTAAACGAAGCAACTCCTACAATTGATACAATAATTGGTGGAGGGTCAAATACATCTGATACGATTTCAAATCCATTAGATTTACAAATACATAGCCACTCATCAAACTCATGGTCAGCGAGAAATATTCCATTCTTTGCGATGCCTAATGGTGATATATATTTCATGTCAGATTATGGAATAAAAAACTGGAACTCGCCGACGTATAGGTTAAGAATTTATAAAGCAGCAACAGGACAAATAACTTCAAAGTATGCATCCGGAACTGGTGATGCAATTGATAATACACAAAATATTTTAGAGTGTAGAGTCTCTCACTTTGGACTTACATACAACCCTAGTAGCTCTCAACTAACAGGAGCAATGGTATTAACTTATCATGAAGATAGCTATGGAACCTGTAACGGTCACAATGATAGACATACTAACGCATATCTAGATCCAGAAACATTTGTTGCGAGAAATGATTTCTACGATGATACACATAGATACGTTAGACATTTTTCTGTTACAGGAATGGATGGAAAGCTATACCGATTTGGAGATAGAAACTATGTCGACCGTAACAACTGGGATGGTACACATACAAGAATCTTAGGAAGTGGGACAAGAGGACATTGCGTAGATGGAACTGTTGCAACATCATGTAATATGGATATCCAAGATATCTATGTGACAACAACAGGTAAAATATATTTTATAGATGCAGGACAAATAAGAACCGTCGATAGTGATGGAAAAGTAGTGACTTTATTTGGTCAACATCCTGCATACGGTGACAATATAAATGCTCTTAATGCAAGATTCTCATATATTGATAATGTTGCAAGACTAGATAATGGAAAGATTGTTACGGCTGACCCAAGATCTTACTACTTCAAAGAATTCACAATAGAAGGGAATATAAACACAATTGCCGGTAACGGAAACTATGCTCATCAGAACTTAGCGGTAGACCCTAAAACACAAGGTTTTTATAGTGGTGCCTGGTGGGTAGCAGATAAGTCCAATGGTAATATAATGGTAAGAAGAGGTGGAAATGGAGATGTTGTACGCCTCAATAGATCAACAAATATGTGGGAAAGAATCGTTGGTTCAGGTGGAACTAACTTCTGGGACGCTAACGGAGTCGCAGGACTAAGTATTGCGGGAACAACAAGTGGGAACCAGAGTCATGCTCTACCTATAGCCTATGGTGGTGGGAAATTACTACTTGCAAGAATGAGATATAATAATACAGACAAGCACTGGGAAGACTTTGCACTTACAACATATGATTCAACAAATAATTTCACACAAGCTCACTTAGCCGGAACCAATGGAACCGAAACCTATACTGGTGGATACGCAGGTCTTTGTGCATCAGGAAGTAGTGCTGCAACTTGTAAAGTTCCATATTTCGACTCATGGGGAAATAATGCATGGTGGGATTCAACAAATAATAGATGGATACTTGCCGGAAGAAGTAGAGTTGATAGACAGGTTTGGGCATTTACTCCTGGTGGAAATGCTGTGAAGTTAGCTCAGACAGCAAGAAATATTGATGGTACAGCACTATGGCTAAATGAATCCGGAACGGATGTATTATACTATTGTTATGGAAACAAATTCTACAAACATAACATTACGACAGATACCGATCTAGGTGCTTTATCATGGCCTATTTCAAATCTTTACTGTAGAGGTTTAAGTATAGACTACAACCCTACTAATAACTCAATAATCTTCCCATTTGAGCAAAACGGCCTCTATGGTATAGGTGAATACTTTCTTCCATAATGATTGAAACACTAGAAAAAGAAGTTACATTTACATTCTCAAGGGCATCCGGAAAAGGGGGCCAGAATGTGAACAAGCTAAATACAAAAGCAAACCTTTCATGGAATATCTACAATACGAAACTGATAACCTACCGAGAAAAAGAAAACTTTAAATCCAAGTATCCAAACTCAATAAAAGAAGGTGGCGTTGTCCTCGTAACTTCTAGCCTGCACAGAACACAAAAGCTCAATAAAGATGAATGCCTCAGAAAGCTAATGAAGATGATCAGTAAGGCAAAAGAGTTCAAGAAAGTAAGAGTAAAAACAAGGCCTACTAGATCTTCACAAGAAAAGAGAATCAAAGAAAAGAAATCAAAGGGACAAACAAAGAAGTTAAGGCAAGAGAAGTTTTAGCTAAAAGAAAATCTATACATCTATTTAACGTCGCTTAGTAAACCTTAATTATAATCCAGACCCATCAAATATCTTATATTCGTTAATTCATTTTGACTCCATCAGCTCTTATTGCTGATAATGAATTAGAAACATTCAAGGTTATTAAATAATAGAGACTTTGATTTTACTTTTATGGGAAAGAAAAAGGCCCCTAACAATAGGGGCCATGTATACTTATATTATAGGAGAGGACCAATTGCATCAATACAACTATCTGTCCGTTTGAACTGTCCTGGAACCACTCTATCCGGAACAATACCATCTCTTAGTCTTTGTCCAGCTTCGGCAGCTTCTATTCTAAATTGGTGAGTCATAGTATTTAACTCATCTACAGCACTAGGCTCCCAAACTCTCCCATCAGAACTAATAGGAACTTCTCTTGGTGTTACAGCTTCTCCCCAACCAACTTGTTTAGGATGAACCTTCATCTTTTGTTCAAAAGGCTCAAAGAAGATTGAACGAGTCGCAAGATCTGTTTCAGAAAGACTCTCAGCAACAACTGGTTTAAAGTCATCTACCTCTAGACCTAATTGAGCACAAAGCTTCTCAAGGTCACTATAGGCCTTCTCAGGACTTGCTAAATAGTCTGTATGAGAAGTATTTTGTACTTTACCTGCCAATTCATCATCTTCATTTAATGCTTTAGACAACATAGCTTTTACGAGTCTAATTTGAAGTGCAGACTCAGCCGTATCTCTTGGAGCATTAAACATTCTAAATTCAGCCTTTCTAATTCTTGGATCAACTCTAAATTGTCTTCTCCACGGTACTATTGGATTTGCAATATCAAAGTCGCCAGTAATGAACTCCTCAGGAATGACATCTTGAAAATAAGCTGACATATCTAACTGAAGGTAACGAGATTTTCTCCCATAACGAGTATTAAAATATTCTTCGTTATAGAGAAGCTTCTTTAAGTCATCTTCACTCCCATTAAAGTTCTTCAACTCATTTCTAAGAGTGTCAGAAATAGCAATTGGCTCTGATGTTTTCACTCTATTTACGTGTTGAAACATTAAAGACATGATAGATCGATTTTCATGAAAGATAGTTAAGAACCTTGCAAGCTCTTTTGGTTTTCCTTCAAATGCGGCCAAATCAATATTTACGTGTCCACCACCAGACAAAAGGTTTGGTAAAATATTATTCTTTTCAAATGCTTCATAAACAGCAGATATGTCTTCTACTTGAGGTGTAAACTTTGGTGTAACTAACTCAATAGAGCCACCTCTTGCCGAACCATCAATCACATCACCATTTGGAGTATATGTACGTCCGATACCATCCCACTCAACAATCCATTTTCTATTCTTAGGATCACGGATCTGATAAGAAAGCTCTAGACCGTGACCATGGCCCCCACCGTCTTCAATTTTAGTAGCAATACCATCTCCACCAAGTGAGCGATGTAAATCTTCAGCAACATTCTTGATTATGGACTCTCTCTCTCTTTCAGAAAGATCTCCATAAGTTTGAATCCAAGCACGCTTATTATCTGCCATTCTCTCTTTAGAGAATTCTGCGTTTACCATCATAGGCATTTTACCTGAATACTCTATTCCTAGATCAATTTCGTTAACATCAACGATGTTTGAAACAAATCTACGACCATCTTCAGGCAATCTAAATTCAAGAAGATCTTGGGCCATATTAAGACCTCTTCTTGGTTGAAGATATCTTCTAAACTCATCAGACAACCTAGTCATCTTAGTCCAAGATTTTAGTAAACCACGGACTTCACTCTCAATTTGAGAAGACGCTGGATCAAGTGCTGCCACCTGCTCAAAGAATTCTTTAGAAAGAGAATTTATAATTGCTCTTTTATTATCTTTTATTATTGGGTTATTAGAATCTCCCCAATTCCAAAGAGGAAGAGTGAATTCATATTTAAGCCTACCAGCTTCAATATTTGCGAGTGCTTTCTCTGCCGTCTCTACTGAAATACTATGTCTTTGAGATAATGTATCCGCAGACGGAATATTTCCATCCCAGAGACTCCAATCTTCAATATTACTAAGTCCACTGAAATCATTTGCTGATACTCTGGCAGCTAGAACAGTTTGGTAGAAACGTGCGAGCTTTATATCTTTAGTTCCTGCACGAAATTCAACACCATGTGTTCCATCTTTCCAGCGTGCCCCTTCTAGTCTTATAACACCTCTAGCAGTTCTTAAACTTTTTAAATCAGCATCGCTTTGAACACCCTTATAGTTTGCCTTTTCAATTCCAGTTCCCCCCTTAATACCATCAATAATGATAAGCGCTTGAATTCCTCGGTATAGCTCTGAAAGCTTAGACGTTGGAAGTTCAGGATGTGCTTTAAAGACCATCCTTTGATGACCAGGAGATTGAAAGATTTGACCTGCGTTCTTTAGTGATTTCCTAAACCATGCAACCATTTCTTCAAATTCAGCGTAGCTATTCTGAGGTGTAAAACCAAGCTCCCAGCCACCTCCACGACCACCATGATGGGAATGCGAGTCTTCAATATACTTCTGAGCTAAACCAAAGTTTGGTGTATATTCTCTATAATTCTTAGGAAAAAAAGATCCTTCAAGCCCCGGAAGTTGTGCCTTGAAGAATTTCATTCTAATAGATGGTTTGATAAAAGACATTGGCCTGTCTTCTGTCATCTCTACAAACTTAGCAAATTTTGCATCGAGAACACTTAAGTCAGCAGTACTATAGTCGATACCTTTAAATTGATCTAAATCAATAACTTTTGGAACTCCATCAACATCTTTTACATCACTTGCGAGGTCTACCTTTACTCCCTCTTCAGTTAGATAAGTACGGTAACCATTTGCATTTTTAATATAATTACTCAGAAAGTTAGAAATAAATTGCTTACGCTTTTCATCTGATAACGAGTAAATATAATGAGTAAAGCTACTACTATTAGGTCCGAGAATACGTGTAATTAAACCAGACGATGCTTCTTTTTCTGCTCCAAAAGTAACACCAGCATTAAAGCCATCAATATTCTGACCAGCAACCTGAACTGCATTGGCCCTATACTGAGTTGCACCCTGTTGAAGTAGTCCCCACATATCATAAGCAGACTTTGGAGAACCACTCTCATCAGCAATATATCTTGGACCAGTACTTACACCAGAACAATTATAGAGAAGAGAAATCATTGCGAGGTTTGCTGGCAACTGTTTCCATAAAGTTTTATTTTTCTTATTATTTGTCATATATATATCCTTAAATTAATCGTCTATTGAAAAAAGCAATTCTTATTTTTTAAAATCTGAACACGATCCTGTAGATTAGGATCATCTTTTGCTCGATTCTCAAGGATTTCAAAAAAGGTTTCCTTCTTACTAACTTTTCCTTTTGACTTAGAGGCGACTTCATTTAATAACTTTGTCCATCCTTCAATTTCACTATCTGATATATCTTCACTGAAAATTTTCCATAACTTATGCGGATTCTTTTTATTAATGATGTTCACTTTCCCAGACTTATTAGTAGATACCGCTTCGATGGCCTTGATTAATTTCTTCTGCTCTTTAGTACCTATTTCTTTAAGACCTAGAAATAACCCAAGGGCCTTCTCCTCTTCAGGAAGAACTAAATCACCTGCCTTTGATAGATCACCGACTTTGAATCTTGAGAGTCTAACATTTATAAAGTTAGTTAAACTTCTTGGGTCTGAAGGAAGCATTTTTGTGAGAACTTGTTTTGATTTACTGTTACTCATAATCTCTAGAGTAAACTCAAACCCTCTAGAGCTTAGAGTTTCACTTACACAAGCAGTACAAGCTAGAACAGCTGAACTATTTTTTCCATGTCTATTAGCGAGGTAAATAAGAGAGTTGATAGCTTTTACTAAATCTGCTTCAGTTAAATTTTCATCAGACTTAGAAAGTAAATCCACAAGATAAGCTTTGTATCTCTTGTCTTTATTTGTCTTAGTCTTAATATTATTAACTATCTTCTTGAGCTCTTTAGCTGTCGGCCGTACATTATCTAGCCCGTAAAGAGCACGTATTGAGTTATTAACATAGCTATTAACTTCTGTGGCACTATTCCCTCTAATACCAAACTTAGTCAGGGAGTTCTGAAGGCCTACTTCATTTACGAGTATATCAACGAGTTTAACTACGGAGCCAAAGGACTGTGCTTGTAAGACAATAGACAAACACAAGACACCAAGTATCTTTGGAACTTTAATCTTCCAATATTTCATTAAATCCCCTTCTTTGGTCTCTCACAACCAAATATATTTTACTGAATACAAAAATGATTCTCTAAGCTATACGGTTAACCGACCTTTTTACTTTAGTTACTTAATCTAAAATACACCTAACATACTGATATCTCGATATAGCGACTCATTGCATAGGGACAACTTTCCTCTAAAACCCTACTATTCTAGTCCACACAAAAGGAGCTAAGTCTTGTCTAAACTATTAATATTGTTTTTCTTATCACTTCCAGCACTCGCTACAAATTACGGAGATAGCCGTTATATTATTGGAGCAAAATACCCAAATTCGACAAGTGAAGGTTCAACACCAGTTTATACAAAAGCTATTGCACCAGATAGCGACTCTTTTAAAGGTGGATACAACGATCTTTTAAAGCATGTATTACCTGCTCCAGATCAAGAGAATGCAGGAAGTTGCTTATTCATGAGTAGTACAGGAACCGTAGAATGGTGGTACTCCAAGCTAAACCCACAAATTGTAAATAAAGCGGATAAAGACTTATCTGAGAGATACTTTATGAACCTCTCAAAAGAAGGCCTTGACGATGATCTAGAGTATTGGCCTACGGATATGATCTATGCTCTCAATAAGAGGGGAAAGATTTATAGAAATGAAGACTATAGATATACAAAGGGCTGGTATAAAAGAGTAAATGGAAAGAGAGTTCCTGCACTCGCTAATGAAGATAAGGCCTTCTACAGTATTGCTTATAGTTGGATTAGTCTCTATGACGACCTAACAGCTCCAATGATTAAGCTGCCAAAATTTGAAAGAGAGATTATCTTCAAGGACCCATCTGCTAATAGATGGAATGTTACTACAGCTCCAAAAGATATAGTTCAAAAAATAAAAGACATGATCAACAAGAGAAATGCACCAGTTCTTGCAATATATAATCATGTTGGTTACTGGCATGCCAATATGATTGTTGGTTACAATGATAATGCAAGCACTGAGGGCTGTCCTTTCGTAAGCTCATATGATCAAAGAATGAATGCGAGGGCTGATGAGATTGATGATGAAGCAAATCAAGCCACGACAGACAAAGAAAGAAGAAAGCTAATTAGAAAAGCAAAGAAGTTCAGATCAAGAGGAAAGCAAGTTAGTGACTCACTTGCCAGTAGTGGTGGTTGTAGAGATAAAGGTGTCTTTTATGTAAGAGACTCTATTTACTCAGACCCAGACATGCCATTGTATGACTATGATCTAAATAATACTGGGGAAGAAACAAATTTAAATGCTCCTGTAATTCTTAGAGAGTATGAATGGGCAGAGCATTTGATTAATCATGCGTACCAAATCTACCCTGTCTTATAATTCCCTGAGGGGATCTTATCCCCTCTTTCCTGTCACATACTAAATACAGAATTACTTATGAATGAAATAAAAAACAAATTACAAAAAAATTTAAAACACAAAAGAAAATGGGCCAAGAGAAATCAAATAGAATGTTACAGGCTCTATGATAAGGAAATCCCACAATACCCATACCTGATAGATATCTACAAAGATAAGGTACTTGTCTATGATAGAAGAATTGATAAAATTGACGCCAACAAGCCTGAAAACTATGATCAAATGATCGAGGCCTTAAGTGAGTTATTTGAAATCAATCCTAATGAAATTATAATTAAAAAGAGAATTATCCAGACGAAAGAACAGAAGTACGAAAAGCTCGACTCAACAAAGAATAGATTCGTAATTCAAGAAGGACCAGCGAAGGCATTAGTCAATCTTCATGACTACCTAGATACAGGTCTCTTTCTTGATCATAGACCAATGCGATTTAAAATGTCTAAATTAGCAGCGAGTAAGAATATGTTAAATCTATTCTCTTACACGAGTATGGTTTCTGTACACGCAGCACTAGCAGGCGCAACGACAACCAATATAGATATGTCTAATACCTACCTCCAATGGAGCAAAGATAACTTCATAGCAAATGAAATTGAACTAACTAAGCATTCATTCATCAGGGCCGATGTCTTCACTTATTTAAAAGAGTATAAAGGAGATAAGTTTGACTTAATCTTCCTAGATCCCCCCACTTTTAGTAACTCTAAAAAAATGGAAAATACTCTTGATATAGAAAGAGATCAAAAAGAGCTCATAACGGGATGTATGAATGCTCTTACAGATGATGGTCTACTAATATTTTCAAATAACAAACGTGGATTTAGGCTCGAGCAAGAGATCTTAGACATTTATAATGTTAAAGATATTACTAAAGTTACAATCCCTGAAGACTTTAAGGATAATAAAATCCACGTATGTTTTGAGATAAGAAAAAAGCTTAAATCATAAGAATTTACTTAAAAACTTAAGAGCATTTCTTGGATTATTTATTCCAAACCATATTCCGCCATGGTCAATTGTATTTAAAATACGAATACTATGTGCGGGGCTATTCTTCTCACTATTTGTAAGTAAAGGTACATATAGAGCATTGTTAGCAACTTCAAGATTATGATCACTATGAACTAATACAATATTCATAAGGGATTCATCAATAGAGTTAGACTTCTTAACTTCAAGGCCCAAGTGCAGAGCATATTCTTCGAGTCGTGAATACTCTTGAATAGCGTACTCATGACTCTCAACATCTTGGCTAAGAACTATATTTATAACTCTAGAATTCTTGGATGCAACTTCACCTAAAAAAGAAGTAAATGAGGCCATACTCTTTGGTGAAACAGCACCAACTGGAACTTCTAAGGGTGTTTGAACGATTGACAGAAATGCATCGAGGCCACCAAAGAAGTTTGGTACCGGCACTCCAAAAACAGGCCGATCAGTACAGGTAGCACAAATTGAAGGAAGAGCAATTCCATGCCCTGCTCCAACTAGAGCAAAATCAAAGTCATTTTTCTTTAGACGATTTACGACTTTATCTAGGTCGCTATGAACTGAGAGTGTTTCAAAAGAGACATTAAAATTAGGTTCTAAATACTCAAGAATATCATTGTAAATATACTCATCGCTTTCACTATCAAACAATACCAGAACACTTCTCATAACTTACTCCTAAATATAAAGATATTTTATTTTAACATCAATAATAGTTATAAATATAATAAAAATGTTAAGGAACTAATTACTAATTGCTGTGAAGTAGATATAATCTGTGTAAGTACCCGATAATTTGTTAGATGTACTTAACAGGGATATATCAACCTCTATAACTTCACCATTTTGGCTTGCTGAGCTTGATGCATATATTTGCTTAGGAGAGCTCTTAGAGCCTACGAGACTCATATTAGAGCCATTTACAGAAAAGTTATAACCAACTTTATAAGATGAATTTTCATTATGAGCAAGGCTACCATCATACTCACTTGAGACGTTTATTCTGTAACCAGTATTAGACTTTACAATTAAATCAAAACTTCTCATTTTCCCAGCCGTCATTGTTCCAAAATCAAGAGAGTAAGATGTTTGATTTTCATCATATTGACCACCTCTTCCAACAAGAGAAATATTTACATCTGATTGTACATTCAAGTTAGTAATTAAATTACTACTAGATCCTCCTGTATTATTTCCACGAGGATAAACCTGTACTTGAGTAGTGTCAGTGTAGAGTCCATTCTCAAGAGATGTAGAATTTCCCCAATATGGAAGACGAACATAGAGTGTTATTTTTTTAAAAAAATTGTCCATTTTAAATCTAACTCTTTGATTATTATTTTGAGCATCATTTACACTTCTAAGAGCTGTGGAAGTAGAGTCATCATTATAGATATTATAATTAAGTGTACTTGTTCCATTATAAAGCTTTCTTGAATAAGAATTAGCACTGCCTGAGCTGACACCAAGATCAAATTGTTTACATTGATTTGATGTGGTAAAACGATAAATATCAACATCTACCGCAATGCTCTGATCAACAGTAACCTGAGAAAAATCTACACTTCCTACTCTAACGAAAAGAGGACAATAGTCCGCAAAAGCATTAGTTGAAAAAAGAATAAGAAAGAATATTAATAATCTCATTTTTTGACCTTAGTTAAATTAATTGCGCCAATATCTACAAAACCAATTGTATTCTTTGGTAGATTAAAAGTACCTGTATAAACATCTTCTTTATAATTTAAACGTAATGTATATGGGCCAAACTCAAGACCTTCAATTAAAACTCTCCCCTTTCGATTAGAGAAACTTCCGTAGATAACCTCACCTTGATTATTTAAAACATCAAAGGTTACAAGAGATGCAGAGATAGAACCTGGAAGATATAAACTTCCAAAGACAGTCATTGCACCTTTAGATTCAAGAGCAATATGAGAGCCTGACTTATAAGTAGGAAGAAGGGCAAAGTCCGAAACATTAATTGATAAGCCATCTCGAAGTAATGCACCATCGGCACTTATTTTATAATAGCGATACGGCTGAATTTTTGAGAGTAAAATATTACTAAAAAGTGAACTGTCCGCAATGGTATCACCACTGCTATTTATTAAAACTTCTTCATCTTGTAAATTATCATCTAATGATAAAATAGCAAAAGAATCTGTAATTGGTTTTCCAAAACTGAAATGATTACCTGTAAATGCTAGCGCTGTACCAAACTTAATATTTCCTTCGTAAGAGTTCCATTGATTTGAAATCCCTTTAACTTTCTCTTGAGAATGTCTTAAACCAACTTCAAATCGTTCGTGATCATATCGACTATCGAATTCAATCGACTGTTGCTGATCAGATCTTCTCCCAGTGAATTGATAAGAGAGCCTATCTTCTCTATCTGTTTTTATTTTCTGTAATGAAGCCTGTGTAGTCTTACTTAGAGAGTTATAGCTCCCGTAAATGCTATGTCCCCTTTCAGGTAAAAACCAGCTAAAGTATGCTGATATTTCAAAACTACTACGCCCATTAACAAGAGTTCTATAAGTAGAAACTGTATTTATATTAAATCTTCTATTAAAGGTCTTCCCTAAACTTCCTGTTAAGGCCCAACTATTGTTAAATCCTTCATTACTTTCATACTGACCACCAATTCTGTAGCTATATCCGTAAATATTTTTATTGAAAGCGTAACTAAAAATATTCTTGTCATAGCCTAAAGAAGCGAACTCATCGACTAATTTAAACTTTTTATTTCTATGTTCAATACCAAAAAGGTGCCCAGAAGCAGCAACACCTATAACTCTTTGATCTAAGAAGAAATACTCTCCCTTTAAAGAGAGACCAAACAAGCTATTTTGATTTGTAACAGCTTGCTGTACTTTTATCTGACCAAACCTGGTAGAGAAAACTTGATCAGAACCTAGGAGTTGAGATGATCTATCTGCCTGAAAGAAAGAACCAACAGTTAGGCTATCAGTTATCCCTCTTCTATAAAAACCAGTATAGATATATTCGTCTTCGAGATATTCTCTTTCTTCGTCTAAAATTTCACTTTTCTTTCCTACTCCAAAATAAAAATCAGATAGCCCTACCTTAAGTAAGTCTTGGCTAAATGCTGCAGGAATAATAATCTCATCAACACGACCTAAATCAGACTCGATTACGAGTTTTATTTCATTCAGACCTTGAATAAGTGGAAGATCTTCTAGCTTATGAGTTCCTGCGTTTAGTTTTAAAATGTTAATTAATGTTCCATTTACAAAAACTCTAACTGTAGAAGACTCTCTTAGATCAAACTCAGCTTTTCCTCTTGGCACTGTCGTATCATAGGGCCTAAGAGAGAAATCTTTCCCGTAACTTGCCCCAAGAATACTTATTCCGGATAAATAGTCTGTAGAAGGAGTTGTACTATCTCCTATAGAAAGCCTGGTTGTTTTTTTCTGAAAATCATAGAGCAGTCGCGTACTTTTACGATTTAGCTTACTATCTTTATACGTATGGGAAGATTCAAGAACTATACCTTTAAAGTTTAAGTTTGGAAGAATATCCAATTCATCAGAATTATCTCTACTCATATTATGAAAGTAAGGACGATAATAATAAAGATTTGTATAAAAAGAAAATTCGCTTGGCCTAGTTATTTCATTTACCCAAAGAGGTTTATACTCTAGATCAAAACTCGTAGTCTTCTCTTTTACAATATCTGGATTAAAGTAGACTTCAATATAAAATTTCTCTTCATTTAATACGAGAGATACCCCTAAGTTCTTAAGTGTATCGAGAGTCATTTCTGAATCAGTTAACTTCACTTGCTCTTTTACAAATTCAGAAAAGATCTTTCTACTATTTAAGACAGAAACAGGCTTATTTGCTGTGAACTTTACTGGAGACTCTCCAATTTCACTATTATTAAATACAAATGAAGTTGGTACCCACCTAGACTTAACTTTGAACATCTTAGAAAAAATTTCAGCTTCAGTCTGAGCGTTAACAGCGCTACAAAGATTTAGAAACAGAATTGTTAAAAAGACTTTAATCAGCATTCACAAATTCAATTCGATAGGGTTTCTGTACATTGACTTCTTTTGGAGGAATGAATGAGAAAGACCTCTTAGTTTTAGCTAAGATATTTTCTCCTTTAATTCCTTCTAAGTTAGTAACAGGAAAGCTTTGATCTTCTTGATAAACAGTCAACGTTGGATTTAAAAGTATTTGGTGAATATTACCTGTATTTTCTAATTCAAATGTAATCGTCGATAGATCTTTCTTAGTTTTAGATGAGATGACATTTAATTTAGACTTTCCATCCTTAGGTGTAACATAAAGAGCTGCTACATAACGAAGTAATATCTTTATATCAGTCTTACTATTTTTATTCTTTGCAATATCAATTGGTAATTGCTCAGCAATTAAACGATACGCTTTCTCAAGATCTTTAACTTCACCTTTTAACCATCGAACTTTGATGACTCTTTTCTTTTTAGCACCTAGAACAAGTTGATCTGGAAAGATTAAGAAATCATCAGTCTCAGGTTGCTCTTCTGAGCCATCAAGCTTCATCTTTCTTACTCTCATATCAAGCTGTATAGCAATAGGTTGATCAGAATCGTTAAAGACAGTAAACAGAGCAGTCTTAGTTTTATTAGTTGCTTCTATGGTGTAACTCATAGGCATGAGTTTAAAAGCATAAGTGTTAGATAGGATAAAATATAGAAATAATATAGTTAGATTTTTCACTAGATAATGATAGCCTCTGAATCAGAAAGACTCAATAACAAATAATTAAAAAGGGCCTATCATGGCCCTATTTAGTTTAGTTTGCTTGTATTGTGAAAGTTACAGTATCGGAATATGTACCTTGTGTAAGACTAGCTGCTGATTGACCAGTATAAGATATTTCAACATCACTAGAGTAACTATATACTCCACCTGTTGACTCACTCTTAACTTCAGTATCAGATTGAGCAAGAGTTACATCAGAACCATCGTACTTCATTGCATATGAAACTTCATCTAATGAACCATTTTTAAGTAGACCACCATTTGCTGTTCTAACTAAGATTTTATATCCAGTATTTGAGTTCGTTTGTTCAGAAACTTCTGCAACTTTTAAATCAGTTTCAGTTGAAGTCAGATCTAGACTGTTATTAACACCACTTTCTGGAGTAACAGAAAGCGAAAGAACTTGATCAATTGTCCCCTGAAGTAAAAGTGTTCCTTGTGTTGCTGCAAATGAGCTAATAGACATTAGTGACAAAGTTGATGCTATAAATAATTTCTTCATAATTCTCCCGTATAGAATAGTTATTTATAGTATATACAAACTATATGCCAAAGAAAGGGAGGAAGATTTGTACTATCTAGGTCCCACTATGACCCTAAGAGTGCCAAAGTGAGTATAAGGGTAGTATCTTATTGTTTAGTATTATTAATTTGCAGCAATTTCTAGAACTTTAAATGAGGAGTTATTTGAGTCATTAGATTTTAAATTTTTAGACTTAAAAAAGTAGGGTCTTATTTTTTTCTTATAGGGAGCGTTCGAGATTATTCTCACATTATTATTTTCATCAAGCCTGTAGTCGATATTTACACCTATCTTTGAAGATAACTGTAGAGAGCCAGTTGTTGCTCCATATGAAAAGAAAGGTAAAAATAAAAGAGAATAAGCAGCTATTAGTTTTATCACGATTTACTCCTTAGAGTATTATCGGTCAAAAACGGGTATACCTGACCTTAAAAGTCAGATATACCAAAAATTCAACTAGTTAGCTTGAATAGTAAATGTAACCGTATCGGAATAAGTGCCTTGAGTTAGGGCAGCAGCTGATACACTCCCCGCAATTGTAACTGCAACATCACTATTATTATCATAGACTCCACCTGTAGTAACACTCTTAACCTGTTCATCTGTATCAGAAAGAGTTACGTCAGAACCGTCATATGACAGAGAGTACTGTACACTGTCTAGTGTCCCATTCTTTAAAAAACCTGCATTAGTTGTACGTAAAAATATTTTATATCCAGTATTTGAGTTCGATTGTTCGTTAACAACAGCAACTTTCCTATCTGATTCACCAGCGACGAGATCCAAAGAATCGTGAACTCCTACCTCAGGCGTCACAGTAAGGGAAAGAACTTGATCAATTTGACCTTGTAATAAGAGAGTTCCTTGAGTTGCCGCGAATGCCGGTGCAGATAATAAAGCGAAAGCTGCAGATGTGATTAAAAAGTTTTTCATAATTTTCTCCTACTAATAATGATTAAAGTAAATCGTAACTAGCTTTATATCTTCAAGAACCATGCCATACCGTGGTGTACTGATACTAACCAATTAGAAAAAGAAATAAGATAAAATTGTCTAAACTCTAGTCGATCGCTAATTGACTTGACGAATAATTATACAATCTAAATAGATTACTTGATAAAACTTGAAAGCGAGTAATCACCGAGAATAGGAATACTTAATAGAGTTAATTCACTCTTTAACCAGCCTACTCCATTAACATTCGGGTGATACCAGAGGTACCCTTTCCATTTACCGTTGTCGGGAATAATTTGGATTTTAAAAGAGTCGTAGTACTCTCCGATACTCTCTCTTTGAATAAACTTTACTGTTGCCTTTGTGACCTTAAGGCTACCAATTTCCTCTAAGTAGATGTAACCTTCTTTATCTGAGAAAATATTAGGAAGAGATTGTTCTACCTCACCTTGAAGCTTACTATCACCAATTGGTATATAAATTTTCTTTTTAATCTTATAAGATATTTTTGCGATAAAGGACTCATCGCTAGATTCAAGAGACTCAATTTTTATTTCTCCACCTTTATGATGCTTTCCTTTAGCAATATCATGAAAAATGACTTCAGCTGATGAGTGGAAAGATAACACTAGCAGTAGTGAGAATAAAAATGTTTTCATTTAAGCTCCGAAAAGTGGGCCATGAGAATGCATGGCCCAAATTAGATTAAAGACAATAGTTCATGTCTCTAAAGTATTGTGCACATACATTGTTTGCATTTTTACAATCACTCAATCTAGAAGATCTATAAGATCTATATCCACAAGAACGAACAGGAAGTGACTCTACAAGAACATCAAAAGAACCAGTCTCTACAGTATCACCATCATTAGATAATTTATAATCTATAGTATTCTCTCCGGCCTTAAGTAATGGTCTTTGAGTAAGTGTCCAGATCCACAGATTAAAGTTCTCAGTACTCTCAGAACCTTTAATACGCGATGACTTAGTTTTAGTTTTCCCACTTGAATTAGTATAAGTTAACTTTACTTTATCAGCTTCTATACCTGAATCATAAATAAACTTTGATCTTATAGATGGACTTAGATAACTCTGAGAACAGTTGACGTAAGCATAATCACTTTGTCCTCTCTCATAACACGACACTCTGATTTGTCCTTGTACACGATGATTCTCAAGTTTGTTTCCTATTTTTAAACCTGTTTCTGCCTGAGCTGAAATTGAAAGAAGTAATAGAGCTACCGTGCTCAAAAGTGACTTCATGAAGTTCTCCTTATTTAAAGTTATAAATATGTTAGATTGATTTTTTTCAAAGTACAAATGATGATAGAAATGGTAAGATACATGGATGAAAAAAATCTTAATTAGTTTATTGCTTATATTATCTACTCAGACCTATGCGTTAAACTGCAACAACGCTACACGTAAAGTAATCTTTGATGAAGACACTAAGGGAATTGTTCTTATTGTTCATGGGTTAAATCTAAACCCAGAAAAAATGGAAACGCTAGGAAA
This sequence comes from Bacteriovoracaceae bacterium UBA3083, assembly GCA_002366565.1. Classification (GTDB taxonomy): domain Bacteria; phylum Bdellovibrionota; class Bacteriovoracia; order Bacteriovoracales; family Bacteriovoracaceae; genus Halobacteriovorax. Next base: position 380,722 of record DFBJ01000012.1, read on the forward strand.
CTATTATAAGTCTCAAAGTTTATCCCCTCTTTATGTAAAACTCACTGGTCACACAAAAAATTCGAATTGGGACCAAGTTGATAAAGATAGATGGATAAAAGATTTCTATCTTCCATTATGCCAAGCACACTTAAACTCTAAAGAATTAAAAGTCCCTATGTACGCAATAGGCTACTCCCTCGGAGCAGTCGTCATACAAAATGCCATTGAAAAATTTAAGGCGCCATTTAAAAGTGTAACCTATATTGCTCCTGCTTTTAAAACGAGATGGTATACATCATTTATAAATATTTTATTCAAACTTGGTTTTGAATTTAACCTCCCAAGTGGAAATTTTGTAGAATATAGGGCCAAAGCAAATACAGGATTAAAGGCATACAAAGCGATGTGGGAAATAGAGCAAAGCCTAGAGTATAAAGATACGATCCCTAAACTTGTAATGATGGATAAGAGAGATGAGCTTGTAGACTTCTACTCTACAAGAGAGCTTTGTCAGTCGTGGAAGGGTTGTAAATTTGTAGAAATTAGCTCTAAACCTACAAAGAATGAGAAATCGATCTATCACCTAGCGATAGATCCTGCGACATTAGGTCAAAAAACATGGAAGAAACTGACAAGTAAGATAGGCTTAAGCCTTTAATAAAGGACATTTACAAGCACTTAGAATGTTAGAAAATGTTATTTTGCCACATTTGATGTTTAAACAAAAATTATGATAAAATTAGAGAGTAGTGGATCTCCAAGGAGTTTAAACCATGCGAACCTTGCTCTTAGATAGTACCTTCTTCCCGGTGCGAATCATTAACTGGCAGAAGGCCATGATTCTCTTGCTCACCGGTCGGGCTGAAGTCGTCACTGAATATGACGACAAACTTATTCGGTCGACAACTCAAAGCTTCAGCCTCCCCAAAATCTTACGCCTTTTTAACCGCCACAACACTCAAAGACATGTTAAATTCACACGATCAAATGTTTACCTTAGAGATAATTATACTTGCCAGTACTGTGCTAAGTCTTTTGCTTTTAAGGAGCTTACCTTTGATCATGTTATTCCTGTAAGTAAGGGTGGAAAGACGAATTGGAAAAATATCGTTACTTGCTGCAAGAAGTGCAATACCAAGAAAGCAGCTAAGACATTAAAAGAATCTGGTCTAAAATTAATGAACAAACCAAAAAGACCAGGATGGACAGCTACGATGTGTCTAAGAATAAAGGAAAATGATCCCAGTGAATGGTTTCAATGGTGTCCAGGGTAGCCCTTCTTCATAGACTAATACCTAAATTATAAGTTATATTTCCTCATAGTTAGGGGGAATATTAAATTTGAAAATATTATTTGTATTATCTATTTTATTTTTGGTTGCATGCTCTAGCAATCACTCTGTGCAAACCTTAGAAAGTAAGAACTTCAATGGTGACGTCTTTCAATTTAAATCTAAAAATATTGATAAATCATTCACTGATTTACTTAAGTGGAAAATCTTTGGAAAAAGTACTCCATGGCCTGAATCTATTCCAGTGAAGCAAGTTAAAATAGATAAGAAAAGAGTTTCTAATGAAACACATATCACTTTCATTAACCATTCAACATTTTTAATACAGAATAAAGGTATTAATATCCTCACTGATCCAATCTGGAGTGATAGAGCATCCCCTTTTAGCTTCATGGGACCAAAGAGAGTCAGAAAACCTGCCGTGAAACTAAATGACTTGCCTCCTATAGATATAGTTTTAATTGGGCATAACCACTACGACCATTTAGATATAGAGACATTAGTGAAATTGAATGAGGCACACTCTCCAACCTTTATTGTAGGACTTGGCGTAGAAAAACTTTTAAATGAAAATGGGATTGAGAATGTAATAAGCTTGGATTGGCACCAAACAGTTACAAGAGATGAGATAGTCTACAGGTTTGTTCCGTGCCAACATTGGTCAGCAAGGGGTTTATTTGATAGAAATAAAACACTGTGGGGATCTTTTATTATTGAAGCTGATAAAAGAATATATTTTGCAAGCGATACTGGCTACGCTGACCACTTCCAAAAGCAATATAAAGCTTATGGGAAGATGGATGTCTCTCTCTTGCCTATTGGTGCCTACGAACCAAGATGGTTTATGAAAGAACAACACCTAAACCCAAGGGAAAGTGTAATGGCACACTTGGATTTAAAATCGAAGCTAACAATCGGAATGCACTTTGGAACCTTCAAACTAACAGATGAAGGAATAAATAAACCAACAGAAGAATTAGAAGCCGCACTCACAGAGTTTGGAATTAAGAAGAATGAATTTATAGCTCCATTTTTTGGACAAAAATTTAGGATTAGATAATGGAAACTGATTTTCTCTCATGGACTAGAAACAACGAAACCTATAACGAGCAGCCTTTTATATGGAAGGAAATACACAACGGTGTTCTCAAAGTACTAGGTACTGGTCTCATTGAATTCATACCTAGAACTTTAACAAGTACTCAGGTTGTATACAGTTGTGGAATTCACGGCAATGAAACAGGTCCAATCGAAATTATAAATGACATTATATCTGATATCACAAGTGGTGACTTGAATTGTATTCAACATACTCTCTTTATAATCGGAAATCCAAAGGCAATGAATCTAGAAAAAAGATTTTGTACGGAAAATCTTAACAGGCTATTTGCTAGAGATTTAAGTGTAAAAGACGATAACTATGATGTCCTTAGAGCAAAAGAAATTATAAAAGTTATGGATAACTTCTTTAAAGAAGATACGACAAAAATTCATTACGATCTCCATACGGCCATAAAGCCATCAGAGCTTCAGAAGTTTGCCATTTATCCATTCACACCAGATAGAGCTATAGATAGAGAGCAACTCGGCTTTCTCGAAGATTCTGGAATCGATGCTGTAGTCTTTAGTAATAGTGAAGCAACAACATTTTCATATCACTCTAGTATAAAGTACGGTGCGAGCTCCTTCACATTAGAACTTGGAAAGGTCCAGAAATTTGGAGAAAATGATCGCGCTTCATTTAAGGAAATAGAAGGAACCTTACGAGGAATTCTAGAAGGTACATATAAAAAGAATGACTCTATCTCTAAACTCATGCTTTTTGAAATTAACATTGAAGTAATTAAACATGACGATACATTTGAATTTTCATTTGATAACACACTTCCAAATTTTTCTAAATTCAAAGATGGGCAACTCATCTCTAAAGATAGAACAGATGAAATATATGCGAATGGAAATGAGCAAAGAGTTATCTTTCCAAATCCAAATGTAAAAGTTGGAGAAAGGGCCGCTCTAATTATCCGACCAAAAAGATTGCCAATGTAAATCTAACTGTTTACAATTATTCTCACACACTAATCTTTGTTAACAGGGACGTTATGAAAGACAATATTGAGGACATGGTTAAAGAGACCATTGAAGAGAAACCATTAGGCGGAAAGTCGCTTTCTTCTATTATTAAAAGTAATTCATTTGATAAACCATCCAAGGGCCTATCAAGCTTGTTATCAAATAAAATTGGTGCTCCAATATCTGAAACAAAAACTCAGATCCAACAAGTAACTACTGAATTCTACCCATCAGACATGATGATCAATAATGAGTTCCTAAGAATTGAGAGAGAAAAAAACGAAAAGCTCACAGCATCGCTTGAGAAGCTGACAGACTTACCTACTCAACTCCAAACCATTCAGAGTAAATTAGAAGAGCTAACTCATTTTGAAGAAATGAATAAGCTTGACCAAGATATAAACAACGAAATTTCAAAGAACATATTCGACTCTTTAAAAGAGAAGAGGTCATACCTCTATGTCGTGATGGCAATTTGTATTGTGTTTGGTCTAGTTCTTGGGAAGATGTCATTCACTGAAAAACAGCATGTAACAGTTGCGCCGACGCCAGTTATAAAGAAAGAGTTGAAGCAAATAGTTAAGCTTACTAAGTATGTAACATTAAAGTTTGTAAATATGAGAACTTCAAACTCACCTAAGGCCGAGATCGTAAAAACAATCTCACCTAATCAGACTCTAACTCAATTAGATAAGAAAGGTGGATGGATTAATGTTGAATACAAAGACCTAATTAACAATAATACTGTTAAGGGTTGGGCCTGGTACGAAAACTTAAAGGAACTTAAATAATTTTCTAGTTTTCGTATTTGCACTAGACCTGTTAATAACCTAGAATATAGCTAATGAAGTTAATTTCTACACTTATTATACTAATACTTTTACAAAACTCCTCTATTGCTCAGTCTATCCTAATAGATCCTGGCCATGGAGGAGAAGACTGCGGGGCAAAGGGTAAACTCTGGAAAGGGAAAACCTTAAAAGTCATTTGTGAGAAAGACATTGCTCTATCAATAGCTAAAATTATTCATAAACGACTTTCAAAGAATTTCTCCACTTACCTAACTAGAAGTTTGGATAGGACAGTAACTTTGGAAGAACGCGCAGAGTTGGCTGATAAGATTAAGGCCGACATATTCATTTCAATCCATATAAATGCTTCTACATCTAAACATTCTCACGGCCTAGAGACATTCTATCTAGATAATCATGACAATGCTGCTGTTCGAAAAGTTGAGCAAGTAGAAAATAAGAACCTAAAAGGTGAACAGGTTATTATCAACAAAATTTTAGCTGACTTAGTCATTGATAGAACTGCTCCAAGTTCTAGAAAGATGGCAAAACTAGTTCATACTGAACTCAGTAAGAAAGTATCTAAGAAGTATAAGATTACAGATCGAGGTGTTAAACCTGCAATCTTCTATGTTATGGCATTGAGTAAAAGGCCTTCAATTTTACTGGAAGTTGGTTTTATATCTAATACTAAAGAACTAAAGAAGATGATCACTAAGAAATTTCAAACAGACTATGCCAACGCTGTCGCTCTGGGTGTAGAGAAGTACTTTTCAAAGCAAACAGCTCCTCCTCTATTATAAAGTAATCATCTTTAAATTATAGCAACCAGTTGAGTTGGCCGGATCAGCTTGTGGTTTACATTTCTTATGTGAAGGGTGACATTTTAAGCGTAAATGAAAGTGAGTAAGGTGATACTTAGCAGGCCTCAATCTTCTTAACGTTTCTTTCTCTAGCCCATTAGGAGAAGATCCATACAGTTTACAAAACTTTTTCTTAATAGCTCCATCAACAAAGATTCGTCCAACGCTTCCTCTTTCTACGATTGATTTAAATAATTCCCAGTTTTTTTGAGTATCGAAGTTTTTAGATACTACGCCACCCTTTACGAAATACTCTCCCCACTCTGGATTATCAAGACTTTGTCCCTTCTTGTTAACTCTAAGGTAGACAATATCAATATCCAAGCCATTCTGATGGGAGGTATGTCTTGATACTTTGCCACCTCGAACTGCTGATATATCACCAATTTGAAACTTTTCGATCTCAGGATTTAGAGCGAAGAAGCGATCCGTGAACTCAGATACAAAATCTAACAAGTAATCTGTTGCATAGAGTCTTTTTCTTGATCTAAATAATTTTTCAAAGTGACCATTGTATTGATCGATAGATGTAGAATCATTAATTGAGCCACTAGAATAGAAACCAATTGATTCAGAAGAGAAAGAAGAAAAACTAGAAATCAGAATGAGAGTGAAGATAATTTTATTAAGCATTTTAAATCCATTTTTCTCTGATTATAAAAGGATTTATCACACTTATTCAAATGACTTTTTAATCTTCAATCTCAACAATCATATCTACCCAGTCATCTTCAGGCACATTTTCTACAGGAACGCACCAGTCCATAACTGACTTACCAAGAGAGTGAACTAATTGAGAGTCACCACTTACAAGATGATGCCATTCAGGAAGGTCTTCACCTTTAGAGACTAACTTATAGGCACATGTTGAGGGAAGATATTCTAAGCTTTCAATATTTTCTGGTGTGATTTTGAGACACTCAGGAACGACTAAAAAACGTGAAGAGTACTGCTTACACTTAACTTTTTCTATATCTAATAGAGAACAGGCGCATGCCGTATATGCAACTTCAAAAGTATCGGGATCTTCTAACTTTACGAGGCAGCACTTTCCACAACCATCGCAAAGGGACTCCCACTCATCTGAGCTAAACTCAGTTATTTTCTTATTTTTCCAAAACATGTAAGAACACTTACCTTAAAAGCATAAACTATTGATTTATATTGTAAAATATATACTGTAATTACAATAAAATACTACTATTCTCAACATAAGATTGATATAAATAAAGAAATGGAAGTATCAAACGCCACGCTCGCCGCGTATATCGAAACATTAAAGTATCACAATAAAGACCCTAATGTTTTACTAAGTGGCACTTCCCTAACCATGGATCAAATCACTAACCCAAAAGGTAAAATTACCTGGGAAGATTTTAGAACAATAACAAATAATACATTTAATACAGTGGGTGAAGAAAAAGCCTTAAAGAGCTTAGAAATTACTGGTGTCGATAATGAAGACCTATCTATTTTCAAAAAACTATGCGCCTCAGCAATCAGGGCTGAAGGTATTTATTGGTTCTTTTGTATTTGTATTTCAAAGTTATTCTACAAGAACTTAACTTTTGAGTATACGAAAGTTAGAAAAGGTCATATCCAACTAAAAATTATCATGAAAGATGGCTATAGCTGTTTTAGTAATTTTTTAAAAGCATATGGTGCAGCGTTCAAAGGTTTTCCAACAATGCTTGGTTTACCTGAAGCGAATACCACTATAGATGAAACATCTAAAGAGCCGATAATAAATATCTATTATCATAATACAATTAATTACCTCAATCCATTTTCAATTCTCCCTCACATTTTTACTTCTAGAACAAATGTAGCCCAGCTATTAAATGATCTAGATACTAGAAAGTATGAACAAGAGTTATTAAATCAAAAACTCAAAAAACTTAATACAGAATTAGAACAATCTATTCAATTGAATGAATCTTTGATTAAGACCATTTTACACGACCTAAATAACCCTCTGGCAATTATCAGGTTAAAAAATGAAAAGCTTCTTGATTCTAATCTAGAGTTTAACCTAAAAGATAAAGAAGTTTTAAACCGTGCATCTGAAAATATGTACAGAGTTATTAATGAATTAAAAAATTTCCACTTAGCAAAAGCAATTCTCCAAACTGATACTGTAAATGTCATGGAGTGTATCAAGGAAGCTAGAGATCACTTTCAAGACCGAATTGAAGAAAAGAAGCTTGAAATAATTATTAGATCAAATCTACAAAACCACTTCACACTCATGGCCAACAAACCAACATTTGTCACTTGTGTACTATCAAATCTACTCTCTAATGCGATAAAATTCAGTTTTGAAAGTGGAATCATCAATATAAATGCAGAAGACACTGAAGAAGAAATAATTATTACTGTTAAAGATGAAGGTACAGGAATGAAGTCTTCAGCAATAGAAAACTTCTTCAATGACGACCTAAGTGAAAGTGAAGAAGGAACTTCCGGCGAAATGGGTCTTGGAATTGGCTTAACACAAGTTGCTTACTTTACTAAACAAATGAAAGGAACTGTAAAAATCAACAGTAGACCTTATTCTAAACATCCAACAGATCATGGCACAGAAGTTATATTAACTTTTAAAACAAAGAATCATTAACTTAAACATACACAGCCAATTTTTTTCGACGACAATTTAAAATAATATCTTTTAAAAAAAATCTTTTTTTTACGTAAACATTTTGAACTACAGTGATTTTTAATTTTAAAAAAAAAGCTGATCTCTAAAAATAATATGATGACTTCACCGAGGAGGTCATATGTTTTCAAGAAACTTAGGTCTAATAAGTGAAGATGATCAAAAATCTTTAAAAAGTAAAAAAGTATTAATTGCAGGTACTGGCGGAATGGGAGGAGTCTGCGCAGAAGTGTTAGTACGAATGGGAATTGGTGAGTTAATAATTGCTGATCATGACATCTATGAGGAAACAAACTTCAATAGACAACTTCACGCAAACAAAGAAACCATTGGAATGTTCAAAGTCAAAGTTCTAGAAGCAGAATTCTTAAAAATAAATCCAAACCTTAAAATTACTTCATATCCAGAAAAAGTGACTTTAGAAAATATTGAATCTCTACTAGACGGCGTAGATTATGTCGTAAACGGTATGGATGAAATGTACAACTCTCTTATTCTAGAAAGGACTGCAAGAAGTAAGCGAATAACGATTGTCGACGCCTGGCTAACTCCGTATGCCAGTGTATTTGTAATGACACCTGACTCCCCCCATTGGGAGGAGTTTTTAAATTTACCAACAAGAGGAGTTGCACTGAAAGACCTAACACCAGAGCTTTGTAATGAGGCCGTAGATATTGAGGTAGAGTACACTTTTTCTCACTTTAAAGCTTACGAAATCATTCCGAAAAATGTGGTTAAAGACATTGTTTACAAAAGAAGACCTAGACCTTCCCTTGCACCAGTTGTGTGGTTAAGTGGTGTGCTTATGGCCAATGAGGTATTTAAACTTTCGTGTGGGAAACCACATACTGACTATCGTGGAGTATTCTTCAATCAATACGAAATGGATTTTATTAAAGGAAGTATTAAAAACTTAAAAAATGTAGCCTAGGAGAGAATATGTATAAGTTAAGAAATTATAACAATATCATTTCAAAACATTATTTAAATCCAGGAAAAAACTTAAGCGACTTAGAACTAATAAAACTTTATAACTCTATGATTCAAGTTAACACTACAAAAAATCAAAACGTAGATAACCTCTACCTGAAAAAAGGTCATTCTCTCTCAGAACTCAGAGTGATTTATAATAACTGTATAATCACTTTACTTAGCGACCAAGAGTCACCATTTGGCTTTTTAGTAAGTCCTATACTTAAAACACAAAATGGGCATCTCCTACATGCAGGATTGATTATATTTAGTAGAAACCCTGGAGGAGATTTTTTACAACTAGTAACTCTTGAGAATTTTACAATGGCATACAGGTCATACGGAAAAATTTTAGTTACAAATATAACCTCTACACCTTCAATTATAGAAGTTTTTAGCAACACGGTAAATCGTGCGTGGCCTTCTCCAAAGATGAATACAAAAATCTGTCCTAAGGAGTATAGAAACGCAATAGTAAACCTTAAAGAGCAATATATGGATCGATACTTTCCTGAAGACTCAAAGGTAGAAATTAATAGTAAGAGATTTACAATGACATCAAATTCAAATGATATGGGCTTCTCAACGAACTACTATGAACTAAGTAGGGCCACTAAATATATCTACCAGTCTTTTTGTAAAACGTGGATAAACTACGATAAGAGTGAAGATGTCATACAGGTTGGAGAAATAAATCTATTCACTTACATTAATCAAATCCTAAAGCTTATCTTTTTAAAAATAAAGATTAAAAAAATTATCAAAAAAGATAATAATCAGGCCGTAGAAAATACAAGTAAACAAGCAGCTTAAAGAAGAGACTTAACCTTCTCAAAGCTATTTGTAGTAATAATACCTGAACGAGAACTTACTTCACGACTCATCTCATTCATTTGTCTCACCCTCTGTTCACTTGGAGGGTGAGTACTTAGAGCATCTGCAAATGCTTTAGAGAATTGATTACTATTTTTTTGATATTGCTTTTCCATATCTAAAAGCTTTTCGTAAAACTTACCAATATGATTTGGGTTATATCCTGCAGTAAGAGAAGTATTGAAACCTATTCTATCAGCTTCCATTTCGTCTTCTCTAGAGTTGGCCATAAAACCAAACTTTTGAATCAACAAAACACCACCAGCACCTGCAGCTCCACCATAGAGTGCTATTCGCTGAATACACTCTCGATCATTTTTCTTGCAAAGGGCCTTACCTAACCCATAGCCTGCAGCTCCACCAAGAATGGCGCCACCTAAACCAAATAATAGATTCTTCGTTTTAGATTGTTTTTCCGCTTCAATTCTCTCTGCTGTATGACGAGCTTTAATGTGACCCACTTCATGCCCTATAACACCGGCCAGTTCGGCCTCACTACTTGCCATCTTTATTAGTGGTGCAGTAATAAAAACTTCTCCAGCAGGCAGAGCAAAAGCATTAACCATTTTTGAATTTACGATTCTAAAATTATAATTATAAGGATGTCCCTCTAAGCCATTTGAAGAAACAATTTTTTGGCCAAGGTCTTTAATATATGACTGAGCATATGAGTTAGATAAACGAGGGTATTCTTTCTCCATTTGAGGAAGGTACTCATTAGTCATCGCTCTTTCATCAGCAAAGCTTAAGCTAGTCTCTTGACCTGTATTATCTCCCTCTCTCATTCTGTGCTTAGAGCCTGTTGCACATGAAGCTAAGATCATTGGAAGAGACAATAGAAACGCTCTTCTTCCATGATTAGTGGAATTAATTTGTATAAGATCACTCTCTAATTGTTTCAATTCATCAGACAAGACAAACTCCTTTGATAAATATTATATACAAAATCATTAAAAACTCTAGCCTATCCCTTTTTGATATCTCGAATTATCAGTAACTTAAAAAGAAAACAATATTTATCTATTCTTTATAAGCCCTATGAAACATCTTCTATGAACAAGATATATTCTCGACGATCAATATAATTAACCAAGCAACAAATTTTTAATAAATTAATTAAAATAAAATATAGAAGGAGACCTCAATGAATACATAACTCTATTTATAATGATGATAATTTCAACACAAAATATTATGCCCCAAGCAAATGAAGACAGCTTCTCTGTATGCGAGGACTTAGAGAAGTTGAGAGTAGAACTCGTAGAGTATTAAGAGAGCACAACGACCTTATTACTGAGAATATTCTTCTAGAAAAAAGATATGTGAATAATTGTGCTGCTTATAGATTAGTGAGTAGAAACCTTAATTAGTAAGAATAATTTTTTAGATTATATAAACAAAAAAGCCAGTCTATAAAGACTGGCTTTTTTATAATGGAGGTCAGAATCGGATTCGAACCGATGATGCAACAGTTTTGCAAACTGCGCCATTTGACCACTCTGGCATCTGACCACATTTGTTCTTGAAAATGTATAATGATTTATACGAACAGAAATGTCAACACAGAACTTGCGTTATTTCAGCTAGTTCTGCATTGTCTAAGCGATAAGTTACGCTTCTCTAATTACGTACTTATCTTTACCTGCGTCAACCATTTCTCTAAGCTCTTTACCAACTTTGAAGAAAGGTACTTTCTTAGGTGGAACTTTCACGACTTTACCAGTCTTAGGGTTCCTCCCCTCGTACGCTTTATAATTTCTATTTGCAAATGATCCGAATCCTCTTATTTCAATTCTCTCGTCGTTATAAAGAGATTTGATCATTGAATCGAAACAAATGTTTATAATTGATTCAGCTTGCTTATGTGTTAAATTCGCTTGCTTTTCAATTGCAGCAATAAGATCTGCCTTAGTCATACGTCTCTCCTTTAGAAACATTCAACTTACATTATTGTATGATTAAATAACCTATCGGTACTTTTTCAAATTCCTAAATAGCTTAAATCATTTTTTTGTAAAAACCTAATGTCTTGCTATTTCGTTCTTTCTAAGTCTAAGTTCTGCCCACAATCTGTGGTTCTTTTTTTATCTACAGAACAACTAAAAAAGATATAACTATATGAAATCACATAATGCGAAGATTAGCTAAGAAAAAAGGCAAATAAGAGCTTAAAATAATAAAAGGAAAGCATTCAAGTAACTAAGGTAAATGTCGATGAGATAATTAGACCTTTAAAGGAAGATAAACTTGAACAAATTAATTGGTTACCTAGTCATATTCACAACGCTAACAGGACTCACTTCATGTGTGTCGGGAGATGGCCGTGAAGGTAAACCAGTTATTAGCTCAAGCAATCAGGCCTCTGGAGCTCTTGGATGTGAAGAGGACCTATTCTGGCTTTCAACAGGTGATACTTGTGTATCAACGTGTCCTGAAGGAACATCTATTCCAACAAGTACCGAACTCGCTGAAATAGTTGCAGAAGAAACAGAGGAAAATCAAACTATCATTGCTAACTCTGCTGGAGTTTGTGTAGATGATCCAATTGTACGACCTACTGATGAAGTCTTTATAAAATCTGATTTCTGCGCTTGTAAGTCAGGACTACCAGATATCATAAATAACTGTGAAAGTTACTGTGCTTCAACTACAACAGATACACCTACTCTCTATGTTTCAACAACACTTGGAGCGAATATTGCGCTAAATGAAAACTTAGGCTCTCTTGATAATTGGTGTAATAATGAAATTGGTGATGGACTAACAGGTCCAGCTTGCTTCCTTGAAGTTTATGATGGTAACTCAACATCTGATCTATCGGTTGAAATTAATTCTGGATCTAATAGCTTTTCTGCCAATATATCTTCTCTGGCATTAAATACTACTTACGTAGCGACTTTAAAAGAGAAGGGGTCTGGATCAAACGCTCAAAGTAAATCATTTCAAATTAGAAGAATTGAATATGATGGAGACGATGATGATTCAGATGAGACACCTCTAAAGATCATGCCTATCTCTCAATACACTTGCTTAACAAGAGCTGGGACTCAAGTAGATGCAGGAAACCTTTATGATAATGCAGCAAGACTACACTATTACTTTCCAAGTAATAACAGTCCTCCTTCATTACCTCCTGGAGATCCATTCTTATTTTGCCATGATGTTTCTAGATATGGTGAAGACGACTCTCCACTATACGATAGACTAGAATTAATACCTCAGCATATGGCCCTATGGGACTTATCTGATGTTCGTTTTGCAGATCAAAACTCTGATTCAAGATCTGATATCAACGAAACTATTCAACAAAGACTTTTAGACGACTATGGAATAACAAAGACAATTAATATCTTCGGACTATTAACATGGCCCAATATGCCTAATATAGATGGAAATACACCTAATATGGGTTACTACATGGTTCCATGGATTGACTCTGTTACAGGAAGAGCATTTTGCCCAGACCAAACTAATTACAATAGTGAAGATAAGCTCTTCAATATTTTAAAAGAAGTCGTCGGTGTTAGTACAGAAGGTATGTACATGGCCGTAAAAGAAGCAGAACTATTAACAAATACAGATGATGAGCCAGTCCTCGCTCCTACTGATATTATGATAATCAGAGAGAACTTATTAAAGAAAATCTGGTTCTACTATGAAAATAATCAACACTATGTTCCAGATGAAATTACTGCGACTCAGAAAACAATCCACTTCTATTGGCCTGCTGATGAGAGCAATCCATATATAAGAAAATCTACACAAAAGATTTATACTATAAGACGTCCTAGTGAATTAAATGTTGGCAGTGATCAAGTAGGTATTCCTACTACGGTTGATCCATCAGATAAGAGATTTGGTTGTATGCCGGCCCTAGATTAATCAGAGAAAGACATTTTTAAAAATAGAAAATGTAGGAGCAAGCTCAGTTCCAAAAAAGAATATAAGAATGTATATTCTTAGACCAAAAATAAATGTCTTTCGAAATACCCAACGAAATAATCTTTGAAATACCCCTCCGCCCTTCGAGGCCATTCTTCTTAAAAGAAATCCCAGGAATATAGTAAAAATATTTGCAGCAAGAAAGAATGTAAGCTTCTTCTTATCTTTAAGCATGTCTATGAGACCTAATAGGGCCTTATCGTCTCTTAAAAGGTGTGTCATAAAGTCTACAGTCTTTGGAAAAACCTTTATCAAGCCCTTAGCTGGAGACTGACTTATATTCTGCTCAACTTGCCTTTTAGACTCATCAAAACTCATTTGCCCATAGACAGAGTTAAGACTCTTCACAAGAGGCTTAAGTTTCTCAAAGTCCATATTCTTAGGTGATGGCATTTTATCTCCACCTTGATTATTTTGGAAGTTTTGAATTATTTCTTGATTTTCTTTTCGGTAATCTTCTAGAGAAGTTTCAAGATGATCATCACCATCATCAGAAAAGTCATCTTGAGAATAGCAGGATATAGACCCTAGGAGTGAAACTCCCAGGGCTATTTTAAGAATAAAATATAAAAACTTATGCTTTTGCTGCACTCTTTTCCTCAGTTCCTTTCATTCTATCAAAGAATAAAGTAACAGGAGCTGCTACGAAAATAGAAGAATAAGTACCGATAAGAACACCTAATGAGATTGCAAGGAAGAAATCTTTAATTGCAAGTCCACCAAAGAAGTACATAACAACAGATACAAAAAGAGTTGTAAGTGAAGTCATAATTGTTCTTGAAAGTGTTTCGTTTACTGCAGTGTTAATATGTGTCGAAAGCGGAAGTGAAGGACCCTTCTCTTCATGTTCTCTAACTCTATCGTATACAATAACCGTATCGTTTACTGAGTAACCAATAACGGCAAGTAGGGCCGCAACAGTTTGCAGTGTGAATTCAACGTGAAAGAAAGCGAATACACCAAGAATAATTGTTACATCATGAAATAAAGCAACAATGGCACCTGGAGAATACTTAAAATCAAATCTAAGACCAATGTAGATCATAATAGCAATTAGAGCCCAAAGCATTGCCTGGAAACCAGAAATTCTTAGTTGTGCACCGGCCTTAGGACCAACAATATCAACCTTTCTTACTTCAACACCTTTTGAAGCATATGAAGCTAAAAGAGAAGCTGAAACTTTTTCAGTAATCTGGTTTAAGTTAGTCTCATCACCTTGAACTTTTACAAGAAATTCGTTTTGAGATCTCTCACCTATTGTCTGAGCAGCGATTCCTTTAAATCCAGCGTCTGCAAGATTCTTACGAAGTCCGTCTAAGTTAATAGATTCTGTAAACTTAAGTTGAATCTCAGCTCCACCTCTAAAGTCTACTCCATAGTTCATTTTTGTAGTAATTCCAAAGATGGCAATTGCTACAACTATTAAAGAGAGAACAGCAGTTACAGAGAATTTATTAACGAAATTTATTTTTGTATTACTTCTAATTATTTCAAACATAATATCTCCTCAACCTAAATACTTAGGTCTTCTCCTTGAACTTTGTCCATGTAGAATTCAAATAATAATTTACCAGCAAAGTAAGCAGTGTAAACAGTTGCAAAAATACCAATAAGAAGAGTTACAGCAAAACCTCTAATTGGACCTGTACCAAAGTTTAGAAGACAGAAACCAGCAAGCGCTGTTGTGATGTTAGCATCAATAATTGTCCAGAAAGCTGATTCAAATCCACTTTCAACGGCTTTATAATTACTAACACCTTTTCTAAGCTCTTCTCTAATTCTTTCATAGATAATGATATTCGCATCTACGGCCATACCAATTGTCAGCGCAATACCGGCAATACCAGGTAGAGTTAGAGTTGCCTCAAGTCCAACAAGACAAGCAATTACGACAAGAACGTTTAAACCTAGAGTAAAGATAGCAATAGCTCCACTTACTCTGTAGTAGATTAAAATAAATCCAAAAACCATAAGACATGCAATCAATGAAGCAAAACGAGCTTTATCAATTGAGTCATGACCCAGAGAAGGTCCTACTGTTCTTTGCTCTAAGAAGTCAAGTTGTACCGGAAGTGCACCAGCTCTTAAAACTAGAGCAAGGTCACGAGCATCTTTCATAACTCTATTGAAACCACCAGTTCCTAAAGTAATCTGAGCTCTACCACCACCAATTCTTGTTTGAATATTTGGAGCACTGTAAACGTTACCATCTAGAATGATAGCTAATTGTCTTCCAATATTTTCACCAGTAATAGTTTCAAATAATTTAGCTCCAGAAGATTTAAATTCTAGAGATACATATGGCTCATTTTTTTGTTGATCAATTTGAACTCTAGCATCTTGAAGGGCCTCACCAGTAAGTGTTGTATTTTCTTCAACAAGGTAAGGAATTTTTGATTCAAGTTCGTTTGTTAGTTTATTAACAGTTTTTTCAAAAGCTAAGATCCAACCAGAAGGCAAGAGCTTCTCTTTTGTTAAGTACTCATTTAAAGAGTTAAGGTAAGTAGAGAATCTATCACCTTTCTTAAAAGTAATTCCACCAGCTTCAGCTTTATTGATCCAATCTTGGATAGTCACTGGGCTTACTTCATTATTAACTAGGTTGAAAGTAAGCTTTGCAGTTTTACCAATAAGGTCTTTCGCTCTTTCAATATCTTTTACACCAGGAAGTTGAATAATGATTCTGTCATTACCTTGAGAAATAATCTCAGGCTCTGTTACACCAAACTCATCAATTCTGTTACGAATAACCTCAATTGACTTAGAAACAGATTGCTCTTCAATTTGAGTCTTAAGAACTTTAGTTAGTGCTAGTTGAAGACTAGTTCCAGTGTCACCAGTAATTCTAATATAACCTTGGTAGAACTCATGAATCTTTGCTTTAGAAGCATCCATATCACTTGCATTTGCTAGGTTAAGAGTAACCATAGGATCAAACTCATCTTCTTCAGTAAGATCACCTATCGTTGATAAAATACCATTATCAGCTAATAGCGTTTCAACTTTTCTAGCATAACCCTTAACTTCGTCTTTATATACTTTCTTGAAATCAATTCCAAGAATCATGTAAAGACCACCTTGAAGGTCAAGACCTAGGTTAATTTTAGATTTTACAGGGTAATTACTCTCCTCTTGAAAGTCTAATGCCGTAGGTAGAATAATTACTACAGACGTAATAGTGACAATAATTAGGAAAATAAAGCGATACCACCAGCTTCTTTTCATTCAATACTCCTCATAGGATTTTGTAGGCGAGAACGCCATAATTAAGCATACGATTTTAAACACTTAAAAGTATAGAGGATAACTTTGCAAAAAAGCAATGATTGAAGTGGCAAACCACCAAAATAATTAGATTGGTGGCTAAGCGTTAGAGTTATCTGAAGAGTTTTTAGTCTCTTTAGACTCAGCGACAACTTCAATAGGTGCGTCATCGCTGTTTTTATTTTCTGGTTTAGTCGTCTGGTCGGCAGAAGCACTTACTTGATCAAAGAGATCATCTTTTGCTTTTTGAAATTCTCTAATACCTTTACCTAAGCCCTTTGCAAGCTCTGGTAACTTCTTTGGCCCTATAAAAAGTAGCGCAAAGAGAAAGATAACGAGTAATTCAGCTCCGCCGATTCCAAACATATTAACCTCTTATTTCTTTGTTTCTTTCTTATCATCTTTCTTTTCAAAGATAGATGAAGCTTTTCCACCGATGTGGCTTCTAAGTACTTTTACTTTAGTACCTTCAGCAACTTCTAGTGTAATTACCTTATCAGTAATTCCAGTGATAGTTCCAAAAAGTCCTGATTTTGTATATATTTCCTCACCTTTACCAAGTTGGCTAAGCATTGCTTGCTCTTCTTTTGCTTTTTTAGCTTGAGGTCTAATCATTAAGAAGTAGAAAATACCAAAAACAGCGATCATTGGTAAGAATGAGCTAAGTGCATTTGGAGAACCTGCAGCTGCTGCCGCGTCCTGAGCGAATACTGGAGTGAAAAATAAATCTAACATTTGTGTTTCCTTAATTTATTTGGGTTAAACCCATTGATTTGAAGTGTAGTTGTTATAAAAGTTCTTATAATATTCGTCAAACGTTCCCGCAATAATATGCTTTCTGGCCTGCTTCGTCATATCTAAGAAGAAGTGTAAGTTATGGTAACTAATAAGTTGGCCAGCAAGATACTCACCAGTGTTATATAAATGTCTAATGTAAGATCTTGAGTAAGTACTACAAACCTTACATGAGCATTCTGGATCAGGAGCCCCTTTATCTTCTTTAAATCTTTCTTTCTTAATATTTAACGGACCATGGTGCGTTAAGAATTGACCATTACGAGCATTTCTTGTTGGAAGTACGCAGTCAAACATATCTAGACCGTTCTTAATCCCCGTAAGGATATCAAGAGGCTTCCCAACTCCCATTAGGTATCTAGGCTTATCTTTAGGCATTGTATGAACAAAATCAGAACAGAACTGCACCATCTCTTCATTCTTTTCACCAACACTCAGACCACCAATAGCATACCCTTCAAAGTCCATCTCAGTTAGTCTCTCCATACACTCAGTACGTAAGTCTAAATGAAGACCTCCTTGAATAATCCCAAAAAGATTTTGATGATCTTTTAATTGAAAGTCTCTACAACGCTTTGCCCATCTAAGAGTAAGCTCCATACTCTCTCTTAATCTATCTTTAGTAGCTGGAAGAGCTGGACATTCATCAAAATTCATAACGATATCACTACCTAGAGCTCTTTGAATCTCCATAGACTTCTCAGGAGAAATCATATGATATGAACCGTCGATATGAGATTGAAAACGAACACCTTCTTCTGAAAGTTTATTCATAGAAGAAAGTGAAAATACTTGATATCCACCACTGTCTGTCAGGATTGGTTTTTGCCAATTCATAAAACCGTGCAGTCCCCCACCAACTCTTTCAATGAGCTCATGCCCTGGACGAAGGTATAGGTGATATGTATTACCAAGAATTATCTGTGCGCCGATTTCATCAAGTTCATGCTGCCACATACACTTCACACTTGCTCTAGTTCCTACAGGCATGAAAATAGGAGTTTCAATATCCCCATGAGCTGTTTTTACAACACCTGCTCTTGCCTTTCCGTCATATGCAACATTTTCGTAAATAGTAGTCATTCATCCCTCAAAATTAACATTGAATCTCCATAAGAGAAAAAGCGGTATTGGTTGTCGATGGCCTCTTTGTAGAGCTCTAGTGTCTTCTCTCTTCCAATCAGTGAACTTACAAGCATAAGCAACGTAGACTTAGGAAGATGGAAGTTTGTCACGAGTCCATTTATAGATTTTACGTCTACACCAGGATGTAAAAAGATACTTGTCTCTTTCATTTCATTTGGAGTGATTTCAAACTCTTCACCATTATGACAACTCTCAAGAACTCTTAGAGATGTTGTACCAACTGCAAATATTTTCTTATGATTTAATATTTTTTCTTTATTCTCAGAATCTACATAGTAGTTCTCAGAGTGCATTTTATGATCTTGTAGATTATCTGTTTTAACCGGAGCGAAAGTACCAAGTCCAACATGTAGAGTAACCTCAGCTCTAGATATACTTCTATTCTCTAAAGACTTAAAGACATCCTCAGTAAAGTGTAGGCCTGCAGTAGGTGCTGCAACACTACCAACATCTTTAGCAAATACTGTTTGATAATCAGACTTATCTAACTCATCACTCTCCCCGTTTCTTATGTAAGGAGGAATAGGTATTTTTGCGTTTTGTTCTAAGTAATCTAATAAGTCTTCTTTATTAAATTGAACAAAGAAGTTTCCATCTTGAATGTCTTTGATTTCTGCAACGAGACCATCTTCAAAGAAGAACTGATCTCCAATATTCTTTTTTGAACTTGTTTTTATTAAGGCCTTAAGAAATCCCTTATCATTAGGAGTTGTAGTCAGTAGGAAAATTTCACACTTACCACCAGTTTTCTTTTTACCAATTAAACGGCATGGAAATACTTTACTTTGATTTACGACGAGTAGAGACTCTTCAGGCAAGTAGCTTGCGAGATTATAGAAGTGATCATGGATAACTTCATTTGATGCTGCTTTATACACAAGAAGCTTAGAGTTATGTCTTCCTGGGATCGGTCGATCTGCGATCAACTCACTTGGTAGATCAAAATCGTAATTGCTAAGTATTAAATCTCTATCCGACATTGTTGCTAGATTCCCTCATTTTTGTCATAATAAGTATAAGTATTTAAACAGATTTTGAGTTTTATCTGAGGAATCAATGCTAGGCAAGAGATCAATCCTAATTTTCTTATTAAGTGTGAATATTTTTGGCCAAAATACACTTACAGATGAACTAAAAGAGCTAAAATCTAGTGCGGAAGAAGTAGATCTATCAAGTTGGACAGCTCTTGCGCAAGATCCACAACAAAATACGCTTACAGAAGATACCATAAGCCTAAACAGCAGTGCGTTAAAAAAGCCAGAGTCTCAAGACTCAAATGAAGAGGACCCTATAGTCGAGACTCAGGAATTAGGGACAATTCGCTACAGATCTCGGTAAGCAACAGGATCTACAGTTAATACTTCCTTCCCATTTATCTTCTCAATAAGAAACTCTTCTCTTCCCTTTTCACCGTGATAGAGAATCTTAAAATTATTTATTGATCTTTCGGATAGGTTTTCAATAACAATCTTAACCTTCCCCTTAGATTCAACAAAAGAAAGTTTTAACTTCTCTTTAGCAAATTTCCAGTTAACAACTTCAGAGAGGCTAACTGATTTACTTTTAAGTTCTTTAATAAATTTCTTGAAAGAATTTTTATATAAATAGTCATCAAATTCAGTCGATGAAAGATCAAAGACAGAAAGTCCACCAAGTAGAGTCATATCTTTTAAACGAATGTTAAAAACCTGAATTAAATCTTCAATATTTGTAATAGATTTATCATTGAGTATCTCCTGAGAGTTTCTAAACATCTTTGGTATTAACATATAGTTTAAACCATCTAGAAAAACAGGTGAATATGAGACTTCTCTAATTGTCCCGTATAAGTAAGATAGTCTATTTTGATTTGCAGAGTCTAAGGTAACTTCATTAAGAAAGTTATTATAGCTCATTAACCCAACTACTCCTGAGTAACTTAACTCCTCAAGCCTTAAGCGAATATTTTCTAAAAGATTAAAAGAAGCTCTACTATCAAGCTTATCAAAGTTGTGCTCAGAAGATGTAATGATGGCAACTTCATAATGACCATTATCTTTGTGCCTAATATCTTTTCCTATGTAGTTATAGTTATTAGTAAAAAGAGTCCATGATGAATCTAACTTCTCAAAAATAGAGCTTACATCTTCGAGACTATCTGACTGTTGAGTCTGCTTATAAATGAAACTAGAAGCAGTTCTTGAACCTTTGAAACTTTCAATTTTAAATACAGGTAACTTAGAAAGTGATGCAAATATGTTTAGAAATACTAAATCAGAATAAAGATGATCAACAGGATCAAGAGAGGTCCATGTTACCTTATCAGTACTTTTAATACGACTATGAACCTTATCGTTATCCTTTATAATATTACCGTTATAGTCAGCTGTAATAATATTCGCCTTATCTGATAATAAATAAGTGTAGTTCATATCAATAGGTTGCCATTTAACAAAGCTACCACCATCAATTTCCCATAAGAAATCATTCTCAGATCCTAGAAGAGTTGGTAGTAAAGACTCTTCTTTTTGAATGTCTTCACCTAAGTATTTATTAAGTAGAGTCTGCTCAACCTTACCACCTAGGCCATCAATAACTCCAAATCCACCAGTGATCAAAAAAGGAGAATTAAGATTTTCAACCTTTGCTACTTGCGACCTACTTAAAGAGTGAACATGAGGAAAAATAGCAATACAATTCTTTGGAACATTGATAAAACTTAGAACTTTGTAATTTAACTTATTTCTTTTGAAAAAAGACTTCCATTGCTCAATAGATCGATTATGCATCAAAGACGAATACTTACGAGCTCTACTTGTCGATATTAAGCAAAATCTTTGATCTTTAAGTTGAGTGGTTAAATACTCAAACTGATCTTTAGAGTTACTTGAGAAGCGCTTATTAATAACAATATCTTTATCTACTGGAGTGTACTCATAAGATTTCAAAAAACCTTTCTTAACAAGCTCTCTAAAGTTATTAGCTGCAAGAACTCTTTCAGATATTTCTTTTCGATATGAAAAGTAATCTTCAAATAGAAATAAACCTGCAACTACAACGAGAAGAAAAACAAATAAGGATGCAAACTTAACCTTTACAGAGACTTTACTAACAGTTGCATCAGTAGCTTTTTTCTTTCTAAGTAGATATTCATTTTTAATCAAAGGTGAAAAACGTCTATAAAATGCTCCCTCTAAAGGATCTTGTAACGCTCCCTTCTTTGTTGACCCGAGCCGAAGTTTGAAGACAATATAACTAACAAGAGTTACTAAAATTGTCGTAAGTGAAATTGCAAGTAATAGAATATTGAAAAAGTTTTTCAAGTCCATTTAGTCTAGTCCTTTTCTAACTAATACGCCCCATTTCATAGGAACCTTTAATAATTCATCAAAAATTGAGAAGAACCGAATAACCTCAAGTAATAGACCATAAGTTAAACGGTTTAAAAAACTTAGTATGAGTAAGTATCCAATCTTTTGTTCAGTAATAATAGAATAAAAGCAAAGAGCAACATCTAAAAGAGTTAATCCAATAAAGTAAGGCCCCATTAATTCTGTAATATTATAAAGAAGCGCAAATTCAAGTGTTAGTACAATGAAAGAGAAGTTAATAAGAGGGATCATAATTGTTTCAAAAAACATGTAAAGAACAACTAGAAGACCACGCATACTATAATTCTCTCTAAGTATTCCAATGCCTTTAAATATTGCTTGAACCATCCCTCTTGACCATCTATACCTTTGAGTTATCAAAGAATTAATATCATCAGGGGCTTCAGTTACTGCAGATATTTTATCACAATACTTAATGTTATATCCTTCCATAAGAAGTCTCATAGACAGGTCACTATCTTCAGCAAAAGTATCAGAGCTATAACCACCAAGTGCATAAACTTTATCTCTATTAAATACACCAATTGGTCCAGGGACAATAGTAACCATTTTCAAAAATGATTGCGCTTTTTTATGGAAATTTAGACCAATAATATACTCTAGGTTTTGAAAAGAAGTGAGTATATTTTTTGAATTACCTACTTTTACTGCTCCTGCAACTGCAGCAAGATTTTCATCTTCTTCAAAATAAGGAATGGCCTCTAAAAGAATATTTTTACTTAATACACTATCAGCATCCATACAAACAAAGTAATCGCCTAAAGCTTCAGATATACCATGATTTAAGGCCTCAGACTTACCGGCATTTGCTTGGTGAATCACTCTTACTTGCTCATGCTTTTCCATCTCTTTTGCAACTACAAATGTATTATCAGTAGAGCCATCATCAACAACTAAAACCTCTAGATTTGGATAGTCGATATCTAGAACGGACTCAATCGCCGGAGTTAAGACTTTTTCTTCGTTATAGGCGGGGATAATAATAGTTACGAGTGGAAAACTTTGAATGATTCTATTTCTTTTATAAAAAACAACTTCTAAAAATGAAAGAACTAGTAATAGAAACGTTCTTATAAATATAAAAATTAAGTAATAAAGCATGATATTAGCAACGAATACTGCTAAAGGATTTTCAAATCTCCAGTTATCTGGAATATTCAAATAGAATGTTACTGTAAGTAATGAACAGATTATTGTAATAGTTACAATACTGACAATACTAGAGTAATTAGTTTTCATTACAGTCTATTACCTACTAGAATTTTTCCTATTTTATTTAAGAATAATTGCTCATCCTCTTTTCGAGGCCGTGAATTTATATATGTAACCTTTTTAAAATTATTATGTAAATTTTGTGAAAGTTTGTAGGCCTGAGATATACCTCGATCTGAATGATGATCATTTATCAAATTACGAATTTCATCAAAAACTAGCGTGATATCTCTTGAACGACGTCCAGTAAAGTGAGTAATATCATCAATCAAAGGTGATAAATCTTGCATGTATGCAAACTTAGTAATTAGACTCGGCTTTGTTTCTAAAAAGATCAATCTTTCATCGTCTATATATTTTTTTATAGTTTCATTTTCTTCATAAAAATAATCACCCTTATCCCATGATAGGAATATTACTTTCTCATCTTCAGCAATATTAGTTATGGTGTTGAGAATATGCTTATCTTTTTCTAGTGAATTAAAAGCAGTAATAAAGTCCACATGATTTTTGAAAGAGGAAATAACATTAGTCACAGACTCAAGAGTTTGTCCGATATCATCAGCTAAAGTTTTTCTACTAATAGGTTTTTTAATAAAACCAATTGCACCTAAGTCTCTTATTCTCTCTCTATCTTCAGGATCATCAGAAGAACTCATACATATAACAGGAATATCACATAGAACGGCATGGTTTTTAAGTAAACCTAATATTTCAAAACCATCTACACTTGGCATAAATAAATCAAGTAGAATAACATCGGGCATTTGAATTTCACATACTCGTATTGACTCGAAAATATTTGTAACAATATAAACTTCAAAGTCTTCTTCGAGTGACTTTGAGACGATTTTTCGAGTGACTGCTTCATCATCAATTACTACAAC
Source organism: Bacteriovoracaceae bacterium UBA3083 (assembly GCA_002366565.1). Taxonomy (GTDB): domain Bacteria; phylum Bdellovibrionota; class Bacteriovoracia; order Bacteriovoracales; family Bacteriovoracaceae; genus Halobacteriovorax. The sequence goes on from DFBJ01000012.1 coordinate 404,841, forward strand.
TTTCTTTTTTCCAGAATGTTGTAAAACGTCCTTTATATCTATCAAAATATCTCCCAATTTATATCGAATAATATCTATTTATATAGTATAGTATATTTATGATAAAAAATGTGATCGGTATATTTTTCTTAATAATTTCAAGTACATCTTGTGCCAGTATCCCTAATTATAAGAGATCGGTTCTAGATAAAAAGACTAGTTCTCTTGTGCTCACGGGTTATGGGCGATATAGCTACACTAAAGGAAATGTGAACTACTATCTAAACGAATTAGAACTTCTCAATGCAAACACCGCAACATTTCTCTACAGTTGTCAGACCAAAACACTTTCTTCAAGTAATATAGATTGTAAATCTGACTACACACCTACTTTAAAATCAATTAAAATGGCCATTGGACTAGCGAAAGAAAGAGGTCTAAAAGTTTCAGTCAGACACTATATAGATGTGGAATCTAAAGAGTGGCGATGCCATTGGAAACCAAAGAATAAGAAAAAGGCCTTTAAAAACATCAAAAAAGAACTCACTCAATTTTCAAAAGTCTTAGAAGACTATAAGGTTGAAACTTTTACGATTGGCGCTGAGTACTGTGAAATAACAGGTAAAGAGTATCAAAATGAATGGAAAGATATTATCAAATCTATTAGAGGTATCTTCCACGGAAAATTGAGTTACGGTGCAAATTGGCAGGAGGAAAATGGTAAGAATGAATTTTATTCAACTTCATTCTGGGCTGACCTCGACTATATTGGACTAGACCTATACTCACCCATTCCAGATAATATAAAAGGAAAAAATATATACAACCATCAATTAAAAGTTATTAGTAAGTTCAACTTATTTGCTAAAAAGTTAAAAAAGAATCTCTTCATTAATGAGGTTGGCTTCTCCGGTTCGTCAAAAGGAACCTCAGAACCTTTTGAATGGAGAAACAAAATCCCCGGAAGCCAAGAAAGACAAGCAAATGCTTACAAGTATACATTGAAAGCACTTAAGAGCTTTCAAAATATAAAAGGTATTTTTATTTGGCGAAAACTAGCTACTAATAAATATAAAATGTTAGAGTATAAATCTAATGAAACAGACTATGACTTATGGAAGAGAAAGGCCTGGTATGAAATCAAGAATATTTTTAATTCTTTGTAATTTTCTAATCTTTAATTGCAATACAATAGCAGAGTTCAACACTAAGAATACTTTTCTTGAATGGCAATCAGGAGTACTTCAGATAATGAAAGAGAATATAAATCTCTTTACTAAAGATCAGAAAAACCCTCTATTTCTTACACATGATATATCAGATAAAGAAATCAACTTAGATTTAGAGAATATTATTATTCCCCTACTTATCGATGATATTAGATTAGTTAGTGGTCTAGAGATAAGACTCTCTGAAAAGAGGGCCTCTAATAACTATCTCTACTATTCGGTTCCTTTTTTTCACGACTACGAATTCAATTTAATAAAGTCATCAAAGAAGACTGAGATAGGACTCTCTAAAGCAAACTTCAAGCTAAAAGGAGAGGAGTTCAAGAAAGTAAACTACATAACCTTTTATTTCTCAACAAACTCTGCAGAAGTAAGACTTTCCGTATGGCCTATAAAGAAATCTAAAAAAATATCTGACGGAGTACTGACTCTAACATTTGATGATGGACCTAAAGATAACTTACTAGCAGCAGAAATATTGAAAAAATATAATATTCCAGCAACGGCATATATAATGCCAAACGCACTAGGAACTAAGGACTTTCTAACTTCAAAAGAGTTACGTTCTATATCAAAAAAGAATTGGGACATAGAGTCCCATCATGAGACACCATTCACTTATTTCAGCAAGGACTCACTTGACAAAGAAATTTCAGACGTTGAAAGTTTTCTTATTAACAATAAATATAAAAAGAAAAATTTTCATCTTGCCTATCCCCTAGGAAAAACAAATGAATCTGTAATAGAAGCTGTATCGAAAAAGTTTTCAACTGCTAGGATAGCCTCAGGAGGAATAGAAACAATCCCCCCTGTAAACTTACATATGCTTAGAGCGTACAATGTGCTAAAGACAACAACACCAAAAGAATTAAGAGAAGTAATCAAGAGAACTAAAGAAAGTAAACAGTGGCTAATTTTAATGTTTCATCACATAAAAGATGAACCAGTCGATGATATTGACTATTCTACAGAAAACTTTGAGGAACTAGCAAAAATCATCAAAGAATCAGATATCAGTATTATGACGATGAATGAAGTTTGGAACAAATACTTAAAATGAATATTTTAAGTAAAGTTCTCCACCCTCACTCCACCACTCACTAGAGTTCTGAAGAGATTTATTTCTAAATAAGCTCAACCCAATCAGCAATGAGTTTCGCTCTCCATATTCAAAGGCTGCGGATGCATAGTATGAATTACCCGTTTCACCGTCATTCTCTTTGATGAAGCTATAAAGATAACTTGCTTTTATAGTGTAGTTTTCATAAAAAGTTTGTGCCCATTCAATTAACGGTCCATGAGAAATAAACTTCTTTGGAGACCAGTAACCAGGAACAGTACTACTATAACTTAGTCTTTCAACACGGTAGCCACCCCAAATCCAAATAGGATAAGCGTTACCATAGAGGAACCCTACACTTTGTCTCTGAAGCGAGTTACCTTGACTTATTTTCGTGTATTCAATTTCATATGGGACTCTTATTCTATCCTTAGGACGATATGTACCTCTAACTCTTGTCTGCAATCTCTGCAATTTATCTGTATAAGGACCTGGAACACCGCCATCAATATATAAGAAGTCATAATTAGTATTAAACTCCAAGTCGTGTTTTCCTATCAGTAATCGGTGTGTAAAATCAGCGTATAGAGTAGAGGAATCTGACTCTTTGTACTTTAACTTGTGTGTTCCTAGCTTAAGTCGAGAATAATTATTCTCATTCCACTTTCTACCTACTCCTGTAAATAACTTTAGCCCTGAAATTTCCCCTAAGTATTCAGCATCAGTAATGACCGTACCAAAAATAAAGTCATTTGCTTCAGGCCTAGCATCTTGATACTTCCAAAAGAGATCTCTTCGGTTATTTTCATAGGTAACTCTATAAGTTTTAGTTTTTAGTCCATTAGATGTATTAGAAAAGCCATATGAAGCATTTACTTGAGCGGGCTCATTTGCAGAAACATTTAATAGTGACAAAATACTGAAGAAGAATGAAAACATAACCGTCCTTAAATAGATTTCTTTTAATATACTAGAAATCTAAACTGTTGTAACTATCAGAAGAATCTACCTAACTATACGAATTCACATAACAAATATCGTGTAAATAACTCATATTACTTAGTTTTATAGATTTTCTATGCTAGATAAACCTAATGAGGCTTCTTTTATTATGTTTTATATTAATTTCACAAAATGCTTATTCAATAGAGAAAGACTCTATTGAATTCCTGCAGTGGTATGTTCAAAAGAAAGAACTCTACACAAGCTCTAAGAAGTATATTAACCGCTTAGAGAAAAAAATTGAGAATGATCAAATAATTGGACTCGAACTTATAATTGCTGAAGCGACTGATGAAAGAGTTGAATCTAAATTTGGACATGCACTCTTTAGATTTGTAGATAATGACAGCGATCCAGGAAATGATATTACGATTAGCTTTGTAGCAGACGTAAACGGCCCTAAGGCCAGTAACATAGGTGGAGTTGTAGGCAAGTATGGCGTTTACCCCGAAGTTAAATCATTAAGACTCTTTATTAAACAATATGTAAAAGATCAGTCTCGCCCTCTAGAAAGACACATCATCCCTTCCAACACAAGTATGCATCATGATTTATTTCAAACTCTAAACGGATGGTGGTCAGAAATTCATGAAGTCAGAGAAGAAGTCTATAAGCAATCAGTAAGTAATGCGAGAAAAGAAGCAATAAAAAAAGGTCGCGATCTTTTTGGAAATGATAACTTTGAATTAATTGAAGTAAAATTTTACGATGAAGAGTTTAAAAAAGAAGTCATTCAATCTTTTGGTATTGTTCAACTTGAAGATATCCCCTTTCAAAATGAAACTCAAAAAGATGAAGCTCTATACAGACAAGCTTACACGAGGGCGTTTAATAAACTAGAGCTAGAAAAAGGTCAAATTGCACTTAACCTATTTCAGGAAATATGGAAGGTTCAAGCGAATAACAATATAATAGAAATAAGGTATCCTAACGCTGATGAGGCTATTGATATTGCAAAAGAACACTTCTCAACAAATGAAATAAAACTCTTCACAAAATATGATAAGAATCTCCAAAAGAATGGTTTCTATGCAATGACCATAGAAACGCAAAAGAACCTTAATATTTTAAAAAGAAATCCTATAGAAATGGCCGTTAAAAATCTTGAAGTCACTAGTGCAGTTTCTGAAGTTCTTGGAAAGTATACTTTCTTTTCAAATAATTGTGCGGGCGCTGTTATAAAATATCTAAAAGAGTCAAACTTTCCACACAAAAGGACAGTTGGAATACAAGGTAGAGTGCCAGTAAAGCTTAATAAGTGGATGAGTAGATCTTTACTTGTACCATACCCATCGATAGTGATAGATGGAGCAGAGAAGTTAAGATCAAAAATTGCAAGAATACTTGGTTTCAGCTCCAAAGAATATGAGCGTTATAAATTCCCTATTCATCAATGGGAAATAATAAATAAGTACATCTCTGGTGATGAGAAGTTTTTATTCTACGACCTCTACAGTAGTACTCTCTCAACAGACTATGTAAGATTAGTAAGAGATGAGTTACAAGGGCTAAGTGCTCCAGATTATAATCAAATCTATGGACTCAAAAAAACGAACCCAATTTTTTATAAGCTTTGCTCTACTAAAAGCTGTGCTAACGAAGTTAGGAGTTCTTTAAGTCAAACATGGTCTAGCAAGCAAATCAAGAAGACAAAAAAGCTAGTTCATAAAACAGGAAATAATACTTTTATTTATAATGGGCTAACTAAGAATAAAGAAATCCTCAACCATTTAAAACTACTAGAATATATTCCAAAAGATTTTGAATAGCTAACTACTGCATTTTTCCAAGTAGTGGTTGTAACTTCTCAAATAGACTGAATAAATGATCAATCAATTTATCAATCATATCTTTAACTGAAATAAACATTGGATATGTCTGAACATGGTCAACTAGAAACTCAAACATACTCTGCAGAAACTCAATAACAGGATCAAGCCCAAGCTTTTTTACTAAAAGCTCAATTACATTATTTACACTCTCTACATCTTTGCCATCTTTAGAAACATGGTACAAAGGATTATTTACTTTACTCATGTAGTTGCTCCGCTTTCCAATCATTGATAATTTGGGCCATTTCACTGAACTGACTTTGTAATGGTAAGAATTCTTTTGAACTGTAAGCAAAGACAGACTTCTTTTGAGACTGACTTTTTACAAGCTGGGCCTTATTCAGAAATGGCTCAACAACAACAGCTTCAGGACCAAGGGATTTAGAGATCATATCTAGATCTTCACTCTCCTGCTTTCTTCTAGAATCCATTAAATTAGGAATATGGGCCAAAACGTCTGGTATATTTGATATTTCCATATCGTTAATATCTTCTAAAACTTCATAGAAGTGAGAGAGTCCTTTGTGAGAAAACTCATCTGGTCTAAATGGAACAAGAGCACCATCACTTGCACATAGAATATTTACAACGAGAAGTCCTAGAGTTGGTGGACCATCAATTACGATATAGTCATATACTGATTTCAAGGCATTCATTTCAATAAATTTTTTCAATATTAATTGTCTTGGACTTGATATTCCTGAGACTGTTAATTCAAATCCTGAAAGATCTTGACCAGCAGGAAGAACATCTATTTTTCCAGACTTACAAATACAATCAGTCCATAAAGCTGGACGATGAAGTGGAGATAACTCTCTTACTGAATTTATAAGAAGTTGAAAGATACTTGTAAGGCCCTGCTCCTTAGTTTCAATATCGAATAAGTAACTAAGGTTTGCCTGTGGGTCCATATCAATGCAAAGAACACTTGCTCCATTCTCTGCAAGAGCATGAGCAGTATTAAAGGCCATAGTTGTTTTTCCAACACCACCTTTTTGGTTTAGAAAACTAATCACTTTGCCTTTTCCAGTAGGTCTTTTTTCTTTATTTTTATTAAAAAAGATTCCCATGAATTCCTCCATATAGATTACAGAAGAATTCTACCCGATCTTAGATTTGTTTACTAGATTATTACAGGATTAATTTATTAGGAAATACTTATAATTATTCTACGTAGTTAGTACTAGTAACAGGAAAGACACATCTAAACCCGACATCAACTCTAGTATTATACGCTGGGTCATCAACAGCAATCATCTCAAGATGATAAGTTCCTGCCCCATTACTTGTAAGGTAGCTTCCACCTGTTGTAAGTCCAGCAAGTCCACTAGCGTTAGCTGCATTTTGAGTTGCATCTAATCTTATTTGCTCTACTACAATTGTATCATCGTGAAGCTTAGTAGATGTAATTCCACTAGATATTCCAATTTGCTCGAAGAAATTATTAACAAACTCACCAGGATTATCTGAAATATATGTAGTCACTGCAGGTAACCCCATAGGAGTGAAGAATCTTGATGCTCCGTTAGATTTCTGATCAAAAATCCAATTAGTAAGATAGCCGTCACAAGTACCATCAACATCAGTGTCAATACAAGGACCAGTTACTCCGTTAAATACATATCTTGTGAAAGTTGCATTATTTCCATCAGCAGGATAGAAATCATCATCTCCATTACCAATATAGTCAGGGTCAACAGCTCCCCCTGGAGTAACAGTTGAGGCTACACCACCACATAATTCATTATCACAATAAAGCCTATCACTTGACCACTCATTTACATTCCCGATTGAATCCTGAACACCATATTTAGAAACACATAATTCAGTTTCACTAGAGCCTGTCATGAGAGACCTGATCCCACTTGAAAGTGTTCCTGGTAGCGTAAATAGAGTGTTAGATATTGGAGTAACACTATCTGTATAGTATGACTCAAGACCATTTGCTGAGCTTGTATTACACTTTGAGTTAGAATTAAGTGAAAGTCCACCTTCTCTTGTGTTAGCAATAGAATCTGAAACTTCTGTTAGGTCCCAATCAGAGTAGGCCACTTGTTCTTTTCTAGAAGGTAGTCTCCCTGAGATATTATTATAATTCTCATAAGCACCACCTGTAGAATCAGAACATCTTCCAGTTCCTGCATCAATAGAGAATGTACCACCAACATTACAGATTCCTAAAATTGCTTCTGTAGCTGTTTCTGCACAGAAGTTATTAGCTGTATCCTGTGAAGTATAAACAATTGGAGGTAATTCAGCATTTTGATATCTATCAGCAAGTGTTGCAAGTCTTAAAGAACTCAGCGTATCAAATTCGTTCCAAGTAGCACCGTCGTGCTGAAAGCACTTACCGGAAGATCTATTGTAGTATACTTGATTTGCTGGAGAACTAAATGTAATTGCTCCACCACCATCAGCAACAGTAGGATCTACAGTTCCTATACAACTTCCACTTGTAGCAACGTTTGATAGTCCTGTAGGACAAGACTCAATTGCTTCATTACTTTTAGTATAAGGACAACCAGCTTCATATCTGTCTACAATAAGGTCTCTTCCAAAGTCATATACAGTTGAACCTGAAACAGATCCTGTATCTCCAGGTCCTTCATAAGGACAAGTAAACGTATTTAAACTAGAATCATACTCATAATTACTTCCGGAACCTGATGAGTCTAATAACTTATCACACTGAGTAATGTTAACGATATCTCTAGGAACTAGGGTTTTGTTTTGTCCAGGAACTAAAACTCTTAAAACAATTTTCTCAAAGTCTGATGATCTAATCTGGATATTTTCAGCAGGAGTTCCTGTTGAAACAACTGGTACAACTTCATAGAAGTAAACAGTATTTGGAATAGGCCCAAAAGTAGAGTTTGTACTATTATCTATATACTCTTGAGTAGTAGCAGCAATTAAATCTTTGTTAATTGGTCGTTTGTAATCGAAGTCCTCTAAAGGAAGTCTTCTAAACACATTATAGCCACTAATCGTTCCACTCCCAGTAAGCACCATAGTATTCCAACGTAACTCAACTGAACCTGTTCCCTTATACTCTTGCCATGAATTAGCAATTTGAGCAGGACTTAAAGATGACCCACTAGGTAGAGCTCTACCAATTGATCTATAACAAGTTGTTTGAGCAATACCATTTACAGAATCATATTGAAGATCTGTAAAGAAAGTATTTAAATTCTCTGGCTCGTTTGCAGGAGGAGCTGAATCTAAACATGTAGCATCCGAACAAGCAGAGTCATAATAGCTTGCTGTCATATTACAATAAGAATCAAAGGCCACCCAACTAGAAGTCCCAGTAGCTGTTGCATAGTAACATTGACCATTTGGCTTAGAAACAGATGGCTCTTCATAGTAAATAGCATTCACTTCATCAGCGCTTACATTTGCAGTAGGTACGCTCACACCAGAACAAGACTCTCCACTATCACACTTAGTTTCACTATAGTTACAAACATAATCTGCATCTTTAACATTTCCACTTTTATCAACTTTAGGTCCCATTGCTATAATATTTGCCCACCCCTTGTGCTGAATTGCTACATCAGTAATTTCAACAGGAATAGATAGGTCAGCTTCATTTGTTCCGTCTGAGAAAGTAATTGTAACAACAGCTGTGCCAGTAACACCGTCACTTGGAATAATTTTTACTTTTACTGGTAAGTCATCTGAACTAGCAGCTCCATCTGGAAGAGTCCCAGTCATAGGAACGCCAGTTCCAGGAACAGCAGGAGTTAAAGCTACCGAGCTTCCATCATAGAAAACTTGAATATTCGCAGACTTCCTTGGAATAAGGCCTAAACCTCCGTCTGCTATTGTAATGTCCGTAATAGAAATAGTATCAGCATCTTCAACAGTGTCAGCACCACCTTCATCTATTCTAATATTATCTATTTCAAAATAACCATTTTGATTTACAACTTTCTTTTCAATTATACTTGTGTAGTCAGTCACAATCTCCCAATCACTTGAAGAAGATATACCAGTACTTCTATAGCAAACAGCTGAACCTTTATCATAATAAAGAATTCCTGCGCTCTTAGGTGTAATATTTGAAACTGGTGATGTTGTACCAAGACAACCTGCAAGACCACACTCAGGAGCATCTACAAAGTCAGAATATGGACAGATTACAGGAGAATCATCTTTTACTATAATATTTAAATGAACAACACCAAATGCTTCAGCACCAGATGAATCACTCACTTTATATTCGAGAGTAGCTGCGGCAGAGGTAGCACCGGCTAAAGTAACTGTACCTACAGTTGCCAGAGTCCCACCTGAAATAAGAGAAGTCATATCGACAAGTTCACTTGCATATGGATCTGCATCAATAGCATTATAAATATCAGTTAAAGTTGATAATCCTGAATCAATATATACATTGATATTGATATCACTAGTTGAGCTACTATCAACTGATACATACGTACCTAGTACATCAGAAAGCGTAGAGTCTTGGATGATGATATCAACACCATTCATAAACTCACCTGCATGTTTAGCATCAAATTGAATACTACCAGCTCCAACCACGTAAGTTATTGTAGCCTTAGTTGCAACACCATTAACATTTCCATCAGTAGGAGTATATGTACAGTCTGCACCTTGAAGTAAAGTCGTTCCTGAAACACATCCAGAAAGAGTCGCTCCACCGAGAACACTTAATAATTCGTAATTTAAAGTATCTCCATCAAGGTCAATTCCTAAACTTGCAGAACTATCTGAAAGATTAAAAATATAACTATCAGGGGTTGCAGTATCAGATTCAGTACCGATATCAATGGCCACACTCTTAGCAAATGGAACATCATTTACACTATTAACTGTAACGGCTTCTAGCTTACTTGCTGTAGTTTGAACTCCGGCCGTCCCATTATTTGAAATCGTCCAAGAAAAAAGAGCAATTCCTGTAAAGTTCTCAGCTGGAGTTAAGTCAACATCACAGTATAACTCACCTACTGGACAAGAACATGCAGAGCTAACAACAAGGTCACTTGTTGAAGGAGTAACTGTACAAGCAGTTGCTGTATCGCCCTCAGAATCAGTTATAGATAATCTTATCGTTTGAGTAGTATCTTCAGTAAAAATAAGTGAAGCTGAAGGTGTTGTTACACCAACTGGAGGATCATCTTGGCTAAAGACATCAATTGTTGCTCTACCGGAGTGAACACTTGTAGTCTGTCCATCGTTCACTTTATAAGTAAATGTATCAAATGGAGCTACTCCACCAGAAAGTGACTGCTCAGAAGCTATTTCGACAGTATCATTTATACCGTTTGTAGCAGAAGCTGTAACAATTGCTGATGCAAACATATCATTATTAACAGCACTTATAACGTCATTAATTAACGTAACTTCATTCTCAATATAGATAGTAATATCTCTATTATCGACAACAATATCAACATTACTTCCAGTATTTAAAAGAGGCTGAGCGACTATCGTTACCGTAATATCATCACCTAAAGAGCCAACAACATTAGAAGTAAAAATTAAGTTATTTGTAGCATTAGTAGTAGGTATGGTAAGAGAACTCTCTTTAGAAATTGCAAAAGCTACACCAGCATCATTATCTGTTGGAGTATATAAGCAAGTTCTATCAGTGCTTGATGATCCATCACTAGATAAGGCACAGCCTGTAATTGTTCCATTCGTAGGGTTAGTTACAATTTCATAAGATAAAAATGGAGAAGTATCATCTTCAACATCTCTCCCAGCAGGAATAGTGAATGAAATAGGATTTGATGTAGTTGTTACACTTTCATTTCCAGTAATATAAATATCTGTCGCAACAGGAGCATCATTTACAGCTGATACGTTTACAAGGACTTGCTTTGTTACAGATGTTCCATCTTCCTCATCAGAGATATTATAAGAAACTCCATATGAACCATTAGCATTTTCATCTAAAATAATTTCGGAAGTACACTCACCTGCTGCACAGTAACATCTATTTTCAATCCAATCTTTCTTGACTAATAATTCAGAATTAGAGTTTTTTGCAGATTCTCCATAAAACTGAACAACTGGAGATGCACTAAATGCTTCACAAAAATCAGTCAAAGTCTTAATTCTAGTAGTAAGTAAGTTAAGTGCTGCAAGCATTCCAGAAGTTGTATCTGTAGAATAAATACCATCCCTTGCACTTTGGACTTGGGTTACCATTCCAAGTGCTGTGGCGCTGTCTGCAGGATAAGTAGTACTGTTAATTGAAGTTGCACATTGAGTTGCAAGGTTTACAGTGTCAGAAACATCAGTAGGTATAGAATTAAAAATAGGAGATCTTACTTCAAAGTCAGTCTCTGTATCAAAGACCTGGCAATTTGCAGCTTCATCACTATTATCATCAGTGTATTGTAAGATGAAAGTTGTTGCAGGATCATCTTCACTTAAGTTAACAGTGTTAAGTGTAGATGTTGGAGCCTTTCCAAAATTGACGCATTTTTGGCTTAACTTATCAAATGAAGTCCCCGTCGCACAGGTAGGATTTTTCCCACTCTTCTCAGCTACGCAAGAAGAAATTAGTCCAAGGACTAATAGTGCAAATAGATTTTTTAACCAAGTTCTCGTCATAATCTTCCCAATACTCTGACCAACTTATCGAAACTTATGGGTTAATCTTTAAGAAAATATCTACTATCTTCAATTTTGAGCTATAAGGAGGGCTTTCAAACTCTTTGTGAGCGATTTATTATAAAATCTAAGACTTAGGCCTATTCACAAGGACTAAAACACTCAACTAATTATGGTATTCCTGCCAACTTTTTGTGCTATTTCACAATAAAGGTACCCATTACCTATTTGCTCAATTACTAGTAGACCTTTACAATATTAATAATGATTAAATACATACTTATATTTTTCCTATCAATTTCAAGTTCCATAGCAATTGCAAATGAGAACTTAGTTATTGTTCAGTCTGTTTCAAATACAAAGAAAACATTTGTGGTTCGAAAAGGAAGGGACTTTGGTATTTCCAAAGGACAAGTCTCTCTATTCTCTACAACCGATATTTCTTTTACCGCAAGGGCAACAGAAGTTACGAGATACTACTCTCTTTGGTCTTTGATTGATAAAGAGGCCATTGTTCCATTCAAACAAGATGAAGTTGTCACTTATACTTCTTCGATTGAAAGAATCTGGAGTGAAGTAGCATTAACAAAACTTAGAGAAGTAGAAACAAAGCAACAAGAAAGTTACCTTAGAAATATTGTAGGTAATTACATCTCTATTAGGGCCTCATGGGGTAAGTCGTTATCTCAGTCGACATCTGAAGTCTCTGCAGAATCTTTAGATTCAAGAACAACATTACATTTTGAGGCCACTTATTCAAAGAGGATGAATAGACATTTAGAATTTGGTGGTGGAATAAGAATAGATAGTGATACCGCTATAGGTTCAAATCCAGAAAGAACAATTCCTTCAACACGAAATTTTTTGATTGCGGATATAACTTACCACTTCAATCAATTTAGAAACTCTAATGCTCATATCTACTCAGGTCTTGGAGCAGGAATAGGAGTATCATCTACAGAAGTTGGAGATAGTACCAAAACTGGTAGTGCGACTCTCCTACCTTACTTTAGACTTGGCTATGAAACTTCTCCCGAGAAAACTAAGTATTCATTCATGGCCGAAGTACAAATTGAAAGTATTGTTGTAGACGAAACATTTACTACGGGTGATGAACAGTCTACTGGTATTGTGAATTCAAAATTTGCGGTAGGTGTAAAGTTTTAAGAGGATATAAGAACTACATCCTCTCGTTTATAAAACTTCTTAAATATTAATATAGTCCAATTTCTTTAAGTCTTTGAATTAGAAAGTCTCCTGCAGTGATATCAGCATATTTAGCTCCCTCTCCAACACAACTTGGTAAACATGATAATTCAGCTTTAGAATGTGGATGAACAAAGTATGGCATAGAGAATCTTCTAGAACCATCACTTGTAGGGTTAACCACTCTGTGAGTTGTTGCAGGTAAGACATCATTAGTTAATCTACTCATCATATCACCAGTATCTACAACGATTTCACCAGGCTTAGAATCAACAGCAAGCCATGTTCCATCATGATCTAAAAGCTCAAGTCCTGATTCAGTTGCACCAACAAGCATTGTGATAAGGTTAATATCTTCATGAGCTGCTGCTCTAATTGAGTTCTGTGTATCTTCACCTTTTGTAGGAGGATAATGAATAGCTCTTAAGATAGAGTTTCCATCATGGATCATTTCATTAAAGAAGTTCGCCGGAACATCAAGACCACGTCCAATTGCTTCAAGTAAGATCCCAGATGTGATATCCATAGACTTATAAAGTTCTAAAAATGTTTCCTTAAATTCAGGAACTTCAGCTGGCCAAACATTCTCAGGATAAATACCTTTATATTGAGAAGTAGCAGCAAGCTCTCTTCCAACGTGCCAGAATTCTTTTAAGTCAGGGTTGTCGTTATTTTTAGCATGCTCAACTTTAAATGGAGTATATCCACGCTGACCGCCATTATCTCCAGCATACTTATTCTTAATCTCAGATGGTAGAGAATAGAACTCACTTAAAAATTCATAGGCCTTATCAACTTTTGCCTGATCTACAGTGTGATCCTTTAAAACAATGAAACCATAGTCTTTTAAACCAAGCATAATATCGTCTACGAATTTAACTTGATCAGCAGATGATCCATTAACGTAACTTAGTAAACTTAACTCAGGGACTTTTCTTTCAGTACTTTGAACCATCTCTATCTCCATGCATGCTTAAATTATTTATAGTTAATTTATACAATAGTTGTAACTAAGAATAGCTACCCATGTCAAACACTGGTAAGTAATATGTACAAGGAAGTAGTCAAAGAAAAGCAATAAAATCAATACAATAGAACATTCTCTCTCAATAATTAGATACTAAGGATATCTTTTTATCTAATCTATGATGATGTCTAAAGACTTTAAAAGGACAAGGGCCTCAGGCATTGAAAACTTCGCTTTTCGTATTTTAGAGTATCTTGAGTCAATGAAATAATCTACAGCTCCACGAAAGTCTGCATTTTCAAGGTTACTTTCATTAAAAACTGAGCCAGAGAGTTTTGAGTTTGAAAAATTAGAATGCATTAGCTTACTGCTGCTAAAGTCTACATCAGTGATAGAGCAATTCTTGAACACAGTACCTGATAAGTTTAAACCTTGAAAGACACTAAGGTTTAATAAGCAGTCCTCGAAAACAACATCACTAAATGTTTTAATTGAACTCCAGTTAATACCTATCATTTTACAATCTTTAAATTTCACATCACGAAGAATTAGATTGGTTACTTGTACATTACTTAGATTACAATTATTAAATTGGCACTCTATTAACTTAGAATTTCTAAATGATTCATTACAAAGATCAACTCTATGAAATTGGCAATCTTCAAACTCAGTGTCCTCAATGCTATTAGGTAAATCTTGAACGTACTCTTCACCTTCAAAGTATCTAATCATAGTTCATGACTTTTATAGAGAACAGATCCCACACGTATAAAATCGCTTCCTTCTTCAATAGCAATCTTATAGTCACCGCTCATTCCCATAGATAGCTTCAGATCATGGACACCAAAGTCATCTTCGAGTCTTTGTTTAAATGTCTTTAACATTTTAAAACACTCTCTAGCATCGCCTTCAATATCATCTGTTCTAATTTTTCCCATTGTCATGAGACCGGCTAAATATATTCTTGAACCATGTTCATCTAAAAAGTGATTTATAGCACCAGCGAGCTTGTCATAATTTGTGAAGCCATACTTTTCATCCTCTCCAGAAGTATTCACCTGGAGAAAGATTCCAAGTTTATCACCTCTAAATTGTTCTTCTTTTGAAAGGATGGCCTCTAATAAGGAAAGGCTATCTACAGAGTGAATATACTTAAGGTTTGGAATTTTTAGAAGTCTGTTAATTTTATTAGATTGGAGGTGACCAATGAAATGCCAAGAAATATCCTGGATCCCTTTTTTCTCAAATTCAAGGGCCTTCTCTTGAAGATCAAGAACTCTACTCTCGCCAAATTCTCTATGACCAAGCTCATGAGAAATAAATATATCCTCAACAGGACTATACTTAGTAACAGCAACAACAGAAGTTTTATGTTCTTCTGTTGCTGACTCTTGAATTTCTTTATTTAATTCTTTAAAGCGATTGTTAAGAAGGGCTTCTCTATTCATTCTCTTCTGTAGCCTTTTTCTTGAAGGAGAACTTTGCATTCACTTCAATATCATATCCATCAAGAACATCTGCGATGACTTTCTTAGGGTCTACCTTATTAAGGTGTTGAGCGACTTCTTCACGAACAGAGTTCGAAAAGTCTTCTTTAGCAGTCTTTGCATTTTGGACAAGTCCAGACACAAGGTCTTTAGGTAGAGGTAAATCAGCAAGCATACTTTTAACAGTATCCTCTGTCATAAAAGCTGCTCCAACACCAATTGAAACCACTTTCTTTATTACATCGCCTAAAGGAGAATCTTTTTCATTCTTAGAAGTCATATCTACCTCATTAATTAGATGCTGCTCTCTCTCTGTATGATTTCATCATAGCAGGTAGTGAACTGTCAGTTAGTTTACTAATGATTGATTTAGGAACAAATCCCTTAACGTCAACGTCAAGTGAATAAGTCACTTCAGTTTGCCCATTTCCAAGATCTACAAGTTCCCAAGATCCATTATTCTTTTTGAAAAGGTCACCACTTTCAAACTCCCATGATACAGAAGTTGGTTTTTGGTGAGAAAGACTTAAAATATATTTAAACTTCTTAATTAAGTTTAAACCATACTCAACTCTCGCTCCAGACTCTGTTTGCTCTAAAACATTTATACTGCTTACTCCATCAACAAAGTCAGGGTAAGAGTTATAATCAACGATTACATTATATATTTTTTCAATTTCAACATCAAAAGTTTCAGTTCGACTTACACTTGCCATTTATCATCCTTTATTAATAGCGTGGTTTAGTATCAAAATGGTGCTCAGCAGAGATATTTCTAATAGTCCCTGACTTACTTCTCATTACAATAGAATGAGTTCTTGCACCCCATGGAGTAAATTGTACACCATCTAAGAAGTTTCCTGTAGTCACACCTGTTGCTACGAACATTACGTGCCCACTTGCAAGTTCTTCAATTGAGAATACTTTATTTATATCTTTAACGCCCATAGCGGCCGCTCTAACAACTTCTTCTTCATTTCTTGGTTGAAGGATTCCTTGGAAATCTCCACCCATACATCTCAGTGCTGCAGCAGAGATTACACCCTCTGGTGCTCCACCTGTACCAAATAAAATGTCATTACCTGAATTTGGGTTACAACAAGCAATTGAAGCTGCAACATCACCATCACCAATTAACTGAATACGAGCACCTGTTGTTCTCACTTCTTCAATTAGATCGTAATGTCTCTCTCTATCTAGGATTACAGCTGTTAAATCTTGAATACGACATTTCTTAGCTTCAGCTAATCTCTTAAGGTTTTCCGTTGCTGTCTCATTGATATCAACGATTCCCTTTCCTTCTCTACCAACAGCAATTTTCTTCATATATGTATCTGGAGCATTTAGGAGGTTACCTTTTTCTGCAATCGCCATAACAGAGATTGAGTTATAACCACCGTGAGCACAAACAGTTGTTCCCTCTAAAGGATCAAGTGCTATTTCAAGCTCAGGACCGTTACCTGAACCAACTTTTTCACCGATGTAAAGCATAGGAGCTTCATCTCTTTCACCTTCTCCGATAACTACAGTCGCTTGACACTCAACAGAGTCTAGCATTTGTCTCATAGCGTCTACAGCTGCTTGATCTGCTGCTTTTTCGTCTCCACGACCCATCCATCTTGCCGATGCGATTGCGGCCATTTCAGTTACTCTTACAAATTCAAGTGCCAAATTTCTGTTCATGCCTATGAGCTCCTCTAATAATAAAATATTAGTTTAAATAATAGATATTATTAGAAGTATAAGATCTTTAACATCAACTGAAAAGATTTTGTTCCGAGAATATCTGCGCTTTCAAAAGAGCTCCGCACAAAATGCTATTTAGCGAGCATAAATAGTAGAAAATCTGGTAAAATTTCCAATTACAGGTTAAATCACTGAGCAAAAGACTAATGACTCACCGTATATATTATTTAAAATAGAGATCAAGAATGATTTTCAAAAATAGTAGTTATATAAGATTATCCAATAAGCTTAGAAAGCTCATTCTTTAACTTTTTAACACTAAT
The DNA here is from genome assembly GCA_002366565.1 of Bacteriovoracaceae bacterium UBA3083. GTDB lineage: Bacteria > Bdellovibrionota > Bacteriovoracia > Bacteriovoracales > Bacteriovoracaceae > Halobacteriovorax. The sequence goes on from DFBJ01000012.1 coordinate 422,200, forward strand.
TGGCTTAATGAGATAGGAATCTGCTCCATTCTCCATAAGAGTCACAGAACTTTCAGACAATGTATTAGCAGATATTACAATGATTGTTGCGGGACTTAAGTTATTGTCTTTTTCGAATTGTCTCATTCTCTTTAAGCATTCATGTCCGTCCATAACTGGCATATGTAAATCAAGAAGTACAACATCTGGTCTGATAGACTTGAATACTTCAAACCCTTCTTCACCGTTAATGGCCATTTGAGTTTCAACATTTTTATCTTTTTTAAAGTAAAGTCTTAGTAGATTTCTATTTAATTTTTCATCATCAACTATTAAGACTTTAAGATTATTAAACACTGGTAATAAATCTTCTTTTTCTTCTATCTTTGTGTCATTACTGTTTGTAGAGATCATCAGTGGAACTTCAAAAGAAAATATAGATCCACCTTCTGGATTATCTCTATATTTAAGATCTCCTTTAAGCAATAAAGCGATTTCTTTAGAAATACTTAAACCTAGTCCAGTCCCTCCAAACTTTCGAGTTGTAGACTCATCAGCTTGTAGATAGGGAACAAAGAGATTCTTCTGTGATTCTTTTGTAACACCTATTCCATTATCTATAACTTCTATCAAGACGTGTTCTATTCCATCCTTACATTCTGTGGATGATAATTGAACTTTAATCTCACCAGTAGAAGTAAACTTGAAAGCATTTGATAGTAAATTATTTAGAACTTGAATGACTCTATAACTATCTCCAATAAACAATTTATTACTCAAATTATTTACGAAAGAGAGATTTAGATCTTTATCATTAGCTTGATGTTTAAAAGTATTTATTACTTCACTTACTTTTTCATCTAATGAGAATAGATGATTCTCAATGATAACTTTAGAATCCTCAATTTTTGAGAAATCAATTATATTATTTATTACCGACAATAAATGAGTAGATGAAACATTAATAGACTTCAATGATTCTAACAATTCGTTTTCATCAATATCTTTGTTATCAGAAATATACTCTGATAAACCACAAATAGAGTTTAAAGGAGTACGGATCTCATGGCTCATATTTGCTAAGAATGTACTTTTTCTTGAGTTCGCATTTTCAGCGATAAGCTTTGCTTCTTCAAGAGAGTGAACCATACGTTTTATATCTGACACATCTTGAAACTTAAGAGCGTAATTAAGGAATTGATTCTGATCATCAAATATCTTAACAATATAAATTTGAAAATACTTTTCAACTTGATCAATGATAATTTTTGACTCAGTCTCAACGAACTCTTTTAACTCTATATCTTTCATAAAAGAGAGTAAATCAATTCCAAATAACTCTACCCCATTTCTACCCAGAATTTCCTTCTTAGGTTTATTTAACATATTTAGTACTGGGAGGTTGCATTCTTTAATTGAAAAATCTTCATTCAAAAAAAGAATCCCCTCATTTAATATATTTATAGTTTTAGTAGCTAATGAAATTTCTTGAAGGGGTTTAAGTAATGAGCGACTCACTCCATAAAATGTAATGAGAAAAAATGAAATAGTAATAATGATAGTTTCTACGACATTAATTAGAATTTTTCTACTAAACTCACTCTTAAAAATACGATCATCTCTAACAACTTCAACAGCTCCTATTGTCATTGTTCCATTTTTAATAGGAAAAGAATAAATATTATTTTTGAACTTTTTTTGATAGTCGTTCAAGTCTTTGAATGAACGAACCTCTATGCCATTTTCTTCATTACCACTCTTATATCTTCCCATATAAAAGTGACCAAACTGTCCCCTAATAACAATTGCATCAATACCTTCATTTCTAATTTCAGAATCTAACACTTTTGAAGAGAAGTCATCAGAAAACTTTCTCTCTACAGATTTTTGATAAAGCTCCCAAACAGAAGGAACAACAGCTGAGGCAATACGCTCGACTCTAGACTTTATTTCGTTTTCTGACTGTGTATTATACTCTTCATATTCATAATAGAACTGCACACTAGAAATTAAGACAATCACCGCTGAAGCGATAATCGTAAGTAAAAATATTAATTTTTTTGAGAAATATTTTTCCATTAACGCCTAGTTTTCATATGACTGAAATAATTCATAATACTTATTGTAATCCCGCTTAAATTTCTGTTTCGAATTAATTAATTTTTCAGAGAATTCATCTTGCTTTTTATATTCTGCATATATTTTATCTGCAGAAACTCTCCACTTTTCAATATCTGCCTTAGACCATTTATTAAATACGACACCTCTGTCTTTAAGAACCTCTAAGCTTTCAATATCTTTCTTTTTTGCCTTAATCGTCGTCATTAACGTATAGGACTGAATTGCGACCTCAAGTATAGTTTTGTAATTTTCAGGGAGATCGTTGTAGGATTTTTGATTTATAAGAAAATCAGATAAAACAGAGGGCTGCCACACAGCAGGAACGATTGCATTCTTTGCAATATCATCAAGCCCTAAATCCAATATTCCATTTGCAGTAGTCCATTCAACCGCATCAATAGCTCCACTCTTTAGAGATGCTCTTATTTCACTTGGTACCAATGGGATCGAAAAACTATTGGCGGCGAGAGAGAGAACCTCACTAGGAAGCCCCGGACCGATACGAACCTTCTTTCCTTTTAAGTCTTGGAGTCCTCTAATTGGCTTTGGTGAAATTAAGCCAAACTCCATTCCAGGCCACCAGGCAGGTCTCCATATAAGACCCTTATCTTTGGCCAGTTTATTAGCATGCCCCATCCCTTCTCCTGCGAGAAAGAAAATCATAGATGCATCAATATTCATAAAATCAAATGGACCTGCATTCATAACGGCCCAAGAAGGGTGTTGGGCAGACCACCAATTAGGCCATCCGTTCCCCATATCTACTTCACCATTTCTAACGGATTCAAAGATATTTCCGCCATTTGAAATCTGTCCACCATAGTAGATATCAATAACAAATTTACCATTTGTCATTTTCTTTATATTTTCTGAAAAAGAAATAAGCTCTTGATAATCTATACTCGTTTCTGAGGCTTGAGATTGTAACTTCCAGTGGACTTTCTTATCTTGAGTGCATCCTATATATAAATTCATAATAAGAAATAAAAAGAAATAATTCTTCAACATTGTAACTCCAATCGACTTGTTTCTAGGTACTTATCGGAAAGTAATGTTTTTCATTTAGTTATAAAAAGGCTTATAACACATCTTATGATTACCTAAAGATTTAGAATTATTAGAATAATTAGAAGATTAAATTGCTAAGAGAGTAGCTCTAAGCTACTCAACTCTGTCTACTTTCAAGTACATAGCTAATAGATTTGTAGACGTCAGCAATATAACACCCATTATAAGATTTACATTGGTTTCTAGATTTCTCTCAACACTTGTTATTTTATATCTATGAAAAATATAAAAACAATCCTTCTATTTTTATTTTGTCTAAACACAATGGCCTTCGAATATTCTAACTCTGGGCAGGTAAAAATACTCTCTTGCAGTGAGTATATGGGACAAGCTAAAGACAGTATGTCATTTAACTATGATTTTAAGATGAGCCTTACAACTTTTATGGGGTCACCGTTAATTAAGAGTAATCTGACGTGGCAACATAATGTATTAATGAATCAGGCATGTATCATTCCTTACGGTCAAAAAGAAGCACTAAAAGTAAGCATCGAAAGAAAACAGAAAAAAGAGATATATCCATATCAAGCAAAAGTACTACTCCAGTTAAGTTCTGAGAATTACCTTTCAAATAAAAATATTTTTCTATTATTAGACCCAGGTGTTTTATCTGAATATGAAAACGAAGAAAGTTTTAACACTCCAGCAGTGAAAGATTGGAATAAATTATTTTTCACACTTTCAAAGAACTATCTAAATACTCGAGAGAGTATAGAAAATAATGCGAAATATCTTTCAGCAAAAGATGCAAAAAAATATATTACAAGTGAGTTAAAAGTTGTTTCTATGAGAACAATAGATGAGCGCTTTAATCTTGCAGAATTGAAGCTACACTACGCTAAAGAGTTAGAGAGAAAGAAAAATAATGATATCGTAAAAATTGCTCAGAAATTCTATAACTGGATGATGACTGAATTTCCATCCGATCCTGAAAATCTAACAGGGCTATTTAAAGGTCTTCAGAAACTTCCTTATGATAGAGCGATTACTCAGCTCAATAGACTACTTGAGAAAGTGACTACCCGTGATCTACAAGGCAATACATATAATACAACTGCTGAACAACACAGAGCATACTCTCTACTACAAAGAGAAATAGCTGTAGAACATAAGAGAATAAATAATCAAATAGAATTAAGAAAAGTATTAAGACTAAACAGAAAAGAAGAAAATAATATTTATGATGAAATATATAATAAAAGATTTTACTTGGAAGAGAATCAAATCGATCTCACTCAAGGACCTCTAGTAATTGAAGAAGACACTAGAGTTTACTTGGCCTGTCAAAGAGGTGCCAATGCAAGTATTCTACTAGAAGAAGGTTTTGAGTTGAATACTGGTGTAGAAATAGAAAGACCAGGAAGTGGTATATCTAATGTGAGAGTTATTAATAATTCCATTGCTTATATGTGTCAAAAGAACTCAAGAGAACATTTTCTAAAAGTAGTAGACTTAGATTCAAATATTCTTCTAAAGCACCAAGTAGATGATAATGTTCAATATTACATTGTTGATCCAGAAGAAGATGTTAGTTTAAAAAATAATGTAAAAGTAATTATGGCCGGTAATAAGCTTTTAAGTGTTAATATTTTTGATAATGGTCATAATGCTTACGTTGACGTTATAGACTCTAAAAATGAAATGAAAATAGAACGCATTGAATTACAAGACTCTGCTGGTAAGACTTCAATGGTCTCAGCAACTAAAGATGTAATATTATCATATCATCATAATAGAAATAAAAACTCTGTTTTAAATATTACAAATATAAAGTCAAAGAAGGTAAATCGTGTTTCGCTTAGAGAATTAAACTGGATTGGAAACGATCAGCTTAAATTCTTTATACAAAGCACTGATGAAGATACTCTACTGGTTCATGTATACTCAGACTCGGACACTTCAGGGCGAAGATTTTTTAAAAGTTTAGTAATTAATGGTCCTAATATTATTGAAATGTCTAATGAGAAACTAGATGAGATACCTAATGATTAAAATCAAAGGTATCTCACTTATTTTAAGAATTTAATTTCATTTTTAAGAATTCATTTGCTTCTTCAGGGATGAACTCAGTACCAATGTTACTAAGAATATCCTGAGCAAACTCAACAGCAGAAGTATTCACACTTTCATCTACACTAAATATTAATTCATCCTCAGTGATAAGAGGAGTATCAAGATCACGCTTACTGATGATTCTACCAGTCTTGATTCCAACACCATCTTCCCATTCAACGAAGCGCTCCATCATTAAGAACTGGAATCTAGAAAGTTCACCGTCATTATGTCTCCATACAAATACTTCAAATGGACCGTCTGCACGTAGCCAATATTTAAGATTTGCAGGCACTTCAACTCCAGCAGAGAATTCATGTATTGGTCTTAAGCTATCTATCATGTTCTCTATAGAAAGAAATTGCTTCACTTTCTCTTCGAACACGTCATCAACTTTAAACTCAACGCCTACTCTTTTACCGCTTACCCATTTTACTTTACCAACAGCTTCTAATGATGCCTTTTGCCAATGTAGTGTTCCACTTATATCTGAGTCAGCAGTGAAAGAGTGTCCACCGTCTTTAAGTGACAATTGCATACCAGTGTAAGAAATATCTTTAATCTCAAAAACGAGAGAATCGTCTCCAGAGTTTTTAAATGTTAAATAATTAAAAGGAAATCTTGGAAAAATCCTCTTTTCAGTTTGTTCAAAATCAGTCTTGATTAGGTTTAAATGTCTATCCATGATAACTCCTTCATATACACCATCTATTCTAACGTGCGCACATTTTTTTTATAAGGTGGAAAAACATCACCCTAACTTGTGCAGAAAGTTAAAAATTACCTAAGTTAAAGATTTCTGGTTTCATTATCTTAATACTGGTAGCATAATCAGATAAAACTTAAGAGTAAGGACGTCTTTTATGGCCTCACAAAATACCGAATGGGATATAGATAACCTACCAAACAGGTTAACTATCTTTAGAATTCTTTTAATACCTATTATAGTAACATCTATAATCCTAATCACTTCTGAGATTGAGTACTTTAAAAATTATGAATATCATCTCGGATATCTCGCTGCTTGGACTTTCGTAGCTGCTTCTATCACTGACTTCTTCGATGGGTATATTGCAAGAAAAAAAGGAATCGTAACAGTCTTTGGATCTTTCTTAGACCCTATTGCTGACAAATTCCTAGTTGTAAGTTCATTAATACTTCTTCAGGCACTTGGAAGAATTCCAGCTCTACTCGTTATTATTCTTGTTCTAAGAGAAGTCTACATAACGGCCCTAAGACTTCTAGCAATGGAAAAAGGCTTTAAAGTTCCTGTCGACAGTTCAGGTAAATGGAAAACAGCACTTCAAATGGTATCTATTCCTATGCTTTTTGCTTATGACTACCCTTTTGGAATTCCTTTTCCTGAACTTGGTACAATATTTATCTATATTGCATCACTTTTGTCACTTTACTCCGCATGTTTTTATTCGTTTAATACAATGAAGAAATTAAAAAGCGCTCGAAATGAAGCCAAAGCTCAAAAGTCTAAGCAAAAGACTGAAGAGACTACGGCCGAAGCATCTCAAGGCTTGAACAAGGAAGAATAATGCCTCAAAAATTGAATGGGAAAGATGTCCTAGTAAAAGTAAGTGGTCCCGATAATCCAGGGATCACATCAGAATTAATGAACATAATCAAAAAAACAAATAACTCGCTTCTAGATATGGGTCAATCTGTAACACACGGATTACTATCACTAAGCTTCGTTATAAATATAAGTGAAGAAAATGATGAACATGATCATGTCTTAAAAGACCTTCTCTTTGCTGCAAACAATCTAAACTTAACTCTCGATTATAAAGTTGTTGAGCCAAAAGCTAAGTCTAAAAAAACTGAGAAATTTATCCTAAACTGCGTTGGTGTTAAGCCTATAAGTGCTGCATTCGTTTGTGACATTGCAACTATTCTCTCGCAGCATGGAATCAACATAAAAAGGATTGATAAGGTTTCTCCAAACCTTTTCAAGTCTTTGGAAATATCTACACAGGTTCCTGTAGGGTTAAATTATCAAGACGTAAAAGCAGAACTTCTACGAACATCTAATGGACATAAAGTTGATGTTGCATTTTTAAAAGATGACATCTTCAGAAGAAGTAAGAGACTTATTGTATTTGATATGGACTCCACTCTGATACAAACTGAAGTTATTGATGAACTAGCTGATGCCTGTGGTGTTGGTGAAGAGATCAGAGAAATAACTGAGCAGGCCATGAATGGAGAGATAGACTTCAATGAAAGTTTAATTAAAAGAGTTTCAAAATTAAAAGGTCTTGAAGCTTCAAAAATGCAAGGTATCTTAGATAAGCTTCCACTTACTCCTGGTGTTGAAGATTTTATTCAAACAATTAAGACTCTAGGTTTCAAAGTTGCAGTAATCTCTGGTGGATTTACTTTCTTCGCTGACGCCTTGAAAGAAAAGCTAGGGCTTGATTATGCATTTGCTAATGAACTTGAAATTGTTGATGGTAAATTAACTGGTAATGTTCTTGGTACAATTATCAATGCTGAGCAAAAAGCTTTACTTGTTAAACTAATCTCACAACAAGAGGGAATCTCTTTAGAACAAGTCGTAGCGATTGGTGATGGAGCCAACGATCTACCAATGCTTGCAACTGCGGGTCTTGGAATTGCTTTCCACGCTAAAGAAATTGTAAAAAAAGAAGCCGAGCAACATATGAGCCACGGACCAATGACAACAATTCTTTACTTCCTTGGAATTACTGATTCTGCTGAATTAATCTAATACATAGTAAGATTTCAGGGCCTTGTCTCACTTAAGGCCTTGAAAATTTTAATAATTATTCAAATAAATCTTGGAAGATTGATAGAAAAGTATTAAAACTCTCTTGGTTTTCACTAGAAAACTATTAGATGGAGAGAATATGCGGGAATTACTGCAATCAAAAATTCACAAGGCCACAATCACTGAAGCAGATATATCATATGTTGGAAGTGTTACTATTGATCCAGAGCTTCTGGAGAAAATAGATCTATGGCCTGGTCAAAAAGTTCTAATAGTTTCTAATACATCAGGATCTAGACTAGAAACATATGTTATTGAAGGCTCTAGAGGAAGCGGTGAAATCTGTATAAATGGCGCAGCTGCCCACCTGATAAAAAAAGGTGAAGAGGTAATCATCATAGGCTTTCAATTCAGTGAAAAACCAATCGAACCAAAGTGTATCCTAGTAGATAAAGAAAATAAGTTTGTTCGCTTTCTTTAATTAACGAATCTTTTTAGATGAAGCTCCACCCTCAATACTTCCACCAAGAGTTTCAGAAATTTGATTGAGAAGCTTATTACAATCTGAAGAAAATTTACTCTTATTCTTTTTTAAGCACTCAGCTTGCTTTAAAGATGCAGTCTCAACTGACTCTTCTATGGCCTCAATACTAATTGGACAATACTTCGTTAAATCTTGCATACAAGTTGCAGCTAATCCCTCGGCCATTCCACCAAAACCATTCACTTCTTTACGACACTCAGATGGAAGCTTAGATACACTCTCCTTTACACAGGCAGCAAAATCACTAGTTCTACCTTTACAGAGATTCTCTATTTCCTTGCCGCAATCAACTGCCATTGCAGACATTGATAAGAATAATAAAAGTAGAAATTTCATAAACGTAACTCCGATAAAAGATAATTCTCTAATAGTTTATATTGGAATCGAGAAAATTAAAAATAAGACTTAAATTACCTCTTCCTTTGATATTCTCATGCCAAAATAAAATGGCTACAAAAATCGAGAATTCATGCCCATATTGAATAAAAACATCCATGCTAAGCTACTAGAATTATATAGTATAAGTATATAACTATCCAATAATCCGATATTGCCCATTGGATAAAACACTCAAACTTCGTAAAATATAACTATATTTAAACTTATTTCTGGAATTGCTTATGAGAGCTTCAAAATTCATCATTGTAAAAGATTTACTAACTCTATCCATATGCTGGTGTCTCTTCTTTTACGACATCAGTTCAATATATGCTCAATCAACAACAGCAACTGTTGATACTCAACAAGAGCAACAAGTAAAAAGTAATCAACAGGCCCACCAACAAAATGACTCTCTAAACTCAGTAACAGGTAATCTTTCAAAATGTGAAACTGGCTTTAATGCTTCAGAAGATAATCGTGATGCACAGAGAGAATATAGAAACAGTTTACTAGATCAGGGATTCAGTGAAATTGATCAAACATTTACAGGTATTGAGGCTAAGAGAGAAGCTCTAGAAAGCGGTAACTCATCTCTTACAACGGCTACTGGCGGGATAGGACTACAAGAGCCAGGACAATCTAATAATATTGAAACTCAACAAGCTTTAGAAAAAGAACAACGTGAAATAGATGGAAAAATTAGTGCTCAAGAAAAAGTAGTAAACAATATAAAGAGCCAAATACAATCAATCGAAAATAGACAAAACAATAATTACTTGTCTTCAAAAGAGAGAACACAACTTAATCTTTTAAAAGCTGAGCTCTTTAAAGAGAATAGCATTCTACAACAATTAGAACTTAGAAAGTATAAGCTTAAAGCAGAGATAAAAAAGAACGCGCTTGTTGACGGAGCGAACTCTGTAAGCAATGCAGACCAAGCAGTGGGTGTCGCTAGAAATCAGGCAGCAATTCAAGAAAAACAATATATAGACCTTATCGCTAAAATTCAAAGCCAAGAAGACACAGCGGCAGAGAATCTAAGAATAGCAGAAGAGAGAATTGCAGAAGTTCAAAGAGAATCAGAACACAATGCAGACTTTTTAATTTTTGAAAGTGCCAAAGCTGCTCCTGATGAATCTACAGAAGCAGGCAGAAATACAATATCAAACTTAGAAATTCTTTCTATGGCCTCAGCTGGGATGACGAATTTAAATTGTACAGATTTCTCTAGAGTAAAGTCTCGTGCGTATCCTCTCTTCAAAGCTGCAACTGCAACATATATTGCAAATCACCTAAACACGACTAGTGAATACACTAAGGCCGCTAAGGGGTGTATTTTAAAATGTGTTTCACTTGAAGAAATAAAAGCAGATCAAGCACTACCAAGCCAAGATAAAAAATACCCTCAGTTTGAAAATCTAAAAACAGAAAATGCAACATCTAACTGTAAGACTGATGACGGTAAAGATGGGATGTTTGAAAATGATAATGTAGCTTCGGATGATGAAGATGAACAATATGCATCAATTGAGAGAATGGCATCTCTTTATAGAAAACTAGCAGAGTTTACAGAAACAAAGGTAAGCTCTCAACAAGATGCTTTAAAATTATTTATGGCCGCTCACGCAGCAGCACTAATGGAAGTAACATCTAAGGCAACACTTACTGCAGCGGCTGAAGCCCAATTAGCTAAAGCAATCGCAGAGAAGAAGAAAGCACAGAGTTCAATAAAGATCTACTTGGCGATTATTGCGATTCTAGTTGCAATAAATAGTTCATGCCCAGGATGCTGTGGTTGTAGAGTAGGGGCCATTGCAGCGGCTGTCGCTTTATTAGCAATGTATAGAAAAGACTTAAGCCAAGCTAATAAAGATATAGCAAAATGGAAGGGAGAACTTCAAGAGGCCAGAATTCATACTCATATGATGTGTAACTACCCTGGTGAAGATGCTAACTTCGATATGCTAAACAAACCTTCAAGTGTTCCATTGATTTACCCAAAATCAACAATTATGAACCATGTGACGGCTCAAGTGTCACACCCTGAGTTTGAGTCAAAAACAAAGATTGCCCAAACAGTTGAATGGATAAGAAACCTTCAAGGGGCAAATCAATCAATGTCCTATGATCAAAGAATTCCATCAAAAGTAGAGATGATTGGAATTCTAAAAACTGTCGGTCTCTATTTAAAAGATAGTACTGAAAACATTGGTGATAAAATTACAAATGTTATGTTTCCAAATGTAAATGCTGTTGGACTTGAAAGTGGAATTGGTCTACATGATGAGGCAGGAACTTTCAAACAGTATCTGAATATGAAAGTTGGTGCATGGAGATTACAAACATATAATGCGTCATTAAAAGTAGATTTAAGAAAAAATCCAGTCACAATTGAGCACCTATACCCTAACCAGCCAATGATGCTTGGATTTAGAAAATATATGGCAAAGAACTCTCCCGAGGTTTATGGAAAACTTATTGAACAAACAGGATTTGCGCTTCCAGAAACAAGGGCCGCTTACTTAAAGTCTGTTGTGGACATGCTTACTCAAAATATAGACTTCAACACCTCAGGTCTTGCAAGCATTCAAGCAATAAATAACAAATATGCAGAGCTCTTAGCGAAGGCTCGAATTGCTATGGATGTAGATACAGGGATTACAGATGCCGACGTAGATGTTGATACTAAACCAGATGTATGTGTATCAGGCTCTGGAGACGGTGAAATGAGTTTAGATGAGCAGTGTGCCTGTAAGTCTGCTAATACGTGTACAAGCTTTAAAATGCCAAGCTTTGGATCTTTCTCAGCTGGTGATCTATCAACAGATTCACAATTTCTAATTGATGGAGCAAATTCTTTTGCAAACGGTAACTCAGCACTTGGAAAAACATCATTTGGAAAGATGTCAGATTCAAGTAGTGCTTTAACTGAAGTTAGCAAAAAACTTGCATCATTTAAAATAACTACACCTTCAAATGATCAAGGATCAAGTTCATCATCAAATAACTCAGCTAAGAATGGTGCTACTGTTTCAAGTCAAAAGAATAACGGAAATAGTAACTCCCCTCAAACTTTATCATCAAGTAGTTCATTCAATAATAACGAAGCGAATGGTGATGCTGATACTGAAGAAAATAACACAGCAAATAAGAACGCATCTTCAAAAAGTGTCAACAGTGCAACTGCACAATCAAAGAAAGTAAATGCTAAGTCGGTAGCGAAGAAAGATAACTTCAGCATTAATGACTTAGATTTAGATGGACTAGATAATGATGTGGTTAGTGAAGCTGACGTAGATCTATCGGCCCTTAGGAACTTAAACTCAAGAAATAAAAATAATGGCAACTCATCATATGGAAATTCACAAAACAGTAGTGAGACGTATATCGGAGCAGATGGGCAAGTTTACAAGAATACAGATGGAATCAATCTAAATGCTAAAGTGAGTATCTTCAAAATACTTTCTAAGAGATATAAAATGAGTGCGATGCCTGTTCTCTTGAATAAGAAGAAACAGCAGAAAGAGGAATTTTAATGTCTACTAAGTTAGTAAAGATAAGAAAAGGGACAAAAAGCTTACCTATTGATAAATTAGAAGACCTAGACAATTACACAGGACTAGAAATAATAGGGGCCTCGGTAGAGGTTATTCCTGACTTATATGACAAGGCTAAACATTTAAAGACTCTAATTATAAATTGTCCTGAACTGAAGGAGTTTCCAAGCTTTATTTTTCAATTAAATAACTTAGAAAAATTAAAAGTAAAAAACTCAAAAATAAGTACAATACTTGATAATCCTATATCTTTCTTAAACTTAAAATCAATAGACTTAAATTCTAATAATCTAAAGTCTCTTCCTAATTGGCTATACTCACTAAAAGATCTTGAAGAATTAAGTGCTTCAGGTAATGCTATAGAAAGTTTAAGCGATGATATTTCAAACCTTATTTCTTTAAAAAGAATAAACCTAGATCGAAATTGTTTGAAAGATATACCACAAGGACTGCAGAAAGTGACAGGGTTAAACCATCTGTCACTCGAGCATAATAGCTTTGACAGTGAAGTTAAGAACCAACTTTTTCTAAAATATAAGATATGGTTTAATTAAATTCTAATTCTAGCATTTGCCTTTCTTAATCTCTCTAGCAGAGTATGAATCAGGGCCTTATACCATGAAGGCTGATCACTAAAATATTTCTCAAACTTCTCTACAGGAATAATCAAAAGTTTTGAATCACTTATAGCTTTTACTGAAGCACTTCTTGGTTCTTTATCTAAAAAAGACATCTCTCCGACTAACTCTCCGGAATAGATCGTTCCAATTTGATTTTCTGCTCCATCATTAACTTTAAAAACTGCTAAAGATCCGCTTTGAAGATAGTACATCTGAGCACTTTCTTCACCTTCTCTCATTAAGTATTCGTTTGCTTTAATTTCTATTAAATCAGTGGACAAAATTTACCTCGATTAGTTTTTTTCTAATTTTAACAAATATTGTCCACCTGTAAAGTTTAACTAAAAGTGATATGTCCTTTCACATCTTCTGACCAATTTAATTGGATTAAACCTTCCTTAAACTCGCCTTTTAGAATCTCTTTAGAAAGGGGTCTTATCACCAATCGATTAAAGACAGACTGTAAAGGTCTAGCACCATAACGTGGGTCATAGCCAAGTTCAGCGATATGACTAGTAACCTCATCACTAAGTTTTACACTTAAGTCTTTATCAAGAAGTCTGTCATTTAGTAATTTAACTTGCTTCTCAACTAATTCACTCATTACATCCTGACTCAACTCATTAAAAGTTAAGTGAGCATCTAAACGACCCAAAACTTCAGGTTTAAAGTCAGCTTCGATATTTTTAGAATTTGTAGTCAACATAATGATTGTATTTTTAAAGTCTATAGTACGACCTTTACTATCAGTTAACCGACCATCATCTAAAATTTGAAGAAGGATATCTGAAAAGTCATGATGGGCCTTCTCGATTTCATCAAAAAGAATTACAGAGTATGGTTTCTTTCTTACAGCTTCAGTAAGAACGCCACCTTCATCATGCCCAACATAACCTGGAGGAGCACCAATAAGCTTAGCAATTGAATGCTTCTCAGAGTATTCAGACATATCAAGTCTTATTAAGTTATCCACAGAGTTAAATAGATACTGACAGATTGATTTAGCAGACTCAGTCTTACCAACTCCCGATGGTCCAATAAGTAAGAATGAACCTAATGGACGACTTGGATCACTTAAACCTGCATGAGATGAAATTAAAGTCTCACTAATCTCATGTATTGGTTCTTCTTGACCAAAGACCTTAGACTTTAAGTACTCCTCAATTTTGAGTATATTCTCTTGTTTTGACTTAAGTATCTTTTCGACAGGAATACCTTTTTGTCTTGAAATAACATTCGCTATATCTTTTACTCCTAACACCCACTCATGAGCACATTTCTCAAGTTCAGTTTCTAACTCAGGAATCAGAGAATACTTAAGTTCGGATGCTCTTTCATAGTCTTGTTTTCTTTCTGCTTGATCTAATTCAAACTTATATCTCTCTAAATCACTTTTCAGAGTAGATACTTGCTTCATGGAGAAGACTTCTTTTTCCCACTGTGTTTTTTGTTCACTGAAGTCTTTTTCAAGGTTTTCAATCTCTTCAATGAGATCTTTTTCTTTCTTAGAATTTTTCTCAACTTTTGAATATATTTTCTTTGAACGAATTAAAGATTCCAGATCTACTAGTTTTGCAGGCATGGCCTCAGCAGAGAGCTTTAATGCAGATGCCGACTCATCAATTAGGTCAATTGCTTTATCTGGAAGATTCTTATCCTTTATGTACTGATCAGATAGAATAACTGAGTTATATACTGCTTCATCTGAAATTTTAATACCGTGGTGAGCTTCTAGTTTATCTCTAACTCCCATGATAATTTCAATAGCGTCTTCATTACTCGGCTCAAGAACAGGTACTGATCTAAAGCGTCTATCAAGAGCAGAGTCCCCTAAGATATACTTCTGGTATTCTTCATCAGTTGTTGCTCCTATACAGTTCAGTTCACCACGGGCAAGTGCTGGCTTTAAAAGATTCGCAGCATCCATTGCTCCATCGGTCTTTCCTGCTCCAACGAGTTGATGTATCTCATCAATAAAGAGAATACACTCTCCAGCCTTCTCTTTAAGAAAACTGATAAGACCTTGTAGTCTTTCTTCAAACTCCCCTCTAAACTTAGTTCCGGCCATGAGAGAGCCCATTTCTAAAGAATAGACAATCTTCCCTTCTAAAACATAAGGTATATTACCTTTTACAATTGACTCTGCTAGTCCTTCGACAATTGCAGTTTTCCCAACTCCAGCAGGTCCAACTAAGATAGGATTATTCTTAGATCTTCGACCAAGAATCTCCATAACGGCCCTAATCTCTTTAGTTCTTCCAATCACAGGATCTAACTTACCTTGCTCTGCAAGCTCATTTAAATTTATGAGAAAACTAGGTACTTCACTATCTTCTTCAGTATCAGAAAAGTTAGCGTAATCAATATCTAGATCTGGAAAGATCTTTGGTAAATATTTAAGTAAGTCTTTTTCTGTAACAGAATCTCGTCCATTTTGAACAGCATCACTAGACGCAAAAGTAAGCCATTCGCTCAGTTTTCCGTCTGGTCTAAGCTGATCCATAGGAATTGAATTAGAGGCCGTAGAAAGGCCATCTAAAAGCTTAGAAACATCATTCTTATACTTCTTTAATTCTCTTTTAGAATATGACTGTGGATTCGTTAATAGACCCCAAAATAAGTGAGCTGCTGAAAGTGAAGTATTCTTTCTCTTTAGAGCTTCAGATTGAGCAATATCTAGTGAGCCTGTAACGATTGAATCAAATTTATTCATTATAACCCCTTGGTTTATTACTTCTTATATTAAAGATGGGCTCGTTTTACCTAACGTCAAGGGTAAAAGCTTAATTTTTGTTTTCATAAGAGTTCAGAAATTCTAAAATATATTAATTTTAAACTAAATTAAGGTAATAAAATGATTAAGCTTTTTCTTATTATTGGAACACTCTTCCTACATACTCAAGTACACGCATCAAACTATCCTTCTGCAAGTTTAGAGTCACCTAGATCGACTATGAACTATTTCTTGAAAACAATGAAAGGATTTAAAAAAGGTGATCATGAGGGCCTAAATCTGGCGATAAAGGCATTAAATACATCTGAGCTCGATCCAACTTCAAAAGAGTCAACAGCAAAACTTGCTGCTAAGAGACTCATCAACACGATTGATCGACTTGAATATATTGATATTAGCAAAATACCTGATGACCTTAAAGATGAGCAGCTATGGGTTTATAAGAAAGAAAGAATCATTGAAAACAATAGAGAGTTATTCTTAGAAATATCTATTGGACAAGATAAAGATAAGCGCTGGAGATTCACTCCACAAACCTTAACGAGTATTCAAGACTTTGAAAATTCTGTTAAAAATAATTCCGTAGCTAAGGGAGTGATTGAATTGACTTCTTGGAAAGCAAAACTAAAGAAAGCATTTCCAGCATGGACAGGTCAGAGATCATTCATTCTACTGAATGGACAATGGATAGCGCTATTTGCGTTAGTATTCTTTGGTCATATCTTAGAGAAGTTAATAAGACTTCTCATCATTGCCCGTGTAAAAACAGTTTTTGAACAACAAAATATACGCTTCAAAGAACATAGAGAAGGATTTTTCACTCCTCAAGGATTCTTCTTCTTTTCTATCTTTTGGATCTTTGGACTTGAACTTTTAGAGTTACCTGACAATATTCTTGGTCCATTACTTAGGATTGGTTACGTTGCTTTTACTATAGCTTCTGTATTCACACTGACTCAAATCGTAGATATTGTTTGCCAATTCCTAGAACAAAAAGCGCTTGAGTCCGAAAATAAATTCGATGATGTCCTAATTCCACTTATAAGAAAGTCTTCGAAATTTTTAATCTACTGCTTTGGTGTAATCTTCATTGGAGACTCACTAACTTTAGATATGAAAAATATTCTAGCAGGTCTAGGTATTGGTGGTGTTGCTTTTGCTTTCGCAGCTAAAGACACAATTTCAAACCTCTTTGGATCTTTAACAGTTCTACTTGATAGACCCTTTAGTATCGGAGACTGGGTTGTAGTTGATAATAAAGTAGAAGGTACAGTGGTTGAAGTTGGTCTAAGATCAACTCGAATTAAAACATTTTATGACTCTATTATCTCTGTTCCAAATGGGACGCTGATTAATGCTAGTGTTGATAATCTAGGAAAGAGAACTTACAGAAGATATAATACAACACTAGGTCTACAGTACGATACTCCAGTCGAGAAAATAGAGGCCTTCTGTGAAGGGATAAGACAAATTATTCTATCTCATAAATGGACGAGAAAAGATTACTTCCATGTTTACTTCAACTCCATGGGAGACTCTAGCCTTCAAATACTATTATACTTATTTTGGCGTGTGCCTGACTGGAGTGCCGAGCTTCAAGAGAGACATCGTCTCTTAATTGATATTCTAAGACTTGGAAGAGAGCTAGGTGTAGAGTTTGCATTTCCTACTCAGACCCTCCACCTCTTTAATGAAGAGCATAAAGAAATGAATAAATGTGACTTTGAGGCCCTTGTGTACGGTAAAGACCTTGCTTCAAAAATTACAGAGAATCCTGTCAGTACAAAACACCACAGAAGTGGTAAAATATTAAATGATGATATTTCTCTTTAACAATCTACTTTGGGTTCTTCACTAGAATAGGAAGAACCTTTTCTTTAAACTGGGCCTCTAAAAAGGGTTTTGTAATAAAACTCTTTATACCTAGGCCCATAAAAGACTGCATTTTATCAATATCTAATGCGCCAGAAATGATGACAACTTTGTCTGCTACATTTATTTTTTCAAACTTTAATTCATCAAGGAGTTCTAATCCATTTTTTTTAGGAATATTTATATCGAGTAGAATGAGATCGAATTTTTGATTTCTAAGTTTATTACAACCTATCAAACCATCATGAGCAATAATAATGTTTCTAAAATGACCAAGTCTTTCACAGAAGACTTTTAAAATCGCGCATATTTCGGGGTCGTCATCAATGATTAAACAATCTGCTTTACTTATATTCATAAATAATTCCAAATAAGAGTTAAGACTATATTCGGAATTATTTATTCAGACCCTTACTTAAGATCTCTTGATTGCTAAATATCGCACTTAGTTGCACCAAAAAGACACTTCCTCTTAACTGTCTTTGCGACAAGTTCAGGTACCATCTCTTCCCAGCCATCGACACCATTTTGAATCATACCTAGTACTGTTCGAGACCAAATAGTACTGTAGTTAACATTATAGTTCTCTATGTTAACTAAGAGACCATTCTCCATTAAGTACATAAGAAGAAAGGTTAGTTTCTCATCGACATTAATTTTTTCAATTGTGAGTTTAACTTCAGGGTTCTTCTCATCGTGACCTGGGTATACATAGAGCTTTGTTCTCTTTCCAAACAGTGCTCCGATTCCAGCGAGAGGTCCAAATGAGTAAGACTCATACTTAGAAAGATCAAAGATTTCCTCTAAGTTATAAACACCTAGAACAAATGACACATTCTTTCTAGAGTAAGTCTCAAGGTATGTATTGAGTTCAAAGTAATTCTCAAAGCTAGTAATTAAAACTTTATGCCCAAGAGCCGCAAGGATATCTACTCTTGCTAAGAAATCTGCATTATCAACTTGTCCACGCTCCTTGAGTTTAGACATGCTGATTTCAGGAAGAACCATAATATTTTTATGTTCGTCAGAGTCAAGATCACTCTTAAATTTTTCTAGACCAGTGTCTAACATATCCATATTAACAAACGTAGGTGGTCTAAAGCTTCCTCTACACACAAGAACGTTCTTCTTATAAAGTGCATCCGTTGCTTGAACGGCACTACCATCAGAATCAAACATAATGGCCTTACAGAAGTTTCTCTTTACAAGCTCTAGAGATAGCACTCTATTATCAACATTCTTAAAAGCATCTCCAGAAGTGCTAATCATATCTATTTCAATTCTCTCACTAGAGAGTCTCTCCTCTAGAGAGTTAGCAAAACATATTGAATCTTGATTGTGATTCATACATGCATAAATTAAATTAACACCGATAATTCCAAGAACTTCTTGTTGTTGTAAATTTTCTTTATCTTTAAGACGTACATGAATAATACACTCACTAGGCTTTGCACCTTTTTTATGTTGAAACTTTACTCCAAGCCAACCGTGTCCATCACCTACACTTCTAAAACTCTTTGCTGCAACTGTGTCAGCAAATGCAAAGAATAGAGTATCTTTTCCTCTAACTTCTCTTAGCCTTGCCTCTAGTTGGTCATACTCTCTATCCAGCATTTTATGTAATCTATCTTTACAGACATAACGACCACTCTTCTCTTTTCCGTAGATAGTGTCTGAAACGATCATATCGTATGCAGATATTGTTTTGGCTATAGTTCCAGCTGCACCTCCGGCCCTAAAGAAGTATCTAGCGACTTCTTGTCCAGCTCCGATTTCAGCTATTGTTCCGTAAATTTTATCGTTTAGATTTATTTCGAGAGCTTTTTGCTCAGGATTTAATGTTAGATTAAAACTCATTATATGCCTTTGGAAGTTAGATATGGACCTATGATACCAATAATATTCAGATCTCAAAAGGTGCAAAGAGAAAGAAATGTGAAATTAGTTTTATTCAATATATGTGATTTATAAAGAAAAAGTATCAAAATTGCCCCAATTTCATGGCTAAAGCTGTCAATTCCCTACATTTGATAGATAAAACCTTAACTAAACAGCAAAGACTGTCGAAAAGTTTGAATATACGCTATAATAATAATGCGTGTAAGAGGAGGCCCCATGGAAATCGTTATTGTCGCTGGCATAATTATGGGTTCATTAATTGCTGTTGAAATTAAAAAAAGGGAAGAGCTTGAAAAGAGTCGTGTTCCTGTCAAAGTAAAAGCTGATTAGATTGAGTATTATTACTTAATACACTTAATCGACTTTATGATTTTCTCAATTGCAGATTTGAACTTCTTGTAATCAACACTTTTGACTACACTTTTAATCTGTATGCCTTTATTAAAGCATTTCACTATAGTTTCACTAGAGAAAACTTCTATATTTCCAGGTAATTTATATTTCAAATTATAAACAACTCTATCATCACCATACTTAGGTTCATCGAATCTAATAGCAGATGCCTTAAGACTTTTAAGGTTAGTTGTATTATCTGATTTAAATTTTTTAAAATTAGTTGACTTTCCTTTCTTAGAAATAAGACTCGCTGTACCACTTTCAACCGGAAAAACACCAATACTAGGTCCATGATGCTTTAACTTCTTATTCCAGATCAAAAGAGGAGTATTTAAAAATGACTCCTTGGCCTCATAGCTCTCATCAATACTTGCAGAGATTTTAACCTCTGTTTTTCTTTGCTTAACAAGGAACTCTTTTCCAAAAGAAACTGAAGAGATGAATAGAGAGACTACAAGTAGTGTCTTCATCAGTGACTTACCTTTCCACATTTCCTATTGGCAGGTAGAGCAATATCTATTTTAGCAGGATACGAGAGATTTAAATTATTCATAATCTCTTCGAAATCTGAAAATGAATTTGTTAACTTAAGTCTAGGATTGTG
This sequence comes from Bacteriovoracaceae bacterium UBA3083, assembly GCA_002366565.1. GTDB lineage: Bacteria > Bdellovibrionota > Bacteriovoracia > Bacteriovoracales > Bacteriovoracaceae > Halobacteriovorax. The sequence continues at coordinate 442,770 of DFBJ01000012.1, forward strand.
CTTCTTCTCTTCACCAATTGTTGAGGTCATTTCGCCCTTATAATTATGAGCAGGAAAAACTATAGTTTCATCTGGCAGTATAAATAGTTTATCCCTGACACTATCAAAGAGCGACTTATTAGAGCCTTCTTGAAAGTCTGTTCGTCCACATCCTCTAATGAGTAATGTATCTCCTGTGAAGAGATATTCATCAATCAAAACACACCCCGAACAATTAGTATGACCAGGAGTCTCTATAAATTTAAAGCTTAATTTATCAGATACTTTAACGCTTTCATTATGGGCAAGGGGTACAGAGTCTCCACAGTCTACTACGGCCTTATTACTAAGCCCTATTTTGGCACCAAGCTCCTCTGAAAGAGAATGTGAGCTCGTTATATGATCAGCATGGAGATGCGTATCAACACACCAGTGAAGCTTTAAATCAAGTTCTTGAATTATGCGTAAATCGCGCTCAAGAGTTTCTTTCACAGGATCAATTATTATCGCGTCTAAACTCTTGTTATCATAAACAATATATGTGTAAGTAGATGATTCTTTCTCAAATAATTGTCTTATTGAAATATCTTTTGAAAATACCATTTGCAAACTCCGTGAAACCTTAAGTAAAAATCAAGACTTAGCCCTTAGTCAATAAGTTCTCTCGAAGAAAACATTACACAGAGCATTGTTTGAGGAATCCCCTTAACTTAAACTCCCCTCTTCGGAGGCTCAATGACAAGAAAGCAACGCTTTTCTATTTTTATAATGGTTTGTGTTTTAACATCTCTAACTACAATAGCTCAGGACAAAGTCATCTATGGTGAAGACAACCGTAAAGAAAGTCAGGAGTATTTTGACAAGAGGTTTACTGAGGCGTCAGGTTCAGTGGCCGGAATGGTATGGAGCAAGAACTTAACTCCGTCTAAAGAGTCGGAGAAGGAATATAGCTTCAATCAATTACCGGTAAGTTTATATTACAATATTTGTAAGGATGAGGCCTTTAGTGATCAAGTTCCACTTCCTACATGTACAGCGTTTCTAGTTGGACCTGACCTACTGCTCACTGCTGGTCATTGTGTGAACAATGAAACTCAATGCAAAGAAAACACTTGGGTCTTTAACTATGTAAAAGGTACTAAGAAAATCAAAAAAAGTAATACTTATTCTTGTAAAAAACTAATCGATAGAAAACTTATTACAGATAATTCTAACTTAAAAGACTACGCTCTAATTCAATTAGACCGAGCAGTAGAAGAAGTTGAACCACTTCCACTTAGAGAGTCCGGGAAAGTAGAGAGAAGCACACCTCTAGTTGTAATTGGACACCCTGTTGGCTTACCACTAAAAATTGCTGACGGAGCTAAAGTTCGTGGTTTTGTACTTTCAAACTTATTGAATCCATTTCAAGCGTTTAAGAGTAGAAAGAACTACTTTATAACCAATACAGATACTTATATTGGAAATAGTGGATCCCCTGTATTCAATGAGAACACTGGTCTAGTCGAAGGAATACTTATACAAGGTAAGAAAGATTTTTCACTGACAGAAGACGACTGCCTTAGATCTATTAACTACAAAGATAAAAGAAAGAACTCCGAAGAGAAAGTCTTTAGAGTTCTACAGGTAGATAACTTACAAGAAGAAATTGATAAGTCATATGAGAGAACAAATAGATAGTCTTACGACTATCTATTTAAAACTGTTGCAGCTTCCTTAGCAAAGTAAGTCAGGATCATATCGCAACCAGCTCTCTTGAAGGACATTAACATTTCCATCATGACAGCTTCTCCGTCAATCCAACCTTTTTCACTCGCGGCCTTAACCATAGCATACTCACCACTAACGTTATAAGCAGCAATTGGTAGAGTTGTAGTCGCACGCATATCATTGATTATATCAAGGTAGCTAAGACCAGGCTTAACCATAAGTATATCGGCACCCTCTTGCTCATCTAGAATCGTTTCTCTAATTGCTTCTCTTTTATTTGAAAAGTCCATTTGATAAGTTTTCTTATCTCCTGCTTTAGGTGCAGAATCAAGAGCATCTCTAAAAGGTCCATAGAATGCAGATGCATACTTGGCGGTATAAGACATGATGATAGTATTTGAGAAACCAGCTTCATCTAAAGCGTCTCTTATATATCCGACTCTCCCATCCATCATATCAGAAGGACCAATAATATCACTACCGGCCTTTGCTTGAGAGACAGACATTTTAGCTAAAATCTCTAGTGTTTCATCATTAAGAATTTCATTATCATCTGAGACAACTCCATCATGACCATCACTTGAATATGGATCCATAGCTACATCTGTCATAATAAGCATATCTGGACAAGCGGCCTTAACAGCTCGTATAGCACGTTGAAATAATCCATCGTCATTATATGATTCAGTAGCGTACTTATCTTTCTTTGAGTCATCTAGTGCTGGAAATAAAGACACACATGATACTCCTAGAGACCAGAGTTCTTGAACTTCCTTTACTAGTAAATCTATACTTAATCTATATTGCCCTGGCATAGAGTCTACAGCTATGGATTTATTCTCGCCTTCAATAACAAATAGAGGTGCAATTAAATCGTTTGCAGTTAAATGATTTTCTCTAACTAGCTTTCTTATTGAACTCGAAGTTCTATTTCTTCTTGGTCTATAAGTCATCATCACTAAAGTCCTAGGCTTAATTTAGTTTTAAATGCTAATGCATATACTGAGATTTGTTTTACCATTGAGCTTAAACCATTTGCTCTACTCATTGATAAGTGCTGTCTAAGCCCTATTGTCTCTAAGAAGTCTGGCTTAGTTGCCAATATTTCATCTGGAGTAGCATCTGAATAAACACTTAATAAAAGAGCGATAATTCCCTTCACTATAGCAGCATCACTATCTGCCTTAAATATAACCTTATCACCTTGAAGTTCAGCATGAAGCCACACCTGACTTTGGCAACCCTTTACTTTGTTGCTCTCTAGCCTATGCTCTTCAGGTAGAACATCTAAGTCCTTCCCTAAGTTAATTATGGCCTTATATTTATCTTCCCAATTTGTGAAATTTTCAAAATTGGCAACTACAGCTGAAACCCTTGTATCTATCGCGCTCATCATTGTCCTTAAATAAGTAATTAATCTTATAGCTTGTAACAAATATTCATAAATATGTCTAAACACGTTGATAATTTGTGAAATTGTTCTATATTATAAGTAGGACATAAGTACTACAAAGAGAATAGCGAAATGAAAATCGATGAATTTAGATTGTCTAAAATTATACTAAGTGCGAGAAAACGCATGAACCTAACTCAAAATGAAGTCTCTAAGACTACTGGTATTACTCAGGGAACACTTTCTAAAATTGAATCTTATCAATGTTCTGTATCTGCTAAGCATTGGTTTTTACTAAGTAAGCTCTTAGATATTCCTTCTACTTCTGTTTGGACAGGATATATTGATCGCGGTATTAGGCCAAGTACTCCATCAACTAAAAATGTTTTCAAGCAGCCTAAGAAGTACTTTAACCACTCTTACTCTTCGACAAAAGAAATCGCACCAATCATAAAATTTATTTGTGAGAAAATTGGTAAAGAGAGACTTGATCAATATCTGGCCAAACTAAAAATGACTGACTTAATATTCATTGATCTAAATAATAAAATTAGCTTTCAATTGGCCTATGACTTACTTAAAGAAGTATTTAGTGAAGGCATAACTCAAGATGACTTCAAGAAGATTGCACAATACTCTAAAGATCTCAATCTACATGGCGCCCAGGCAGAAGTTTATAAGAAGAAGAAATCAAGTATAGCTCTTCTAAAGTCATTCTTAGAAAACTCTCCGTTTTACCAAGAAGCTTATAAGTACAATATACTTTCAAAGACTGATAATAATATGACTTTTGAACTTGAACCTCTGCAAGCGACACTGCCAGAGTTCAACAAGGTAAAAGATATTCTAATTCCTTACACTAAAGCGTATTTAGAAAGCTTTATTTCAAATAATTCAAATGAAAAGACAATCATTGAAATAGAGGAAAATATCAATAGTGATAAAGTTCTATTTTCTGTAAGAGTAGAATCTATTTAAGAGCAATAACATTCTTTAATAGACTATCTATTGCTCCCATTGCTTGAGCATTTGCCGAAAAGCTTTTCTGAGTCTTCATCATATCTACAAAGTTATTAGTTATATCAACATTTGATAATTCTAGAGCATTCGTTCGAATTTCACCACGTGCTTCTTTTCCACTTTGGCCTAGGGACACCTGGCCTGAAGTTTGATTTCCAACATAGAGATTTTGTCCGACTTTTCTCAGCCCTTGCTCATTTGCAAACTTCGCAATAGCAACTTTTCCAAGCTGAACACTTTTGCCATTATCATAACGAAGTGTCATAGACCCACCCTGATCAAAACCAAGACCTACGACAGAGCCTCCAGTATTACCATCTCTAGAGTTAGAGCTAACACTAGTATCTGTTCCAAATTGAGTGGTTGGTTCATCTTTATTTGTAAGACTGATATTTATTGCTTGTTGCTCACCACCTTTAAATGTGGCCGTAGCATTTAATCCAGAATCATTTTGTAAATAACCTTTATCATCAAAAGTTACATTTCCAGTACCAACTAAAACTTTCCCCTCAACTTGTGGTTCAAGATCGTCTCCGTTTGCCATGGCATTATATGACCAGTTTCCATCTGAAGTTTTTGTAAAATAAACCTCGAGGGATTGTTGCTCACCCTTTGCATCAAGGACAGTTACAGATCTTTCAAAGCTACTAGTCTCTCTTGGGCTTAGAGGGTCAAAGACTTTGATATCTTCTCTAGCATCAAGATTCATAGTCATTTTAACATTAGAAGTGGCCACGGGGTTCATATTCCCTTTTGATATTCTAAGAGGAGCAACAGAATTAGACTCCCTTCCTTCTTCTCCATTAAATCCTAAAACCTTATGTCCATCACTTGAAACTAGAAAGCCATCTCGGTCAAAGTGGAATGATCCATCACGTGTATAGGCCTGTCCAAATGGAGTATCTACAGCAAATAGCCCATTACCATCTATAGCGAGGTCTGTAGCTGAGTCTGTATTAGAAAGTGTTCCTTGTGCTAAGTCTCTTGTCTTTCCATCAATAACTGCACCGGCACCTATTTGATTCCCTCCATCAACTCCGATGGATGCATCAACAAGCATTTCAGAGAACTCGGCCCTATTCCCCTTAAAACCAGTCGTTCCAGCGTTATTGATATTATCACCAACAATTTCGAGCTTACGCCCAAGTTGGTTAGAAGTATTACTGGTAACATTTAGACTTTGAAATAGGCTCATCATAGGCTCCGATTGAGTTATTCTCTCTAAATATATTTTACTAATTTTAAAGAATGAAAAGTAGCTGGAAAAAATGTTCGACTAAGAGAGTCAAACAATATGATATTAGCTACCTACAAGGATATGGTCTTTCTACCAAAGAGAATCATCATTGAGATCTAACACTTTTTCTTTTTTAAAGTGGTCTTTAAGCTTGAATCCCTGACACTCTACACCAGTTTCTCGTTTGACGACTTGTGAAGGAATAGATTGAGAGCTAAAGCCATAGAGCGAGCATGACCTAGGCTTATTAGGGTCCCACGAGGCTTTATAATGAACGCATTTAAGGCAAGCTGGTCTTTGACTCATTTTCATACTCCTAAAGAGATAATCACCTAACTATGATCTCAATCTAGCTCATATGTTTCCACGAGGAATTAATTTCCGAGAAACTTGTCGAAAGTTTATTCACTTCCAGTTGTAATTAATTCACTTACCTTTTGCCAAATTCAAAGCTCAACTAGAATGAAGCTGAAGTTACTTAGAAACAACTTATAAGTGACTAATAATCAGACGCTTAAATAAAGTTAGACACTAAACAAGTGAAGATAGCGACTCTAACTAGCTGATTATCCTTAAAAGATTTGGCATAGAATTAGCAAACATATTAATGAATTTAAAATGGAAGTGACATGAAAGAAAGCATTCAAACATCTGCAGATAATCTCGTAATGTTCCCTGCAGCTAAAAATTTTCCTGAAGAAAGTGTAACTAACGAAGAGCTCATGAAAAATGATCCTCTAGAAGCACTTATGAATGAATTCTCTCATATGCCTTGTGAAGATGTATTTGATGAAGATGAACTTGAGGAAGAAGCTAAACCTATTGAGCTAAAACTAGGTCAACTAGATCGAATTTTACTTATTCATTCTCAATTAAAAAAATTAGAAGATACAACACTTCGAATGAAATACTTAATTGATGAAATTGAAGACTTTCTCCCAAAAAAGGTTAGAAGAAAATAATGATTAAAAAACTTATCAAACTATTAATTTTAACTGTGATCTCTTTTAGCTCACTCGCTTATAATACTTCTTCTGAAGTAGAACTCTTAAATAAAGAGTTCAATCAAAATGAAGAGTACCCAATTATTATTTTTGATAAGAATAAGATACAAAACCTTCTAACAGAATCTAAAAGTGAAAATTTAAAACTAATTGAACAATATATTCTAAAGACATTTGGCATTGAGCTTGAAAAACATGATAGTGAAACTATTCTTGACTATCACACTGTCTTCAACAGCTCCGCAAGTGCTCTTCCATTTAAAGAGAGTAGAACAAATAAGTACCGATTCTGCGCAGTCTTTCCATCAGGTTCAAATCTAGAACATGAAGGAGAAGTAAAACGTATTTTAGGTATTACTGATGAGGTAAACCCATACCCTAAAAACACAGTTAAAAAGGTAATGAAGTTATTAAGCTTAAAAGAGCTTAAGCTGATTTCTCTCTATCATGAACTATCGCACTGTCTAGATAAAACATATATTCCTAATATGACTATGCCGGAGTCGCACAATATCCATATGGCAGAATCTTTTGCAGAATCACTTTCTCTATTATTTGTAACAAAGAGATTTAACTTTAGAAATATTGCTCTAAGAAGAAGTATTTTAAGAGGCCTATACACTAAGTACATGGGTAAACACATTATCAATGATGAGGATACTATTGTTATGCACCCAAGTGCAAAAAGTATGGGGGTAATTTATTACTTATCACCTACTTTATTAAGTTTAGACAGTATACTTTCAAGTTATAGTTTTCGTATAAAAGATCATACAACAGATCAACTTTCAGCTATGGCATTAAGTAATACGGAGAATTATTCTTTTGATTCTAGAACTTTCGCAGCAATCGTAAGTTATTTAAAGTTTGGAGAAAAAAATTCAACTTCAAACTATTTAGATCTTGCCCAAAGTTCTCCAGACTTGTTCTACAACACTTACTTAAGACTAAGAAGAGAAATCCTTTTCATAAATGACTTAGAATTCCTCTTAGATAAACTTAGCAATTAGAAATAATAACCCTTTTCAACTCATCAATTTTAATAGGCTTTGAAACATGGTCAATCATACCAACGTCATAGCACTTCTTCTTATCTTCTTCTAATACATTCGCTGTCATGGCGACAATAGGCGGAGCCTTTTCTTTATAAATTTTGATAATATTATCTGTGGCCGTAATTCCATCCATAATTGGCATTTGCATATCCATAAAAATCAGAGTGAATGGGTTATCAATAGACTTTTCGATAATAGATAGTGCTTCTTCACCATTTGAAGCAATTGTACACTTGTAGCCTAGCTTCCCTAACATCATAGATGCAATTTTTTGATTAACTAAATTATCTTCAACGAGAAGAATATTACAAGGATACTCAACTGCAAAACTACTATCAATTTTCTTTCTTAATACTTCTTTCTTGATAATAACATCTTGGTTATTTTCACCAATCATTAAAGGTATTTTAAATGTGAAGCAAGATCCATTATTAATGGAAGATTTTAAATCTATCTTTCCTCCCATTAAATCAATCAAGCTTGAGCATATAGAAAGCCCAAGCCCTGTTCCACCATAACGCCTTGTAGTTGAAGAATCTGCTTGAGAGAAGGCCTCAAACATTCTATCTTGTATCTCTTTTTTTATACCAATTCCTGTATCAATAACAGAGATAGATAAAGTAATCTTATTAGGTCCTTCATTTATTGCTCGTACTTCAACTTTTATACTACCTTTACTTGTGAACTTAACAGCATTAGATAAAAAGTTTAGAAGAACTTGTCTTATTCTCGTTGCATCTCCAACTAAAAAACGAGGAACATCTTTATCAATATCACTTATAAGGTCTATACCTTTTTCAGAAGTTGTACTTGAGAATAGAAAAATTGTATTTTCAACACAATCTCTAATATCAAAGTCTCGATATTCTAATTCAAATTTACCAGCATCAATCTTACTTAAATCTAGAATGTCATTCAATATAGTCATAAGAATACTTCCAGACGATTGAATTGTTTCTATCATTTCTACTTGCTCATTAGTAAGGTCTGAGTCGGCTAGAAGAGAGATCATTCCAAGAATTCCATTCATTGGTGTTCTAATCTCATGAGACATATTAGCTAAGAAGCTAGACTTTGCTTTATTAGAACCTTCTGCATCTTCTTTTGCTTTAATCAATTCTTTTTGAACTAGAATTTCTTTTGTACAGTCCCAGTTAACTCCAAGTATTTTTGTAGCACGTCCTTCAATGTCTCGAACAACATCCGCCATAGCTTTAATATATTTAACTTTTCCTTTCTTTGTTATTATTCTAAAACTTGCTTCATGCCTGTCATGATATTTTAATGTTTCAATGAATTCTAACTGTGCCTTTTCTTTGTCTTCAGGGTGAATTAAATCTTCCCAGATATGATAATCAGATTCATAGTCCGCTTTTTCAATCTCCCATAGAGCATACATACTACTATCCCACTCAATTCTTTTTTCATTAGGATATAGTGTCCAAAGAGCAACACCAGTACTTTCTAGAATAATATTCTTTTCATATTCTTTTTCATTTTTTATCTCTTCAAGCTTCATGTAGGCAATCATTTCAGAGATTACTTGAATGAGAGGATGTATATATTCATAAAACTCTAAGTTATATTTCTTAGAATTAGATCCAATGAGCATAATTAGACTATCGTGCCCCTTAGCATAAGTAGGAAAGCCAATATAGTTGGAAACTCCCTCTATGAGCAAGTCTTCATTTTGAGAATAGTCACTTATGTAATGACTTCCAGACTTGAATACATTATCAAAAATGCCTATAATCTTTTCTTTCTTTTTAATTAATTTTGAAAGTTCTGAACTATAAAGAACTCTTAAATGTTGCTTATTATCATCAAAGTGTGCCAAAACGCCTATGTTAGAATCACAAATCTTTAATAGCGAATAAAATGCATACTCATAAAAACTTTTGTGATCATTTTTAAATGTTATATATCTCTCTCTAACATTTTTTATAGCTGTCTCAAGTCTTTCTTTCTTTTTAATAGTACTGATATCTGCAAATGTCCCTGAAAAATGTATTGGCCTTCCTTCCTTATCTCTTTTTACGATAACACCTTGATCAAGAATATAGACCCAATCTCCATTCTTATGCCGAACCCTGTAGACACTCCTATACTCACTTCTATTACCATCTAGAAAGTTAAGCATATCTTCTGTAGCTTGCTCAATATCTTCTGTATGAATTCTAGATAATCGAGCCTCTATATTATGATCAAAGTCATCTTTATTTAACCCAAGAATTTCTGCCCATCTAGCATCATAAACGACAGAATTGTCTTCTAAGTCCCAGTCCCATAGACCCAACTTAGCATTATCGATACTGACATCTACATACTTACTTAATTCAAGAAGCTTTATTTCATTGATCTTATATTTAGTAATATCTTGAAAAGTCCCTACCAGCTTTGTAACAACACCGTCTTCAACAATAGCTCTCCCAACAGAGCGAACCCACTTACTATGACCAAAATTATCTTTAAATTCGAAGACATCATCAAAAGGTTCTTGTTTTTCAATACATAGATCCATTAGTTTTTTTAACTTCTCTCTTGATTCTTTTCTATAATTTGATAGTCCATCAAATTTTGAAGTGGGTGTTCCTATTTCAATTCCATAGATCCTATAAACTTCATCTGTCCAAACAACAGCAGAAGTCTTTAAGTCTAATTCCCAACCACCTGTTGCAGACATTCGTTCAACTTCTTGCAAACGTTTTTTAGTAACAAGAAGTTCTAAATTATTTAGTCTTTGAGTAAAGAGAGAGATAATATTATTTGATAGTGCTTTTAAGCATGAAAGTTGATCTTCTGTAAGCTTCTTTGGTTCGTGATCTATTACACACAGGGTACCAATCCTAAATCCATCAGGAGTAACAAGTGGAGTTCCTACGTAGAATCTAACTCTTGGCTCTCCTAAAAGAAGAGGGTTATCACAAAATCTTTCATCCTCTTTTGCATCCTCAACTATAAATACGTCATCTGACATAATTGCATGTCCACAGTATGAAATATCTCGAGGAGTCTCCCTAGCATCAAGTCCGTAATGAGACTTAAACCACTGTCTATCTTTATCCACCAAACTAATAAGAGAGATTTTAGTTCCACAGATATTTGCAGCAATTTTTGTAATATCATCAAAGGATTGCTCAACTTCTGTATCAAGAAGTTGATATCTTTCAAGTGCAGCTAAGCGCTCTTTTTCGTTACTAGGTATTGGTGCTTTTTTCATATTTTTCTCAAGTAATAAATTTTATTAGTTTATCGACATTTCTAGCTAAATCATTAAGATTCCAGCTAATACAAGAAAAATTAAGCACTATATTACACATTAACTGACTATTTCACATCAGAATCGTTTTTTAGAATATTGAGTTATTAATTATTCAACGTATGGAAGCTCAAGGATAAAGAGTGCGCCCATTTGAGGACCGTCTGACTTGGCAACAAGAGTTCCTCCAAGATTCTGTGCAACAATTGATGAGTTATGGAGCCCATAACCACTATGAGCATCATCTGTAGAGTATCCAGGAGAGAAAGCAGAGCTTAGAACAGACTCATCCATCCCAATTCCATTGTCTCCAACTTCAATTATGATTCTCTTACCTCTTACTTTGATTGAGGTATGAACTTGGGCAGCTCTATCAGTTTTCTGACAAGATTTTATAGAGTTTGAATATATATTAATTAATATATTTTTTACTTTCTCAAAATCTAACTTTACTTCTTCTTTCACCTCTATATTAACGGAGTGTTTTACATTGTCTTTTAGTCCTGAAAAAGATGAAGCTTCCTCTACTAATTGTAATAAATCAGAACTTTCTAAAAGAGCAAACCCATAATTATTCTTATTTTCTTCTCTTATCATTTTCATCATAATTCTAAGTTTATCTTCAATTTTATGAACTCTACTACTCTGCTCTTCCACAAACTCAGCAGAAACGACTTCAATTCCCTTTAGAAAATTGACTAACCTTTTTCCAACAGGATCGTTTTCAATGAACTCAGTAATTGGTCCGTCGTAAGATTCGATCTTAGTAATTAAAGCATTTAAAACTTCTAGAGAACTATCATTTTTAAGCTTTCTTTTCATAATATCGAATTGTCCCAATAAATACATTGAGCTATTTCCAACATTATGCAGAACATTTGCAGCGACTTCGGCCCTACCTGCATCCTTTGCACTATCAATGATCTCACGTTGAGCAAGCTTAAGCTCTTGTGCAATCGCTTGTGCTTTATCCCTCTCATTCTTTAATTCTCTAGTTCTCAAAGATACTTGATTCTCAAGCTCAATATTAAAAAGGGTTAGTTTTTCAAACATTTCAATATTATCTAAAGACATTTCTAGTTGTTGAACTAATAAATTTATAATCTTAAGGTTATCAATATTGAAATGATCTTTATCTTTACTATTGATAAGGATTAATACTGAATTAGACGATATTGGATAACATAATATTGCATAGTCATTATCACCATGAACATCAACTAGTCTTGAATGGTCTATGTTATTTGTACAAAGTTTAGTATTTGTTCTATAGACATAATTTACAAGGGGCTGAAGGTCATCTACACTTTCACCAATATGTAATGACTCAACAAGGTCTTTATCATTCTGACTCGTAAAGAAATAGCCAATATCTGCTCCTGAAGTATTTAGGAGTATAGAGAGCGATTTATTAATCAATGCATCTCTATCGATTTTATTATCTAAATTCTTACCAGAACTAAGAATAACACCTAAATTAAAACTTAGGTCTTCACCACTTGATTTATTAGAACTTATATCAGTGTCTTTATAATTCAGTGCTAACGCCTTAGCACCCCATTCATAGAAAATTCTTTGAGAACGCTCTCTATAAAAATTTGAAATTTCACTTTTAGCTTGAGCATTTTTCCAATGATAACTTAAACGCTTATAGACTAATGCCTTAATATGGTGAAATCCTGACGTAAGAGCTTGTTCTCTAGATTTCTCTAAATACTCAACCCCCTGGTAAAAATCACCTTGTAGTATACTTAACTCTCCGAGAATAAGACTATTAAATGAACTAAAATTATCAGGACAAGAAATACTTAAAGCTTCAATACGAGATAACTTATCGTAAAAAACAGTAGAGCTTAAAGAATCTCCATCCTCTGCATTCACAAGAATCAAAAATGCCTTACAGAAATCATCATAAAAATTAGTACTTACAGAGTAAGAATATGGAAGATAATCTATTGATTCATCAATAATAGAATTTGCTTCTGAAAAACGACCTTCTAGAATTAACGTAAATGTTTTTACTGACAAATACATACTTAGTGCCATTAAACTATTTGATTCATGACAGCGTGAAACGAATACCTCATGAGAAGGTAGGTCTATTCCATTATCAAAGATTTCAGAATTACCAAGTTCATCAACTAATATAGCGATACCAGTAAGTGTATCGACACCTAATTGATTAGGATGATTTGTACAGTATTCAATTCCTGATACTATATCTTTTTTTAGTTTATTTAAATTACGAGCTCTAAAGAACTGATTATATGGTTTAAAAAGCTTTATAAAACCTGCCCAAAGATACTCGCCCGCATCATGGCCTGCAGAAAACCCTCTTTCGTTATACTTATCGCCCTCACCAATATGTTGAGTCCAAAACTGAACATGGTTGGCCATTGTGTGACATGCACGACAAATTTGCCCGAGGTGATTATATTTCTCAGCAATAGCTATACCTAATTCGCAAAACTTCCTTCCAAGTTCATGTTCATTAAAAGAACATAAGACAATCCCATAAGAAGCGAAACCTTTTGCAGATTCAGGAAGAGAACCGAACTCTATTGATGTTTGAACCATTCTTGCAACAACGATGCAATACAAGTCGATATTACTTAAGTAACATGGAGAATCTAAGTTAATGAAAATATTCATCGCAATTTTCATTTTCTCATCAGATAATTCTTTTGAACGTTTCAAAGAAAGAATATCTCGCCCATGAACCATATCTGTAACTTTCTTTAATTCAAGCTGAACAGATTTTTTAACATCACCTTCAGGCAAGAATATATCAAGTAACGAAAGGGCCTTCCTCCCTTCTTCTATAGCATCAGCATATCTTCCTTGAGCCGTAAACTGAATGACTAATTGATTTAGTAACAGAGCTTTCGTTATCTTATTCAAGTCTTCATCTAAGTGTGAATTAACATACTTCTCTGAATCATCATATTTACCGTTTAAATAAAGAGATTCTGATTTTTCTAATATAATTTTCGAAAACAAACTATAGTTGTTCTTAATGTAGCTTTTTAACTTATCCGCCATATCTAAATATACGAGGGACTGACTAAAAGCAGTAGATTTTTTAGAGTAATAGGATGCCTCTAAATTTAACTCTACTAACTCAACAAGCTCTTCTCGAGAGTGAAGATCGATACTAAGATTTAAATGATTAGCAATCTCTGTAATATCTTCAAGCTCTTCTTTTTTTAAATTATCTAACAAGTGCCGACCTACATCTTTATGAATTAATATACGATCAGATGCATTTATAAGTTCATAAGCGGCTTCTTGTATACGGTCATGTGAAAAGTTGATTCTATTATCAAATAAATTAATATAAGAAAGTTCACTCATCAATTTTATAGATCTTCTAACTTCGGACTCTTTAGAGTCGAAAATATCTAAGAGTAGAGATAACTTTATATCATTTCCAAGCACAGAGCAGATTGAAAGGAAATTCTGGTTAACTTCATCTAAAGATTTCATCTCTTTCAATAGAATATCAACAACATTATCTGAAATAGACTGAAGATTGAGTTTTTCTAAATCACAGTACCATTTATCATTATCCTTACTTATAATATTTTCTAACTTGGCATATTTTAAAAACTGAAGAATATGAAAAGGATTACCTGCAGTTTTATCAACAACACACTTCAAAAGATCTGAGTTAAAGCTGCATCCCTCAAACATATCGTCTAAAAGAGATAAAATATCTTCATTACCTAATGGCCCAACTTTATACACAGAAAAATCATTTGAACTTGAGTCAGTAATTTCATGAAGAGGATGATCAGAACTTACATTATCTCTATAAGCACCTATAAATAAGAAGTTATTTAATTCATCTAAGTTTAGCACTTTCTTCAACAAACCAATACTTCTTGCACTTGCCCACTGTAAATCATCAATAAACATGATAATTTTCTTTGTAGAATTACTCGAAATAAACTGAACAAGATTAGTTAGCATTAATTCAAATCTGACTTGAGACTCTGTAGGTCCTAGCTCAGTAGGCTCATCAAGAGAACCCAAAATTAATGTTAGCTCAGGTATAACATCTGCAATAACTTTTGCATTTTGCCCAAGGTGATCTCTTAAATCTCTCCTCCATTCTTCTAACTCACTTTCAGAAGCCGAAAGTATTTCTACAAAAAAAACAGAAATTGCCTTTAAAAGTGGCTTACCTAAGTTATCATTAGATAGTTGATCAAATTTCCCATGAAGAAGAGTCACATCTTTAGAAGAAAAAGAAGAAATTGCTTTTTTAATAATTGAGGTTTTACCGATACCAGACTGACCAGAAAAGAAAATCGCAGAAGTAGATTTATCACCTTTACCCTTAACAGCTTCCTGGATTGCTGCCACTTCAAGACTGCGTCCATAAACCACTTGTGATGTATTCAAATGAACTTTATCAGTCACAGCATCTTCCTATTTCAACTTCAAAATATCTTTGCTATTTAAATCGCTCTCTTTTTCGGACAAGACACCAGTAACCAAATCTACAAATATATTTAAATTAAATGGCTTCATCAACAAGTAAACACTATTAAAATGTTGTGCCATCTCACGAATTTGATCTTCAAGATCATGGAAGTAGGCAGTGCTTATTATAATCTTTAAATCCTTAGATGTTTTAGATAATTCTTTCATTACCTCTGCACCATTAATCCCTGGAGGCATCAGCATATCTAACACAAGTAAATCCATTGCAGGCTGAGAATCATCCCTCAAAAGAGAAATTGCTTCTTCTCCTTGGTACGCATGAAAAATATCAATAAGTGGAGACTTGGAACTCGAATTAACAGACAACTCTTCTAAAAGGCTTTTCCTCAACGACTTCTTCTCATCACGATTAATAGAATCAAGGGCCATGTTTAAAATATCATGAATATCTTTATCATCATCAATAATTAGAACACGAGACTTATTATCCATTTACAACCTTTCACAAGAGCATTTTTTATATCTAACGCTCTAAATTCTATACTAAAATAGCATTAGAATACATCTTGAAGACTATTGATTTTACCATAATTTAAACCTTAAGAGTTTCACAAGATTAATCTTACAAGCTACTGATTTAACATACTCCACAAACCTAAAGAAAAAACAACTAATGTAAAACAAATGGTAACTTAACAAACTGCCTACAAATCTTGCTGAAATAAAATCTCAAAGTAGACAACTTAAAGATTATAACTATGAAGATAGCAATTTATTATAATGGAATCCCCATGTCAGAAAACTCTTTTGCTGTCATATCAATCATCATATCTGTAGCTTCTCTTACTTTAAAATCGGCCATAGTATTCAAAATATCGATATCTTCACCGGCCTTAGTCATATAAAGCTTCTTAGATAAATTACTTTTTATTGCAACTTTCCCCTCGCAAACACAAAGATACGTATTATCATCACTGGCCTCAACCATATACTTCGTCCCCCTAACTCCAAGAGAAGCAGTCTTTGATTTGATAATAAAGCTTCTCTTGTTTTTTTTAGTATCTAGAAAATGAAAGAATTTTCCTTTCAAGAGTGAGATGACTGTTACTTTTTTATTATACTTATTGAGGGTCATACTTCCATTTCGAATCAAAAAAGTACTTCCTCTATGGCTCTTAATTTGAATAAATGATTTCTTATCCCTAGCTTCTATCGTGTCACCAATTTTAAGATCTATCTTATTTAAATTCTCATTTGTGACTTTTATAGTATTTACAAAAACGTCACCATTAAACCTTTGAACTGAAAAATCTTTAGCAAGGATTGGTAATGATAAAGTAAATAATATTAGAAATAATTTCATCTAATTCCTTTAGAAGTTAAAAATTGAATCAAATAATTTTCAATTATTTTATGAGATAGGTCAACAATAAGAATCTAGACAAGAAAAGTAATCTCAATATTTTTCTATTCTTTTATAAATCATCTACGAGGTAAGAACTTGAGCGTCATCAAGGATACTAGATTTAAAAAGATTGTTTTTTGATTACTGAGACGTTGTATAAATACTTTATTCAATATCCTTGATAGCAATTCCATTAAGAGAACAAGATTGACTAGTGTCTGAATCGAGAAATGCTCTTAAGTATAAATTACCTGCACCAAACTGAGTTGAGTACGACTCAATATTAGAAGTGATATCAGACTTTGTATTACGATCTGTATCACCACTTACTGCAGACCAACTTGAATTATCCCAGAAGTAATAATTGATTCCATCATTTGATAATTGATATCCAATCTCACAGCTACCACTCTCGCTAATAGTGATAGATTCTATTTTACTAAATGCAATTGGCTCATTTGTTACAATCGTTGGTGATCCACCATAGTATCTTCCAGTAGGGCCTATCTCAACAAGACTAAGCTCAGGTGCACAAAAAAGATTACTGCAAAGAGTATTTTCATCACTCTCCATATACACTCTATATTGAAAATATCTATTGTTACTTGGTGCAGTTACAAAGTCGCTAAATGTAATGTCTAAAGAAGAAGGTAAAACAACTCCTGTAGCTAATCCTGTTGCCCCATCAATCGTGTCATTATTATGAAGTTCAGAAAAATATGTTTCGTCTGTTCCATCTGGGCCAATAAACTTTTCTGTATCACATAAAGTATCGTCACATGTTCTAACTTGATACTTTATACGATTGCCACCTCGTCTATAAAGCTGTTTAATTTCATTATCATTAAGAGTCCTAGACCAAACAGCGGCTTCATCAATACTGCCCTTTGAGTATGAGCCAGGTGTTGAATCAGAAAGCCTTCCAAAACTAAGGTGGTTGGCATAAAATGGAACATTAACTACACTTTCAGCATCAAAGTCACCATTCACATAGATCTTTCTCTTAGTTGCACTTTCAAATACACCCACAAGGTGAGTCCATTTCCCTACTTCAACAGACTGGTTTCCTTCATCGCTTAACGTTGAAGGATTCGTATCGTATCGAGCTCCAATTTTATATACTCCATCCACAACCCTCAAGGTCCAGTTTCCTCCAGCGCGTGTAGAATCAGCAAATTCCATAAGTGAACCACTATCAGAGTTTTCAAGCTTTACCCATAATGAGAAAGAGAAAGGATAATCTGTAATCCCCATATTTGAATTCACTCTAACATAGTCATTAACACCATCAAGACGTATACTTTGCGCGAATCTACCGGAGCTAGAGTATGCTATCGAGTTTGGGTCATCACCATCTTTTGCTAAAGCATTGTTTCCATTTCCTGAACTATCTAGAATAGCTTCATCATCAGCGAGATCTCCCTCAGTGCCATTGAAGTGCCATAGAGCAACCATATCCTTCATTAATCCGTCACTAAGACTAGCGGGAGAGCTTCCATCATTTGCAATTAGTGAGCTATAGTCAGCAGATACCTCATTGATAGAGTTGCCTGGAAGCTCCTTCATAAACGGAAGAGTTGAACTTGTTTTTATATTACTCCAGTTTCCTGAAGTACCTAAATCAATAACAGGAGAATCATAATGTCCTGCATATTTTTGCTTTTGACGATTATAAATAGTCTGCACATCAACTGTTGTTAATGAAACATTCCAAATTACAAACTCGTCTATTTCACCATCGTAATGCTTGTTATTATTTCGGGCCTTCCCTATTATTGGGTCACTCACTGAAACAAAGTCGTGAGTACGTGTATCTACAAGCTCATCCATCATTTTTCCATCAAGATAAAGCCTCATTCTTTGATTTACAGAGTCTCGAGTTATAGCAAAGTGATGCCAACCTCCGTCACGGACTTCAACACCACTTTCAGGTTGTATATAACTAGCTCCACTTCTTGAAATCATCACTAACTGGTTAGCGTAATCATCTGTAGAAGATCCAATGTGTATAGAAATATAATCAGCATCATCACTATTGTAACTCCAAAGACCAATAGTATCAGTTGTTGTTGGGTCGGCTTTAAACCATCCAGAATATGAAAAATTATTACCGACAAAATCAAAGTCATCGCTATCTGAAATAACTACTCTATCTCCAGCGCCATCAAATGTTCCTGCATGCGAGCCTACTTTTGATTCAAGTGTAAATGTAGCATCTCCAGAAGGTGTACCATGATTGCCCTTTCCAGAAGAATCAAGCCAATCACCATTCATCTTCCAGTAACCAATAATAGAGTCCCACTCAGGAGTCCACGATGAAGAAAGTTCAATATAATTCAAAACCTGTGTGTCATAAAGAGTACTTACCTCTTCACTTGTAAGTGATTCACTCCATATAGAGACTTCGTCAATCTTTCCAGAAAACCTCTGATCGTAAGAACTGCATTCTGCATAACGAGGTCTAGCTCCAATCCCCCAACAAGTCGTAACAGGAAGAATTGTCCCATCGTAGGCTTCACTATCATTGTATTCACCATTTACATATAAAGTAACATTTGTTCCATCTGCAACAACTGCCAAATGAGACCATGTATTTAAAGGAATTACATTTTTTCCATATACTGAAGAGATAGCTACTCCAGAAGATTGATTTAAATCTACACGCCATTTTGAATTCCCCGAATTATTTCGCACTAAGACTGTAAAAGGACTTCCTCCAGCTTCATAGTTTCCTGCAATTACTCTCACCCCTTCATTCGCAGAAGTAGGCTTAACCCATGCCGTAAACGTTAACTTTCCTGTTGGCATCATACTTGATTCATTAATTTTTGCGATTGAATTATCTTGAAAGTTTCCTGACTGACTACCGACTTTTGAGTCTGTAGAATAACCAGAAGAGATCGTAGTTAAATGGTTTCCGTTATTAGAAGAATCTATTGAGTCTCCATCAAATCGCCAATACCCTACAAGGAAGTCTTTCTTATCTGGAAAAATATTTCGTACATCTAATAATTCAATAGTTTTATTTCTAAGAGTTAAATTATTATTTGCATCTACATAAGTTACGACATGAGTCCCACTATTAAGATCAGCTCCAGAAAGAGTTTGGTCAACATTTTTTAAACTAGCTACACCCGATGATATTTCAACGTAGTTAGAATTATAAGTGTAATCTCCAGGAGTTTCAAAACTCCAATACTTATCACTGAGTGTGCCGAAAGCAGATGGACAAGTACCATTAGATAGCCTAGCTCCAGGACAAAAGTCATCATTTCCAACTTCTGGCAACTGGTCTAAACAACTAGATAATACAAAGGATAGAGACAAAAATATTATGATATTTAAGAATTTCATAATATGGTTTCTTCTTTAATTTTATGGAATCTTAAGCTCACCGAACGGTGCTTCAATGAAACAGTTCTAGGCAGATTTTTGATACTTCTGTAGACATATCTTAGAACATCAATAAGTAATACACTTCTTAATGTAGCTCCAGATTTATTCACCTGAAAGTACCTCCTTCGCCTCTTATTTAAAAATAAGAGAAAATCTCCTTAATTAAATCTCTTTAATATATTAATACAGTGACTTAACGGTTTTTTTTTAAGTTAACATAAATATATATTTTCAATAACTTAACAATGCACAAGTAATTTACAAAAACGTAGTAATATACGAAACATGTAAGATATCTGTGCCATATAAATAAATACTACCTAAGAATCAAACCTCCTGATGATGTATAGAAAGTGTGTAAAGATTAGACACTTTTAAATCCATATGTAGATGTTTCAACTCTCCCAATAAAATTACTGAAATCATATAAACTGAAAAGAATAAATTGAAACGATAGATTTCTTAACAAAATCAACAAATGGGCATAACTATGAAAAGTTTTTTAATTCTCTTATCACTAATGATCTCCCCTCTTGGCTACTCCGCTTCCTACACTTGCGACAATAGCGACTGTAATAAAGAGATCGCTGAGCTTGTGGCCGGCAAGGTCTTTGAAGACTCAGTTGATGGTGAGATTGATGTCAACTTTTCTCTCCTTAATGATAATGCATATGGTGCTTATGAGTTAGCGACTGGTGATAAGCTAGGTAATGACTTTGGTAACACACATGGAGTTCTTCTAGAAATCGCTAGAACTGATTCATTTAAAATCAATTATAAATTTGTATACTTCTCTAATCTTTATACAGAGAGACAATCTGAAAAATATAATACAGATCCTTACGGTAGTACTTACGACCAATACTTTACTGAAGAAAACATTATAAAAGTTGTAGTAAATAACAAAGCACAAGGTAAAGATCAGTATATTGAAGTTGGTGTCGGAATTATTGAACTCAACTATCAAGACGTTCGTAGTTTTTTATCTGCGGCACAACAACAAGTTCTTATGCACGATGCGATGGGTTCATATCATCCAAACAACTTAGAGTCTGGTCGTGAAAATGAAGTGGGTGGTTTTGTTGAAGCAGGAGTTGGTAAACAATTCATTTACCAAACAGATAACAGAAAAATTCGAATAGTTGGTGATGCTAAATTCAGTGGTGTCTTGAGTACAATCATAGATACAAGTAGTGTAACGGCCTCAGCTGGAGTAGATGCATATTACCAATCATCAGAGAGGTCATGGGCATTTAAAGCCGGTACTAGAATCAGCTCTACAATTCACAGAACTGGTGACACTCCAATGAACGAATTAGAAGCATCTGTTGGAATTGGAAAAGGAAGTTATAGTTTTGAAGTCATGCTTAAGAAAGCTTTTGCTGGTGATAAACAAAACTACCAAATTTACAACTATGATAATGACACTATTGTAACTCTAAATTTTCACAAGGTGTTTGGTGGAGATGATGACAAAGTTGAAGGTGAATCATATAAGCCAGAATATATTAGCCCATATTAATAAATAATCACTTCACTGCCTTTAGTTCTTTAAGGTAGTGAGTTTTTCTCTCAATAGAGTTAAGTTCAACTCTTCATCTTTCATCTTGATCAATAAATAATAATTTCAATAAATTTGTTAAATGTGAAGGGATACCAGGTACAAAAAAAGCAACTTCTAGGAGTTGCTAAGCTTGTCTTTTGAATGGTGCCCGGGACTGGACTTGAACCAGCACGTCTCGCGACACACGCCCCTCAAGCGTGCGTGTCTACCATTTCACCACCCGGGCATAGATATTTGAATAATTAAGATAATTTATTAGAAACTAAATGGCAATATTAAGAGATAAATTTTTAAATAGAGATATATAACGAGGTGAATAAAGGCCATCAAGAAAGATGGCCATTGGTATAAACTAGTCTTCTTTTTTCTTTCTAAAGCTCTTTCTCTCTGGATTCGCTTTAAGAGGTCTCTCCTCTGATGCTACAGGAGTTGATGCCTTATCAATAGTTCTAGGTGCTGTCTCTTCTCTATCCCTCTTAGCAGCTGGTCTAGAGCAGAAGTTTGCATCTTCTTCTTTCTCAGAAGGTCTTGGCGTGTACTTTTCTTTATTTGATTTATCAGCAAGTGAGTCATTGAATGATCTTGGAGAAAGCTTCTCTAGCTTTTCTCTTTTTAGTCTTCTCTCAGCTGCCTCGGCTCTAAGCTTAGCATCTCTTTCATGATCAATATGATCAGTTCTAAAGCCCTTAGGTCTTTTACCACCACCAAATCTCTTAACAGGCTTATCTTCACCTTTCTCCCAGTGCTTATGCCAATCATCACCAGTCTTCTTCTTTTCTTCGTATCTTTCTTGTCTTTCTTTTAAGATCTCATCAACTTCTTCTCTTTTTCTAATTCTAGGTCCTGAAGACTTACTCTTAGCAAAAGCAGCTGTTTTATTCTTAAGTCTTCTCTCATCTTCTTTTTTATCATGTGCTGAGATATCAACAGTAATGTCACCAGTCACAAAAGTCTGACAAGAAAGTCTTTCTTTAGTTATATGAAATACATTTCCCATTAATTGAAGTTCATTAAACTCTGGAGGATTTACAAAATCTTCTCCAGTAACAACTTTAACAATACAGTCAGTACATGATGCGTGACCACCACAAGACGACTTTATATAATGCCCATTATCTTTCAAGTTCTCTAATAGAGATTTCTTTTCATTTATTACTATTTTTTCACCTGATGGCACTAACGTCGCTGTATACATACTTTCCTCTAAATGTTTCTTTCTAACTTACTTTCAATTTTACCTAAGATCTTTTTCTTAAGTGGCTTTAAAATGAGAGACAACTTAATAGAAACATCACACTTATCTTCTTTAAATTGAAGTTCAAGCGTAAATCCCTTTCCAGTTGCTTTCATACTGTGGCCAGACTCATCATATGATATATCGGCCTTTACATTAAACTTATCTACATAATCTGGCGTAATTTGAGCTTTCGCTAAATCATACGCTTCCTGCTTACTTGTAGCCTTATTATAGTTTACAGACAAATCCATTTTTCACTCCCTGAATTATTTCTTACCTGTAGAGCCGAATCCTCCGTGCCCTCTGTCGGTTTCTGATAAAGTTGACGTCTCTACTAGTGTAGCCTGAGTCACTGGAGCAATCACCATCTGAGCAATTCTGTCCCCATGCTCAATTATAGCATCTTCATCACCAAAATTTCCGATGATTATCTTTATCTCTCCGCGGTAGTCACAGTCAATCGTCCCTGGACTGTTTACAATCAATAAATTTGTTTTAAGACTCATTCCAGACCTAGGTCTAACCTGAACTTCATAACCCTCTGGAATCTCATAGCTCAAACCAGTTGGAACTAAGACTCTCTTACCAGGAGCTATAGTTAAGTTCTCCTGACCTGGCATAGATGCCCTAAGGTCAGCACCAGCAGCACCAGCAGTCTCATACTTTGGCAGAGGTAAGTTATTATCAAAGTGCTCTAATTTCTTAATTTTGAGCTCAATAGTTTGAACCATTGCTTTTTCTCCAATAAAAAGGGGACGTAATACGTCCCCTAGTTATACTTAAATAATTTTAAATTACTTATCAGCTTTCTTCTCTACTGGCTTAACAGCTTTTGCTGAAAGCTTAAGTCTTCCCATTCTATCAACTTCGATAACTTTAACAGAAACCTTATCACCTTCGCTTAGGTACTCACTAACATCTTTAACTCTGTCATCTGCAAGTTCAGAAATATGAACAAGACCTGATACACCAGGAATAATGTCAACGAATGCACCGTATTCTTTAATTGTAACAACTACTGCTTCGTAAACAGTTCCAACTTCTGGACCATTAATTTGAAGATCAATAGAAGCTACACAGTTGTTAAGAACGTCAGTATCAACACCTAGAACTTTAACAAGTCCTTCTTCAGTAATTTCTACAGTTACATCGAAGTCTTCTTGAAGCTTCTTAATATTTTTCCCACCAGGTCCAATTAATGCACCAATTTTATCTGTAGGAATATTAGTTGTAACAATTCTTGGAACACCGTCTTTGAATTCAGCTCTCTTAGTTGAAATAGTTTTAGCCATTTCACCAAGAATATGAAGTCTACCTTCTTTCGCTTGCTCAATTGATTTCTCAACGATCTCACGAGTAAGACCAGTAATCTTAATATCCATTTGAATTGCAGTAATACCATCAGCAGTACCTGCAACTTTAAAGTCCATATCACCAAGGTGATCTTCATCACCAAGAATATCTGTAAGAACTTTAAATCTCTCACCGTCTGTAATAAGACCCATTGCAATACCTGCAACTGGATTAGTGATAGGTACACCAGCATCCATAAGTGCCATTGAAGCAGAACATACAGAACCCATTGAAGAAGAACCATTTGATTCCATAACTTCACAAACGATTCTTGTAGTATATGCAAAATCTTCTTGCGAAGGCATTACAGCTTTAACAGCTCTTTCAGCTAGGTTTCCGTGACCAAGTTCACGACGACCAACACCTCTTACACCTCTAGCTTCACCTACTGAATAAGGAGGGAAGTTGTAGTGTAGGTAGAATTTCTGGAAGTTAGTTCCTCTAATAGAATCTTCCATTTTCTCACCGTGCTTACCACCAATAGTAACTGCGGCCATTACCTGAGTTTCACCTCTAGTAAATAATGAAGAACCGTGAACGTTTGTAAGAAGGTTTGCTTCAGTTTCGATTTCTCTAACTTCATTCATTCCTCTTCCAGCAATACGCTTTTCTTCATCAAGAATATCTGCTCTCATCATCTCATAAAGAAGTTCATCAACACCTTTATAAGCTTCTTTACCAAAGCTATTCGCTTCGTTTAGACCAAATGCTTCTGGAGATTCTGCCATTGCAGCTTTTACTTCAGCTTCAAGAGCTCTAGTAGCAGCTTGTCTTTCCATTTTATCGTCAGTTGAGATACATGCTCTAGCTGCAGAAGCAAAATCACTTCTCATTTTCGCCATCATTGTTTCATTGGCTGCAGAAGAAACGAATTCTCTCTTTGGCTTACCAATTTCACTTCTCATCTGTTCCATTAACTTAACGTATTCTTTAATGTGATCGTGACCAAAGTAAATTGCTTCAAGAACATCTTTCTCTGGAACGATTTGCGCTTCACCTTCTACCATAAGGATTGCGTCTGCAGATGCAGCAACAACGATCTCAAGGTCAGAAGATTCCCATTCAGTTTGACTTGGGTTAAGAACTAATTTCCCGTCGATTCTACCAACTTTACAAGTTCCGATTGGTCCAGCAAATGGGATATCAGAAATAGTAAGAGCTGCAGATGCACCAAGAGCTGCTAGAACTTCAGCATCACCGTCTTCACCGTATGAAATAACTGTACAAGAAACTACAGTGTCAAACATATACCCTGAAGGGAATAGTGGTCTTAGAGGTCTATCAATTAGACGTGCATTAAGAGTTTCAGAAGTTGCTGGTCTACCTTCTCTTTTTAAGAATCCACCAACAAATTTTCCAGCTGCGTAGAATTTCTCTGTGTATTCTACTAGAAGTGGAAAAAAGTCTTGCCCGTCTTTTACTTGGTGAGCAGAACAAACAGTAACTAGAACTTGAGTTCCGTTACAAGATACAAGTACAGATCCATCAGCTTGCTTTGCAAGACGACCTGTTTCAACAGTGACTTCTTTGCCACCATAGTTTAACGAATAAATTTTCTTTTCGTTTAACATAATTTCTCCTTACTAATTAACGCCTGTTAATTAGCTTATTAATGTGAAGGATTTCAATAAAGAGGGAATTTAAAAGATATTTCAAATAATGATTCTTCAATGTAGCGCCAATATTTCAAATATCCTCTAACTTCCTTGCGCTTTATTTCCATCCAGGGTTTTCTATATTTTAAGCCTAAAAAAAGAAAAGGGGAACAATAAGTTCCCCTTTTTAATTACTTTCTTAGACCAAGCTTTTTAATTAGCGATTGGTATTGCTCAGGCTTCTTAGCAAGAACATACTTAAGAAGGGCCTTTCTTTGACCAATCATCTTTAGAAGACCACGGTTTGAGTGGTAATCATGGATGTGTTTTCCAAAGTGCTCTTTAAGACCGTTAATGTTGTGAGTAAGTAGTGCAACTTGTACAGCAGCATTACCTGAGTCTTTCTCACCTTTACCAAATTCAGTTCCGAATTCAGCAACAATGTTTCTTTTTTGTTCAGTTGTAAGCATAGTATCTCCAAATCACCTAAAACCAAGTATCAATGTTATTATTGAAACCGAGTTGAAGGATATAAACTTATTGCGCAATTTATCTGATAAACTCGGACATGTAAACCTTTAAATTCTTTAGAAGACGCTCTTCAATTTGCCTAATACGCTCTCTTGACACACCGTATTCATCAGCAATATTTTGAAGCGAGGGAGGAACCTCACTAAGTAGCCGTTTTTTAAAGATATCTCTATCTCTTTCCTTCAGCCCAGATACAAAATCCTTTAAATTATCTTGTAATAATTCTAGACCCTGAGCGTCAGCGATTTGCTCAGAAATATCATTTTGATCTTTATCTTCAAGAATATCCGAAAGAACTCCGGATCCAGTATCATGGCCAAGAGGTGTCTCGAGACTCACTTCACCACCAGAACTAGATAATCTACTATCCATAAGTGCCACAGCTTTTTCTGAAACACCTAAGTTTTCGGAGATTAACTTGTGGTCAGGCTCAATCCCCTGCTTAGCTAATCTATCTTTTTCTTTTAACAGATTATAGAAGAGTTTCTTCTGCTCATTGGTTGTACCAATCTTCACTAAACGAAAGTTATCTAAGATATATTTAAGAATATAAGATTTAATCCACCAACTAGCATAATATGATAACTTTGCACCCTTATCAGGATCATATTTCGATACGGCCTTCATTAGACCAATATTCCCTTCTTGAATTAGGTCCATCACATTTTGAAAGGAGTTTCGGTACTCCATAGCTATCTTAACAACAAGTCTTAGATTTGCAGCAACAAGCTTCTTTGCGACTTCAATATCACCAGTCTCAAAAAGTCTTCTAGTTAGCTCTTTTTCTTCCTCAATTGTAAGTAAATCGTACTGAGCAATTTCTTTTAAATAAAGAGTAAGAGGATCACCAACTTTTGAGTCATACTGAACAAGATCTTTACCTACATCTAAAATTGGCAAGTACTCATCTTTCAGCTCTTCAGCATTCGAAAGAGAAATCTCTATATCATCAAGAGTTTTTTTCTCTGACTCACTAAGGAGATCCTCAGTACTTAGAACTTCAACATCTGATGGAGATTTTTTAATGTTATCTTTATTTTTTTTAGTCATATATCTACTATTTAAGTTTGCGGAGAGAGTAACACAATTACTTCCCCTCTTCCATAGCATTTAGTTTAAATAACTTCTCATTTTGCCTAGCTTTCTTCTGGTTCTGTTCGACATTATATTCATATCGAAGATATTTTAAAGCATAAGGTGCAAAATTAATTAGAACCGGGATATCAACCATACCAGGTTCATCATACATAAAATACTTTCCTCTATATTGAGAGAGTTGATCTAAAATCTCATTTCTTATGATGACATCTAACTCTCCATCCCAAGGAGGATAAGGAAACTTTGACCTTATATTATTCACGACAGGCTCAATGCGGAGTTTCATTTTGTAAAAAAGCTCATCCCTTCTCTTCTTATCTCTTGGGTCTAAATTTAACCACTCAGACCTGGCCCATCGAAGAAACTTTCTAGAGAATTTTATATTAAATGTTGTAGATATTTTTCCTGCGATTTGATTAGTTCTATCAAGTTCACCTAGATTTACATCAAAAATAACTTTAAATTCTGCCAAATAATTTTTATAAAATTGAGATTTATCTACAAGTTCAATAGATAGAGGTTCTTCGTAATAAACCTCTCCCTTAAATTTATCTACTTGATTTTTTGCCCAATCATCCCAAGTATCATCAACACTAGCTCTTAAGAATTCTTTTCCCTTTGAATAATTATTTCCTCTTAAGAAAAGAGCTGGAACACCTGTCTGAAGAGCAAGAAATTGAGATATAAGAATATTCTCTTCATCAAAAGTCATCTTCTTTATTATTTTTGAAATCTTTGGAGCTTGACCTTTGATTTGATATTGATAATCTCTAACCTCCTTACAATAGAGCCTAGATAGATCATCGTTCAAAGACTTATGCCCCACTGAGGTTGGAAATTTTTTGATAAAGTCACTTGAGTTAGACTTTCTACAAATCAGTCCATCGCACAACACTTGAACAGTCTTTTGATTTTTAACTTTATAGACATCTCTGGAAGATTTATTCCACTCCAGCTTTTCATTTGAAAGCTGTCTTATTAAAGAGGAGTAAACGACAGGGTTTTTAACAAAAGGAACTAACAGTCTTAGATTTGACTCATCCCCTCCCCAGCTACAAAAGACTTTAAACAAATCTAAAGTCTTGGCAAATTCTCTCTCTCTTATGTCATCCATAGTCGCCAGAGAAGATACTTTTTCAGGAAAAAGAGAGTTTTCAGAAACGTCCGGTAATTGAAAAGAATTTTCATTATCAAACTTACTCAGAAAATTTCTTTTAAGTTGTTTTATACTAATAATGCTTAAATTTCTTGAGCAGTAGTTACCTACAATATTATCTACCATGTTAACGTACTCATCTCTCGAGAACTCTAAATACTTTGCATATTGAGGTATCGCTCGAATAGAAATATCAAGTCCGATATATTGAAGTGTTGCAAAGAGGCTTCGCTTTACCTGCTGCTCTTGCCATGGAGTTGGATAGGAGATTTCGTAACCTGCTTTACATGACTTTTGAAGGTTACTCCCTTCTTCATAGTAACCTCGGTAAATAGTTAGTTCTCTTTTTTCTGAGTCCTTTCCAGGAAGTTCGACTTTTTTAAGGAATAAATAATCAAAAGGATCTGCAGATTCCTTTGAATACTTCTCTTCAAAGTTACCTAAAAGAATACTTTCTAGCGGCACTAGAGCCCTAGCATTAAAACTGACTATGAATATAAGAAAAATGATCCATTCCTTGATCATAAAAGCACCTATTTTTGATTTCTACTTAAGATATCGGTTCTTTCTCCCGAAATATTAAGTATATGAAAACATTAATATTTCTGACTTTTCTACTCACCTTTCTGCCGTCATCGATGGCCCAAAATAATGCGCCGATGATTGATACATCAAAGCTCAAAGAGATTGATGTTGAATGGGAATTGCTAGATGGTCTAGAGATTAATGAGATCAATAGAAGAAATACTATAAATGCCAGGAAGCATGACCTCACAGTTCTCAAACGAGTAAAGCAATTGATTATAGGTGGTGATATAGACGCCGCTAAATATTATCTTGAGAAACTAGATGATAAGAACAAAGCAATTAAATATATCAAAGCTAGATACTTGGCAATTATTCACTTCATAGATGATGATTATCAATCTTCACTTGAAGCTTTAAACAGTGTTCGATTTAACGAACATAAATACTATGAGAGAATTTGTCTGTTGAAAATAACAAATATGATGGCCCTAAACGTTAAGGAAGGACTTTATAAGGAGTTTGATACATGTAGCCGGCTAACCTTAAAGTATTCAAAGACAGATCACTACTGGTTAAATACAATGTTTCAGCTAAAGTTCAACAGAGAGGAAAGTTTTAAAGGTTCTTCATTCTCAGACACTCAATACGTTCTACAAGACCAAAACTTTTTAAGAATATGGTTAAAAACAGGGATCTACTTGAATAAAGAACACCTAGTCTTAAAATTAATAAAGTCTATACCTGAGAATTTCTACAGATCAAAAAGAACAAGAGAGCTTATCGGATTGCTCTATTTTAGAACAGGAGATGAAGAAAAAGCGATGAACTTCATTGAAGATATAGAAACACCTAACTCTGAGAATATGAAAGGGAACTATAATTTAGCGAGAGATAAGTATGAACTTGCGTTTGGACATTATAAATTAGCTCTTCAAAAGAAAAAGAACTCCTTAAATGCTATTGAAAGATCTCTTCCATTAGTCTGGATGCTTGGCCAATGGGAAGAAGGAAATAGACTATTAGAGAGACTCATAAAGAAAAACCTACCTGAAAGAAAAAGAAAGTCTTTAAGAACTCTCTTCAAAATAAGACAAGAAAAATTTGATGAAACAAGAAAGTTATTAGATGTATTAAATATTATGTATAAAGAGAAAATGCCTTTTGAGCTTAATCAAATGATGTTCTATAACGCCTTAAGGACACACAATCAAAAAGATCTGATTAAGTATTCAAACTATGCATGTAGATCGATGGATGGCCTAGCGTGCTGGATTCTTATGCAAACTATTTCTTGGGAAAATCTAGGGCAAACCCTAGAGCGTGATGAAACTATTCAGAACTTAGAAGAAGATTATTTTCAAAACCTAAAGGTAAAACAAGAAATAGAACCTATTCAGGAACTACCTACTCTAGACCAAAGGGATATTGAAGAGCTCGATAGTGAGCTCATCAAAATAACACCTGGGCAAGATGACTAAAGTACAAAACCTACTTCAAAGCCTAGTTCAAACATTGAGTTATCATCTGTAGCAGTATAACTAGTTGAGCTTACTTCATAGCTTGTATGCTGACTCTCCAGGCCTAGTCTCATCCAAGATCCTCTTGAAAGCCAGTATCTAAATCCAGCTCCTAGTGTTAAAACTGGACTACTATCTACATCAACATCTTTTGCAGTTTTACTTGGAACAAAAGCAAGGGCTGCCGCTAAATCAACATCATATCTCTTAGACTTTACAACAAAGTACTGACCACCTAGCTCAATATTTGTGAAAGTTGATTTTTGTAATCTATATTCTGGAGTACTAGTGCCAACAGTATAAAAATTCTGCTTTAGCTTAACCATTGCACTAAAATTTAACCTTTCAGAAAGATATCTCTTCATCCCAATATCCATTCCAAATAAACTTGAGCTCCCCTGAGAAAATTCACCAAGCTTATCACCTTGGAATCTAATACTCTTGTAATGGAAGTTTGAAATAGGTTGCCACTTACCTCCGTAAGAATGATTCCACATTACAGAGAAACCTTTACCAGATTCTTCAATTGATCTATTTGCTGTTGTACTACTATTAGAATGCTCTATCGTATTCGTTACAGAACTTAGCTTTACTGCAACAGAGTTCTTAGTAAATATTTCTAACTGAGAATAGTATTTTATAGGAGCTATGACTTTAGAGTCTCTAATCACAACATCTTTCTCAATAACTTCATTCATTTTTTTAGCTTGTGCAATATTAACTTTTAGCTGCTCAGGAGAAACATTATTTTCAACAAGAAAACCTTTCTTAGGATCAAGAACGAGACCTTCGGGTGCAACATATTGACCAGTAACAGGATCAATTCCACCAACATTTTGGGCCAAGTAAACATTCTCTTTTTGAGAGAATTCTGAATCAGGTGCAGGTGGAATATATAATCCAGAATTAATATCAATAAAGCCACCAGACTTTTGTGCAAACTTAGAATTATTCTTATCGTATATACCTTCTTTTGGAGCTGTCTGAGGTACTATTTTAAGTCCCTTACCAGTATCCCCCGTAGTAACAACACTACTCTGAGAAGTTTGTACCTTCTGAACAAGGTCTTTATTTTTGTAAAGTGTATTTAGCTGTACTGGAGAGATATTTACAGGAAGTGTTGCATCTTTAACTCCACCGACAGAGCTTGAAAATTGTCCAGCCTTTACAACAATTGTACTCTCAGAGTCTAAAGAGTTCTCTACTGTATTTACAAGCTTGTTCTTTAATCTAATTTTTTGACTTCTACTTAGTTTATTAGAAGACAATACTTTCGCTCTTTCATTGTAAGTTTTCCCTGAGAGGATTTTATGCTCACCTTTTTTAATTGCAACTTCACCTTCATAAGTCAAAAGATTGGTAACATTATTTTCAGGGTTATAAATTGTTTGAAACTCAGTTCCTCTAACACCAAGAGCAGCACTCTTAGTCCTAACTAAAAACTTATGCTTTTCCTTTTTACTTTTTTGTGGAGAAACTTTTGATCTCAATTGACCTTTTAGAAGCGTTATAATTCCCGCACCTTGATTATCCATTTTAGTAACAATTAATTTACTATTTGGTCCCAAAGATGCTGTTGAACCATCTTCAAATTTGATACGTACAAATGAGCCTTTATAAGTAACAATTGAAGCGTCCTCAGATAATTTGTCATTTATTTTTAATACATGAGCGTTTACGTCACCTGGAGATAAGACAGATGCCTTACCTCGTAACTTAGATACTGTTGCAATTTTTGGTTTAGCAACTACGGACTGGCCTATAATAGTAAGAATTACAAAGGTATAAATTTTGATCATTTTATATGTTCCGAGGAAAAAGTTATTTTAAAACTATTTTCCTCTAAACATGTATTATCGTCAACAGAGATTAACTCTTTACTGGCTTAAAACTTTCACCATCATAAGAATAAACGTATTCTTTATCCTCAGTAACAGTTGCAATATTAACTGGTCTCTTCCAGATATAAAAAATGTTTTTCATAGTATCGGCAGCAAAACTTAAATCTAGGTCTACACCTTGATGAACATGCCTAAGTAGTATCTCGCCTCTATTATTGTAGTTACTAGACTCAATCTCTATTAAAGGCTGACCAAAGTTAGTTAACTGCTGAAGCAATTTCTGTTTAATAGCTTGAAAGTCTCTTGTTTCAATTTCATTTCGACCAGTTCTAGGATTGTACTTATAAGTGAAGATCTGCTGTCTCTGACAAAATTCCTCGGTGAAATATTCATCTAAGAAAGTTATATCATTGTGAGACTTTCTAACTTCAAATATTTTTTCTCTTCCAAGCCCAAGTTTCATATCCCAGGACTCTTTCTTCTTCATATCAGTACATTCTAGATATTCTTTTCCAAACTTACCTGTGTCCCAACGATGCTCGATATCTCTAAAGAGCTCAATCCCTATTTTATAAGGGTTAATACTTTTCTGGCTCATGGCCATTACACCTGAGTGCACATCTGCAAAGTCAATAATTTCAGAAGACTTAAGAGCATTGTTAGTCATAATTTTAGAATGCCAGTAACTTGCCCAGCCCTCATTCATAATTTTTGTCATACGCTGTGGTAGAAAGTAATAAGCTTCCTCACGAAGACAGCCAATAATGTCTGATTGCCATTCTTCAAGCGGAGCATTTTGCATAAGGAACTTCATAATATCTCGAGTTCCCTTTACATTCTTATCTATTTTTTTAAAGTCGTACTTCTCATTCGGAACAACAACTTCTTCAGGAGTTAAATCATCTTTAGCTTTAGATTTCATATAAGACCTTAAAACTTTTGATCTAACATCATCATCGTCATCTTCTCTAAGGTTTTCCTCGTGTGCTGTTTTTTCTAGTTCTTCTCTCCCTCTAACAACCTCAGCTGTCTCAAAAAGAACATTAATATCAAGTAAATTTTCAAGAGAGTTTACAGCATCAATAAATGCTTCAACTCGGTCTTGTCCATACTTATCCATATATTTTCTAATCTTAGTCCCATGATTGGCCATAACATCCATCATGCGCTTATCAGTAGTTCTAAACCAAGCATTATTCTTAAAGAAATCAGCATGTCCATATACATGGGCCATAACAAGCTTTTGATCTACAATTCTATTAGAACTTAATAAATAGGCATAACAAGGGTCAGTATTAATGACTAACTCATATATTTTTTGAAATCCGTAAATATTTCCTTTAGAAAGTTGGTCATATTCCATTCCAAAACGCCAGTGAGGATATCTTGAAGGAAACCCTCCCTGCGCAGCTAGTATACATATAGTTTCATAATTACAGACTTCAAATACTACCGGATAGTACGTGAGGCCATAATCGATTGCGTACTGCTCGATTTCTTCTTTTAGACTAAGTAGTTCACCTTGAATAGGCTTTGATCTATTCATTATTTACCCTTTCCTAAGAATTCTTTAATAGAATCAAGTATGGCGTCTTTATTTTTAATTTTAGATAAAATTACACCTTCATTATCAGTGCCATATTTAGAATGAAGATCTTTATAAAACTGTCCTGAACCATATCGACTTTCAACCTGGCCATAACAAAAGACGTTTGAATTTGGTAATATATCTTTATCAAGAATATCTAGACAAAGTTTAGTATCATCTGTTGACCAGTTATCACCATCAGAGAAGTGAAATGGGTATATATTCCACTCACTAGAATTATAATCATTTTGAATAATTTCACGACAAAGCTTTAAGGCAGAAGATATTAAAGTTCCGCCACTTTCTCTAGTTTTAAAGAAAACTTCTTCTTCCACTTCTTTGGCAGTTGCATCGTGGATAATATAACGAATTTCAATGTCTTTATATTGAGACTTTAACCATAGATTGATCCAAAAACTTTCAGTTCTTACGATTTCTTTTTGCTCATCTCCCATCGACCCTGAAACATCCATCATATAAATAACGACAGCTGAGTTTTCATACTCAACAGCAGTATTTGAACTTCTATAGCGCATATCACTTTTGATAGGAATGATAACAGGGTTCTTACTATCATAAGTACCTGTAGCAACCTGTCTTTTTAAAGCTTCTCTATATGATCTCTTATAATGCTTTAAAGAATCTGGACCAGCTGTTCCAATAGAGGAATACTTATTAGTCGTCGACTCTAAGCTCTTCTTTCCTTTAGGTTCTATATTAGGAAGTTCGAGTTCATCACCTAAGATAGATGCTAATTCTTCTACTGTTAATTCAACTTCAAGCTCTTTATTTCCTTCAGTATCACCAACTTCACCCTGTCCAGGTTGACCATCTCCCTGCTGTCCATCTACTGGATCACCTGGTTGTCCATCGCCTTGACCGGCCCCACCTTGTTGTTTATCACCAAACTTAAATCTTGGAGTTTCAATCTGAGGCATTGGAACTTTAAAAACACCTTTTCCTTTTGGGATAGGCATTTCTCCACCGGAAACATATTTCTTTAAATTATCACGAACACGACCTTTAATGATTTTCTTAAATCGTGCGTGGTCTCTTTTGACTGGGTGATCCATTAGATCTCCTTTGGGGAGTAAAATGCGAGCACAAATAAAGTGCTCGCAGTGATACTATGACTTAGCTGAGTCACCTTTCGCAAAAATACTAGCTACATAATTAAGTGCATCAGTAGCTGAGATTTCGCAGTAACCATAACTCTTGATAAGTCTTGACTTGATAACTTCAATTTTCTCTTGAGTTTCTTTATCTACAACTTTAGAGACAATACTTGAAAGTTTTATAGAATCTTTTTGATCTTCAAAAAGCTTAAGCTCTAATGCTCTATGAAGTCTTTCATTCATTTTGAAATCAAAAGTTTTACCTTCAATAGCTAAAGCACCAATGTAGTTCATAATCTCACGTCTAAAGTCATCTTTACGAGATTCAGCAATATCGATTTTCTCTTCGATACTTCTCATGAACCTTTCATCAGAATCTTCTAGCTTATTCGTATACTTATTACGAACTTTCTCTTTTTGAGTGTATGCTTTAACGTTATCAATGTAGTTAGCACAAAGAGTTTCAATTGCACTCTCATCAAGACAAATTGCTTTTTGAACATCATTCTTAACAATGTCTTCGTACTCTTGTCTTGTAACAGCTAACATCTCTTTGTAATGATCAAGCTGATCAGCACTATTGATTAGACCGTGGTGCTTAAGACCAGACTCAAGTTCATTAAAAACCATGAATGGATTTAGCGATCCAGTATGACCATACTTAACAAGAGCGTTAGATAGTTTATCTTGAATATATCTAGGAGAAATCCCTTCAAGACCTTCTCTAACAGCTTCCTTTCTAAGTTCTTTAACATTTTCTTCGTTATAACCAGGAAGTGTTTTTCCATTATATAACTTTAACTTTTGAATTTTTGTTAAATCAGCTTTCTTTGGCTCTTCAAGTCTCGTTAAAACGGCCCACATTGCTGCCATCTCAAGTGTATGAGGAGCAATATGAACATGAGGGATCTTTTCTGCATTAAAGTCTCTCTCATAAATTTTAACTTCGTTACTAAGTCTTGAAATATAAGGCACATCAATTTTAACAGTTCTATCTCTAAGGGCTTCCATGAACTCATTATTTTGAAGCTTTCTAAATTCAGGTTCATTTGTATGACCAAGGATAACTTCATCAATGTCTGTTTGTGCAAACTTCTTAGGCTTGATTGAATGTTCTTGAGAAGCTCCTAATAAATCATAAAGGAAAGCAACATCTAGTTTTAACATTTCGATAAATTCAATAATACCTCTATTTGAAATATTAAATTCACCATCGAAGTTGAATGCTCTTGGGTCAGAGTCTGATCCATATTGAGCAATCTTTCTATAGTTGATATCACCAGTTAACTCTGTAGAGTCTTGGTTCTTCTCATCTTTTGGTTGGAAAGTACCAATACCAATTCTATCTTTTTCAGAAAGAATTAATCTTTTAACTCTTACGTGGTTATTCATGACTTTCGTCCAATCACCATCGTATTTAGTCATATAAGCATTTAGAATAAATCTATCAGCAGGGTTAACCTCACCTTTAACATTTACTTTAACTTCGCCATCTTTTCTTCCCTTATTGATCTCAGCAAGAAATTGCTTTCTAACATCAAGTGGAAGTAATTTTAAAGGATCTTCATGCATTGGAGATGCAAAATGTTTTTGACCACCTAGAATGTCTGACTCTTCTTCATCATACCATTCGAAAGTGAACATTCTTCCATCATCTGTCTTAGAGTAATGCTCAATCCCTTTCTTTAAGTTTCTAGAGATTGAAGATTTTGCTGAACCAACAGGACCGTGTAAAAGAAGTACTCTTTTCTCTGTACCATAACCTGATGAAGCGGCTTTAAAGAAATTAACTAACTTCATTAAATGAACATCAATTCCGAATACAGCGTCTTTACCTGCATTGTTTGGATCATCAAAGAAGTGATACCTAACGATGTCTTTTTTGTACTCTGTATAATTAGAAGTACCATAAGACATAATCATGTCATAAACCCTTTGGAATGCATTTCTTGCAATCTTAGGATCTTCAGTTACTAGGTTCACATAGTCTTGAAAACTTCCTGTCCAATTAAGGTAAGTAAAGTCTTCGACTTTGTAATTTTCATTCATGAAATTTGCGATATCAATTTGGGCCATATTCAACTCCCATCCGTAGAAAAATTAAGGGGCCATTTCTTATTAATATTATATCGTTATACTTGCTCTAAATGAAAGAAGAATATTAAATAATTTAGCTATATTTACACAGTGTCAAACTGACTCTATTACTCAAGTATGTAAAAGTTGAACAATCTTCTACATAGATAAGTATTTGACAAAAATTTGGTCATCAATGAAAATTTATGAATATATATTTTTTTAAGGAGTTGCATATGGGTCTTATTTCTTCGGGACTGACTGATATAGGCCAAAAGCGAAAGACGAATCAAGATTCAATATACCTCAATCCAGAAAAGAATATTTTCATTGTTGCTGACGGAATGGGTGGACATAATGGAGGCGATATTGCATCTCAAATGGCAGTTGAGTTAATACCCAATCAATTAATGAGAGTATTGGACCAAGAGCCAAAAAAAGCTCTGGCAGAGTCTGTTATTTTTGCAAATAATGAAATAAAAAAGAAATCTGATCAAGATCAGTTACTGCAAGGAATGGGGACAACTGTTGTTGGATTCTACTTCAAGGGTGACACTCTTTATATTGCAAATGTTGGAGACTCAAGAGCATACCTTATTAATAGAAATAAATTGTTTCAACTCTCCAAAGATCATTCTTTAGTACAAGAAAAACTTAACTTAGGAATATACAACAGAGAACAAGCGGCAAAAGACCCTCAAAAAAATGTTTTAGTCAGAACTGTTGGCTTTGAAGCAGATGTTGAAGTTGATACTTTTTCTTATAAAGTAAGTAAGGGTGATATATTTTTAAGTTGTTCCGATGGACTGCATGGAAAGGTATCGGATGCAGATATTCTCTATATAATAAATAAATATATTCCAAACCCTTCTAAAGTTACTCCTGAAATGGTTCAACAAACAGTTACTACACTAGTAGCTCAAGCCAATGCAAACGGTGGTAATGATAATATCTCTGTAATAGTTGTTGTTGCACAATAGTACGCTTCACATCAAAGTAATTTACATGCTGTAATTTTAATTTATAATTTCAGCATGAAAATACTTATTCAATTAACTACGATACTATTCTTAACTATCTCTTGCTCGCTCTCTAACAAAGAGCAGTTCGTTATTACAAATAATGAAGTCATTCGAGCTGACTCTCTGGCCTCTCTACCTGTTGCCCCTGTTAGTTATAAAGATAAGGTAAGACCTATTCTTGATAACAGGTGTGTTGTATGCCACGGTTGTTACGATGCTCCATGCCAGCTTAAGCTATCTAGCATTGATGGAATTAAAAGAGGGGCAAACCCTGAAAAGGTCTACGATGGTTCAAGAATCCTCTCTATGGAACCTACAAGACTCAATGTAGATGCAAAATCAGTAACAGAATGGAGAAAGAAAAAATTTCACCCAGTAATTACTGATGTAGACAGCACTCCACAAGAAAACCTAGAGAATTCTCTGATATATAAAATAATCCAACTAAAAGAAATGTTTCCACAGCCTAGGGCAGGACTCATCTCAAAAGAGATTGATACTTCTCTCAATCGTCGACAATATTGTGCAAAAATAGAAGATTTTGAAAGTTATGTTGAAGACCACAGTAACTTAGGTATGCCTTTTGCTCTACCAAACTTAACTCATAGAGAGTTTACTACTCTTAGTCACTGGATTGCTCAAGGATCAAAGGGTGATGATGAAAAAAATCAAAATCAAAAGACCAGAGAGCTCATAGAAATATTTGAAAATAAGTTCAATGAGAGAAGTAATAAATCAAAGTTAATTGCTCGCTATATATATGAACATTTATTCCTAGGGCATATTAATTTTAATACTGATCACCATAGAACTTTTTACCGTCTCATTAGGGCTAAAAATAGAACTGGTGAGCCAAATGAGATAGACGCTCTAAGACCTTACGATGATCCAAA
This sequence comes from Bacteriovoracaceae bacterium UBA3083, assembly GCA_002366565.1. Classification (GTDB taxonomy): domain Bacteria; phylum Bdellovibrionota; class Bacteriovoracia; order Bacteriovoracales; family Bacteriovoracaceae; genus Halobacteriovorax. The sequence goes on from DFBJ01000012.1 coordinate 481,791, forward strand.
GGGAAAGTTCTTCTATCGATTTAAATTATATCGTCCAACAATTGTCGCGAAGTCGCATAATTTATATAAATTATCTCTAAAAACTTTTGAAAGGTACCAAGAGCTTTTTTACGATGTAAATTTTAAAGTTGATAAACTACCCTCTTATAAACCAGAAGAGGCCTCAAACCCATTTATTACTTTCAAAGATATACCTGTAAAGTCTAAGTATAGCTTCTTACTAGACAACTCTCGATTCTTCATAGAAGGCTTTATCAAAGGGCCTGTCTGTAGAGGTCAAATTGCACTAAATGTAATTGAAGATAGATTTTGGGTCTACTTCGCTGATCCAGATTCAAAAATTGATACAAATAGTGATGCTTTTGTAGATAAATACAAGCACTTGCTAGAACTCCCAGCTTCAGAAGAAAGTGAAATAGAGTTTATCTCTATTTGGTCTGAATTTTGGGAAAAGCAAAAGAGCTTCCTAGGAGCTAGAAATCAGCATTTTAAAAATGCGAAGAAATCAAATATAAGTGAAGCTAAAAAAATCATCTGGGACGGTGATGGATATAATCCTAATGCCGCTTTAACAGTATTTAGACATCTAGATAGTGCTTCAGTAAGAGAAGGACTTCACGGAATTACACCTGAAACGGCATGGGTAATTGACTACCCTATTCTTGAAAGAATTCACTACCTTCTTGTTGCTGGCTTTAATGTTTATGGAAATGTTGCCCATCAACTCAAAACGAGACTTTACATGGACTTCTTAAGAATGGAGGGTGAAAACTTATTCTTATCATTTCTTCCATCTGAAAAAAGAAAGACACTTCACCAAGAGTGGTATGGTGGAAATAGAAATCATATAAAGCTATTTATTAAAAAGCCAAGTGAGTGGTTAGATATAGACTATGTAACAGGATTTAAAACAGAAAATGCTTTAAATGAGCTACATAAGCACTTTAGAGATCGAACAAAGAAAGCTATTGCATCAACACAACAAGTATTCAATAAAGATCTCAAAAGGTTAGATAAGTACAAAGGAAAGTTCTTAAGCTATTTTCCTGAGATTATTCTCTTAAAAGTAGAAGATGAACTCTATACAATAGTTCATAATAAAGAGTACAAATTCGTAAGTTTCTTCTTGAATGATGCCAGTACCAGAGACTCTCTTGACCAAGAAAATGATTCACTAACTCTAATGAAAGGTGTTGAAGGTTCATACCCTAACCTTTTTATAAATCTAACAAGAGATAAGATTCATACCTTCATGGAAGATATGGCAAATATCACTACTCCACTGGAGTATACACAATTTATTGCAAAGTATGGTGTGAGAAGAACCAATTCAAATTTCTGGAAATATAGTGATTGGATTAATCAGCAGTATTTAAAAGACCAGAAGTACCGAGCAGGAATTTTAGACTTAAACAGATATGTTCCATGATTAGACGAAATGATTTAGCCATGGAACTAAAACTAGTGTTGAAGTATAATGATGACATTCAATAAATTCAGTTAAGGAAAGTTAGTGAAGAAAATAAAATTAAACCTAGCCGTCTGGGTTGCACTTTTTGGTGTCTTTGGCTATGTGAGTGCATCAATGTTTGGAGATCCTTCATGGGTAACAACAGACCAAACACCAGAATTCTATAAATTTATTTTACTGATAAAAGATATATTCATCCAATCATTAAAAATGATGGTGGCCCCTCTTATCTTCTTCTCACTTCTTGGAGGTCTAGCTGGAATAAAGGAAGCTTGGAAGTTAAAACAACTAGGCGGAATTGCAGTCACCTACTATATCTCAACAACATTAATGGCGATATTAATTGGATTAACTGTAGTTTTCTTTATACATCCATGGAAAAACTCGACAGTAAGAGTAAATGTTCAAAAGAGCGATTCAATTGGAAGTGATTTTAGCTATAAAAAACCTAATAAAATGATTGATGCTAAAGATAACTCAGTCATTACCGTTGTACATAAGATTTTAAAAACGTCTTTAGTTAACCCATTTGAGTCTCTAGTTACCAATAACATTCTTGGATTAGTTTGCGCTGCTCTACTGATTGGTTTAGCTATGGTGACTTCATTAAGAACCGATAGTCAGCTCTTCCTATTGATTGAGGATATCAATAAAATACTCACTACAATTCTCGGATGGTTCATATTGTTAAGTCCGGTAGGGATCTTCGCAATTGTTTTTGACTTCAAGTTAAAAGTAACCGGTGATCTCTTTTCACAACTTTTTGCTTTTGCCGCAGTTGTATTTGGTGCAACCCTTGTTCATGGTTTAGTAGTTCTGCCAGTTATAGCAAAGTTATTTGGTGGTATTGGCCCAGTAAAACTATTTAAAAAGATAGCTAACCCACTTCTCATTGCTCTTGGAACAAGTTCATCTTCAGCGACTCTTCCTGTTACAATGAAGACCTGTGAAGAAGAGCTTGGTGTCTCTAAAGCTGTGAGTGGTTTTGTGTTTCCACTTGGGGCTACAATGAATATGGATGGAACGGCTCTTTTTGAAGGGATTGCTGCTATATTCCTGGCCCACCTCTACGGTGTAGAGCTCACAACTTTCACAATATTTGCAATTTTCTTTATGAGTATGATCTCAAGTGTTGGAGCCCCAGGTATGCCAAGTGGTTCAATGTCAGGTATGCAAATGGTTCTCTTAGCAGCTGGAATACCACTGGAAGCAATTGGTATACTTCTTGTCATTGAAAAGCCACTAGATACGTTTAGAACTGCTGTAAATGTTGAAGGAGATATTATTGGAGCTCTAGTTGTTCAAAAGACAATGGAGCGAAGAAATATACAACTCACTTAGTGAGTAGTTCTCAAATAAAGAGAGCATCGACCTGATGCTCTCAACTCTGACCTACGAAATAGATCAAATCATTACTAAATTTTTAAAATTAAAGAGCGTAAGCGCAATCTACTTTAGCGCCCTCTATTTCTGACATATAGTAAATTAGACTTCTCTGCTTATCTTCTAGACGTGAGTCCTCAGCGCCATTTCTACTTCTAAGTAGCTTGAATGTGAATTTTAAACGAGTATCCACTGGAAAGTAATCACCCATATTATATGATAGTGGATAATGCTTAACCACTGAGAACACATCGTCAGTTAATAGAGTCCAAAAGATCTCTTGATCTTCTTTGTCTAAATCTGCAGTGTTCACTGTTACGCTTAGAATATTCTCATGAACATATCCTGTAGCAAGAGCTGCATAGCGACATCTGTCTAGGACATCTTTAGCTGAAGCTGAGAAAGAAACAGTAAAAATCATTAAAAGTAATAAACTCTTCATATGGACTCCTTTTATGTGTCTCTTCATAGTTTAAATATCACGATAATTAAAGAGGTAATGCCAATAATGACATGGTTCTAACACACAAAAAAATAACGCACAGCAAGTTTGTTCAATAAATTTAAATATATAATGAACAGTTATTTGCCATAAAGTTACTAGAGTCTTAGAATTGATAATTAATTTACAGATAAGCCAACTACATGGAGCAGTACTTGGATAGATATTTTACAGTCATGGTTGTACCTGAGAGGGAAAAAGGCGTTAAGTCTTTTCGCATACCTAGACTAGCTTTCCACGCGATCGTTTTTCTCTTTGTACTATCAATTTTTGTACTAGGAATCCTTTCATACGACTATTGGAAAATTCTCAGACAAGTTCACCAAAATAAACATCTAACTTTAGAGAATAGACAACTTAAAGAGCAGATTCAATTATTTCAAATGAAGATCAATACCCTAACTGAAGATATTGAAAGAATTGAAACTTTCGAAAAGAAGTTAAGAGTAATATCTGGGTTTGAAAAGATTGACCTTACTCGTCCTGCCATTAAGCAAAATGAAAACTCTCCAGTACTTGAAGATCATAACCACGAACACGATGTCAAAACAGATAAAGTCCAATCGTTCTTCGAAGGTAATGACACAATTAGAGATAAGTTAAAAGAAGGTGAAAATACTGAAAAATTCATTGAACTAAAGAATCTTTACGAGCAAAAGATTGCGACAAACTTTGGTCTTCAAACAGGATACGCTTTTACTAAAGAGTGGTCCAATTTAACTAAGCAAAGTTTTACTCTTGCTGAAAATTTTGCAGATTTCGATTATAAATTTAATATATTAAAAGACTACGTAAAAAACCTTGAAGTGAATATTCACGACCTAGATCAATACTTACTAGATCGTGAAAGCTTTATGCACTCTACTCCAACATTATTGCCGACAAAGGGTTGGATAACTTCTTATTACGGGCCGAGAATTTCGCCTTACTCTAAGAGATTAAAAATGCATGAAGGAATAGATGTCGGTGCACCAACAGGTACACCAGTTTTGGCTTCTGCAGATGGAAGAATCACATTTTCTGGGAAAAAAGCAGGCTTTGGTTATTTTGTACAAATAGACCACGGCTACGGATTAGAGTCAGTTTATGCTCATAATTCAAAAGTTATCGCAAAGAAAGGCCAATTAATTAAAAGAGGCCAGATCATAGCGCAGGTTGGAAATACTGGACACTCAACAGGTCCCCACCTTCACTATGAAATACGAGTGAACGGTACTCCCGTTGACCCATTTTACTATATCTTAGATTAATTTTAGAGGAGAAATATACCAATGTTCAACCCAATCAAAACAATATTTGGGACTAAGAATTCTAGGGATTTAAAAAACCTAAAACCTTATGTTCAAAAGATTAATGAACTTGAAGAGAAGATGAAGTCTATGAGCGATGAAGAGCTCAAGGCACAAACTCCAAAGCTCAAAGAAATGATCAAAAATGGAGCTACTAGAGAGCAGTTAATCCCAGAGGTTTTTGCAACTGTTAGGGAAGCGTCTGTAAGAGTTCTAAACATGAGACACTATGATGTCCAGATGATGGGTGGAGTCGTTCTTACTAGAAATACAATTGCAGAAATGAAAACAGGTGAAGGGAAGACTCTTTGTTCAACTTTACCACTTTACCTTATAGCACTTGAAGGTAAAGGTGCTCACATTATCACAGTTAATGACTACCTTGCTTCAAGAGATGCTCAAGAGATGGGTGTACTCTTTAACTGGTTAGGCTTAAGTGTTGGATGCATTATATCTGACATGGATGACGAAGATAGAAAGGCTGCTTACGAAGCCGATATTACATATGGAACAAATAACGAGTTTGCCTTTGATTATCTTAGAGATAATATGAAGTTTGACCTCGAAGATTATGTTCAAAGAGGACACCACTACTGTATCGTCGATGAGGTTGACTCAATCTTAATTGATGAAGCAAGAACTCCCCTACTTATTTCAGGACCTAGCGAAGGTAGAACAGACCTCTACCACGTAGCAAATGAAGTTATTCCTAAATTAAAAGCTGAAACTCACTTCACAATCGAAGAGAAATCAAAGACTGCAATTTTCACTGAAGAAGGTGTAGTTGAAGTACAAAAGCTTCTTAAAATTGAAAACCTATATGATGTTGAACATTCTGAAATGCTTCACCATTTAAACCAGGCCCTAAAAGCACATAACCTATTCAAAATTGACGTTGACTATGTTGTAAAAGAGGGACAAGTCATCATTGTTGATGAGTTTACAGGTAGATTAAAAGAAGGCTCTAGATGGTCTGATGGTCTACACCAGTCAGTAGAAGCAAAAGAAGGTGTTGAGATTAAGTCTGAAAACCAGACCCTAGCCTCTATCACATTCCAGAATTACTTTAGATTATACAAAACTCTAGCAGGGATGACAGGTACTGCAGATACTGAAGCTGAAGAATTTTCTAAAATTTATAATTTAGATGTTGTTGTAATACCAACAAATGTTCCAATTGCAAGAGTTGATGAAGCAGATGTTATCTATAAGTCCAAAGCTGCTAAGACAAAAGCAATCATTCAATTGATTAAAGATTTAAATGCAAAAGGTCAGCCTATTCTTGTAGGTACTATTTCAATTGATAGTTCAATTGAACTTGGTGAAGCATTGACGAAAGCTAACATTCCTCACAATGTTTTAAATGCGAAACAACATGGTAAAGAAGCAGAAATAATTAAGAATGCTGGTATGCCTGGTGCGATAACAATTGCAACAAATATGGCCGGTCGTGGTACAGATATTAAACTTACACCAGAAACAAAAGCTGCTGGTGGACTATATATCCTTTGTACAGAAAGACATGAGTCAAGAAGAATTGATAACCAGTTAAGAGGACGTTCAGGTCGTCAGGGAGATCCAGGTAGATCAAAATTCTTCTTATCTCTTGAAGATGATTTAATGAGAATTTTTGGTTCTGATAAAATCAGAGGATTCATGAACACTCTTGGTATGGAAGAAGACGAGCCTATTGAGCACAAAATGATCTCTAATGCGATCGCTAAAGCTCAAAAGAAAGTTGAAACTCATAACTTTGAAATCAGAAAGCACCTTCTTGAATATGATAATGTAATGAATGAGCAGAGAACTGTTATCTACAGAATTAGAAAAGATATTCTATCTGATAACGACAACGTAGGCTTCATTAACGACATGATTGAAGATGTAGCAGATGCACTGGTAGAAACATATAGACCAGAGAGAAAAGTTCAAATTGATGTATGGCCTTGGGAAGATATGGCCAAAGGATTCAAAAATACATTTAACTCTGACTATGATGTAAATGTTGAAGAATGCTACAAGAAATTCGATGGATCTATTGAGAAATATTTTGAAACTGTTGCAAAAGAATTACTGGCCAAGAACTTTAGCCAATATGATGACGACCAAGTAAGACTAGCAACAAGAGAAATACTACTAACGATCTTTGATCAGCACTGGAAAGATCACCTACTTTCTATGGATAATGTAAAAGAAGGGATTAACTTAAGAGCTTATGCTCAAAAGAACCCTCTTACAGAATACAAGAGAGAATCGTTCAACCTTTTCGAAAATATGAGGGTGGAAGTAAAAAAAGCTGTTGTAGAAAATATTTTTAGAGTTAAACTCTATACTCCTGAAGAAATTGAGGAGATCAAAAAACGTCAACAAGCTATGCTTGAAGAGCAGCTAGAAGCTGCAAAAAGAGCACAAGCAAAGGCCGAAGAGCAAGAACAAGCACAGAGTGCTCCAGTTGCTAGAAGAAGCCAAAAAGTTGGTAGAAATGATCCTTGCCCTTGTGGATCAGGAAAGAAATTCAAACACTGTCACGGTGCTTAACACTTAAATGCCCGGCCCTACTTCCTCGTAGGGCCGACTTTTCCTTGCTCACGAAATCAAATAATCTGATATAATAAATCTAATTAAATTTAATAATTTAGGTACATTACATGAGCGATGAAGACGAAATTGGCGAAAAATCAGATATGACTAGAATCGAGGACCTCTCAGAGTTCCTCCATCAAGATGATCCAGACGTAGATGCTGCACTTAAGTCTGACGACGAACCTCCATCAACGGATGATCTCCCAGGATTAGACGATCTAGATGACGATGATGAAGCTTTATTTTCAATTGATGATGAAGAAGAGAATGATTCTGAAAATGAGGAAGAGTTTAACTCAAATTTCGAACCACAAGAAGATGATGAAACAGAGCCAGAATATAATTTTTCAGATGATACAGAAGTAGAAGATGAAGATGGAGAAGAAGAGTTAAGTTTCGATTCCCCAGAAGATGAAGATAGCGAGTTTAGCTTAGAAGACGATGAGCAAAATACTAATGAAGATGATGACTTCAGTAGCGATGTAGACTTCGACAACAATGATGAAACTGAAACTGAAGTAAATTTTGGAGAAACTGAAGACTCAACTAACGACTTTGGTTCAGATAACGACTTTGATTCCGAAATGAGCTTTTCAGATGAAGAAGATCAAGACGATACAAACAGTGAAGATGAACAAGTAGAAGAAACAGAAGAAGAAAATCTCTTCGATGATACCGAAGATAATTTTGATAACTTTCCGGAAGTTGATACACCCCAAGAACCTGTAGAGATAGAGACTCCACAACAGACATCGAACTACATAGATAAGTCTGAAAAATTTGATGATGTTAAATCATTTGCAAAAAATATCACATATGGAAAAATCTCATCTGGAGGAAATCCACCTTTTAGTATTATTCTTAGAAATATTAAATTTGAAGAAGATGTAGAAGATATAATGATCATCTTAAATGAGCATGACCTTGTAACTCCAGAAACAGAGGCCGCTATGAAGCAATCTCTTGAGGGAGGAAGTCTACTTATTTCTCAAATATCTGAATATGCTGCAATCTATTTAACACATAAATTTAGACGTTTTAACCTAGATATCCAAATGGGGCTTTCAGATGAACTTCATCCATCTAAATCATATGAGTCGGACAGTGTAGGCCTTATCTCTAAAGCAAGAATTAACCAAAATAAGAATGAAACAACAAGAATAGATAAATCCAAAGTCGACCTTGAAGGTATTATTATTTCTACAACACCTACACTTGAGAACTATAAAATCATTGAGTACTTAGGAATTGTATCTGACTTTGTTATTGTTGACGAAGAAGAGCTCACAAACGATCAAGAGCTAAGTGAGTATCATGAACGAGTAGCTAAAGGGCACGTTGACGAAGAAGGAAAAGATCTAGACTCAGAACTTGAAGTTGATTTAAAAGTCTCTCAATCTGCTATCTATAGTGACTTAAGCGAAAAACTAAAACCTATCTGCATAAAGAAAAATGCAAATGCGATTGTTGGAATAAATTACCAAATAACTCCGCTCTCAGACGGTAGTAAATATAAAATCAGTTGCTCAGGAAGTGCAGTGTGGATAATAGACAACAATTAATACATAGTACCTCTCCTCTAGTAGAGCTACCAAAGAAACACTTCAACACAGTGATCATTGGCGGTGGAATAGTAGGAGCAGGGATTCTTAGAGATCTATCTCTTCACGGTGTAGATACGCTTCTAATAGAGAAAAAAGATTTCTCAAGCCAAACATCAAATAGAAGTTCAAAAATGCTTCATGGAGGTATTAGATACCTTGAGAACTTTGACTTTGCCTTAGTTCATGAGGCGCTTGCAGAAAAAAACTTATGGATAAAGCTTGCTCCGCACTTATGTAAGGAAAAAATGTTTTACCTACCGGTTTATAGAGACTCTTTAAGACCACTATGGATGATTAGAGTGGGTATATTTCTATATGATTTCTTATCTAATTTTAAGAATGCATCCCGAGGTTTTTCAGACCCTGATACAACGGTTAAAGAGATTGTCCATATAAAAAAAGACAAGCTAAGTGGTGCAGGAATTTATTCTGATGCAATTGTAGACGATGGAAAATTAACATTAGAAGTTATAATGGACGCTCTTGTAAACCCAAATGCTAGGGCGTTAAATTATACAAATGCATCAAATATAAGAAAAGATTCAAAAGGAATATTTCACTGTAGAATTACAGATGAACTTACGGGAGACAATAAAGATATCACATGTGATAACTTAGTAGTTGCGACAGGACCTTTTACAGATAAATTTATTAAGAAAAATATCACACAAATAGATTGGGAAGATAAACTTCTACCATCAAAGGGTAGTCATATTTGGATACGACGCTCCGACTTCCCTCTTGAACATCCGGTCCTTCTAACTCCAAACGATGGTAGAGTCATTTTTGTAATACCTCATCATGACAGAGTTCTAATAGGAACAACTGAAGAAAAAGCAGAGGGAGATTTTTTTGATGTAACTCCATCTCAAAAAGAAGTTGATTACCTACTCGGTAACTTAAAAGAATTTTTCCCTACGAGTGAAATAAACGAAAGCCACATCACTGATAAGTTTGCAGGAATAAGACCTTTAGTAAAGGAAGATGGGGCAAATAATAGAGGCAAGACAGCGCGAGAACATAAAGTCTTTTCTCCACTCTCTAGTCTCTATGTCATTGTCGGAGGTAAGTACACGACCTTCAGAACTATGGCGCAAGATATAACCAGAGAAATTATTAAGAGGCAGCAAATAAGCTATAATCCAAATAAGACAAAGACCGCTCTACGTGTGAAGTGTCAGTATAACTTTTTCTATAAGCCAAAATTAACGAAAGAAATTATTGCTAAGATAATTAAGAACGAACTTCCAAGAACCTATGAAGACCTTGAATTTAGAAGAGCTCATAGTGAAGAATTCTCCCAAGTCTTAGAAGAATACTTCACAAAACACACGATCTAGAATCTATATGACATACCTACTCTAAACCTTATTCCAGAGAGGGATAAGGTTAAGTTTTCATCACTATCATCAAATTCAAATGTAGAACCTGAACTGAAGTAGTCTAGAGTCATACGAGCTCCAAAACCATTTCTTAAGTAGTATTTTCCTCCTACTCCTACAAGTAGAAAATTACTAGCACCACTTAAAGCGTCCGAAGAAGATGTCGTCGTTGAAGCTACTTCTGTTTCCAAAGTCGCAGTACCAACTCCACCAGCAACAGTGACAAACCCGATAGGACGATTGTTAGTAAGTGGAGCATTATAGAAATGCCAATTTGCACCAACACCATACTCAGTCCAATCACTAGTAGTACTAATCTCGACACCAGATTGAGATGAACGCTTACTTAAAAGACCAAAAATTGATATATTTTCTAGAAATGATCCTTTTGTTGAAAAGTACTTCTCAAAACCAACAGAGAAATCAATATTACCAACAGATGAATCTCCCGAATTCTCCCCTTCCTCGTAAGTACCACTTAATGAATTAAGAGATAGAACACCAAATACCTCTAAGGTCTTATTTGTTCTACTACCAACAACGACTGGCGCCTGCTGATCATCCATCATACTGTCAAGTTCACTTCTCTCTTCAACACTTACCTCAGGAAGAGGTTCAGACATTCTACCACCTCTAGACATAACAGGAATAGTTCCACTCATGTCATCAGCTCTAATTGCCCTTGAAGGATCTTCTGTTAGCTTAACAGGTGATGATATTTTTATATTCACAACTCTATCTGTACTTATTTTATCAGCATCAATAATTCTATAAATAGACCAAATTGATCTTCCTGGAGAAGCTTTAATAACAACAGCTCTAGCGATTACACCTGTAGTTAAGAAGAACTTAGCGTGATCTCCAACGACAAGACCATCTTCAAGACCTCTATTTGCAAGCAGAGTCTTTCTAGAACCTGAAAGTCCTAATATACGTATTGTTAACTTCTCATCAATCTCAAGAGAGAGTGAGTTTAGAGAAAAAATACATAGTAAAATTGTTAATATTCGTTTCATTCAAACCTCAAAAATATACACTTAACCCAACAGTAAGCTTTATATCATTTAATAAAATTTCAGTATTAATATTATCTACATTTGTGGAAACAGAAGTTAAACTCATACGCTCACCAGAAAGTCTTAAATTGAATCCAGCTCCGATAGGGATATCATCATCAAATGAATCTCCAGTTTTAAATCTATACTTAGTTCCAATAGACCACGTAGGTAATCCTATCACTTGAAAATCATAGTCATCAGATAGCTCAATTGAAGTAACGACTGCGTTACCACGTCGAGCACCAATCCCTACTGACCAGGCCCACTGATTTAAAATTGCAGGGTGGTTATAGAAGTAATACAAAAATTGTCCACCAAAAGATCCCATAGAAAATCTTCCGTTAATCCCACCAAGGTCAATATTCTCAATAGATCTTTGAGCATAAACTTCAATTGCATACTTTAATAAATGAGGAGATGTTCTCATTAAGTGATACTCATATCCGACTGCTACAGAGTAGCCATTATTTCGATGATTCGTGTCTTCATCTGTCGAATGGTTGTTGACTGACGAGCTAATTCTAAAAGTTAACTCATTACCAGTCTTTTCGGTTAATGTTTTATACTGTCTAATTTCTTCTTCTTCAATTCCACTTTTCAGCATGTAATTTCTAAGTGCTTCATCATCAAAGTCGGCAGACCAAAGATCACCATCACGACGAACTTTATTAATACTCTCCAACCCTAATATTCTCTTACGCTTCATTTCTTCACGAGACTGGTCATATACATTGAGTATGTCATTACGATCTTTCAATAATGAATTGTCTTCATCCTTCTTTTGATCGCGGTAAAGTCCCTTAAGTCCATATTTGAGTTTATTAACTTTTGATATGAATCCATCTATCTGAGCACGGTAAATATTATTTTTAATTTTATAAACCTGATCTTCATGAAGACTTTTTTCTTTAAAATTTTCATTAATATAATGACTTTCAAAGCTTCTCATAAAGTCATCAATTTTTGTTATCCCATTTCTTTTGGCCCAAATATCGAATTGCTGAATTTCAATGTCATGCCCATGAACCATTTTTGTATCGATAAGCTCTTTTGACTTTACATAATCATCACCTTCGACGATTAGCTTTGGTGGAACACCTACTTCATTCTCAACGTCAATATCCTTGCTCTTTGTTCCATCTGGATATATTCGCTTACGACTTAAAGTTTTAAATGATCTGTTTCCAAGGAGAGAATCACTCTGTGTTTTATAGACCAATTTTTGATTTGTTTTAAGTCGGGCCGGGCTAACGACTGTTTTAAAGAACCAGTAAGATCTATTATCAAGAGAGCGTATCAACTCCCCTTCTGCAACTTTTTCAAACTTAGGGTAATCAAGACTTCCAGACTGAACCATAAAGATTGCACGCATACCTTCAGTAACACCGTGTACACGACCTACAGACAGTATTGCACTTTGCCCAGATGAACTAGCAAGGATTACTTCAGCAGTCTCCATAGACTGAGCATAGCAATTAACAAGCACGAAGCTTAAGAAAATGAGCTTTACAATAAAAGACTTAAGCGTCATTTGAACCATCTTCAATTCCATTTAAAGATTAAAATACTGTATTATTTTAACACGCTACGACCTTTTTTCTCAAATTTTGGCAAAATTGGCCGAATTCGCTAGAGACGCACAGCGCAAAACTTGAAATGTAGGTATTATTGCCTTATAACAGATTGGAAATACAAAATAAGGAAGGACTACGTGGCCAGAAAAAAGAAGAAAGAGATCTTTCGTTACGATTGCACACTAACAGGTGAAACGTATAAGACAACTAAGAAAGCGAAAAATCCAGAAGAGCTAATCTCTGTAGCTGCTTACTACGAATTAAACCCAGAAAACGATGACAGACCAGAGCATATTATAAAAGACATTGAGGAATCAAAAGAATGAATACAAGAAAAGTTGTAATTATTGGATCGGGCCCTGCTGGATACACTGCTGCACTTTATGCCTCTAGAGCAAACTTAAACCCTCTAGTAATTGAGGGGCACGAGCCAGGTGGTCAATTAACAACGACAACTGACGTTGATAACTTCCCAGGTTTTCCAGAAGGAATCATGGGTCCAGAATTAATGGCCAACATGAAAAAGCAAACATTGAGATTTGGAACTGAATATCTTCAAACTCATGTAACTGCTGTTGACTTAAGTAAGAGACCATTCAAAATTACTTGTGAAAATGGTGATGAGATGATGGCCGAATCAGTTATTATTTCAACTGGTGCTAGTGCTAAGTATTTAGGTCTTCCTAATGAAAAAGAATTAATCGGTAAAGGTGTTAGTGCTTGTGCTACTTGTGATGGTTTCTTCTATAGAGATCAAATTGTACACATTGTTGGTGGTGGAGATACTGCCATGGAAGAAGCGACATTCTTAACTAAGTTTGCAAAGAAAGTTTACGTTGTTCATAGAAGAGACTCTTTAAGAGCATCTAAGCCTATGCAAGAACGTGCTTTTAATAATGAAAAAATTGAATTTGTATGGAATAGTGCAGTTTCAGAAATTATCGCTGACGAGACAGGTGTTACTTCTATAAAGGTAACAAATACTGAAACAGGTGAAGTTACTGAACGTCCAACAAATGGTCTATTTATGGGAATTGGGCACACGCCAAATACTGGTTTCCTAAACGGACAAATTGATACAGATGAGCACGGTTTCATTATCACTAAAGGTGAGCATCCTGATACAAATATTCCGGGTGTTTTTGCTTGTGGTGATGTTCAAGATAGTTACTACCGCCAAGCAATTAGTGCTGCGGGAAGTGGTTGTCAGGCAGCAATTAGAGCTGAAAGATTTTTAGAAGAATAGATAATATATAAAGAGCTGGTTTAACCAGCTCTTTTATTATTTACTTGCCCTTTGTCCAAATCTCTTATTAATTCTAAGCACATTATATCTATTACTAATAACTTGAAAAATTGAGACTTCAGGTTTTTCTACAATTTGATTATCATCATAAATATACTCTTCACCTTCAGCTAAACCACTCTGAACATCAAGCTCATCACCAAGTGAACTATCATTATCACCTTCTAATTCAAGCCCCAAAGTTCCGAGAGAACTTTTCATATTAGATAGATTTTTCAAACTACTCATTGATGATGAGAGTTTTTTCTTATCTTCTTTAAGCTCATTTGGAACATCTCCCTTATCAATAAGAGACGATATTCTGTCCACATCAGGAAGGGCCATACTTTCTCCAAAAGATGAAGATAGGCTAGCATTTTCATTACCATAATTCTTTTTCAAAAAGGCCTTCATTTGTTTATTCTCATCAAACATCTCGGCCTGAGCATCGCTTAATCTTCCTTTATCTTTTAATTGTTGAAGAACTCTCTGCTTAAAAGCACCTGCTCGATTTAAGTCCTTATCAATGGCTAAACTAACACCACTATCAGAAAGGTTTAAATCTCCACTTAATCTCGCATCAGCTCTTTCTAATGCTCCAGTTAACCCAGATTTTCCAACGGCACTCGAGACAGTAGGACTTCCAAAAGAAACATTAAATGTTGGACAAGTTTTCCCAGAGTCATTACAACATTCTGTTGTAGGAACAGCTTCACACATATCAACTTCTGCAGCAGTTAAGTTCTTATTTGAAAAGCTATTGGCCTCACCATTAGCTTTAACATTTATAGGAGCTCCAGTACTGCCGTTAATAGCAAGTTGTGTAGACAATGTCGTACTATCAATATGCTTCTTATTAAAAAAGTCCATATACTTATTAAGTATATTTTCTAGCTTTTCAGCTTCACTTTCATATTTATCTCTTGCACTTGAAGCTGCATTTTTCATTTTTGTTCCAAGCACAAGTGATACAGTTGCACTTGCAGCAACCCAGCCTGCACACTTAACCTTATCCATTTGAACATTAGGTGGAATTGCATAAACTACGGCTTCAATAGCGGCAATTCCTAGAGATAATGAATACATAGTAACTTCTTGCTTATAACCATCTTCTCTAATTTTTGCAGACTGTGCTCCTGCTAATAAAATTTGCCTATAGGCCTGCATTAACTTTATTTGCATTTCATAAGACGTACCCTTTGTACGCTCATTCTCCTCAATTAATGCATCAAGGTTTTGTTTTGAAATTTTTAAAGTTTCCTTAACTTGTTTTTCCATATTTCTGTCATTCATAAATGACATTACACCTGTAGCAATTGACATCATTCCAGAAATACACATATTACTAAAAACATCTTTGGCGCTCTTAGCTGCACTATAAGCTTCATACAACTTATATGCTGCAATACCTGCACTAACAACAGATTTTGCAGTACCAACTTTTTGAATAGCTTTTTCTTTTTTGGATAGTTCAATATCTGTTGAATCAACTTGAGACTTAGGGTCCTGATCAAAACTTTGAACCATTTCATTACAAGAGTCTTTTCCGGCACCATCTGCTTTAGAGTCACACATCTTCTGCTTTTCATTAACTCTATTATCGTCTGCAGCATTTAGACATTGCTCTACGGTTTCGTTCCAAATTAGTCCATCAGTACATTCTTCAGCAAGTCCAGAAGAGCTAGTACCAAAGAGGAGAACTAGTAAGAACGGGTAAATGAATCGTTTACTAATTTTCATAACTTACTCACATTCAAAGTGGTATTACATCTACTATTTTCGCTCAAAAGAGAGATATTAAAGAGTAATAATTGATTCTTTTGCTAATTACATGTCTTTTCGGTAGGTTAAATAATTTCCGTAGCCAAAATCTCATATTTATAGCGTCAACAAGTATGGGCACTTACTTAAGAAGCTATCTTTCTAAGAATAAGAGATTCGTCTAAGTCAGCATAAGATTTATCGTACTCCTCTCTCGTTATCCCTTGAGCTTTACAGTAAGAGGCAATAACACCCTCTTTTATCGCTACAATATCTAAATCCTGAGTCGCATCTTTGAGAATATTGTGAAAGATTCCGCTTTGTCTTGGATACTCTCCAATTATTGGAAATTCTTTTTGAGGTAGATCATCCAAAAATCTTAAATATGGATAATAGTTAATGAGCCTCTCTGTTGTAACTTTGAGCTCCTCAATATTTCCAGGCCAACTATAACTTTCAAATGTATGCATTACAAATTCAGAAACCCTCTTAGATGGTAGTCCATACTGTGAACAAAGAAGGTCTAGAAAATGATTAACTAAACATGGTATGTCCTCTCTTCTATCTTTGAGATCAGGTACATGAAAATAGTTCTCAGAAAGAAAGCTATACAAACGTGTATCAAATTTTTCTTTTTCACATAAGTTCATCAGAGAGTTTGTTGATGTTGTAATAAGTCTAATATCTTCTCTATTTTTAAGTATGCTAAATAGTAAACTTTGACTCTCTATACTCAATTCTGATGGCTCATGGATAATTAGTGAGCCTCCAGAATAAAGTTCTATTTTTCCAACGTGATCAGAATCCCCTATCAACTGAACTTCTAAGTCCTTCTCATCAATAATAGACTCACAAAAAAGTGCTCCAACAGGCATCTTACTTCTCGCACTACTGTGGTGTATCTTCTTACCAATATGTATCTTACCGACTCCGTGACTTCCTTCAATTAGGACATTTTCAACATGAGCACCCTGGCCATGAATAAATTCATTAACATTATCCATACCTTTACTACGTCCAATAATTACAGAATTATCAACATAACCTATATTATCTTCGAGGTGAGAAACAAACTCAGTTTTATCGAGATCACCAAAACAGAGTGTAAATATATTACTAAAAAGCTCTATGACAGAAAGATCTCTTTCACTATAGTTCTTAGATTTATCAAAATTAATAAATTCAAAGAAGCCACATGCTTTGCCTTGCGAGTCTAAAACAGGAAAGTATAGAGCACTAGAGTAATCCTCCCCGCTTTTATTTAGTGGCATAGATGGAAAATTATCTAAATTTAAATCTCCAGACGATCTAATAATCTTGAAGGACTTCTTAGTTAAAACATCATTAGCGAGTTCTTGATTTTCAAGAGATGAATATTTATGAAACTCTTCATTATCAATATCATAACTATATAAATGGTCTCTTTTCTTATTTAGTAAAAATATTCTTCCAACTTCTGATTTAGAAAACCTACAACTCTCTTTAAAAATCATTTTAAGAAAATCGCTAATTCCTTTAAACTGCTTCATATCTAAAAATAGAGACAGAGACAAAGATAGTTTTTGTCCATCAGTAAATGTATTTATACGACTTTCATTAATAAGAAGAGTTATTAAGTGTTTTTTTAATCTACGGGTGCTAAAGCTAGATATAAATGAAGAAATGAATTCCTTCCCATTATCTTGATCTTCAGTAAAGAATTCAATCCCATAGAGATAACTCTCAATTTCACCGAAAACATTATACTTAGGAATAAACCTTGCGACCTTTGAAGAGACATGAAAATGGTGGCCTTTGAATTTAAACTCTAACTCTAATATACCATCCTTCTCGAATGTCATACCAGACTCGAATGCTACACCAGAGAGGCTCACATTTGTTAATTTCCAAGAACTACTATCGTAATGAACAGGGTTCCCATTGTACTTAATTATATCCATAGTAATCTTGTCACTTTCAGTGACAGGAATTCGAAATGATCGATAAGACTTAAGTTTTACAATGTTATTCATAAGTTATACACCCTAAAGTAGACCTTTTATTTATCGGAAAAATTCTCTTTTTACTTAAACTATTAGAGATAAAAAACCGATAAATAGCCATGGGAAATGGTATAAATAACTTTAAATTCTATAGGTCCTTCAGAGTACGTTCAGAAATGAACGATAAAATCTTTTTAAAGATTTCACTTATTGGAGAGAATAATATTCCAAGAACATTGAGTACTGACACTCGTTTAGTAGACTTCAATCTCTTTAGTCTTTCATTTAAATCAAGTGTTCAAATTCCAATTGGTTCAAAAATTAAAATAGAAATATTCACCAAAAAGATTTTTAATAAATGGGACCTTGAAGTTGAAGGTATCGTAATAAGAAGTTTTCAAGAAAACACAGAAAAAAGAACCTATAATTATGGTGTAGAACTTATTGATCAATCTGAAGAGTCTGAACTTAAGTATTTTATAACAGACTATATCTCGGGTTTCTCTGGAAAGAAGCTCAAAGATTTTCTAGTTAAGTCTTCACTTTCAGTGAGAGAAATAAATGTTGATGATGGAGTGGAACTCTTTGGCCTTCTAACAGTTCTCTATCGAGAGTTTAGCACAGCTAATATAAATGATATTCTAGATCAGTGCGCACAGATTCTTCACTGTGAAGAAGTCAGAGTGTGGAAAATAAATGTTGAAAAAGACAAATTAGAAAATATCTACCATGACTCTAATTGTACTCATATAAAAGACAATTCTTTTAATAAGGGAGAACTAGGAAAGTGCTTTACTACATCTAGGTGTATTAATACTTTTTTGAAAGAGCCCAAAGAAAGAGAAGAAGATAAATTCACACTTGAAAATACACTATGCCTACCTCTTTTAAATAAAGAAAGAAAATGCATAGGAGTACTGCAATTCAACAATAAAAAAGGCGGTCAATTCTCAATTGCTGATGAGAATATGGGAAACTTCCTCTCTCTTGTTGTTGCTAAGAAGTTTTTTAACTTTGTAGTTAAAAGTAAATCAACCTCCATTGCACATTTAAACCCAGAGTTAAAAGATGTCTTTATCTACTTCGGCTCTACACAAAAGTCTTCGGCCATTAGATCTACTTTAAAAAAGCTTAAGTATGGAAAAACAAATGTAAATATTGTTGGAGAGAAAGGTCTAGGAAAAGACTTCTTTGCAAAGTACTTATCTAATAATTCTGAAAAAGATATATTTAACTGTGAAGATCCAAAACAACTGAATAAAATAATCAACGAAACGCCACAATTCTCAAGCAGTCAAACATTGATCTTAAAAAACATAGATAAGCTCTCAGTCGACGATCAAAAGTCACTTTATAACTGGATACAATTCCAGGACTGTAAATTTATCACTACAAGCTGTAGAGATTTAATTTATGAAGTTCAGATCGGTAAATTTAATAAATTACTTTTTAAGAAGTTAACACAATCTAGGTTTCATCTAACTCCTCTCAGAAATAGAAGAGAAGATATATTAACGATTGCAAAATATTTTATAAAAATAGAATGTAGAAAAAGAAATCTACCATTAAGAGAGCTTAGCCCTGAAAGTATGCAATTTGTAATGACTCATAACTGGCCAGGAAACATAACAGAGCTAGAGAAACTTATTAAGAAAAGCTTTATGACATCAAATAACAATACAGAGAACATTGAGTTAGAAGTAAAAGATATTCGAGGCTTTAAAAGTATAGAAGAAAAGTTAATCTTCTCATCAGACAATAGTATTCATCCAGATAAAATAATGGAAATGATAAATAACTCAATAAAGACAGGAAAAGCATCCTGAAACGAGTACTACTATTTATAATTCTCATTCAGGCCAAAGCAGTCATGGCCTCGATTACACTTACGAGTGTTGAAGGATCGTCCTTTAAATACTCTCCTATAAGTAATAAATTTTCTAAGATAAAAGTACAAACTCCCCTTTATGAAAATGAAGTGATAACAACCAGTAAAAAAGGGCTCACAGTCATCGACTTCAATGATGAAGTGATTGGCACAGTAGTGCTTGCTCCAAATACACAAGTGATATTAAGAAAGTCTAATAGCGATGGTGTCAGACTGCTAAGTTTGATACGTGGACATATTAGACTTTATAGAGATAAAGAGTATGAGCAAAAAAAGGTTGGAGTACTCATTAATATAAGAGATAACCCTACCGCTTACCATGGTACTCATTATGAAATTCAATACTCTGAATCGACTAAATTAGTTACTAGTTTTAACAGTGATTTAAAAAAATATAAGCTAAATAAGAGCACTGTAACTTCAAAAGTTAATAAACCTGATACAGAGAAGACCGAGCAGCTCGATCAAGAGTTAGATGAAGATCTAAAATTCTTACTCGAAAATACCTAAAAGAATATAAACCAAGTAGTAGAAATCACTTAAAATGGCCATTTATATGGTCCTATATTGCATTTTTTTTTGACAGAGTTCCTCGATGTTTGAAAAAATTTATACATAGAATCACGGATCGATTCTGAAAGATACCAAGGAAGGTAAAATGTCATTATTCAGCTATAACACTTTAAGTGTTGAACTAAGCAAAGAAACGCGAAGTATAAGTATAAAGCTAAATAGACCTGAGGTTCAAAATGCCATCAATACTGAGATGATTTTTGAACTCGAAACACTATTCACGTGGATATCAACTCACTTAGAAATTAAATCGATCTATCTTACTGGAGCAGGAGAATATTTCTGTAAAGGACTAGATGATAAAGAATTATCAACATGGACTGAAGAGAAGAGACAGAAGAAT
The DNA here is from genome assembly GCA_002366565.1 of Bacteriovoracaceae bacterium UBA3083. Taxonomy (GTDB): domain Bacteria; phylum Bdellovibrionota; class Bacteriovoracia; order Bacteriovoracales; family Bacteriovoracaceae; genus Halobacteriovorax. The sequence continues at coordinate 502,469 of DFBJ01000012.1, forward strand.
TTTGAAAAGCTTCAAAAGCTTATTTATAGTATGTTCTTCTTACCTCAAACTATCATTGCTGACCTAAAAAAAGGGTGTGCCGGACTAGGACTTGAATTGGCAATGGGAGCAGACGTAAGAGTTGCTCACTCAGATACAAAAGTTGAATTCAACCATCTTTCAAAAGGAATCGTTCCAAGCTGTGGAGGGATTAGCTTCACAAGTGCTGTTACAAATAACTCAACAGCAAGACAATGGTTACTACTTTCAAAAACTTTAAATGCAAAAGACTTAGTTACTCATCATATTACAGTAGAGTCTTACGAAGACTTCTCCCCTGTCCAAAACTATCTAAAAACAATAAACTCACAGCCAGACATTGCGAGAATACAAGCAAAGAGAAGTCTACTTGAGCCAATTTTAAAGAACCTAGATCAAGGTCTAGAGTGGGAAAAGAAATTTAGTATCGCAGGAATGTGCACTAAGGACTGGAAAGAAATTGCCATACATGGAGATAGTGCTGAGACAGTTAGTGCTAAAGAGCTCTCATCAAGACTTAAGCGAGAGAGAGCAGAACAAATGAGTAGTGGTCAATAATTTAAAATCTATAAAGGGGGCGAATCTCATGAGTCTTAAGCTCTTCCATCGCCTCTTTAAGATTCATTGTCATACCTAGGAGAAAGCCTCCTCCACCAGCACCACATAATTTTAAATAGAAATTATCATGCTCTAAACCAGTTTTCCATAACTCACTATAGAGGTTAGGAATCATCGGTCCAAAGTGTTTAAATTGAAAATCAGACAGCTCTCTAAAGTTTTTAAAGAGGTTTTCTTTGTCATTGCTTAAAAATGATTCAATACAGCTATTTGTAATTGGAGCAAGAACGTTGTCACATAGGTTTTCAAAAGACTCTGTTTTGCACTTCTCTAAAAATAAATTCACTAGAGGTTCAGTTCTTCTAGGTCTACCAGTATTTAATAAAAAGATAGCACCTTCTCCACTGCTCTTAGGTATATCTACCTTTTGATACTCACGAGATGCTGTCGTTAAAATAGGGCTATTAAAGTAACTAATAAGAGGATCAAAACCACTACTAGAGCCATGAAAGTGTGATTCAAATTGAGCAAACACATTCTTTAAGTATCCAAGATTGGCACACTCTTGCTCACTGCAGGTAGAATAGTTCGCAAATATAGAAGCAACAACGGCCCCAGAGCTACCTACTCCATAACCTTGTGGAATAGATGAATCAAAGAAGATTCCCTGCCCGATATCAAACTCAAAACTAGAAAGATCCATAGGGCATAGAAGCTCGCCTCTAGATTCTAGGTTTTTTAAATACTGACAAAAAGCACGAAGCTCACCATCTACCCTATCTTTCTTCTCTCGTGGAAAAGTTAGCTTTCCTTCAAAGAGCTGATACGGAACGGCCAATGCCATTGAATTTCTAATAATAGAATACTCTCCAAATAGGAGCACCTTGGAATAGAATGAGTCCATCTATAAAAACCTTTCGGGACCAGAACCTACTTTGTCATGAATTATTAATCCACCTTGAGCAAGAGGAGTTAATTCATTTATCATAAACTCATTAATTTCATTTTTTATACTTTCTGGATAAAGAATATGTACATTTGGACCTGCATCCAACGTAAAGCAAATAGGTAAACCTGTTTCACTTCTAAATGCTCTTATCTTTTCTATAACTGCTAAAGTATTTGGTCTCATCAGTGTATAACTAGGAGATGAATTCATCATCAACCCATGAAGCTCGAGAGCTTCAGTTTCAACGATTTCACAAAATTGATCAACATCTCCAGATTTCATAACCTCAACGAGTAAGGCAAGTTGATCATTAGCATGCTTAAATCTTACGTCTCTAAAAGGGTGCGCCTCCATTAAAGCATGTCCGGCCCTAGAGCTAACCGCTTTTTCACCAGCATCAACAATTACAATAGAGTCTTGATACGTTTTAAATACGTCAGCAATACCTTCAACTGTTGCGGCCTTCTCATCAGTAGACTTAATATCTTCAAGATCCGATTTTCCCCAACTCACGATTCCAGGAAATACAGAACGTGAAGCACTACCTGAAGCTAGCCTTGCAATATATGTGGCCTTATCTAATATTTCTTCTTCACTTTGATTTAAGTCAAATGCCTGATCTTCGATTGTACATAATCCAAGAGCTAGAGCAGACATACTTGAGGCACTAGAAGCGATTCCAGCAGAATGAGGAAATGAGTTCGTTGACTCAATCTCTAGACTTAAATATTTTAAGAATGGAAAGAGTTCAAAGTTATCTTCTAAAAATTTTCTAATTTTATTTTCGAAGGCTTCATTTTTCTTATTTTCAAAATAGAAGTCTAAAACAATTTCATCTTTACCACCGTCTTTAATAGACCATGAAAAATCCATAGTTGTTTTTGATTCATTTAGAGTAAAACTAATAGATGGATTACAAGGTAATTGCTTACCATGTTTACCCCAATACTTAATTAGAGCAATATTTGATGGAGAGGTCCAAGAGACTCTTCCCGTGTCTTCTATTAATTCTTTCTTCGTATACTTTTTAATGTAGGAATTCATTCTTTTGATCTTGTTTACTAGTATTTAATATCATTTCATCATAAGGGATAAAAACTTCAAGTCCTTTATCTAAAAAGTACTTACGTGTCTCTTCCTTAGGTCTATCACTTGTCACAAGAACGAAATCTCCCCCCCAAGCTCCAAGAGATTTAACTTCTCCCCAGTAATTAGAGAAAAGTTCATCTTTCACAGGTTTAAGATCGAGAGTTTTTGAAATAATCTTTTCATGAGCCCCAATTAAGAATTCAAACTCTTTTAAACTCTTTGATTTAGAGATCTCATTTGTAATATCAGAGATACTTAGAATTATACCTGGGTCAATTGGTCTTAAGCTATTGTAATACTCAATCGCCTTTCTAGAGTCCTGTTTTTGACCTCTATAAACAAAGTAAAGATTTTCACTATACTTTGGTTCAAACACAGTAGGAGACCACTTAGGTCCATTTGTATTTCGAGAGTAGAAAATAGGACCATCAGATTGAGCGCAAGCAACATCGTAACCAGATCCACCATAAGTCTCAAACTGAAGTTCAAATGGGCTCACATACGCCCATTGTGCCATATTATGAACAAGAGTAGAGCTAGAACCTAGCCCCCACTCCAGTGGAAACCCTAAGTGAGTTTCAACGTGCACATCAATATCATCTCTTAAGAAGTGAGGGTTTTGCTTTCTTGCTTGTCTTAATATCTTTTGAAGAACGAGCTCTTTAGGAGTTGGATTAACACTAGTTATTTCAAATCTCCAAAACTCAAATACAGTCTCAAACCATAAATTCCCTGCTACATCAAAACTCTTCCAATATAGTTTTGGAGAAAAAGATGGAGAATATTTAACATTAAGTGATTGTCCGACCGTTGTAGGAAGCGCTAATGACTGAGCACCATCTAAAACGAAATACTCTCCAGTTAAGAGAAGCTTTCCATGACCGTAGAATGTGTGGTCATTTGTCTTATCATTAATATTTCTATTAGATTTTATTTCCCTGATTAATTCAGGTTCTTTATTTTCTAAAATCACTGATAGTTCCTTAGACCTGCGATAAAGTCTCTAACACTATTAAAAGAGATCACTTGAGTTTCAAATTCGATTCTTGCTTTTTCTCTCTCTTCATCATTTGCTTCTAAATGATTAAGAATATTCATAAGGTGCATTTTCATATGCCCCTTTTGGATCCCTGTCGTTACAAGTGATCTTACCGCTCCAAAGTTTTGAGCAAGCCCGATCGCTGCAGTGATCATCATTAACTCCTTAGCATTTGGAGCACCAAGCATATCTAATGAAATTTTAGACATTGGGTGAAGAGAAGTCAGTCCACCTACTGTACCAAGGGCAAGAGGGATCTCAATTTCAAATTTAAATTTGTCACCTTCTATAGAACAACTACTTAAGCTTGAGTACTGACCATTTCTTGCAGCATAGGCATGTCCACAGGCCTCAATAGCTCTAAAGTCATTACCTGTCGCCAAAACAACAGCATCAATACCATTGAAGATACCTTTATTATGAGTAACAGCTCTATTAACATCTTTCTGAGCTATTCTTACAGCTCTTGAAAACTTATGTGCAAACTCTTGCGCACTCATTCCAAGACCACTTTCTTCAAGGTCTTTTATATCACACTCAACCCATGCTTTTACTAAGCACTTAGGCGTGTAATTAGATAGAATACACATAACAATTTGAACATCTCTATGTGCTTCTTCAAATTTATCATTAAGAAGAATTTGTTCTTCCCATTTTTTTCCTAGGGCCTCTAATACACTATTAATAAAGTTAGCACCCATTGCATCACAAGTTTCAAACTCACCGTGTAGCTGGTAATAACCTTCTTCCATATCAGAGCAATCTTTTAGCTCTAAAGAAAGTAGCCCTCCGCCTCTCTTATTCATATTTACGACAAGAGGCTCAATACTTTGGATTAGCTCTTCCTTAGATTCTTCAAATAAATTAAAGAGGTCTTCAGACCTTCCATTCCAAATAAAGTGAACCTGTCCTACTTTAGTCGTAGAGATAACTTCAGCCTTAAAACCACCACGCTCTAACCAAAACTTTGCAGCTTTAGCACTAGCAGCAACTACAGAAGACTCTTCTATAACCATTGGTATGCAGTGTATTTTATTATTTAATAGAAAATTAGGAACTACTCCGTATGGAGCATAAAAATTTGTAATTGTATTTTCTGAAAAGTCGTCAAAAACTTTCTGCTCAACTTCACTGTCGTGCCAAAAACTCTTAATCTTATCTTTAGAAAACCTGCTACCATTTAAAAAGTTATCAACTAGATAGTTGATTTTTTCTAACTTAGTAAGTTTTGAAAAACCGCTGATTATATTCAAGTCTTAGACCCCTTATCTCAGTTTTAAAAATGCCTTTGCCATTTTTAACGTTTCAATTTGACCAGATACAAATGCTCTAAGTTCTTCAAGATCAGTTGCATGATCTAGATAGCCCTTAGCTCTTCCAACAACATTATTCAGAGCACACTTTTCACTTAGCCAATGGCCATAAAGCGTGTCTGAAATTCCACCTGAAATAATAATATCTCTGCAAAGGCAGTTGTCGCCTAATTCACTCTGTAATAGGTTTATCTGATCTACCATTTCTAGTGCAGTATGTCCAACAAACATTAGATCATGTAACTTTGAGCTATATTTAGAATTCTCTCGTAATTTCTCTAACTTAGAGAAGTTAGTCCCACCAAAAGATGCTAGCTCTAGGCCTTTTAATGGTAGTTCTAAGAGCTTTTTAATAGATCTTGGACCCATGCCCTGACCTACTTCTTTCACGACAACAGGAATCTGCGCTACAACTACCGTTTCAATAGTTTCTAGAGCTGGTTTTTTATAAGTATCACCTTCAGGTTGAAACCATTCCTGGAGTGGGTTCACATGTATAATTAATCCGTCAGCATCGAGTTTAGTAATTAGTTCTCTAACTCTATTCAACTCATTTGCTTCAATTAGCTCCTCTAGTTGAGCGATACCTAAGTTGGCCCAAAATGGTAAATCTTTACCCAGAATTGGTCTTAGATTAAAGTCCTCAAAGTCACGATCACTTTCTAACAGTGGGCGACATGATCCTAGCGCCATACCAAGTCCAAATTCTGCTGCAACCTTGGCAAGATTTTGATTAATGATACGAGCTTCACCTGTACCACCTGTCATACTAGAGATCCACAGAGGAGCTGATACGCGTTTTCCGAGAAATTCCTTAGATAAGTCTATACTCTCAGGGTGAGCTGAAAATATAGGCTCATAATCAAAGAGTTGATTTAAGTTATCTTTTTCGATCTGAGCATCATTGGCCAATTGAATATGTGCATATTTTCTATCTGATAAATTTCCCATAGAAGCTAGGTAGCACAAAGCAGATAGCTAGTCTATAAAGGGAGTCGAGATTTGCTCAGTTAAGCACCTAGAATTAGAATAAATTCACGCTTAAAGTCTTTAACTTTCTTGAGAATATTCTCTAATTTTCCAAAGTGTAGCTCTTCGCTTGGACAGTTAAGGTCCATCGCTAAGAAAGCAGTTCTACCAGTTTTTAAAGAAATAACTTCCTCAAGTAACTTCTTCATTCTGTAGGGAGTGTCCATAAGAATGATTGTTTCTCTTCGATTAAGTAAACTTTTGAGCTCATCTGTTCTTTCTGGAGACTTTATTGGAAGAAAACCACCAAAAGTAAACTTGGAGTGATCAATTCCACTAAGGGCCAAGGCCAACGAAATAGAGTTTGAAAATGGGGTTGCAGTAACTTTAATTGAGTTTTTATGACACGCCCTTACGAGCTCTACTCCAGGGTCACAAAAAGCGGGAAGACCACCGTCACTCATGATGAAAGCATTCTTACCAGATTTAAGCGCCTCCATAATAGAAGGAAGATTTTTAGAACGAGAGTGCTCATTGAAGAGTACAAAGTCTTCTACTAAATCTCTAGTTAGTCCAAACTTTAGCCATCTCTTTCTTCCAGGCTTAAGGTCTTCAATAATAAATATATTTTGAGAAGGGTTTTCAGTAGCCTTTTTAAGCAAATCAAAAGCAACTTGTTCAAGAGGACTTTCCTCATCTATTGGTGTAGGTATTAAAGTTAATACGCCCTTCACTATTTTCTCCTAAGAATAATACTAATTTGTACTTACATAATTTCTAAGCTAGATTTGTAAGATTGATCCAACTATAATATCACAATGTCAGAAGATAAAAATATGAATTTTAGCCTAACAATTCTCCCAGGAATAGAAGATATAGCCCAGAGAGAATTTGAAAAAAAATGGAAACAATTAAATACCTCAGAGCTTCCTACCATCCAACAAAAGAAGGGTAAGCTATTAGTCAAAGCAGAAGTATCAGACTTTTGTACACTCATTCCCTATTTGAGAATTCCCACTGATGCATACGTTATTCTAGAAGAATTTACAGGAAAAGATCGTCCTAAGATTTATAATAAGATTTCAAAGATCCCTTGGCACAACTACTTGCGTGGAGACTTCCCACTAGTCCTTGTTACAACTAAAGAATCTAAGATTATAAATTCAACATTAGTAAAAGAATCTGTTGAAAGTGGAATAAAGCTAGCTTTAAAAAAGGCCCCTATAAAGAAAGTACCAAAGGGTAAAGAGTCGATAAGTAATAAGATCCACATAGACCTATATCAAGATAGACTTAGAGTCTCACTTAGTCTTTGTGGTACAAGAATGGATAAGCGTGGAATAAAGCTCTATACGGACGTTGCACCTCTCAGAGAGAGTATTGCAGCCGCTATGATATTTAGGTTAAGTGAGCTATGCACTGATCAGAGCTTAATTGACCCAATGTCTGGAACAGGGACATTTAGCCTTGAAGCTATACTTTTCAACCAGTACAACTCTTACAGAGATTTTGATTACCAATTGGCTCCATTCTTTATTAGTTTACCTCTGAGAAAAAGACAAAAGATAGAACAAAACCTATTTAAAACCGTATCCACTTATGATATTTCCCCTAAGTCGGTTGAGTCAATCAAGCATAACTTTAAGCCATTTCAAGGTAGTTTTGAGGAAATAAAAGTACAAGATTTTTTTAAGTTAGATCAGATAAGCGAAACAGTTGCAGCTATAAATCCACCGTATGGAAAAAGAATTAAGTTAGAGCAAGATCTAGATATATTTGTTGATAAACTTATTACTCATGCAAAAGAAAATATAAAACTAAAAAAACTAGCACTTATCTTCCCAACATGGGCCTTTCACAAACTTAAGAACCTAAAGTTAGAAGAAAAGAGATTCATTACAAATGGTGGAATTGACGTCGCATTTATTATCATAGATTTATCATAAAGGTACGGGCGAGTGCCCTACCTTTAAAAGATCAATTAAGTTCTGATGTCTCATTTTCTTATTCTTTCTCTTTATATCTTCATTTTTATTCTTCAGTTTCTTCTCTTCTTTTAATTTATTCTTAACTATAATTTTCTCACCTTCTAAAGTTAAGATAACTATTTCATCTTCTCCTTCTACAAAAAGAGATTCAAGAACCTCTTCTTGATTTGCTATATCTTCAGAAGAAAGATTGAAATCAACTTTAACAAGTCTAGTATCTAAGTCCTTAATGTCCCCTTGAAACGTTACTATCTCTAGTTTTTTAGATAGATTGTTACCTAAAGCACTATCTAGTGAAACTATACTACTTTTATCAAAGTTACTATTTCCACCGGTTTCACTTCTTGATTCTGACACACCCTTAGCTGTTTCATTGCCAGCTATAGAGGTAGGACTTGAAGATGTACTAGGTGCAAAGTTACTTGAACTTGACGCTGTAGAGACACCACTTCCACTAGAGTGCCCTGAACTTCTACTTACTGAACTAGGAGATCGAGAACTCTTTGATGATACATAATTAGCTAGCGGAGAGCTTGAAGTCTTGGCTTGAGCTACAGCACTATCAGTCACATTTTCCTTTGTTTTAGATACTTTTAAATCATTAAGCTCTTTTGTTATTTTTAGTTTTTCTGATCTTATTTTCTCGATATTTATTTTCTCTTTTAACTCAGCAATTTTATTGTCTATAGAACTTGATTCTTCAGGAGTACTAGCCTCCTCATTCTGACTCATTAGTTCTTCTAATTCTCTAATCTTATTTTCAAGTTCATTACTTTCTGATTGCTTCACAGTCTTCTTTGTTTCAACAGCCTTCTTCACCTGAGAAGGAATATCTTTCTTTCCAACAACCATATTATTAGTGAATCTATTTGAGACTGATACATTACTTGGAGCACTATAGTCATTTGAAGGTGCGACCTCAGCTGTAACCTGAACAGGATCTTTATTAGAAATTACACTCTCGGTATTACTTAGTGCAGGAGTAGCAGTAGGCTCGATATGTGACTCATTAATTGAAGTCGCTATAGATAAGACTTCATTCGAAAATCTTTCGGCTCTAGACTTCTTTGATGTCCCTCTTTCTTCTTTTCGTTGCTCATTTTCAAGTACTAAATCATAACCACTTTTCAAACCAAGCTCATCATCAATCTGCTTTTGAGTCTTTGCAACGATTGCTAAAGCACTTGAAGAACCAACTGCCTTTTCAAGTTTAGCAATAACCCCTTTCTGAGAGATCTCTAATTGTCTAACCAGCTCGGCTGAGCCTCTATATTTTTGATCTGCGGTGGTAAACTTTTCTTTAACTGCCCCACTTTCTGACTTTATATGTTTTAGTTCTTGTTCATCTCTAGCAATAACATTTTTAATATCATCGTAAGTAAGGTTTATTTCACTTCCATATTTACGTGAGTGCTCTATCATCACGGCAAGATTTGGAGCATATGTAAGGGATAGCTCGTAAAGCTCATCATCACCAATATCAATACTCTCTGCCCCCTCACCTTCTACAGCATATTTTCCAGCTACAATGTCTTTCAAAAGCTTAATCTTTTCTTTTTTGTCTTCTTCTAATTTAATGTGTTCCTTAAAGTCATTATTACTCTTAATGAATAGATTATAGTCTCTCTCTTTATCTTTCTTTGCCATTTCTAATTTTGTAGAAATAACGAGTACATCTCTTTTTAAATCTTTAACAACATTATTCTCAGCTGTTTTGCCGCTATCAAGCTCTCTATTTTTACAATAAAGAATATCCATATTGAAAATAAATTCCTGTCCTCTTCGTCTCTCTTCGATACTCTCACTATTTCCCAATTTAGTAGCAATATCTTTTTCTATAATTTTAAATGTTGCTTTCTCATCATCAGAAACAGGATTAAAGGCAGCGGCTTTAATACTTCTAACACTTTTTTCAACATCAGACTTTCGTATCAATTTATCTATAGCAGACCTAACTCTCCCACAAGCAGAAACAACTGCAGAATCAACCATCATAGTATCGTAACCATCAGAACCATAGAACTTTTGCTTTTGATAGATATTCGCTACTCCACCAATTTGAACTTTTGGACTACTACTAGCGAATGGTAGTTTTTTTTCCGTATAGTTTGATTGCATACTCTGTGTAATCAAATGAGAAAGATTTTCATCTTTTTTCAATAATCTAATAACTGGTGTTTCTTCAATGCGGTCCCAATCGATATTGGAAATATCATATGTATCTTTTTGTAATAAATTTACTTTCATTGACGGCTTGTACCCTACTTTTGATGCTAAATCTTTAACATATGAAGCATCAGAGAGAACACTTTCTAGACTCATCTTATTAGTATTATTCTTGATGTCAGAATAAATCTTGTCATAAATACTTAGTGCTAACTTATCTTTAGTCGTTAACAATTCACCTCTTCTTTGCTTTCTTTGAAACGAACCAAAAAGGCTATCATTTGGATTGTCTGTAATTAAACACTTTGGAACGATATTTTCAGACGAAAGAATATCCACTAAATCTTTATACTCGTCTAAATCTTCAATAGATCCTGCGATTGATTCCAAAACTTTTCTTTCAGACACTTTATCAATCATAAGATCAATCTTTACAGACTCTTTCTCTGAAATAGAAAGTCCCTTATTAGAAATTGCGCTTACACATTTACAAAACTTCTCAGGGTCCGTAAGTTTGTTACAGTTCATTTGATTCATGAATTCAGCAATTCTCTCTAATCCAACATCTGCAGTTGGTCTAGTTTGACAGTTAATTGCAGCTTGAGAAAATACTTCACTATTTAAAGAAAAGTCATAAGAAACTGTGCTCATGCCTGGCAGTGCAAAAATATTTAAATTTACAAATAAAAACAAGAATAATTTAGCAGCACATTTATTCACGATTTCTCCCAAAACATTACAATACTTATTTCGTCAGTTTCTTTAAATCACTTAACCATTTTAAGAGATAAATGCGCTTAAATTGTAGTAAAGAAAAGTTAACGGAGGTAAAGATAAATATTTGCTATTTAAGTGTTAATGGGCTTTCAGGAGCTTATAAGAATAATAAGCTCCAATCATAAACAAAAGACATCTAATAAAATTTTAATATTTTTATTTTTTTGTGCAACTTATTCTTGGCGATAAACTCGAGTCTTAACACTTACGCCAGAAACGTGATTAATAAAGGCAATACTATTTATAGAGGCGCGTTCAATACTTTCACCATTTGAATTCTTAAGTTCAGTTACAACCAAACTTTTCTCCTTACCATCTGGAGTTTTCAAAATTAGGTTTTCCCCTACTTCAAGTGCTATCTCTTTAGACTTAACCATAACACCTAGATGTTTCTTCTTTTTTACATCTAAAATATCACCAATATAATTAACATCATTTCTCTGCGTTCTTTGATTTTTTAATTTCTTAAAGAGCACATCAGATTTATTAACATGGAAGAATCCACGGATGATTGGATTTGGATAATCATCTTTTAATGGATGTAATGAAGTTCCTAGTGGTGAACGAAGTGCATTTACGGCCTTAACTAAAAAACTAGAATCCTTAATATGTCTAAAATCTACTCTTGCAACAGACAACTTCATTTCTTGTAACTCAACACAATGATCAAGAAGAAATTGGTCTTTAGTATTAAACATAAAAGTACCATGCAGGTTCTCTAGAAGTGGAAATCCCTTATGTGGACTCTCCTCACTAGAGCCTTCAAGCTCATATGAGCTCTCCATTGCGGCCTTTGTCTTATCATCATCGTGATCAAGAATATAAGGAGAGATTAGATTTCTTGGAGTATAAAAAAGAAGAATTCTTCCTGCGACTAATATTTCAACAGGAATTTCGAGGGCCTCTATATACTCAGAAAGCTTCTGCTTAGGCAGCTCAATAGAAAGGATCATTCTCTCTAACTTAGGGCCTGCGATCTCTTTCCATTTCTTTAAACCAATTAAGTTATGGTTTCCAGTCTCTGTTAGTAACTGGATAGGCATATCTGGAAGATTACTCTTTATCCAATAAAGAGCTCCAGGGTCTTGGACTCTAATTGCATCAATACAGTCCCAATTTATATTTTTTATTTCTGTTTTTCTTTCTTGGAAAACTTTCTCAGTCATAAGAATGTCCCAATCAAAAACAATTCTTAAACCTAGCTTTTTCACTTCTTGGCAAAATTCAGAATATCGTTTAGGCGAAATCTTCCCAAATCTCGAAAATAACATATTTCCAAGAATCACTTCATTGACACCAGCTTCTTTAGCTAGAATAGCTTCATCTAAATGATCTACATATGTACAAACAATCATTGCATTACCTTCGCTCGAATAATATTCCACTGCTCAGCACCTTTAACGTAAGGAGTTTTTAGCAATATGCCTGGACGACTTTTTTCACACTTGCTTCCATCAGTCTCAGTTAAAAAGTCTGCTTTAAATTCAATGCAAGGGTCATTGAACGGAACGAGTTCAAGTGTACTACCTGGATAAAAAGCAGATCTAACCTCTACTAGTAAATGGCTACCTTCAACTACTTCAAGAACAATTCCAGCAACAACATAATCAGGTGTCTCATGTTCTCTTTCAGTATAGATAGAGTCAGCTCCTGCCGGCTCTTTTAATGAACCTAAAGTATAATCTCTGTGGGTAATCTTTCGAAGCTCTTCTTCCCACTCTAAAATATTTTTAGAAATGATATCTCCACTTTTTTGGTATTGAGCTAAAGCGTCTGAATATACTTTGCTGATAGTTCCAGCGTAATGATGACTTTTCATACGGCCTTCAACTTTTACAGAATCGATACCTGCTTCTATAAACTCAGGCAGTGCTCTAATTCCTTCTAAATCTTTAGAAGACATAAAGTAGGCCTTTACTTCTTCATTGCTCGCATTCTCGATATTATTAAAATCTAGAGAATATTCAAAACGACAGCTATGTGCGCATCCACCACGGTTACTATCTCTTCCTTGTGTATAATTTGAAATAACACAATTTCCAGAGTAGGCCATACACATAGAACCATGTATAAACATTTCAATTTCAAGTCCAGATGCCTCTCTAATCTCTTTAGCGTCTGCAAGTGAAATCTCTCTTCCAAGAACAATACGCTTTACACCCATCTCTTTCCATAAAAGAGCTGCCTCTGTGTTTAAGCAACTTGCTTGAGTTGATAAGTGGATTTCAATATCTGAATATTGTTTAATAGTTTCAATAACACCTAAGTCAGAAACAATTACTGCATCAATTTTTAATTCATCTAAAAGTTCTAAGAAAATAGGTAGCTCAGTTAAGTCTGAGTCATGCAGGAAACTATTTAGGACAACATAAACCTTCGCACCACGTTCATGGGCAAATATAGCTCCCTCTTCAAGCTCAGCACTCGTAAAGTTATCCGCAGCTGTTCTAAGACCAAACTTCTGGCCACCTAGATAAACAGCATTTGCACCATATAGAATGGCCACTTTCAATTTCTCTAAGCTCCCCGCAGGTGCTAATAATTCTGGAACGCTATGCATAAACTCGCCTATTACAATTTTCCTAACATATCAAAGCTTTTATGTAGCAGAATTTTTATATACAATAAAGAAAACAGAGAAATTTTTACTTATATAACTGTTTAAAAGTACATAATGATTAAAAAACTACTTATTTTACTTACCTTTGTTGCAATTGGTGTTTCATCACTCTTATTTATTCGCTTCAAGAATAAACCTACGTCCATCTACCCTTTTCCCTATTTTGTAGATGCTACTCAATATAAGTCTCCGGAGCTAAAAGAGATTAGCTCTAGCGATATACTAATTGTCGGGGATCGCTTGGGAGTGAACTTAGACAAATATATTCCCGAAATGAATGAAGAGCTTTCTAAAAACCTTAGAAATCAATTAAAGATTTATAATTGGTCTACTAAGGGAGAAGGACTTCATAGAACATTGAAAAAATTAAAGATGCTAAAGAAACTTCCACCAATAGTTATTTATGCTGGAGGAAGTGAAGAGTTTTACGAAGAAAGACTACTTACTGCTGATAAAGAAATACACGACTATAATATGAAGGTCTTTAGAGATGACCGCTACTCTAGTCTACTTATGACATTCCCAGATATTAGTAAAATTCTCTACAAAAAGCCTATAAAGTATTTTTATCTAAATCAAATGATCGTTCCATTTCCAAAAGCCTCATCTGCAGCAGTATCACAAACTAGAGCAGAGCTTATCTATAACTACTTTTCTATTCAACTAGACACTCTTGCAACTCTCTCAAGAGAGAAAGGTTCAACATTCATCTATATTACAGCACCAGTAAATTTAGAGATTCCTCCTAGAATTGTTTGTGATAACGCTGTTTCCAACACAATTATTACAGAGCAGTCTGATATTAAGAAATTAATAGAATCAGGACAATCTAAAGAAGCTACTGCAAGGCTTAAGAAGCTTCTCTCGCAATCTATTGGAAATGCTCAAACATATTATCTTCTTGGTAAGGCACAGTTAAATCAGGGTCTTTTAAAAGACGCTAAAGAGAATTTAAGTATGGCCGCTACATATGATTGTGGAAATTGGAGAAGTAACTCAATCTTTAATAAGCTAATTATTAAAAATGCAAAAAAGAATGGAATAAAGTCTATCGATTTCTCTGAGATTGTAACGAGAGGATTAGGAAGAAATATCACTTTCGAAGACGAATATTATCCACAAAGTATTTACTACAATAAATTACAAAAAGAGCTTATGCTAACTATTAAAAGTATATTTAAAATCTGAGGCATACATGAGTGAAATATCTGGACCACTAACATTAAATTTAAAGAAAGGTGACATTGTTTGTGCTGAAGGACAGATTGATCATGACCTTTTCATTATACACTCAGGAAAAATCCTTATCTTTGTTAATAGTGGAACTAAAGTTACACCACTTGCTCATTTAGAAGATGGGGAATACTTAGGGGAATTAAGTTTTTTTGATAAAACAAATAGAAGTGCCAGTGCCATCTGCTTAGAAGATACAACTCTAATAAAAGTCCCTGTTGAAGAAGTAGATAAGCAATTCCCTCCGTGGCTTGTAACTATTGCTAAAAATATTACGACTAAGCTTAGAGCTGCTGATGGTATTCTCGCCGAAAAGGGTATAAGAAAAAAGAATGTAAAAACAATGTCTTCCCTATCTATTGAAGAACAGCGTGAATATTATCAAGCTCTTGTTAAATTCCGAGAAGAAAATAGTCTCTAGCCCTTGTACGCAAGCCATTGAAACTATGGTCATTACTTAATAAAACTCAAGTGAATCAACAAATATACCGTATAATCGAGTAAGGAGCTCAACTATGAAAAGAAGTATATTTCTATTCCTATTTTTAACATTAACTGTAGTTACTTCCTGTACTACAAATTCAAGATATCCGAATTCTGAGTTAGAAGAAAAGAGAATGGATAAACAAATTGAAAGGTTGAACCATCACTTGCATAGATCAGGTGCTATTTAAAAAGAGGGCCGAGTAGGCCCCCTTTTGAGTATTAATTTAATTAAATAAGACCCATCTCTTTAACAGAAGCTTTTTCGTTTCTTAGCTCTTCTAAAGTAGTCTTGAATTTCTCTTGTCCAAAAGTATTGTGCTCAACACCTTCAACAACTTTTAATTGTCCATTCTCAACTCTACATGGGTAAGAGAAAATTAACCCTTCATCAACACCGTACTCACCTTTAGAAGCAAGACACATTGAGAAAGTTTCTCCAGCAGGAGTGTCGTGTGTAAGGCTATGAACACCTTGAACACAAGCATTAGCAGCAGAAGCAGCAGAGCTAGCTCCTCTAGCTTTAATAATTGCAGCACCTCTTTTTTGAACTACAGAGATAAACTCTCCTGTTAGCCAATCAGTATCTGTAATTACTTCAGCAGCACTCTTTCCATTAATTTTAGCATTGTAAAAATCTGGATATTGAGTTGCTGAGTGATTTCCCCAGATAGTCATATTAGTTACTGAAGTTACATCAACACCAGCTTTCATTGCTAATTGACTCTTAGCTCTGTTTTCATCAAGAGCAGTCATTGCAAAGAATCTATCTCTTGGAAGACCTGAGTTTTCCATAGCGATAAGACAGTTTGTATTACATGGGTTACCAACTACAAATAATTTACAGTCGTCTGCACCATGAGCGGCCATAGCTTTTCCAAGTGGACCAAAGATTCCACCATTAACCTTAAGAAGGTCAGCTCTTTCCATTCCATCTTTTCTTGGAACTGCACCAATTGCTAGGATCCAGTTAACACCTTCAAATGCTTCTTCCATTTTATCAGTACATTTAATATTCTTTAATAGTGGAAAAGCACAATCATCTAATTCCATCTTAACACCTTCAAGGGCACCAAGAGCTTGAGGAAGTTCTAATAAGCTTAATTCAACTTCAGTGTCCATTCCAAACATTTGTCCAGAAGCAATTCTGAAAAGTATTGCATAACCAATTTGACCAGCAGGACCTGTTACTGCGACTCTAACGCGTTTCGTTGTCATATATTTCTCCTTATTATTATAGGTAAGTACTCATATTTTTAATCGTTTTTGAACGTTTTTCAAAGTTTTATTGTGTTAACATTGCGACAAATTATACAAAATTGACTAACAACACTGCACTCTATAAAATTAAACTTTTAAAGATCCAATAATATATGATCTACCTTTAAGAATCTATGAGGAATCAATGTCCGAAAATCAGGCAAAACCAAGACCTAACCGCAATAAGAGATATCGCGGAAAACCAAAGAAGAAAAACCCTAATGCTCAAGCATCAGCTGGTTCAAAACCAAATAATAACAAAAAAAAGAGATACAATAATAGAAAAGGTCCGAAGTTATCTTTAGAAGACCAAGTAACTCTAAAGTATAACAACCTTCTCGAGCAGCATTTACTAGCACGTAGAAAGTATTTTGCACTCTTCCATAGAGCTGATCCTAAGCAAAAGGCCAAGCTTGAAAGAATTTACTATAATACAATTACAAAACTAAGAGAGTTTGAGAGAGGCTTAACAGGCGATAAGCAAGAGATCTTTCAAAAACATTTCAATTCTCTAAAAGAAGATCATAAGTATTCTTTCAATCATGAAATTGATCCACTAGCTGAGCATGTCTCTCACCAGGGAGAATTTGCAGATCCACACTTTCTTGAAATTCAAAAAGAAGCGAGAAGTGAATATGCTGATGACTCAGAAGAGAGTGTTGGCTCAATTGATGACTACAAGCAATACAAAGGTCTTTAAAAGATTTAAATGATATTTTGTCACCGATAAAATCAGTGGCAAAATATCTCTAGTTCCACTTTGCCCCTCACCCATTTTCCTAATTCCAACAAGAAGACGCATCGCAAATCCTTAAATTCTTTGGCATAATTCTTGCTCATTTCAATCTACTATTTAAATGAAATGGGAGAATATTTTGAAACACATCTTATGTTTGCTAGGACTAGCCCTGGTATTTGTAAATCACACACACGCTCAAGACAATGTACAAATCGATTATAACCTTCAAGGTTCTGAGCAAGTAACTCTTCAGGATACTCGAGAAGTGACTCTTTATAGAACTGAGTATGTAAACAGTACTTGCTCAAGGCAAGAACCATATACTGATACAGAGTGTGGCAATGAAACACGCTACAGAAATGAGTGTACATGGGTTCCTGGAAGGAATGTATGTAGGACAGAGAATGACTATCAATGCCGTAATGTTAGAAGAACAAGAAGGGAATGTACTGCGGGAAGAACGCGTAGAGAATGCGTTAATGAACCTGCAAGAAGAGTATGTAGAACAAGAAATGGTGTCGAAAGATGTACTAACGTCCCAGGAAGACAAAGATGTAGAGACGTAAGTGGTCCACAGACATGTAGAAACGTTCCTTATACTGAGAGAGAATGTAATAATGTTCCACGTCGTGTATGTGACTACATCCCAGGTGGTAATGAATGTAGAAATGTACCTTACCAAGAATATGTTTGTAGAGATGTTACAAGATATAGAACTGTAGACTATGCCTGTAAAAAGCCTGTTCAAGTTCCATATCAAGTTGAAAAAAGTTTTACTTATGAAGTGAACTTCAACTTCAAAGATGTAGATCAACTTGGTAGAGCGACAATCAAAGCAGTAATAGATAAAGAAGGTCTACTTAAATTACATTACACAAACTTAAATACATCAGAGACTTATATTAACCTTCTAAGTGATAACCAAGAAGCTCTTATAAATAGTGATTCTGAGTATAAAGGTTTAAGAAATATAGAAATTAACTTTGGAAATCTTGAAAAATTAACAGCTCCAATGAAGACAAATATGAAGTCGTTATGGATGAATAAATCTGGTGATTTTAAATTAACGCTCACTCAGCCTGACTTACTAGAAAATGCCAAGATCAAAGTAAGAGTTTTTAAAAGATCTAATAACAATTTACACTTTTCAAAAGAGCTTGAGTTATCTGACTTTAGAGTTTCAAATAAAGATATAAAAGCTGACTTTTCTACTTTTGGATTTGACACACTGAAAGGTTTATTTGGAAAAGGAGTAAAACTAAAAGTAGAAGTATCAGTAATGGCAGAAGAGCCAGAAAACCTACTTGTTCCAATAGAAAATGAACTTAAAAAGAGTAAGAGTTTTAATATAAAGGTTTATAAAAATAAATAAGCACTAAATAAAAAGGCCGCAAAAAATTGCGGCCTTTATATATAAATAGATTTTTTCTTTAAATTAAATCTGAGCAGAAACAGCAGCAACTTTCTTAACTGTATTAGGCATCATTTCAGAAGCGCCTTCAAGCTTAAGGTAGTTATCAAGTGTTTGATCATGATCTTTTAAAATTGCATCTTTTAGTTCATCAGCATTGATGTCTAAAACTTCAGAAACTTTCTTAAGCATTTTTAAAGGAATATTACAAAGAGCTCTCTCAACGTTTGAGATGAACTGACCATTCTTGTACCCAAGTAGGTGTGATAGCTCAGATTGAGAGTATCCTTTTGGGTGGTTAATTCTTTTAGTTCTAATTAATTTAGCAATATTTGCAAAGCAGCGCATGATGTTCTCCTGTGTTTAAATCATCACATTTGTTTATAAATAAAATACCAAACAATTATGGTAAATTCCAAATAACTTTTGGTTATATTTATCAAGATTCCTTAACTTTCATCTATTTTCAATCACTTAAATCTAAATAAACTATATAATTTTTATTATCTAACCTTTAATTTTCTTTAGAAATAGGAAACAAATACCACTTAGTTTAAGTTTTCTTAATTTTTATGAAGATAAATTATTATGTAGTTAAACGACTTAACTAAAGAGAACCTCAAAGAACATGAGATTCTCCAATATGTATTATTTAATGAGCTGACTAAATCCTAGAAAAGACACATTCTCCACGATAGAACGTCTGCTCAACCATTTTGTCATACTTCTTTCTAGACTTTTTATTTACAGAAACTATTCTTTCTAGAATTTTTTCGGAAGATCCAGTTAAGTCTTTCGGGCTATTTACAACAATAAAATTAGCAAACTTACCTGCTTCAAAGTTACCTGAGCTTTTTTCCATTTTTAATGCTCTTGCTCCAGCTACAGTTGCTCTGTATAGCGCTTTCACATATGTTGCACCTTTTACGCCTGCTTCCTTATTTTGAGAGACAAATGATTGCATTACATCAAACATTGAAACAAATGGACCACCACCAATATCACTAGCTAGAGACCAATCTACTCCCTGCTTCTCTGCAAATTTAAAATTAAATAAACCAGACCCAAGCCCTAGCTTCTTAACTGGAGCGTTTGATGTAGGACAGTGTGCGATAGAAGTCTTTGTCTTACTAAGAGTCTTTAACTCATCTTTAGATAAATAAATTCCATGTCCCATAATTGTTTTAGAACCGAGGACTTTAGCTTTTTTATAAATATCAGTATATGTCTTAACGTTTTCGTAACCTTTAATATTCTTGTAAATACTCATTACATAGTCGATTTCATTTTCAGTTTCACTCAAGTGAGTTTGAATAAATGACTTATTCGCTCTGGCCATCTTGCTGGCCTCTTGCATAACGTCTGGGTGAGTCGTTGGAGCAAACCTAGGTGTTACTGCATATTCATTTCCAAACTTCTTAGTTTGTTTATCCACAAGCTTTAGGGCCTGTTTCTTAGTTTGTGTTAAGTAATCTGGAGACTCCATTGTCATAAGAACATTTCCTACAACAAAATCACCTACAAAGTACTTAAGAGCGTGGTCAACTGTATGTGCGTGAATTGAAGCGTAACAAGCTCCACCTAAAGTACCAACTGATGTTAATTCTTTAGCAAACTTCTCGGCCTTCATTTTAGAGTATTTCTTATCTTTAAACTTTGCTTCATATGGCCAAGTGTAGTTGATAAGCCACTGAAGTAAGTTTTTCTTAGGCATTAGCCTTACATCGTCTTGTACCCAGTGAAAGTGTGTATCAAAGAATGAAGGCATAATAGTCTTCCCCATAGTATCCATCACTTCAATAGACTTTTTAGTAGCATACTTAGGAAGGATAGCTTTCTCTTTTCCGTATTCAACGACTTTATATCCTGAATTTGATCTTTTTAGGACAAGTGCTCCATTTTTAACGAATTCACATGACTTATCTGTTTTAGGGTTTAAAATGTGACATAATAGTATTTTAAATAGTGGTTGCAATGATAACTCCAAAGAATTTGAGGATAAAAAGTATGAAAACCTATCAAATACTTCTAATCTTAACAATATCTCTATTTAGTTTTTTTAAAGAAACTAAGGCACAAGATATTCATCTAAATAAAGTTCTAGAATTAAACATAGACTCTCCTATTACTCCTGCAACTTTTAACTATATTTCTCAAGGCTTTAAAAGAGCAGATAAACAAAATAGTGATGCTATTTTAGTAAAACTGAACACTCCTGGTGGACTTGTGTCTACAACGAAAGAGATACTTTCACTTATAGGGGAAAGCTCAATACCTATCATTGTATGGGTCACGCCAGAAGGTTCAAGTGCTACAAGTGCGGGTGCTATTATAGCCAGTGCAGCACATATACTTTTGATGTCAGAAGGAACAAATATTGGAGCAGCAACTCCTATTCAGATGACTGGGGATATTGAAAAGACCGATGTGAGATCAAAGTCTGTCAATGACCTGAAGGCCCTTGTTCAAAGCTTAGCTCAAACGAGAGGGAGAAATGCAACTCTCTTTGGAGATATGATTGAGAAGGCCTCTAGCTTTGAAGCAAACTTAGCGAAAAAAGAAAACTTAATTGACGATATTTTAAATAAGAAAGAAGACCTATCTTCATTAATAAATGAGAGAGTAATTCATATTCAAGGTGAAGATCGTAAAATTATTTCAGAAAGTATTAACTACTCTGTTTATGAAATGGACTTAGGACAACAATTACTGAATATATTTGCTAATCCAAATACTGCATATGTTTTATTCCTTATTGGTGCCGCACTTATTTATCTAGAGTTCCAGGCTCCTGGTGGCCTAATTGCTGGTTCAGTGGGTACTCTTGCCTTGTTACTTGCAGCAATTGGCTTTCAAGTACTTCCACTAAACTTTGGAGCAATGGCACTTATCATATTGGGTTTTGTATTATTTATAATAGAAATCTATGTAACAAGTTACGGTATATTATCTTTAGCTGGTCTAGGCAGTTTTGTCTCTGGCTCGCTATTCTTATTAAGAACAGAAGATAGTTATATCATGATTAGCCAAACACTTATTTATTCTGCAGCCTTAGCAATTGCATTCTTTTTAATGCTTATAGGTTATGTCATTGTAAAAGACCATAAGAATATCGGCAAAATGAAATTCAACTCACAGGTTGGTGAGTCCGCTACGATAATAGCATTAATGGGAAATGAATCTGGAATAAATAAATATCAAGTTAAACTACATGGAGAAGTTTGGAATTTAGAAAGCTCCAAAGATTATAAAATGGGTGAGGCCGTCGTTATCTTAGAACAAACTGAGCTATGTCTAAAAGGCTAGTTCGTAACGTAACCACGCCTCTTTCTCTCCATATCTCTCGCCTACAATTTGGAAGCTTACCATTTGAGACTCACCGAATTTCTGAGTTCGGCTGAGTTCAGCCGAGGTTCCACTAATATCATTTTTTAGAACTAAACTTGTACTGGCTCCCTTCTCTCCGTCTAAAGAGAAGTAGACCTTTTGTTCTTTATTGCTAGTAATAGAATACTTAGTCTTTAGTTTTAAGCCACTATCTAAAATATCAATACTCATAGGTATCTGGAGTTCAGCGTGATCTTTTTCTAAATCAATCTTCGCAAAATCATCACCTTCTCTAGATGCTATACTCATTGAAACTTGTTGCTTCTTTGTACTAATTTCTGATTCAGTTTTGACAGCAAAGATTTCGGCAACACTAGTGAAAGATTTCCCTTTAACTAGTGTTAACTTCTTTGGGATATTATTTTTATGCTCTATAGATATACCAACACCATAGTCTACTTTATCACTAGAGCTATCAACGACTTCTTCGTCCTCGTCAGAGCTACTCGCCCAGAGTTCCCAACTATCTTCCTTATCACTCTTTTTCTTTTTTTCTTTATTGGAATTATCAATCAACTTTTTCTTAAGCCTGTAGTAAGTTACCTTTGCTTTCTCTGAGTCATGGACATCTATACGAATAATAATATTTTTATCCTCACCTTCTCCTCTATAAAAATATGTTCTCTTTTTTTTATCTCTTATTTGGATGGCGTTAATTTTCTCTATAGGTATTTGATCACTAATTAAAATTGTTGATTTTTCAAGATCAATATCTTCAACATTTTCATTATTTATTGAATCATCAAAACGCTCACAGGTAGATTCACCAGTTAAGTAGTTTTCACTAAATGTATAGTGGTATAAAGCATCAAACCCAGAGACCTGTTCCAACGTGCGATTTTCAGGATTTTTAGCATCTTCAATTTCTGCTGTCTTAAGAATGATTTCATTTACATCTTCAATGAGTGGCGTAAGAGAGTCGCAATAAATACAAAGCTTTTCATCAGTCCTCTGCAGCTCAGGGAGTGGAACTACTTCAAAACCTCCGGCCTTCTTAATTTCTTTATATGTTTCATACGCTTCCATTATTTCATTCTTCAAATCAGTATCAATATCAATATCTAAAGTTTGGCCAAAACTATTTGAAGCTATTAAAAATATAAGAAAACAAAGCTTATTCAACATAGGTGACTTATCGGATAAACTTAAAATAACTATGAATGTTTTCTTGCATATTCCACAGATATCATTTAATAATATTAAAAAGAGGAACTTATGACATTACCAAGAAAGAAATTATCCAACGTTTTCACTCTACTTTTTGCTTTAAATAATCATGGAATTGTAAAATTTGATGACGTTCATTGGCTTAGATCAGAATTCGCACAATGGGCAGACTCTCTATTAAAGAAAGTAAACCTATAATCAGCGACCTCTTTCGAGGTCGCAATCATTACTTAATTCATATTTTGTTTTTCAAGAATTTTTCTTTCAGTTTCAAGATCACGGTTTTCAGCTTTCTCTTCTGAAAACTTTTCTCCATATCTTGCTTTTAATTTCTCAATATTTCGTTCCATAACATCGCTCATCTCAACACCTAGCTCATCAGAAACAATTGCTAAGTACCAAAATAAGTCCCCCATCTCTTCTGCAAGATTTACTCTATCAAGTTCTTTTCCATAAAAGATATGCTTCTTTAAGGCATCAAGAAACTCTCCAGCTTCTGTAGATAAACCAATACCTGCATGAAGAAGTCTCTTAACTCCATCATTTTCTAATCTAGTATTCATAGATTTAAAATCAGTTGATTCAGTCTTAATTGCTAATTTTACATAATCTTGTGTGTTCATATATCCCCCATTTGAAACTAACTTCTCAATTAGCTCCTAAACAGTCAATACCCCGAAGGGTCCGGACACTTAGGATAATTATAGGAGGGAATATTTAGGTAGGATTTCTGGAGGATGTCTTGAATTTTTAACTCAGTGGTCTCTAAGTGTCCTTCTCAATTATCATCACATTATGCCAATCAAAAAATGTCACAATTATGTAAACTTTAAGTCAAATCGAACAATATTTAAGTCGCAATGCAATGAGCACCTGATATTCTTGATGTCTGAATATATTGAGATAGAATACCTACTAAATTAATATTTTTTGGAGAAAAAAATGAACATTATGCCATTCGTCCCGTTTATTGTTATCTTACTAATTCTCTTATTTAACACTATTAAAGTATTAAATGAATATGAGAGAGCTGTAGTTTTCAGACTAGGTAGATTCTCAGGAGTTCGAGGCCCAGGGCTAATAATCCTGATCCCTGGAATTGAAAAGATGAGTAGAGTTGATCTAAGAACAGTAACAATGGATATTCCATCTCAAGATATTATCTCGAAAGATAACGTTACACTTAAAGTAAATGGTGTCGTTTACTTCAGAGTTAACAATCCAGAAAAAGCAATTATTGCAGTTGAAGACAGCTTACAAGCAACAGCACAAATAGCTCAAACAACTCTTAGATCAGTAATTGGTCAATTTGAACTAGATGAAATCCTTTCACAAAGAGAAGAGATTAATCAAAAGTTACAAACAATTCTTGATGATCAAACTGAACCTTGGGGAATTAAAGTCTCAGCTGTAGAAGTTAAAGCAATTGACCTACCTATAGAAATGCAAAGGGCCATGGCGAAGCAAGCTGAAGCAGAAAGAGATAAGAGAGCAAAAGTTATCTCTGCAGATGGTGAACTACAAGCATCTAAAAAATTAGCTGAAGCTGCTGAGATACTAGGAAGTCAAAAAGACGCAATCACACTAAGATACTTAGATACAATGAAAGAAATATCAACAGGAGATGGAAAGACTACGACATTCTTCCCTCTACCAGTAGACTTCTTAAATATGCTTACTAAGAAATGATTTACAAACTCACTCCATTTACAAAAATGAACACCTCGCTAGATCTTCTAGCGAGTGCTCTTCTAGAGAAGAATAGCCTTTATTTAAACTACAAACTAACTGGAGATCTAAGTAAAATAAAGATCCCCAAACAACTTGAACATAAAAGAGAAATAGGACTCTGGGAGTCTACTTGCTTTGAATTTTTCTTTTTAAATGAGGAAGATCATTCATATTATGAATTTAACTTTTCTCCTTCTGGAAAATGGAATTGCTTCTTTTTTAATAAGCAAGGTGATCAGCTCAAAGAAACAGAATGTAATGTTTTAAACTTTAATTGTAATAGAGAAGACAACTTCTTTGAACTGCAAATAGAGATAGATATGAACTCTCTTAAGGAGTCATTTAGAAATTTAGATGAATTTAAAATGAATCTAACTACAGTTATTGAGGCTGATGATCTTTCTTACTGGGCCTTAGATCATGGAAAGGAAAAACCTAATTTTCACGACTTTAAATACTTTCGTAAAAATAAAAAAGTCAGGTAACAAGCCGAAACTTGTTACCTGACACCCACACACTACACATCTTACTACTGGCACAACCCAGTAGCAGAAGAAATATCTATTTTCATTAATTCTTTAAAACTTGGATTTGAACTAGTCTCAATTAAAACTTCAACTGTTTCAAAAGCATCTTCATCACTAACAGCATCAAAATTTCTAAATTCAAAAGAGATATAAATCTTCGTATCAAAAGAAGTCTTTGAATTTTCTGGTACATGAACCACATCTGTAAAAGAATCAGTCATCAGTATATCTAGACGTTGGTCTAAAGAATCATCTCCACCACCAAAACATCTGTTTAAAAGAGTCTTACTAATAAGTCTTTCCATTCTATTATCAAACTTCCCTGCCAAGTCATCATTTAAATAACGATAAACAACTTGTGTATCCGCCATTACAGAAACAATTGTAAGCAAGCAAATAATTGATAAAAACTTTTTCATAAAACTTTCTCCAAATTCTTTAATTTGTTGTAGGACTTTCTAGAATGTTTATTTTCCTTTTACAATTGCTTGAAACTAAACGTGTTAAGTTTTCCTGCGCAAACTTTGTGAAACATTCGCAAAAAGTGCGAATTTTATTTAAGAATTTGAAATAAAGCACGATAAGCTTATAGAATTATGGAAAAAGAAAAGAGATTGAATATATTCGAATACGCCGATTATCGTGAGTTTCTTAGAGACTTTAACGAGATGAAGAAGCGTGTAAATCCTTCATGGTCTTTTGGCCTGTGGGCATCCAAACTTGGACTTAATAGTATCTCTTCAATAACAATGATTATTAATGGGCAAAGACATGCTGGTAAGAAGATTCAAGCCTCACTAATTAAGTATTTTAATTTTAATTCAAAAGAAACTTACTATTTTGAGGAATTAGTTAAAATTGCCAAAAGTAGCAAGAACGACCCTAGCCTAACAATTCTAATGTTAGAACAGAACGATGACCTAAAATCTCTTAGAGAAGAAAATACTGAACAAGTAGACCTCTTCTTTAACTGGAAGGCACATTGTGTGAAAGAACTCACTCAATTAAAGGACTTTGTCCCAGATGGTGAATGGATAGAAAAAAGAACTAATTCACTTATCAAAAAAGAAGAGGCCAATAAGCTTTTGACGGCATTATTAAAAAGTAACTTCATAGAGACAAGTAACCTTAATGGAAAAGAGTCACTAGTTGCTGTTAGTGCTATTCACCCAACTAAAGAAGTGACGATGGAAGCTGCTAAGGCCTATCACAAAGGGTTAATGGATAACTCCTATGAAGCAATTAATACTAATAAAGAAAAAAGATCTTTAAACGCTACAACACTCTCAGTATTAAAAGATGATATTCCAAAAGCAAAAGAGCTTATAAGAGAGTTTCAAATTCATTTTTCTGAGGAAATTGAACAAAACCCTGCTGATGAAGTCTATCAATTAAATATTCAATTCTTCCCTTTAACTAATAAAGATTAATCTAGTCACTACCACTAAAAAGTATTTACCAAATATAATATTAGAAACTTAACGCACATCTCATACCTAAGAATAACTATTCTGTAAGTTTTTCGTGACGAATTCCGACTTCTCTGGTCAAATATTTTCACACACACAACAACACATTTTCTCGGAGACTCACTATGGACTTGATGCCAATCAATGACATCATCGTTAACAATAAATATCTAAGAACTAATACAAATGTAGACAATTTAATAGAGAGTATTGAAAACATAGGCTTAATAAGCCCTCTTATAATCAATCTAGAAAACAAGTTAATTGCTGGTGGTCGTCGCTACTCTGCTCTAAAAAAACTAGGAAAAGAAGAAGTTCCAGTTATCAAAGTTGACGAGGGTGAACTTAAAGAAGAACTTATTTCTATCGATGAAAACCTTGTTAGAAAAAACCTTACAGATTTAGAATTTGAAAATTGTCTCAATAGAGGTAAAGAGATTTACGAAAAACTTAATCCTAATTTAAAAGAAGAAATTACGATCAAGGATCTAGCAAGACCTTCTAAGAAGAAAGCTTCTGAAGAGGACTTAAATGATGAATTAAGTGCTGCTGTAGAGCAAGCTGAGATAAGAACATTCGTAAAAGATACGGCCGATAAAACGGGTCTAAGTGAGCGAGCAATCAAGGCCGCAATTTTAAGAGATAGAGACTCTTCAAATAGTGTTAAGAATGCAAGACTAAATGGTGAACTTGGGGCAACTCAAGCTAACGAGCTCATCAAGTTACCTCAAGAGGTACAAGAAGAGATTCTTCCTTTCATAAGAGAGAAAGCAGCTAATGTTGTAAAAGATCTCGTAAAAGAAGTTCAAAACGTTGGTGCAAAAGAAGCGATTGAAAAAGTACTTGCTAAAGATCCACTTATTACAGATTTTAAAGCAATTAAAAATACAACGAAGAGACTTAACAGAACACTTATTAAAGTTATTACAGAGAATAGATCTGTAGAGGGAAAAGAAAGAGAAGATGCTATGAAAGAGCTAATTTCTCTAAAATCTTCTATCGATGAGCTAATCGAATTCTACCAATAATAAATATATGCCCTAAGTAGCTGATACTTAGGGCAATTTGACGCATACTTTCTAGTCACACTCCGGCCATTTTTATACACTACACCTCAAAATAAGTTAATCAATACAAGGATATATATGAAGTTACAAAGCTACGCCCATGGACAATGGATTGAAGGAAAAACTGAAGGTGCTAAACTACTAGACGCCTCTAACGGTAATCTAATAGGGACGGCCTGTTCTAAAGGTTTAGACTTTGGAGAGATGTTAGATTTTGGTAGAAGAATTGGTAATAAGAATCTTCGTTCTATGACATTTCATGAAAGAGCAAGAGCATTAAAAGCACTTGCACTACACCTGCTTGAGCATAAAGATAAATTCTACCAAGTTTCATTTCAAACTGGAGCGACAAAAGTAGATAGCTGGATTGATATTGAAGGTGGTATTGGAAACTTATTTGTATACTCTTCAAAGGGACGTAGAGAACTACCAAATGAGAAATTTCTTGTAGACGGCGCTCCTGAACATTTAAGTAAAGGTGGAACATTTCTAGGTCACCATATTTGGACTCCTAAGAGAGGTTGTGCTGTTCATATTAATGCATTCAACTTCCCTGTTTGGGGAATGCTAGAGAAAATAGCAGTAAATATTCTTGCGGGAATGCCTGCTATTGTTAAGCCAGCAACTGCAACAAGTTATTTAACAGAAGTTGTATTTAGAGAAATTATTGCATCAAACATTCTTCCAGAAGGCTCACTTCAGCTAATATCAGGTAGTGCCTCAGGGATTCTAGATCATGCAACATCACAAGATGTTATTACGTTTACGGGATCTGCATCTACAGGAAAAATGCTTAAATCTCACAAGAATATCCTTGAAAATAATATCCCATTCAATATGGAAGCTGATTCATTAAACGCATCAATCCTAGGTCCTGATGCAAAAGTAGGAACAGAAGAGTTTGATTTATTCGTAAAAGAAGTTTCTAGAGAAATGACAGTAAAGGCCGGGCAAAAGTGTACGGCAATTAGAAGAATTATCATTCCTAGAGATAGTGTTGAAGAAGTACAAAAAGCATTAATTGCAAGACTTGAGAAAGTTACAATTGGAGACCCAAGAGAGAAAGATGTTCGAATGGGACCTCTTGCAAGTATATCTCAAAAAGAAGAAGTTCTAGCTAAGATAGCTGAGCTTAGAAAAGATAGTGAATTATTATATGGTGGGGGTCTTCCTCAGAGTACTATCGGTGGAGACTTAGAGAAGGGTGCTTTTGTGTCTCCTACTCTCCTATTATGCAAAACTCCAATGACAACAAGTTCAGTTCACAATATAGAGGCCTTTGGTCCAGTGAGTACAATCCTACCTTATGATTCGACAGAAGAAGCAATTGAATTAAGTCATAAAGGTGAAGGTTCCCTAGTAAGTTCAATCGTTACAAACGATAATGAATTTGCAACTGAAGTTGTACTTGAGACGGCCTCTAGTCATGGTAGAGTTCTCGTTCTAAATAGACATTGTGCTAAAGAGTCTACTGGACATGGATCTCCTATGCCTCAGTTAGTTCACGGAGGACCAGGTAGAGCTGGTGGTGGTGAAGAAATGGGCGGAATTAGAGGTGTTAATCACTATATGCAAAGAACTGCAATTCAAGGTCATCCAACAACTCTTACGGCCATTACAAATGTATTTCAACCAGGGAGTGAATTAAAAGAATCTGCAATTCATCCTTTTAGAAAACATTTTGAAGAAGTTCAAATTGGAGATACTCTAACAACTCATAAGAGAACAGTTACTGAAACAGATATAGTAAACTTCGCAAATGTTAGTTGGGATCACTTCTACGCTCACACAGATGATACTTCATTAGAGGGAACAATTTTTGAAAGAAGATGTGCCCACGGTTATTTCGTAATATCTGCGGCGGCGGGACTATTTGTTGATCCAGGTAAGGGTCCAGTTCTTGCAAACTATGGTTTAGATGAACTTAGATTTACTAAGCCAGTATATGTCGGATCAACAATTCAAGTACAATTAACTTGTAAAGAAAAAATAGATCAAGAAGCTAGAGAGGGAGAAGACCCTCGTGGTGTAGTAAAATGGCAAGTAAATGTAATAGATGAAACGGGTGAAACGGTTGCTTTAGCGACTATTCTCACTCTAGTGGCAAAGTTAAAATAATTAAGAAAAGTACCCCTCATTTTGAGGGGTATATATTTTAGAAAGTAAGTTCTAAACCAAAGTCAATTCTATCTTCCTTAAACTGATATCCGTCAGTACTATACTCAAATTCTTTTTTTCCAAGCTTTAATTTTAACTGACTACTTTCATGTAAGAAACTTAGTGGTCTATTCTTTGAGTATGTTGCGCCAAAGAACTCTTCTGTAATTGAAGTATTAGAACCCATAGTCCAACTCTCATACTCATAAGTCACCTCATAAGTCTCTTCAAACGATAAGTTAAAATCAAATTTAGTCCCAAGAGAAAAACCTCTCTCTTTCTTATCAATTGAATTAAAATTCAATTGCTCATAAGCAATACCAACACCAGCATTTACATCAAACTGTATTTGCTCATTAATGTTATAAATTAATCCATAACTAGCTTGCCATGAACTTACCTTACTTCTAACTATATCTAAAATTTTGTTATGATCATAACTTAAGTATTCCTGTGATGTTTTAATTTGCCATCTAAGATCTTGCTCACCACCTAGGTAGAGATAGATATTATCGACGATTAAATTTAACTCCTTTTTAAGAAGATCAAACTCAATGATTGGCACACTTTCGATATCACTTCTTTTATCAACTAGAGGAATCACTACATTTGTATTAAACCACTTATAAACCTTTTCACTTTCAAGCCCATAACCTTTAGCTATCTGCTCTTCATTAAGGCTATATTTAAAAGCTACAACATTATATTCTTTATCTTCTATTTTAATTTGCCCAGGGCTAACGGTAAAATCACTCATCATCGTGTACCCATCACCTGATGACTCTAAATCTGCCCAACCTTCAACAAAACTATTACTATGTCCTTCGAATAGATAAGAGAGACCAACGGTAGGTAGATACATAGGTCCAATAGTTGCACTAGCAACAGAGTGACCACCCTCGTGATCGTGAGCATAACCTCCGACTTGAAATAATCCTAAAGAATATGCTCCACTATGAAATGGTGGGGCATTCTCTATTCCCATCTGAATCACTTCAGTTTCTTCATTATTATGTAATTGAAGCTGAGCTCCATCCCTATCAAAAATCATGTACCAGAGAATATGAGTTGCTCCTATGACAGTCTGGACGGCTCCGACTGTTGCATTATCAAATAAGTGAACAACTTTCTTAGCTGTATTACTTTTTTGATCAGCGAAAGAATTTAAAGGCAGCAGTGTAATTAATAATGATAACATTAAGTATTTCATGATTCTCCCATTTGTTTGTACTACTAAACAAGCAAATTTGAGGCCATAAAATATCTGTAATATTAAGCAGTTAAAAAATATAAGCTCGCGTAAAAATCATGCACCTGTATAAATAGTTAACAGAATGTACCTAAAATAGAATGATAGACAGAATTCAAGGGCCAACCCATCTCCAAAAGTCTTCGTATAAAGATATTAACTCTTCCCTAATGGCAAATTAACGCACAACTAGAAATAAAAGATGTTTCATTAATCCACTATTCATTGACGAAATGAGAAGCTGGCCCTAGTCTAATATTTTCAAAATTATATATATTACATATTTGTAATATAACTTAATTTACAGGAACTTATAATGGATAATGGCCAAATTATAGAGCAAGCTTTGTTAGATGAGCTACCTGCCTTTGAGAACTTTCTTAACAGGATTGGTTTTAAAAGAATAGAAGGTTCAGTTTATGGACTTCTTGTTCTATCTCCTAACCCATTAACAAGTGTCGAAATTGAAAATACATTACAACTCTCTCAACCTGCAGTTTCAAATGCATTGAAAGTACTCACGCACTACGGAGCAGTAATATCTAGAGATACTAAAAGAGAAGGTCTAGATCGTCGTATAAAAGTTCACAGCGTAAAAGAAGACAGTCTCTCAATTGTAGCTAGCGTTTTTAGAAAAAGAGAACAAGAAACAATTCAAGACTTTAAGCAAATGGCGATTAGACTTGAGAAGATATCAAGGGACCTATCATCGGAGAATGACCCTAGAAATAAGAGACTCAAATCAATTGTATCAACATGTGAAATTGCAGAGAGTGTCATAAGCTTTGTTGTTGAATTAACAAAGAGCAAGCTTCCAGAAGAATATCCACAAGTAATTAAACAACTCCCAAGGACATTACAACTGCTAACAAGTGGAGTTGTTCCTATGGCGAATTTAACAGATCAAGTCAAGAAAAGTTTAACAAGTAAATTAAAAGGTGGTCTTGAGAGACTATCAGGAGAAGTGACAAAATGAAGCATAGAATTGTCATCACAGGTATCGGGCTAACAGCTCCAAATGGAAATAACCTAGAAGAGTTCAGAACTGCCCTCCTTGAAGGTAAGTCTGGTATTACTCATACAGAAGTAAGGCACATGGGAATCAAGGCCGCAGGACTTTGTGATTTCGATGAGTCTAAGTACCAGTCACGTAAGACGAGAAAGAGAGGAACGAGAGTTGGAGCAATATCTATCTATTGTGCTAATGAGTCGATTGTTAATTCAAAACTAGACTGGGAAAATATAGATAAAGACAGAGTTGGTGTCTATCTTGGAATCACTGAACACGGAAACGTAGAAACAGAAAATGAAATCCATGATCTATATCAAAATGATCTAAATACAGAGTTTTGGTCTCATCATCACAACCCTAGAACTGTTGCAAATAACCCTGCTGGTGAAGTAACTCTGAATCTAAGTATTACAGGCCCGCACTACACTATTGGTGCCGCTTGTGCTGCTGGTAATTTAGGAATTATTCAAGCTTGTCAGATGCTTCAACTCGAAGAAGTAGATGTTGCTCTTGCGGGTGGAGTAAGTGAGTCACCTCAAACTTTTGGAATATTTGCCGCATTTGCAGCTCAAGGTGCTCTAGGTGAACACGAAGACCCTACCCTAGCAACACGTCCATTGGATATCGATAGAAACGGTATTGTAATCTCTGAAGGCGGAGCTATTTATACTCTTGAAAGATTAGATGACGCAATTAAGAGAGACGCAGATATTATAGCTGAAGTTGTAGGCTTCCATTCTAATAGTGATGCGAGTGATTTTGTTCTTCCTAATACGGAAAGACAAATTCAGTGTATGAACAAAGCAATAGAAAAAGCAGGATTAAAAGTAGATGACATAGACATCGTAAGTCTTCATGCTACTGGAACAAAAATGGGAGATATCCAAGAGTGTGAAGCTGTTAGCCAAGTTTTTGGTTATAGCGAGAATACACATATCAACTGTGCAAAAGGATTTATTGGCCATGCTATGGGTGCAGCAGGTGCTCTTGAGCTTGCAGGGAACATTCCGAGCTTCAAAGATGGTTATATACACCCATGTAAAAAGATCGAAAATATTGACCCAAAGTGTGACCTAAAGAATTTAGTTAATGGAGAAAAAGTAGAGAAAGAAGTCAACTACATCCTTAACAACTCTTTTGGAATGCTTGGGATAAACTCATCATTAATAGTTAAAAAATATACCCATTAGGAGGATCACAATGGAAAAAGAACTAGTAAGAGAACATGTACTAAATATTATTGCTGACGTTGCACTAGATGACGACGTTACAACAATTGACGATGCTGTAGCACTAAGAGACCAATTAGATCTAGACTCTATGGACTTCTTAGACATCGTAATGGAACTCAAGAAAAGACATAAGATTGAGGTTCCTCAAGAAGATTATCCACAATTAGCAAGCATGAATAGTTGTGTAGAATACCTAACACCAAAGTTTGCAGCACACGCATAATTGATTTAAAGGCCACTTTCATAGTGGCCTATTCTTTTAGGAAGATGTTTAGATGGAAAAGTACGACGTTATAATAATTGGAGCAGGAATGAGTGGAATGGCAGCTGCCATACGACTTGCAATGTTCGATAAAAAAGTTCTACTCCTAGAAAAACATGTCATTACAGGTGGCCTAAATAGTTATTACAAAAGAGCAAAAAGAGACTTCGACGTCGGTCTACATGCTCTGACAAACTATATGGAAAAGGGAGAAAAAAGAAAGCCTCTCTCAAAGCTTTTAAAACAATTAAGAGTTCCATATGATGACTTAAAGCTTTCACCGCAAAGACATT
Source organism: Bacteriovoracaceae bacterium UBA3083 (assembly GCA_002366565.1). Taxonomy (GTDB): domain Bacteria; phylum Bdellovibrionota; class Bacteriovoracia; order Bacteriovoracales; family Bacteriovoracaceae; genus Halobacteriovorax. The sequence continues at coordinate 536,634 of DFBJ01000012.1, forward strand.
CCAAAATACTTTTTCCAGAAAAGTCACTTACATTCACAAATGACTTGAATGACTTTGCTCAAGAGATAGCGGACAATTTTCCTGACCAAGTAGATGGATTTAATAAACTTGTATCTCACATCACAGATTTCAGTGAAACAGCATTAGATAATGAACATATTCTAGCAAAAGATGTTGTTAGAAAATATATAACCAATGAAGAATTACTAGAAATGATATTTTGTCCCCTATTGATCTATGGATCAGCTTGGGAAAATGACATGGACTTCTCTCAATTTGTAATCATGTTCAAAAGTATTTACATCGAAGGTTTTTCAAGACCTGAAGGTGGAGTTAGGACGATTATAGATATCTTATTAAAGAAACTTGAAGCTTTAGGCCAAGAGATTCGCTTTAGAAGTGAAGTTCAAAGTATTGAAACAGCAAATGGGAAAGTTGCAGGTGTTAGATTAAAGAATGGGGACTTCTTACAAGCAGATAAAGTTATCTCAAGTATGGGTTATCCTGAAACACTTAGCGTAGTTAGCGGTATAGCCCCTAAACAAAAGCCAGCAGTTGGAAAAATGACTTTCTGTGAGAGTATTCTAGTCCTTGATAAGAAACCTAAAGACCTTGGACTTGATAGCACGATTATTTTCTATAACGATAGACCAAAGTACTTATACCGAGAACCAAAAGAACTATACGACCCTAAGTCAGCAGTGATTTGTTTTCCAAATAACTTCACTCATGATGACTTTGATGAAGGTTGGGTTCGTATTACAAATATGGCAAACTTTGATCTTTGGAATAAATTAGAGAGACCAGAGTATAAAGAGAAGAAGGAAGAGGTTTTTAAAGATGCCTGTTCATTAACAAAGAAGTTAATACCTTCTTGGGACGAAGAAGTTGTCTTTAAAGATATCTTCTCACCTACTACCATAAAGAAATACACAGGGCACTTTGGCGGTACAGTGTACGGATCAACAGATAAAAGTCGAGACGGTTCTACTGAAGTACCTGGACTTTACCTTTGTGGAACAGATCAAGGATTTCTTGGAATTGTTGGCTCTATGTTATCTGGGATATCAATGGCCAACCTATATGGATTAATGGATTAAAAATATGAAATATGAAAATGTAGCAATACACAGTTTTGATTACCTAGAGCCTGATGAGTTTCTAACATCAGACGACATTGAATCAAAGCTCTCACCTGTATACAAAAGACTCAATCTTCCATCAGGAAGACTAGAACTTATGACAGGAATTAAATCAAGAGGAATTTGGCCAAATGGAACGAGACCAAGTGACTTGTCTACACAGTCAGCTCAAAAACTCCTCTCTAAGTCCAATGTAGATAAATCAGAGATAGGCCTACTAATTCATGCAAGTGTTTGTAGAGATTTTTTAGAACCATCAACTGCATCAGTTGTTCACCACAATTTAGAATTAAATGAAGACGCCATGATTTATGATCTATCTAACGCATGCTTGGGTGTTGTAAACGCAATGTCTATGGCCGCGAATATGATTGAACTAGGTCAGATAAAGTATGCTTTAATAGTTTCTGGTGAGAATGGAGGACCTCTCTTAACTCAAACCATTGATCATTTGAACACAGATTCAACTCTAACGAGAAAATCAATTAAAAAGTACATTGCAAACTTAACAATTGGTTCAGCTTCAGTAGCATACTTACTTTGCCATAAAGACTTAGCCCCTGATGCCCCAAGAATAATAGGAGGCGCTGTCTGTACTGATTCAAGTGCAAATATTCTATGTCAAGGAGATGGAGACACGACTTCTTTAATGATGGAAACAGACTCGGAAGAGTTATTAAAGCACGGACTAGAACTAGCGAAGAAGAATTGGAATAAAACAAAAGAAGCACTTGGCTGGAATAACTCTGATGTTGATTGGGTCATTGGACATCAGGTAGGAACAGCTCATGAGACACTCACAATGAAGGCGATGGAATTAAGTCAGCACAAAACTTATACAACATATGAAACATTAGGAAATACTGGTTCTGCAGCATTACCTATTACACTAGCAAAATTAAAAGAAACAAATAAAATTCAAAAGGGTGAGAAAATTGCTCTATTAGGCATTGGAAGTGGTTTAACTTCTATTATGTTAGGAGTTGAATGGTGAAAGCAATAACAATACCAAGTAATTTAAAATCAGAGTATCCATTTACTCCAAAAACACTCACTCTAAAGTCAGGTCACAAATTATCATATATTGATGAAGGGACAGGACCCGTTGTAATTATGGCCCATGGAAACCCTACTTGGTCATTTTATTATAGAAATGTAATCAAGAAGCTAAAAAATAACTTCCGAGTAATTGTTCCAGATCATATCGGTTGTGGCCTATCAGATAAACCACAAGATTATGATTACACACTTAAGAATCATATCGATAATCTTGAAGAGTTAACTCAATCATTAAATATTAAAGACTTTAATATTATTGTTCACGACTGGGGTGGAGCAATTGGTATGGGTCTAGCGACAAGATACCCTGAAAACTTAAAAAAAGCAGTCATATTAAATACTGCTGCTTTTACTTCAGATCTAATTCCAAAAACAATTAATATTTGTAAAAATCCTATCTTTGGTGAATGGCTTGTCAGAAAGTTTAATGCTTTTGCATGGCCTGCAACATTTATGGCAACCAATGTGGGATTAAGTAAAGAAGCAAAGCAAGGCTACCTACTTCCATATAATAACTATAAGAATAGAATTGCCACAGCAAGATTTGTAAAAGATATTCCCATGACAAGTACACATCCAACTTGGAATACTCTTAAAGATATTGAAAATAAACTTCAATCTCTAGATTGTCCAAAGCTTATCCTCTGGGGGGAGAAAGACTTTTGTTTCAATATGAACTTCTATAACCGATGGGTTGAAATTTTCCCAAAGGCTTCTAAGAAAGTATTTAAGAATGCTGGACACTATGTTCTTGAAGATGCCAGAGATGAAATCAACGAAGATATTTTAAACTTCCTAAGTGAGTAACTATGAATATTGCAGACCTATTAGTTAAAAGAGCAAATGAACAACCAGATAAACTGGCAATAAAAGCTCCGATTAGTAGAAATGCGGATGGAAGTTATAATTATGAAAGTAAAACTTTCAAAGAACTTCTAGCAACTACAAGATCTATCGCTAACGGTCTTAAGTCTAAAGGATTAGTTAGTGGAGATAAAGCAGTTGTCTTTGTAAAGCCAGGACTAGATTTTCCTGCTATCACCTTCGCACTCTTTTCGTTAGGGATTGTCCCTGTATTCATTGACCCAGGAATGGGTAAAGAGAACCTATTAAGATCAATCAAGCAAGTTCAACCTCAGGCCTTAATCGCAGTACCGATTGTGCATTTTCTCAGGTTATTTAAAAGGGATACTTTTAAGTCTGTTAAGTGCTTTATTACAACAGGATCTTTAACATGGCCTGGAATGTTTTCACTCAAGTCATTAAAAAAACTTCCGCCTGCAGAAATACAAACTAAAGTAAATGAAAATGAATTAGCAGCAATACTCTTTACTTCAGGAGGAACTGGAATACCTAAGGGTGTTGAATATACTCATAAGATATTTTCAAAACAAACAGAACTACTTCAAAACATATTTTCATTAACTAGTGAAGACATAGATATTCCAGGATTCCCTCTCTTTGCTCTTTTTACAATTGCTATGGGAATGACTAGTTGTATTCCAGACATGGATCCATCTAGACCAGCTGATGCTGACCCGGCCAAACTTGTCCAAAACATACTTGATAATCAAGCTACTTTTGTTGCAGGTTCTCCAGCGATTTGGGAAAAGGTAGCTTCATATTGTAACGATAAAAAAATAACATTACCAAGTGTTAAGTATCTTGTGATGTTTGGTGCACCAGTAAGAAAAGAAGTTCACCAAAATTTTTCAAAAGTACTAACTAATGGAACAACCTATACTCCATACGGAGCAACAGAATCACTACCTGTAGCAAATATTTCAGGAAAGTACTTACTTGAAAAAACAGTTGATCTATCTTCTAAGGGACGTGGGACATGTGTAGGGAAACCTATATCATCAATGGAAGTAAAAATAATTTCAATTACTGATGAAATACTCTCTACAGTAGAAGAAATGAAAGAGCTTAGAAATGGTCAGATTGGAGAAATTATTGTTCAAGGAGACACTGTTACTAAAAGTTATTTTGGTATGCCTGAAAAAACCGCTGAAGCTAAAATATTTGATGGAGATAAATTCTGGCACAGGATTGGAGATATAGGCTACCTAGATGATCAAGGGTATCTATGGTTCTGCGGAAGAAAGACTCATAGAGTGGAAACTGAAAATGAACTAATGAGTTCAATACAATGCGAATCAATATTTAATGAGCACCAGCTTATTGAAAAGACTGCCCTAGTTGGTGTCTATAGAGGCAAGAAATATCAAACTCCTGAATTAGTAGTTCAACTAAAAGATCCATCTAAGAAAAGTGCACAATTGAAAGAAGAACTAATAAGCATGGCAAGTACTCACCCTCATACAAAGAATATAAAGAAAATCTGGTACCACGATAAGTTCCCTGTAGATGTACGTCACAATATTAAAATTGATCGTCTAAAACTTCGGGATCTTGCTGAGAACGGAGATCTAACATGAAAATATTAGTTACAGGTGCTGGTGGATTTCTTGGTTACTATATTGCTAGAGATTTAAAGGCTCTAGGCCATGAAGTATATAATTTTTCTAGATCTCATCATAAAGACCTAGATGAACTGGCCATTACAACTAGACTTGGAAACTTAAACGACCCAGACTCAATCGACAAAGCACTCGATAAAATAGAAGCCGTTTTTCATGTTGCTGGCAAAGTAGCGATGTGGGGAAAATGGGAAGACTTCTATCAAACCAATACTATTGGAACAAAAAATCTAGTAGATGCGTGCCTAAAAAAAGGTATACAAAAATTCATTTACACATCAACACCTAGTGTTGTCTTTGGAAGTGGAGATATAGAAAATGGTGATGAAACACTAGAGTACCCAAATGAATTTCTTAGCCTCTATGCTAAATCGAAAATGTTAGCAGAGAAATATGTACTTCAGAAAAACTCTAAAGAGTTTCTAACATGTGCAATAAGACCACATCTTATTTTTGGTCCTAGAGATAAGAATATTATTCCAAGACTACTTGAGGCAGCTAAAAAAGAGAAATTAAAGAAAATAGGAAGCGGTAATAATCTAGTTGATATTATTTATGTAGAAAATGCGGCCAAAGCACATATTCAGGCATTTCAAAGTATTACACCAGACTCTCCTATTTCGGGATCACCTTACTTCATAGGACAAGAAGCTCCTGTTAATCTATGGGACTTTATCAACAAAATTCTTAAGGCCCATGGTCAAAAAACTGTATCAAAAAGTATTTCTGTTAAATCTGCTTATTCAATAGGAGCTGTAATAGAATTTATATTAAAGTTTCTTAGAGTCTGGAACGTTCATCCACCCATGACAAGATTTGTCGCTCTTCAATTAGGGAAGAGTCATTACTTTTCTCATAAGAAAGCAAAAAATGACTTTGACTATAGTCCAGACATAACTATAGATGAGGCAATTTCAAGAATCACTCCATAGAGGCGGGACTTCTTAGATTGTTGTCTCGTCTGAAATTATCAACAATACCTAGCCCATCAAAACGACCTTCATTAAAGTATGTGATAAATGGTGAACCTTCATTCGTATAAGCTTCGAAGTTTCCATAATAATAAACATTGTCATAACCAAAGAAAGAAAGAATTTGTGTCTTATTCTTATGTTCTAAATAAATAGTTTGAATAATATCTTTCAGTCTCCATAGAGGAACAGCGGCCATATCTTGTGCAACTGATTTCTTAGAATATTCCTCCATACACTTTCTTCTCTTACGGCTTCGTTTAAAAAAGCTATATTTCTTAGTTTTATTTTTGCAGTAAGTATAGAGGCTTGCAGTAAAGTCATTAAATGCCCACTCAGCGTAGAACTTATTTGAAGAAACTTTCATTTCTCTAAGACAACTATTAAAAAGATTTCTAAACCACTTAAAAAAACCACTCTTCTTAGCTCCACACATACTCTCATAACGAGATTTCATCTCTGACTGCGAGTACCCTAATAAATGATATAGGCCATCCCTATTAATTTTATAGTCACCATTAATCTTAACAGGTCCAATCAATTGGTCTTGTTCAAAAAGTTTTATCGCTAAGGGATCAACCCCTGAGTAATTATTAAGAACTTCAAGTGCTGCATTCTTATGAGACTTCTTTGTTACTGTATTTGTTTTGGCCGTATAAAAATTATGAGAGAATCCGATAGAAACAGATTCTTCTTTTTTCATATCTATATCACCCTCATTAGCAATGAGGTTCTCATTAGCAGAATACTCAACAATCACTTTCTTAGAGTCACTACTATCTTTATTAATTATAGAATCTAACTTTAAAAGAGATTTAACTAAGACAGCAACAAGTCTTGAAAAGACATTTTGCTTATATTTTATTTTTTCAAAGTAATGCTTGAAAAATCTATGAACATTCCCATCTTTAACAATTTCTATTTGTTGAGTACTTGCCTCTTTTTGGCCTCCCCAAAATAAAAGGCCATACTTAGATTCTTTTTGCTCAGATTTTCTCTGTTCTAAAGAGACGATATTATCTCGAAGAGCATATACATCTGACTTTTGCCCATTAAGTATTCTTTCAACCTGTTGGGAGTAGTAAGTATCTTTCTTAAGTTTCTCAAAGTCTTCTTCATAAAAAGTTAAATACGTTTTTTCAGAATCCTCAAGAGTGTAATTGAAATCATATTTAAGCAATGTCATTTGTAATAATTTTAAGAACTCTATCCCAACGCTTGCTGAAACGCCGACACTAGCAGACTTAACTTTTTCCATAGTTATACGAAGTCGTTCTTTCTCAGTAGATTTCTCTTCATCATGTATTGCTTGAATATCCACACGTGCTAAATTTTCATAACTAGCTAGAACGCCAGCACTTCCAAATATTGGCCCATAGATAGGTGCTCCAGCGATAGCACCTGCTTTTAGAGATATTGCATCTTCTTTTTGAAGAAATTCATACTCATTTAAATTTAAATATTCTTTATTAGAGAATTTAGTGAAGGCCAGAAATAACTTATCAAAGTTGAGAGTTAAACCTTCCATATAGCTATTAGCGAAGTGAACTGACCTAAAAGTTCTCCTAAATGAGATTCCTGCGAAAGCAGCATATTGCGCTTCAGAGAAATCAACTATGCCCTGATCCTTTAGGTTAGTTAATAAATTTGCGGCATTGATATCAATAATAAATTCATCTGAAACAATCCACTTATCATCACTAAATAAATCTGGAGCAACAGTTCTTCCAGCAATTACTGTAAAATCAAGAAAGTCGTGATTGTACTTAATCCCGATATTATTAAGGCCACCAAATACTGTAGTATTCTGACTACTGAGAACGTTAGCGGCCTGCCTCTGCCCTATAGAGTCATAGGTCGTAGAGAATTCATTAAGAATACTTCGATAAAGAGCATTATCACTTGAGAGCTCGTAACCAGAACTCTTCAAGCCGATAGAATAGTCTCCATATAGAGAATGGAGCTTTTCTTCATCTAAAATTTGAAAATGTTCGAATTTCTCACCAGCTAATACTTTAGTGGATAGATATAAGACCACACTTATAAGAACATAATGCACCAATTTCATCTCACTACCTTTAACAGAAATCGTGGGACTGATGATTAGTGATCTTACGTGCAGTTTAACAATCAGCAATTCTTGAATTCTATCACAGACTTTTCGGTAAGCTCAATTGTTGACTTAATAGATAAGATACTCAAAATGAGAAAATCCTACGTTTTAAACTATTTACACAATTGTCTGCTAAAATAATGAATAAGAATTCAGAGACTTACGTGATAGAAATTATCTATCGAAACTTAAATAAAACCGATTTTATATATATTGCCAATTCGAGTAACCTATTCAAAGAAACAAACGCAAACCTTAGGAGGCGAAAATGAGTTTTGAAAACAAAGAAGGACAGAACGTTCCATCAGCATCATTCAAAGTTATAAATGAAAAAGGACTACAGAGTGTAGATTCAGATAGCTTATTCAAAAATAGAAAAGTTATTGTCTTCTCACTACCAGGTGCTTTTACACCAACTTGTTCATCAACACACTTACCAAGATATAACCAACTAGCAAAAACTTTTGCTAAAGAAGGAGTTGATGAAATAGTTTGTCTTTCAGTTAACGATGCATTCGTTATGAAGTCTTGGGGAGAAAGCCAAGAAGCAGATAAAGTAACTCTACTTGCAGATGGTAATGGTGAGTTTACTGAAAAAATGGGATTACTAGTTGATAAGTCAGACTTAGGTTTTGGAAAAAGATCATGGCGTTATTCAATGTTAGTTAATAACGGTGTTATTGAAAAGATGTTCATTGAGCCAGATAAGCCAGGTGACCCATTTGAAGTAAGTGATGCAAATACGATGTTAGATTACATCAATAAAGATGCAAAACTACCACATGCGATTACAGTTATTACAAAACCAGGTTGTTCTTACTGCAAAAAAGCAAAAGAATTACTTGCGAGTAAAGAGTTAGATTTTGAAGAAATTATTCTTGGAAAGGACGCTACAAGTGTATCACTTGCTGCTCTTTCTGGATCAGGAAAAGTTCCTCAAGTATTCATCGATGGTAATAGAATTGGTGGAAGTGAAGAGCTAGAAAAATACTTCGCTTAAGATTTAGACCCTCGCCTTTACAGGCGAGGTTTTCTTTTAGAGATTATCAGCAACAGTATTAACCACATCACTATCAAAATGATTGCAGCTCATGCCAGCATCTACCTTTATCCCAGTAGCATTTATTCCACTAGAAAGAGGGCTTAGTAAAAAAGCTATAGTATTTGCAACTTCTACTGTTTTTAAATTTTCTTTTCTTAAAGTTAATTTTTCTGCAAATAAGTAGTTATTTATATAACCTGGAATTCCAGCAGAAGCAGAAGTTTTAAGTGGCCCAGAACAAACCGCATTACATCTGACTCTTGATTTTAAACTAAGAGACTTTGCAAGGTATGCTACAGTTGCATCTAATGTTGCCTTTATAGGTCCCATATATCCATAGCTTGTTGCTCTAGTATCTGAAATAGATACTGTTACAATAGATGCATTTTCATCAAATGACGATGAAAGGGCATTTGATAGAGACACTAATGAGAATGAAGAGATATTTGTTGCTTGAAGGTAGTCAGCAAGTTTAGTTTCATGAAATGGTTTGATCCCTTCAGAATAATTCGCAAAAGCAATTGAGTGAAGAAAGCCATTAATCTTTACACCTAGTTCACTAATACTTTTTCCAAAATCTTCAATGGCCTGAGAATCCTCAACATCAAGAATATATATTTGAGATTCGGGAAATAGTTTTTGAACTTTCTCTTTATGATCAGGAGATTGAACTGTGAAAATTAAATTAGATCCTGCATCACTAAGTATTTTTGCACTGTGATAGGCAACACTCTTTCTATTTGCAACTCCTGAAATAACAAAAGTTTTATTTTTAAATCCAAAATCCATTATTTTTCCTCAATTAAAGCGCAGCTAAACTCAATGGCCATAACAACTTTACCATTAACTGTAGAGCGAGCTTTCATATAGTACGCATTTGAAATTTGATCTATTAATGAAACATCCATGATGAGTTCATCACCAGGTTTTACAAAATTTTTAAATTTTGCACTATTAACTTTAGTAACAACACCAAGCCCACTTCCTTCCATTGTCGCCATTAGTAGTGCTCCAGACTGAAAAGATGCTTCTTGCAGTAAAACACCTGGCATAATAGGATTTCCAGGAAAATGTCCTTTGAAGAAATCTTCATCACCAGTTAAAGTTAATGATGTCTTTATTGAACCTTCGCCTCTTTCAATAACTTTATCAACAAAGAGAAATGGAGGTTTTTGCGGTAAAAGCTCTAGTACTTCATTTGAAAATTTACTCATTACAGTCCACCAGTTATTTCTAAAGAAGTCCCTGTAATATAACCTGCATGCTCACTACTAAGAAATAAAACAGCGTTGGCCACTTCTTCAACTTTACCAAATCTTCTTAAAGGAACTTGTTTTTTATATTCCTTAACTTGATCCGCTGGTAGATCTGCAATCAACTCTGTCTCTATGAACCCAGGACAGATATTATTTACTGTTATTCCTTTTTTACCAACTTCCTTTGAGAGTGATTTAGAGAGTGCTACTTGACCTGCTTTTGAAGCTGCGTAATTTGCTTGACCTGAAAGTCCAAGAGCTCCACCTACTGAACTCATATTTACAACTCTACCGTAACGATTCTTCATCATTAAAGGTATAGACATTTTAGTCATTAGGAATGTTCCTTTTAAGTTTACATCCATAACACTATTCCAATCTTCTGTTGGCATAAGAGCTAAGACATTATCCTTTCTAATTCCAGAGTTATTAACAAGGATATCAACTTTTTGATATTCTGATTCAACATAGCTGTAAAACTCTTGAACTTGCTCTTCTTTTGAAACATCAAACTTACGAAGGTCAATATTCTTTCCAAGTTCTCCAAGAGACTCCTTAAAGTTATTTGCTGCTTCATCATTAGAAGTATATGTAGCAATTACAGTTGCACCATGCTCAAGAAAAGCTGTAGTCACACCTCTTCCAATACCTCTTGTTCCACCTGTTACGATTACGACTCTATTTTCAAAATTAAAATTCATCATTATTTATCACCTATTTAGAAAGAAACGTTTCTACTTCATGGGACTGAATTATCCCGTAATTTGCAGCACCAAGCCACCCTGACATTATTATCCCTACTGAACCGGAGTGAAAAAGCCCTTCTACCTGCTTATGCATCTCCATACTTATAGGGAGCCCTTCAAACTTTGTTCCAAAGCTTGCACCTTTATTGTGATGTGTATACTTCTCAACAGTGAGAGGAGTTGAGCAATCAATGTAGTCTATTTTATCTCGTACTCCTGGAATAATTTTCTCTAGAGTTACAAGAGCTCTCTCGATCGTAAATTGCTTTTTTTCTAGATACTCTTCCTTAGATAGGTTAACCCAATCTTCATAACGAGCATTACTAGATGAGACAACAGCATACCTTCCATCTCTATCCTCTCTCATCTCAGGATAATAAACAGAGAAAGTCTGACTTCCTACCTTTGGCGAAAGAATCAAATCAGTATTAAAGTCTTTGTCATCAGAATAGAAAACAAGCTCACCAATGTCTGGTATAGACTCACCTTTCTTAATTCCCATAAAGACTTGGCAACTTGAAGTGTTTAATCTAACTTTCTTTGCTTTCTCTACATAAGTCGGATCAAAATTCTCTTCCCCAGCTAACTTAAAAACTGTACTTAAGAGATTAGAATTAGAAAGAACAGATTTTGCCTTTATTAACTTTCCACCAAGAGTAACGCCTTGAACTTTTTTATTCTCAACAACAATTTCATCAACTTTTGAATGAAGCTTTATATCGACTCCATTTTTAACAAGCTCATCTTTCATCATCGAAATAAGCTTATCAGTACCACCTTGGAATATATAAACACCTTTGCTCATAAAATTTGAGAAAACGATCCCATAAGTAATCGCAGGATCTTCAAGGGTAGAACCATTTGCATAAACAATTGGCTCCATCAGAAATCTGTGTACATCATTTCGACCAGGAAAGAACTTTTCAAAGAGCTCTCTATTAGTCATACCACTATCGTCATAAAAATTCATGGCAGCGAGATAATCAAAGAACCCGACAACAACGTCTTTTTCTAGATTAAAAGTCTCTGTTAATGTTTTTATATAATGATCTTTAGTGAAATCTGTTTCAATATTAAACTGAGGATTAGAGAATTTAACACTTTTAACTTGAACTATTCGACTAGCAATTTCTTTTGACCAATACTTTCTACATGTCTTAATCATTCCGACAGGAAATCCATGAAGAGAAACATCAAAGATATGATCTCCGGCCTGCCTCTTAAACCAAGTAGCAAAACCACCAAGCTTATTATGTGATTCAAGAAGTAGAACACTTCTTCCATTACGAGCTAATTTATTTGCGGCAGTCATCCCTGCAAGGCCTGAACCAACAATAATAACTTCGTAATCTTTTGTAATTTGATCTTTCTTTTTGAGTAGCATTTGTGACCCTAAATATTAGTATTATAAGGCCACTAGCTTACCAAGAATAGTACATAAAAACCATTCTACATGGTCATTTTCGGAGCATTTAACACTATGCTCCCTTCATTTTTTAAGGAGTCACTCTCAGCACAGCAGTACCAAGTACCTCATCCTTATATTTTGTATAAATCTTAGCCTGCAGTACAATTTCATCATCACTATTAAGAGTGATTCCACCACCAAAGGCAGGTCCATTTGCAGAGTGAATAACCGCTGTAGATTGGTCTGTATTGATTAATTCACCCTCTGTTAAGACTTCTTTAAAAATAAAACCATCATAAAAGAAGATTGCTCGTTTTTGACTAGCATTAATTGCTCTAAACGCAACATTCCCTTTCTCATTTACTGAAGGTGAAAAATACTCAAGATTTGATATTCCACCTTGTCCTTCTGTTGCAATAACTTGGTACTGATCACCTATCTGACGAACAAGTACTCGAACTCCACTTTTTAATGTTGCAATAAAAGCAATATACTTAGAGTTAAAGTGACTACCTATAGAATTGTTAAATTGAGAAAAAATAGAATCTTCACTTAAGTCATGATCAGAATTTAAACGAACAAAGCCACCATTTTTATCATATAGACGAATTGAATCTGGCTGAGACTCAGAAAGTGAACTGCCTTCTCTAACTTTTAAAACAATATTATTTCCATCAAAGAAAGAGGCTCCAAATAGGTATGCAATCTCAGGGTCTTTATTTGTAGCAATTGTATTTAGCTCCTTGTTCTTCAAGGTTATTATTGCCTTTTCACCAGTCTTAAAGCTTACTCTAAAAAGAATTGTCCCAGAGTTATTAACTTCTGGATCACGAAGAGATGAGAACATTGATGTTTCTTCACTATTTAACACCTTCTCTAAAGTGTTCTTTTTATTTTTGTATAAATAAAGTGCTTCTACGCTCATTTCATCAAAGACAGAAAAAATGACATCTCCTTTTTCATTTATAAAAGGATCGCTTATATACTTACCTACTTCAGATAAGTAAATTGTAGTTCCATCTGGATAATGATCATTCTTTAGCCATAGTCCCATTTTAACTTCTTCTTCAACAACAGTTGAAAAGTTAAAAGCAATAGAACCTCTACTATTATTTTTTATTGTTGAGTTGAGTACAAAACTTGCGTCAGGCATATTAAACGAACCATAGTTATGTGCACGTGCAACAAGGTCAACGTTTGAAGCAAGTAAACTTGCTGAAAAGAGTAATGGGATTAAGAATTTAATTAAAATCATTCATCCTCCAGATGGATGTGGGCCTTATTTAGAATAAAAAGCCTTATGCTAAAAAAATATGAATACATACATGGAATTAAAAATAGAGTGACAGCAGTTGCAAGTAGTAATCCCCAGCCAAGAGAGAGCATCATCTCAGCAAGCATTGAATCATAACCAGCAACCCCATAGGCAGTAGGAAGGACACCAGCGACAGTAGTCAGCGTAGTAACAACAATTGGCCTAAGTCGTGTAGATGAAACCTTAGCAATTTTTCCCATTGCTTCTTCATCATCATAGTGAATATCTTCTTCAAGCTTAGAGATCATAATAATAGCATCATTTACAACGACACCAATCATTCCAAGCGCTCCAACGGCAGCAAAGAATCCATATACAAACATTCCGTGTGCAAGTAATGCATAAACAACACCAGTAAGTCCAAAGGGAACAATTGCCATGATTAAAAGTGGCGCTCCTAAAGAATTGAACATTATAACTAATATTATATAGATAACTCCGATTACCATAATTAGAGAGATAAGGAAGTCACCACCTGATTCACGTGTATCTTGAACTTCTCCAATGAATGTTATTACTGAACTTGGATAATCTTTAATTATCTTAGGAAAAACATTTGCTTCAAAATTCTCAGCAACCTCTACAGGAGTAATCGCAACACCATCTTTAATATTCCCATATACGATCGTAGTTCTCTTATAGTCTTTTCGTTCAATTTTTGCAGGTTTCATAAATTCTTCAATAGTGACAACTTTATCTAAAGTAATGAAACCGCCTGAATTATTTTCTATTTTTAATTTTCGAAGATTTACTAAATCAAACTTATTTTTTGCATCAACAGTGAGTCTTACCTCGACATCTTCATCACCTTTACTAACAGTATAAAGAATAGCACCTTCAATAAAGGCGCGAAGAGAAGTTGTAATATGTTGAGGAGATAGATTAAAGCGAACTAACTTTTCTTGATTGATTTTAAAATTATACTCTCTCTTTGTCAGAGGCTTTTCAATCTCAATATCTTTTAATGCTGAATCTTCAGTCATATATTGCTTGATAAGCTTTGTAATCTCATCTCGTTTTTTATCATCATTTTCTTGAACTTGAATCTCTAAAGCAGAACCACTGCTTCGTCCCCACCTAGACTTAAGAAAACTTACTCTAACAAGACCTTCTATTTTGCTAGATTCCTTCTTCCATTTCGAGATAAAGTCATTAAGCCCCATTTCCCTATCATCTTTATTAACTAGTTCAACATTTATACTGGCCTGATTCTCTAGAGCACTAGACCCTCTTCGACTTTCACCAATCTTTGACTGAACAGCTACAACACCATTTACAGTATCTGCAAGAAGCATCTCCTCAAGAGGTTCAATCAGTTTCGACATTTCGAATCGATTAATCCCTTTAGGCCCTATAACTTTTAAATTAACTTCTTTACCTTCTTCCCTAGGGAACATCACAAATTTCATCTTCGATTTGAATAAGTAACCAGAAAGACAAGAAATCAAAACAGCTGCAACTAGAACTAAGAATCTAAATCTAAGTAGTTTCTCTAATAGAACTGAAAACTTTTCTTCATACTTAAAAAACCAATCGGAGCTGAATCCTTTAATTTTGAATTTAGAAAAATAGCTTTTTCTTTCAAGTAAATGAGATGGCAGAATTGTTGTCGACTCTATAAGAGATGCAACTAACATAATAATTACTACAAATGGAATATACTCAACAAACTTACCAAAGAAACCTTCAAAGAATAATAGAGGGACAAAGGCCACACAGGTAGTTAATATACTTCCAAATACAGGCTTGAGTATTTCATATGTTCCGCCTACAGCAGACTCAATAGGAGATTCTCCAAGGTATCTTTTTCTTGAAATATTTTCTGCTACAACAATTGCATCATCTACAACAATCCCCATAACAATAATTACTGCAGCAAGAGTCATATTATTTATCGTATAACCTACAAGGGTCATACTTATTACTGCAAAAGCAAGAGTGAACGGAATCCCCATACCAACCCATAGCCCTGATTTGAAGTCCAAAAATATAAAAAGAACTATAAATATAAGAACAAAACCAATTAGACCATTTGAAGCAACAATAGAAAGCCTATTCTTTACGTCGTAAGATTCATCATCCATGAGAATCACTCTTAATCCACTTTTTGAGTGTGTTCTCTTAAATTCCTCAACAAACTTAACAACACTCTCTTGAGCCGTCAGGATATCTGTAGAGTATTTCTTTTTTACATTTATAACGATACCTTCATGACCTTGAAGTTTTCTAATAGTAGTAGACTTTGTAAACTTAGGCTCTACGTTTGCAACTTCACCAAGACGAACTCCTTTACCGGCATAGTTTCCCTGTAGGTAAAGCTCATCAAGACTTTTTTTATCTTCGAGTTCGTGAATCGCTGTTACTTTTGATTGCTCTTTATCTTCTAATGTTCCAAGAGGAACCCTAATATGGTTATTTTTTATAGTGCTAACTAGCCTATCAATTGAGAGGTCATGTTGGTCAATCTTTATTGGGTCTAAGAGAATATGTAATTCAGGATCTTCATAGCCACTCTTATCAATGCCACTGACATCACTAAGAGTTTTTATTTGATTTTCGAAATTTAAAACCATACTCTGTAGCTTTTTTCTAGATTCGTAGTCAAGAGCACGAACACCTTCAAGGTAAAAGCCTACATCTATAATTGCTTTTTCAGTGGATTTAAACTGTCTAAAATTTGGAGTATCAACCTCCATAGGTAGATTTGCTCTCAGAGTAGCATCTTTAATGTCTTGTACTACTTCTCTATAATCAGCAGCATCTTCATCAATAACAACACTAAAAGAAGAAGACCCTGTAGAGGAAGTTGTTAATATCTCCTCTATGCCAGAAACTTCTTTTAACTCGTCTTCAATTGGTTTTGTAACGAATAGTTCAACATCTTCAGCAGCTGCACCTGGATATGAGGCACTGATACGAATCCAGTTACTTTCAAATTCTGGCATCTCTTCTTTACCTATTTGGTTCCAAGCAAAGATGGCCATTAGAAATGTACCAATGAAGAGTATATTTGATACAAGGTGATTTTGAGTAAAGTAGTTTATTATAGATTTCATCTACGCTTCTTTAATAATATGAATATCGCGTTGTGGAAAAGGAATAGAAATATTCTCTTCTCTGAATCTCTTATCTATTGCTAATCTAACATTTGAAAGAGTCCCTCTATTGTCCCAGATATCATTAATCCATACAGCTAGACTAAAGTCGAGAGAAGAGTCTCCAAAGTTTTCAAAGAAAACCTTAGGTGGAGGGTCTGCTAAAACCCCTGTTGAGTTGGAAGCTATTTCAAGAAGAATATCTTTAACTTTTTCAGTATCACTTCCGTAAGCAACACCAACATTTACTGTCATTCTCATATTTGAGCCAGTAAAACTTTGATTGATAACTTGCTCAGAAATAAACTGACTATTTGGAACAATAATGGCCACATCGTCTCTTGTATGAATAAGAGTTGATCTTGCTCCTATTTCAACAACCTTTCCAGATGTGTCCTTAACAGAAACAAAGTCTCCTACCTTTATTGGTCTTTCTAAAAGAATAATAAGACCTGATATGAAGTTTTGAGTAATATTCTGAAGACCAAACCCAATCCCAACCATCAACACAGCTCCAAGAGCAGCTAATGATGAAAATGAAATACCAACAGTATCTAATGTGATCATAATACCTATGAAAAGTACTATATAACGGCTAATCCTAACAATAGAGCCTCTTACTCCAGAGTCTATATGCTTATCGATAAGTAATTTATCAATAAAACGCTCAGTCATTTTTGCTAGAGTCGTTGTTAAGAAGAAAACACCGACAGCGAGAAAAATAGACATTAAAGAAATCTTATTACCACTAATTTCAAAGAGAGACATTGATAAGTATTCAAATGTTGTTTTTATCCAATCCATTCCTATTCCTTTAGACAAATAACCCTCATTCTATCGGGGTCAGTTGGACGACTTTCACTTCTGTGTGAGTTAGGTATAAATTTTATAATTTCATCGACTCGTAAGTAAACAATTTTCAGGCCAGATTCGATAATTAATTCCTCTACAATTCTTGACGGAAGAATTGTCCTGAAAGCGTAATTATCTTGGTAAAGAATATGTGTTTCGTCATCAAAGAACTGATTATCTTCAAAGCTCATCTCCTTTGACTCACACATGACTTCGAGGAGAAATGAACCACCATGCTTTAATATATTGAATACATTCTTAAAAAATTCTTTAAAGGATTCTATCCCAATAGTGCAATGGAGTAAGTGAGAGTCTAAAATGAGATCCCAAGATTTAGAAGGCTTAAACTCTAAAAAATCACAATGGTAAATATGACAACCTGTGGCCTTACAAAGATGGTCTGCAGCACTCTTGCTTAACTCTAGTCCTTCCACTTCCCAGTCGCTATCTTTAGAATTTACGTGAATGCCAAGACCACAGCCAATTTCTAAATAAGAAATCACCTGTAAGTCCCCTTGAAAGTTAGACTTGTATAAATCTAAGAGACCTAATAATGATTCATTTGGTATAAACTTGTAACCTTCTGAAATTAGGCATTCATAGTGTTCATTATATTTATGCATTAGAGAATTATAACAGAAGGTATTCTATAATAATTACGCAATGCGTAACAATAACTTCAATTGTCTCCTTAAAAGTGGCATAGTCATTGCTATATACCCACACACACCCTCCAAAAAAGAAACGGACATCTTTATTAGGGACAGAATGAAACTAAACTGGTGTCTATTTGTTACTACAAGTCATTTTTTAGACTTATTGGCACCAAACTTCAGGAGAAAAAAAGTAATGAAGAATCTAAGCACGCTAAAGAACTCAAAGCTAACTACATCAATTACACTTGCATTGCTTTTTGCTCTATCTCCACAAGTATTGGCCGCAAACCCTAGTTGGGCCAAAGGTTATATAGGCAAAGTAAGTTTCAAAATAAACGATGATACCAATCTTCAACAAAGAATTAGAAAGGTCGAGGCGACAAAAACTGCATACAACCAGTCTAAACAACAACTAAATAAGCAACAAAAAGTTGTTGATCAATTACAAAAGAGTAAACAAGCTTTAACAAAAGAAATAAAAAAGCTGACTGATGAAATCTCAAGTAAAATAACACTTAAGTCTAAAACAGAAACAGACCTTAAGAAAAATAAATTGAATATCACAAAAGTAAATAAGAACTTAGAAAGTACTACTACTCAACTAACAAAAAAACAAAATGAACTTACTAAATCAAAGAAAACGTTAGCCAGTAAAGAGAATAAGCTAAAAAAGCAAGAAGAGTCTTGCGCAGCTTCTCCTTCTGCAGCCTGTAAGAGCAAAGTAAAAGAATTACAACAAGATATAAAAGTCTATAAAACAATTATTGCTCAACAAAAGAAGCAAGCGACAACAATAGCAGCAAAAGTTAAAAGTATAAAAAATAACTTAAATGCATTAAAAACAAAGGTTTCAAATCAAACTAAGCAAATTGCCAAGCTTAACTCAGAAATAATAGCCAAAAATAAAAAGGTAACTAGCAATAAGAACCAGCTAAAGAAAAGTGCTCAACAAATAAAGACAGCAAAAAGCAAGTTGAATGTTATTCAAAAAGAAACAAAAAACCTAGCTGCTGCACTAGAGTACGCAGAGATAGATAAAGATACATATAAAAAGAGAATTATCGCTAGAGTTCTAGATGCAAATAAGAAAGGAGCTCATGAAGGTTCACTAGATGGAGAATCTGATGGAAGATTCCTATCAAACAGACTCGGAACTTACCACGGTTCAAGAGATGGTGAAAATGACGGACTCATAGACGGAACTAGAGATGGAAGAGAAAGGCAGAGAGCTATTGGCTATCAACAAGGTCAGCTCGACGGTTCTGTTAGAGCAGAACAAGAAGGAACAACAACAGGAACCCTTGAAGGTACATACGCAGGAAATATTGATGCGGCTAAAAAAGCAGCTACAACAGATGGTACAAATAGAGCAAATGCTTCTGATGCTATAAGTGTTGGTACTACTCAAGGGGCAGCAGCAGGAATGCAAAGAGCTGTTGATACAGGAAAGCAAGTAGGTACACAAGCTGGTGAGCAAGAGGCTGTTAATAAATTTGAATCAAGGGCCTTAGACCAAAAAACTGTTTCTGGTTCTTTTGCCGGTGCATTCGCAAGGGTCATTCCAACATTTCCAAGAAATCACCAAGGAAGAAACTATAATCCATCAGGTAACTACACAATAAAGGTAGCCGAACTAGCATTTAAGGATGGCTATAAGACTAGATATAAAGGAAGAGTACGTTCAACATATGAAACTGTTATTCCAAGAATCTACAATGATACTTATACTAACAACTATGAAGAGAATTACGAAGAGACATACTCTAGAGAATACCCAAATGATAGACAGGCTGGATATAATCAGGGAGAGATTAATGCATTTAATAGAGATTATGGAATGCACTATGATAACGCTTACAATCGCTCAAGAACTGAGTTTAGCCTAAACCCGAACACATCTTCTACTGAATACCAATCAACTTATAGAAATGTAGAAGAGAGCGTATATCAGTCTCAGTATGAAAACTTAAGAATTTCTCAATACCAACAAGTTGAAGCCGATACATTCAACTCTAACATTGAAGAGCAAACAGAACTATTTAGATCTAAAAGACATGCATCAGTTACAAGTATATACAAGAGCAATCCTGTATTAAAATTTGTATCATCTTCAATTGTTGATGGAGGAATCAACGGAGTTGCTGCTAATGACGGTATTTTCCAGCCAGGAGAAACAACTATACATAACTTAGTTATACAAAACTTTGGAGACAAAGAAGCTAAAAATGTTGTTGTAGTTATGGAGGATGGTTCGAAATCTGTAATTGACTCAATCCCTGCAAAATCAATAACTACAGTAAAGGGAGCAGCGAAATCAAAGGTACAAGCAACTCTAGGATCTACTGATATAAAGATATTAAATGTATACTCTCCACTAACTGCAGAGGCGTCGATACAAGGTAGGCATTTTTCAAATAGATCACAAGGAAAAGTAAACTCAGGTGATAGAAAATCACAAAGAGTAAGCTACCCTCTTTCTCTTACAGGGTTATCAACTAATGGAACTTTAATCATTGGGAAAAATAACACTTTAAGCGTCAACCTAATCAACAACTCTAAAAGAAATTATACAGGAGAACTTAAAGTTGAAGTTAAAGAGAATGCTAAATCAAAGATAATAACAAAAGAGTTTAGCCCTATCGCAAGTCTTAACTCATCTACAACTTTAAAAGATTCAGTAGTAAAGGTAGTTAATGAAGAAGACGTTTATACACCAATTACTTTTACTGCAACAGTAAGTAAGAATGGAGTAACTCTTGGAACACTGGATAATAAACTTGTGACAATGGCGAAGTCTCCATATGTAGAAAAGGCCGGTAAACCTGTTGTTGTAGTTAACTCTGAATATTCTTCGAGAGATCTAGTAGACTTACTTTCAACAATGGGTGGATTAAATGGCGCTAGTGTATTAGACACATCTCTTGCATCTTTAAATAAAAATACTCTGACTAAAGGAGTTAATGGAAAAACATTACTACTTCTAGAAAAAGGTACTTTAAAAGATGTAGATGGCCTACTTAAAAAGTCTACGGCAACTTCTGTTGTTCTTCTAGATGAATTACAAAATGGCTTAGGTAGCGTGAAATCTATCTCAACATTTAAAGATGCTGAAATGTTTGACTTCAATGTTTCTGGTGTAACTTCAAATACAAAGGTTATGTTTGCAAATCCAATGAGATCTTCAGGACTAAAAACTGCAGTCCCAGTAATGGCATCAGACATCAAGTCATACAAGAAATACTTAGCACTTGCAGAGTTAATGAAACTATCTAATGACCAAATTCTAAAAAAGATCGAGTCATCAGTAACAAAAAGCTCATTCTTCTCACCTACCGTAGCAAACAAGCAACTTATGCAAGCTGGTATAATTAGAGGAATTGATGAAACAATGAGAATTAACAAGCACTATGATCTAAGTGGAAGTGGACTTAGTAGAGACAAAGATATTGCGAATCTATTGAAAGATGACAAATCTCTTTTTCATAATAAACTTGGAGACTTAGTTGACGGAAAAGCTAAAGATAAAAATATTTCGCTATTTCTTTTTGCACACGATTTCTACTATACTATGAGAAATGCTCTTAAGTCTTACTCTCCAATTGAAGACAGAGTTAAATTTGCAATACAAAATAGAATGTTTGGTGCATTATTTATCTCTGCAGCATTAAAAGATGTTGATAAGAGTTACAAAGCATTAAAGAAATACGATAAGAATCTTTATAAAAGAGTCTCAAATAGCAAAGGTATGCATGCTCCTTTTAAAATGGCACCAGAAAGAGATTAAAACTATATTCATGGGGGGATTAATATCCCTCCTATTTTTTTCTCATCATGCTTTTGCTTCTCCTTTAAAAATTGCAATTCTAGATACCGGCTTCTGCTTAGACAAATTAAGTCCCTCAAAAAACATAACTATCCATAAGAGTATAGATTTAACAAAGAGTAATAACTTTAAATGTAGTACTTTAAAGAGAAGTGATAGAAGGCTTCACGGGAATTGGGTTCTTACACAATTTCTAAAAGAGATAAAAAATAAAGCGCCAATAGAAATCACTCCATTTATTGTTTTTGATAAAAATGCAAAGCAGGACTCTAAGTCATGGATTGAGGCATTTAAAAGACAAGAAGAATTCAACTTATTTATAATTGCTGCAGGGATTAGAGAAATAAAGAAGTTAGAATCTGTGATAATTAAAACCCCTATCTTTGTTGCTGGTGCGACCATAGGTAGAGGAATTAGTTACAAGACTATCCTTTGGCCTCAGAATCAATTTAAAAATCCGTTTGTCTATACAATAGGGAGTTACTCTGAACCTGTCGATGAGTTGCCTGCAAGGCCTGACTACACACTTATAAATCCTTCACAAATGAAATTTTTCTTTTCTGCAGGAAGTGCTAAAACTAGCTTTAATGGATCTTCTTTGGCCACAGCAACTGCAGCAGCGAGATCAGTGAATCACTGCTACAAAAGCTTCATAAAAAAGAAAGGTCTAGAGGATTGCCTTAAAGCGAACTCCAAAACAATTAATATTCTCAATGACACTGAAAAAATTAAAATTACAACTTTCTAAACTTTAAATTACTCTTCTTGCCCGATTGCTTTCATCCACTCATCTGTTGGTGGAATAAGCTTTCTCTTGCTCAAATCAAAAAGTCCAAAAGCTATAATCATCTTAGAAGCAACAGTTCCATCACTCTTTATCATACTCTGCTCCATCTCCATAACGAGGGCATTTTTCATTCCGAGTACTTTTGAGTGAATAGTAATTTCCTCTCTATTTTTAAGTTCTGCAGTAAATTTGATATTTAATTCTAGAACTACTGGACCGACTTTCTTTTCTTGGATCTCGCTTAGTCCAAAACCACCTTTTGTAATAAAGTCCCATCTCGCCTCTTCATAGAGAGCAAGGTAAATAGCATTATTAACATGTCCAAATGTATCAAGATGCTTTTCCAAGATTGTTACAGGGTATTCGAAAGAAATCATATAATTAGTCCTAGTCCCTTTATAATGGCAACTAATGTTGTCACATAGTTTTTAAAGTAGTTACCTCTTATGATCTTTTAATTTATGTAAAATGTAAATCATTTCAAGTATTTGTCTAGTTTTTTAGCTTAAATTTAACAACACTATTCAAGAATCTCTAAGATATAACCGACAAGTTTCGTATAATATACCAAGGTATAAACTTAACTGGTTAGAACTATGAAAAAACAAACTCAAAAGTATTTTCTCGCACCTGCACTCTTTTTATTAACGGGTCTCTTTACCCATTCTTATGGTAACACTGACATTCTCGAGCTCCCTTCAGGAGTCACAAGTGCTCCAAAAAATATTAAAAATGAGCTTTATGGACCAGAGATTACTTCATGCCAAGCAATGTCAGGAGAAGGCTGGAAATCGAATAAACCAGACTTTAATGAATACGCTAAAAGAGAAATTAAAGATGCCACGCTTGAGTTCAATAAAAATATTACAGAAGTTGCGCCCAGCCTTTCTTCTTTCTTAGGGGATCTAAAGATTTCTCAGTTTATAAATCTAGATTCGTATCAAGTTATAAGTGATGGGTATATAATAGTAAAAGATCCTGACCAATCAAATTCAATGGGCGCAGGATTCTTCATTTTGAAAAAAGATGTTCGTGCTGATGAACAATACTTTGTTGATGATAAAAATCCATCAGGAAAAAGTTGTCAAGACAACAATTTAGGACTTGAGTGCTATGAAGCATTAGAAGGTGCTTTTTCTGCATTATCGAAAAGTTATAAGTTTATCTCTGAAAAAGAAGTCGTTAACCTTTTAAAAAAATTAGATACAATTATTGGAATCTATAAGAATAAATATCATTCAGTAATTGAAGATGTTGCAAAGTGTTCAGCTCTTTACTCCGTTGTTTCAAATGGTCCTTCAAAAAGAGAAATGGATCTATCTGAATATAACAAGAGTCAAGAATCTAAATCTTATGATGGAGCACTAAAGTGCTCAAGTCTTGGATATGAAACTCAAGACTATAAAGCATGTGCAGAAGCTGTAACATATTACGACGCTGTATTTATTGGAAGAAAAGCTGTTGAAACAGCTCAAAGTTTTCAGTACATGGATAAATCCATGGATATTCAAACCGAAATGGCACAGAATGCTCAAACAGATGCTACTGCCGGACTAAAGGCACAAAAAGCAGATATTCAACAAAAAGCAGATTTGGCAAGAACAAGAGCTGCGACTGAAACAGCTGCTGTTGGTGCTCTTTGGATGGCAATGCAACAAATCCCTACTATAGATGAATTGCACAAAGAATGCGAAAGCAGAATAGAAAGTGCTAACAACTTAGAAGATTTCAGTAACAATTTAACACAACTTTATACAAGTGCCGTACACAATAAAATTGGCCTTGAAGACAATGGAATATCTGAAGAGCTTCTAAGTAGTATTTCTACAGCATGCGCTACCTATGTAAGAAATACAGAAAGCACAGCAACTCACTCTCTAATTCAAAACGGGGGAGCAAAGGATATCGTTCAACAAGCTCTTATTGATGCAGGAGTGAATATCGCAACGACACTTGGAACCGCAGAAATTTTAGATAAACAAGCTAGTCGTGTTGGAGATGCTATCAAACTAGTGGATGATTACGATCCAGAATCTCTAGCATATGACTCTGAAGATTTATTAGCGACAGAGTGTCAGGTGAATCCTGGATCAGAAAACTGTGTCAGCGCTCAGTATGAAAGAGGCGTTGACTATTATAACGATGGAATAAATGTTGAAGGAATGCAATTTGCCACTTCAGACTCCACTCTTCCAATAGATGAGTACGATAGAAATACTGATGCTGTTTCTGATAGTACAGATAGATCAAATACAGTTGGTGGAATTGGAGCAACTGTAAATCCAGTTGATAAAGGAAGTGGACTTGCAGACTCTCCAATAGGAGCAGCATCTGTATCTTCAACAGGTTCAAATGGAATAGGCTCTGGCGGAGGCGGCAGAGGCGGTGGTGGCGGCGGTGCTTCTGCACCAGCAAATGGATCGGCCAGTACAGGAGGACAAGGTGCAAGCAAGCCATATGTGGGTAGCTCAAAGAAACTTAGCTATTCTTCTAGTGGTAGTGGCCTAAGCTTTAGCTCTGGCTCAACAAGAACTACTAAGAAGTCTAAGGCAGAGAACCCATTCTCTAAGTTATTTGGTAAAAAGACTGCAAAAACAGATGGCGTTCTAAACTTTAGAGGAGTTGCCTCTGACGTAGGATCAAAGAATGGATCTATCTTTCAAATGATTTCAAAGAGATACTCTGCAGTCAGTAAAGATAAGAGATTAGAAGAGTATCAAAAAGTGAATAAATAGATCTAATATACTGTAATTAATACAAAACATACGCCAAGCGTCATTCTCCTGTGGTATAACTATCGAGTTAAAATCACAGGAGCCTCTAAATGAATAGAAAAGCAATCATCTTTGCAACATTACTAGCGTTAACAAATGTCTACGCTTCAGAGATAGATCCATTCAACAATAGATCTGTCCCTTTAAAGGACTCCCTTCCATCAGTAAACCTGAAAGCAAACACCTTATTACAGGATGCACTTAAAGAGTTGAATGAGAAGAATCATAAGTGTTCAGAAAAAAAGCTCTATAAGAAAATGAGAAAAGTATTTAGAAACCAATATACTTCTAAGTTTGGAAAGTGGATTGTTAAAACTGATGAGCTTGATAAAATGACAACATACACAAGTGAATCAATCTATAAAGAATTCAAATGGTACCAAGCGGTAATTCCTGGTCTATGGGCTAAAATCAACGACCCTGCAGGACAAATAATCAATGTTGGAGGAGTCTACGTAGGGACTGATAAGTTTGAACACTTCTCTGGCTCTGGCTTCCTATACTTCAAAAAGTTTTACTTAAAAGGAAAGACTTTAGAAGACGCTATGAATATTGGTTATAGGGCAGAAACAGGAATTATGGGTGCAACGATGACGGGAGTTATGAGTTATGCTGACATGGTTGCAAACTTTAACGGAATGCGTTTCTGGAATACAGTGCTTGGCAAGAATGTAGATATTCTTACAAAGGAAGAAGTATCCCCTTACCTTTCTTGTGTTGATGGGAAGTGGGAACAACAAAGAGAGATAGATTTTAGTGAATATATTGACCAAACTTGGGATGAAGGAATCAACTGTTCTTGGATGAGAACAGAGAGTTTACTGAGAAAAGTAAAAGATAGAATTCAAGAATATAATGACAAGACTGGTGAGAATCTAAGCTGTCCTCTGAACTCAGAGCTACTTGAGAGAGATGGTGAGAAATATAAAGACCTTCCAATCCAAATAATCAACTACGATGGGCTTCAGGCCTTAAAGTAAACAAGAGACTAGGGCCAATTAAGGCCCTTCTTTTTTTCATGGTGCCATTCAGCCTTCTAGATTACAGACACTTACATTCAAACAAATTGGCATAACTCTTGTAGTTATAAACTCATTATCCATTGTTTAAAGGAGTCAAACAATGAAGAGGAATGATTACAGAATAAAGGCTAAAGTAAAATCAGTAAATTGGAAGCTTCCAATAGGACTGGTTTCTTTAAAACTATTTACATATTGGGCACTTACGATGGGTGACTGGCTTGTAAAAATAAGCTAAACATCAATGACTTCGGTTGCCAATGTCCTTAGTAAACGTATAGCATGGTCAAAGGAATGACGGTTTGAAAGAGAATAAAGGAAAACAAATTTTGATGGAAGAAAACATTAGAAACCTATTAACGAGTGAACTGCATTGTGTATGGTCATATTTTGAAAGACTAACTCATGCAATAACTGATCTATCAAAAATTGAGCAGCTACCTGAGTCTAAAGAGCTTACTCAAAAAATGAATTTTGATATAGTTGAACTTTTAGAAGTTCACGTATTTTCAAAAGAGTTTATTAATGAAAATGTGAAAAGCGTTTCTTTAAGAGAACTTAAATATAAGTGCAAAGATACAACAGAGCTACTTGAGAGAATGATTCGTCTCGACTTAAATAGCGACAAGACTTTAGATACAACTGTTAACTTCATCAACCTACTCTATGAGTATGCGTATGAGTGGCATAATCTTCTTTCAGACTTTTCAGAATTAAGTATTCAATTACCAAGAGTAAACCTGATTGAAGCAATTGTTTCTACACCAAAACATCTTATGCAATTAGATGAAGAGATTAATGCTTCCTTAAAAGAAGAAACGGAAGAGCTTCTAGAAACTGAACCAAGAGTTCATAGTAGTGGTTTCTCAATCATTGATGGCGGTGCTCAAGTAGATGTCGAGTTCATGGATGATGAAGACCTAGATGAAGATGATGACGAAGGTGAAGATACTTTAGAAGATAAAGTTATCCCGTTATTTAAACTTAGCAAAGAAAATATCATTCGTTTCCAAGGAGCCGGTCTCGGTTCAATTGGAAGTTTAGAATGGCAAAGAGATAAAAAGTACGACAAGTTACTACATGATGGTCACGAAGCCGTATTTGAAAAAGACTTTGATATTGCGTTAGAGAAATTTACAAAAGCATTAAACTATAAAGAGACTGCAGAAGTTCTAACTTTAATCGGTTGGGTTCACTCACTTGAAGGAAGACTTGATAAAGCTAAGTCTTATTGTCTAAAAGCAATTCAAAGTGATGCAGACTATGGGCCTCCATATAATGACCTTGGGACTTACCTACTAACTGAAGGTCAGTTAGAAGAGAGTTTAAAATGGTTTGAGATGGCGAAGAAGGCCATTAATTATCAAAATAGAGAGTATCCATATATCAACTCTGGTAGAGCTTATATGAGTTCAAAGAACCTTCCAAAGGCGCTTGAGGAATTCTCTAAGGCACTAACATTAGCTCCTTACCATGAAGAGCTTCATGCAACAGTTGAAAGGCTTAAAAAGTCTATTCACTCAGCATCAACAACTAATGATGAATTCAAAGTTAATTGGCAGGGAACTGCTGAAGCAGAAAATTCAGATTTAGACGACTCTCCTATCAATTAATGATATAATTGCTGACATAATTAATTTTTAAAAAGGTTAAATATGTCAGCGACTAAAAGAAAAGATCTCGAAAAATTTCTAAATAATCTATTAAATATTTACGACTTCCAAGACTATGGGCCTAACGGTTTACAGATCGAAGGTAGTGATGAAATAAAGAAAGTTGCTTTTGCAGTTTCAGCAACAAAGCATTCTATCAATGAATCAGTAAAGGCCGGAGCAGATGCTCTTATAGTTCACCACGGACTTTTCTGGAAATTTCATGGTGTCAGGACTTTGAAAGGTCCCTTTGCTAAGAGAGTTTTTCCACTAATAAAAAATGATATCAACCTCTTCGGCTACCATCTACCTTTAGACGCACACCTTGAAGTCGGTAATGCAGCAGGTATTTCAAAGCACTTGGAAATGACTGATATTAAGCCATTTGGTGACTACAAAGGCTCACCTACTGGATTAAAAGGAAAACTGCCAAAAGAGATGAAGAGAGAAGAGCTTGCTAAGGTACTAGAGACCCTACTCAATCATAAAGTGATTTTTTCAACACCAGAAGATCAAGAATCAATAAAGTCCCTTGCCATTATAACTGGCGGGGCCAATAGCGAGTGGTCACAGGCGATGAGAGAAGGCGTTGATGCTTACCTCACAGGAGAGATGAGTGAGCACGACTGGCATGAAAGTGCGGAAGCTGGTGTAACAATGTTTGCAGGCGGACACAATGCAACAGAACAATTTGGAGTTCAGCAATTGATGGAGAGCGTAGAGAAGAAATTCTCGCTAGAGTGCTTTTTCATAGATAGCGAAAACCCAGCATAAGTAGTTATGGAGCCTTTACTGGCTCCTTCTACTTCAACCTTGTATAAAACTCACTATTTCAAAAAACTAATAAATATTTGTTTAAAAAACGTTACATTAAGATTATAAACGCCCCAGGTATTAACGAGGGATTTATATGAAAAACGTGGTGGCCATTCTTGTATTACTCTTATCTCTATCTACAAAGGCCAGCATAGCTTTCACAGTAGAAGGAGAGCTGCAAGTAAACCTAGGTGAAGATAGTGACTTAGCTCAATTTATTCTCTCTAGTAATGGAAGAAGAGTAAAGGTGACAAATGTAGATCATAAGATTTCAGGCTGTCGTACAGGTCTATATGAAATCGTTAACAACTATTATCCTGAAGATACTTACTCCCTTTTAGAAGTATATGCATGCTACGAAGAGCTTAAAGGTGAATCAAAAATTTGTCCTGAGATCTATCAACCAGTGTGTGGAGTTGCACCTCAGGAGCAATGTCAAAGTGACTCTTGTACACAAGTACTCCCTACTCCTAGGACTTATGAGAATTATTGTGTCCTTCATAATGCTAGCGCAAACTTTGTTGCACTAGGCGAATGTGATCAGAATTAATTATTAATAAAATCTAATGGTAAAGCTCCCATATGGTGAAGCTTTTCCATATTCTTTGGAGTAATTCCAGTTCCAACAAGTTTGCCATTCTCATGAGTGGCAATTGTTTGAGAAAGTATATTACTACCTTCCATACCTGTAATTTCTTGTATCGTTTGTAAGATTCTATTTCCATCTCTATCTCTAGAAAGTTGGAAAATAAAATCAACAGCAGTACTCATCTGTCTCCTAACGACATGAAATGGAACATCGTAACCAGACATAAGAAATAGTGTTTCCATTCTACTTATACATTCTCCGGCAGAGTTTGCATGTAGAGAAGTCATACTACCATCATGTCCTGTATTCATGGCCTGTAGAAGATCGAAGAGTTCTCCACCCCTAATCTCGCCTAGTATTATTCTATCAGGTCTCATCCTAAGAGTATTCTTAACAAGGTCTCTAACCGAAATATCACTAGAGTCGACCTTGCTACCAGACTCTAGCCTGACCAAGTTAGGCATAGAGAGGTTTAGCTCTAAAGTATCTTCTATAGTAATAACTCTTTCTGCATGACTTACCTCTTTTAAAAGAAGATTCATAAATGTTGTTTTACCAACACCTGTCCCACCAGAGATTATAATATTCATTCTTGCAGACACTGCCGCTTTCATGAACTCAATCCAATGTGGATCAATGCTAAATATCCCAGGAGAGCTATCAAAGTCTGTAATCGTTCTTATATACTTTCTTATGGATATAGAAGGAAAACCACTGACAAAAGGTTCGATTATAACGTTAATCCTAGAACCATCAGGAAGACTCCCATCTAAGATTGGAGTTTGTTGATTGCATACTTTCTTATTATAGTCTGCAACTTCTTCAATGAACTTATAGATATCTTGCTTTGTAAGTAAAATATTTAATTGAATAAATTGTCCGGCCCTTTCAACAAATACATTTTTCGGACCGTTAATAACAATTTCCGTAATTCCTTTTTTAGTATTTAAATCATTTATTAATTTCCAAACTGAATTCTCATTTGTCATAACTATCCTATATATCTTCTTTGATAAAAATTTCTTTTTCGTTAATTGAACTTCCGTATGCCAGAAAGTTATTCGCCATTAAGACTCTCTGACCTTCATTTAGTTTTTCGTAGATATCTTCGTACTTCTCGCCATTACTAATTAATGTCTTCACTTTATCAAGACCTAGAAAGTATATTAAATGTTTGATTAGAATTACTAAGATATCAATCTTTACAGTTCTTGCAGAAGATAACTTCAATACTTCAAGTACATCGCTAATATCAAAGTTATTTGCAGACGTAGATTTTCCCAAAAGGTTTTGCTCGATAGAAGAGATTTTCAAGTAAAACCCTAATAGAAAGCTTCTCGAGTAACCACCAATAGAGTATGGCTTTAAAAGATCTTCAAAACCTAAGATACCGTAACAATTTCCTGTATGTACTGAAGTAGGAAACTCTCCATTGATCAGATTTTCAATATAGAGACAAGAAAAACGATCACGGATACCATGCCAACCAGATGACTTAAGAACCTTATCAACATTTCCAGAATTATCGATATCCTTAAATATCTGTCTAAAGAGAAGATACATTCCCTTACGTTCAATAATATATTGTTGAAGCCCCGAAAAACTCTTTCCAGAACTCTGCATACTTGCTTTTAATAGATGAGTATAGTCATCCGGTAAGTTTGCAAAATGATATTCCACCGATTACCTCTTTAGTCTTTTATTCTATTCTAACCCTTTAAAATTTCGGCAACAAGTGACGACTATGTTTCCTATTTAAAAAAATGTTATAATTCAAAAGAGGTTTTTATGAGAATACCAATTTATGAAGAGCTAATACTTGACAATTATTCAGTGGAAGGTCTTAAAGAAACTATTACAAAGTCAAAACTAGGTTCTCTACCTATGTACTCAACCCTTCACAACATACCTGACTCTGACAAAGCTATTGTTATATCAAATATTGAAATAGCTCTAAATGATTTACAGCGAAGTCCATATTTTCCATATCCCTATTATATAGTAACTGATTCTTATTTAAAGAGTTCTGTTATTGGCATCTTTAATTCAGTTGAAGAATTACCTTCTCATTACTTTAAAAAGTCAAAAAGACTAAAAAATAAAGAACTTATGCTTTTAAATAAAGTCAGTGTTATATGTGAAAAAGTAAGTAATATGCCAATACACAACAATCAAAAAGTCATCTATGAGTCAGCAGCAGGACAAAGAGGTCTCTATAAACAAACAAAAGAGCTAAACTTTTATGAAGAAGTAATAAGCACATTACAACAAAGCGAGAAGTAAAAGTGGTTAAAAAGAAAGTCATCTCTAAAAATCAACAAAAAGATATGAAAGGTTTTGAAGAAATCATGGACCTTATTATTGATGACAATGAAAAACTAGAAGTAGAAAACCAAAGAAGAAATGCAGACAAGGCCAATGATTCTTACCAGCTCTACAACTTCCTTGAAGATGAATCAAATAGACTAGAAAAGTTATCACAGTTCTTTGGGACTAAAATAAATAACTTTAAAGACTTCAACCAAACAGACTTTATAAATCAGAAACAAACTGAACAAAAAAAACGTATAAAGAATGATCTTGCGAATCTACAATCTAATAAGAATAGCCCTCTAAACATGCATTTAGGAAGGCTATTTAACTCTCTCTTCTAGAGGAATAAGTTCAATACTAGCTCGAAGAAATTTATCTTGGCATGCAAGAACAATATGTGCTCTCTCTTCAAATTCATTTACATCAAGATATTTACAATTAGATGGTAGTGAATAACTTGAATAGATAGGAGAAGAGAACTCACCTTTTGAGTAAATCATAGCATAAATCCGACTACCATAAATTAATGTAGAATCTATTAATAACCCCCTAGCCGTTCCATCTTCAAGAGATACATTGATCTTCTTAAATGTTTCAGAGAAACTAACTCCAGGAAAGCTACTCTCTCTATTTATAGGTAGTTTTTGAGATTTCTCAGATGAACCAATGGCGTGAATAAAATATCGCGATTCAAGAAGAACAAGGTTCTCCTCATAACTCTTAGAGAAATCAAAGATATCAATAATAATATCTCCCCAGCTATCAGTCTTGAAGTTGTGAACTTCTCTTTCCCCGGAAAAGTTCCAAAAGACTGTTCTTAAATCCTGTCTAGTATTTAAAGCAAAAGATGCATTGTACTGCTCACCATCATATCTAGATACAATTGTTCTATTAGAATCAAGACTCAAACCATAAAAGAAAATTTCATCTATCGAATACTCATGTAAACTCATATACTTAATATGAAAATACCTTTTAGAGAACTCTGTTCCAGATACTAATATGCCTTCTAGATAAGAAGATTTTTCATCCTGCTCTAACAAGTGATCAAAAACAAGTTCATCTCTACTAAATACTGAGAGCTTTTCTTTTAGCTTATTTATTGTTGCTACAGAAGCAAGAGTTCTAACATCTAGTTGAACCTGGCCTTCTTTAATTTTTGGTAATAAATAGTATGGTCTATTTGAAGATGCATTTTCAGGAATACGCTCTAAGATGTCTCTTGAGTTATCCGAATCAGGCATTAGCCATTCTTTCATATAGACAGGAACTTTAACATTTCCGTACTTTTCAAATGGAATATTTATAAACTCAAAACGAATTTCACCATTTGCTAGAGGAAGACCTTCAAAAGTAGAAATTTCTAAGAACCACTGAGACATATTGTCATATAATGGCTCACCTAGCTTATTAACAAATGTTAAGACGAGATGCTTCTGTTCTTTAGAGAGAGAGTAAACCATATAGTCTTCACTACCATCATTATTAAAATCGTTCTTAATGACGCTTATTATTTTTCCAACTTCATCAAATTCAGCGGTTATATTAGATGTCGTATTTAAACTAATTTTCGCAATTTCAATAGAAGATGTATTTTCTTTTTTTGAAGTTCTTTCAATAAAGTAATCCAAAGAATTACTTTTAAATTTATTTGATAGAACTTTTCGCATACGCGTAGAAAGTCTTCCATTAGAGTTTACAAGAACTTCAGAGTCCTTCAATTTCAATTTATGGCCAACCTTCCCAGTAACATTCAACATATTTCGGACAACTGCAACTTCATGCTCAAATGTTAAGTCTTTCCATTCAATTCTTAAAATAAGATGTGAAGAAGTATTAAAATCTTTGATTTTATCTTCTACTAGTATTGAAATATCTTCTTCGACTGGTACATTTTTGTAAGAATATTTTTTTGAAATAATACTTCTTCCATTTACAGCATCTGTCATAGTTAAAGAAAAATTCAGCTCTGAAAGCTTAACACCTAGAGATCTTAGAGGAATTTCAAATTTAAAAGTTCCATCTTCAGAAATAGAAACCTCTGTTAACGATTTAAACTTAAAAAGTGGAAGCCCATCTTGTATACTACTGCTAAGAATCTTACTAAAGTCTACTTTACCAAACTTGACCTTTTTATTGCCTTCCCTTTGGGTTGAGCCTTTAAATAATCTATACTTAATCTCATCAAAACTCATATCTTTATTTTGAGATTTCAATAAGGCAGCAATGGCAGATACGAAAGGAGCGGCCTGAGATGATCCTTTTTTTATTTCATATCCAGGAATCCTTAAAGTTCGAGACTCTAAATTCCTCGGGTAAGTACTCAATATGCTCTCTCCAGGAGCAATTAAATCAACTTTGCCACCGAAGTTAGAGAACTCAGGAATGTTTCCTTGATTATCCATCGCACCGACACAAATAACTTCATTATATGAACATGGATAAACAGGTAATTTTTTATTATTGTTTCCAGCTGCTACTATGATTGCAACATTTCTCTTTATTGCTGTATCAATTGCATAGCGAACCTTTTTTGTATGAATAAGAGCAGGCCATCCTAAACTTAAATTAATAACTGAGGCACCATTAGTAACCGCATACGCTATAGCATCTGCAATAACATTTGTTATAACCTTCTTTTCAAAAACGAAGCTTTTAACTTTGGAATTTAAAATTTTAAGAGGCATAATTTTAACATTTTTAGCTGCCACTCCCTTAATTCCAATGCCATTACCTTCGACTGCAGCAATGATACCAGCGACATGAGTACCGTGACCAATATCATCTACAACATCAGAGTTCCCATCTAGAAAGTTCCATCCATGACAGTCTTCATTTGCCATTTCTTCTTCAGTCATGCCCTTACATTTTGGGTTTAGCCAAATGTTATCTTTTAGATCCGGATGATAAATATCTACACCTGAGTCAATGACGGCAACGATGACTTTATCTTTTGAAACCTTAAAGTCTTCAGGAATATTTATATCTTCTCCTGGGACTCCAGCGACTAGCTCCCTAGTTAACTCTCCAGTAGATCTAAAGACATGTTGTCCAATATTTTCAATTCCCCATTGCATTTTAGAAAGTGGATCATTTGCATGAGAATTAATTGAAATAAATAGTGATAGTACTAATATTAACTTCATTAGATACTCTCCCTTAGCCAAGATCCATTGAACTCATTTGATTGCATTTCGATCTTATTTCTAACCTCTTCAACAGGTCCATTCCAATATTTTCCACTAACTTTTCCAACAGAGTTCCCATGAATTGGAGCTGTAAGAATATCACTCTCTTCTCTAAAACCAGTTATTTGACCATAGATGAATATATTATCTTCTCCAATGATCTTCTTAAAATCTTTAAAATCTAGATAACTCTCGTAAATATTGGCCAACTCAACAAGACAAGATACTGCGCTATCCTGATTCTTGTTGAATTTCTTTTCACATTTCTTTCTCTTGTCGATAAAGACTTGAAAGTTTCCACATTTAATTTTTGTCGCAACAGGAGACCCATTTAATCTCGATGTTGAGCAGTGTCTTCGGTCGTAGTAAAGCTTTCTATACTTTCGACTCAATTCTTTGATAGAACTTTCATTGAAATTTAAAATATTCCATACACCTTTTTCATAGATATTAAGATTAACAAAAATAGAATATAACTTTAATGTTGTTGCATCATTTGCATCATCATCAGAAAATACTTCCTCACCAAATTGATCATTCAACTCTTGGATTACTTTCTTAAGCTTCTTCTCTTTAATCTTCCAACCTTCTTTTTTTACTTCTAAGGCCATAAAAGTATCAGCATATCTTGCTGTACCACTCTTATCTTCTTTATATCTTGATTCAAACCTATAGCCTTGAGTGGCACTTAC
This sequence comes from Bacteriovoracaceae bacterium UBA3083, assembly GCA_002366565.1. Classification (GTDB taxonomy): domain Bacteria; phylum Bdellovibrionota; class Bacteriovoracia; order Bacteriovoracales; family Bacteriovoracaceae; genus Halobacteriovorax. The sequence goes on from DFBJ01000012.1 coordinate 572,425, forward strand.
ACCAGTAAAGGTACGTGCAGGGTTCTGCCAAGGTTCATTACGAAGAGAAATATACTTTGTGATTTTATTGAAATAATAATTTAAGACATCTCTACCGAAGGCCCAATTGTTAGCACCAATCTGTTTCTCATAAGTATATTTATAAAACTTAGAGATATCTTTACTAGGAGTAATGATATTTATTTTTCCACTTTTCTTGAGCTTCTTTAGTCTCCAATTTAAGAATGAGTACTTTGTACTTGTATCGCGAAAAGTATTCTCGACTTTATATGGAGATTGATAATTATTTAAAAGCTCTTTATCTCCATCTTGTAATAAAGCATTAAGGGCATTCACACCTTTATATAATGTTGGGTTTTCAATTAGATCTGAATTAATATTAACATTATACATTTCTATATTGTACTTACCTTTCGATCTACTAAAGTCAATTTGAGTAATTGGAATATGATTACTTAGAGATAGTACAAAACCTAATTCTCCTAATTCTCCATTATCTACATACACTTGAATAATATCAGCACTACTTCTATAGATATGAATTCTTTTAACGAGAACTGATTTACTTTCAAGAGTTAATGACATCTTAGTATTGGCCCAAGTATATCCACCCATTGCCATAAAACTTGGAGTGAGCCTATCTGAGATAACTAATGACTCACCAACTCCTATATTCTTATTGAGTTCATCTATGACCTCATTAGTTTTTTCTTCTCTAAGCTCTTCATCAGTTATATCACTGAGTCTCGATAGGTTAGATAGCTGTCTTTCAATATCTTTTTTAAAAAGAGAAACGACCATATTCTTATATGGCTCTTTTAGGGATTCCTTTAGAGATCTTACAGGTTTTAAATGTGTGAAAGTTTTAACATAATTTACTTCTCCCTTCATTAAAGCACTATAGCCTTCAGGAAGACCTTCAAATCCAACATTTGCTCCAAGAGAGACGGCAAAACCAAAAGTATCTGCTGTCTGAACAAGGTCATCACTCCCCTGGTGGTTTCCAACAACAACATCTCTTGAAAGAATAAGACTCCCATTAACTATAGGAGAAAACCAAGCCCCAACCTGTTGTTCTAGAAATTCACCTGTTTCAACATAGTGATCAAGCCCTGTCTGAAATTCGTCTTTATAGTAATCTAATCTTGCATCATTGATATCAAATGCACGAAGCTCTGTATTTACTCGACTAACAATATTCTCTAATGCATCCGATTGTAGTTTACTCAAAAGAGAGTACTTGAATTCTTTAAATGGAGAATCAGGATCACCGTAAGCAAATCGTGAACCATAACCTTCAAAGTTTTCCTGTAATAATCTTCCTTCTTTTAGAATATTTCCTGAAGAGATTTTTGAATTGAAATCAATATCTTCAGCGTCAATTGAGAAGAGCTTCATTAAACTATTTCTTCTAGAGATCAGTTTTTCGACTAACAACTCTCCTACTTCTTTTGGAAGGTAAGATTTTTCAACGATCTCTTCTATATCTGATCTTTTTAAAAGTTTAATTTTTCTAAGAATCCATTTCGCATCATCAATAGTTGGATTCATATCAGCTAATGTAAAGTGACTTAACTCAATGGTTTCTTGCTCAATACGTCCAGCTTTCCAGCTTAAGCTGTTAACACTCTCATCTAAATCTAGAAGAGCATATGGGACAACTAGTGATCTTAGAGTTCTTGACTTTAATGTATTTGGAGGTACTCCAAATGCTAGGTTATAGTGATCATTATAAGCAGGTAACATAACCATCACATCTTGAAGATCAATAGTGAACTCAGTGTCACCTACAAGCCACCTAGAAGGAGCACCAAATGTATTTTCTGGAATTATTCTTTCTAAGAAATTTTCTTTCTCTTCAGAAGAGTAGAATTTGATATTTACTTTTTTCTCATACTTCATAGAAGGGATAATAAATCCAAGTTTTCTAAGTAAGTTTCTTCTAAGAAAGAATGTATGAAGATTTTTATCGATTGCGACAGTTAGTATATTTCCTGTACCTTCATCTAAAACACTAAATCTTAAAGTTCCAGACTGTGATGCGATTACGCCTAGAAATGTAAGACCATCTTTAGTAACCGAAAATTGATCTACTTCTGTATTTAATGAAAAATCTGATTTCTTACTCCATACTGCACTTTCCTCAGGGTCAAGTGTTGAGAGGTCCAAAGGTCTTAAAGAATTATTTTGAAGTTGCCATGCAGTCTCAGCACTAAGCTTGCCGAGCTCTGGATGAACGAGGTCATTACTTGGAATACGTGAGCTATTAAGAGGGATCCTTTCGGTACCAGCATAGAGGCTCACATTTATGACTATAAGTAAGGCCATGGCCTTTAAGAAGTTTGGCATCTTAGATAAATCCTTAAAAAAATTTAGTTGACACGTTATAACACGCAACGTTATTCCGTAGTAGGTATCATGTAAATTTTAGTGAGTTTGTAAGGCTGTAACTGTCTGAAAAAACAGGGCCTAAAGGCCCTGCGATATACTATTTATGTTTTATTAAAGATCAATTCCGAATACTTCAGGAAGTAGTCTGTTTTCTAGGTTGTCACCAGTAGTACCAAGTTTAGCGGCGATATCTTCGATAAGAACTTCTCTTACCTCAGGATTATTTGCTGCTTCATTGAATTGAACAAAACTTGCTCCAGTTACTTTTTCGATGTCGTTAGTAAGAGCTAGCTCATCTTCTTGCGTAAGCTTTTGTCCATTTGCTCTATTAATCATTTTCTCAACTTTACTTCCAAGAGTAACAAGAGAAAGTGAAGTTTTCATGTCGATTGAGTATGCGAAAGATACATCAGCAGCTTTCTTAAAGAACTCTTGTCCTTCTTTATCTGAGGCCATTAAAGATACATCAGTTGTTTCTTCAGTGTCTTCATATAGGTAACCAGAATCAAATCCACGGTAGTAATCTTCTCCCCAAGCATCTGTATACTCGTAATCAACAATTTCATAATCATCACCATAACCGTCACCGATTAATCCATTATAAAATTCGTGATCACTCTCAATATCTCTAAACTCTTCAGCTAGGTTATAGTTTGAAGAATAGTAATCGTAATAAGTGATTGATCTAATATACTGTAGAGAAACAGAAACATATTCTCCGTATTCAGCATCATAGATAACAAAGAAATTTTCATCATCCCAAGATGATCTCACTGTATCCCACTCATGCTTTACAAGCTCATTATCAGAATAACCATCTACACTATTAAGGGCACTAACAAAGCTTTGTGCTGAGATATATGGACTGTTTTTAGCACCGTAAGTAGATGAACCTCCATCTCTATGACCTCCGCCACCTCCGCCTCCACAGCTTACTAATGCAGTAAGTGCAGTTAACGCTATTAATGACTTCTTTGTTGTTTCTAATAGTGTACGCTTCATTCTCTCTCCCTCTATTTATAAAAAGTACTTTGTATTACCAAAGCAAAACCATTGTTATTTTATTTAATCTTCTATCTAACTTTAGATAGAAAACAAAAAATCATTTCATTCATTGAAATTTTTTCACTTTGAATATGGTAATGCATTTGGCATGCCAACTTTTTAGAAGAAACTTGGTGCTTAACTGACACTTTTGATTGGTTTTAATGTCATTAAGCACCTTGCGGCGCAACAAAAGAAGTGCTTAATTGCCCCTGATATTTAAAAGGAGAGGACCCCCGACGTGACGGAAGTCATCATCTGAAAGTTCCGAGATCTCATAACCACTTAAGTGGTACTCTATGAGAGTTTTAAAGTAATCATTCACCTGGTGAACTTTATCGAGTCCAAATGATGTTGTGAACTCTACAATTTTTGAATCGAGAGTTTCTTTATTAGAAATAATAGACTCAGAGAAGCTCTTCAATTCTGAAACGTTTAGTCCAATTTTTCCAGAAGCTCCATCTAAGACAACTCCATTTGCAAAGTTCATAAATGTACTTAGCAGAAGTGCTTCAAAGTCTATATCAGTAACACTAAAGTTTAGATAATAGTCATCCATGATATTGCCAGACTTCTCAAGCTCTTTAAAAGTGTCATAGAAACCTTTAGCGAATGGAAGTAGGCCAACCATCAATGAAATGTCATTTTGTGCTGATGCTAAGTTTTTGAAAGAATCGATATTCTCTCTCTTATTATCAACTTTATTTATTATACAAGTAGGAGGTTCATTAAAAATCTCTTCAAGAATATTTCCAACTATTTCCCCTAAGAAAGAATCATTCTCAGAGTTAAACCCTGATGCCGCAAGGGCCTTCTTAACTCTTTTTTGTTCAAAGAGTATTAAAGAGTGACCTATATTAAATATTTCAACAAAGTCGAATGAATTAAATATTCCAAACTCATCAAATTTTTGAATACCTTCATTTTTTATAAACTCTTGAATATAACTAAGTCCAAGCTTAAGAGAAGAGAAAGTCTTCTTCCCTATTCGAGTCATAGCAAAAGCTCCGTCTTTAAGAGCATCCTCAATAGTTAAACTAGAATTAATAAGTCTCGTAAAATTAAACTGGAGATAAGCTAGTCTCTCGCTAGATTCAACCTTTGCAAGCTCTTCACTAATATCATCAATATCATTTTTAAAAGCAATTAGAGCATTTTTATCTAAACACTGATTCTTACTTTCTAGATCTAAAGTTGCTGTTAGTGTTTCCTTCTTATTAATAAAGAAGTTGATATGTGAAAGACTTGGGAATGGATTACATAGCTCAAGAGCATCATAGTAGTCGACAAAGCCAAGATCATTTAATCTATGTTTTTTAAATCTATATTCTTCTTCTTGCATACTCAAGAAGCCATCTGAAACAACTTTAAAGATATATTGATAGGCCTTTTCTACGCCATGTTCAGTATAAAGGTCCTTAATAAACTGTCTCATCTCATCTATGTATGGGTAATCTTCATCAAATTCGAAAAGGAGTAGGTTATCTTCCGTTAGAAAGTAATAATCATGGTCAGGATACTGTGGGTCTTCGACATCAAATGTCCAGAAGCTCATTTTAGCTTTTAAGAATAATGCAAACTCAGTGCTATTTAGAAATTCACTTTTGATAGCATCATCTTTGCATTTAGAGTAAACCTCTAGCCAAAAGGAAAATGAATTTGGATCTAGATCATCTTTTTTCCAAAGATCTAAATCAAGAAAAACTTGTCTCTGCTTAGGGCTAAATTTTTCAAGTGCAAGAGCCACTGTTTCAACAGGAAGTGATTTAATAGCGACATAGAGAGGTTGAACTGGCAAATTTGAAAGGTCTTGTCCTTTTTCAATATAACTCTCAATTATATCCATAGACGTATAAGACTCAGCTTCATTTAAAATATTTGCAATTAGACTAGATCCACTCTTACTCATTAAATCTCCAACATATTCATTTTAGGCGATTTATAGCAAAAAATGACTACAATGGCCATGCGTAGTTAGGCCGTCTACCCTATGGATGCAATTTAAATCCTTTGCTCTAAACTACCCCACGGAAAGAAATCATAAACTTTATCTTTAATGACTCTCCCCTCATCGCTTGGAATCTCAATAAAGCCTTCGCTAAAGACAAGTTTAGAGAAGTCTCCTGAGTTATTTCCAGTAGATGGGCGGCCATAAATAGCCCCGTCAATGACACTAATTGAAACTGGGATAAAGTGAGTAAAGCTTGAGCCTATTTCCATAGTCTCAGATGCTTTTATGCGGTAACTCGTGCTTAAGGGCCGTTCAAGTCCCTTCTCCAAAAAAGGAATGATATGTCTTCTTGTATTTACAAGAGAGGATACGGGATTTCCAGGAAGTCCAAAGACAACTTGCTCAAGAGGGCCAGTCCCAAACCAAAGGGGCTTTCCTGGTCTCTGCTTAACTTTGTGAAATAGCTCTTTTACACTCAACTTCTTTAAGGAGCTTGGAATATAATCATACTTCCCCTTAGAGACTCCTCCAGAGATTATAACGAGCTTATACTTTTCTAAGATATGAGATAGAGATTCGAGAACCTCTTTTTCGTCATCATTTATATGAAAGAGATCAACTTTACTATTTGGAAAAAAGCTAAGAATTTCAGCTCTAATCGCATAAGGGTTCGATCTGTATATCTGGTGTTCTTTTAAGTCCATTCCTGGCTCTACAAGCTCATCACCTGTACTTACAATTGCAATTGAATTCAACTCTAAAACCTTAACTGACGTAATCCCAATAGAGCTGAGAAGAGAAATCACAGTTGAATTAATAACTCTCCCTTTCTCTAGAAGAAGATCTTCTGCTTTATAATCAGACCCCTCTCTATGGATAAATTTATAAGCAACTATATTATAATCCTTATCTATGAGTTCAAATAGGCCGTCTCTCTCTTCAATCTCTTCATAAGGAATCACACAGTCACAACCCTCAGGAACGGGAGCACCAGTCATAACTTCAATGCAATTATCTACGTCATTTAGAGTTAACCTTTCAAAACCTGCCCTCGCTATAGACTCACTACGAAAGATTTTATTCTTTGATAAAGAGGAGATAGCAATGCCATCCATCATGCTTCTATTAAATGGAGGCTGGTTTCTTTTTGCAAAAATATCCTCGGCCAAATAAAGGCCCAACGCATCAAACAATGGTCTGTCTACTACCTTGTAGAGGTTATTTGGGATGTTAGTTGATTGAATAACGCAATGAGCTTCACTCGCTGAGATCATGGTCTCTCCACCTAGATAAACGTGAAAAGCAATAATACTTAAAATATAGCCACTTTCAAAGCACAACTATTCTATTTATTAAATATAAACAATTGAAATTTGGTATGGATTAATTGCTAAATATATGATTATTTAGAGGAACCTGATGTAGATCATATTTAATAAACTAATCTATGTTAGATTATTTATATCTCGAGAATAAAGAAGGATTTTAATATGAAAACACCAACAAAGTGTGAAAAGTGCCCATCAAATTCAAGTGGAATATTCTGTGAATTGAGCAGCCTTGAGCACGAGGATGTTGATAAACATAAAGTTATAAATAAGTACAAAAAAGGACAGACTTTATTTGTACAAGGAAATCATCCTTTTGGAATCTTCTGTATCTCGACAGGAAATATTAAAGTAACAAAAGTTGGCGCAGATGGAAAAGAGTCGATAGTGAGACTTTGCCATGGTGGCGACATCATTGGACATAGATCTCTTTTCACAGAAGAGCACTACACTGCAACTGCGACAGCAATAGAAGATTCAGAAGTTTGCTTTATCGATAAAAACTTCATCTTAAAAGTAATAAATGAAAAGCCTTCAGTTTCATTAAATATCATTAACAAGCTTTCAACTGATATGGGAAAAGCTGAATCTAAACTAAGCTCTCTTCACCAAAAGAACGTAAGAGAAAGACTTGCTGAGTTACTCTTAGTACTTTCGACTTCACATGGAAAGAAACAAGAAGATGGAAGAACTAAGATCGATCTAAAACTGACAAGAGAAGAAATGGCAACAATGATCGGTACTGCAAACGAAACGTTAATACGCTTCATCTCAGAGTTCAAAGACGAAAAGCTAATTGAGCAAGTTGGTAAGACTATTATAATTAATAATGAAGAAAAACTTACTGAGTGGGCCAACTTACCTTACTAGTGTTTTATAAAAACATGACCCAGGACATACTTTTACTTAATTTTCTAGATTAGAGTTTAATTATGAATAAACAGAATGATCTTTTGAAAATTCCAGAGTCCCAAATAGATGCAATTCAAAACATTGTGCGTCCATTAAAGTATTCAAGTTCATCAAACTTATTCTATGCTGGACAAATTCCTATAGTCGCATACTTACTTCTAGACGGATTAGTTCACTTTACTAAAAACGGAAAAGTAGTGAACACTTTCTCAAGGGGAAATGTCATAGGACTTAAAGAGTTGATGAATAACCAACCCGTAGACGTCGATGCACAAATTCAGCCAGGGACAAAAGTTTGCTTTATAGACAGAAGTACTGTCTTAAATATTTTAGAACAAAAAGTACCAAGTACACTAAATAAGGTTATTAATAAGTTAATCAGAATAGACTCCACCATTCGGTAATTTATAACTACCTAAAATAACACTAGACTAACTAGTTTTTATTTTACATTATTTTAATATATCAATTGTAAAATATAAGTATTCCCTGGAGGAGACCTATGAAAAATGTCGTAATTTGCTGTTCATTAGAAGATGAAAATATTGAACTTTTAAGAGAACTTAAAGGTAATAGTGCCCTAGAAAATGCAACTTTACACTTCGTACATATTTTCGAGATTCATGTTTATACTTCAGACTTTTCACCCTACATCTTTCCTTCTGAGGAAAAATATCCAGAGATTGAAGAGGCCTCTAAAAAAGTAATGAGAAGTGTAGCTGAATATGTTTGTACTCCAGAGGAGCTAGAGAAGTCACAGATTGAATGTTACTTCGCCTATAGTCCAAAACAAAAAATTACAGAATACCTAATGGATGTAAAAGCTGATGTTGTAGTTGTCGCATCTAAACCAAAGCATGGAATAGAAGGACTATTTTCAAGTTCATTTACAGAACACTTAGTTAAATATTCTCCATGTGATGTACATGTTTTAAGACCAAAACTAGAAGAGTAAATGAAGCAAGTAGACCCTCTGCCAACAGAGAAATTAAATAGAGGTTCGACCAATTGCATTCATTGCAACGAAGTGATTAAGTTTCCTGTATATGATGGAGATAAAGTATTTTGTTGTAATGGGTGCCAGACTGTTCACAATGCCCTATCTGCAGGAGGGCTACTAGAGTACTATAAGGTTAGAGACCGCCTAGGAATATCTGAAAATATAACTCCTCAGTCTAAAGATAAAGAAGATTTCAGTTTTATGAATACTCCTCAGTTTAAAGAAGAGTTCATAACGAATACAAATTCAAAACTACACCTTAAACTCTACGTTGAGGGTGTTCATTGCTTGGCCTGTATATGGCTTTTAGAAAGACTCCCTAATATTAACTCAGAAATCTACAGTGCTAGGATTAACTTTAGTAATTCTATTTTAGATGTCACTATTACACCAGACTGCGACTTAGCAAAACTAGCAGAACAAATTTCTGATCTAGGTTACAAACCTCATGTGATCAAAAGTGATAGCGAGGCCTTAAAGCTTCAACAATCAGAGGAACATTCAAAGCTTATAAGAATAGGTGTTGCGGGAGCTTGTAGTGCAAATATTATGCTCTACTCTATTGCAATCTATGCAGGAGCTGGAGAACAATTCGCATCTCTATTTGGATGGGTAAGCTTCTTCTTAACTCTACCTGTACTACTCTACAGTGCAGTTCCTTTTTATCAAAATACTCTCTCTGCACTAAAAACAAGAACATTAAATATTGATATTCCTATTTCATTTGCAATAGTAATTGGTTCAATATTTGGCCTATATAACTTATTTACAGGTAGCTCACACTACTATTTTGACTCTCTAGCAGTCTTAGTCTTTCTTCTCTTAACTTCTAGACTCTTAGTTCAAAAGTCGATTCAAAAAGGTTTAAACTCTGATGGTCTTTCGAGCTTATTTGAACAAAGCTCCATAAAGAGATGGAATGAAACCACAAATCAATATGATTCAATTCATACAAAGTTCATCCAGGTAGGAGATAAACTCTTAGTAGAAAGTAGAAAAACGATTCCTTCTGATGGAGTGATATTAAGTGATCAAGCTTATCTAAATAACTCCTTAATTACTGGAGAAAGTCGTCCAGTCAAGGCCCAAAGAGATCAAGCTATCTATGCAGGAGCTGTAAACTTGGGTGATTCTATAGAGCTTAGAGTGAATAAACTTTTTGTAGATAGTACACTTGGAAAGATTATCTCAGAAGTAGAGAGCAACTCTAGCTCGAAACAAAGAATTCAATCGATAACAGACAAAATAAGCCGATACTTCATTGCTGTAGTATTTTCGGTTTCTATAATTTCCTTTCTATATTTCCTCTATACATTTGGCCTAAATATAGCAATTGAAAGAACTCTTGCTATCATCATCGTTTCTTGTCCTTGTGCTCTAGGATTAGCAGCTCCTCTTGCCATAGCGAGGGCCATGAATAAGGCAAGACAGAATGGAATTATTATTAAAAACGATTCCAGCTTAGAGGATATAGCGAGAATAGATAATATCTTCTTTGATAAGACTGGTACTCTCACTGATGGAAACTTCAGTGTTGTAAAAGTAGATGAGAAGGAATCTTTAAATTCCTACAAAGACATTATTTTTTCACTAGAGTCTTCTTCTAACCACCCTATAGCAAGAGCAATTCAAGACTGGTGTTTAGAAGCAAAGGAAATAGAGCTCAACGACTTAAAAGAAGTCCCCTCTAAAGGAGTGACGGCCAAAAGAGACGAGATAACTTACTCTCTATTTAAAAGTAAGAGCTTGAGTGAGTCATTTACAGCTGTAGACTTTCTAAAAAATGGTGACGTAATTGGAACGCTCTACCTTACTGATCAATTGAAAAGAAACTCTATTGAGCTCGTAAACTTTCTAAAATCAGTGCAAGTTAAAACTCATATAGTTTCAGGAGACAACAACAACGCTGTATCCCAAATAGCGTCAGAGTTAAATATTAAAAAAGAGAATGCCTACTCAGACCAAACACCTGAGTCCAAAGCTAAACTTATTGAGGGCCATGACCAAAGTATTATGGTCGGAGATGGTGCAAATGACGCTATTGCGATGAAGAAATCCACTGTATCAATTGCAGTGTCAGGAGCGATGGATATTGGTCTGAGGGCGAGTGATATTTATCTGACAAAATCTCCTCTTAAAAACATGATATATCTCATAAAACTATCAAAGCTAACCAATACTTCTATAAAGCTTAATCTTTTAATATCACTGGTATACAATATTATTGGAGTTACACTTTCACTTTATGGATATATTACACCGCTCGGAGCAGCAGTTTTAATGCCATTGAGTTCACTTAGTGTTGTCGTAGCGACTTTATTAAAGATTAAAGGAAATAGTCAGTGAATATACTTTACATCCTTGTCCCCCTTGCCCTGCTACTTGGAATCTTCTTTGTAGCTGCATTTATTTGGGCGACTAAGAAAGGACAATTTGATGACTTAGATACTCCAGCAGCACGAATAGTATTAGATGATGAAATATGCATAAGTAGAAATAAGAAAAAAGGAAGGAAGAATGAATGAAGTTAAAATGGAGAAATTCACGTATGATGAACATCTCCCAAAACTCTTTGTTTTTGCGACATTAATCTGGGGATTTGTCGCATTACTACTTGGAGTTACAGTAGCGTTTCAACTAGCAAGTTGGAAAGTAAACATGGGAATGGAATGGACAACTTTTGGTCGTCTACGTCCATTACACACTAATGCAGCGATTTTCGCATTTGTTGGAAACGCAATGTTTGCAGGGATCTACTACTCTACTCAGAGACTTGTAAAAGCAAGGCTCTTTAGTGATCTTCTTGGAAAGATTCACTTTTGGGGTTGGCAATTAATTATTGTTGCCGCAGCAATTACCCTTCCTTTAGGAATTTCTCAAGCAAAAGAATATGCTGAACTAGAATGGCCAATTGATATTGCAATTGCAGTTGTATGGATCGTTTTTGCAGTAAACTTCTTTGGAACATTAGCAAAGAGAAGAGAAAAGCATATCTATGTTTCGATCTGGTTTTATATTGCAACAATTATTACGGTAGCTCTTCTACACGTAGTTAATGCAATCTCGCTTCCAGTTGACTTAATGAAGTCTTACCCAGTATATGCTGGTGTACAGGACGCTTTAGTTCAATGGTGGTATGGACACAATGCTGTTGCATTCTTCCTTACAACACCATTTCTTGGACTAATGTACTACTTCATTCCAAAAGCTGTTAATAGACCAGTCTACTCATACAGACTATCAATCATTCACTTTTGGTCTTTGGTATTTATCTATATCTGGGCAGGGCCTCACCATTTACTAAACACAGCTGTTCCAGACTGGGTACAAACAACTGGTATGGTTTTCTCAATTATGCTTTGGATGCCAAGTTGGGGTGGGATGATCAATGGTCTCCTTACTCTAAGAGGAGCATGGGATAAGGTTAGAACTGATCCTGTTCTTAAATTCTTAGCGACTTCAGTTACTTTTTACGGTATGGCAACATTTGAAGGTCCACTACTTGCAATTAAATCAGTAAGTGCAATGGCCCACTATACGGACTGGATTGTTGGCCACGTTCACTCGGGAACAATTGGTTGGAACTACATGATGATCTCAGGGATCCTCTACTACCTTGTTCCAAAAATGTATGAAACAAAACTTCACTCTGTGAAGTTAGCAAACGCTCAATTTTGGTTAGCGACAATAGGTCTACTACTCTACATGATGTCAATGTGGACAGCAGGGATTACACAATCACTTATGTGGAGTGCAATCGATGCTTCTGGAAAGCTAGTATATCCAAACTTCATTGAAACAGTAGTTAGAATTGTTCCTATGTATTGGGTAAGAGCAATTGGTGGAGTCTTAGTACTAACAGGCTTCATTCTAATGATTTATAACCTAATCATGACTATAAAGAATTCTAAAGGAATTCAAGAACTAGAATTTATGGCGCCTCCTGCAGATCATTCTCACGAAGAAGCTGGTGCAACTAAACATAGAAAACTAGAAGGAATGACTACTGTCTTCTCTATTCTGACTTTTCTAGCAGTACTTGTTGGTGGTGTGGTTGAGATTGTACCTTCACTAGTAAGTGATAAGTTTGTTGAAAGAGATGCTGAAATAAAGCCTTACTCTCCTCTTGAACTTATTGGACGTGACATCTTTATCAAAGAAGGTTGCTACACATGTCACTCTCAACAAGTAAGACCGATGGCCGATGAAATACTTAGGTATGGACCAGCGTCAAGAGCATCTGAATCAGTTTACGACAGACCATTCCAATGGGGATCGAGAAGAATTGGACCTGATATCGCAAGAGTTGGTGGAAAGTACAACGACATGTGGCACTACAGACATATGTTAAACCCAAGAGAAGTGACTCCAAAGTCAATCATGCCAATCTACCCGTGGTTATTTAAGAAGAAGTACAATCTTAAGTCTCTTCCTAAAAAACTAAAAGTGATGAAAGCGCTTGGTGTTCCATACTCAGATGAAGAAATTGCTTCTTCAATTAACGATGCAGGAAAGCAAGCATTTGAGATAACTAAAGGTCTAAGTGCTGACGGTGTTGCTATGAAGATGCAATCAATGGAGATTATTCCACTCATTGCTTACTTACAACGACTAGGTGTCGATGGAGCAAGAAGCCTAAGACTACAGAAAGAGAAAGCAGAGAACGAGGAGAATGAAAATGATTAAGGATCTAATCATGAGCTCTAACTACTCACTTCTTCAAACTATCGTCACAATATCTTTTGTGACGCTATTTGTGGGAATGCTAATTTGGATTAATAGAAAAGGCTCTGACAGCTATTACAAAAAAGCTCAGAACCTTGCTCTTGAGGAAGGAGTAAAAAATGGAAGAAAATAATAAAAAAGAAGAAGGCCTAGATTTACTAGAAGGTGAAAAAGAGATTCTTCTAGATCATGACTACGATGGTATCCAAGAACTTAATCATCCACTACCTAGTTGGTGGATGAAGAGTTGGGCAGCTTCAATTGTATTTGCTGCTGCCTACGTAATGTTCTACCACTTCGCTGGAGGTCCAACTTCTTCAGAAGAGCTAGCGAGAGATATGGTAAAAATTAATGAGTTAAAAGCAATTGCAGCAGCAGATGTGTCTAACTTTGATATCGCCCACTACAACGAGTGGAAAGATAAGAATGATGCTACAGCACTTGGTAATGAAGTCTATGAAACGAACTGTCTAAGTTGTCACGCTGAAGGTGGTGGTGGAGACATTGGTCCAAACCTAACTGATGGTTACTGGATTCACCTTAAGAATAGAACTCCTGAAGAGCTATTCCCATTTATCAGAGATGGTTTTGAAGATAAGGGAATGCCAGCATGGGGCGAGATCTTAAGTAAAGAAGAGATCTACGCAGCAATCAATCATATCATTGAGCTAAAAGGTACGACTCCACCAAAAGCAAAAGAGCCTCAAGGTGAAGAAGTAGAACAAATTTAAAAAAGGTTGAGTCATGGGAAACAAAAACCCAAATGAATTACATGAAGAAAGATTAGCAACTACAGATGAAGGTGGACATAGAGTCTACCTTTACCCAGAAGATGTAAAAGGAAAGTGGAGAACAAGAAGAACATGGGTATATAACACCCTAATCCTCCTCTACTTATTTCTTCCATGGCTCAATGTTGGTGGTAAGCAGTCTATACTCCTAGATATACCAAAGAGGGAATTCACTTTCTTTGGTGTAACTCTACTAGGACATAATGCTCCTATACTCATATTTGTTCTCTTAGGCTTTGTTTTTCTCATTGGATTTATTACAAGTATCTGGGGCAGAGTTTGGTGTGGATGGGCCTGTCCTCAAACAGTATTCATAGATGCCATCTTCAATAAGATTGAAGTTTTAGTTGAAGGAAACGCAAGAAAGAGAAAAAAACTAGATAACGCTCCTCTAGACCTACAGAAGTTTTTAAAGAAAACTTTAAAGTGGTCGTTATTTATCTTAGCTTCCATGCATATTGCTCACTCATTCATTGGCTACTTTGTTGGAGTGAGATCTCTAGTTGGAATTACTCTACACTCACCTTTTGATAATATTGCACTATTTGGGGCAACTTGGTCAGCAGTAGCTATAATCCTATTTGACTTCGCATGGTTTAAAGAGCAGTTCTGCCTAATAGCTTGTCCATACGGTAGGTTTCAATCGGTTATGATGGATCAAAACTCACTAGTTATAGCATATGACTATAACCGCGGGGAACCGAGACGCCAGAAAGGGCAAAGTAAAGACGAACACGCTGACTGTGTAGACTGTTACGCCTGCGTTAAGGCCTGTCCAACTGGTATCGATATTAGACGTGGTACTCAACTAGAATGCATTGCCTGTACTAATTGCATCGATGCTTGTGATGAAGTGATGCTAAAGGTTGGAAAACCAGAGGGACTTATTCGCTTTGAAACAGAGCAAGGCTTAAAAGGTCTACCTACTAAGAGATTTTCAATAAGAAATGGATTTTACTTATCGACTGTAATACTACTCTTTCTAGGCTTCTTTATTCAATTTCAAGGAACTAAGGAACTAGATATTGTAATGCTAAGAGGAAGTAAGACTCCATTCACTGTTCTTAATTCAGGTGAAAATAAAATAATAGCGAATCACTTTAAAATAAATCTTTCATATGAAGGAAGTGCCTTAGAAAAGATTCTAATCACTCAGGACAACAAGGACATTAAGTTAATAATTCCTAGAAACCCTGTTGTATTAAAAGAGACTATGAATCATACAAACGCATTCTTTAGATTCTCTCCTTCAATTTTAAATAAGGGATCAAAGAAGATTAACTTAAACTTCATTAACCCTGTAGATAATAAAGTTATAAAAACAATGGAGGTTCAACTTGTTGGACCAATTAACTAAAATACAATCTGCGCTACCAGTTTTTGCGCCAATGTTTGCCTTTATGATAGGCTTAACAGGAAGTCTGCACTGTATTGGTATGTGCGGAGGACTTGTACTCTCCGTAGGAAAATCTCCTAAGAGTAATATGACATACCAGCTTGGAAGACTTTGTGCCTACTTATTTATGGCCGTCATAGCAATGCTAACCTCAACACTCATTCAGAAATCAGGAGTCACGCAGTATATACCACTTATTGGTGGTCTATTCCTTGGACTTCTCTTTGTTTTCTGGGGAGCACAGAGCTTTAGAGGGAAAAAGTTTGAAGTTAAGCTACCTAAGTTTGTAACAGGTCTCTACCAGAAATTATTTAATAAATTTAACTCTAATGAACTCTCAAAAAGCTTAAAAGGATTCTCTATTGGAGCACTATCTCTAATGTTACCTTGTGGATTTCTTTACGGAGTGTTGATAACACTTATGACTTTTCAATCTCCTCTAGTAGGTTTTTTAGGAGTCATAGGTTTTTGGCTAGGAACATTACCGGCCATGGTTTTTGCTCCAACATTAATGATGAAAGTCCTTGGACCAGTTCAAAGTTTTGCACCTAAGGCCAGTGGGGTTCTTTTAATCTGCCTAGGGATGTCTACTGTGAGTTATCGCCTATGGAACTTCTACTTCACAAACGGCGCACACTGTCATTAAGGAAAATTATGAAGAATAAGAAGAAATTAAGCTTTGAAGAAAGAATGTTTGATATAGCGTTCTGGTTTTTTCTTGCTGTCCTACCGTTGTTAACCGCAGGGTTAACACTCTACTTCTCAAATAAGTAATTTAGCAGTAGAATCTACACATACAAGTGAGTAATTATGACTGAAATGACGTATAGAAGACTTGGTAATTCAGGTCTATTCCTTAGTAGCTTCTCGTTAGGCTCTTGGGTAACTTTTAAGAATCAAGTTAATGTAAAATCTGCTATTGAAATGATGTCATATGCCTATGACCAAGGAATCAATTTCTTCGATAATGCTGAGATTTATGCTGATGGTGAATCAGAAGAGATCATGGGCGATGCCCTTAAGAAAATGAATTGGTCTAGAGATAGTTACTTAGTCTCTTCTAAAGTATTCTGGGGTGGAGATAAGCCAACACAAAAAGGTCTTAATAGAAAACATGTTATAGAAGGCTGTAATAACGCTTTAAAGAGATTCAAGCTAGATTACCTTGATCTTTACTATTGCCATAGACCAGACGTTGATACACCTATTATTGAAACTCTTAGAGCAATGCATACTTTGGTGATGCAAGGTAAGATTTTATATTGGGGAACAAGTGAATGGTCAGCAGAACAAATCACAGAGGCCTACACTCTATCAGAGAGATACCACTTAACTCCACCAACTGTTGAGCAATCTCAATACAATCTCTTACACAGAGAAAGAATTGAGAAAGAATATAAAGGTCTCTATGAGAAATATGGAATGGGGACTACAACATGGTCACCTTTAAGCTCCGGAATTCTTACAGGTAAGTATTCTAATGGAATCCCAGAAGGCTCTAGACTATCTCTCGATAAGTTCTCATGGCTTAGAGATATGTATGATACACCTGAGGGAAAAATTAAACTAAAGATTGCAAGTGATCTACAAGACTTGGCTGTAAAGAAAGGAATCTCTCTAGCACAACTCTCCCTAGCCTGGTGCCTAAAGAATCCTAACGTAAGTTCAGTAATTTTAGGTGCATCAAGACTGGAACAACTAGAAGACAATATTAAAACTCTTGATATACTTCACTTACTAGATGATGAGTTATTAAAAGAGATAGAAGTTATTACTAATAATAGACCTGAGCCACATGTGGACTGGAAGCAGCACTAAGCTATGATTAGAAAACTAGAAAGTGAACATTTTGAAACAACTGTTAATACAATCACAGGGCCATACCTTTTAAAGTTTGGCTCTACGACTTGTGGTCCATGTCAAATGATGATTCCAGTTCTAGAAAAGCTATCCGCTCAAAATCCAGATTTCCCAATTTTTGATATAGATACCAACGAGTCTCCAGAGCTGGCCGCTCACTTTAATATAAGATCAGTCCCAACAATGTTCTTCTGCGAAGATAGAGAAGTGATCATGGATTTAAATGGACTCACTCCGTATAAGGACCTTCAATATATTATTGATAATATAAATGATCCTTACCTTAGAGAGCATGGAGAATTTAATGTGGTTAAGAAAAAAGACAACTTCATCCCCTATCTCATTGCTGGTATTGTAGCTTTTATTCTTCTATTGATCTTGATATGAAGCTCTTAGTTTTTGGCGCCACAGGCCTTGTAGGCTCATCTCTAATTGAACAATTATCCAAAGAGCATGAAGTCTCTATTGCCCTAAGAGATACAAGCAAAGTAAATAACCCAAAATTTATAAAGAGAAGTATTAACTTCGATGATTTCGGATCATTTGCCCCAACCTCATACGATGGTGTGTATTGCTGTCTAGGAACAACTATAAAGACAGCAGGCTCTAAAGCAGCATTTAAGAAAGTTGACTTAGACTATGTAGTTAAGAGTTTTCAATATGCAGTTAATAATAATGCTAAGTTCTTTTGTGTGATTAGCGCTCTAGGGGCCAATCCAAACTCAAGAGTATTCTATTCTAGAGTAAAGGGCGAAATGGAAAATGCATTAGATGCACCAATAAAGACTATAATTGTGCGACCTTCTCTATTAATTGGAAAGAGAGACGAATCTAGAATAGCTGAAGGCATGGCGCTAGCTCTTATGAGTCCATTCTCAAAAGTATTACCTAAAGTACTTGGTAAATATGCCCCAATAAAGGCAGAAGATGTTGCCAAGAGCATGATTGATTTAACCCTACATGAAAGTACCCAGATTAAAATAGATCACCTCGTAAAATCTAAGCAGCAAGAGCATCACTCTCAGAAAGTTTAGAGGCCTTTAAACTATAGAATAGAGCTATATTTTCATGTCCTAATTTTTCATAAATATGAAATAGCACATTATAGATATTTCGATTATTAACCTGTCTACCAAGTTGGACGAGTTCTTTTACGGCAATAGACATATTATCCATAGCAACATGAATGATTACCAGGTGAAGACGAGTGAGAAGGCAGTCTTCATTCTCTAGAATGGCCTCATCTATAAAGTGCTTTGCTAATTTAATAACCTTTATCTGCTTTGAACGATCTGTAATAGATAAAGATTTTTTAAAGTAAAAGATCCCCATAGCAAGACTATAAAGCTTTTGATTCTCGCCATCTTCTTTAAAGCTTTTAAGAGCAAGATCAAACATTTCATGAGCATCATGATCCTTAGCTTCGCAGGCCTCATCATGACTATTAAAAATCTTAATACCTAGAACTAGCGCCTCTTTAGAACTTAAATAGCTTGGATGAATTGTTTTCCACTTGTGAGAAATTGAACTCTCAAGGATAGAGTCAAAGATTGAAAGATTATGACCTGGTTCAAAGCCAAAATACTTACTGACATTTTCTGTATAGAATTTATTAACTGAATTCTTGCGCATAAATATCCCCCCACCTGCCTTTTATTATGGCAGTATGGGGTTTCACATCAAGAGTTTATTTTTAGGTGAAATGACTTAAGAAACAAGTCACATTCGTTGGCATATTGAAAAGACACTGTGCCTATTAATTCTGACACTTCCTAATTTCAGCTAGTAATGAAGCATCATAATCAGAGATAATAGACTTAACTTTCTCTACTACTATACGGCTCTTTCGCATTATATTTACAAGACGACAGAAGTTCTCACTTCCCGACTCTCTTACAATAGACCAAGAGTCCACAACATACTTAGTATCGTAGAAAACTTTATATAATAGTTCCTTGTATTCAACCTTAACAAGTCTTCCTGCTTGCTCTTCAAGCTGCTGTCCTAGTTCATCATCATGAATTGAAAAGTCCCAAGTAAGATGATCTCCAGAGCCTAGGTCAAGAGTTCCTTCATATGTTTTATAGAAAGCACCTTTCTTTGTTATTTTAACTAGAGTTCCCGAGCGAAACCCTTTAGAATAATTATAACTTAGAAGTCCCCAAGTAGTCCCGGCCAGAACTACAACAATAGCGATTGCGATAAGAATGAGTTTCTTTTTCATATTTCCTCAAATTTAATATTGAATTTCTAATATTCTAAGCAATTAGAAACTCATGGTAAATAGAAGTCTTTATATTATTTCGACATTATTAATAGAGAGTTGAAGTTAGACAGCTTTGAGTAACCTACTAAAATTACATGTCTTTCTCTCATCAAAATTTGCTGTTACTGGAAAGAGCTTATATAATTAGATCTAATTTACAATAGATAGGAATATAAAATGCAAACATCTGAAATCGCTACAACGATCATCGAACACAAAATTCCTATACTTGGTATAGCCCTAATATCAGCACTTATATTAGGAAAGTTTTCTAAGAAAATAAATATTCCAAAGGTCACAGGCTTTATTTTCACAGGTGTAATTCTAGGGCCAACAGGCTTCAATCTAATGACCACGAGTATAGCCGATAGCTTTCACTTCCTTTCCGATATTGCTATGGGGCTTATCCTATTCAATATTGGTGGAGACTTCGACAGGAATTTAATTCAAAAAATTGGTTGGAAAAACTTTAAAGAAGTAGGTGTTGCTGGACTTTTTAATTTATTAATTGTTTTCACCTTAACCTTTCTAGCTTATTCACAAATCACTGGAGATATAAAGCTAGCGTTAATAGTTGCAATGTTTCTATCGTTTGTGGCACTAGAGTGTGCACCTCCTACAACACTACTCGTAATGAAGGAATACAACGCCCAGGGCCCACTGCAGAGATCTATTCTTACATACCTTGCCTTGGCAACTGTGGTCGCTCTTATTGGAACTCAAGTTTTAGAAGTTGTTTTTAAAATTTTAAATATATGGCCTACAGAGCCTGGGGTCACACCGCTAATGCAACTAGGACTTCTCATTTGGTCTTTAGTTGGTTCAGTCATACTAGGATTTATTCTAGGTTTCTTTCTTTCTTACTGGGAACAGAAGGAAAAAAAGTCTTCAGAGTTTTTAATGCTTGTAGGTTCAACTATTTTATTTGGACAGACTCTTTCTCACTTTCTCCATACAGATCCTTTAATTATCTCAACAGTAATTGGTTTTACAGTTGTAAACTCAACTAATACAGGTAAAGAAATTCATAAAGGTATTAACGAAATGGGTCTCTCTATCTATGCTATCTTTTTCATTTTAGCAGGAGCTCATATAAACCTAAGAGAATTTACGCCATCAATTCTACTTATGGCAATTGTCTACGTACTCAGTAGAACTTTTGCATTTTACTTTGGATCGTTATTAACAGGGAAATTAGTTTCTTCATTTTCAGATAAGTCTAAATTCTTTGGACTTTCGACTCTGTCACATGCAGGTATTGCGCTTGCGATCGTGAATAAAATTATGCCGATTGATACAGAAAGTTCAAACCTATTAGTCACGATTATAATGAGTTCGATTTTTGTTTTTGAAATTCTTGGTCCATTACTACTCAAGTACAGTATCTTTGCATCAGGGGAAGTAAAGGGAGGTAAAGGAGACGGGAAAAACTACACAAAGAAGGCCACAGTGAGTGTAGGACAACTTATGGATAACTTGCAAGAAAACTTAAATATCAAGAAAGAGAAACCAGAGGATATTAAACGAGATATTAAACATTATATTAAAACAGAAATTATTTCAGTAAAAGAAAATGCAAGTATAGTTAACGTACAAAAATTTATTTACCAGCATAGCTTCCCCTATTACCCTGTAGTAAATGAAGAACATCAATTCATCGGTGTTATAGATCTAGCTCAATTAATGGAATTATCAAAAGAAGAAGAAAATAGCTTCATTACGGCTAAATCTATAGCCATAGATTTTCCATACATTAAAAATACTACAAACCTAGAAGAGGTAATCCAGATATTTGAAGACTCTATTTACCTGACTCTTCCGGTTGTGCATGAAATAAGTGGTGAACTACTTGGCTCTATAAATCAAAAAGATATAATGCAAGTCATATCAGAAGAGAGAACGACAAAAATAATTGAGTAAAAATCAAATAGATTAAAAAAAAATCAAAAAACTCCGATAAATATCGAAAGGAATTTAATGTGAGTGAAAAGAAAGAAGTTTCTTCTAAAGAAGAAGTAGAATTAAATATATCAGAAAAAATAAAAGAGTCTGCGTCTACATCGACAAGACATGATCTTCAATTTCCGAGAAGATTCTTTCATATGACAATGGGAACAGCTGCTGGAATTATTTATTATAGTTTCTTGAGTCATCAGTCAGCAGTTTCAATTCTAGGAACAGCGGCCTGTATAGTCTACATAGTAGAACAAATTAGAATTAATTACCCTGAGTATGCCGCGACTTTTAAAATTGTAAACAAGTACCTTCTAAGAGCTGAAGAACAACTAAAAGAATCTGCAGGTATGCCATTTGTAATGGGTCTACTTCTAACTCTTCTTAGTTTTCCAAAAGTCGTAGCACTATGTGCAATATTCACACTTGCAATAGCAGACCCAATGTCGGCCATTATAGGTATTAGATTTGGGAAAAATAAAATCTTTAAAAGAAAGAGTATCGAAGGTTCTGCAGCATTCTTTGTTTCAACTTTCTGTATCTTAGTTTTTGTATTCAGTACATTGTACGGAAATGATTTATTTATAGTCTGTATTCTTGGCTTTATTGTCTCATCAATAATGACAGGCCTTGAACTTATTCCAATACGAGTAGATGACAACTTAACGATACCAATAGCTACAGGCTTAATTACTTGGTTAGTTGTAACTATTTTAGGTATCCCAACATTCTAGAGAGAAATGATTTCTTAGGGTATATACGAATCCAAGTCTTAGACTTATCTTTTCCAGTGGACTCAATTTTACCATTTTTCTCAAGTGATGACAGACATTCTATCAAGTCATCATAAGTATAGTTGGAGTTTTCTAACAGAAAATCTTCATCAAAATCTAGATAAATCTGCTCTAGAGTCATAGGACTAAAAAAGGATAGAGTCTCTAACAATTTCTCTTCTAAATTCAATTAATACCTACTCATCTAGTTATAGTTGAATTATTATTATCCCATGAAAAATGAAACAATCAAATTAGAAATAGATTTTCCTACCAGTTACAAATTAATAAAAAGAAAGTCAAAAAAACTATTAATCCTACTACATGGTTTTGCTCAAACTAACGATGTAATGTTAGAACACTTCTTAGATTCAGTAAGTGAAGATTACGATATACTTGCACCAAATGGACCTTTTCCAATCCCTAAGATAAGAAGGGACTATATTGAAAAAAGATACGCCTGGTACTTCTTTAATCGTCATACAAATACATATGAAATAGACTATAGCTTTCCAGCGACACTCTTACAGAAGCTCGTACAAAAATTAGGCTATGAAAATACACAAAAAGTTATTATCGGTTACTCTCAGGGAGGATACTTAAGTCCCTTTGCAGGACTTGCCCTAAAGAATGTAGAGTCAATAATTGGGCTCTGCTGTACCTATAAGTGGCAGTATTTAACAGAAGAACTCCCCTTCAATGTCTATTCAATACATGGAGTAGACGACAAGTTAGTTGATCATCAAAACTCAAAAGTACACTTTGAAAAACTAGTAACAAAAATATCACGAGAATCAAGATATATTTCTCTAAGAGATGAAGGACACGACCTTTCAAAGAGAATTGTTCAAGAAACCTTAAAACTTATATAAAAACAAGTGCTTCTAAATGCTCGACCATAATATGTGGCGAAAAAATGGATAAATCCATAACAATAAAAAAGTGCTTTTTTTCCACTTTTTCCTATCGTAAGTGACCTAATTAACAGGAAAAATAATAAAAACATACATTCGTAAATTTACTCTATTTTTCAGTTTGTTAATCTAACGTTAAGAAAAAGGGAATAAAAACTTCTTCGATTTTGTTTGTTGTACGTCAGTTAAAAAAGTATGTAAGCCGTCACAAAATCTCAGAAAAACCGGAATTGCTTGATCACATTATTTCAAAAGAAATAGGTCTAGCTACCGTTATGGAGACGGTAATGGTTTTAAAAACTTCAAGGATAAGAGATACCTTTCTACTATTAACACTTTTAATCAATCTAACATCTTGTAACGAACAAGAGTTTTATGAAAAGAAATTTTTAAATGGTGCTGGAGTTGTTGATACAGACATTCCAAGTGAAATTGAAATACCTTCACCAGATGCTACTGACCCTGTGGACTCAGAACCTACAGACCCAGTCGTAACAAATCCAACTGATCCAACGGACCCTGTTGTAACAAATCCATCAGACCCTACAGATCCAGTTGTAACAAATCCTACAGAACCTACTGATCCAGTAGTAACAACTCCTTCAGAACCTACTGATCCTGTTGAAAATGAACCAACAGACCCAGTTGTTACAAATCCATCAGAGCCAACAGATCCAATAGTAACAACACCAGTTGAGCCAGAGGAACCTGAAGAGCCAGGTATTGTGTACAAAAATGTTGTTGAAAAATTCACACAAGCACAAGCTCAAGAAGGTAAAGTCGATATCTTATGGGTTGTTGATGATTCAGGTTCTATGGGTGATGAGCAAAAGGCATTGGCCTACAACTTTGATGTATTCATACATGAGTTTCTAGAAAAGAAAATTGACTTTAAAATGGCAATTACAACTACCGATGGAACAAGTAGTAAGAATGGTCGTTCAGTCTGTGACTTTTCAATTCTAGACTCTACTGCAGCAAAGAGTAATGAAAGCCAATTCGTTAAAGACTTTGCAAACTGTATAAAGGTTGGAACGAGAGG
This sequence comes from Bacteriovoracaceae bacterium UBA3083, assembly GCA_002366565.1. Classification (GTDB taxonomy): domain Bacteria; phylum Bdellovibrionota; class Bacteriovoracia; order Bacteriovoracales; family Bacteriovoracaceae; genus Halobacteriovorax. The sequence continues at coordinate 596,771 of DFBJ01000012.1, forward strand.
TTCAGGTAGAGAGAAAGGACTTCAAACATCAAAATCATTTGTTAATAGATATATTGAAAACTGGATGCGTGATGATGCTTACCTAGTTGTAGTATTTGTTTCAGATGAAGAAGATCAATCCTCTAATACTCCATTATCATACGTAGAGTATTTTCAAGAGCTAAAGAAAACATCAGGTTTAATTAAATTATACTCAATTGTTAATACTAAAAAGACTGGCACAAGCTGGGAAACAATTGGATATAGATACTTAGAAGCAAGTGATAAGACAGGTGGTGCAACTGCACATATTAAGAATGATTTCTATCAAGTCCTAAGAGAGATGGGTGGAAAGATCGTAAACCTTATAGATAGTTTTGCACTTTCAAATAAGCCACACGATGACAAGGTAGAAGTAAAAGTTAATGGTGCAGAAGTAAGCTCAGGCTTCACTTATGACAATCAGTCTAGATCTATCAAGTTTGTAGACGGTAACGTTCCAAACGAAGGGTCTAACATTGAAATAAGTTATGCAGTTCAAACAGAGGAGCTTAATTAATGTTTTCGACTAGGGGTAGGACTTTAACATATATCTTGATGACGCTTTCGATGGGAGCGTCATCTCTTCAAGCTTTAGCCGATGAGAAAGATCTTTATAAATTCTTATGGCTTGATCCAGATAAAAAAGTATATGTATTACAAAATAAATTATACAAGAAAAACAAAAGTATTTATGCACAACTTGGATATGTAGCAAACTTAAGTAGTGAATATCAAGATACTTCAGGGCTTAACTTTAGAACTGGATACTACTTAAATGAAGAGTGGGCCATAGAGGGATTCTATAATAGCTACTCTAACAAGAATAATGATGCATATGATAACTTACAACGTATAAATCAAAGTGTTCCATTCATCAGAAGACTTACATCGACTTATGGTCTAATGGGAATATGGTCACCATTCTATGGAAAAATAAATACATTCAATAAAATTATATACTTTGATTGGAGCTTTGGACTTGGACTAGCAAAGATTAATACAGAGTCTAATAAAGATACTGTATCAAGCCCTACTCTATCATCAACATTTGCAGCAGAGTCATATACAGGAGCAATAGCAAAAACAGGACTTAGAGTTCATGCCTCAAAGAGATGGTTCATAGGAATAGACCTCCAAAGATCGATGTATAAAGCGCCAGGACCAGTAATAAGTGGACAGCCATCTACATCAAAACTAAGAGGAACAACTGACACAATTCTCTCAGTAGGCTTTAGCTTCTAAGGATAATGAAATGAAAGTAATTATAACGATAGTTATGCTATTTACATTCTCTGCAAATGCTCACTTTGGGAAGGCCCAAAAAGAGTTCTTTGTTGGATCGAAAGATAAGAATTTAAAAATCTTTAATGAGTTATTTAAATCTAAATATTATTTTTCGTCTCTACCATTTGCGGCAGAACATATAATTGAAGCACAAAAGCTAGATAAAGACTTTGAAGAGAAGTTAGAGATATTAGTATTAAAGTCAGGAACTAACTCTCTTGCAGGATTATCTAATAAAGATTTAATAAAGCATAACTCCCCTACATTACAGCTTATCTATGCATTAAAAATGTTTAGAATGAAGAGGTATAAGAATGCTCTAACTGTAGCAGAGAGAATTCCACTAAATAATAGATTCTCACCAGAAGCACTATATGTCGCAGGAACATCGAGAGAAGTTTTAGGAGATGTATCAAGATCTAAAGATAGATTTGAGAAATGTATAAAGGTTGCAGATAGCTTCAGAAAAAAAGCAGATAAGGAAAAGCTTAAAAGATACTACACAGTTCTAAGTGAGTCATGCACTATGCACATAGCAAGACTTTATTACAAGCAAAAGCAATATGCTAAAGCAATTTCTTCATACAACGAAATTCCAAAAACATCATATAGATGGCCATATACATTAATTGAAAAAGCCTGGGCTAACTACTATCTAGAAGATTTTAACAGATCATTAGGCCTAGTTGTAACTTATAGATCTCCACTTCTATCAAGTTACTTCTTTCCAGAAGCTGAGATCCTAAACTCATTAAACTACTTTAGACTTTGTCTTTATGACGACAGTCTAGCGACAATAGATCAATACTATAAAGTATTTAAGTCTAGAAGTGATGAACTAAAAAATATTGTACTACCTAACAAAAACTCACATACATACTTTATAAACTTAGTTTTTAGTTCATTAAAAGAAACAGAGAACTTAAATCCATACATTAGAAACTTAGTCACTCAAATAAGAAAGAAAGTTAAATTCAGTGTAGACCTAGTAAGTTTTAAGAAAGCAAAGAATGAACTTAAATACTTAAATAAAAGAAAGCAGAACAAATTTACTAAATTTTTAATTAAACAAGTGCAGAACTCAATAAACTGGAGAACTCAGCACTTAAACCACTATGTAAAGAAAGAAATGTTTACTTTTATAAATGACATTCACAAATACAGCTATGAGATGTTCAACATCAAGTTAGAAATTATGTCTAAGAAGAGAAACCTACTCTACAGCAATAAAGAATTAATTTCTAAAAGAAGTAGAGGAAGTCTTCAGAATGTGAAAATGACAATAGATGATGACTTCTGGAACTTTGATGGAGCATTCTGGGCAGACGAATTAGGAGACTACTCTTATGGACTAAAATCAAATTGTGAAACAGTAAAAATAGATAAGAAAGTGAGCAAGAGGTAATTATGAAATATCTAGTAATATTTATGATTAGTATTTCGACTTATGCTCAGAATAAAAATGTAATCGTTGAGTATAAAAAGTACGAAAGTTTTGACTTAGGTAACTTAGAAGTTAAAGGACAACTTCTAGCTCCTGGGGATTTATCTGTTAAAGAAAGAGATAGAAAAGTTTTTGAAAGGGCTTTATACGAAAGATTTGATTTCGATACAGAATCTAAAAAAGATATAAGAAATTTAAGGTAAGGGGTAAATAATGGAAAATCAAGTAGCTCAGGTAGTGTCTGACCAATCATTTTTACAAACACTAGCAATTTTTATGGATGAAGGTGGAGTGTTCATGTGGATTATTTTAGCAACATGGACTTTTGGAATAGCAATTGCCTTAGAAAGAATTAAGTCATTATTTAGCTATGACATAGACGGAAACTCATTAATGAACATGATCAAAAAACACGTTTTAAATAATGATGTAGAAAAAGCTATTCAAAGCTGCTCGAATACAAAAGCAATGTTACCGATGGTACTAAAATCGGGTTTAAAAAGAGCAAACCAAGATAAAGATCAAATCCAAGATGCAGTAGATTCAACAATATTAGAAGTTACACCTAAAGTAGACAAAAGAATGAGTTATTTAGGACTAGTAGCGAACGTTTCTACTCTAATAGGACTTTTAGGAACTATTTATGGTCTTATTGAATCATTTGCTGCTGTTGCCAATGCAGACCCTTCATCTAAAGCAAAACTACTTGCTCTAGGTATTTCAAAGGCCATGAACACTACAGCATTTGGACTAATATCAGCGATAAGTATTATGGTGATACACAATATCTTATCTAACAAGAGTGAAAAAATTATAGCTGAAATAGAAGAATACTCTTTAAAGCTTGTAGATCTCCTCGGAACAAAGAAAAGAAAAATGCCTCCTATACCAAATAATACATCCAAAGCAGCATAAGTTTTATTTTCTAGGGGGTAGAGAATGAGAAAGGCAAGAGAAAAGAAAGAAATACCAAAGCTTAACTTAATACCTATATTGGATGCAGTATTCATCTTCATATTCTTTTTACTGATGAGTGCTCAATTCGTTGAGATATATGAAATAGGAAGTGATGCACCTGCAATAGCAACAATTGACACAGAAAAAAGTGATGAGAAGCCACTAAATTTAACACTGAAAATATCTAGTTCTTCAATTGAAGTAAAGACCGGTGTTGAAGGTGCAGTCAAAACAACTATAACAAAACTTGGAAAGAGTTTTGATCTACCTAAACTCAAGAAAGTACTTATTGACATAAAACTGGCAAATATTGATGAGAGATCAATAATACTAAGCCCGAGTAAAAACGTTAACTATAAGGAAATAGTTAAAATTATGGATTCTATAACTGGAGTCGGTAAAGACATTCCTGCAATAGCTGGTAAGTCTAAAAACGGAAAGATCGTAAGAACAAGAACTCTTTTTGATCAAATAATTTTCGAAACAGTAATATAGGAAGTAATCATGGCAACAAGAAATAAAAGACGCTCAGTCATAGTAAAAAAGAAGAAAGAACTTGATATTGATATAACGTCACTATTAGATATTTTAGTTATACTATTAGTTTTCTTACTTAAAAGTTATAACCCTTCTGACTTAAAACTAGACCTAACTAAAAATCTAGAACTGCCAGAATCAACATCACTTTTACACGGTAACCAGTCGGTAACAATACAAGTTAATAAAAGCAGATCTGTTTTCATAAATAATAAAGAAATTGGTCGAATCCCAAAGACAGGTTCAAATATAAAGTTTCTAGAAAAAAAATTAAAAGAGATGAAAGAACAAGGTGATAAAGAACTAAAGGAATTTAAATCAAAGAACTTATCTTCAGTTGATAAAGACTTACTAAAAAGTAAAGAAAGATCAAATAAACAAATAAATATCGTACTTGATCAAACACTTTCATACTCTGATATGCAAAAAGTAATGCACGCAAGTGCAACAGCAGGATTTCCAAAATTCAAATTTATAGTAAAGGCTGGAAACTAGAATATGAAAATTATCATTAGCGCCATATTCACACTTATCTTCACTTTTCATACAATGGGTAATGAGAAGGTATCTTTTGAAAAAAAGAAGAGAAGTTCGCTTGTTGGAATGATCCATAAAGAGATAAAAACGATTAAAAAGATTAGAAGAAGAGGACCAAATCTTGAATATAGACTTCTTGAGCTCTACTCAGAAAATTTAAAAATAATAAAAGAGTTAGAGAATAATCGTTTCTTAAAGAATAGAAATCCAAAATTAAAAAGATCATATTTCTTTAAACAATCAATACAATTAAATAAAAAAGTTGAAAAACTAGGCCTGTATATAATAAAGAAATGGCCTAACTATAGAAGTAATGGAGCAATCTATTACACTCTAGCGCTAAACGAAAGAGATTTTAATAAGAGCAAGAAAACAGAATACTATCTAATTAAATCATTAAGAGTAGCACCTCATGCCTCACCTATCGTACATAGTATAAAAACAGCACTTGCTGAACTCTACTATAATGATAAAAAATATAGAAAGGCCATAAAGTATTATAATGATGTAATAAAAAATGAAGGTGATGAATGGTATGCAAAGCATCACTACAACCTTGCATGGTGCTTATTAAAAGTAAAAAAGATAGAAGCTGGACTTGATCATATATTGAAAGCATATCAAATAAGTAAAAGTCCAAGATATGTCACAGTAGAATCTCAAGTACTAGATGCCATAAGTATATTCTATATACAAAATAATAAAATTGATGAGGGAGTATCATTTTATATAGAAAATGTGGTTAAACCAGCTGAATACTTAACAAAAATGGCTACAAGAGCACAAACTTCAAAAAAGTTCCCAGAAGTAAATAGCATCATTACTAAAGGGTTAAATGTTGCAAAAACAAGAAAACAATTTGATGAGCAAGTCTTATATTACAACTATCAACTAGAGTTCTATAGAACATTTAAGCAAGAAGGTCTCCACCTAAAAACAGCGAAGGCCTTATCAGCTATATTTAATCTTAAACACCTAAAAGGTGAAGAACTAGAAATCTCTGTAAAGCAAATCAAATCATATGTTGGATACTTACAAATCAGACTTGCTAAGAGAGAGCAATTTACGTCACAAGCTCTAAATGATACTAAGCTTAATAATGTTCTTACATATTTTAATATATTAATTAATATCGATCGTGTGAATAAGAATGAGTATTTATTCTACCAAGGTGAAACTTTATTTTCAGTAAAGCAGTTTAAAAGAGCATATAAGAAATATTCAATAGTTCTAGAGATTGTAAAAAAAGAGAAACTTAAAAAGATTTGGAAAGAAGAGTTTTCTAAAAAAGTAATCAACTCCCTTCTTGCAACACTTACAAAGCTAGAAGAACAAGGAATATCAAACTATAAATATAAAACATACGTTTACAGTAACCATGTAAACCTTTGGCCAAAAGATGAAAAAAGTAAACTTATCTACCCTAAACTATTCACAATTTACTTTAAAAATAAGAAAACATTAAAGTCAATCAAGGTTGTAAAGGCCTATAACTCAAGCTTTCCACAAGACCTAAAAGCACAGAAAGGAATGTTTGCTAAAGTTTTTGACCACTATGTTGCTAAAAAAGATATTAAACAAATCTCTTACTGGATTGGTCAGTTTAACAAAGGATTTTTATCTTTTGAAAAAGTATATATAAAAAAATCAGTTGTTATCCTAGCTGGTCTTTTATTCAATGAAATTGATAAGAAAGTTGATGCTAAAGATTACGCTTCAGCTAATAAGAGCTATCAAGATATTCTTGTTAATGAAAATTACCCTTTAAAAATAAAAATACAAACATCATTTAGGTTATCACTTCTAGCACTACAGACAAGTAACTATAAAGACTCTTGGAAATGGCTTAAGCATAGCTTAAAGATTGATAATCAAGGTGAGATATACAAAGAGATCTCAACAATAGATAGAATTATAAGTGAGTATGCTCAGGCTCAAGAATTCAAAAAGGCACTATCATTAAGTTATAAAGCTATAAAGAAGTATTGTAATAAGGAATTTAAAGAAAAGAATTTATTCTTCAAAAAAGCAGTTTCTTACTCAGTAATTGAAAATAATTATAAGGCAATTAACATTCTTCAAAAAACTCAGAAAACTTGTAACATCGATCAATCTGTTGTGAAAGAGGACATCCAACAATTTGCGAGAGGTTTTGCAATAGAAGGAAACATGAGGAAATTAAAGTTCTATATGAAAAAATTTCCTAAATTCATAAAACCTGAAACATTAACATCTATTGCAGAAAATCAATACTGGCAGAGTAAGGCAACTGGCGATGAATCTAAAGCAAAAGAAATGCTAAGAATATTAAAAGATTACCAATCACCTTCAGTACTTAAAATTATGTCTTTTAATGATTATATCCTTAACTTTAAAGATACAAAATATACATTTAATAAATCAGAATTTAATGGTGAACGCTTTAGTAGTGAAATAGAGAAAAACTTTAAAACAATCAAGAATATTGTAACTAAAGGACTTAAGATTCAAAACCTCAGACACCCTATAATAACGCCTAAAGTAAGTCATTTTATATCTAAGCAATATAAAGACTTTTTAAATGAGGTTACAAGCTTTAGACCAAATGGCTTCAATAAAGAAGAGACTAAAATGTTCTTACAACAAATGAAACCTCTTTACCAACAAGTTGAAAAAGAGGTAACAACATTCAAAAAACAAACTATAAACACAATTCAAAATAACAATATCTTATCTTACGAAAACTATAAATTGTTTGATGAAAAAGATTTTAAATCTGAAATTATGATGAGATATCCAGTTTCTCAACTTGCAATATCTCTAGATAACCAAGGTATACAATAATGAAAAGTATTTATCTTATAGTGCTATTCTTACTTGTTGGCTGTGGATCACACAAGATAAATAATAACCTAAACTCTGAGAATGATGCCTTTGCTGAAGAGTCATTTATGAGATTTGGAAACGCGAGACTTAACAAAGTTAGCAATAAAGACTTCTTAGCGAAGTCATTATCAAGGTGTTACAATGGAGAATTTAAAACAACTCTAAATGATATGCAAAAAGAAATAAAGTCATATAAAAATAAGAGTAAATACTGGCTTTATATAGGAATCTGCTATCAGTTATATGGTAGTCAATTAAAAGCAAATTATTTCTATGATTATGCCCTTTCTGGGTCAAGCCTTATAAAGGCTTCTATTTATAATAACAAAGCACTCGTGGCACTAAAGTCTAACAACTATGAAGGTGCTCAAATCTTACTTGAAAAGGCGATAAAACTATCACCTAAATCAAAAATACCTAAGTATAATTTAGCACAAGTATATATTAAATTTAATCACTTAGAAAAAGCTAAAAACCTTATCAATCCACTAGTTAATAAAAATTCAAATGACATAGATTTAATCTTTTCAATAATGACAATTGAAATTGCTCAAGGAAACTTTCAAAAAGCATACTCATGGTCGAAGAGGTTTAACTCTAATGATTTAAGAAGAGAAGATATATCACTATACGTAGCGCTACTTTACTATGAGTTAAAAAAGTATAAAGAAGCAAAATCAATTATTGGATCACAAAGACCTACAATAATTGAGGAAATCAACTCTGCGACTCAAGTTATAACAAAAAAAATAGATATAGAATTAAAGAAAATCAAGGAAGAGCAAGAAAGAAGGGAATCAAAGAAAGTATAATAAAAATGGGGTAAAACGTGTTGCAATCAAAAACGAAAGATTATAACCGACTTAGGTTAACAGGACATAATCTTGAATTTACATTAGCAAAGAAAAAGCTACTTGTAGGTTCTAGTGAGAAGTGTGACATCATTATTGATCACGCAAGTATATCTGCCTATCATGCAATATTGATTTTGAATCATGAGGGCGGTGCTAAAGTTATAGACTTAGAAAGCAATAATGGAACATATATAAACTCTGAATCAATTGAAAATGGAACAATCTATCCCGGAGACAGTGTTCAATTTGCGAATGAGATATTTAACTTAGATGAAATCATAGATGAACTTCAACGGAATGAGACGATCATTGAAGATGAGGATATGGATATTCATACAATCCAGGATCTGGAGGGACAACACCCTACCCCGGTTTTACCTCCAGTTCCTGGCCTTGTAATTATTGACGGTGAGTATTGTGACATTAAATTTGATGAAGAAGAATACACGCCTGTAAAAAGCTTAGACCTAGTGGAGACTCTAGATACAAAAGCATTTATTGAAGTTGATGAGACAAAAGACTTCATCCCTATAGCAAGAAAGAATGACTCAAAAGCAATACAAGTAACAGTGCTATCTATGGGAACAGCATTATCTGTAGATTACTTCCCTCTTAAAAATGGAGATTTAAGAGTTTCTGCTTACGATAGAAAAAAAGATACTTTTCAATTACCAAGCTTTGATTCTGAAGAAAATATTCCAATGATAAGCATTGATGATAGTAAAATTATTGTTAAAAGTATTACAAATCATAAATGTACTTCACTTTTAACATCAGAAGAAATAGAGAATGATCATCACTTACAAGAAAATGAAGTTATCTCTTATACTCATGGAACAACTCAGGTCCTCATTAAAATTTCAGAAGCACCTCCTCACTTAAGAAATACTCCTTTCTTTGGACGTGATAGAGAGTTCAAAAAACAAACTGCTAAAGTATTCTCAGTGGTTATGAGTTTAATGTTACTATTACTTTTTATAGATCTTCCTCAACAAGAAGAAGAGAAAAAAGTTGCTGTTATTTATAGACCTGCAGTAAAAGCTGAACAAAAGAATAATTCAAAAACATCAAGTGAAGTTAGTAAAACTGAAGTTGATACAGGAGTTAAGAAAGAAAAGCAAAATGACAAAAAGCCTCAATTTGCTAAAAAGCAAGATACTCAAAAACCGAGTAAGACAAAGAAGGCATCTAAACCAGTGAAAAAAGCCGTTAAGGCCGCAGCCAAATCTAAAAATATAAAGAGTAAAAGAAAACTCAAATCATTCAAATTTAAAATGAACAAGTCTATGGCCTCATTCTTTGGAAATACAGGTTCAAAGTCTGCAAAAGTAGTAAAGAACTCAAACTCAAATGCTGCAGCTGCAGTTGGAAGTTCTGCTAAAAGTGCTACAACTTCTGATATAAAAGCTGCTAATAACAATGCTGCTTCAGGATTAGGGCAAGATTTTAAAGGAAGCTTTGACTCTTCTTCAGGATCTAAAGGACTTGCTAATAAATCAGGTATTGATACGACTTATACTGATCAAAAAGCTGTTGTTCTTGGTTCTATGGACCCAGAGCTACTAAGAAAGATTCTAAGAGAGTATCTTCCACAGTTTAAACACTGTTATCAACAAGAACTTGAATACAGAAATGAGCACGCAAAAGGTGTTATGGATCTACACTTTAGAATTAACTCTATAGGGAAAGCGCAAAGAGTTAAAATTAAGACAAAAGGATCTAAATTTTCAAATGCAGGTACAAATTGTATGACAGGTGTATTGAAACTGATTCAATTTCCAAAGCCAAAAGGTGGAGGAGTTGTTGATGTGAAACAACCACTTAACTTCTTATCTGAAAAATCAAAGATTTAATTATGTTAAAGACCTTCAGGGATGGAGGTCTTTATTTTTATACAAGCTCGTGAATATCTTTTCTTATACTTTTATCTGTTTGAATTTCAGCAATAATCTTATTCACTCCGTATAGAACAGAAGTATGATCACGATTAAAAAGCCTTGCAATTCTTGATAAAGATAAACCGTTACGATCTTTTAAAATATACATGCAAACATGACGAGCAAATGCGACATCTTTCTTTCTATTCTTTGAGAAGAGGTCTTCAACATCAATTTTATAAAACTCACACACTCTGCAAATTATTTTCTTAGAGTTAATATTCTTATCAAGAACGGGACCTAATATCTTAAGCTCTTTTAGTGCTATTTTAATATCTACATTGCTACTAAATGTTTCACTATAACTTTTAAGCTTTAATAGTGCACTTTCAAGTCCGTAAACATGGTAATGGAAACAATCTACCAATAAGTCACTCACGTCGGGACTTAGCTTATATTTATGTACAACAGAAAGGTTCTCTAATATTTTAGTTGCCAACTCACGGTCAATTTTATTAATTTTTTCAACTAAAGCACTACCTACTCTTGTAGAGAACTTAGGTATTGCCATCTTCATATGCTTAGGAAGTAAAGATCCTGCCATTACAATCTGAACACCACTTCTCTTAAGTAAATCAAAATTTCTTGTGAATTTATCTTGTAGACCTGTGTCATATGTCAGTTCGTCTAGATCATCAATGAAAACAGTACTTATCTCATTAAGGTTCTCAATCTCTGCATCAAAGTTATAAACGAACTCTTTGCCATGAAAATAGCAAATTTTCTTTGAAGACTTTTCGAATATTGAGTTGGCCGTCGCATAGAGTAAATGACTCTTACCTAACCCACTTAAAGAGCATATATAAATTGCTTGAAAATCAATATTAGACTGATTCACCATCGCTTTTAATATTGCGCAAGCTCTAGAGTTTGACTCTCCACAAATAAAGTTATCGAAAACTTTTGTTCTATCAACGTTAATTGGAAGAGAGAACTTCTTACTTTTACTTAATATTCTAGGAGCTTTAGACGTTCTAATACTTCTTACATTTGACGCTCTAGACACAGCAATAGACTCATTTGAAATAAAAGTCAGTAGGTCTAACTGAGAGTCATCCTTCGTCTTATTTCTTACGAGATTCTTATTTATTCTTGTAGCTCGAGGACTATTCTTCTTATTTTGCATATTACCTATTAAGCGATTAATAAAGTTTTAGTACAGAAAATCTAAGGTCATGATTCTAAACACTTATAAGGTATCGTCAAATATTTTCTCTAATAGTTTCCTACAAAGGTGCGTTATGAACCAGTGGCAATATATATTAGATAACAAACCGTAATAATTAGCTAATTATTGGCACATTTTTAGCATTTAACAACATACAGCGGCATGATGCCAGTAAGGAGAATGTCATGAAGGCACTACTACTAACATTGATACTACTCTCAACGTCTTGTTCAATTAATAAGTCTTTAAAGAATGCAAATATCAAAGATTTAAATCCTACAAGTATTGCATCTATTGCCCCAGGAGGTTTTCAACTTTTAAGATAAATATACTTATCAAGATTATGATTGATACTTCTATTAACACTACGCCAATTCTATTGAGTCGGTATTGAAAACGACGAAGGGAGTATTTTAATATAAAGCTGAGCAAGACCACGATACTCAACAATAAAAAAATATCCATATCTTTAATCATACGGCTCTTTATGTATAAGACAGAAAGTAAAGTAGACATGAATATAAAAATTGAAAAAATACAGCTAAATAATAGACTTCTTTTATAGAGAAAGAATTTCTTTTTCTTTTTCAATTCAATGTTTTCTTCTACAACACTCATTATTACTCGATATGTTAAATTATATTTGATAATATTACCTATATGATTATACCAAATAATATTCAAAATATTGTGATCTTAACTGGAGCAGGTATTTCTGCCGAATCTGGAATAAAGACCTTTCGAGATCAAAATGGTCTATGGGAGAATCACGATATAATGGAAGTCGCCTCACTAGATGGATTTAAGAAGAACCCCAATCTAGTATTTGATTTCTATAATGCCAGAAGATCCCAACTACAATCTGAAAACGTCGCCCCTAATGAAGCTCACAAGGCCCTAGCAACTCTTGAAAGTAAATTTAAAGGTACGGTTACTATAATAACTCAAAATGTAGATGACCTACATGAGAGGGCCGGATCACATAATGTCATACATATGCATGGCGAGCTTTTAAAGATGCACTGTCTAAAGTCTTTAAAGGTATATAGTATCAAAGGTAAATTAACTCAAAGTACAATATGTTCATGCTGTCGCCAGGCAGGAAACCTTAGACCACATATTGTTTGGTTTGGAGAAGTTCCATATCAAATTGATAAAATTGATGAAGTTTTAAAGTCTTGTGATTTATTTATTTCAATTGGAACATCTGGAGAAGTTTATCCTGCGGCTGCATTTGTATCAGAGGCAAAAAATCACGGAGCAATAACAATTGAACAAAATATTACTCCGACAAAACAATCAAGACAGTTTGATTCCCAACTTACAGGTCCATCAACAACAGAAGTTCCTAGACTTGTAAAAATGATTTTAAATCCTTAAGGAACATCTCCCCAGAAGTAACCTACCCTAAAGATAAATGTATATTGTTCAAAAGCTGTTTTGTAGTAACGCGGACCCATCATTAGAAAAACGCGATCACTTAAAAACACATTATAAGCAAGATCAAATTTTCGAACTTCTCTAGTCTTTATAGTATCGAGCCCTTGTCCATCATCTAAACTATATAATCCTCCACCGAATCCTGCAGTAAATATAAACTGTCCAATAGGAGTAAAGAAGCCAACCTTCAAGTTGCCTAGGGCTGATAGTCTTCGATATTTAAGATTAAAATCTGTATTTGCAGAAGTAGTTGGCTCAAAGTTAAACCTGTCTAGATGAATACTTGGTGATAACTTTACAAGATAATCCCACCTTCTCAACCCCTTAGGGTGTTCAACTTGCCTTATAGAAGCAGAGACATTTCCAAGTTTTTCTTTTAGCTCATAATTATTACCTTCAATACCTGCGTCTACATCATTGTATTTCATGTGAACAGTTCCTGCGTTAAAAATAGAGCAGGAAGTAAATGATATAGAAAGAAAGATAAAGAAAATAACTTTTATCATAATACTCATAAGTTAATTAAAGAAGGTCCATAAACTTTTTACTATACTTCTTCAACTTTGCTTTCCCGACTCCGTGTAATTCAGAGAATTCTTTAGCTGAACTTGGTTTACTTTTAACAATTTCAAGTAAAGTGGTGTCATGAAATATTTTATACGCTGGTATTTTTTTACTCTTTGCAATTGAGCGCCTTAGCTCTCTCAATTTTTCGAAGAGGACTCTCTCTTGTGTATCCATTGTAAAATCAGTAACAGGAGAAAAGCTTCTAGTTCTTACAGTCTTTGCTTTACGTGGGGCCCTCTTTTTTCTAGGGGCCTTAGGTTTTCTTATTTTTGGAGGAGTTGACCTTGTGAGATCAGTCCTCATATAAACCTTGTCTTCACCTTCAAGAACTTTAAGGCTGCGCTTAGTGAGAACAAGAGAGGAACCTTTATCAAACTTAACATCAACTAAGCCAGATGCAAGAGCAATCCTGTGGATTTCCTTCCATTTAGCAAGAGAAACACCTGAACCTTGTCCAAAGTTAGGTAGGTTCATATACTCTTGATACTTGAAGTCTTCTTCTCCCATTAAGAATGCGAGAACTAACTCAATGCTCATTTTTTGATCTACTCTATAGATTGAACTTAAATATATAACCATTTCATCAGTAATATCTAAAAGCTCTTTTCCTTCGAGTGACCCCTGACAAATATCACAATTTCCACAATACTCAGGATAATCTTCATCTAAATAGTTAAGAACAACCTCACGTCTACACCTTGTTGTCTCACATAGACCAAGCATAAGTTCAATATGGTGCTCTTCGACTCTTCTCTGAACTATACTTCTTGTCCCTTTTCTTACAAGGTGCTTTAAAACTGCAGAATCTCTTCGACAGTAAACCATCCACGCACAGGCACTAAGGCCATCTCGTCCCGCCCTACCGGTCTCTTGATAATAAGACTCAATACTTTTAGGTAAATCTAAGTGAGCTACAAATCTCACATCAGGTTTATCAATCCCCATACCAAAAGCGATAGTTGCGACAATGATGACACCTTCTTTTGATAGGAATTCATTTTGAACTTTTTTTCTTTTACTAGCACTCATTCCGGCATGGTAACCATAGGCTACGAAACCATTTTCAGATAAGAAAGTAGCTGTTTCTTCAACCTTTCTTCTTGATAAGCAGTAAACTATTCCAGAGTCTTCTACATCGAATCGCTCTAAAAAATTCAATAATTGAACTTGAGGATCATCATTCTTAAGTTCTATTTCATATGAGATATTTTCTCTATCAAAGCTACTTAGAAATACTCTAGCATTTTCTAGGCCTAGCTCTTTTGCAATAGTTTTTCGAGAGTTAATATCCGCAGTTGCAGTCAAAGCAATGCGCGGAACTCCCTCAAAATTGCTTTTTAAAACCGATAAGTTCATATACTCAGGTCTAAAGTCTGGTCCCCACTTAGAGACACAGTGGGCCTCATCAATAGCAATAACAGACACCTTAAGTGACGAAAGTAGTCTTAGTGTATACGGCTGAAGTAAACGCTCAGGAGCAAGGTAAAGAAGGTCTATCTCTTCATTAACAAGGGCCTCTTCAATCTCTCTTCCCTCATCTCTTGATAAAGAACTATTTAGATAGGCTGCTCTCACTCCCATTTCGTTAAGAGTGGAAACTTGATCCTCCATAAGTGAGATTAGAGGAGATATAACAATCCCTACACCATCCCTGACGAGAGCTGGTATTTGATAACAGAGAGACTTTCCTCCACCTGTAGGCATCAATGCTAAAACATCACGCCCTTCTAGTATTTCATTAATAATCTTCTCTTGATGAAGACGAAACTCATTATGCCCAAATACACTTTTTAGCACTTCAAGAGCACTATCTTTATATTGGTCCGAGTTAAAAAATGAAAAGCTTAAATTCTCAAATTGATCAGAATCATTCATGAGTAAATACTAACATGTGTGAATATTGAAGTACTAGAGCTAGATCTAAAAAAATTATGATGCCATACTAGTAAGTGGTGGTTTAGTAAGAATATGTAAGATTGTTGTCTCTATCAAAGGATTAGCTTCTCTAAGCTCTTCCCTATCTACAAAAAGCTTTAGGTCATCTTTCGCTACAACAAGAGACTCGCCATGCGTTACTTTCTTCCAAGAAGACTCTTCGTCACTATAATCAAGAACAAAGTATTCTTTATCCGCTACAATGCTTCCTTTAAAAGGAATATTTCTCCAATCTGAACAGTCAATTAAAGTTTGGAAATCTTCATCTGATACATCTTGGAAATATTCGTTCCAAATTTCATTTTCTTGCTCTTCAAATTCATTATTCATAGAGTTATAACTTTTCCAAAAGAATAAATGAAAAAGAATGACAGCACTTGACCAGATTTGCCATGTTATTCCACTTTCAGAGCTAAGGGTTAAGAAAGATCCTAGAGCAAATATAGCAAACACCTGAAGAACTCGAGTAAACTGAGGGAGTTTTGTCATCGCACTCACTAAGAGAAAACCGTAAGTTAAATGAAAAAAAACTTGATCAATATCCATAGAGTCTAAATTGCTAACTATCATAATCTCCTAGTCCAATTTTAATTTTGAACAAATAAAACTCAACATTTCAAGGATAGAAACAATTGAGATTGGATAACCTACCTGATTACATACTAACACATTTCTATATTTAAATTTATTCATGTTCTTTATTGCCACAGCTAACACCTCTTGCTCTAGAAGTTTATGAGGAGCTGCAGTCATAATTTCGGAGACAAGAGTCTTTTCAAAATCAACTTGACCGTAACACTTATTTAAAAGGTCTTTGGCTGTTAAAATTCCTCTCATCTCGGTCTCATACTCCATAAGTATAATACTTGAAGTAAGCTCTCTTTTCATTAACCTTACAGCTTCACCTAAACTTACAGAAACATCACAAAAAATAGCCTCATTAAACATGACTTTCCGTATTGGTGTTTCAAAGATATGCGTGGTTAAATCAACATCTTCTCCATTTGTCTCATCAAAGTTAGTGCGCTCTTGTAAATAGACTCCATTGTCTGACCAATTTACTTTTACACTATACTCTTCAAGGTCTTTCTCAAAACGATTTGAGGCAAAACGTAAAAGGTCCTTTAGAAGCAGAAGTCTTATCTTCTCACCATCTTTTACAAGCATATGCCGAAGTTTCTTAGCTCCCATAATTAAAATTGCTTCTAGTATCGTTTGATTTATCTCTAATACACGGGGGGAGAAATCGGCTATCTCTTCTAGAGTTCTATCTTTAAACTCTTCATAATCACTACCGATAAACTTTAAGAACTCATCCTCCGTAGCGATACCTTCAATTTTATTCTCTCCGATAGCAAAGGTACTAACCTTCTTATCAGTAGCAAACTTAACTGCTTCACAAATGGTTGTACTTTTAGAAAAGAGTTTTATTTCGGCCAAATTGAGCTCAGAGAGAGGAGTTGAAAACTCCTCTTTTTTGATTATTCTAAATTTATCAGAATAAGAATCTAGCATAATTATTTCTCAAGAATTGCAGTAACTCCCATTCCACCTGCTGTGCAGATTGAAATAAGTCCTTTACCAGATCCCTTTTGATGAAGCATTTTAGCTAAAGAAGTAACAATTCGTGCTCCAGTAGCAGCAAACGGATGCCCTAGAGCCACACTTCCACCTTTAACATTTAACTTAGCTCTATCAATTGACCCTAAAGCAGTATCAAGGCCTAACTTTTCTTTACAAAAATCTTCGTCTTCCCAGGCTTTTAAAGTGCAAAGAACTTGTGCTGCAAATGCTTCATGAATCTCATAGAAATCGAAATCTTGAAGTGACATATTAGCATTCTTTAACATTTTAGGTACTGCATATGCTGGAGCCATAAGAAGACCTTCGTCATCTATATAGTTTACTGCTGCTGACTGAGAGTAAGTTAAGTAGGCCATCACATTTAAATTATTTTCTTTTGCGTAATCTTCACTACAAAGGAAAACACATGATGCTCCATCAGATAAGGGAGAACTATTTCCAGCAGTCAATGTTCCATTAGAGCTCTTATCAAAAGCTGTTCTAAGCTTATTAAGTTTTTCAAGTGAAGTGTCTCCACGAACAATATTATCTTTTTTCACGCCTGAACATGGAGTAACAAGGTCATCAAAAAATCCCTCTTGATATGCGGCTTCTGCTTTTTGGTGTGACTCTAAAGCAAGTTGATCCTGTTCAAATCTTGAAACCTTCCATCTCTTTGCCATTTCTTCACAGCTCTCCCCCATAGATTTACCTGTACGTGCTTCTTTAACAGCTGGTAGCTTAGGGAGAAGTTCAGCAGGAGAAAAACCTTTTAATGCTGACAGTTTTTGACCAAGAGTTTTTGCTCCGTTCAAACTTAATAATCGATCTGAAAACTTTTTAGAAAACTCAATAGGAACATCACTATTAGTATCTACACCTCCAGCAATTGCACAATCAATTTGCCCGAGAGCGATTTTATTTCCAAGTAGGACAGCAGCTTCTAAAGACGTTCCGCATGCCATCTGAATATCAAAAGCTGGAGTTTCAAATGATAGTCCACTTTCTATTGTACACTCTCTAGCAAGTGCAAAGTCTGCAGCGTGCTTCGAAACAGCGCCTAATGAAACCTCTCCTACAACTTTTCCTTCTAATGAAAGCTTTGTAACAAGAGACTTTAGAGCTGTACTCATTAGCTCCTTATTAGATACTCCCATATACTTAGATCCAGAACGACAAAAAGGAATTCTAGAACCATCAATAATACAAACTTTTCTAATTTCTGACATAATAACCTCGTGTAAAACTATGATATAAAATAGATTTAATATGTAAATAAAATTCATCAAGGACCGATATAAGCCTTATGAATAATGTATCAGTAGACAGTATTAGAAAGAACACCTGGAAAAAAAAGGCGACGATCATAACAATCAGTCTTGTTTCTCTTATTCTATTAATAAGATTCACAATCAGTTTCTTTTTTATGCAGTCTAATAATATTTCTAATTATATCATTCTTTTATATATTCTAGGCTTACTTTCTTTACTTACCTATATCAATAGATCAAAAGAGTATGACAATGGAATTTTCGTTGCAATTCTTTTATCTTTTATCCCTATTTATACAAGAGCGAGCATTAGCGGAGGATTAGACTCTCCAGTTATAGCCTGGTTTACAATATTACCTGTCATTTCATCCTTTCTTTTATCTAGAGAAAGAACTTATTTTACCTGTGCCCTCTCACTGGCCTTCATTGTTATAACATCTCAATTTTCAATAATTAATTACATAGATTTGCCCATTGAAGAGCTATCATCTATATCAAAAATACTTATCTATATTTCTATAATTGTAACTGGTACTATTTTTTGCCTAGGTCATGGTAGAAGTCGTGAAGAAATGATGAACAGAATTGAAGACCAAAGAATGAGTATTTTATGTTCCTCAAGAAATATTGAATTAAGTCAATTAGCTTCTGGAATTGCTCAAGAAATAAACAACCCTCTTGCTGTTTTAAAGCTAAAGGCGAAGAAAATACAAAAAGAAACACTAGAAGACGCAGAGATACAAGATTCAATAGAAACAGTTATCTCCATGTCAGAGAGAATATCTAAAGCAACTAAAGCTATGAAGAACCTCTCAAGGACTCAAAAGAATGAAAATGATATCCCTAAAGAGTCATTAGATTATATCTTTGAGAACATAATGACTCTTTGTGAAACAAAACTTAAGTATTCCAATGTAGAGCTAAAAGTAAAAAATGAAATTAAGGATATTGATGACTACAAGTTACCACTTAAACTAGGTCATATTCTATTAAACATTATCAATAATGCATACGATGCAGTTTTATCAGTAGCAAATAAGTGGATTGTGATAAATGTTAAAGAGGAATCCGGACTAATCATTTTCAGAATAAGTGATAGCGGAACAGGGATTTCTGAAGACAAGCAAAACAAAATATTTACTCCATACTATACAGATAAATCAAATCGTACAGGTCTTGGACTTAGTATAAGTAAGAATAAATTAATAAATATAGGAGGAGATATAACACTCGATACTAGTGCAGAAAATACAACTTTTGTTATTACTATCCCCGCAGAAAAGAGTGATCAAAATAATACAAATAAGATATGAGCCTAATAGAAAGCAAATAAATAATATATATAGTTGTAGAAGTAGAAGTAACTGGAGGAAGAATGAAATTAATGGGACAAATACATGACTATATTTTAGATTTATATGCTTTTATAATTCTCAGTGTAGACAAGAGAGATGATGAACTTACTCTCTTACTTGATTGTGAAGAGAGTTCTAACTTTTCAATATTTACCCAAGAGTAACAATAGATGGAAAATCAGTTCCAATATAATCGACGCCCATTTGAACAAATGTATCTAGATCTTCAACTTTATTAACATTCCAAACAGTAACACTATAATTATGGTGGTGGCATAGCTCTACCAATGCTTGATCAATTGTAGATACAGATATAGAAATACCATCTGCTCTAGATGTTTCAATTATATTTACAGCATTAACAGGCAGGCCATAAAGAAGGCACGCTGTTCTAATTTTAGCGTCTATCTCTTTTATTTTTTTAATTATTCTATGGTTAAATGACTTAACTATTACTTTATGATGAATCTCTCTTTCTTTAATTACTTCTGCGATTAGCTTTTCACAACCAACAGCTTTCACCTCAATAAAGAGAGTGAAGGAATATTGATTTAGTAATTCAAGAACTTCTTCCAAATAAGGAACTCTTTCACCATCACCAGCATCTAAGCTTCTAATGTCTTCACTAGAGAGATCTTTAATTTTCCCTGTGCCATTAGTTGTTCTATCAACTGTATCATCATGAATAACAATCAATCTATTATCAGCACTTAAATGAACATCAATTTCAATTGCCTTAAGCCCTAAGTTTAGAGCATAAGTGATACCTCCAATTGTATTCTCTGGCCTTTCACCTTTAGCGCCTCTATGTCCAAGCATTTTTGTACCATTAAACAAATTGATCTCCTTAAATATTTCCTTCATATTACATAATTTATATACAAATGAAAACGATAGCACTTGAAGTTCTTCACATTTAAATTGATAATTAGATAATGAAACTTTTTGCTCTAATTTTATTTTTACTTTCAACTCTCACTTTTGGACAACAGAGATCCAAATATTCTTTTTCTTTAGGAGGAGGAGGGATTTGGAAGCAAAATATCCGTAACGATAATCAGTATGACAACTCAGATAAGAGTAGTGAACTAAGAGCTATCCCCATGGGCAGAATAAAAGTAGGCCCTCTTCAAATAGCTGGGCCAAGTATAAAGCTAAAACTACCTAGATATAAGTTTATTTCTCCCTATATTGCAATTAAGAGATTTGGAGAAAGATATTATGGCCCAGGAATGGACTGGAGGAAAGACTCTTGGTTTGGTGAAGTTGGCTTGAATCTAATGATGTTTAAACTCTCCTACTCCAAAGACATACAAGGAAGGTCGTCAGGGGAGACGTTCAAACTTTCCTATAGTGGAAGACACTTTTTTGGTCCTCTCATGCTAAGCTATACCCTTTCCCAAAACTTTTTTGATAAAGAGTTTAGTAACTATTACTACGGGGTGAGGTCACATGAAGTCACTTCAACGAGACCTTACTACTCGCCTAGAAATGGAAGTTCAACAAGTCTATCAATTAGTCCAATTTGGAATATAACTAAAAGGTGGAGCCTCTTTAACTTAGTCAAGTTTACCTATCTAGGAAGTAAGATAAAGGACTCTCCGACTGTTGCAAGAGACTCATACTTCACAGTTATTTCAGGAATTACTTACAAGTTCTACTAGGCAATAACAAGACGGCTAAGAATGTCTACGACCTTTTTATAACTAGGAAGATGGAACTCATCATACAGCCTATTGATAATAAACTTTCTAACAGAGAGTTTCTTTAAGTCCTCTATTTTTTCCTCTAAAATATAGAATGCGTACTTTTCTACAACGATAAACACTATGGCCATGGGAGATATGTTTGAGGAATAATTCTCAACAAAGCCTACTCCTGTTGGTGCTCCATGATGCTGCTTAATCAAAATATCTACACCAGATGGAGTCTTTGGGTAAGACTGTAAGAGGTTTGCGGCCATATTTGCATGATTCAATACAAGATCTCCTGCCGCGATATCAAGATTTCTAACATCAGAGTTATTGAAAATTTTCAAATGATTTTCATGTCGTAAATAAATGTCATGAAAGAAACTAAGGTAGGTCATTTTCTCTAATTGTACATTTAACTGCTCACCACTTCCCCAGTTCATATGGGGGGCAATTTCGCGGCAAAGAGCTGAGATAAGATAGTTTCTCTTATAAGCGTAGCTTCCTTTGTTTTCCAGAATATCCTTTAATAGAGATGAAAGCTCACTATGGGCCTCTATAGATTTGGACATAACTGCAATTGCGATATTTGAAAGCCTAACTGTCTGCTCAGAAACACCTACAGCATCAACTAGATTCTGGCTTATACTATAAGTTTCAGAATTAATCTCATGAATGCTTTTTCCACTTTTAGCAACGTCTACAATCTTCTGTAGAGATTGTTGAAGTAGCTGATCTAATAGGTGCGAATGATCTTCTTTCTTTATATAGAAATATTGAATTAAGTTATCCTCATATTTTTTAATAACATTATGATCAATACTGTCTCCACGCTTAATTCTCTTTATAAACTTTTCTTCATCTCTAGTATCTAGTTTAATGTAAATATCAGATGAAGCTGTTTCCATTAAATGAAAATTATGAATCGCCATAGGAACATAATCTGGAAGCTTCATAAGTCGTAACTGTTCAGGAGTAATTTTTAAAGATTTTATGATTAATCTTTTGAGCTCCTCTATTCTAAAACGATCAGGGAGTACCTCATAACCTCCAGATGGAAAGTCAAACTCTCCAAGAACTATAACTGGAGTTTTTGATTGAATATCATAGAGGTGATTCATTATAACATTGGCTATATCAACCTTCTCATCATCAATTAAGTAAGAATTTCTGATAATAATGAGATTTGGTCTTTCTTGATTAATCAATTCCTTAGCGTCAAAAGGCTTGAAACAGCTTAATATTTTGGCATCAAAGTCCAAACTCAAGCTTTCGCTTAGAAGCCTGAGAACCCTTTCATTTGACTCTATAAGTAATAATTTTAACATATTAGTATTATAGTATACTTTTCGTTGAGAAATAATCATTTTAGCTAAATTATTGTAATAGAATAGCAAATATGAATTTTTTTAGAAAAAGCAAAGATTTACACCAAAAGTACCCCAACCTTCTAATCGCGATATTCTTTATCTCGGGTTTTCTATTTGATATTTTCACTCTTGGCCAAGTCGATGAATTTGGTAACTTTCTAGGTCACTCCATCTACCTAAGCATGTTAATCCTCAGCTTTCTAACAATCGACAAGGAATACAAAAAGGGTCTACTTCAAAAAATAGCTATTTATAAGAAAGATATATTTCATTTTCTAGCTGGTGGTTTACTGAGTGGATTTGCAATTTTCTTCTTTAAAAGTAGTTCACTCTCAACATCAGGTATTTTCATTTTACTAGTTCTCTTACTCTTATTAGCTAATGAGTCTCCAATATTTCAAGAAAAGGGATTGTTGATAAAACTGAGCTTAGTTCAGTTTTGTATTGCTGCTTATTTTATAATCTATATTCCTGTCTTAGTTGGATCAATGGGAGTTACTGTATTTTTACTCACACTAGCAGTGGCAACTGTTGTACTCCCAATTGTAATGACGAGACTTGATCATCCTGCAAAAAATGAATCTAAAATTATTGCGATAGCTTTAAGTCTAATTCTAATCACTGGTTATTTTTCAAATATACTTCCACCTGTTCCACTTAGTGTAAAAAAAATGGGGATTTATCATAAAGTAGAAAAGCAAGGTACTGACTATCTTCTTTATAGAGAGAAGTCATTTTCCGATTACTTTGGAATTCAGAGCAATAGCTTCAAATACCTTCCAGGAGATAAAGTTTATCTTTTTGCAAGAATATTTGCTCCAAGAGGTCTCAAAGATAAACTCTATATCCAGTGGGAAAAATGGGATAAGAAGTGGAAAGTAAGTGACAGAATCTCGCTCTCCATCAAAGGAGGAAACTCATGGGGTTATAGGGCCTATACTTACAAGGCAAATTACACTCCAGGACTCTGGAGAGCTAAAGTGATGAGCTCCGACAATAGAGAAATTTCTCGAATAGACTTCTCTATATCACCACGCACGAGTTCAGAAAGAGAGCTATACAAAGAGGTTGAAAACTAGTGTCATAAAGTCATTGGTTTCAATATGACAACATACGCGCAACGCGTCTTCTACCTAGATTTGCGTTAATATGGCTGGCATATTTCTTGCTTTATATTACCTACGTTAATTTAAAACAAGTGATACTAGTGCCAAAAAGAATCTTACTTCTAATATTTCTATACTTATGTACGCCTACATTTGGGTCAATAGGTGAACCTCTGAAGCTTCAAGTATCTTTAGAACAGTTAGATGTAAAGATAACAAAGAGCTTCTCAATACGTGCCAATTCTATAAATACGATATCCGCTAAGGTTGCAGATGGTATCTCCATGGAAGAAATTTACCTTGAATTATCAAATGGAACATTTGTTAAATTAGATGCTAAAAAGATGAAAAACAGTAAAAAGGCACAATGGAATCTAAACAGGAATAATATTAAAGCGATTACCTTTACAGCAAGAACAAATTCTAAAGACAAAAATCAAATAGAATTTGTTCTTATCAAGTAGCCTACATTTCCTTTCTTGAGAAAAATAATCCAAAAAGAGAAAAAAGAATAATGAATGCTACAAAGTAATGACCAAAAAAAGCTAAGCTACTTACATCAAAGTCTGCTCCTTCAAGAAATACTTTTGAATAACTATCCATTTCCTGCATTCTTGGAAAAAAGAAATACAAAAATAAATTAATTATCTTAAAGATCGATAAATCAGAAAATAGCTTATCTGGACCTAGACTCATAAGGTATGAACCAGTGACAGCTGTATAAGTTCTAAATATCATAAGAATAATAAAAGAAAAAAGCTTTGGAATATAAAGTGATATAAAAGCAGACAGAGTGATAAGAGTAAGCATATTAGCCCCCATCGAAATTGTTGCGAGAAATAAGGACCCATTTATAAATGTGCCAGAGCTTGTTAATGAAAACATCAATACTGTATAGCCAATTGAAAAAAGAAAAAAGACAAGCGCGATTATCCAAGCACCAAAAACTCTTGCAATTAAAAACTCTATCCTTTTAATAGGAAAGGCTAAAATTTGAGAGATGGACGATGATTCAAAGTCTGATTTAATACAGTTCAAACCCAAAATTATAGAAGTCACTGTCGAAATAGAAGAGATGGCCAAGAACATTACAAAGAAGCCCTTATCACCAATTTGTGCACCATCAGCAATATTAAAGTTCTTATTTATAAAATCTAATAGCATCGTAGCGAGAGTAATCACACCTAGAGTAAAAATGAATATAAAAAGAAGTGCTTTATTCCTATATTCTTTCGCAATAGTATTCTCTGTTAGAATTTTTATAATACCAAAGTTCATTAGACGTCCTTAACTAATTTATAAAAGTAATCTTCTAGTCCACTTCCATCGAGTAGTTCACTCATTTTACCACTTACTAAAACTTTTCCTTTATTAAGGATTGCCATAGAGTCACAAATTCTTTCCATTTCAGATAATATATGTGAATTGATAAAAACTGTTTTTTGACTATCACTAGCAAGCTTTGCAATTATGTCTTTCAATTCTTTTATCGCCAGTGGATCTAATCCAGAGAAAGGCTCATCTAAAATAATAAGCTGGTTATCCGAAACAAGTAATGTTGCAATTCCTGTTCTCTGTAATTGCCCTTTAGAGATAGTATTGAGCTTCTTCATCGATATTTCAGAAACACCAACTTTTTCAAGTGCCTCTAAAGTTCTCTCTCGCAACTCACTACCTTTTAATCCATGCATCTTTCCAAAAAATTCAACGCACCCATAAACGGTATAGTAATTATGAAATGAAAACTTCTCTGGTAAATAGCCTACTCCAATTCGACTAGTGGGGTCAGAAACTTCCTTTCCATCTAGAAGTAACTTTCCTTCAGACAAACGAACAAGCCCTAATAAAGTTTTTACAAAAGTAGTTTTACCTGCTCCATTTGGACCAAGTAGAGCGAATACCTCTCCCTTATTAACACTTAAACTAACATTATCTAGAGCAAGATATTTTCCATACTTCTTAGAGATATTCTCAGCTAATATCATTTACTAATTCCTTGTACTATCTAGTGGAGTTGGTTTTCCATCTTTATCAATCCTTACATAAGTAAACTGACCTTCTGTTACCTTTACTCTCTCACTTTTAAATCTCTTGATGACGAAAACCTCAATCTTTATACTGATAGATGTTCTCCCTTTCTTAATTAATTCAGAGTAACAACAAACAATATCACCTACATTTACAGGCGAATGAAATACCATCGAATCAACAGCAACAGTTACAACTCTTCCACCGCACTGACGCATTGCAAATATACTTCCTGCAATATCCATCTGGGACATGAGCCAACCACCAAATATATCACCATTTGGGTTTGTATCTGCAGGCATGGCCATAGTTCTAAGTGATAATTCGCCTTTATTTTCATCTTTTGACATAAGTTCCTCGTCCTAAAAGTTGAGACAGTTTCTAGTTAATATGATATCAAATCTTGTGAGCTTTTCTAATAAATGTGCCTATTACTTTAACAATAATCAAAAAAAAATTGGAGACTCTCTCCTATCAAGTAAACTAATACGCATTTTCCATTCACAAACTAACGAGATCAAAGCTTATACACTATCTGATAAGATATATAATATAACATTAGAATGGGTACAGTTAAAATCATATCAAGCAATAAAAGCAAGTTGTGACTGTAATGAATTTCAAATAACCGAGTCCTGCCCTCACCTTTGGGCAGTACTGAAGGCAACAGATCAAGAACAATTTCCTGAACTTGGTCAATCTCTAGAAAGAATTGATTTTATAAGCTCTTTTACTGATATCAACCCTTTTGAGAAAAATAGAGTTGATATCTTAGACAAGCTAGATCATGCCTTTGAAACTCAAAAAATAGAACTAGAAACTCAATATAGCCTAGAAGAAGAAAAAGAAAAGAAATTAGGCTTTAAACTTTTTGAAAACTATCCCATGCAAAAAGATCTATTGAGAATAGAATTTACGATCGATGACAAAGTAGTCCAAGTAACAGACAAGTTAATTGAGGCCCTTCCAAATGCAGACAAAGGACTTGTTGAAATATTTAGAAGAATGACTACAGTTCAATCTAAGACATACTGGCAGCGTAAGAATATAAGAGGAAAAAATTCATTTTTTGAAATTCCTTATGAAAGCATAGATTACCTACTCCCTTTAATTACTAATTGTTCCTTAGTAGATATTTCAAACAATAAGCTAAAATTTAACGCAAGAGAAATCTTAATTGCTCATAGCAAGCTTGAAGAATCTACTGACTGGGAGTTTATTCCCTACTTCAACCTTAATGGCGAAATAATAGATATTAAAGAAGTCAAAATGATTGAAGGTCTTGATCTTGCTATATTCAAGAATCAAATCCTCAAAGTGAACTATAGAGGCTTGAAGCCAATCTTTAATGAATACATAACTGGTAAGACAAAATTCAATAAAGAACAGTTACCAAAGAAAGAGTTGAAAAGCTTTATTACCAAGCATCCAACTCTTGCACATGTTGAAATTCCTAAGAGTATTAAAATTAACAGAGAAGAAATCGACCCTATAATTAGAATGAACCTCGATATTTCTTCAGGACCAATTGGAACAGTCATCTGGGCACAGATCATTTCTACATTTGAAGAAAACTGGCACTCTCCATTAAGTCCATTGCCGCTGGAGCAAATTGACCAACGAGTATTAAGAGTTAAAAACTCAGTCAAAGAACAAGAACTTTTAGAGCTTGTTGCAACAACACTAAACCTAAATTTACAGTACAAAGACTTTAGTAGAAAAATTGAAATTCCTGCAGATGACTTTAATAATAGAATTTCAAAACTTATTGAAAATAAGATTGAGATATACGCAAAGAACAAAAGAGTATCTGTTCCTAGAAGTATGGGAATTACACTTAAAACTGAAGATGACTGGTTTGAAGTAAAGTCAAACCTAGAGTTTGAAGAAGAGAGTTTTCATACTCCTCAAATACTCGCAATGGCAAAAGACTCAGAAGCACTTATACCTCTAAAGAATGGACAATTAGGTCTAGCTCCGCTTGAATGGCTTCAAAAGCATTTAAAGCTAGAGCATTTGAGCTATATGGCCGATGAAAAAGTAATGCTAGCAAAAGACCATGTGCTATATATGGACCTCTTGTTTGAAGAAAAGCTACTAGAAACAGATACGCCAAGTTACAGTACCCTCTTATCTAGTCTAAAAAATGCAAAATCCGCACCTCTGCAGAAGATCCCTAAATCATTTACAGGAACGCTTAGAGATTATCAAAAACAAGGCGTGGAATGGCTTAGCTTTATTGATTCACTTTCCCTTGGAGGCTGCCTTGCTGATGAGATGGGGCTTGGGAAAACGGTACAAATTCTTTGTCATTTAGAAATTCTTAGAACTCAAGGTAGAACAAAGAATCTAATAATTGTACCTAAGTCCTTAATACATAATTGGAAAAAAGAGGTTGCTAAATTTTGTCCAGAAATGAAAGCTGTCGTATACGAAGGACAGAGAGACTCTAGAGTAAAATTACTTGAACAAGATTTTGATATAATGTTCTGTACCTATGGAATTACAAGAAACGATTATGAAATACTTAGAGAAACAAGATTTGACACAATAATTCTAGATGAGGCCCAACATATAAAAAATGAAAATTCACTTACATCAAAGAGTGTACTCTTACTAAATTCAAGAAGTCGTTTCATTGTGACAGGAACACCTATTGAAAATAGCTTAAGTGAGCTTTTTACACTTTTCAGATTCCTATCTCCAAAAGTATTTAACCAGCAAAAGATATCAAAAGAAAACTTAACAGATGGAAATGAGAGTGTTGTAGAAAATATATTAAAAGGACTTAGACCACTAATCTTACGTCGACTGAAAAAAGATGTATTGAAAGATCTACCAGAGAAAAATGAATCAATCCTCCCTGTTTCACTCTCTAAAGACCAAACGAAAATATACAATGAACTTAAAGAACACTATAGAACTAAACTAATGGATAAAGTTCAGAAAGTTGGAATTAAGAAAAGTAAGGTTCATATACTTGAAGCACTACTAAGACTGAGACAAGCTGCCTGTCATCCAGGTTTAATTAATCCACTGTATAAGGATAGTGAGAGCTCTAAATTAGAAATACTTATTGAAAAGCTAAGAGTGATCGCAAAGTCGGGAGAAAAAGCACTTGTTTTTAGTCAATTTACTCAATTCTTAAAAATTGTTCAAGAAAGACTCATAGAAGAAGGGATCGAATTCACTTACTTAGATGGTCAGACAAATAATAGAGAAGAAGTTATCGATCAGTTTAAAGAAGAAGAGCAAAAGACAGCATTTCTCATCTCACTTAAGGCCGGAGGGTATGGTTTAAACCTTACAGAAGCAAAGTATTGCTTTCTCTTAGATCCATGGTGGAACCCTGCTGTAGAGGGACAGGCCATAGATAGAATTCATAGAATAGGCCAAAAAAGTGAAGTCTACGCAATAAAACTTCTGAGTGAAAATACAGTTGAAGAAAAGATTGTAGAAATGCAAAAAAGAAAGAAGCAGCTTATTGATAACTTATTTTTCTCAAATTCATCAGTAATCAAAGATATTGATTCAAGTGACCTAGTCTTTCTCTTCTCTTAATTTCCCCCTTTTTCAAATTCTAATTCTAGATTAAAATAATTAAGTATCAAATTTGAGGACTTTATGAAAGTAAACGAAAAGCTTGTCGATTTAACAAAAGCTGCAACAATATCTTTAATATTTACCCTAGCAATGTCTATTGGCTTCCACTTTACGAGTTCAGGGTTGTTCCACAGGTTATTTATTCTCTTTGGAGGAGACTTTCTAGGTGGTGGTTATATACAGTGCCTTACTTACATTGCTTTCTTCTGGGCATTTTTTGAAATAAGACTACTCTTAGAAAAAATTAAGAGCGAAAACAAAGCTTTTAAAACTAAACTACTCCCTACTGGGGAAAAGCACTTAATTATTCCATCTGAAATCAGTGATCTTCACTTAAAAGTTTCATCACTAGATAAGAAAAAAGATTTACTTCTATTTAGAATGATCACGAAGGCCTGCTTAAAGTTTAGAGCAACAAAGTCTATCCCAGAAATGATTGAGATAATAAGCATCCAAACAGATATTAATAAAGAGCTTTCGGAGTCGGATCAATCAAATATCAGATATCTTACTTGGGTTATCCCTTCAATTGGTTTCGTTGGAACCGTACTTGGAATATCTCAAGCATTAATGATTGCAAATAGTGGTGATATGGAGCTAATTACTGCAACTCTTGGGGTTGCCTTTGATACTACTCTTGTAAGTTTACTGCTGAGTATAATCATTATGTGGTTTTATCATAACTTACTTAAAGAAAATGACTTACTACACGCTAAAATAAAAGAACATGTTATTGAAAATTTAATTAATAGAATTGAGATAGAATAATGTCATCTAGAAGAGAGATTAATGCATTTAATATTTCTTTCTTAGACCTTCTCTCGGGAGCTCTAGGAGCTGTTATAATTCTATTTGTTGCAGTACCTAAAGCAAAACAAGAGACAGAACATGTTAAGCCTCCCTCTCAAGAGCGAGAGCTAAGGGCCAAAAACCATGCCCTTAAAGCAGAAATTGATTCTCTTGAGATAAAGCTAGCAAAAATTGAGGCAGAGGCCGCAGCTTTAGCCAAGCCCACACCAGTTGTTGTAAAAGAAGAGAAACCTAAAGAAGTTGAAATAAAAGAAGTCAAAGAAGGCATACTTGATGTAGATGTTGGCTTCAAATTTAAAGGTAAAAAGATAGTATTCTTGATTGATGTTTCAGGATCAATGAGAACTATGGATAAGATGGGACAGGTTAAGGCCGGCTTAAAGATGCTTATAACCTCTATGCCACGTAACTATGAAATAGATGTCATTCATTTCCCAGGAAGATATAAGGCTAAATACACCTCACTCTGGAGCTACACACAAGCACTAGGAAAAAATCAAAAAAATGATGTTTATAAATTTTTAAATAAGCTCAATCCTAAAGGAGCAACTCCTACAAGGAGCGCTCTCAAATATGCAATGACTGCATACCCTGATGTAACGGACATTGTACTACTCTCAGACGGTGCTCCAACCAAAACGAACTCAAGAGAATATGATAATATAGAGGGAATTCTTTCAGATGTTAGAAAAGACAATTATAAGAAAATACAAATTAACACAATAGGTGTTGGACCTGTCTTTTCATTAAACTCTACAACACCTGCATCAGTTTTTCTTAAAACTTTAGCAGAAGAATCTGGTGGATTCTTCTATGGATTTTAATTAATATCCCCAAAAACATCTGCCGCATTTCTCTTTAGCATAGACTTAGTTGTGAAGTAAGTAATCATCACACTTATAGAAGTTACTACTACTATTGGAAGAATAATCAGAGGTAAACTAAATACAAAGCTTGATTTAAATGCGACCTTAGAGATAATCCCACCAAGAACTAAGCTTAGTAAGCTACCAAAGAAAGACGAAAACACACTAATTAACGTAGTTTCAGTTAATACAATTTTTATGATCTGAGAATCTTTAAGACCAAGAATCTTTAATAAGTTTAAATCCCTAAGCCTTATAATTAATTGATGTCCAATCAAAGAGTAAAGTACAAAAATCCCAACTAAAAAGACAAGAAATGTCATAGAAGTTAGAATCAAAACCATACTCTCCATAATATTAGTAATCCTACTGATAGTACGAGTAATATCGATAACAGAGACATTTGGAAACTTTTCAAAAAGTTTTTCCTGAACGCTATCAATTATATTTTTCTGTGTACTTACAGCAGAGACAAAAGTTTTTGGAGCATCTTCAAGTACACCTTTTTGAAATTGTATAAAGAAGTTAGGTCTAAAGCTTGTCCATTTTATATCTCTTAAACCAACAATTTTTGCAGGTAATGGAATTCCAAAAATCTCAAATTCTAGAGTATCACCAATCTCAACACCTAACCTAGATGCATATCTGTGCTCTAAAGTTATTTCTGCTTGTTCGTTCTTTTCAGGATCAAATACACCCTTAGTTAATCGACCATCAATTAACGACTCAGAAATATCTAAACCATCTCGGTAACTTAAATTTACCCCACGGTTTCTCATTCTAATAGCACGCTCTTCTTCTCTAGTTGTCGTCTCTTCAACAGAGGATTGAACGACTTCTCCCTTAATCTTAGATAGTCTAGACCTAATCATAGGGGCCATAACTAAAACTTCCCCATTATCTTCATCATTAAAAAACTTATTCAATCCTTCTACTTGCTCAGGCTGAATATCAAATAAGAAGAGAGAAGGGCCTTCACCTTTTAGAGGTCTCTCGAGTTCATTCAATAGAACATTTCTTAGCGTTGGAATCAGAGTAATCATTGTTGTAGAAATCATCAAACTTGAAAAGATAAAGAGTGTAGAGACTCTATACCTAGTGAGAAATCCCCATGCAAGCTTAGAAGTCAGCTCACCTTTAGTAGATAGTCCTCTAAGTCTCTTTAAAACCAAACTTCCACCAAGAAATAAGACTCCTAATGATATGAATAAGAATGAAGAAAATATTGACCCGATTACTACAGAGTGCGAGATATTAATTGAAATAATATAGAAAAATATGACCCATGGCAGATAAATAAACCAAGAGCTTGCTTTTGTTTCTCCCTCATCTTCATGAGAGAAAAGAAATTTATAATCTATATGTAGATAAGGAAAAATAAGAGCAATACCTATAAACATTGGACTAAGAACTCCAATTAATAGAGGTAGAACTAATGATGAATATGTATAAGTAAGTTGTAGGTTATAACCTAACTGTTCATTAAATAAATTAATAATGAATGGGAGTATTATAGGACCAAATGAAACAGCAATTAAAGAGCTCACAATACTTAGAACAAAGAGTTGTCCTATTAAGATAGAAAATACTGTAGATTTTTTAAGCCCTAAAAATTGAAAGATCGCTATTTCTTTCTTTCTCTTATAAAGAAAGCTTCTAAAGAGATACATCATCGCCATTGTTGCTAGAAATAATCCACTAAGACTTACAAGGCCTAAGAAGTCATTCAGGTAATTCAAAATACGACTGACTTGCTGAGATGATTTTTCGGGAGTGATAACTCTTGCACTACTATCATTGATAGAGAGACTCAATTGCTTCAATTGTTCTTTAGTAACTTTATCCTTAATTTTGAAAGAATAAGTATTTGTATAAGTACTTCCCTCTTTAATTAAGTTAGCAAGCTTTAAGCCTTCTGGAGATATATATACTCTAGGAGCAATACCTCCCATTTGAAAACTTTGTTGTCCATCATCAATAACAAGACCTGCAACAATAAAGTCAGCGTCTCCAATCCTAATATTATCACCTACGGATATATCAAGTTGTCTTTGAAGCTCAGGATAAATATAAGCCTCTTTATCACTCGTAAACTTCAATGGACTTTGATCTTTTAAAAGGATCTGACCATAAAAAGGAAATTTACTCTCAATAACCCTAACACTTGCAAGTCTTGATTTCTTATTGGCTCCGGCCATAGAAAATAGTCGAATACTTCTTGAGTGGTCGCTTACATTAACAACAGAAGTGACATTCTTTAGATCAATTTCTTGCCTTGAAGAGATTGCAAGATCAGCACCAAGGATAGACTTGGATCTACTATCAAGCTCATCAGAAAAAGATGTTTTGAAAGATTGAATAGATACTAGTCCAATAAGTCCAATTGATAAGTTTAAAATAAATATCAATACGAACTTAGGAGAGCTCTTTAGTTCCCTAAATATAAGTTTAAAGATCATTTAGCAGTACCATCTTGTAAGCTACCATGACTTAAAATTAGAGATCTACCACACCTAGCTGCTAGTTGAAGTTCATGAGTTACAAGAATGAGACCCATATTCTCTTTTTCAACTAAATCAAATAGAAGATTCATAATAGTAGTTCCCGTATCTTCATCTAAACTACCACTAGGCTCATCAGCCAATATTAACTTTGGCTTATTAGACATTGCTCTAGCTATCGCAACTCTTTGTTTTTCTCCACCACTTAACTGACTTGGAAAATGATTTGCCCTTTCACCTAAGCCAACACTAGTTAATAGAGATAGTGCCTTTTCCTTAGCATTTTCTTCATTAATTATCTCTAATGGAAGCATCACATTTTCCAATGCGCTCAAGTGTTCAATGAGGTGAAATTGTTGAAATATCACACCTATTGACTTGGCCCTTAGCTCTGTCATTTTCTGTTGAGAATAATGAGTAATCTCATCACCCATAAAGTTAATGACACCGCTGTCAACACTTTCAATTCCACTAAGAATAGAAAGAAGAGTCGATTTACCACTCCCTGACTTACCAACAATAGCAAGAGTATCTTTTTCACCTAAGGAGAGAGACGCTCCGTTTAGGACGTTTATGACATTGCTACCTTGACGGAAACTCTTATGTAAATCTTTGCATTCTAAAATCATTTCAATGACCTAAAGTAAGGTAACAAGTTTTCGGCCATTTTCTTATGTCCTAACTCATTAGGGTGAATTCCATCTGATAAGTTAAGCTCTTTTTTAGCAGCTACACCTTCTAGTAAAAATGGAATGAGAGTAATATTATAGTCTTTCTTCAATTCAATAAACATATCTCTAAATTTCTTAGTATAATCAGCTCCATAATTTGGAGGCATCTGCATACCAGCAAGAATAACTTTCATTTTCTTGTCTTGTGCCAGCTTAATTATTGATGCTAAATTTTTCTTTGAAGAGCTCAAATCAATACCACGAAGTCCATCATTAGCACCAAGAGCTAAAATCAGCACTTCAGGCTTTGAACGTAGAAACCACTTCAGCCTAGATAATCCACTAGCAGTCGTTGAACCGGAAACACTTCCATTAATGACTTCAACTTTAGTATTATGCTTGGATAAAAGTAAATCCTTTAAAAGATAAGGATAAGACTTCTCCTTAGAGATACCATAGCCCTCAGTTAGAGAGTCTCCAATAAAAAGAACTTTTGTATCAGCGTGCACAGTACTTATGCACAGAAGTATAAATATTATAATTTGTTTAGCCATAGACTAAAATTTTAAAGGCCTTGAAAAAGAATGACAACTCTTTAAAGGCTGACTCATTGCGACTATACCTTAGACGTTGATACATCAAGATCAAGTCAACTAAGCTAGTAGAGCTATCTTTAATGAGATCAATGAGCTGTGGCTCGGTAAGTGTTCTATATTTCAACCATTTAAGTGATCGATACTTATTTATGCAAATAAAGACTAATAGGCTTTTAATCTTTTCTCTGCCAGTAATAGCGAGAAAGAGTAAAAATCCTAATAATAGATATGGCATGTAAAAGAGAACCCATTGTCCATACTTAAAACTGATGAATTTTTTGAATAAGTTTCTCTGGGTTTCTAAGTCATAGTTAAAAAAGAGAGTTCCTGCTTGGTAGTAGATATTTTGAATGTACTGCCTTAACTCCC
Organism: Bacteriovoracaceae bacterium UBA3083; assembly: GCA_002366565.1. Classification (GTDB taxonomy): domain Bacteria; phylum Bdellovibrionota; class Bacteriovoracia; order Bacteriovoracales; family Bacteriovoracaceae; genus Halobacteriovorax. Next base: position 632,117 of record DFBJ01000012.1, read on the forward strand.
CGAAAATACCTGATCTACTCGATACAAAGTCTTCAATACTAGTATCTCTAAGTCCAAGCTTTTCAAATTCAAAAAAAGCATCGGCGCCAAAAGCAATTCTTGCAGGAGATACTACACTTACGGCATCAAAGCGTGTCCAAACACCATCTTCAGCAAGGTACTCTACCCATGAATGTGCATCTTTCTCTGTGACAACATAGAAGTTCCCTACTTTGTTAAATATCCCTCCTTGGTATCCAAGAACAACTCTAGAAGGCACACCAAACAAGCGAAATAAAGTTGCACTTGCAGACGCATAATGACCACAGAAACCAACTTTCCTCCTAAATAAGAATTCATCAAGAGGGTTTGCACTATTATAAACTCCAGGAGTTGTGGAGTATTTAAAACTCTTCATGAAGAAATCTTTTAAGTGAAGAGCTACTTCAGTAGGCTTATTAATCAACGATCTGTGCTTATTACGATATTTAATTACTTCTGAATCAATAGGGACATTAGTCTGCAAATATACTTCTTCATAATTATCTAAGAGCTTAGCCGGAAGTTCAGGGCCCAACCAACCTTTATATCGAGACTTTTTATTACGTATAGAGTTTGACCTATAGAGATTACCTTTAAGGTTAATCAATGAGCCCATTGAACTCAGTACCACCTTTCTAGTTTTTTCGAGAGTGAATAATGGGCCACTAGTAAGAGTGTCATATGTTACAAAGTAATCAAATTTTTTAAATATTTTTTCAGTATACCTTTTCTCAGGCAACTTTGATTTCTCCCAGCTAAATAGATCATTCTTCGCTAATATTTGACCTCTCCAATACATATCAAATCTTTGTATTCTTTTTGTAAAATTCACATGAAAAACGACACTCGGATCCTTTATGATTTCAGCAATATCTCCGGGACTTAACTCTTCACTAAACCCAGTGGTTGCTTTACTAGAGGAGAAAAGAAATCCTCCAAAGTTAAATCGAGGAAAAGATAAAAATAATAAGATGACTATAGGTGACCCATACAAAGCAAATTTAAGAATACGTGTAATACTCTTTTTAAAAACTAATCTTTCAACAGATATTTGTTGAACTAAATAAAGGTTACAAAAACAGACAATTAAACTCATGAAAATAATAAAGAGATAGTAGAAGTCCTCTACCAATAAGCTTAATGAAGTAATATGAAGAAATTGAATAAGAATAAGGGAGTATATATCTCTCTTTGTATTAAGCTCAAACATTTTTAGCAGAACAAGAGTAGAAAATAATATACTAGCAGGTTCAAAACCTCTCCATGATCCATACTCACTATAAATGATGAGCACACATGCTATAAGATAAGGAAACCTTAATAGAGATAAGAAACGTGCCTTAGTTAGCCTAAATGAAACAATAGTTACAATAATTATTGAAAAAAGAGATAAAGAAGAAAGTGAGAAGTACGGAATAAAAAAAATAGTCAATAGAATATAAAAGATTAAAGAAATCTTAGTAAATAACTTACTCACTCTTCGCTCCTAGACTAGCAAGGGCGCGAAGGCACTTATAGAGATGATTTTTATTAGTTCCTCTAGAAAGGACATCTCCATTTACTAAAAATATTGTCTCTATAGAAGATGAGTAACATCTAAATAGCTCATCTGTTATGACCCCCAAGTATGTTAGATCGTCATTTCGATCCACCTCAAGGGTTAAAGCACTAGACTCTTGCCCAGAGAAGTTTTTAGTCAATAAACCTCTTCCCCTAGCAAATGCTTTCCAATCAATATGCTTCCATGAATCAGTATCCCTAAACTTTCGATGCTCAAGAAATTCATCTTTAGTCTCTATATTGTAGGAACTCTCTTGATCAACTCCATTTCGAAAATTAAATTCTTGTTGAATATTTTTTCCTTTAACTCTTTTAGGATATACTATGACCTTTTTATTTGAATCAACGTATTTCCAGGCCTTAAATATCCCTAGAGGGTATTTTGTGTAAATCTTAAGACGTGATAATTTTGATATTCCACAATGATCTGACTTCAGAGAGAATCTTAGTTTACTATTATTCTTTGTTATAAAAGTTATTCTTTCAGAGACACTCATATCCGAAATAGCATGAACAGACATTGGTCCATTAAACTCTCTATTTGAAATACTGACATAGACCATTTCTTCATTATCACACTCTAAAAAAGTGTCGTGAAAATGAAATGTTTTTAGCTTTGTAATGGCCGAATTTGTAGAAAATGCACAAACAACAATAATTGAAACTAAGAAGAAAGTAATAAAGTATGAAAATGGATGCCCAAAAGTAATAGCAATAATAAATACTAAAAACGTAACAGCAATCATTCCCAGGCCAAACAAGGAAGGTAAGATATACGTTTTATTAGAAGATAGTTTCATTTATCGAATGGCCACCTTCTCAAGAGCTTCTCTGATAATGTCTTGAGAGGTAGTTAACCCTTCCCTAAGATTTAGCCTATGAGATAATACATATGGAGCAATTGATTGAACATCATGTGGTGTAACAAAATCTCTTTTTTCAAAAAAGGCCGATGCCTTAGATGCTAGAAGTAGATCTCTACCAGCTCTTAAGGATAACTTCACACCATTATCAAGATTCTCTCTTACATATTCTAAAAAATCTAAAACATAATCTATGAGAGAGTCTTCAATATGTGTCTTCTGTATCATTTTATAAATAGATAAGTACTCATCCAAACTAACAAATGAGTGTAGCCCATTGATTTGTTCTCGAATATTTTCTCCCATAAGTATCTTCTTTTCATACTCACGAGTAGGTAGACCAATTGTTAAACTCATAAAAAATCGATCCAGCTGTGATTCTGGTAGTGGATTTGTTCCAATCTGATCTAAAGGGTTTTGAGTTGCTACAACAATAAAAGGTTCATCTAGTTCATACTCTCCACCATCAACAGTAATATATCTCTCCTCCATTGCTTGAAGCAAAGCACTTTGAGTTTTAGGAGAGGCTCTATTCAACTCATCTCCTAAAACCATCCGACTAAAGATAGGCCCTCTATTAAATACAAAACTAGACGTCTCTTTATTAAACACTGAAGTTCCAAGTATATCTGATGCCAACAAGTCATTGGTAAACTGTATACGAGAAAGATTTAAACCAAAGATATGAGAGAGTAAGTATACAAGAGTAGTCTTCCCGACTCCTGGTACATCTTCTATAAGTAAGTGCCCTTTTGACAACATACTAATGAAGGCTATCTTTAACTGTTCTTCTTTCCCAAGAAAGATTGAATTACAGGTATCAAAGGCATGGATAATTTTATCATTTAAATATGTAGATGTTTTCACAGTTTCTCCTATATCAGTATTCTATAGAAGAATTTCATTTTAGTGCAAGTTTTGGCCCAATTTCTAGGCAAAATCTAAGAGAAGCTTAAGATAGCTGCCAAGTATAAGGGTCAAATTTATGGGCTAATATGCTAAAAACACGATGACTCTATTATTTGGGCTGTTTCTTAAGTTTTCTTGTTATAGTTATTCCAAGCTTTCTAATTCAACATATGAATCCCTTTACAAGGAAGTATTTTGAAACTAGCACTTTTTGGTACACTATTCATCTATACAAGCTGTGCTGGTCCTTATCATCCATTTGGCTCTAATTATTCGGTATCACAAATTGGAAATGATTTATTAAACAAATCAACGGCCAAAGAAACTAGTGACGACTTGGATAGTGAGAATATTACCTTCTCCCCTAAGTATCAAGTACTGCATGAAAGTCGAAACTTCTCTATCGAAATAAAGAGAACTAAAAATTCAAATGATGAAAGAGTTTACTTTTATTATAATAATACAGATATCACTAAACAGGTTGAAGCTATATCAAATCTAGAAAAATATAGTGATAAGTTAGTCTATAAAATAGATAAACTAACACTTCCTCCAGTTGAGTCTCATAACTTCAGTGTTATCTATAAACCTACTCCAGAAGCTAACCCTATTGGAAAAACTTATCCTTTTCCAAATTGTGATATACATGATGATCCACTATTATCTTCAGCAAAGATTAGAGCAAGAACATCTGTTAAGAACGCTCTAAAAAAGATCTCTGAAGAGACTAAGTTGAACTCCGCCCTAATGGCAGGGCTTATTGAACAAGAATCAAGCTTTAATCCAAAAGCAGTTAGCTGGGCAAAGGCCGTAGGACTAACACAAATCACTCCACTTGCAGAAAAACAACTACTAGAAAACAAAGATTATGACTCCTACCCTAGATGGGGACGACTTCCAGCCTCAGTACTGAAGACATATATAGAAACAGGGAAAATAAACAAACATAATGACTGGAAGTTAGACCCAATGCAATCGATTAAAGGTGGATTTGATTACCTTGACTATATTTCGACCTACTGGAAAAAACCACAAAACGTAGAGGCATTTCCAGATCAGATAAAAAATAACAATGAAGAGCTCACTTCAATTATATTAGCAAGCTACAATTCAGGACCAAGTAGAGTTAAAAGAAATCTCTTAAAAAGAGGAATGTACTGGTTAGAAGCAAGAGAACTCAAAGAGGCTAGAAAGTATGTCTATAAAGTTAAAAGTTATTGTAGGCAATATGCAATAGAGAGGGACTAATCATGAACAAACGACCGAAGCTTCTCATATTTACTAGCATCGCAATGATTGGAATAATTATTTCCATCCCCCTACAAATAATCTTACAGACTGAGGCAACTGCAATAAATTATAATATCTTATTTCAACAAATAACAATATTTAACTGGGCAGTAATGCTTTTCTGTTTAACAACAATGTCACTAGCTCTTAACGGACATAAGCTGCTTTCAGTATCCGTTATTTCCTTAGTACTATCTATACATATTAATAACTACTTCGTTTTCAAATATGCTTCAAATATAGAGTGGTACATGCCACTACTTGCCTCGAGTGTATCTAGCCTTCTCGCATTCATTTTTCTAATAAATAAAAGTGTTAGATATACAGCCAAAAATCAGGATAAAAGATGGTGGCTAATACCTAAGAGGTATCAAAAGACTCTTCCTATATGGATCGTACTTGATGAAAATCAATGTGTTTTGGCCCATACCTTTGACTTATCTAAAACGGGTACATTTATCTCATCACTAGATGGTCTCGAGAACAAACTGCAGTCCCAACTAGAACTAGGAAAAGAAGTGAAAGTTCTAATTGGAGATAAAGATGATATTGAATTTCATTGTAATGCTTCAGTAGTTAGAAAAACAGAAGCAAAGGGAAATTACCCATCAGGCGTAGGATTACACTTTGATAATATCCCAATAATAGAAAAGTTTCATCTTAGTAGAATATTAAACAACCCTACTCTTGGTCTTTAAAGCAAAAGATAATTGCAGGAAGAAGGAGTAGATCAGTAACTAAAGCAATTGATAGAACTAGTGCACAAAGAATTCCAAAGTTAATGTTTGGAGTTAGATTTGCGAACATAAATAAACCAAAGCACGAAACTAAAATAACAGTTGTAACAATCAGTGCTAGTCCGGTTGAAGTAAATACTTTAACCATAGCTTCAAATATACTAAGCCCACTCTTCCTTAGTAAGTTATAATGACTAAGAAAATGTATCGTATCATCTACAGCAATCCCAAGAGTCACACTGGCCACAATTGCACAGCCAATATCAATAGGTTTATCTAAAAGAGTAAGCGCACCTGCTCCAAAGATAATAGGTAAAACATTAGGTATAAGACTTAGAAGCCCTAGTTTAATATTTTTAAAAATTAAAATCATTATGACTGTAATAAGTGTTAGGGCCATAGCGATTGAAGTGAAGAAAGTGAAGACAACATAGCTATTCATTCTATGAAAAAGAATAGGCTTCCCTGTTGTTTTAACATTTAATCCAATTTCTTTAGCTTTTCTTTCATAGTCTTCAACACCTCGAAGTGAATCTTTCGATGTCTGCAATGACCATAGGATAGAAAGCCTTAGCTTTTGCTGAGGGAGGTCCATTCTATTATTTAGGTCCATCCCAACAGGAAGTGACATTGTGTACATAAACAATTCTTGAGCGATCTGATCTTTTCGTTCAGGAATTTTAAAGAATTCTTTCTTTCCTTCATTTAGTGATTGATTCATCTCTTTTAAAATATTGATTACACTAAGAGACTTATTCACATACTCTTTCTCTTCCAGCCACTCTTGAAATGATTCTACTTTATATAGAAATTCCGGAGAAGTAACTCCACCTGCAACTCCAGAATCTACAATCAGCTCAGGTCCACCTACGCCACCATACGAATTTAAAATAAACCTATTTCCATAAGAAATAGGATCTTCATCAGAGAAGTATGTATACGGGTCTGAGTTAATTTCATTTTTTATTGCTAGATAAGTAAATAAGCTAGATATCAAAAAGAAACTTCCTATAATAGCAATCCTATATTTTTTTACAAAATCTAAATACTTTCGAACAGTGTCTTCCGGCAGTACTTTGACTTTGAGACTTTTAGGCGTTTGATTTTTATTAAAAATAATTAATAAAGGTACCGCTGTTAAATAAGTATAGAGAAAAGCAAAAAACGTTCCTACCCCAGCAAGAACACCGAGGTCTGCCACAGGTTTAATATCGCTAGACGTAAGAGAGAAGAAACCAATCATTGTTGAAAAAGTAGTTAAGAATATTGGCCATAGATTCTTTCTTAAGGTGTGGGTACAAGCATGAAACCGGTCTCCAGTCCTAGCAAACTCATCGTAAAAAGAGGCCATCAAATGAACAGAGTCAGCAACAGATATGGCAATTAAGATTGAGGGTAATACAAATGTTAAACTATTAACAGTAAAGCCAAAAAGCCCTATGAGACTCGTTGTAGAGACTAACGAGAGAGTGATAATGACCATTGGAATAACAACACCAATTAAACTTCTAAAGCAGAATATGAGATAAACCATAACTAAGATAAGAAGTAATGGAGACATTGTATAAAGGTCATCGAATGAAACCTTCTGAAACCTGTCTGACAGAGGAGGTTGTCCCATGTAGTGAAAAGTTAATCCCTTTTCATCTCTATAATTTTCAGTTGTTTTCTTTAGTCCTTCAGTAATTTTTGCATAATCAGGAGCCTTATCAGGATTATGTGAAATGAATGCATAAATGGAAGCACTTTTACCATCTTCACTAATGTAGTACCCAGGTATTACCTTATGATCTAAGGCTTCTTTTCTTTTTTGAGTAAGATACTCTTGATCTTTAATCTTTTCAGAATATAGAAATTCTTCAGTTAAAATTTCATCTTCAAAGGACCTAGTCCAATAAAAGTTAGTAAGAGATTGTACTCTCATAACTTCTGGGACCTTCCACATTTTTTCAGTAAGGTCTTCCAGCATACTCATAAACTTAGGATTAAAAACATCTGAGTCTGACTCAATAACTAGAACCGCAGACTCATCATTTCCAAATGTTTTTTCAAAGTTCTCTAAAGTTTTTATATTTGGATCACTACTTGCAAACCAAACTTTGGCAGAGAAATCCATCTTCGTATTCGCTAGGAAAGGTAGTCCAGAAAGAAAGATTAGGGCCGCAATCAATAAGCATTTATATTGATGAAGGACAACAAAGTTAACAAGTCTATTTCTTATTTGATTATGCACTTTTTTACTCTATATTTATAATTACTTAAGGCAATTAGGGCTTTGTATATATAATTATCTGCTATTGATTGCATAATAACAACACTACTGATAAACGAAAACCATGAAAAAAACATACTTTTTAACTATTAAAGAGATCTTCTTATTCTCTATCCCATTGATAGCTGGTCAAATTGGACAAATGCTTTTTGGAATCGGGGATATTGTCGTAGCAGGTAGGTATTCCAACGATGTAGTTGCTGCCCTTGGAGTAGCAAATGGTTTACTTGCTCCTTTAATGATGTTTGGACTCGGTGTGACGTTTGCTGTTGGTCCATTATCAAGCCAGTTTAGAGGTAAGAAACAAAAAGATAACTCATTATTTGCAAATGCTCACTACTTGATGCTTGCACTTAGTCTTCTTTTACTATGTGGTATAGGTGCCCTGATCCTACTTCTACCGACCTTTAATTTTAATCCAAATATATCTCCTTTAATCTTAGATTATATTTTAATCGCTGGTCCAAGTATTGTTCCTGCAATACTATTTCAGGTATCCAAAGAATATCTTCAGGCATGGGATAAGAATGTATTTTCAAATGTTCTCATCCTAGTATTCAATGTCATAAACATTGCAATGAACTATATTTTAATTTTTGGGGAATTTGGTTTACCAGAACTTGGAATCAAAGGTGCTGCAATTGCCACGACTATATCTAGAGTTCTGATGTTCGCAACTCTATTTTTCTATACTAAATCAAAATTTGAAATCGATTGGAGCTTCAATAAAGTTCTATTTAAAAGAATATATAAGTTTGGAATACCTATTGGTCTGGGAACTTTAAGTGAAATCCTTATGTTTTCAGCAGTAACAGTCTTAATTGGAAAGATGTCTATTATTGCATCAGCTTCACATAATATTGTACTAAATCTTGCAAGTTGTACTTTTATGATCCCTCTCGCTATATCCAGCGCTGCTTCTGTTAAAGTTGGTAAGGAATATGGAGCCGGAAGTCAGCAGGGAATACTCCTCTACTCTTTGTCATCCATAATTATGGTTGCAATAATAATGATTGGAACTTGTGTAATGTACCTAACAGCTCCAGACATTATCGTTAGATTTGCAACTGATGACCCAGAACTTATTAGCTATAGTGCTGGTCTCTTACTCTATGTCGGTCTATTTCAGATCCCAGATGGTATTCAAGTTACTCTCTGGGGAATACTAAGAGGATTAGAAGAAACAAAGTATCCAATGATTCTCTCGCTACTTTTCAATTGGTGCGTGGGAATCCCTATAGGTTATTGGCTTGCCACGACCAAAGGAATGGAGGCCGCAGGCCTATGGGCAGGGCTGGCAATAGGTCTAACCATTATGTCAGTAGGTCTAAGCTGTGTATTCTTCTTTAAATTTCGAGTAGTTAAATCAAATTTAATCCCTATCGCCTAACAAGATTCTAACCAAAACTTGTTAGGTAACACTTACACGATCACTAGACTCTTCTTTATAAGTGTTTTATTTTTACCTAAAAATTCTATAGGGGAAAAGATGAAACAATCACTTATGCTTTTAATAGCACTATCAATTTTTACATCATGTGGTGATAAGCACACTTTTGATACTCCCGTTACAGGTGAAAGTACTGGTAACTATCAACAAACAGGTACTCAAAACCTTGATTCTATTGTAGAAATTGCAGCTCATGACAACCCTTCAGATTACTACAATGATACGTTCCATGCTAAATACCTATCTAAACTTTCAAATCCAAGTCAAATTTCAGACAAAGATTTAAGTAATCTAAAATCAGAACTAAATAAAATATTAAAATGGGAACACACTAGAGTTCCAGGAAAGAGAGATTCAACAAAGAGATGTGCTAAAGGCGCTAAAGAGTCAAACTCATGTTATTCACATGACTTTAATACTTATAGAGATTACAGTCTTGCAAGAACTTACCTCTACGGAAAGATTCATCTTCAAGTAACTGACTCTGGAGAATACGCTCTGGATACTCTTTACTGTCAAAAAGTATTCACAAGCAAAGATTTAAAGAATCCTCAATATGCAATTGGTGTTATGAGAAAGCCAGATTACAATACAATTAATGCTGAACATATTTGGCCAAGAAGTAAATTTGAAGAAGTGAAAGAATCAGATTTCTATAATTTAAAGTTAGCTGATATTCATAACCTTGCTCCTTCGTATGCTAAAACAAATCAAGAAAGATGGAATTATCCTTTTGGTAACTTAACTCAAAACTCAACAGTAGTTAAGAACTTCTCAGAGTACTGTGAAACATCAAATGCAGTAGTATTCTCAGAGAATGGAAATAACTACATTGAGGCACCTGATGCAGTTAAGGGTGATATTGCTAGAGCAATGTTCTATATGTCGACAAGATACTATAATTACAAAAAGCCAAATGCTATGAATATTGATTCAGAACAAGAAGCTGTATTAAGAGGGTGGCATAAGCTAGATCCTGTTTCTGATGAAGAAAGAGAAAGAAATAATAAAATATTCTCTGTTCAACATAATAGAAACCCATACGTTGATTACCCAGAGCTTGTTGACTTAGTTAACGATCTTTAATCAAAGTAAACGTCTGAGTAATCCTTTATTCAGACGTTAAAGCTTTAAGCTTCCGTTCTCTACTAACTTTGAAATAATCATATCAAAATGTTTTAAAGGATAGGCCCCTCGAACTGGAATACCATTTACTAGAAACCCTGGAGTCCCTTCCATACCAAATCGAGAGGCTTCTGATAGATCCTCTGCAATCCTAAGCTTAATAGCTTCAGACTCTAAGTCTTTACCTAACCTTTTCATATTTACGCCAAGTTTCTTACTTAGCTCATTCAAGAACTTTTCCCCGCTCTTTAATTCATTTTGATTAGTGAAAATATAATCATGAAACTCTATAGCAAGACTCTCTTTTTGAAGTCTTATGGCCTCATAATATTTTGCTGCGATAATTGCATTTTCATGAAAACTTAATGGAAGGTGCTTAAATACAAATTGAATTTTTCCCTCATACTTCTCGAGAAGAGTTTTAACTGTTTTATATCCCTTAGAGCAATATGGGCATTCAAAGTCACTATACTCTACAATAGTAAGAGGAGCTCCCTTAGTACCTCTAATAAGTTCATCTTTACGAATTGAAGGCTTAAATGGATTATCAAATGCTTTCTTTAGCTGAATTTCTTCATCAAGTTTTCTTTGTTCAACTATTTTCTGCTGTCCTTTTCTCACCGCATTTTGAAATGCAATCACAAATTGGTCAGGATTATTTTCAATAACTTTAGTTAAAATCTCTGGTCTTTCAATCAGGGTCTTGGTTAACTTCTCTTCGAATCTTTCTTGTGTGATACAAGAAGTGAAAATGAGTAATGGTGTTAAAAGTAGTAATTGTTTTTTCATAGTTATCCCCTGTGATAAGATTTAACCACAGGAGATTTTTAAAGTGTCATCCGAATGTAAACTCTTAGTTAATTCTCATTGAATCTAAAACGATATCCAATACCACGAACAGTCTCAATCAACTCATCACTAAGCTTTTGTCTTATCTGAAGAACGTGTGTATCAACAGTTCTCGTAGAAGGATAGTTCTCATATCCCCAGACTTTATTTAAAATTTCTTCTCTTGAAAAGGCCCTATTCGGACTCTCAGCAAGAAGTGAAAGAAAATCAAATTCCATTTTTGTAAATTCAGTAACTACACCATGCCAACGAATTTCTCTTTCATTTTGATTAATAACTAAATCACCACGAACTAAAACACCATCAGAAGAATCATTTTCTTTTTTTCCATGATCTCTAATTTGTACTCTAATACGAGCAATTAATTCTCTAGGCTCAAAAGGTTTAGTCATATAATCATTAGCACCTGCTTCAAGACCAATAACTTTATCGATTAAATCAGTTCTTGCAGTTAACATAATAACTGGTTTATTAAGGTCGCTCTCTCTTATCTCTTTTAAGAAATCAACGCCTTGACCATCAGGTAACATCCAATCAAGGATAATAAGTTCTTCATCTTTATGAAGCTCTCTAGCTTGGGCCAGTGACTGTGCCCAAACAACCTCATGACCTTCTCCAGTTAAATAACTCTTAAGAGAAGAACCTAAACTATCATCATCTTCTACTAGTAATAATTTACTCATGACTGACCTTCTCCTTTCTGAGGACGTCTATTTTTTAAGACAATACGAAAGGTTGTTGGATTTGGAGAGAAGCTAATTTCTCCTCCCATTTCCTTCACAACTTGTTTCACAATATTTAAACCAAGCCCAGTACCTGAACTTTTATTTCCTTTAGCAAACTCTTCTGACATTTCAGCAAAAGTGTGGAAATCACAATGCCCTTGATCAATTACGCAGACTTCAACGGCTTCCTTCAAGTATTCAACTCTAACTTCAACAGGAGGCTTTCCATGAAAGAATGCATTTCCAATAAGGTTTTTTAGAACAATTTGAGTCCAGTAAGAATCTAGCCTTATGCTCTTATCCTCGACTGGTAAATTCAAAGTTAAGTCATCTCCATGCTCATCAATAAACGGCAGGGCCAAATCATAAATAAAGTCATTCATCGATGAAACCTCTTCACAGTTCAGATGAATAAGCTTCTTTCCTTTATTGGCCTTTAAATAATGTCTTGAAGTCTCAGTTAATCTTTGAAGTCTATAGACCTCACCAGACATTCTTAAAAACGTCTCCTGAACCTCATCATCCATAGTATCGTACTTCTTATTTAACTTCTCCATAAGGAGTAACATACTTGTTATTGGTGTTCTAAACTCATGCCCTAGAATTCTTAGAGCAAGCCTTCTCTTTTCATCTTCATGCTTTTGGTTTTGTAGTCGAATAATTAATAATCTTACAACAATTACACAAATAAGAACTAGACCAAATAAGAAAACAATCGTCCCTTTATTGGCTATTGTTAGAATATGCCCTACTCGATATTCCCAACACAATTGACCATCTTGATAGAAACAACTTCTCCCAAACTTATGATTGTGGAGAAAATAAGGAGAATCTTTTAAAAAGCTCTCCAAATCTTCTCTTGAGTAAAAGCGATATTCTAAGATAGAGAAAAATGAAGGATACGTTATACGTGCGAGTAAGAATTCCTCAGTCAGAATAGTACCCCTACCACGAGAAACTTTACGAAGTGAATCTGTATCCAATTTTGCAAGCAAAGCAAATTTACCACCTAGATCACCTATAGATTTAGTGATGAGTGCAAGCTCAGTTACGTGAAAGTATGGAAGGTTTTTTAAAACCCATTCTCTATTATTTTGATTATTCTTATTTAAAAGGTACGCGAGATAAGCATAACTTTTACCACTTGGATGCATGTAAGGAGCTTCTCTAAAAAAGCTATCATTCAAATTAGAAATTTTCCCACAACGAAATTCTTCCCACACCCACACTTTTTCAAAGTTCATTCTACTAAGCAATGACTTAAGTCCAGTAAAACACCCCTTACTAGAGAAGTACTGAACACTCTTATCAGAGCCTGGCTCAGGAAGAGTATAAATAGGATCTATAAGTTGAAACTGTTCGGGTGAGTAATAAAGAGAGTTAAAGTTAATAATGGACTTAGGTGCCACAGACTTTTGAAAATTTAACTTAAGACGCGTTATATTTTCTTCATCCTCAGGTGTAGAAGTATAAGTCCCCTTCAAAAGAAGGGAAACATAACCTGTAGCAAAGGCCATAGATATTGCTGTAAATATAAGAATTAAATATAGTTTCATTGTCAGTTTATAAGTTAGTCTAAATGATAGAAGTAATTGTCCGTAAACAGTCAATTCTTTGTCATAATACTAGGATATATTATCCATAATTTCAAAACCTTATAATAACTAACAACAAATAATACTTAAATATATGACCTATAACATAAAAGACATTTGTAAAGATGCGTTACGGCCGATATAAGTACAACTCATTGTTATCATTATATAAAAGGAATGAAGATGCTAATTCTTGGAATAGATCTAGAAGGAATGAACGAAAACCTTGTCGAAAATGGGGTTAATTTAGCAAAAGATAGAGTAACAGAAATCGGTGCAGTTCTCTGGGACACTGAATTTAATCAACCTATTCAAATCTATTCAGAACTAATTCACGAAGAAGACAGAATTCCAATCTCAGATGAAATTGAAGAATTAACAGGTATCAATGACATCATGTTAATTAAATACGGATTAAAAGGTGAAGAAATAAAAATGGGACTTGAGCGTCTTGCTTTAATAATGAAGAAAGCGGACTTCCTTATGGCCCACAATGGTCCTAACTATGATATCCCAATGCTTAGAGCATTATTTGAAAGATTTAGAGTTCCATTTCCAGAAATGAAATGGATAGATTCTAAAACTGACATTGAATTCCCTAAAAGAATTATAGCAAACTCACTCTCTGCTCTAGAGCATGCTCATGGGTTTATTAATCCATTCCCTCATAGAGCAGTAACAGATGTACTTTCAATGCTAAAAGTAGCAGCTCATTATGACTTTGAAAGAATTGCAGCATTAGCAAGTTCGCCAAAAGTTAAAGTTATTGCTGATCTTCAAGCACCAAACTGGAAAAATCAAAGAGACGTTGACGAATTCAACAAGATAAAAAGTAAAGTATCTAGAGCTCGTTTCTCTTGGAATCCTTCAAATAAAAAATGGTCAAAAAGTGTTCATAGAATACTTATTGAAGAAGGAAAACTAGGCTACGATTTTGACTGGTATGTTGAGTAAGAATGCATAGATATGCTCCTGAGCGTAGCTTTCCTAGCTACGCTTTCACTCCTGGAAAAAATATACATCCAAATAAAGAAGGCGGACATAGTTTTGGCCTTGATGAAATAATTTCGAGTAAATTATCTCTTAACAATAATGATTACCTCTTTGCTATTGATCTAATGAATCACCAATACTACTGGGAAGCTCACGTTTACCTTGAGGCGATATGGAATGCTCATAAAAGGAAAGGTCCTGAAGCATCCTTTTGCAAAGGATTAATAAAAATGAGTGCTGGAGCTTTAAAGTTTAAACTCAATTCTATGCCATCATTTGAAGGACATTTAGATAGGGCCATCGAATTATTTGAAAGTATCATTGATATTGAACTCGACTCAGGAGTTCAACCAGAAGAATTAATTTTAATATGTAAAAAGTGGAAAGAAGAAAATTTTGTTTCTATAACAATCTAGTCATCAATATTTCGCATATGTTCAGCAAAGCTTGTAAAGCTATTCCACAGATAACCATCAAACTCTTTATTAAGCTTTAAGTCGTCCATAGACTTTCTCATACACAGAAGCCACTCTTCCTTCTCAACAGATGATATCTTAAATGGTAAGTGACGGGCCCTCATTCTTGGATGACCATATTTCTCAATATAAAGAGATGGTCCACCAAACCATCCAGACAAAAACATTTTTAGTTTCATTTTCGAAGGCTCAAGGCTCTTTCCATGCAGATCTCTACACTTCTTCGCCTCAGGCAAGGTATCCATATAGTAATAGAACTTATCTACTAACTTATTAATTCCCTTTTCTTCACCAACAAGTAAATAAGGAGTGATATCCTCTTCTTTAAGCTTTTTAGGGAGTATATATTGAAAGATTTTCTTAAACATATTCCCCTTCTATCACAATGAACAAATATTAGCTATAATTAGCGCTATGATCCTATTAATAATCATCTCGATACTACAAATAATTTTCATACTTTATATCGCCCTACAGCTAATTGCAGGGGAGAAAATAGAAAGTATAGAGCAAGACTATAGTTCTGTAATATCAAAGGAATCATCATACTATTATGAAGACTTTTCTGTAGATAATATCAGTACTGAAGACATCTGCCATAATATAATGAAGTTAAATATAAACCATATCTACTTCATACATGGAACCTTTGTTGGAGATGACCCCTTTGATATTCTATCTTTTTTAGAGAGAGCATTTCCAAATTTGAAAGAGAATATAATTAATAAAATTAGGACTCAAATAAAAAGTGGAAACAACCTTTTTGCAAGAGAGCTTGGAAACTTTCATCCAAATTTAATAAAAAGATTAAAAGAAATTTGTCCAAAAGATACTCGATTTGAAAACTTCACTTGGTCATCATCAAATCACCATATTGCAAGACTTCGAGGAAGCTTGAACCTCATGCGCTCAATCCATTCAAATACTTCTCCAGGAGAGAGAGTATTACTCTACGGTCATTCTCATGCAGGCCAAATTTTCACACTTCTAAGTCAATTACTTAGTAAAGGCTCAATTGCATCACAATTAAAAGAAGTTTTATTAAAAAGCGATGTTGAAATCACAGAACTCAATAATCTTATTGAGAGCTGTAAAAGAAGAAAGTTTGATTTTGTGACTTTAGGAACACCTGTTCGTTACACATGGAATAATAAAACATTCCCTCATTCAACTCTCCTTCACTTCATAAATCATCGAGGAAAAGTTCCGATGGGGGGAAGTCTCACAAGCTCAATAACGACAAAAAATGGAGATTATATTCAACAATGGGCAGTGGCAGGTAGTGACTCAAAAAGCCCAATAAAAGAGGATCAAAAACTAAATGAGGAGCTTGATTTAATACTAGGTATTGGACGAGACTCAGCGATGTTAAGAAGAAATATAAAATTTAAAAAGAGATTACATAAATACGGTGAGCATATCTTAGTAGACTTTAAAGATAACTCTAGAGTACCTAATTCTTTTTTAACTATATTTGGTCACGGTGTTTATACTAGAAAAGAACCTATGCTTTGGATTATTGATCAGTCATTGAAAAGAATGACATAAAAAAGGGAGGTCTAAGACCTCCCTCAATTCTATACTTAAAATTACTTTGATCTAATTTCTTTCATTATTTAGCATTCTAAATGCATCTACTCTTCCAGCTGCAGAGTACTTTGAAAGTGAACTGTTAAGAACAGTTGATTCCATAAGTCTATTCTTAGCTTCGATAATTGAAATTCCTGGCTCGTTAGCTAATAGTAAACCTAGAACTCCTGAAACAAATGGTGTTGCCATTGATGTTCCTGACATTTTCTTGTATCCACCATTTTTTACAGTAGAAAGGATATTTGAACCTGGAGCAAAAACATGAACACTAGTCTTTCCGTAGTTTGAGAAGCTTGATCTATTACCTTTCCCATCCATTGCACCTACAGTAACAATTCCATCTACTTTATAGTTTGCTGGATAAGTTGGTCTAGCATCATTATCAGATCTTGAGTTTCCTGCTGCTGCAACAAACATTGTTCCTGCATCTTGAGCTGCTTGAATAGCTTCTTTTAAAGCTTCAGATCTTTCACCACCACCCCATGAGTTTGAAGTAATATGTGCACCATTTCTCATTGCATATTCTACTGATTTAATTGCACCAATTGTTTCTCCAGAACCACTATCTGTTAAGAATTTAATCCCCATTAGTTTAACATTGGCCATTACACCTTTTACACCAATAGAGTTGTGTGAAGCTCCTATAACACCTGCACAGTGAGTACCATGAGAGTGACCATCAGTTGGGTTACCATCATTATTTGCAAAGTCATAACCATAGATATCATCTACATAACCATTTCCATCGTCATCAACACCTTCAATACCATTTAGTTCAGCATCGTTAGTCCACATTTGATCTTTAAGATCTGGGTGAGTGAAATCAATTCCTGTATCGATAACAGCAACGATTACTTCCTTACTACCTTTAGAGATTTCCCATGCTTTTTCAGCGTTAACATCTTCTCCGGCTTTCCCTCTTGAGAACCAACCACCAGAGTTCTTACCATCATTAGTTAATCCCCATTGCTGAGAATACTTTGGATCTAAAACTTCTTTATTAGTATCTACTGGGTCTACTTTGATAATCCAGTTTGGCTCTACATATTCAATTTCAGGATTACTCATTAATTCTGAAACTGCTTTGTTAGATAAATCAACGTTTGATAATTTAGCAAAGTCACCAAAAGACAGATTTAATTTTTCAAAATCACCAATTGACTTGAAAGACTTTTGTTCTAAAAGCTTAGAACCTTTCTTGAATTTTACTATGTATCCATTGAAATCTTGGGCAACAGTATTGACTGAAAGTGCAAGAGCGCACGATAAAATTAACTTTTTCATAACATCATCCTTGATAGTTAAATAATTTCTACTTTAATACTTTTTCAGACACAAAATCATCTGACAAGGCAAAAAAAAGGCTGTAAGATTTTGTTATCTTTAAATAAGGGAACAAAATGAACGCTGAAACTGCGCCAAAAAAGAAACAAGAAAACTCATTTTTAAATATAGCTTTGAATGTGATTATTCCTTCAGTAATCCTCACAAAATTTAGTTCTGATGAACATTTAGGACAAGTATATAGTCTTATCATAGCACTCAGCTTCCCTATTGGTTATGGGGCTTACGACTACTTTAAGCAAAAGAAAGTTAACTTTTTTTCTGCGTTAGGTTTATTCTCTGTGATCATGACTGGAGGTATCGGATTATTCAATTTAAATAGAGATTGGATGGTTGCAAAAGAAACATTAATTCCATTTTTTATGGGTATTGCAGTGATAGTTAGTCAGTATACAAGTAAGCCACTTGTGAAAACTTTTTTAGGTCAGATGATAGATATTGAGTTAATTGATAAGTCTTTCAAAGAGCATGGGCATAATGGACTATTTGAAAAAAATCTTAAAATTGCCTCACTTTGTCTAGGTGGGACGTTCTTTGTTTCTGCAGTTTTAAACTATATACTAGCTATAAAGATACTTGTTGGTGAGCCTGGAACTGTAGAGTTTAATGAAAGTCTTGGAAAAATGACGGCGTTAAGCTTTCCTGTAATTTCAGTACCAATGGTAATTATGGTTGGTTTAATCATTGCTTACTTAGTAATGACAATTAAGAAGAATACAGATTTAGAAATTGAAGCAATTTTAAAACAATAGGAAGTTATGAAGTTTAATAAACTCGGTAATACAGACATAGACGTTAGCTTAATTTGCATGGGGACAATGACCTATGGTGAGCAGAATACTGATACAGAAGCATTTGAAATGCTTAACTATGCATTTGACCAAGGTATTAACTTCTATGACACTGCGGAAATGTACCCTATTCCTCCAAAGCCTAGAACTGTTCATAAGACAGAAGAAATCCTAGGAAGATGGGAAGTATTTCAAAAGCAGAGAGATAAAATCATTATGGCCACAAAAGTTGTTGGACCAGGTGAATTTGTAAAGCACATAAGAAATGGTCCTAGACTTAAAAAAGAACATATCATTACAGCACTTGAAGGATCTTTAAGTCGTCTAAAAACTGACTATGTTGACTTATATCAATTGCACTGGCCTGATAGAAATACTAATTTCTTTGGTAAAAAAGAATACGCACACGACAATAGTGAAGACATAGTTCCACTCGAAGAGATTTTAGAAGCGCTTACAGAGTTAAAGAAGAGCGGTAAGATTAGAGAGATTGGTGTTTCTAATGAAACAGCATGGGGAGTTATGAAGTACTTATCATTAAGTGAGCAACAGGGTCTTGCAAGAATGCAAAGTATTCAAAACCCTTATAACCTTCTTAATAGAACTTATGAAATAGGTTTAGCAGAAGTTGGTCACAGAGAGAATATTGGACTACTTGCCTACTCACCACTTGGCTTTGGTGTGCTTTCAGGGAAATACCTTAATGGAAATATGCCAGAGGGTGCTAGAATAACAAAATGGCCTCATTATAGTAGATATTCTAGTGTGGAGTCTGTTGAAGCAACAAAAATGTATGCGAATATAGCAAAAGATCTTGGTATTTCTTTAGCGACTTTAGCTCTTTCATTCGTAAATTCAAGACCATTCTTAGCTTCTAATATTATTGGTGCTACAAATATGGAGCAGTTAAAAGAAAATATTAACTCCATAAAGTATGAATTAAGCGAAGAAACACTTGAGTCAATAAATCAAGTACATCGTATTTACTCAAACCCTGCACCATAACAGGCGATAGTATTGCCTAGTATTATTAATATCTATTGGATGAATAATATAATCCGATAGGTTATTTAGATTTTATTTATTTTTTTAGATAATTTCTGAAAAATAAACTAAAATAAGTTTATTGTATGCGTAACAAGGATAGTACACATGTCAATGATTGAAAGATTTTTTAAAGATTCAAATAAAAATACTGAATCTGAATCAACACCGGTTTCACTCGCAACATACTTTCATGAGTTAGAAGGAAGCCCAGACTTTCCATATACTCTTGCATTAAAGGCCTATGATAACTTAAAGGCATCAGCAAGTAGTCAGGAAGAACTATTCTATTTTCTTATGGAAGATTGTATCTTCACTTCACTCTATGCAACTTTCTATGAAGAGCTACTTGTTACAATTAAAGAAAATAATGATGTAGCTATTCCATTAATTGATAGATTTGCTGATGATTCTGAAGACAGAGAAAGAATGATTGCAGAGCAAACTCAACACCATTTAAGCTTTATTGAAAATAAAGGTCTATGCCCTGGTTGTCCATGTTGTGATAATCATCAAGATGTAGCGGACCTTATTCAGTTTTGGCAAAAAGGTGATATAGACTTTTTTACTAACCTCTATATTGGAATGCAGACTATACAATTCTCAATGGAGAATCTAATTTATGATGTAGTTCCATCAGCAAATAATGTTATTGAATTATT
Organism: Bacteriovoracaceae bacterium UBA3083; assembly: GCA_002366565.1. GTDB lineage: Bacteria > Bdellovibrionota > Bacteriovoracia > Bacteriovoracales > Bacteriovoracaceae > Halobacteriovorax. The sequence goes on from DFBJ01000012.1 coordinate 652,413, forward strand.
AAATCATAAGAATATATTAGAATTTAGACAGTATATTTTTGATTACGCCGAAGAAAAAGGTTTGTAATAATCAGAACCTCTTCATATGAAGAGGTTCTTTAATACCTTAGTATCTCCAAAGACTAGATGCCCAAGTAAAGCCACTTCCAAATGCAGCACTAGCGACTAGCATTCCCTCTTTAAGCTTACCTTCTTTGATTGCATCATGCATACCAAGTGGAATTGTAGCAGCAGTTGTATTTCCATACTTTTGAATAGTATTGAATATTTTTTCTTCAGGAATCTTTAACACTTCTGCAACTTTTGAATTAATTCTTAAGTTTGCTTGATGAAATAAGAATAGATCTACATCTTCAATCTTAACTCCCATTTCAGCACATGATTGCGTTAATGTTTCGGCCATTCTCTTTACAGCATGTACAAAAACAGTTTTTCCATTCATCTCAGGAAAGTGTAGTCCCTCATCTAGGAGAGCATGACTAATTCTATCGGCACCAATATCAGTACCAGGTGCTGGAACCCACAACTCTTTAGCAAATGTTCCATCAGCATGAAGATTTGTAGTCAGTATATGAGAATCTTTAGACTTGTCTTTTACTTCAGTTCTAGAAACAACAACAGCACCTGCACCATCACCAAAGAGAACAGAGACAGAACGTCCGCGAGGTGTTTTATCTAGACCTTTTGAGTGAACTTCAGCACCAACGACTAAGACATTTTTATGTCCTCCGGATTGTACAAACTTATCAGCTAAGCTTAATCCATATAAGAATCCCGTACATTGTTGTCTAATATCAAAAACAGTTATATTTGGAATTCCTAACTTAGTTTGTAAGAAGCAGCCTGTCCCGGGAAAGTCATGATCAGGACTAAGCGTTGCAAAAACAATCATATCAATGTCAGAAGGCTCAAGACCAGCATCTGCTATAGCAATATTTGAAGCTTCTAATGCAAGGTCAGAAGTACAAGTATTCTCATCAACCCAGTGTCTCTGCTCGATTCCAGTTCTTTGAATAATCCACTCATTAGATGTATCCATCATTTCTTCAAGATCACTATTCTTATAAATTTTTGGTGGAACATAAGAACCAACGCCAGTTATTCGACTATTAAACGCCATAGGAATTCCTTTTTATATAAATATAGGGTTAATCAATGATAACAGCTGATTTGATTAGTGCAAATAGAAAGAGATGTAAGAAAAAAATACGATAATTTCTTGGCCATAAGAGAAAGCTTTGTTAGACTATTTTCAACATTAAATCCAAGGATGGATAATGACTTTAAATAAATTAATATTTTGCTCTACTTTATTATTCAGTATCAACTCTTTTGCTTTATTAAAAGACTATGATTACTACCCTGCTTCTCTTATAGAAAGTATTGAGAATGATAAGCTAGACTCATCAGAGATTAAAGAAGAGCTCTTTAAAGTTCTTAGTTATTATCACATTAAAACGGATGATAAAGATCTAGTGACAGAAAAATGTCAAAAAGATCAAACTTGCTACACTCAAATAAAAACAATTTCATATAAAGAAGCCAGAATAGAGCTATTTGGTAATTTGCACCTTAAGCAAGACCAAAGAGGAAGTTATACAGTAAAAGACCTCTACTGCGAAAATGAATATGGAGAAAATCAAGGCATTGGCCCAGGAAAGATTCCTACTGCTTCTGTTATGAACTGTGAGCACACTTGGCCACAAAGTAAATTTAATCCAAACCTTAGTAAATCCCTTCAGAAAACAGACCTTCATCACCTATACCCTGTAAACAACAGAGCTAACAGCTCTAGAAGTAATAATATATTTGCAGAAGTTAACGGTAGAGTTATCAATGAAAATTGTACAGCTTCTACTAGAGGCAATGCAATTGGAACTAATATTACAGCATTTGAACCTCCCACAAGCCACAAAGGAAATGTAGCAAGAGCTATGTTTTACTTTTCAGTAAGGTTTAAAATGCCAATTGGTGAGCTACAGGAAAGATACTTAAGAAACTGGAATCAAGAAGATCCAGTAGATGAAGAAGAGAGAATAAGAAATCAAAAGATTTATGAGTTTCAAAACAACAGAAACCCTTTTATCGATCAACCAGAACTGGTAAATACTATTCATGACTTCTAGAAATATATTAATATTGATTTCTTTTCTTATTTTTTCATCATGTACTTCTGTAAAGATGAAGGAAGCACCAAAGCACTACTCCAAAGAGACAATGAGAAGCTTTGAAGAAATAGAGAGACAGAATGCACTTGAAAGGTATAGAAAACTTCGTCTTCAAAACTGGGAAGCTACGAAAAAAGGAAAAGTGAGTAGAACTAGACCGAAACGTTATTCACGACCTAGAAACTCAAATAGAATAGTAGCTCCTAAAAAAGTTGTACCTCCAAAGAAGAGAATTATTCCAACTAACCCTGAAGAGCAAAAAATTGAAGTTGATCAAAATATTAAATTCTTCTGTATGGAGAAAAGAAAAGATCCAAGGTTTAAGGGCCCTACAAGCTGTGAATCCTATACCGAGAATATACTCAATGAATGTGAAGATTCTTATCAATGGAATGATAAGAAGCTTACAAACTGTGTTAAATCTAAATTAAAATAAACCTATAGCTTAACTTTTCTATCTTCGCTTAGGATCTCTTCAGGTGGCTGAGTGGCCTCGATTTCAATTTCTTCTTCTTTTACAAACCATTGTGGTTTTCTTAGTAATGATTCACCTTCAATTTCTTCCAGTCTCATTCTTTCTCTTAAGCTCATAAACACTCCTTGCTAGAACTTTATTCTTTAGTGAGTTCTTTCGTTCTATAAAACACAACTCAATCAAAGATATTTAGAATAACAGTAGTATTGCTTAAAGTCAATGTAAGAACTATTAAACAAACTTATACAAAAGTAGTTAACTGATTGAATATACTATTACTAAGTACTAGATATCACTATGTAAGAAATAATGAGATTCTAGACATTGAAGAGAAATGGACCTAGCCTATAAGCTATGGAAATTAAGGTTTATAAATGAGTAGAGAATATTGCGAAGTATGCACTAGAGCACTAAAAGGATGCATTTGTAAATTTACAACGACTACTGCTAATACAACTCCAGTGACAATACTCCGTCATCCAAGTGAAGTTAAGAGCCTGAAAGGTACTGTGCAGCTCTTGGCGTTATCCCTTGAAGATATCCAACTGTACGACGGTGAAGTATTTGAGAAAGAAGATATTCTAAAGCCTAACCTTGAAAATATACTTGTATTTCCAAGTGATGAATCAGTAAATCTAAAAGAGTTTGTTGCCACTGAGCAATTAGATAATAAAAAACACTTTATTTTTATCGATGGCACCTGGAAGAAGGCCTATAAAATACTACAACTCAATCCTTATTTAAAAGATATCACACATATCAATTTACAGCTTGATTCAGACTCTCCCTATGCACAAGTCAGAAAGCAGAAGGATGGTGGGTTCAGCACTCTGGAAGCAGTTGTAAATACTCTCAAAGCTTTTGAAGGTGATGAAGAATATAAATCTCTAGAGAAATCTTTTGAGCAATTTGTAGAATATTTAAAAAAGCTATCTACTTAACATCTATTGATTTAATTTTATCAGTTATAGCAGCATTCTTTCTAATCCCAGGGCAATTTGTTTCCTCATAAGCAAGCGTCGCTCTATTAGAAAAGTAATTACTTCTCTTCTTCCCCTGATAAAGCCAACTCTTGCCATACCATAGGGATACTTTTAGAGAGTTTGCTACAACTTCTTCAATTCTATAAATACTTTCACTCTGTTTAGCGTAACTTGCGTAATTAGTACTTCTTTCTTTAAAGCACTGACCTACTTCATATTTACTTGTTTTTGAGTCTGCAACACAAGAAATAAAGAAAGTAATTGAAAATAAATATGTGATTAAAGAAGTTTGGTTCATAGGCCCTTTATTAAAGATCATATTCGTCTTATTATAACGGTAGTATTAAATTAACTTCTTAGTGTTATTTTGCAGAAAATGAACAATTCATTTAATGTTCATGAGTTATCTAAGTCATACAAAAAAAGTAAAAGAAAATATGTATTTACTAAGCCAACCTACTCTTTCACCTCCCTCTAAATGTCCTTATATAAAAGGTGAAGAGTTCACTCAAGAATATTTCTTTGCTACTGAACTAGATAAGAATGAGTTAGATATCATACTAGAAAATGGGTGGAGAAAGTTTGGCAGATTCTACTTTAGGCCAAAGTGTTCAAACTGTCAGAAATGTCTACCTCTAAGAGTTTTAGTTAACAAAGTGAACTTTAGTAAAGGCCAAAGAAAAATTTTAAAGAAAAACCAAGATCTCATCATTTCAAAAGAGCCGCTAATATTTAAAGAAGAGTATTATAAAATATATATTCAACACAATGAAAGATTCAACTCATCAAAAGATACGCCAGAAGAACGTAATGAATTTATAGATGGCTTCTTTAGCCAGTCTTGCTCTAGCTTTATACTGACTTACTCACTTGGAGAAGAAGTCATAGCATGGGGAATTTTAGATGAAGGAGATAGTGGTATTAGTAGCGTGTACTTTGCATTTAACCCTGAGTACTCAGATAGAAGTCTTGGTCACTTTGGAGCACTAACAGAAATCAACTACGCAAAAGAAAATAGTTATGACTACTACTATCTAGGCTATTATGTTGAGTCTAATCCATCAATGGCCTACAAAGCATCCTATAAACCACATCAATTATTAAATTGGGCCAACAAAAGTTGGGAAGAGCAAGACGCCTAACCTTGGCTAAGCTCTTTTAAACAATTGTCTAAATGAAATAAGTCAGAGATTGCTCTAAATTTTGATTCATTAAGAACATAACTATTTTTAATATTCTCAGATCCACTAATCCATAACTCTCGATCTGAACCTAGTTTTCTATAGAGGTCTTCGATATAGCTCTGAGAAGATTTGTTTTTAACTGATAGTAATAAAATATTTGCTTCAAATGAGTTCGTAGCATCAATCAATGGAGTAAGAGGTAAATTTGCTCCTAAGTAAAAGAACTTAACACCGTAGTGTGAACATAATAGAGAGAATAAAATAATATCGAACTCATCTAGTTCACCACTAGGGCTAGCTATTGAGATAAGGCTCGGGTTCTTATTTTTACTTTCATAGCTCTCGTAAATAATATCTCCAACATGAAACTTAACCATAGAGAGGAGAGCGTGCTCTTGAGCAATTGAGAGTTTACCCAAGTCAACTCTATGTCTTAATTCAGAAAGTAGCGGAGACAGTACCTTAAGGGCTAAATCACGAGTACTGAGAGAAGCCTTCAAAGCACCAATCTCTTTTGAGAGAACTTCAATTTGGTAATTTTGGATAGCCTCTATGAGATTCTTTAAAGAGTTATCTACTTCAATAGAACTTGTTACTTTATAGTTTGCAGGTCGAATGTTTTGTTTAACTTTACCAAGTCTCTCTAACATTTCCTTGAGTTCTGAAGTCTCTTTATTAGCAATTGAGCCAATACTATTTCCAAGTGAACAGAGTTCGCTCAATAGCTGAAGCTTTTCGATATCACTATCACTGTATAGACGCCTCCCCGAACTACTTCTCGCTGGGACAACTGCTAGGTACCGTTTCTCCCAGGCCCTTAAAGTATGAGTACCAACACCTGATAAATTAGAAGCTATTTTGATATTATACTTACTCATTACTTTCTCCAGAAATACATAAATAATGTATAAGACTTGTCTAGGGTATTCAAGAATTATTGGTGAACAAAACGAAAAGTTAGACTTACCCTCTCCTCATTGATCAATTTGCTCTTACTTATTTGATGCTCCCAGTCGTTTTGGGTAGGAGGTAACATTACAAGTAAGCTGCGGTTATCTAAACTTAGAGAAAACTTTTCTTTAGAAGCTTTATTTCGAAAGGAGAGCACTCTTGAAACGCCAAAGCTTGCACAGGCGACAGTGGGTCTCTCGCCTAGAGATTCCTCATCATCACTATGCCAGGAGACATAGTCTTCACCATTTCTATAATAGTTGCCAAGCATCCCATTGAATCTCTCTTCCACTATATCTTCCACCGATGCTTTAATATCTAGAAGAAGCTCATTCCAATGGTTGTGTTTTAGATTTATATTTGAGTATTCATAGAACACATTTGAGTCTGCATACCAACAATGAAGCCTTGGTATAGGATGAACCTTACCAAACATTCTTATATTATCGCTCTGCCAGTTAAGCTCTTCTTTTAAAACTGCAAGATAATCATTAGAAAAGAAATTTGGATAATAAAGGATTTCCCCATTATTGAAAGAGTGTACTTCTTTATCAAATTTGAATACACCTTGATCCATCAGACTATTTCATAGGTGGAGAATAAAGAAGACCACCATCCTTCCATAGGGAGTTCAGTCCCCTCTCTAACTTAAGAGAACTCTTCTTACCTAGGTTTCTTTCGAAAATTTCAGCATAGTTACCCACTTTTGAGATCACTTCTCCAGTCCAGTTATTAGATACGCCTAAAATCTTTTCGAAATTAAAAGATGCACCAAAAAACCTCTGAACTCTCGGGTCAGAACTCTTCTTCATAGATGTAATATTAGATGAATTAATCCCTAGTTCTTCGGCCCAAATAAGCGAATAAATAGTCCACGATACTAAGTCTTTCCACTTCTTATCACCTGCTAAGACAACAGGAGCAAGAGGTTCTTTCTCAATTCGCTTCTTCAATATTTTATAAGAATTGGCAGACTTGAATTTATTTCTCTCTGAAATTAAAGTTGTAATATCTGACGTTACGGCCACACATCTCTTTTTCATGAAAGCTAAGAACAACTGATCATTATTATCAAAACGAACTTGCCTAAGTCTTAACTTATGTAATTTGAAATAATCGATTAAATTCTCTTGTGTAGTTGTATTATTTTTTACACAAATTTTCTTATTATCTAAATCAGATACTTTACCTATGCCACTATTCTTTTTGACTAGTACACCCTGAGTATCAAAATATACAACTGGAGCGAATTCGACATTATAAGTTACTTCTCTTGAAAAGTTTCTAGAGGTATTTCGACTTAACAAATCTATTTTTCTCTCACTAAGAAAATCAAATCTATTTTTAAGCGACGTAGGAAAATACTTAATTTTAGAAGTGTCTGAAAAGATAGCTGCGGCTACGGCCTTACAAATATCAACATCAAAACCACTCCACTCTCCACGAGCATTGGGGACTGAAAAACCATTCAACCCCTCACTAACACCGCAGTTTAAATATCCTCTATTTTTAATTGAATCAATAGTATTTGCAAATGAAGGGAGGGAAACTAAAAAAAGGATTAATATAAGTTTCATAGAAGTCCTTACTTAATGACAACAGTCAGCACCACTATGAACATGATTGTCACCAATCATTTTATCGACTCTTCTCTTCACATCAGATTTGAACTTAATATCATGAAAATTTGTCGCAATATTATAAAGCTTTTTTCTATCATAAGTATGGTAGAGATTATTCATGTCTTTTACAGAATCAATTAGTTTAGATGCGCTACCATCAGTCCAAAGTAGCCCAAAGTCTCCAAGATAGCTTTTAAATAACTCGCTATCTTTTACGATTGCAGGTCTACCACTTGATAAACACTTTAGTATATCTTCGGGAAATGCTGTCTCAGAAATATCAATTAAAGCTCTCGCATTTCCTAACATAGGAGCAAGCTCTCCAGAGCAACGAACTCCCATAAACCTAGGATCTTCCTCATCAATTTTAAGAATATCTAGATGAGCATCCTCGCCAAAGAAAATATACTTCATATTATATTCATCTAAAAAACTTGTAAGCTCTATCGCGCACTCTTCGCTCATTCCTTTTGCATTAATAGCATAGTAATTAAACTCTTTCCCCTCTTTAGGAGTAAGTGGATAATCGGCGATATTAAATGGAGGAGCGACGACACTAACAGGACCATTGTAGAATTCTTCTACAAACTTTTTAACACTTTCACTTGGTACCCAAATTTCATCACTCATACAAAGTGCTGCTTTAGACCACTTAGTGACATAAGAGTTAAATATTTTCTCTCTTAGTGCCTTCTTCTTTCTATTCAAATAATAATGATCATAGAAATAAGTAACGAGTTTTGTATTATCACACTTTCTTATCCCACTAGACATTCCATTTGATATATTAATGATTAAATCAACAGAACAAGGAATAAACAAGTTTGAAGCTGCATTAGGAATTAAAAAAGAATTCTTTGCCAGCTGTTCTCTATCTTTTATTTTATGAGATAAGTAGGTTGAACGTATTTTCCGAAGCTCTACAGTACCTAACATTGCTTTTTCTTTATGAGCAAGAGTGTAAATAGTAGAGTCTTCATAGACCATGCCTAAAGTCTCTACTATTTCTGTATAATGATCTCTGATTAATAAATCGTCACAACTAAGAGCTATCTTCAAATTACACCTATAATGATTTAAAGAACTCAGTTGTTCTTTTAATTCCTTCTTCAAAGCTAACCTTTGGAGAAAAATCACTTACACTTTGAAGCTTTGTTAAATCTGGACGTCTTCTCTTAGGATCATCTTTTGGAAGATCTAAGAATACTATTTTTGATTTAGAATCTAGTGCTTTGATAATGAATTTAGCAGTATCTAAAATTGTGTACTCATCTGGATTTCCGCAGTTAAATGGCGTTGGGTCATCAGAGAACATTACGTTATGAATTGCATCTACTAGATCTGTAACAAAACAAAATGATCTTGTCTGACTACCATCACCGTAAACAGTAATGTCTTCATTTCTCATCGCTTGATTAATGAAATTTGGAATAACTCTTCCATCATTTGGTCTCATTCTTGGACCGTAAGTATTGAAGATACGAATGATACGTGTGTCTAGTCCAAATTTTCTATGAAAGCTCATAGTCATGGCCTCTGCAAATCTCTTCGACTCATCGTAACAACCTCTTGGACCAAGAGTATTAACATGACCTACATAGTCTTCAGTTTGTGGATGAATCTCAGGATCACCATATACTTCACTTGTAGATGCTTCTAAAAATCTAGCTTTTTTCTCTAAAGAGAGTTCTAGAAGAGCTAATGTCCCCTCACTGTTAACTCTCATAATTTCCATCGGAATTAACCCAAAATCAATTGGCGAAGCAGGCGATGCAAGAGAGAAAACGTAATCAATGTCAACACCTGTAAAATCAGGTAATTTTTCATAAATATTACATTCGTGAAATGTGAAGTTTTCGTACTTCTCTAGAATATCAATATTTGATTTACTTCCAGTAATGAAGTTATCAAGACCAATGACTTTAGCGTCAAGGTTTAAGTAAAACTCACAAAGAGTTGATGGAACAAATCCAGCTGCACCTGCAACAAGAATTGTTTTACCTTTTAGAGTTGTCGGTAATTGAACCTTTGTACTCATTATTTATCTCCGAAATTATATCAATAGTGTTTCAATTGTATCACAGTTGAACCGATTAGTAATAATACCCCACCTAGAATCTGTTGAAAAGTGAGTGCCTGATTAAGAAAAATCCAATTCACAATAACTGCGCAAAAAGGAAAGAACATTTCGGCCAGAGCTCCTACCCTAGCGGAAACAAGTGTTAAACCTTTATAGTAAACAAACATTCCCAATAGCCCTGAAATCACGACCATTACAATGATCTTGCCCCAAATATTAACATCGACATCCATTTGAATTTCACCAGTTAATAGTATTGGAACCAAACAGATAAAGCCCATAAAGAACCGACCTGCCATAATTTCTTGCTCTTTAAATCCACAGCTTGTGAGCTTTTTTCCAAATACTGTTGAACATCCCCAGCTAAACACAGCAAGGAAAGTAAGTGAGTAACCAAGAAGAAATTTTTGGTCGAATAAACTTCTGTCAAAATCTACATCTTTAAGGCCACTCGCAATATCTTCATAAGAAATGAGAAGCCCACCAACTAAACAAATAACAGCCCAAATGATAAAGTCCTTTCTCATCTTTTCTTTTAAGACTATCGCTGCAAGAGATATAGCTATGATGGGCTGAAACTTTTGAAGAAGAATAACTAAAGAAGGATTAATCAAAGAGAACGCTCTTGTAAATGCGAGTGTCCCTATGGCAGATCCAAGTCCACCTATAATTAAAAAATAAAAAACATAAGCAACCTTTGATTGCCAAAATAATTTAATCTTCTTAGCGAACAAAGGAATAAAAAATATTGTTAAAATAAGATGTTCAGTAAAGACAATACGACTAGCTGAAATCCCTTCCCCTAGAAGTGGGTAACGAATTAGAGTGTCTATCGCCCATAAGAAACAGGCTAAAAGTATATATAAAATACCCTGCATTTACTTACTCTCATCCATGAACTTGTCAAAAGACTCGCGAGCACGTGCTGAAGCTTTCCCCTTCTTAATTTTCTTTCTTAGTTTTCTATTCTTTCTTTCTTCCTTATCAAGAGCAATTGTTGGAAGAAGTCCAAAATTAATATTTGAAGGACTTGGCTTAGGTACTGTCATTATATAGTTTACAAGAGCACCGATCCCAGTATCGACTGGCCATGCAATAGGCGCTTTCCCTTCAAGTTTTCTAAGAACTTGCCATGCAGTATAAAGACCCATTGAAGCACTTTCAGTATATCCTTCAACACCAGTGATCTGACCGGCAAAGTGAACTGTTTCATATTTTTTAGAACTGAGATCAAAATTAAGAAGTTTTCTTGAATTTAAGAAACTATTTCTATGAACTGACCCAAGGTGAATAAAGCTCGCTTCTTCAAATCCAGGGATCTTTCTAAAAACTCTTACTTGTTCTTTATAGGTTAATCTTGTTTGAAAACCAACAAGGTTAAATGCACTTCCAAGTAAGTTCTCTTTTCTTAATTGAACGCATGCATATGGAAGACTTCCATCTTTTTTCTCAAGTCCAATTGGCTTCATACAAGAAAAACGAGCTGTATCAACACCACGCTCGGCCATAATATCAACCGGTAAACAACTTTCAAAAAATTTATAATCCTCAAACTTTTGGGCTGGTACTTTTTCGGCCTTTACAAGCTCTCCAATAAATTCTTCATATTCTTCTTTAGTCATTGGAGCGTTTAGATAATCGGCAGACTCACCTTCCTCTTCACTTATTTCTTTATGGCGGTCTTTGAAGTAGAGCTTAGAATAATCTAAAGTATCTGCATCTACGACTGGTGCTATAGCGTCATAAAAGTAGAAGTCATCTTCTGATAAGTCTGAAGTTAACCACTTCTCTAATTTTTCTGTTGTCAAAGGTCCAGTGGCAACGATTGTATAGACACACTCAAACTTCTTTTGTAGCTCAAGTGGATTCTCAGCTTCTTCTTCATAGACTTCTATATTCTCATGAGACTTGAGTCCCTCAGTAATTGCCTTAGAGAACTCTTCTCTATTAACGGCCAATGCATCGCCAGCAGGAACGGCATATTCCATTCCTTTATCAAGAATATATGATCCAAGCGCTTTCATTTCATACTTTAAAAGTCCGTGCCCAGTGTCAGGAGACATACTCTTTAGAGAGTTAGTACAAACTAGCTCGGCATATGTTTTCATTTTTTGCGCTGGATTTAAAAATAGAGTCTTACATTCCACAAGAACGACTTTGACGCCTCGATTTGCTAGAAATATTGCTGCATCTGTTCCTGCGAGTCCTGCGCCAATAACGAGAACTTTCTTACCTTCAAATTTCATTTTCCACTCTGCTGTTTTTTCGACTAAAATATGATAAATACAAAGCGAGAATTTACCTTTTAGGACACGTACATGCAAATAAACATACACCAAACACACCATACAATTGGTGATTTTGATAACATTTTTACATATCTAAAAAATTTAATTGAGAAAAGTGAAGATTCTAAAGACCTTTTCGTTTTTCCTGAGTTATTTCTGACTGGATACCCTCTTCAAGACTTATGTCTTCAAAGGTCTTTTATTGAGAGATATGAAGACCTTCTGGCAAAGATAGACGCACTACGCAACCCAAAGATGCCAACAATGCTAATCGGTGGCCTTGAATATGAGATGGATGATCACGGAATACCTCTTAAAATAAGAAATGTGATCTATGAATTCAATTCGAGTGGACTCAAGCCTCTTTACACAAAGAAACTACTTCCAAATTATGATATTTTCGATGAGCAGAAGTACTTCTCAGCTGGTAATAAAAATACAATTTATAACTTTGAAGGTCATACTTTTGGACTTCTTATATGTGAAGACATGTGGATGAGTAGTATGCACTCTACTGACCCAGTCAAAGAGTTATTTGAAGAAGTACAAGCTGAAGATATTCAACTTGATGGGGTTATTAACCTTTCGGCTTCGCCATTCTACCTTGGGAAAGACAAAACTCGCCTAATTAGGGCATCTGAAATATCTCAACTATTTGGTTGTCCATTTATCTACACTAATAGAGTCGGAGGGGAAGATGAGATCTTATTTGATGGTTCAAGTTTTGTTGTAAATGGAGCTAAGCTCACACATAGAGCAAAATTCTATCAAAAAGATATTCTATCTTATCAATTAGAGAAATTCTCAGGTGAGATTGATCACAAGAAAGCCCTTAACGACAAGGTAAACTCTTGGGAATCACTTTTTAAGGCAAACATAAGTAAGAATGAAGGTGGAGAATTTAGACTTCCAGAACTCACTGATGAAGACTGTGAAGAAATACTTCAATCTCTGCGCTTTGGGATTCAAGAGTATGCTAGAAAATCAGGTTTTAAGAACTTTGATGTTGCTCTCTCTGGAGGAATTGACTCTGCCCTAGTATTAGCAATTATGAAATTATCTCTAGAGGAAAATCAAAACCTAGAGGCTATCTTTATGCCAGGATTCTTCTCAGCGACAATGAGTTATGATCTCTCATTTGAAATGTGTAAAAAGATTGGAGTTAAACTATCTACTTTTCCAATTAAGTTCGCCCATAGCTCCCTTAGAAATCAATACAACGACGTCTTTAAAGACCCAATGGAAGGTCTATGCGATGAAAATATTCAAAGTAGATTAAGAGGAGCTATCCTCTATGCGAGATCTAACCAAAGAAACTCAATGGTTCTAAACACTTCCAATAAGTCTGAGCTTAGCGTTGGGTACTCAACTCTTTATGGTGATAGCGTTGGGGCCATCAGTCCTCTCGGAGATCTATATAAAACAGAGGTGTTTGCTCTCTCTAGATATATTAATAAAAAGTACGGTGAAATAATACCGAATGGCATTATTGATAGACCCCCATCAGCTGAATTAAGAGAAGATCAAGAAGATTCACAATCTCTACCAGAATATCCTGTTCTTGATACAATACTTGAAGGACTACTTTCCTACAGACTCAGTACTGGTGATCTCATAGAGATGGGGTTAAATAATGAAGAAGTGAGTAAAGTTTTCAAGCTATATTCACGAAGTGAATATAAGAGAAAACAATTCTGTCCAATTATAAAAATTAAGGCTAAAAGCTTTGGAACAGGATACAGAATTCCAATTTGTAAAAAGAATTAACCTTAGGAGTAACAAATGGATTTTAAAGTTCAAGATTTTATGAAGCAATTAAAGAATATCGGAAAAGATATTGAAGACATTGTAAAAAACAACGAGCTAAAAGAAGTACAAAAGCAAGTTAAGTCTTTTGTGAAAAAAGCAGAAAAAGATGTAAAAAAACTAGTTGAAAAAGATGTCGATCTTCTTCTTACTAAATTTGAAGCTGAAAAGAAGAGAATTGAAAAAGTTGTAGATAAGACTGTTCAAGCAGAGGTAAAAAAAGCAAAGGCATTTGTTGATGATCAAATGAAAGAACTTTCTAAACTTCAAAAACAAGTTGAGAAATATGTTTCTAAATCTGCACCAGCAAAAAAGAAAGCAACAAAGAAGAAAACAGCAGCTAAAAAAGCAGTGACAAAAAAGAAAGTTGCAAAGAAAGCTCCAGCGAAGAAGAAAGCTGCGACTAAGAAAGTTGTTTCGAAGAAAACGACTAAAAAAGCTACGAAGAAAGCAACTCCAAAGAAAAAGCCAGTTGCAAAAAAGACCCAATCAAGTAAAGCACCTGCTAAAAAGAAGTAATAAATTTCCAATAGATAAAAGAGAGGAGAAATCCTCTCTTTTTTTATCCTGCAGCTTTTATAGAGAAATTATCAATATATTCTAAAAAATCACTGCGCAAGATAGGCTTCTTAAGATAATCATTAAATGAAGATTTTTCTATTTTTTCAATCTCTGCTTGTGAAGTGTAAGCTGTGAGAGCACAAACAAATAAATCCTTCCCTTTCTCAGATGCCCGAACATTTTCCAAAACTTCATAACCGTCTTTATGTGGCATTTGTATATCAAGAAAGAACATATCAAAGTCCTCTTCCTCAATTTTTGTCATTGCATCTTCAACATCAGATACCATAACAAACTCATCCGAAGACTTCTTTGCATAGAGCTTTAGTAAATTTAAATTATCCACACTATCATCTAATAGTAATATGCGCATAATCTACCTTCCCCTCAGAAAGGACAGAATAAAAGTTGTTCCAATATCTTCCTGGCTCTCAACCTCAACTCTTCCTCTATGTTTCTCTACAATATCTTTCACAATGCTCAATCCAAGTCCTGTACTCTTCTGTCCTTCAAGGCCTAACCGACCAATCCCAGACATTCTTGAAAAAAGTTTTTCAATATCCTTCTCAGGAATTCCTATTCCGGAATCAGAAATACTACATTTGATGTAGTCTCCCTCTTCCCATACTCTTGTAACTATCTTACCACCACTTGGTGTAAACTTATGAGCATTCGAGTATATATTTGAAAATACTCTTCTCAACATAGCTTCATTGCCAAGAATAATAGGCTTTTTAACATCTAAATGAAGCTCATATTCAAGCTTCTTCTTCGATATCCCTTTTATTTGTTTTAGAATATACTCAATCACTTTAATTAGTTCAATATCAGTTAAATCAATTTCTCCATTTAAATGAACTTCACTGCAAGTCAGAATATCGTCAACTAAAGAAAGTAAGTCCCTAGAGGCATTATTAATTATATCTAAGATCTCAACACCTTCTTCATCGAGATGGCTATCAGACTTTAAAACATCAGTATATCCAATGATTGAATTCAGAGGCGTTTTTAAATCGTGCGAGCAAACAGCTAAGAATTGATCTTTAACATTACTTAAATTCTTCAATTCTTCAATATACACGTTGAGTGATTTTGTATTCTGAGAACTTTCCAGCTGTAATTTCATTTTTGTATAGAGTTCTTCTTTAAGAAAAGGCTTAGATATATAATCATTACCTCCACTACGATAAAACTCTAGGATTTCTTCTTTATCTAACGTTGAAGAAATAAATATAATAGGTAACTCTTTAAGCCCTAATTCATTTCGAATCTTCTTAGTTAGCTCAGCACCATTCATTTTCGGCATAATGTAGTCGACAAGCAATAGATCTGCCGACTCTTCTTCAAGATACTTTAAGCATTTTTCTCCAGATTCAAACCATTTAACAACAGCTCCCATATTTTCAACATAAGAAGTAATGATACGCGCTGAAGTTGCATCGTCCTCAACTAAGACAAGCTTGGCACCTTTCCACAATAGGTCTGGCTCCAGTAGGTTTCTTGATATTTTTATTATTTTGGCTAAGTTTGTCCTATCAACGAAATCGCTTCCCCCATTAGAAATCGACTCTATTCGTTGGGAAATAATATTATTTTCCCCAAGAAACAAGATGGGAGTAGCCGAAAGGTTATAATCAATAACTCTCGAACTTCGAATAAATCTAGATATTGAAAAGCCTACTTCATCAGCAGGTAAAAGAAATAAGCTTGGACATTTCTTTTCAACAAAATCAGCCACTTCACTCTTATTTGAGCAAATAAAGACGTTGTATCCATTACTTATAAAAGTCTCCTGGATACGATCTACTGAAAAATTTTGATGTTTTACTATTAATATATTCATAATTCTCTATTTATCGGAATATTCTAATTAAACTAAATTGATTTTATCACATAAAATAAGATAAACATTTCTTAGTTAGTACATATTAAGGTAAAATTATGATTGGAATTAAGTACTCATGGCAAAATAATAAAGTGGTATATAATAGAAATTATATTTAGCAATAAAACCAAAAATACAGGAGAGAAGTGTGGAATTAATTTGTGTTGAAATTGATGAAGAACTAGAAGATATAGTGCCTGGATTTTTAGAAAATAGAAGAAATGATATTGTTAAATTGCTTAGCTTCTTTGAAGAGCGCAACTACGACGAGTTGGAGAGAATTGGTCACAAAGTAAGCGGAAGCGCAGGAGGCTATGGTTTTCACGATCTTGGTAAAATTGCCAAATCAATAGAGATTAATGCTCCTAAGAATAATGATGATGAGCTTAGTAGATTAATTACAGAGTTCAAGGGTTATGTAGAAAATCTTGAAATTAGATATATCAAGGTGGACTAATTGAAAGAAACAAAGAAGTACATTCTAGTAATTGATGACGATCTAGATATTCTTATTTTCTGTGAAAAAATACTTTCTAACTTTGGTGCTATCGTACTTAAGGCAGTAAATATTGAAGATGCTCTCGTTAAAGTACTAGAATATGCGCCACATATTATTTTCCTCGACCTTGAGTTAGAAAATGAATCCGGCTTTAAGCTTTTAGACACCCTAAAAGAGAAAGGAATTTTAGATAAAATTGCCATAAATATTATCTCAAATGAACAATCTAAAGAATCAATAATGCTATCTAAAGAATACGGGGTTCAAAACTACTTAATAAAACCACTTAGTAATAATACATTATTAAATGCCGTAAAGAAGTATTCAAGATCTGCAAGACTTCCCTCATTTGAGCCTGAAGGAAAGTATAAAGCTTCAAAGATCTTTGTGCCTGGTGAAATTATTAAGTTTAATGAAATCTCTTTAATATTTAGATCTAGAGTTAAATTTATGGCAAAAGAAAAGATAGAGATAGACAGTAAATTTTTAGATGAAATGAAAATAAAGAAAGGACATTTAAAAATCTATCAAAAATCAAGAGATATAAACCCAGGTATTTACGATACAGTAATGCAATTAATAGGACTACCTGAATCAATGCTTCAATCTATTAGAAGAAGACAAAAAAGAAGGGTTTAGTTTGGATAAGAAAAAAATACTAACCATTGATGATGATAATGATATCAATATTTTCTTAAAGGATATCCTTTCTGCTGAGGAGTACTTTGTCAGAACTTCAAAAACAGCTTCTGAATTCTTCAAAGAATTTAATAAACATATACCTGATCTTTGTGTCGTCGATTTAAACTTAGAATCTTCTAAAGGCGCAGGTTATGAAATACTAAAAGTAATTAGGAAGAAGTTCGGCAACCAAATAAAGATAGTTATTGTTTCAAGAAGATCTCAAGAGGATGATATCCAAAAAGGTCTTGAACTAGGAGCAGATGATTACATTACAAAGCCTCTAGATAAGACGACAGTTCAATGTAAAATCAATGCAGTCTTAGGTGATATGTACAAAGACTCTAGCTCACTTCCCTACTTTGCAGTCCCTTCGGCTTCCCGAGAATCATATATAGAACTAGACTTAGAGGTTATGTCCTTAACAGAAGAAGAGGTTGTCTTTAAGTCATCTAACTTTATCTCAAAAGGAAATAAGATAAGAATGACAGGAGAGCTCTTTGAGAAAATCTCTCCCACTTCTAGCGTATTTGGAACAATCCAATCAACGAATAAAGATGAAGGTGAAGCAACTTATACAATTACAGTAAAATTTGATTTTGAAGATTTAGAGCTTATGGCAAATATTAGAAAAGTACTCTTTGGAATTAAAGGTGTTTAATCACTATTAGTCATTTTCTTAATAACTGATTCGAACGTCTCTCTACTAAATGGCTTATTCATAAAGTATGTATTTCTTTGATCAATGTCATAGAATTCTTTTAAGTATAAATCATTTGAAGATATATATATTATTGGCACTTCAATTTTAAGCATATCTCTAATCATATTACCGAGCTTAAAACCATTAATATGCTTTAAATTCACATCAATGACGAGGATATCAGGCTTGTTTTCAGAAACAAAGTCCATAGCTTCAAACTCATTTTCAAACGAGTGTCCATGTCCCAGGTCACAGTTTTCAATGAAGTTATTTAAGAGAGCAACCATTTCAGATGAGTCATCTATTACTATAAACTTTAAATTCATCTATTCCCCTCCTACGCTTCTTTCAGAGCAGATAAGTAATGCTCAAGCTTATACTTTTTCAGGTAGTAATTTACGTTGAAACCGTTACTATCCCTTGTGTGAAGAGATATTCCCTTTGAAAGTAGATACTTAAATAATACTTCATTACGTTTGGCCACAGCAATCATTAAATAAGTTCTCCCCTTAACTCTCCGATTTAATGGGGCTCCGGCCTCAACTAGAAGCTTAACGATATTAAGCCGTTCTTTAAATATGGCAAAATATAGAGGCTCTCTCCCCTCATTATCTTTTACCGTCAATTTTGCCCCTTTCATCACCAAGAACTCCACTATCTCATAGAGATCTTTCACCACTGCAAAATGAAGTGCTGAGTAACCACCACGACAAAGATAATTAATATTTTCACCAGCTTCTAGCGCGAGATTTACCTCATCTAAGTCCTCTAAAAAGACAGCTAACATTAACCTAGTATATCCGGCTTCACTCCGAGAAAGAGGACCTTGCTCTTTTACTACTTCAAGATCTCTAATATGTCTTAATCTTAAATTTTCTTTATCATCACTGCTAAGGCCTTTTCCAGAGATAATCATTAGCTCGTCACCAATGTTCTCTTCTAACTGAGTTTCAATAAGGCTTAAGCTATCATTTTCACCAGACTCACCCTCAATATGAATTACTTCTTCAGTTAAATCTTCTCTTTCACCACCAATAATTGTATTTTCATCTTCTTCGTCTTTTTTACCACTAACTAATTTAGCATCATCACCTAGATCTTCTTTTGATCCCTTTACTGTTTGACTATCGTTTTGATCGTCCTTATCTCCAAATATATACTTAGAGTTATCTGTCACTGTATCTTTAGATCCCTTAACAACCTGTTTTGCTTCTTTGCTATCTTTCTCACCTGAAACAATTTCAGCTTCATCTGATAAATCATCTTTAGAGCCTTTAACTATTTGTTTTTCATCTTCTTTATTTTTTTTTCCAGAAACAAGTGATGCCTCATCAGATAATTCGTCTTTAGTGCCACTGACCACCTGGGCACCTTCTTTATCTTCCTTAGCTCCATCAACACCTATGGATTCCTCTCCAATATCTTCACCTCTTCCCTTTACGACATGAACTTCGCTTTCTGGGTCAAATGCTGTTGGTTCAAATTCATACTCTTTGTACTTGTCTATAAGGCTTAAAATTTCATCTTTCGTAAAAGGCTTTGGAAGACAGTCTAATATATTAGTATTTTTTTTCAGAACCCTCCTACAGTAATCATCAGTTAAGTGAGAGCTCATTAGAAAGATGGGTCTTTGTCCACTCTTATCTAGAATTTGATGGCTGGTTTCATTATTTCCGATAATGATATCTAAGAAGATAAAAGAAATATCCTCATGCTCTAAATGGATAAGAGCAGACGCATTATCGAAAGCGAAATGTAGCCTGTAATTCAATCCTTTAAAGTGAATTTTTAACAGTGTGTGAATGTCTAAGTCATCGTCTACTATAAGAATATGTTTCATACCTCTACTTCGGTTCATTTATAAAAATTCGTAAGTATTTATTTACTTCTTGAGTAAATCTAATGGTTGAGAACTGGTACGCATTGCGTAATATGATTTTCTGACTTATTAGGTCTTTTATGTCAAAATAGAAGACTTAATTTGAGAGGTATTGTGAAGGCACTTGAAAGAAAATTAGGACTTACGTCTGTAGTAGCAATTAGTATAAGCGCAATGCTTGGGAGTGGAATATTTGTACTTCCGAGTTTGGCAATTGAGCAGACTGGGCCATCAGTATGGTTAGCTTATCTTTTAGCATCGCTCTGCGTTCTTCCTGCATCTATGTCTAAATCAGAACTGGCAACAGCAATGCCTACGTCTGGTGGAACTTATGTTTATCTTGAAAGAACTTTTGGTCCTTTAGCAGGAACTGTTGCAGGATTAGGTCTTTGGCTATCACTACTCTTAAAAGCAGCCTTTGCATTAGTAGGTTTTGGAGCTTATTTAACAATCCTAGCGGATGTGCCTCTAATTCCGACAGCTATTGCATCTCTCCTTTTCATAACAGTATTAAATATCTTTGGTGTTGGTAAGGTTAGTAGTGCACTGATGGTTGTTGTTGCAATTGCTATTACATCATTAATGGCGCTTAGTGGAATTAGTATTCCAGTTTTTGATAAAGAATTAATGACTCCATTTATGACAGGTGGAGCATCTGGGCTAATGTCATCTACAGCGCTTGTATTTGTTTCATATGCAGGTGTTACTAAAGTCGCGGCCATTGCTGAAGAGATAAAGTCTCCGGAAAAGAACCTACCACGCGGAATTCTTCTTTCTCTTGCCTTAGTAACTATTATCTACTGTGTAACTACATTCACATTAGTTGGTAGTGTCCCGACAACTGAGTTAATTGGAAACTATAAGCCTCTTTATACTATGGCCCAAACTGTAGGTGGAAACGGATTTGCAATTTTTATATCTGTAATTGGTATTTTAACTATGATCTCAATGGCAAATGCTGGAATATTAGCCTCGTCTAGGTTCCCTTTCGCAATGGGTAGAGACAGACTTCTTCCAGGAGCTATAGGCCAGTTACATAAGAAATACTTAACGCCTGTTTGGAGTATTTTATTATCTGCAATAATTGTAGCGGCTACAATTTTATTCATGGATGTTACTAAAATTGCAAAATTGGCCTCAGGGTTTATGCTTTTAATTTACGTCTTTGAAAACATTGCAGTTATTGTTCTAAGAGAGACTCGAGTCCAATGGTATAAGCCACAATTTAAAAGTCCTATGTATCCATTTCTTCAAATTCTAGGAATTTTAAGTGGAGTGGGTCTTCTATTTGGGATGGGCTTCATTATAGTTACAGCAATTCTAGTCATTTCAATTCCTGGAGTGGTCCTCTTCCTTAGTTACTCTAGAAAAAGAACTACAAGAAGAGGTGTAATTGGAATTAGAGGAAAGAGATCAGATCTAGTAGATGATAATACAAGTCTTACTAATTTTTACGAGAGTATTGACCTAACAAAAGATGCAAAAGTTGTAGTTTCACTCTTTGGAAATGAAAGAAGTCCTGAGACTTTGATTCAAATGGCCGCAGCAATGAGTGAAGGAGAGAACCTAGAAGTTGCCCACTTCACAGAAGTTCCAGAACAAACAGAAGTAAAAGATTTAAATACTGAAACAGTTTACCTAAGATCACTCAGAAGAAGAATCATTGCCATGTCTGTTGAGCAGAACATCCCTATTACATTTGACCCTATTGCAAGTCATGACCTTGCTAGAAGTGTATTTGAAATAAGTCAAAGACTTCACTGCCAGTGGCTCTTCAAAGAATGGGGAGGAAAAAAACGTGGTAACTTTACTGTCCATAATCCAGTTGGATGGCTTAGAAATCACCTTCAATGTAACCTCGCCATCTTTAGAGATGCCGGAGTTCGCTACATTAGACGTGTTCTAGTAATTGTAAATAGTAATTGCGACTACGAATTAGTTGTAGATACTGCAGATCATTTTGCAACAATGAATAAGGCATCTCTAGACCTAGTAAAGGTCCTTCCAAAGAATACAACTGATGAAGAGTTTGAAGTGGCCAATAAGAGACTTTCTCATCTATGTGAGAACACAAAGGTTCACTCAAAATCAAGTATCATCAGATCAAATGAACCAGTAGAAGATATTATTCAACTTACAGCAGAGTATGACCTATTTGTATTTGGAGCTTCTAAGCACTCATGGTTCAAGGATATTATGGGAACAGCTGATGATCAGCTAATTGCAGGAGCTTCTTGTTCTGTAATTTCTGTACAAAGTTCTCAATTAATTCATGAAGGTGAATAACTAGCTAGTTGATATTTCAGAAGTAAAAGGTCTCCACTTACCTTGCCATACATTTAAAGATCCTTCTCTTAAGGTAGAAGTTTCTTTATGTATGTCTAGTAAGCAATATGTAAGATACGTCGAGTCTTGATGAAGACCAGCATCAATCGAGGGAATAGGATTCCATGTCCCTGTATTAAAATAGTATTTCCCTTCCGGAAACCTTCTCCATTCCTGTAGATGAGTATGTCCCATTACCACTGTATGTAGAGATATATTTCTTTTTAAGATACTCTTTGCTTTCTTTTCATAGCGTGGATAAATAGTAATTTGCTTTAAGATTTTAAGCGTAGTTTTGAAGTTATGATTATCTTTAACGTAGGTATCAAAGTTACTTTGAATCAAATACTTTAATACAATGATAGACATCTTAATGAAGAATGCAAAATCATGTATGAGACACCACTTTATATAGGATCCCGTAGGTCTTACTTTATCGAGGTATGGCCTTTCTTTTTTCAGCTGAGGTAGTACAGAGATACAAAACAAGCTCCCCCATGGAAGATTAACAATTCTCTTCCCATTAGGACCTGTGGAGTAGTACCGATCTCTTGGAACAGAGTTAATGGCCTCAAAACGATGCCCATGTTCAACATGCACTCCATGTGTCTCTAATGTATGGCAATAGTTAACACGACAATCAACACGTGTATCAAAACGCTTCTGAGGCAATTCAAAGTCCATTGAAGCATCATGGTTACCAATAACATAAGAAAGCTTTTTATTAGGTGCTGATAGAAATAATTTAAGAGCATCAAAGAATACGGGATGACCATCAATAATTTTCTTTAGAGAGAGGTCTGCTCTTTTCTCATCAATGATATGAGTAAAGACACCTTCAAAGTCAATTTGAATAAGGTTTAGAATATCTCCATTTAAAACAAGATGAACTTCACGTGAGTAGAATTTATCAGTGGAATAGAACTCGCAGAACTCATAAAAGCGTTGGTCTTCAAAGAAATCTTCTAGAATGTTTAATTGGCCATTCTTAAGAAATTTTCCTTTCCCAAGGTGTAGATCACTTAAGGATAAAATTAGCATTTATTCATCCTCAGTAAACATTTCTCCTGCGCAACAAACTTTTCCTCTACCAGATTGCTTTGCCTTATACATCATTTTATCAGCAAAACTGATAATTTCAGTTCGAGTCTTTGCATCTTCAGGATAAGTCGCAACACCGACAGAGACTGATAGTTTAAAATTATGAGATCCATTAATCCCCTTCTCTTCAGAGACATGAAACTCTTCTTTAGATATTCCATTGAGGATTCTAATCCCTACTTCTTTTGCATTTTTCACATCACATGTAGGGACAACAATAACAAACTCATCCCCTCCGTAACGATATGCGAGGTCACTTCCACGAATTACTTTTTTCAAAATATTAGCGACATCAGATAAGAGCTGTGTTCCAACTAAGTGACCATGCCCATCATTGACACTTTTAAAGTGATCAATATCAATAAATATGACCGAAAATACTTCACCCGTTTTATTATATTTAACAATACAATCATCAATATCTTTTAAGAACTTTCTTTGATTATATAGACCAGTAACATCATCAATATGGATTAAAGATTTTAGCTTTTCTGCTTCACTGAATTTAATAAACTTTTTAGATGAATTTAATAAGTATGCAAGTAAGTAATCTAAGATCTTCTCAGGAATGTCATCCTTTGATTTAAACCCAGCAAAAAACTCTTGCTCAAAAGACTCTCCACAGGAAATAACATAGAAATTCTTACTATCTACTTTTGAGATATTTTTCCAAGTGCCTTGAACACCATCTTTTTCACGAATACTTTCTCTAAAAAGAGTAAGTTCATTACTAGTGAATGGATCTACAAGTTCCTTAGGTCTCCAAATTTGTCTACATATTCTGTTATTTGGATTTTCTTTGAAAACACTAAAAATATTAATTGAGGACGTATGAAATTCTTTTGTCCAAAACTTATTTAGTAATTCATATACCTGTTTAATAGAATCTAGCTGATCACATTCAAAGATGAAATCTAATAGATTTTTATAATGTTTGTTTAAGCTTTCTTCGTTCAATTTTTATCCAATTCAGTTGTGTTATCAATATCTAAAACTTCTAAATCATCTTCTATTAATTGTATTGAACCTCTTAATGTTTTCATTATTTTAGCCAAACGCTCTTCGAGTTTAGATTTATCTTCTCTATGTTTTTGCTCTCTAATTGTTGTGTTTTCCATATTAAACTCTAAAGAATCTATTTTTCTTTTTAGTTCTAAGATCTTCATATCTCTAGTTTGAACTTGAGAGTCAGAATCCATTACAACAAGTTCAAGTTTACTTTCTAACTCTTTTTCTCTTTGTTTAACTTGATTGAAGTCAATACGTACTTTTTGATTAAGCCTATCGAATTCTTTATAAAGAGTTTTATACTTCATTTCGTAAACATCTTTCTTCTCATGACTTAAGTTCATTTGATACTTCATCTCATTTACTTCGTCTTGACTACGTTTCTTCACAATCTCAAGTTCAATTTTAACTTCATCAAGCTCGGCCTTTAGCCCTAAATTATCCTGAGAGAGTAGTTGTTTTTCACTAGTGAGACTATTAATACTCTCCATAAGAGATTCTCTCTCTTCTCGTAACTGTCTGATTGTTCCTTGAAGGCGTAGAAGCTCATCTTCATCATAATTTCGTGTAAAGCTTTCCGTACTTGCGACAGGAGCTTCACTCTCACTTACTTCGAAAGAGCTTTGAGCTGTTTGAGTAGCACCATAGTCCTCTAAATCTTCTTCAATTTCTGGAATCTCTTCTACTTGAGGGTCATTAAACGATAGCTCTTCATCATCGACTTCATCATTATCGCTAGAGTCAAATAATGCTGATGTTATGCTTGAAGTATTTGCTACAACAGTAGGGTTTGTATTATCGCCAACACTATCGTCAATATCCCCAAATTCATCAGCCTCTAGAGGAGCGAATCCGGAAGATGTCTTGTAATCAAACTCTTGCATTGAGTCTGTTTCTTCTTCATCAAGAGAGGTCGCCGATAGATCAAACTCACCAGTAGAATTCTCATCGGAATTATCAGGAGCAACAATTGAGCTAATCGTAGACTCTATATCACTTGAAGTGTCTGAGCCCATCTCAAATGAAGGGTCAGTAGTATCGCCTTCTTCAAAGCTCATACCTTCATCTTCAGTTGTTTCATTTAAATCTAGCTCATCATCAGTTGCTGCTTCTAACGTCTCTGGTTCACTATCATATGTTTCATTTAAATCTAATTCTTCATCATCAAAAGATAGAGAATCATCTACATCTATATTTTCAACTTCATCACTATCTTCACCTAATGACAATTCACCAGATCCTTCGTTATCAAAACTTAGTCCATCATCTTCTTGTATACTTTCAGGCGTCTCGTCAAGCGAACCAAGATCAAAACCATCACTTGTAACATCTGAAAATTCTAAATCATCTTCACTCTGAGTATCTGTAGCAGTTAGAGTATCCTCACTACTATCTTGATCTTTATCACCTATCTTAAATTCGAGGCCAGCAGTATCATTATCAACATCAATGTCGACAGTATTTAAGTCAGACTCAACTTCCTGATTTTTATCTTCAGTTATATCTGTCGAAGTCTCTTCAGGAATTTTAAACTCTAATCCATCATCGCTGTCATTCTTATTAGACATTTGAACCTCTTCTAGGGGTGCTTCGGGCTGATCCCCTACTTCGTTTTCTGTTTCTTCTTGAACTGGAACAATCTGTTCAGACTCGAACTTTATTACATTATTTTCTTCATCATCTACTCCAACTTCACTAAATCCTTGAGGAGTAATTTCTTTATCTTCTACTGTCTTATTTTCAGACTCTTCACGATCAAACACAGCATCAAACTTTCTTTGAATTTCATCATTAACAACATTTTCAAAGTTAGTACCGGTAGACTTGTGAGAGTCAATAACATCTCTGACTTCTGAAGCAACTGTCATTGGAGTCGCATTAAAATCTACGCTCTCCTCTTCATCTTCATCCTCAACTTCAACTTCAACTTCAACTGCAGACATTTCCTCACTTTCATCTTCAGATACTTCTTCAATTGGTGAACTTGCAAGCTCATCAAGTAGATCTTTTTTTACTCCCACAAAAGTAAGGTCTATATTTGAAACTCCAGAATCTTTCGTCTCTGAATTATCATCAGTAGTGCTTAAAGCTATTTCAAAATCATTGATCACACCTGTTAAAATTTCAACAGAGAGTGGTTTTGTTAAATAAGCATCACAGGCTGAAGTTGAGTCTGAGCCTTGAAAGTCCATGATCTCTTTCAAGCTCAATTTACCACTTATCAAAATTGTATTTACATTTTCAACAGGGTTTAATTCAATCGCAACTTCAGCGCAATTGAGTTCAGAACAGTCAAAGTCTAAGAATATTAAACTATGTTCACCCGTAGAAATTTCATTTTTAATATCGTCTAGAGCTGATACAAGAATGCAATTACCTACATCTAAGGTAGAGAAAAATTTTTCGACAGTGCTATCTGTTGTGTAAAAAATTATCTTCATGCTAAGTGTTATATCCTATCTATAAACAAAGTTTTCATAATTATAATAACTTATCGGAGAAAAAAACTCCAACTAAAGGAAATCATGTCCCAGTTTAGTTGTAAAATGGGGTAAAATTAGATTAAAATAGTATAACTTACTAAATTTCAAAAAAACCAGCTGGTTATTAGGTGATATATGAGAAAAATAATCTTGAGCATCTCACTCCTCTTTATTAGTTTTAACATCGTAGCGGCAGAGACCTACCTCCCTGCTCAACTACTTATGTTAGATGACACATTTTCTCACCATGTTGTTATCGCCGAGAAATCGACTCACTCGCTATATTTATTCAAAAACGAAAATGGTAAACCTACTCTTGTTAGTAAGTACCCTATGGCCACAGGAAAGAAGGCCGGAGATAAATTCTATCAAGGTGATCACAGAACTCCAGAGGGAGTATATTCATTTACAGACTTCTTAACTCATCAAGACTTACTTGATAGACATGGTAAGCAAGGCCAAATTTATGGAGTTGGGGCATTTGTTATGAACTACCCTAACCCTATTGATAAGAGAAATGGAAAAACAGGTGGAGGTATCTGGCTTCACTCTACAAATGATGAAACTAGAATAGATAAAGGTTTAGACTCTAGAGGGTGTGTCGTAGCAACAAACTCAAACCTTATAGACCTTTCAAAGTTCATAGAGCTCAATAGAACTCCAATGGTTGTTGTACAGAACCTGAGTTACCTAGAGAAGACATCATGGTTAAACCAAAGATCAAACTTAAACGATGCACTAGCACAGTGGCTTGAAGGTTGGCAGACAGAGAACAAGAAACTTTACTTTAATAGTTATCACAAGGCTGAATTCTTCGATAAATTTAGAGGGAACTTTGATAACTTTAAGACATACAAGTCAGCAGTCTTCAACAATCCAGGAAAGCCTACAATCAATATCGAAAATGTTTCTATCCTTAAGGCAAAAGATTATGCAGTAATTAGCTTTAAACAAATATATAGCTCAAACACAGTAAATGATGTCGGAAGAAAGTCACTCTACTTAAAGCAAGATGAATTTTACAACTGGAAGATAGTAAATGAAACTTGGACAAAGAGTGGTATAAAACCAGAAGATGAAGACAAGATAGCCTTTCAACCTTCAATGAGATTCTTCAAAAACAATGACCCTGCCTCAATTCTTGGCGCAGACTTCGTAAAAAGAGAAAGTAATTAATTATGTCACATAAACCTTCAAAGATGTCCTTTCTTATTTACGATGATAAGAAAGGCCCAGTCTTCTTAAATACAAATAGATTTGCGCTCAAGTTCACTCTTTACGTACTACCTATAATCACAATTATTTCAATTCTTGTGATTATTGGTGGAAGTGTATACTTTAAACAAATCAGAGAGATGGCCCGTCGAAAAGAGCCAGCAGTCATAAAGGAATTAAAAGCTTCAAACTCAGACCTTAAGCGACAAGTGAGCCAGCTTCTTACTCTTAATAAAGACTTTGAAAAAAAGCTCTCTAGTACATCAACTGAAGGTATAAAATTCACATCCCTAGCTCTTTTTAAGCCAGTTCAAGGACAAGAAGACCTCAGTACAACTCCAGCACTAACAATAGATGACATTGGCTTTGATAGAAGTGATAAGAATTTAAAAATCAAATTCAACATCATTAATCAAACAAAGAATGGACGGAAGTTAGCGGGATATATTCACATTCTTATGAGTTCAACAAGTAAGATATTACTCTACCCCGCAAAAGAAATCGCATCTGAAGATATGCTCATCTCTTACAATCAGGG
Organism: Bacteriovoracaceae bacterium UBA3083; assembly: GCA_002366565.1. Classification (GTDB taxonomy): domain Bacteria; phylum Bdellovibrionota; class Bacteriovoracia; order Bacteriovoracales; family Bacteriovoracaceae; genus Halobacteriovorax. The sequence goes on from DFBJ01000012.1 coordinate 680,848, forward strand.
TGAGTCATTTGCATTTTCAAGACTTCGTCACGTAAATGCAGACTTTGACCTATCGGGCTTTGATGAACATAAGGTGTTATTTAAAATACTAGTATTCTCTAGAACAGGCGACTTACTATATAAGAAGTTAGTTGCAAAAGACTTGAAATAATTATGGATAATATAATATCAATTGAAGAACAAGAATTTACTCTAATTGGAAAAAAAACCAGACTTAATGGTGTTTTTAACTTTAGTGGTCTCACACATATCGCCGGTAATTTAGAAGGAGATATACATATAAAAGACCAGTCACTTCTGACTATTGAAGAAACCTCTAAAGTAGAAGGTAAGATACACTGCGCTGACTTAAAGGTTTTTGGAACTATTAAAGGCGAGATTACATCTACAGGAAAAGTAGAAATCTTCCCTTCAGGGTCTCTTTCTGGAATCATCAAATCACAAAATCTTGTGATTCATCCAGGAGCAATTATCAATATGGATGGGCATACAACAGGTAGCTAGCCACTAAGAATGTGACTAGCCGTTATCTGTTAATTAGAAAAACTTCTTATAATTTACAATATTTACTTTACCAAACTCTTTTAAATCTTTCGCTAAGCTCTTTGGCCCAACAACAACAATCGTCTGATTATTCCAACTATAAAGAGAGCTTAAATTCTTACTCACCTCTTCAGCTTTAAAAGACTTTACAACACTTGGAAAGTGGTACAAAGAATCGTAGCTTTTATGGATATCATCTAAATGCATTAACTGTTGTAGGTAAGCAGAACTCTTCTCAAATTTAAATGGAAAACTACCAGCAAGTGAACCTTTTGCTCTATTAAGTTCATCCTTATCAATTCCATTCTCTTTAATGTCTGTAAGGATATTTTTAACAACATTTACCAGTTCATTAACTGTTTTTACTTTTGTAAATGTAGAGATCACTGAACGACCATATTGCCTTTGACCTCCAGCATATGCACTCGCTGTATACGAGAGACCACGCTTTACACGTATCTCTCTCATAAGCTTAGAAGTAAATCCACCACCTAGGAACTCAGAGCTTAGTGAGTTAAGTTCTTGATTCTCAAATTCACCTTCATTAAGGAATCGACCAAATCTAACTTGTGCCTGATTAGCCTTTGGTACAGTCACTAAATAGATCTGAGGAGACTTAGATGGCTTCTTAGGCTTATATGTCAGAACTCTTTCATAGTCCTCAACAGCACCTTTCCAGCCACAGTCTTTTTGCAGAATTCCTTCAAGCCCTAAAATAGACTTAGGACCAGTGATGTAAACCTTCTTTTTAACTTTAGTGTTGAAGTATGAAAGTTTATTTTTAAGGTCTTTTGAACGAATTTTCTTAAGGTCTTTAATCTTTCCACTTACAGGATAATTATAAGGAGTTCCAGATAAAGAAAGCTCTCTAAAAGCATTTGAAGCAATTAGGGAATGATTATTAACTGCACTTCTTGCAGCATTAGTGAGTGCTCTCTTATACTTATCCATTTCTCTTTTAGTGAAACTTGCATCTCTAAAAAGATGACAAATCTTCTTCATTGTAGGACTCATATCTTTAGCAAGTCCAGAAACTTCAAATACAGTAGACTCGTGAGTCACATATGCTCCCCAACTTGCACCAAAATACTCTAAATTATCAGAGATATCTTTCTGAGAATATCTTCTCGTCCCACTATCAATAAGGTCAAACATCATTGATGTCTCCCCTTTTCGACGGGAGTGATCAGACAAAGACCCATCAGCAAAATGAAACATTGCTTGATAAGTTGGAAATCTATTATCTTCAAGCCAAGTGACTTCAATTCCATTCCAATTTAATTTCTTAATTCTATCCTTTCCAAAACCAAGGCTATTAGAAGAGAGAGAAAAACTACAAACGAGAACTAGTAAGTTTAAAAAATATACTTTCATTACTTATTTCCTTTTGGATTCTTGTCCCACACAGAGAGGAATATATATTCATTCTTATCAAAGATATCGTGGCATACCTTCTTAACTTGATCAGCAGTGATCGACTGATAGATTTCTAATTCTTTATTGTAAAAAGAATAGTCATCATAAAAATTCTCTCTAAGCCCAACAAAACTAGCTACACCACTATTAGTTTGTAACTCGCTATAGTATTGAACTAGATATTGGTTCTTAGTCTTTTGTACAGTTCTTTCTGTAATAGCTCTATCACAAGACTTTCTAATATCTTTTAAGATTCTGTGCTTAAATTTATTTAAGTTTGTACGCTTAAGTAACTCTCCCGTGAAGAAGAAGACACCATTATTTCTAAGAGTGTAATTTGCCACAGATATATTAGAAAGAAGTGGTCTCTTACTTTTCACATACTTTTGATGAAAATAAGCACTAGAACCATCACCTAAAATAGAACTTAGAATATCGAGAACAAAAGAAGTCTCCTCACCTATCTTTTGACCTTTATAGGCAACAGTAAACATAGGAGATGGACTTTGGCCGTGAAGCTTAATCTCTCTCTTATATCTTGCTCTATGAGAATATCTTTCTTCAGAGTCCATTTGCTTCTTAAACTCTTTTAAATTTTTAGATGGTTTAATATGACCATATTTTTCTTTAACCATTTTGTAGACTTTATCTGCATCTACATCACCAGCAATTACAATAATTGCATTATCTGGAGTGTAGAATTGATCAAAGAATTTTCTCATTTCAGGTATTTTTAAATTCTTTACATCAGCTTCATCACCAATAACAGAACCTCCATATGGAGTTCCTTTAAAAACAGACTGCATCATAGCTAAGAAAAGTTGTCCTCTTGGGCTATTTTCATAACGGTACTTTCTCTCTTCCAGGACAACGGCCCTTTCTTTTTCAAATGCCTTTGGTTCAAGGAGTACATACTGAAGTCTGTCCGCTTCCATATCAATCATTGTTTCTAATGTATGACTTGGAAGGTTTTCATAATAAACAGTTGAATCAAAACTAGTGTAAGCATTTGTTGATCCACCATTGCTCTCTATAAAAGTATCAAACTTATGTGGTCCGTATTTCTTAGCTCCCTTAAACATCATATGCTCTAGAAAGTGAGTGGCGCCTGTTGTCCCATTGGACTCATATCTTCCACCAACATCGAAGAAAGTGTAATACGAGTAGATTGGAAGCTGAGGGTTCTCAACTACCAAGAGCCTTAGGCCATTTGAGAGAGTGAATTTCTTCACATCTAGCTTTAGCTCACTTGAAGCTGAATTGAGTCCTTCACCTTTATTTGGAATGTTAGAACAACCCACTAAAGACAAAAGTAATAAAAAGATAATTGTTTTGTTCATTGAGATTTCTCCCTATCCATTTTCAAAAGAATTGGTATAGTTAATACTAAAGATATATAGCTTAAACACTTGAAACTGCAATGACAACTAGAGATCTATGACCAAAAACAAGAATAAGTTAACTATTTTAGGTTCTGGTACAAGCACTGGTATTCCAATGATCGGTTGCAAGTGTTCTGTTTGTAACTCTCCTTTAAAAGAGAACCATCGTCTTAGGTCTAGTATACACTTAGAAACGGTCAAAGGTAGCTCTATAATTGTCGACACAACGCCTGACCTGCGCCATCAACTACTTAGACACGAAATAAATAAAGTTGACCTGGCCTTTATAACCCATGACCACGCCGACCATACTCATGGAATTGACGACTTACGTCCTCTTACATTCCCACCCCATGGGAAATCGATACCAATATACACTTACTCTGAGTGCGCAGCACAACTAACTAAGAAGTTCTCCTACATATTCAAGGCTCATGAACAGCTACCTAATATAGGTGGCGGAATACCTAGGCTTCATCTTCAGACAGTTGAAATTGGCACCAAAAATATCATCAATGGAGAGGAGTTCGAATTCCTTCTCCTTAATCATGGTCACACACAGACCCTTGGTATTATTCATCAAAAAATGGCCTATATAATCGATTGCCATGAGCTAACAGATGATCAAATCAATTACCTCAGAGACAAGGAACTTGACCTACTAATACTAGACTGTGTCACAGATAGAGTACATAAAACGCACCTATGGCAAGAGAGGTCTTTTGAATATATTTCAAGGATATCTCCTAAGGAATGTGGTCTAATCCATATGAATCACACTCTAGAGCATGAGCAGTTAAAAACAGACGCTAAAAAGGCCTTTTCATTCCCTGTATACCCTACTTTTGATTCCCAGATCTTATATTATTAACATACCTAAACTTTTTGGTTTCAATAACGTATCTAAATGATTATATTTTTGAAAAATTAAGTTTTATTACTCTATTCAGGAGAGAGTTGATGAAAATAGGTGTACCTAAAGAAATTAAAAATAACGAAAACAGAGTTGGTCTTGTTCCAGGTGGAGTTAGACAGCTAGTACATGACGGGCACGAAGTTTTCATCGAAAACAATGCTGGTGTTGGCGTAGGTATTGAAAATGAGGAATATATCAATGCTGGTGCAAAGATTCTTCCTACATTAGAAGACGTATTTGCTGAATCAACAATGATTATAAAAGTAAAAGAGCCACAGGCACGTGAGATTGCTTGTTTAAAGCCTCATCATATTCTTTATACATATCTTCACCTTGCTGCTGACCATGAGCAGACAACAGGTTTAATGAAGTCTGGATCGACTTCAATTGCATACGAAACAATTCAACCTGATGATGGTTCTCTTCCTCTTCTAACTCCAATGTCTGAAGTTGCAGGAAGAATGGCAACTCAAGTTGGTGCTGCTTACCTTCAAAAGGATCACGGAGGGAAAGGTATTCTTCTAGGTGGTGTTCCAGGTACAAGAAGAGCAAAAGTAACTGTAATTGGTTGTGGAATTGCTGGAACAAATGCAATTAAAATGGCGATGGGAATGGGAGCTGATGTTACAGCAATCGACCTATCAACGAAGAGACTAGCTGAACTAGACGACTTATTTGATAACAGAATAACAACTCTATTCTCAAATATTGAAAATATAGAAACAAGTGTACTTTCATCTGACCTAGTAATTGGTGCAGTATTAGTTCCTGGAGCAAAAGCTCCTAAGCTTGTAACAAGAGATATGATTTCAAGAATGGACAAAGGTTCTGTTGTAGTTGATATTGCTGTTGACCAAGGTGGATGTATTGAAACTTGTAAGCCAACAACTCACCAAAATCCTACTTTCGATATTGATGGTGTTGTTCATTACTGTGTAGCAAATATGCCAGGAGCAGTTCCAAGAACTTCTACTTTTGCACTTACAAATGTAACTCTTAAGTACGCTAGAATGATTGCATCTATGGGTGTTGAAGAAGCGGCGAAAATGGATCCTGCATTTAGAAAAGGTATCAATGTTTACAAAGGTGATTTAGTCTACGAACAAATTGCAGTTGACTTAGATTTACCATATACAGCTTTAAAAATATAATAACTAAGGCCTTCCAAACGGAAGGCTTTTTTTTACTTTTTACAGATCAGTTTTAGTAAGACAACTCCCTTCTTCGCTCCTTCAGGAAGATTTTTCTCACTCATATCAACAGACCTAACTCCAAACTCAGACAACAAGCTCACTCTAGTATCAAAACAGTTTTCAGTTGATGCGGAACTCATCAAACTGATAGCATCTAGTGTCTTTAAAAAGTCCGTAGCAATATAAAAGTCTTTATCTGATAATTTTGAATTCTTTTTAACTTTAGTAATTTCAGAATGAAGTTCATCAATCCTACTCTTTTGCTTTTTAAAGTCTTTCAACTTATAAATCGCTTTAATATTAGTATCTATCACTTTGCCAACTTCAAAAGCATGAGTTGAGAAAGAAAATAGGAAGACTAGTAAGTAGTACCGCATGAATTCTCCTCTCCTTTTTCAACTTGCTTTAAGTCACCATCAATTCCACCAACACCATTAGAGCCAGTAACATATCTAGCGACTTCAAGTCTTCTAGAGTTACCACCTTTATAACGGTGTTTAATGACGTAACTCATATAACTTTTAAAATCGTCATTAGAGAAGTTAGAAAAGCCAGACACTTTCCTCTTCTTACTTCCTATTGGATTATTATTCTTATCTAAAGACTCTATAGAACCTTTCTTTAACTTTTCTACAAGTCTTTCAAATGGTCCACTAACACCAGCAACACCACCATTATAAGACCATCTAGCAAGTATAATTGAAAAGTCTTTAATCTGCTTTGGAGTCATCTTAAGGTTACTTTTCTTATTTTCTTTTTCAAGCATATAAGTGAAATATTTCTTATTATACATATAATAAACTGCGGCCATATAGAATCCTTCATCAGGATTTTTCGGAGCACAGAGCCTTACATTCTCTCTTGCTCGTAAGTAGTCATTGGCCTTTGAGGCACTCTTCTTTGCAGATGAAGGTAAAACAAGAGGGTTGTTATAAATATTTTTGAGACCCTTACACTCTTTTTGATCACCAGTCATTTTGTCTTTTAAATCAGAAAGAAAGTATGCTGTTAACCTACTCACTTTCTTAGATCTAGAAGGACTGTCTTCATAAGCTCGATAACCTTCTTTAGTTGATAGTGGTCTTGTATAGTTTAAGACGCTTGAGTTGGACTTAATCATACGTTTAGCTTGGCTTAACTTATTGTAAAAATCCAAGTAATTAACTGGAACAATTTGACCTACACCTAATGCAAAAGTAGGACTAATAGTCTTTGGTTGAAAGTGAGACTCATGATTAATTATTGGAAATAATTCTTTCGCATCAATTCCTAAACACTTCGTCATATCAACAAATCGATCAGCAAGATGAGTTGAAAGTTCTTTTGATGCACATGCCTTTGGTGCTTTATGTAAAAGTTTCCAGCCTGCAAACTTCTTCTTACCACTTTTTGTACTATAGGTTGCCTGTCTAATTCTTTTGGGAATAATATTTCCTTTTGAGTCTTTGGCACAACTTGGGTTAGAACTTCTATTCGTCCCATGCCTTAGGCTTGAAGATATACACTTTGCATATCTTCTCTTCTCAGGGACTTCTAATATTTTATTAATATCACTATTCTTAAGATTAAGTTCTTTATCCATATAAACATTTGCCTTAAGAGTCTTTCCTCTACTATTTTTTGTATTTTTTAAACGGCATGTTTGCCACTCAATATCACTTGCATTGAGAGGTACGTCTTCGTCATCTCTAACTTCATCAGAGCAATCATATTCAGGCACAACTGTATTAACAGCATCTTCAATACTATTATCTGAAATAATACTTGTAGCAGTATCCATGAGATTGATAGAAATTTGAGCGTTATCATTGAGTTCATCAAGATCTTCATAAGGGATACGATACTCCCACTTCTCTGCGTTTCTTGTAACTATATAATCACCATTTTTATGTTTACCTACTATTTTTAAAGTATCTTCAGGACTGAGTTTATAGCGCTTCCCTGTTCTTCTTCCATACGCATGAACAGATGAGTTTTTATCTAATTTGAACTTTACTCCAGGGTCTAGCTTAACAGACTCACTTGGTCTTTGAACTTCAGTTAAGAAGTCAGAATTTAAATTGGATGGAAATGTTTTAACAGTAGGATTATAAATTTTAATATTTATACTGGACTCTTTAGGAAGCTCTAAAACTTCAATTGAACATGAACTTCCAACAGACTTGACACTAATTGTAGAGCCTTTTGGAACAGCAATAGTCTTATTACTTTGATTTTGTACATTTATAAATCGATCGATTTTATACGCCTTACCGACTTCTGGACAGCTAGTGCTAACGCTCTTAACTTCTACTCCCGATGATAACTCTTCTTCATCTATGGATTCATCTTCATTATCAGAAGACATAAGTGTCTTAATTAAGGCCTCCATTGAATCGAAGTCATACTCTTCTTTATTTGCAGTATTTGAAATATTTGGTAATTCAGAAACAGCTGCTTTATCAGAGATAACACCACTTTTTATGTAATCAAGATAAGCAGAGTTTCCTATAATTGCAGATCCTTTAATGCCAGACTTAGAATCAATAATCTCTATCTTTCTTTTCCATCCATCAACTTCTAGGACTCTTATTTTATCTCCAATTGATAATGTTACACTTGCTCCATTATAAATCTGAACTTCAATAGGCTTAGTTAGAAAGCTATTTTTTTGAGTTGTCTTCACTTGAGAGAGGTTTTCATCCTCAATATGTGTTTCATAGGTACTCTCCCCTATGAAGGCTTCACCAGTTTTTACTCCAGGTGCTATGGAAGAAATGACCTTAATAACTCGTTTCCAACCATCAACTTCTTTAATCTGTATTAAGTCACCAGTTTTTAAATAGGTTTTCTTTCCATTTTGAATAATTTCCACGACATTATCAGACTTCACTGAAACAAACTCAGAGTTTGCATAAAGCGAACTTGAAAATACAAATAATAGTGAAAATAAAAATAATTTCATTCTTTATTATCGGTAAATCCAATTAAATACTTAAGTAAAACGCACAGGTTAACACGAATTTAATAATGTTATAAAATCAGCATCTTAATTAAGTTTTTAGGGGAAAAGTGTCGATAGTAGACTATGTAAAACAAGAGAGAATAATGAGAAAGATAAACATTTCAAAATGTATGATGAGAGAGAACTTTTAATGCTTAAGGTCTTACTATATACAACATTATTACTCCTCTCATCTTGTTCTATAGCACCTAAGAGGTTCGTGTACAAAAAAAAGCTTGAAGAACATCCCTTAATGAAAGCTTCATCATGGGAATGGTCACAAAATAGAAATCTAGAAACAAAAGTTACCACTATACTTAACGACCAAGAGGAACAACTACTCTCGATTCTAAAAGGTGCCTATGGATTATTTCCTGCAAAAGGATTGATTCCTTCAGAAATAAATTCAGCAAACTTTCAACACGTCTTTAGATATGCTCTACTCTCTCTTCCAAGAGAGATGAAGATCTTTTTAAATAACTCTTTAAAGAAAATTTTCCTAGTCAAAGGACTCGGAGTCACCACATTAACAATTCAGCTAAGTGAAGATAATAAAAAGAACACAGGTCAATTTATAAGCTTTTTAGATATAGATGTTTTAAACCAAAGGATTAATGATTGGTACACATGGCGAGAGTATACAGCTTTTCAAAATAAACCAGAGTTTAGCTTTAGTCCTTATCTGTCTTATAACAATACGACAGTAGATACTTCTCATATGGCGCTATCTTATTTGACTGCCATTATATTAAATTGGAACCCTAAATACTTTCCATCATCAAAAGAGAGATATTTCTTAACCCCAATGCAGTATGAATTTATAAATCAATCTTGGCAGATGAAAGACACAATAGTGACACCTCTCAGAGAAGACTTATTAGAAGAGCTTCACTATTTAAGGTATTACAATAAAGGGGAGCCTTTATTTTCAACAGAAGAACAACCTATCTTCTACAAAGAAATTGAAAAAACAAGTTTTGTAAATTTATTCTCTATGATGGGAAGTTCTAAAGACTTTATCGAAAGCATTGCTAACTACATCTATGTAGAAAAGCTAAAACACCCATTTTCAATAGATTTTTATGAAGGTAAAGAGCTTATAAATACTTATGAATCCTGCTGGCAACAAGTCAGATGCCAGCAAAAGAAAAGAATTATAGAGAAGATATTAAATAATGAGGTTTATTCTATAGACTAGAAGATATTTTTTTATAAACAAATGGCATTCGCATTATATCTTCACCTACCTGAAACCCACCTCTGTAGCTACAGCTTTTACCGTTATTATCGCACTGGTTAATTCTACGACAGTAAGTATCTTCATCAGAAACAGCATCCGTCTTCCCTCTCACAAGAATCCCTTCGACTAGGCCTGTTCTGTTATTAAATACTGCTGACCCAGAATTTCCCTGAAAAGTATCCAATGCAGCAGTAAAGTAATATTTCGATTTATTATTAATGATGCTTCCACTTAGAGCAACTTTTGTTGGTAGTCCCCAAGGTGTTCCAATGACGACTAACTTTTCTTTCGCTGAGATATCTTGGCTCTTGTTTATTTCAAGGGGCCTTCTCTTTAGTTTTCGACTAAGCTTTATTGCTGCAAAGTCTATTGTTCTATTCATTGTCGATTTAAGAACCTCATCACACTTAACAACATTATTCTTCGGTATTTCTATATTTCTTGTATCTTGGGACCTTTTAGCCTGATAGCCAAAAACCCAAACGTATTTACCAGATGAACAAATATCTTTCATCTCTCCAGTAGCGCAATGACCAGCTGTTAAAAGAATATCATCTTTAATTAAAAAGCCAGAACAAGTAGAAATATTAATTTGGTCTTTAAAACGAACATCGGAACAGAGATTCAACTTCTTTCCCATAGTCTCTTCACCAACAGGAGAGACTTGGTATGTACCTCTTATGTTATCAAAACTTAAGTTCTCCAAAGAAATCAGAGCAGCAGTAGACTTTGCTTTTTGTTGCCACTTCTTATCAGCTTCAAAGACTTCAACTCTACCATCTTCACCATATATGACTTTTTGACTAGCCCATGAATTACAAATTACTAGAGCAAGAACTACAACTTTTGATAACTTCAACACTTTTCACCTCTCAAGTAAGATTATGTACCGCACTAAACGAAGAGTTACAAAATGACATTTCTGACAATCCCTTACATCAAGTATTTACAATAACTTGAATATCCTATGAGGAAGAGTTTTCAAGGCTTTATAGATCTTTATTGAACTGATAGAATTAGAGGGTGCCAAGGAGTGCAAAATGACGGGAAACAAGCTCGTAGACAATATTATCCTTATCCTTTCTTTTCTTGCGACTGCAGCATGTGTTGGTGTGTTCTTCTATACTGAAATGGTTTACAAGAAGCCGTTGCCTAATGAGCAAGTAGAGCTACAAAAGCTAATATCTGATAATAAGAAGATGGCCTTCCCTGCTCCCTTTAAGCTTGATTCACTCATCATAAATCTCAAATCTAGAAAAACAAGACTTAGATTCCTAAGTGTAGAAACTCAATTAGTTCCTTTCAATCACGATTCAGATGACAAGTTTGAGGCACATAGATCTATGATCAATGATTCAATTATCAATGTCGCTGGAAGAATGACAGCTGAAGAGCTTAATAGTGTATCTGGAAAAATATTACTGGAAGAGAGAATCAAGAAGTCTATAAATCTAGTTCTTGGTGAACAACTTGTAAAAGGCGTTCTATTCACAAAATTTGTTGTTCAATAATTCGAAAAAAAAGGCCTTCATGATGAAGGCCAAATATCTGATATATTTATTCTACAGTAACGGACTCAGTTGAAGTTCCTTCTGCTTCTTCAGTTGTTGTCATATTAACAGCATCATCAGGAAGATTGTTAATGAAGTTCTCAACGTCAGCTTTACTAAGTTTACCTTCGGCAACTAGCTTATCTCTTAATCTTTTATCCAATTCTTTATCTTGTAAGGCCTTACTAAGTCTCATTTTTACCTCTAAAATTAGTTATTAATGCGAATTAAAGAGCAATCTAACACTTTTTAACTCGATTCGTAAAGATTATTGCCAGTATTTTGGTGGCTTTTCATCGTCATCTTTAACAATTCTGAGGTTGGCCTTACTCTTTGATCTCATTTTTTGCTTTTTCTCTTGGTCAGAAGTGAACTTCTTCCATTTAGGAGATGCTATTAGATGCATCCAGCCATAGCCAAATGCCATTGCTCCTAAATGTCCCCACGCTAAAACTTTGCCAGGAGTGAAGAATCCGTTAAAAAGGAGCATTCCAACTAAAATCATACAAAAGTACTTTGCTCTCATTGGAAAAATCAGCATAAAAGTAAATATGCGGTCTGGGTATAAAACAGCATAGGCTAAACATAGTGCCGAACCAGCTCCATGCATTCCATATAAAGGGTAACCAAAAAGCCCAGAACCAGATAAGAAGAGCGTAGAGACTAATAGATAGATTATCCCCGCCCCAATAGTAGAAGTCGTCAAAAAAGCAATGTAGCGAGTTGCGCCCCACTGAGACTCAAGCTCACTTCCAATAAACCATAATAATAGGCCATTGAATAAGATATCAAATACGCCACTAGCAATAAATGGATATGTCGCGATCTCATAAATATGTCCAGAGAAGAACATTGCTGGAGATAGTCCAAGATAAGAGACTAGCCCTATTCCACCGGAGGCCTTTAGTATGCTTGAAAGTATAAATAAGACACCCATTACAATAAGAATGATCTTATTCACTTTTGTTAGTGTAGGAATATGTATTTGTGATTGATTCATAATTATGCCTTTTTCTGAGAAACCTCAATAAGAACACCACCAGTAGACTTAGGGTGTATAAAGTTTACTAGACAGTTATTAGCACCATCAATTGGAGATTCATTAAGTAAAGTGTAACCTTTTTCTTTTAGTTCATTACATTTTGCTACAACATCTGGAACTTTAAAACATAGGTGATGTATTCCCTCACCTTTCTTTTCTAAAAATTTATGGATAGGGCCATTTTCACCAAATGGGCACAGAAGCTCTAAGTGTGCATTTTCATCCATTTGAGCAAAAGCAGTTGTTACGCCTTGGGATTCTACAACTTCTCTTTCACTTGAAAACTCTAATCCCATATCTTCCCAAATCTTTTGAGACTTATCCAGATCTTTAACAGCAATTGCCACGTGATCTAGTACACTATCTTTTCCTATCATCTTCTTCTCCCTCTTTTTCGTAGAGATCTTTTAATATTAAATCCATCATTATTTTTATTCTTAATTGACTGTCGGTGTATTCATCAAAACTCTTCCAAAATTTTGGATTTATTTTTTGATCTAGAACCTTTTGCTCTTTTTCTCTCACAAGTTTCAAAATAGAAGCAAGTTGTTGAGCAGAGTAATTTTGTAATTCTTCCTTTCTCTTTTTAAAAAGATATTCTGATGACTTTAAATACTCTAATTCTTTAATCTCTTTATCATTAAAAAGTGGAGTACTTGCAAAGCTCATAGCTATAAATGTCACAATAATACCAATCATTGTGACATTCTATAGGATATTTTACATTTTTTCTAATCGAATGTTGGGGGGTCAATTGCCTCTGAGCAATCTGGATTACTCGGGTCAAATGAAGGAACAGCTGGAATGTCAGGAGGAGTACATACTCCGCTTGTACAATCACCAAAAGTTGGAACATTGTAACATCTTAGGGCACACGTAGTTTGTCCTGTATTATCTGAACCAGTCTTAACAATAAAGCAATTTGGTACGTTTTCTTGACGACACCATTCTTTTGCCACACAAGTTTGTCCAGGAGACTTAGAGCAGAAGACTTGCTGATCTTCAGTATTTAAATGTACCGCACAACTACCAGTTGTTTGATTACAGCAGATACTTGAACACTCATAGTCTGTAGAGCAGCTCTCACCTACACCTTTATTTCCAACAACTGGAACATCTTCTAAACACTGGCTAACTAGCTCTTTTGACCAACACCTATTGTTAAAGCAACATTCACTTCCACCACAAGTCTGACTTGAAGAACAAGTTTTCATGGAAGTATAAAGCACTTCCTGCCCTCTATAGTCAGTAAGACTTGGTCTAATTAACTGAAGAACAATGTTATTTGATTGAGTAATAATTGTTTCATTTCCATCTGCATCTTTACTAAATAGTTCAACTCTAGCTGTAACATTACATGAGCTGAGTCCTTCTTGAGTTGTTGAATCATAATTAGTAGCTCTCATACTACAACCATTTACATATTCAGACTCACCACTTGCGGTAAGAGCAAGAATATCAAACGAAGTTCCATCAAATGGAGTAGAAGTTCCAAAGTACTCTACACCAGATTGAAGGTCCATTTTACCAGCTCTAGGAAAAAGAAACGATTCATAACCATTTACACCAAATGATTTCTTATAAATTCCTGTTGGTGCTGTAGAAGCATCTGTATCAGAAAAAATTGCGGCACCAGAAATTTGCCAACTACTTCTATCGATATCTCTATATGGACCGTAGTATGTGTAACATTCTTCACCAGCGACATCGCCACAAACTCCACCATTAGTATCTAATTTGACCCCATAACCTAAACCACCAGAAAAAGTTGTACCAAGGGCCTTCTCGTTAATTGATTGATTAATTGAGTCTGGAAGACATTTCTTTATTGAGTTTGAAAAAGGTTCAGATTCATAATCATTACTACTAAGAGCAACATGAGGTTCAGATGGGAAAAAAGGAAGAGAAGCAGTATCAGTATCATAATAAAGACCAATATCTTCTATTCTAGCGTAAGTATACTTACACACTTCTCCAGCAGTATCACAAGAGCTATTTCCCACTCCACTTTCAAAAGTTTTATCATCTATTGCATTAAGCCCTCTACAATATAAATTTGTATCTCTAGGGTCAGTAACAACATCAGTTAATCCACCAGACCTGTTCTCATCAGCATATTCGTTATAGTCAAATAAGTTATAAGAAAGTCTAATATCTTCAAATGGGTAACTGGCCATATCTAAAATAACAACTTCAACATCTGTCTGAGGTGTAATTCCAGGAGCACGACCAATTGTAGCTGGAATAGTGATAGGCTCATATTCCTTTCCAAAAACAAATCTAGCATAAACTAACCTGTCAGAGAGAGATGAAATATTAAGACCTGAAAGATAAAGAAGACCTGTAAAGTTCTTTGGGAGTGTTAATTTCTTTTTATAAGTTCCATCAAAAGGATCAACTAAATGCATGAGCTCAACTTGTGAGCCAAGTGAAGTAGTACCATCTCCACCGATAGTATCACTGCTTCCTGGAGTTGCTCCTGAGTTATCCCCAACATCTCCACCTACACCACCCGTAGAATCTAATGAAGTATTAGAAAATCTCGATGTTCTCGAAGATCCGCCCTCTCCTACACAAGAAGTTAGAAGGAGTGCACTTAATGTGATTAATGTAAGTAATCTCTTTGTCTCTGCCATGAAACTGCCCTTAAATTTGAACTCTTTAAATTGAGTTCTCTAATAGACTTATCGACTTCAACTTCTTGTCACTTAAATCTTTCTCTTATTTTAAGGTGTTATGGCCCTATAGAGGCAAAGTTTTACCCTTGAACTTAGATATATCCTTACTTTCAGCCATTTACAGGAACTCTTTATAAAATTAATTTAGAGAGAAAAGTTGCTATAACTGACACAAGAACAAGGCAATTTATTGTGATAGGGCCTATAAGAAAAAAGAGGTTTCTAAAAACTAATTACTTAAAAGCTAACTCTAAAGCAGAATATATCTCTTTGAAATTTCCTTCTCTATTTGCAGCAGGAATAGATTCAATAATTTTGCGAAGCAGTTCAATATCTCTATTCTTACGACTTAATAATCTCATTGTTACAAATTCAGATAAAATAAACACACAGCTCATTTTGCTAATCTGCGTGTTTGTTAGGGCCTTAGGAAATCCGCTTCCATCTCCATTTTCATGATGTTGCTCAATCATTGTAATAATATCATTATCGATGAAGTTGAGCCCCTCTATCATTTCAGTACTAAAAATAGGATGCATTTTATATTTTGAAAAACTTAAGCTTCCATCATTACTTGTATTTTCTTCTTCAAGAACTTTCAAAGAAATATCGTGAAATGCAGCACACTTGATGAGCTTTCTTTCTACATTATTATTTCCCCAATCTAGGTTTTTAATAATCAATGCAGAAATCAAAGATGAAAGCATCATATGATTTAACTTAGTTGATAGTTTTAATTCTTCAATATATTGAGAGTCAGTATCAACAAGCGTACTAATTTCTCTATAAACATCAATATGGCTATCAACGACACTAATAATTACGGTTTGTGGTATTTTTAAAGAAATCGAAAGAGGTACTAATGCCTTTATAATTAGAGAAGCATAGTCAAACTCATTAGCGTTTAAACCTAGACTTGATTTTTGGATAATTCCACTAGCAACTTCTTTATAAAAATCAGCTGAATCTTCTTTTTTTATGAAGAGATAGTTTCTTGTCTTATGACTATACTTTTCGACTTCACTTAGAGAAAGAATAGCTCCTCTTTTGAAAAGTTTTACATATTTATCATTTGTGATTCGTATATATATATCACAGGGAGATGAAGATAAGTCCATACTCTCTTCAATTGAAATGGGGGTATATGGTGAGTCGTGTTCGATTCTATTAATCTTTAAAAATGACTCAAATGTAAAAAAATCAAACTCATCACTTTTTACAATATCACTTTTAGAAATAACAATAATTTTAGAATCTGGTTTTAGTTTACAAACTAAACTAATAAGTTTCTTTGAATCTCTATCAAAACTTGAGAAAAATAAAATAACACAATCTGTTGATTGTTTTTTTAAAGTATCTACAAAAGTAGATTCATCATCAAACACTGTATGATGACTAGCCCCAAGTTCAAATACTTTATCCGAAATAATATATGAAAAGTCATTATTCTTAGAATAAATCAAACATTTCAAATCATTGAGGTCTATTTCTTTTACTTCTTCCATACCCTATTATTCTACTATAAAAACAGACTCATCACAGCAGCATTTTAGAATAAGTTTAATTAGAACTTAATTTTTTATAAAGAAAGACAGTAACACTAAAGAGGTAAAGGTCTACAAGAACAACAAGTAAGTTAGAAAGAATAATACCGAGGTACTTAAGTAAAGTACTCGTATTTGCTTCAGCAATAACTCCCATAGACCAAAAATCTACGGCCATAAGAAGAAGTAAAGAGATCCCAATTACAAATACACTCCAAGGAGATTTTTTCACCAAATCCTTACTCTTCTTAAAGTAACCTCCATCGGCCTTCCCCTCTAAAGCAATGATTGGAGCAAAGTAAAAAATAGTTAGGATATAAAGCCCTGGAACAATTAGAAGAACTGAACCAAGTAAGTAGAGTACTGAGTATAGGATATTTATTCGAAGGTATGTGAAGAAGTTTAATGTATTTAACTTATTTATACCGAGAAGATTATTTAAAATTAGAGAATAAAAGAAACACGTACCGACAGTTTCAACAAGCCCATGGACTATGAGTGCCGTTTCACTTGTTGCCCCAATAAAGTCTCTAGATAAATCTAGAACAATAGAGAATAAGAAAAGAAGAATCAAAACGAGAAAGTTTCTTTGAAATTGTTCTTTATAATTTTCAACTGAATACTTCAAAGAAAGTAAGAGCATTAATAGGCCTCAAATGTTTTTTTATTTCTATTCTTTCTTACACCTGGAACAGCGAAAACTCTATTATGAAATGAAATGTAAACACCTGGCTTTAGTAATTTAGACGCTAGAATTGCCTCAGTTACATTTTGTCTGGCATCACTATCATCAAAGCCCATTGGCTTCATAGCTCCAGTAAATACAATAGGACTTGTAACATTTGGGATCTCATTAAAGCAATGCTCAGCAGTCTTTGCCATTGTATCAGTTCCGTGAAGAACTATAATTGGCCATCCTTTCTCTAACTGAACTTTAAGAGAGTTCGTGACAATTGCGCGATCAAAATCAGTCATATTCAAAGAATCTTTAGATAAGATAGAATGAACATGAAGCTTGGTATAAGGCATTCTCAGCTTTTTAAGGATTATATGCTTAATAATGCTATCTTTATTCTCTAAAGAACCATCATACTCATCATAAGATTTCTCAATTGTGCCACCAGTCGTAAGAACAATTACATTCTGCGCCATATTTAGAACGTCATTTTGAATATCTGAAGTCATACAAATCCACTGGAATATCAAATACTTACAGTATTATTTATCATTTTTAATAATTATCTCTATATATCGCTTAAAAAGAACACCTTTGTAAAGAAAGTGCCCTTGACGCTGGAGAATTTACAACCATATTTAAAAAGTAATTATTTAACTAAATAAACTCATACAAGGAGCAGACATGACTGAGAGAAAAGGAAATATCTCCGTTAACACATCCGACATCTTCCCTATTATTAAGAAATGGCTTTATTCTGAGCACGACATCTTTATTCGTGAACTAGTTGCTAACGCAACAGATGCCATTACAAAGAGACATACTCTTTCTAGAAACCTTAATGTTGAAATTCCAGAAGGAAACATCGACATTACAGTTAATAAAGATAACAAGTTAATTACTATTACTGATAATGGTATTGGTATGAGTGAAGCAGATATTGAAAAATATATTGCTCAACTAGCTTTTTCTGGTGCAGAAGAGTTTGTAAAAAAACTGAAAGATGAAGGAAGCGAAGACGGACAAGATATTATTGGTAAGTTTGGTCTTGGTTTCTACTCTGCATTCATGGTTGCAGACAAAGTTGAAATTGAATCACTTTCTATGAACGAAGGTTCAACTGCTACAAAGTGGACATGCGAAGGTGATACTGAATATACATTCTCTGAATCAACTAAGAAAACAGTTGGGACAACAATCTATCTTCATATCAACGAAGAAAGTGAAGAGTTCCTTAACGAGTGGAAACTTACACAGACTTTAAGAAATCACTGTGATTATATGCCATACTCAATCGGTGTTCTCGATGAAATGAAACCACCTCAAAAGCCTTTAAAAGATGATGGAACCGTTGATGAAGATGCTCCAGCTGTTGCAGCGACTCCAGTAATCATTAATGAAACAAAGCCTATTTGGAAAAGAGATCCAAAAGAGTTAAAAGACGAAGACTATAAAGAATTCTATAGAAAACTATTCCCAATGGATGGTGATCCATTATTTTGGATTCACTTAAAAGTAGACCACCCATTTACTCTAGAAGGAATACTTTTCTTTCCTAAATTCAATCCTACAAAGCCTCAAAATGAGCACAATATTAGACTATACTGTAAGCAAGTATTTGTTTCAGACAATGTTAAAAATGTAATTCCAGACTTCTTATCTCTTCTTAGAGGTAGTATCGACTCTACTGATATTCCACTTAATGTTTCAAGATCTTCTCTTCAAGGAGACCCAAATGTTCAAAAGATTTCAAACTACGTTGTAAAGAAAGTTGCTGAAGCATTAAAAGTACTATTTAAAAAAGACAGACCAAAGTTTGAAACAATTTGGGAAGATATTCACTTATTCATTAAGTACGGTTGTGTAAGCGATCCAAAATTTGATGACTTAATGAGAGAAAGAGTTGTTTATAAAGCATCTAACGGTAAGTACTTAACTCTTGGTGAATACCTTGAAGCAACTCCAGAGAAGTATAAAGAAAAGATGAAAGGAAAGATTCTCTATTTCGAAAAAGAGAAGTCTGATGCATCTTTAAAGAAACAACTTCTTGCTGAAGGAATTCTTGCGATAGAGTGTGATGATCATATTGACCCTCACTTCTTCCAACATACTGAAACAAAAAAGATTGGAGATGAAACTCTACAATTTGTTTCTGTAGACTCTGAGTTCAGCAACCTTCTTGAGAGTGAGAATACAACTGAAGAAGATATGAAGATCAAAGATCTATTTAGCAATATCTTAGCGCCTGTTAAAGAAGGTGAAGAAGCTCCTGCTGACAGTAATGATGTTGAAATCTCTAAGCTTTCAGGATCAACAACTCCAGCTTACTTCAAAGTTGATGAGCAAATGAAACGTTTTGCAAAAATGGCACAAAGTATGGGTCAACAAGGTGGAATGTTTCCAACGAAGAAAACTCTTGTGATTAACCCATCAAGCCCTCTTATTCAGAATGCTCTTAAAATTCATGAAAAAGGTGGAAATGATCAACTTGTAGAAAAAATCTGTCATCACGTTGAAGACCTAGCACTTATTTCGAGTGAAGGTTTAAAGCCAGATGAAAAAGAAATTTTCATCACAAGAACTCAAGACTTAATGCAAGAATTAACTACATTAGCTCTATAATACAATTAGGCCCAAGATTTCTTGGGCCTATCCTTTCTTTATTTACATTTATTTATCTTTATTTTAACACTCTCTTTCTTAGGACTACTACACTCTCCAGTATCTGGATTGTAGAATTTTAAATCAAAAGAAACTGAGTTATCTTTGACCTTGATTTTATCAAAGTCACAAAAGTTATCATTGTACAGTTCGGTTTTCTTACCATTACAGTCTGTAGATACGACTAGTTTTCTTCTTCTACTTACAGGCTCTCCAATATATGTCTTCTCAATCAATAGGTCTTGACCGGCAACTGAGATATCAATACTCAACTCCTGCTCTGCATTTGCACCGAATGTAAGTAAGATTAAAGTAAGCCCAAATAGTTTTTTCATATATCCTCACCTAATTAATAATTTCTTATTTTTAATACTACCATCAATTCTTATTCTAAATGATATAGATCAGTTGTTTCTTCCTATAAAAGTGCCAACTATTCTTTTCACTTAAAAATATTTCTCTTAACGATGCTCTCTTTTCTATATTGATTCTAAATACTTAAAAATACGAGCAACAATCTACTAATCGACCAAAACTGAGTAAATATAAAGAAGAACTCACCTTTTTATTTCATTAAAAGCAACCCCTTACTCTACAATTGAATAAAAGGGCCTAAAAACTTAATATAATAGTGTTTTATTACGATAGGAAAGTAATGAAGAAGTGTGTTTTAATATTTATCTTTATTTTATCTAGCTGTAAGAATAATACTAATAGTCAGCTTATGCCTTTTCCTAAGGATCATAAGCCCATACTAACACAGCATCAAGAACTGATAAAAGATCTCTATACTGGAGATGACGATTTTTCTAAAAGTCTAAACACCTATATGTCAGGTCCTACTTCGCAAATAGCACTATCTAGACCAGATAGCCCTTCTTCTAATTGTAACCTTGCTATCTATAATGAGATCAACACCATGAATGAAGAAGTTCACGAAGATGTTGATTTTCAGGACTTTCTTGAACTTGCTCCAAAAAATGAGCGTATGAATGGCTTCCCTCTCACAATCGACTATTCTGGAGCAGGATCCATAAAGGGCGAAGAACAAGTTATATGGGATGAATGTAAAGGTATTAAATCAAACTATGATGATGGTGCTCAAAGCTCAACTTGTAAAAAGAGAAAGGTCTCAAAAGAATTTATAACATTCTTTGATAAGAACTTTGCATCTTGTGTACAGACGGCAGTTAAAGGATATAAAGAAGGTAATAATCAAGCAATTGATGAAATAAAATTCTCGCATGCCGGAATTGCTGGAGATCCACGACACTCAAATAGAAGTTATCACTCAGTAAATAGAGCTATGGACATTAGATCAATCTCTTACGTACAAGATGGAAAGAAAGTAACGTTGAAAGTTTCAGATCAAAAGAAATCTCCTACTAAAGAATTCTTTGAAAAATTTAGAAAATGCTGGAGTGAGAAAATTATTGAAACAAGTAATAAGTGTCCAGGAAGTTCGAATAAAGGTTCAATAGGACACGAACATAAAAATCATCAACATCACCTCCACCTCTCTCTTCCTTACTGTCCAAGGTATCACAATGGAAGTAAATACTTTTTAAAATAAAAAAGGCCCAAATTTTCTATTGGGCCCTCTTTAAAGAAAATAGGGGACTTTTTCTTATTAATTATTTATCTCGCAAAAATTTGCGTATTAATATTATCAATTTCACTTCTTGAGTGGAACTTAACGACATTATCATCACCTGGATTTGTATTAACAAGACTTGGGTTAATTTTTCCAGTTAGAATTTGTTTTCCTAGTGTATGACTCTTTTTCTCATATAGTACATGCTCCTCACCTCTTTCTTGATCTTCTTTGCAGCAAATACAAAGGTCAGCAGTTGGTCTTGCAAGTAGTCTTGTTTCAGATATTTCATCTCCACAGTCTGAACACTCACCGAATGTTCCATTAGAGATTCTTTCTAGGGCCGCATCTACTTTTTTTAGATAGAAACGTTGTCTCCCCTGTAGTTTTAATATTAATTGCTCGTCACGTTCACGAGTAGTTTGATCTATTTCATCACCCGACTTAGCAGTTAGGTTCTGATCTTCTCTTCCTAAGTTTTCAAGAGCGCTATTTCTTTTGATTTCGATAAAAAGATTTTTAAAGTTTTCTAGAGTTTGAGTTTTCATATTATGCTCCTATTTCCTTAAATTTTCCGTCCTGGGTGTCTTTCTCTAAGAGTTCATCCTGATCTCTTTTTAGAAAATCACCATCCTAGTAATTTTCTGTTACTCCCTACTATCCAATAAGCATGCCAAGTTTTCCTAAGTAATCTTGGCAACACCAGGTGTCATTAAGTCAATTTGAGACAATTTGATACTGATTTTCGAGCAAAATAGCTCCAACTAGATATATTTAGATGTGAATTCAAATACTTACTTCGTACAACGAGTACGGCCCTGTAGTGTTCTACCATCTTCACATAGTGTGACTTCTAAGTGATCCCCAAATATGAGGGAGCCGATCTCGTACTCAACCTTAAGAGGTATCTGCCTTTTCTCCAGGGTAGGCCATGTAACATTAATACTCTTTAGGCCATTCTTTAGGTCTAAACCAAAATGTGTCCCCAACTCACTTTGAGAAGGTTGAGGGCCCGAAGTATAATTAACCCAACGCATTTGTGTGAAGTTTTCAGTAACTAGAGTTATCATAGCTCCCCATCCGTGCGTATTAGATTTAGTTCCATCTAGATAAACACGAATAGATTTTCTTCCTTCTCTAGGAGATATATTTTTATAAACGTAGATACGTCGTGGAAGTTCTGCTTTTCTCACATTACTCTGACCAGTAATAAAGTCCATTCTACCGTCACGGTCAATATCTAGAGTAACAATCCCCGATGGATTTAAAACATCTATCTTTGCATCTTTTGCTATATCTGCAAAACCATGGTTTGGCTCCTGAATGAAAAAGACAAGACGTGTATAAGGAGGATAACCAGTATTTTCAACTAAGATATCAATCAGACCATCATTATTGAAGTCAGCAAAAACGGATCTCTTATCACTTTGTGACCAGACTCTCCTACCACTATCTTGAACATATTCTGATCTTAAAAACTTTGGAGGGAAATCTCTTGTACTTCCAGTTAAAAAAGAGGACTTATCTCTATTTTCTGAATCAAAAGAGTGAGAGACCTCACCAACAAGAATATCCATTGCCCCATCATTATTATAATCTGTACATAAACTATAGAGAGAGTTTCCTCCACCTCTAGGATTAAGCATCCCAAAGCTGTCATGATCGAAGCCTGCTTCTTTAGCAAAGTCTTTAAAGATTCTATCTTTATGCTTAGAATCATATCTATTCATCCACATTTTATTCGCATGCCCACCAGAAGAGCTTGTTAGAATATCTGGAAAACCATTTAGATCTAAATCACATGTACTTGAAGAGAATGTTGGCCTAGCATTTACAAAAGCATTATTTGCTTTAGAGAATCGAGACTCATCTTCTAAAAGGTAGCTCACGTCTTTATAGTCAAAATTTTTCATTCCCATATAAAGACGATCAGGAGAAGATTTAGGAGAGGACTTAGAATAATCTAACCAATTTGCTTCAAACAAATCAATATATCCATCAAGGTTATAATCTAATAAAGATACAGAAGAAGTTGGTCTAGCCTCTCTCTTCTTACTTGAACTCATTTGCTGATAGCTAATTCTTCCTTTAACCTTTTTGCCCTTAAATACTTTTAAAGGCTCTTTAGCTAAAGCTGATTTTTGATTTAAGGTTCCTGCAAGTACATCAAGTATCCCATCCCTATTAACATCGAAGAATGTTAAGTAACTTGCTCTTACGACTTTTCCAAAAGGATTATATGAAGTTTCTTTATACTTCTTTGTTTTAGGAAAATATCGGAAAAACTTTGGCCTAGAATAAAAAAGAGGAAGAGTCACAATATCAGTGTGCCCATCCCCATCAAAGTCGACTGCATATATATGAGTAGCGGCCTCACCTTCAAGCCCTACTTCTTTAGTAATATCTTTAAAGTAACTACCAGAGCCCTTCAATGAAGGGCCTGCAGGAACTTCTACAACCTTACGCTTAACTACAGGCTTCTCATCTTTAAAGAGTTTTGGAATCTCTTTAATACTAGAACAGCCTGTAAGTAATACTGCTGATGATATAACTAAAACGTTTCTCATATCTAATAATCTATTATATCAAGTCCGTAACCATCATAGTTACATACTGCTGCTGATATTTCTTCAGTTAGCTTGTCATAGTTACTTGTCATCTCTTTAAGATTCATAACAAAGTTTTGTCTAGATTCTTTGATGATAAGTTTAGTAAGTCCTAATACATAGTCCTTCTTATCCTTAGGAACATTATCCTTTTCTAAGATTGCAGTAGTTCTAGAGATTACACAAAGAATGACGTATAACTCAGTGGCCATATTAGAAAGTCTTCCCTGTGGATATTCATTACCAATGATCTTCTTACCATGTTTGATAAGTGTGTTCTCAACTTGAATTGCAAAAGATGCCATCATTGAAGAAAAATAATTTGCATATTCTTCTAACTCTGGATGCGCTTTAGTTAGAGCTCTAGAAGCGATCATTTTCGAGATACGCTTCTTTGCAAAATCAGAAAGTACACCAAGAGACTTAATTGGATCTTTAAGAGCTGAAGAAACATCAGAAACTTTACCTAAGTCTTTCAGAGAATCCGAAGGTCCTTTCATCCCTGATAAAGCAAGGAAACATCTTAGTATCTCATTTGTTCCTTCAAAGATTAGATTAATTCTTGAGTCTCTCATGATTCTCTCATAAGGATACTCTTTCATATATCCATTACCCGCAGCAATTTGAAGCCCTGTATCTACTACAGTCCATAAAGACTCTGATCCGTATATTTTACAAATAGCAGTCTCAAGGAAGTAATCATTCATTCCCTTAATCATGTTTCCAGTAGTCATATAAACGATACTTTCAGTTGCATAACAACGCGAGGCCATAAATGCTAACTTCTCTTGAATTAGACCAAAATCACTAATTGGAGCACCAAATTGTTTTCTTCCCTTCGCATGCTCAGTCGCCATTTTTAAGATAGTCTTCATTCCACCAACACAACCAGCACCAAGAGAAAGTCTTCCTGAATTAAGTACGTTCATCGCAATCTTAAAACCTTTTCCAAGCTCTCCTAAGATATTCTCTTCAGGAACGATTACTTTATCTAAGTAAACAGCTCTGGTTTCAGAAGCTCTAATACCCATTTTATTTTCTTTTTCACCAAAACTAACACCTTCCATTCCTTTTTCAACAATGAAGCAAGATATCTTCTCAACAGTTTCACCATTCTTTTCATGGTCAGTTTTACAAAACACTGTATAGAACTCAGCAGTTCCAGCATTTGTAATCCAAAGCTTCTGTCCTGTTATTGTATATGTTCCGTCGTCATTCTTAATGGCCTTAGTTTTAATAGAATAAGCATCAGAACCTGAACCTGGCTCAGTTAAACAAAAAGATGCTAACTTCTCCCCAGATGCTAAAGCAGGTAACCATTTTGTCTTTTGCTCTTCAGTACCTTCATTAAGTAATGCTCTATAACCAATTGACTGGTGAGCTCCTAGCATTGTTGCAGTAGATCCATCCATAGATGCGACCTCAGCAAATATCCTAGAGTATAATGAGTAATCTAACTGCATTCCACCATATTCTTCAGGAACTGCAAGCCCACAAAGACCAAGCTCTGCTAATCCTTTGATAACTTCGTCAGGAATTTTCGCTTCATCATCGAATTTCTCACCATCAATTGCATCTTCACCATACTTAGATACAGCTGAACACATCTCTTTCGCCATCTCTACTTGCTCACCACTAAAGTGTGGGAACGGAAAGATTACATCTTCATTGATTTCACCAAAAAATAAGCTGCCAACGACAGAATCGAATTCTTGTCCTTCTTGGTCAACATTGTATTTAGAGTCCTTCTTTTCACTCATTCGAAAATCCTTTTTAATTCTAGTTAAAAATATTCTTAAATTTTACATCCTTATATGTACTTGTGACAACAACGAAATATACCTGACCAACACAGTCAACAACTAGGCAAAAAAAACCGAAAGAAGTTACTTGAAGCATATAGTCTAAGACCTTAAAATAATACATAATGCTAATTATACGTATTTTTTAATACTTTACAGGAAAGCTGGATCTTTAATGACTAAAAAGAAAAATGGAATTTTCTCGAAGATCAAAAACAAATTCTCTAAAGAAAGAGATGATGAAAATGAATTTGATGAATCTACTGGTGAGATCTCTGTTGATCCAGAGGCCCTTGAATACCAAGAGCTTGAAGAATACCAAGAGCTTGAAGAAGAGGAAGAGCTAGAAGAATCTGAGCAACCTGTCGATGTAGATGAGAAGACGGCTCCTGAAATTATTTACAGTGAAGAGCAAGAAGAAGATGACATTGAAGAACTCTTAAATAATAGAGACGATGTTGAATCCCTTCCTGTAATTACAGATGATGAAGAAGAAGAAGAGTTCATTGCCCAAGAACTTACGATCTCTGAAGAAGAAAAAGAAGAACTAGAAGAACTTGACTCTCCTATTCAGGAGCTCCATCAAGGTGACATAGAGAACTTAGAAGAAATTGAAGAAGACCAAGACCAAGAAATAGAACAAGATTACGAAGAAGACCTATATGAGGAACCGAAGCCAAGTGCTGCTCAAAGATTCTCAAGTCTTATAAGCTCAGTGAAAAACAAGGTTCCCTCTAAAGGAAGTATCTCTTTTAAAGGTAGCAACAAAACAGATATTGACCTAACTGGTGCACTAAAGAAGTTAAATATTAATGATTTTTCATGGTCAGGTTTTGTAGAGAAAACCTTTTCTCCTGACTCTAGAAACGATATTCACAGAGGATTTCTAACAATTCTTATCCTAAGTACTGCATATTTTGGCGGGAAACTAGTTGCAACAGGCATCTCTTCAAAGCTAGAAAATAGTACAAAGAAAAATAGATCAACGGCAGTTCCATACTCCCCTAGAACTAGAGTTGTATTATCTAAAATTGAAAAATCAAACTTATTCAACACCACAGATCCAAACAGTTCAGACCAAATAGTAGTAGAGAAACCAAAGCTTGACGATAACCTAGTCTGCAGAACAGCAGAACGAAAAACGAAACTAGGCATTAAGCTAGTAAACACTATTGTGCTCCAAGACTCAGTAAAGTCAATCGCCTCTGTACAAGTAAGAGGAAAGAAACAAATACTAGACCTACGTGAGGGAGAAAAGATTGATAATGATGCACAAGTTGGAAAAATAGACCGTTTAAGAGTTGTATTCAAAAATCTAAAGACTGGTGATTGTGAGTATGTTGAAAGCAAAAGCAAAGAACCTAAAGTAAAGAAGTCTATAAATGTTGTAAGTGCATCTAAAGGAAAGAACCTTTTAAATATGTATAAAGACGATAGAATTAAAAACGTTGGAAATACTTTTAAAATTCAAAAGAAAGTTAGAGATGAGATGCTTGGTAACATTAGTGAAGTTCTTACTCAAGCGAGAGCAATACAAATAAAAAATCCAGATGGAACACTTGCTTTTAAAATGACTGAAATCGTTCCAGGGTCTATTTATAGCAAGTTAAATATCCAAGATGGAGACACGATTACAGCTATAAATGGTAAGAAATTTAGTAGCCTAAACGAAATAATGAATTTATTTGGAAAAATAAAAGACATAGATAATTTTGAAATCTCAGTAAGAAGAGACGGCTCAACACAAAACTTAGAATATAACTTTGAATAAAACTCCAGGGATCGGAATTTATGATGAACAAGAAATTACTAATTACATCTTCACTCGCAGCACTACTTGCTCCACTACTCTTTAGTGATGCAGCTGCGCAGTTTAACAATTCAAAGTATAAGACTAAAACTAAGTACAAAACTACTGAGAAGTCTGCTGCTAGTTTAATAAAAAGCAATACTAAGAGTGGTGCAGATTTTTTTGGAAGAACTTCAGATTCTTCGGCCATAGATGCCAGTAAAGATAAAAAGTATGTAAATCTAAATCCAGAGACGGCCTTCGGACCAGAAGTTATAACAAGCTTTGACTTCCCAAATACATCCCTTACCGATCTAACGAAGCATATGCAGAAGCTGACAGGAATTAATTTGATTCTTGATAAAGATTTAAAAGGAAAAGTATCTATTATGGCACCAACAGCAATTACTGTTGGAGATGCATGGAGAGCTTATTTAACAGCACTAAATGTAAATGGTTACACATTAGTTAAAAGTGGTTCATTCTATAAGATTGTTAATGCTAGAGATATTAGATATACACCTACAAAGATCTATACGGGAAACTTCACCCCTAATACAGATAATTATGTAATGAGAATTTTACCTCTTAAAAATATTAACTCAACAGAGGTAACGCGATCATTTAGACCTTTTATGTCTAGATATGGTCGTATCATTGATATTAAACAAACAAACACAATTATTGTTCAAGATACTGGATCAAACATTAATAGACTAACAAGACTTATTAAGTTTATCGATGTTCCAGGTCACGAGGAATCACTACAAATTATCCCAGTGAAAAACTCATCAGCACAAGAAATTGCAAAACTATTAGATAAAATTTTTAAAGGAACAAAGTCTTCAAAAGTTAGATCTACAACAAAAACAAGCCTAATCTCAGAGATTAAGCTTATTGCAGAACCAAGAACAAATTCAATAATTGCAATGACAAATGCTGATGGAGCAAAACAGTTAAATGCTCTAATAAAGAAACTTGACGTAAAGCTAGTAAACTCTAGCTCTGGTCAAATTCATGTTTACTACTTAAACCACGGGACAAGTGACACTCTAGCTAAAACTCTCTCTTCTCTTGTTACTTCTGCTCAGCCAAAAACAACAAGTCGTTCTAGATTATCGAGAACAGCTTCAAGCGATGACTCAACGTCACTATTTAATGCTGAAGTAAAGATAACTGCTGATAAAGAAAATAACGCCATTGTTGTTACTGCCTCTCCTACAGACTACTTAACAATTAAAGAAGTTATAAAGAAGTTAGACAGACCAAGAGATCAGGTTTTCGTTGAAGGTATGATTATGGAAACTTCTGTTACTAAAGATAAAGGTTTTGGAATTAACTTAATTGGTGCTTATGGATCAGGAGCAACTGACAAGGCCGGTTTTGTTGGTAATGGTGGAGACCTTTTCAATGTAATGTCTAACAATATTACCGCTCTTGGAGGACTATTTGTCGGTGGTGGTACCGGTAGTGCTATTACTCAAACAATTGGTGGCCAAGAAGTAAAAATTAAATCTATATCTGGATTAATCACGGCAGTTGCTGCAAATGCTGCAACTAACGTACTTGCAACGCCACAAATTATGGCTCTTGATAACGAGGAAGCTGTATTTGAAGTTGGTGAAAGTATCCCTACTCCAGAAAGAACAAACTCAGCAAACGGGTCATCTTCAGTATCAATAACACAACAGAAAGTTGCTCTAACTCTAAAGATAACTCCTCAAGTTAATAAAGTAACAAGATTCATTAAACTAAAAATTGATCAAAAAGTAGATGACTTCTCAAGTAGATCACTACCATCAGGAGTTCAAAGTGATGGTGTCGCTACGACTACTCGTAGTGCTGTAACGACAGTAGTTGTTAGAGATAGAGATACAATCGCCATGGGTGGTTTAATGAGAGATAAAGAAACTGATGTAACTTCAAAGGTCCCTCTTCTTGGAGACATTCCAGTTCTTGGTTGGTTATTTAAAAATACTAGAAAGAGTGTTGAAAAACTTAACCTACTATTCTTCTTCACTCCAAAGATTATTGATGTTTACAAAACAGCTAATGCAGTTAATGTTCAAGATCAACTAAATAGAAGAAGTACACACTTAAAGAATGCTCTTGGTGAAAAAGATCCATTTGCAACAAGTGCAAAAGGTCTATACGAAAAAGCAAAGAGACAAGAAAAAGGTCCACTTTATGACCAAGAAGAAGCTGACGAGTATAGAAGAGAGAATGAAGAGTCAGGAATTGGGCATGATAAACCATCAGAAGAAGACCCATTACTTGGTAGTAATACTCCAAACTATAATGTAATTGTTCAAAAGATTAAATCAAAAGCTTCGGCAACAAAGAAATAAGGGGTTGTTTTGAAAATTTCAGAACACATGTTAAAAAAAGTTGAAGGACAGAAGGTCATGATTGGCCAACTGCTTCTTCAACATACTTCACTCACTGAAGATCAGTTAAACGAAGCACTAAATATTCAACAAGAATCAGGAATGCTTATAGGTGAAATCCTTCTCAAGAAGAACTATATTCACCCTCACGATATTATTAAGGTAATTTGTCATCAAGTAAATATTCCGTATATTACAGATATAAATGTAGACGATATAGATCCAAACATTACACTGAGTATCCCAATCAACTACGCTAAAGCTCATGAGATACTTCCTATACTTGAAACTGATAATAGTGTTTCAGTTGTTCTTACAGACCCGTTCAACTTTGATGCTATTAATGACTTAAGAGAACTATTTAAGAAAGAAATCAAGCTAATTGTAGCTCATCCAATGAAGCTATCTGAAGCAATTAATAGAGTATATGAGAAGGCAAACACAAATATAGTTGACTCATTAGAAGATGAATTTGAAGAGGCACTCGACCTTGATGGACCAATCGATATTCTTGATGCTGGTGCAGATGAAGCTCCTGTAATTAGATTTGTGAACTCTATTATATTTAGAGCAGTTAAAGAAGGCGCTTCCGATATTCATATTGAGCCATATGAAAAAGAAACAGTCTATAGATTCAGAATTAATCGTGTGATGAAAGAAATTCTGAGACAACCAATAAAAACTCACTCTGCAGTAAGTTCACGTATTAAAGTTATGGCGAAACTTGATATTGCAGAAAAAAGACTCCCTCAAGATGGTCGTATTCCAATAAAGATGGCCGGAAAAGATATTGATATTCGTTTATCTACAGTTCCAATCCAAAGTGGTGAAAGAATTGTTATGAGAATACTCGAGAAGAACAATACTATTTTAAAGCTTGAGAACTTAGGCTTTCACGGAAAGGTCTTAAAAGACTTACAAGAACTTGGTTCTAGAAAGCATGGAGTTGTATACGTATCAGGACCAACTGGGCACGGTAAGACAACGACTCTCTTTGCTATGCTAGATGAAATTAACACTCCTGATAAAATGATTATCACTGTAGAAGACCCCGTAGAATATGAAGTTCCAGGAATTTCACAAATCCAGGTAAATAGTAAAATTGATCTCTCATTTGCTATAGCCCTTAGGTCAATACTAAGACAAAACCCTGATGTTATAATGGTTGGTGAAACAAGAGATAAAGAAACTGCTGAAATGGCAATTCAAGCATCTCTTACAGGTCACTTTGTTCTATCTACAATTCACACCAATGACTCTTTTTCTGCTCCTGGTAGATTAATTGACATGGGTGTTCAACCCTTTCTAATTGCATCTTCACTTGCTGGAGTATTAGCTCAAAGACTTATACGTAAGCTTTGTAATCACTGTAAAGTTCCTCATCAAGTAACTCCATTTGATATGGAAATGATGAGAGTAACTTCTGTTCCAAATGACGCCACAGTATTTACTCACAAAGGTTGTCCTAAGTGTAACTATGATGGCTTTAGTGGAATGACTGTCGTTTCAGAACTACTTATTATAGATGATATTATTCGCCCGCTAGTTCTAAAGAAAGCAGATTCAGGTTCTATAAAAAAAGCGGCAGTAAAAAATGGAATGATTACTCTTAGAGGCGATGCTCTTTCAAAGGTATTTTCAGGTATTACATCTGTTGATGAGATGGTTAGAGCAATTAATGACGAAGATCACCAAGAAGACGAATAAGGTTATAAAGAATGGCAATATATAGCTATAAAGGTCTTGATAAGACTGGAAAAGAAATTAAAAAGACAATTGATTCTGATAGTCTAAGTTCGGCCAAGGCTAAAGTTCGCTCCATGGGCATAATGCTTATAGAAATATCAGAACAAAAGTCTCAAAATAAATCTTCTATAAGTAGTAGCACCTCATTCTCGTTTGGCCCAATTGTCTCAATTCAAGAGCTATCACTTATGACAAGACAGCTTGCGACACTTATAAAAGCAAAGATCCAAATTGTTGAAGCATTTAACGCTCTTGTAGACCAAACAGATAATCAAAAATTTAAGTCTATTCTTGCTGAAATAAAACAAAAGATTAATGAAGGTTCATCTCTTGCGAATGCATTAAGTGACTACCCTAAAGTCTTCGATAATGTCTATGTCAACATGGTTGATGCAGGAGAAACGTCTGGAACACTACAGGTCGTTCTTCTAAGACTTGCCGACTTTACAGAAGCGCAAGTTAAGCTAAAGAATAAGATTAAGGGAGCAATGACTTACCCATTAATTATGGCATTTGTTGGTGCTGGAATGATGGGGATCATATTTATTTTTGTTATCCCTAAGATTACAAGAATATTTGAGACAATGAAAAAAGATTTACCACTACAAACAGAAATTTGTATTTGGATTTCACAATTTCTAAAGAGTTACTGGTGGGCAGTAATTATTGGGACTTTCTTTGCCTTCACTTCGTTTAAAAAATATATTAAAACAAAACAAGGAAAGTCTAGATGGGATGACTTATTACTTAAGCTTCCTATCATTGGAGAACTTGTTACAATGGTAAATGTAAGTAGATTTTGCTCTACACTTGCAACACTTCTTAACTCAGGTGTTCCAATTATTGCAGCATTAAAAATTGTAAAAAACCTAATTGCTAATGTTCATATGCAACAAGCAGTAGAAGAAGCAAAAATAAATGTATCAGAAGGTGCATCACTAGCTGCTCCACTAGTTAGATCAGGACTTTTCCCTACCATGGTTACACACATGATGACACTGGGGGAAAAATCAGGAGAACTAGAAGATATGCTAAAGATCATTGCAGAAAATTACGAAGACCAAGTTGAATCAAAACTTAATGGACTAACCTCCGTCTTAGAGCCTATAATGTTGGTCGGGATGGGTATTGCAGTAGCATTTATTATCTTTTCAGTGGTAGTGCCAATGATGCAATTAAATTCGCTCCATTAATAAATAATCATAAGGAGATATAATGAAAAAAAGAGGCATGTTAAATTTGCTTAGACAATCAGGCGGTTTCTCGTTAATTGAAATTCTTATTGCATTAACGCTACTTGGTATTGCAGGTACATTTGTTGCAGGTCAGATTTTCTCTCAATTAACTGAAGGTCAGATAAAAGCAGCAAATATTCAAATGAAGAGTTTCAAATCAATTCTTCAAGATTACAGAAGAAAGTGTGGTGTCTACCCTCTTACTGACCAAGGTCTTGAAGCTCTAATCTCTAAACCATCAGGTGGTAAAGAGTGTAAGAACTACCCACCAGAAGGATTTATGGATGCAGAAGAAATTCCAAGAGATCCTTGGGATGAAGAATACTTCTACGAGTCTGATGGACGTAGCTTAAATATTTGGAGTTTAGGTCCAGATAGAACAGAAGGTGGAGACGGAACAGACGCTGACATCTATCTAAATAAAAAGAAGTAATTTAAATAAATGAAAGATACTGTCACAGGTAATAATAAAGGGTTCACTCTCATTGAGATGTTAGTGGCCCTATTACTTGTGACGATCGTCCTTACTGTCGTTTCAGGCACAAGTTTTTCTACAAGAAGAAATTTAGATGAGGCACTAAATGATATCGAAAGAGGTATTAGATTCTCCTCAGACGAATCAGCACTCAGAAACTCAATCATAAGAGTAAGATTTAAACTTGACGAAGATCCTCAGACTTGGTCCGTTGAATTTGGACCCGATGGAAACTTTGTTCTCCCTCCAATTAACCATAGCGTGTCTCAGAGTAAATCAGATGAAGAGATGGAGAAAAAAGCACAGAGTGAAGTTGATAAACAGTTCTCCAGAATCAAAGAGTTTCAAGAAAGTGATAGAGAATTTCCACTTGGCGTAAGAGTCATAGGTGTTGCAACGAGCCTAACACAAGCAATGCTATTAGATGGAGAGAATTCGGTTTATATTTATCCCACTGGTGAAAAAGATTCTGCTATAATAATCGTAGCATCAGATGATGAACTTGCTTCACTAAAGATATCTCCATTTACAATGGATATCGAAAGAGAATACTTTACAGTAGAACTTCAAAGAGATGGTGATATTACTGAAGCTCAAATTGAATTGGCCGAGAGAATATATCAAGAATGGCAAAAAAACTAAGAAAGATATTAAACACAAAAGGATTCACTCTCGTAGAGGTGATGATTTCCTTGGCAATCTTTGCAGTCTTTGCGGCCTCCTACCTTACAGCTCAAGGTTATAATATAAGCGATAGTACAGTAATGCGAGAAGAGCTAGATCTCAAACGATTTGCAGAGCTTAAAATCAATGAAATTATAGTTACTCCCCCAGAGCTAAAAGATTCACTAACAATATCAAAAGATTCTGGAAAGTTTGAAGAAGATAATAACTTCAGCTATTCAATCG
Organism: Bacteriovoracaceae bacterium UBA3083; assembly: GCA_002366565.1. Lineage (GTDB taxonomy): Bacteria > Bdellovibrionota > Bacteriovoracia > Bacteriovoracales > Bacteriovoracaceae > Halobacteriovorax. Next base: position 715,215 of record DFBJ01000012.1, read on the forward strand.
AATATAAAAAGTTTGTTGTTCCTGACTTAAATAAGATTACAGGCGGTGATCAAGAGGCTCAAGATCCAAATGAAACCAAGATATTTAATAATATAAAGAAAAACTTAGAGAAAATTATTTGGCAAGTTGAAGTAACTGTAAAAAATGAAACAAGTGAAAGAATATACTCTGTTAGCACCTGGCTTTACAATCACCAAGCTCAGGTAATGTTTGAGCAAATGTGAGAGATTTAAAAAATAATAAATCCATTCAACTTACAAACGCAGGCTTCACTTTAATTGAAGTACTCATTGCTATAACTGTTCTCTCAATGCTTATGGCCACAATGTATACGATCGTAAGTAATAGTACAGATACTAAAGATAAAATAATTGCAGAAGATAAAGACTCACTTCAATTAATTACAGCTCTCGATAGAATGGAGCAGGACTTCTCACAAATATACTCTCCCCTTTATCACAGTGCTAAATACGTTAAGAAGTCATCTGATCAATATGAGTTTCAAAGCAATATTGATGAAGATGGAAATCCAAAAATAGTAAGCCCCTTAGACAGTTTTGAAGCATCTGAAAGATTTCCAAGTATAAGTACAAGTGCCGATATAGTTCCTGCACTACAGAATGAATCTAAATCTGAAATTATATTCATGACAACTGCAAACAGAAGAATACTCAAAGACTCTAAGCAGTCTAGATTTGGGTGGGTTAAGTATTCACTACGCTCTTCAACAAGAGATGATGACTTTAAAAGAGATGGTGGAGATTACGAACTTGTAAGATCCATAGAGACTGAAAATATTTATAACAAAGAGTTTGATTGGAAAAATATTAAAGAGTACCCATTACTTAGAGATATAAAGTCATTTCAATTTCTTTTTTGGAACGCAAAAACAGAGAAATTTGTAGATAAATTAGAGTTATTATCAGCAGATCAAGAAACTCCAAGATTGATAAGAGTTAAACTTGTTTGGATCAATAGTGATAATAATGAGATTGAAGTAGTTAGAACTTTTAGACCACTTGCTCCTTACTTTGATACGGAAAAAGATGAAAAGGAAAAAGA
>DFBJ01000009.1 GCA_002366565.1 Bacteriovoracaceae bacterium UBA3083
CACAATTAACCAGTTAAAGCCTTGCAATATAAGTTTATTCCTATATTATAGCGCTCTCTTCGAAACAGGCTCGTTATTAACACGAAACTATTTCAAAGAAATTACAGGCGCGGGATGGAGCAGCCTGGTAGCTCGTCGGGCTCATAACCCGAAGGTCGCAGGTTCGAATCCTGCTCCCGCAACCAATTTTCCCTACATTTTAAATAAAACCTAAATCACCAATAATTTCATTTTTTATATTCATATCGACATTTCAGAATCTTAGACAGTTTTCTTTTCAATTTGATCTTCATAGTTAATGATAGAGCTATATTAAGGAGAATATATGCCTAAGAAGATAGCACATGAGCTCTCAGCACATGGTGAGACCAGAGTTGATGAATATTACTGGATGAGAAATCTAGAAGAAGATAAAGATGTTCGAGACTTCTTAAATAACGAAAATAAAAACTTAGATAAGTACTTAGAAGATACAAAAGAACTTCAAAAAGAACTCTATAATGAAATGAGATCTAGAAAGAAAGAAGTTGATGAAACTGTTCCTTCAAAAGAAGGGGATTACTATTATTATAATCGCTACGTTCTTGGTGGTGAGTATCCAATTTATTGTCGTAAGCTTGGTATAGACGGTGCTGAGGAAGTTTTAATAGACGGTAATGAATTAGCTAAAGATAAAGAATATATGGATATTGGTTCCTACTCAATATCGCCAAACACAAAACTTATGGCCTACACTGTAGATGAAGAAGGTGATGAAGTTTATAAACTCTATATTAAAAATCTCGAAACAAATGAACTCTATAGCGAAGTTATAGAAAACTCATATAGCTCTATTTGCTGGTTTAGTGATAGTGAGCACTTTTGTTACAACGTTTTAAATGAAAAGCTACGCCCTTATGAAGTTCGTTTACATAAATTAGGTGAAGACGTTGCTAATGATAAAGTTCTCTATACTGAAGATAGTGGTGAGTTCTTTGTTCATTGCTCTAAAGGAAATGACTTAAAGTATATATTCTTTATGAGTGCCGGAAGTATCTCTAGTGAGTACTCGTACATAAGTGCTGATGACCCAAATGGCGAAGTTAAGCTAGTTCAAAAGAGAAATGAGAAGTTTGAATACGATGTAGATCATCACAATGGAGAGTTCTTCATTTTAACAAATGATGAGCATCACAACTTTAGAGTTGTAAAATGTCCTGTAGAGAATTGTTCTAGAGATAACTGGGAAGAAGTTATTGAAGGAAGTGACGAGAAGTACATTGTAAATTATGAATCCTTCAAAGACTTTGCTGTTGTAACGATCAAAGAAAATGGATTAACTAAGTTTCAATTTATAAATCATGAAACTAAGAAAAGTGATTTCATTGAATTTCCTCAGCTTGCATACTCAGCGTCCGAAGGTGAAAACTATGAATACGACACAGACAAGTTTAGACTTAGTTATTCTTCGCTAAACACTCCTTGGTCTGTTCTTGAGTACGATGTTAATACTAAAAAAATGGAAGAGCTTAAAGTTCAGGAAATTCCAAACTTTAATTCTGATGACTATACTGTTGAGAGACTTCTTATAGAGGGAAGAGATGGAACAAAGATTCCAGTCTCTACTCTAAGAAAAAAATCTACTGAACTAAATGGGGATGCTCCTCTCTTTGTTTATGGATATGGTTCTTATGGACACTCTGTTGAACCTGGCTTTAGAGATGATTACCTCTCACTTATAGAAAGAGGATTTAACTTTGCGATTATCCACCCAAGAGGAAGTTCAACTCTTGGTAGATCATGGTACGAAGAAGGAAAGTTTCTCTATAAAAAGAATACCTTCTTTGATTTCGTTGATTGCACAAAAGGTCTTTGCTCTCTTGGCTATGGTAAAGAAGGAAACGTCATTGCAATGGGAGGAAGTGCTGGAGGCCTACTAATGGGTGCCATCACAAACATAGCTCCTAAATTATATAAAACTATTATCGCTCAAGTTCCATTTGTTGATGTTCTTACAACAATGCTAGATAAGGACCTTCCTCTGACTGAACTTGAATATAAAGAATGGGGAAATCCTGAATATAAAGAATACTACGACTACATTAAGTCTTATTCACCATATGATAATTTAGAAGAAGTAGAGTATCCAAATATCTTAGCTACTGCAGGACTCAATGATCCGAGAGTGACATATTGGGAGCCAGCGAAGTGGGTCGCTAGAATTAGAGATAGGAACCTCGGAAAGTCTGAAGTTCATATGTTTACCAATATGGAGGCCGGTCACGGCGGGGCCAGTGGAAGGTTTGAATACCTCAATGAAGAGGCCATGGTGTACTCTTTTATATTAAAAAATTTCTCACTAAACTAATTTTTAAATGAATATTCAGTAGCTTAACTAATAATAAACAGAGTTAAGTTATTGAATATTTTTCAAATGACTGGCCTTATAGCGCTATTTGTCGTAAATAGTGAGCTTAAGAATTAATTTTCAGACGAATTAGTGGCATCTCGGTGATTGTGAAAAATCAATCTTTCAGTAGGTGAGTAAGGGATTTACTCTTTGGGTAGCACTAAATGTCTGAGCTAACAACCAAAGGTGAAAAATGAACTTTACTGACTTAACTCTGCCAGAGTCGTTGCTTCGTGCACTCGAAGACAAGGGCTACAAAACTCCAACTGACATTCAAGAAAAAGCAATCCCTCTATTACTAGAGAAGGATACTGACTTTGTTGGACAGGCACAAACAGGTACTGGGAAAACTGCGGCTTTCTCACTTCCTCTACTAGCTAAAATTGACACAAATAGTGGTGACGTACAAGCAATCGTACTAAGCCCTACAAGAGAGCTAGCAAACCAAATTACTGAAGAAATGAAATCATTTTGTAAGTATGAAAAAATCAAAATCTTATCTGTATACGGTGGTGTTCCACTTGATGGACAGATTAGAACTCTTAAGAAAGGAAGACCACAAGTTGTTGTTGGAACTCCTGGTCGTGTTTTAGACCTTATTAAAAGAGGTGTATTAAAGCTTGAGAATGCAAAGCTTGCTGTTCTTGATGAAGCTGATGAAATGCTTGATATGGGATTCATTGACGATGTTAAGACAATCCTATCTGAACTAGGTGATAAGAAGAAAACTTGGATGTACTCAGCTACAATGCCAAAGCAAATCTTAAACCTAATTCAAACTTACTTAGATAACCCTGAGATTATTAAAATCGCTAAGAAGACTCTAAGTAACGAAGATATTGAACAAAAATACTTCTTAATTAAAAGAGGAAACCTTGGTGAAGCAGTTTGTAGAATCCTAGATTCTCTTTCTGACTACTACGGAATCGTATTCTGTAGAACTAAAGTAGATGCTAAGAAACTTTCTGATGAGTTCAACTTTAGAGGTTTCCCTTCTGATGCTCTTCACGGTGATATGTCTCAAATGCAAAGAGATCTAACAATGAGAGCTTTCAAGAAGAAGAAAGTTAAGCTTCTTGTTTGTACTGATGTTGCAGCAAGAGGGATTGATGTTGATAACCTTACACATGTTATTAACTACGGTCTTCCACAAGATCTAGAGTCTTATGTTCATAGAATTGGACGTACAGGGCGTGCAGGACAAAAAGGTTCAGCTTATACAATCATTGATAGTTCTGAGAAATTTAGAATTAGAATGCTTGAAAGACTAATGAATACAAAAATCGAACAAGGTAAGCTTCCAACTGTTGAACAGATTAAGAACGCTCTTGTTAAGAATGAAGTTGTAAAATTAGAAGCAGTTTCAAAAGAATTAAGTGAATCTACTAACATTGATTCTAGCTTTTCTGTTTTTGAAGAATCTTTAAAAGATATGGATAAAGATGCTTTAGTAAAAGTTATGTTTAACTATATGTTCAAAGAAAACATGGATAGATACTCGAGAAAATCAAGTATTGAAATGATCCCTGGTGAAAGACCTGAAAGAGGCGACAGAAACTCTAGAAACTCTAGAGATCGTTCTGACAGAGGTGATAGACCAGAAAGAGGACCAAGAGCAGCTAGAGGAGCATCTGGTTATGCTAGATTCTACGTTGGTGTTGGTAAGAAACATGGTGTTGATCTTAAAGAATTCTTATCTTCTGTTTCAGGAGCTACTGGAGTTGAAGAGAGAGAAATTAGAAGAGTTGATTTAAAAGACCAATTCTCATTCTTTGAAGTTTCAGACAAGTATAAAGAAAAAGTACTTCTTGTTGCTAAAGTATCTGCCGGTGGTCACACAGGTGTTCTTGAAGCAACTAAGTCTGGACCAGCTCCGAGAAGAGATTCTAGAGGTGGTGGACCAAGAAGAGATTCAAGAGGTGGAAATAGAAGATCTGATCCATCTAGCAGAAGAAACTCATTTAGAACGTCTTCAAATAACGAAAACGGTTCTAAGAGGAACTTCAGTAGAGATTAGTTCTTATGCCTAAGAATTATGACGTCATTATAATTGGTGGAGGAGCGGCTGGACTTATGGCCGCTTCTGTTTGTGCTAAGAGGGGAAAAGAAACACTCCTCTTAGAGGCCAATAAAAATCTAGGAAAGAAAATTCTCATATCAGGTGGCGGTAGATGTAATTTTACTAATCTATTTGCTAGTAATGATAATTTCCTATGCCAAAATCCTCACTTTTTTAAATCTGCCTTAAAGCGCTATAGTCCATATGAGTTCTTAGACTTAGTTGAAAGCTATGGCATCGAATATGTCGAAAAAGCTGCAGGACAACTCTTTTGCAAAACATCTGCAAGAGAAATTGTAAATATGCTTGAAAGTGAATGCAAAAAGTATAATGCCGAAATTATTCTAAATTGCAGTGCTCAAAGAATAAGTAAAGATGGAGAGACATTCTCTGTTACTACTGCAACTGATACCTATGAATCAAAGAACTTAATTCTAGCAACGGGAGGACTTCCTATTGCACAGATTGGTGGAAATGATTTTGGGTTAAAGATAGCCAAAGAGTTTGGCCTATCTATAACCTCAGTTGAGCCTGCTTTAGTTCCATATAAGTTGAGTGAGTCATTACTAAAAAAAACAAGTCTACTTTCTGGAGTGGCCCTTCCTGTTAGAATATTTAATGACAAAATTAGTTTCAACGAAGACTTATTATTCACTCATAAAGGGCTTAGTGGACCAGCTATTTTACAAATATCTCTTTATTGGAATGCTGGTGAAAGTGTCTCAATAGACTTTCTGCCAAGTATAGAGATAGATAATTTAATGTCTTATAGAAGATCTCACCCTAAGAGATCAATCGATACATTCCTTAAGAATAACCTTCCTAAGAAGTTTGTAGAGTATTGGTGTAAAAGAGAGTCTTTGTCTCTTACTGATAATTTGGCAGATTACTCTAATGAATCTTTAACTAAAATAATTACAGATTTAAAAAGCTTTACTGTTACTCCTCCAGGTACTGAAGGGTATAGAAAGGCCGAAGTCATGAGGGGAGGTGTATCTACTGATGAGCTTTCTTCTAAGACCCTTGAGTCTAAAAAAGTTCAAGGGCTCTACTTTATTGGCGAAGTCGTCGATGTTACGGGACAACTTGGAGGTTTTAACTTTCAATGGGCCTGGGCATCTGCACATGCCGCAGGCCTAAGTATTACTTAAGGTAAAAGTAAAGATATGGCTCACTTACTTTAAAAGTTTTTGATTCAGATTTCTTTAGTTCATCAAAAAGTCTTCCTTTAATATTTATAAAACTCGCCTTAGCTTTATCAATTTTAATAATCACTTTATCGTTCTCTGCATCTAGTTGAGACTTTCCTTCAATCTTTATGTTGGCACTCATTCCTAGATCGACTTTCCCAGAGAATTTGAATGAATTCTTAGAAGTTGTTAACTTTGCATTCTTAATAGAGATATCTGTCGCAACAACATTCTCTATTCCTGGAAGGTCTAAGAGAATATTGTAAGCACTAGAGAGCTGGCTGCTTCTAAAGTATGACACTGTGAATGTTGAATTAGTTAAACACGCATCAAGGATTTGCATTCCATACATATTGGAAAAGTTTCTATTTTCGTAGCATTTTGCAGAGAACTTTTGAATATTCATTTCTGAGCCAGCAATGTTTGAACTCATAAAGTCTACCGAAGTATTCATTTGATCTGTTCTTGTTGAGTAATTTATTTTACTCCAACTGGCCGAATCAATATCATTTATAAATGATGGTGGATTTTTAAAATGAAACTCTTCATCTCCATATTCTAGTAAATATCCATCTTCAACACCTTTTAACTCAATATTAATCTTAGAAGTAATTGACTCTGGTATTAGTAATTTGGATGCAGTAGCACTACCATCAGGTTTTCTATAATTACCTGTGAAATCTGATACTTCTACACTTTTGAAATCAGCATAAGAGTTCGTTGTAGCAATAATTATTGCACTTAAAATTAAGTTCTTCATAATAACTCCCGAATATATTTTTTTGCTTAACGTCTTATTCGAAGTACTAGAGTTAATCTTGATTTTTTATGAACAATTAATTGTTGAAGGTAAAAAAGTTCTTTATTATATAAATATAGAGAGGAGATTAAAGTGAAAAATATTATATTTACTGGTGGTGGAAGTGGTGGTCACGTCATGCCAGCAATTACTTTGATTAAAGAGTTAATTAAAGAAAATGATCTCAATATTTCATATATAGGTGGTAGAGATAGTATCGAAAGAAACTTAATCTCTGAATTTGATATTAAGTACTTTCCAATCTTTACGGGGAAACTTAGGCGCTATATTTCTATAGAAAATTTTATTGATATTTTCAAAATAATCATCGGAACTCTTCAATCTTTTTTCTATTTACTTTTTAGATCTAAGAACACTTTGATTTTTTCAACTGGTGGTTTTGTTTCTGTTCCTGTTGTTGTTGCTGCAAAGTTAACAGGAAAGAAAATATTTATTCATGAACAAACAAGTAGAGTAGGACTAGCAAATAAAATATGTTCTATCTTTGCTCATAAGGTTTTTGTTAGTTTTGAAGAATCCATTAAGTTTTTCCCAAAAGAAAAAACAATGTTTTCAGGATACCCAATTCGTAAAGAATGCTTTGATCCTTCATTATCAATAGAGTCATTTAAAGGATTGAGTCTCGTTAACTCTGAGAAACCACTTCTCTTTATCACTGGTGGAGGTAATGGTTCGTTACTCTTAAATAATTTAATTAAGGATGATTTAAATTTTCTCGTTGAGAATTATAATATTATCCATCAGGTTGGGAAGAAGTTTATTGAAGAATTTAATCAGCTTAAGTCTTCTTCTTATATTCCGGTGGCATTTATCGGAAAAGAAATAATTGATATTATGAAAGCATCATCTGTAATTATTTCTAGAGCTGGCGCGGGTACTGTTTGTGAATTAATGGCCCTTAAGAAGAAGAGTATTTATATACCGTTAAAAATAGCTCAAAAAAATGAGCAATTTCATAATGCCATGGAAGCTCATAATAAACTGGGTTCTCTAGTTATTTCTGAAGATGAGTTATCTAATCTAAGTATTAAAACAATATTAGAAACCTTTGATAAGACGAAAGTTCAAGAGTCTGAGAATCCTCAAAGTTCAGCAGTAGAGCTACTTATCAAGGAAATTAAAGAGCTATAAATTAGATGTGAGAATAAATGAGTTTTTTATTTATTCTCTAGTTCTAATGACTTAAGCACATTCTATCCCTAAAATTCTAAGAATATAGCGCGCCGTGATGTGTTTGCTTTTTTTTTAAGTCATATAATTGATATAAGAAATAGTTCACACTAACAGGATGTAAGTATGAAGGTATTTGTTTTTTCGGTTATGTTTCTTTTCCTATTCTCTTGTTCCCAAAAACTAGATATTCCAGAGAGCTCCTCACTTGGTGGTGACAGTAAAATAGATCCCATTACAATTGAAGCTTTTAAAGTCGTAGGAGATTACAATGGAAATCTTTGGAAAAGTTCTTGGACTCAATTTATCTATGATAGTTTAGATGACAACACAGGACTCCTCGAAAATGATATTGTAGAAAGAGATCTTGCTATCATAAATTGTTCTAATTTTAATTCTCTTTCTAAGAACCAAAGAAAGATGTTTTGGGCCTTACTGATGTCTTCAGTTTCACATTTTGAATCAAGCTTTAATCCTAATGAGAGATACTATGAAAGTTCAATGGGGAAGTACTCTGAAGGTCTATTTCAATTAAGTACTAGTGACTCAAGCTATTATTCTAATTGTGATGTGGATAGCGAAAATATATTAGATCCTAAAGAAAATATCAGATGTGCAATATCTATATTAGATGTTCAGATTGAAGGATCTAGTAGTAGAGAGCCTGGAAGAATATTTCCAGAGTCTTACTTTTATTGGTCAGTTCTAACACGATCTTCTAGTAAGATAAAAGTTCAAAATTTCTTTAAAGAGAGAGTAGGTAATCTACTCCCTTTTTGTAATTAGAAATAATACGAAAGTGAAGCCTCAGATTGATTATTGTTTTTTGATCTGAGGTGTTCTAATGTTAGCGCCATAGAGTCAATAAATGTATATCTTAGTCTTGACCCATATCTATATGCCTTCTTTATGTGAGCTGGAAATTTCCATTTATAATCACCAAAGAATCCAAATTTAATTCTTTTTTCAGTATTAAAGATCACTTCAAGTTCTGGCCCTACTCCAAGTCTAAAACCTTCTTTTGAAAGTTCTTTATGAACATCAACTTCAGAAGCGAGAAAGAGGTAACTCTTAAAGTACTTACCCATTAAAGATGCGCCTCCTCCAATTTCAAACCCTGGAGATAAGCAGTAGTCACAACCTCCATCTTTAATAGACTTAAGTCGAGCATCAAATCTCCATGATAGATTTGAGAAGAATTTCTTAATTGGACTAATAGAGATAACTCTAACAAGACTTAAGTGATCTATAGATAAAGAAGACTCTTTATTTCTAAGATCATCTTTAGAGAAATACTTTAATTTTATATTCACCATTTCCATTGTTGCTTGCGGATTTTGACCGACATCTGAGTCGTAGAAATCATGCAGGGCAAACCTGTAGGATAGAGTTTGGAAGAAACCTTGTAGATCATCTTCTCCTGAGCCTATTGTAAAACGTCTCGATCCATGGCCATTTTCTGGTCTTTCTATTTCTGGAAGTTTATAAACGACTTCACTATTTTGTACACCAGTCTCTGACCTGCTAATTAGAAGCTCTTGCTTCCACTCCATGGCCTCTTTCTTCTCAAGAAGGATATCTTCACTGTATTTATAGTCTAAGTAGTCTATAGCCGTATCTAGGACCTTAGCTTTTATTTGATCGGATTGATTTTTTAAGCTTTCTGCAGACTTGTTATCAATAACTTGTTTAAAGAGTGGTATTTCACTTTCTTTTAGATCTGAGACTGATAATTTAGCCTTTCTCATTTTTGATGGTCTATATCCAACTCTTCTTACTAGTCCAGGTGTCTGTGAAAGAGTTTTAATTGTATCTACAGGAAGTACAAAGGTAGGATTTCTATCTGAAAGATTCCATGAATCATTAGCTACATCTAAAAGGCCTAACATATGGTATGAGCAGTTTTCAGTTAAGTAAAAATAGTTAAAGTATGTTTGTCCCATTTCCCATATGTGAGCAACGACAGTATCAACTTCTTTCTGAGTAAGATTTAAATCATAGCTCCATAAATCACGAGATTCATAATCGTTATATTCTCTAACTTTATAGAAGTAAGGCATAGCTGCGAATTCACCTTTGAATCCACCAGCAAAACCCATGATAGAGTAAATGAGAGCATTATTAGTTGTTACATTTGCTGAATAATTAATAGCATAATCTAGTAATTCAAAGTTTTGATCTTCTTGGACTGTACTTCGAATATTTTTATTCAACCTCATAAAAGTATGACCAAATGCTGAAGCCGGTGTATCTAAAAAGTATGATGAGAAAACGATAGAGATAGATTTTGCAGCAACTTTATTTCTAAATTGTTCGAACTTAGTACAAGTTTCACCAATATCTTTTTTAGTGATAAGTCCTTCTGATAGAAGAAATCTTGTTCTTGCTGGAAATCTACACTCTGGCCTCTTTGAGCTATCTTTAAATTCTCTTTTATCTTTTTTAAAGGCCTTGATATTTTCTTTAAGTTCAAGAGTAGGGTTACTACTACCATCTTGATGAAAAAAGAATGTTGGCTCATCCGCTTCACTTGTAAAACCAGAAAATATATTTGGCTTATAGTGAAGTAGGTTCAACCATTTCTTAGAGTGAGCAATCTCTTCAATTGAAGATTTTGCAAAAGTATTTTGTAATGTAAAAAGTAGAATAAATAGTAGTGCCGTTTTCATGGCAAAAGGATATCACTGGAAGTTATACACTTCCAGTGATATTGAATTAAGATTTAATTAGATACAAGCTTTGTTAGTTTCAATAACGTTTCTGATGCTCATGTCAATTGAAGAAGCTTCAGTGTTTGTTGCTGAAAAGATAGTCTTGTAGTTCTTTTGAAGAGCTGATCCAACTGCCTTAAGGTTTGTACAACCATACATTCTTGATAGAGAAGCAAGAGTTGCACCTTGTCCACGAGCGATGTCGTTAGAAAGAGCTACTTTGTTAGCTTTGATAAATACAGTGTTTGCTTGTCCACCCATACCATCAAGTTCACAGTTTGAAGTTCCTGAAGTCATACCAAAAGTATTGTTACCAGAAAGACCATTTGTAGTTGCTCCAAGTACTTGGTGCATTAGGCTTGATCCATCAGTAAAAAGTGTAGAACCTAGTCCACAACCTTGTGCTTGGTAAGATGCTGCAGATGCAGATACAGAAATTAAACCACCAGCTACTAATCCTAGAATAATTTTTTTCATTCATTCCTCCGTGAAAAATTTATTATTGATAATTTTCAATGATAAAAATGTAGCAGAGAACTGCATCTGCTACAATAGGGAACGTAAAGAAAATTTATTAATACTCGACTATATCCTTAGGATATATCCGCGTGATTTGATCGTCTTAATATATTGAGAGAAAGGCTTAAGCTTTTTTCTTAGATTAGAAAGATGAGTATCTATATTTTGGTTTTGCACGTGAACATTTGGCCAAAGTAGGTTTGTTATATAGTCACGAGAAAATATTTTATTAGGGCTCTTTGCAAGAAGGTGAATGATTTTAAATTCAATTGGAGTAAGTTGAATTTTCTTATCATTTATCTCGGCCATTTGAACTTCTGTGTGAAGTATAAAACCATCAAAGCTAATAGTTTCATTATTTGGCTTGTTACCTTTTTTAGTAACAATTTTATTTTTAATTCTAGCTACGAGTTCATTAAGAGAAACTGGCTTAACAATAAAATCATCAGCTCCAAGTTCCATACCTTGAACAACAACATCTTCAGACGGATCACCTGTTAAAAATATTACAGGAATCTCTGGGTGAGTATCTTTGAACGTCCCATAAAGCTCGAAACCATTCATATTTGGCATATGAAGATCAAGGATTACTAGGTCTGTCTTTTTTGAGTTTAGGTAACCAATAAGTTCAAGTGGATTTTGAATTAATTCTAAATCAAAATTACTTTCTAAAAGCTCTTTATAGCTTAATAGGTTATCTTGTACGTCATCAACTATTGTAACGTGCATTTTCTCACCCATAATTTACTCCGGGGTTGTTCTTGATGTATGCTAGTAAAAATAGAGCTTCAGCTCTTAAGGTTAGTTGCATAACATACTTTATTTATATAAATTTATGTTCAAACGATACCAGAGTCAATGAATTTAGTTTTAAATATGTGATAAAATTGGTCTGTTCTTAAGGTTTGGGAGAGTTTCATGAAGCAAGTTGTTGATATTTCATTATGGAAAGAGAAACTTGAAAAGTTTTCTAAAGATAGGGAGTGGTGTCAATTTCATAATCCTAAAAATCTATCCATGGCGCTGAGTGTAGAGTCTTCTGAGCTCGTTGAGATTTTCCAGTGGCTAACGGCTGAACAAAGTAATTCTCTAACTCCTGAATTAAAGAGAAATGCTGAAAATGAAATGTCGGATATTTTGATGTACTTAATAAGACTAAGTGACGTTTTAGACATTGATTTAAGTAAGGCAATTGAGGAGAAGTTCACACTAAATGGTGAGAAGTACCCCGTTGAACTCGCTAGGGGTACTGCAAAAAAATATAATGAATTAAAGTCCGAGTAGTCCTTTCTTTAATCCTTTATCCGTAGCATTTATAAACCAAACTGAGAGCATCGCTTTGGTAAAGTCTGCGCCTTCAATTTTCTTTAATTTCTTATTGTTGATAGTGGACTCTACTCCATCATTTAAAAATGTGAAGACCATTGTTTGGCCTTCCTCTATATCAGTAAAGTAAGTATAGAAAGTGTTTATTCTTTCTTGTAATGATGGAAGCTTATCTTTTGGAACTGAGTTTTTAAAAGCTCCTTTCCATCCATCAATTAAGTCAGTTGCATCAACATCTCTAACAAACTTCATAATAATTTGCTTGGGAGTCTTATCATCTAAGAACGTTTTATAGTCAGAACTTTTTTTCTTCATATATAGTCCTCCTACATAAACCTTTATTCCAAGCCAAGTAGCTTTTCTCGTTCCTAGACCATTTAGTACGAGCTTTACACCTGAAACATCCACTGAGTCAGGAAGTGTTACATCATCTTGAGTTGCTGAATACGTAGCCGTACTCATAAGTATAAAGAAAGTAAAAAACAAAGACTTCATATGAGCTCCTTTTATAAAATTTAATATCTAGATAAATTCTACCACTAATTTTGATTTAGAGGATTTTATAGTTAAGGGAGGAGATGGAGTTTAGAAAATTGAATTGAATCTTTTTACGAAGTGATTAAAAACTATAATAAAAAAGGCCACTATTAATAGTGGCCTTTGATATATAGAAATAAATTTTAATTTAAAATTATTTTCTTTCACCTCTAACAACAGATCTCTTGTTACAAGCAAGTTCTTTCTTTCTAACTCTGATGTTTACTGGAGTAACTTCTACCCACTCATCATCATCAATCCAGTCCATTGCCCATTCAAGAGTTTTCTTAGGTACTGGAGGAAGAACGATGTTTACGTCTTTACCTGCAGTTCTCATACTTGAAAGGTGTTTTTCTCTTACACAGTTTACGTTAGTGTCGTTAACTCTTGAGTGCTCACCGATAACCATACCTTCGTAACACATGTCACCTGGCTCAACGAACATCTTACCGTTGTTTAATAGGTTGAATAGTGCGTATGGAGTGATTTTTCCAGAACGGTCAGAAATAATTGCACCGTTTTGTCTTGCAAGCATAATTCCTGCAAATTCTCCGTATCCTAGGTATTCAGAACTCATTAGTCCTTCACCTCTAGTATCAGTTAGGAAGTTTGATCTGTAACCAATAAGTCCACGTGAAGGTATTCTGAATTCAATTCTTGTTCTGTCTTCACCGATTGGCATCATGTTACCCATGATTCCTTTTCTGATTGAAAGTTTTTCAGTTACAGGACCAGTACAGTCACTTGGAATATCTACAACAACATTTTCATATGGCTCAGTCTTTGCTCCATTCTCATCAGTACTAAATAGTACTTCTGGTCTTGAGATCATTAACTCGTAACCTTGTCTTCTGATTTCTTCGAAAACGATTGCAAGTTGAAGCTCTCCACGACCTTTAAGTCTTAATACTTTTGGATCATCAGTTGCTTCATATTGAAGAGCAACGTTTAATCTACAAGCTTCTTGAAGAAGCTCTTCAAGCTTTCTTGAAGTTAAGTATTCACCTTCTTTACCAGAGTTTGGAGAAGTGTTAACAGAAACGTTTACAGAAACTGTTGGTGGCTCAACCGAAATTCTTGGAAGTGGTGAAATATCTTTTGGAGAACAGATTGTATCACCAATTGCATTTTCAGATGAACCTGCAACGATAACAATTTCTCCAGCAACTGCTGAATCAACTTCCTTAAATCCAATTTTGTCATAAATTTGAATTGAAGAAACTTTGAATGATTTATTCTTACCGTCGATATCACAACGAATAAAGTTTTGATTCTTTGTAACAGTACCTCTACTAATTCTTCCAACTAAAAGTGGACCTAAGTACTCTGAGTAAGAAAGGTTAGTTACAAGAAGTTGTAAGTCTTCACCTGTTTCAATTTGAGGCTCAGGGTAGAAGTCAGAAACGATGAAATCTAAAATAGGGTTCATGTCACTTCTTTTTTCTGCTGGATCTAAAGTTGCCCAACCTTCTTTTGCAGAAGAATAAATAATTGGAATATCTAAATCGTAATCTTCAAGTTCAAGTTGATCTGCCATCTCTAAAAATAGATCTTCAATTTCACCTTTTACTTCTTCTATTCTTTGGTCTGGTCTATCAATCTTGTTAATGATTACACCAATCTTAATTCCTCTCGCTAATGCTTTTTGAAGAACGAATCTAGTTTGTGGTAGTGGTCCTTCAGCAGCATCTACTAGAAGTAAAACACCATCAACCATCATAAGAGATCTTTCAACTTCTCCACCAAAGTCAGCATGGCCCGGAGTATCTAGAAGGTTTACTCTAAAACCTTTGTAATCGAAGGCACAGTTTTTAGCTGTAATTGTAATCCCTCTTTCTTTTTCAATGTCACCAGAGTCCATTACTCTTTCAGAGACTTGTTCTCTTTCACCAAAAGTTCCAGACTGCTTTAATAGCTCATCTACTAGCGTTGTTTTTCCATGGTCAACGTGAGCGACGACGGCAATGTTTTTCAAATTAGACATACAATTTCCTATAGGCTATGATGCTTGTTGTTAAAATATTAATATTTTTCACCCATACTAATAGAAATGATGGGCTTTGTAACTTAAAAGATTGCGCTATGATTCAATTGAATAACATTTCTAAGGCCTTTGGAGGCCAAAATCTCTATCAAGACATTTCATTTACTCTAGGACCTAAAGAACGAATAGGCCTTGTTGGGAGAAATGGAAGTGGAAAATCGACTCTTTTTAGAATTATTACCGGTGAATTAGCCCACGATAGTGGAACAATTAATATCCCAAAGTCTTATAAAATTGGTTACTTAAAGCAACATCTTGAGTTCAATATGCCCTCAGTACTCGAAGAGTGTATTCAATCTCTAAGTGAAGAAGAGAAATTTGACCACTATAAGGCCGAAAAAATACTTTCTGGGCTTGGTTTTAGTGAAGAAGACATGAAAGCCGATCCTTTAAGTTTTTCTGGTGGGTATCAGATAAGAATAAATCTCGCTAAATGTCTCTTAGAGGCACCAAATCTTTTACTTTTAGATGAGCCTACAAACTACTTAGATATTATCTCTTTAAGATGGTTAAAAAATTTTTTGAAAAACTATGAAGGTGAAGTCGTTCTTATTACTCACGATAGAGACTTTATGGATGATGTAGTTACTCACACTATGGGAATTAGTCGTGGAGGACTCAAGAAAATAAAAGGTGATACTGTAAAGTTTTACGAACGTCTTTTAGAAGATGAACAAATTTATGAAATGACTAGAGCGAATCAAGAAAAGAAAAAGAAAGAGCTTATGTCTTTTGTTGATAGGTTTAGAGCAAAAGCTTCAAAAGCTACTCAAGCTCAATCTAGACTTAAGCAACTTGAAAAAATGGGCTCTATGGATGAGTTAGCAAAAGAAGGAAACTTAGGTTTTTCTTTTCGCTACACTGAATGTCCTGGAAAAGTAATTACATCTGCAACTGATCTTTCTTTTTCTTATTCAGGTAGTGACGATGAACTTCTCTTTAGTAACTTAAAGCTAGATATTAAAAGAGATGATTGTATTGGTATTATTGGAAAGAATGGAAAGGGAAAATCTACTCTTTTAAACGTTCTTACTGGAGAGTTAAAGCAAAACTCCGGTGAAATAAAAAGTCATCCATCAATTCAGGTTGGGCACTTTGGTCAGACAAATATTAATAGACTTTCTGAAAACATAACAATTGCTAATGAGGTTGCTGCTTCTAACAATGAACTATCTTTTAGTGAAGTAAGGTCAATTTGTGGAAGTATGATGTTTGAAGGTGATCTTGCAGATAAGAAGATTAGTGTTCTCTCTGGTGGAGAGAAGTCTAGAGTGATGCTTGGTAAAATACTGGCACACAAGTCTAATATTCTTTACTTAGATGAGCCTACTAACCACTTAGATATGGAATCTGTTGAAACGCTATGTGAAAAACTTGAAAAATTTCCTGGTGCAATTGTTTTAGTAACTCACAATGAGATGTTTTTAAGAAGACTTGCTAATAGGTTAGTTGTCTTTAGAAATGGAAACGCTGAAATTTTTGAAGGAACTTATGATGAGTTTCTTGAAAAAGTAGGCTGGGACGATGAGACAGAATCTAGTGTTGAAGAAGTAAAGAAAGATAAATTCTCTAAAAAAGATCTTAAAAGATTAAGAGCAGAGCTTATTTCTCAAAGAAGTAAAGATACTAAAGATTTGAAAAAGAGAATGGATGAGCTTGAGAATGATATTTTTGCAAAAGAAGAAAAAGTAGATGAAATTAATGAGTCTATTATAGAAGCAAGTACAAATAGTGATAATAAGAAAATTTCAGCTCTTTCTAAAGATTTAGGAATATTGCAAAAGCTTCTAGATATTGAATACACTGAACTATCTGACATCACAGATAAGCATGAAGCAATTGTACAAGACTATGATAGTAGGTTAAATGAACTAGAATCTTAGTTTGTCTATATTATTTTAAAAATATTTAAAAGAATATTCTTGGAAGAGAGCAAGAAATAGATGAATATATAACTATGAAAAATTTAGACCAGAATATCATCGTAACCAATTTTGCTTCTAACTTTAACCTAACTCCTAGAGAGACTGAGGTTGTCGCTCAATTACTAAAACAAATGACTAGCACAAAGTTGATCTCTGAGGCCCTTGGCATCAGTACTTCAACTGTTCGAAACCATTTTGAAAATATCTTCAGAAAAACAAAATGTGAAAATAAATGTGAAGTTGCTGTCCTTTTATATAAAGAATTATTTTCAAAGATGAAGTCTTTTCAATCTCTTGCTAGAACTCCAAAAGTTCTTGTTGTTGAAGATAATGAAGTTATGTGTGAGGTTCTTGCAAGCTCAATCGAAAATTTAGGAATGAGTGTTAGAAAGGTCACTGATGCTGAAAGTGTTCTTCCTATTTTAGAGTCTGAAAGGTTTGATTGTGTTATTTCTGATATCAGAATGCCTAATAAAGATGGTGTAGAGCTATTATCTGAAATTCGTAAGGCCCATCCAATATGGCCATTTGTTATTCTTGTTTCTGGTCATCATGACTACGATGTTGATGAGCTTCTAAATTATGGAGCTGTTGCATACGTTAAAAAGCCATTTAAAATTGACGAAATATTTAACTTAATTTCAAGTTACTTCATTGATGACTTAATTCAACGTAATCAATCAATGATTAAGAGTAAGGAAATCCATAAAGACTTTGAAGAGGTAACACTAGACTTAACGAAAGCTTCTGTTGGGACTGGTGGGGCCTTTATTTCTTTTAAAGATTTACCTTCAATACTGAGTGCTGAAGTTGGGAAGTTCTACGATTTTAATGTGAAAGTTGAAGAAGATAATTCTCCTGTCAAAATTTCTGCTGAAGTTGTATGGAAGAAAAATGATGGAGAGCCTAATGCCGGAGTAGGCATTAGATTTGTTTCCATCACTCCACAAGTTGATAGTTATGTTAAAAAGTTAATAAGCCAGAATAGTATTTCTAGCTTTATTCCTAACGCTTAACTTATCCTCTAACCCAAGAATGATACTTACGAACAAAGTCTAAGAGTTTCTTAGGCTTTCTCTCGCTTTTCCATACTCCTGCTAGGTACTTATTTGCTTCACCCATTGTAGGGTACATATGAATTGTTCCAAGTATCTTATTAAGTCCATAGTTGTGCTTCATAGCACTTATGAATTCTAGAAGTAGGTCACTCGCATGATTTCCGACAATAGTAGCTCCAATAATTTTATCTTTTCCTGGAACTGTTAAAACTTTTACAAATCCATGGTCTTCACTATCAGCAATAGCTCTATCTAGATCATCAATTCCATACTTTGTAACTTCGTATGCGATACCTTCTTCTTTACAGGCAACTTCGTTCTTTCCAACAGTAGCAACCTCTGGGTCTGTATATGTTGCCCAAGGAATGACTGAGTAATCAACTTTAAACTTCTTAAATTGTCCAAAGAGTCCATTCACTGCGCAGTACCAAGCTTGATGAGCTGCTGTATGAGTCAATTGAAAAGGACCAGTCACATCGCCACAAGCAAAGATATTAGGAAAGTTTGTTTGTAGGTAATCATTTGTTTCAATGGTTCCATTCTTTCTTAATTTGACTCCTAGCTCTTCTAGGCCAAAACCTGAAGTATTAGGACGTCTACCGATAGCAATTAGTACTTCATCAAATTCAATTGTAATATCTTTACCCTGATGATCAGCAGTCATAGTATTTTGTGTGAATTCTTTTGCTTGATGATCTAGTAAGACTTGAACACCTTCAGATCTTAACTTTTCAGCTATAAAATCTGAAACTTCGATATCTTCTTTAGCTAATAGTCGACTAGACATTTCTACCACTGTTACTTGAGATCCGAGTCTTTGAAATGATTGAGCTAACTCTATACCAATTGGTCCACCACCAATGACTAGGAACTTCTTTGGAAGAACTTCAAGGTCCCATAGGTTATCAGAAGTTAGATAGTTTATTTTATCTAGACCTGGGATAGGTGGAACAAAGGGTCTCGCTCCTGTAGAAATTGTTATATTCTTTGTTGTTATTACTTTTCCATTTACTTCAATTTCCCATGGAGAAAGAATCTTTGCTTTGCCAGTGATACACTCAACTCCAAGGTTAGTGTACCTTTCTATAGAGTCATGTGGCTCAATCTTCTTGATTACTGATTTCACTCTATTCATGACATCTTTAAAATCAAAATCGACTTTAATTTCTTTTATTCCGTAGTCAGTTGCTCTTTTTGAGTGATGAACAACGCTTGCTGTTTTAATTATTGCTTTAGAAGGAACACAACCAGTGTTTAAGCAATCTCCACCCATTTTAGATTTCTCAATTAGGGCAACTTTAGCATTTACTGTCGCTCCAATATAAGAGGTTACAAGGCCGCCTGCTCCTGCTCCAATTGAAACCATATTATAGTCATAGCTCTTAGGTTTTCTAAATGAACTGTAGACTTTCTTTTTCTTAATGAAATTCATTATAGCTTTTGCAATAAGAGGGAAGATTGCGAGGATTGAAAATGAAAGGATTAACTCAGCAGAAAAAATTTCATTCACTGAATTGATCTTGATAAGCTGTGCTCCAGCATTAACATAAATGATTGTTCCTAAGAGCATACCTATTTGTGATACTACAAAGTATGTAAGCATTTTTATCTTTGTAAGTCCCATTACTAAGTTTACTAAAAAGAAAGGGAAGGCCGGAATAAGTCTTAGAGTTAAAAGATAAATATATCCATCACTCTCTATTCCTTGATTGATTTTAGTTAAGGTCTTTTTAAACTTCTTTTCAATAGTGTCTCTCAATAGAAATCTTGCAGCACTAAAAGATAGTGTCGCTCCAATTGTACTGGCAAAAGAAACAATAATAGACCCTTTAACTACTCCAAATATTGCACCTGCTGCTAATGTTAGAATTACGGCCCCAGGGATAGAGAGAGCTGTAGTAAGAACATAGATGACAAAGTATATAGCAACTGTTTGTAATGCATTATTTGCATAGTAATTCTCAAGCCAAGCTTTATTATCTTTTAAGAACTCAAGTGTAAGGTACTGAGTTAAATTGAAGTAATAGGTGCAAAATAGTAATGCCGCAATTGCTATAACGACTAGAAGCTTTGTAGATTTGTTTTTCATAGTTACTTTTCTTTTTGGTTAGGGATTAATATTAGTGATACTGAATTCATACAATAACGTTTTCCTGTAGGTTGAGGTCCATCGGAAAAGACATGTCCTAGGTGAGCACCACATCTTGAACAAACTATCTCTGTTCTAGTCATGCCCCAAGCTGAATCATCTTTTTCAATAACCGCACTTTCTGAAATGGCCTTCCAAAAACTTGGCCATCCTGTTCCAGACTTATACTTTGTATCTGAAGAAAATAGGTGTTGCCCACAGTTGGAGCATACATATGTTCCCGAAACTTTCGAGTCCCAATACTTACCAGTATAAGACCTTTCCGTTCCAGCTTCTCTTGTTACTTTATATTGTAGAGGAGTAAGTACTTCTTTCCAGTACTTTTTATCTTTAGATTTCCAGTCAACTTTATCGACTTCTAGAGAAGATAAATGGCTATCCTTATAGTCTTTCCCTTCATCTGCTGCAGAATTATGAGAAAAATTGAGCACTAGCCCCATTAAGAGAAGGCCTGTGAAGGACAATAATATTAACTTTTTCATGTGATCTCCTATTACTGTTTAATTAGTGTAGAAGATCACGATTTTGTGACAATTATTTAAGTCTTTGTTTTCTATAGATTTTTATGGCAATCATTAATAGGGCACTAAATAGAATTAGACCAAAAATTCCTTTCCACATAGATAGTATGCTTTGAAGGATCACGAGAAAAACGATGGCAAATAAGAGAATGGTTGCGACTTCATTCCATATTCTGAGCTTTGTCGAGCTCAATGTATAGACATCTCTTTGAAGGTTTTTGAAAATTCGGTGACTTATATAGTGATAAATATAGAGTAGAAATACAAAACATAACTTTGCAATTAACCATGGATGGTCAGATAAAGGCATATAAACATGTATTAAACTAGGACCAAAAATTAGAGTTAAAACTGCTGAAGGCCAAGTAATTCCATACCAAAGCCTCTTTGACATAATTTTAAATTGATCAGTTAGAACTTTCTTTTCTAGGTCTGACTTATCTTGTGCTTCTGTCTGATAAATAAATAGCCTGACAATATAGAATAGGCCTGCAAACCAAGTTACAATGAAGATAATATGAAGTGCTTTTAGGTAAGGGAAGGCTTCCAAATTTTTAATCCTTTTTTTTTAGATATTTTAGCATAATTGAAAAGAGGCGAGTAGTGATATGAAGAATATTGAGTTTTATATTTTTAGACATGGTCAGACAGATTGGAATAAGTTGCAAAAGGTTCAAGGCAATACTGATATTCCACTAAACGACTTCGGGCGAAAAGAGGCGTTGAGTCTAAGAGATTTTTTTAGCAATCTGAATATAGATTATGTTTATACTTCTGACTTACAGAGAGCTTACGAGACAGCTAAAATAGTATTTGAAGATAGTAGTATACCTATTAAAAAGTCCCCAGAACTTAGGGAAGCCAATTTTGGGGAAGTTGAAGGAATGCATGTAGAAGAATTGCTTTCTAAGTTCTCTACTAAATTTTGGGATATTCATAAAGGTGGAGTTGAGGCCGATGAGTTTTCTTATCCGGGAGGAGAAACGAGAGGAGAGGTCCGAGAGAGGCTAATTTCTTTTATTGATAAAGTAAGAAGCGAATCTTCAACCTCAAGGGTTGCACTTAGTACTCACGGAGGAGCCCTTCGAAGCATTATGCATCACTATCTTCCTAAGCAGGATGAATTAATCAAAATACCTAATTGTGTTGTATATAAGATTAGTTTTTATGGAGATGATATTAGAGTGGAAGGTCCATTTAATAACGAAAAAGATCTCTGTTATAGCTAGCGAAGAAACTTAGGCCGCCGAAGCGACCTAAGATAGTTTTTTATTTGTAAGTAGGTGCTCCAGCAATATTCTCTTGGTAGAACTCACCAAAGTTTTCCATTTGCTTATGGAAAGAAGAAGCAAGTGATTGTGCTTTTTCTGTGTAGGCAGCTGAATCTTGCCAAGTCTGTTGTGGATTAAGAAGTTCTCTTGGTACTTCTGGAACCTCACAAGGAATAGCTAAATTGAAAATAGGATCATTTTCTAGAGCAACATTATCTAGCTTATTTGCTTGAATCGATCTGATGATCTTTCTGGTTACTTTTAGTGGGAATCTTTGGCCTTCACCATATGCTCCACCAGTCCAGCCAGTGTTGATTAGCCAAACTTTGATGTCATACTTATCTAGGTAGTGACCTAGTAATTCAGCGTAAACACTTGGGTGTCTAAGCATGAATGGTGCACCAAATAGAGGAGAGAAAGTTGCTTGAGGCTCTTTAACTCCGATTTCTGTTCCTGCTAATTTTGCTGTGTAACCAAGAACAAAGTAAAACATTGCTTGTTCTTTAGTCAGTTTAGATACTGGAGGTAAAACTCCAAAAGCATCAGCACAAAGGAAGAATATATCCTTAGGGATTTTCCCTTTTGAAGATGTTTCAAGTTCTTGGATAAAGCTCAGTGGGTAAGACGATCTACCATTTTCAGCAATAGATTTGTCAAAGTAATCAACTTTTCCAGTTTCTTCATCTAGAACTACATTTTCTAACATTGCCCCAAATCTATTAGAAGCATCCCAAATTTCTGGCTCAGTTTCTTTTGATAATTCGTAAGTCTTAGCGTAGCAACCACCTTCAAAATTGAAGATTCCTTCATCACTTAAACCGTGCTCATCATCACCAATTAGGTATGTTCCTTCATCTGTTGAAAGAGTCGTTTTTCCCGTTCCTGAAAGACCGAAGAAGACAGATACATCTTCATTCTCTTGGCGAGATGCACCTGAGTGCATAGGAAGTACTTTCTCTTCAGGTAGTCTGTAGTTCATTGCTGCAAACATACTTTTCTTAATTTCACCTGCGTATAAAGTTCCACAAATGATCGTAGTGTTTGTATCTAGACAAGTCACAACAGCTGTTTCTGTTTTTGTATTAAATTCACTTGGATCTAACTTTAGCTCTGGAGCGTGAAGAATAGTGTAGTCAGTGTTGTTAAATTCTCTCGTTTTTTCTCTGAATAAGTGTTTAGAGAAAAGCGCATGTTGTGGGTGAGAAGTTATCAGTCTTGCACCGATATTATGAGTTTGATGTGCACCAACTGATCTTTCTGTAATGTATAGATCACCAGTCTGGTTAAGGTAATTAATAACTTTTGTTTTTAGTGCACTGAAGTTTTCTGGAGTCATTGGAAGAAGGTTGTTTTCCCACCAAACTGGTCCAGCTGTATTTTCAGTTTTTACAATATATCTATCTTTGGCAGATCTTCCTGTGTGCTTTCCTGTAAGAACAGTAAGTGCACCATCAGCAGTTAGTCTTCCGTATCCCTTTCTAATAGCTTCAGCAACGAGAAAGCTTCGTGGAGAGTCAATGTGAATTTTGTGATCTGTGTTAATACCAAGTTCTTTGTAGAAATTATCCATGGCGTGGATCTCCTTATCTGTAATCAGTAGTATTTGTTTAATACGTATCTTGAGCTAATGTTAAGTATTAGATTTAATGTCAAATACTAAACTTAAAATAACTATTTGGCACCTTAAAAAATACCCATAAGAATCAGCTTTTTTTAAGATATTCACTTGAAACTTTTGGCGAAGTGAGTAAGTTGTTATATAACTAAAATTAAATTTTATAACATCTTGCGTAAGGTCCTGAGTCAATGAAAAGTCTTAATTCTAGAGAGATTAGAGAAAAATTCCTCTCATACTTTGAAAAACATAATCATTTAAAGATCAAGTCTGCGTCTGTCGTGCCACAGAACGATCCAACTCTTCTCTTTATTAACTCTGGAATGGCCCCTCTTAAGCCTTATTTCTTAGGTAAAGAAGAGCCACCAAGTAAGAGGTTATGTAACTTTCAACCATGTATTAGAACTAAAGATATTGATGACGTAGGCGATAGACACCATTTAACTATTTTTGAAATGATGGGATCTTGGTCAATTGGTGACTATTATAAGGAAAAGGCCTGCTCTCTGGCTTATGGACTACTTGTTGATGAGTTAGGTTTTGATCCAAAGAAATTATACTTCACTGTGTATGGTGGTAACGAAGCTCTTGGAATTGCTCCAGATCATGAATCTGTAGAGGCGTGGAAAGCGTGTGGAGTTCCTGCTGATCATATCGTAATGCTTGGAGACGATAACTTCTGGGGACCTGCTGGTGAAACGGGACCTTGTGGACCATGTACGGAAGTTTTCTATGACTGTGGACCAGAGTATGGAGTTGAGTACAAACCAGGTGGACACTTTGATGATGTTTCAAGATATATTGAAATTTGGAACGCCGGTGTTTTCATGGAACTTAATAAGCACAAAGATGGAAGCTTTACTCAGCTTCCGCTTAAATCTGTTGATACAGGTTCAGGTTTAGAAAGACTTGCTATGGTTATAAATGGTCATGACTCTGTTTATGAAACTGATCTTATGCAACCTCTTATGGATATCTCTCATAAGCTGTTAAGTTCTGATGGAAGTGAAGCTTCTATGAAAAAAGCTAGAATGCTTACAGATCATATCAGAGGTGCTGTCTTTATTTTAGGTGAAGGTGTATCACCATCTAATGAAGGTCAAGGTTATATACCAAGACGTTTAATCAGAAAGTGTGTTGCAGCTTTAATGGCGAAGAAAGTTGAGAAGATTGATTTCTCTGAAATGGTTGATGTTATTATTGATATGATGAGTGACTACTATCCTCAAATCAAATCAGCAAAAGATGTGATTACTTATAACTTAAATAATGAAATTAAAGACTTTATTCCAACTGTTAAGACTGGATTAGAGCTGATTGAAAAAGAACTTTCAGAGAATAAAGAATCTAATAAAACTTTCCCTGGAAAAGTTGCTTTTGAACTTGTGACAACTCATGGATTACCTTTAGATGTTTTAAAGTCTGATCTTTCAGATAGAGGGATTGTTCTTGATGATGCTGAGTATGAGAAGTGCTACGAAGAACATAGAAAAGCTTCAAGAGTAATTTCTAGAAAAGGTGGTTCATCTGATCAAGAACAAATTGAAGAACTCGTTTCAAAACTATCAACTACTGACTTTGTTGGTTATGAAGTTGAAAGCACTACTTCAAAAGTAAATATGTTAATCAAAGATGGTAAGAGTGTTGAGTCTGTTACTACAGGTGATAGCTTTTTATTCACAACTGTGAAGACTCCATTCTATGGAGAGTCTGGTGGACAGATTGGAGATAGTGGAGTTGCAAAATCAGGAAACTCACAAATTGAAATCATAGACACAATGAAAGTTGGGAAAATCCACGTTCATGTTGCCAATGTTATCTCTGGAGACCTTAAAAGTAATGATGAAGTCGAGCTTGTTGTTGATAATGAAGTTCGTGCAGATATAAAGAGAAATCACTCTGCGACTCACTTACTACATGCGGCCCTTCATCAGGTAGTAGGAAAGCATGCTGTACAAAAAGGATCACTCGTTAGATCTGATAGACTTCGTTTTGATTTTCAAAACCAAACAGCAGTATCAAAAGAAGACTTAGATAAAATCGAAGCATTAACAAATAATTGGATTATGAATAATACAGCAGGGGAAATCGATCTTCTAGATTATGACGCTGCAATTGAAAAAGGTGCAATGGCACTCTTTGGAGAAAAGTATGATTCTAAGGTTAGAGTGATTGCATTTGGTAAAGACTCTGTTGAGCTTTGTGGTGGTACTCACGTTGAAAGAACTGGAGATATTGGATTAATGCTAATTACTTCGGAGTCTTCTGTAGCGAAAGGGATTAGAAGAATTGAAGCAGTAACTGGTAGAGAAGCATATAAACTACTTCAAGAGAGAAATCTTATTCTTCGTAAAACAAGTGAGATTTTAAGCGTTAAGCCAAATGAATTTGAAGCGAAAATTAAAGAACTAAAGAAGAAGTCATCAGCTAAGAAAGAAGCTCCTAAGAAGGTTTCAGCAAGCGCTGCAAAGTTTGAAAATGAAAATAAACTAGAAGTGTCTGGTGAGAAAGTATTTGTTGCTCAAATGAACGCTGATGCTCAAGTACTAAAAGATCTTGGAGATCAACTTCTAGCAAAAGGTGAATATAAAATAATTTGTCTTGCTGGTAATGATGGCAAGACTATTAGAGCTTTCTCTTGGGTAAGTGATGGACTTAATAAGAAAGTTAGGGCCGGTGATTTACTGAAAGAGTTATTAAAGCCTGTAGGCGGAAAAGGTGGAGGGAAACCTCACTTCGCTCAGGGGGGATCTCCTGAAGTTGGTGGAATGGATAAAATCTTTTCAAATATTTCTGAAGTTGAAAGCTTTTTAAAGGAAAAACTATAAATGGCACTTAATAAAAAACCTTATAAAGGAACAAGAGATTTCTTTCCTGCTGATAAGAGAGTACAAGATTTTATTTTTAATAAAATGAAAACTAGTGCTGAAGCCTTTTCTTTTGAGGCCTACGAAGGTCCAATGGTAGAGGAAGTTGCTCTTTATAAAGCAAAGTCAGGTGAAGAGCTAATTAACGATCAGATTTACTCTTTTGAAGATAGAGGCGGACGTTTTGTGGCCATTAGACCTGAGATGACTCCAACTGTTGCAAGAATGGTTGCACAGGTTCATAGAGAGATTCCAAAGCCTATAAAGTGGTATTCAATTCCAAATTTAATGCGTTATGAAAAACCTCAAAGAGGAAGGTTGAGAGAGCACTGGCAATTAAATTGCGATATTTTTGGAGAAGTTGGAAGAAGTGGAGAAATAGAAATTCTACAACTCATTACACATCTCTTTACTAGTTTTGGTGCAAATTCAGAGCATTTTGAAATACTTATAAATGATAGAGAAATAGTAAATATTGTATTCAATGACCTAATGAAGATTGATGAAGAAACTTCATATAAGCTTTATAAGATTGTTGATAAGGCCAAGAAAGTTAAGCCAGAAGGGCTTCAAAAGATGATTTCAGAATTATCTCTTGAGGCAAGTGCTGAAGATATTTTCAAAAAGTATTTAGCAATTAAAGACTTTGATGAACTCTTTGCTTTCTTAGAGGAAGTTGGATTTTCTGAAAAAGGGGCAGGCTTTAAAGAGCTTGCAGATATCTCAGCAAAAATAGGCTTAAAAGATTATCTTGTATATGACCCAACTATTGTTAGAGGGCTTGATTACTATACTGGAATAGTTTTTGAAGTTTTTGATAAGAATCCTGAAAATAGAAGAGCACTATGTGGTGGTGGAGCGTATGCGAATCTCCTGCAGATCTTTAATGAAAATCCTGTACCTGGCGTTGGATTTGGATTAGGTGACGTTACTCTTACTGACTTTCTAGCGACTCATAAGCTTTTACCAGACCTTTCAAAGAATGATGTTGATATCTATCTTACATTCCAATCAGATAAAGCAGTAGCAAAGAACTTTGAGTTAGCAAGTAGTATTAGAGCTCTTGGATTTAAGTCTTTGAACTCTCTTGAGCCCGTGAAGTTCAAGAAAGTATTCTCAAATGCTGAAAAGCTTGGTGCAAGATTTGTTTCTATTTTAGGAGATAAGGAATTAGAAGAAGGTTTCTTTCAAGTTAAAAATCTATCTACTAAAGAGTCCGTTGATATTAAGTTTTCTGAGTTAGATAAACTTAGAGACATACTCAAAGCTTAGACTTTTATAAATAAAATTCAAAAGCGTACATTTCTGACATATAATAGCTCCTAAATATAAAGGAGCTATTATGAATAAGATTTTACTAATGTTAATCTCATTATCGATTGTATCTTGTGCAAGCACGGATAAACTTTCATTTGATAGTGAACTTTCAGAATTTAAATACCCTCACTCTGTTGATACCTACACATTCTCTTCTCAGCGACAGTCTTTGAAAATGAGATATATGGATATTGGAAAAGAGAATTCAAAGGTCGCAGTACTATTACACGGTAAGAACTTCTCAGGTTATTACTGGGAAAGAATAATGAATGAGCTTGAGTCTAAAGGATATAGAGTAATCGTTCCTGATCAAATTGGATTTGGAAAGAGTACTAAGCCTGAGAACTATCAGTATTCATTTGCTCAACTCGCTCGTAATACTCACGGACTACTTAAAAGCTTAAATCTTAAGAAATATACAATTGTAGGTCACTCAATGGGTGGAATGCTTGCTGTTCATATGTCTACAATGTTTAAGAATGAAGTTGAAAAGCTAGTTCTAGTTAATCCAATTGGACTTGAGACTTACTTAGACCTAGTTGAATTTAAAGATCCTGAGTTCTTCTATGGTAATGAAAAGAAGAAGACTGTTGAAATTTTTAGAAACTATCAAAAGAAGTTCTATTATGACGGAGATTGGAATGATTCATATGAAGAGCTTTTGACTCCATTTAAAGGATGGAGGAATGGTGGAGATTGGGAGCTAATTGCTTGGAATAATGCTCTTACTTATTCTCCAATTTTCTCTGATGATATTGTTGATAAGTTTATCAAAGTTAAAGCGCCTATTTATCTAATTAATGGAACAAGAGATAAGACTGGACCAGGAAGAGGATGGAAGAGAGAAGGTGTGACTAAAGTTATGGGTGACTATACAAAGCTTGGGAAGGCCATTCAGAAGAAGAATAGAAAGGTTAATCTGATTGAGCTAAAAGGGCTAGGGCATATGCCACAGTTTGAAGACTATGACAGGTTCTCTAAAGTATTTTATCCAATCTTTTAATTTCTATTTGCTTTAAATAAAACCTTACCTTCTTCATCAAAGAGGGTAAGGAAGTTTCTTTCTATCTCAAATCTATTAACTCTATTTAAAGATTCAAAAAATAAGAATTCGTAGTTATTTAGTTTTCCAAAACAAAGCTTCTTAGTTGCACCTGTTTTTGAAATTGAAATTGTCTTACCCTTTACCTTGAAAGATCCAGTGTAGTTATTACAACTAGTATTCCCACTTAAAACTTCTTCCATTTGAAAATTAAAAAATGCATTCGTTTCATCTACAAGTGTTACATTTTGAATATTTGTAACTTTCCACTTTCCAAGAATATTCTGTGTTTGTACTTTCTTAGGAGTTGAGCATGATAGTAAAAATATAGAAGCAATAAATAGAATCTTTTTCATGATGAGTCCTTTCTTAAAAGATGAGAACTATTCTATCATTTTTAAAAAAGAGATCAAATGCTTATTCTATTGAGTTAACTGGAAGGGCCCTGTACTTACTGTCTTTAGCTTTAAATATAGGGGAGGTTGACCTTCTGATAAGGCTTTCTTTGATAATGGGCTGAAGATGAACCAATTGATAGTTACCAAACTTATTTGTGTTGAAGGTTAAAATATTATCTTTAACGGCATATGATGACTTGGCAAGAATCCCTGCCTCTATTTCATTTTGAGTTATTTGTGAATAATAGATGATGTGAATTGAATGAAGGTTTTCCTTACTTTTTAATTTAAACTTAACCTGTAGTGGAATACTTCTTTTAAAGTTTACCATTTCATCTACTGGGCGGATATTTATTGATTCTGAAGCTGGAGTGATATAGTAGGTTATTTTGAATGGATTAAAGAACTCCTCTGTTGCTAAGGAGTCACCTTTGTCGA
The DNA here is from genome assembly GCA_002366565.1 of Bacteriovoracaceae bacterium UBA3083. Classification (GTDB taxonomy): domain Bacteria; phylum Bdellovibrionota; class Bacteriovoracia; order Bacteriovoracales; family Bacteriovoracaceae; genus Halobacteriovorax. The sequence continues at coordinate 29,367 of DFBJ01000009.1, forward strand.
CAAGAACATCTACATTTGTTGGAATTAAGAGATTGTTATGTTTGACTATGGCCTCACTCGGAGATTGATGGGTATACATAATAAGACCGGCGCTTTCACTATTGGCCGTAAACATATACTCGAGTGCAATTAAACTTAGAAGAGTAAGAGCTACCGTAAGTATATACTTATACTTATTCGAGAAAATGTGATTCCATTCGGTTAACATTCTTCAATTCTAGTTGAAATTTAAGAAGATAATGTGCATAGAGTGTTACTTCTTTACTCCATTTGTTTCAGATTGGTCGTTAGAGTCGCCTAAGCCAATTTTCCCAGAGTCTATCTGGTGAAGTACAATCTATTTTCAGTGACTTATGTGCACTTTTTTGAACCTCTCTTGGAAGGTAATGAAAGTACCTTTTGAAGGCCCGAGTGAAGCTAGACTCATTCTCAAATCCAGACTCATAAGAAATTTGTGAAATTGTCTTGTGTCCATTTTTGATTGATAACGACCTATAGGCCTTTATTAATCTTCTCTCATTAACGTAGTTCATAATGCCTCCGTTTTGAGTTGGAAAGAGACGGTAGAGAGTCGATTTGGTAAGATTGAACTCTACTAAGAGAAGAGGGATTCCTAAGTTGGAATTTCCAAGGTTACTCTCTATGAAGTTCTTTATTCTTAGGACCAGAGCTACATTCTTATCAGGCGTATAACTAGATACAGACTGATCTGGATTAAAGCCAATTGCAGCACACACCATATCTATACTTGGCGATACGATTGAGTGGGCAAAACCCTGAGTTATTTTCGATGCATTTTCCCTAAGTGAGAGAATATGTGAGTGAAGCAAAGAAGCAAATGGATTCGTTTTTGTACTTAATATTTTTCCATGAAGCATGTCTTCATTGAGAATCTTTCCTCGAATCAGCCTTTTTGGAACTACTAGAGTGATATTATTAAAACTTGAGTTATAGGCCTTCCAAGGTCTAGAGGTATCGATAATGATAATAGACCCTTGGTCACAGCTAAATTGATTATTGTCTAAGGTAGAAGTCGTATCTCCTGAAAGAAATACTTGAACTAGAATATGGTCAAGTGTATCTGTTGCTATCTTAGACTTACTTCTTTCAAAGAATTGATTGAACGTTGAGCAGTCGACAAGCATTATCTCACTGAAGAGAAAGCTATGAATTTGAGCTTCGAAATGATTTAGATCAGTTCGGTTAGTATCTGTATCAAAGACAACACTGATACTATCCTTGTAGGCGTCTACTTTTTCTTTTTTAGAATATGCTTTGGTATCAAATTTTGAATACGGGATATTTCCTGAAGACGACAAAATTAGATCCTTATTTAAATGGTTTCTTATATAAATTCTTTCTCTATTATGGAGTAAAAGCTATTTAAGAAATCATAAATTTTACTTAGTGCTTTTTTAGGGCATAATTTATAAATATAACGTGGAGAAGATATGAGTGATTTAAATACAGATTATATTATCCTTGCTGGTGGCTGTTTTTGGGGTATGGAGCAACTGTTTCAAAAATTTGAAGGAGTTATAGATACTGATGTTGGTTACACTGGTGGTAAGCTCGTCAATCCCACTTACAACGATGTAAAAACGGGTACAACTAATCATGCTGAAGCTCTTAAGATAACTTTTGATAAGGATAAAACTGACTTAGGTAAGATATTACATTTCTTTTTCAAGATACATGATCCTACGACTGTGAATAGACAGGGGAACGATATTGGAACACAGTATCGCTCTGCGATATTCTTAAGGGATCAAGAGCAAAGAGAGATTGCAGTTAAAACTATAGCTGAAGTAGAGAAGCTTGAAAGATTTAACGGTTCTGTTGTAACTGAGCTTGAAGAAGAGAGAGAGTTCTATCTGGCTGAAGACTTTCATCAAGATTACTTATTGAACAACCCTAATGGGTATACATGCCACTTTATAAGAAAGTAGAGTTTTGTTTATAGTTCGTATATTCATGCTAGTCAGAAGAATTCTTACATTGTGATTGGTAATGTATAAGTCTATAATTTCAGGCTATGAAAAAAATAATCTTATCCTCTTTAGTTTTAGTAAATATAAATTCCCAAGCCTCAGTGGAGCAACTTTTTTTAAAGTCTCTAGAAAGCTCCAATGAGGTTAAGATTATTAATCTCCAAGAGAGAAAAACAAACTCTGAGGTAGATGAAACATTCTCAACTCTATATCCATCCATCAATCTTACAAATACGAATACATATAGAAATAATACTTACCAAAATAAGTCAGGGTTAAAGAAGCTAGATACTGGTCTTGCTCTTTCGTTTGAACAGGACTTATTTCAAGGTGGAGCAGAGTTTTCTATCTATGAGTTAAGTAAGATCGTTCCGAAAAAATCATTAGCAGTTAAAGAACAAAGACTTGCTGAATACTTTGCTCTCTTTAGCTCTTATTACTTTCAACTTTCTTCATCAATTGAAGAGAAGAGGGAAGTTTCTAAACTTTTAGATAATCTTGAGAAAAGAGTTAAGCTTGTTAGAGAGAGAACAAAGATTGGTCGTGATAGAAAGGCTGACCTTCTTGCTTTAGAGTCTCAGTATGACAGATTAAAAGCTGACTTATACGATACCGAAAGTAAATTAGAAGAATCAAAGAAAAACTTTTTAAACTTCTCTGGATTAAAGACTGCTGGAGACTTTAAGAATAAAATTAATCCATTCGAATTAAACTTAGAAGAAAATGTAGACTTAGGTAAAAGACCAGAACTTAAGAGTTTAGAACTTGAATATGAATCTTCTCTATTAAAATCTAAAATTGCAAAATCAAACTATATGCCACAAGTAACGCTTGGATCTAATTACTACTTAGATAAAGTATATACTGGAAGTGATAACTGGGATGTCTCTCTTAATGTTTCTATGAATATTTTTGATTTTGGTAAAACGTCATCTTCAGTAAATACTCAAAACGTACAGGCCCTTATTGATAGAACAAGACTCCAATATAATAGAGTGAATTCAAACCGTGAATGGGCAAATTTTGTAAAAGTATTTAATAATAAAAAGAGCCAATTGAGCTCTTTAAAAAGATCACTTACTCAGATTCGTAAGTCATATGTTGAGCAAGTGAAAGACCTAGATAAAGGACTTGTTGCTCAGATTGATGTTATCAGATCTTTAGATGATGTTATTAATTTAGAAAAACTATATATAAAAGCTGCTCTTGAGCTTAAATCACTTTATTACCAATCTAAAGCCTATTTAGGCGAATACCCTAAAAAGTAAAAAGGTAAAGTCATGAATATTTCTGAAATCTCAATAAAGAATCCTGTCTTTTCATGGATGATTATGTTCTCTCTGATTCTATTTGGAGTCTTAGGCTTTAAGCAGTTGGGAATTAATGAAAATCCAGATGTGGATTATCCATCAGTTTCAATCTCATATGAATATGATGGTGCGACTCCAGAGGTCGTTGAGAAGGATATTCTCGAACCTGTGGAGTCAGTCCTTGTTTCTATGCAAGGGGTTAAGGATATGACTTCAACTGCAAATAGAGGATCTGGACGAATTGAACTAGAGTTTAGTTTAGATAAGGATATTGATTTTGCACTTCAGGAAGTTCAAACCCTTCTTGGGAGAGCGCAAAGACAACTTCCTGATACAGTAGAAACACCAACAGTTACTAAATCTAACGCAGCAGACGATCCAATTCTTTATTTGGCAATTACTTCTGAAACAATGAAAGAAAGAGAGCTAAATATTCTCTTTAAAGATGGGATTGTAGATAGATTAACAACAATTGAAGGGGTTTCTGAGGTTCGAGCATTCGGAGCGAGAGAACCAATGATGAGAATTGATGTTGATGCTAAGAAACTAAGAAGTTACCAACTTACATTAACAGATATTATAGATACTCTTGCTCGAGAGCACGTTGAGCTTCCTGCTGGAAAGTTTGAAGATATTGAAAAAGAGCAGAGTTTAAGAGTCTTAGGTGAAGGTAAGACAGAAGAAGACTTTAGACAAATGATTATTAGTAAAAGAGGGGGCAAAGCAAACTATGTCCCGATTACTCTTTCTGATGTCGCAAATATTTATAAAGGTGTAGAAAATAGAACAAGAGTCTCAAGAGTTAATGGAATTCCATCCCTCTCAATGCCAATATATAAGCAAAGGGGAGCGAATGCTGTCGACGTTGCAGATAGAGTAAAGGCAAGAGTTGATGAGATTAGTGCAACTCTTCCTGAGGGGACAAACTTATCAGTAAACTTTGATAGAACTCAATTTGTTCGTTTATCAATCGATGAGCTTATCCAGAACTTAGTTATTTCAGCACTTCTTACTTCTTTTGTTTGTTGGATCTTTCTAAACTCTCTTTCGGCAACTTTTAATATCCTCCTAGCAATACCTACTGCAATTATCGGTACATTTGCGTTCATGTATTTATTTGGATTTACTCTTAATACATTCTCATTCCTAGGGTTAACTCTCGCAATTGGTATTGTTGTTGATGATGCCATTGTGATGCTTGAGAATATTGTTCGATATGCCAAGAAAGGTAATGATAAAGTCCAAGCATCATTTAAAGGAAGTAGAGAAATTACATTTGCCGTACTGGCAACAACTGCAGTTCTCGTTGCTATTTTTGCTCCGATCTCATTAATGCCTGGAATCGAGGGAAGGTTCTTTAGAGAATTCTCTCTAACTCTATGTGTGGCCGTTGTACTTTCTTCATTAGAAGCACTGACTCTTGCTCCTATGAGATGTTCACAATTCTTAAATGTTACTTCTAAAGGGATCTTTATTCACCATTGGGTTGATAAAGCAGTAGAAGTTTCTAATGCATTCTATGCTAAATCTTTAAAAGCTGCCTTAAATAGAAAAGGACTTGTTGTTTGTGTTTCGATGATTGCTTTTATGCTTTCTCTTTTCTCTTTAAAATATATCAATAAGGAATTTGCTCCAGAAGCTGATAGAAGCTTTATGTTTGCTGTCTTTATTGCTCCAGATGGAAAGAGTTTAGATTATACAAATGAGAGAGTTAAGCAATATGAAAAAATTGTTATGGCCAACGAGAATGTAAGAAGAGTAATTGTTTCTGTTGGTGGGGGTCGTGGAGTATCTTCTGGGAACAGAGGTTTTGGAGTAATTCTACTTAAAGACAGAGATAAGCGTGATAAAACTCAATTTGAAATAGCTGCAGACTTAAGAAAAGAATTGAAAGTTATTAAGGGAATGCACGTTATTGTAAGAGATAGAATGGGATCTGCAATTAGTGGTAGAAGAGGTAGTCCTGTTGAATTTACGATTACGGGACCAGATCTTGCTAAGCAAAGAGAAATTTTTGAACAATTCAAAAAAGAGATGAATGAATCTGGCTTAATGGTAGGTATACGTTCTGATGATACTGGAGAATTACCTGAAGTTCATATCTCTCCTGATAGAATGAAAGCTCAAGAGCGTGGAGTTGAAATAAACACAATCGCTGAGACTCTTAATGTTGGAATTGGTGGAGTAAGTGGCGGTAAGTACACTGAAGGTGGTAGACGATACGATATCTTCGTACAACTACAAGAAAGTGATAGATTACCAGAAACAATTTCTTCGCTACTTCTACAAAATAACCGTGGAGAATTCGTAACACTTTCAGACGTTGTAGATATCAATTCTGCTTTTGGTCCACAAAGTATTTACCGTGAAAATAGAGTTCGAGGGGTGAGAGTAGACGCCAACTTAAATAATAATGTTACTCAGAGTGAGGCCTTTGATTTTATAAAAAAGATCGCTCCAAATATTTTACCTGAGAAATATAATATTAATTTCTCAAAAGATTTAAATGAGTCATTAATAAGTATCGTTCTTATTATGGTTCTTGGACTTGCAATCGCCTATATGGTTTTAGGAAGTCAGTTTAATTCTTTCTTAGACCCTATTACAGTATTCCTTGCAGTTCCATTTGGACTAACAGGTTCTTTCCTCGCTCTATTAGCATCAGGACAGACACTGAATATTTATTCAATGATTGGTATCCTTCTTACAATGGGGATTGTTAAAAAGACTTCTATTCTAATTGTAGAGTTTTCTAACCATTTAAGAGATGGAGGAATGACTGTTGAGGAAGCTGTTGTTGAGGCCTGTACGACAAGGTTTAGACCTATTATTATGACAACCTTTACTACTCTTGCATCTGCAGTTCCTGCTGCTGTTTTAACTGGAGCAGGTTCTGAAACTAGAATGCCAATGGCGCTAGTAATTCTTGGAGGAGTTTCTCTTTCAACAGTCTTTACTTTATTCGTTATTCCAAGTTTTTATACTATGATGGCAAGACCTAGACGTAAAATTTTGATGGAAGAGTAAGCGATGAGTAAATACTTTAAAGATGAAGAAAAGATCAAAGAACTAAGCCCAATACAATTTGAGGTAACTCAAAAAGAGGGGACAGAGAGGCCATATACTGGAGAGTTCTGGGATTCAAAAGAAGAGGGGCTATATGTGGATATAGTCTCAGGAGAACCTCTTTTTACTTCTTTAGATAAGTTTGATTCTGGTTGTGGTTGGCCTAGCTTTACTAAGCCATTGGTAGATGAATATGTTACAGAGCATACAGACGATAAGTTTGTTATGCGAAGAATTGAAGTCAGATCTAAAAATGGTGACTCTCACCTGGGACATGTCTTTCCTGATGGGCCTGGTCCTCTAGGGCTGCGCTATTGTATAAACTCTGCGAGCTTAAGATTTATTCCAAAAGATGATTTAGAAAAAGAAGGCTATGGAGAGTTCTTAAAGCTCTTCTAAATATACATATACTTCTCTTAGAAAACTTAAGAGTATCTTAAATAAGATTCTTTCTATTTACATGATTTTTAACAGTAAAGTTATTTTATGGACTCTGTGCTATAATATTATTATTTATAGTTTCAGTAGGAGGAAGTAATGCAAGTTTCCGAGTTTATGACTAAAGGTGTGGTCTCATGTAATGAGGACTGTACTGTTGAAGAAGTCGCCAAGCTTATGTGTGATAATGGCTTTAGTGTTATGCCAGTTGTTAATTCAAATGAAGAGATAGTTGGAATCTTGACTGAGTCAGACTTTGTTGGAAGAGATGCTGATATTCCACACGCTCTAGCATCGATAAAGATGTTATTTGGGCAAAATTTTTACTTCAGTGATATTGAAGATATTTATAAAGAATCTAAAACAAAGAAGTTGTCTGATGTTATGAGTACAAATGTTAAGACTGTAAAGTCTGATCAGACACTCTCTGATGTCGTTTCTCTTATGTCTCATAGTGGTTTAAAGAGAGTTCCTGTAGTTGAAGATAATAAACTTGTTGGTATGGTAACTCGTAAAGATCTTATTAGAGCATATTCAAATTTAAAGTAATTAAAATTAGCTCCTACAAAATTGTAGGAGTATCTTCTAGAAGCTTATAGAGCTATTAATAAAATACTCTGTCAAAGTGGCTTGATCAATATAGGTATAGATATACCTGACTCCAAAATTAATTGGTAACTTTCTAAGTAAAACGGACTCAAGCTCTAGTTCCACTCCTGTACTATTGTAAGTCGCATTATTGAAGCTCGATTCTAAGTAAGTATTATCAAAGAATATATTAGCAAAAGCTCTTTTTAGGTAGTAGAGCCCCCAAATGTCTAAGTCTGGAGAGAGGACAGGGAAGGTATAGTTAGCAGTTATCTTTTGATAGAAAGGCGTGCTTTCGTATCCATAACCCCTAGAGAAGACTGAACCGACTGAATCTAGTTGAACTGGGAGAAATTTGTAGGATTCTATTGTCTCTTTTTGTTTCTCTTGAGCGTAAGTGAAGTAGATACCATCATTTGCAAACACTCCTGGAATATTTACTTTAGCTGAATGAAATATCCTATATGAAGAGTCTGTCGAGTTTTCTCCTTTTGCATTTTCATATATTCCATAATAGCTGAGCGCCCATGGAGAAATGATTGCTCTCTCCGTCAAATCCTTACTCCACTGACTGAAGAGTTCTATTGATGTCGTTGCAAAGTTTCTGGTGGAGAATGCATTATTAGTAACTGATGAGTTATATTCGCTTGTATTGATATAGTTTCCACTGAAGCTTAGAAGGTTTGTAAAGTTGTAGAGGTTTCTTTTGTAGATATATGGAAGAGTGATTGTCATTCCTGTGCTCTTCTCTTCCCACTGAAGGCCTAGTTGTGATCCAAAAAGATCAACATCTCTTGTTCTTTTTCCTATATTTAAATTTATTAGGGGGTAAAACCGCTTAATATCAAAATTAAACTCAGTGTAGTTTTGATTCTCAGCTGCATCTTTTCCTAGTTGAACACCGATACCTAAAGTTCTTAGATAGTTGGTTGTATCTAAACTAATTCCAAAACCATTTCCAACGAGAAAGCTCCATGAGTGTGGAATAAATAAACGCTTGTCTATATGTCCATAATCTTCAACTTTATACTTCTTTGGCGACTTCTTTCTTAGTTTCTTTTGATCTTCAAGCGGTGAAGGTTTGAACTTATTATAGTCATCTGATGGACTGTCTCCAAGGTAATTGAAGTCTATTAATGCTTTAGGATTAAAACTTAAGCATTTACTGAGTGGGGTAGTTGATATGTGTGATCCATACCCATCTTGGTTACTGTAGTATAGGTTCTTATTATCGGCGAAAGGTGTGAGTGCATTAATTTTAGATTTGGTACATTTTGAAAGACTGTTGTCTTTTGAAATTTTGAAAATATCAGTTACACCTCTGTATTGTGCTTCAAAGAAAATATCTTTTTTATTATTCACGTAGAGTGAGTGAATATTATTTCTAGAAGGAGGTAATAGTGTTCTATTTTTTCCATTTTTTAAATTTAGAAGTTTGATAGATTTTTGACCAGATAGGTTTGAAATAATCATTACTACTTCATTTGTATTAACTAGATAGACTTCAGATATATCTGCATCTTTTAAAGAGAATGTTCGAGTTCTTTCACCTTGGAAATTGAACTCACTTAATTTCCACTTTAATTCACTTGTAAATTCTGTTGCAAATATCTTACTTTTTCCTTGGATGATTCTTGGGTTATATATTCTTAGTCCTGAAGTTATCTTTTTTTGTGTACCTTTATTTAGATCTACTAGAACAAGGTCTGAGCTTCCCTTATGTTCATATCTCTCGTGAGGGATAAATTGATTGTAGATGGCATGGTTACCTTTTATATCAATCGTACTTAAACCTTTATAGAATGGAATCTCAATTACTTTCTGTTTAGTTTTTTTTGATTTTTTATATATAGACCAATAATCTTCCATGGTGTCATGGAGATAGTAGATTGAGTTACCAACTTTAAATGGAGATGTATTCTCTCTAAAATCTATTTTCTTGTTATTTGAATTGCTATCCTGGCTCCATTTCTCTTTTAATGAAATCATTGTCTGGTCATAGAAGTCATAGAAAGAAACACCTGAAACTTCTTTGAAGGCGGTGTAGAGTCTGTAGGGATGAGGAAATGAAGAAACCTTTTGGACTACTTTCTTCCAAAAGTCTGCTCCAAATCTCTTTGTTGCATTTGAAATGAGTACATATCCAAATTCATAATGATTAGGTAGTTCTGTATTATAGCTTCCGTTAATTAATTCATCATAGGTTGGAATTTGATTACTTGTAAGCATTGCTCTAAGTCTTGATAGAAAGAGTGGAGATCTTCCTCTACCGCCATCAGTGTACTTAGTTTCGGCCCAAACAGCATCACCTTCAAAATACCATGGTTCAAGTCCTATAGCGCTCATTGCCGACTGTCCCGCATCTCCAAAGAGTGCAGAGACGAACTTTGTAAAACCTCTATTAAAGTGATCGTATTGTATAATATGCCTATACTCATGAATGGCAAGGGTTTGATACCATTCTGAACTTCCGAGCATAGTTGAGAAAGATGAAGAGCTATACCACTCACTTCTTCTCGGGGCTAATGTTACATAACCATTTGGATTCGCAGCTTCTGGCCTTATGATAAGAGTATGCTTTTGGGGAGATTTTATATCATAAGTTTTTCCAACCTTACTTGAGTAATACTCTAGTAAGTTTGCAATATAGTAAGAGTCTCTACCTAGAGATTTTGGGAAAATCAATTTTACGAAATTATTATTTATAGTTTTCCACTCTATTTCATTAGAGCTTTGGGCAAAGTCGAGATTTCTCTCGTTGACTGCAAGAGTTGTGGTCGTTGTTGCAATAAGTAAGGCAAGTAGGACTGATTTCATTAAGAAAATCTCCATATAAAAGTACTGTATTACTTTAGCAGTAACGTACTTAATATGTATATTTTCTTAAAGATATTTACTAAGAGTTATACTCTTTCAATATTCCATACTTGTGTAAATTTTTATTGAAGATTTTATCTATATATGAACATGATATCTTAATCTTTATATTTTTACTTAATACAAAATCAAGAGACTGTTGAACTAGATCCTTTGCAATTCCTTGTCCTCTTAGTTCTTCAGATACTAGCGAATAGTTTAGATTCCATATCTCATTTTCAATATTGTAAGAGACATAGGCTTCTCCCTCTGAAAATGAAAAGTATAAGAGATGCTTTGTCTCATCATGTTTTAGAATATTTTTATTGCTCATCTTTTGTCTCTTTTTTTATTTGCCACAGAGAGTCTGTGAAATAGTTATCTTTGTCTTTGTAGTCTTTAATGACTGAGCATCCAGTTTCTTTAGCTAGATATTGAATATCTGTTGAGGAAAATTTAAATGAATACTCGAGATGGATAGGCTCATTCTCTTCAAAGAAGAAAGTTCTATTTAGTGACTTTATAAAAACACTTTGAGTTATTTTTGATATTAGGAAGCTCTCCATTGCTCCGAGGATTGGATTATATGAACCATAGTGCTCAAATAGCTCTTCTTTAAATTCTCCTCCGAGTTCTTTATTAATTCGTGTAAGTAAATTAATATTGAAGTCAGCAGTAAATCCTTCGGAGTCATTGTAGGCTGAATTCATAATTTCTGGACTTTTCTTGAGGTCAAAACCTGTTAGAAGATAATCAGAATCATTCATGTTTTTCCAAAGCTTTTTAAAAAATATTTGATTTTGAGTTCTATCAAAATTTCCAATATTAGAACCTAGGAAAAGAACGAGTTTTCTATTTGTTGATATTGATTTTAAATGCTTTAGCGCAGAAATATATTCTCCAACTACTCCATGGATTTTAAGTTGAGAGGATGGTTTTATATTTTGATCAAGCTGTATTAATGCTTCTTTTGAAATATCTATTGGGTAGTAGTTAACTTTTTTACCTTTATTTATTAACCCATTAATAAGGAGTATGCTCTTATGTCCATCTCCTGCTCCAAGCTCTATTAAGTCAATCTCATCTTCTTCTAGTGCCATTGCTATATTAGTAGATTCTTTTTCTAAGATTTCAAATTCTTTTCTCGTTAAGTAGTATTCGTTTTGAGAAGTGATTTTTTGAAAGAGTTGACTTCCTTTTTGATCATAGAAGTACTTAGATGGGATACTCTTAACTTTTGATGAAAGTCCAATGAGAATATCGTTTGCAAAGTCTTCTATAAAATTAATCTCTACATTTTCAATTAAATTTGTAATCTTCATTATAAGTCCTTTGCTAGTCTAATTCCTGAAAACATCCAATTTTGATCAGGTCGGTAGAAGTTTCTATAGCTTTTTCTATAGTGTCTAGGAGAGTTAAATAAACATCCTCCTCTTAAAACAAACTGGTTACACATGAATTTTCCATTGTACTCACGAATATCTCCATCAAATGGCTTATAACCAGGATAGGCAGTGTAAGGGCTTTGTGTCCAAGTCCAAAGGTTGCGCTCTAATTGTTTAGGATTTGTTGAGTGAAAAGTTTTGTCCAACTTGTCATATTCATTATTTATTTGTGACTTGTAGGATAGCTCTAGCTCACTTTCGTATGGCAGTCTTTTTCCACTCCATTTAGCGAAAGCGTCGGCTTCATAGTAGCTAATATGAGAGACTGGATTTGTATGCTCTAGGTTTTGTTCTCCATGAAGAGTAAACTCTTTCCATCCTGTACTTGTTTTTCTCCAGTAGAGTGGGTGAGTTATATTATTTTCTTGAATCCAGTCCCAACCATCACTGAGCCAGAGGCTTGTATTTTGATAAGCTTTGTCGTTTATAAAATTTAAGTACTCTTCATTTGTTACGAATTGATTATCTAGCTCACATCCATGAAGATATACCTTATGTGTAGGAAGCTCATTATCATATGAGAAGCTCGCTCCGTGATGTCCTATTTCATATACTCCCTCTTCTAATAGGAAGCTTTTATTTTTCTTCTCATTTTTAATTGTTGGAAGAGAATTATTTTCATAAATAGGTTTTTCTATATTTTGGAAAAGAATATACTTGATATCCATTAGTATAAGTTCTTGATGTTGTTCTTCGTGATTTATTCCTATAATAATTAGATCTTCGATGTCTTTAGTTAATTTAGAAGAGTTAAAAATTTCAACAATAGCAGAATCAACTCTCTTTCTATGATCTAGTATTTTATCTAGCGTAGGCCTTGAGAGGTCTCCTCTTTGACCTTGTGTCCAATGCTCACCTTGAGATTTATAGTATGAATTGAAGACTTTATTATAAAGAGAAAAGTCAGATTTAAAGTTTGGAAATACTTTTTGAACAATTAATGTATCGAAGAACCAAGTTACATGGCCGATATGCCATTTTATTGGACTAACAAATGGAGTAGGTTGAACTACAAAGTCTTCTCTTTCTAGTCTATTGCATATATCTAAAGTCTTCTTTCTAATTTCAAGAAAGTTATGTAGTAAGTCATTCATCGTATTGAGCCTTCTTTGAATTATAACGGTATAAGGCTACTATATTTTTTGTTTAAAGTTCAAATAATTCTTTTATTGATTAGGGATAGAGCTTGGGCAAGAGAAAGTTGTCTTGGTTGATATACTTGAAGAATGGGCCAAATAAGTTTGGCCCTATGAATTTTTCTTTACTTCAGTTTGCTTGAGGATGATCTTTTATAGGTTTGAATAGTTCAATTAAGTAGATTACCGTAAATCCAATAGCTTGAGAGATCATTATAGCAATTAAGATTAAAAGTATGATCCCTGGGCTAGAGCGAACTCTTTCTAACCTTTGTAGTTCTAGAATATCAATTTTATTTTGAATATAGGTTTTTTGTAGTCCGATCTTAGCGAGCTTATCCCTTAGTCCTTCATAAATTTTGAATTCAAAATGGTAATTTGCTTTAATTTTTTCCATTTCTTGCTCAAAGGGAACTAGCTCTAGCTTTTGATTACTAATCTTTTTTAAGTATCTTTCGTTTGTTGCTATCTTTATTCGAAGAGCAGAGTTTTCATCTTCTAATTGTAGAATTCTTGCATTTGTCCCAAATTTTGAATGATTTTTAGCATTTCCACTAGACCTACTGCGTAGCTTTCTAATTGTAGAAGTGTTTTCTGAGATCTTTATTTGAGAGTCGTTAATTTGTTTTTTTAATCCACTAAGGTATTTTGTCCCCTCTCCTTTTTCTTGATCTAGAGAGATTACACTTCTTTGTTTCATTTTCTTTATAGAGGTTAACTTTAAATCATTTAAATTATCTAAAGTATGATCAATTTGTTTTTGGAAGTAGAGTTCTGCTTCGTTGTACTCTTTTAGTTCTCTATTGGTTAAGTAGTTCTTAGCAACAAGAAGACCATTGTTAACAACTGCAGTAGATAAGATTCTACGATTTGATTTAACATTAAAAATGATCTGACCACCTTTCTTTAGTCTAAATTTAAGTTTTGATCTAAGGTTGCTTGCTAGATTTTGATCATTACCTTCAAAAGTTGATATGTAGTTCATAATCTCAGGAGCATCTTGTTTCGTTTTAATGAAATAATTTGCTAGCTCTAGAAAATAATCATTTGTCTCTAATAAGATGATTGCTCTTTCTGCTGGATTTATATTTTGTTGGCTACCAACAATTGTATCTAAGAATGATCTTAGTTGACTATTTTCGGAGGTTTTAATTAATAACTTTCCTTGTGCTGGATATGAAGGAAATTTCTTATGTCTAACAATAGCTATAAGAGTAAAGAAGAGTGCAAGCATAAGTAAGTACTTCCATTTAGAAAGGAAGATCTGCAATACCTCATACATTGAAATTTCATCGTTCATTTGAAAACCTGTTCTATTATAAATTACTGTTAATTGGTTATCGTCAGTTGAGAATAATTATTTAGAAGAAGGTTTCCTTTAGCGAAAAACTTGATAGGATATTAGGATAATTATTTTATAGGAAATTAAGCATGAAATTTATCCGTACTTTTTTAGTAGTGTATTCATTATTTATAAGTTCTAGTCAGGTTTTCGCTAATGGCTTCAATGCTGGAGTAGGGCTTGGTAAGACTTCTGAGTTTGTTTTTCAAACATACAAAAATCAAGAATTAATCTCTTTGAGATTATTAGGTGCTGTAAACAGGGCAGGTCTTTATCATGTTCCTAAAGATATTAGACTTGTGACTCTTCTCTCTCTTGCTGGTGGAACTACTAAGGATGCTGAAGTTGAAGAAATTGTAATTGGAAACGAATCTAAGAAGACTGTAACTGAGATTAATCTATACGAAGCAATAAATAAGCAAGTAGATAAAGAGTATGAGTTCAGCTCAAATGATACAATTTTTGTTAAGCATAAGAGACCATTTATTAGTAATGATTCATGGAAAATTATATCTGTCATAAGTGTTTTACTAACAACTGCTCTAACTGCAATTGCGATTAATGACAAGATTTGAATCTTTAAAGTTCTCTCCAGAGAAAATAGTAGAAAAACTATGCGTTTTTCTACTAGCGCTAATGTTTATTTCTAAAATATCTCTAAAGTACCTTAAAGTTCCAGGAAACTTTTCATACTTTATTTTTCAACATGGCCTTCACCCTTTTATTAACTTTGGATTAAACTTTTTTGTAGGAGGATTAATCCTATTCTATTTTATTAGAAGGGCCAGAGAACATAAGTTTAAACATCAGTATATATTTCTACTCATCATTGCAGCATTTGTACTACTCATTCAGACTTTATTTCAAATTGCCTATGTGCATCCAATGAATTCTTGGGTGATGCAAATCGGTGGACTCGTTATTGCTCTAGCTTTGATTCTAATCTATGGGGTTATGATTCCTGATATATTCACAGTAGAGAAATTTGTCAAAACGATAAGAAGTATCTCTGTACCACTTGTTGTTATTTCTGTTTGCTTACTTCCTATATTTAACATTCAGTTATTTAGGGGAGGACGATTTATTGGTATCTTTAAACACATTCCTCATATGGTATCAGCTTCTACTTTTGCTTTTATTTTCTATTTTCCTCAGATATTTAATCGTGAAATTCATTTGTTAAAGCGCTATTTAACATTGGCGATTCTCTTTATTGCAGTATTCTTGACGGCTACAAAAGCTGCAATGATTACTGTTTTAATTGTTTCAGGGATTGGAGTATTAACATTTGGAAGAAAGGATAAAAACACGCGTATATTTAAGTTTGTTTTCGTCTTTTTAGTGGGTCTATTTATACTCCTATTTGGAGCTCCTCTAACTACATTCTTATATGAAGTGGCATCAGGTCAAACAGGATTTCTTATGAGACCTGCTCAGGATGGTATTGCAACTAGAATGGAAGAGGTTACTCGAGGCATACAAATGTTTATGCAACAACCTAATTTTGGGCAAGGAATTCTTTATAAATTTATGAGTAATTCTGGGATTAATGTTGGTGGCTACAATTCTTTTAAAGATCCACATAATATATTCGTATCCGCAGGTGTTATTGGTGGTTGGCCTTTTATGGTAATTGTCACTATTGGCTTTCTTTTAATGATCGTCGGTAGTATTAGAGGGATACTTAAAGGTGATGAAAATACTAAGGTCGTTGGAATATTTTTATTATCCCACATACCTGTCTTCGTTATTTATCATGTACATCTTTCTCTTGGTGGAATGGGAGATAGAATGTATTGGCTGATCTTTGGTTATTTAGCTCTCAAAGTAGGAAGTCGAAAAAAGAATACTCTAATAAGAAATTAGGTCTGAAAAAAGAACTAATAGTTAATTCACTTAAGTTAATGTTCTCAAGAGCTATTAGTTATAGCCTTTTGTATGTCATTTTATTGTAAACTCTTGTCAATACTCAGTATCCGTCTTGAATGAAAATATTAAGCTGTATATGATTTTGTTAAAATCATAAGGAGATTTATTTTGAGAAAATTATTTTTTATTTCAAGTTTTGTATTTCTTGCAATGCAAACAAGTTATGCTGCAAGTAAGAATGTTTGTGAAAACAAGATTGAAAGATCTAAAGAATGTGTAGAGTCTATCAATTTTAAGAATAGTGACTTCTATAATAAGAAAGGTAAATTTTTACCTGAAAAAGCAAAGGACGCAATCATTGCTCTTTTAAACTACCACGGCTATCCAATGTTTGATGGAATTAGGGATAGAATTTTTGTCATGGATTATAATAGTGGAAACTTTTTAAATGTTGGACTCTCTGGTCTAATGTATGAAAATAACCAAAAAAATCTTTATATGCTACTCGATATTTTTCTTCTTCCAAATCAAATGCTAGCAGAACATTGGCATGTTGATGGAGAGACTACTGCTGCAAAAAGAGAAGGGTGGCTAGTAAGATGGGGAAAAAGTTATGTTGCAGGTATAGGTAAGGATAATTTATCTAATTTCCCTGAAATCAAAATTCCTAAGATTCATTGGAATGGAAAGGTGAAAGCTAATCATGTAAAAGTTGCTGAGAGAGGAGACTTTTATAACTTAGAGCAAGTTCTTAGTCCTCACTGGCAAATGGCCGGAGATGAAGGGGCAATCATTACTGAAGTTGCAAACTTTGCAGACGGTAAAGCCGTTAAGAGAACAGACCCTAAAATGAACTAATAAAAATACATTTTTAATAAAGTGATAACTACTGAGCTTGGCTTAATAGTTATCACTTTTCTCATTTAAATTAGCTATCAATAGATATATGACTCTTCCTTATCTCCTTGAAATTGCGTAGCTCAGTTCTTATCGTTTAATATTTCTTTGTATTTTTTGTGAAATTTGTAGGGCGTTTCTTTTCTTTTATTTCAGTTGTTTAGCTCGATGTTTTGGTAATATTAAAATAAAAACTATGTAAGAGTTTCAGTTTTTTACCAAATTTTTCACAACTGTGTTATAAGTTGCTCGATCTCAAACCAAGGAAGTTATCATGAAAGCAATTAACAAAATTGATTATGCCATTATTTCTTTAATTTGCCTTATTTTCATAATGAGTATTCAAGCACAATCGTAAAATTCTCAATTGTTTAAGGCCTATAATTAACTGTTGCTTCTAGATCCATTATTTTGGGCTAGGAGATTAGTTAATCAAGACTTCTAGGGCAAAACCAATATTGTAGATCTAAATTTTAATGAAATATTTTCGAAGAATAAAAAAAGCCCAGTACAAAATACTGGGCTTTTTTATATTTATGGTGCCCCCAGCGAGACTTGAACTCGCAAGACCTTGCGGTCGACGGATTTTGAATCCGTTGTGTTTACCATTTCACCACAGGGGCATAGGATATTAATACTAAGAACTAGTGCTTTAATAGTCAATTACTAAATAGAGATATCATTATGTGACCTTGAGTATTTCGATTCTTTAAAATCTGAGTTTCCATAAACTGATAAAAGTCACTATTCCTCAAGATAAATGATGTATTTTTATTGATGCTAATAAGTATAATAATAAAAACTCATTTAAGGTAGATTATGCTTTTTGTTAGAAAAAATATTATGGCCTTCACTGGTCTATTTCTCTGTATATTTCTTGTGGTTCATTTAGGAGGAAACCTTATTCTTCTCCTTCCGTCTGAGACTGCTCATGGTTTATACAATTCCTATTCTGCTAAGCTTGGTGGCAATATCTTTATTAGAGTTGTTTCTATTTTTTTATATCTCTCAATATTATTGCATACTGTTTATGCTGCTCTAATAACTTCAAAAAATAATAAATCTAAAGGTAAGAAGTACTTAGTAAACCATACTATTGAAAGTAGTTCTTGGACTTCTCAGAATATGGGACTCCTCGGTTTTTCAATTCTTATTTTTATTCTTATTCATCTTTCAAACTTTTGGTGGAGAGTAAAACTTGGATACGGAGAGATTGTTCCACTAGACAGTAATGGACTTAAAGATGTTTATCTAATTACAACTGAATTATTTAAAAATCCATATTACGTTTTTATCTATGTTATTTTTATCATTCCATTATCAATGCATATTAAGCATGGCTTCTCTAGTGCATTCAAAACACTAGGGTTATATAATTTAAATTACATTAGGAAAGTCTCAATAATAGGTAATATGTTTTCAATTATTATTTTGATTGGTTTTTCTGTTATTCCTGTTGCTGTTTACTTGAGAGGACTATAGTGAAGTTAGATGCAAAAATTCCAGAGGGAGACCTAGAACAGAAATGGTCTAAATATCAAGATAAGTGCAAGCTTGTTAATACAGCTAATAAGAAAAAATTTGAGATTATAGTTGTGGGCTCTGGTCTTTCTGGTGCAGGGGCAGCTGCGACTTTAGCCGAGTTAGGTTATAAAGTTAATTGCTTTTGTTACCAAGATACACCGCGAAGAGCTCACTCTGTTGCTGCCCAAGGTGGTGTGAATGCAGCAAAGAATTACCAGCATGATGGTGATAGTGTCTGGAGAATGTTCTACGACACATTAAAGGGTGGAGACTTTAGATCTCGTGAAGCAAACGTTTATAGGCTTGCTCAGTTGTCCGCTCCTCTTATTGATCACTTTTCTCAGCAGGGAGTACCTTTTGCAAGAGAATATGGTGGAGTTTTAACAAATAGAAGTTTTGGTGGTGTACAAGTTCAAAGAACATTCTACGCAAGAGGACAAACTGGGCAACAACTTTTAGTTGCAGCCTATTCACAATTATCAAAAATGGTCGCTTCAGGTGGTGTTACAATGAACACTCGTGAGGAGATGCTTGATCTTGTCATTGTAGATGGAAAAGCTCGTGGAATAGTTACGAGAGATCTGGTTACAGGAAAAATAAAAAAACATAGTGCACATGCTGTTGTACTTGCAACAGGCGGATACTCTAGAGTCTTTAGATTATCAACTCTTGCTATTGGCTGTAATGGATCAGCGATTTGGGCCGCTCACAAAAAAGGTGCTTTTTTTGCAGGCCCAAGCTTTACTCAAATTCATCCAACTGCATTACCTCAATCAAGTGATACTCAGTCTAAGCTAACATTAATGTCTGAATCACTTAGAAATGATGGAAGGATTTGGGTTCCTTTGAAGAAGGGAGATTCTCGAAATCCAGAAGAGATTCCAGAAGAAGAAAGAGATTATTATCTTGAAAGAAAATATCCAAGTTTTGGAAATCTAAGCCCAAGAGATATTGCATCTAGGGCAGCTAAAGAGAGAATTGATGAAGGGCATGGAGTGGGTCCTTTAAAAAATGCTGTTTATCTAGACTTTAAACATGCAATTGCAAAACAAGGAAAAGAAAAGATTACAGATAAGTATGGAAACCTTTTTGAGATGTACTTAAAAATTACAGGCATAGATGCTTACAAACAACCTATGAAGATTTCTCCAGCTGCTCATTTTTCAATGGGAGGCCTTTGGGTAGATTATGAACTCATGACGACTGTTAATGGTCTCTATGCTGTAGGTGAAGCTAATTACTCAGATCATGGTGCAAATCGATTAGGTGCAAATTCATTATTACAGGCAAGTATAGATGGATATTTTATTTTACCTAATACTATTAATAACTACCTTGCAGGCGAATTGAATCAATCTATTCCAAATGTAGATCATGATGAGTTTAGTAAAGCAGAAGAAAGTGTAAAAAATAAAATTGAAAAATTAATGAATATTAATGGGTCTAAGACAGTTGATCATTTTCATCGAAAGCTTGGAAATATCATGTGGCAAGAGTGTGCCATGAGTCGAAGTAAGTCTGGACTAGAAAAGGCAATAAAAGAAATTAGAGATATAAAAAAATCTTTTTGGGAAGAAGTCTCTGTCACTGGATCTGATAAAGAGTTAAATCCAGAACTTGAGAAAGGCCTTCGGTTAGCAGACTTTATCGAACTTGCTGAGTTGATGTGTGTAGATGCATTACAAAGAGAAGAGTCATGCGGGGCTCACTTTAGAGAAGAGTTTCAAAGCTCTGAAGGCGAAGCTGTAAGAAATGATGATGAATTTAGCTACGTCTCAGCATGGGAATATAATGAAGGAGACTTTAAACTTCATAAAGAAGAATTAAAGTTTGAATATGTTAAGCCAACAGTAAGGTCGTATAAATGAGAGTTACTTTTAAAATTTGGAGACAAGAAAGTAATAGTGATGATGGTCGATTCGTCGAGTATGAAGTTGATAATATCTCTGAAGAAATGTCATTTTTAGAGGCCTTAGATTCTTTAAATGAGAGTCTTGTTCAACAAGGGAAAGGTGTTATTGCCTTTGATCATGATTGTCGCGAAGGAATATGTGGGCAGTGTGGAGTTTTTATCAATGGTAGAGCTAATGGACCACATTCTAATACAACAACTTGTCAGTTACATATGAGAAGCTTCAAGGAAGGTGAGGTCATTGTCGTAGAGCCTTGGAGAGCTAAGGCATTTCCAGTAATAAAGGATCTCGTGGTAGATAGAAGTTCCTTTGATCGAATTATTCAAAGCGGTGGTTTTATAACTGCTAAAACAGGTACTGCTCCAGAAGCAAACTCTATACTCGTAGGCAAAGATATTGCTGATTCTGCGATGGATATGGCTGCTTGCATAGGCTGTGGTGCTTGCGTTGCTACTTGTAAAAACTCTTCAGCTGCTTTGTTTACTTCAGCAAAAATAAATCATTTAAATATCCTACCTCAAGGAAAAACAGAAAGTTCAAAGAGAGTTCTTGAAATGACCGAAAGAATGGAGCTTGAAGACTTTGGACATTGCTCATTTACTGGGGCTTGTGAAATAGAATGTCCTGAAAATATATCTATATCTAATATTGCAAAAATGAATTTTGATTTATTAAAGGCAAAGCTTTTTAAAGGTTAGTCATATATCAAAGAATCCTCCCTTTTAAACACAATGTTTAAGAGGGAGATGTAATTAATTCTTTAGACTAAATTAGTATAGACCTAAGATTTTCCACCAAAGACCACCTATAATCATCCAGATCAAGATATTAACTATTGATATTCCAAAACCTACTTTCCACCAATCAGATAAATCTACAAAACCTGATCCAAAAAATACAGGAGCTGGTCCAGCACCGTAGTGAGTTAGACAGCCAAAGAGGTTGGAGAAAAATCCTAGAGATAACGCCATTAGCATTGGAGGGACTCCAACATTTATTCCTACCAACATAAAGACAGCGGCCATTGCTGTTACATGAGCTGTAGAGGAAGCAAATATATAATGTGAATAAAAGTATATTCCTAGAAGAATTGGAAATGCTTTTGTCCAGGCCATTCCTGTCACTTCGGATGAAACGAATTGACTGAACCAAGGGATAAACCCAAGTTTGTTTAAGTAGCTGGCCATCATAACTAGGACACCAAACCAAATCAGAGTGTCCCATGCTCCTTTTTCACTCTTTATATCATCCCAAGTGAGTACTCCAGAAATTAATAGGACTGCAAGTCCACCAAAAGCTGTTGTTGTAGAAGCTACACCTAGTGAACCTCCAAAGATCCATAAAGTTATTAAAAAGATAAATACACCGATCATAGTCCACTCTGGCCTTGTCATTGGTCCCATCTTTTCTAAACTTTCTTTGGCATGTTCTTTAGCATTTGGTGTTTCTGTGATTTCTGGCTTATAGAACTTGTAAAGGATCAGAGGAATTATTGCTAGAGATACTATTCCTGGAACTAGTGCAGCAAGTGCCCAGCTTCCCCAAGTTAGCTTTACTCCATTCTCTCCCGCAAACTGAGCTATAAGTGGATTGGCGGCCATAGCTGTCATAAACATAGCTGAAGTGATCATATCTACGTGAAAGCAAGATAGAGTTAAAAATTCTCCAACTTTTTTCCTTGAGGGATCGTTAGGATTTGAGTCATAGCTAAGAGAAAGAGATTTCATGATAGGAAATATAACTCCTCCAGCTCTTGCTGTGTTTGATGGAGTTACAGGAGCTAGGACTAGATCTGTTAGAGCAAGTCCATAGGAAAGACCGAGAGTTTTCTTACCTAGGATATAAATGAAGAAGTAAGCAATTCTTGTTCCAAGACCTGTTTTTATAAAACCTCTAGCTATAAAGAAGGCTATAACTATTAGCCAAATTGTACTATTTGAAAAACCTGTAAGTGCTTCGGTTTTCAAATTCAATGTTCCAGTAAATAAAGAAACAGCTAGGCCAGTCATGCAAATAGAGCCCATTGGTAGGGCCTTTAAAATGATTCCAATAATTGTTGAGAGAAAGATAGCAAAGAGGTGCCAGGCCCTTATATCTAGTCCTTGAGGAACTGGAATAAACCAGATAGTTAAACCAATAGCAAAAGTAATTGCGAGCTTCACAATACTGACTTCTGAATTTTTCATGAAAGGTTCCTTATATTGGTGTAAATATTGTATGTTTACTTATTGTATGCCTTTATTTCAAATTTTCAATGATATAGGTCACATTTAATTGTCTAAAAAATAATCATATTTTGTAATAGTTCCAAAAGTTTAGAGTTTCATTGTTGCAGGGATTGAAAGTACGTAAGATTGGTACTCATCGACTAAGGATAAATTATGGATAGAAGACCACTTAAGGTTAGGGGAGCCAACTGGGCTAAGAACTTAGCTTCATTACTCGCAAAAATAGGACTAACTCCAAATATTATTTCTATTTTTAGTGTTGTATTTGCTTTTCTAGTTCTTTTTACTGGAACGTTCGCTAAGTCGAATGAGTATTACTTCTTATTAAGTGCGGTTCTTATTCAACTTAGATTAATTTGTAACTTACTTGATGGGATGGTTGCTGTTGAGCACGGGAAGTCTTCCCCAAACGGTGAATTATACAATGATGTTCCAGATAGATTTGCAGATATATTTATTATAATAGGTGGAAGTCTCTCTATTGTTGATAGAGGTTATACTTTAAGTGCTGTAAACTTGGCCTGGATAGCATCTTGTCTTGCTGTTATTACTGCTTACGTTAGGGTTCTAGGAAAGTCTCTAGGGACAAAGTCATACTTTATTGGACCAATGGCAAAGCAACATAGAATGTTTCTAATGACTCTTGCCTTTATTGCAGAGTTCTTTTTATCTGGAACCAATTATTCAACAAGGTTTTTATATATAATTCTAGTAGTGATTACTATTGGAAGCTTCTTAACAATCTTTAGAAGATTAGCATTGATTTCTTCAGATCTTTTATCTGGAGAAATAGAATGATTGATCTAATATCTAATTTTACAGGACAGACAAACTCATTTGTTGAAGTGATTATTGGCATATTTTCTCTGTTGATTTTCTTTACTCTTCTTTTTATTCCTTGGCAGAAATTGAAACCATCGAAAGGAATGCATGAAATTGTATTACGAGTATATTCTTGGTGGGCAATTTTATGTTTAGCAACAATTATGTTTCTTTTGCCTGAGACGATTGCCTTAATATTGATAATTCTTTTAACATTTATTTCTCTTCGTGAATTTCTTACAAAGCTATCGATAGAAGCACATTTTAGAAACACTCTACTATATATTTATTTGGCCATACCAATTCAATACTACCTTGCCAAAAATGGGACAACGTATAGCTTCAATTCATTCATACCTGTATATATGTTCTTTCTTATTCCGATACGTAATATTCTAAACGGGGCATATGAAAAGTACTTAGAGTTTAATGGAAAAGTATTTTGGGCAATGATGCTTATCGTATATGGATTTTCTAACATCACATTCCTTAGGCATCAAGGTGTTATTAAAGGTTATGAAGGTGAGCAAGATTTATTAATCATATTAATTGTCTTTTTAACTCAAATTAATGATGTATTACAATTTCTTTGGGGAAAAACAATAGGTAAGAATAAGTTGAGTCCTACAATTAGCCCTAATAAGACAATTGAAGGGTTTGCAGGAGGAGCTATCACTTTAAGTTTTATCTGTTTTCTTCTGTCTGACTACTTACCATTTAATAGTAATTTAGAGGCAGCAATATTTGGAGTTTTACTAAGTATCTTTGGACTCTTAGGGGATTTAAATATGTCTGCTGTTAAGAGAGATCTTGGAGTGAAAGATATGGATGATTTAATTCCTGGTCATGGTGGAATTTTAGATCGATTAGACTCTCTGTCTTTCACATTACCATTTACTGTTCATTACTTATTACTTAGAGGGTATTTATAATGGAAAAATTAGCATTTATTATCAGAGTTATACTTTTTAAAGTTATCTTAAGTCCATTTGTGAAGATAATATTGGGGATTAAGTTTCGCTACGAGGAAAAGCCGTCTTTTGATAAACCAAAAATAATAGTCGCTAATCATAGTAGTCATGTTGATGCTATTGCTATCCTATGTTCACTCTCTGTTCGCGATTTAAAAAAGGTTCATCCTGTTGTTGCAAGAGACTACTTTTATAAAAATAGTATTACTAAGCTATTTGCAAAAACTTGTTTGAATTCTGTTTCAGTATCAAGAGATAGACAATTTGATAATCCATTACATCAGTGTGAAAAGCTAATAGAACGTGGACATTCTCTCATTATATTTCCTGAAGGAACACGTGGGAATGCTAGTGAAATGAAAGAATTTAAGAAAGGTGTTTCTATTCTTTTAAAGAAGTATCCTCAGCTTGAGTTTGTACCAGCTTTTTGTGAGGGGTTTGGACAGATTTTACCAAAAGGTCAGTGGCTTGTTCTGCCTTCTAATTCTTCTTTAAGAGTAGGTAAGAGTAAGAGCATTGACCGTGGACTAGATATAAATGATATCACTAATTATATAAGAAAGAGTATTCTTGAATTAAGACTATAGGATAATTGTATGAAAGACCAAGTTGTACCCGCGTTACTATATCTTGTTGCTGCATTTATTGGGGCCATTGGGCAATATGCTTACAAGCTCGGTGGTAATAAGTTAGGGACTGTTCCAGTCTATTTGAATTTACCTCTTCTTATAGGAATTTTTCTTTTCTGTTTAGTTATGGTTCTATTTGTTGTTTCATTTAAAATGGGAGGCCGCTTAAGTGTTGTCTATCCAATTTATGCGACCACTTTTGTATGGGGAACACTTATTGGAGTATTTGTTGATAAAGAAGTGGTATCATTAAATCAGCTCTTGTGTATGTGTCTCGTAGTGTTTGGATCAGCTGGTGTAGCTTTTTTTGCTCCATCTGCTAGCTAAAACATATGGAATGTCACTTGTATTTTAGTGGTTCATAAAAAACTTTCTAATTGATAAATCCCAATTATACTGATACCTGACGATGCTTTGTAGATATTATTACTATCTAGAAGATACGTCGTCGGAGTTGCCTTAGCTTTTAGTTGATTTATAAGAGATTCATCTCTTGAGATAAAGTTAAAAGTGTATTTACTTTCTACAATGAACTTCTTTGAAGTGTAATCATCTTCAAATAAATTCATTGCATAAACTCTCTCTGCAGGGATAGATCCACTATCAATAGAGTTTTGAATTCTTGTCATCTCTATTTTACATGGAGCACACCAAGTCGCCCACATTATAAGTACAGACTTTTCATTTCTTGGGAAAGTGAAGTACTCATTGGTTGTTAGACTTTGAGCTTGAATAGAATTTATCTTTTGGCTTTCTTTTTTATAGTTTTCAATAATGATAGGAGCTTGCTTAATAATAAATAATATCAAAACGATTGAAAAAATTAGATTACTGAAATGTTTTTTTATCAGAGTTTGAGTTTTAATAATTCCAATGCCTCTTTAGTGGTGAATCGAAGAAAGTCTTTCTTTAGATGCTTTTTTAATTCCGTATTATCGATAACACAACTGAATTTTATGTATTCAATTAGATAGTCTGGGAAATTCCATATTTTTTTTACAACTAGTGCCATTGGCGTAAGAGTAATGAGAGGAAGCTTTAGCGAAGGAAGTCCAATGATAGACTTTGCTTTTCTTAAACTGACAACTTCATCTGGGGCAACATTATATATTCCTGTAGGGATTTCATCTAATGATCTTGCCAAAATATTGGCCATATCAAATTCGTGAATGAATTGAAACATAGGATTATAGTCAATACCCAGAGGAACATACTTTGTTGTAAGATATTGGCTCATTGAATTTCTTATTTGCGGACCAATAATACTACATGGCCTTAGTACAACGGTTTCAATTCGATGTTGATTTTTCCACATCCAATTTGTAGCAAGTTGATCCATCTCTGTTACATCTCTCAGTTCTGGATGGTTGATACTTGCTTTAAGTGGAGCATCTTCCTTTAGGAAAGTAGGGTTATCCGAAAGTGCACCATAGACATGATAAGTACTTAGAATAATCATCTTTTTTACATGAAACTTGAGAGCAAGCTCTAGTATTCTACTCGTTCCCATTATGTTTAGGTCTAAACGTTGAGCTAGATTAGACTTATTAGAATATGCATGACTCATACGAGCGAGATGATAGACAGCGAAGAATTCATTATCTCTAAAAAGTTTCTCAAAGTTTCCTCGAGTATATTTAATTTTTAGAAATTGGACATTTTCTCTTTTAAACTCCTCAACTTGAGGCCTTGAATCTACTCCAATAATCTCATAGTTAGGATTTTCTTTTGAAAGAATACTTGTGAGAATCCTTGCGAGTCCTCCCGCAGCACCTATAATTAATATTTTCTTTTTACTATTTAACATTTGCCCAAAACTTCCTTCTTTTTTTCAAGCCTTCATCTGTCATCTTTTGAATAATACTCTCTATTTCAAATATATGATGATCAATATCTTTGTCACTTGAGTCTGCATTTAGATGATCTGGTGGCGAGTATGGCTCCCCAATATAAATATCAATAGGGGATGGAAGGGGAATATAGTTTGCACTTAGTGGTAGAGCTGGGAGACCAAGTTTTTTTGCCATCGTTTTTGCTTGATAAACATAAGGAAACAACTCTTCAGCTCCAACTACTGCAATAGGTAGAATTGGGACTCCTGAGCTAAGTGCAATCCTGAAAAAGCCTCTCGTAAAGCTTTGAACTTTGTAGAAGTCTTTTGTACTCTTAGAAACCCCTCGCACTCCCTCTGGGAAAACAAGAACAGATTGATTCCTCTCTAAGAGCTTCTCACAGTTCTGTCTATCTCCAAGTACTGCACCACCTTGTGCAGCCCAAGTCCCTATAAATGGTAGTCCTGTAAAGAAGCGCTCAACCATTGCTCTTAGAATTCTTGGCCTTTCCATTTCAATAGCAAATGCTGTTGAAATCAACATTCCATCAATTGCAACTTGCCCTGTGTGATTTGATGTAATCATGTAGGGCCTATCTTCTACATTTTCTTTTCCAAAAACTCTTACTTTGAAATAATTCTTATAAATAGGCCAAATGTATTCAATACTAGACTTTGCTCTATGCAGATCAAGACCCCATGGGTCTTCGCTCTCTCCATAAATTGAATAGAGTTTCGAAAATACCTGATCGATTTTCTTCCTGTCTTCTGGGGAAGTTTTTAAATTTACTGTATCTATTATTTCTTTTAGCATAGTTCTTTAATTGTAGAGGTTTACATACAGTTTGGGGAAGGGGACAGTCTTTACCATATTTTAAGAAATGAACCTCTTCTCAAGGACGCTAATAGTGGTATAATCGGTGTAGATTAGCGACTTTTTTAGTCCGGAGGTATAAATGGAAAAACAACCACAATGGAAGGACCGGTTCAACGAGATCGTTCAGGTTTGCCAAGATGAATTAAAGAAAACAACTGAAATTGGCAAGAAAATGCTTTCAGCTTCTAAAACAAATACTGCTCTACATGAGTCTTATGAAGAGTTAGGGCATATAACTTTTAAGGCCATTGAATCTGGTGAAATTAGCTTTGATAACGAAAGAGTAAAAGAACTTGTAAACTCTATTAAGTCATGTGAGTTTGATTTAGAGAAGATTGAGAGTGATGTAAACGATATTAAGAAAAGTTCTAAATAACAATAATACTATTAAAGTATCTTAAAACACACGCAAATACCCCAAGGCATGCACTACTTAGAAAAAGAAGTAGTGCAAATACAAATCGTATTTGAATGTTTCCATAATTAAAAGAAAAGCGATTAAGAAAATCTGGCCTTGCAAAGAAGACCAGAGTGATATTTAAAATTGCTATATAGTATAGAAATATAGCCGTGAAAGTGATTACTAAGTTTGAATCCATTACATTGATTCTAGTAGGTCTCTCTGTCTTAATAAATAGGAGATAATTGCTTCCTCTACTTGAGCTAGTCCATCTTTCTTCTCAGCTGAAGTGAAGTAAATCTGTCTTACCCATTTAAACTCTTTAGACAAGATTGGCTTTAGCTTATTTAGTGCCGCTCTTTCTTTTTGTTTTTTTAACTTATCTATTTTGTTAAAAAGAAGAAATGTTTCAAAATTGAAGTTTTTTAAGAATTGGTGAAATTCTTGATCTGACTTTTGATTAGGATGTCTTGCATCTTGAATATTAACCATCAAAGTGTGAAGTGAGATATCAGCAAAGAACGTAGACATAAGTAGTTCCCAGTTTTTTGACATTTCTTTTGATACTTCAGCATGTCCATAACCTGGTAAATCATAAAAATAGAACTCAGGCATATCTTCAATGATTTTTCCGTCTTTCTTTAATTTAAAAGAGAAGATATTAATTTCTCTCGTTCTTCCTGGAGTTTTAGAAACTTTGGCTATTTTATTCCCAAATAGGGTATTGATGGTACTAGATTTTCCAACATTAGATCTTCCAACAAAACCTAGCCCTATTGCTTGAGGATTCGATTTTAACCATTCTTGAAGTTGTTCAGGATTACTCATTCCATATTTAAATGTTGAAGTTTCTCTTGCGATCTCAAATGCCATGATTTTATTCCTTTCAAGTGGTTTATAAATTGAACCAGTCTTGAATCTAAATTATTGAAATGACTTTATATAGTATGGCACAAAATATGAAAATGTCTTGGTTGAAAAAAGTTCTAATAAAGTGAAAAAAAGGAGTTTATATGAAGGTTTTTAGTCAGGATTTAGAAGAAAGTTCAAAGTACTACTCAAAAATTACACTAAAACCCTTATATGGGAAGTGTAAAGAGATAAAATTGAATCGCACTGAGTACCTGTTTCAGTCAGCTAAAAGTGATTTATTTGAACAAGATAATTACACTTTAAGTCTACCAACTTTAAGTAATGAAAGCATTGACCTGTCTCTTAAGTGGAAGAATTTAGAAGGAAAGATGTACTACTTTTTAAAGAGTTTAAACGGCAGACCCTTTAGGTTAAACGGAAATATTGTTTTGAATGCCATTATTTCTAATGGGGATAAGGTTGATATAGCACATAATCGCTTAATCTTTAATGGAGTTGAATCTTTATCTGAGAAAGAATTTGTCTTCTGTGAGCGAGTTGTTAAATCTAATTTAAATATTCTAATAGAAGGTGAAACTGGTACTGGTAAGTCATACTATGCAAAGAAAATTCATGAAGAGAGTGGAAGAGTTGGACAATTTATTCATTTAAACCTTTCATCTTTTTCTCATAATTTAATAGAGTCCGAAATCTTTGGTCATATTAAAGGCGCATTTACTGGTGCCACACATACTAAAGTAGGAGCTTTAAAAGAAGCTGATTATGGTACTTTATTTTTAGACGAAATTGACTCAATACCTCTTGATATTCAAACAAAGCTTTTACTATTTTTAGATTCGAAAAAATTTAGAAGTGTAGGAGATAATAAAGAAACATCTGTTGATGTGAGATTAATTTTTGCCTCAGGTAAGTCTTTAAGAGAGCTCGTGAACCTTGGTCGCTTTAGAAAGGATATGTATTTTAGAATTTCAAGTGGTGCATATAAAAAATTAAACTCGTTAAGAGATGATCAAGAAAGAACTATGGAACTAATTGAATACTATCAAAATAGTAATGACTTTATTCTTTCAAGCAGGTTACTCAAGTTTTATCTGAATTTAGATTGGCCTGGAAATATAAGACAACTCTTTGGTCACTTAGATAAAAAGAAAATAATGACTAATGGTCGTAAGATGGACTTTGACTCATTAGATGAAGAGCTAGTATTTAATCCTTTTAAAAGTTTAGATAGAGAGAGTAATGACTATATTACTTATAAAGAACTCAAGGTTGGATACTTTAATAAAGTGTTCACTCGTGTAAATGGTGACTATAGAACTGCTGCCAAGAAATTAGATGTCTCTGTTAATACTGTTAAAAATGTACTAGGGAAAGCAGGGTAGGAATCCTAGCCTGCTAGAATAGAATTGATATGAACTTCTGTTATTTCACCCTTAATCTTTAAGTCTTTTATAAGTTGATTAAGTTCAGTTCTTATCTTCTCTTTTATTATTTCTTTACCCTCAGCCTCAAGAGGGAACTCTGGAATTAGAGGTTGAATGGTAGAGTTAAGTCTATCTTTGATTAGGTGTCTATTACTTATAAAAAAGCTTTTTATATATTTATTTGAACTGATAAACGTGAGATCTAAACTTAATGTTCTAAGATTTGTAGCGCTTCCAATGTATACGGGCATAACCATATTATTGATACTGAACCTCTTCTCATCTAGTTTGTAATAACCTTTTCTTTTACTCACCTCTGTTGCATTATCAACTTGTGAAGCAGGTTCTCTCGCGCCAGCACTACTTGCTTTCTCCGAAATTTTTTGACTCTGAGTATAGATTGTAATTGAAGATAGAGTTGCTGCTGTTAGTGCGAATGTTGAACCTATAATGAACTTAGGACTGAGATTTAAAAACCAGGCTTTAAACTTTAAAAAGACAGGTGTGAATAGAAGAAAAAAGCTCAGTATTAATTTTCCATACTCTACTTTTTTATAATCAACTTCTTTAGCTTTAATGATGACTTCAATACTTTTATTTTGTATTTGATTTGCGGCCTTGAGTGTTTTATTTTTTGCATCTATGGCCTTTGTTATTGCCTTAGTGCTGTGAAGATCTAAGGACTTCTTAGCATTGTCCTTCGTCTTTTCATACTTCGTTTGACCTGAACCAATAGTTTTCTTTATCTTGTTTGGAGTAGACTTTGATATAGCTCTGCCTAAGATAGAATATATCCTTTCAATAATAGAATTTAAAAATGCTTCAATCTTGATCCAAAATTTCAAAGAAGCCTCCTTCTAAACTTATCGGTTAAACTTCTAATACTTTTAGCGTGTTTCTTTAATAATATAGGTGATTTATTTACTCTGTTATTGATAGAAATTTCCTTATTATAATTTTCATTTAGAAATTCTTACTAGATCCACTTAATTTCCGAAGAGTAGGGTGTATTCAAGGTTAGGAATACTTATTTAACTCTAAATGTGGATCAAATTATGAGAATTATGAAACCAATAGTTGCTATTGCATTCGTTCTGAATTTAACGGGTTGTGCTGAGTTACTTACAGGCAGGACTTTTATAGATGAAATGGATAAGGAAACTGATTCGTTCTGGGTTCCTGGTGAAGACTTTCAGAAGACTGCTGGAGATACTGGAAAGGCGTATAGAACACGTCAAGAAATAATGGATAGAACACCTTTAGATGGGCTTACCCGAGAAGAAATTCAAGAGAAGACTCTTCTTAGAAAAGAGATTGTTAGAAA
Organism: Bacteriovoracaceae bacterium UBA3083; assembly: GCA_002366565.1. Classification (GTDB taxonomy): domain Bacteria; phylum Bdellovibrionota; class Bacteriovoracia; order Bacteriovoracales; family Bacteriovoracaceae; genus Halobacteriovorax. The sequence continues at coordinate 61,121 of DFBJ01000009.1, forward strand.
AGTAAATGCACTCTCTGATGAGGAGTATAATCGTTATGTGAGTGTTAGGAATTCACTAACTACCGATCCCGAAAAGGCTTACTACTTAAACCTTCCAAGCTATGAGAGAAATGAATATATTCGCACAAAGTTCTTTAGTGCCTATCAAAAAGATAGCAGATCTCCTGCAAGTAAGGATTTTGGCTATATGAGAGCAGCCAATACGAAAGTTGATATGGGCATGAGAAAGTCTGATATTATGAAAATATGGGGAAAACCTATGCAGGTTGATATTGCAGGGGACCCAAGGTATCAAAACGAGCGCTGGTCATTCTACGATGGGAGTAAAGTTAGGCAAATTTACTTCGAAAATGGGATCGTAAGTGGCTGGATTCTCGAATAATAAAAGATGATTATAAGGAATGCGCAACGCGTTCTAACTTAAAGAGGCTTTAGGCCTCTTTTTTTTGCTCTATACTTTCCAAATGCCATGATTTTTCCTAAGATTGGGATCCAAAAATAGCGGTTAAACACCTATGAATACATAGAAATATTCACGCAATTTACTGAGGTAGCATATGAGTGATTTACTTAATAATTACACATTAGAATTTGAAAAACCTGTAAGAGATTTAGAAAACCAAATTAAAGAACTTCAGGGAGCATCACTTCGTCCAGAAATAGATATCAGTAAAGAGATTAACGCTCTTCAAACGAAGGTGAGTACTCTTATCAAAGATATTTATGCAAACTTAAGTCCTTGGGAGAGAGTTCAGCTTTCTAGACACCCAAACCGTCCTCACGCAATTGATTATATCAGTGAAATGGTAGAAGACTTTAAAGAACTTTCTGGTGATAGACACTTTGCTAATGACCCAGCTGTTATAACTGGCTTTGGTAAAATTGATGGAAAGAAAGTTGCAATTATTGCAATTGAAAAAGGTAGAAAAACAAAAGAGAAAGTTCACCATAACTTTGGAATGCCAAGACCTGAAGGTTATAGAAAGGCACTCCGTATTATGGAAACAGCAGGACGTTTTGGAATTCCTATTGTGACTTTTATTGATACTCCTGGTGCATACCCAGGTATTGGTGCTGAAGAAAGAGGCCAGGCTAGTGCCATCGCTGAAAATCTAGCAGCAATGTTTGATATTAAGGCACCAATTATCTCTGTGGTTATTGGAGAAGGTGGATCTGGTGGAGCTTTAGGTATTGCTATTGCTGATAAGGTTATGATGATGGAGTACTCAATCTACTCTGTAATTTCACCTGAGTCTTGTGCTTCAATTCTTTGGGCCGATCCTAAGAAAGCTGAAGATGCTGCAAACTCACTTAAGCTTGTACCGTCAAAAGCACTTGAGCTAGAAGTTGTAGATTCAATTATTGAAGAGCCAATCGGTGGAGCTCATAAGAATAAAGCAGCAGCTTTTGAAACAGTTAAAAAGTCTATTTCTAAAGAACTCAAAACGCTTTCAAAAGTTAGTACTGATAAGCTTTTAGAGCAGAGATTCGAAAAATTTAGAAAAATGGGTAATCAAACAATTACTCAAGTTCAGTAAGGAGTTTAGTGTGGCCATTCAATCAATGACAGGATTTGGTAAGGGTGAAGCTAGTGGTGATGACTGGGTTATTACTGCTGAGATTAAAAGTGTAAATCATCGCTTTAAAGACCTGCGTTTTAAAATGTCCTCACTTTTTGCACCTATTGAAATAGATTTAAAAAGTAAATTATCTGAAGTCTTTAAGCGCGGAAGCTTTGATATATATATCAATTACAAAAAAGCTGAAGGAAGAACTAAGTTTGATGATATTGATGAAGAGAAGGTTAAGTACTTTCTTGGCAAAATCTCAAAGATGGTTAAAGATCAGGGATTAGACCTGTCAATTTCTCCAAGTGAGTTTCTTAGACAAGATTTTTATAAAGATCTTGATGATACTAGTGAAGAGAGTTTCGAGCTTGCAAAAACTGCTTTTTCAAACGCATTAGTTTCTTTAAAAGAGTCTAGATTATCTGAAGGCGAGAAGATGCTTAAGGTGATTAAGTCTCATAAGGAACAATTTGAGAAGCATTACTCTGTAATCACAGGTCTTGCTGACTCATTCCAGGGAAGTGTTGAGGAAAGGCTTAGAAAGAGATTTCAAGACTTCTCAGAAGATTTAAATGTAGACGAGCCAAGGTTTTTACAAGAAATCGTTTATTATTTAGAAAAAATGGACGTTCACGAAGAAATTAATAGGATTGCAGCTCATTTAGAGAAGTTTGAGTCAATATTAGTTAGTGGAGGAGAAATCGGCAGACAGTTAGATTTTTTAATTCAAGAGCTAAATAGGGAAACAAATACCATAGGGTCAAAATCTTCGCTAAAGGAAATCTCCGATAATGTCGTTCAGATGAAAGTACAATTAGAAAAAATTAGAGAACAGGGCTTAAATCTAGAGTAAGTATGGCTATTGGTAAAATTATTGTTATTGTTGCACCTTCGGGAACTGGAAAATCTACTTTAATCAAAAAGGTTAAGGCAGAGTTCACTGATCTTTTAGAATCAGTTTCATATACTACTCGTAATATACGAGAGGGTGAAACTGACGGTATTTCATATAACTTTATTGATGAAGAAACATTTCTTAAAATGAAAGATGATGATGAGTTCATAGAGTGGGCCCAGGTTCATTCTAACTATTATGGAACTTCTAAAACATTTGTTGAGAGCGAGTTAGAGAAAGGTAAGAATCTCTTATTCGATCTTGATGTTCAGGGTGCTGACTCATTTAAGGCCTACTTTAAAGAAAGAGCACAGATCATTTTTATTGCACCTCCTTCGATTCCAGAATTAGAAAAAAGATTAAGAGGTCGAGGTACTGATAGTACTGGTGTCATAAATTTAAGATTAGAGAACGCTAAGAGAGAAGTTCTAAGAAAAGATGATTATGATTACTGTGTAAAGAATGAAGAGCTTGAAGTTGCTTTTCAGGATCTTAAAGACACAATAACAAAAATATTAAACTCGTAAGGTAAAAATGTTTCACCGCCTAGATTTCTCACATGAAAGAGACTTAAATATTGATGAATTAGTAAAGAGAATGGAGGCATACTATCCTGATGCAGACTTTGCTTTACTTAAGAAAGCCTATTACTTTGCTGAGAAGTCACATAAAGGACAAATGAGAAGCTCTGGAGAAGAGTATATCATTCACCCTCTTAATGTTGCAGGAACGCTAGTTAAGCTTAGAATGGATATGGACAGTGTTATTGCTGGACTACTTCATGATGTTGTTGAAGACTGTGATGTTACACCTGAAGAAATCGAGAAAGAATTCTCTCCTGAGATTGCACAAATTGTTGTAGGTCTTACGAAGATATCAAAAATAAAATTCAAAACTAAAGAAGAGTCACAAGCTGAAAACTTTCGAAAGATGGTTGTTGCGATGGCAAAAGATTTACGTGTCATTATCGTAAAGCTAGCAGATCGTATGCATAATATGAGAACTCTTCAATATGTCTCAGATGAAAAGCAGAGAAAAATTGCTACTGAAACATTAGAAATATATGTTCCTCTCGCAAGCCGTTTAGGGATTAACTCCGTAAAGGGAGAACTAGAAGATCTATGCTTAAGGTTCATGAAGCCTGAAATCTACTATAGACTTGCTGAAAAAGTAGCAATGAAAAAATCTGAGAGAGATGTTTATATTAGAGAAACAATAGATGTAATTAAAGAAAAGCTTCTAGAATACTCAGTAAAAAGTGATGTAAAAGGTCGCTCTAAACACTTCTTTTCTATCTATAAAAAAATGAATGCTAGAGGTGTAGACTTTGAACAAATTCAAGATGTATTAGCATTTAGACTTATCGTTGGAAATATTACTGAGTGTTATAAAGCTCTAGGGATAATTCACTCTTCGTTTACTCCAATCCCAGGAAGATTTAAAGATTATATAGCGATTCCAAAAGTTAATAATTATCAATCACTTCATACGACAGTTATTGGTCCTAAGGCCGAGAGAATTGAAATTCAAATTCGTACTCAAGAGATGGATGAGATTGCTGAAAGAGGTATCGCCGCTCACTGGAAATATAAAGAAGGTAAGAACGGCTTTGCTAAGAAGTTAGATTGGGTTCAAGAGCTTTTAGAGTTTAATAAGAGTGTTGATAACAATGATGACTTCATGGACGTTATTAAGAACGATCTAGACGTTGGGGGAGTCTTTGTATTTACTCCCGATGGAGATGTTCGCGAGTTAAGATATGGAGCAACACCTCTAGATTTTGCTTACGCTGTCCATACAGAAATTGGAAATAAATGTGTCGGTGCCAAAGTAAATAGTAGAATGGTTCCATTGAGATACACATTAAAGTCCGGTGATACTGTTGAAATTTTAACAAGTAAGACTCAGACTCCAAATAAAGATTGGGTAAATATAGTAAAATCTTCAAAGGCCAAGCAGAAAATTAAGCAATGGCTATTAAAGGTTGAAAGAGAAAAGAATAAAGAACAAGGTCGTGAGATTTTAGAAAAAGCATTTAGAGTTGTTGGTACTTCAATGAAGAATGCATTTAAACTCACAGAAGTTCCTAAGGTCTTAAAGTCATTAGGTGTTTCTAATGAAGATGACTTAATTATAAATGTTGGATCAGGAAAGTTTACGGCTAAGCAAGTTGTAGAAGAATTTCCTTCTCTTAAGAAGAATGAAGATGAAAAAGCAATTAATGAGCTTAATGAAATCGATACATTCTCTAAAGAGCTTTCGAAATCAGCAAGAAGAAAATCTAATAAAGACAATGCTGTCATAGTTGATGGTATGAATGATGTAATGGTTCGTATGGCCCGTTGTTGTAACCCAATTCCAGGTGATCCGATAACTGGTTATATCACTCGAGGTAGAGGGATAACTGTTCACACAACGAAGTGTAATAGAGTTGACTCTGCTGAAATTGGAAGAAATGTTGATGTGGAATGGAACTCTGACTTCTCATTCAAGCACCCTGTTAATATTCGTGTTATCACGCATGATAAGCCAGGTATTCTTTCTCAGATATCAAAGAATATTAATAGCTTAGGAGTGAATATTAGATCTGCTCTTGCTAAGTCTCTACCCGATAGAAAGGGAAGTTTTATCTTTGAAATTGAAGTAAATGATTTCTCAGAACTACTTAAGACTATTAATTGTGTAGAAGCAATCGAAGAAGTAATTTCAGTAAATAGAGTATAGGGCACGAAAAAAATGCCCGATACCTTACTGGTCCTACAGTTTGATAAGATTCTTGTATGAAAAACGAGAACGACCAATATTCATCGAGCTTAAGAACAAATAAAGAGACAAGAAAGTTTGAAATCCTTCAGGCCGAAATCATTCTCTTATCACCAAAATCAACCCGTAAAATTTTATCCGACACTGAGAGTGAAAGTATCTCTTTTGCTAATGATAAAATTCTTAACTTTAAAACAGTTCAAAAAACTCAAAAGAGACACCTAAGGCTTGTTCAGCCTGATGAAAACCTTCACGATAATGTCTTAAAATTTCAATAGTTGAGAGATTTTGTTTCGTAAATAACCTTTTTTTAATAGCTTACCCTTTCACTTAGTAATTTATTCCCTCTAATAAAGATAGGGCGAACAATTCATAATAGTATCTGAATATTGTTTAATCTAATAAGCAGGATATATGATTGATTTAAAAAGTAAGCTGCTAATGAAGAGCTGTGAAATTGCTAAGAAAGACTTAGTGAAGAGTAATGAAATGGCTTCGTTAGATATTTCTCTAAAGTACTCTAATCGCGCTCAACTAAAAGAAACTCTAAAAGAGTTAGTTGAAGAGATAGAGTTAGCTGCTAAAGAAAAGAAGAAAATAGACTTCATCAATCAAGAACTATCACAATCGTTACAATTGAAAGAAATGGAAGTTGAAAAAGTTTTTTCAAACTACCTAAGTTACCAGGCAAATTTAAAAGAAAAGAAAGAATCTCGAATTAGTTTAAAGCTGAAAATTGAAGAAAATTCTAAGAGACAAGCTGAACTTGAAGAAGAGACTAAATCTTTTAAAGAAGAAATAAAAGATATTACAGTTGAATTGAAGACTAAATCTAAAAGAATGACTGAGTTATCTAAGTCTTTAGAAGTAGTTCAAGCTGAACATTTAAAGAGTTCTTCTGAGTCACAAGAGTTACATGCAAGTATAACTAAGCTAGAGAAGAACCTATCTGAGCATGAATACCAATTACAGAATAAAAGTAGTGAGCTAGATGATCTTAAAAGTGAGTTTATAAAAGCAAATGAAAGAAAAATAAAACTTGAAGAGGCCCTTGTAAATATTCGTATTGAAATAACAAATAATAGGGAAGATATAATAAAGTCCTCTGGGAAGATTACTAGAGTCCTATCTGAAGTTGAGCATGCAAATTCATTATTCCAGGATCAAGAGGTAGAGCTTTCAAAGCTTGTGGCTGAAAAAGATACGCTCAGCTCTAAAATTCTAGAGCTAGAAGAAGGACTGACTCAAATGAATGAGCTCATTGCAAACTCTAAGTCTCAAAAGGTAGAGATTGAAAATGAGCTCTTACTCTTAGATGAAGAGAAGAGAACTCTAGATGAAAAGTTACAAAATTTAAGTAAGGAATTTAATTTATTAAAAGCAAAAGAAAGTATTAATAAAGAACTTATTTCACAAGAAAAAAAGAGTATCGATACTTTGAATGCAACTCTTCTTGAGAGAAGTACAGAGCTAGAGTCTGTAAAGTTAGAGTGTTCAAAAAATCTTCAAGTTATAGAAAAACAAAGAAATAATAGTTTAAACTTAAAAGAAAGTATCAACTCTATAGAGATTGATATTAAAAATACAAAGAAAGAAGCAAGCCTAACTTCAGAGAAGTTGAATCGTGATGAATTACTACTAAAGTCTCTTAAAGATGAACAATATTCAAAAAATAAAAGATTAGAAAAAGAGAAAAAATATCTAGAGAAGATAAATAATAGTATTGAAAACTTAAATGAGAAGATTGATCTATTAAATAGAAGTAATGAGAGTTTAGATAATAAAGTTAAGTCTCAGATAGAGAGTATTAGCTCAAATAAGAAAGTTCGATCTCTCTTAATAGAACAAGTTTATGAGAGTAAAAATAAGAAGAGTGTCTTAGAAGTAAAATTAAAATCATTAGAAGATGATCTTAATAATGAGAAGAAGATATCGAAAAATGTCCAAAACACAATTGATGAATTAGAAGCTCATATTTTAAAACTTCAAAGCGAAATCGAAGATAAAGACTCAAATATCATACGAGTTAAAAATATAATTGAAGAGAAGAAGAATTCTCATCTTGAAATTCAATCAGACTTAGATGATCTCTACTTTAAAATAGAAGAGAAAAGTAGTGAGATAAAGTCTTTAGAGTCTATGTATGTAAAAGAGACCAATAAGACTAAAGAGCTAAATAAGAAAAATGAAAAAGTAAAAAATACTTTAAAAGCTAAGAATGATGCAGTTAAGAGAGCGAAGGGAAATATCTTTTCTACTCAAGAAGAATATAAATCTCTAAAAAGAGAAAATCATAATCTCTCTTTAAATATTGAAAAGACTTCTGAAAAGCTTAACTGCGAAAGAGCATTTTTTAATAATCTCTCTCTGCAAAAAGAAGAAGAAAGTCATAAGCTACAAGAACTCAGTAATAAGAAAAGGGCCTTGATCAAGAAAATATCTGAAGCTTCTAAGTTAGTTAATGATACTCATGAAGAAATAGAGTCCTTAAAGAATAAATTCACTTCAGAGGATATAGTCCTTGAGGAGCTTGAGACTAAATACTCAAAGCTTCAAATGCACTTACTACATCTGAGAAAGAATTCTAAAGAGATTGAAAGTAATATTTTAAGCTGCCAGAAAAATAAGATGGTTCTTCAAAGTAGTATAGAGGAACTTGAAGAAAAGATTACAAATGAGACTAAAGATATTCCTTATACTGATGAGGGAGAGTTAGTTTTACTTCGTAAAGAAGTTTCAGAATTAACAGAAAACTTAGCAAGTACTAGAAAACTTTATGATGAAGAAGTATCAAAGAAAAAGTCTATATTTAATCAAGTCGACCTTTTAAAGAAAAAGCGTGAGAATATGCTGGAAAGGTTAGCTGGAATTCAAAACAATCTTAAAGCTCAAAGAGAAGAAAATATAGAAAAGAGTGAGGAGATGATTTCTCTCTCTGAAGAAATCTACTCAATTAAAGAAAATTTAAATGCTAAGAGAGAATCATCGTTAAAAAAATCAAGAAACTTTATTAAAAGACCATTAAGGGATGCCTAGTTATTCAGGAGACCATAATATAAGGAATCCATAAGTTCTTATCCACTTATAGACTTCCTTTGCCATGATCTTGATATTTCTCATCTTAGTGTAGTCTGTCTCCACACTGTAGAAGTAAAACTTATAGTCATCTGACTTTTCCATTAAATGATTGAAGATCAGCTTAATTCGCATTACATGGTAGTCATGAGAAATAACAATTATCTTTTTATTTCCTGTTCTCTCTCTTAGATGTCTAAGGGTAGAGAGGACATTCTCAACAGTATTTCTAGCTAGGTAGTCAATTGTAAGAAGGTTAGGGTCAAAACCCTCACCTAAACGTAGGGGCCTTAACAGACTGTCTACAGAGTTTTTAGAGTACACGCCTGTTATAAAAATATTGGATTGTTTATATTTTTTTGCAAGCTTTACAGCGAGGGGAATTCTTCCTGAGTCTCCAGTAAAGACTACAATCAAATCTGGTGAACGATTATAAAAGGATTGTAAGGTTTCTTGGTTTGAGTTTCTCGCCATGAGAATAAAGATTAAAGAGACTATAACGTAGAGAATAATTGAAACAAGAGAGATAAAGCCAATATTTTGTAAATATCTTAAGACTTTAGTTCTCTTAGTTTCAAATATATATCTCTTTTTAAACATCTTATCTCGCGGCTATAACTTCAATCTCTACAACTGCACCTTTTGGCAGGTTTGGAACTTCAACACAGCTTCTTGCTGGATATGGTTCTGAAAAGTAGTTAATATATGCTTCGTTAACAAGATTAAATTTTCCAAGATCTGTTAGAAAAATACTAGTTTTGATAATGTGTGTTCTATCAATCCCTTGAGATTCTAGAAGACCATCAATATTTTTCATTACTTGATCTAGTTGAGCTTGAAAACCTTCCTGTAATTTCGAAGTTTTTGGATCAATACCTATTTGTCCAGAGAAGTAGAACACTCCATTGTGTTCTACGCCCTGAGAGTAAGTTCCAACAGCTGCTGGAGCAAGATCTGTACTAATGATATTTTTTGTAAATGCCATCTCTCTATCCTTCTTTTTCTTCTTCTGCTAATAGAGCAGTAATATTAGACATGTTAACAATCTCAGAGATTGTAGCAGTTCTTTGAATAATATTAACAGTATCGTTCATACTAACAAGAATTGGTCCAATAGCATCTGCTTCACTTAATTGTTGTAGAAGCTTGTAACTAATATTGGCAGAGTTTAAGTCTGGGAAGATTAAGATATCTGCAGGCCCTTTCATGTCAGCGAAGCTGAATAGCTTTTCTTTGATGTAAGCATTTACTGCTACGTCAGCTTGCATTTCACCCTCTACATTTAAAGAAGGATATCTTTCGTGACAAAGCTTAACAGCTTTCTTCATCTTCTTTGCACCTGGGTGGTTATTTGAACCAAAGTTTGAATAACTAACAAATGCAATATTTGGATCTCTGTTAATTAGTTGCTTAAATAACTTTGCAGTTGATTTTGCAATATCGCATAGGTCCTCTGGTGAAGGATCTATTTGTGCTGTTGTATCTGCTAAGAATAGAATTCTATTTTTAAAGATTAGAATGTAAACACCAGCAGCTTTCATTGATTCTTGAGTACCAACAACGTTGATAATTGGCTTAAAGCATTCTGGGTAACTTAGAGTAGGTCCAGATAGCATTGTATCTGCCATTCCTTTTCTAACCATCATAGCGCCAAAGTAGTTCTCTTGAGCCATCTTATCTTCAGCATGATAGATACTAACTCCATCTCTATGCTTCATTGAACAGTATTCTCTATAGAACTCTTTGAATCTTTCGTGCTTAGTTGGCTCAATAATTTCAAGACTACTTAGTCTTGATAAACCAAGTTTTTCCATTCTATTTAAAATGGTTTCTTTGTTACCAAGTAGGATTGGCTCAATTCTTCCTTCATCTTGAAGTAGTTTAACTGCTTCTAGAATTCTAGTGTTAGCTCCCTCTGCAAAAACAACTTTAGTTTTCTTTCCATTTGTTTTTACTCTTGAACTTAATCTATCTCTTAGCGACTTTAAGAATCTAGCAGAACTACCAAGTCTTTCTTCTAGGTGCTTAGCATATTCATTAAGGTCTGCAATTGGGTTCTTAGCTACACCTGAATCCATTGCTGCTTTAGCAACAGCAGGAGAAACTCTAGTAAGAACTCTTGTATCAAATGGTTTTGGAATTAAGTATTCTCTACCAAATTTGAAGCTCTGACCTGAGTATGCCATTTTAACTTCTTCTGGAACTTCTTCTTTTGCTAGACTTGCAAGTGCTCTAACTGCAGCAAGCTTCATTTCATCATTGATCTTCGTTGCTCTAACGTCTAAAGCTCCTCTAAAGATAAATGGAAAACCTAGTACGTTATTAACTTGGTTAGGAAAGTCTGATCTTCCCGTGGCCATAATAACATCAGTTCTTACGGCGTGTGCTTCATGTGGGTAAATTTCTGGCTCTGGGTTTGCCATAGCAAAGATGATTGGATCTTTAGCCATAGTCTTAACCATTTCTCCAGTAAGAACACCTCTAGCTGAACAACCAATAAATGCATCAGCTCCATCAAGAGCATCTGCAAGAGTTCTACATTCTGAATCAACAGCAAACTCTTCTTTGTATTTATTCATTCCGTTTTCACGGCCCTTATAGATAACCCCTTTAGAGTCACACATAAGTAGGTTTTCATTCTTAACGCCTAGGTTAAAGAATAGCTTTGCACATGCCATTGCCGCAGCTCCAGCACCACTGAATACTACCTTTACCTGATCCATTTTCTTTTCTGCTATTTCAATTGCATTAATGAAACCTGCAGATGCAATTATTGCAGTACCATGTTGATCATCATGGAATACTGGAATATTCATTTTTTCGATTAATTGTTTTTCAATTTCAAAACACTCAGGGGCTTTTATGTCTTCTAGGTTGATACCACCAAAAGTTGGCTCAAGTGACTTAACGACATTAACCATACCTTCAACAGTAGTCTCGTTAACTTCAATATCGAATACATCTACATCAGCAAATCTTTTGAATAGAACGCCTTTACCTTCCATTACTGGCTTACTCGCAAGAGCTCCAATATCTCCAAGACCTAAGACTGCAGTACCATTAGAAATTACACCAACTAGGTTTCCTTTACTTGTGTACTTAAATGCATCTTCAGGGTTCTTAGCAATTTCTAAACAAGGAGCGGCTACACCTGGCGTATATGCTAGTGCTAGGTCTTCTGCTGTAAGACATGCCTTAGTCGCGACGACCTCTATTTTTCCTGGTCTTTCACCATTGTGATAGTCCAGTGCTTGTTTATTTCTTTCTTCATTTGTAGGTTTCGTGCTCATCGAAACATCCTTTTTTTGATTCATGATTTAAAGTATACAAGAATAATTCAAAGATATTGAAATGGCACGAAATGAGACTCTTTTTTTAGTCTTTGCGCGCTGTGACTTCAGCTTTATTTAAAGAGGTAAAATAGAAGATTAAAAGCATAGAAGCTGTCGTGAAAACACCTATATAGAGCTCATCTACATTTTGCCAGAACGCATCGTGTGAAGCGTTGCGCCAGTATGAGGTGGTGATAACTCCAAAAATACAAGTAACTACAAATTGTTTATCACTAATTCTATTTGGGAAGATATAGCCAAATAAGACTGGAAATAATAAACAAGCAGCTGAAAGACTACCTAATGTTTTCCAGACTGACTTAATGTTGCCATCAAATACTTGGGCCATAATAATTGCAAGAATACCAACGATTAATACTCCTGCATGGTGAACCATAGGGTTTGACCTAAATCTTTTAGGTGCAAGGTCAAAGGCAAGAGTCGTACCTGCAAGGAATAGGTAAGAATCGATGGTTGATAGAATTGTAGCTAGTACACCTGCGAGCATTAATCCTCTTAGTCCATCTGGTAAGATTTGAGCCGCATATAGTAAGTAAGCGTGCGATGACTCAGCTTCAGGAATTACTGCTTTTGCATACATTGCTCCAAAAGTTGTACAAATATCAAAGCAAAACCAAATAAATGTTGAAATTAAAATTCCCTTCTTAGCAGTCTTTGGTGAGTCAGCAGCGAAGCATCGTTGATAAAAATTAGGGTCTACAAGAGTTGATAGAGCAATAAATCCCCAGACAAAAGTTGTTCCTATTCCCATTGTTCCGGTTAGAGAGAAGTAGCTGCTTGGTAAGTTCTCTTGTAGAAAGTTAAGTCCCCCAAAGTTTGAAACACTTAAAACTAGAACGAGTAGTACAGCAAAACACATTACAAAGAATTGTACTAAATCTGAAAAGACAACAGCTCTAAATCCTCCCCACATAGAGTAGAGTAGAACAAAACTTACTCCTATCGCTGTATTGATCCATAATTCTCCTCCAAAGAGCATCTTTGAAAAAATTCCAAGGCTAATAGCATAGGCTATTGGGAGTACGTTAAAGAAGTTGAAGATAGCGCTTAGTTGGGCAGATCTTGGACCAAACATTTTTCCAATAAGATCGGGGAGAGTAAGGGCTTCTCTACCTTTTATTTTATCTATAATGAAGAATGCGAAAATAATATAGGCCACATACCAGAATGCACCTTGGGTAACAAAGTTGTAGATACCATTGTTGAAAGCTATTTCTGTAACACCAAAAATTCCTCCATACCAAGTTGCAACTAGAGTCGCAATAAATAGAGGAAGAGTTAGCTGCCTTCCCATTAGAAGTAGGTCTAAGTAAGTCGTTTCATCGTCTTCTTTTAACTCTGACTTCTCTTTTAGTCTCATTCCCCATAGAACACTCACTCCAGTTAGCGCCAAGACAATAAGAAATACTGTCCAGTCTAGAGGTGTAATAGTGTCTATCAAATTGATATTAGATTTTATCTGATTCATGGATCTCCTTACGGCAGAATTACCTGCATCAAGTTTAAAAGGGTCGAGTTATAAACTCCTCTCAGCTAAAAGCTCCCCTGATTTATAAAAGGTGTATTGTAGTGTGATCTTATCTTTATTATACTAATAATACTTGTGCAATGGGAGAAATTACATGACTTTAACTCAACTTGAGTATGTTGTAGCTGTAAATAAACACAGACACTTTAAAAAAGCAGCAATGGAGTGCAATGTCACTCAACCAACATTGAGTATGCAATTACAAAAGCTAGAAGATGAACTTGGTGTGATACTTTTTGATAGATCAAAATCTCCAATTCGTCCTACCCTAGAAGGTGACAAGGTTATTAAGCAGGCACAAGTTGTGATTAAGGAATATAATCGCATTTTTCATATCCTAGAAAATTCACAAGGTGAAGTTTCAGGCAAGTTTAGGCTTGCTGTAATCCCTACTCTTGCTCCATATATAATTCCTCTTTTTGCTAAAAAATTTGCAGATAAATATCCTAGAGTTGAACTTGTTATTGAAGAGTTTAAGACAGAAGAAATAATTGAGCTCCTAGATAAAGAAGAGATTGATGCTGCGATTTTAGTTACACCTCTTCAAGAGCCCTCTCTTATTGAAAGAGTATTATTTTACGAACCATTCTTCTTGTTCACATCACCAGATCAAGATCTTTATAAGAAAAAGAAAGTTAGAGAGTCAGACCTCTCTAAGAATAGTCTCTGGTTATTAAATGAAGGTCATTGCCTTAGGACTCAAGTTTTAAAAGTTTGTACAATGAATTTAGAAAATAGTTCTTATAAAAATCTAAGATTTGAATCAGGTAATTTAGAAACGCTTAAGAATCTTGTTGTTCAAAGCTCTGGTTATACTTTACTTCCATACCTTGCAACTCTTGACTTAAGTAGCTCTCGAAAGAAAATGATTAGAGAGTTTTATAAGCCTGCTCCTACACGTGAAGTCTCTATTGTTTATGGAAGAATATTTTTAAAAGAGAAAATTATAGATGCTCTTGAAGAGACTATTGTTTCAGTTTTACCGAAAGAGATACGTTCTTTAAAAGATGGAGACCTCTCAATCGTCGATCTACATTGATTTTTTCAGTGTCAAAATGATCCACTTTAAAAAAAGTAACTCTAAGTTACTAAGATTGTGTTTAAGGTTTTCATAAAAAATTGATAGAAGTTGTTAGTAAATAAAGACGGTCATTCAGGAATCCTCTAGGTATATTATTTCCAACTTTTTCAGAATCTGCTTCTGGAAATTTCATACTTAGGAAAGGGAGTCCTTACTATGATGATCACCTCGTTGAATGGCCTAAAGAATACACTTCTACTAACTCTTACATTATTGATTGTTATTTCTTGTGGAAAGAATGATGAAACCCAATCTTTAAATCCTACAGTTTTCGATTCTCAAATAATTATTGGTTCAACTGACTGGAAAGAAATCTCAGAGTTGTCGACTACAAACTCTATTCGAAAGGCATCATCTCCTGTTGCTGATGTTACTCTTGCTGCTGTTCAATCTAGATGTACGGGCTTTTTAATTTCTGAAGATGTCTTAATGACAAATGAGCACTGTATTCCAAGTGCATCAGATGCCGTGGGAGTTACTGCGAGTTTTAGACATTTAAAAGGTGTGAGTGAATCCTCATGGGAAACGTATGATTGTAGTACATTTCTTATGAATAATGTTGAGCATGACTTTGCACTTCTTAAGTGTTCTGGGAGTCCTGGAAGAAAGTTTGGATTCGTGAGTATTGATTCAAATGAGAAGAGTACTGGTCTCTCTGTATATGTAGTTCAACAAAATTGTGACTATTATTTAGAAAGAGGTTGTGATTGGACTAAGAAGTACTCTACTGGAAGCTTTACTGAGGTAAGTGATGAGTACACACATAACGCTGATACATTAGGAGGATCTTCTGGCTCTCCTGTATTTGATAGTGCAACTCATAAGGTTGTAGGTCTACATCATGCTGGTTATGGAAATAATGGACTAGGAAGAGGGTATGAAAACTATGCTGTAAAAATGAGTGAGATTGTACCGGTTATTAATTCTCAATATCCTGATCTTTTATCAAGTGATGTCGATAGTCCTGTTTCATCTGGGAATAATAATTCTTTATCTAGTGCTTTTAAACTTACTGGTAAGACTCAAGTGGTCTCTGGGCAAGGTATTAGTAGTGAAGATGAATTTGATTACTATACAGTTAAGGCAAAAAAGAATTCTAACGTTTCAGTTAAAGTTAAATTTTATCATTCAAAAGGTGACTTAGATGTCTATGTTGTTTCTTCTAATGGAGAGGTCCTAGAAAAGTTTGAATCTTCAACTGATGATGAAAGCTTTTCATTTAAATCTTTAGGTGAAGAGGTTTACTTTGTAGTTCTTGGATATAGAGGAGCAGTAAATACATACACTCTCTCAGTAGATGTTGTTGATTCTAATGTAAAGAATGATTCTTTTGAAAGTGCAAGTCAGCTTGATTTTTTCCAAGAAGAGGAGTTCTCTCTATCTGAAAATGATAAAGACTTCTTTTTCTTTGATCTCACATCAACGAGAAGTGTTGATATAAAAGTAGAGTTCGCACATGCAAAGGGTGATTTGGACGTTAAAGTTTTTGATGTAAATAAAAAACTAGTGGCAAGTTCATTGAGCACTATGGATATTGAAGAAGTTTCAAAATATCTTTCAAAAGGAAGGTATTACGTTCAAATCTACGGATATAAAGGCGTAGGAAATTCTTATAAGATTATTCTTAGTAAATAAATAATTTTAGGGGACGTTTATATGTCCCCATGCTTTTTATTTAAAAGTGTATCCCCTTTTGTAAACATTACTGATTCGGTGTTTGTACGAATGTCTATTTTTAATAACTGTTAGTATCGAGAAAATAAAATCTTAATTAAACTAGGAGATAAATTATTTCTTTCTTTGATACAAAATATTTTCAGTTACCCTTAATAGTATTTGTTTCTCTGTTGATTTCTTCTTGCGGGAAGAACTCTGAGATTAACTCCTCTGTGAGTAAACACATCTTATCTAATGGGTATATTGGAGATTTAGTTTGGGGAGAAATCGCTGACCTCGCTCTAGAAGATCCTGTACGTAGGGCCTCATCACCAATTGCAAATATTGTTATTCCAGTTATGAGAACTAGATGTACAAGTTTCTTAATCTCTAAAGATATACTTATCACTAGCGGTCATTGTGTTCCACATGTAGGTGCTGCAAAAAGAGTTATGGCAAATTTTAGACATCTAGGTAATGAAGAAGATTCATCAGAGCATGTCTATGATTGCAGCACTTTTTTAATGAGTAGTATGGAGCATGACTTTGCTTTATTAAAGTGTGAAGGAAGTCCTGGTGAAAAATACGGAGTTGTAGATATTGATTTAAAAGATATAGAAATAGATTCCTTAGTATATGTTGTTCAACAAAATTGTGATTATCTTTCTAAGAGTTACTGTGAGTGGACTAAGAAGTATTCTAAGGGATTAATCATGCATAGTGGTGATGATAGATACTATTACAATGCAGACACATTAGGGGGCTCATCTGGCTCACCAGTGATTGATGAAAATACTCATAAAGTAATTGGAATTCATACAGGGGGAAAGAAACATCCTAAAACAGGAAAAACATTAGCTAATTATTCTTCAAAGATGAGTCATATTGTTTCAACAATTAATAAATATTTTCCAGAACTCTTAAACAGTAAAGATCAAGAATCATTTCTCTAAAAGAAAAGACTCTGTTCGCAGTTCTGACCAAAGAGTGCCTTTCTTAAAAGACTCCATGAATCCAATATGACCACCAGAAGGTGGAATTTCTAGAAAGAAGTTTTTATTTTGTTTGGCCTCTTGTACTGGGTAGCAGTCATCACCTAAGAATGGATCATTCTTAGCATTGACCATCAGTGTAGGAATCGTGATATTTTTTAATTTGTTTTTACAGCTACCTTTTTCGTAGTAATCATTCGCATCTTCAAAACCATGTAGGGGAGCAGTGAATCGATTATCAAAGTCTTGAAATGTTTTAATTTTCTTTAAGTCTCGAACATCTACCTTACTAAGACCAAGAGTGTTGTGTTTTTCTAGAATCTTATTTCTCATAGTTCCTAAAAAGTTCTCAAGATACATTTTGTTCATAGGGCGCGAGAGTTCTTTTATAGAAGATTTGAGGTCGCATGGAGCAGATAAGACAACAGACTTCTTAATCCTTGAATTTAGCCCTTCTCCCTTAATTCCAAGATAATTCGCTGTAAGTGCAGCACCTAAACTAAAACCAAGTAAGAAAACTTCTTGGTAGTCATTATTATTTAATGTGTCTTCAATAACTAAATCTAAATCTGTAATCGTTGCGGCGTGATAGAATTTCTCTGTCCAATTTAGCTCTCCTGAGCAACTCCTCATATTCCATGAGATAACATCAATACCAATACTATTTAAGTGCTTTGTCATTCCTCTGATATATTGAGTATCTGAAGATCCTTCTAGCCCATGAGATAGAATTGCGACTTTATTTGATCCAACTTTACTTATATCAATGTCGATAAAGTCTTTATCTTCAGTTAGGACTCTCTTTCTAGAGTATCCCACATCTTTTATCTTTCTAAAGAAGTAAGGGTATAAAGTCTGTATGTGTCCATTCTTTAAAAGATTTGATGATTTATGAGTAGAGGGTGAGATCACGGGCATTTCTATTATTCTCCTTGGGCAATATATTTATAGTATATAGTAAGAAGACTATATTTAATCAAGATTGGATTTTTTTTCTAATAAGACTTCTTGGCTAAATAAGAGGTTGAATAAATTATGTTTATCTTTCGCGCTAAGAAGAATATCAACTAGGATTTTGATAAAAAAAAAGGCCCTTGTAAGGGCCTTGATTTAAATAATTTATTGTTCCTCTAAAAGTTCCTTTGGAACACCCTTAGGTATCGCTCCAAGAAGCTTTTGAGTATATGGATCTTGTGGGTTCTTGTAGATTTCATCAGAAGTTGCATACTCTACAATTTTTCCTTTATTCATTACACATACTTCATCAGAGATATATTTTACTACTGAAAGGTCGTGAGAAATAAAGATGTAAGTTAAGTTGAACTCATCTTGAAGATCTTGAAGAAGATTTAAAACCTGAGCTTGAACAGATACATCTAGCGCTGAAACTGACTCATCACAAATGATAAATTCAGGCTGAAGACCAAGTGCTCTTGCGATACAAATTCTTTGTCTTTGTCCACCAGAGAACTCATGTGGATATCTATTTAAGTGATCGCCTTTAAGCCCAACTTTTTCAAGTAAGTCTGCAGCTGTTTGGTATCTTTCTTTCTTAGATCCACCAATATTATGTATCACCATCGGCTCAGTGATAATATCACCAATAGTCATTCTTGGGTTTAGAGAAGAGTACGGGTCTTGGAAGATAATTTGCATTTTTCTTCTAAGTACTCTCATCTCTTCTTGAGTGATTTTTGTAATATCTTGACCATGGTAAAATACTTCACCGGCAGTTGGTTCAATTAGTCTTAGGATAGCTCTACCTAATGTAGTCTTTCCACAACCAGACTCACCAACAAGTCCTAATGTTCTACCTTTTCTAACTTTAATATTGATATCGTCAACAGCTTTGAAATGGTCTACTGTTCTACCAAAAAGCCCACCCTTGATTGGGAAGTGCTTACTGAAACCTTTGATCTCAAGAATAACAGGATTTTCTTGTTCATTTATTGGTCTTGCGACTTTGATTTCTTTTTTAAATGGCTCTAGATCTGCTTCATTTGTAGCAACTCCACCAACAAAATCTTCTACAGTTAATAAACGTTTTGTGTTTTCAACTAGAGAAGGTCTACAAGCAAGTAGTCCTTTAGTATAAGGATGCTGTGGATTTTCAAATAGTTTCTTAGTTGTATTCTTTTCAACTAGGTCCCCACGGAACATAACCGCAACTTCATCAGCAATATCAGCAATAACTGCAAGATCATGCGTAATGAATAGCATAGACATTCCATGCTTTCTTTGAAGATCAAACATAAGCTCAAGAACTTGCTTTTGAATTGTTACATCAAGTGCAGTTGTTGGCTCATCACAAATAAGTAGTTCTGGTTCACAGGCCATTGCCATTGCGATCATTACACGTTGCTTTTGACCACCAGACATTTGGTGTGGGTATTTATTAACTGACTCTGATGGAGAAGGTATTCCCACTTCATCAAGAAGTTCAATTGTTCTTTGTCTTGCTTCTTTCGCTGACTTTCCTTGGTGAAGCATTAGAACTTCATCAATTTGGTTACCAACAGTATAAACAGGGTTTAGAGAAGTCATCGGCTCTTGGAAAATCATCCCAATGTGATTACCTCTGATTTTTCTCATCTGTTCTTGAGTCATTTTTGTTAAGTCTTTTCCGTGGAAAAGAATTTCACCTTCTGAAATTCTACCTGGAGGACTAGGGATAAGACCCATGATCGCTAAAGAAGTAACAGATTTACCAGAACCAGACTCACCAACAAGACCTACAGTCTTACCCTTTGGGATATCTAGATTAAGACTTTTTACAGCGCGAACTGTTTCGTCTTCTGATTTGAATTCAATTGTTAAATTTTTAATACTTAAAATGTTTTCTGACATAGATCTACCGGTTTCGTTAATATAATCAGTGCATTAAGTATTTATATTAAAGAAGGTCAATAGACAACTGTTCATCCTTTCGCTTCGTGTTGTGCGAACCGCTATCTTATTGAAATAAGGCATAATATGAAAAATGATGAAAAAAGAATTTATAGAAATCATCATTTTATGCTTATTGTGGCCCTTATCTGGTGGTACAATTTTTCTTGAGGTTGCTATGAAAAATATCCTAATTGTTGATGATGAAGTTCAAATTTGCGAAATGATGGCAGATTTATTTGAGTCTAGAGGTTTTAATGTATCTATTGCGCATAGTGGTAATTCGGGTGCAAAGTCTTTTAAAGAGTCGAATTTTGATCTCGTTGTAAGCGATGTTCGCATGCCAGATGGAGATGGATTCAGTCTTGCCAGGCAAATTAGTGAAATAGACCCAGCATTTGATAAAATAGTTTTTATTACGGGCTTCCTAGATGCCGAGTCAACAGATGTTCCAAGCAATGTTCGAAACTTTTTCAAAAAGCCAGTAAGATTTAAAGAATTATTGAGTTTTATAGAAGAAATTTTGGCTTAATATTAGTCCCCAAAGAGTGCTCTTTGGGGAGGACTGTAATATTAGATGTCCGAGTCTGTTGAGTTGATACTAGAAGTATCTTCTTCTAACGACACAGTAGAGGGAGTTTCTTCTTCCTCATCATCACTTAAATATGTAGTTGAAGTAGGTGTCGCTCCAGTATCTTCAGAGGATTCTGTCTGGATTTTTGAGTAGTCTGATTCAGATTCTTCAGCAGCAGTTGATATGTTAGCGAATATTGCTAATAGGCCTAGAATAGTAACAAGAATAAGTGAACTTTGTTTTTTCATAATCTCTCCTGAGTTATTTATTTCTTAATCTTCTTGGGATTGATTGACAGATTTTTACTTTCTTCGATTCTGTCAGTTTGTCTTTCTTTTCAATTTTTAAGCAAAACCCTTTTCTTTTAAAATCTTTTACATCTGTGCATGATATTTCTAAGTGCTTAGCAGGGTTGCATTTTGACTTGGCCAGCACTCCTGGTGAGATGCCAACCAGCAAACAGGTAGTTATTAAAATCTTCTTCATATTCGTCTCCATTGACTAAGATTGTTCAATTATCGGGTACTTCGAAAAATAATAAAAATCGTTTTATTTGCTCATATAGTTAGGTTAAAGTTAATTGAGGTTCACTATGGAAAGACTTAATTTCAATCATTTATATTACTTTTATATTGTCGCTAAAGAGGGATCTATCAAGGTTGCCTCTGAGAAGCTCTTCGTTTCGCAGCCAACTATTAGTGATCAGATAAAGCTACTTGAGGCTTACTTTAACTGTCAGTTATTTGAGAGAAGAAATAGAAGTCTTTTCTTAACCTCAGAAGGTGAGTTTGCCTTAAAATATGCTGAGAATATTTTTAGCCAGGGACATGAGCTAACAAGACGGCTTAGAAATCAAATACAAATGCCTAAGAAATCCATAGATATCGGTGTTACTCACTTTATGTCTCATCATTTTTTATACGAAACAATTCTACCTCTCTTTAATCAAGAGGAGATTGTCGTAAATGTTAAAGAAGGACAAAAGCATTTACTACTAGCTGACTTAGAGGAAGAAAATTTAGATATGGTATTCACTGACGGACAAGATCTAACATCTAACTCTATGAGCTCTTACCGAATTGGTGTGAATAAGACTTACGTCGTTGCTCATAAGAAATTTCAAAAATACAAAAAGGGATTTCCAGAGTCTCTAGGAAAATTGCCCTTTTTTAATTACACAAATAACTCATATCTAAAGTATGAGATTGAGTTATTCTTTTCAAAGAATTCAATTACTCCCAAAGTTATTGGAGAGGGAGACGATAGGGATCTAATTGAGATGGTTACCTCCCAAGGTCTTGCATTTACGATAGTTACAGAGGCCGCTAAAAATAAATTTTGTCTGAATAAAGATTTAGTTGTACTAGGAGAAATTTCTGAATTACAAACTTCTGTGTGGGGTATCATTAAGAAAGACTACACTGGTTACGGCTTTAAGTTACTTAAGAATAAATTGAAATAGTTTATCTTAAAGTTAAGGTTTAATAGAGATCTAAAGACTTGAAAACTTTGAGGTTAAAGGTCTATGTTTGAGGAAAAAATGGGAAATATTTTAACAGTAAAAACAAAAGATGATTTAGATATTTCTTCTCTTAGTAGAGGGGAGATTCATAGGCTAGAGATTGAAGTTGCTGATAACTCTCTTGGCTCACCTTGGAAAGTTCCAGTAGTAATCATTAGGGGTGTTCAAGAAGGGAAAACTCTAGGGGTAACGGCCGCTTTACACGGAGACGAACTAAATGGGATTTCGACAATCTTTAAGTTAATTGAAAGTATTGACCCTAAGAAATTAAGTGGAACACTTGTTCTTGTTCCTATTTGTAATACTCCCGGATACTTACTGAATCAAAGGCAGTTCTCAGACAATGTTGATTTAAATAGAATTATGCCAGGTGAACCTGTAGGTACACCAAGTAAGATATATGCTCATCACTTTATTACAAAAATAGTTTCTAAATTTAATTACTTATTAGACCTTCATACGGCCTGTCACGGACGTGTAAATAGCTTATACATCAGGGCCGATATTGAAGATGAAGAATGCCAGAAATTAGCTTATCTTCAGAATCCACAAATCATTGTTAAGAAATATGATGAAGAAGGAACTTTAAGAGGGTGGGCAAATAGTAATGGGATTCCTGCAATTACTATAGAAATAGGAAACCCTAATGCTTTTCAACATTCTTTAATCGATGAAACTCTTGAAGGAATTTTAAATACAATGAAGTTCTTGAGAATGATCGATGGTGAAGCTCAAGACCTTGTTACTGATGCCGTTATTTGTGATGTCTCTTATTGGATTAACTCAACTAAAGGTGGTGTTGTTGATGTTCTTCCAGGATTAACTGACTCTGTAAAAGAAGGGCAACTTATTGCTATTGTTTATGATGTTTTTGGACAGGTTAAAGAAGAGATCTTTGCGGATAAGTCAGGAATTGTAATAGGAAAGAATACAAGACCTAATTGCAATGCTGGGCAACGACTTGTTCATCTTGGTATTGGGTTTATTGACCCTCTTCCTGAAGAGATTCCTGGGCACGATGAGTATGACGAGAATGCATAGTGAAAATAGCCTTTTTACTTACATTACTTTTAATTAATTTAAGTGCTACTGCAAGTAATCCTATTATTGCAGTGGCCACTAATTTTAATCATGCAATGAGTTCGATAATCTCTTCTTTTGAGAGAGAGTATAATATAACAATTGATGTTAGCTATGGTTCGACGGGAAGCCTATATTCTCAGATTCTAAACGGAGCACCATATGATGCTTTTTTCTCAGCAGATTCAAAGACGATAGATTTATTAACAGAGAAGGATCTTGTAGTTAAAGATTCAAGCTTTATATATGCTAATGGAGAGTTGTCTTTTATTTGTAGAAAATGTGATCTGTCACTTGGGTGGAAGAACGTTCTAACTAATCAGGATGGAAGTATTTCAATCGCTAATCCTAAGCTTGCTCCTTATGGCCTTTCTGCTTTAAAAGCTCTTGAGAGCTTAGATGAATTCTCAAAAATAAAAGATAGAATCGTTTATGGGACAAATATTTCTCAAGCTTACCAATACGTTGAATCAGGAAATATACCATTTGGGTTAATTTCTAAATCTCTGGTTATTGCAGGGAAAGTTGATACTTCTAGGTATCAAGATATAGGTGAAGATCTCTATCCTCAAATTAAGCAAAGTGCAGTTATCTTAAAGAGAACAAAATCATTAAAGACAGTGAATAAGTTTATGGAATTTATGAAGTCAAAAAAAACTCTTCTTTTGATTAAGAGTCATGGCTACAAAGAAGTAGGTCCATAAGATGTTAAATAGTGACTCTATTTTATTAACTTTAAAAGTAGCTTCTATAACTACAGTCTTACTCTTATTGATATCAACTCCTCTTGCATGGTGGGTAGTGAATTTAAATAGGAAAAGAAGAGTCCTAGTGGAAGCATTCTTATCTCTGCCATTAATTCTTCCTCCAACAGTTTTAGGGTTCTATTTATTAATATTACTAAACCCAAATGGACTTATTGCTTCTACATTGAAGTCTCTAGGGCACTCTGGACAATTGACGTTTAATTTTACGGGGCTAGTTATAGGCTCTGTTATTTATTCACTCCCGTTTACTGTTCAGCCATTGATAAATTCCTTTTCAAAAGTACCAAGAAAGTATTTAGACTCAGCTCGTCTGATGGGAGCTGGAAAATTAGATCAGTTTTTTAGTATTGTTCTTCCATTAAGTAAAAGTGGATTTATCCTAGGAGGAATTCTCAGCTTTGCTCACACTATTGGAGAGTTTGGAGTTGTAATGATGATTGGTGGTAATATTCCAAAAGTAACTAGAGTTGTATCAATTGATATCTTCACTCATGTTGAAGCGTTAGAGTTTGAAAAAGCACATCAACTATCTTTTATCATGCTAGTTTTTTCTTTGATTATATTAATTCTCGTTTACTCATTGAGTTCTTCACGAAAAGGAGAAAGAAATGATTGAAGGTAACTTGAGTATTAATCTATCTGGATTTAATTTATCAACAGGCGATTTTAAAATATCAGATAAGAAAATTACTATAATTTACGGTGACTCTGGGTGTGGTAAATCTACTTTTTTGAATTGTCTTGCAGGAATTGAAAACAATTACAATGGAAGTATAAGCTTTAAGAAACCACTGGTCATAGGATACGTACTTCAGAAAAATTCTTTATTTCCACATCTAAATGTAAGAGAAAACTTATTCTACGCTTTTAAAAGGTGTAAAAATCCTCGCTATACAGTAGATGATATCTCTAAGAGTTTATCAATCGTTGAATTATTAGATAAAGAGATTGATTCACTATCTGGTGGCCAGACTCAAAGAGTATCCATTGCAAGATCAATACTTTCTTCACCAGATATTTTATTATTAGATGAACCTTTAAGTGCTCTTCATTCACAGGCTAAAGATGAGATACTTAATTTAATTAAGTCTATTAACAAAAAGTATAGCATTCCGATTTTGATGGTTACTCACTCAGTAAAAGAAATGATTTCACTTTGTGACAATGTCATCTATATGAAAAAAGGTTCCTTGTTAAAGCAGATAAGTAGAGAGAGTGCTTTACTTGAAATAGATTCGAATGGGCCTATTAATTGTATATCAGGTGAGAGCTTGAATAAATTAGGTTTAAAGCTTCATCTTAAAGAGTATGAGAACTTTGTTATTCACTCTTCTAATATCATTCTTATTTTAAAAAGTGAGGATTTTCACTTTCCTGCAAATTCTATTCTATGCACATTTGAAAATATCTCTCGCTTTAATAATGAGTTTTCTATTCTTAAACTCAGATATCTGGAAGATAACTTCTTATATGCCAAAGTCCCTAATGAAGTTGTTGAAAATCTTTCTTGCACACTCGGTCAAGAAGTTGTGGCCCTTTTTGGCACTGATTCTCATATCATTTAACTCAGTTTTTACGCTCCGCTCTTTAAGTCTGATCTAATTTCTAAAGAATTTTGACACCAGTATCCCAAGACGACTCCAGAAAAACTTACATTGTCAGTCAGGGCCGAATCCCTTTGTTAGTCTTATGTAAGAGACTTTCTTACTCTCGCCATCATATGCTGTATGTGAGGATAAGCAGGAAGCTTAAACTCTTACACACACAACTCAACTGACAGGAAGTTTATTGAGTAAAAGACCATTAGGGTCGCTACCTTTAAGGAGGGAGATATGTACATGGCAATCGCTGTAGAAAACTCACACCATCCTGCTAACCAGTCCAACTATCGTGTTTGGCACTTGGAACTTGACAGCAATGGAAGTGTTGTCTCAATTGGCGCAATGACGCGAGAAGAGCTTGTTAAGGATTTATTCCAAAACTACAGGAACAAAGGAGAGTCTAATTGGAGAGCATTTCTTCAAGACAGAGAGGACTCAACTACAATTGAATTGTATGACTTTATTTCAAAGAACCCAAATGAGAATACTCACTTTGGTAATCTGCCTACGCTTTCAGAGTTTCAGAAGACTCTTAAGCAGCTGCAACTAAGAATGGATTTACAACCCATAGCAGCTTAATAAATTTTCTGACTTTTTACACTTATTTGTCTAAGGACAAAAAAAAGGGGGGCTTTGGCCCCCTTTTTCCTTTTAGGTCTCTTCAAAACTTCCTATAATTCAATTGTCATATTTTTTCTAACTCATACCCCACGGGAGGGATCATGAAACCTTTTATTGTAGTAGCTGATGGCTTTGATAAGAACCTATTTGAAGACCTGAAGAATACAAGTGAATTTGAAGTACATCCATCATCAAAAATAACTCAAGATGAATTGAAAGAGATGCTTCCTAAGATTAATGGACTAGTTATTAGGTCTGCAACTTCAATAACAAAAGAGTATTTAGACCTCGCTCCAAATTTAAAGTATGTCATTAGAGCAGGTGCAGGAACTGATAATATCGATAAGGCTTCTTGTCAGGAAGTTGGAGTAAAGGTTTCAAACACTCCAGGTGCAAATAATAATTCAGCTGCTGAACATGCAGTTGCACTTATGATGACAGTTCTTAGAAAAACAGCTTGGGCACATAAGACAATGAGTAATGGCGGTTGGGATAAATCTAAATTTACTGGAAACGAACTAGCTAATAAGAAAGTAGGTATTTTAGGTTTTGGACAAATAGGACAAATCGTAGCTAAGAGAATTGGTGGATTTGAGCCAGAGGTACAATTCTACGATCCTTTCCAAGAGGGAAGTGATCTTCCATATGTATCTAAGTGTGATGATCTTAAAAAATTATTTAGTGAAAGTGATATTATAACTATTCATACTCCTTTGATGGATGCAACAAGAGGAATAGTAAATAAAGAATTACTATCTCTAATGAAGCCTAATGCAATTCTAGTTAATGCCGCTAGAGGTGGAATCGTTAACGAAGAAGATCTCTATGAAGTACTTAAAGAAGGAAAGATTAGAGGAGCAGGGTTTGATGTATTTGCAACTGAACCACTTGAAGAAGATTCTAAGCTTAGAAGTTTAGAAAATCTTGTCATGACTCCACACCTTGGTGCTTCAACTGAAGAAGCTCAATTTAGAGTAGGAGAGATGGCAGTTCATCAATTAAAAGAATTCTTTATTAATGAAAACCTATTAAATGAGGTAAGAGTATAATGAAATCTTTAGCTATTATTGGTTCTCAGTGGGGCGATGAAGGTAAAGGAAAGATCACTGATCTTTTAAGTCAAAAGTGTGATGTTGTTGTTCGTTTCCAAGGCGGAAACAATGCCGGACATACAATTATCGTTGAAGATAGAAAGATTGTCTTACACTTAATCCCTTCTGGAATACTACATGATCATTGTGTCTCTGTTGTAGGGCATGGAGTAGTATTTGATCCCGAAGCTTTTAAGACAGAACTTGAAGATGTTTTAAGTAATGGAATTGAAGTTAATAGCAATAAGTTAAGAATTTCTGGAAATGCCTCAGTTATAACAATGTATAACAAAATAATTGATGCTCAAAGAGAAGCTAAGGGGCCAGTAAAGATTGGTACTACAGGTAAAGGAATTGGGCCTGCTTACGAAGATAAGATTTCAAGAAAAGGAATTAAGCTAAAAGACTTATTAGATAAAGATGTCTTAATTTCAAAACTTAAGGGAAGTCTTTCGGAAAAAGAGCATCTTTTAGAGCATCTTTATAAAGTAGAATATCCAAGTGTTGAAGAAGAAGCATCTAGGCTTTTCGAACTTGGGCAAATGATTAAACCTTTTATCTGTGACACGTTTAGTTTCTTAGATCATGCGGTTAAAGAAGGTAAGAAGATTTTATTTGAAGGAGCTCAAGGGATACTTCTAGATATTGACTACGGGTCTTACCCTTTTGTTACTTCTTCAAGTACAAGCTACGGTGGTATTTTCACTGGAGCAGGTATGCCATCAGGAAAAGTTGATGAAGTTCTAGGAATTACTAAGGCCTATACAACAAGAGTTGGAGAAGGACCTTTTCCTACTGAGTTATTTTCTGAAGTAGGTGAATTCATTCAGAAAAAAGGTGGAGAGTTTGGAGCAACGACTGGACGTAAGAGAAGATGTGGATGGTTAGATCTTCCACTTCTTAAGTATGCTGTAAAGTGTTCAAGCCTTACAAGTATTGCGCTTACTAAAGTAGATGTTCTGAGTGGAATGGATGAATTAAAAGTTTGTAAGTCATACAGATATAATGGTGAAGAGATTGACTGTGCTTATCCTGGGATTGATCTTTCTAAAGTTGAGCCAATATTTACAGATGTTGCTCCATTTAATGATGATTTCAAGGGTGAGCTTTCTGATAACTTGAATGCTTATATTGAAATGATTGAAAAAGAGCTTGGAATACCTGTTTCTATCTTGGCATTTGGTCCAGAGAGAAGCGAAATTAAATTTAGAAAAGAATTTTTTTAAATTATACAAAAAGAGGGAGTGGGTCTAGTCACTCCCTCTTTTATCAAGGAAGAATATAAAAGGAAGAACCTTTTAAACTATTTATTTTCAATATCTCTGTTCATCATTATTACTTTTTCGCTAAATATCTCTGATTGCTTTTCAACACTTTGATGTTGGACACAGTCTATTGAATTCTGATCAGGAACAGCATTAGCTGAAAAACTATATGAACTAATTAATAGAAAGAATAAAACAATTAGATGGCGTTTATAAGACATTATCAATCTCCTGTATTGCTTACAGAACTAATAATGCCTTATATGAAATTTAGTTGTGTCAGTTGAATGTAAAGTAATTGTGATTATTGAACTAAGTCAGCAAATACCTTACCGTCTTTGTATTCTTTTAAATGTACGTTACGAATTTGATTCTT
Organism: Bacteriovoracaceae bacterium UBA3083; assembly: GCA_002366565.1. GTDB lineage: Bacteria > Bdellovibrionota > Bacteriovoracia > Bacteriovoracales > Bacteriovoracaceae > Halobacteriovorax. The sequence continues at coordinate 89,815 of DFBJ01000009.1, forward strand.
TAAGTCAGCTTCTGATTTCACATAAACCTTTATGTAGTTGGTTGTGTAACCAGTGTAGAGGCCATCTTTCGTTCTTCTTTCAAAAAGTACTTCACTCTGTGAACCAATTTGGTCTTCTGAGAATAGTGAAAGTTTTGCTTCTCCAAGGTGAAGAAGAGATTTTACTCTCTCTTTCTTAGTTGCACTATGGATATGGTTGTCCATTTTTGAAGCAGTTGTTCCTTTTCTCTTTGAATAAGGGAAAACGTGGAAGTGAGTAAGTGGTAATTCTTTTACTAAGTTGTAAGTATTCTCAAATTGCTCTTTCGTTTCACCAGGGAATCCACAAATAATATCTGCACCGATACCTGCGTTTGGAAAAGCTGTAATGATTTTATTAATGACTTTCTTATAGTCAGCAACAGTATACTTTCTTCTCATGTTTTTTAAGATTTCATCATCACCAGACTGAAGTGGAATATGAAAGTGATCTTTAAACTTTGGAGAACTTTTAAAAACTTCAAGAAGTTCATCAGTGATTGTATTTGGTTCAACACTTGAAAGCCTAAGTCTCTCAAGTCCATCAAGTTCAAGAAGAGATCTAACCATATCAGTAAGCTTCTCTCCTGAAGATGTTTCGTACTCACCAATATTAACACCAGTTAAAACAATTTCTTTGAAACCATTAGCAATAAGCTCTTTTGCATTGTTAAGAGCTCCTTCAATACTGATAGCTTTTGATCTACCTCTAGCAAATGGAATGATACAAAATGAACATACATAGTTACATCCATCTTGAATTTTTAAGAATGCTCTTGTGTGTGAGTCAGCAGTTGTTGTAGCCGCCCCATAGAAGTCCGCAGTCTTATCAACGTGAATAGCAGTTGTTTCTTCTTCATTTAAGTATTCAAAAACTTTATATTTTTCAGAAGTTCCAAGAACTAAATCAACTCCCTGCATATTTGCAATTGTTTCAGGCTCCATTTGAGCATAGCAACCAGCAACTACAATCTTTCCCTCTGGTGAAGATTTGTGAGCTTTTCTAATTAAATTTCTACAAGTTGAGTCTGCAGAGTCGGTTACAGTACAAGTATTTACGAAAATAACGTCGGCCTTTTCACCAAAGTCTACAATTTCGTATCCACGATCTGTAAAACCTTTAGCAACTGAACCTGTCTCAGAGAAATTTAATCTACATCCAAGAGTATGTAGCGCAACTTTTTTTGTTGGATTCTTTTCTGTATTTTCCACTTATATAACCTATTTTATAGTATTCACCGACAACATAGTTAATGACGCACTTTTCGACAAGTAGCAAAGTATATTTTTTATATAATTTAATAAAATTATCCAACTTTTTGTTTGACAGAAAAGCAGTTAATCTTTATTCTCATTCTCACGTTCAAAGATGAATTTTTGGTCTCTTAGCTCAGTTGGTTAGAGCATCTCCCTTTTAAGGAGAGGGTCCTGTGTTCGAGTCACAGAGAGATCACCATTTTTACTTTTTAATGTGCTCCCATCGTCTAGCCTGGTCTAGGACACCGCCTTTTCACGGCGGCGACAGGGGTTCGAATCCCCTTGGGAGTACCATTAAAAATAAAAAAGCCCAGACCGAGTTCTGGGCTTTTTTGTGCCTAAAATCTTCATAACTATTGCTGATGCGATCTTCTAAACTTTTCTGTTATTGATTTCTTTGCTAGAACAATTCCTAATTAATAATTAAGGAATATTTTATGAAAAGTTGTTGTGAGAGTAAGAGTACAGAATTAGACCAATTGCGTGAAAAACAAAAGAACGTATTGATCATAGTACTAATAATAAATTTTACTATGTTTATAATTGAATTTATTTATGGACTACTTTCAAACTCAACGGCTTTATTATCAGACTCTCTAGATATGCTTGGCGACGCCACAGTTTATGCTTTCAGCTTATATGTTATTAATAGAAGTATTAGATGGAAAGCTAAGGCAGCACTTTTAAAAGGTGTAATCATCACTCTATTTGGCTTCTACGTCCTTGGTGAGGCTGTTCATAAGGCAATGTCTGATATTCTTCCTATCGCGCAGACAATGGGAGTTGTGGGCTTCCTGGCACTTATCGCTAATAGTTGTTGTTTATTGCTTCTTCTAAAGCATAAGGAAGATGATATTAATATGAGATCAACATGGATTTGCTCTAGAAATGATATTATTGCAAACTTTGGTGTGCTTTTAGCTGCTGGGCTTGTTTATTTACTAGAGAGCAAGTGGCCTGATATTATTATTGGCCTTCTGACAGCAGGTGTATTTCTTAAGTCTGCATTCTCAATTTTAACTGATTCTGTCGCTACAATTAAGAATAACCCAGAAAATCAGCAATAAAGTCATAAAAAATACAGTAAAGGGCTACAGGTATCGGTAGCCCAAGTACTGTCCCTAGAAAGTAATCTTTAAATTTTACCTTAGATAAAGACAAAGTGTAGTTAAGTGCAGGGTTAGTTTGCATAAGTACTCTTAGTATGAACACTGTCATTAGAGGTCTTTGCTCTAGTTTTTGTAGCGCTTTGTTGGCATATTTATTATTCAGTTCGTTGAGTAGGCCCCTTCCAAAATATCCAATTAAAAAGAAACTTGTAGAACAAGCACAAATAGCGCTAATGAGAATAAGAATGTAAGCACTGAAGGTCGGAAGAACTAGAATTGGTGCACTGATGATAATCCAGCCTGGAATATATAGAAGATTGGCGATACAGAATAACAATATAAAAATAAAAGAGGACGCTAATAAGTTCTCTTGAAGTAATAGTGTAAGCTTTTCAGTGTTTGCAAAGTCTGTAAGACCTAAGGATTTACTAAGGAAGATAATAGCGCATATACTTAATATTAGGATGATTAGTTTCTTATTTGCTTTCATTTAAGCATTGTAGAGACCAATAGATAATATTGTAAAAGGAAAAGTTTCATTTATACGATTGACTTTCTTTCTTTAAAAAATTATAAAAGCCACTCAAGAATTTTTGGTCTCTTAGCTCAGTTGGTTAGAGCATCTCCCTTTTAAGGAGAGGGTCCTGTGTTCGAGTCACAGAGAGATCACCATTTTTACTTTTTTAATGTGCTCCCATCGTCTAGCCTGGTCTAGGACACCGCCTTTTCACGGCGGCGACAGGGGTTCGAATCCCCTTGGGAGTACCATTAAAAATAAAAAAGCCCAGGCTGAGTTCTGGGCTTTTTTGTGTCTAATTTCTAAATTATATTATAATTTATAGGTTATTGCTGACTGGTTAAGAACGTTAATCCGGCCTCTAGGTCTTCTTGGTAGCTGTAAGAGAAGAACTCTTTAAGTAGAACTTTCTTCTTTTGAAAATTATATCCAGGGTGTTCACTTATAAATTTCTTCTTCTTGTCTTCGTTTAGAGTGTCCCACTTTTTTTGAACTTTATATTGCTGCTTTTTATAGATGGCAAAGGCAATGTGTAAGCGTTCATGATTCCTCGTCATGTTAATGTCTTTACCTTCCATTATTATGGCGGGCTTATTTAGGAAGATGGCATATTCCTTATTTTTTGGAACCTTAAAAGCGGTAAAGGAAGTTCCTACATTCTCTTTACAGCTTATTCCTTCAGAGGTTTTAAGCCAGTCTCTATACTCTTTTGCGTACTTTAGGCTGAGAGAGCCACCCTTAATAAACTTAGAAAAGGCTTTTGGCGTAATTTCACTTGCATTTATAATTTTTTGAAATATGTAATAACAATAAGTACTAGACATAAATTTATCAGAATTGTCGAATTCAACTTCTTCTATCTTTGATATGAGTTTTTTTATTAAAGTCTGGTTACTAGCATTGCTATCGTGAATATAACTTTTGAAAAGAAGTATTATAGATATCATTATAGTTTTCAAATATTCTCCTATATTTTAATCACCTAGTTAATATGTTAACACGGAGCTTGAAATTGTAATAGTTTCATCAGGATATTATGTTTAGTGATTTATTTATTTTACTATCATCTCTAAGTAGGCTGGTCCCAATGGCAAAAGTAGCTTTCTTTCAAACATATAAATATGAAACAGAGCACTTTTCTCAGCAGGATTAATCTTCATGGAAAAAAACGTCGGAGTCATTGGAATTGGTCACAGAAAGATCACCATTTTTGTGCCTTTCTTATTTAACTAAGACTTAGGTCATTTAATTTCAATATATAATCAAAGACTCTTTTATTTCTCTTAGCTAAGAAAAATATAACTCTTCTCATAGATCGTGATCTGCTCATTAATAGGGCAAGGTGAGTCCAAATTGAATAGTTTAGATACAGAAGGAATATCTTAACTCTATGTTTAGTTCTAAAGTTTTCAAAGCTGTCTGTTATTATATTACTGGCCTTCATTCCAAGAGATATTCCTTCTCCTGTTATTCCATCTAAGAAGTGATAGGCATCACCTATAAAGAATAGATTTTTATTGGCAATAGTGGAGCTTACTTCTGAAAATGGTCCATATCCTCTAAAGTCATTTTGAGATTGCTTTTCATCTAGTTTATCTTTAAGTAGAGGAAAGTGAGAGAGAAGTTTATTTCTTAGGTCTGACTTTGATTGGATTGAATCTTGAAACCAAAGGAAGGCCACCTCTATTTGTTTATTTGAGATAGGAGTGACGTAAGCTTCAATGGAGTTACTCCAGTAGACCTGAACACTATTCGACCATGGAGGAGTAGTGTAGTGAACTCGAGCTCCAACCCTTGAGGCAAATACTCTTTTCTTTGAATGACCTGTTGATTTTCGTGTCCAAGAGTTAAGTCCATCACAAGCAAAAATGAAATCAAAACTTAACTCGTTTGAAGATATACTAAGGGTATAGTGATTTTCTTTTTCATTTATACTGTCGATTTTTGTTTCTGGACGAAGATTTATATTAGGCTCTAAAGAGGCTATTTTAAAGAGCTGCTCTGAGAGCTCAGTTCTTTTTAAACCAATTGCGTGTCCATGAAGATCTCCGTGGAGAGAGTATTTATCCTCTATATATTCTATAGAGTTAAAATTAAAACTAGTGTTTGGGTTAAAGACTATACCAATATCGAGAAGATTATTTACTCCACTGGGCATAATTCCCTGTCCACAGACTTTATCTATCGGCCATGACTTCTTTTCAAAGAGTGTGACTTTGTTACCTCTTCTTGCCAGCTTTATCGCTGTGTAGAGACCGATTGGACCACCACCAATAATTGCTACGTTTTTCATAAATCCTAACTTTGTAAGTTAAAGGCCTTAGTGTACTCGTTGTATTTTTTTAGATTTTCTTCTTCCAGTCGTATCCTAAAAAAGAGAATAATAAAGTTTAATAAAGAAAAAATTATAGAAAGATTAAATAGGGAGGCCATCATAGGAAGACTCACTAATTCTAGGATAACACCTAGATAATTAGGGTGCCTAAACCATTTGAAAATACCGCTGTTAATTGCAGGTGCCTCTGGAAGAATGACAACTCTTGTTGACCATCTATTGCCAAGAGTTTTAATCGCAGTGATTCTTAAAATTTGACCTACTATAAAGACTATTAACGATGTCCAAAAAAAGTAAGGACTAAAATTTAAATCTAAATAAAGAGCAGAATAGGCAAGAGTTAGAAGCCAAAATGTGTGTAAGAGAACCATAAAAATATAATTCCCTTCTTTTATAATCATTCCTCCTTTTGAGAGGATGAATTTCTCATTTTTTTTAGAGATAAATAATTCTGCAACTCTTTGTAAAATAGTAAAGAATATAATAATTCGAAATATTAAGAGGTAGTTTATTTCCATTTAAGAAGTCCTAGCTCTGCACTAAAGGCAGGTCCCATGGCCACACTTATAATGTTCTTACCTGAAAGTTCAGGTGTTTTATTCTCCATATTTCTTTTAAAGATATCTAATACTGAAACAGAGCTCATATTACCATTTTTAGCTAAGCTGTCCCAACTGTGCTTTAAACCTTTCTCTGGAAGATCTAATACTTTTTCAAGAGCAAGTAGAACTTTTGGTCCTCCTGGGTGAGCAAAAAAAGAATCAATTTGACTTAACTCTAATTGATTTTCTGATAAAAACTCATTCAATGGTTCTGGCAGAGCTTTCTCTGTTAAATCCGGAACACTCTTACTAAGAACAATGTTGAGACCTTTTTCTCCTACTTTCCAGCCCATAACATCTTGAGTGTCAGGAAAGAAAATACTTCTAGAAGATTTCCATTCTATTGGAGCAGTTTTAGAAAGTGGATGGTTATCTCCGACCATAAGAACTGAGGCTGCACCATCTCCGAAAAGACCTATTGAAATTAAATTTGCAACACTTATGTCACTCATTTGCACAGTTAATGAGCATAGCTCTACAGAGGAGAAAATTACTGCCTCATCTGGATATGCCTTTAGATAGTCTGCGATTCTATTAATACCAGCTACTCCGGCCATACAGCCGAGTCCCATAAGGGGAACTCTTTTGGTTTTTGAAGAGAAAGGAAGTCTATTCATTACTCTTGATTCTATACTTGGAATGGCAAAGCCTGTAACGGTATTACTCCATAGAGATCCTATATCTTTTGCTTGAAGATTATTATTTTTTAATATCTTGGAGATTGCATCAGTTGATAAATCGACAGCTTTTTCTATAAAGAGGTTATTCTTTTCATCGAAGCTTTCCAATTGAAAGTACTTTTCTAGAGGTACGGCAAGGTGTCTTCCTTCTACTAGTACATTAGAATGAATCGTCTCAATTCTGGAAGTATTTCTAATTTTTCCTTCAAGTGCTTTAGTGATACTTTGAATAAGCTCTTGTTGAGAGTAGTAATTATCAGGAAAACTTGTTTGAATATCTACGATGTATGGCATACTTCCTCTCTTATTTTATTGATTCATTGATTGAAATATTTATTTTAATTTCGTCTGATAGCTTGGCTATAAATATACTTGGGTCTGGAATTTCCATTTCTTTTAAACTCCAACTAGAGCTACCGTTTATTTGATAAGAATTATTAGAGATCTTGTTAACTACCAGTTTGATTTGAAATTTCTTTTCCTTTCCTCGTATTTTAACTATTCCGTCATAAGTTCTTTCTTTTAAGTCTTTTAGAAATAAAGGACCAGCAACAGAGATTTCAACGTTAGGGTATTTCTCTGCTTCCATACATAAATTATGAAGCTTTTCATCCCTCGTTTCGCCATCCGTATCCATTGAGTTGGCCATAAAGTTGATTTGCATATCTCGAAGTATTAAATTCTTATTATCGAATTTTGATTTATATGAAAAATTCTTAACATATCCATCTACATCTGAAGAAAACATTCCTGCCTTAGTGCTAATAACGATAAATTGTAGTTTTGACTTCTTTGCTTTAGCTTCATTAAAACTCTCAGAAATGACTTTATTCTGAAAGTTCTCGGCAAGAATATTTGGTGAGATAATAAAGAAGAAGAGAAAGATTATATTTTTCATTTTTATATACTCCATACTTTTTTTGCTATTATGTGATCTAGCTTCTTTGGAAATAAGGGAAACGCAGGCACCTTTTTTGAATACTCTCTATACATTTTACTTTTGCTTAGTCTGACTTCCTTAAATGTTGCCCCAACAAAAATATAGATAGTCCAAAAAAGAGATAAGTAGAGCCTATCTGCACTAATATTTGGGGTAAACCAAATCATTCCAAGGAATGCTACGTAAATAGGGTGGCGACAAATCTTGTAAGGACCATGTTGTATAAGTGATCCTTTGATCTTTTTTCTTTTTATGGCATTCCACCACTCTTCAATACCACTTTGCTTGAATAAACCTATAGTGCTCATAGTCCAAAACATGAAAAGCCAGCTAAAGATGTAAAGTATTGTAATTATATTACTTGTAAACTTTGTTGAAATCATGAGGTTAGGCCCAATAGTTACCCAGAATTCATCCATGAGTATTATGGCAATACAGGCATGTAACGAGTAAATTGTTGAGTATAGTTTTCCTGGAATATAGTTTAGAAGCCTTCTCTTGGTTTTAGAATTCAAAAGTAAGCTGTGAGGAATGCTAAAGAAGCAAAGAAGTAGGGTATTTATTGTCCATTGATATGGCCCTACATCTACAGCATTTCTTCCAGTACTATCTAGTAGGAAGAACCAGAGCCTTATGATTGCGTAGTGAAAAAGTGCGATATTGATCAGACCGACAATTATAAATGATGATTTATTGTTTAAAAATTGTTTTAGTTTCACAACTACACCTCTATATTCATCATACTGCAGGATTTTTCACTTAGTTGATATGGGGAAGTTTACCTATTAGAATATATAAACAGGTACTTAGGCAATCACATAGGTCATTTTTATTATGAAAAAAGAACGTTTGATTAGTGGTTTTTTACTACTATTTGTTGGAGCTTTGACTCTAATTGATATTTTTGAGGATTTTCATGAAGGTGCATCTATAGCTCACTTAGTTATTGAGATAGCGATAGTAGCGATATCATTAGGAGCTATAATCTACATCACAGGGGAATATTTAAAGGAAAAAAAACATATTGAGCAACTTGAAGGTGAAAAAAAATTACTTAGGGAGATTGCTGAAGGACTGAAGCAAAAGTCAGAAGTTTTTGTTGAGGGGCTGAGCTCACATATTGATAGAACCTTTAATGAGTGGAGTTTCTCTGATGCTGAACGTGATATTGCTCTCTTTCTTCTAAAAGGTCTAAGCCCTAAGAAAATCGCTGAAATTCGAGGAAGTAGTGAGAAAACAGTGAGGCATCAAATATCTTCAATCTATAAGAAAGCTAAACTTAATGGAAGAGAGGAGTTTACGGCCTTTTTCTTAGAAGATCTTCTACCTCCGGCTAACTTATGAGGAGAAACAGGACTTTATCAAGAGTAATTTCTATATCTCTTATTGCGTTAGGAGTTTTGGGGATCATCTACTCTAATGACTTAGTCCAAAATAATAAAGAAACAGTGTTTCTAACTGATTTAGGGGCCACTAGTTACCTAGGGTTTAAAGAAAGATTTAAAGAAAAGAGTTTTGTTGTCCTTAAAAAAGATTATAAAAATGTAGTAGGCAATAAAGAAAAAGAAATATTTAAAATTAAGTCTAGTGGTCTTATTAAAGATTGTGATGATAAGTGTGAAATTATCATTTCAAAAGATCTTCCTCCCAACTTTAAAGACTTTATAAAAATAGAAGGTAAGAATTACTTAGGTCTTATTTTAATTTCTGATCAAGATCATATAAGAAATATTCTAGAAAAGATTGAGTCTGATAGCTTTTGGGGAGATTTAAGTGAAAATCTTCATCTAGCAGGGGTTCCATTTACAAATAAACTTTTAAATAAATATTCGAAGAGCATTAAAGAGAAGCTATTTCCTTTATTATTTCTTGGTGTTTTTCTAATTTTATTGGTTATTACGAAAAGCTTCAAGACTGCTATTTTTATATTCTTTCCATGCCTTCTTGCTTCTTCTGTTAGTTTATCTGTTACGAAGTTCTTCTTCCATGAATCCAATTTAGTCATTTCAATTATTCCACTTTTAATGTTTGTAATAAATTTATCATTGGTATTTCATATTTATTACACAAGTTTAGAGTTAAAAAGTTTTCAGAAGGGAGTTCTTTCAAAGAAAAAGCCCATTTTATTAATGGTTGTGACAACCTTTGTTGGTTTTCTTTCACTATATTTCTCTAGTTTAAAAGCAATTAGCACTTTTGGACTAACATCAGCCATGCTCATTCTTATCTCTTCAATTTTGACCATCTTGTGGATCTTATCAGCTTCAAATAGTACAGACTTTCTCTTAAGCCGAGAGGATTGTGAAGTTAAAGGTATTGTAGGAAGAAGCTTAAGTGGCTTTTTATCAATGAAGAAAATTATGATCTTATCAATAATTGGTATCATCATTGGAGGATTATCTTCAAAAGGGATTAGAGTTTTAACTGATGCTACAGAATACTTTCCTAAGGACTCATTTATTAAAGAGAGTATTTTAGATGTTTCTACAAAAGTTCTTGGTCCACCTGTATTAGATATTGTTTTAAATCTAAAGAAAGAAGCAACAATTGATGACTTAAAAAAACTCTCGACATTAGAAGAGATTTTACTGAAAAGGTTAAGACAAAAAAGTGATCACTATAATTTATTATCAGCTAACTTATTCACTAAGAAAGCTAATGAAATTTATACTGGAGATGCTAAAGTTCCAGACCATAAATTTGCTTACTTAACTATGTTTTCACAAGCACCAATTTCTCTTCGAGGCGGATTCCCTCTAGATAGTGATTATCGAGTTAGTATTTTAGCTCCTCCTATGAATGTTCATGAGTATGAGGAACTTGTAAATGATGTTCAAATTGTATTTAAAGATTATGAGAAGTCATTTAACGGTCTATATTATCATTTAATGATTGCTCAGAAAGAGATGATATTTACCTTATTTAAAAGCTTTTCAATTAGCTTAGTTGTAATTTCTTTTATTGCATTTATAGCTTTCAAAAAGGTTAAGGTCTTCTTTATATTCTTGTTTGTAAATATTGTTCCTGTATTTATATCATTTTTCTTTTTACGGATTTTTGGTCTCTCATTTAATATTGCTACAGTAATGACATATAGTATCTCTTTGGGACTTATTGTTGATAGTTCATTTCATATTATTGATACACTCGATAAGGAAGATCTATCTGATAGCTTTTTTTATAGTACTATCGTTAAACCAGTAAGTCGTTCCAGTTTAATCCTTACATTTTGTTTTTTATTTTTTATGATTAATGACTTTCTTCCTATCCAAGAGTTTGGAATATGTTTATCTATAATAATCTTCATTGGTATGATTTTTGATCTAAAAGTTTTACCAACTCTCTACCTTAAGAAATAGATAAGTAGAGTGGGGGGATTGTTCTAATTCTTTTACTTAGTGCAGTGTTAATTAAGTCTTTTTTTGCCTGTATTGAAAAAAGACTTTTGACCACACTTTTATCTTTTTTCTATCTCGAATTTCTGCTAGGTTCAATATTTATTATGGTTTTAACATAGATCTCTCATAGATAGGATTATAGATATGGTTAAAGTAGCTTTCTTTCAAACACATAAGTATGAGTTAGAGTATTTTACTAAGGCGTCTGATGAAGCCGGTGTTGAAATTTCATTTTTAGAGCCAAGGTTAACTTCGCAGACAGCAGTTATGTCGAAGGGCTATGATGTTGTTTGTTCTTTTGCTAACGATAGTGTGGATAGAGATACATTAGTTGCTCTTAAAAACAATGGAATAAAGCTATTAGCATTACGTTCCGCTGGATTCAATCACGTGGATATGCAGGCCGCTGTCGAGCTTGAAATTCCTGTTGTAAGGGTTCCAAGTTATTCTCCTCACTCTATTGCTGAGCATGCAGTTTGTCTCCTCCTAGCGCTTTCTCGTAGAATTCATAAAGCACATATGAGAACTCAGTCTCATAATTTTTCACTAGATGGATTAGTTGGATTTAATCTTCATGGGAAAAAAGTTGGAGTCATTGGAACTGGAAAAATAGGTGCTGTCTTTGCCAATATTATGAAAGGTTTTGGCAGTGAGGTCATGGCCTATGATATAGACCAAAATGAAGAGTTTAATTATGTTAGCCTTGATAAAATACTAAAAGAAAGTGATATCATTTCTTTGCATGTTCCACTGAATCCAAAGACTCATCATATATTAAATAGAGAAAGCTTTAAGAAGATGAAGAAGGGTGTTTATATAATCAATACTAGTCGTGGAGGGTTAATAGATACAAAGGCCCTAATTGATTCTTTAAAGTCTGAGCATATTGCTGGAGCTGGACTAGATGTTTATGAAGAAGAAGAGAACCTTTTCTTTCAAGACTTATCTGAAGAAATATTAATGGATGATCTATTTGCACGCTTGATCAGTTTTCCAAATGTTTTAGTCACTTCCCATCAAGCTTTTTTAACAAGTGAAGCTCTAAATCAAATTGCAGTAGTAACAATGGAAAATATTAAAACTTATTTTTCTACAGGTGAGATGCCTAATCAGGTTTTACCGTAGTTATATGAAATTATGGCCTTAGAGCAAGGCCATTCATTATTTTATTTCGTTATAAGTTTTAATTGTTTTTAAATCAACATCTAAGAAGTCTGTATAGACTGTAGTATCGTTTTCACAGAATAGAACTTTATACTTTTCACCACTTAAATCATAATTGATTACACGACATGTTTTATCCATGACTGATGATTTCGTTACAGATGTAATTGTTGAGAATTTAGAACATCCTGAAACTTGATGTGGGATATGTTTGTCTGAATAAGAATTTATTTTAATTCTAGATCTATCAGATAAACCTCTTCTAATTTGCTTTCCAAAATAATCTTTAGTTTTAAGCTCTTGTGAGAAATCACCCTCTAGTGAACTAGAGTATGCTTTATAAGTAAGAGTTGCAGCATATAATAATCCAATTTTATTAGGAGTATCTTTTTGAGTCTGAATAGAATTGTGTATAGCATTTATACATTGTTGTTCAGTACTCTCTTCTACAAGGTCTACTGAGTTTCCACTACCGAACTGAGTATTTGAAGCATTACTTAATACATTAGCTATTGAAGGGTTTGAGTTTAGAAAATCAAAAAATGAAGCATTACTCGACATTGATAATAGAGTTGCAGTTATTAGTAGTGTCTTTCTCATTTCGTAATCTCCTATGTGTGGTGGAGATATTTTATACAAAAGTAGGAGTTATATTGGATTATTAGAAATAATTACAGAAGGTGTATAAAGAATAATCAGTAGGTAAGCTATTGAAATGAGGGAGGCTGTCCTCCCTCTTATATTTATTAAAATCTATATGTTGCTTTAAGCCCATACATTCTCGGAAGTCCTGGAGAGGAGACTTCTTTATCAAAAGCAGAGTAGTAGTAAGCCTGACTTTCGTAAACTTTATCAAAGAGGTTATTTACGTAGGCGGTGATAGTATAGGCCTCTTTTTCAAAAGAAATTCTAGTTCCTAGCAGTCCATAACTTCCCATTCTCGTGTGGTTTATATTGTCTCCAAAGCGGTTGCCAATATATTTATAACTCGCTCTAAGATTTAGATAACCATCAACACTATTTAGGAAGTAGGAGTACTGTGCAAAAGTACTTCCCGTCCAATATGGAATATTTGCAAGTCTTGCACCCTTTTTATTTAAAACAGTACTGCTTGTTCCTGAGACTGTTTCTTCTTTGAATCTTGAATTTGTATAACCAAGAGTAGACCCAAAAGTTAAATCAGTTGTAGCTTTTAGCTTTGCTTCAATCTCTCCACCGAAAACATCAGTATCGATATTTGCGTAAAAGCTTTGGTTGGTTGAAGTGTCTTTAACTCTTACTTGCTTGTCTTTTATATCGTTAAAAAAGATAGCAGTATTCAGTGTTAACTTCTTTTTGAAGAAGGAAAGTTTAGATCCAATTTCATATGAAAGGGAAGTCGAATCCTCATATGCTGGCTGATCTTTAGATATATCGTTGTAGTTATTAAAGTGGTAAGAAGGATACCCTCCTGATTGATAACCTCTCGCTATACTTACGTATACATTCTTTGTAGAGCTAAGTTTTGTTGCAAGAGTTAGTTTAGATGTAAAGTCTGTATAGTCAGCTTCACTATTTTGTCTGTAGTCAGCAATAGTAGTGGAACTATGAATAGATTTAAATTGCTTCTTGTCATGGTTTACTCTTGTTCCAAAAGTAAGTGAGTACTTATCAGCAAACTTCTTTGTTGCTTCACCAAAAACTGAAAAAGAATCTGATATTAAATTAACATTTTGTTGCTTGAAAACAAATCCACCACTAAATGTTCTAATATGGCTGAGTAGGCGATAATTGTTGCGAGAAAAATTTATTCCCCCTGTCCATGATAGATCACTATTATCTTTACTTGATAGCCTGAGCTCTGTGTAATACTGCCTTTGATATTCTCTTATTGATCTGAATAGTTCGCTTGAATCATTAATGTATTGGTCAGCAAGTGCTGTTCCGACTAAGCTTTCTAGGTAGTCATAAGTAATATAGTAATCAGCTTCGTCGTACTTGATATTGAAGTCGTAGTAATTAAACGCTCCAATAAAAGTTAAAATTGAATTACTAAAATCTTTTTCTAGTTTTAGAGATGTTGTAACAAGGTTTGTTTTATACCTAGGGTCTATGTTTTGATGTGATTTTGGATATCCTGGCTCATTTCTTGAAACTATAAGCGGGTCTGATCCTTCTTTCTTTTGTAGTCCAATTTTAAAAGTAGACTTGAAAATATTGGTAGGCTTAAACTGAAGAGTATTACTCATTGAGTACGTCTTATTATCACCGAGATCTTTATTTAAATAAGTATCTTGGATGTATCCACCTTGTTCTTTATACTTAAGAGAAATCCTATTTTGCAGCTTTTCAGAACCTATCTTGAAATTAGTAGTACCAATTACGGATTTTGTTTCTAGATTACCGACCTGTAGAGAGACCTTACTTCCATCCCTGTAGTCTGGCTCTTTTGTATAAATATTTATGGCACCTGCTTGAGTATTTTTTCCAAATAGTGTTCCCTGAGGACCTCTAAGTACTTCAACACTTTTTATATCAATAAGGTCATTGTCCATAGCGTATCTTGGCAATGGTATTTCATCTAAATTAAATCCAACAGATACTTCTTCTGGAAGGTTTAAGTCTTGATTTCCTTGTCCTCGAATGTAAGGCGTTGAGTATCTACCTGAGTTCGATCCAATAAGAGTGACGTTTGGAGTTGTATCAGTAATATCTCTTACTGTTTCAATACCTGCTTCCTCTATCTGGTATTCATCATAAGTTGTAATACTAATAGGGACTTCTTGAATATTTTCTTTTCTCTTTCTAGCAATGATATAAATAGCTTCATTCTCTTCAGAAACTTCCTGAGAAAGTGATAGGTCACTTAAGATGATCATTGAAATAAATAGTAAAACTTTCATAAAAAACCTTTTAATTATTATATGAGCTAAATAGGTCCAGAACCCATTCTCTAGCTTCTTGATTATTTGTTACTACTGTATACGGACAAGGCATTGCTAATTGCATGGCCTTACTTGTAAATTTAGCTGTCTTAGATTGTGATCTATTCACTCTCGCAAATCCTATACACCTTTCTTTAAGAAGTGGTTTATTAGTTTTAAACCAGATAGACATTGACTTCTTTGCTTCTGCTGAGAATCCGGCCTTTCCTTCTGTTGAAAAGATAAGACCAAAGAATTCTTTTTCAATTAAATCATCAAGTAGCCCTAGGAAGCTTGTCTCATCTTTTTCTTCTCTAGGAGAAGTAATTTCTACTTCAAATATATTTCTTTCAATTTCATTTATACTGATCATACGCCCTTCTTATTCTTCACCGTAGTCAATGAAGTTTGGTTTAAAGCTAGTGGTTGGGAATATCTCTTCTTCACAAAGAGCATTTATGACATTCGCTGAACGCCATGCCATTAAACTGAGTTGAGGCTCAGATATTCCATGTCCATATCTACTGAAGTTAAATGCAAAAATTTTATTAGTTTTTTCACCATCCCACTTAAGAGAGTAGTCTTTATTAAATATAAAGCGTCCCTTTTCACATAGAGGAATATGCTCTTCTAAAAGATCTAGGATTGGTGGGGTAGACTTTTGAAAACCTGTTGCTAGGATGACAACGTCAGCATTATCAGATTCAAGTTTATCTCTAAAGTCATTTCGGTATGTTAAGTTATAAGATTCACCAGACTTCTCAACTTTATCTAGCCATCTGTATGGGAGAATTTCAATTTTTCTCTCATCTTTATGAATGTTTTTAACTAAGTATAGTTCATTATACAGCTCTTCTAGATACTCTGGAGTATTTCCATCACTTGCTAAAAGTTGGTAGTTGACGATACTTTCTTTTTTTTCATTTTTAAGGGAGAAGAACTGCTTCACATATCCTGGAGTAAAGTATTCATCTGTAAAAGGAGATGACTCAAGGGGCTCTAGATTCGCTCTTGTTGTGATTAGCTTAATTGAATTAGGTCGTCCCCACTTTTCATTTAACGCATTTTTAAAAACTTCTACACCAGTCTGTCCACCACCAACAACAACTAAGTTTTTACCTTCTAAGTTTACAGAGGCAAGTTCTTTAGACTTTGCATGAAATACATCTTTTCCAATAAACTCTCTCGCACACTTTGGCACACTTGGTATTAGACCAGTTCCAAGACAGATATTTTTAGCCGTGAAAACAGCTTTGTTAGTTTCGATAATAAAGAGATTATTCTTTTGAGTTATATTCTTAACTTTATTTCCAAAGGCAATATTATCACCAAGAGAATCTGCAACCCATCGACAATAAACTTCAAATTCTTTTCTCGTTATACTTTTTCTACCAGTGTTCATAAAAGAGTAGAATAAACCATTCTTAACTAGGTAGTTTAAAAAAGTATACGGGTTCGTAGGATCTGATCCTGTCACAAGATCTTTTAGAAAAGAGGTTTGCATATATGAATCTTGAAAGATTAACTCTCTATGCCACTCAAATGAAGGTTTTTGCTCTAGAAATAAACTGTCGAGTTTATTCACTTGCGATGAATGAGCGGCCAGGCTTAAATTAAATGGGCCTACGCCAATTCCTATTAAATCATATATCTTTTCAGTACTCATAATATTCCTTACTTCCTAGACTCTGAGCCTAGAAAAATTGGGTTCACTATGTCCGAACCAAGCTTAGGCACAGGACGCTCTGAAGAATCACCATATCCAATTTGAAATCGAACCGTGTTGATAATTACACGTTCAAACTTCTCTCTTAGGAGGTTAACCTCTTTTGGAGGAGGGTTATTCTTATTATATTCTTCAACTTCTTTTGCTAGTAATGCGTAGAAGTCAATTTCTTTAAAATTTTCAGTATCATTTAAAATAGTAGAGACAAATCTAAGTAGCGTAACCATATGTCCAGTAAACAAGTCATGGATTAGGTGAGCTGCTGGCATCGTTCCAATATTTTTAATATCTGGAAGATCGCTATATTTCTCAATGTGCTCATTACTAATTCTTAAGTCTCCACCAAAGTCTTTTATTGCTACACCAAAAGGTAAGCTATTCTTAGTTCTAAGAATAATATTTTGACCGTGAGAAACTAGGCTTATTCCATACTTTACTTGTAGGTGATAAAGTGGAATGACTACATTTTTAAAATAGTGAGAAAGCCAAGTTGATATATCGTTACCAGATTTTCTAATCAATTCTGCAATAAGAGACTTTCCTGAATTATCCACAAAGAGTAGGTTTCCAGTCATTAATGATGAAATATTTTTTGATTCATCATTTAATGTTTCCATACTCTGTCTCCATGTAACACCTAAGTATTCGTGGTAGCGGTATGGAGCATCTTTTACTTGAAAGAAGAATTTACTTACATAGCTAGCCCCAGCTCTTTCTTTTATAATAGCTAAGTTTGTTTCTTGAAGTAGAGTATCTTGAGAGATGATTTCTTCTAAGTAGTCTGAAATTGTTACACCAATTTTAATATACTTTTTAGGAAGACCTCTAATGGCCGATGTGTTCAGTATCGTTAAAGGTAGTTTAATATCTAGCTTAGCTGGTCTACTAATATTTGAGAGAGTTCTAAGAGATACTTGAGGTCTATATTTATCTCCAAATTCACCTAAGTGAATAATTTCTTTATTACTTAACTCAAAAATGAATTGAGTTTGAATAATATTTTCCCACTGCCAAGGGTGCACTGGGATGATGAAGTAATTCTCTTTACTCAGTTTATTTTCACTAAAAGAGGTAAGGAGTCTCTCTTTCTCTTTAATATCTAGTGAGTCGTTGAGTATCTCTGTTTCATTAATTGACTTAGACAATATGTAAGTAGATTGATCTCTTCTTATGGCAACCCAATGAAGTTTAAAGCCGACTGACTCCTCTGGAGAATAGAGCTGGTTCTCTTTTAGGTTCCAACCTATTCGTCCCTTATTAAGTAGGGCCTTTGGGTGACCATTAAGAAAAGATTCTCTTTGAACTTCACTCATATCTAAAAGATCTGCAGCTTTAATATTTTTTCTTTTTTCTAAAAGGTGTATATCTCTGACTATTGTATTATTAAGCTCTTCTAAAAAGTTTGATAAAACAATATCTGTTAGAAGAAGTTCTTCTTGTGCGTCTATAAAAAATTGAGCTGCACTTTTGACTTTGAATTTATTTTTATTTTCAATTCTTACGATTGAATCAACATCAACGACAAGAGATGTCCAAATAGTTTTTCTTGCTGAGAATTCATATTGAATTCCAGAGGCCAGAGACAGATTATATACTTCCTTAAGTGTTGGATGAATATTTTCTTCGTAGTATAGTTCTCCAATTGCTTTAGCAACTAGCTTTTGATTTGCAATTAGGTTTAATTGGCTTAATTCCATGGATAACCCTCCTGGAAATAAGTATCTCTATCACAAAGTAGTAGGGCGGCTCTCTTGTGTGGAAAGTCGAATTCTTTTTCTTTTCTCCAGCACTCAAAGTGATCTATATATCTTATAATTCTCTTGTTATCACTTCTTGGTTCTCCAGCAAGAAGTTCAGTTCTCTCATCATTTAAGAATGTATAATGGCTTGTTGCTTTAAGTATAGCATCAACGTTTACTCTTCCTAGGCAAGACTCTTCTCCAATCAGAAAGTGGAAGCCTCTATCAAAGTCAGAGAAATTATAGAAAGGACCTAGTCTATCTTCTTTGGCCCAGTAGAATTCAAAATATCCAATTGATTTATTATTAAATTCAAGAATTGTTGGTATGCTGTGCTTATCTTTTAGCCCATCAGCTAGGTACTTTTCTAGCTCAGGCTTACTTTTATTAAGTTCCCAGAAATTATAAATGAATTTCTTATTATGCCACTCATGGAAGTTATCTAAATCTTTAGAAATGTCTGCGACTCTAAATGAAATAGTAGTATCAATCTCAGAGTAATATTTCTTGTACAGGAGTTCTCCTGGATCGTAAGAAGGACGTTCAGGATGAGTGACACCAGCTGTAGATATTTCTTTCAGTTCTAGAGTTGGATCTACCTTCTTTGCCCATATATTACCTGTCTTTGCAAAAAAATCTCTTGGTAGAATCACTAAATCATTATCAACTAGTTCATTAAAGCTGATATTTTGTTTTATAAGTGATTTTTTAAAAATTATAGTAAAAGCTTCTTTCGGGAAGAGATTAAAGATTGACTCAATAGCGATGAGTGTGAATTCGTCACTTATATACTCTAAGTCTAGTAGAGTGAATGTATTGGTACTTCTTTTAAATGAGCAGTAAACACTTTGTGAGTTGTTACTAATTTGTAATTGATTTGAACTTGTGAGTTCTATTTCATAGAAGTGCTGTGTACTAAAAGATTGTAGTCTAATTTTCTTATACATTTGAAGCAGCTCCCTTGATTGGGTTATTTATTGGAATATAAATATCTGCAGGACTCGTCATTGTATTTTCGTTAATTTCTTTTAAGCAGCACTTATAATTTCCCTTAACCCATAGATATTGCTCATTAAGAAGATAGTCTATGCAGCTTGAATCTTTTACTCCATTTTCTTTTAGAGCTCTAATCGATTTGTTTAAAATATGAAGGAAAATTGTTTCATTTTGACCACTTATTTTTGATAAATGAGAAATCGTATCAAAAGCAGTATTTATAATTAGGTAATAGCAGAATATTTTCTGCCCAAGCTCCGGAGTTAGGATATTCCCATTATCTAGCGCCATCTCTTTGGAGTAAGGACTATATTGCTTAAATCCTTCTTCACTGTATCCAGTACCCTGACAGTCTCTGAAGAATAGGTTTGTTGGAAAACCATTATTATTTAGCTTTAAAATAATATTTTGTTGATGGGCGCCGAGGAAGATTCCAAAATTAGCTTGTGAATCTAATAGAGGAGTGATGACCACTTTTGTAAACTCTGTGAACCAATCTACAAAATAAGATGAGTCCTCTCTCTGCGTATAGTTATCTAGTATCGAACGTCCCTTTGGGGAAGTCTGATTAAGAGTTGCAAGCAATACAGTACTTTCTTCTTCACCCTTTATGAAAGGATTCATTCGGCAAGATACAATTGAGTCAATTGCTGTTTCACCTTTTTCATTTTTTAAAGCAGCATAAGCAGGTTCATGTAGAACTTTAAACTTTTTCCACTTTTCTTGCAGTCTAATCCCTTCATCTGTTTTAAAGACGTCACTAACTTGAATACCTCTGTCTACTTCAACTTGTTGGAGGTGTCTTATTGAATTTGTTAGTCTTAAGCTCATCGAAAATTTAAGCATATACTTACAATCTTTTGAGTAGATACTTCTAATTGATGAGGTACTTATCCATTTGATTTTTGATTCTTTGTGGAAAAATGAAATTTTATTTTTTGATTCTAAATCTCTAACAAAGTGATTATTTCTAATATGAGAAAGTTGCCATGGGTGAATAGGCACAAGCTTTTTATTGTTCTTTGTTAATTTCTCAACTTCAGCAGCTCCAAGGCATTCTATTGCAATTGCATTAATCCATGTTGAATCAAAGTCTTTTTCATGCTTTTCAAGAACTACGTCTTGATCTGCAATTGCCCATGCAAGAGAGAAGCTCTGTCTATATTCTGGAGAATAGTTTTTAAAGTCTTCTTTATTAAACCCATCTCTTGCTTTTGGGTAGGGATGAAATGAATGTCCAAGTATCAGTAAACTTTCAGCTTCGATGAAGTTAAGAGTTTTTTTATAATCACTCTCGATTCCTTCACCTAGATCCTCTAGGAATGTTTGAATATTAGTTTGGCTTTGATGAACTCTATCTTTAAAAGAAGTAATTTGCTCCATATCTGATTGGTTCATTACTTCGCATGAGTAATTGATAATCCATTCAAGCGACTTCTCTATTTCGACAGGTTTATTATCTATTTTATGATTTAAATTATATTGATGCTTACCTAGGATTGAATAGATTGCTAGCTCAACTCTAAGAGTTTCCATCTTCTTATTGGTAAACTCTATGAAGTTATCTTCACTACTTGTTTTTATAGTCTCTAATTCAATAAACTCTCTTAATAAAGAATTTACCAATGCTTCAAATGTATAAAGTAGTGACTTCTCTCTCAAGTTTAGCTCTCTTTTACTTCTAGGTTAACTGCTGGTGTTCTTTCTTTAATAATTAAAACAAAAACTAAAGTCATGATTGTGAAAGATACAAAGAATACAACTGCTTTTTCAGGTACTAGATGTAGTTTCATAGATAAAGCAATCAGTCCTGCTCCCACTGCATATCCAAATGAGTGAGCAACACTTGCCAATCCAAGCTTCTTTCCAAAAACAGTTTCTTTAGTCTTTGTTTTCTTAGAGTTACTAATTAATGAAAGATAAACAGGAGGTATAAGTGCTGTCGCAAACGAAATGAAGATAATTGATATCCATATTGACTGTTCATTCTTTGAGTACATTAGAACGATTGAACCAATAACTAATGAGCTTGCACCTATGAGAACTCGAGGAACCCACTTAGATTTTAAAAGCCATATACTTAACTGTTGAACTAATAAGGCCGTAATACTAAGAACTAGAATAATCTTGGCAAATAATATTGTTGCATCTTTTCCATCAATATGAAGAACTTCTTTTAAATGGTGTCCTAAGAACGTATGTATAATTCCAATAAAACTTGTAAAAATCATAGCAAGTAGAATTGGGTATAGAGCTTCTTTTATACTTAATTTCCAACTCTCAAGTACTGCCTTAAGTTTTATTTCTGTTTTTGAACTTTCATTTTGTATATTTGCGTCTGAAGTCAGGAAACAGCTAGTAGCAAGTGTGAAAATCCAGATTGTTGCAGCATAGATAATGAGTTCAAAATTTACTTGTTTAAATAATATAAGGATCGGACCTAAGATTCTTCCAAGGTTTAAGCACATTGAGTTCCTCGTTAGGACTTTTATATGCTCTGTTTTACTAATTAGGTCTAGTTGCCATGCTTGTGAAACGGGAACTATTGCCGAGGCTAAAAGACCGTAGATAATTCTACTCGCAAAGACCATTGCAATTTTCACACTTAGCGGAGTCGTCGTATTGAAAATAAATAGAAGTGCCATAAGAACAAAAGAGATAGTCATCCCTAGCATTCCAAAACTTAGAACTCTCTTTCGTCCAAGTTTATCACTCTTAGCCGCCCAGAAGGGACCCATGAATGAAAATATGAGTGAACCTACACTAATTGCTCCTATAATATTTGCAGTAACAACACCTGTTTTTTCTGCAATATATGGAATTGTTGTGTAGAGAATCATCTGTACACAACTAAAGGTAAGTGTATTTAGGTAAGCTATAAAAAGTTTGGACTTGTTATTATTCATTTTCTTATCTTCTTAAATGCAAAAAAGAGGCTTCCAAAATTAATTGTTAGCCTCTTCGTTTTTTATTAATTTTTAAAAAATTAACTAATCAAGTTTTCCAGTAAGTACAAAGTTAACACCCATTGTTGATTGTCCTGGGCAGATGTTTGCTGCATCAGCAACTGGAACCATTACTGCTAGGTTGTGTGGATGACCGTAGTAAAGGTACTTGTTTGGACCTTTAAAAGCATCATCAATAATTTTCTGACCTTCTGTACATTCAGTATCAGCGTTTACTGCATATGCTTTTGAAGTAATAAGCTTGATAGTTGAAAGAGTATTGTCAGCTAAAAGAATTGCACTGTAGTTACATACTTTTCCATTCTCTTCAAATGTTGCTTTCATAAGCCCATTATCAAGAGTGTAGTCAGTCGTTACTGTTCCAAATTGTACGTTAATTCTTGCGAACTCTGTTGGAGTTGCAGCATTAGTAACAACATTATTACAAATGTATTTGTTAAAAGTTGTTTGCCATCTTTCACCTGGTATTGTTAGGTCTCCACTTTGCGCAAAGCTAAGTGATGATACGGCTAAAAGTAATAATGATAATAGTCCCTTTTTCATAATTCTTTCCTTGTCTGTATTGGATTAATTTATGAAAGAGTTTGTATCATCAAACTTTTGTTGGGGCAAGGTCTTCTTTGGGGCTATTCGAAAATGTTCAATAGGGAGTTTAAACCTGTCTAGCTTAAACTAAATATGTTTTGGTTTCTTGTTAAGCGCCTTTTGCTTTTTAGCTTCTTTAGAAGTTACATGCTTGAGATTTATCCCATAGTTAGATGTGAGATAATTCTCTATTGGCATCCATTCTCCATCCGGAGTCTTGATTCTCTTTGTGTAGGTACAAATGAGCTGTATTCCTGAGTGAGTTCTAGATAAGAAGTGAATAAGGGCTATAAAGAGCGCAATGAAGAAAACTCCTATCAATGAAAATGAGATGAATATTTTAAAATGATCCTCTGTGTCGAAGTGAACATTCTTTAGAAGTAAAATAAATATAAGAGGGAGTACTAAGTAACCTGTGAAGTAGATAAAGATATATTTCTTGGCCCAGTCCACTCTTTGAAAGAGTTTCTTTGTAAAGCAAACTTGGTCGTTTCTTATAAAGATAGATATGTAGAGAAGGAACGAACAAGCCGTAGGGAGGCTTAATCCTATTAAGTTATTATTAGTAATTCCTGTTAGTACGATTTCTCCAAATATATGCCCACAGATAGATAAGTAAACCCACAGTAATGATATAAGTAGTAGTGCATCCACTAGAAGATTATTTTCTTCACTTTCAAAAGAGACAACCTCGAGAACACATATTAGAAAGAATGTTAGTATTGTTGATGTTGAGCTCATTGGCAGTGTCATAAACTGGCTCACCCCATTTGTGTGGATGGCCAACTCTAGGAATAAAATAGATAGAATTAATCCAAGAGAAAAAACTCTAATTTTGCCAAGGGTATAGAGTGATAGTTTAAAGTGATTAATACTTACTTTGTTGAAGAATAAAATTATAAAGATAAGTGATGTGTATGGACTTATAACTGGAGCATTTGGAATGGGCCTATAAGTAATCTCCCAGCCCTGAAGCCATCCAATAATTGAAACAATGAATGGAAGTAGCACTACCAATCCTAGTGATTGTCGAAATATCTTTTCCATAGATTTTGATTTTAGCATAAATTAAATGAGTAAATTATTCTTATTTCATTAAGATTTCTTGCTGTTAAATAGAGCTTTTAAAGAACTTGCTCTATAAGTGTTTGAAAATGCTTATGCATAGAATTGATCGCAATATCATGAATCTCTAATTGCCTAAATTTAATACCGGCCAGGCTAAAAATCTTCTTAGAGATTCTATTGGATTCAGTTTCTCTATGCTTATCACTTAAGAAGATAACTTCTGATACTTTAGAGCTTGCTAGTAATTTAGCGCATTCGTGGCATGGAAAAAGAGTGACATAGGCTCTTGTTCCTTCAAGGCTATCCTTAGAGTGAAGTATTGCGTTTGCTTCTGCATGCACAACATATCCATATTTTTGAAACTCCAGTGAAGCCTGTGGATCTTTTCCCCAAGGGAGTTGAGTTTCATCAATACCTGCAACAAAGCCATTATAGCCCATCGTAACTTGATGATTGTTCTTATCAACAAAAACTGCACCGACCTTAGTTGATGGATCTTTTGACTTAAAGCTCGCCATCATGGCCTGTAACATAAAGTACTCATCCCAGTTAATAGGGGATTTCGCAGGAATAAAATTGATGTTGTTTTCTTTGTTTAGCATTTTTTTAAAATATCTGAACTATTTTCATTTGCATAGACTTTATGAAATGAACTCCTTAATTTAATTCAAACATATTTAGTTTTAGGATAGTTATGAACCAGTCTTTATTAATATTTGCAATTTTTCTTACCTTCTTTGGGTGTTCTCAATTAGAGCTTACTGCATCACAGTGTCAGACTTATGATTGGAAACAGGCGGGAGAGAAAGATGGTGCAGGTGGTGAGAGTCTTCTTCACTCTGTCAGAAATGCCTGTCTTGAGAGTCAGTATATTGTAGCTTCTGAAGAAGAAGAGCTTTATATGGAAGGTTTTAAAAAGACGTATTGCCAAACTGAACGAGCTTTTAGGCGAGGTTTAGATCTTAAGTCCTATGACTTAGATGTATGTTCAGATCCATCAAGAAAGCTTCTTTCTAACGCGTATACACTTGGAAAGAAAAGAGGAACTCTTAAGAAACAAATCCGCGAACTTGATCAGAAGAGAAGAGATATTTTGGTAAGGTTAATGAACACGGACCTAAGTAAGAAGTTGAAAGAGAAATTAAACTCTCGGAAACGAGAGTATGAGAGAGAAATTAGGGAATTAGAAAGAGATCTCTCTTCTTTACCTGAGTCGTTTATAGAATAATTTGTTCTACATGTAGAACGTAGATATAAAATTCAAATAGTTAAGTAATACATAAAGTGGCCTCCCAATTGCATTTTGCAAAGATAATTAGGGAGGTGAATATGAATAAGTTTATAATAGTTTTATTATCAATCTTGATTTCAAGTTGTGGTAAGAGGGGAGGGAGCGATTCTAGTTCCTCAACCGTAGAAAGTTTAGAAAGCACAGAGCAAAATTTATCGAAAGTACTTCTAAGTCCGAGAGTACATAATCAAAAAGTAAAAAAATTCTTCTTCAAAAGAGATACTTTACCCAGTACTGACAAGAAGTACACTGAAGTTCAGTTTACAAAAAAATCCGGTATTCAAAGATTTAATAATCTAAGTCATTCAATGGGACTAAAAGAAGTTTTAATTAAAGCAAAACATTTAGTTTTAATAAAAGGTCATCAGCAAGGTATCTTTGAGCAGTTAAATAACATGACTGATGTTACTAAAGTTACAATCGAAGCCGAAACGGTAGATCTTTTTGAAAAGCTTAATATTCCTGGTGCGAGTATTGAGATATCAGCAAATAAAATGAATCTCTCTAAAAGTGGTTCTATTAATATCACTCCATTGGGGTTTTCAGATAGACCTAAATTTCCAGAAAATGGAAATGATGGGCAGGACTCGGGTGATATTGTCTTAAATGTTAAAGAATTAAATTTTGATAAACTGCGTTTGAGCCCATTATTCATTTTAAATGGAGGAGAAGGACAAAGTGGATCCTTGGGAGTAAAAGGTCGTAATGGAAGTAGGCTTAGAGATCTAGGGAAAGGTGTAGTATACAAAATTAAGAATAAAGAAACTTGTGACCTTCTTGATACATCTCGTTTTGATTTAAAAAATAATAAGAGATTAGTTTGTACAGTTAGGACTTCTTATGAAGGAAGTAAGCAGTGGCCCAGCAATGGAGGAAGTGCGACTGCTGGAAGTAAGCCTGGTGTAGGAGGAAGAGGTGGAGAGCTTCTAACATATGTAAAAGTTCCTTTTGATCTGATTGAGGTTAAAGGAGGTCTTTCAGGAGAAAGTGCTGGTATTATTAAAGGAGGAGAGGCCGGAACACCTATAACTGCATATCATCAAGAATTTTCTATCAATAGAAATAATAAATCACGTCTTAATAGTACTAAAAAGAATGTATCTTCTAAGGGGCATGATGCAGTTTCTCCTGTCGCGGATAAGAAAAGAGGAGATGATGGAAATATTCGTTTTTCAAAGCTTGTAAAGTTTTGGGAAACTGAAGGGTATTTAGAAAAAGAGTTACTTTATGCTAAAGACCTTTATTTAAATAATCATATTGAGGAAGCTAAGACAGTGTTTTCAAAATTAGATTGGAGTCTGAACTTTAAAGAGATTGGTGGAGATTCAGTCAAGGCTATGTCCCTTAAATCTAGTGTTAATGAAAGTAGACTTAAAATAAACTCTCAAAGAGATTTCTTTGGAAAAACTATTAGCTGGGTTCCTAATTACTCTCTAGAGGCAAACTTCTCAAAGTTCAAAAGAGATTTAGAATATTCATTCAAAACTTTGTACATGACATATTGGATAAAGAATTCTCAGAAGTCTATTGAAAGTAAAATCGATGCAATGGAAGAGGTTCAAAGTACTCTTTTTGAACAAATAGAAGAACAACAAAAGAATTATAAGAACCTAGTATTTAAAATTCCGTTATTAAAAGAAAAGATAGATGAATTTAGAGTTGAAGAAGATTACTTCTCACGAGAAGTACGCAGAGTTGAGCTTGAAATAGAAAAGATGGCGAAAGAGAATATAATTGAAAGGCATAGAGTTCCATTTTTAAAGAAAGCTCTCAAGACCGTCGCATCTCTTTCAACTGCAATCCCAGCAGGGCAGCCTGCTTTAGGTATTATAGGATCTAGCCTTGGAGTACTCTCGAACTATATAGGAACTCACAGGCCCTTGGGAGATATTATTAATGATTCAACTAGTATTTATAGTAACTTTCAAAAGTTAAACTTAGAAGAATCAGGCCATAACTGGAATGAAGTTTGGTCTAAAGTGAAATTAAATAGAGTTGCCGAGATTAAATCTAAAAAGGAACTAAATGAATACTTATCTGATTTAACAAAGTTTTCTAAACCAATAATTGCTGCAGCTAAAGAACAAGCTGATCATTGGAAAAAAAGAGAAGTTGCTAAAACTGAAATTGCAATTGAAATAGAGAAAATAAAGAATACACATACCATCTTCAAAGATCTCTCTAAGAAGTTAGAAAGCTTTATGAATAAAAAGAATGCATTAGTACGAGAGGTACATGCTATTCAGACTGAACTCGCAGAGACTTTAAGTTCTATTTATAATGATTTCGACAAAGTTTCAGAGATCAATTACCACAAAGGGAAATTGTTAACAAAAGGAGATAGAAATATGGTTTCTCTTTTAGATTCTTTAGAGGAAGAGACCAAGAATCGTATATTAAAATATAACTATGAAGTCGCAAGAGCATATGAGTACAGACTTTTAAGGCCATATTTTAATAGTATTAACTTGAATAGTACTCTAGAAAAAATGAAAAATATTGTTGAAGCTGATACTGAGGCCTACTTGTCTCCTAAAGACTTTGAAGCTCTTGAAGGAATATATACAAGTGAATTGGCTGAGATTGTTAATACCACTTTGGCCGAGTTGAGTCGTGATGGGCTACCTCTTCAAAGAGAGAAAGTATTACAGTTAAATTCAGCTGAAATTAATGCCCTTAATAGTGGAAAAGATATCTATCTAGATTTAATCTCTGAGAAAGTTTTCACTGATGATATGCATGATGTCAGAATTAATGATGTATTAGTTGAAGATTTAGATGTTGAAGATTTAGATGTTGAAAATTTAGAGACACTAGGTCGAAGTGCTGATGTATCTCTTGAAATTGCTTACTCTGGGGAGAGCTTTATCAAAAAAGGGGATAGTCTTTATTTTTTTGAGAAAGATACTCATGCGCAAAAAACTAAGTGGGGAGCAAGCCTAGACTTAATTACTAATGTTCAGTCAGAAATTAAAAGTAGCCCTAGTTCAGATTCTCTTATTAGTAGTCTCATTGGAGCAAATAATAGTGAGGATATAATGCTTCTCTCAAGACCCGGAGGATTAACTCAACTCAAAGTGAAGTTTAGAAATAATTCTAACCCTAAGATTAGAATGAAGCTTAAAAGTTCAAGAATAAGAATAATTTATGATTATAATACATTTTAACTTGTGATATATAGGAGAGAAAGGAAGCTGTGTGAAACGACTTATTTTCTCTCTTATATTCATTTTAACGATAGTATTAATAGCTCTTCTATACAATATTGGTGAGAAATCTCAGAGCACTAAGCTGCGTCCTTCTTCTGCAGTAAGTAAAATTCAAATCAGTGAAAGCACTAAGCCAAATTTAGAAATGCAAAATAGCTCTACTGATGACGAGTGTGAGTCCTATCTTAAAAGTTTATCTGATCCTAAATTTGAAAATTTAAAAAATAGAAGATGGTCTAATTTCCATATTAAGTATATTGACGGAGAAATTTATAGAATTAGATACTTCTATGATGATGGTCCAAATGGTGAATATAAGAAAACGGTTCTCTACAAAGAAGATGAAACCGAGTTTCCTTTAATCGTTAAGGTCTTTCGTGGATTTGAAAAAGAAGAGCTTAAAGATTACTTCGAAAGAGGTGAGGTTATTTGGCAAGAACAAGCCTATGAAGCCACTCTAAATAAAAAGTCAGTCTACTGGCGAAAAATCAATGATGAATTTGTCGATTTAAACGTTGATGAAGGACTCAGTTGTCTTTAGTATTAATGTAGTATCAGAAATCTAAGAATGTTATGGAGTGACATGGGGCAGTCAAGTTCGACCAAGAGGGTTCTCTTATCTTCAATAAAAATGGCAGTGGCAACTTTTTCAAGTCGAATACTTGGGCTTGTAAGAGAACAAGCTATTGCTGCTGTATTTGGTGCATCAGGTGTAACAGATGCATTCACTATTGCTTATAGAATTCCAAATATGCTTAGAGACCTATTTGCTGAAGGGGCGTTCTCTTCTGCATTTGTTCCTACTTTCACTGGTGTAAAAATTAAGAATGAGAAACTAGCAAAAGGACTCCTATGGTCTATGGCAGTTTTACTTGCTCTAATTACAGGATCTATTTCTTTAGCAATTGTTGTTTACGCTCAAGAAATAGTGATGGCGCTGACTAATGAAGTGTTCAATTCAGATGTAGAAAGATTAAATATGACGGTTGGACTAGTGCGAATTATGGCACCTTTTCTTGTTCTAATCTCTCTAGCTGCTCTTTTTATGGGGACTTTGAATACATTGAAAGTATTTTTCATCCCTTCATTTGCTCCAGCGCTTTTTAATATTGCAATGATTGCATGTATCTTTATTTTACCTGATCACTTAAAAGTCTGGGGTCACCATCCAGTATATTCTCTAGGAATAGGGGTTATGCTTGGAGGCTTTATACAGATGATTGTTCAAGTTCCTCTGCTTTTAAAGAAGGGATATGGGCCGCAGGGTCCTTTTAAACTAATCAGTAAAGACTCAAAAACTGTTTTAAATAGAATTGGAATTGGGACGATAGGGATTGCTGCCACGCAAATCAATGTTATCGTAACTACTATCCTTGCTACAGGTACAGTTGTAGGAGCAGTATCGTGGCTTACATTTGCTTTTAGACTTTTTCAGTTTCCTGTAGGAATTCTAAGTGTCTCAATTGCAGGTTCTAATTTAGTACATTTTAGTGAAGCATGGAAAAACTCAGAAAAAGAAAAAGCTATTGGCTATCTAAGTACAAGTTATTTCCTCTCATTCTTAACAATTGTCCCAGCTATGGCACTGCTATTTGCCTTATCAAAAGAAAGTGTACACTTAGTTTTTGAAAGAGGTGCTTTTGATGGAAATGATACTTCTATGACTTATTTGGCTCTTAAGTACTACTTAATAGGGCTCCCGTCATATGGTTTGTATAAGATCTTTGCTCCAACATTCTTCACTTTAGATAAGCCTAAGATCCCTGTGAAAATTTCTGTTTTTGCAATTCTCTGCAATATAGCTTTTTGCGTATACTTTACTCCTAAGTATGGTTTTTGGGTTCTTGCGTTAGGAACAAGTCTTTCAATGATTCTAAATTCTGGAATCCAAGCAATATGTTTAAAGCGTTTACTAGAGATTCCATGGGGCTTCTTTTTTAAGTTTAGAATTCTTAAGATCATAATCGCCGGGCTAATTACTTATGTTGCAACGCTGCAAGCGAGCGAGTATTTATTTAACTACTCAGATCCCTTTTATAGGAAAGCATTTATGTTCTGTCTCTCAGGAGCCCTTGGTGCTCTATGTTATGGCATAGCTTTAGCTATTTTTGGAGAGGCGAAAGAGCTGAAAAAAATTATAAAAAGAAAATAAAGCTGTAAGAAATTCAATAAGTTTCTTGTTTTATGACTTTTAAATAGGTTAAACTTAGTAAGAATATTGACTCATGGAGTATTAATGAGAACTGATTTTGAAACACTCAAGACATTAGCGAGTTATTCAATTAATAACTTGAAAGAAAATAAAGTAATCGAATTCGAGATTGAAAATAGAGAAGCATTGATTGATGCAATGGCAACTGAATATGGAGTTAGCTTTGCAACTGATGAAGATGTAAGAGATCAAGCAATCGAAGAAGTTGAAGAAAAGATGGGAGACATGGTTCCTGAAGATATTACGGAATCTGAAATGTTTAACCACGCTAGAAAAGAAATCATCAAATCTTTCAATGGAGAGAATATTGGTGGTCTTTACTTAGTTGAATCACTTCACCAAATTGCTACTAGAATGTCTAACTTCTTACTAAATTGTGATCTTATTGAAGATGTGTTTGGTACTGATGAAGAAATTCACGCTTTCTTAGTTAAGAAAATCAGAACATTCTCACCTAAGAAAAACTAAGATTTAATTAAAATATTATTTTATTAGGCCACTCATTTTTGAGTGGCTTTTTTTATTGGTGAAGAAATTCAAATGTTCTTAATACTTCTTCAAAGTAAGGACCTTCTACAGCACCATTCAAAATACTACTGCGGCTCTTGGCAAGTAAGTAGGCATCGTTAATATTGTCTTTTATTAAATAGCAGTCAAAGTAGACTCGCTCACTCAAGTCCTCTGTTGCTGTACCTTCAATATGTATAAGGTCTATTCGCCCTTCCTTATAAGGGATGAATTCTTGAAATGATGATGGAACATCAATTACACTTTCTTCTGGATCAAAGACTAGCTTCAGATCTTGCAGCTTGTTTACAATTATCTCATCAAGGCTTTTGCTTTCTAGCTCTTCACTTCCATCAAACCATTCAAAGTCAGCTCTCCAGTCATATCTGGTATCGGTTCTTTCAAAGACTGCTTGTGTGGACTCATCTTTTGAATGATCGAGTGTGGTATTTGTCCACCAGCTGGGTAGGAAGAAGAGGAAGTTTTTTAGCTCAAATTCTTTTGCATTTTCAACGTAGGCCTGCTGTTCTTCTTTAATGGCAATCATCGAATAGATTGCGTAGAGAATAATTGCACCAAATATTAGCCATTCTATGAGTCTTGAAAAGTCCATAGAGTGAAAATACTTAAGCTTTTCGCCTATGTAAATGTGATTTTTATCCTTATTTATATCGTGTTTTCAGTCATTTAAATAGTTTAAGACCGATCCGCTAAAGTTTTATTGAAAGTTCCCCGATAAACTAGTGAGATATAATAAATGCAGGTTTAGTGACCTGTAATTTGGAGAAGTAGAGATGAATTACTCAAAATCAAAGACAACTTGGAAGCACTATCTTATTGTAGCTGGCTTTTCTTTGACTCAATCAATAGTCGCTTCGGCAGACTCTGGTGTGTTCAACGATTGCCAATATGCAGGTGAGAGTAAAGAAATGTGCTATAAAATGGTCATGGCTTCTGAGTATGGTGGAGAGATTGATTGTATTGAGTGTCTAATGTATGAGCAACCAGAGCAGAATAAATTAGCTGAAACTCTAGGTGTTGTAGCTGGACCTCTAGCCTTTCTTGGGGCTTCTTACTTTGGTGCAAAATATCAGTATAAAGGACAACAAGCTTGGGCGGACGCTTATGAGTCAGGCCATACAGCTTGTACAACAAGATTTAATTCATATTTAGATTACTCAACAGAAAGAGGAGCAACTCCTATTTCTGCAGGAGATGCAGAATCATTTGCTAGTTCTTGTGGAGCTGGCGGAACTCTTGGTATTGGTGGAGGATACGCTGGTTATGGCGGATCGTACGGCAATGGTTATGGAGGATTTGGTAACTCATTTGCTTCTGCTGGATATTCTCCAGGTTTTATGGGCGGAATGATGGGGCCAAACTTTAGTACAGGTATCTCTGGTGGCTTTGGTGGCGGTTCTATTGGTTTTGGCGGAGGTCTAGGTTTAGGTCTTGGAATGGGTGCAATGAACGGCTTATTTGGTAGTGGCTCAGGATTGAGTGGCGGAATAAGCGGTGGAATTAATATTGGCCTTGGCACTGGAATGGGTGGCGGAATGTACCCTGGCGGATACGGTATGGGTGGAAATCCATATGGTGGAATTTACGGTGGAATGAGTGGTGGATTTGGTTACCCTGGGATGGGTGGTGGAATTTATGGTTCTGGACTAGGTATGGGTGCTGGAATTTCTGGTGGAGTTAATCTCGGACTAGGAAACCCTTACGGTAGTGGCATGTATGGAAATAATATGGGCTTCCCTGGAGGAATTTCTGGTGGAGTTAACTTCGGTGCAGGAAATCCTTACGGTGGTGGCATGTATGGAAATAATATGGGCTTCCCTGGAGGAATTTCTGGTGGAGTTAATCTCGGACTAGGAAATCCTTACGGTAGTGGAATGTACGGAAACGGTATGGGTATAAGTGGATACCCTGGAGGAGTTTCCGGTGGAGTTAATTTCGGTGCAGGAAATCCTTATACTAGTGGAATGTATGGAAATGGAATGTATGGAAACGGAATGTATAATAACGGAATGGGTGGAATCTATGGTGCAGGAACAATGCCTGGATCTATTGGTGTAAATCCTTGGGGAGCAGGTGGAGCTACAGGATCTTACTGGAATAATTCTGGTGGATGGAATGGTGGAATCACTAATAATACTCAATATCAGCAACAGTACCAACAGGCTGCAGATGTTCAAGGGCAAGTTCAAGCAGGTTATGCTAGGTCTCAGGGGAACCAGGTCACTAGTCAGGCAGCAACTTCAGCTCTTTATGAAAACTATCAAAATGCATCGCAAGACCTTTATTCAAACGCTTACTATGGCGGTGGAAATACGATTAATCCATATGCAAATGGATCAATGTATTCTGCAGGAAACTTAGGGTTTAACTTTGGTGTTAATACTGGTGGATACGTTTACTAAAATAATCTTAAATTAATTTATATATAATATGATGCCTCCCAAGTGGAGGCATTTACTTATCTCTTATTGAGATAGGTCATTGGAGAAGAGTTGAAAGTAGTACTTGTTACAAGTCAACTTAACTACATGCCTAGTAATTATTCAAAGACTATTGAAGGTATTCTTGCGTCTTCAAATGGTCGAATTACATCCCTAATCGAAATTGAAAATTTAGATTATAGCTACATTAAGAGTGGGCTTGGGCTTATCTATTATGGTGCAAGAAACTTTGGATCGCAGTTGTTAAAAAACTTATTACAAGCGCAAATCTCATCAAAGAAGAGTCTCTGCGAAAAGTACAATGTAGAACATAGAATGTTTAAGAGTATTAATAACTCTGAAGCTATTCAGTATTTAGAGTCCCAAAACTTTGACCTACTCATTAATCTAAGAACTAGATGTATCTATAAGAAGAAAGCTTTAAGCGTAACTAGACTAGGTTGCATAAATATACATCATGGGATTCTCCCTAAATACAGGGGAACTATGTGTGATCTAAACGCACTTAGTGAAGGTCGAGTCGCCGGTTTCTCTATGCATATGATGGATGAAAAAATAGATAATGGAGATATTATAAAAGTTGTAGAAGTCTCTTCAACAGAAAAAAACTATTTTAAATACCTTTCGCTGACTGAAGATTATGAAGTTAAGGCCATTGTTGAATTACTTGACTACATCTCATCTCACAATCGGCTCCCTGAAGGTTTTAAAAATAAAAGTGAAGAGAGCATATACACAAAGACCCCAGACATTAAAGCAGTGAAGAAATATATAAAGAAAGGAATAACCTTATGAGTTCATATGTTGTTTATCATGGTTCACCAGGAACTAGTGAAGACTTTAATTTTTTGAAAGAAAAACTTAAAGAGACCACACTGTTAAAAAGAGGTGAACAAAAAAATGCCGATATATATATAGGTTATTCTTTTGGAAGTTACTTTGCTTTAAGAGATTTTATAAATAACCCAGATGCAAAAAAACTAATATTAATAGCTCCATATTTATACGCAGATAAACTAGGATTTTTAAAAAAAATACTTATTAAAAATGCGATTACTTCTAAAATTCTCATAGAGAAAATGAGTGAAACAATTATTGAAGAGCTCTTAATTAAGTCCTCATCACCTCAAGTTGTATCGGATGAGTATCGAGCAATTGCAGAGAAGTATAAGTCTGTTGCTGTATTGAGAGAAGCCGCACTAGAGAAGGAAGTTTCACAAGAGAGTATAGTAGATCTCTGTAAGAAGGCCTCTGAGAGAGAAGTTCATATAATATGGGGAGATAGTGATCAATCATTAACTCAAGAACATGTAGAGAAGATAAAAAATAACTTAATTGCAGATGAAGTAATATTTAAGGATGCTGGACATGCTATTCCTTGGACTCATCAAGATCAGTTGATTGAAGAAATATTAAAGAAGTCTACAACTTCTAAAGAGGGAAAGACTGGTTATTATGAAGGCGAAGATAGTCGAAACAATGTTGCAACCTTTTTGAAAGAACATGTGAAGTCCAATCCTAATAAAAGTGTTCTGACTTGGGTAGACCTTCAAAAAATAGGTAGCTGGAGTGGTAACTTAAATGACCCTCTTCCTCATGAGTCAATAAGTGTAAAAGATCTAGACCAACTTGTTTCAAGAATATCAAATGGGCTCTTAAACTTAGGGATTGAAAAAGGGGATAGAGTTATCATCTTTATCCCAATGTCCTTGCAGTTATATGCTGCTATGTTTGCTTTACAAAAGATAGGTGGAATCGCGGTATTCTTAGATAGTTGGGCAAGAAGGGATCAGATGGGTGTAAGTGCTGAGACTGCAGCGCCTAAAGCCATTATCTCTTTAGAAAAAGCTTTTATGTATTTAAAAGATGTTAAAGAAATTGGAGCAATCCCTCTAAAAGTTTCAGTAGGTCCTACAGAGGGAGAGTATGACGCCTCTCTTGAAGAGTTGATGAAGTTTGATCTAAATGAAGAAGTAACTCCTGTTGAAAAAGAGCACACAGCTCTAATTACTTTCACGACAGGAAGCTCTGGGAAGCCAAAGGGGGCTGATAGATCGCACAGATTCTTATCTGCTCAACACTATGCTTTGAATAGGCATATTCCTTATATTGAATCAGACGTAGATTTACCTGTATTTCCAATCTTCTCTCTTAATAACCTCGCTGCGGGTGTAACAACAGTAATCCCTGCGATTGATGTTGGAGCACCTTCTGAGAAGGACCCTCTAATTTTAATTGCACAGTTCTTAACGATGAAGGTTACCTGTACAACACTATCTCCATCTCTGTTGAATGCTGTAAGCGCTTTTTGCTTGAAAAATAATTTAAAGTTAAATGGTCTAAAGAGAATTGTTACTGGTGGTGCACCTGTATCTAGAGACGATGTGAAAAGGATTAAGGAAGCTGCACCTAATGCTGAAATCTTAGTCTTATATGGGTCTACTGAAGTTGAACCAATGGCGCATATTGAAGCAAAAGAGATGCTAGCTGAAAAAGAGAATACAGATCCAGAAATTGTAGAGCCAGGAGTAAATGTTGGTAAGTTCGATTCTGGGCTAGAAGTAAAATATATTAAAATATTTGAGAACCCTCTCTCTGTTGGTAAAGAAGAGGATTGGAATGAGTTGGAAGTATCCAAGGGAAGCCCTGGGGAAATAATCGTTTCAGGAGAGCATGTTTGCCACAATTACTATAATAATGAAGAGGCCTTTAAAAAGACAAAGATTGTAGATAATAAAGGGAGAGTTTGGCATAGGACAGGAGACATTGGTTTTGAAGACGATCGTGGTGATCTCTGGTTAGTGGGAAGAGTTCATAATGCAATTAATAGAAAAGGTGAATACTGCTTTCCTGTGCGAGCTGAAATCATAATGAAGAGAATTCCACTTATTCTTCACGCGGCTTATCTTGGAGTTGATGACTCTGAACTTGGTGAAAAGCCAATTGCTGTATTTTCAGTCAATGATGAAAGTAAAGTAGAAGAGGCAAAGAAGGAAGTTGAGAGACTGCTTGAAAAGAATAAAGTAGTTTATGACGATATCATTCATGTTGATAAAATCCCAATGGATCCAAGACATCACTCTAAAGTCGAGTACCATGTTCTAAGAGCAACATTAAAGGAATTAGGTAAAATATAAGTGGAAAGGTTTAATTCAAATCATTCAGATAGAGAATATCTAAAAGATAGGTATAAATGGATTCAATTCTTTATTGAGAGATTCGATCCATTTAGTCATCTTGTGATGATTTCACTTTTTATTGCTGGTCATATGAGCCTAGTGAAAGAAGTGGATGTTAAAAGTGCACTACTCTTATTTACTGGAACAACTATATTCTTTTTTAAATTGAGATGTTTTGATGAAGTGAAAGATCTAGATTTAGATATGAAGATTAATCCCGATAGACCTCTTCCTAGAGGACTTCTTTCTGTATTTGATATGAAAGATGCTATCATTTTGTGCTTTCTCTTTGAGAATATAATTTTTTATACAATTGGAGTTAATGCTGGAATTGCTATGAGTATTGCATCTCTTTACTCATTTATTATGTATAAAGAATTTTTCATGGGCGCATGGTTTAGAGACAAATTAACAAGCTATGCTACGGCTCATACTCTCGTAACAATTCTTTTGAGCTTAAGCCTTTTTTGTGCACTTTCAGGGGATTCATTCTACTCGTTAGGAATTAAGGAATATTGCTTCGCTATTGTGAGCTGGCTTCTTTTTAATATTTTTGAATTAGGAAGAAAAACATTTCTTCAAAGTGAAGAAAGAGATCAAGTTGAATCCTATTCTAAAGTATGGGGAAAAGGTGGAGCCGTTATATTGGTAGCTACTCACGCTTGTGTTGCTGAAGTAATTCTAACTCTAGGTGTAGGTCTATCATCTAATTTCGCTAATATATACTTTAATAGCTGTTTTGCAGTATTTGTACTTCTTGGTATTTACTTTCTTACTAAGAAGAGTGGAAAGAGTGGAGTCTTATTTAGAGGATATTCCTCATTTTATATTATCTTAATTTATTCAGGCGTTATTGTTGAGAAATTACTCTAGGAAATATTATGCTTTTAATTAATAAGAAGACGACAAAAAATTTTGCAAAGAAGCAGGCCGGTGGAAAAGGGTATAATCTATATCTTCTAGCAAAGAAAGGAATTAACGTTCCTGCTTTCTCTGTCATTCCGTCATATCTCTTTGAAGATTTTATCGAAAGAAATAAATTAGATGAAAAAATAAGAAAGTCTTTGAGCAATGAGAGCTTTAAAGATGCCGCTGAGGAAATTGAGAAAATTATCTTAAGCGGAACTTTTATTGGTCCAGAAGAAGAGGCAATATATACTCTTATTAAGTCATTTTCTGGAACTCACTTCTCAGTGAGATCAAGTGCTGGTGATGAGGATGGGGGAGAACATTCCTATGCTGGACAGCTATCTTCCTATCTCTATATCTCTTCATTGGAGAAATGTTTAGAGTCCATTAAGAAGTGTTGGGCATCTGCATTTTCTGAAAGATGTCTCGTGTATAGAAAGGAAA
Organism: Bacteriovoracaceae bacterium UBA3083; assembly: GCA_002366565.1. Lineage (GTDB taxonomy): Bacteria > Bdellovibrionota > Bacteriovoracia > Bacteriovoracales > Bacteriovoracaceae > Halobacteriovorax. The sequence continues at coordinate 128,031 of DFBJ01000009.1, forward strand.
ACTCAATTGAATTAGAGAAAATTCTCGTATCTGTTGTAATACAGGAGATGATCGACCCGGATGCTAGTGGAGTTGTATTTACTTGTAACCCTGTGACTAATAATGTTGAGGAGTTAATGGTTAACTCTGTTTACGGAGTTGGTGAAGGTTTAGTTTCTGGTTTGCTTGAAGGTGATACCTATATAATCTCCAAGGGAGACCGCTCTCTTGTTAGTAAAGAAATTGTTGAGAAAGAAAAAGCTCTTAAGGGAGATTTTGAAAACGAGAAAATTTTTGAAGTTGAAATTAGTGAAGAAAAAAGAAATATAGACTCTTTAACTCCTGAGCAGTTAGATGAACTTTCACAAATATCTATTCAGATTGAAGAAATCTATCAATGTGCTCAAGATATTGAGTGGGCAATAAAAGACGGTTCTATTTATATACTCCAGACAAGACCTGTCACAACACTTACAGCAACAACTAAAGGAATTTTAAATCTTTGGGATAATTCGAATATTGTAGAAAGTTATGGTGGGATGACTAAGCCATTAACATATGGATTTGCTAGATATGTATATAACCAAGTTTACATACAGTTTTGTGAAGTTTTGATGGTGCCTCAAAGTCATATAAAAGAGATGAACTTCTTTCTAAAGAATATGCTCGGACTCTTTTATGGAAGGGTTTATTACAATCTCTTCAATTGGTATAAGTTAACTAGTATTCTTCCTGGGTATAAGTTTAATCGTCAATTTATGGAAACAATGATGGGAACTAGTGAGTCTTTAGGCGATGAGATTGCAGAGAGAATAAAACCTCCTAAATTTCATAATAGTTTTGGATCTAGAATTAGAAAGTTTTTGACTGGGTTTAAGTTCTTCTATTTTCATTTAAATATTCAAAATATAGTTGATAAGTTTTTAACTGACTTTCATGCTATTTACGATGTTTATAGAAAGAAAGATTATTATTCAATGACTGCTGATCAGATTTATGATGAATATATGGGTCTAGAGAAAGATATTCTTTGGAAATGGCATGCTCCAATAATTAATGACTTTCTTTGTATGGTTCATTTTGGTGTTTATAAAAAACTAACTGAGAAGTGGTTAGATCACTTAGGTCAAAATTTTCATAATGACTTACTTGCTGGAAACGGAAACCTTGAATCTGCTGAGCCAACAAAACAGTTAATTCGTCTTTCTGGAATTGTTGTTAAAACTGAAGGCCTTAAAGACTTTATTTTTTCGACAAAGAATGAGTTCTTACTAGAAGCCTTGAATCAATCTGAATTTCAAGAATTCTATTCTCTTGTGTCTACGTACTTAGATAAGTATGGATTTAGATGTATGAGTGAGATGAAGCTTGAACAAAAAGATATGCACTTAGAGCCAAAACTCTTTTTTGTATTCTTAAAGAATATTATTAATTCGGGACAGATAGATCTAGCTGAATTTGAAAAGAGAGAACATGAAATTAGAGAGAATGCTGAGAAGCTTCTAAGAGAGAATATCTCTGGTATCAAAGGGGTGATTTACTCATGGTCTCTGAAGCACGCACGAAAGGCCGTGATGAATAGAGAGAATACTCGTTTCTGTAGAACTAGAATTTACGGTGTTGTGAGATCTATGTTCTATGCAATGGGAGAGAACTTTGCAAAGAATGGAATCATAGATAAGGATGAGGATATTTTCTTTTTAGACCTTGAAGAGTTGAAAGGGGCCTTTGAAGGTACAAATTCTGTGCAGAACTTAAAAATGATTATTGAAGATAGAAAGAAAGAGTATGCAGGATATGAGGACAGTGAACCTGAAAGTCGATTCATGACTAGAGGGCCTGTATATTGGAAGAACAATCACTTCCCAGCACCTGTTGTTATTGATTCAAATATTGAACTTAAAGAAAATGAAATGCTGGGACTTGGTTGTTGCCCAGGTATTGTTGAAGGAGTTGTTAAAGTTATTCTTTCTCCCGATGATAATCTAGAGCTTAATGGAGAGATCCTAGTTACGCATAGAACTGATCCTGGATGGATTCCTCTTTATCCTTCTGCAAGTGCACTCTTAGTTGAAAGGGGTGGTTTACTATCTCACTCAGCAATTGTTGCTAGAGAAATGGGTCTTCCTACAATTGTTTCCATTAAAGGGCTAACGAAGAGGCTTGAGACTGGAATGAAAATTAGGATAAATGGTGAGTCTGGATTAATTGAGATTTTAGATTAAAAAAAAGGCCCTTTTAAGGGCCTATTTTTTTATTTATTGTGAATTAAGATTTTGATTTGGTGACGGAAGATAACTTCGATCTTATCTCCATCTATTGTCTTATCAACAACACCTGGACCAAACTTTGAGTGATCAATAATATCACCTTGAGCAAATTGTCCACGGATTGAATACTCTTGAGACTTAGTCGTCGCAGAGTTGATTGCTTCCATCCAAAGATCAGCAACTGAAGTTGTTGTCTTAGATGTTTTTCTTGTTGTTTTCTTTCTTGTTGCTGCTTTCATTTTCACTGCAGATGGGTCTTTATAAGCATGTGTATCTTTACACGTTCTACATTCTACTCTGTGAATTGTCTGTGCGTCTTTCATAGCAACGATCATGTGTGCTAATGTTAGTTTACATTTTGAGCAATAGGAAAGAATCTCTTTTCCTACATTTAAATCAGACATTCTGATACCTTTGTTTTTGATTTGTTATAATGAATTGTTAGTCAGATAGAATATAAAGAACTTCGAACAAAGTAAAGACGGAACGCAACGCAAATATGCAGAATAAACTACTAATAAAAGCTAAAACTCTACCAAATAAAGCAGGCTGTTACCTAATGAAGAGGATTAGGTCAGGTGAAGAAACTGTATTATATGTGGGTAAAGCAAAAAACTTGAGAAATAGAGTCTCTAGCTATTTTAATAACTCCGTTAAGTCCCCAAAAACAGAAATTTTAGTCTCTCATATAAACGATTTTGATTTTATTATGACAGAATCTGATGCTGAGGCATTTGTTCTTGAGAATAACCTGATTAAGAAGTTTTCGCCCAAATATAATATTCGTTTAAAAGACGATAAATCTTATCCATATATCAGTGTGGATCTAAATGAAGACTTTCCAAGACTTATTTACGAAAGAAGGCCTAAAAAGAAGAAGGGTGTTGAGATATTTGGACCATTTGTTGTTGGTAGTAATATTTCTGAAATAATAAGAATTTTAACAAAATCCTTCACTTTACGAGACTGCTCACTAAAGGATTTTAATTCAAGAAAAGAGCCTTGTTTACTATACCAGATGAAGCAATGTACTGCTCCTTGTGTTGATCTAATCTCAAAGGATGATTATAGAGGTGACCTTGAGCTTGCTTTGAGCTTCTTTCGTGGAAATGGTGAGAAGGGATTAAGAGAATTAGAAAAGAAAATGATGAACTTTGCAGAAGCTGAACTTTTTGAAAGTGCTGCAATGTTGAGAGATAATATTGAGACTCTAAATACATTTTTAAATTTTTCAAAACAAAAGAATGCGGAAATGTCTCATGGTGTTCGTAATGTTGATATACTTGCTTATCATGTGGGTGAAATTGAAGTTGATATTTCTCTATACATGATGCGAGAAGGTGTTCTCCTTGGTCATAAGAACTTCCACTTTCCATCGATAGATTGTAGTGATGAGTTTGATGATGAAGTTGCACAATATATTTTTCAGTATTATTCATCTACAATTGATAAATTGCCCGATAGAGTTATAACCAGTTTCTCAAAAGATCTGAATGAGACTCTTCATCAGGCCTTCAAAAAAGTTCATAATCTAGATATTAAATGTTCTACACCTGGTAAGAAGTTTGCTTCTTTAATGAAGTTAACTCAAGACCATGCATTTGAGCATCAAAGAGTAAGAATATTAAATGAAGATAGCACTTATGTAGGGTTAAATAAGCTAAAGGAGCTTCTTTCACTTAAAGAGAGACCAGTGGTTCTTGAATGTTACGATATTGCTATTTTTCAAGGTAAGTCTCCTACAGCATCTCAAATTGTATTCAATGATGGAAGAGCTGATAAGAAGTCATATAGACATTATCATTTAGAGGAAAGACCTGAGGGAAATAATGACTTTGCAATGATGAGTGAAGTTATTAATAGAAGAATTAAGAAAGGAAAACTTCCTGATGTATTTGTAGTTGATGGTGGGTTAGGGCAAGTAAATATATTTTTAGAAGCCTTAAAGGATCACAACGTTTCGGTTCCTGTAGTGGGGATTGCTAAATCTAAAGTGGATAAGAAATCAAACTTTCAATCTAAAGAAGTTGTAAGAAGCGAAGAGAGACTTATTATTCCAGGAAGGTCTAATCCGTACCAACTTATGAGGTGTAAATCTTTGTTTCGTATAGTCACTCAAATGAGAGATGAGGCGCATAGATTCTCTAGGAGACTTCATCATAAAGAAGAGAAGAAGAAGCTCATTACTAGTTGGATTGATCAAGTAGAAGGTGTCGGTCCTGTTACTAAGAAGAAAATTTTAGCTAATTTGGATCTTTCAATAAAGGATTTAAAATTATTAAGTGAAATTGAGATTCAGGAGCATTTTGAGGTTTCAAGTAAAATAGCTAAGGCCATAGCAAAAACTCTGGCCTCATACTAATTAAAACTAATTTATAATATGTATCATTTTCTTATTACCTTGACCGCATTCAGGGCATCTCGCCGTTTCTTGAACGATAAGGTTTTTAAAATCAGAAAGGTGAGTTTGAACTAATTTTGCATTACAAATATTGCAGTTATCCATATGTTTTTTTACTTGATCTATATCGCCGTAGTATTCTTCAAATTTTTCAAAACGGAAGTCTAATTCTTGTGACATTAAGCCATCTCCTTGCAGGTATTCATGTACTAATATATTTTTCGGGATATTTTGGAGTTGGGTTAATTTATGATATGTTTATTTCGAATTAGGGCCCTATTTACCTAGTAAGCCTTTAAAATTAGATGAGATTAATTGAGACCATGAGTAAATATCAAAAACTCCGTAGTGATATCAGTGAGATAGAGAATAGTGAAGGAATTGGGAAATTCTATTCTGGAGCTATATTCAGTCAAACAAGTTGGTATACTTCCCGCTTTGAGAAGCCTGAGCTTGTTGAGAGTCCTGTAAAAGTCGCTGAGGTTAAGCCGGAAAGTATTGATCGCCCAGCAGCTGAGGAGTCTCCCACTAAGGTTGAAGTGTTAACATCTCTTGCTAAAAAAGTTGAAGAGACTGGTTCTGTTCAATCAAAGTTTGGAAATATTGTAAAAGATTCGAAACCTAAGTTTCTTGGAAGTAACTTAAAGTTAAGTGCTGATACAAACTCCTTTAAAGATTTAGTTCAAGGTCTTGATCCACATTTTAAGTTTGATGACTTTAAAGAGATATCAGCTCTAATTGTCGGAGAATCTAGAATTGAAGAGTTAAACAGTGAGAGCTCATATATTAAAACTAAGCATGATAACTCAGAACTTCTTGGTAAAATGATTATTCCAATGAAGCTTGAAGAGGGAGAATTTGTAAGAAGTTCACTTGTTGGTAAAACTGATGAGGAAGTATTACAAAACCTTCTAAGTGAGATCTATCTCTTAAAACCAAAAGTCGTGATCTCTCTAGGTGCAGTTTCTACAAATTTCTTATATGGGAAGAAGGAAAAACTTTCCAAGATTCATGGTAATGAAATTGAAAGAGTCATTGAGAAGGGCGAAGAGCTCATTAACTTTACTCTATTTCCAATCTTCCACCCTGATTTACTCGAAATAAACCCATCTATGAAGAGAACTGCATGGATGGATCTTCAGAAAGTCATGAAATTCTTAGGTAAATTATAATATTATATTGAGACCTTTTTAAAATAAGCATACAATAATGTAGTTATAACTCAGGATGGAGTTTATTTGCATAGGATATGCTTTCTTTTAATTTTAATTAAAATTTTAACTCTAAATGCTTTTGGGGAAATTACTCCATATTTAGTTACTGGGACTCCTGAACCAAAGATACGTGTTCGCGTAGGGAAGTCTCTAAAGAATGTCATAATATCTGGTACAGATCTAAATAGAACATTTCATATTGGAAATCAGAAGAAAACATTTTCTGGACGTAAGAAAATAAAATTTAACTGCAGTCTTTTCGGTGAAAATAAAAGATTCAAAAAACGTGGACCAACACTTCTAGCATCACTCAACTCAATGACAGGACTTGTGACTGTTGGTGATAAGAAGTATATGGGGACAGTGGATATTGTTAGCTCTGTTGGTAACGATAGCTGTGATGTCGTTCAAGAAACTAGGCTTGAGGACTATATAAGTGGTCTTCTTGCAAAAGAGATGAATAGTGCATGGCCATTAGAAGCTCTGAAGGCACAAGCTGTCGCGGCGAGATCTTATGCTCTTCATAAGATTGAAACAGATCATGTTTCAAAAACTCTAGGTCGATTAGCTCACTATGATTTAGAAAGCTCTGAAAAACACCAAGTATCGGGAAGTTTCTTTGATATAACTAGAAACACTGACCTTGCAACAAGTGAGACAATGGGTGAGGTACTAGTAACTCCTAGTGGAAAACTAACTCCTATCTTCTTTCACGCAAAGTGCGGTGGGAAGCTATTAAGACCTGATCAAGTTTGGAGTAACTCTGTTAGTGGATATCACTCAAACCCTAAAGGGAACTATTGTCATGGACATGGAACAAAAGATTGGAATAATAAAGTAACTTATAGTCGGTTTGTATCGTTCATAAAATGGCTTCAAAAAAAGAAACTTATAAATGTATCTAAGAAAATAAAAGGTAAGAAAAAAATTAAAATTTTAAAAGATACTAAAGAAAAAAATAAAATGAGACTTTACTGGGGTGATCTTCATATCGTTATTAAAAAGGCACTATTTAGAAGATACTTTGGAAGGTTTATCTTTCCTTCAAATAACTTTGAAATGAACTGGGATAGTAAGCGAAAGTCCTTTGTCGTTAGTGGCAGTGGACTTGGGCATGGTGTAGGTATGTGTCAGCTCGGAGCTTTAGATATGGCCAAGAAGGGCTGGGGATACAGAAAGATATTAGCTCATTACTTTCCTGGTCATAAACTAGAAAAAGCATATTAAAAAAGGCTCCTTTCGAAGCCTTTTTCTATTTTTAAATTTAATAATAATTAAATTAGTATGAAATACATCCAACTTTCGTGAACCAAGTATCTACTTGGAATACTGGTAAGTAAGAGTAGTTTGGATCCATTTGTGATTGCATCGTTGTTTGAGATGAATCAACCATTCCGTGCCCACAACTTACTTCATCATCTAGAACAATTTTTCCGGAAAAGTTAGTTAGTTGTCTTGTATCACTAATATATGGTGCTCCATTCGTTGAGCTCATTGAACACATTGAAAGTAGAACATTATATCCGATAACCTGAGATCCAGAAGTTACTTTTTGAACAATCATTACGTCTCCGTAGTAACCAATACCAACGTATTCTCTAGCAACAGAGTCTCCACCAATTCCACCTGAGTTAAATGTTCCTTGAATAGTCGTTTGTGAACTTCCTGAAAAGCTACTTGAACTAAAAGTATAGATATTTGACAGTCTTTGACCACTTCTACACTGTACCTGAGTCAAAAGAGCAGAGTAGTTCGAAGAACTCATGTATGCAGTACTAGTTGTCGGGAGAGTTACTCCTGTAGAACTTACGGTGTTCTTCTTTTCACTATCACCGCAGGACCAAAAAAGGGTTGCAGCTAGCGTATAAATAACTATCTTTTTTAATGAATGCGTCTTCATTTACTTCTCCTCGAGGTTCTAAGACCCAAGCGATTAGACTTTTCTCTATACTTGTCGTGTAATGGAGCATTTTACTTTAGGAAAAATAGACCTATTTGAATTTTTCTTAGTGATTTTTCAATAATTTGATAAGCTTAGAGCATATAAATAAAGGAAGATTAATTTGAACTTTTCAAGTGTTTTAAAGAATGCATTCAACTTTAAGTTAATGAAAACTGATGAAGAAGTGCGCTTTAGACTGATAAATGGACTCAAGATTGCTTCTATTCCAGTACTCACTTGCTTTGTTTTAATTATATTCTTATGGGTTCTTTTATCTATGGACTTGGTATTCTTTAAGTCGAATGGTTATGAAAATTTTGAAGAGTTTAATGAAGTATTCTATGACTTTATAGTTTCAAAGCTATTAGAGTTTTCTCTTTTATTTATTGCTCACTTTGCAATGACTCTTATATTTGGAATCTATATATCAGAGTTACTTCTTAGGCCTTTTAGAGTGATAGGGGATTACTGTGAGAAGTTTCTTGAAGACAAGTCCACTTCTTATGACCCTGACTTTTTCAGTGACTTGAAGCTTTTAACTCGATTTAGTGAGTGGTTCTTTAACACTATTTATATATCGGAGCAAAATGGATCTTTAAAACCAATAGATGTCCCTAATAAATTTACGCGTATTCATAAGCCCGTTTTTGAAACTGGATTCTTTCTTCAGTTTCTATTTTTAATCTTAGCGACATCTATAGTTTCTGCAATATTCTTCTTTGAGGTTATTACTGGTGTTCACGATCAAGTTGTTAGAATGGCCTTTGATATACTTCCAAATAAGTATGAGATTCAATACTTTCTGCTATATCAATCATCAGTTTTAAACAATATTATTGTGGGGACTATTATAGTGCAAATTTTTGCCTATATTTTACTCTCTATAAATCTGTATAAGAAGGTATCGACTCCTGCATTTGGAGTATTTGCAACGATGAGATCATTCATAAAAGGGCGCTATGACTCACGAGTTCACCTTATTGGATACTCGTATCTTAGGCCTCAATGTCGGAAATTGAACAAATATTTATCTGAAATGCAAAAGTCTTTACATAAAACTGACAAAAATAGCTTTCAGCGCTAGTATAATAATGTCGAGAATAGAGTTACTGAGCGAATAAGGAATTCGAATATATAACAAAGGAAAAAGAAATGTTTAAGAAGTTAATTAAAACTAGTTTACTGCTACTGACGGTTGCCGGTCTTTCAAGCTGTGTATCTGATAAGCAGGTTGTAGAGGCCCTTAAGAAGAACCCAAAAGCATTATTTGAAATAATTGAAGAAAATCCAGCAGATTTCATGGAAGCTGTTCAGAAAGCTGCAAAAGCTGCTCAATCAGAAATGGGTAAGAGAAGAGAGCAAGAAGAGTCTAGAAAGTTCGAAGAAGCATTTGATAAGCCACTTCAAGCAGAAATAAGAAGTGATGAGTCTTTTAGAGGATCTAAAGATGCTCCACTTACACTTGTTGAATACTCTGATTTTCAGTGTCCATTCTGTGTAAGAGGTTTCAGTACTGTTAAAGAATTAATGAAAAAATATGATGGAAAGATCAGATTTGTTTATAAGCACTTACCATTAAGCTTTCACAAAGAAGCACTACCTGCTGCTCACTACTATGAAGCAATTAGACTTCAAGATGAAAAGAAAGCATTTAAGTTTCATGATGCAATCTTTGATAACCAAAGAAAGCTTTCTCTTGGAGAAACATTCTTAAAGAAAATGGCTAAAGAAGTTGGCGCAGATATGAAAAAACTAGCTAAAGATGTTAAGTCTAAGAAAGTAATTTCAAGAGTTGAAGATGATATTAAAGAAGCTGCTAAGTTTGGTTTCCAAGGAACTCCAGGTTTCCTATTAAATGGTATCCCTGTTAGAGGAGCTTACCCAATCGATCACTTCGAGAAAATTATTGCGAAGCTGAAAGAAAAAGGAAAAGTAGAACTATAATTAATTTTATAATTACTTTATATATGAGGCCCCTGTTTAGGGGCCTTTTTTATTTCTAGAGGTAAACTTAAGCTTGTCTAATTTGTTTATTTTTATAAATTGAATTAAACTAAACCTATGGAAGAGAATACGTACAGTAAATTTAATCGTCCAAAGTTCTACAAGTCTAATATCAATTCTTTAGAATTTGAAAATGTTAAGAGTATTGATGCTCTTGTAGAGGATGTTGAAAGGGGAGAGATTCTCGAGTCAACAGAGTTCTTTCGCGCTTACGTATACGAATTAAAAAATATCTTAGATGAAGATGCCCCTAAGAAAGCACTGGAGCACTTTTTCAAACTAGAGCATAATTTAGATAAGTTTTATTCCCATCTTGCATTAGATGAAGACTTTCCTGATCTATTAACATTTCATAGAAACTTTTCTCCAACAGTTTTACGCATCTTTTGGGAAGCCATCTCATTAGGTGATAATGATTCTTTGATGGAGAGGATTCATGATGCCTTTAGAATAGCTTTAGAAGAAGAGCTCTATTTCTGGCATGAAAATCTTCATTAACTCAAGAAAAATCTTAAAATTTTAGTAAAAATACATTCTCTGAGTAAAAAGGTATGTCTAATTGTGACATTATTTTGACACCATCTCTTCGAGTGATCAGCTAGTTATAAAAAAAAGCGGTAAGAATTTCCTATAAATGTAATGCAGCCTTGATGCTTAGACATTAAAAATGTATAATTTTTGACAGAGCGGTAAGTATTTCTTCTCAGAAGAAAAAATACACCGATTATAAAACCAGGAAGGTATTAAAATGGCAGACGGAGATGCTAATTTCAGCAAACCCGCCGACTCAGGCAGTGGAAAAAATCCTCTTCTTACAATTGTAATGATTCTTCAATTAATTTTGATGGGTGGAATTGCATACTTTCAATATATGGCCCACCAAAAGCTAGCTGCAACAGAGTCAGTGATGGACGTAGTTAAGAGCGATATGAAGTCTGGTGCTATAGATGAGACTAGTGAAACTGGTGAAGCACGTGAAGAAGATGGAATCTTATTTCCTTTAGATAACTTTACTGCAAACTTAGCTCAAGGCGATGGTCCAAGAAGATTCGTAAGATTAAATGCAGTTTTAAAATTTAATAAAGATTCAAGTGAAGAAGAATTCAAAGCAAGAAAGCCTCAAATTAGAGATACGATTATTAGTATTTTAAACTCTAAGAGAGCTGAAGACCTTCTGAAAGTAGAAGGAAAGAATTATTTAAAAGAAGAGATTAAAGCCGCTATTAATAGTTTCTTAGTAGACGGAAAAGTAATAGACGTATTTTACGTTAGTTTTCAAATTAACTAACTAGTTTTTAGGCAAAATGATTTTGCTGTTTAACAACTTGTAAAATGATCCCAGGAGGGGAGAATGGCCCAGGTCCTAAGTCAAGACGAAGTCGACGCGTTATTAAATGCTGTAAATGATGGTGATTCAGATGATTTATCTTTTGGTGGAGATTCTGATGATTTTGATGGTGCAGATGAAGCCGACGATAATATACAGGCCTATGATTTAACCAATCAAGACCGTGTTATTCGTGGGCGAATGCCTATTCTTGAAATTATCTATGAGAGATTTATTAGATCATTTAGAGTGAGTCTTTCGAATTCTCTTCGTAAAATATCAACGATTTCAATGATCTCAACTGACCTTTTAAAGTTTGGTGAATTTGTAAATACACTACCGATACCAAGTTGTATGTGTATTATGAGATTTAATGAACTTAGAGGACCAGCTCTTCTTGTTTTTGAATCTAAGCTTGCTTACGCAATCATTGATTCTTACTTCGGTGGAACAGATAGACCTTTCACTAAGATTGAAGGTAAAGAATTTACGATGATTGAGTTATCGTTCATGAAGAAAGTTATGGACATGGCAATCAATGATTTAGAAGAAGCATGGGCACCTGTTCATAGAATTGATGCTCAATATTTAAGAACAGAAATTAATCCTCAATTCGTAGGTGTTGTTCCTCCTTCAGACGTAATTATTGCAACAACACTTGAAGTTGAATTTGAATCAGCTTCTGGAACGATAATGATTGTAGTTCCATACTCTACAATTGAACCAATTAAGCAAAAACTAAGTTCAAGCTTTCAAACTGATAATGATATGGCCGATAGTATTTGGACTCAGGCCATGAATGAACATATTAAACAAGCTCACGCTACGATGGTAGTTAAGCTTGGAGAGACTTCTATTACTGTTGGTGATCTCGTGACACTTGAAAAGGGAGATATCGTTCCTCTTAATCAAGAAGCTTCAGGAGAGGTCACTGTAGAAGTTGAAGGTGTTGATAAAATGAGATGTCTTATCGGAACTCATAAAGGCAACAGAGCAGTACAAATTACACAAGTTGATAAAACAATAAAAAGAGAAATGTCCACTACGGAGGAGTAAGTAATGTCTGATGAGATAAACCAAGATATGGGTAATCAATCTAATCCAATGGCCAATGTTGAAGACATTAATACGGCTAGAGTAAGCCAACTGTCTGATGAAGTTAAGGCCGGTGATGATGCCTTAAATAAACTGAAGGTACAGAATTTAGATTTTATTCTAGATATTCCTTTGAAAGTTACAGTTGAGCTAGGAAGAACTGAGGTAATGATTAAAGACCTTCTACAACTAGGTCAAGGTTCTGTTCTAGAGCTAGATAAACTTGCTGGTGAGCCACTTGAGATCCTTGTAAATGGAAAGCTTGTTGCTAAGGGTGAGGTTGTCGTTGTAAATGAAAAGTTTGGTATTAGATTAACAGATATTATCAGTCCGATTGAAAGAATCGAAACGCTTAAGTAATGGTAATGGAGCTAGGTATGAAGAAGATCTTAACAATTTTAACTATACTGTTTTCTGTAGGTTCACTACAGGCTACAGAGAAAATTAAAGTAAAGAGCTTAAAGTACTCTGCCAAAAATAACTCAGTAGGGGAAATATCAATTAGATTTGAAGGGAACCTAGAGTCTGCTCCAGAACTAACAATCAAAGATAGCATGATTCAAGTTGCTTTAAATGAAGCAATTGTATGGCCAAAAATTGAAAAGAAGATCTCTGTAGATAAGAATTTAGACTCTACAGTTATGGCCTATCAATTCAATAAAGAAGTTGCGAGAGTTAGAGCAATCCTTCCTTATTCTATTAAAGGGCTAGAAGATAGAGTAAGTATTACAATTCGTGGAAAGAGTATCAATCTTCAATTCCCAAGAATTATCAGTGCTTCTCCTGTTGTAAAAAAGGCAGTTGTAAAGGCCAAGAAACAAAACCTTGAGCAATATGATGAGAGCTATTTAGATAAGCTTATTAAAGAAAAAGAGCAGAGCAAAGCACCAACAAAAAAACTTGGAAAAATGGCAAAAGCGGCTCCAGTTATAGCCTCTGATAAGGTCAATGTGGCACTATCTGGTATCGAAAAAGATACTCTAAATGAAGGTAAGTCTTCGTTTTCATTAACTGGCTATATTGGCAAATTTGTTGCTTTTCTAGGGGTAGTACTTCTTCTCTTTTATGGAGTAGTGGCCTTAATGAAAAAGGGTGTTTTAAAGAAAGGTAAATTAGGGTTTTTAAATAGTACTAAAGTTATCGAAGTCATGAATACTACTTATGTAGGTCCTAAGAGAAGCTTAATGTTAATCAAGGCCCACAAACAAGTTTTCTTAGTAGCTAACACTGAAAAAGGAATGGAATTTTTGTCTGAAGTAAATGATATCTCAGGACTGATTAAAGAAGGTGAGAAGTCTCTTTCAGGAAATAACTTTGATTCAGATTTAGGATCAGCAAACTTAGAAGAAAAATCATTTAACTTAAAAGATGATATTGAAAAATCAGCTGAACAGAATGTTGAGCTTAATACTGATGTAGTGAAAGATAGTGTTAAATTATCACAAAAAATTAAAGAAAAAGTAAAAACACTTAAACCATTACAATAAGGTTGGTCAGAGCATGGAAGCTCTTTTGAATAAAAAGAATTTTATAAAATTTATCTTGGGACTAGTGCTTCTTCAAACAGAAGCATTTGCTCAATCTTCTGGTGTAAACCTTCCTGGAATGGCCATCAACTTTGGTAATGGTACTAATCTTGTGGATACAATCCAAGTATTAGTTTTATTTACTGTTTTAACTATGGCGCCAGCTATACTTATTCTTTGTACTTGTTTTACAAGAATTATAGTTGTTCTTAGTTTTATGAGACAGGCAATTGGAACACAGAGTATGCCACCAAACCAAGTACTTATTGGTTTCGCTTTATTCTTGTCAATTTTTGTGATGCAGCCTACTGGAGAGCAGATCTATAAAAATGCAATTACTCCATATGTAGATAAGAAAATAACAACGACAGTAGCACTAGATAGAATTGAATACTCTCTTCGTGGATTCATGACGAAGCAGGTAAGAAAAGCAGATATAGGACTTTTCTATGATGTTACTGGAAGAAAGGCACCAAACACTATTGCTGATGTTCCTATTCATTTTCTAATCCCTGCTTTTATTATTTCTGAATTGAAGACGGCCTTTCAAATAGGCTTCTTATTATATATTCCATTTCTAATTCTAGATATGGTTGTCGCATCAGTTCTAATGGCGATGGGGATGATGATGTTACCTCCTGTGGTTGTATCACTTCCATTTAAGTTATTACTATTTGTATTAGTAGATGGTTGGCAGTTAGTTACGGGATCAATACTGAGATCGTTTCATTAGGAAGAGGTAGAAAATGGGTTTTGACGGAATATCAGATATTACAAATCAAGCAATTAAGATTGCACTTTTAATTTCCTCTCCGATGCTCGTAGGAGCACTAGTTATGGGTATTTTAGTTTCAATTTTTCAAGCAGTAACTCAGATCAATGAGCAAACACTTTCCTTTATTCCAAAGATTTTAGTGATTGTTGGAGCATTAGTAATATTCGCTCCTTGGATGTCTGATACTTTAACAACATTTACTAAAGAATTAATTATTAGTATTCCTCAGGTGGTTGCAGGTAGATGATAAATATTCAAGTTGTTGATCAATATTCAGTAATTGCTTTTTGGTTATGTTTTACCAGATTCATTGCTGTAAGTTTTCAACTTCCAATATTTGATAATGGAGCAGTTCCAAATCTTGTTAAGATTTTAGCTACTCTTGTAATTACATATGCATTCTTTCCTTTCTTAGAAGGGGAGATATTGAAAGATGTTGTTCACTATGGAGTTGATGGTTTTTGGTATTTAACAATATTTAATACTGTCGTTGGTTTATTAGTAGGGTTCTTTGTTAAGATTATAATGAGTATCTATACTGCAGCCGGTTCTTTAATCACTCAACAGGTTGGATTTGGAGCTGTTAGTTACTTCGATCCTACAAGTGCACAGCAAATTGGTCCATTTGAACAATTAATAAAATGGACAGTACTTATCATTATTCTATCTTCTGGTGCATTACTTCCGATGTTTAAAGGTATGTACTCATCATTTTTCTCTATCTCTGCATTAGATATGGGGAAATTTGCTGCAAGTCCAGAGTTTTACTTAAGGTTGTTTAAGAATATGTTTCTTTCAGCTTTAATGCTTTCTTCGCCTATGATTTTTACGAATATGTTGATTATGACAATTCTAGGAATCGTAGCAAGAACAGTACCTCAAATGAATGTTATTATGGTGAGTTTCGCCGTAAATATAGGACTAGGATTGTTAGTCTTTGTTGCAACTTCTCAAGAGTTTTTTCGTGTAGCAATTAAAATGTATACGGATAACTTAGGTGAGTGGTTTCAATTTATAATCTAGGATAGTCAATGGCAGATGGTGGTGACAGCGACGCAGAAAAGACGGAAGACCCCTCCCAGCATCGAATAGATGAGTTTCGAAAGCGTGGTGAAGTAGCTTCCTCTAAAGAACTAACAAGTGTGTTAGTCCTTGCGGCATCGTTAATGACGCTAGGGCTTTCTATGGTTTATATGTATGAAGTTCTTTCTGAATTTGTGCAGTGGTTATACACATTAGATACTGCAAGTGCTTATACAGAAAAATCACTGAATACAATAGTTCACAAGCTAATAACTGTTTCACTGAAAAGTGTAGCACCAATGTTTTTAGTGACTTTAGCAATTGGAGTATCTGCAAATATTGCTCAAGTGGGACTATTATTTTCTCCTGAAGTCCTAGAGTGGAAGCCTGAGAGAATTAATCCATTACAAGGGGTTAAGAAACTCTTTTCTATGAAGTCTTTAGTAGAAGCAATTAAAGGGGTTTTTAAGTTTGTATTCATCTTAGGTATTGTTTACTACTTTTTAAAAGATGAAATGCATACTTTTGGAGGTTTTTTTCATTTAGATTTCTTTCAGTCATTTCTTTATGGAAAAACATTCTTGATTAAGCTTGGTTTTGCAATTGTTTTAGGTCTTGTTGTAATAGCGATCGGAGATTTTGCTTATCAAAAGTTCTCTTATAAGAAGAAGCTGATGATGACAAAAGAAGAAGCAAAGCAAGAGCATAAGCAACAAGATGGTAACCCTGAGATTAAACAAAGAATTAGGGCCGTTCAAAGAGAGATGTCTCAGAGAAGGGTTATGAGTGAAGTGCCAAAGGCAGATGTTATTGTTACGAATCCAACTCATATCTCAATAGCTCTTAAGTATGATCCTGAGACTATGGTTTCTCCTGAAGTTATAGCAAAGGGAGCAGATGTTTTAGCCCTTAAGATTAGAGAAATTGCAAAGGGTCATGATATCCCAATTGTAGAAAATGTTCCTCTTGCAAGAGGGTTATATAAGACAGTTAAAGAAGGGCAAGGAGTGCCACGAAATCTTTATAAAGCTGTCGCAGAAGTTTTAGCATTTACATATAAGTTAAAGAAACAAAAAAAGGCTTTAAGCTAATAGGAAAAATCCATGGAAGGAAATTTCGCTGACAAATTCAAGGCATTAAGTAAGAACTCAGATCTTATGGTTGCTGTAGGTCTATTACTCATACTAAGTGTAATGATTATACCTGTACCTCCATTTTTATTAGACTTACTATTTGCTCTTACTTTATCTGGAGCAGTTGTAATCCTACTTATAGCTGTATACTCAAAGAAAGCATTAGATTTTTCAACTTTTCCTTCAGTTCTCCTAGTATCAACTCTATTTAGACTTTCATTAAACGTAGCATCTACAAAGAATATCTTAATTCGTGGTGGTACAGATGGTGTAAGTGCTGCAGGTGAGATCATTAGGGCCTTTGGAGAGTTTGTTGTTGGTGGTAATTATGTTGTAGGAATTATCGTCTTTATTATTCTAGTAATTATTAACTTCATGGTTATTACAAAAGGTGCCGGTAGAGTTGCAGAGGTTGGAGCAAGATTCACCTTAGATGCAATGCCTGGTAAGCAGATGGCAATTGATGCTGACCTAAACGCTGGTCTTATCGACGATGCTATGGCCAAGAAGAGAAGACAAGAAGTTGCTGAAGAAGCAGATTTCTACGGTTCTATGGATGGTGCGTCTAAATTCGTTAGAGGAGATGCCATTGCAGGTATCTTGATTACTTTTATAAACGTATTAGCTGGAATTGCTATTGGTGTAATGCAGTATGACTTAAGTGCTGGAGATGCAGCAGAGGTTTTTACTCTTTTAACTGTTGGTGATGGTTTAATATCTCAAATACCTGCTCTTGTTATATCAACAGCTGCCGGTATTATTATTACGAGAAATACATCTGAAGATTCACTTGGTTCTCAGATTACAAATCAATTCAAAGTTCATCCAAAGGCCATGTATATAGCAAGTGGTACATTGTTTGTATTCGCTGTAATCCCAGGGCTACCAAAAGCACCATTTATGATGATCGGGACTTTATTGGCCTATGTTGGTTGGAGAATGGAGAAAGTTAATGCTGAGGATAAAGTAGCAGCAGCTCAAGAGAACGTTGAAGAGAAGAAGGCGACTCCAGATAGCTTAGAAGATCTACTAAATCTAGAATTAGTAGAGTTAGAAGTTGGATATGGGCTTGTAAGTCTTGTGGATGCAGAGCAAAATGGTGATTTACTTGAAAGAATTACACATATTCGAAAACAATTCGCTTTAGACTGGGGTGTAATCATTCCTTCTGTTAGAATTAAAGATAACTTAGAGTTGAAGCCAGGAGGGTACAGCATCAAAGTTAAAGGTATTGAAGTGGCAAGTGGAGACTTAATGTCTGATCACTTTTTGGCCATGGATCCAGGATCAGTTATTGAAAAGATTGATGGTGTAGAAACTGTTGAACCAGTTTTTGGACTACCTGCTGTTTGGATATCTGAAGACCAGAAAGACGATGCTCAATACAATGGTTACACAGTAGTTGATCTTTCAACTGTTATGGCCACTCATATAACAGAAGTTCTAAAAACAAACTTACATGAATTATTTGGAAGACAGGAGCTTGTAAGAGTTGTTGATAACTTTAAAGAACAATATCCAAAGATTGTATCTGACCTTATTCCTGAAATTCTACCTCTTGGAACAGTTCTAAAAGTAATGCAAAATCTACTTAGAGAAGGTGTTTCAATAAGAGATTTAAGAACTATTTTAGAAACACTAGCAGAATATGGAACTTCAGTTAAAGACACAGATTCACTAACAGAGTTCTCAAGACAGTCACTGTATAGGACAATTACTGAGTCGATAAGAGGGGATCAGGGAGATGTTCCTCTTTTCACTCTAGATAGAAATATTGAAGAAAATATTGCAAACAATATTATTCAAACTGAGCAAGGGCAACAATTGAGCCTTGATCCAAAAATTACTCAACATATTCTTGCAAGTCTTAATGAAAAGATTGAAGAAGCAACGAATATGGGTGAAAAGATGGTTGTACTTTGTAGTCCAGTTATCAGAAATCACTTTAAAAAATTAACAGAAAAATTTATTCCGAATCTTGTTGTGATTAGTCATAATGAATTAAGTTCGGAAGCTAATATTAGATCACTTGGTACGGTGAGGTTGTAGATGTATGTAAGAAAATTTGAAGCTGACTCTTTAGATGAAGCCCTTAAGAACATTAAATTAGAGTTAGGGCCAGATGCTATTATTCTAAAGACTATTACTAATAAAGGACTAAAAGGTGCTTTCAAGAAAAAGAAAATTGAAATCACTGCAGCTATTAGTGAGAAGAACTACTCTAAGAAAGCTAAAGTAGACCATGTCTTAGATGACAGTCAGAAAGGACAATTTTATTCTAATAATTCTAGTTATGTTTCAAACATGATTGATGACTATGAAACAAATACTAATGAAAATTCGAGAGCTACAGTTGCTAGTCCAAGTGGTGCCGCAGGGTATGGGAAATTAGGTTTAAATAAGTCAGTAAATACAAACGAGAATCAAATGGCAAAGAATAATGATCTAGATGACTTTCTATCAGATGCAGTTGATAAAGTGAAAGCTGTTACTAACAATATTGTTCATTCTACAAAAGCAAATGTTGATAACTTCTTTGGAGAACATGAAGAAGAACTTATTGAAGAGAGCTTTGAGAATGAAGTACATAAGGCATCTGCTGAAGAATACGAAGTACCACGTAGAGAGCAAAGAGCTGAAAGAGTTGAGACTAGAACTGAAGTAAAGTACGACGACAGTGTTGTTCTTGAGCAAAGAAAGAAAATAGATGATTTAGAAAAGAAACTTTTTGAATTAAGTAAGAATGTTGAAAGGTTAGATAAGAAAGAACCAAATGGGATATATGAACTTAGAGCTACACTTAGAAGCTTAGATATTTCAGAAAAGTATATTCATAATCTTATAAGAAAAGCTATTTTTGAAATGAGTAGAGAAGAGCTAGAAGATTCAGAAATCGTATTTGAATTTGCTTTAAGAGAAATGATTGAGTGTGTGAATACTGCTATGCCACTTTTCTCTTCTTCTGACTCTGATGAGGGTGTTGTTACAGTTATTCTTTCTGAGACATCTACAGGCCAAACATCAATGTCTTATAAGATCGGAGCACTTAAGCCTGATTCGACTATTGTAAAAAGTAGTTTAAATGGAGCTCATAGTGAAGGAAAAGAATTTAGTCGTAAATTATTTGGATTAAATGTATCAGAAACAACAAACGTAGCAGAAACAGTTTCAATGTGTAGAAAAACAATTGAGGAAGGTAAGTGCGCGTTTATTGATTACAAAAATAATTCAGATGATATTAATGAAACGAAAAAGTTTATAGATGGATTAAGAAGATCATTTGGCAAGGTGGAAGTATTGATCTCTCTTTCCGCAATTCATTCTGAAATCTATAATAGAAAAGTCGTTTCTAGATATAAAGGTCTAGCAAATGGGATCGTGATTTCAAATTTAGATCTATGTTTAAACTTTGGAGCATTATTTAATATTACTGAAGAAAATAATAATCTTCCACTGAAGTTCTACGGAACAGGTGAAGTAGTTCCTGATGATTTAGAGGCTGCAACTGCAGAAAGATTATTAGCTGGAATTTTTCAGTTCTAAGAAGTAACTAACTTCGACATAGGATTTGTCAAAGTTATAATATAGGAGACAGGATGTCGACAAAGAGCGCCGCTCAATGGCTTGTAGGCCATAATCGTTTTGAACAGAAGAAAGAATCAAGTTCAGAAAAAAAGAACTTTGGAAACGCAAAGACTATTTCTATAACCTCAGGAAAAGGGGGAGTAGGAAAGACATCAATCTCATTAAAACTTGCAAAAATTTTATCAGAGAAAGGATACAGAACACTCGTAATTGATTGTGATTATAACCTTTCTAATACGGCCGTTAAACTTGGTCTTCCTCTATCTGACAACTTCTATTCTTTATTATCAGCTAAGAAGTCATTTGAAGAGTGTCTTGTTAAGCATGATGGTTACTATCTACTTTCTGGATGTAATGGAAGTATTGAACTTTTAAATGAATCAGTTGGAATTGAAAAATTTATAATTGATATATTAGTTAGTCATGAAAATGAATTTGACTATATACTCTTGGACAGCCCAGCAGGGATAGGTAGAGAGAACCTTACATTAAATGCATACAGTGATCACAGGTTTGTTGTAGTGACACCTGATAGGTCATCACTCACAGACTCGTACTCTTTAATGAAAATCTTGAGTAATAAGTATGGAGTAAGTGAAAACCACCTTATTGTGAATAAAATTTCCAGTGATAAGCAGTATAAAAGAATTATTAAAACCCTCGGGGATACTGTCGATAAATTTCTAGGTACTAGGCTAAAAGTGCTTGGTAGTGTTGATAGAAAAAATATCTCTGTAGATCAGTTTGATCGTATCTTATTCGGTGAGGAAGAATTTGCCCTTCACCAGAATTTCATTAACATAGTTGAAATGTTCTCCGAAGAGAATGTTGGTACCATGGTGCCGACCTCTGAACATGGACAAGATGTCCATCTAAACGTTTGCTAAGGAGTGCATGAATGTCTTCAATCTCTAAGAAATTAAAAAATTTAAAAGACTATAGATCAACAGTAGATCCAAAAGTTAAAGATGAAATTATCATCGAGTATGCACCGTTAATTAAGTATATTGCACAAAGAATTGCTTCAAGGCTTCCTTCAAACGTTGAGCTAGATGACCTTATTTCATGTGGTGTAATCGGCTTAATGGATGCAATTGAAAAATTTGATCCAAGTAGAGATAACAAATTTAAAACATATGCAGAGTTCAGAATTAGAGGTTCTATTCTTGATGAGCTTAGAGCACAAGATTGGGTTCCAAGATCTGTAAGAGAGAAAGCAAAGTTAGTTGAAAGAGCATATGCAAAAATTGAAGCAGCAGAGGGGAGACCGGCAACAGATGAAGAAATGTGTGCTGAACTTGGTGTAAATCAAGATGAATTCTACGATCTTCTTAATAAAGCTAAATCAGTATCAGTTTTAAATATTGATGATTCAGCATCTTTTAATAAAGGTGATAAAAAATTAATCGCTGGCTTAGAAGATGATAGAAATAGTAATCCTTTTTATGCAGTAGCAAATAAAGGTTCAAGAGATAAAATTAAAGAAGGAATTGGTCAGCTGCCTGAAAAGCAAAGATTAGTACTTTCTCTTTATTATTATGAAGACCTAAACCTTAAAGAAATAGGGCAGGTTCTAAATGTAACTGAGTCTAGAGTTTCACAACTTCACACTCAGGCCATTATGAAACTGAAAGTAAAACTTAAAACAACTTTCGAATCTCCTGAAGATATTGCAAGTTAGATTAATAGAAGTTATATGGCGAAAGACTTAAATAGAGATTTTGAACAAGGAATGCAAACACTTGAAGATATTCAAGCCTTGGGTGAATATAGTCTTACGCCATTAATCGATCAAGCAGCCTTTCATTTCTCAGAAATACATAGAAAGGCTGAATTCTCATTTGAAAACCTTAATTCATATTCAAAAGTTCAATCTTTTCTTGAAAAAACAATTGATAATCTAATTACAACTTATGCTCTAAGAGAGGGGACTACTCATCAGGTCTTAATTCAAAAGAAGTATGAGAAGATGTCTCTTGATAGTTGGAATAGATTATTAGAAGTATTGCCAACAAGTTTAAATATTTTGAATATATTTAAATTTGTTGGAACTCAAAATATACAAATTTCTAAAGAGGGAATTCAGGTTCGAGGTCTGATTAAGACTGATGAGACTATTACTAAATTTAGAGAAGTCGTATATAGATCTTCGCGAAAGTTACTTGAGCAAAAAAGTATATTAACTTATTCGATTGAAGAGTTAGAAGATCAAAGACTATGTTGGCTTAACATAAATGTTGATATGGCCCACGATGAAAACTTGAGCTATAACGTCGACTTTTCAGAAACATTAGGAATGAAGCTAGGTTTCTCAAATATATTTAAAAAATATGTTATTAATAAAGAAGAAGCTTCTAAGTTACCAAGACATTTAATTATTGAAATATCTCCAGATTTAAATATATCTAAATACTACCGAATACCTGATCACTATACTACAGATTCAAATTCAAAAGAAATGTTACACTTTTCCTTTTTATTTCGTCCTGTTTCGATCATAATACCTAAGAATGGTCTTCTAGAAAAAAGACCCTTCAAAGTAAATTGTGAAGACACAGGAAGTGGCTTAGAACAACAGGAAGTTAAAAATCAGATAGGCTATAATTATAGATATATCGATTTCTTCTCCCTGATAAATCAATCTTAGCTGCTCAATAGAATGTAACTTTTATTCTTTTGAGGTGAGTAAATGAATGTCAAATTCGGCAGATCCCTACAAACGTATTATGCAGTATCTTTTATCGCTCTTATTTCCATTCTTGGTTATGGGATTTTCTACTTTTGGAACTATGGACCAGTAAACATTAATAATGTTTCGACAGTTTTTGAAGCAACTCTACAATTAGATGAGTTTAAAAAGAGAGATGATATCAAGTCTATCTGGTCACAAGTAGATAATGATAGAGTTAGAGATGCTGTGACTTCTATGGATGAAGTTCAAAGCTATTCAAAGAAATTAAATTTAATTTCTAGTATTGATAGCTACGAAGATCTTGAAAGTTCAATGGAAAAATCTAAGAAGTCTTTAAATGCGATGATTTCTTACCCTGAAGTGTCTACGATTGTTAATGTTCTTCATAATAAAGTTACTAAATTTGAAAACTTTGTTTCTTCTAATAGCTGGAGAACTCTAACTAGAGTTTCAAAGAGAATAAATGCTAAAATTAAACCTAGTCGTACTAGGGGACCAGGATTTTACACTTATTCAAAGCTTTATAGACTTTGGGCCAGTGTAAGAGATGATGTTGTTTTGATGGAAAGAGTTACAACAGGATCAGTGTTATCAAACGAAGATAAAAATTTAATTTTAACAAAAACAAAGACTTTAAAAACAGAAATTACAATGTTAGCAAGTTACCTTTCTGACTTTAAAGTTTTTAGAACTGACTTTTTAGATACTGAGAAAAAAATAAAAGTATGGTTGAAAGATATAGAGCCAGAAATTAGTCTCAAGAAAATTCAATTTGAAAGAAATTCACAAAATATGCTTTTCTCTTTAATTGGACTACTCGTAGCAATGTTAGCTTTAGGTATTGTTGGATTCTTCTTATATAAAAGAAGTGAAGCAAAGAATAAAGATGAAGTTGAAAAAGTTGTTATACATGCAATTAAAGAAGGGGTTATTCCAACAGAAACTTCTTTTGATCAAAGTCTTTCAGTTAAAACAAGAGAAGAGTTTGATAAGTATAGAGAGTACATCCATAAGAGAATGAGTTTTGGATCAATTTTCCAAGATGCTATGCCATTCTCGTCTTTATTATTAGACTCAAACTTAAACCTTGTTTGGGCAAACGGATTGTTCTATGAGCATTGGGGACTTTCTGATTATAAGAAGAATGATGAGAATATAACATGGGACTTTTTACAAAGGTTTACAAATCTTGGTGAAAATGACCCTGTTATAACAGCAGTAAAAGATGACGTTGCTGGTATTTATAATATTCAAGTAAAGACTAATAAAGATGAGGAATCTCTTCCGTTTGAAATGTATGTATCTCCAGTAGAGTATGCAAATCAAAGAAGAATTATGATTTCTTTCTATCCTCTTAGATCAATTGAGGAAACTCTTTCTAATCAATCGAAGTCATTGGTTGGACCTGTAGCTAGAACTTTAGAGGCCCTTACTTCTGGATCTTTCAATCAAGAATTTAAAGAAAAAACAGAAAAAGATTTTGATATCGCGGGGATTACTGAAGTTTGGAGTAAGTTCCAAAATTATCATGAATTTGTAACAGGTCAAAAGAATGGACTTCTTCAAGAAATCGAAAGACTTGAGAATGATTTATTTGATCAATATAAACTTGTTAATGATATTCAAACAACATTAAATGAGAATACAGAAGTTCAAAAAGTTGCAATTACAAAATTTAAAGATACAAAATGTAGTATTGTAGACATTGTAGAGCTTAGAAATGAAATGGAATCTCTTTATCAGAATACTGTGACAACATCGAAAGGATTATTTCAAGATGAAGTAACACTTCTTTCTCAGTCTCAAAAAATTGCTGAAACATTAATCGATCAGAATAAAGCTTTAGAAAATGTTGATAATGTTAGAAAAGAATATAAAACTTTAAAAGGGAATGTTGATCAATTTAGAGGTCGTATGATGCAGCTCTTAGATCAATCATTAATCTTTCAAAAAACGGATAATACAAACTATAAAGTAGAGCAGAGTCTATCAAAGATTAAAAATGAAGTTAAAGCTTTCGAGAAAGTATTAACAGACTTTTCAAAGATCTCAACTGCTCTGGATGTTAATCTTTCTAAAGTTCAATTGATTATGCAGCAATCTGAAATACCAAATTTTTCTGAACTTCAATTCCGTATGGAAGAAGCAAGAGATTTGATCGAATCTGATATGTTTAATGTTAGTAGACTTTCTAGAACAGGACAGACTAAGGATGATGAAATGATTTCATCTCTTAAGGGTCTATATCAAGCTTTTAAAGAAGGATATATTAAGCTTTCGGAAGCAATAGAGCTATCAACTTCAAATGCAAGTTTAGAAATAGAACTGGAACTTGAAGATGATCTAGTTGAAGAATATAAACCAGAAGCAACAGCATAAATTTAGGGCCACTTATGTGGCTTTTTTTTAGGAATTTCATGAATAAAATCTACTCTATACTCTCTCTTTTACTTTTATGTTCATGTGCAACTGATATTGATTTTCATATTCCTGTGAATCGTTTTGAATCTCCAGAGGTAAACGGTAAATTCTTAAAGGGAAATATTGATATAGGATTTGGTTCGTCTCATAAGGTCACTACAGCTGAAGTTGCTGAAACTATTTTTCCATCAACTTTTGATCCTACTGTTACTGAAGGTGGAGGTATTGAAAAAAGCTTTCACTTAAGTTCTAGTTTTTCACTAGGTTTACTTAAGAGATTGGACTTCGTGTTTAAATCACATGGTGATGGGGCAGATGTTTGGGGAGCTAAGTATCAGTTCCTTGGAAGTGTCGCAAGTGAATCAAGTAACGGTTGGAAAGGCTCTCTTCAATTAACAAAGGGAAGTATGAGTGAAAGTGAGGGAACATTAAATGTATCTCTACGTTCTGGTGGAACACGAAACTACGAAGGTTATATTGAAATAGATACTTATGATGCTTCTCTTAACTTCGGTTATAGATTTAATAAGTATTTAATAACATATTTAAATTCAGTTTATAGTTACTATGACTCTGAATCGACGATGTCATCTAATTCTTTTTCGACTATATATGTAAACGGAATAGTAAGAACTTACGGTGGTCTCTTAGGGGCTCGGCTCGGTAAGTATGATCAAAATCTATCGGTAATAATAGAAAGCGGTCTGATGTACTCGACGTGGGAAAAGGACATTAGTGAGACGAGTATTCCAGTTGGTGTAAGATTTAGCTATAACTGGTAAAACTAGTCTTCCATTAGAAGACTAGTGATAGCTTCAAATTCATATTCTAGTTTCTCTATTGTGCTATTATTGTTAATACAAAAGTCACTTAGCTCTTTTTTCTTATCTATTGGAAATTGATGATCTAAAATCTTTTCCGCAAGTTCCTTGCTAGAGCTATCTCTTTTTATAATTCGTTCAATTTGAACTTCTCTCTTAGCGTAAACACAAATAGTAAGATCAAAAAGTTGCTCCATACTTTTTTCAAATAAAAGAGGAACATCATACACAATGAGTTCAGGGCTTTTGATTTTTGCTAGTTCTGTCTGATAGGCAGCAGGAAGCCTCTTATAGATAAATTTTTCAAGCTTTTCTTTATTCTGTACTTCTTTAAAAGCAACTTCTCTTAATGCTTTAAAGTTAATTACACTGTTTTCAACTACATTTGGAAACTCTTCTTGTATAAAGTTTATTGTTTCCTCCATGCTATAAATACTTTTAACTAACTTATCTGCGCAAATGACATGAACACCTGCTTTAGTGAATAAGTTCGAGACAGT
Organism: Bacteriovoracaceae bacterium UBA3083; assembly: GCA_002366565.1. Taxonomy (GTDB): domain Bacteria; phylum Bdellovibrionota; class Bacteriovoracia; order Bacteriovoracales; family Bacteriovoracaceae; genus Halobacteriovorax. Next base: position 154,739 of record DFBJ01000009.1, read on the forward strand.
ACTCTTTCCTGTTGCGATACCTCCAGTTAGTCCAATTACTGGGCACGGGGTTTCATATAGTCTTTCTTTAGATGTTTTAGTGGTGAATATCTTTTTTAACTTCACAGTAGACCCTTTTCTTTTTTCTTGGCCTTATTCCAGTAGACATCCATTTCCATTTGATTCATATCGCTTACTTGTTTGGAATCTTCAATGATGAGCTCTTCCATACTATTAAAGCGATTAATAAACTTTTTATTTGCTTCTCTTAAAGCATTCTCAGGATCAATTTCTAAATGTCTTGCAAGCTGAGCAGCCGAGAAGAGAAAATCTCCTAACTCTTCTTTTACACGCTCTTTATTTATTTTACTTGCTGCAAGCTCTTCTTTAAGTTCCTGCCACTCTTCTTCTACCTTATAGATAACTTGTCCGGCATCTTCCCAGTCAAAGTTTATTTTCTTTGTTTTTTGACCAATTTTATTAGCACTAAAAAGTGCAGGGAAGTGTAGGTAACTCTCATCAAAGTACTTCTTATTTTTTCCTGAGGATTCTTTCTGTTTAATTTTTTCCCAGTTTGCTTTAACTTCGGCGTCGTCTTTTGCTAACTTTGGATCCTCAAATACATGAGGGTGTCTCCTTACCATTTTCTCAGCAAGAACTTTTGAAACAGACTCAATATCAAACTTTCCATTTTGCTTAGCTATGACGCAGTGGAGAACTACTTGAAGAAGTACATCTCCAATCTCTTCTTCCATAGCACTATAGTCTTCTATCTCCGTAGCATGAATGAATTCATAGGATTCTTCTGTTAGAAATTTTAGGAGAGATTTATGGGTTTGTTTTAAATCCCACGGACACCCGCCATCAGGATCTCTAAGTTTTGAAATTACTTCGACCATTTTTTCAAAATTTGGGTAACTCATGATGACTCCATGGGATAAATTAGCTAGTATAGGTTACCACTTTAATAATGAATTTATAATGAAAAACAAAACCATTGAAGCCGAAAACTTCGCCATATATATCTCTGACTCAACCGAATCTAATGATTTGGAAAATACTGTATTGGAGAAGTACTTAAATGAGACTGTTTCTATTGTTTCAAAGTTTATTCAAACAGATCATTTAGATGAAAGAGTTAAAAAGTGTGAGAGCTTTGAGGTTGATATAACTCTTTGTGATGAAGAGGAAATACAGTCCCTAAATTTAGAACATCGTGAGAAAGACAAAGTCACAGATGTTCTTTCATTTCCAGGGTATGATAATTTAAGAAAAGGTGCTGAAGATCTCTTTATATTTGAGGAGAATATCCACTTTGGTGACATTGTTATATGTCGTGAAGTTTGTGAAAGACAGGCAAAAGAATTTAATATTTCCTACGAACAAGAGTTAATACATCTATTTGTTCATGGATTTCTTCATTTATGTGGATATGACCACGAGATTTCTGAAGAAGAAGATAAGATTCACTTCTCACTTGAAGAAGAGTTAGTAAAAGAAATATACGAAAACATGGGATTAGATAATGGAAGAGTCTATTAAGATTAGTTTAAATGAAAAGATTTCAGCTCTTAAAGGCTACGATGTAAAGTTAGATAATCTACGGAGGTCACTTTGAGGTAGAGAAGAAGAACTCTCGTCTCGGTGAAATTTCTGATATGGAGGCCATGCCAGGATTTTGGGATGACTCAGATAATGCCGCAATAATTCAAAAAGAAAAATCTGTTTTAGCTGATATTGTTGATACTTATAATACTTTAAAGGAACTATACGAAGAATTTGAAGTTTTAGTTGAATTTGCAACAGGTGAAGAAGATGAAGAATCAGCTAAAGAGGCAATAGATTGTTATACGAGATTCTTAAAACAATTTAATGCTGCTGAGTTAAAGGTACTTCTTTCAGGTGAAGTAGATCCAAATAATGCAATTGTCTCAATAAATGCTGGCGCCGGTGGTACCGAATCATGTGACTGGGCGAGTATGCTCTTTAGGATGATTAATCGCTGGGCCGAATCAAAAGCATTTAAAGTTCAAGTGTTAGATGTTCAGGATGGAGATAGCGCAGGAATAAAATCTGCGACTATGACTATTACTGGAAACTATGCTTATGGATATCTAAAGTCTGAAATTGGAGTTCATAGACTTGTACGCCTTTCTCCATTTGACTCTGCTAATAGAAGGCATACATCTTTTTCTTCTATTTTTGTATCTCCAGAAATTGATGACAATATTGAAATTGAGATTCTAGATAAAGACTTAAAGATTGATGTTTATAGGTCTGGTGGAGCTGGTGGGCAATCTGTAAACACTACCGATTCCGCCGTTAGGATGACCCACTTACCAACTAATACAGTAGTTACATGTCAAAATGAAAGAAGTCAGCTACAGAACAAGCTTCAAGCTATGAAAGTTCTACGTTCTAGACTCTATGAACTAGAAATGGAAAAGAGAAGAGCTGCAGATGCTGAAACAGAAGCAGGCAAGCAAGAAATAGGTTGGGGAGCTCAGATTAGATCTTATGTTTTACACCCATATAAATTAGTTAAAGATGCCAGAACAGGTTTTGAGTCAGGAAATGCAGATAAAGTTCTAGACGGAGATCTGGATGGATTTATGGATGCCTTCCTTAGATGGTCTGTCAGCTCTAAGATAGAATCGGAGAATTCATAATTGTTTGAATCAACTTTATTAAAACTATTCTTGAGTGATAAGGGGACGAGAAGATTTGCCATCGGTGTAATCTTTGGCTTTGCCTTTTCTATAGCAGTCATTCTTGGAAATATCGGAATTATGGATGGTTTTGAAAGCTCACTTCGTGTAGGCCTTAAGAAATCAAATGGTGATTTAACGATTCATTCTCGATACGGGTTCTTTGACTTTGAAAGTTATCTAAAACATGAACTCGAAATTGCAAATATCAATACTTTTTCAAGCATAGTACAGACTGAAGGTTTCATCATTAAGAATGAAGTCTCTAAAGGTGTCATGATTAAAGGTATTGAAGAAGAGTCCTTTAAAAAAGTTACAGGACTTGATTTAAAACTTAAAAATAGCGATGTCATTCTTGGAAGTGAGCTGGCAAAATTTCTTAAAGTTACTGTAGGTGATCCTATTGTACTAGCTTTTGCTAATGGAAACTCTCAGGTCTCTGGTCTTCCTTCTCTTAAAAGGTATCAAGTTTCAGGGATTGTAGAGCACGGAATATATCAAAGAGATTTACGTACTTTATATATTCAAAGAAAAGTTCTGCAAAATGACTTAGGTGTCGATAATAGAGTTAATTTAATTTCTTTAAATATCAGTGATGACCAAGATGAATTTTTAAGTAACCCAGTTGATTACTCATTAAAAATTGAGAAAGTAATTGATAGCTTCAAGGGATCAATTGGTAGGTCTTATGTTGTTAAGCCATACTGGAGAGAGTTCACGACACTTATAACTGCTGTAAAAGAAGAGAAGTTCTTTATAAGTATAATCCTTCAGATTATAGTAATTATTTCTATTTTTAATGTATTAGCATTTGTTGTGTTCTTAAATGAAAAAAGATCGAGAGAGCTCTTCTTATTTAAGGCCCTAGGGATGAGTCAGAAAAAAATTAGGCAAGGATGGATGTATCTTATGTCTATTATTTGGGTTGCATCCTGTGCTCTAGCACTGCTCTTTGTACAAGGTTTTAATTGGGGATTAGTGAATCTTCCGTATTTTAAACTTCCTGGAGATGTCTACACTCTTGGAAACTTATCTATTAAGTTAGACTTATTTGATTATTTACTAGTATTTTTAATATCATATTTTTGGTTATTTTTGATTTCTTGGGTTGCTCTTGTAGTGATGAGTAAGAAGTCTGTCCTTACTGGACTTAGAAAGGAGTTCGCCTAATGTCTTTTGTTGAAGTTAAGGACGTGAAAAAAACTTTTGCTAAAGCTCATGCTTTAAATGGAGTAACTGTAGACTTCGAGGCAGGAGAGCAATATGTAATTAGAGGAGCCTCAGGATCAGGTAAGTCGACTCTTCTATATTTGATTGGAGGACTAGATAGAGCTAGCTCTGGAGAGATATCTGTTGGTGGTAAAAACTTATTTACTCTTGGCGATGAAGCTCTTGCTCTTTATAGAAATAATTTTGTAGGTTTTATATTTCAATTTCACTTCTTACTTCCTTCAATGAATTGCTTGGACAATATTCTCTTGCCAGCAAAAATTGGTGGCAAGGATACAGCTAAGGCAAAGAAGTTAGGGCTTAAGCTAGCTGAGCACTTAAAAGTGAGTCATTGCTTAACAAAGTTTCCATATGAGCTCTCTGGCGGAGAGCAGCAAAGAATAAATATTATTAGGGCCTTGTCTTTAAGACCTAAGCTACTTTTATGCGACGAGCCTACTGGAAATTTAGATTCAGAAAATTCAAAAATAGTTACTAAGCTTCTTAAGTCATTGGCCGTCGAGTTTAATGCTACGCTTATTGTTGTAACGCATGATGCAAGTGTCGCTGAGCACTTTGAAAATAAACTTGTTATGAGCGATGGCTGCATAGTGTCCAAATAAAAGTCCCTTCAAATAATGTGTTGCATTGTAAATGTGACTAAATTCTTTTTGTAAGATCGTGAGAATATTGATAATTTTCTATACTAGAGTTTTTTAATCCAGTTGTATTTGGAGAATGGATGTCTCATATTTTTAATGACACGGAGAAGCTGATTCCTCGTCACACACTTTTCAGCCTTCTGGTCGTATTTATACTATTCGTTAATGCGAGTATCTTCGCAATAGATGATATTGGTCCTAAGCAAGATCTTTTCAAAATAAGTGATATTCAAATTGAAGGAATCAAGAAGGTTGAAAAAGAGGCCATACTTGAAAGAATTCATTCAAGAAAAGGAATGATGCTTGATAATTATCTTTTAAGAAAAGATATTCAAAGAATCTACAGCTTAAAATACTTTGAGTGGGTAGAGTCACATCACAAAAAAGTTAAGGGTAAAGATATCCTTATTTTTAAAGTTAAAGAAAAGCCTATTGTTACAAAGATTATTTTCGAAGGTAACGATGAGATTGATGAAGATGATTTAACTTCTCAGTTGAAAACAAAAGAATTTTCAATCTTAGATGTTAATACAATTAAACTCGACTTATCTGCACTTCAAAAGTTCTATGAAGAGAAGGGATTCTACCTTGCTTCAGTTGATTACGAATTAAGAAATAGAAATGAAGAAAACCTAGACCTAGTATTCAAGGTTCGTGAATATGAAAAAGTACTAGTTAAGAAAATCTCTTTCTTTGGAAATAAGGCCTTCTCTGATGATGAGATTAAAGGAATTATGGAAACAAGAGAGGAGAGTTTATTTTCTTTCATGTCTGGTTCAGGAAACTTTAAAGAGTTTAATTTCAATATTGATATAGAACGAATAAAAGACTTTTATAAGACTAAGGGTTATTTATTAGTAAATGTTGGAACTCCTGACATTACTGTATCTGAAGATAGAAAGTGGGTCTTTATATCTGTTAAGGTTAATGAAGGTCCTCTCTTTAAAATTAGAGACATAACTTTCCAAGGTGAAGTTCTGTTTACAGATGAAGAACTTAAGGAAAAGCTAAACTTAAAGTCAGATGAAACATACTCTGAGGCATTACTGAGGCAAGACGTTCAGATGCTAACTGAGATGTACCAAGACAAGGGATACGCTTTTGCCAACGTATTAAGAACTCTTCACCCTGTACCAGGTGAGAATAAGGTTGACGTTGAATTCTCTTTTGAGAAAGGGAAAATTGCTTACTTTGGTAAAATCGTTGTTAAAGGAAATACAAAGACTAGAGATAAAGTAATTCGTCGTGAATTAAAGATTCATGAAGGGACTATGTTCTCTGGAACAAGCCTTAGAGAATCAAAAGAAAATGTTAATCGTCTTGGTTTCTTTGAGCCGGGAAGTGTTGTTTTCAATACAGTTTCTCCACAAGGTAGAGATGACGTTCTTGATGTTGAAGTTCAAGTTAAAGAGAGAAATACTGGTCAGATCTCACTAGGGGCTGGTTACTCTACAGCAACAGGGGCATTCCTACAGGCATCAATTGCTCAAAATAACTTTAGAGGACTTGGTCAGAACTTATCATTCTCATTAAATATTGCAGATAGTAATAAGACGTTTAATATTGGATTCACTGAGCCGTACCTATTCGATACGAAATGGACAGCTGGTGGTGATATTTTTGTAACTAGTAACTCGCAATCAACATCGTATGACTATGAGAGAAAAGGGTTTGATGTAAGAGTTGGTTACCCAATCTTTGATTACACAAGACTATTTGTTACTTATAAGTTTGAAGACACTCAACTTGAGAATGTTGTTGATCCTACAGTTGACCCAACTACTGAAAATGGGATCGCTTCTTCAGTTAAGACAACTATTCTAAGAGATAAGAGAGATAATAGAATGGAGCCTACTAAAGGTTACTATCTATCTCTATCTGCTGAGTACGCAGGTGTTGGCGGTGATAAGAAGTGGTTTAGAAATGAAGTTGATGGGAGATTGTTCCATAGAGTTGTTGGTGACTTAATCTTCAGATCTAGAGTATTTGCAGGAAAGATCGAAAGAGATGGAAGAGCAATTCCTAGAACTGAGAAATATACACTTGGTGGCTCAAGAAACCTAAGAGGTTATTCTTACGAAGATATTGGACCTAAGAAAACAGTTAATGCTACAATTGATGGCGTAAATAGAGACTATACTTTCAATTCTGGAGCATTGTTCTCAGCCTTTACTCAGATCGAACTTGAACACCCACTTGCAAGAGAAGCTGGACTTAAATGGGTTCTCTTTTTTGACGCAGGTGATTCGTCGACAGTCGGTGAGTTTGACCTAAAAATGGATTATGGTTTTGGATTTAGATGGTTCTCACCAATTGGTGTGTTAAGATTTGAGTTCGGATACCCACTTGGAGATAAAGAACAAGCTGGTAGCCAATTCCATTTTGATATAGGACAATTATTTTAATTACATATAACTTCTAAGGAGTTTTCAATGAAGAAAATATTAGTATTAGTAGCAGCAATGATGATGTCTGCCCAAACAATGGCAATTGTTGTTGGAAAGGTTGATGTACAAAAAGTAATTCTTTCAGTTAATGAAGGGAAAAAGATTAAAGAGACTTTAAAGAAAACTTTTGAAGAGAAGCAAAAGATTCTTAAGAAAGAAGAAGATAAAATTAGAAAAATGCAAGAAGACTTCAAAAAGCAAAGTCTTGTTATGAATGAAAAAGCTAAAGAAACTAAGCAAAGAGAAATTCAAGAAAATATCATTAAGCTTCAACAAAAAACAGCAGGATACCAAAGAGAAATCCAAGAGCTTGAGCAAAAGCACAAGAAGCCACTTTTTGAAAAGATCAAAGCTGTAATCAATACTGTATCTAAGGCTGCAGGAGTTGATATTACAATTGAATCTGCTACAGCACCTATCATTTATGCTAAGTCTGAAAAAGAATTAACTGATGAAGTAATTGCAGCTTACAATAAGAAGCATAAGTAGTTTTTAGTTTAATTAATAAAAATAACTTAAGGGAACAAAGTCATTTAGGCATTGTTCCCTTTCTTAGTATAAGGGGGGACTGTGTTTTCTCTAAAAGAATTAAAATCATTCGACTCATCACTTGAACTTATAAGCGGTGATCAAGATCAAAAAATTAAAAGCATTACAGATAGTCGAGAACTTAGTGAAGACTGCTTACTATTTTTAAAAAATAAAAAACATCTAAGAATTTTAAATGAGGCCATAGTATCTAAGAAGAATCTTGGGCTTTTAGTAGTTGAAAAAAAGCTATTTGAGAATTTAGATAGTGAAGAGATCAAACCACTTGAAGATACCTTCAAGGTTATAGCTACATGCGCTGATGCCTCTGTTTCAATGTCTTATCTTTCTAAACCATTTTGGGAAAAAAAGTTTTCTTCTTTAAATGAAGTTGTTGATGGAAGACAGATGGGGTCAGAAGCAATTCACCCAACAGCTTGGATTGCCCAAGGTGCATTCATTGCTGAAGGTGTAAAAATAGGTGAAGGCGTAAAAATTCACTCAGGTGTGAGAATTCTCTCTGGTTGCGAAATTGGGGATCATTGTGAAATATTTCCAAACGTAGTTCTATATCCATTTACGACTCTTGGTAAGAATTGTCGTATTCATGGAGGCACAGTTATTGGTGCTGACGGGTTTGGATATAATTATCATCAGGGACAACATCTTAAAGTATGGCACATCGGAGATGTTCATATTGGTGATGATGTTGAGATCGGAGCTAATAGTTGTGTTGATAGAGGAACTTTCTCTGCAACTAATATTGGTAATGGAACAAAAATAGATAACCATGTTCAGGTAGGGCATAATGTTCAGCTTGGTATGGGAGTAATAATCTGTGGTCACGTGGCCATAGGTGGTAGCGCAGTATTAGGAGACTTCTGCGTAATGGGCGGTAAAGCAGCTATGGGAGATAACTTTACATTAGGTAAGGGAGTACAAGTTGCTGGAGGCGGTATGGTGAACTGTGACTGGCCAGATGGCGCAGTCGTTGGAGGACACCCTGCAAGACCTATTAAAGAGTGGATGAAAGGCCTAGCCTTTGTTCGAAAAGAGTCTTTACGTAAGGGAGAGAAAAAATGAAAATTGCAAATGAGTTAGTATTAAAGTTTTTACCACATAGAGACCCATTTCTTTTTGTGGACACAATTGAAGATGTAATTGCACCTAGAGAACTAGCAGAGGGAGAGTTACTTCCACTAAAAGAACTTGTGGGAACAAAGGTTATCGCAAACTTTCATATGAGAGAAGACCACCCAATCTTTGCTGGGCACTTTCCTGGGAATCCAATTTTTCCAGGTGTTGCTCAAGTCGAAATGATGGCACAAGCTTCAAGTTTTATTTATGTTCACGCTTATGAAAATCCATATATTCAAAACATGGACGTTGCACTAGTTTCAATAAGTAATGCAAAGTTTAGAAAGCCTGTTCTTCCGGGGATGGACTTAGTAATTGAAACAGAGTGTGCAAAAGTTAGAGGACCAATGGTTGAGAGTCATTGTAGATTACTTCATGATGGGCAGCTTGTATCTGAGTGTACAGTGATGGCATCTGTTAAAATGTAGGAGAAGTTATGGAAAATGTAATTCATGAAACAGCAATTGTTTCTCCAAAAGCTAAGATAGGGAAAAATGTATCAATAGGAGCATATTCATTAATTGGTGATGATGTTGTTATTGGAGACGATACAATCATTCACCACCATGTAACGATTGTAGGTCATACAACAATTGGTAAAAAGAATCATTTCTTTCAGTATTGCTCTATCGGGGAAGCTCCTCAGGACTTATCTTATAAGGGAGAGCCAACAAGAGTTGTGATTGGTGACAATAATGTTTTTAGAGAGTTTAACTCTGTTCACAGAGGAACTTTAAAAGATAGAGAAGAGACTACTATTGGGAGTGATAACTTCTTTATGTCTTATGTTCATATCGGGCATGATGTAGTGTTTGGAAGTAACTGTATTATTGCTAACTCTACAAACTTTGCAGGACATGTGAAAGTTGGAAGCCGTGTAATTATTGGCGGTGGAACTAATATTTCTCAATTTGTGTCTTTAGGTAGAGGAGCTTACATCGGTGGAGCATCTGCAATTGATAGAGATGTACCAATCTTTGGAACAGCTTATGGAAATAGATGTAAATTAAAAGGAATAAATATTATAGGTCTAAGAAGACAGGGTTATGAGAAGAAAGATATCTCTGAACTTGTAGACTTCTATAGAACTATGGAATCGTCACCTTTATCTGCTAGAGCGTTCGTAGATCACCCTGAGTTAATTGAAGAATTTTCGGGGAATGCATTAATAGATGAGATGTGTGACGGAATAAGAAAAAGTGAAATTGGTATAGCACCATTTATTTAACGGAGACGTTTTGAAAAAATTAAGAGTTGCAGTTGTTGGTTTTGGACACTTAGGAAGATGGCACGCAGATAAGGTTTCGGTACTTGATGCAAGTGAATTAACTTATATTGTTGAGCCATTTGAGCAGGCACAAGCTAAGGCCAAAGAGGCGCACCCTAATACTATCGTTACTTCTGAAGTTAAGGATATTATTGGAAAAGTAGATGCAGCTATTGTTGTAACTCCTACTTCTTTTCATTACGAAGTTGTAAAAGAGCTATTACAAAATGACATACATGTATTTTGTGAAAAACCAATGACATCAACGCCTGAGCAGGCAATTGATATTGGTGAAATCCTAGAGAAGAAGGATTTAGTTTTTCAAGTAGGTCATAGTGAAAGATGTCACCAGATCTGGGAGAGAAGAGATGAGTTTTCAGCATATTTTGAAGATGCTCCAACAACTAGATTAAATAGAGTTGCTTCTTTTAAAGGAAGAGCTACAGATGTTGATGTTGTTCAAGATTTAATGATTCATGATATTGATCTACTATTTTACCTTTTTAAGGAGAAACCAGTTTCTTTGAGCTCAAAAGGGTACAAGATAAGAACTGATAAGTGGGACCATGTAAGTACTGACTTTACGTTTAAGAGTGGTCTACGTGCGAATATAACCGTTAGTAGAAATCATGTTAAAGAAATGAGAAATTTAGAAGTCACTAATAAATGTGGGACTCTCTTTTTTGACTTATTTGAAAATAAACTATTAGTAGGTAGTGGTGAAGCTCAGAAAGATTTTGTTCAAGAAATTCCTTATGAGAAAAGAGATCACTTACTTATTGAGCAAGAGAAATTTTATAATTCTATATTGAATGGTGATGATATATTTGTAGATTTTTCTGATGGACTCAATGCTGTTGAGTTAATTGATAAGGTCCTTTTAAGTTTAGAAACTGAGAAGGAGATTCTACTGTAATGAAGAATTGCCTAATCATTGCTGGAGAAAAATCAGGAGAGGAGCACGCTTTAAGCTTTTTAAAAAGTTTGAAAGACTCATCTCCCGATTGTAATTTTTGGGGTGTTGGTGGTGATGAACTTCAAAAAGAAGGTGTAGAACTAATATATCACTTAAGAGACTTTTCATCTTGGGGGGTCAGTGAAGTTATTGGTAAAATCCCATTTTATTTCAATGCTCTAAAGAATATTGAATCTCTTGTTGAAGAAAGAAATTGTAAAGTTGCAATACTTATAGACTTTCAGGATTTCAATTTAAGGCTTGCTAAGAGGCTTAAAAATAAAGGCGTGAATGTTCTCTACTATGTCGCACCACAGGCCTGGGCCTGGAAAGCGTATAGAGCAGAAGTTTTAGAAAAGACAGTTCACTCTTTATTTACAATTATTCCTTTTGAAAAAAAATGGTTTGAAGATAGAGGAGTAACAAGAGTTAAAAGTGTAAGTCACCCTCTATGGCTAAATTATAAAGAAGATTTAAAAACACTTCCAGAAACTAAGACTTTTGAAGACTTGAATAAGTGCACTAATGTTCTTTTACTTCCAGGAAGCCGAAGCTTTGAAGTGAAGAGCTTACTTCCAGACTTTATCGAAAGTATTAAATCTTTAAGAAATAATCATAATATCAAAGTTGGTCTTGTAGCATCAGGAAATATTAATAAAGATTTTATTAATCCTTATAAAAATGAGATTGACTGTATTTGGGATAATGAAGAACTCAGTAGTGCTCTACAGTGGGCCGATTGTTCACTTGCTGCTAGTGGAACAGTCACTCTTGCAACAGCGCTTTTTAATGTTCCTACTATCGTTGCTTATAAAGGCTCTCTGTTAAACGAATTTATATTTAAAACTTTTCTCTCCTATGATGGATTTATTTCTCTAGCAAATATTGTCCATGAAGAAGAGGTTTTTCCAGAGTTGCTACAAGAGAGAGTTTCTCCATTCAATTTAGTAAAAGAGCTTTCTAATATAATTGATAATGAAGAGGTTTATAGTAACAAGATCTCTACTTTGAAAAAAACGACTGCGCTTATTAGTGGTGGAGAGTTTGATGCTGGATTATATATGGGGAAAGTAATAGAGGATTCATATTGTGAGTAGTTTTTTTTCAAATATTTTTCAGACGATGCTATTTCCTCTCACATTTCTTTGGGAGTGGGTCTATATCATAAGAAGATTCATGTTCAATTATGGATTACTTAAAAAAAATTATTTTCAAGTTCCAATTATATCAATTGGGAATTTAACCTTTGGTGGTACTGGAAAGACTCCTTTTACTTTATGGTTATCTGAGTACTTAGGTGAGCAAAAGAAAAAGCGCGTCTTTGTACTTATGAGAGGATATAAAGGAAATCTTGAGCATGGCAGTGGGCTCCTTAAAAGTGGAGCAAGACTTGGGTACAATCCTTTTGAATATGGAGATGAGGCACTTCTTTTAGCGAGAAGACTTAAAAATACATATATAGCTGTAGGTAAGAAGAGAAGTGAGAACTTAGCTCACTACTTTGATGAAGTATCTCCTGATGTTGTCTTATTAGACGATGGCCATCAGCATTTAAAGCTAAATAGAAATTTAAACATTGTTCTATTCGATAGTTTAATGTCTCTTGATAAATATAAAGTTGCTCCTCAAGGATATATGAGAGAAGGCTTCACTGCTCTTAAAGATGCTGATGTTGTTGTTCTTGGAAGAGCAGACTTAGTGACTAGTGAAAAATTAAACTCTTTAAAAACATTAGTTCATAAATATAACCCTAGAATCAAATTTGCTGAAATATGCTATAGGCCAACTGGTTTATTTAATATCTCTTGTGAAAAAGTTTTTGAAATAGATCATCTTATTGGAAAGAGGGTCATATGTGTCGCCGGAATTGCTTCTCCGAGTTCTTTCTTCAAGTATATAGAAAACCTTGGAATGGAAGTTATTCACCAAGTTTCTTTTCCTGATCATCACTATTTTAAGGCCGAGGAAATTAATCAATTAGTTGAACAGTCTATTGCTGAAGATGCTTACATTCTAACTACAGAGAAGGATATTGTTAAAATTAGGCGTGTTGTAGACACTGAAAGACTGCTTTACGTTGAAATTAAAGTGGATTTTTTAAGTGGTGAACAAGATGTTAAGGACAGTATTGACTCGACCTTTGAATAAGGTTCCCTCTTTCATTAGATGACCCAAGAAGTTAATATAGAAGCTGAATAATTTTGAAAACTTAGCTCTAAATTGGGTCATTAATATGAATAAAAAATATATTTTAATCGCATTCTCTTCGCTCCTTATTTTAGGGTGCTCTTCAACTAAAGATAGAAAGTTTCGAGATCAGGTTTCATCAGAACTAGTTGAAGCATTTGACCTGAAAGACAATCAATTTGAAAAATTTAAAGTGAATGAGTTCAAAGAAGATGAAAAGGAACTTACTGATCAGAAAGTTTCAGCAGCTGATTCGAAATCAGTTAAAAAAGTGTCTTCTAAAAAGAAGAAAAAGTCTAAACCTAAGAAAGTAGTTAAGAAGAAAGTACCAGCAAAAGCAAAAGTTCCTCAAGAAACTATTTCTGAAGAGACTGTTGATAAGATTGGGGAAGAACATGAGGACTATCCTGATGTTTTTAAGGGATATAATAAGAAGTACAAGTATGTATGGAATAATGTTAAGCCAATCTTTTATCCAAATGAAAAATTTGTTTTAAGGGCAAGCTACTTAGGTATTACTGTTGGTCATGCGCAGTTAGAGACTCTACCTGTTGTGAACGTTGCTGGAAGAAAAGCCTTTCATTTTAAGGGTTCTCTTAAGAGTGCTAGCTTTTATAATTATATTTATGAGGTAGAGGATTGGATTGAGAGCTATGTCGATGCAAGAACATTTCTACCTGTGAAGTATACTCTTGTTCAGAGAGAGTCAGGGCAAAATGTTGATGATCTTCAGTTATTTGATCTTGAAACCCTTAAGACATACTTTTGGTATAAGAGACTTAAGAAAGGAAAAATTAAAAAAATAGAGAAGAATGAATTTACTCCTAAGTATTTTCAAGATTCATTCTCTGCTTTGTATTTTGTAAGAGGCTTAGATTTAAAAATTGGTAGTAAGTACGAATTTCCAATCATCACTAGAACAAAAATTTGGTTGATGAAAATGGAAGTAGAAAAAATTGAAGAAATTAAAATAATGGGGAAATGGGTAAAAGCTTTTAAAATTAAGGCCGAAACTCGTTTTCCTGGAGTTCTTTCTAAAAAAGGTGATATCAACTTTTGGTTTAGTACAGATAAGTATAGAAAGATTTTAAAGTTTAAGGCCAACGTGAAGATTGGTGCAATTGAAGGTGAACTCGTAGATTACAGTCAAGGTGATAAACGATTTACCATGAGTGATATTTTCCCAGGAGAATATTAGATGGCAAATATCTTTAGAGACCAACAAAATATTCTCTATGTCTGTCTTGGTTCTAAGTGGGGGACACGAGAAAGAATGGCGATTAAAGACTGTTTGATTGCTAGAGAGACAGGGCATAATATTTTCTTATATTGCATAAGAGACTCTATTATAAATATGAAAGCTAAAGAGCTTGGTATTGATTGTCTTTTTCATGTTGGAAGTATTTCATTTAACTTTTTAAAATGGCATAAGCTAAATGCATTTGTTCAATATCTTACTAAGTTCAATATCTCTCTAGTACATTGCTACGATATTTCATTTCTATGGCCAGCAAGCTTTTACTTAAAGAGAAAATCAAAAATATCTCTAGTATTCACATTTAATCATGAGATTAAAAAGTTCTATCGAAAGTTCTGGCACAGAAATTTAATTAGAAGAATAGATCAAGTTTTTCTTCCAATTAAGGAGATGGCCGATGGTGTCCATGGACACTTAGAAGTACCTATTCGAAAATTTGAATATACTGGTTTAGGTGTAGGGAAAGATATTAATTCAAATAATTCAGATAAGAGTTCTGGAGCGTGGTTTGTTGGCTGTGCTGTTGGTGGACACGAAAAAGATATTAATTTTTTAAAACCTGCCATAAGTGCAGTAAATTCTCTTAATACAAAATCTAGCTTGGTAAAAAAAGTAAAACTACTTATCTACTCTGAAGTTCCTTGGGAGAAGTTTCTCCTTAGGGATAGCGTAAAAGAGTTTATTTCTGAAATAGGAGCTATTGACCATATCTTCTTAGAATTTACTGATGACGTAAGTAAGAGTTGTAGAATGGTGGATGCTTGGATTGGGTTGGATACAAAGATTCCTATTGAGGACCTCCTAGTCAATTCTCTTCTAAATAATGTGCCATCCTTGGCCCCAAGAACATATGCTACAAAAGAATTATTTAGAAAGAGGGGAAGGCTAGGGGAGACCTATAAGCCTGGAGATGCTCGTGAGATTAGAGAGAAGATTGAGAAAATCTTTGTAACTTACACGGACTACCTAAATCGCTTAAGTAAGGGAAAGGAAGATTTAACTTCAGATTTTGGCTTTGAATTCTATAAGAATCAACTACTTATGGGGTATCAGAAAATCCTCACTAAGCGTGAGAGATTAATCCGAAATAAGAGACTTAAGAGACTGTAAATTCACAAATAATCAAAAATTTTAACTGTACTTTATCCAGTGCATCAGTTATCTTTTCGCAAAACAAATTTCTCTCATGTCGCAGTAGCGAATACAGGGACGCGGGCATTGCCAGCGCTATCTAAAATTATGGTAAAGAATTGGGAGTATCCAAGCCCGAATCTGAGCCTAGGGAGGTCAAATATGACTACTCAAGAATTAAAGCAAAAATGGATGGAAGGTTTTGAAATCGTTTACGGTGAAGACGTAGAAACTGTTGAATCAACAGAATTTTCAAAACTATTAGAAACAACAACTACTAAGAACTTTCAAGAAGGTGAAGTTTTTATGGGGAACGTTGTTTCAATCGGACCTGATTATGTAATGATCGATATCGGTTATAAGCAAGAAGGTTTAGTTTCAGTTAGAGAATTCCAAAACTATGATGGTTCTCTAAAGATTAAAGAAGGTGACGATATTGAAGTTTATTTAGATAAGCTTGAGTCATCAATGGGTAACCTTGTTCTTTCTAAAGATAAGGCCGAAATCCTTAAAGCTTGGGATAAAATTTCTGAAGCTTGTGAAAAAGGTACTCCTCTTGAGGGGACTGTTATCGCTAAGGTTAAAGGTGGACTTTCTGTAGATATCGGCGTTAAGGCGTTCTTACCAGGTTCTCAAATTGATCTTAGACCAACTAGATACCTTGATAAGTACATCGGTAAAAAGATGGAATTCAAAGTAATTAAGTTCAACAAGAAAAGAGGAAACATCGTACTTTCAAGAAGAGCTATTCTTCAAGAAGAGCGTGGAAAAATGAGACAAGAAATTCTTGATCAAATCCAAGAAGGTATGATTGTTAAAGGTATCGTTAAAAACATCACTGATTACGGTGCATTCATCGATCTTGGTGGTATTGACGGTCTTCTACATATTACTGATATGTCTTGGGGAAGAGTTAAGCATCCTTCTAACCTACTTAATATGGGTGACGAAATTGATGTTAAGATCCTTAAGTTTGATTCTGAAAAAGAAAGAGTTTCTCTTGGACTTAAGCAAGTTCAACCAAACCCTTGGGAAAAAGCTAAAGAGACTTACACTGCTGGAACTAAAGTTGGTGGAGAAATCGTATCTGTTAAAGATTACGGTGTATTCATTGAGCTTGACGATGGGATCGAAGGTCTTATCCACGTTTCTGAAATGTCTTGGACAGGGAAAATTAAAAACCCAGCTAAGCACTTCAGTGTTGGTGAAAGAATTGAAGCTCAAGTACTTGACGTTGACGTTGAGAACAAGAGAATTTCTCTTGGACTTAAGCAACTTCAAGAAAATCCATGGGAAGCAATTGAAGCTAAGTACCCTGTAGGGACTAAGGTAACTGGTAAAGTTAAGTCAATTGTTGAATTTGGAATGTTTATTGATCTAGGTGAAGATGTTGATGCATTAATTCACGTTTCTGATCTTTCTTGGACTAAGAAAAACGTAAACATTAACGAAGAATACAAAGAAGAATCTGAAGTTGAAGCTGTTGTTCTTTCTGTAGACAAAGAGAACTCTAAGTTCTGTCTTGGAATTAAGCAACTTCACGAAGATCCTTGGAAGAAAATTGAAACTAGATTTCCTGTTGGAACTGTAGTTGAAGCAGAAGTAGTTAGAGTTACTGACTTTGGTGCTTTCGTTGAGCTAGAGACTGGAATTGAAGGTCTAGTACATATTTCTGAACTTTCTGAAGAGAGAGTTGATAAGCCTGAAGACGTTATCAAAAAAGGTGACGTTGCAAAAGCAATGGTAATTTCAATTGATAAAGATGCGAAGAAGATCGCTCTTTCAATTAAAGCTGCTGCAAGTGCTGCTGCAAGTGGTTCTTATAATGCTGGTACAGTGAAAGCTGCTACTCTTGCTGATAAGTTCAAAGGTTTCTCAATCGATAAAGACGAAGAATAATATAAAATTTACAATTTGTTTTTATATCTAGGGCCCATGTATGTGGGCCCTTTTTATTGCTCATTCTCACTATACATACTCCATTCTTACATTTTATTTCGCACTGTTTCTTTTTATAAGTGCTCGTTATTATATTAATTAATGTCTTTGTCTGACATATTCTTACATTTGCATGTACTAATTACAATGTAGCGCCCTTCAAACTGACACTGTAAATAACGGGTGTTAGTTTTCTGTTATCGAAAAAAGGGGAGAAGAATGAAATCAGTATTAGTATTAACAGTTTTATGTGTAAGCGCGAACGTCGCAGCAGCTCAACCAAAAGTAGCCTATGGTGACGATAATAGAATTGATATAGTAGATAGTAGAGATGCAATGAGAAAGACTCTAGCAGCATCTACAGCAACGCAAATTAAGAACTATAAACTTACTTTATCTGAAGATAAGGCAACATACGCTCTAAAAAATGAAACATTAGAAGACTTTATGTTAATGATCTCTAGATCATGGTGGAATCCTGAAGGGACTCCTCTTTGTGAAGGTGAGAAGTTTGCTAAACAACTTTCAGTTGGGAATTGTTCAGGATTTTTAGTTGGTGATAAGTACTTAGTTACAGCAGGACACTGTATGGCCTCTGAGTCTGATTGTTCAGGTGCTAAATGGGTATTTGATTACAAGAAAGGTGAAGTTGAAGATTTAACTATCGAAGCAAGTAAGGTTTACTCTTGTAAGACAATTGTAAGTCAAAAGCTTACTAGTAGTGACAAAATGGATTACGCACTTATAGAGCTTGATAAAGCTGTAGAAGGTAAAGAGCCACTTAAGTTTAGAACTGAAGGTGAGATTGCTCTTGGTGAAGGTGTATTTGTAATTGGTTCTCCATCAGGTCTACCACTTAAAATTTCAGGTGATGCAACTGTACAAAGTACGTCAAATACAGTTTACTTCAACGCTGATCTAGATACTTTTGGTGGTAACTCAGGTTCTGCAGTATTTAACTCTAGAAGTGGAGAAGTTGAAGGAATTCTAGTTCGTGGAGCAAAAGATTACGCAACTTATACAAAGAAAGATGCTGATGGAAATGAGTACCAATGTATGGGCGTAAACTACTGTGAAAACGGTGTTACTGGTGGAAGTTGTGGTGGTGAAGCCGTAACAAAAATTACAAATCTTGAAATTGAAAAAACAATTGAAGAGTTTGAAAATAAAGTAGTTGTAGAGCCAACTGCTGAAGAAGTTGCCTTAGCTAATGCAGATGCAGCAAGTGCAGCTTTCTTAGCAGAGATCAACGGAATCTTAGACGACGCAGAATTACAATAAGTAGAGTTAACAGGTGAAGCGAACTTAAAAAATGTGTCGCGACCTTTTAATTATATAAGGCCTATCTATAAGATAGGCCTTTATTTTTTTTAAGAGCAAAAAGAGTTTCAATGAAGTACTTCTATCACCTTGTTCCAAATCCATTCATAGGAAAGAAATTAATACCATTGAATGAAATGGATCCAAAAGGAGAGCTCTTTCTTTCACATTCTAAGAAATATATTGGAAGAGAATCTTTAACTAAAGAAATTATTCCGATACTTAATTGTAAGTGGAATGATGTTGTTCAGTTCTCTGCAATTAATCCTCAGTTAATTATAAATCAACTTAGGAAGATACAACCCAATTTAGATATTACTAGAATGAAGTGTTTTAAGGTTTGTATTGAGGAAGTTGAAGATATCTATGAAGGTGTTATTTTTGAACGCGAGCAGAGTAGAGAGAAAGGTAACTTTAAGATTTACCCAAGTGAAGTAAAGTTACTTAATTCTAAAAACTATAAAGAACTAAGTTCAGTTCCTGAAAAGACTATTGAATATTGGAAGAGAGTTGAGAGTGAAGGTGGAAAATACTTATGGTTTCCCTATATCCCTCACGTCTTTTTAAAAGGAGCCGTAGATACGACTCACTTCGAAGTTATAGATTTGGTATGAATTATTGTTTTGGTAGGTTTGGATCTTCTGGCATACAAACCATACAACCATGTTCATCATTATGAATGTGGCTGGCGATCTCTTCATCAACTTCATTTCTTAGAGTCGAAAGGTCCGATTCATCTGCTCCTAGACTGACGGCTAATGTCTCAGATAGTGATGGTGCATGGATTTTAATATCAATACCCATTTCTTCCATCTTTCTAGCATAATCAAAAGCTTTCTCATGATCTTCAAAGTCACATTCATAAAGAACTTCTAATGAATTGGCCTCAATGACTTTGATTTTACTTTTTGACATATTTTACTTTCCCTCTAGAATTTGGTTTGTTAAAAACCTTCTATAACACTCTAACATGCTAGGGATTTCATAGAAATGAAAAAGCTATATTATATCGAACAAGAGACTTTCCTTAGGGATTTACTAGAAGCCCTGTGTCGCGCTGGAGAAGGCTATGAAGCTTTCACTACTGAAGATGGGAGTGACAATCTATATTTTTTCAATGACTTAAAACCTGATTTCATTCTTATAGACTGGAATACTGTTGAGTCATATCAAGAAAAGCTCTTATCTGATCTTCAAGAAGTATCGCAGATTCCTGTGGGGGTTACTAAGCTTTCTGAGCAAAATTTACCTAAAGAGTGGTTAGATAGATCGGTACTCGTTCTAGATAAGCCTATAGAAGCAAAATCAATTCTTAAAAAGATCTTTTCCTAAATCCATTATTCGTTAATAATGGATTAATGGATAAAGAATTAATCACCATCATTGGCTCACTAGTTATCATTCTACTCATCGTGGTACTTACCATTTACTTTAGAAGTGGGCTTTTTTAGGTCTAACTAATACTCTTCTTTAATTTCAACACTTTGATGCGTCTCGTATTCAAGCTCTGTATATTTGTCCTATAATAAACAGCTATTTATTTTATTTATAATACGGAGTCATAATGAGTTTAATTGAAATACCTACAGAGGTAATAGAAGCCCCAAACTTTATTGGTGGAGAGTGGATCAAAGGCGATGGATCTACTATTGATATATATTCACCTTACACTGGATCTATTGTAGGGAGAACTAACGAATCTACAAATTCTCAGATCGATGTGGCAATTGCAAAAGCAAAAGAAGCTCAAATAGCCTGGGGGAAAACTCCAATTAAAGACAGAACAAAAGTCATGTTCAACTTTAGAGAAATACTTCTTAGAGATATCGATAAAATCGCTCACATAGTTTCTCTTGAAAATGGAAAAATTATTTCAGAATCAAAAGCTGGAATAATGAAGGGAATAGAAGTCCTAGAGTATGCAATCAGTCTTCAGAACTTAGATGCTGGAGCAAAGATGGAAGTCTCTAGAGGTGTTTCATGTGAATACAGAAGAGAGGCCCTAGGTGTCGTTGCTTCAATTACTCCATTTAACTTTCCAGCAATGGTTCCTATGTGGACAATTCCTATTGCTATTACTTTAGGGAATTCATATGTATGGAAACCTTCAGAGAAAACTCCTTTAACAGCAACTCTAATTGGACAAGCATTAATTGAAGCGGGACTACCTGCAGGAGTACTTACTATTCTTAATGGAACAGCTGATTGTGTAAATGCAATTGTTGATCATAAAGATGTTAAGGCAGTAGGTTTTGTTGGTTCATCTAAGATTGCAAAGCTTGTTTACGCAAGAGCAACAACACAAGGAAAGAGGGCCCTTTGTCTTGGTGGAGCTAAGAACCATATTATTCTTCTTCCAGATGCTGATCCAGAAATGGCAGGAGTTGGTATTGCTGACTCATTCACAGGTTGTGCTGGTCAAAGATGTATGGCCGCATCTGTTCTACTTGCTGTTGGAAGTGTTGATAAGCAAATTGAAAGTATTATTGAAAGAGCTAAGAGTACTTCTCTTGGTGACAAGATGGGCGCAATTATCACTAAAGAACAAGTTGAGTTCTTAAATTCTGCAATTGATAAAGCAGAGAAAGATGGTGCAAAGATTCTACTTGATGGAAGAAATGCAAAGAAGCCTGAAGGACTTGGTGAAGGTTTCTGGTTAGGACCAACTATTCTTGATGGTGTATCTTCAGACTCTGAAGCATCAAAATTAGAATTATTTGGACCTATTATGAGCATTATTAGATGTGACAATATTACTGAAGCATTAAAAATTGAAAATGCAAATGACTATGGAAATGCTGCAAGTGTTTTCACTAACAGTGGCTCACTTGCAGAGATCGTTGCTAAGAATGCAAGTGCTGGAATGGTTGGAATTAATATTGGTGTACCAGTTCCAAGGGAACCATTTAGTTTTGGTGGAATTAATGAATCTAAGTTTGGTCATGGAGATATAACTGGTGAAAACAGTTTAAATTTCTGGTCACACAACAAGAAAGTCACAACAAAGTGGCAGATGCAAAATGATCATAACTGGATGAGCTAAGCTTCATTCACAGGAGAAATATATGAAAAACGATAAGTTTGAAAGACCAAGTCATGTGGTATTAACTTCTCATAGTAATCAAATTTTTAAAGAGTCACTTCCTATTAACTGGGGAGCAAATAACCCTAAGGAGAGAGGACCAATTATTGCGACAATTTCTGAAAAAGAAAATAGAAACGCAATCGGTACTCACAGTGGTTCTTACACAGTTTATAGAGCTCTCTCAATAGCTAATGGAGATTACCCAAGAGAACATAGACCAGAGCTTGAAAATACTTTTTCGCCTGTTGTGATAAAGCCTCAAGAGTCATGGTTTGATCCTGAAAAGATAGTTTCTATCGACCCATGGGGTGGACATATTCAAGAGCTTTACGGTGACTATATTAAAGAAGGTTATAATATTAAGCCTACAATTGCTGTGACTCAGGCAAGACTTCATATTCCTGAGATTTTTGATGCAATTGATGAAGGAAGACTTGAAATTGATGGCGATATTGTCGCTGAAGATAAGTCGGTAAAGGTGACGAAAGTAGCTTTTGAACCAGTATGGTATCTTCCAGGAATAGCTAAGAGATTAGGTATTGATGAAGGTGAACTTAGAAAGATTCTCTTCAATGAAACAGGAGGAATGTTTCCTGAGTTGGTAACAAGACCTGATCTAAAAGTTCTCCTACCTCCAATTGGATCAACTACTGCTTATATATTTGGAGATGTAGATAAACTTTCAAATCCTGATGTTGAATTAAGCTGTAGAGTACACGATGAATGTAATGGATCAGATGTATTTGGTTCTGATATTTGTACTTGTAGACCATATCTAACTTACGGAATTGAACATGCGACTAAGACTGCTCAAAAGGGTGGAGTAGGTCTTATTGTTTATTATAGAAAAGAAGGAAGAGCACTTGGTGAAGTGACAAAGTTCTTAGTCTATAATGCACGTAAGAGACAAGAGGGTGGAGACTCTGCAAGTAATTACTTCAAGAGAACGGAGTGTGTTGCAGGTGTTGAAGATGCAAGATTCCAAGAATTCATGCCAGATATTCTTCAGTACTTTGGAGTAAAGAGAATCCATAATCTTCATTCAATGAGTAATATGAAATACGATGCTATTGCAAAAAGTGGTATTGAAGTTATAAATCGAATTTCTATTCCTGATGAATTAATTCCAGCGGATGCTCAAGTTGAGATGGAAGCTAAGAAAGCTGCAGGTTACTTCACTGATGGTGAAGTTAAGAGTACAGATGATCTTGGTAAAGTTGTTGGTAGAAATTTAGAAGAGTAAAAAAAGGTAATAAAATGAATAAAGATATTGATTATATTTTAAGCGCTCAAGCTGTTAGGGAAAGAACTGCAAAGTTATTTGATCTAACTCTTGCAGGGAAAACAAACTTTGAATATCACGAAAGTAAATTGAAAGATGTTTCAAATATTGTATTAGAAGTTATTAGAGAGAATTATCCTGACTTGAAGATTCCTTTTCATTCTAGATGGGGACACTTTCAAGTCGGAGATATTGATAGAAACTCAAAGCTAAATAAAGAACTAGCTTCACTAGATAAAATGGAAATTGCTAGAACAAAGCTAGACCTAGTGATTACTTCTGTTCTTCTAGACGCTGGAGCAGGACCAAACTGGAGCTTTGATGAAGAGGGACGCTCTTTTAATAGAAGTGAAGGACTTGGAGTTGCTAGTTGGCATATGTTTATGGACGGAGCTTTTTCAGAAGACTCTTCTCGAAAAGTGGACTCATCAAAATTAATGACAATCTCAGGTAAAGAAATTGAGAAAGCTTTCCAAGTAACATCATCTAATCCTTTGGTTGGTGTTGAAGGAAGAGCTGGTCTACTCGCAAGCTTAGGAAAGTGTATTCAATCTAAACCAGAAGTCTTTGTTAATGGTAGACCTGGAAATATTGTAGACTACATGGAGAGTAAGCACGGGAAAGAATTTGCTGCAACAGACTTACTTAAGGCGGTATTAACTCATTTTGGAGATATTTGGCCGTCTAGAATAAATGTAGATGGGGTTTCTCTTGGAGATGTTTGGAGCCATCCAGCTCTTGGAGAGAAAGATGATTTAAATTCTCTTGTACCATTTCATAAACTCTCTCAGTGGCTAACATATTCATTAATTGAGCCATTTGTGGAAGCTGGATTTACTGTTTATTCAGTAAATAAGATGACTGGACTAGCTGAGTATAGAAATGGAGGACTACTGATTGACTCTGGATTAATTACTTTAAGAGATCCAAAGATGATGGAAGTTGCACATAAGCCTGATAGTGAAATCATAATAGAGTGGAGAGCATTAACGGTTAGTCTACTAGATAAAATTGCAGATATTGTTAGAAAGGAATTAAATTTCACTGAAGATGAATTCCCTTTAGCCAAGGTATTAGAAGGTGGAACATGGTGGGCCGGAAGAAAGCTAGCTAAAGAAAAGAGAGTAGATTTATCTCCTCCTCTTAAATTAGATAGTGATGGAACAGTATTTTAAATCGGAGAGAATATGAAAAATAACTTACATGAAATAAATCACCCAGTACTACAGCATAAACTCTCTCTTTTAAGAGATAAGAATACTAACTCTAGAGCTTTTAGAGATATTATGAATGAAATAGGTCGCTTCTTAGCTTATGAAGCGACTAAAGATATTAAAACAACAAATATTGATGTTGAAACTCCAGTTATGAAATCTTCAGTACCTATTATTGAGAATTACCCAATGGTTGTCTCTGTTCTTAGGGCCGGAAATGGTTTACTTGATGGAGTTTTAGACACTCTGCCATTTTCTGCTGTAGGTTTTGTTGGAATGTACCGAGATAAGTTTATAAATAATACTGTAGAGTACTATTTCAAGCTTCCTGATAAGTGTGAGGGGAGAGATGTACTATTACTAGATCCAATGCTTGCGACAGGTGATACGGCGATTTCTGCGCTAGATAGACTTAAGCAGTATAATGTTGGAAAGATAACAATGCTTACAGTTCTCATTAGTCCTGAAGGGTTAGAGAGAGTTAATCATTTTCACCCAGACGTTGAAGTTTATACAGTTAGTAAGGAAGAAGGGTTAAATGAAAAAGGTTACTTGCTACCTGGCTTAGGTGATGCAGGAGACAGGTTATATAATACTAAATAAGGATAACCATGGAAGTTACAATAGTTGGTGTTGCCGGAGGAAGTGGATCTGGTAAAACAACATTCGCAAAAAGATTAAGAGAAAGACTTGGTGAGAGTGAATGTTGTGTTCTAGGGCAAGATAGCTATTACTTCGATCAGTCGAAAAAATTCGATCATGACGGGGGATCAGTTAACTTTGATCATCCTGATTCGATCGATTTCAATCTTTTGGCCAAGCATATCTCTGAGCTAAAGAAAGGAAGTTCTGTAAATGTTCCTATCTATGACTTTGCAACTCATTCAAGAAGCTCTGAGGGAGATACGCTAAATCCAAGAAGGCTAATATTTGTAGATGGAATACTAATTTTTTCTCAACCACAAGTTGTAGAAGAGCTAGATTATAAAATCTATATTGATTGTCCTGAAGATTTAAGGTTTGAAAGAAGATTACATAGAGATGTTACAGAAAGAGGAAGAACCAAAGAGGGTGTTAGAAACCAGTTTTATAAACAGGTAAAACCTATGCATGACCTCTTTGTTGAACCATCTAAAGATGTTGCCTGCGATATCATCAATGTTGAAAATTTTGATGATAGAGTTAGTCAGTGGCATAAAAAACTTATTTTTTAATATAATTCCACATTGATTCTCCCTCTTTTGGGAGGAGCTTTGTGGCATATTGTTTTTCTTTTTCAGTTAGATTTAAGTAGCCTCTGTCATAAGTCCATCCAAAGCCCCACCTATAATCTGTTTTATAATCTGGAATACCGCCTACAGACACACCTAAGTACATTAGAATTCCCATAGAGGCAGAAAAGTTTTCTTCAACACAAGATCTAAGCTCACTATCGGCTTTGAGTTTATCTTCTTTAGTTCCTCCTAACCAGTAGGCCTTATCATGATTAAAACAGCATACAAGCCAGGCGTTTGGCCTCTCTCTAGTTCCATCTGGCCACTTAGAGCAACCATCAGAGCTAAAAGGTCTTAATTGTTTAGAAATAGGCTTTTGTGATTCTTTTGCAATATCACTTCTAGAAGTAGGTAAGAGTGCACATGCACTTATTAGAAGAAGAATAATAATTTTAATTATTTTATTCATATGAACAACCTAGATAACAATTCTCTCATTTTAAAATAATAGTGAAATTTAAAGTATATAAAAGGCCAGAGGGTTGTGATCAGACCTTCATATTAAATAACTTCAATTATCCTATTCGTAGATAAACTCTTCATTTAGTGGGTCGTCTGGAGCAAGAATGTATTTATTTAGATCCAGCGGATTAAAAATAAATTGAGGAACTCTAACTCTATAGAAAATTCCTCTCTCATGCGTATGAGTAGCTAAAACATTTGTTTTAGAAACAACTTTTGAGTGAGCCTCTCCTGCTTCATAGGGAACAAATAGATCATAGTGATCTTGCTTGTCTAAAAAGTAGTTAATGATACTTGCCTTAAGGTTGACCATATCTTCTTTGTCATATGTAGATACAAGATGACTATTTGGAGTTGTTCTAAGAATAATCTTTTGCCCAATTGGATCTGGGTGAAGATCTTTCTTGTTGAAAACAATCATTTGATCTTTATCACTAACTCCAAGTTCTCCAAGAACTTTTTGAGTTACTTCTAAGTGCTTCTTATAATGAGGATCTGAAATATCGCAAAGTATAATAAGTAGATCCGCTTCAATGGCAGACTCTAAAGTTGTCTTAAATCCATCGATCAATGTGTTAGGTAAGTTAGAGATGAAACCAACAGTATCGATGAGAATCATTGGTGGTTTTGTATCTGGATTTAACATTCTATAAGTAGAATCTAGTGTCGCAAAAAGCTTATTCTCTTCTAAGACTTCAACACCACATAATCTGTTCATCACTGATGACTTTCCAGCATTGGTATATCCAACTAGTGCAGCAGTTACAGCTTTGTTTTGTCTCTTCTTTTTTTGTTGCTCTCTAGATCTTCTAACTTCTTCAAGTTCTTTTTTATGAAACTCAATTCTTTCTCTTACTATTCTTCTATCTAGCTCAATTTGTTGCTCTCCCTCTCCACCACGAACTCCAATTCCACCTTTTTGTCTTGAAAGGTGAGTCCAGAATCCTGAAAGTCTTGGAAGTAGATATTGAAGTCTCGAAATTTCGATTTGAATTTTTGCTTCTTTAGTTCTTGCATGTTGAGAGAAGATTTCCAAGATTACATGGCATCTATCAACAACAGAAAGACCTGTTAGAGTTTTTATATTTCTAATTTGAGATGAAGTTAGTTCACAGTCAAACACTAGAAGTGTTGAACCCTCTTCTTTTGCAGCATCAGCAATTTCTTTTATTTTTCCCGATCCTAGAATTGTCGCAGGATCAACTGACTTTCTATTTTGAACATACTCATCGCCATTTTCAATGCCTAATGTATTTAGTAGCTCTCTTAGCTCATTAAGTGATCTGGCCGTATCTTTCTCTGTACTATGTTCTTTGAACTTAGGACAAACAAGAGAGACGAGAGAGGCCTTAGCATCTTTTGAAATATGGAATTCGTTATCTAGCATATTGTATCTTTATTACTTTGTTATCAATTAATCTTGTGCTTCCTATCTTTAGGGCACCCAAGATAACTGCTGAGTTTGTTTCAGGAGTTATTTCCTGTAAGTTTTCACTGTCTAATATTTCAAGGTACTCCCATCGCGAGTCCTTGATAATAGACTCTAATAGAGTATTTAACTCTATACTAGCGTCTAAATATGTATGATTAGTTAATATATCAGAAACTTTATTTAATGTTGTATTTAATTCAAGAGCTTCTAGTATTTGTTCATTGCTTAAATATTGATTACGACTAGACTTTGCAAGTCCCGATTCTTCTCTAATTATAGGCATTGTAGTGATTTGAACGGGTAAATCTAAATCATTAACCATTTTTCTAATAACTAATTGTTGCTGATAATCCTTTTGACCAAAGTAAGCTGTTTTAGGTGCTGTTATTTTAAATAGTTGGTAAACAACAGTTGTCACACCATCAAAATGTCCAGGTCTAGAGGCTCCACAGAGGTTATCTGTGAGGCCATTGATTGATATGGTAGTGCTAAAGTTATCAGGGTAAATCTCTTTAGGATCACTTGGAGATAGTATAAGAATATCTTTTTCTATTGAAAGAGATTCAATTCTTTGAATATCTTGCTCAAGAGTTCTTGGGTACTTGTCGAAGTCTTCATTGGGACCAAACTGGAGAGGATTTACGAATATTGTAACAATCGTTATATCATTCTCTAAAGCAGATTCTTGGATCAGACTTAAGTGACCGCTATGAAGATTTCCCATAGTTGGTACTAATCCAATACTTTGTCCCGTGAGTGATTCTCTGTATGCCTTAAATTCATTTACCTTATTAAATAATTTAATCATAGAAATTCCTGAAGTACTTTCATTGAGAGTTCCTTCTTAGTTAATTCTCCATTGAAGAAAATATGTCCATCTCTTAGGAGGCTATAAGTTGCTTGATCAGTAGCAAAACCTTGGGTGACTTTGTTGTTATTTGTTAATCCACTAGAAACATGTGTTCCTATTAGTAGATCTACTTTTTTACGATTCCATTTCTCTAAAAGAATATCTTGAGTCAAATTAGTTTCTGCAGCAAAGCCTATTACTTTCAGTTTAGATGTTTTATTTTCAAGAACACTCTTTAAAACATCAGGTGCAGTTGTAATTTCTAAACTATTACTTAATTGATTCTTTTTTAATTTCGAATCACCTTGGATGAACTCAATATCAGAGATAGCAGCTGCAGATATATAGGCGTCAGCATCTTTAACAGACTCTGTTGCCACTGCAAGCATATCTCTAGTTGAAACCACTCTTATTAAATTAAATGAAGGGTGAGAACTTAGCAGGTCTAGCTTCTCTGTAGCATTCTTTCCCGCGATCACTGTGACTTTAAAACCGCTGGCCAGCATCTCTTTGGCCATCTCAAAGCCTGTTTTTCCACTAGAAGCATTTGTTAGATATCTAACAGGATCAACACTTGCAATCGTTGCTCCTGTCGTAATAACAATTTTCTTATCTCTACTGTTAAAGTCTAGTGTTTCAATTAACTCTTTAATTACTTCTATAGAAGCTAGTTTTCCTGCTCCAATATCACCGCAGGCAAGTTCTCCTTCTTTAGTCGGAGATACAAAAACCTGTGGAAGAGTCTTGATCTTTTCAACTAGGTCTAGATTCTCTTTCACAAATGGATGAGTTAACATTTTTGTGTTCATTGCAGGAAATAGTAGTATTTGTTTTGTTTGATCGATTGCTAAAAATATTGATGAAAGTAAATCATTAGCAGCACCGTGAGCAAACTTAGAAAGTGTATTTGCAGAGAGTGGGGCAACTACTAATTTATCGGCCCATTTGGCTAACTCAATATGAAGTACTGTAGATTCTCTTTGTTCTGTACCTGGATAATTAAAATCATCCAAAGAAGAAAAAACTTCTTTAACTCCAAGATATTTATAAACTTGAGGGCGCACGAATTCTTCTGCTCCCTTCGTTAGAACAACTTTTACTTCATGGCCGTTATTTACTAAAAGCCTGGCTAAATCAAATGTTTTATAGGCCGAAATAGAGCCGCAAACACCCAGTAGAACTTTCATATCTCTCCAGTATGGGGGTTATAGACTTAGTGAGTTAGATTGGATAGACGCTAAGTGTTGTTTTTTATGTAATTTTGATAGGTTAGAGGAATGATTCTGACATTTATTGTCTTCAATGCTATAATGTCGTTCAGATAACAGGAGTATTATATGAATTTTGGAAAATTTACTATCGTAAGTGATAGAAACGTTCAAGCGCTTGAGGAAACACATGAAGAGATGATCTTCAATCTAGACCACATTGTATCTGTTAAGCCAATTAAGATTCCTATGGCCGATAAAGTTATCGATGGATTTTGGATTAGAACGACAAATGGTAAGAAGTATAGAGCAATTGCTGCTCCAGACGTAATCAAAGATCTTCTACACGGTTAAGAATGTTTGGTGAGATATTCTTAGGACTCGTTCCTATTATTTTCTTTTTGACAGGGATTATTCTAATCGTTAGCGATATTGTTTACTCCCTTTATGGAAATGAGATCTTAGGAAAAGTCGTGGCCATTGAAAAGTATATCTCAAGGTCTGGAACGCACAATACTGCGAGACAATTAATGTACCGTGAATTAATTGAATTTTATTTCAACGGTTCAAGACATCTATTTTTCACTGCAGGTAAGAACTATATCTCAAAAGAGATTGGTTCATCTGTCAAAATATATTCTCTAAATAATAGTTTTGAATTTGTGAGATTGAAAAAATCCTATCATTTATTCGTAGGGGGATTATTTACTTTGGCAGGCTTTGGAGTTGGATACTTCATGGTCTATAAATCCTTTGAACATATTCACTTTCTTTACTCTTGTATACTAACTATCGTGGCCACTATTTCGTTCTACAACTTTATAAAAAAGAAATCGAAAGGAAAGTTTACGATAGGTATGCTTTTTAAAACTAAGTTTGTTAATGAAGAGGACCTAGAAGGAAGAGATGTTTTTTGGAGTTCTAAAGAATTGAATTCTGAAAAATCTAAGAATGCCAAAGTTGGTCTTGCTATTACATTTGTCTTTATTCTCTTTTATACATTTATCTTTAATCTTTGTTACGAAAAGTTAAGAGATAAGGAAGTGCAAATACTTAAGGACTTCTTCTTTGAATTTAAAAACTTTGATCAATTAGTAGAAGGACTTAATAGGGGACCAATGATTGGTTTTGTTTTCTGTTTAGTATTGGCCCCACTTTTAATTCATAGTGTTCTATATTCACTTAGAAGGCTTTAGTATACTTTTGCCTTGGCCTGAATAAATGAGTAATAAAACACTGCATTTGGATCACTTGCTACTTGTCTCATTTCTTTCTTCATTCCCTCAACAATCTCAGGAGTTACTCTTTCTGCTTTAATTAACTGGTCAGCAGCAGATAGTAGAAGTTCATGCCAAAAGTCTATATATTCTTTTCTCTGTTTCGGTCTTCTATTATCTAAGTGCCAAGTTACAGTATCAACATGAATGTCTTTATAGCCTTGTTGTAAGAGTAGGTTTCCAAGCTTTGCACCAACGAATGGATCACCATTTGTATCATATTGATAATCATTAAATGCCATCCAGTACTTCCAAACATTAGGAGAATATGGATCTAAAAGAAATGATGAATTTAGTACTTCAGTAATATAGACAGGGGACCCCGGTCTTAATACTCTTCTCACTTCACTTAAGACTTTTGCAGGACTTGGTATATGTTCTAAAACCCAACAAAGAAATGCTCCATCGAACTTTTCACCTTCAAAGTCCATATCTGTAGCATCCATTTCTTTATAATCATATCTACCTTCAAAACCTCCAAGAGACTTCAGGTAGTTTGAAGCTGTCTCTAGTTGTTTATCTGATCTATCTATTCCAGTTACGTTTAGATTTGGAAATCTTCTGAGAAGAATTTCTGTCTGAGCTCCAACACCACTTCCAACTTCTAATATGTTTTTTTGTTCTGAAAAATTGATTTCTTTATAGACTGTGTACTCTGCAAACTTAGCTTGTTTGGCGAGTCTCATTTGCTCAGTATTACTGAAACCGTGTAGGTAAGGGAAGTCTGTTTTTTCAGTCATAGCTAATCCTTTAAGTTATTCTTAACTAAGTATAAGTATATTTCATAAAGTGAGTAATGGATGAGGTTTTTTTCAAAATTAATAGCACCTTTGAATGTAGTCTCTAAGACCTCATTAAATAAGGAGCTATTTCCACCACTTAGGTATATTTCATTTACTTGATGTTCTTTTAAGAGTTTTTCAAGCCAAGCAACCTGAGAATATTTCATGGCATTCTCTATTGCTGACTTAGTTGAACCAGGTATGTCTAAGTCCGGAATTAATGAGTTGGAGTTTCCAACTGATGGAAGCTCTGCTCCATGTGAGTATGACTTTAGAAAGGTTTGGATTCCAGGGAAGATATATCCTCCCTTCATTCCATCCTCTTCTATGAAGTCTACTGTAGTAAATGTTCCAGCATCAATAAGAAGGGTTAGTCCTGGCCTCTTATTTTTATAAACATAGTAACCTTGGTGTAGCCTGTCTTCACCTAAAGTCATTTCATAATGAACTGGCATATCTAGAAAAGAGTTTTCTTCTCTGAACTTTTTTAATGAAATATATTTTAAATTTGAGAGATTACTACTTGGCCCAACACTTGAGGCAATAGAGTCTATTTCTGTATCAAACATATATTCTTTTAATGGGCTAACAAAATCTAATTGCCCATTCTTAAAGAATCCAACGTGAGGATGGCTATTACCATTATCAATGGATTGAAGGTTGTACATTTTCTTTTGCAGTCTCTTGATTTTTATTGAGGTAGTTTGTAATGAGTTGGCTCTTTGTTTCAAAGAGGTTTGCAACAGGTGTACAAAACTTTGGAGGTCTGTTTGGACCTAGTTGAAGTAAATCATTTAAAACTAATACTTGTCCGTCAGTCTTATCTCCGGCACCAATACCAATAGTAGGGATTGAGAGTTCATTAGTAATGAGAGTTGCGATCTCTTCTTTTACACATTCAAGTACTATTGCAAATACTCCAGCCTTTTGAAGGTTGATTGCTGCTTCTAATAGTTTCTTTGCTGAGTCCTCATTCTTTCCGTGTACGTAGTAACCACCAAGCTCGTGAACAGATTGAGGAGTGAGCCCTATATGTCCCATTACTGGAATACCAATTTGAGTCAGTCTTTGTATTAATTCTAATTGATAAGGGAAAGCACCTTCAAGCTTTACAGACTCAACTTGTGAGTATTGAAAGAGTTCAGTTGCACTTTGAATTCCTTGCTCAACAGTTGAGTAAGTTCCAAAAGGAAGGTCTGCAACAATAAATTTATTAGGTGCACCTCTTTTTACAGCTGCTGAAAATATTTTCATCTCTTCTAGTCTTACTGGAACAGTCGTGTCGTATCCAAGCATGACGTTACCTAGGCTATCGCCAACAAGTAAGAAATCTACTTCAGTTTCATTCAACATCTGTGCAGATTGAAAGTCGTAGCAAGTTAGCATTTGCAATGACCTGTTCTCACGTTGAAGTTTGTGATTTTTAATTTTTAAAGTAGTTAGCTTTCTCAAATTAGTCCTACTTGTTTATAAGCTCAGGGGCCAACTCATTATGAGTCTCAGTAAGCTCTTCTTTTGCCCATCTCTCTAATACACTAGAACGTAATGTATTGAAATCAAGACCTTTACACTCTGTAAAAAAATCCTGATTCCAGATGTCATTTAGTAGAGAATCCATCTTTTGGTGGTATTCTTCGCCAAATAGTAGCTTTTGTGCTTTTTCTCCTCCTAGGAGAGCATTTGGGCTAATTAGCTTAAAAAACTCAATTGGTCCCATCTTAACCATCGCATCAGCTATGAGTTTTACTTCTAGCCAACACTCTAAGTATGCGATTTCTCGTTTAACACCCTTTGATCTCAATTTATTATAAGCGTGGAGAGCTCCATAAGGGAGAACTGAGCACAAGAGAGATTGTTCACTAAATAAGTCTGCGTTAGTTTCCTCGAGAAATGATGTCTCGTATGGCCCAGCAGTAATTCCAATATCTTTAGCAATAGAGAGGATTAGATCAGTACTCTCTTTTTTACTATCTTTTGAAATGTCTTCTACTGAGTACGCAGCTCCGAGCTTTCCTTTATTTTCATATTGAAACCTAAGCTCACTAGCAATTGCTTTTGGAGCAAGTAGAAGGTGATTGAATTTTGGAAACTTTTCTTTAAAAGAAAATGCTGTATAGCTATATCCATGTGCATAAATAATATTTGTGCCGCTACTAAGCTTTGGATAAATTTCTTCTAAGGTTTCAAGGTGAGTATGGTCTGGAGTTAGAAGAATAAATGTTGAGCCCGATTCATTTTGAATTTCAGAAAGGAGAACAGTTTCAAAGCCTTTCTCTTTTGCCACTAGTATAGACTCCGAACTATCGCGTAGAGCTATTTTTATATTTCTTCCCGAGTCTCTGAAATTATGGGCCCACGCCTTTGCTTGAGAACCATATCCTATGATTACGATGTCATTCATTTGAAACTTTCCTTTGTGTAGTCAAGTAGTTATCATTGGTGAGTCGTATTATCAATGAAGGTCTATACTTGTGAAAGCTATAATATACAATAATTCTCAAACATTTCTTCCTCAAGATTGGGAGAAGTTGAGTCTAAATAGAGGACTATTTTTTGGAGAATCTCCTTTTACGACAATGAAGCTAAGTGATGGAGTTTATATTGCTTTAGAGTTTCATCTTAGACGTCTTTCTAGATCCATTTATTTTTTATGGAATACTGACTTCAAAGAATTTGAAGAGAAGATTCTAAAAGGTCTAAAGGAACTTTATGAATCTAGTGGAGAATATTATTTTAGAATTACTTTTGTAAAAACTTTAAATGAAGAAGTTGATTTCTTTATCTATAAGCTTCCTTATGAAGATAAAGAAGGTGTAATACATTTAGAAAAATCTGATGTCATTCGAGGCAAGACGAATATTCCAAATTATTTAAAAGTAGGAAATTATCTAGAATATTCATTGGAGTTAAGAGAGAAGAAGTGCTCCGAATTAGTATACTTTAATTACGAAGGTACACTATTAGAGTGTGGAACGAATAATATTTTTCTAGTTAAGGATAATCAGGTTCTAACTCCTGCACTTATTCCTGGAATATTAGATGGAGTAACGAGACATCTCTTATTAGATTTTTTAAGAACAAATAATATACCAGTGAAAGAGAGAGTTCTGACTATTGAAGACCTAAATGAAAGTGATGAAGTCTGGCTAACGAATGGGCTTAAAGGTATTCGAGCAGCGGCAACTTTTGAAAATAGAAAACTATCTAATAAATTAATAATGAAAATAGAAAAAGAATTTGATTTATTTGTGAGAGAATATGGCGAAGCGTAACTTAGAAGTAAAATGTCCTAATTGTAAAAAGAAGTTTAATTACTACAGCAGTGAATTTAGACCATTTTGCTGTGAACGTTGCAAAATGATCGATATGGGACATTGGTGGAATGAGAGTTATACTGTTCCTATTAAAGGAAATGTGGATTCAGAAATGGAAATTGATGAATTTGAAATAGATGAAAGTGATCAAGGTCTTGGGAATTTCTACGATGAAGAATAGTAAGAAAAATATTTTAGATGCTTTGAAGTTTTCTTTAGACTTGTCTTATAGTGCAGGTAAAATTTTATTAAAGCATCAAAAGAAGCTAAGCTCATTAGAGATTACAAGTAAGCAAGCTCAAGGTGTTGCTTCAACTGCAGATCTAGCTTCTGAAAAGTTCATTATAAAAGAAATTTCAAAACGATATCCAACTCATGACATTCTTGCTGAAGAGAGTGCGTATGTTCAATTTGGTGATGCTAAAGATGCTTATCAAGTATTCAAAGAAAGAGAGTGGACATGGGTTATTGATCCATTAGATGGTACAAATAATTATCTTAATGGACTAGATTACTATGCTATATGTATTTCTCTCCTTCATTTTGGAAAGCCTGTTGTTGGCGTTGTGTATAGACCTTCTAATGGAGATTGCTACTTTGCATCTATATACGGAGAAAGTAGATTCTTAAATAATCAAAAATCACTAAAATCAAAAAAACTATATTCAGCTACAAATACTAAAAAGCTCAAAGAAGCTATGTTGAGCACTGGCTTTGTAACAGAGAAGGGAAGATGCTTTGATACAGAGTTTGAGCTATTTGTTCAAGTAATGAAAAAGTCTCGAGGAATCAGAAGAATGGGCAGTGCTGCACTTGATCTTTGTCTAGTTGCTAGCGGAGTATTCGATGGTTTTTGGGAGAGTGGTCTTGCCCCTTGGGATATGGCAGCAGCAGGGATTATTTGTGAGCAAAGTGGAGTTAAGGTAACTGACTATGAGGGTCAGGCTTTTCAACCATTTACTAATTCAATTATAGCTGCAAGAACACCATTTTACAGAGAGTTTAAATCACAGCTTAAACGTTAGTAATTAAGGTTCACCTGTTGACAAAAATTCTCATCTCTCTATAATTTTAAATAGATATAACTTATAAGTATTCCAAGGATGGAAGCGTGACAGAGACATTAAAAAGGTTCGTAAGAGAAGTAGCACAATTCAATGATGAAACTCTTATTATAACTTTGTCTATTTTAGTTTTAATTTTAGTAATTCTTGTTGGCTATTGGCACTATAACAAGAAGAAGTTCCACCAACTATCTCACCAGATACCTGCTAGTGTTTTAAAGAATTATTTAGATTCTATAATTCAAAATTCTACTTCACTAAAGTCATCTCTTTTTAGAGGTGGTGGACTTGATATAGGAGAGGGGATTCCTTCTGTAGTATCGATAAAAGATCTTCCATCAGGAAATGTTTCAATTGGTGGAGATAGCACTGAAGAGCTAAATCAAAAGATTGCAGAAATAGCTTCTTTAACTCAGAGACTTTCAGACAAAGATAGACAGATCACAGAGTTAGATAACAAGCTAAGAGACCTTCAAGCAGCTTCTTTAAATAGTAGTGGTGATTCTTCTGAAGAAGTTAAAATTCTTCAAGAGGAAATTGAATCTCTAAGGTTACAACTATCGCAAGCGAATAGTGCTCCTCAAGAAGGAGGGGGTAGCGAAGCTATGGCCGCAGAGCTTTCAGCTGTTACTAAAGAAAGAGATGAGTTGAAAGAAAGACTCATGGAATATGAAATCATCGAAGAAGATCTTGCAAACTTAAAAAGACTTCAACAAGAAAATGATCAACTGAAAAAAACAATATCTGACTTACAAGCTGATGCTCCTAGTCCTGCAGCTGAGCCTGTTTCTGAGGAACCTGCACCTGCACCTGCTGAAGCACCTGTTGCCGAAGAGTCTTCTTCAGAAGAAGAGGATCTTGAAGCTCAAATGGCCGCGGCAATTTCTGAGTCTACTCCTGCTGAGCCTATTCAAGAAGAGAGTTCTTCTGAGGAACCAGCTGCTGAGGGTGTTCCTGAAAATGAAGGTGAACAGAAGTCTGCAGAAGAGCTACTATCTGAATTTGAAAAAATGCTTGGTTAAACCATTAAAGGATGAATATGAAAAAAATAATTTTAATCGCACTATTATCTTCTTCACTTTCATCTTTTGCGAGCGTTGATTCAAATGCAACAAGCAAAGTGATTACTGAAAATCTACTTAAGAAGTTTTCTAAAAAATCCTCAAAAGAAGAGCTTATTGCTCTTAAGAAAGAAGTTCTTTCACATACTGGTAAATCTGTTCCCGCTTTAGTTAAAGTTATGAAAAATGAAAAATACCCAGAGAAGAATAGGTGGGTTGCAACGTTCATGCTTGGTAAAGTAATGGGGAAGAAATCAGCACCATTTATTGCAAAGTTTTTAAAACATCCAAGTTGGGTTATGAGAATGGCCTCTCTAAAGACATTATTGGCCCTTAAGGGGACTGAATATAAGAGAAGGTTTAGTGATGCTCTTAAAGACAACTCATTTATTGTAAGGTCTCAAGCGTTAGATAATATTGCAAAGTTAAACCTAAAGAGTGAAGCTCCTTTTGTTTGGCAAATGCTCTATGATAAAAGAAACTACTACGCTCCTAAGAAAGGTGTTTCTCCAAAAGTCGCAAACCTAAAAAGAACTAATATTATAAAGAAGGCTATCTTAACAATTGGTGAGTTGAAGTTTGAAAAAGCAAAAGCTCCTCTCTTATCTATGATTCAAAAAGAGAAGTATAAAGACATCTTTTCTGAGATGAATACTTCTTTAGAGAAAATTACAGGTAAGAAAGCTCCAAAAGGTAGCAATCAAATAAAGACTATGTTTTGGAAAAAAGTTGCAATTTCAAATAAAACTATTTGATTAGAACGCCTCTTCAAGTTCTTTTGACCTACGCTCTTCTATCTTTTTAAGCTTATTATCAATTGAGATAACTCTATCAATTCTGTAAAGAAGAGACTTCTCTAAAATACCATCAGACCTTACGACTTTCCAACCTTGAAGAAAGTCTTGCTCAACCATCTGTCTTTTAAAAATAGTAATCTTTGCAACTTCTCTAGATCCACTGAATCCTTTAACCACATTAACAATAAGCTTAAACTTAGCTGCTTTTACTGCGTCACTACTACCAAATGAGTCAGCAAAGTTTAACTGAAGAGTGTTATCAATCCATCTCGTCTTGATTACACCAGCTTCTTGGTTTTGAAGGGCTAAATCATACTTCTGCATAATTTGAAGCACTGCTTGCCATGTTTGGTTATAGGTAGACTTAAATAGCTTAGATGGAATCTCAAACTCTTCAGAGATCTGTTGAAACTGCTGATAGCTTGAGCATCCACTAAAATTAAGGGGCAATGCTAATAAAAAAAGAAAACTTCCTCTTTTTATTAGATTTTTTATAAGAATAAGATAATAAAATTGTTTTAACATTGTTATAATTTTAACTCAGATCATTTATACACCCAAGAAAATATTGAGAAAGTTATGAGTAAAATTGAGATATTAAGAGATGTGCTAAATTTAGAAGCAAAATCCATCGAATTAGCAGCAAAACGCTTAAATAATGAGTCTATTTCTAAATTAGAAGTCATTTTTAATGAGCTAATACAGACTGGTGGAGATATTATTTTCTGTGGAGTAGGTAAATCTGGCCTAATTGGTGCCAAGCTTGCCTCGACTTTTACTTCTCTTGGGCTAAGATCTTTTCTTTTACATCCCACTGAGGCCCTTCATGGTGACCTTGGACGAGTTAGAGAAAACGACGTTATAGTCTTCCTATCAAAGTCTGGAACAACAGAAGAAATTTTAAAAATCTTACCTTTTTTAAAGAGTAAGAAGTCTAATACGCTAGGTCTTCTTGGAGCTGTACGTTCACCAATTGGAGATGAGTGTGCTGTGGTCTTTGATTGCAGTGTTGAAAAAGAAGCATGTATCAATAATCAGGCTCCAACAACAAGTTCAACAGTGGCCCTTGCAATGGGTGATGCGATTGCCGTTTATTTTGAACATATAGTGAATCTCTCTAAAGAAGGTTTTGCTGAAAATCATCCAGGTGGATTTCTTGGAAAAAGCTTAAGAATGAAAGTTCGTGATTTAATGTGGAAAAAGCCTGAGTGTGCAATCGTTGATTCATCGGCAACACTAAAAGACGTTATTCTTAAAATGACTAATAAGCCTCTTGGGGCATGTGCAGTAATTGATAAAGATAAGTTTGTTGGCCTAATTGTAGAGGGAGATATTAGACGTTGTCTCTCCACTGGTGATGGAGACCTATCAGTATCTGTTAAGAGCTTTTTAAATGAAAAGCCTTCTTTTGTTACTAGAGATACTTTAGCTTTTGATGCCTTAAAGTTAATGGAAGACAGAGAAAGTTCAATCGCTGTCGTTCCTGTCTTAGATAAGAGTGACTTCTATGGCTTCTTAAGACTTCATGATTTATTAAAAGCTGGGCTTAGTCTAAATTCTTAGTTCTTCTACTTAAGACTAGAGAAATAATAATAAGAGTCATTACAATAAATAGAGTTGGGAAAATTCCATACTCTTGATATATAGTTCTTGCTCTATCTCTGGTCTTAAGAGTTACATCTTGTACTACTTCTTTAAAAATTGGACTTCTCTCAGTTTCACTACCATCTTGATATATAATTGATGTAATACCTGTATTAGTCATTCGAACAATAGGAATGTTAAACTCTAAAGCCCTCCATTTCGCTAAAAAGAGGTGTTGTTCAGGCTCTGAAGTCTCACCATACCAACTATCATTTGTTAAATTTATGAGAAAGTTTGGTTGAGTATCTAATGTATTGAGGTTCTTTCTTATGAAGTTTGAAAAAAGAATTTCATAGCAAATAGATGCACTAAAAGGGGTTCCTTTTTGTGTTCTAAATAAAGTGAACTTTTCTCCATTAGCAAAGAATGAAATGTTTTGAATGTACTTTGCAAGATATTGATTGAGAGATCCAAAAGGTAGCCCTTCACCAAATGGAATAAGTTTTATTTTATGAAATTTATTTTTTAGTCTTCCATCCTTTGCAAAGTGAAAGGCAGCATTGTATTCAGTTTGAAAGTCATAATCATTTTTAATTGATGACTTATCATAACCACCCGTGAAAATTTCAGCATTTGTTCTTCTTGAAACTTCTCTCATTAACTCCGGAGTAAACCTAGGGTCTATCTCCATCTTTACTGAGTTTAAAAGCCTTGGATAAGCTGTTTCTGGCCAGACAATAAGGTCAATAGGAGCAGAGCTTTCTTGAGTACTGAGTCTTAAATAACGTTCATAAACTTCATTGAAGGCATAAGGCTTACCACTTTCAGAGTTTACTTTTACAAAATTTCCAATGTTGGCCTGAACAAGTCTGAGGTTGTGTGACACAGAGTCGAATTCATCTGTTTTCTTAAGCGGGAGAGCAATATTTGCGGCTAGAAAAATACAAGCTGTGATAAGAGATAATTTTTCAAGCCTATTATATTTAAGCTTATGAGAAATCGTAAGTGCTAACCAAAAGTTAATAAATGAGAATATTGGAGCTCCAAAAATTGGTGCAAGTCCAAGATAAGGTGCAAAGCTTAGCCAGCTATGGCCCATGTGAGCTGGAAATTGTTGAGGAGTAAATCTTTCAACAAGTGTAAGTGCAAGAGCATAGATCAGATGCCTGCTTGAAATAGATGAAACTAGTGATGAAGACTTTACAGAGAACTTCTTATAGAGACGATGTCCTAATACAAAGATAATTAAATGAGGGCATATGATAAGAGAGAAGAATAAACCAAGACCCCAGTTTAAAGGGAAGGGAATATCTCCAAAAACTTTAAGGGTTTCAGGAATCCAGTAATATCCTAAAAGATTGTAACCAATAGAGAATGAGAGAACACTTAGTAGGTCTCGCCAAATTGATCTCTCTAGCATTTCATTTTTAGTAAAGGCTAGTGAGTATAATAGAAGTGACATCCCTATAATTGTTCCAAGTGGGAACGATGGGGCGAACTCCATTGGAAATGATGTTGCGTAAAATGCTCCACCTATTAATGGTATTAAGACTGCAGTGATCCATTTATTTGAAAACGGAGAATTCATAATTATCTCTTTTTTAATAAAATTTGATTTGATAATACTGATCAAACAAGAAATTGCCAATTTTGAATATTTAATAGTACAATTTTAATATGGAAGTACAAATAGACCCAAGGAAGGGAAACTCTAATTTTTTAAAATCACCAATTAAAGAGATTCAGCGTTGTCAGCAGTGTAGTTCTGTATTTATTGACAATGGTGAGTGTGAAACTTGTGGGTATCAGCTAAATTATGATTTCTTAGGAGATCCTCTTGGTGAAAAGAGTTTCTATAGTATTAGGGAAAACTACTGGGAAAGCCTTGGGCCACTAACTCGTCTACATGAAGACCTAGAACATTTTGATTCTCCAAATTTCAATAGATATAAAAGAAAAATTCTAATGAGATATAATGTTCTTTTAGATTACTTCTATAATAGAAGTAACTATAGGCTAGAAGATAGAAATTTATATCTACAGGAGTTTACCGACCTAATCATTGAATTAGTGAAGTACGGTGTAAATGAAAAAGAATTATGGAAGAATGTTGATGAAAGTCCAGAACTTCAAGCTCTTTATCAAAAGATAAATGAATCTATTAAATACGCCAAAGAAGTAAAGGATGAGTCTCCTTCTCTTTTATTAAGTCTTTTAGATTATAAGGTGTTTGGTTTAGTGAGAGTTGGTGTGATAGCGTTTACGTTCTTAGGGGGACTAGGTGTAGTATCAGCTGCGCTATCATTGTACCGTTATATGCTTTTTAATTATTAGTTTGCTCTTCTTAAAAAGATTTTACCTTTTTCGCTCTTCTTATTAAATCTTTGAGCTACTTCTCTTTTTACGTTTGAATCCTTTGCAATATTTGTAGGTCTATTAGATTCTCTTGTAAATTCTGCTGCTAGTGTATGTGCTTTTGAAGCATCTAATCTTCCGCCTGAAGCACACTTTGTTGCAAGAGTGATTTCTTGCTTTGCAGATTTTTTAATTATTAACTTTAAGTCTTCAGCAGATAGTTGAGGGTAGTGAGACTTTATTAGTGCTGCTACTCCAGATACAAATGCTGTTGCTTGACTTGTTCCTGTTAAATATCCCGATCTATTATGAGGTAGAGAAGATTTAATTCTATACCCAGGAGCTGAGATATCTACTGTTCTTTTTCCATAGTTAGATGAAGAGAGAACCTGCTTTGTTTGATTGTGAGCTGTAACAGTTATAATGTTTTTTAATCCGTAACTTGCTGGGTAGTAAGCATTATCTTTATTATCGATATCTGATTCTTCATTACCAGCTGCTGCAACAACAAGGATTCCTTTTTCTTCTGCTTTCTTTAGGATTTCAAGCTCTCTTCTGTCTGGCTCTGGTCCACCGCCTGAGTAATTGATTACATCAACACCCATACTTACAGCATATTCTAAGGCTTCAATTGTAGAGTTTAGGTTATCTTGTCCATTTGCTGTTTTATTATAGTACTTAAGAGTAAGGATCTTAACTTTTGGAAATACACTTTTTACAATACCTGCAACGTGAGTCCCATGTCCGTGATCATCAAGAGGCTTATTAGCAGAAGTCTTTCCTTTAGAAAAATCAACTCCATAATTCAGTAAGCTTTCGTGTCCTTGAAGAACGTGAATATTATTTTTAAGAAATGGATGTTCTGGATCAATACCTGTATCGATTACAGCTACAACGATATCTTTCTTTTTCTTGAAATTCTTCCAAGCTTCAATAAGGTTGATTGAAGATGTCTTATTGTCTGGATCGATTCCCCAACTAGCATAAGACGACTTTAGAAGATTTAGATCTAATGAGTCAGCATCTCTTACTACAGCTTCACTCGCTTTGAAGTATTTCTTCTTTGTTATCTTCTTAAGCATTGCAGGAGAAAGACTAGATTTTCTAGCTGTTCCTGAATCGGCATAAGCAGAGTGAGTCACAAGGCTTAGTGAAAGTCCTAAGCTTAGAAGTGCTTTAATGAGTTTTGGTCTAAGTTGTTTTGACATTAGATTAGTCTCCATCGCAATAATAATCGATTTTTTTAGAAATGTCTCTTTTGAGAACACTTCAGTACACACCTGTTATATAAGCAAGGATTGGGCCAAAAAGTACTCCATGTATTCAACTAGTTATGTAGAGTAAGTGTGTAGAAAATTGTCTAACCTTAAGAAAAGTGTATAAAAAATAGTCATTACAAAGAAAAGGCCGTCTAAAGTTTGGATGGTCAATTTGGTGACAGATCCCTGTGCGAAATGGCCCTAGTTTCATTATAATTGTCCTAACAAACTGAAAATAGATTCCTTAATTTGGCATATCAATTGCTTTTAGTATTAGTGTGATCACGGATCGATCACTAGAAAAGTAACAAGGATGTTGAAATGAAATCATTATTATCACTCTCATTT
The DNA here is from genome assembly GCA_002366565.1 of Bacteriovoracaceae bacterium UBA3083. Lineage (GTDB taxonomy): Bacteria > Bdellovibrionota > Bacteriovoracia > Bacteriovoracales > Bacteriovoracaceae > Halobacteriovorax. The sequence goes on from DFBJ01000009.1 coordinate 198,113, forward strand.
ATTTTCACTGTCTTACTTACGGCCACTTCTTGTCAAAGCCAGGGAAGTAGATCTCTAAAAAGTCATGAAGATATTAGAAATGAGATAAGTTTTAAACACAATTCAAAACTTGAAATGGATGTATCCAGAATTGTTAAAACTGCCTCTAGAACTAAAAGCGTACAATTTTTTGCACCTAAAATAAATTAAGCAACTTTGATACAAATATAATGAGATAGGCTACCGGCTAAAACAAAGAGATGCCAGATAGCGTGAGTATAGGGGATCTTCTTCAGTGAATAGAAGATAACTCCTACGGAATAAAATCCACCGCTAATGGCAAGCCATTTAATTCCATCTGCTGAGAGACCTGGCTCTACTTGTGGCCAAAAGAAAACTACTAACCAACCCATTAGTAAGTATGTTGATGTAGATACTATCTTATTAGATTTCTTCGCTTTTAACTTATAAATAGTACCCACTAGGGCTATAGACCAAACAATAACAGTAACAAGAGTTCCTATGTCTCCACCAACTCTATTCAGCATCAGAGGAGTGTATGAGCCTGCAATAAGGTAGTAGATGCAGATATGATCTAGCTTTTTAAAAAGAGCCTTCTTCTTCTCGCTTTTTACAATGTGATATAGAGAAGAGGAAGTATAAAGAGCAATGAGGGAAAGTCCGTAGGCGAGATAGCTGATAATTGCCGTACTGCTGTGTGATTGTATACCGATACTGATGAGAGATATTAGGGCGTAGATTGAGAGGATCACTCCAAGAATATGAGTTAAGTAATTCGCAATCTCTTCGTTTTCAGTATATCCGCTGATATTCTTTACTTTCATCTCTGTACTATAGCGCTTTTAAGATAAATAGATAGGGGATTGGAGGGCTATTACAATTATTTTACATAAAAAAAGGAGCAATAAATTGCTCCTTAAGTTTGAACTCTATCTTTAAAAGCTTAGCCTATATGACTAAATCTTCCTTGCTCACGTTCTTGTTCTTCAGCATGTGTAATACAAAGAGTTGTCCAAGGTTGGTTTTCAAGCCTCTTAGTCCCAATAGGGTCGTCACAATCTTCACAGTACCCATAAGTTCCATCTTCTACTCGGTCTAGAGCTTCTTCAATCGCTCTTAGCTTTCCAAGTTCTCTTTGGCGCATATTGAAAGTAACCTGTTGATTTATCACACTTTGTGCAAGGTCTGCTTCATCGGCTAAGTCATCACTTGAGATTTTTAGGTCTTCAGTTGATTTTAGTAGCCCGCCATTAAGAATATCCTGACGTTTCTTTAGTAAAATTTCCTTAAAGTGTTCGAGATTGACCTTTCCCATACTATTCCTCCTTGAATACTTGGCAACAACAATTGGTTTATGTTGAGCATGGTTGGCCCACACATTATTGTAAACATTGGCCGTGTACAATACAAGCTAAAAATTATGCAGGGTGATTAAGTAGGTTTTATTGAAATAGGAGATTAAGTTAGTCGGATAATAAAGGAGTCTTTTATGAATAAGAAAGAAGCAGCAAAGGCAATTGGTCATATTCCATCTGGCCTATTTATTGTCGCAACATCTGAAGGTGGAAGAAAAGAAGGATATTTAGCAAGCTGGGTTCAGCAAGTTAGCTTTGACCCACTACTTATATCCATAGCCATAAATAAGGACAGACCAGGTTATGATGCCATTAAGGCAGGGAAAACTTTTACAGTGAATGTAGTAGGTGAGCATGAGATGGGTTACCTAAAACATTTTTGGAGCGGATATGATCCAGCGGATTCTCCATTTGATAAAATAGAAAATAGCCTGACTGAGTCTGGAGGACTTGTGTTGAAAGATGCAAAGTCGGTTCTTGAGTGTCGATTAAAGGAATCTATAAATCCAGGCGATCATGAAATTATAATTGCTGAAGTAACGGCTAGCTATGTCTTAAGTGAAGGTGCACCTATAAAAGTACACACAAGAACAACTGGGCTAGATTACTAGGAGAGAGACAAGGGGAGATCTATTTCTTATTTAGATCTCTCCAAGATTTTCCTTTTCTATTTTTTGATTTCTTTTGAAACTCATTAACTGCATTTCTATGCTGTTTATAAGTTTCAGAGAAGATATGTGTTCCATCATTTTTACTGACGAAGTAGAGAAATTTGTGACTCGCAGGATTTAAAACAGCCTTAATAGACTCTAGTCCTGGATTTGAAATAGGGCCTGCTGGAAGTGCAGGAATCTTATAAGTATTATAAGGAGTCTTTTCTAAAAGATGCTTCTTTCTTAAATTACCATTGTAGTTTTCCCAAATACCATAAATTGTCGTTGGGTCAGATTGGAGTCTCATCTTCTTCTTTAGTCTATTGTGAAAGACTCCTGCAATTTGTGGTCTTTCAAAGCTAGCCCCTGTCTCTTTTTCGACTACTGAAGCTAAAATAATAACAGAGTGTTTTGAGAGATTAGATTTAGAAAAATCTACTTCAGAAGTTTTATCATTGAAAACATTTACCATTGTCTTAATAACTGTTTTAGCTGGAGTATTCTTCGCAAAATGATAAGTCTCAGGATAGAGGTAACCTTCTAATCTTGAAGCTGGAATTCCAAGAGAAGAAACAAAGTCTGGATCTTTTGATAATTTAATAAAATCATCTTTACTAGTAATTTTTTGAGACTCTAGTATATCTGCAACTTGATATAAGTTCTTTCCTTCAGGGATTGTTACTGAGACTGTTTGTCCTTTACCAGTAGTTAGGATGTCAATTACCTGTAACATATTTGTTCCAGGCTTAATGATATAGTTTCCAGCTTTGAAACTTCCCATTGATCCTTTTATCTTATTATAGCGATAAAATAGTTTTGAACTATTGATAAGATCTTCTTTAGCTAAGTGATGATTGATCTTAGCAAAACCTTCTCCGGGCTTAATTACAAAGACTTTCTCTGGACCTGTGTATTCCCAAATAGCGATAGAGTGATAAACTTTTAGACTTCCACCAATGATTCCAAGTAGAGGTCCTAGCAATAAGATAATGATGTGTTTTTTTGTCATAGTTGTCTCAGGATAATGGGCAATATCGATCTCGACAAGCCTAAAGAAATTAATTCCTCATGAAGTCTTCTAAGATGATTGTTGCAGCAACTTCATCAATTCTTTTAGGATCTATCTTAAAGTTAAATTGAGGAGAGTTCATCATTCTTTCTTCGGCAGCTGTAGAAGAGAGAGTTTCATCTTGTTCAAAGATATCTATATTTGGGAATTGAGTTTTTAGCTTTTCTTGGAATGCTCGAACACGTTTAGTCATTTCAGATTCATTACCATCTAGATAGTAGGGGATACCTAGAACGATGACTTCAACAAAGTCCTCATCAACTATATAGGTCAATTCTTCAATTAACTGTTCATCACTTTTGTAAATAACTCTTCCTCGAGCTTGAGGAAAGGGTTCTCTTCCTGGGCAATAGCAGGCGAGGCCAGTGACTTTCGTACCATAATCGATAGAAAGGATGTTCAAGCCTTTGAATTTGTTGAAGTTTTTGTAGTTTTCGAATTCGTTTTGCATAAGTGAATATTTTGTAACTAAAATTTTGCCCTGTGGCAAGTATAATCATCTTGACATAATTACGCTGCATCATTGATAATTGAGGAACAAAATCAGTTATAACTTCCCTCGAAATTAATACCTAACAAAGCCTCGGGGCGTGAGAACCACAAATTATAATCCAAAATTAAAAATTATCAGGAGATAGGATTAATGCACCTTAATGACCTAAGAGAAAAGGAAATTAAAGAACTCATTAAAATGGGTGAAAAATTAAAAGTAGAAAATGCTTCGGGAATGAAAACTCACGAATTAATTTTTGCTCTTTTAAAGACTTCCGCAAAGAATAAAGAAGATATCTTTGGTTCTGGTGTCCTTGAAATTCTTCCAGATGGTTTTGGATTTTTAAGATCACCTGGTTATAACTACCTTCCTGGAGCTGATGATATTTATGTATCACCAAGTCAGATTAGAAGATTTGGTTTAAGAAAAGGTGACTCAGTTGAAGGTCAAATTAGACCACCAAAAGATAACGAGAGATACTTCGCACTTCTAAAAGTTCAGACTATTAATGGTCAAACTCCAGAAGGACATAAGAAGACAGTTCTATTTGATAACTTAACTCCTCTTTACCCTGAAAAACAAATTAACTTAGAGTCTAAGCCAACTAATTATTCAACAAGAATGATTAACTTATTTGTTCCTCAAGGTTTTGGTCAGAGATGTTTAATTGTTGCACCTCCAAAAGCTGGTAAGACAATGCTTCTTCAAGAAGTAGCAAACTCTATTACTGATAATCATCCAGATGCAAAACTTATTGTTCTTCTTATTGATGAAAGACCAGAAGAAGTAACAGATATGAAGAGAAACGTTCAGGCAGAAGTTGTTTCATCTACATTTGATGAGCCAGCAAACCGTCACGTTCAAGTTGCAGAGATGGTTCTTGAAAAAGCGAAGCGTTTAACTGAAGCAGGTAAGGATGTTGTTATTCTTCTTGATTCAATCACTCGTCTTGCTCGTGCATATAACACTGTAGTTCCTCCTTCTGGGAAAATCCTTTCTGGTGGTGTTGATTCAAATGCACTACACAGACCAAAGAGATTCTTTGGAGCAGCAAGAAATATTGAAAATGGTGGATCTTTAACAATTATTGCAACTGCACTCGTTGATACTGGTTCAAGAATGGATGAAGTTATCTTTGAAGAGTTCAAAGGAACTGGTAACTCTGAAATTCAACTAGATAGAAAGTTACTAGAGAAGAGAATTTTCCCAGCTCTAGATATTAATAAGTCATCAACACGTAAAGAAGATCTTCTTATGGATCCTCTAGACCTTCAAAGAACTTATGTTTTAAGAAAAGTTCTTCACCCAATGTCTACGATTGATGCAATGGAGTTTATGCTCCAAAGAGTAACTAAGACTAAGACGAATGCTGAGTTCTTAGAATCAATGAACTCTTAAAGAAAAATATTTTTAAAAGTACGCGCCCTTCCTATGTGAAGGGCGTATTTATTTTAGGTTACAATTTTATAGGGAAGTAAGTATGTCGATGTTTGATAAGCTTGATGGAGTTATTGAAAGATTTGAAGCTTTAAATGAGAAGTTAGCAGATCCTACAATTTATGACAGACAAGCTGAATTTAAAAAAATCTCTAGTGAAAGGTCTAACCTTGAAGAAGTTGTAGTCGCATACAGAGAATACAGACAGATAAAAGCTGATATAGATGAAGCGAAAGAAATCCTTAAGAATGAAAAAGATGAGGATATGAAAGAGATGGCCAAAGAGGTCCTCTCTGAAAATGAGCCACTTATAACTCCAATGGAAGAGAAGCTTACTATTCTTCTTCTGCCAAAAGACCCACTTGATGATAAGAACGTTATGATGGAAATCAGAGCAGGTGCTGGTGGTGATGAGGCCTCTATTTTTGTTGGTGATGTATATAGAATGTACTCAAACTACTTTAGAGACCTTGGATTTAAGCTTGAGCAAGTTTCAGTATCTGAAGGTGATGAGGGAATCAAAGAGATTATCTTTTCAGTTTCAGGTGAAAAGGTTTATTCAAAATTAAAGTATGAGTCAGGTGTTCATAGAGTTCAGCGTGTTCCAAAAACTGAATCTCAAGGGCGTGTGCATACATCGACAATTACTGTTGCTGTAATGCCTGAAACTGATGACCTTGAATTTGAATTAGATTTAAATGATGTTCGTATTGATGTTTACCGCTCAGGTGGAGCAGGTGGGCAGTCAGTTAACACGACTGACTCTGCAGTTAGAGTAACTCACGTTCCTACGGGAACAGTTGTTGCTAACCAGGATCAGAAGTCACAGCTGAAAAACAAAGAGAAGGCCCTAAGGATTCTTAAAAATAGAATCTATGATAAAATGCTTCAAGAGAAGAATGCAGTTGAAGCTGCAGAGAGGAAAGGACTTGTTGGTACAGGTGATAGATCTGAAAGGATTAGAACTTATAACTTCCCACAAGGTCGATTAACTGATCACAGAATTGGTTTAACTCTTTACTCTCTTGATAAAATTATTGAAGGTGATATGGGTCCAGTAACGGATGCATTAATCGCACATAATCAGGCTGAGTTACTTAAGGGACAAGAAGAGTAATGACTCCAATAAATCTTGGAATATATTTAGAGAACTTTTTCTCTGATAAGAAGCAAAGACTTTCTGAGCTCTATCCAGGATTATCTCTCAATAGATTGAAAGATGAGTTAGAGCAGTATGCAAGACAGAAGAAGATAAATGTCGATGATTTATTTTCTTCTCGTTATATTCCGAGTAACACTAATCCTATAACAAGCTTTTTTGATAATTTAATAAAGGGTTATCCTCTTGAGTATATTAGAGGAAGAGCTCATTTTTATAAGTCTGAGTTTGATGTTTCTGAAACAGTCTTAATTCCTAGAAGTGAAACTGAGATTTTAGTTGAAACGGCTTCTTCCTTTCTAAGAGATTGGATGAAGATGTCAGATGAGAGGTTGAGAGTTTTAGATATAGGTACTGGAAGTGGTGCTATTATCATATCTCTACTTCAGGAAATGCACAGACCAATTGAAGCATTTGCCACAGATATTTCTAAAGATGCGTTAGAAGTTGCTAGAAGAAATTATTTCAATCTTAGATTCACTATTCCAAGAGAGTCATCGCTTCGATTAATTCATACTGATAGAATGAGTGAGCTACTTGACGAGAAATTTCATCTTATCGTTAGTAATCCACCATATATTAAGAAACGCGAAGATCGTGATTTTGTACACCATCAAGTCGATACGTATGAGCCACATCTAGCTCTTTATCTAGATGATGATAAGTATGATGAGTGGTTTAGAATACTTTTTAAACAAGTTTTAAGTTCTCTCTATGAAGAGGGGATTTTTATAATGGAAGGTCACGAAGATCATCTAGAAGATTTAGCAAGCGTATGTAGTATGGTTGGATTTTCTTCAGTACAGATACTTAAAGACTATACAAATAGGAACCGCTTTATTTTTGCAAAAAAATAGGAAAATATTATGGATAAAATAATTGTAGATGGACCATGTAAACTAGAAGGAAGCGTAAAGATTTCTAAAGCAAAGAATGCTTATCTTCCAATTCTGTCTGGTGTCCTATTAAGTGATAAAAAAATTACTTTAAATGAAATACCAAACCTAAGAGATATAAATACAATGCTAACTCTTTTAGGAAATCTTGGTGTCGGAATAGAAAGAGATGGTAGTACTGTAGTACTAGATCCATCTACTTTAAACTCTCATGAAGCTACTTATGACTTAGTTAAAACGATGAGAGCATCTATCTTCACTCTTGGACCAATATTAACAAGACTTCATAAGGCTAAGGTTTCACTGCCTGGTGGTTGTGCAATTGGTACAAGACCTATTGATCTTCATCTTTCTAACTTAGAGAAGATGGGAGCTAAGATCACTTTAGAGGGTGGTTATGTGTACGCTGAAACTGATGGTCCACTAAAAGGTGCTCATCTTGTACTGGCCTTTCCTTCTGTTGGAGCTACTGAAAACTTAATGATGGCCGCAGTATTTGCTGAAGGTAAAACTGTAATTGAAAATGCTGCTCTAGAGCCAGAGATAGATGACCTCGCTAACTTTTTAAATGCAATGGGTGCAAAGGTTTCTGGAATAGGGACTAAGAAGATTGAAATTGAAGGTGTAAAAGAACTTCATGAAGTAAACTACACTGCAATAGGTGATAGAATTGAAGCTGCAACTTATATTATGGCCGCACTTGCTACAAATTCTAAAGTGAAAGTAGAGGACTTTGATCCTGAGCATTTAGATTTTGTTATTGATGAATTAAAAAGAATGGGCGCTGAATTCAACATTGGAAAAGACTTCGTAGAGGTTTTACCAAGTGAGTTAAAGTCCTGTAAAATTGATACAGCACCATTTCCTGGATTTCCGACTGATGTACAAGCTCAAATGATGGCACTTGTTACTCAGGTTAAGGGAAGTTCAATTATAACTGAACATATTTTTGAAAATAGATTCATGCATGTTCCTGAGCTAAATAGGCTAGGTGCCAATATTGAGCTAAAAGGAAATACGGCTTTTGTAGCTGGAGAGTCTAAGCTAAAAGGTGCACCTGTTATGTGTACTGATTTAAGAGCTTCTGCGGCATTGATAATTGCTGCCCTTGCATCTGAAGGTAAGACTGAGATCTCAAGAGTTTATCACCTCGATAGAGGCTATGATAATCTTGCAAATAAGTTAACTCAAATTGGCGCAAATATTTCAAGAGTAGCGGAGTAGTTATGAGTGACTGTATCTTTTGTAAAATTATTAATAATGAAATTCCTTCTACAAGAGTTTATGAAGATGAGTTTGTGATTGGGTTTAAAGATTTAAACCCTCTTGCTAAAGAGCACTATCTCTTTATTCATAGAGATCATTCAGAAAATATTAATGATATTACAGATTCAGATCCAGCACAATTGAGTGACGTATTTAAGGCCATATCAAAATTTACAAAAGATTCAGGTCTTGCATCAACAGGCTTTAGAGTTGTAACTAATCAAGGTGTTGACGGTGGGCAAACTGTTTTTCATACGCACTTTCACGTCTTAGGTGGCGAAAAACTTGCTGGATTTGGTTCATAATAGAAATACTTTTCTTTTATGTTAGAAAACCTAGGCCATAAATCAATCTTGCAAGCATAGTCTTCTTCAATAAGGAGAGACTATGATTAAATATCTATTACCATTACTATTATTAAGTACGCTCATCTCTTGTAAGAAAGAGGGGAGTATCGAGTTTGTTAGTCCAAATGATTTTCCTGTCACAGAAAGTCTATCTAAGACTAATGCTGTTTCTTTTTCCCCATTTTTAGAGCTCCCATTACTGAATTTACATCCAAAAAGTAGTTCAATAGATATCTTGAATTCAGATGATGAACTTGTAGAGAATATACCAATTCAAGTTAGTAAAAGATCTCTTATTAGGTCTAAACTTTTGGAATTAATTGATAATCCAAATAGCGAAGAACTTACTGTTGATGACTTGTTTAAATTTAAATTTGATGTTCCTCAGTCGGAGATATTCAAATTTATTGATAAGTATAGTTTTGCAAATTTAAAAAGTATGAAAGGTAGATTAAGTATAAAAAATTATCTCTATTCTGAGGGAGAAGGTTTACTTGATGACTTAGCCTATAGTTCTGGTATTGAAAATGATTTAGATATTTATACTAATATGAACCTTGAAAATAACCTTGATCAAACGAGTGGCTTTCAATTCGGAGAAAAGCCTAGTGAAGCCTATGATTTTAATCTAGAGAGCTTAGACTTAATTTATATCTTTAAGAACTTAGCAAGTGATAAGGGGATAGTTTTTAGTTTAGATGACTTTAAGATAAGTGATAAAGAAGTTTTAGATTGGAAAAGAGAGGTTTTAGAGAAGGGAAGCTTACTTATTATATCTAATAAAGACTCACAGAAGTATATGTTTATTCCACATTTAAAGAGTGTTGAAGATATTTTAATTCAAAATCAATATGATCTACTTTCTTTAAAGGGATATCGTAAAATAAACTTTAATAAGTTTAATGAAAAAATAACATATGGAAGTATTCTTTCTATTGTAGAGCTTGATAGAGAGAGAAAAGAAATTGCAAAAAACTTCTTAGAATACCAAAAAGTTAAAAGCATTAAGTTTGAAAAAATTAAAGATAAAACGGTACATCTATTTATTCAGTTAGAAGGTATTAAGCATAGCATTTCTCATCGCTATGAGGCTCAGAGGGTATCTCTGTATGAGAATAATATAAGAAGAAGAACTAGAACATGTAATGTGAGTAGAAGATCTATTTCTAAGTCTCCGATTAGGATTGACCCTCTAAAAGATAAACTGAGTTATATTTTTAAATATAATGGCTTGAAAAAATCTATAGACTCATTGATTAAAGAAGGATTTGTACGCGTTGAAAGAAATAAGAATTCTCAACATATTATAATTGATAATCTTCCAGGGTTGAGTGATAAGTCAGAAGTAACCTTTGAACTAGAGTATAAATTAAAACTTACCGACGTTATTCAAGATAAGGGACAATGTGTTCTATATTATCGTTCAAGAACTTATAATGTCGAAGGAGCGAATGAAACGAAAGTTAAAGAGGAGCGCTTTGACTCATTTAGACGTTCTGTTTCTAAAAAACCGGTTGGAATTGAAAAAATAATGAATGTGATATCTGTACTATAGGAAAAAGGGGCTCAATGCCCCTTTTTTTATTTATTGAATCTTTTCTGATAGACCCGTGAAGAGAGCGCTTAGAATAGCCTTTTGCATTCTACTTAGCTCGTATACCTCGGCCATAATTACAACAGGACTCTTTTTAATTGTCGCTGTTATAACAACCTGTCCTTTTTCTTCTGAGTATTCAGCAATATCAAAAGTATTGTTGAATTCTTTTTCGTAATTAGACATAATCTTAGCTTCTAGCTCCCCACCTTCAGTTGGGTTTGGAAGTCTTTCTCCCTCAACCTTTACTTGGATAAGCTTATTTTTTTCATTATCTTTCTTCGCAATTTTTATATCGTTAAAGATAATTCTTACTGACTTTGCACCAAGGTTTGATTTTAGGATAAACCAAAGCTCTTCAAAGAAAGTTGTCCTATCATTTGGCCATAGACCATTTAGGTGAGTGATAACTTTAAATAATTCTTCAAGTAGAGTGACATTATTTTGAAGTAGCCAGTTATTGTGGACTCTTGAAAATATACTTTTAACTTCTTCTAGTGGTAGTGATTGAAAAGTATCAAAGTCAGTATTGATTTCTTTTAGAGATCTAATTGGAAAGTACTTACTATCTTCTAGAAGTGCAGACTTTAAATCTTCATTTTCTAGTAGATCTTCATCGTAAAAGAGCGCCTGTAAATTAGAGTTTTTTAATTCACCTAAGTCTAAAACCTTTCCATTGTCATCTTGTCCATCATTGAATGATCTTAACAAAAATTGGTTTTCTGACTTAATTAAACCTAGATTAAATTCCATACGTTCTTCCTATCGATGACTTTATTAAAGTTGAGCAAAATTCTATCCTATAGTACTGAAATTGTGAATGATTGATTCGATATTTGATGCGTAGGGGATGAAATTGCACGGGGCGTTGCTTATCTTGAGCTATGTTAGAATATATAAATATGAAATTTATGCTATTTACGCTTCTATTCTTACTCTCTGCAAATATCTACTCACAAGATGAAAGGAGCTTCCGTGATCTATTCAAGGCTGAATTGGATAAAGAGGTGAGGGAAGACTCAACTGAAGAAGCTAAATATGTAGTAAATACCCCACTTTACAAAATAGACCTAGATGGCGACCACCGCAAAGAGTCTATTTTTTATGAACTTAAAGATGGAATGTCTTGGATACACTTTCTAAACTATGACGAAAGTAGATTAAAATCCTTTAAGTTGGACGTTAATGGGTTTGGAGCAAAGGTCTATAAAGTACGAGTCAGAAACCTGTCTCCAGATGTTCTAGGTCTCGTATTTTACTTCTATGAAGGATTAACTAAGTACACGGAAATGAACTCAACTGTTAGGCTCTACTTTGCTACTATTGAAAGTCAAAACCTTTCAAATATCTATATGGAAAAAGGGCCTATCTTTTGGGAAGAAAAACGAACTCGACAGGGGCATTACTTTCAAAGGCCAAATCAATTGAGCTTTGTAGATTTTAATAAGAATGGGACTAAAGAAATTTTAATCAAGCAAGGTAATACATCTAGTGTCTTCATGTATCTAAAGAAAGGTAAGTGGTTGAAATTCTGATTGTTTCTACTCATTTTCTCCCTTAAGAAAATACTGAACATTTCCGATAAGTTTAATAGTTTATTATTCTCTTAGAAATGGAACTTTCATGGTCATTAAAAAAATACTTCTTTTTACATTATTTTTGATTTTAGCTTCTTGCGCTTCTTCTTCAAAGAATAATAGGGGAGTTGCTTCTTTAGATGAAGCGAAGCCTTCAGAGAAAGGTAGTTGTGGTCAAATAATGAATGGCTTCATCAAGGGAAGAAAGATTGTTAATAAAAATGGACTTGGAGATTTATTTCCTGATCCAGAGAAATATGCTCCTGAGGAATTATCACAAGTTCAAAAAGTTAGTGACAAGATTGGTAATAAACTAATTCGTAAAGTTCCTAATAATAGAATTGAAAGGGACTTTCAAACGTACGCGTATTCAAAACTTATCCAGGATAACCTTAAGGAAATAGACCCTGTAGAGTATAATACTTGGTTCAGATTAAATGTTGATAATGTTGTTTCAAGCTTTGATGAAGATAAAACTGTTAGTGATACTTTTGATGAGACGTTAGAAGCGTTCAAAGAGTGGAGAGCTAGTAATGGGTTTTCATTCAAAAATATGTTGAAGCTTAAAAATGGAACTAATGAGAGTAAGCAGGTTTTAAAGAATTTAGAAGAGTCTGCAATGGCTGATTACAATGCAATTATCGGTGCTAAAGTAAATAGCTATGAGAATTATCAAGACTTTCTAGATGATAGCATTGCTGCAGTTTCTAACTTCAATCTCTTTGAAGAGAATTTTCAAGGGCCAGGGTATTTAAGATGGCTATCTGAGAATCACTTTCTTTCTGAAGAAGTATTTTTAAAATTAAAAAATGGTGCAGATGATGATCAAACTCTTGGAGATCTACTATCGAATAACTATCTTGAATATATCCCATTCTCTAAGAAACCAGAAATGCCAAAGAAATCAATCAAAGAGAAGATACGTGACTATGCAATAGACATGTTTACTAAGAAGAAGAAAGATATTGATGAGTGTGGTGGAGACCCTGATTGCGCTCTTAAAGAAACGAAAACAATATTTCAAAGAATGCTTGGAATGGATGGCTTTAAGAAGAACTTTAGTTGCTTAAGACAATTTCCTCAAGCTCGTAATGCTATGTATGCAGACTTTGTCGTAACATGGTCAATGCTTGGATATCTTTATAAGAATAACGAAGAGGACTTTGAGAGATTTCCTTGGGAGGTTGTAACAAGTGGTTTAATCTTTACGCCAATTATGTCAGAAGTTAACTGCCAGGCATCTTTTCAAACAAGAAATGCATTTGGAGGCATGGTTAATATTGCTAAGCAGCCATCAAAGGCAAAAGCATTTATCAGGAACTGGAGACGTGTTACTGGTGTGAGTATTGCTTCTGGAGTAGGGCTGGTAGGGCTTGGACTTGGATTCAATGAACTTTATGCAGCACTTGGACATCCTGTTGAAAACTCTGAGTCACTACAAGAACAGATGAGAATGCTACCGTTCATGTTCATGTGGTCTGGAGTACTTGGTGGTCTTAAGAATATTACTGTTCTTAATCCTCTTAGACATAAAATTATTCCTAAGTTCGCAGCAATGATACAGTCTAAAACCGGAATTACTTCAGGTTCCGCTATTTCATTAACTGCAATGAATGTTGCTCTCTCAAGTGCAAATGAATATTACAGTAGTGTAAGCTTCAATGAAATTTGGAGATATTATGTTATCCCTAAGTATTTAGAGATGATCGGATATGATTCTCCTGGTGATCAGGACCTTAAGGGGGAGACTCGAATTGAGGCCTTTGATGCAAATACTGATATCTTTATCACAGAGTATGAAGAAGGTGTAAAAACATCAGTAACTGTCGAGAAGTCTTATGATGAAGAAGGAAAAGAGTATATTAAAGTTGAAGATGTAGATATTGAAATTCCGGATTACTTTCTAGAAGAATCAGTAAGTGAAGTACCTAGGGCCGAATAATTTAAGAGGCCTTAGGGAAATTCATATCGTCATCATCGTCATTGTCTCTTTTAGAGTCTAGATCAACAATATTAGAAGGGACTTCTTCATCAAGGTCTTTAACACCTTTCATTAATCCTAACCATACAGCGATAGGAAGTAGACAAACCATCAATATTACAATGTATTTATTTGTTGAAGATTGGCTATCTTCAAGAGTTTCAAGGTTAGTCTCTTTAACTGTATTCTTTTTGACTGGTTCTAGTTTTTTCGTTCTATTTTCCTGAGAGAAATCGAAAGGAACCGCTTTAGAAGGTGGTACATCATCGTATTGATCAATAGATATCCCTGTCACCGGCTCAACTGCAGGCCCTCTAGCGAATGTCATCGAGCTCGACACTAGTGCCAGGAAAAAGAATAAAATTAATTGTTTATTGATCTGTATCATATATAACCACTTGAAAGTATGTTATGCCTATCTTATTAAAAGCCTAAATATTTTTCATGAATATTTAGTGAGGCTCTACTATATGATACATGGCAATGTGATCTAATTTTAGTGAGAAAATTTCACCCTTGGAGACCTATGAATACAGTGATTGAGCACGCCAAATTAAGTGATACTAACGAGTTATTGTCACTCTATTTATCTGTCTACGGTGAAGACTATCCTCTAGATATTGGAACAAAACGCTCTGTTATGGAGGAAGCTCTAGCAAATCCGGATAAAAACTACTGGTATGTCATGAGGTGTGAAGACACAAACCAAATTGTCGTTTCAGGAATTATCCAAATTGAAGAAGAGAATAAGATTGGTAAATTATCTGGTGTAGCCGTTCATGAGGGATTTAGAAAGCACGGTCTTGCAACAGGATTTATAGGTCATGTTGTAAATGAGGTTTTAAGGGAAAAGAAATTAGTAAACTCAATATACGCAACAGCTAGAACAATATCTCACTCGTCACAGACTATGTTGATGAAGAATGGATTTATACCTCTTGGCTTCTTCCCAAACTGTAGAAGAATAAAAACATATGAGACTCTAGCACTATTAGCAATATTTGCTGACGGAGTACTTGATAAAAGAAAAAGACCAACTGTTGTACCAGATTCTGTAGAGCCTTTTTATACTCTTGTAGAAAAAGAAGTTACTGGAAATGATATTTCTTTTGAAAAAGCTCCTTGTCCAATAAAGAAAGATCATAGATTCCATGATCTCACTTCGAAGGAAGGCGAGTTTGAATTTATCTTTGCTAAAAACTTTGTTGAGAAGAGATTTAATGAGACTTTTTCAGAGGATACAGAGTCTGTCTTTTATCCGTTTCATAAGCCAAATTTACTTATTTCAAATATGGAAGCAGGAATAGAGATATTTGCAGCATTTAGTAAGAAAGATCACTACTGTGTAATGATAACTGCAAATAAAAGTATTATGACTCTAGGTGATAAAATTAACAAAATGCTTTTTGCGATGAAAGAGATAGGAATTTATTATGTTGAAACAATGGTTAGATCTGATCGAAGTGATCCAATCTTTTTTCTAACTGAAAATAACTTTCTTCCATCAGCTGTATATCCTGCTATGAGAGTTGAAGAGGGGTTTGCACAAGACTATATCTTACTTGCAAGAACAATGGTTCCTCTCGATTTTAGCGAATTGTCTATTCATAAATCATTTAAACCATATTTGGATCAATACGCTAAGCAATGGATAGATATGCATCTCAATATCTTAAGGATAGAATAATGACTAGTATAAAGGTTCCCGATGAGAAATCACTTAAATCTGTAAGTGAGCTTTGCTTGAATGAGTCTCCATATAAAGACTATTTGAAATCAGATCAATTATTTTTAGAGGCCATGAAGGAGAATATTTCATGGCACTATAACCGAAGTAGCTTTTATAAGAAGTTAATTGATGCTGAACAATTAGATATTAATGATTTAAAAGACATTGAAGATATTTCTAAGATTCCATATATCATTGCAAACTTTTTTAAATATCATGAAACTAAATCTGTATCTGAAGAAGATGTATACTTACATTTAACTTCCTCTGGTACTACTGGACAAAAGTCGCAGATCTTTTTTGATGAATGGACTATTCAGTCTGCTCAAAAGATGGTGGACAGTATTTTTAAATCATATGGCTGGGACTCTAAAGAAAAAACAAATTATCTCTTATTCACATATGAGCCAGAAGAGGGAAGTAAACTTGGAACGGCCTACACAGATAATTTTCTTTGTAAGTACGCACCTATAAGTAAAGTAAAGTATGGACTTAGATACTTAGGGAAAGAAGAAGGACATAAGTTTGATGTCTTTGGTTGTATTGAGGCACTTAAGAGTTATGAAGCTGAGGGCTTGCCTGTAAGAGTCTTTGGCTTTCCAGCATTCTTCTATTTTACACTATCAAAAATGAAAGAGTTGGAGATTCCTCCTCTTAAACTAAATAAAGAATCTCTTGTCTTCTTAGGAGGAGGCTGGAAAGGTAATCAAGACAAAGCAATTTCTAAAAAAGAATTTTATGCTTTATGTGAAGAGATGCTTGGGATCCCAAATGAACGTTTGCGTGATGGCTTTGGTTCAGTTGAGCACTGTATTCCATACATAGAGTGCGAAGAACATAATTTTCATATACCAATTTGGTCGAGAGTCTTAATTAGAGATGTCGAAACTTTAGAAGTATTGTCTGACGGTGAAGTTGGCTACTTAAACCTAATCTCTCCATATATCACTTCTGTTCCTGCAAATAATATTTTGATGGGAGATCTTGCGATTAAAAGAAATGATTGTAAGTGCAATCTTGGCACTCCTTGGTTTGAAATATTAGGACGGGCTGGTATTTCGAAGAATAAAAGTTGTGCTGTTGCTGCAAGCGAACTATTGAGCAAGGTGTAGATTATGAAAATATTTTTAAATGGAGAATACATAGAATCATTAAGCATCGACGAGCTGAGTGGTTCTATATATAGAGCGTTAGATACAAATATTTCTCTCGATACAATAATTAAAGCTATCGATAGCTTTTCAAAATCACTGAGCGATTTTCCTATAAGTGATGAGGTACGAAATGATATTTCAAGCTTTTGCAGTAAATCTGAATTAGAGAAAAAGCTAGTATGTGAATTAGGATCGATTGAACCATTTAGTATGGTTAAGAGAAGCTTCAAAGATGATGAGATGGAATCTTATTATCCTTTAGGTACTCTATTACACATTACTCCATCAAACTCAGAAGGACTTTCTTTTTTAGCTCTGATTGAAGGACTTCTCTCGTGTAATACTAATGTTTTAAAGTTAAGTCGAAGAGATAGTGATACTTGTTTTAAGCTCGTAGAACACTTGTTGAAATTTGATACAAGTGGGTTACTAAAAAATAAGATAATATTATTACAAGGAAGTGATTATGAACTTTCTGATTTAATAAAATTAAGTGATGGTGTTTCTTGTTGGGGTGGCGATAGTGCTCTTAATACAATTAAAGATCTTGTCCCAAGCTCAAAACGATTTATCACATGGGGACACAAGATCTCATTCTCTTTAATAGACTTAAGTGGAGATTTAGAAAAAAATGCTAACCTCTTGGTTGATGAGATATTACTTAATGACCAGCAAGCATGTTCTGCTCCACAGGTATGCTATCTTTTAGACGCAACTTTTAAGGATCTAAAAGAATTTTCTAAACTTCTTAATGAAAGCTTCTTAGTAAATGAAAATGTATCTGAATTAAAACTTGATATTCAAGAAAAAGCAGAACTCACTAACTATAATCAATTATTGAAATTAGAATCATTAATAGAAAATAAAGAAGTTAAAGTAGGCGAGAGTCATAAGTGGAGAATATACACTGAAGATGACTCTACATTTAAACCTTCTCCGTTAAATAGAACTATTTGGGTAAAGCCTATAAGTAGTACTGAAATTTCTTCAACTTTTAAACAGCATAGAGACTATCTACAAACTGTTGGAGTCTCTCTTGACCCGAGTCGTATTCATATAATTTCAGATTTATTAAATTCTGGTGTTACTCGTATTAGAGATCTTGGAAGAATGCAAGAGTCGTACTCTGGAGAACCTCATGATGGAGAGTATGCTTTAAGACGATTTGTAAAAAAAGTAAGTGTTGATCTAGGTTTGTTGAAGGATAATTTTAGATTAGATGAGAGAATAGAAAAGAAACAAAATATAGATAAAACTTTAAAAGTAATGAGTAAGGAAGATTTTCAAAATTTAGATATTGATAAGTCCTGTAATCACTTATTCTTTAGAAGTGGGGGAAGCTCTGGAAAGTCAGCGATCTCTCCTTTTTCTTATAATTCATATCATATTCAAATGACTGCAGCTGCGGAAGGTCTTTTGGCCGCAGGATTAAACCCTAAAATAGACCGCTGTGCAAACCTCTTTTTTGGAGGAGGTTTATATGGTGGATTTATAAGTTTCTTTACAATATTAGAAATTATGGAGGCCATTCAATTTCCTCTAGCGGCATATGAAGATAAAGAGTTTGTTGCAAAATCAATTGTAGATCATAAAATTGATACTATCCTAGGAATGCCATCTTATATTATGGATCTTTTTTCTGAGCAGGCTGAAGTATTGAAGAAATCATCAATTAAGAAAATCTTCTTTGGTGGAGAGCACTTTCCGAATGCTCAGAGAGTGAAGTTAAAAGAAGAATTTGATATCGATTGTATAATGTCTGCTAGCTATGGATCAGTTGATGCTGGACCTCTAGGATTTCAATGTCCACATTGTGTAGGGTCTGAACATCACTTGAATGAAAGTATTCAACAACTAGAAATCTTATCTCTTGAAAGTGATGAAGAGGTGGTAGATGGTGAAGTAGGAAGGTTAGTTTTTACTTCTAAGGCCAGAGATACAGTATCAATTGATAGATACGACTTAGGTGATCTTGGTCGAATAGTTCCAGGTGATTGTGCTTGTGGACGTAAGAATTTGAAGTTTGAATTACTAGGTCGTTATGGGGATATCTTTAGGGCCGGTGGAACATTTTATAACTATACAAAGATTCAGCGATTACTTGCTGAGAACTTCTCATATGAGGATATTTTACAGATTACTATCTCAAATACGGAAGGTAGAGATCATATAGATATGCTTCTAAAGAATAAGGAGATTGATAAGGATTCTTTTATCTCTTTATATAAAGATCTTTACGAAGGACTAGTTCTTGAGAAAACAGTAACTTTGTCTTCACGAAGTGCTGATACTGATGAGTTCGTTCATTCTGAAAATAGTGGGAAAATATTAAGAGTTATTGATAAGAGGTCTTTTTGAATAATCGTCTGTTTGAACATATTAAGTTTGTTAGAGAAAATTCTGAGTTCTATAAAGAATTGTATCGTAATGTGGATGAAGATAAGTTCTCAATTTCTGATCTTCCTATTCTTTCTCAAGATGCATACTGGAAATGTAACCGATTAGAGAATAATAAAATACTAACGTCAGTTCAGGAGGATGGAGTTGTTTTTAAGAGTGGTGGAACTACAGGTGCTCCAAAATCTAGCTTCTTCACTCAAGAGGAATGGGAAGTATTCACTGATGATTTCTCTTTTGGAATGAGTCATCTAGAGCTCAAAAAGGGGGATCGTTGTGCAAATCTTTTTTACTCTGGAGATTTATACGCTTCTTTTTTATTCATAAATAAAAGCGTCGAAAAATTAAAAGAAAAAGTTATTCAATATCCAGTCACTGGGCAAACAGGTCTCAAGGAATGTCATAAGATTATTGAAGATTTTAATATAAATGTACTCTTTGGTGTTCCTACTTCTCTTATTAATTTAGCGAATCAATTCGAAAGTTCATACGATCATATTGATCAAATTTACTATGGTGGTGAGCCTTTATTTGAAGATCAAAGAGAAATGCTTGCAAGCAAGTTTCCTCAGGCCCATATTTCTTCTATTGGTTATGCTAGTGTTGATGGTGGTCAGCTTGGGTATGTTGATAAAACATGCTCATTAGGTGAACATAGAGTCTTTGATAATACTTATATGGAGATTGTTGATCCTGAAACAAATGAGGTTATTACTGAAATTGGAAAAGTAGGAAAACTTATTTTTACAAATCTTTCAAGAAGGTTAATGCCTATTGTTCGCTATCCTGTTGGAGATATGGCCTCATGGTCTGAATTTGGTCAGAAGTTTAACCTACTAGGTCGGTCTGACGAAGGCGCAAGAATAGGTCCCGTTACAGTATCTAGAGAGGATATTCTCTCTACCTTAAAGAGGATGGGCAGCACTATAGATGTTCAAAGTATACAGCTTGTGATTGGCCGAGAAAATGGCAAAGATTATTTGCATATATACTTAGGGGTAAAAGTTAAAGATAACCTTAATATTGATGAGTGTATTGAAGAATTTAAGGAAAACTTTTATCTCGAGAGACCTATGTATCTGAAAGAGAAGAATTCTGAAAATATTGTAGATGTGAAAGTTTCAATAGTTTTAGTTGAAGAGCTCGCGAAGAACCCTAGGACTGGTAAATTAAGATTAGTAATCGATGAAAGATTTGTTTAAGTTCTAAGGATATTCTCAAAACGTGATATTATTAAGTTAGTATCACGGGGTAAAACTTGAAAATTCTATTAGCACAAAATAATCACAGAATCAGAGATCGACTTAATCTATATCTAGATAACCTCCCTACTATTGTAGAGGTTTGCGAGGTATCCACATATTCAGATTTAGAAAATAAATTAAAAGAAGACTCTAGTATCGATATAACTATAGCCTGCCATTTAGGTTCAACATTTGAGGGCATGAAGATATCTAACACTCTCTTAAAAGATCATAAGAGTGATCTTATTATCAATACAAGTGAGACCTTAGACGACACTCTTGAGTACAAGGCATTCTCTAAACTTGACTCTAGGGCTAATATTATTCCCAATGATATAAACTGTGAAAGCTTTCATTATCTTATTTTAGGTATATTAAATAAAAGAAGAAATATTGATTTCAAATATAAAGAAGAGATTTATAGAAAGGTTCGATTGTCATACTTTCTTAGGTTCAATAAAGTTCTCTGTGATGTCTTTATAAAAATAAATGAAGATAAATATATCAAGGTATTGAGAAAAGACGATTTCTATTCAAGAGATGATCTTTATAAGTATCGAGAGAAAAATATAAAATTCTTGTACATACAATCTGAAGACTATGATGAATTTGGTACGAGTTTAGCTGAAACTCCTTTCCTAATTGAGGATAAGAATTTAGATCCTGAATTCTTAGACGATGCTGTTATTAATACTTTAGATATTGTGCATGAAATGGTTCTTGAGTCAGGTCTCACTGACGAGGTTATAAACCTGGTTGATTATACAGTTTATCAAATTGAAAATAACTTAGAAACTGATCGGGTACTAGATAGGCTATTGTCTCTTCTAACAAATCGAAAAGATTACTTATTAGATCATAGTTACATGATTGCTTATTTTTCAAATGCCATTTGCTCTAATATGGAGTGGGACTCTGAAGAGATAAGAAAAAAACTTAGTTACGCGGCAATATTACAAGATGTTTGCTTGAGTGATGCGACTATGGCGCTAACTATAAATCTTCAAAAAAGTGAGATGATTAATTATTCTGCTGACGAAATAGGTTATTACAAACAACATCCACAGCAAGTGGCCAATATTGTCCGAGAGAATAATTCTATTCCTATAAATGTAGACGAAATACTTCTTTCTCATCATGAAAAGCCTGAAGGGAATGGTTTTCCTAGAGCTCTCAGTCATCATAGAGTGACGCAGTTATCTGCTCTTTTTATTGTCGCTCATTCTTTTGTTGATGAGTTATATAGAGAAGAATTTGATTTAAGCAAGATTCCAATTATCTTATTAAGAATGGAGGAGCGCTTCTCTAAAGGAAATTATAGAAGACCAATGGAAGGTTTACTAAACGTATTTAGATCTTCGCTTGAAGTATTATAAATTTTAATAGATTGAGAGATTCATTTCTTCATCAACACCGATCATTTGCCCAACATCCATAGGGAGCCATGTGTTATCTCCATGTAGAGGTTCGCTACTAAAAATGAGATGATTAATTTTCCCACTCTCTGTAGGGGACTCACACTCTACTGAGAAGTAGGGACATGTGTCTCTTTCTGAACATTTTACTTTATAAGTTGAGTAGTAGAGTTTCTTACCACCCTGATGGGCCATCATAGTTTTACCATTTGTGATGATAAAGGTTAAAAATGTTTCTGTATTTTTACCATCATCATCAGGGCAATATTCACCAACAATTTTAGTGAGTTCATCAACTGACTTTTCAATAGCTTCTTGAAGAATGTTTATATCGCAATGTCTGTCAGATAGCTCAACCTTCTTACTTAGATTTGTTAGTATGTAGTAAAAAATTATTTCTGAATCAGTGTTTCCTAGGATAAACCTTTTTAGGTGAGGTGATACTTCTTCAATAATCCTGTCTCTGTACTTATCAAAGTCTTTGATATTACCATTATGAGCAAAAATCCAATTTCCATATTGAAATGGGTGAGTGTTTAATATATTCACTGTCCCAAGCGTAGCATTTCTTATATGAGCAACTACTGTTTCTGAGCTAACAATACCTGAAACTTTTTTGAAAATAGTATCATTGACAGCAGTCTTCTCTGATCTAATTACATGTGGTGCACCTGCTGTGTAATAGCTTACACCCCATCCATCAGGATGCTTATTGCTCTGAACTTCAAGCGCATTTTCAGCACTTATTAAGCTGTGGTGAACCTGACTTTGAATGACTGATCGGAATCCAAATAATCTACACATTCTCTTAACCTATACTATTTATTTTTTTACTTATTATAGCATAGGTTAAGAATGTAGATTAATAGGGAATTATATATCGATTTTAAAGTCAGGATCCCAGGTTGAATGAGGTTCTGACCTCAAAAAACTTAATACTGACTTACATTGGAGGCGAATATTTCTAGATTGAGTAGATTTGTTTAGGTGTGAAAGGTTAGAGCATCTCTCTCTAATAATACTAGAACTTAGTATTATTGCCATGTGAGTAATCTTAGCAATCAGAGTTGATACTGCCCAAAATCTACCATCTAATGGGACATCTTCCCCAACTTCTTCAGTTATTAGCTTTAGAAGAATATTGGATGCTGGAGGCCCTAGCTCTTTGGATGAGACAGTATTTGAATCACAAGAAAAGTCTATACTCTCATTTAGAATCATTCTAAATGTATTGAGTAGGTTGTTACTATTAGCTATAAAGTATTCAAACATAGCAACAGAGAATTGCTCTAAATTCATACCATCTTGGTATAAGTTGTTTAAGTCTTCTTCTACAAGAGCATGATTATTAATAAATACTTCTAAGTAGAGGTTTTGCTTATTATTAAAGTGATAATTTACTGATGCTAAATTTACGTCTGCTTCCTTCGCTATATCTCTAACAGAAGTACCATCATAGCCCTTACAACCAAAAAGTTTCAGGGCCACATCTATAATTTTACACTTTGTAGTATTAACCTTTTTTGCCATCTAGTACCTAAGCCAGTTCTTGTTGAGAGTCTTCTGGAGCACTCTTAACTTTTTTTGTAATACGATTCATGAGATTTACAAAATCTTCTAGAATTGCATACGCTGGTGGAATAAATGAAAGAGTAAGAATTGTACCCGAAGTTAGTCCCCATGCCATTGCTAGAGTCATTGGAACAAGTGTTGGATCTGATCCTCCAACCCCGTAGGCCGTAGGGAAGAGTCCACTCACTGTTGTAAGTGAAGTCACTAGTACAGCTCTCAATCTCATTCCAGATGCTTTGATCAAGATCTCATGAAGAGAAAGCTTTCCTTCAGCTCTCATCTCATCAATGAAACTTATAAGTACGATGCCTGAATTAACAATAATACCAGCAAGACCAATAATTCCAATAAGAGCTAGGAATGAAATAGGTCTAGGTCTATCTAAGTACCCACTTAGTACTGGTGTTGCAAAGGCAATTGAAAAGCCTAGTAGGCCAAGTGGTATTGTCATCATAATGATGAGTGGTCTTAGGTACGACTTAAATAAGAAAACAAGAATCGCGAAAATTCCAATCGCTGCTAAAATACTTGCTTGCGCTAAACTTTCCATTGATTCTTTAGTCGATTCGGCCACTCCACCGAAAACAAGTGAAACACTAGGGAAGTCTGATCTTAATTCTTCATATGTGCTTAGAAGGATTTGATTTGCTTCCATTGCTGTGATTTTCTTTTCGTTAATTGAACCAGCTAAAGTTTTAGATCTCTTAAAATCAAATCTCTTAATTTGAGGTGTACCATTCTTAGTTTCAAAAGTTGCAAATGTTCCTAGAGGTACAAGGTTTCCTCTTGAGTCCATAATATTCACATCTTTTAGCTTGCTGATATCTGTTCTATCTTCTTCTTTGAAGCTAACTCTTAAGTCAACGTCCTTATTTCTTAGTGTTACTTCTGAAATAATTCTTCCTGAGATAGCACTTCTAACAGTGTCTCCAGCATTGAAGATATTTAGTCCTAGTTGGTCTGCTTTTTCGTAGTCGATATTAATGAAAACTTCATCATCACCAATAATATCGTTTACTTTTAAATCGATTACTCCAGGAACTTGTGAGAGCTTAGTCTTAACTGTTTGAATCATTGTATCTAGCTCGGCAAGATCATTTGATCTAAAAGTTGCTTCAATATCACTTCCTACAGGTGGTCCATTGACTTGTGCTTCAAATGTTAGAGACTTATAGCCATCTCTAGGAATATTTTTTCTTAGATTTTCTAAAACAGAAGTGTAGAAGAGATTTAACTTTGCATCATCCGTTACATAGATAAATACAATCCCTACATTATTTCCTTCTGAGGCCTTAGGGTCTGTAAGCTGAACTTTAGACTCACCAGACTTTCCAACAACATGCTTAACGTCTTTTCCTAGAAGATTTGTAATTTGGTTGGATAGTGTCTTTAGCTTATCATTTGTTTCTTCTAACTTAGTTCCATTTGGGAGCTCAAATCTAGCAATATAGATTTCAGTTTGATCAGCAGGAAAGAGTATAAACTTATTTCCGGCAGTCATCATAAATAATGCAAATACAATTAATGCTGTAAATCCTGTTGCAGCTATATATCTTCTTCTAACAAGAACTTCCATGAATGTTTCAAACTTAGCTTCAAATTTATGGAACCAGTCTTTCTTTGAATTTCCATCTTTATCCTTCTTGACTGATGATCCTGCTGAAACAAGTCTCATTGGTAGAAAGAAGAAACTCTCTACTAAAGATAGAAGTAGAGAAATTGTTACGACAATAGGAATCCATTTGATAAATTGTCCCATTATCCCTTTTGTAACAAGCATTGGTAGGAAGGCCGCAATTGTAGTAAATGCTGTTGCTGTGATAGGGAGCCACAGGCTTCTAATAGACTCTAGAGCAGCTTCTTGAGAAGTTTTCCCATCCTGTCTTAGCCTTGTGAAGTTCTCGGAGATCACAACTGAGTTATCAACTAACATTCCTAGAGCAATAACTAGAGCAAGAACTGTAATGGTATTTAAGTTCATCCCTAGTGCTGGCATAATTCCTAGTGTTCCTAGAATTGCAATTGGTAAAGACAGAGATGCCATTAAACCAATTCTCCCTGGTAGGAAGATAAAGAGAAATACAATAACTAGTATCAGACCTGATACAGCATTGTTGGCAAGGACATCTAGTTTATCTTTAACTTTGATTGATTCATTTAGATATACTTTAAACTGAGCTCTTCCATCATATATTTTTTCGTATTCATGTAGTTTCTTTTCAATCTTTGTAACAAGTTCAATCGTGTCAGCACCGGCCTTCTTTGCAACTGTAAGTAGTGTTGCCTCTTGACCGTTATATCTAGATCTTACTTTTATCTCTTCTTCACCATCAACGACATTAGCAACGTCTTTTAAGTAAATTGATTGTCCCGAAAAATTTGATCTAATTAAAATATTTTCAAGTTCTTTAGTGTTTTTTATTTTCCCTTCAAGTCTTAATAACTGTTGAGTTTTATCTTGTTTAAGATTTCCTCCAGGAATATTTACATTTCTTGCCTGAATCTTTGATATGAGTTCCTGCATTCCAATGTGATGTTTATTGAGTAGGTCATTATCTATTTCTATTTGAAAAGTTCTTTCGGCATAGCCAGCTAGAGTGACACCCTTTACAAGCTTATTATCTTCAATTTCATCTTTTAAATGATCTGCAATAATATCCCTTTCTCTATCCTTGTTACTTCCAAGTACTGCAATTTGAAAGACAGGCATCTCTTCAGATTTTATTTCACTAAAAGTAGGTCTATCTATTAAGTCTGATGGTAGCTTATTAGTTCTATCAACAGCCTTTTGAATATCACTCATAACTGTTTCAACATCAATGCCTTCACCATCCATGTCTACTCGAATTACGATTGTACTTAGTCCTGACTGGCTTGTTGAATTAACATCTTTTAGTCCTCTAACAGTACGGATTTCATCTTCGATAGGCTTCGTGATTTTTGTTTCTATATCCTGAGCCGTTGCTCCGTCATACCTTGTTGTAACAATTGCTGTAGCAAAACTTACTGTCGGGAAAGACTCGGCATTCATTTTTACTAGCCCCATTGCTCCATATATGACCATTCCTAACATAAGGACAATGGAGAGCTTTGAGTTTTCTATAAAGAATTTTGAAATTGTTTTCATATTATTTCTCTCGTCTAAATTTAGTTATTTATTTTACAAGGCATTTCAGTGTAAACAGTGAAGTAGTCTAGTAATGTTGTTATTATTGCAAGCTGGCTTTGAACTTCTAGAAGATTACTACTAAGTAGTGCATCTTGATCCTGAATTAGATCTCTAAATGAAACTCTAGCTTGGTTGTATTTCTTCTTTGTATGCTTAAGAGTTATGGCCAACTTTTCACTGTTAACATTTTGTTGCTCAATTACTTTTTGAAGTAGCTTGATGTTTCTTACTACTTGAGAGTGGTAAGCATTAACTTTTCCAACAATCTCTTCTTTTTGAGAAATAAATCTCTTCTTATCTAGTAGATCTTGCAATTCTTTAGATTTAGTATTGCTACCACCAAGAGGAATTCTTAGTTCTACCCCTGCGCTAATTGAAGTTCGTCCATCGTCAGATAACTTATCCCATGATTCACTATATCCTTGTGTCTTTCCAAGTCTTCTAACTTCAGAAATAAGTTGAACACTTGAACTATTATATGAATCAGTAATCTTCTTTTGATGTGTGTATTCTGATCGTAGAGAGTTTAGAATTTCATCGTAGCTTGAGTATTGTAACGGAGGCTCATTGAAGCTCGAAATTTGAGCGATACAGCTAAGTAGCTGTTCTGATGTCTTATCTATTGAGTAAGCGCCTAAGATTAGTTCTTTGTTTGAAAGGCTAGGTAGAAGCTCTTTCAATTGTTGTATTTGTACTTCTCTTTGGTACTGCAAATTTATTATTCTAGATGTTCTGTCTGCAACTTGAGACTCTGATCTAGATACTTCACTAATTTCTGCAATCTTATTTTTAAACTTCTTTTTCGCATCTTTAAGTTGCTCTTTTGAAAGAGCGAGAAGCTTTTGTGAGATTTTAAGTTGTTCGTTATTAGCAACTAAAGACCAATAGACTTTTCTTAATGATTGGTAGAAAGCTTTCTTCTGTATATTCTTTTGTAAGTCTGCTCTTTGAACACTTTCTTTTAAGAGCCCTCTTTGTGAGCTTGTAAGTCTTCCAAGAAAGTTCTTATAAAGATCCATTGAGAATTGAAAACCAAATCCTGTTGTTGTTCCCTTATTTACATAAGAGTTTGTTGATTGGTCAGAGAAAGTGTTTACACCTAGTTTCATACCAGTACTAAGACCCTTTTCAATTCCAACTTTATAGCTTGTTATAGGGGAGCTTACTGGGATTTGCGGAGTGAAAGAATTTTCGCTTGTTTTGTAATAACTAGCAGAACCAACAAGGTTAAAGTCAAAGTTCTCTTCGAAGGCTTCTCTTTGAAAGTCTACGGCTAGAAATGATGCCTCAATTGCTAGAGTGTTTGGGGCGGCATTGTTAACTTCTTTTTTGATTAGCTCTTCAGTAATTGAAACTTTTTCGACAGCAAAAATAGTCGTGCTGAGCAAAGAGAGCAGTGATATGAAATTTAGTACTTTCATTTTATAGTCTTCCTTTTGATATTCAAACGTTTGTTTGACTTTAAACGATCGTTTAAATTAAATCAATAAAGAAGTATAAGTGACTTTACTATTTTGTATTTTTTACAGTTAAATCAAGAGGATAGGTTCTCATACTCTTCGTAGAGCTCAAGTAGAAGATCTTCTATTTTTGCCTTCTTTTCGCCTAAATCGGCATAAAGCTTGCCAGTTTCCTTGTCCATAGACTCAAAATTGAATTTAAGCATGAGTTCATCAATTGTTGCTTGTTGGGCCTCAGCATCTTCTATTAGACCAGGGATTTCTTCTAGTCTCTTTTTCTGCTGGTTTGACAGCTTTGTTGGAGCTGGGGCCGCTTGAACCTCTTTAGCTGGTTTAGCTTCTGTAACTACTTTTTCTGTAGAAGACGGCTCTGAATCACTTTGCTCAGTCTTTTCTTGTTCAAGTAGAATATTCTCAAGGGCAAGGGCCTCTAGATAACTCTCTGCCTGGCCATAACCTCCAACAAATTGTTCAATTGTCTGATTATGTAGAACCCAAGTCTTATTAGTAACGTTAGAAAGAAAACTCCTATCGTGTGAGATAAGGATAAGTGATCCTTTGAACTGAATAAGTGCTTCTTCTAAAATTTGAAGAGTTTCCAGGTCAAGATCATTGGTAGGCTCATCAAAAATCCAGATATCAGCTTGCTTTGTAAGGTTCTTAGCCAGTTGAAGTCTACCTTTCTCTCCACCAGATAAAGTTTTTATTGGTCTATTTAAATCATCCTTAGAGAATAGAAAGCTTTCAAAGTATGCAGCAACATGCTTAGTTCGACCGTCAGCAAGAGTTACTTGATCTGATCCATTTGTTAGGAATCCATGTGGAGTTTCATTTTCATCCATCTCTTCTCTTTTTTGAGAGAAGTATTGAATATTTAAACTATCAGCAACTTTGAGTTTTCCTTCGGTGTTCTCAAGCTCACCAAGAATCATTTTTACAAGAGTTGTTTTACCAACTCCGTTTTTACCGATGAGTCCAATTCTGTCACCTTTATAGATATCAAGGTTTAAATTAGAGAATATATCTTTATCAGGGTAGTTAAAGGAAACCTTCTTCATTTCAACTAGACTTCTAGTTTTTCTATTGCTTGAAGAGATATTTATATCTAGTGCGCGACGTGCTTCACCTTTAACACTACTTATTTTACTTTTTAGATCGTGAAAGTTTTCAACTCTCTTCTTACTACGAGTTCCTCGGGCCTTTATTCCCTGTCTCATCCAGGCCTGCTCTCTACTAAGAGAGTTCTTTAAGCGGCCAATGAGTTTTTGTCTTGCAGATTCTTGTTCTGTTAAGAAGTCGAGATAATCTATATATGAACCTTTAAAGCTTTCGATCAATCCATTTTTAATATGTAGAATCTTGCTACAAACTTTTCCAAGTAAGTATCTATCGTGAGAAATAACAACAAATGTTTTTCCTGAACTAACTAGTTCATCTTCAAAAAGTTTAATTGTTTCAATATCTAAATGGTTAGTCGGCTCGTCCCAAAGAATAAGATTTTCTTTTGCTGTAAATCCAAGACTTAAAAGAATTTTCTTTTGTTCACCACCACTTAAGTCCATTACACGCTTATCTAAATCGTGCTGACCAAAGTACTTCATATATGATTCAAAAGATCTAATAAGCTCCCAACTTCCAAGGTGCTCTAGTTCATCGAGAAGCTTGTTCTGCTTTTCAATTAATTCTTCACTATAAGATGTTTCGAATTGTTCATTAATTAAATCAAGGGCCTTGTGTGCCTTAAGGTGCTCTGGATAAAATCTAAAAAAGTAGTCCCTGATTGTGACTTCATCTCCCTCTCCAAGTTGCATTTCTTGAGGAACAAGGAATGTCGAAAAACCTTGATTGTCATCACCACCACTATTTGCTTTATCAAATGTGAATGGAGGAGTTGATCTATCAGGCGTAACCTTACCGGCCAATATTTTAAAAAGTGAGGACTTACCCTTACCATTCAATCCAAGAAGTCCTATTTGGTCTCCATATGAGATGGTGAAGCCAGCTCCTGTGAAAAGAGTTTTAGTTCCAAGGTGTAAGTGAATATTGCTTAAGGTACATAGTAATGACATGGCGAGACTATATAGTTTAAGCATCGCTTATTCAAGAATTCTTAGTGAATAATGGAAGAAGATAGCTCTAAGCTACCGACAATTCATTCTTGTGATTGTGTGATGTGGCACAATATTCCTTGTTGATCGTTTGAGAGGATTGGAAAGGTATACTTATTGTAAGGCCTTTGGAGAAAGGTGAACCTGTCAAGGAGCTTGTCATCAAATTTCCAGCAATAGCCAATAAGTCATATCAAGTTTTTAAGTCGCATACATCGATGCTTAAAATTATGAATGACGTTATCAAGAAATTAAGAAAACTATCCTCTGCCTCTAGAAGAGCTAGGCTTGTTCATAAGGAAGTAGACAGGAGAGTGGGGACTCTGTTTCAAGACCCTGCTGTAATGAGAAATGTTTCTTGTAGGCAAGGGTGTTCAGCCTGCTGCCATACTCAGGTAAGTATTAGTGATGATGAAGGTGAACTACTTCATAAGATTATAGAAGATGGTCACAAAATAGATCTTGAAAAACTAAAAAAGCAATCTTTAGCAAGTAAAAGTAGTACAACCTGGTATAGGTTAAGCCATGAAGACAGAGCTTGTGTCTTCTTAGATGAAAATAAAAATTGTTCTATATATAACAGTAGACCTTCTGTATGTCGTACTAATCACGTGGTTGGTGACCCTAAGGATTGTTCAACCGAAGATGGTCTTGAACGATCGGTAAGGCTACTAAACACTTTTGAAGCAGATATGGTTGTTATGGCCGGTTATAGTCAGTGTAAAGAAAATGGAGCACTGCCAGATATTTTGTATAAATTAATAAATGGAAATAAAGAAGTTTTAGATTTATTTACTCCACATAAATCCATTACACAGGTTTTCAAAGAATTCGAATAAAGATATGCTCTGCATATGAATAATTGCCCACTTTGTCTTGAAGACAATTGCCAACACTATTTCGATAATACTAAAAAATCATTTTATAAGTGTAATACATGTAAAATGATATTCACTTCAAGAGAGTGTCTGCTTGAAGCTGATGAAGAAAATAAAATCTATGATAGACACGAAAATGATCCTAACGATATTCATTACGTTAATTTTATGGAGAGAATCCTTACTCCTATTAGAGAGTACTTGCCTCCAAATTCATCAGGGTTAGATTTTGGATGTGGTCCAGGACCTGTTATTAAGTCAGTATTATCTAAAGAAGGTTATTCTATTAGTGAGTATGATCCTTTTTACTTCAATGATAAGAGACTCCTTGAAGCTAAGTATGACTTTGTTATTTCCACAGAGGTTATAGAGCATATTTACGATACAAAAATAGACCTAGAATTAATGCTCTCGATGTTGAAAGAAAAAGGTGTCTTAGGAATAATGACATCATTTTATCCTAGTGGTATAGATAAGTTCAAGAGATGGGGATATCATCAAGATCCAACACATGTTCGTTTTTTTAATGAAGAAACATTTGAATGGATTGCTCTTAAATATAACTTAGAACTGATAATTCCAAGAAAGAACGTAGCAATTTTTAAGAAGGTATAATTATGATTAAAATGTATGGAATTCCAAATTGTGACACAGTTAAAAAAGCAAAGAAGTTTTTACAAGAAAATAATATAGAATTTGAATTTGTTGATTTCAAAAAAGTTACACCTACTGAGAAAGAAATATTGTCTTGGAAGAAGTCTTTTGGTGATTGGCCAGTTAATAAGCGTGGTACAACTTTTAGAAAGCTAAAAGATGACTTTGAAGCTGCTAATGATAAAGAAGTAATTAGTTTAATTTCAGAAAATCTATCAGTAGTAAAAAGACCTATTCTTGAAAAGGGTGGTAAAACACTTTGTTTTGGTTTTGATAAAGAGGTTTTTGGTAGCCTTGTATGAATAAAGAACAGTATCTAGCCAAGAAAAAAGCACAGCAAGTAGAGTTTGATAATATTCAAAGAAGAGAGACTTGCTTAAATTGTAGAAGAACATCTAATTCTTGTCTTTGTGATGATATTGTTGAAATAAATACTAATACGATGTTCGTTCTTCTTATGCATCCTATGGAAGCAAAGAAAGAGAAAGTAGGAACAGGAAGACTTACTAAAGCTAGTTTGAAAAATTCTAAAGTAATTATGGGCATTGATTTCAGTGATGACCCAGAAGTTAATGAACTCATAAATGATCCTGAAAATATTTGTTTTGCAATGTACCCGGGAAAAACAGCAATTAATATTAGTGAAGAGAAGTTTACTTTTGATAAGTCTAAAAGACTCGTTATCTTTGTTATTGATGCTACTTGGCCGTGTGCTAAAAAGATGATGAAGTTATCTAATAACTTACTTGATTTACCTAGAGTTTGTTTTACTCCGACAGAAAGGTCTAAGTTCGATATTAAGCAACAACCAATGGAGTTTTGTCTTTCGACAATTGAGTCTGTTCACTATTTCTTATCAGCATTAGAAGAGCAGGGTGTTGAGAGTCTCAATAAAGTCCATGATTCTCTTCTGAAAACTTTAGAGTCTTTAGTCCAATATCAGTTAGAGTGTGAGAACGATCCTAATCGTCAGACCTATAGAAGAAATTCATTTACACCATTTGAAAAAAGAAAAAAATCTGTAAAGTGGAAGACTCGTTCTCTTTTTGTTGACTAGACTAAACATCATTCATAGAAGGGCTTAAGGAGTGGGCACTCTTTATTTCCTTTTAACAAATAGTTATCTTTTTTTTATCAAAATTTTTCATTTTAGACTTATACTAGTCTTATGAATTTAATAGATATAAATCGACAACATTCACTAAGCTCTCTTATAGAATCTATTAAGAAAAATAAGAGTAAGTTGAAAGTTTGGCAATCCATTAAAGAAACTCAAGATTATTCATATGGAATGATTGTAAATATTAATACATTTACATCCACAATTAAGATTCGTCTTAATAAAAAAGAAGTAAGTGAATTTGATAAGAATCAGGATATTTATTTTCATTCACCTTGTAGAGAAATTATTTTTAAAGCTCAAATTAAAGGAACAGTAGAGAATCATATAGAAGTTTCTTTACCTGTATTAATTAAAATAAAAGAAGCCCGTACTGAAAAGAGAACTAACCTGGGGATTCAAAGTAACCAATTTGTAAAAGCTTTATATTTAAACGAAGGAAATGAGAAACTAGAAACGAAGCTAAGAGTTCTAGACTTCTCTGACCATGGATTAGCCTTATTGGTAAATAAGTTTATCTACGAAGGACTTACTGTAGGATCTAAAGTAGCTATAAGAAAACTATCTTTAGATGGAGAAGCTGAAAGTAAGATCTATATCGTAAGAAATATGGGTAGTGTTATTAATAAAATAGGTTCTTCAAAAGAGTTTAGAGTAGGTCTTGAGGTGTGCTCGTAACTTTCAATTATTTCAATATAATCTTCTATCTGCCAATGATTCTTGCTAGCTAAAGTAGCTGAGGCAAAAACTCAACATCTTGATTTTATTGATATTTGGCTTTATCTACCCAATTCTTTTAGAGTTCACTTAAAGGTAGAATAAAATAAATACTATATAGATAAAAAAGGATGGTTGGTCCCATGAAGACTATATTCTCTTACATAGCTAAATGCTTACTCACTTACACTCTTTCATTTGCACTACTGCAAGTTCAGGTATTTCTACCAATTGAGAACTTACGTTATGCCAGTGGAAATGCTATGGCCGCTAGCGATGGAGTAAGTAAAGACGAAAATGGAGTAGCAACTAAGTCAGGGACTGTGACACTTAAAAATAAAAAGTCGAACTTTCTTCTAGATCATCTTGCCATGATTTCAATGGGCTTTATTACATTTAAAACTGTATCGGCATGTCAGCCACGACCTATGGATGTAATTCTTGCTGGTGCCGGTGGAGTTATATATATAGGAGCTGAACTTTATTCTTTTAATGCATTTAAAGACTTAAAGGCAGAGGACAAAATTGCGTATACATCCAAAGAAGATGGAGAAAATGATACTCAAATAGAAATGCTTCAGGCTCAAAAGAAAGGTTATGAAGACATAGCAAAAACTGCAAAAATGAAATCAACCATACAGTTGGCTGCTGCAACAGCGTATGGTGCTGCTGCAGTTGTAGCTTTATTAAAATCCCAGCAGTGGCGCGTTAGTGCATCAACTTGTACAGCAGCCTGTACTCAGGCAGCTGGAGTTGCAGAGGAAGCAGTAAAGAATACACCCGGTATACCTTCAACTATAAAAGCAGCAGATCTTTATGCTGCATGTGCTGCTAAACAAAGTGCAGTCGCTATAGCATCATCAAATCCAGTTACTGGCGCAGCATGTACTGCAGCAGCTTCTACTTGTGCTATTGATGCATCAATGTGTGCAACTGAAGTTGCTATATGTAAGCCTGGTGCATTTAGTGTTTTAGATATGCTTGGTGATACAGGCGGAGAAAGTGTTGATGCTCTTCAGAAGTTTGCTCAAGAAGGATTAAAGCTACCAGGTATTGGACAGATTCTTAATGATGAATTTATGGCAAACGTTGTTAAAGAAACGTATGTTTTAGAATTGCAGAACAAGTTAAATATTCCAAATTACATTGATAAGGCGAACCCTTTCTTTGACTTAAATAAGAAAATGGAATTCGATGAAACGAACTTCGAAACTCAAGTAAACTCGTACGCTAGAAATAGGGATATGAGTAGATTTTTTCAAGGGGAGCTTGCATCGACTTCTGTTGAATCTTTTAACAACTTCAAAAATAGTCTATACGAAATAGAGCTTAATTCTGATTCTTCTAGTTTGAGTGATAACTTAAAACTGGCAATAAATAATGGGATAGATCTAATTGTTCCATCTGCAAATGCTAATAGCATGTCTGTAATGCTTGGTGGAGCCATTGGTATATTTATTGGAATCAATAAATTGAATGTGACTTGGGTTGATACAATGATAGCTACACCAGGTTATAGATCAATGGTTTGGACGGCTGCCGCAGGGTTAGCATTTACAGCATCATCATCATCAAAGAAAATTCAAGAGAGTGCTGAAGGCAATGCAACTAAGATTCAAAAAATTATCGATAAATTAAGTCAACAAGGTGTAAAGACAGCTTCTTCTTTAGGTGGTTCTCAGTTATCTATACCATCTCAGATTCCATATAGTATTAAAGGTAATGCAGCTTTATCTCTTGGAACTGCAGCTGTTCCTTGTGCTGACAAAGATGGAACTAACGGATGTGGATCTCTTCAAAGTGGAATAGAAAGTAGTACTAGTTTTGCTAGTCTTGGTGGAAGTTTTGGAACTCTTGCTGGGACAGCAGGTGCTGCCGCAGATGGAATTACTGGAAGTAATACTATTCCTTCAAGTGCAGTAGATGGACTTGTTGAATTATCAAATAACAATAATGCAATTAAGAAGAAGTTAGATGAGGTTCAGAGAAAGTTTAATAAAGCTCTTGAAGATCAAGGAAAGCCAGCTCTCGATTTTGATAAGTTAAATGATAATATTTTAGCAAAGTTGAGAAAAAATACTAATGCAGTTTTAAGTGGGTCTGGAAAGTCAGCAGCCGATGTTCTGGCAGCAATTGGACCGGTAGGAAGTGACGATAGTGAAGAGAAGAAAGTTGCTGCAGCCGCACCAGCTGAAAGCTCTAAGCTTAAAATGACTGCAGGGAAATCTAAGAAAGTTAATGGTGGATTTAGATTAGACTTAGAAAATGAAGGGTCAAATGATGGCCTTAATGCTGATGAAGTTCTAGCAAATCAAAAAGCTGCGAATGCAATCAATGGTGAAGCTCAAGATGATATCGTAGCAAATAAAGATGTATCAATCTTTAAGGTCATCTCTGTTCGTTACTTGAAGTCTGGCTTTAACAAACTACTCGAAGAAGATAAGTAATTAATAAATTTAAATTTATAAATAATAGAAGAGTCAGCTTAGTGCTGGCTTTTTTATTGTAAATTTTTTGGGGAAGTAAAATGGTGGTCCCGGCAGGATTCGAACCTGCGACCATTCCCTTAGAAGGGGAATGCTCTATCCAGCTGAGCTACGGAACCAATTAATTCGTTGGATTGGAGACCTAAATTAAGGTAAAAAGAGGTCGTTGTCAAGATACTTTGATATGTTAAATAACTAAAATACAAAGCTTGGCCTTTTTTATGTAAAATATACTGGTTGATAAGCAAATATTGATAGAGAAATTATGAAACTAAATAAATTAACCCCTAAAAATATTAAAGAACTACAAGAATATATAGGCCTAGGAAAACCTTCCTTTTACCATAGCTCCAAGACTTCAACAGTAATTCCATATGATCAAATTGAGGAATATTTAAAAAGTTTAAAAGTAGAAGAGTTCTCTATGGTAAACCTTGCGGAGTTACCCCAGAAAATGGAACTCGATGCTAGCGGCTTACTTCATATTGAGGGGCCAGTGACATGGCAAGAGGCAAAAGCGTATTGCCACTCTCAAGGGCGAGATATAATGACTTCTCCGACTGAAGAGTTAGCCTGTATTTTAGCCGGCTTTGCTACCTCTGCTACTGGTGAGAGATGTTTTGGTTTTGGTACACTTAGAGATCAAGTTGAGTCTCTTGAATACATCAATTCTAAGGCCAAGATTTGTACTTTAAAGTCCTCTAATAAACTTGAAGTAGATAGTGAACTAGAAGCGTATCAGAAGAGCTATAGCATCTATTCTACTTTTAAAAATGCTCCTTTTCCAAGAATGGAGAGAGAGACTGATCTCTTAACTGGTACTGAAGGACAATTGGGAGTAATAACTGGAGCCTCGTTTAGGACTACAAAATTAGAAGAGAGGTCATTTCTATTTATTAAGCTTCCTAGGTGGGAGGAAGATTACTCACAGCACATGGAGATATTTACTAAGGTTCAAAGTTTTAGGGATCGTATTTTCTCATGTGAGTTACTTGATTCAAACTCAATGTCTGTCTTGCCAAGTGATGAGCGTGTTATTGATTCGGGAGACTTAATCTTTCTCGAAATTCAGTCAGATTCATTTGAGAGTGTTTATGAAGAGCTTATCGCTAAGTTTGAGCTGATAGATGAGAATGATATATTTGAAATGCCTGCTGCTAAATGTCACAATTTGAGAATGAATGTTCCAAGATATACCTTTGAGAGAAACTCAAGAATGGGTGTAGTTAAAAAAGGGACAGATATTCAAGTTCTTCCTGAGAAATTTGCAGCTTTACTCGATTTATATAGAGAATTAGCCTCAATAGGTATTGATTACAATCTCTTTGGACACTTTGGCGATGCTCACTTGCATTTTAACTTCCTACCGGATAAGTCTAGGGTAGAAATTTGCCAAGATAAGCTTGAAGAGCTTTATTACAAAGTTAAAGACCTTTCAGGTTCTCCATTTGCTGAACACGGTATTGGACTAATAAAACAGAAGTTTATTAAGAACTTTTTGAATGATGAGCACTATGCTGTGTTTGATAAATTAAAAAATGAGCATGATCCGGAGAATATATTTTTCCCACAAGGTTTTTTAAACTTAAATAGGAGTATTGATTGAGAGCTAGGATTTACAAATCTGATAAGCGTCAATTTGAATGTAAAGTTGAGTCGACAGGTGAGATGGTTAAGGCCAATGCTATTGGTAATCTTCTCAAAAAAGGTGAAACCTTAGTCGTCGGTGACTGGGTTGGACTAGAAACAATTTCTGAAACAAATGAACTTATGATCACATCTCTTGAAGAGAGAGAGAGTGAAATATTTAGAATAATAGTTAGAGAGCAAAGAAAGAAGGTTACAGCTTCAAATTGTGATCTTTTAATAATCTTAACTTCAGTATCAAAGCCAAAATTTAAACGTGGATTTATTGATCGTTTTCTTGCGAGAGCAAGCCAGTGGGGGATAAGACCGATTGTCGTTTTTAATAAAATGGATGAGTTCGATGATGACTTTGATATTAAATTTGAAGAAAAGAGGCTTGAGAGTTTAGGGGCAAAGTGCTTTGAGATCTCTGCTCTTAAACCAGATTATCAGCCTCAGTACCTTAAAAGAGGCT
This sequence comes from Bacteriovoracaceae bacterium UBA3083, assembly GCA_002366565.1. Lineage (GTDB taxonomy): Bacteria > Bdellovibrionota > Bacteriovoracia > Bacteriovoracales > Bacteriovoracaceae > Halobacteriovorax. The sequence continues at coordinate 236,144 of DFBJ01000009.1, forward strand.
ACGAAGAGTTAAAGCAAGAAATTCATAATAGGACTTCAATCTTTCTTGGACAGTCAGGTGTTGGAAAGAGTGAGACCATTAATACTCTTTCAAATGGTACTTACAAGCTTAAGACAAATGAGATAGCAAGAGTTGGTAAAGGATCACATACAACCACATGGTCTGAAATTATTGATCTCGATGGATTCTATACAATTGATTCTCCAGGAATAAGGTCTTTTTCTCTAGAAGACGTTGCCCCAGATGAGTTGATCAGTCTCTTTCCCGACTTAGAGGAAATAGCATCTGATTGTAAGTTCTCAAACTGCGAGCACCAAGAGGATTCAAAGGGATGTGTATTTTGGACTAAGTATGCTCCAGATTCTGAAGAGGGGGAACTTGTTCACAGCCGACTAGACTCATACCTTCGAATTCACGAGGAAGTTTCAGCATTTCCATTTTGGCAGAGAAAATATTAGTTCGTAAAAACAGTACCTTAGCTTTATTTGAAGCTTTAAATATTTAAGTTTTTTCTACAATCTCCCGATAAGTCTCTTGATGTAAAAATCTTTAGGAGACCTAAATGACAGATAAAGTATTGGATTTTGTAGAAAAGAGAAAAGAGAATGTAGAACAGAAGCGTAGAAACTTTGAAAGAATTCTATTTCAAAATTTTCTCGGGGCCTACTCAGTAATTGACCAGTCCGGAGTGATCTATCCAATTGACCTTGTAGATATCTCTCATGAGGGGTGTTTATTCCAAATTCCTTGGGATGCTAATAGAGACACTAAATTTGATCAAGATACAGAAATTAGTATGAGAATGTACTTTACTGATCAGAGCTATGTGCCTGTTATTGTTAATGTTAAGTACGGTAGAGAGTATATTGGAAGAGATGGAAACACATATATGCAATATGGATGTGAATTTGATCAATCTCTCCCTTCATTCAAGGCCATGCATAGCTTTATAGAGTTTATGTACTCTTTTGCTGAGCATTCTGCGATCGACAAGGGTGATCGAAAAGTTTATTTTAGATAAAAATCTTATATAAAGCCCCTTTCAAAGGGGCTTTTCTTTTAAGAATGTATCAATCGTGATAGAAAATCCCATATGAAATTAGCTATATTAGGTAGTGGTCCTCTTGCCTTAGAGACTGCTCTACACTTTGATAAATTAGGTGCCCATGTAACACTTTTCTCTAGAGGAGAACTGGGTGGAATGGCCGCAAGAGTAAACTCATTTGCCAGTGAAACTTCTATGGAAGAGACCTGGGGAGAGTTAACAACTGAACTCGGAAGAGAGGCCCTTAAATTAAATGTAGATCTTTCTGATATCCCAAGTAATGACGAGTATTTTAAGACCTACTTTGCACCTTTAGTTGCGAGAGGAAGTCAGTCTATCATTATCAAGCCTGGTAACGTTGAAAGGGTTCATAAGCGCTTTCTATCTCCTGATGAAGAAGTTCCAGGGAAATCTAGACTGCAAGACTTGTTTCGAGTTGTATTTTCAACAGACCCTAAGAAAAGTATTTTAAATCAAGTTGAATCAAATCCAGAATTATTTGAAAAACTTGGAAATGATGTTCTCGAATCTTTAAGTGAGTCAGTGGAATCTTTTGAAGATTTTGATTTGATTATAAATGCTATGGGAACTCACTCTAATCCAACTCCGATGGGGCCTTCTGGTTCATATGCTTTAAATGAGTCTAGACTTACAGCTCAAACAAATACGTACTATGGTAGAGATTGTTTATCTCACTATAAAGAAGTTACAAGTAGCTCTAAGCATATTGTAATGGTTGGCTCTGGACATCTCTCAGCACTACTATTGTGCGAGTTAGATCTATGGCTAGAAGATAATAATGAAAGAGTTGTCTCACTTGTTACAACAGAAAATAGACCATTTGAAAAATTTCTAAATGATCATAAAGAAAGCACTTTGGGTTTAATGACAACTGAAGTGATAAATAAATATTTTGAAAAACTACAAGTCTCTAGAAGAGAGTATGAGAAAGCTCTCTTTGAATGGAGAGGTCTAGAGCCACATATTAAGGCCAAGAAAGCAGCGCCTAAAGAACCAATGAGTCAGCTTAACCTTATTACTGCAAGTAATGTAACAGCAATAGATAAGTTACTTGATAGAGAAGGACTTTTTGTAACTTGTGAAACATCATCTTTTAGATCTTCAACTGAAGGTATGGAAGAACAAATCTCAACAATCTCTTGTGACGGGATCTTTGTGTGTACAGGACATGAGGTTGATACAACTATCGCAAAAGGGATGAGAGTTAATTTAGAGCGCCGTGGAGAGAATATCTCACATGCTGAGCCTGGTTACTTTACTCTTAGTGGAGTCGAAGAGGGGAGATCCTCTCTTTCTGCCGGACTTAAGAAGATCTCTAAAATTGAAACTGAGATCATGAACTTTTTTAGCAGAGCTTAATTTGAAATATATACTAATATGTACACTATTCATTCTTACAAGTTGTTCTTCGTATACATTGAAGAACTATGAGAGAAGAAATGAAAGAGTCTATGAAAATGGCAATGGAGTTATACAGTACTTCTTAGCAGATCTTCCGACATGGGCCAACTTCTCTTCTGCGGGAAGTTGTCATCGTAATTATCCCGTTCGTTATTTAAATGTGAAAAATTTACGAGAGAGCTTTGCTCTTAGTTATGAAGAATCTATTCAATTTCAATTAATGTTTAATGAACTTTCTGAAGAGAGGAAGAAGAAGGCTTCGGCCAGTTACATTCCTTTTAAAGATGAAGAGAAGATCTTTTATACAGTGCTAGATAAGATAAAGGCTGGAATTAGAAACTTCACTAAACCTAAGTATGAAGTTGTTAATCTGATTTGGATTGATATTGCAATGAGCGGGAAGAAGTCTCTAGAGCGTGTAAAAAAAGCGATTCAGAGTGAATCATTCTCTACAGGACATCCAGTGTTTGTTTCTCTATGTATGAATAGAGTTGAAATGAAGAAGTTTATTTCAAAGATGGGATTGAAAATATCGGGAGCTAAGTACATGAGTTATGAGCTACTAAATCCTTATGATCACAATAACAATTTAGTTGCAGTACCAATAATTGATTTGAATAAAATTTTTAATAAAAAACAAAAAATACAACTCTTCCTTCCAAAGGATAGACCCTTTGAGTTTAAAGGTAAGGCAAGAGTTAGAAAGTATTAATTAAGGAGAAAATTATGTTTGGAATGGGTTCAGTAAAGAAATCAGATTACAAAGAAGATCTTGAAAGAGTTAATGTACATTTTAAAACTAACTTAGGTGAGTTTGAAGCAGAACTATATGCTAAAGAATGCCCTGAGACTGTTTGGAACTTTGTTAACCTAGTTGAAGGAAGACAAGAAACAAAAAAAGAAGGGCCTTATTACGATGGTCTAATCTTTCATAGAGTTATTTCTGGTTTTATGATTCAAGGTGGTTGCCCTGATGGAACAGGAATGGGTGGACCAGGTTATAAGTTTGGAGATGAGTGTACTCCTGAATTAAAGCACGATAGCGAAGGTATCTTCTCTATGGCAAATGCTGGACCAGGAACTAACGGTTCTCAATTTTTCATAACTCTAGGTGCAACTCCTCATTTAAATGGAAGACACACTGTATTTGGTAAAGTTATCAGTGGTATGGAAACTGTAAAGGCTATCGGAAATGCTCCTACTGGTGCAATGGATAGACCAACTAATGATATCGTTATGGAAAGTGTTACAATTAAAAGATAATAAAAAATTAAAGGCCCAAGAGATTGGGCCTTTTTCTATGATTCAATTCTTTCGATCATTAATTGAATATACTGATTCCCTTTGAAGTGATTAACTCCAAGAGTAAAATAGGCTGTTAACTCTTCTTGATTTCTTTCCTGTGCCTCGTAAGTATCCTCTGGATGATTGATTCCCCATTTTCCAATATAGTTAAAGCTTATTCCCTTTAACTTACATTTAGGATCTTTTATAGAGCTTAGATTCCATCTTACGTGTACATCCTTTAAAAGATCATAGCTATCTAATCTAAAGCCTCTCATTTTAAAGATAGGCTTTTGATTTCCCATTCCAAATGGCTCTAGCATTTCTAACTCTTTTAGAAGCTTTGGATTAATCTCATGTGGCTCAATTTCAATATCGAAGTAATTTTGAACAGTTCTTTGAATTGCTGGAACACTAGCGATAGTAGACTGCATATTCTTTTTGAAGACATTTAAGTTCTCAAGTGGCATTGAAAGACCGGCTGCAGCCTTATGTCCTCCAAACTTTAAGAATAGGTCTGAGTTCTCTGCTAAGCAATCAAAGAGGTTTAACTCACCAGCACTTCTTGCTGATGCTTTAATAATTCCTTTTTGCTCAGAGTTTGTGAATACAATGGCCGGAACTTTAAAAGTCTCAACTAACTTTGAAGCTACAATTCCTATTACACCTTCATGCCAATCTGGAGAGTAGACTATTGAGGCCACATGTTCAGATCCATCTAGACCTTTAAGAACTTGCTCTTTTGCAGAATTGAAAACCTCTGCTTGAATAAACTTTCTTTCTTTATTACAAATTTCTAAGTGAGAGAAATATTCAAATGCTTTCTTATCATCTTCAATAGTTAGAAGTTGAAGTGCCTTTTCTGGATGATCAAGTCTTCCCTTAGAATTAATTAAAGGACCAATATTAAATGATAACTTTTCAGAAGGAACAAATCCTCTCTGTCTCTCTTCTGGAGTGAAGAAGGCCTTGATCCCATGATACTGAGTTGTTGGTATTTGCTTTAGGCCATGTCTTACAATTTTTAAATTTGTAGGATTTAGTTTTGCAAGGTCACAGATTGTACCAATAGCAGCAAATTGTAATAGAGAGTAGAGGCTAGGGATATTTCGTCCTTTTGCATTTAAATCTTCTCTTATTTGAACTGCTAGAGCAAAGCCAACAGTAACTCCAGCAAGTGCCGTGAGTTCTGAGTCAGCAGGCTCGTCTCTTCTGTTTGGATTAATGATTGCGAAGGCATCGGGCATAACATCTCTTGCATCTTTATGATGATCCGTGATGATTAAATCAATACCAACTTCTTTTGCCCTATCGGCAGCTTCATTGTTAGTAATTCCACAATCCACTGTGATGAGGACTTTGTAGCCATCTTCTAGCGCCTTATCAATTGAAGGTGGATGAATTCCATAACCTTCAATAAATCGACTAGGTTGAATAAGTCCTACTTCTACATCGATCATTTTGAAGAAATGATGAAGTAGAGCACAAGAAGTAGTTCCATCTACGTCATAGTCACCATAGATGGCGATCTTTTCACCATTTTCTATTGCTTCAATAACTCTTTTAGAAGCAATATCTACGTCTTTCATTGATGTGAGAGAAGGCATTGCCTTTAAGTCCCATGAAAGAAATTCGGAAATTTCTTTTGGTCCCATTTCTCTTTTATCAAAAATTCTTTGAATGACTGGGTGAAAGTTAGGTTTAACTTGTGGTCTTTGTGTTGTTGAATGATGTGTAGTGTGTGTCGTGTCCATTTTCAAATACTAGCATATCGATTATGGAATGACTTGTGGTTAGGGGTGCGTTAAGAGACTGACTATTGGTAGATATAAAAAGAAAAGGGCCAATAATGGCCCATATTTTTTACCAAAGTACTTGGATTCCTTTAATCATATCATCTTCATGTAGCTCATCTGAGCCTAGAAATAAGTTCTTAAATTCTGCAGATGTCTTGGCGTGAACTTTTCCAAAGTAGTTTGTTGGAAGAAATGACTTCTTACAAGAAGGACATTTACTTGCTTCCTTTGCTGTCTCAAGTAGGTGACCACAACAATGGCATTTCTTTATAATTACTTTTTCTGTTACCTTTCTAGTTATGATTTCCTGTTTCATTTTTACTCCTCATAAGTACTAACGTAGTAACATCTATCCTTGATATTTTATTAGGCCCTCATCCATTGAGTTGCTATATATCTAATCGTGAATATAAAAAAAATAATTAGGAAAAAGTGGAAAAAAGTGCCGGTGAAAAAGAGTCAACTTTAGATATGAAAAAGGGACTAAAACAGTCCCTTTTTCTTAGATTAAATTGTATTTGGATTAGAAGCTAAAGTAACCACTTGGATCTCTTGAAGATTCAGGCTTAAACATTTCTCTTACAGAGTAGTCATTGCTGAATCCACCATAAGGTTGTTGCTGTTGGTAGTAGTTATTTGTAATGTACTGTGGCGCTGCATATGGATCAGTCATCTTCATTCCTGTTCCTTGAAAAGCAAAGCTTGTTTGTTGCATTTTTTGTGCATAACCAGTTAGTGGGTTTGATAAAATATTTGGAGCATAATTCATCTGCCCTTGTCCCATCATACTTGCAAACATCTGTGGCATTTGCATGAAATTTGCCATCATCATTTGAATTACTGCATCAAACTGAGATCTTTCTTCTTGAAATACTTTGTTTTCTTTTTCAAGTTTAGCAATTCTTTCAACTCTTTCTTCTTTCTCTTCTTTGAGCTCTTTCATCGCATCTTTTGATTCTCTTATTGCTTTTGTACTGTCATTTATTAATGCTTGAAGCTCTGTTATCTTGTCTGTGTTTACTTTTATTTCTGCTTGCTGACATGAGATAGTATTCTCTTTTTCTAAAATGAATTCTGCCTTCTCTGCAATCTCTGCATCTCTTTTAGAAATGGCTTCTTCTTTCATTGATAATTGCTCTTCCTGCATTTCTGAAATTAGTGAAATTTCGGCCATTCTCTTATCAAGTTCTTCTTTCGCCATCTTTAGATCATTGTGATCTTGTTTTAGTGAAAGAAATGAAGTGTCGAGTTCAACAATTCTTTGATCTTTTTCTATAAGATTGTCATTGAGCATTTCAATAGTAATATTTAAACCACCAATGCTTTCATTTAATTCATCATTTGCTGATACAGACTCGGCTAATGCAATATTCTTAGCATCTATTTGAGCAGATAAATCTTTAAGTGCAATATTTAAATCATTAGACTTTTTCTTTTTATCTTCTAAGTTTGATCTAAGCTTTGCTAGTTCTGAAGCATTTGCTTTTCCTGAAGTTTCTAATTCAGCTATTTTTTTAGATAGCTCTTTTTTATCTTCTTCAGCCTTAAGAACTTGTTTACCTAATCTGTTATTTATATTTGCTAGACTATCAATTGCATTCTTGTGTTCAACTTGAATCTTCTTCATTTTTTCTTCTACAGCAGATTTCTCATTTTTAACTCGAGAAAGTGTGTTCTTTAATTCTGTGATTTTTGCAATGTTACCGTAGCCGATACCTTTGTTCATTTGAGCAGCTAGCTTCGTTTCAATTTCTACAAGCTTCTTAGTTACTTTAATCATATCGCCATTAGCGTTTTTCATCTCAAGAGTAACTTCTTCCATTTTTACTTTCTGATCTTGGATATATTTTGCAGAAGTAACTTCTTTTATCATTTGTTTTTCTACAGAAGCAAGATGTCTATTATTAGAAGTAGGATTTATATTCTTATAAACCTCAATGGCCCCAAAAGTTAAGCTAAACATACTTAAGGCAATTAGTGATTTCATTATCGGCTTTTTCATATAATCTCTCCCAGATATATATTTTCAAAATTCTATTTTGTTTACATGTTTATATATACAAGATGGATGCCAAAATAATGGGGGGGAAGTCTCTGTAATTAGGAGAATGATAGTGTCTAAAGTTTTGACAGTGTGTGAAATATATTCAAAAGGGCCAGGAGTAGAACTCCTAGACCCTTTAGAAATAGGGGGGAGAGATATTATTTAATAGTAAAGCCTTCGGCCTTAACACTAGTTCTAGTAAATGTTGGAATAAATGTCTCATTACTCATCCTTAGAGACTGAGACCTTGCTTGCTCTGGCTGTCCTACTTTCATCATTTCAAGAACACCAGAAGTCATCCATGAATTATCTTGATTAAGTCCAAATGATTGACTGTTATTAAACTTAAACATTGGTTGTGTGTTTAGAAAAGTTTTCACTCCAAATCTCATCATAGGCATCTGAAATGACGGCTGGAAACCTTGTCCAAAGAACATTCCCATTGATAGTATTTGTTGATATCTAGAAGGTATTTTGGCAACTCTTTCTTCCTTCTCTTCTTTAGAGTCATCTCTTTCTTCTTTATCTTTTTTATTATCCTTTTTCTTCTTCGAGTCTTTTTTATCTACCTCTGCAATGACTTCTTCTTTATCTTCTAATAAGTCACTGATTTGCTTTCTTAGTTCTGCTATTTCATCTCTGTATTCACATACAGTTATATCTTTTTCTGGCATGATTTCTTCTTTTGAAACCTTCTTCTCATCTTTAGAATCTTTTTTAGTCTTTTCTTTATTTTCTTCTTGAGAATTTTCTGTGACAAGTTCTTCTTTTGACTCTTCTTTGACCTCATCTTTAGTCTTGTCTTCACTAACTTCCTTATCTACTGGAGGTGTTTCACCTCTTGGGTGAGGAGGTCTCTGTCCTTTAGTTTCTCTCTGCTTATCACCTTCGGGTGCTTTATCAGGTCTATTATCTGGACGTAGCTCTTGAGATGCAATTGTTCTGTATGTAACTTCTTTTACTGTATACTTTTCTTCTAATAGATTTGGTGTGCTTAACACGCAAAGTGCAGCAAAACCAAATAAGAGTGGCCTCTTCATAATGTTCTCCCTATTTCTTAAAATGTAATATCTCTAGGAATAGTTATTACAAATTCAATGCCATAAAAAGAATGAGCTAAGTGTTCAATAAATTATTAATTTTTTTATTGGGATGTATAAAAAAGAATGGGGTTGTAAAAAGTTTGAGCAAAAGAAAGGCCGTAAAACTACGGCCCTAAGTTTTATTGAATGTTATTGATGTTTTGCATTGATTGATTGAATGCATTTTGGATTTTTTTCATCATTTCAAGTTCTTGCTTATATCTAAGTGTCTCGATTTTCTTCTTAACCATAATCTCATTTCTTTTCTCTAGTTGTTCTCTAAATAACTTTAACCTTTGAGCTGAAGTTAATTGCTTACCTTGAGCAGGAGCTGAGTAAGATCCATCAATATCAATAGGCATGTCAAAATCAATATTAGATGACTCGTATTGAGCGTAAGATGTACTTGTTAATAAAAGTGCAACTAAAGCTAAAACCAATTTTTTCACTGCTAATCTCCATGTATGAATTTTTTCCATTTCTAACCTTCCTGATGCGTAATGTAAAATCACATGAAGAAAGTATAAACGCTATGCGTTATGCGTTGGGAAAGTCAAAGAGACATTGGTCGGAGAAGAGTTTTTCTTCTGTAGTATAACTTTCTGATTTTATTGATTTTGAGTAGTTTAGGGTATCTCTATTAAAAGAAAAGTACTCATTTCTAAAGCAGGTACCAAGCTGACAGTCCCAGCTCTTTTCACTTTTATATCCAATTTGTGCATCTCTTATAATGAATAAATCTGGAAAGTAGGAGATCTGTTCCCACTCCATTTCTGAGTTTAAACCTTGAAAGAGGAAGTAAGTACCTTCATCAGATAGGGCCAATTTTGAGTACTCTTTAGAATTTGTATTATTACATAAAATTAAAAAGTCTTGAGCCTGAGTAGGAGAGAAGAGATTAAAAAGGAAAAAGTAGGATAGTGCTAAGATCACTTCTTTTTTACTACAGTGTATTTTTTTAGTTTTTCTACAAGTGAAGCAAAGCACTTATCCGAATAGACAATAATATCATTGGCTCCTAATTCAAAAGCATTTAACACTTCTTCTTGATCTGAACTTGTAGAGATATATATAATTGGCAAGTCTGATTTTGATTGAGAAATTCTAGTAAGACTTAGAACTTCCAAGCCAGGCATATCTTGTAAGTTACCTATGATGATTAGAGCAGAGTACTTACACTTTTCTATAAGATGAATTGTTTGAAATCCTTCAAAGGAGAGTACTGTGCTAAAGCCTTGAACTCTAAGGCGAGAAGCAAAGTTATTTCTTCTATCTGAATCAGCGTCTAAAAGTAAAATTTCAATATCTTTCATATGCTATAAATATAACGTCATCTTAAATATTTAGGCAAGGTGAGCAGTACATTCCTATATGATTATTTTTAATCTGTTAAAAGTTGTTTGGACAAGTATTAAAACGATTTATTCTTTGTACATTGATTGGAAATGTTTTGAACTCTCTGGAAACTTTGCAATAGCTTTATCAATCAGATGCATGATTGAGTTTGCTTTTCTTTGGGCCTTAATAGAGCTTAAGATAACAACTTCATATACATCGATATTTGCTACACCTGACTCTGCTAATGGAATACCTTTCTTTAAAACACTTTGAATATCTCTGTTACAGTAGTCTATTTGGATCTCTAAGTTTCTATAGCTAGGATTTTCTCCATGTACAGAATCAAATTGATTTAGAATATCATAAGCCAGTTTAACTTCTTCAAACTCAATAAGTAATAAGATAATCTTCTCTAATATGGCTAGCTTTCCAGATGAGTGCTTTACAGCCTCTAGAAGTGTTTTAACTCCCTTATCTCTTTCTTTATTTTTTAAGAAGTATCTACTGCAGATCACTAAGCTTGCAGCAATATTTGTCTTTATACATGGGGATTGTACTTCTAGTTTACTAAAGAACTCTGCATACTTAACTAAGTCTTCATATTGTTGGTTAGCTATTGATAACCTAATCAATTCTGGCAAGTTGGCAGGATTAATAGGGTAGTGATTTAACATCTTGATTGTGTGGGTATAAGCATCTTTCCACTTTTTTAATTTAGAGTACTCTTCTGCTAAAGTTTTTAGAGATAGGTAGTGAGACTCATTTTCTTGAAGTGCCATCTCAAATAGCTTTATGGCCTCTTGCGTATTCTCTTCTGCTAAAAATATTTTTCCCTCTAGATAGTATACTTCATCTAAATGGTTATTACCTTGCTTTAAAGGCTCTATAATTTTTCTAGCTGTTTCAAATTCATTTAAATAAATAAGTTCTTTAGTCTTATGGTAAGCATTAAGAAATGGGGATGAGGTTATTTTTCTTTCAAGAATCTTTAAAAAACTTTCAGAAATTGACTTTGATGTAAATGGCTCAGCAATATAGTCATCAGCTTCAGTATCTAAAATTAATGAAGATGAGGCGATACTATTAGGCCCAGAGATAAGAGTGAAAATTGCTCTTTGTCTATTTGGGAAAATGGCCATATGAGTACTTAGAAGATCAATTCCCTCTTCATTCCCAACTTGATAGTCTGCAAACACTATGTCTATCTTTAAATCATTGATAATCTCTACGGCATCAGAATTATTATCTGCAATGAAGATGTGTTGAACCTTTACGCCAAACTCTGTAAATATTTTTTTGAGTGTAGTTCTAGTTGTTTTCTTTTCATCTACTACTAAAACTTTCTTATCTGCTAAAAACTTCTTTATTGCTTCAACCTTCTTCGGTTTCATGTCTTCAAATATCATTTCTTAACCTCTTCAATAAAGGAAGATATGCTACTTTGCTTTCCTGTATATGATTCTACAATTCTTTGCCACTCATCGATTTTATATTGAGTGAACTTTATCTCTATTAGTACTTTATTTTTTCCATTCTCAAAGAGATCAATAACTTTTCCAAGAACCGTAATAGATCCTTTATCTTCTGGAGTAGGAAGTTTGGAAATTTTTTGAGTAGGTGTTACTTCAAAAATTACGAGAGTTAAGTTGTGCCCTTTTTGACAAATATTCTTTGGAAGAGAGATACAAATCGAGTCATCTCTCAATTCGTTTATTTTAATATTTTTATACTCAAAATATGAAGTACCAGAAGTGTCATTTCTAAGAATTAAGTCATGACTTAGCTCTTGGTACTTATTCTCTTTTAAGGCATCTGAAAGAATTGTTTTAATTGCTGTATTTTTACTCATTTGTCTATTCTAGTTGTAAATCTCACTAGAAACAAATGCGCTAATTATATGGAACTTTCGTGCCAGTTCTATTTATCAAGTGACCACTAAAATTGTACGTTTCTGGATTGAATGCAGAGGTCTTACCTTCTCCCCCTGGAATATCAATAATGTAGTTTGGTAGGGCCCATCCCGAAATCTTATTTCTGAGAGTGGAGTAGAGTCGTCGACCCTCTTCAATATCCAGCATAAAATGAAGTCCTCCACGGACTTTATCTGGGTGATGAAGGTAATAAGGGCGTACTTTTAGGGAAGTAAATTCATTTATAAGGTCTATTAAATCTTCTGTTGTATCGTTAACACCTCTGAGGAGTACGCTCTGTGATAGTAGACTAAACCTGTATTTATCGAGTGTTTCAATCGCTTCTCTATTTTTATTTGTAAACTCAAGAGCATGATTAGCGTGAATAACTATATTTATTTGAGTAAATCTCTCTTGAAATTCTTTGAGCATTTTACAGAAATTATCAGTTATTCTACTTGGGAGAATAATAGGGGTTCTAGTATGAAAGCGAATATATTTAATATGAGAAACTTGACTAAATTCTTTAAGGTATTTAGATATCTTTTCATCACTTAATATAAGTGGATCTCCACCACTAAAAATTATTTCTTCTATTTCTGTATGCTTTTTTAAATAACTTAAAACATTCTTAAGGTTAGATTTAAAAAGTTCATCATTAGTACTTAATTCATTTTTTCTAAAGCAGTACCTGCATATGACAGGGCATGTTTGAGTTGGAAAAAATAAAATTCTATTCTTATATCTATGAACGATCTGTGGAATAGGTGATTGATCATGATCTCCGATAGGATCGATGAGACCTTCTTCACCTAGCTCTTCAACTACTGGAAGAAATTGTTTTCCAAGTGGAGAGTCTAAACCCTCTTCTTTTATTCTTTGGGCCAAGGGCCTAGGAATTAAAATGGGGTAATTTGTTTTTGGAAAAGAGGTGTTGAAGAATGACTCAAGCCCTTCATGAGTTTTTATTGAATTCTTGAACTCTTCTTGCCAAGTACTCATTAATCATCGAGCCCTTTGACGTATCTTCTTCGTGCCCATTTAGCACAACCAAAAATTAAAAGTGCACCCATTGTTGCAATTCCAGAAAAGTGAAGAAGAACAGTTGTTGTATCCATTGCTCCTGAATTACTTAGGGTAAACCAAATCCACTTTAATAGTACAAGGTGAAGAATTAAGATAATTAATTGCTGAATTCTTAAATTTAAATTTTTCTTAGTTATGTAACTCATTTTTTTTCCATTTTTTCTCTAAGTTCTTTTTTTTCTGCTTCATTAAGTTCTCTAAGCTCAGAGATTTTCTTCAATGAGAAAGATTTATACATATCACTTACTAGGCAGTGAGCATAGAGCATATTACCTTGAGGCATTGGAAGAAAACTAATAGGCCTAACAGGTCTAAATTGATTCTTTAGACTCCCTCCACGGTATTTGATCTCTATCATTTCTTGGTCTTTTACTTTGTCTTGTAGTGCTTGAAGTTTTTTAGGAATTTCAAAGTCTTCTTGTTTATCAAAATCTTTAAATTTGAATAGATAACCTTCATTTAGAATTTTTCTATCAGGCTTTTTAAATACTTTGAGTCCTCTTTCATATACTTTTAAGCACGCGATAGCATCGTCGAGAGCACGGTGGTGATTTTCAAGCGGTATTTCTAGTTCTTTAGTGAGTGTGGCGAGCTTATAATTAGTGCACCCTCTTAGAGCATATCTTGAGAATTTACATGAACAATAAACATGAGACTCCCCAAGAGGAAGCTTATTTTGGTGCATCCCAAAAACAATGAAGCCAGAATCAAATTTAGCGTTATGGGCAACAAGTGGGAGGCTTCCAATAAATTTTATGAAATCTGGTAGAACCTTGTCTAAGGTTCTCTTGCCTTGCACCATGTCGTTAGTGATGCCATGAATATCAATTGTGAATTGAGGAATATCTATTTGTGGATCTACTAGTTCGTCAAAAACCTCTTCGCCGAAGGGCGTTACTTTAATTGCTGCGATCTCTATAACTCTGTCTATCAAAGGGGATAGGCCTGTCATCTCTAAATCGAGAGCAATAATACCGTTTGGAAATGATCTCAGTAGTATTTCTCGCTCTTCTTCTGTGAAATATGCCATTTTTAGCCTTAGGTATTGTGTAGTTTTATAAGTCCTGAAGATCACTTTGAATGACACTTTTCATGGCCAAACTTACAAAGTATTGATATTAAACATGAACTTATATTTGCTGATATTTTCAACTCTTATGTGAGTAGTCATATATCTTAAAACACTGAAGGATACAAATTTATGAAGAGTTTTGATGTTGTAGTTATTGGAGCTGGTCCAGGTGGATACGTTGCCGCAATTCGTGCCTCACAAGTAGGTAAGAGCGTTGCTATTGTAGAAATGGATAAGTTTGGTGGAGTTTGTTTAAACCGTGGTTGTATTCCAACGAAAGCAGTTCTTAAGTCTGCTCACTCTGTTCATGAAATTGCTGACATGAAAGATCTAGGGATCAATGTTGAGCTAAAGTCTTTAGACGGTGGGCAAGCTGTTAAGAGAGCAAAAGGTATAAGTGATAAAATTTCTAAGGGCGTAGAGTTCTTAATGAAGAAAAATAAAATTACTTCATACGAAGGTAAAGCAACTCTTAAAGATAAGACTACAATTGAAGTAAAGTCTAAGAAGGGTCATACCGAAACGTTAAAAGCTAAAAACATTATTATTGCTACAGGTGCTCACTATAGAAGCTTTCCTGGACTTGAGCACGATGGGAAGAGACTTATCGGAGCTTGGGAAGCGATTAAAATGGAAAAACTACCTAAGTCTATCGGTATCATTGGTGCCGGTGCAATTGGAGTAGAGTTTGCTTACTTTTGGAATGCTTTTGGTGTTGATGTTCATATTTTTGAACTTCAAAAGAACCTACTTCCAATTGAAGATACCGACTCTTCTAAAGAAGTTGAAAAAGCTTATAAGAAATATGGAATTAAATTATCTCTTGGAGTAGAAAAAGTTTCTGCTAAAAATAATGGTGATGATGTAACAATCACTGCTGTAGAAAACGGTAAGACTGTTGATTATAAATTTGAAATGGGTCTTATTGCTGTTGGTATGACAGGTAATATTGAAGGTATTGGTCTTGAAGCTGCAGGTGTAAAAACTGAAAGAGGTTTTGTTGCAGTAAATAATATGTATCAAACTAATGTTTCAAATATTTATGCCATTGGTGATATTGCTGGACCACCACTTCTTGCTCACGCAGCATCTCACGAAGGTGTAGTTGCAGCTGAACATATTGCTGGACTTCATCCACATGCTATCGATCCAATGAATATTGCTGGTTGTACTTATTGTCAGCCACAGGTTGCTTCTGTTGGATTTACTGAGAGAGCTTTAAAAGAGAAAGGAATAAAGTTCACAGTAGGAAAGATTCCTTTTCAAGCAAATGGAAAAGCTATGGCCTCAAATGAGACTGCAGGATTTGTTAAAACTCTTATGGGTGAAGACGGAGAAATGCTTGGTGCTCATATTGTTGGAACACAAGCAACTGAGTTAATTCATGAGTACGTTCTATTTAGACAAATGGAAGGAATTGATGAAGAGATGTTCGCTACTGTTCATCCTCACCCAACTTTAGGTGAGTTCTTGGCCGAATCAGTATTGAATGCAAAAGGCAGAAGTTTAAACTTCTAAGTTTTAAATAAGTTAATAAAGAATAGGAGATATATATGAGATACGATATCGTAATGCCACAAATGGGTGAATCGATTACAAATGGTACGATCACTAAGTGGCACAAGCAACCAGGTGATATGGTTGAAGTTGATGAAATTCTTTTAGAGATTTCTACGGATAAAGTTGAGTCTGAAATTCCTGCACCAATTGCTGGTAAAGTTGTTGAAGTTATCTACCCTGAGGGAGATACAATTGACGTTGGAATTTTAATTGCAGTTATTGATGACGATGCTAGTGCAACTGTTGGTGGATCAGCACCTGCCGCTTCTGCACCTGCTGCAGCAGCTCCAGCTCCTACATCTTCTGCGCCAGCTGCTGGTAGTGAAAGAATGGATGTAGTAATGCCACAAATGGGTGAGTCTATTACTAACGGAACAATTACAAAGTGGCACAAGCAACCAGGTGACATGGTTGAGATTGATGAGATTCTTTTAGAAATCTCTACTGATAAAGTTGAATCTGAAATTCCTTCTCCTGTTGCGGGAAGAGTTGAAGAGGTTCTTTTCTCTGAAGGTGAGACTATTGATGTAGGAATTAAGATTGCTTCTATTGAGCAAAACTTAGATGTTCCTTTTGGACAGTCTTCAACGGCAGCAACTTCTGCTCCTGCGACAGAGAGTTCAGCTCCAGCGGCGCAAGCTCCTGCAGCAAATACAAATTCAGGTGAGAGAAGATTTTATACTCCTCTTGTAAAAGCTCTTGCTTCAAAGCACGGAGTAGCTCTTAGTGAACTTGCAAATATCTCAGGAAGTGGAGCAGCTGGAAGAGTAAATAAAGCTGACTTCATGAATTACTTAGAGAATAGAGGATCAGCTCCAGCGGCAAAAGCGGCACCAGCTCCTGCAGCGAAAGCTCCAAGTGCACCAGCAAAATCTTCTGTTCCAGCATTTTCTTCTTCTGATAGAGTTGAAATTGTTCCAATGGATAATATGAGAAAAGCAATTGCTAAGAATATGATTGCTTCAAAAATGACTTCTCCACATGTTAACTCAATTGATGAAACTGACATGACAAATATCTTTAAGTTTAGAGAAGGCTTTAAGAATGAATTCAAAAAGCAAGAGGGATTCTCTCTTACTTATACTCACTTCATTCTATATGCACTTGTTCAAGCGCTTAAAGAGTTCCCAGTTGTTAATGCTTCTATAGATGGTGACAATATTGTTTACAAGAAAGATGTTAATCTTGGTTGTGCAGTAGCTGTTCCTGGAAATGGATTAGTTGTTCCTGTTATTAAAGGTGCAGATAACCTTAATATTAGAGGAATTGCTAGAAAGCTTGATGAACTTGTTCAAAAAGCTAGAGCAAAGAAACTTACTATGGATGACATGAGTGGTGGAACATATACATTCACTAATAATGGTTCATTTGGAATTCTTGCTGCAACTCCAGTTATCCTTCAACCACAATTAGCAATTTTCTGTGTTGGTACTATGAAGAAGCGTCCAATTGTTACTGAAGACGATGCAATTGCAATCCGTCAAATGATGTACGCAACTCACACTTACGATCACAGATTAATTGACGGTGAAGTTGGTTCTAAGTTCTTAAGACACGTAATCAATACGCTTGAGACTACTGATTGGGCACAATTATTCTAATCAATTTTTAAAATTTACAATATTAAAGGGCCCTCATTTGAGGGCCTTTTTTTGGCTAAATCTCACCTTAATAGAACTTTATTTTTGAAAGAAGGCTTCCATTCTATTGTGTATGTAAGGTAGAATTGTTTAGGGGTGAGGAGATGAAAAAATTTTATATAAAGAAGTACTCAGGTTTTGTTGAAGAGTTTGATAAAAAAAAATTAAAGGACTCTTTAATCCTTACAGGTGTCTCTAAGAAGATAGCATCGGAAGTTATTCAAGAGCTCGTTCCAAAAATAAAGCCAGGAATGAGTACTACTAGAGTACATAACCTTACTTTTCAAAGTCTTCAGAAAAAATCAAAAATACACGCAGCAAATTATAGGATAAAAAGATCTATTCTAGAGCTTGGTCCATCAGGCTATCCTTTTGAAATACTTTGTAGTGAACTATTTAAGGCGAAAGGCTTTAAAACAGAAGTAGGGGTCATTATTAAGGGAGAATTTGTAAGTCATGAAGTTGATGTCGTTGCAATAAAGCCTGGCTGTACCATAATGGCAGAGTGTAAGTTTCACAACTTTAAGAAACATAAGAATGATATTAAAACAGCTCTTTATATTTATGCTAGGTCACTAGATATTAAAAATAATAAAAAGTCTCGAGAATTTGATCAGTATGCAATCTGTACAAATACTCATTTCTCTAAAGACGCTATTACTTATGCAAAAGGTGTAGGTATGAAGCTATTATCTCTCAATAAAGATCCAGAGTGTTCAATGATCGGAAATATTATAAAACACAAGCTCTATCCAATTACTTGTCTTAGAACTATTAAAAAGAAACTAATACCAATTCTCTTAGAGAGAAAGATTGTAGTCATTAGTCATCTTGAAAAGCATATAAACGTACTTGAAGAGCTTAATTATGATCAACATGATAAATTTTTAGTTCTTAAAGAAATTCAACAATTGAGGGATTAATGAAGGTATCTTTTTTAGGGGCAACAGAGACAGTCACTGGATCAAAGTATCTGGTAGAGACAGGTTCAAGGAAGTTTCTAGTTGATTGTGGTCTATATCAGGGGCAAAAAAAAGAAGCGTTAATGAATAGAGAACCATTGCCAATTGATGCCTGTGAGATAGATGCTATCTTTCTTACGCATGGTCACCTTGATCACTGTGGTTTTATTCCAAAACTTATTAAAGATGGATTTTGTGGGAAGATTTTTGCTACAGAGGCAACAATTGAGATCGCAAAGATTATATTGCTCGATAGTGCAAGGATTCAAGAGTCTGATGCCACTAAGTATACATCTAAGAATAATCCACTTTCTACTCCTCTATATTCCTTAGAGGATACTCAAGACTCTTTTTCGTTATTTCATAAGGTCGAGTTGAATAAAGCTTTTATGATTGATGATTTAGAAATAACGTATATGAATGCAGGTCATATACTGGGGGCCTCGAGTGTTTATTTAAAAGGAGAGAAGACAATTCTCTTTTCTGGAGATCTTGGTCGATATGAAGATCCTATTATGTATCCTCCAAGTGACATATGTGAAGCGGACTATATTGTAATGGAGTCAACTTATGGAAGTCGCAATCATAGTTCAATGAATCCATTAGTGGAGCTTGAAAAAATACTTGAAGATGTTGTTAAAAATAATAGAGTTCTCTTAGTACCAAGTTTTGCTGTCGCTAGAGCACAATTATTTGTTCATTATCTAAGTCAAATCTTTGCAAAGAGAGAAGATTTAAAGATCCCATCCTTTGTAAGTAGTCCTATGACAAATGCTGTGACTGAAATTTATAAGAAATTTTCTTCTGAGACAAAGCTTTCAGAAGAGGAGTTCATAAATTCTATGAGCAGTGTGAGGTTCTTAGAATTTTCTAAAGACTACTCTAAATTAAATAAAAAGAAAGGTCCTCTTATCATTGTGGCTGCAAGTGGAATGATTAGTGGGGGAAGAATTTTAAAGTACCTTGATCACTTTGGTAAGCACTCTAATAATAAAGTTCTATTAATTGGCTATCAAGCTGAAGGGACTATTGGTTATCATCTTGAAAATGATATTAGAGAAGTCTCACTGCTAGGCCACAGGATGATTGTTAAGGCAGAGATTCAAAAATTAGAAAATCTTTCGGCGCATGCTGGTCAAGATGAACTATTACAGTGGTTATCAACCAATAAAAATCCTAAGACTCAAGTTATTCTCGTTCATGGTGAGGATAAAGCTCAAAATGATTTGAAATTAAAAATAGAGAAAGATTTAAGTTTGCAGGTGAGCTTGTCAAAAGAGATAAGAGAAATTAATTTTTAGATATAAAAAAAGAATAGTCGCCCTCAAGTGAGGGCAATTATATTAGAAAAATAGTGAAAATTTGAAGATTTCAAAAGTAAATACTGGATCTGAATCAGTATTAAAAATATAATCTACTCTTAATCCTGGTACGTAACTAATTTGCTCTGATAGAGAAAATCTCTTTGAAAAGTTAACTGACATCAATGTGTCGGTATAATCTGTAAATCCAGTATAGCCCCAAGTTGCAACACCTAACTTTGCAGATACTAGATAAGAAGAATTAATATTCTCTGATCCAAAAGTAAACGTAGGTCCAAGAAGTATTGTTAGTAAGTTAAAATCTCCTATGATTGTTGATAGCTCTCCTCCAAATTCGAGTCCATTTTTAAAGCTATAGTCGTATCCTAGCCCAACATTGAGAGTAGCTTCATAATTTTTATTTCCAGAGTTGCTAAATTGAAGAGACGAGCTTGATGATCCAGTAACAATATGGCTAGTTGCTGCAAATACTGAGCTTGTCGTAAGTAAGATTAATGATGTGAGAATTAGCTTTTTCATTTTTTCCTTTAAGTAAGTAAGTTAGTAATATTGATCTGAAGAGTAAGTTGCATCATACATACTTGCTATTCCTTGAACATGAGAACAGTCACAAATTTGAGTACCTTTTCCAATATATGTTTTCTGCTTAGTTTTTTTATATAAATTTTAAAAAATTATAGGGAAGTAATATTTAAATGTAAAATTGATGTATTGATAATATGAAGTTACAATATTTATAATTTAATTCTTAGGAGTGTTATGAAGATCATTATTTTACTTTCTTTAATCCTTGCTACATCTTGTGCAACTAGAAAGAGAACTATTTTAGATTATGATTTTGAGTTAGATAACACATCAAAACAATCGGTAAACCTCTGGGCGACAAATTACTACACTCCAATCTATCAAGCTAGAATGAATGGAATACCTCTTAAAGATATGGGAGAAAATTCTCTCGTGAGTGGTGTTTACCCTGTACTACTTACTAAGAAAGAGTGGTGTTACTCAGCAATGGAAGGATCTGTTGCGATTAAATTTCCAGGTGGTGATCAAAAAACATTTAACTACGCTGGAACAACAACTGATCAAGTTGATTGTAGTACATATTTTGGTGAAGACTTTCCTGCAACTAATGCCGTACGTTTTAGAACCTCTAGAAGTAGATGGGGAGAAGGTGTTGAGAATTATGCGCTTGTCCCATATAGAACAATTGCTGTAGACCCTAAAGTCATTCCTTTTGGGAGTGTTGTTTATATTCCTGAAGCAAAGGGGAAGAAGTTTATGTGGATTGGAAAAGAATTTACTCATGATGGTTTCTTCTTTGCCGCTGATAAAGGTGGAGCCGTGAAAGGAAATCATATTGATGTCTTTACTGGCAATTCCAAGCACCACCCATTTAGATTTATAGGAAATAATAAATCTAAGAAATTTCAAGCTTATTTAATTGATGATGATGAGATAGAAGAAGATCTTACGAGACTTCATAAGACCTTCTATTAAAAAACTATTGAACTTTAAATGAAGCTAAAACTGAGTCTGTTGTAGTATCTACAAATCTAATTTCCCAGTGTCCCATCATTTTCTTTAATAGAATCTCTGAGATTAAGTAGCTTCCATCTTCTAACTCTGTTGTTACTACTGGTCTTGTTCCATGTTCCATATTTGGCATAATCATCCATGGTAGTACTTTGATAATATCGTTTTCAATTGCAGTTTCTGTAGCATCATCAGCATCAAAGTATTTAACAACTAGTTCTGAGAATTTTCTATCAGCTCTAGAGTTGAGGTGTGGCCCATCAGTCCATGTGTATTCAATACAAGTGTTACTTTCTTCTAGTAGTAAGTCACATTCTGCAAATGAAAATGTTGAAAGAGATAGTAGAATGATAGTGAAAAGTGTTCTCATATAAACTCCTATAGTGGCCAGCGCTCAAGCCAGCTTATTGATAATGTTCTTGATAGTGTTGTATTTTCTGTAGAACCCAGAAATGTCTGATCTACATATGAAATTGAAAATGTTGAATCATTGATCATGTAACCTAGACCAAGTTCAAAGTCCCAGTATTCTTCTCTCGAAGAATTTTGATTTGAATTATTTACTTGTATCTCTTTGTCACTAAAGTGGTTTCTTGTTACTCCGTGAGAGATTCTAATTGCACCATTATTTGGAGAGTAACCAACGCTATAACCTAGAGCATCTCCAGTAGAGTGAGAAATGGAAGTGTCATTTATTTCTTCAGAGTATAAATATCTATACTCACCAAAGATTTGCCAATCAACACTTTTATAAATTTTAGTAAAGACTAATCCCAAAGCACTTGAGTATTGTCCCTTGCCTGAAACATCAGTGAGTAGAGAAGTCTTTGTTTCGTAATTTGATTTACCTGTAGGAAAGACTTGTTTGAAATATACAAATCCACGCGGTTTCCAAACTGAGTAGAAAGTTTCAGGTAGAAATTCATAACCAATACTTAAATCACTATCTCCAAGTAGAGTTTCAGATTCTTCAATAGAGCTTTCTGAATTATCTTTCTTTAGAATCGATAACCCTCCACCAATCTGTAATAAAGGAGTTATTAGATAAGCTCCCTTAAAAGAAGTCGTAAGAGTTTTATAGTCTTTATTATTAGCATAGAAGACATTTCTATTTTTGGAGTATGTTCTTCCAATTACTTTCCCATAGGATTGCGCTAATGAGAATTGTGCTTCATTGTCACCAGTTATTAGAGAGGGGATTGCAGAGCTTCCACCACAGCATGCAGCACCAAAAGAGCTCGCTTGAATGAAGAAAAGTAGAATCAACTTTTTCATAAAGAGAGTGGTACCTTCACAGAGTCTACAAGAGTGGATCCATTATAAATTTCAAGATTTAAGTCCCATTCGCCACCCATATTAAAAAAGAGTTCTTTTTGAATATAGACACCTTTTGAAATTCTTTCTGTGTAACCATCGTCAGCCGTTCCATGCCCCATTGAAGGCATCCAACCCCAGTTATAGAAGTCATGTCCTGAAGGGACATCGACTAGTTCTCCACTATTATTTTGAACAATAATTAAGAAACTATTCTCTAAGCTTGGATCAGCGAAAGGTCCTTTTAGCCAATTAACTTTTAAATATAAATTAGAGTTCTTAAAACTTAGAGCTGAAGTTAGATCAGTAGTACCTTGAATTCCAGTAGTTGTTTCATTTTCATGATTAAATAGAGGAGATTCCCCACATGAGTATAGAAATAATAAAGAGAGAATTGAAAATATTTTTAACATAACTTACCTGATAATGTAGCAGCCCAGTGCTTTTGCAAATTTTTGGCTTACTTCTCTTTTATTAACAATATCTTCAAGAGCATTCTTTAAGTAAAAGCTTTTAGCTCTCTTTGGATCTGTACTATTTGTTACTCCTCCGTGAAAGAGTATTTCTTCCTTAGGATTTATAATAAAAACATGAGGAGTTTTCACTGCTTTGAATTGATCCGCAATTTTTAAGTCTTTGTCGTAGGCAATAGGAAAAGAGAAGTCTTTATATTCCTTTTGAGCTCCTTCATATGTTTCATTTGCATTTGAGTGAACGCCTAGAAATTGAAAGTTTGGATACTTCTTTCCAAGCTCCTGTAGGTAAGGAATATGATTCTTAGTACAAGGGCATGATGCACTTAAGAAAAAGACAACGGTATTTCTGTCCTTTGTATTTAGTGAACTCACACTTTTTCCATTAAGAAGCTTTGCCTCTAAAATAGGGGATTCTAGTCCAAAAGAGTTTAAAGATATCGAGAGTAGTAATAGTAGTAATTTCATAGTCCCTATATATTACGCAAAGGACAAGATTGCTATGCATCTAATTGTTGCACAACTATTTACAGGGAGAATTGCTTTACCTATATTGTAAAAAAAATAGGTGTGTATGAATAAAAGTTTATTTAATTACGGACATTTAAAACATCGCAATGAGCTGAAATTACAGTTACTTATTAATTTGCGCTGGATAGTTCTCACACTCCTGACGAGTCTATTATGTATCTCTATGCTTATTTACAGCTTAGATCGCATTATCTCTCTCTATCTGTGCTTTATTTTTGCGGGTATGGGAGTATTTAATTCTTATTCAATCTCTAAACTAAAATCTGATAGTGGTATTTCTAATTGGGATATCTTCTTTAATATTATATTTGATCTAGTGATTATAAATATTTGTATATTGCTCTGTGGAGGAATAACAACTCCATTTGGTGCTTTTCTCTTTATTTACCTTATTCTCGGTGGTTTTCTTCTGGATTTTAAAGAGTCGGTATTCATTCTAGTTGCGGGACTTCTGAGTCTTGCATTTTTATGGAGTAACCCACTGCCAGTTCTTATCACTTATGATTTTCACTATAGCAAGCTTAGCTACTTAATAGGTAGTTCAATCGTACTATCTATATTGTGGCTGTTAATTACGTGGATTCAGAACTCATTTAAGGTGATGGATCAAAACTTAACTCGTGTCGCTAGGCAACTTCAACAAGGTGATAGGCTAAAAGCTTTTGGACTACTCTCGGCGGGTCTAAGTCATGAGCTTGCTACTCCACTTAATACAATTCTTCTTAAGGCCAATAGAATTAAGAGGATAGGTGGTGAAGAACTTAAGGGAGATGTGCAGTCTCTTTCAGAGGCAACCGAATCCTGTCTCAAGTCTTTAAAGAGAATCCAGCAAATTTCTGTAAATAGTGAAGAGTTAAACTTTGAAGAGTTTGATCTTATTAGCTCAATTGAAAATATAATCAAGTTTAAGAATTGGAATATCCAAGTCAAAAGTAATGTGAAGGAATTTAAATATAGTCTTCCTGTTATTGCCTTCTCTCAAATTATGGTCGATCTCATTGAAAATGCAGTAGAGGCCTCTGGTGAGGAACAAGTTTTCATAGACTTGATAAATGAGAAAACAAACTTAAAAATAAAAATTGTTAATAAATCGTCCCAAGTAGATAAGATTGTTCTTGAACATTTTGGTGAACCATTTGTAACGACCAAACAGCAGGGGACTGGGTTAGGTCTTTATAACGCTAAGATTTTTCTTGAGAGCATTGGTGCTAAGTTCACTCTAGAAAATACCAATGGAGATGTTCTTGCGATAATTGAACTTGATCAAGGAGTAGTCCTTTGAAAAAAGTATTGATAATTGATGATGATAAAAACTTTTGTGAAAGTTTAAGTGTTGAATTTCAAGACTTAGGCCATCAGGCCATGTGTTGCTTTTCAATTAATTCTCTTCTCGAAGTTCAAGACCTTAAGAGCTATGACTGGGCAATTGTTGACTTGAGAATTGGAGTTGATAACGGACTAGATGTTGTTGATATCTTAAAGAAAGACAACCCTGAAATGGTGATTGTTATCCTCACTGGATTTGGTTCAATTTCTACAGCAGTTGAGGCCGTGAAGAGAGGAGCAAAGCAGTACCTATCAAAACCAATTCAATTTGATGAACTAATAGAGAGCTTTGGTGATCAACAAGTTGAGAGTGAAGTTGACTCTTATCCAAGCCTAGCTAGAAAAGAGAGAGAATATATAGAGTTTGTCTTAAATGAATGTAACGGAAATATATCTCAAGCTGCTAAAAAACTTGGAATTCACAGACAATCTCTTCAGAGAAAACTTAAAAAATATACGCCATTGAAATAATTTGAGAAGAAATTCCTGTATAGGCCGTAAGCCTACACAGGTTTATTAGAATTGATTTAGAAGTCGCTAATTGAATCAACTAGTTCTGGATAATCGATGAACGGGTTTCTATTACCTTGAACACCGTAAACACCATTATTTCTTTTGATCTCAGCTTCATCTACAGGATCTTCTTGGTGCCATTGCTTAAATAGCCTTTCTGTATTGTTGCTGATTTTACCATTATATCTAACAGAGAAGTACATCATTGCTCTTGCAACATTACCTCTGTGATTAGGTGCTGGTTCGAATACTCTGTTTCCTTTTGAACTTACCTGCGAAAGGTGACAGTTAGGAGCAGGGTCTTTTCCATTTGATACTTCTCCAAAGTCGTGGTTACCACGAGAACTATTTGCTTTAGAGTCTGTTGGGAAAAGGTGGTGAAGGTCTGATTTTTGGTAGCTTGATTGGTATCCAGTAAACTTACTCTGTGGCCATGTGTGCTCACAGTTAAGTACGTTACTATTAGGAATACTCATTGGACCAATACGACCAGTATTATTAGAAGTCGTAAATTTGTTTTCACAGTAAACACCATGAATGTAGTAATCACCATCATTCTTTAGGTGACCAATTTCTTCATTACCAAATAAGTTTCTTCTAGCAGTCTTATAACCTAGATTCTTATGTGAATAACAATCTTTAGAGTTTGAAGAACAACCTAGAGTATCAGCTTTTCCTGAATTTCTTTGGTGCTTAGAAGTGAGAATCTTTTTAAGTGTATCTTTAAGAGCATCATCTGAGAGGTCATTTCTCTCAACAGAGTCTTGGAAAGATTGTGGGTAGTAAGGGTGTCCGGCTAGTGTTGTGATCGATGTAAATAGGGCAGTCAAAATAAGAAGCTGTTTCACGCTAAATTCCTTTGAATGGGGCATGAAAATATTACACACTTCACTTTAGGTCTGGCCAATCTTTTTTATTAGATTCATCTAATCTTTTTGTCAGGATTGCATTTTTATATAAAAAAACCTCACATTCGTGAGGTTAATTTATTTAATTAAAAGTATTTTTATTTAAAAATCGCTGATTCTTTCAGATAGTTCTGGGTAATCGATGAAAGGATTTCTGTTTCCTTGTACCGCGTAGATACTGTCGTTTCTTTCTCTCTCTTCTGCATCAACTGGATCTTGAATATTCCACTCTTTAATCGTTCTTTCTTGCTCAGGACTAATTTTCATTTTGTATCTAACTGAGAAGTAGAAAAGTGCTCTAGCAACATTTCCTTTGTGTTCTGTTGGTGGCTCAAAGTTTCCTGGCATTTCTGAGTGAGAAGCTTCGCAGTTACTTAACTCTCTAGATCCATTCACATTACCAAACTCATAATTTCCTCTAGTACTATTTGCTTTAGAATCTGTAGGGTAGAGGTGGTGTAGATCACTTTTTTGCATTCCTTTTGAGAAGTTGCTTGAGAACTTACTCTGTGGCCAAGTATGTTCGCAGTTTAGAACATTGCTATTAGGAATTGTATTAGGGCCGATATTTGTTTGATTACGAGTAAAAACTTTACGACAGTAAACATCTTTTAGGTAATAACCGTTTGCATCTTCTTCTAGGTGAAGTTTACCAAAAAGAACTTTTCTCGCTCCTTTATAGCCTAGTGATCTTTGAGAGTAGCATGTTCCCTCTTTTACATTACAGCCAAGAAGGTCTGCTTTTCCTTTTCTTCTTGTATGAGTTAGAGAAAGAACTTCAAATAAAGTATCTTTTAGCTTCTCGTCAGAGAGTTTACCTTTTGAAATTTTTGAATTGAAATCTGATGGGTAGTAGTTACTTGCAGCAAGTGGACTTAGTGAAATCGTTAGTAGAATTAGTGTTAAGATTTTTTTCATTTTCTAAACCTCTATGTAGATTTGTGTATGTGTGGCAAATTTATAGGACCACTTTAATGAAAAGCCAAGATTTTTTTAAGTAATTCTTATTATTATTATTAGTTTCTTTAAAATTAAAGACTTTGCTTTGCGTTACTATTATGAAACAAAAATTGACTAAAAGGCTTTGATTCTTGCTTCTGATCTTGTTATACATTTATCCCACAAAACACCATACACACACATTATATGCTTTTAAGGAGCTCTAAATGAAATTCGCAAGATTTTTAGTAGTAACAACTTTTCTTCTATTTGCTGTTTCTGAATTTTCAAGTGCAGATGAGACTCAATGTATTAACAGATTAACTAATGACTATACTGCTGATTCAGTCGCTTACACGATGAGTGTTGATGATTACAATGTTAGAGACTACGGTAATGATCACCTAGCTCTATCTATTAAAATGATTAGAATCCTAATTGATAAATCTGGTTGTTCTCCATCAGCTATTAACTTTGGTAGAAGTGCTAGAGGACGTTCACATAATAGATGTGATCAAATTCTTAGAGGAGTACCTTCTTCAAGAGTATGTTACGTAGAGACAAACCTAGGTTACTTCTTTGTTACTACTAATATGCTAACAGATATGCATATCACTTTTAATCGTTGGGACTAAAACCCAGATATACTTTAGGCCACAAATCTTGTGGCCTTTTTTGTTTTCACACCTTCCCTAAATTTTAGTATCCAAACAATTTATAATATAGTTAGAATTATTCCATGAATAAACTAACAAAAAATTTACTAGTCGCTCTCGTATCTACTTTGAGCATGAACCTAACTCTCGCGTATACTTCTATTGCGGGGTACACAACTCCACCATTAGATGAGATTCATTTAGTTTCAGGGCAATCTTCAGCGGATAAGTTAAACCCTGAACGTTTATCAATTCTTGTCTGGAATATTTATAAAGGTGGAAAACCTGCTTTTAAGAATGACTTTCCAAAAGTGATTGAAGGTAAAGATTTAGTACTAATTCAAGAGACTGACTCTGATGAAAAAGTGCAATCAGTATATAGAGAAATTGAAGGGTATAGGTTTGATACTGGTGTTAGTTTCACATACGCAAGATATCCTAATTCATTTTCTGGAACTGCGATAGCTTCTAAGGTAGATCCAGTAGATGTAAGTCTATTTAGAACTAAGTATCGTGAGCCATTTGTATCAACTCATAAAGTTATTACAGCTGCAACATACCCGATGGAAGGAAAGAGTGAAGAGTTATTAGCTATTAATATTCACGCTATCAACTTTTCACCGATTCAAGGTTTCTTTCACCAGCTTGAACAAACAAGTGAAATGATTAAAAACCATAAAGGACCAATCGTTTTTGGTGGAGATTTCAATTGTAGATCTCTCACGAAAACAAGGTATATGAGAAAGTTCTTTGAAAGGCATGGCTTTACTGAAGTGACTTTTGAAAAAGATACTAGATATCGCTCAGGAATGACTGGTCGAATAATTGATTACGTCTTTGTTAAAGATTTAAAAATTCTAGAGTCAAAGGTTTACGGCGAACTTAAATCGTCTGATCATATGGCAATGGGTGTTGAACTCGCTTATTAGTCAGTACTTTAGTGGTCTTAATACAATTTTAGGATAAGATCACTTTATATCTCCTTTAATTCACAATTTTCCTTTAGAATGATGAAATGAAGTTACTCTTTATTTTAATTACTTACGTCATATCCATCTCTTCATTTACTTCAGAAGTTAAGGTTACAGCACACCCTGATTACCCTCCTGTGACATGGGAGAGTGGGGGAACTCTAAAAGGAGCAGCTGTTAAATTAACAGAGACCGCTCTTATTAACCTTGGCTATAAGCCTGTTTTTGTTCCTGTTGGAACATGGGGAAGGGCTCAGCTAGAGACTAGGCTTGGAAGAGTTGATATTTTACTGCCTCCCTATAAAACACCAGAAAGAGAAAGCTTCTTTGCTTATCCTGATAAGCCACTCCTTGTAGATAAGACTATTATTTTGACGAAGAAGGGAAGAGTAATAAGTTATGAAAAATACGAGGATCTTAAGAAATTTGAAGGAATAGCAATTTTAAACGATAGCTTCGGTGACGAATTTGATCAAGCAGATAAGAAACACAATATTCTAAAAAGGTTCTCTAAGACTAAGCAGTGCTTAGAGTTTCTTCTAAGGGGTAGGGCAGACTATTTAATTGCTGGAGAAAATGCAGTGAAGGCCATAATCAGTAAGTTAGATTTAGAAGGAAAATTTGATATTCAAGAGAAGGCCATAACCGAATCTGGTATGCATGCAGTTATTTCTAGAGAATCTATTTATAATACAAAGAAATTTAGGGATCGTTTCTTTGGAGAAATGAAGAGACTCGTTGGTGAGAAGAAGCATGAAGTAGAGCTTGATAAGGCATTAAAAGAGTATAAAAAAGAAGCACGTAAGGACTTGTGGCATTAAGCCAGTAGATTGAACTGCCCATTGCCAATGCGTAGAGCGATTTGATAGTTTTAGCAGCTATGAGATACGCCTTTAAAGTTCTAATAAGTCTATTAATACTCACTAATATTCACTCAGTGTTCGCCTCTAAGCATCATATTTTCCTAATTCATGGGATAGGGGATAATGAACAAGGTTTTGGCTCGTCTGAAACTGTTTTACGCCGATTACTAAATGAATCTTCAGATAAAACAAAATTCTTTCTAGAAAGCTTTGAATATCAAACAGGTAATGACGATTTAACAACTGTAGACTTTGCAAAAAGTTTTTCAATTTTCTTTCAAGAATATTTTAAGAACAAACCTTTAGAAAAGAATGATAAGTTTTCAATATTAGCGCATTCCCAAGGCGGACTCGTTACTATGAATTGGCTCTATCACAGCTTTAAAGGAGATTCTGGATTCACAGACTTTAAATATATTGAAAAGCATATGAAAACATTTGCTTCTGCTGCAACCCCTTATGGTGGTACAGAGATAATAACTCTAGGACTGCTTTCTCTAAGGCTCAGGCAGCTACTTCAGTTGGGAGTCAAAGAGTTAGAAGATATGTACTTTCCAAGTGCAATGATTTCTAAAATAAAAGGTATGCTTCTTGGTGAGGACCCTAAGTTTTTAGATTTTCTACATTCATTAAATATATTAAATGTTGTGGGAGTTGTTCATAAACTTCCACCACTTTCTAGCTCTGCCGGCAAATTACAGGACGATACAACAGTACCTGTAACATCTGCGAGTATGAATTTTTATTATTTAAAAAATCATAAAGACTACTATCCGGGTGATAAGGTTTCTGAAGATGAAACAAAGTTCTTTAAGAACGCTACTGTAGTTCCTGTTAATGCCGCTCATATTGGTGTTTTATTTGTTCCTGGCATAATCAAAGTACCAAGTGAGTGTCGTGTTCTTTCTAACTGTGATCATCCAGCGTTTAAATTTTATTTGAATCATTTTTTAGATAAAAAACTACCTAAAGTTGAAGAAAAGATAAGAAGCTTTGTTATTAAATTAAAGTTAGAAGTCTCTAAGAGTTCTCTTAATTATTCATCGAAAGAGAATGAATTCAAATTTGATTTTCACTCAGATAGCTTCAATACTTCAAAATATTTAAGTAAGAAGTTTTTCCTAGACAGTGTCGTAGAGAAACCTACAAGCAAAGTATTTGAATATTATTATGCGGGTAAACTACCAAAGAATAATTTGAAGAAACATATAATGAATATTGAAATCAATGGGCCAACAATATTTCATATTAAGAGAGAGGTCGATTTTAAGATTTCTCCAGGTCATCAAACAACACTAGATTTAAAATTAATGTCTTTAAGAGACTACTAAAGGAAGTAAATATGGAAATGGTTAGTGATACAACAGTATGGGATAACTCTAATATCTACAGCTCAATCAATGATTCAAAAATATTAGATGATTTAAAAACTGCTGAGAACCTTATTAATTCTCAAGTAGATAATTCAAAAGTTATTTCAAGTGCTCTAGAAGAGCAGGGAACTTCTCTTGCTAATAGGAGTGAGCTTGTTTCTGTTGCTCAAGAGATGTCAAGGGTAAGTTCTGAGGTCTCTATTCTTCTTAGAACAATTGGTACCTATGTTAGTTCTACTTTAAGTGTAGATTCTTCTAATGATACGGCAAAAACATTAAGATCAAACCTTTCAAAAGTTTCAGCTACAAAGTCTAAAGTTTATTCTCCACTTTCTGTTTATTTAACAATTTTAGATGATGAGACTTTGGAAACATTCTTCACAGAGGAATTAGAGGCAAAGAGATTTCAAATAAGCTTAATGAGAGATTTCAAAGAACATACTCTAGACGCTAAAAGAGAGTCTTTAATAAATGGTTTATCTACTGATGGACTACAGGCATGGGGAAAGCTCTACAATGATATTTCAGGAAGCTTAGTTTGTGATGTTGATGGTAAGAAAGTGAATTATGCTTCTGCTGCGTCAATGACTAGAGGTGGAGATGCTAAGTTGAGAGAAGCTGCTTGGAGAGGAGTTCAAAAAGCATGGGAGACTCATGAGGAGAGTATCGCTGCAATTTTAAACTCTTTAAATGGTTGGAGACTTGAAGAAGCAAGTGTGAGATCTGAAAGTAAGGAATTACATTACTTAGATATTTCTTGTTCACAATCTAGAATTACAAGAGACACTTTAGATGCACTAATCTCTTCTACTTATGAAAATAGAAGTGTTGGTCAGAGAGCAGTTAAGTCAATGGCAAAGGTTTTTGGTAAAGAAAAACTTGGTCCTTGGGATCTTCTTGCGCCTGCTCCAAGTAAGGATGGAAAAGTTATTCTCTTTGCTGATGCAATCGATACAATTGAGAAGGCCTTTAATAGGCTAAGTCCAGATATGGGAGCATTTGCTCGTATGATGTATGAGAAGAACTGGATTGATGCAAAACCTACTGAGTTTAGAAAGCCTGGTGCCTATTGTACTGGTTTTCCAAATGTTAGAGAGCCAAGAGTATTTATAACTTATTCAGGCTCTATGGGGGATATGATAACGTTGGCCCACGAGATAGGTCATGCATATCACAGTTGGGTTATGAGAGATCTTCCTATAGAAGAAACTAATTACTCAATGACTCTTGCTGAGACGGCATCTATTTTTGCTGAAACTCTTGTTAGAGAGTATCTCTTTGATACTTTAGAAACAAAGGAAGAGAAGCTTGAAATATCTTGGCAAAATGCTGAGAGTGCAGCGGCGATGCTTTGTAATATTCCTGCTAGATTTGAATTTGAAAAAGAGCTTGTTGAAAAAAGAAAGACACAAACTCTAACTCCAAGTGAGATGAAGACTCTCATGAGTGGAGCTTGGAAGAATTGGTACGAAGATTCTCTAAGTGAATATGATGAGATGTTTTGGGCAACTAAGTTACACTTCTCAATTGCTGGTCTTGGTTTTTATAACTATCCATATCTATTTGGTTACTTATTTAGCTTAGGTGTACTGGCTCAAAGAGAGAAGTTAGGTGAGAACTTCAACGAAGCTTATATAAATCTATTAAGAGATACTGGAAGAATGAAAGCTGAAGATCTTGTAATGAAACACTTAGGTAAGGATATTTCTAAGAGTGAATTTTGGTTTGATAGTTTAAAAATTGTAGAGTCTCAAATTGAAGTATTCGAAGGACTCGTAAAGTAGTGAAGAAGATTTTAATAATACTATTCTTTTCACTTTCTGTTTTCGGTTCCGATAACTTGTCAGAGGGAGAGTGTATTGCTCTTCCTTCAAGTAAGAGATATATCGATTTTGATTCATCAGTTACTTATCCAAAAACTTATAATTTTACCTGTGATTTTGAATGTCGAGGGGTTGATAATACTGTGAGTATTACATCCCTTCATCATGTTGAGGTTTCTTCGCTTGATGCAGAGGCTCGAGATGTTGTCTGTTATGGTGTAAAGGTTAAAAGAGTTAGCTGGGGATATGATTTTGATCGTGTTTCAAAGTTCTTTGCTTACGAAGCAGGATTAATTGAAATCTCTCAGTGGGCAAGAGATGAGTATATTTCTTTAGATCATGAGAATTCAAAATACTTAATGGATAAGTTAGTTCGTGACTTAGAAATTATTTTACCAAGCTATAAGATGGCCTCGCAATCAGGAGCAGTTGGTTCAAAGGAATTTGGTGTTGCTGTGAGTATAATTGAGTCTTTATTAGAAGACTTACCAAGTAATACAGAAGGGCTAGATCAATTGATGATTCAACTTGAATCAGTTGATCTTAGCTCTCATAATGGATTAAACTTGGTTCTTAGAGTGTTATCATCAAGTGCAAAATGGAGAAGAATATGAATGAATTAGAAGAGAGATTAGTAGCTCTAGAAGAAAAGTTCTCTTACCAAGATGAGCTTGTTAATGAATTAAACAAAATTGTAGCCGAACAGCAAACTGCAATAGAGTTTTTAGTGAAAGAGATTAAAGGACTTTCTGAGCAAGCTGCGACTGGTTCATCTAATGAAAAGCCTCCTCATTATTAATTTAGAAAAATAAATTAATATGAGAATAAAAAAAGGATCCATGAGAGATCCTTTTTTATTTTGATTATTTGTGATTTAAGTTTGATTTCCATTTTGGGTGATTAAAGTGAAGCCTATGGTCACATGACTCTGAGACAGTACTTTCTGTGAATTCTATATAACCTAAGTTTTTCCACTGTTTCTTTTTATTAACTTCAGTACTTGTTGCATAGATATCAAATAATATATTCGATGCTCTATTTTCAATGTTTAGTTCATCTCTAAAGTCTCTTTCGTTAACATCTTGTCCTTTTCTCGCCTTAATCATC
This sequence comes from Bacteriovoracaceae bacterium UBA3083, assembly GCA_002366565.1. Lineage (GTDB taxonomy): Bacteria > Bdellovibrionota > Bacteriovoracia > Bacteriovoracales > Bacteriovoracaceae > Halobacteriovorax. The sequence continues at coordinate 270,040 of DFBJ01000009.1, forward strand.
ATCCATTTAGGAGTAACAGTATTATCGGTTTCACTGATTTCTGAAATTTGATATAGCTGTCTTATTCCTGGGTTTGAGTCTGCTTTTCCAAAAGTAAGTGCTAGCTTTATTGAATAAGCAATATTTTTAATAACTGCTAATGTCTTAGATACTTCTGGCTCATTAGTCATTTCTACGCCAGTGTAGTGAGGAGCCTTTGTCCCTCCAAGGTCATCTATCAAGAAGAAGTTTGCAGTTTTAACTCTTTGATTCTCATCTAAAGTTGGAAAAATCTTTCCTGCTAATCCAAACCCTCTATTACTACCAACAGTAGTTCTAGAGAGAGCAACAGAAGATCTAGCAATAATGATGGCCTCAGAGTCTTTCTTAAAGTACCCAGTGTATGGATTATCTTCAGTAATATTCCAAGTTCCTTTTAGACATATTCCATTTGGATGAGCAAGTTTATCAAAGTAAGGAAGAATGTCTGATTTGTTGGAGAGTGTTCTATTTGCTGATTGCTTAATTTTACTTTTAAATCCTTTAAAGAGACTTCGATAAGAGATTTTATTTTTTGGGAGGCTTAAGTAAGGAGTTGAAGTCACTTGAGACCAGATATCTTGGGCAGTGGATCCTTCATAGTTACTTGAGAAGGAATTTGTAGATATTGCAGTGGCAGCAAGTATAAGTATAACTTTTTTCATTTTTAAGCCTTTGTATGATTGTCTTGTAGTTTTGTAGCAAACATATAGGCTATTTGATCTAGGTTTTAAATTATAAGTAAAATTTATATATCAGTTAAGAATCTTTCCAAAGTTTAGATAGTCTATCCTTTATATTTTTCTCAACACCAATCTCTGTAGGTTGATAGAACTTTGGAGTACCTTTAGGAGTATAGTCCTGCTCTACAAAGTGATGTGGGAAGCTGTGAGGATATTTATACTCAGGTGCACTCTTTGGTGGAAAGTTTTTTAAGTGATCAGGTACAGGTATTGTTTGATTATTTTCAACAAAGCTTAGTGCTTCATTTATAGCGTTATAAGCAGCATTACTTTTAACAGTTGAGGCGAGGTAAGTAGTTGCTTGGGCAAGATTTATCCTCGCTTCTGGCATACCTATTTGAGCAACAGCATGAAGACATGATGTCGCTACTGTTAGTGCTGTAGGGTCTGCATTTCCAACATCTTCAGAGGCAAAAATAACTAAACGTCTTGCTATAAAAATAGGATCTTCTCCTCCATCTAACATAACGGCGAGCCATAGTATTGCAGCACTAGGGTCACTTCCTCTCATGCTTTTTATAAAAGCAGAGATCACATCATAGTGCCTGTCTTTATTTCGATCATACTCTCTTGCATTTTCTAGAACTAACGGCTTGATTTCTTTTAATGTAAGTTCTTGTCCAGAGTTGAGAGAACTTTTCTCGATTACATCTAGAATATTTAATGCGTTTCTAGCATCTCCATTTGAATAGTCTCCAATGAAGTGAATAGCATCTGTAGTGATTTTTATATTAAATTTCTTTGAGACATTCTCAATAATTGAAGTAAGGTTATCTTCACTTAGTTTCTTGAGTTCAATGATTTGCACTCTTGAAAGAAGAGCTCTATTTACAGAACTTCTTGGATTCTCTGTAGTTGCTCCAATGAACTTAAAACTCCCTTGTTCAACATAAGGAAGAAGGGCATCTTGTTGGGCCTTATTAAATCTATGAATTTCATCAACGAAGATAATGGCCTCTTTACCAAAGTCATTCTTCATTTGTATTGCGCTTGAGATAAGCTTTTTCAGCTCATTAACGCCACCTAAGACTGCATTGAAGTTGTAGAGTTCAAATCCACTATTCATGGCCAAGATGTTGGCTAGGGTCGTTTTTCCTGTACCAGGAGGTCCCCATAGAATGAGACTTGGGAAGTTTTTCTCTTTTAAGAACTTGTATCGTGTAAATATATGTTCTTGTCCAAAGTAATTCTCAAAATTAGAGGGTCTCGCTCTAAAAGGAAGAGGGGAGTTTTTACTCTCTGCGTCGTTGCTTGCATTCTTCTCAGAAGTATCTGAAAATAGGTCTGATTGAGAATTTTGATTACTAATTTCATCCATTTTTATACCCAACTATGGAATACTATTGACTTTATATGGGTTGCATCCTAACTTATGCTACTTATAAAAGCTAGACCCTGATTTGGGTCCAAGGCCTTCAGTGGAAGGTAATATCAAGCCGAAGGGGAGGTGATTTCAAATGGCAAAAGACAAGAATTATTCAATTTTTATTTCAATTGATGACAAGCTTGGAGCAGAACGTTCTTTAAGAAAGTTTAAGAGACTTTGTGAAGCTTTTGGTGTTGTACGTGAGTACAGAAAAAGAAAAGAGTTCAAGAAGCCTTCTATCCGTAGAATCGAGAAGCTTGAGGCTGCAGAGAAACGTAGAAACAAATCTGCAAGCAAGATGAGAAGAACATCTAAAATCTAGTTGAAATATAAGGCCCTCTTTTAGAGGGTCTTTTTTTTATCTTCTAAGTATTAATTTTAAAATTGAATTCCATCTATTATGCATTATGTTTGTGACTTTGACTTTGCTCAAAGGAATATCATAATTTCCTTTCGTCATATTTTTGTGAAAGCTATTCCAGTCGATATTTAATCTTTCTAAATTATCTAATAAATAGTCTTTATCATTTGGTAGGAGAATTCTCTGTTCTAGGATTCTAATAAATGAAGACCAAACATTATCAAACTCTACTCTATAGTCATGTAGAACTAGAATATTTAATTTTAGATCAACGACTTTGAGTGACTCATGAAGAACTCTTTCTATATGAATAGGGCTTTTTGAATATCTTTGAAAGCCTGTACCTCGTAACATTTTAAATTCATCAAAGTGATGGTTTATTTTTGCATTAGAGAGTACAAGTTCCTGAAGAAGGACATTGAAAGCAATTGAGTCATCGATTCTATTACTTTTTAATTTGTAATTGCTTATATATTTATAAAGTCTTGCTTCAAATAGTTTTAGCTTTCTAGAGAAGTCCTTAATCTGTGTGGCGCACTTATCATTAAGAGTAATGTCTCTCAGGTCACAAAACTTTGTTAATTCTACAGATTCTAAATAGAGTTGCTGAAGGTTTCTTCTCGTATTAATTACGGGTTCAGATTCGGGGGATACCTTTTTTAAGATATGAAAGAACTCATTAATTATGCTTTTTATTTGAGGCCTTGCATATCTTCGAAAGCTTTCATTGCTCATTCTTATATCAGACTTTTTAATTGCATAAAAAGAGTACTGAGCTACTGTCGTATTAGCAGTAAAAAGAATAAATAGTACGGCAATGATTATCTTCATTAATCAATTGTCGATTTAATAAATAGTTTTGTCAAAGATTGGAGCTAAACTAAGCTGCAGCTTTATATAGTGACTTAAATGGAGTAACCCAAGAATCTTCACTATAAATAAAGTTCACAGAAATATTCTTCTGCTTTAGCTTATTTAACTTCTTTGGAATGAGCTCAGTAGGTGTATCTACTAGATCAAATGAAATTTGTAGTTCTTTTGGAATTCTACCCATTGAGATAGCAGCTAAACAAATATAGCTACCAAAGTCCTGAGTATGAACTTTAATATTCTTTGATGAATCTGGGAGAGCACTCACAAACTCATCTACGTAATCTAATAATGTTTTTGGATCTAGTGAAAGGTATTGTTGTATGATTTTTCTATGGTCTAGGCTTAATTCTCTTTTTTCTTCTTTTGTTAACTTTAGCTGGGAGTGGGAGCACATGAGAGTATCACTGAAGGAAATCTCTTTTTCTGGAATATCAAATTTAAGTAGAGTCTTTCTTTGATTTCCTGAGACAAGTTTAATTTGTCCCTTAAACGGTTGTGAGCAGGCCATAGTTCTCTCCAGAAAGGTTTTTTCCTTATATAGACAATAGTCTATATCTATTCGGCAGCTTTTCACTCAATTTTAGCTTAAATTTCGAAAAAAATAGTCAAGTATATAAAATCAGGAGGAAAATTAATTCCTCCTGATTATTTATTTAGGCTCTAATTATAGACAGTTTAAAGTCTAGGTCTTCAATCTTGAACTCAACACCAGAGTTTGAGTCATTTTGAGCAATAGAGTTAGCAAGTGTTTCGCCAGCAATATACTCATTGTGCTTAGTTATGGCAGTGATGATCTTCTCATCTCCACTGAACTCAATTGTAATTCTATCGTCAATATTGAGACCACTCTCTTTTCTGTGACGTTGAATCTTACTTACAACTTCTCTTGCAAGACCTTCTTGAAGTAGCTCATCTGTAAGTACAACATCCATATCAATTGAAATGAATCTATTAGAAAGAGCTTGAGTACCTTCTTTTGCTTCTCTAAAGATGTCGATATCTTCAGTAATGAAAGTTTCACCATCAAGAGTTATTTCACCTTGTTCTTCAAACTTTGCAAGATCTGCTGCTGTAAGGCCTTGAATAAGTTTTCCAAATTGACCCATTCTCTTACCAAGCTTCTTACCTAAAACTTTGAAGTTAGGCTTTGCAAATAGATTAATAAACTCATCTTCATGAGTAGAGTACTTAATCTCTTTAACATTTAGCTCTGTTTGAATATATGTTTCAAGTTTAGAGATCTCATCAAGTAAAGACTGATCTTTATGAATAATTGTTAGACTCGCTAAAGGAGTTTTAACTTTTATCTGTTCTTGATTTCTCTTCTGTCTACCAAGGAGAATAAGCTGCTGCATTCTATCTACAGCATCTTCTAGTCTTGGCTTAATTTTACTTTCTTCTGCTACAGGATACTCACAAAGGTGAACTGATTCGGCCTTCTCATTTGAGTTAAACTTCTTAAGTTCTGCGTAAGTATATTCTGCAAGAAATGGCGTAAATGGTGCCATACATTTAGATACTTCAGTTAAAACGTAGTGAAGAGTAGAGTAGGCTGCACACTTATCGTCATTAAGCCCTTCTCCCCAGAAACGTGATCTATTTAATCTAATATACCAATTTGTTAAGTCTTCAATAAAGTTAAATAGAGCTGGAACTACATTGTATAATTTATACTCTTCCATTTCTTTGGCGATATCTTTCTTCATTGTTTGAAGCTTAGAGATAACCCATTGATCAACAATATTGTCACCTTCTTTGAAATTCTTCTCAACAGTCCAACCATCAACCTCTGCGTACGTTTGGAAAAATTTAAATGAGTTAAACCAAGGAAGAAGTGCTCTTCTTACCATGTCTTTAACACCAACATCAGAGAATCTCTGCTCTTCACCTCTAACAAGACCTGAGTTAATTAGATAGAGTCTTAAAGCATCTGCTCCGTACTCTTCCATTAAGCTGTCTGGTGGAGTGAAGTTCCTTAAACTCTTAGACATCTTCTTACCATCTTCGGCCATAACAAGACCGTTAACGATAACATTCTTAAATGCAGGCTTATTAAATAGTGAAGTCGATAAAACTGTAAGTGTATAGAACCAACCTCTAGTTTGATCTAGTCCCTCAGCGATAAACTCTGCTGGATATCCTTGTTCGAATACTTCTTTATTTTCAAATGGGTAGTGAAGTTGAGCGTAAGGCATTGAACCTGATTCAAACCAACAATCAAAAACTTCTGTGATTCTCTTATAAGTTCCTTCTTCTCCGTCTACAGTGAATGTAACGGCATCAGTGAACTCTCTGTGAAGATCTTCTAGCTCTACACCAGAATATTTTTTAAGCTCTTCAATTGAACCAATACAGATACACTTCTCAGTTGTATCATTTTTCCAGATAGGAAGAGGTGTTCCCCAAACTCTATTTCTAGAAACGGCCCAGTCTCTTGCACCCTCAAGCCATTTTCCAAAACGACCTGCTTTAATATGACCTGGTACCCAGTTGATTTGAGAGTTCGACTCTAAAAGCTTCTCAACATTTTCTTCAACTTTGATGTACCAAGAAGGAATTGATTTATATATTAGTGGAGTATTTGATCTTGGACAAAAAGGGTAACTATGCACAAGAACAGATTGCTCATATAGCTTTCCACTATCTTTAAGATCTTTAATAATTTGCTTGTCAGCATCTTTTACGTGAACACCTTGGTATGGAGCAACAGTAGCCTTGAATTTTCCGGCATCATCAACTGGACAAACGATTGCTGAAATACCAGCTTCTTTCATAATTCTATTATCATCTTCACCAAATGCAGGAGCAGTATGAACAATACCTGTACCATCATCGTCAGTTACATATCCATCATTTAGAATCTGGAATGCACCTTCTTCTTTAAGCTCAGCAAAGAAATCAAAAAGTGGTTCGTAAGTTTTTCCTTTTAAATCACTCCCTTTTAGTTCTTCAACAATTGTAAGATTTCTCTTTTTTGAGTAGTGCTCAAGTCTCGACTTTCCAAGATAGAAGAATAAATCTTTGTCTTCATCTTTTACTTTTACATAATCAATTTCTGGACCAACACAAAGAGCTAGGTTTGATGGAAGAGTCCAAGGAGTAGTTGTCCATGCTGCAAAATAAGTATTCTCTTCACCGTCTACTTTGAATAGAGCAGTTACCGCAGGATCTTGAACATCTTGATAGTTTGAAGAGGCCTCAAAGTTTGAAAGGACTGTTCCAAGCTCAGTTGAGAATGGAACGACTTTAGTTCCTTGATAAACAAGATTCTTTTCCCAAAGTTGTTTGAATACCCACCAGCATGATTCCATGAAAGTTGGATCCATTGTCTTGTAGTCATTTTCAAAATCAACCCAACGACCAATTCTTGAAACTGTTTTTTCCCACTCTGAAGTATATCTCTGAACAATACCACGACATTCATCGTTGTATTTCTTAACACCAAATTTCTCAACAGCATCTTGAGCTGACATTCCAAATTTCTTATCAATCTCATGCTCTACTGGAAGACCATGACAGTCCCAACCAAAACGTCTTTCTACAAAACGTCCTTTCATTGTCCAATATCTAGGAACGATGTCCTTTAAAGTTGAAGCAAGTAGGTGACCGTGATGCGGAAGTCCTGTCGCAAACGGAGGACCATCATAGAAAATATAAGGTTTCTTATCGCGAGTGTTATCTAAAGATTTTTTGAAAATATTCTTTTCTTTCCAAAAAGCTAAAATATTATGTTCATTACCAACGAATGAAAAATTCTCTTGATTTGAATTCTCTGTTTCTGACACGAAATTGCTCCAAATTGATATTAGAAATAGTGGTTTTAAAGGGCAAAAGATTACCAAATTCTACATGAAATTAATAGCTTATTCTTGCTCTGCGTTCTTTAGAGTCAATAATTGCCGGGAAGGGAGCTTTCTCAACATGGAAGTCGAATAAACCTCTTAAATTCCGATACTTTATACATGACTAAACTATTTATAACTCTATTTCTTCTATTTAGTTCATCTTTGATCTTGGCCCAGAGCGAAAAGTATCAGGAGAATTATTACTATCAGGGAGTGAAAAAGAGCCTTGTTGAATGGGATAAATTAGACCCCGTAGACTTTTTAGACTACGACCTCTGGCTCAGAGATGTGAAACTCAGAGACAAATGGCCCGAATGGGAGAAAACAATACGTGAGAAAAACCAGCGTGAAAAAGTTGGTAAAGTTCTCCACTGTGTAGGAAAGTGCCGTTTCTATAGAGGTATTGGATATTACAATGGTCAGTTCAGATCAACAGTCCTTGAGGGAGATGAAATTCACACTGGTGAAAATAGCTACGCTTGGGTTTTCCTATTTGATGGAACGATGGTCAGACTTTCTCCCTATACATCAATTACATTTAAAGAGCTCAATTTAGGTAAAGAAACAAACTTTATCCAAGCAAGGATTAATTCTGGAAATGTTCTTTGGCTTAGCAGAGAGAAAGAAAAATTTATTGAAACAAATGATCGTGAAACAGATGGTCTCTTCTTACCAATGAAGTTTTATGATGCTCTACCAACAAATGAGACTACTGAATACAGTGAAGATGATCTTTTAGCATCTCTAGAAGGAAGTAAAGCAACAATAAATCAATACAAGAGATTGAATAAATTGATAGAAGAAAATAATAAAGTACTCCCTCATAGAAAAACATTTTCATTTCTCATTACTCCTAATGGCTCTATTTCAGGGGAATCTTTAAATGTTGAATTCATTTCTCTAGTTGGAAATGAAGGCTATGTAAAAAGAAGAAGTTTTAAACAATTAGGACTTGAAGGGGAGAGTGACGATAGAACAGTACTGTTTTACTACAGAGGTTTTGAAAATAAAGATGAATACGAATTAAGTGATTACTCTTGGTATAAAATTGGAGAGAAGGGAAGAACTATTTCCTCTCACGAAGAGAGTAACCTTTTTAGAGTAGGTGAATTTATAACTAAGAGAATTCCTACAATCTTTGTCGCAAGAGAGTTACTTTTAAAAGAATACAGTGGGTTTATGAAAGAGCTAGACGATGAGAATAAGCTAGGGCTTAAGTATGGATATAGAAAGTGGGGATCGTTCGATGATCCTAAGAGTGATCTTAGTCTGAGGTTTGATTTTTTAAAAGAGTATACAAGAAGAATGGAGACTTCAAATCTACTTGCTTCTGAGAGACTTCGAGAAAAACTAAAGTCTTTAGGAGGAGAGAATCAAGACATGACATACTCATCTAAATTCTTTAATCTTGCTCTACTTGAGTATAAAAGAGGAGAAGACCTCAATTTATATATGAAGACTGATGGTGAAGTTTTAAATTCAACTAAAAAGAAATTCTGGAAGATAATTAATGAAATTAAATAAAAAAATGAAATTAGTATTAGCAAGTGGTAGTCCTAGAAGAAAGGAATTACTTGGGTGGTTAAATATACCTTTTGATATTAAAAGTTCTGACGTTGAAGAAGTTACTGATAAGGTTAACCCTTTTGAAATTGCTGAAGATCTTGCGGCCTTAAAGGGAAGAGATGTTTTTAGTATACTTTCAAAAAACGATAGCTTTGGAAAAGAGTATTTTCCGTTCATCATATCTTCAGACACTATTGTAACTCTTGGGGACAAGGTTTACGGAAAACCTAATGATATTGAAGATGCAAAGAGAATGCTTCTTGAGCTTGAAGGAAAAGAGCATAGAGTTATAACAGGCGTGTTCTTTACATGCCTAAGTGAAGATGGGTCTACGCGTGAGCGAGTATTTTCTTGTGAAAGTGAAGTTACTTTTGAAAATATTGATCGAGACCTACTTGAAGTGTACCTTGCAAGTGGAGAGTCTTTAGATAAAGCTGGTGCATACGGTATCCAAGGTCGAAGCCTATGTTTTATTTCAAAAATTAAAGGCTCATATTCAAATGTTGTAGGTTTTCCTATTACTGACTTTCTAAGAGAATTTAAAGAATTCTTAGGTCATAAGAATTCAACGAATGGTGAGTGGAGAGAGTTATTTGAATCCTAATTACGAATCATTGGTTAGTAGAAAATTAAGTGATTTAAAAATTAAATACTATAATTTAAAGACCGTAGATGAGTGCTTATATTTTGAATTAGATATATGGGCAAAACCTGGATCAAAGGTAGAAAAACATAGTATTGGTGATAATGGGGAATTAGTTCTTTATATTAAAGAGAGACCGATTGAAGGAGCTGCTAATAAAGGCTTTATTAAGGCACTTGCTAAAATATTTTCCCTTCCAAAGTCTGCTGTCGATTTATCAAAAGGAACGAAATCTAAGTTTAAAAGATTTTCTTTTCAATTAACTTTTACAGAACGTAAGAATATCGATTACTATTTAAATCAGTTACAAAACCTAGTAGGAAAATGAAAAAAATAATATTTTTATTAACTATATTTTTAAGCTCTCAATCAGTCTTTTCTCAAGCAAAGAAGTCATCATTTGAGTACACTGCGGAAATTCATAATAAAATTTCAAAAATTAAAGTAGTTGCTCCTGAAAATTTCATTGGTGAATTAGAAGATCTAAAAGTAGATCTAGAAAACTTCTTTGATCATAAGAGAAAGGTTTGTAATGGAGAATTCTCTTCTTTAATCTTAGTTGCAAGTTCTGCTTCTAAAGATGGAGGAGGAAATAAGCTTAGTGATGAAGAGAGAAGTCTTTGCTTTCGTGAATTAAAGGCGCTACAAACGACTTATGTAAATAATCTATTTCTAGCTAGAAAGAGATTCCTTACATGGTCTTTTGAAAAAAATATTAAGAACTTAGATTCAGAAAGGGAAAAGGCAATCAAGAGCTTACAAGAAAGCTTTGATAAAAAAAGTTTGGGAAAAGAGAGTAGGTAAGAACCCCAACTCTAATCTTCCTGAGACTTCCCAATTGTAGATCTTGACTTCTTAAGTCCTACGGCCATTTTTGGTCTTAAACTCTTAACTCTATTAAATGATCTAGACGGCTTTAAGCTTAAGCTTGGAGCAGCAGATTTTTTAACAGCTTTAGTCAGATCTTTAACATCGATCATGATCTCTGAGTCTGGAGTTTGAATTGTTTCATTAGAAGTGTTCATCACTTTCTCCTTAGTTTAGTGTGTCTGATTTTTATTCACCCTCAGATCCACTTATAAGAAGTCAAGCGACTTAATTGAAGATCCTAGGTCGGCACTACGGCCATTCTCAAGTTTTTTAACAACGGCAAATCCTTTAGCCTAAAATTGCTATATCTTGAACCATATCGGTCAAATACTGTTTAAACTTAACTCGATTTCTCGAGGTCATTTATTAGTATTTTAACACATTCTGCCAAAAAAAGCACCTCTAGCAATAGGAAGTTCTGACCGCATGCGTAGTAGGTTGTAAATAGCTGAAATCTAGGGCAATCTAGAAAGGTATTTCTAAAATTATTGTCAAAAAGGAAGACGTTTTATGGCCAAGAACCAATCTTTACTTCAAGTGTTGTCACTTTTTACACTAGTACTCCTAAGTAGCTGTGGATCCGTTCAAAAAATTGCTGTTGGGACGACTGGAAGCTTAATGTATGAAGCAACCAAGGGATTAGAGACTCAGGGAAATTGGAAAAATTTCAAAGATGGGACTCTTGCAAACTTAACTCTTGTTGATGGACTTCTCCATTTAAAGCCAGAAGATACAGAACTTCTTGTGACTGCAATTAAGGGATATACAGGTTATGCCTTTGCTGTGAATGAAACTCTCTATCTTGCTGATTACTATGAAGATGAAACAGAGAGTGAAAATAAGAAACAGGCCATTTATAATTATGCCAAGGCCTTCTCATATGGACTTAAGTTCCTAGAAAGCGAAGGAATTACTTGGGATAGATTGATTAAGTCTCAAAACAAAGATGGAGGAGTGGTAGAAGTTTTAGATAATCACCTTTCAAAAAATATGCTCCATTATGAAGGAGTACTCTTTGCTGCTCAGGCTCTTGGAGGGATGATCAATCTTCAAAAAACTGATATGACACTCGTGGCAACTCTTCCTGTTGTAAAAGGAATGTTTGACTGGGTATGTACAAATAAGCCTTCAATAAATTTTGGAACTTGCCAAATCTTTTATGGAACTTATGAAGCAGCACGTCCTAGAATGCTAGGTGGTAATCCTGAGAAGGGTAAGGAAATTTTTCTTAAACTTATTGCTGAACAACCAAATAACTGGTTAGCAAGAGTATCATTTATGCAATATTATATTATTCCTATGCTAGAGGAAGATGATTATAAAACGCAGAAGTTCTTTATGGAGACTGCAGCTCGTAAGCATTATAAAGAATTACTTGGTAAGCCTTCAAGGGCAGTTGAGAAAGACTTTGAAGAGCCAAGACTAAGACTTTATCAATCATTAGCAGTAAAGAGATACGAAATAATTAAAAAATATGAAGAAGATTTATTTTAAAAATAGGTGATAGAGATGAAAAAAATTATTACAGCAGTTGCATTCAGTTTACTCTTTTGTGCTAATTCTTTTGGGGTAACTCTAAAGGTTGGAGTTCTTGCTCCTGAAGGTACAAATTGGTCTAATAGTCTAAAGAAGATGGCCAAAGAGATTAAAGAAAAAACTAATAAGAAAGTTAAAATTAAGTTTTACTTTGGTGGATCTCAAGGAGATGAGCCAGATGTTCTTAGAAAGATTAGAGTAGGTCAGCTTCATGGTGGTATTTTCACAGGGAAAACCCTTGGAGATATTAATGGAGACGTGAGAGTAGTAGAACTTCCATTTACTTTCTATCATGACAGAAAGAAAGCTCTTGGAATCGTTCAAAAAATGGAGCCTTTCTTTAATAAGAAGTTTGAAGAAAATGAATTTAAAAATCTAGGGTTCTTTGAAATTGGAAACGTTTACTTTGTTTCTCAAAAGAAAACTGATTCTTTAAAAAATATGATGGGAGTTAAAATTTGGTCATGGGAAGGGGACACTCTTGTTTCGACAATGATTGAGACAATGAAGTTTGTATCTGTACCACTTCCGCTTCCAGATGTTCTTTCATCACTTTCAACAGGGATTATTCAAGCAGCTTATGCACCACCTCTTGGAATTATCTCATTACAGTGGAATACAAAAATTAAATATGTAATTGATTTACCAATTTCATTTTCAGTTGGAGCATTCCTTTTATCTGATAAAGGGTGGGCGAAAGTTAAGCCAGAGCATAGAAAAACTGTTGAAGATATTGCTAAAAAATATATTACAGAAGTTAACTCTGGTAATGATAAAGACAATAAAGATGCTCTTGCTGTGATGAAGTCTCAAGGTATTGAGTTTCTTAAGTTCTCTGATGCAGATGTTGCTAAAGGTAAAGAACTTAGAACTGAAGTTATTGGTAAACTTAAAGGGAAGCTTTTTTCTGCTGAGGCCCTTAAGAGACTGGAGAGTAACTTATAATGAAGTTTCTTAAAGTACTAGATCAATTAATTGAGAAGTTATCAACCTGGACACTTCTAGTAAGTGTCCTAGGTATGCTAACTTTGAGTGTTTTGGCCATTGTCCTAAGATGGTTTAACCTTACTCTACATTGGATTGAGCCCTTTGTGAGACACTTGGTTTTTCTAAGTACTTTCTTAGGTGGTGTTCTTGCTACCGGTAGAGGAACTCATATTGGAATTGATATTTTAGGGAAGTACCTTGAGTCAATTCATAGTGACCTTCTCTATAATTGGATTCGAAGAATTATTTCCCTAGCATCTTGCTTAACTCTATCTTGGTTAATCTATGCTTCATATAATTTCTTATTGGTTGAACTTAAGTATGGTAAGCCAGTATTTTGGGGAATTGAAAGTGGTTATTTAGTAGCTATAATTCCTTTTGGATTTTCTCTAATAGCTTATAGATTCTTTTACTTATTTATTAGTTCATTTAATGGGAGGAGAGCATGTTAGAGATTTTCTCATTTCTTGGAATTATAATATTAGCTATTTTAGGGGTTCCACTATTTGTGATTATGTCCCTTGCGGCTTTAACAGCATTTAGCTTTACTGATGTTGAAACATCAGCTGTAGCAGTTGAGATCTATAGACTCTCTTCTGCTCCAACCCTTTTGACTATTCCTCTCTTTACTTTCGCTGGTTATATTATGGCGGAGTCAAAGTCACCACAAAGGCTCCTTCGCTTTGCTGAGGCTGCTCTTGGTTGGCTACCTGGTGGAGTCGCGATAGTTAGTTTAGTAATTTGTGCTTTTTTTACAGCTTTTACTGGAGCGAGTGGTGTTACTATTATTGCTCTTGGTGGTCTACTATATCCAATTTTAAAGAATGAAGGTTATACAGAGAAGTTTAGCTTAGGGTTAATTACAACTTCTGGTTCTTTAGGACTGCTCTTTCCTCCATCTCTTCCAATTATTCTCTACGGACTTGTTGCAAAAGTAGATATTGATCAGTTATTTATTGCTGGTATTATTCCAGGAATACTACTTATTGTTGTTCTGTCTGCATGGTCTATAAAGAATGGAACTTTATCTGCATCTAGTAAGAAATTTGAATTTTCTGAACTTGTAGCAGCTTTAAAAGGTTGCTTCTGGGAAGCGATACTTCCAGTAGGTGTTCTCGTTGGTATTTATGGTGGTTTTACTACAGCTACAGAAGCTGCAGCAATTACTGCTTTTTATATTCTGATTATTGAATGCTTTGTTTATAAAGATCTTGATATCGTAAAAGATATTCCAAAAGTAACAGCTGACAGTATGAGTTTAGTTGGTGGGATTCTTCTAATTTTATGTTGTGCGCTCGGATTAACAAACTACTTAGTAGATGAAGAAATACCAATGCAAATATTAGATTTTATGAGAGAGTTCTTAACGAATAAATATTCGTTCTTACTTTTCTTAAATATATTCTTACTTATTGTTGGTTCTTTAATGGATATATTCAGTGCAATCATTGTTGTTGTTCCACTGATTGTTCCAATTGCTCAAGAATTTGGAGTTCACCCTGTTCACCTGGCAATTATTTTCTTAACGAACTTGGAGATAGGTTACATTACTCCACCTGTTGGAATTAATTTATTTATCTCATCTTTTAGATTTAAAAAGCCTGTTACAGAACTATATAGGGCATCTTTCCCATTCTTAATTCTGATGCTTATTGCTCTTGCTATTATCACTTATGTTCCAGACCTAAGTTTAATGCTAATTGGTGAAGGACAATAGATTACAATATGCTGAAAAAGAATATTACCTCTATACTTTTACTTGCCCTTTCTCTAAATGCTTGGGCAAGTAAACCAGTCTCAAATGACTATTACGACAATACTGTTGTAGGCGAGCAACCAACTCCTTTATATCATGGTCCAATCTCTCCTGAGTATTCTCTTAATAGCTCTAATGGAGAGATTACCTTCGAAGATGATCTATATATAAAGGACTACCTTCCTAAGCTTATAGAGAAGGAGATATTTGATCTTAGCGAGATGTGGGAAGTCGAGTTTCCAACGAAATCTAATTGTCCTGATTATTACTTAAATGAAAATATTGAATATATTAGATATCTCTATAGGTTAATTACAATTAGTTATCTCTTTGAAAGTCTTAAAGAGAATTATTCTCTAATGTATGAAATTGATGGAAATGAAAAGCTTTGCTCTCTAGATTGGAAAAAAACTCTGGGGATGTGCAAACCTAAATCGGTAGAGATGAAGAAGTTTGTTAAAAGAGCAAAGACTAGATATTTAAAAGATT
The DNA here is from genome assembly GCA_002366565.1 of Bacteriovoracaceae bacterium UBA3083. Classification (GTDB taxonomy): domain Bacteria; phylum Bdellovibrionota; class Bacteriovoracia; order Bacteriovoracales; family Bacteriovoracaceae; genus Halobacteriovorax. The sequence goes on from DFBJ01000009.1 coordinate 285,093, forward strand.
GGAATCCTGCGACTCTTAATAAGTTAAATAGCACGGAAAGGGCCAGTTGGATTGAAAACTTTAAAACACTTACTCCAAGAGGAGTTGCGAAGACAAGGACATATAATAGACTTTTAAAAAAGGGAATTAGTCCTAAGTACTTCACACTTAAAAAGTCGCATGAAGAACTTGCTAATATATGCCGTGATGATAAAGATCTCTTAGTTAAGCTTTGCTCTGAGCAAGATGATGTCTATGGACTTAGTTCAATACCTAAGGCCATAGAGCTACTTTATGAGTCCAATGCTTCTAATGTCATTAATACTGGTGGACATGGACTCAGTTGTTTAAAGAGATACTCAACTCTATTATCTAGTAAAGAGAGAGCATATCCAGAACTGAAAATGATATTTTCATTGATTTCTAAACAACTAGAAGCAAGTAAATCTCGTTATGTACAAGGAGATTTATTTCTTCCTGGTGCTCTAAAAGAATTTGATGACAAAGGATTAGGAGACTTCTTATTTGTTGAAAAGAAGCCAGAGCCTAAACCAGAGCCAAAGCCTGAACCTATTATAATTGTAAAACCAAAGCCTAAACCTAAGCCTGTTGTTAAACCAGTAGTTGTTGCTAAGCCTGTTGTAAAACCAAAGCCTGTTATACCTAAGAGGATTGTAATAAAGCTTTCTGCTTTTGAGCAAGCTGTTCAAGATTTAGATAAGAAGAGGTTAACAGTCTCTAGTGTCGATATGAAGAAGATGAAGAGAGACTTTATTTTTTCTGACACTATGGTTGAAGCTCTAAAGACTCCACTAAAAGATTATCAAACTAGAGAAGCGCTCTCAGATATGAAGAAATATGATGGGTTAGGTCAACGAACTGAACCTATGAGGCTTATCTTTTTAAAGTATTTAATTGAAAACAACTTACACCAAGGTTTATATAATATTGTATCAATTGTTGGTGAAAGGTTTTGGTTACTTAATGATATTGATGGGAAAACAGAACCTGTGTATGTTGAAGTTATAAATAATGATTCAACAAAGTATAAGTGGCAAATTAATATTCTCGATTTTCATAGCGTAAAGAAATAAAAAAGGGGAGCAAGTGCTCCCCCTCGTTATATTCATTTTATATTTTTATTAGTATCTCTTTGCTTGTTTTTTAAGTTTCTTCTTCACAGATCCTGCCATGTCTAACATTAGTAAGAATCCACCATTTTCTCCGTCTTGATCTTCACCAATTAAAGAAAGGTTACCAACTCTATCTCCACCTGCATAGAATCTTGCAGTGATCATTGAGTTTTGTAAGTTAAGACCGCTTACTGGGATAAAGATACCAAATACATCTGGTCCAATATAAACACCCATGTTGTGGAATTTTTCAATACTAAATGCTACCGCAGGTAAACGTCCACTTGCTACACCTGGAAGTGCTCTACCTCCTGGAAGTGACTGTGGATCAAGGTTAGATAGACTTCCGTCAAATACATCATCAAGTGAGATTGATACGGCCATAAGCGTACCATTTGATTGTAGATCTGGAGACATTTCGATATACGAATTTGGGTATTTTGGGATGGCGTATCTTAATCCACCTTGTAATTGAAGATTATCAAATACCATTGTGATTAAAACATCATCTTGTTGTAATGAAACCACTGGACCAGTAACCCCAGGAATCTCTAGATTTGCACCGTCTTTTCCGCTTCCACATGAAGTTGTAAAAACAGACACTGATAATAGTAATGACATAAATACGAGTTTTGATCTCTTTGCCAATTCCATTGTTCTCATAAATTCTCTCACATTTTTTAGAAACGTCGTTTCTAATAGATATCTAAATAAGAACTAACAAATTACGGACAATTCGAACGGACGTACAACTTAAAGTCTTTATTTAGAATTTTTTCTCTCACCATTTTATGAAGACCAAGGTTAACACTTTGCTAACTTTGGTCAATTACTAATCGGTGCAACTTTAGAATTCTTGAGTTTTTGGGTCGGTTTTTGTCTAATATTCCTTTGATATTGGGGTCTTGGAGTCGAAAATAAATCAAAATAGTGTTTTTATTTATTGCCCAGAAATTTAGACACAGAATTTACAGGGAGTGCCCAGAAAATCAGTGAGAAAGAGTTTCCACGGTGAAACTTAAATATATATTAGCTATAATAGTTATATGAAGGTCTTTACAGCATTTAAAGAAACATTACCTGCAGCAACTGAAAACTCTACAGAGAGAAGGGCAAAGAAGAATGGTCCTTCGAAAGTTAAACAGTCTTATAGACCACCTCGAGAAAATCTCACTCCTGAAGAAATTAAGGCCAGAGTTGCTCAAAAAACTGCAAAGCCTGAAAAGAAAGTCGAGGTTACAGAAGGTAAGCAAGTTAGTACCTTCATGTCTGAAGAAGCAGCTTCTAAACCTGCAATTAGAACAAAGCCTTCTACAGCGTCTGCGGTAAAAGGTTTAGGGAATCCTGAAGAGCTTGAAAAGGATGCTGGAGAAGAGGATAAGAAAGTACTTCTTCACTCAGATGTTCAAAAGAATGATCCTAAAGATACAAATGTTCAAAACAAGCTAAAAGGTCTTTTAGCGACTGGTGGCTTTGGGTGGAATGAAAAAGAGAGGGCTGCTCTCACTGAAATTCTAGGTAAAGGTTAACTCTTAGTCATATCGATCATCTTCTGTATTTTACTAACAGATGACTTTACAATATCTTCCATTTTTCCTTCTAAAACTGTTGCTGCTGAATGATTGTGTCCACCGCCGCCAAGAGCTTGTGCCATAATTCCTACATCAATAGTTGTACAAGCTGATCTCATACTTAGCTTTACTGAAGATCCATTTTCTCTAAACATACATGCAACTTTTATATTATCTAATATTAATAAGTGATTTATAAAGCCATGAGTGTCTTCAGCATCTGATTGATGTTTTTCAATCATTTCTTCGTCGAGAGTTATCCAGGCAACTTCCTCTGTCTCATTAGTTTGAGCAGAGGATAGTACTTCACCAATGAGTCTCATATAGTCAATTTTCTTAGTACCATTGATCTGATTAAAGGCTTCCGGAGGTCTTACTCCAGCGTCCATTAATCTTGCAATCATTCTATGTGTATCCCCAGATACAGTAGGGTATCTAAAACTTGAAGTATCAATAAGTATTGCAGTGTAGAGTGCTAGAGACATCTCTTTTGTTAACTCAACTCCGAGGCCTAGGATCAGATTACCAACGAGTTCACCAGTCGCTGCCATCGTTGTATCTATACAGTGAATGGCCTCAAGCTCTCTAGCGCAAGGATGATGATCAATAAATAGTAAATCTTTAGAACTCATCACTAGTTCTTGGGTATTCTTACCAATTCTAGGTAGGCTATTTGTATCCGCTACAATGAAGAGGTCAATTTCTTTGAATGGATTCTCTAAGTACTCATCATAGGAAATAATGACATCTTGAGGATCTAAGTATTTATACCTGTCGAATAATTTCTTTTCATTTACACAAATAGCATTCTTGCCAAGCTTTTGAAGGGCCATACATAGAGCAATTTGACTTCCTATGCCATCAGCATCAGGAAAAATGTGAGTCGTGATGACGATAGTCTGTGCATTTTTAATGTGTTCTTCAAATATCTTATTCATAACTCATTATATCGGTAACTAAGTGAAAATTCTTGAAGAAAATACGTAATATCTAGGCTTTTGAACCTAGTTAGGCTTTAACTTTATCAATTTCTTTTGCTAGGATTAATTATAAAAATTTCGTGAGGTGATTTTATGGAAGAAAAGGCCATCCGAGTTGAAAATGTTCATAAGAGCTACTCTTCGACCGTAGCACTAGATGGTATTTCCTTTGAAGTGTCAAAAGGAAGTATTCATGGATTCCTGGGACCAAACGGTGCAGGAAAATCTACAACAATGAAAATTATTACAAATGAGCTAACTCTCTGTTCTGGAGAGATATTTGTTAATTCTGAAAGACCAATAGGCTTCTTACCTGAAATACCACCATTATATAAACATATGGTAGTAGAAGAGTTCTTATTATTTGTGAAAAACATCTTTGAATCCCAAGTCGATTTGTCAGGTATTCTTAGTAAATGTGGAATTGATAACGTTAAGGGACGCCTGATTGGAAACTTATCGAAAGGTTACCAACAAAGAGTAGGTATTGCTCAGGCCTTAATAGTAGACCCTGAAATTATTATCTTAGATGAACCAACTGTTGGACTTGATCCTCATGCTATCAAAGAGATAAGAGAGCTAATTCTCTCTTTAAAGAATGACCATACAATTCTATTTTCAACACATCAGCTATATGAAGCAAGTAATCTCTGTGATGAAGTGACTATTATCAATAATGGGAAGATTCTTAAAACAGGGAAAATTGAAGATGTGAAGAGAGATCTTGTTACAGGAGAAATCTTTTTAATAGAACTAGATACAAAGCTCTCAGACAAAGACTGCAAAGAGTGTGAACAAGAGTTTAATATTGAAATAATTAGAAATGAAAAAGAACTTAGAATTACTTCAAAAGGTAATGAGGACTTAAGAGGGAAGATTAATAGGTTCCTTTTAGATAGAGATTATATTGTGAGTTCATTGAAAATTGAAGAGATGGACTTAGAACAAATATTTGAACAAGTGACGAGTGAAAAAAATGTTTAATATATATAAAAGAGAATTAAAAGAGGCCATGTCCTCACCATTATTTTATATTCTATGTGCCATTTTTATTGGAATCACTGGATGGATTTTCTATTACCGTGTTCTAGCATCAAAAGAGTTTGTAGGTTCAAGCTTAACATCTAATGTGCTTATTCCTTTATTTGGAATGATTAGCTCTCTTTTTATGTTCCTAACTCCTTTACTGACAATGAACTCATTTGTTGAAGAGAAGAGATGTGGAACACTTGATCTGTTAATGAGATCAAAGGTTGGTTTATGGAATATTATTATTGGTAAATACTTATCACATATTACTCAAATAATTTTCATGCTTATTCTCTCTCTTATGTTTCCTATGATTCTAATGTTTTCAGGATACAGTGACTGGGGAATAGTTCTAAGTGCATACTTAGGATTAATATTAAATATTAGTACTTATGTTTTGATTGGTATGTTTGCTTCTTCTATCTCTGGAAATCAAATCATCTCAGGTTTCATCTCTTTTTCAATGATCTTTGGAGTACTTCTTTTAAATCTTGCAGCGAACTCTTCAAATAACTTTATTGTTGGACAGTTACTAAGCTATCTAAATAACAATTCTCACTTTCTCCACTTTGTTCAAGGGGATATTAGAAGTTTTAGCTTTGTGTATTTTATTTCATTTATAGGACTTTTCATGATGTTTATTAATAAGTCTCTCAATTCGAGGAGATGGTAGTATGAAGAGCTTTCTTTCAAATTTATTAATTGCTGTAAATGTTATTCTCTATTTAACAAGTGTGTTTCTATGGCTTTCTGTCTCTGATGAAATATATTTAAATGTGATTGTTTCTTGTGTGGCGCTAGTTCTCACTTTAGTACTGTTAATTGTATTTAGAAAATCTTTTAAAGCATATTATACAAGTTCTCAGTTTAAGCATCTTGCAGATGCACTTATTGGCTGCTTTCTAGTTGCCAGTATTGTAGGAATGATAAATTACCTAGCTTTTAAAAATCCTGTTCAAATAGACTTAACTGAAAAGAAATTACACTCTTTAAAAGATCAAACAATAAATGTCTTAAAAAACTCTGAGGGTGAAGTTCATATTGATGTATATGCAAGAAAAGAGAACTTTCAAGTAATAAGCACATTGTTAGAACTCTATAGGTTAAGTAAGTCTGATTTGAAATTTGACTTTATTGATGCTGAGTCTAATCCAAATTTAGTTCAAAAAAATAATATAACTATTCTTCCTACTTTAATTGTAACTAAGGGAGATAAGGTCGCTCGTGCAATGAAGACGAGGGAGCTAGAGCTTACAAATGCAATCTTAAAAGTAAGTCGAGATAAGGAAACTACACTTTGTGTTGATAGTTCTCACTCAAAATTTAGTTGGTATTTAGATGATAGAGACCATCATAGTGCTCTAAGAAAACTTCTAGAATTAGAAATGTATAAGGTTGAAGATATTAAACTTGTTTCTGGAGAACCTATTGCTAGCTGTGATGCTGTTGTTCTTTGGGCCCCAGAGATTGACCTTAATGAAAGTGAAATAAGTGCTCTTAATGAATATCAAGAAAGCGGGAAGGCCCTATTAGTAGGGATTAATCCTCAGTTTAACGGAGACTCAATTCCTAATTTAAGAAAATACTTAGGAGAACAAGGAATTAAAGTTCACAACATACTTTCTATTTCTCCCGATTCTACTATTGATGGATCTAATGGAGCTGCTCCGATTGCCAAAACATTTGCCAAGAGTCATCCAATATTTAAAGAGTTTACTCAGTATGTCTTCTTTCCTCTTGCAACAGCGATAACTTTCTCTGGAGACTTAGGACTGAAAGCAGTTGAACTTATCAAGTCCACAGGGGAGAGTTGGGGAGAGTCTGACTTTTTAGATCTTTCTAATAAGAAGTTTGATAAAGGTAGCGATCTTCCTGGACCTATTAACTTTGCAGTTAGTAGAGAGTTTGGAAATGGTGGAAGAGTAGTTGTTTTTTCAAATACAAGCTTTGTTTCTAACGCTTATACAAAGTTCACAAATAATTTCAAAGTACTAGTTAACACAGTTTCGTGGTTAACAAAAAATGATAAACTTATTAGTTTTGATAGAATTGCTTTGAAAGATGAGCCATTATTTATCAGCGCTCCACAATTGGGAGTAATTTTCTTCTTTAGTGTATTAGTACTTCCAATTTGTTTAATAGTCTTTTCAATTGTCCTTTATAAAAGGAGAGGGAAGCTTTAATGAAAAAGAATCTAGGCTTATTAGCTTTATTGATATGTTTAATTTCTATTACTTACTTTACTCAAGAAAGAAAGGGGATTTCGGATCAAAAAGAAAAAGATAATTATTCTAAGATCTTAGATTCTTCAAAATACGGTGACTTGCTAGAGTTACAAACTCCTTTCATGCACATTATGAAAATGGATGAGTCTTTTATAAACTTCTCTGATGGGCATAAGGTTGACCAGAGTAGAGTTAATGAATTCCTGAGTCGTCTTGCTGAGATTAGAGCTAAAAAATACTTAAAGGATATCTCTCCTAAGCAAAGAGATGACTTCTTTCCTGAAAAGCACTTAAAGATGATTTTTACTTTTGAAAATGAAACTCTTGAATATCACCTTGGTAAGAAAGTGAACTTTTCTCAAGACTTCTATATCGCTTTTAAGACAAAGAATGAAGATATGGTAATTGCTCTTGCAAATGACAAGTTACCATTTGAAGGAATGGTTAATAAGCAAGAAGAACATCGCTCTGATCATAAGTATAAGAGAGTTAAGTCACTATTTGATTTACCTACCAATTTCTTTTTAGACTTAACTATCTTTGATAAAGAAGAGTTAGAGAGATCTATTGTATTTTCTAATATTAGAAATGAATCATTTGCCATTGATTTTAAATCAGGAACGACAAATCCTCCTCCAGAGCATCCAATTGAAGTATCAAAAACAAAGATGGAGCATTTGAAAGATAAACTACTTTCATTAAGAGCAGTTAATTACTTAAACAATGCTGATTCAAAAAAGTTTTCTCGTATTGTAGGCTCTATTAAGACTGAAGAGGGACTTTATACTATCTATGAAAAGTATAATAATGATCAGTCTTATTATATCTTCAATCCTAAGAATAATCTCTACTACCAGTTCAATGCGGGTGAACAAAAGATACTATTATTTAATATTCACAATGTTTGGAATCTTAGAGTTCTAGAAGAACTTGGTGCTAATGTTAAAATTACTTTTGATAATAATGAAACTCTTGATTTAGCTGTTCATAAAATGGGAAGTGAGGCCATTAAGGTATTTCAATTACTATTAAGTCCTGCTGAATATATAGTGAATGAGAAGGATTTATCTAAGTTTAAAAAGTGGAAACTTAAACTAGGTGTAAATTCTAGAGAGTTAGAGATTTCATTTACTGATTCAGAAATCATTGTATTAGATCGAAGCTTAAAAATATCGTATCATTATATAAGGTATAGCAAAGAACCAGTTAGTATTGACCCCGACAAGTATAGAGTTAAGTAATGAATCAAATATTAAAAGAGTATGTATTAACGTTTCTTCACCCTTTTAAGACTCATGAGGTTTTAAGAAACTTAAGATCTCAACAAAGGCCTTTAGCCCTTGCTACTGATATCGAGAATACTGAGGAACCTGAGATATCAGGATTAAACTTTGTAGAAGTTATGAGTGTATCTTGGGTGATGGCAATAGTGAGCGGACTCTATTCTATTGGAATGATTTACTTTGGTTATATAACAGGTTCATATATGAGTGAGTCAGATTCTCTCTCTTCACTTATCTCTCAAAACATATCTCTTGAGTATCAAAAGATTTTAATTTCTTGGTCAATTCTTCAGGTTATTATTTTTCCAATTACTCTCTGGTTCTATGCAAAAGTGTGGACAGTTGTTATTAGATTCTTTGGAAATCTCTTTGAATTTAATGGAGACTTAGAGAAAGTGACTTCTCAAGTGGTCAATCATTCTATTGTGACAAATCTATTTCTTGTCATTCCAATCTTTGGAGAAATGATTAGACACTTCTCCTCAATTATTTATCTCTTCGCTGGACTGAGAAATAATATGTCATTTTCAATCCTACAGAGCTTAATTGTAGTTTGTTCCCCGCTGATAATATTTGTTCTCTTTATCGTGCTTGGAATTATCTATTTCACATCTCTTTTCGCAATGCTTTAAAACATATCCTGTTTTGACTTGTTGCCAAAGTCAGGAGGTGTTAGAAAGTTTATTCTCACTATCTATTGGAATTCATTACAATAGTTAAATGACACATGGAATGGCCTCATTTACAGAGTGTAATGACTTTGTAAGAATCATTCTACACACAACACATAATTACCCACATTTTAAAGGAGAGAGACGTGTCCCCGTATCTAGCAAGCTTCATGACAGGAAGTGTTGAAGTCGTTTGTGGACCTATGTTTTCTGGTAAAACTGAAGAGTTAATCAGAAGAGTAAGAAGGGCCCAAATCGCAAAGCAAAAGATTCAAATTTTTAAACCAGCATTAGATGATAGGTATCACGAGACTAAAGTCGTAAGTCACTCGTCTCAATCTGTAGCTGCGACACCAGTAAACTCTGCAATAGACATTCTTAAGAGGATTTATGACTCAACAAGAATTGTAGCTATCGATGAAGTTCAATTCTTCGATGACAATATTATAAAGGTAGTTAATAAGCTCTCTAGAAGAGGCGTACGTGTGATCTTGGCAGGACTTGACCAAGATTATAAGGGTGAACCATTTGGGCCTATGCCGCATCTTATGGCGATCGCTGATGATGTTACAAAGGTTAAAGCCGTATGTACTTCATGTGGTGCTCCAGCATCAAAGACACATAGAAAGTCGACTGAGAATGCTGATCAGGTTCTTGTTGGTGAAGCAGACTTGTATGAAGCAAGATGTACTGCACATTGGGATTATCAGCCTGATGATGAAGACCTACTTGCTTTCTCAACGAATATTGAGGGAACTGAAGGCCCTATCACAGAAGCACAAATATAATTTAATTTGGAAGGAGACTGTTGTCTCCTTCTTTTTTTGATATACTCTCTATGTATTAATTAAGACAAGAGGGTTTTATGTCATTTCCAGAGTTAATATCCAAAGATTCAATTCAAAAACGTGTAAGGGAACTTGCTAAAGAAATTTCAAATGAATTTCATGGTGAAGAAGTTGTAGTCGTAGGTGTGCTTAAGGGCTCATTTATTTTTTGCGCAGATTTAATCAGAGAAATAGATACTCCCGTAATTCTCGACTTTATTTCAGTGTCTTCTTATGAAGGTACAGAGTCTACAGGGGAATTAAAAATAAACTTAGATATTAAAACTGATGTGACTGGAAAGAATGTTATTTTAGTTGAAGATATAGTGGATACTGGATTAACAATCTCTTCACTTGTTGAAAGATTTAAAAAGAGTAATCCAAAGTCTTTAAAAGTTGCTTCACTTCTTTATAAACCTGCTCGTATTCAACACAAAGTAGATATTGATTACTTAGCTTTTGAAATTGAAGATCATTTTGTTATTGGATATGGATTAGACTTTAACGGTTTATACAGAGAACTACCTTACGTAGGGATTTACAATGGCGAAGTATAATGGATCAGTAAGAGTTGACCTATTGGGTGGAACTCTAGATTTAGAACCTATCAATTTAATAATACCAGAAACGATTACTTTAAACTTGGCGACAAGTCTAAAGGCCGAAGTTCATATTGAAGAATTTGAAAAAGGAAAGGTTCAAATTCATTCACTTGATTATGATACGACTGAAGTTTATAACTGCGAAGATTTTACAGAAGAGAAGTTACTTGGAACTCACTTTGGTCACTTTAGTTTTGTGTGCCAAATCTTAAATTATTTTAATCTAAATAATGGAGTTAAGGTAAACCTAAAATCAGGTTCTCCTCCTGGGGCGGGGCTTGGCGGTTCATCTTCAATGGGAATTACTCTTTATAGTGCTATTTGTAAGTATCTTAATCTTGCAATGGATCGACAGACAGCTATTAATGTCGTTAGAGGTATTGAAGGAAGAATGTTAGATTCTGGGCCTGCTGGATATCAGGACTATTATCCTGCTATTTATGGGGGAGTACTCGCTTTAATTCCTACTCCTGGAAAGATAGAAGTAGATCAACTTTATAGTGAAGAACTTAAATCTTTCTTAGAAGAAAATATTACACTTGTTTATTCAAGACAGACGAGACTTTCTGGAATTAATAACTGGGAAGTGTATAAAGGCTTCTTTGATAAGAATGAGCTTATAAGGAAAGGCCTTACTGAGATTGCATCATTAAGTCAGAAGGCATACCAGGCCATTAAAAATGAAACATTTACAGAGCTTTCTGAGCTAATCTCTAAAGAGGGAGCAATTAGAAAAGAGCTTTTTCCTGGAATAGTTTCTGAAAAAATGAATATGGTGTATAATAAAGTGGTAGAAAAAGTTCCAACAGCTGGTATTAAAGTTTGTGGAGCAGGTGGAGGAGGATGTTTCCTCATTATCCATCCAAAAGAGTCTAGGGGATTAGTTGAACAAGTAATCTCTGAAAATGAAATGGATGTCCTACCTTTTTCAATCGAGAAACCTCTATAGCTAGAGAGCCTTTGTGAGTGAATCAAAAAATATTGCCGGAATGAGTATGAAAGGTGGAAGAAAGGATAATTTCTTCTTCTGCCTTATTGAGTACTATGAAGATAGCGAGAGATGGTTCCTCAGATCAATGCTTCAAGTAAAAGATGAAGAGGGGCTTGAGGGTGATGATGCCATTAGAACTTGGATTAAGGACTATAAAGTAAATCAGCTTGTAGTCGACTTTCCTCTTACATGGCCTGCATGTCACTCTTGTGAATTAGACTGTCCTGGATCTAAAAGTTGTCCAGTTGAAGAAGTAGTCAATGTTAGAGATAGAGTCTCTTCAATCTTAGAAGAAGATTTAAAAATTCGAAATAATCATCATAAAGAATACGAACGTTCTAGAAATTTAGATGATGAATTCGATATGAGTAGAGACATGTGGGATAAAGAATCCCATGAACATCTTCTATCTAGGTCTTTTAAGAGAAGACTTAAGAAAGGGTTTCTCCCATATTGGAATCGCTCTGTAGACTTCTGGATCTGGAAGTATTACTACGATCAATATCTAGAGTTATTCACTTCTTCTTATGATTCATTTGGAAACACATCTCTTATGATACTTTCAAGGTTTTCGTACTTAAGAAGACACTTTCCAAAGGGGATGGATCTCTATGAAGGAAATGTAAATCTGTCTCTAATTGAGTTATTAAGAGGAAAGATTCTTTTAAATAGAGATATTCAAAATATGAGTGATATCGAAATGGGTGTTGAAGCTAGACTTGATATCATTAAGAAAATCGAAGCAAAGCTAAATATATTCATCTATGAGCATGACTTAGAACTTATAGTTAAGAACCCAAGAGCTTTTGACTCATTTATTTTAGCTGTAACTGGTCAGAGAAATCTTCTCGATAAGGTGAGAAATCTCCCTCTTTGGACTAGACCTTCTTTGACGAGGCTTTTAGTTCCAAAGTTTTAGGCTTAAATTGGTTTAGTCCAATGAAGACAAGAACCATTAGTGCACCAGATAGCGTGTAAGCAAAGTATAGCCCTCCATTTAATAGACCTGAAAAACCTAGTAAAAAGAGTCCGAGTCCACCTAAAGAAGATTGAATCCTTAAATATTTATAAGCAAAGACCTTATCTTTATAGTAGAGCGCATAATTAATTACATGAATAATGATTACGCCAATGAACATGGCGAGCATTGCTTGTTTAGAGAGTTGATAGAGTTCTGTAAAGAAATTCTTTGGAAACATACTAGCGTCAAGTGCTGGATTTTTCTTAACTTGCTCTGTGACTTGAGAAAAGATTCTTGGAAAGGCATCTATCCAAATATAATAAAAAATGAGAATATCCCCAAGTAAACAAAAGAGTATTGCTAATTTTTTAAACGTCTTTTCAGTAAGATTTTTATATAGATTTTCCATAAATTAATTATAGGACAGGTTTATGACACTACAAGTGATTTTATTAATATTATCCATAGTTATGCTTTACTACGGAGCTGAGTTTGCTCTTGAGTCGGCAGAGAAAATTGGACTATATCTAGGTATGTCTCCACTTGTTATTGGATTACTCATTGTAGGGTTTGGAACTTCATTGCCGGAGTTCTTTGTATCTCAGCTGGCATGCTTTAGAGGGGAGAGTCCAATTGCCCTTGGAAATATAATTGGCTCTAATATAGCCAACCTCTTTCTCATCATGGGAGCCGCGGGAATCTTTGTTCCACTTTATTTGTCACGAAAAGAAATTACAAAGCAACTCTACTTTCATATCGTTCTTACGTTAATTCTAACTCTTATCCTTTTCCAATCTGAGCTCTACTGGTGGGGAACAGGTTTACTGGTTACTTTCTTTGTTACTTATCTTCTAAATACATTTCGCGAGATGAGAAAGCAGAGACATTTAAGAACTATGGATCCTGATGAGTTAGAGCATGAAATGGGTCCAATGCTCTATGTTAAATTGATCTTGGGATTTGTCCTACTTTATTTCGGTGGGGACTTACTGGTAAGTTCAGGATCTAAAGTTGGACTAATGTTAGGGATCTCGACTTATGTTATCTCTGCTGTGTTCGTAGCTTTTGGAACTTCATTTCCAGAGCTTGTGACAGCTATTTTGGCCTGTGTGAAGAAGAAGGATACGGATCTTATTACCGGAAATATTATAGGTTCTAATATCTTTAATGTGGCCTTCGTACTTGGCTCAATTGGATTTTACGATATTAAAATCACTCAAGACTATAGCCTTGAAGTGTCTGTACTTATCTTTGCATCTATATTTTTGATTGGGGCATCTCTTGTTAAGAGAAGCTTTCATAAATTTGCTGGGATAGTATTTTTATCGACTTATATAGGTGTTGTTTACCACTGGGTAACAGCTTAGGACCTAGTAGAACTAGGTCCAAGGTATTTAGAGTAGCTTCTTTATATCATCTTCTAATGACTCAGGCTTACTTGTTGGTGCAAAACGAGTGATCTGAGTCCCATCTTTTGAAACCAAGAACTTTGTAAAATTCCACTTCACTTTCTTTGATCCAAGAAGGCCTGGAGCTTGTTCTTTTAAGTATTCAAAGAGTGGGTGAGTCTCACTTCCGTTGACATCAACTTTATCAAAGAGTGGAAATGAAATATTAAATTGAAGGTCACAGAAAGAGGCAATTTCTTCATTGGATCCAGGTTCCTGTGCTCCGAATTGGTTACATGGAAAGGCCAAGACCTCAAGTCCTTGATCTTTATACTTTTTATACAGCTCTTCAAGTCCAGCATACTGCGGAGTGAATCCACATTTTGAAGCTGTATTTACGATAAGGAGAACTTTATCTTTATAGTTAGAAAGCTCAACTTCTTCATTCTTATTACTCTTTACTTTGAAATCATAAACGCTCATATTTCCGTCCTTATTCGTAGATACCTTTTTGTAGATTTCTTTGAACTGTTTTCTTTTGATCATCAGCTCTCTTATCGTGAAGCTTCTTACCACGCCCAAGTGCTATTTCTAACTTAACTATAGATCCTTTAAAGTAGATCATTGTAGGAATTAGAGTTAGCTTTTGTGCCTTCATTTTATGTGCGATTTTAACTATTTCTTTTTCATGAAGAAGAAGCTTTCTCTTTCTATCTTCTTGGTGGTTATTAATATTTCCAAACTCGTATTGTGGGATTTTAATATTAAATGCCCAAACTTCACCCTTATTATCAATAGTGATATGGGATTCAGCGATAGAAACTTTTCCTGATCTTAAGCTCTTTACTTCTGTTCCAACTAGAACAATTCCAACTTCTAATTTATCTTCAAGAGCATAGTCAAAATGAGCTCTCTTATTTTTTGCGATTATCTTAATTCCCATGATTAATCCTAATAGTTCATCGTCAGGCCTAGTGAGCCTACAATTACTGATCCACCAATCTTATATCCTGGTGCACCGATCTTATTTCCAGCATCCCCATTCTCTAGACCAGCAGTCTTTGTAACGGTTCTATCCTCTAACATATGATACTGCAGAGAGCCTCCAAGCTGTAGAGGAATTTCAAAGAGTTTAGTCTTATATAATGCCGCGCCTGTAAGAATAGTTGAATCTGAGTCTATCGAGTTACCTGAACCTGAAAAGTCGCCATCAATTGGTGTCGGTTTATAGGCAATACCTAAGTCTAACTCAATCTCGTCTGTTAGCACTAGTCCTACACCTAGTTTTGGAACAAAGATATCATTTACCTTTAAAACTTCGTAGTCACTACTTGGTTGAATTCCACCACCTCTTTTGGCCACTCTCATAAGAGGAGCTTTATAATTTCCCCACATCTGGTACTCAAGTAGAGTATAGAGTTTTACCATTCCAAATTGAGATCCTGTACCTAGTCTCAAAATATGTGGATCGTAGAAAATCATAGAGGTAATATTTAAGTCCAGTAGGTAGTCAGTTGTCGTTGAAATAGAAACTTTACCAAAGGCATTCGCCTCTAGATTATTCTTCATTTCTTGTTGGTAAGAGAAGTAGGCCTGAAAGTCTTCAGATGGTCTATAGATTGTTGAGAAGATAAGACCTAGAGATGGCTTAACTTTTGATTTCATTGAACCATATGATCCGTAATTACTTTGTATCGAAACTGTTGTATCTGCAGTTGCCGCGGCCTGAAAACCAATCTGTGTACCTAGAGAAAATGCCCAGGCTTCACCAAAGGCCTTAGCATAGTTTAGAACTGCGGTCGTTCTTCTATATCTAGAGCGGTACATGATGTATTCAGGAAGAAAAGCATTACCTGAATTCGTCTCAATAAGAGAACCAACCGGAGCACTAAGACTTAGAGCAATACTTCCAAGCTTTCTTGCTAGAGGGAGCGAGAGGTGAAGAGATCCACTGTAGTACTTTTGGTAATCAGTTGATACAGAACCTACTTCCTCATTTAGAGCTGGGTCTTGAAAAGAGTCATTCTTAACTACGATACCATCAATAGGTTCAAAGTCTGTAACTACAGAAGTTAGTGAACCTGAGAGATTAAACGTTTCCGAGAACGCCATCTGTGCTGGGATATAGTAATTATTTGCAGGATCGTGAGGATTTAAGTTTGCTTGGTTTCCAATTCCAGAAGTTGAAACGTGTGTACCAAAAAACTCAAAGTAATTGGCACTAACTTCTAGGGAGAGAAAAATAACAAGAGTTGAGATGATTAATTTCATATAACACCTTTGATTATTTTAATTCTTTATATAACTTCTGAATTGTTTCTAGGCTAAATGATTCAGCTCTATCTGTTCTTTGGATTTCACAGTTGGCAAAGGCCTGCTCAAGCTTCTCAGCTTCATAGAAGTTCTTTAAAACACCACCGAGTTGTTTTCTTTTAAATTGAAAAACTTTACGAAGAAATTTTTCAAAACTTTGAAACTCTGAAAGTGGAATAATTGGATTCTCAATTCTCTTAAAACTTACAACAGTCGAATCAACCTTTGGTGGTGGTTGAAAGGCCACAGGTGGTGCCTGACATAGAACAGAGACTTCAAAATATGTTTGAGAAAGAGCAAGTAGCGATCCCATTGCTTTATTCTTCTTTTTGGAAATGAAAGTAATGACCTTGTCTGCAACTTCTTTTTGAAACATTAATGTCATATATTTAATTTGAGGAGCTTTTATAAAATTTACTAAAAGCGGAACACTCACATTATATGGAAGGTTTGAAACAAGCCATATGTCTTTATCGTGAATATTCTTATCTTCAAAGAATGTGTTTAGGTTAACTTCTAGTGCATCACATAGAGTGATAGAATCACTTGGAATGAACTTCTCTAAGTATTCAGGGAATCTCTTATCCTTTTCAATAACATAGAATGGAAGGTCATGCTTAGCTAGAAATTCTGTCAGAATACCTGGACCAGGACCTACTTCTACAATTGCTCCCGCTTCATCTTTAAAGTCATCTGTAATATCATCAATAACTTTTTGATCTCTTAAGAAGTGTTGACCTAGATTCTTATCTGCTCTTGGTAGATTTTTACTCACTAGAGATTTCCTTTCGTCTGAAGGTCTTTCTTAGATATGTAGCGACCTTTGGCATCCAGAGTTAAGCACTCCGGAAATTTAATAGCATTTTTTTCAATACGGTGTGCATAGTTTGCAACCATTGCACCATTATCAGTACAAAATGATGGTTGAACAAAGAATACGTCTTTATAAGTTTCAATCAGAACTTTTCTTAAATAACTATTACAAGCTACACCACCACCAACTACAACTTCTAGTTTCTTAGGGTAGCGCTCGTTTACGGCCTTCATGGCATACTTAAGTTTAAGCTTAAGAGCTGCAACAATGGCATGTTGATATGAGGCACATACGTCTTTTAGATCTTGTGAGTAGTAATCTCCACCTTGGTGAAGAACGTGTGGGTTCTTTTCTACAAATAATCTTAGAGCAGTTTTCACTCCAGAGTAACTTAGTCTACAGTCAGCAGAACTTTTTAAGCCAATTGGAAATTGATACTTAAGAGGATCACCAGACTTTGCTAAATCATCTATAAGTTTTCCTGCAGGGTAGCCAAGGCCTAGGATCTTTCCACCCTTATCAAAAGCTTCACCAGCTGCATCATCAATTGTTGATCCAAGAATTTCAAAGTCTGTTTGTGAAGTCACTAATAAGTAAAGTGAGTGACCACCAGAAACAAGAAGTCCTATATAGGGATACTTCGTTGTTCTCGAAAGATGAATTGCCTCTAGGTGAGCAAATAAATGATTTACTGGAATAATTGGTTTTTCAAATATGAGCGATAACGTCTTAGCTGTATTTAATCCTGTAAGAAGTGGCCCAAGAAGACCTGGCTGAGTAGTAACACCAATAGCGTTAATATCTTCCATATCCATATCAACGGACTCAAGGGTCTGTCTGAGTAGGGGAACTAGCTTGGCCAGATGATTACGCGCCGCAATCTCAGGCACAACACCGCCCCACTTACTTAAGAGTTCTTCTTGTGAAAAAGATTTTTGAGTTATCACACTCGGTGGAGTGTCTAAGTCGTTGGAATCAGTCTCAATAATAGCAATAGATGTATCGTCACAGCTTGTTTCAATACCCAAAATAAACTTTGTAGTCATAGAATCAAAATCCTAGCATAATAGTCTGTATTTATTAAATCTTTTAAGGTTTTTAGTCCATGAAAAAGCTCATTCCATTCTTCTTTTTAACCTTTTTATACGGATGTTCATCAGTTTTCTATTTTCCGACAAAGTATTTCTACGCGGATCCTAAACAACATAACGTGAGTTATGATGATATAGACTTCAAATCTACTGATGGAACAGATCTTCACGGTTGGCTTATGTACGATAAGACTTATACGAAGAAGAAGAAGGGTTTAATTCTGTTCTTTCATGGAAACGCACAAAATATCACATCTCACTGGTTGAATCTAGGGTGGATTGTAAAAGAGGGCTATGATGTCTTCATTTTTGATTATAGAGGTTATGGACTCTCTAAAGGTCAGGCCAATCAGCAGGGTCTAAATAAAGACTCTATAGCAGCTCTAAATTGGGCCCATAAAAAGTCTAAGGACTATTCTAAGTTTATTGTATATGGACAGTCTCTCGGTGGAATCGTCAGTATGAGAGCAATGAAGGATATAGACTTCACTTCAGATATTGATCTCTATGTTCTAGATTCAACTTTTAGCTCTTACCAAGATATTGCTTTTGATAAATTAAGACATGCTGGAATAATGGTTGCTGTAAGTCCTCTTGCTTATATTCTTGTCTCTGATGAGTACGGTGCTTATAAGAATCTAGATAAATTAAAGATGCCCGTCCTTATGATTCATGGAAAGAAAGATTTTGTTGTACCTTATAAGTTTGGTGAAGAAATTTATAGAAAACTTAAGACACAGAAGAAGTGGTGGTGGCCAGTTGAAGATGGCCTACACACCGATGTCTTTCACCCTAGACATTTGCAGTATAGGGCGAGGTTTGTAGAGTTCCTAGAGACTATCTAGTCTTTAGGGCAACTTACTTTCTTCATTTGTTCAATGAATTTTGACTCGTTTAACTCTTTACCGTTATACCATTCTATACTTTGATCAGGATCGTGACAGTTTAGGCATTTTGTCTTCATTGCTTCGTACTTTGCCTTTGGCGCAGCTTCTACTTCACTTGTAGAGAATGGGTGCTCTAAGTGTTTGTCATGACAGTTTAAACATTGAACGTTTGCAAAGTTATGAGTAACACCTTTTCTCTTATCTAATTCTTGCCATCTCTTAGAGATATTTTGAATGCTCTTAGGTGGAAGCCTTCTTACTGAATTAAAGTCTAAGAAGCTCGCCTTAATCTCTTTCATGTAGTCGTCTTTAAGCTTTTTTAATTTTTGCTCATCTGTTTCTTCAAAATGAACAATATCTTTTGCCTTAACAAAACCGTTTAGAGAATTGAGACCAAGGCTATGACACTTTATACAAGCGAGGTTGTTCTCTTCTTGTGCTTTTACTAGTGTTAGGTAAGCAATAGAGTGGGGTGTTTGTTCCCAGTGATCTGCTTGTGCTTGATGACATTCAATACATGATGTCGCAGTATTAAACTTTTGAGCACCAGTAGAGTGAACTGTCATTGCATTTTGTTCTTCTAATTGAACTTTTGAAAGTTGTTCTTTATGAGTTGTTAAGAATTCTCTAAAAGGATTTGGCTCTAGTAGTTTTGCTTTCTCATCACGAGTCTCATGAATGGTGAAACTATCCTTTGATTTATCTGAATCTAAAGAAATTTGAATTTCTCCAATGTAATGGTTTCTTGAAAGGACTTGAACCATTTTGGTCTTACCTTCTTCTACTGGATCTTTTGTAAAACTCTGAGAGTGGGAACCAATGATCCAATCGAGCTCTTTAAATCTTTTTGCAATTTCTGTATCAACGTCCATTCCTGAGTTCGTTAGAGCAATTAATCTATGAAATGGACTGTCTTTCTTGTATCCGGCCTTAACTAATTCTTTTCTAATTGAGTTGATTGCAGAAAAAGGAGAGTTGAAAGCACCTCTGTACTTACCTTCAAAAATATTTGGATCGGCTAATCCAATGATAAATATCTTGTGTGGTCCTTTTTCTAATATTGCAAACTTCTTATACTTAAGAGGAAAGCTTGAAGAAGGGTTTGAGATTAGATAGGCGAAGTTATTCTTTTCCTGTAGCTCTTTTAAGAAATCCCAACCCATAGCTAAGTCTTGTTCTCCAGGAAGCATATACGCCAGTTTTAAAAGGCCTAAACCTTTTGCCAAGTTTCTAGCTGTAAAAGAGAGTGATTTTTCGAGAGTTTTAGGTATTGATGATGAAGCAAAGAAAGTATCTCCACTGTCTACGTAGAGTGTGTCACTATTTTTTCTAACCTCATGAAAGACTCCTGCAACTTGTGGGAGTCCTCCTAATGGGTGGTGGCGACATCCACAAGGATGAGTCTCGCCATTTATATTATGACTAAAGAGGATAGAGAAGTTGTCTTTGTCTATTCCTGTTACATTGTATTCTCCATCATCAATTGTATTTATAAAGTAAGTACATGATGAAATAATTAAACACAGCAGTAGTGAGCAAATATAACTTCTCTTCATAATTTATCCTATAGTTTAGCCAGTATTGATTTTGCTTCTTTTACTTTCTTTGATTTTGGAAATCTCTTTATTAATTCTTGTAATGTTTGCTTTGCTTGTTCATTCTGCTTGAGTCTCTTTAGAGTCTTTGAGAGATAGAGAAGTCCATTTGCATTGTAATTAGATTTTGGATATTCAGTGAATAATTTACCAAAAGCTACTGTTGCATCATTATTGTTCTTATTAATATAAGCTGACATTCCTAAATTATGTAGAACTCTTGCTCTTTGTTTGCCTTTAATTCGTTTACTTGATTCTAAGTTAGACAGAAGGGCCTGAGCTTTCTTGTAGTTCCCAGCAGAGTAGGTGCTCATTGCTTCTTGATAAGGAGTTTTCTTTTTTGCTTTCTTAGAAGATGTCTTAGACGATAAAGTCTTTAATACTTTCTTTAGGTATGAGTCTTGCTGGTTTAGTTTTTCTTCTATCTTTTGTAGTTGCTCATCGTTAGCTTTATCTTTCTCTTCTAGTAGAGTGATTTTAGCCTTTAGTTCTTCAACTTGTTTAGTGAGTTCTTCTTTTGTACTGTGATTTGTATCTTCAACTTGTCCTGTAAGCATTCCAAGTTTTTCTTCTATATTTTGTAGACGTATATTTGCACCAGCTGTGAGCTTTTGATTCTCAACCATCTGAATAGAGATGTTATCTACAACTTGTTCTCTTTGAATTTCTTCTTGTGTTTTACATGCAGTGATGCACAGGATTGATGATAGCATCAGCCATTTCATTTGTTGTTTCATAAAGATTCCCTTCTATAAAAAACGGATTATAAATTTTCTAGTGTTTGTTTTCTTATCGCAATAAACTCAGCTCTCTCAGAAAACTTCTTAGATAGGATAGCGTATTGTTTAGCTTTATTGAAATACTTTCTCTTATATGCTGACTTTGCTTTTAGATAATAAAATTCAGCTTTTCTAAAGATTCCAGGGGAGAGTGTTTGTGCTTTTGATTCTTTGGCGGCGAGGAAGGCAACTTGTGCCAGGCTCATTTCAAGCTTTGGGCGTGTGGTCGCTAAACCACATCCCCAAAGTTGAATAAATATTAGGCTTATTAGTACTTTTTTGATCATTATTTAGCAGTAATAATAAAATTACCTCTTCTATTTGATGCCCATGCACTTTCGTCATGTCCAAAAGCAACTGGTCTTTCTTTACCAAAAGAAACAGTTGAGATTCTTGAAGAGTTAACTCCCATTGCAATTAAGTGTTCTTTAACTGAAACAGCTCTTCTCTCACCAAGTGCAAGGTTATACTGAACTCCACCTCTTTCATCACAGTGACCTTCAACCTGAATTTCAACTGATGGGTTTGATTTTAAGAATTCTGCATTTGCATTAAGTGTTTCACGTGCACTTGAAGAAAGTACAGATGAGTTGAAACCAAAGAATACTGTCTTGATTGGACCAGCTTTTCCTGAATCAGAGTCAGCGTTTAGCTCTAATGTAGAAGCATCAGTTCCTACTGATTCCATTGTTTGGTTATCGTTTACTTCTTTTTTCTTTGTAGAACTACAGCTCGCTAAAGAAAGAGAAAGTGTTAATACTGCAAGTAACGTCATTGGCTTGAAATTAAATTTCATTAGTGCTCCTTAATATGTTTTAAAAAAGATTTTTAATCTTATAACTTATTGAGATATTATAACTACAAAAACACTAATTAGGTACAGTAAATATGAAAAAATCTATTATCCGACTAAGCTTGTCGGGGATTGCTTTGTTGTTTTTAAATATTACAGCATCGGCCAGAATGAGTGGAAACGTCAAAACAACACTGTTAGACGTAGAGTCAGAGTTTGGGGCATATCATTATGAAATTCACCTTCCAAAATCTGAACAAAATTATCTAAATAGAATTATAAAAATATTGAAAAATGACACTGCTAAACTTGCCGACTATTTTAAATATGCTCCACCTGGTCCTATCCATCTCTCTTATATTCAAGATGCTCAACAAGCAAATGGAAGCGCTACAGTCTTCCCTTCAAATATAATTAATCTTAGAAAATTTCCTCCAATGGGGGCCAATCATCTTTCGACGAGTTCGGACTTTTTAAGAGACCTTCTTCTACATGAGTTGATTCATATTATTCATATGGATCAAACTAGAGGACTGGTAAAGGGTGTGAGAACAGTCTTTGGAAGCTTTGGTAAGCTTGGAGGGGTTGTTCCTAGATGGTTTACTGAGGGGATAGCGACTTGGGGAGAGAGTACGTTTACTCCTGGTGGAAGACTTAATAATGAACTCTTTGAAGTCGAGTGGGAAAGTGCCATTAAGTCTAATGACTTTTGTGAAACGATTGACTGTCTTGATGAGCCAGGAGAGTTTCCTTATGGACAATATGCTTACTGGACTGGGGCATACTTCATGCAATACCTTGAAGAACTTAAGGCCGGTTCGGTGAGATGTTTAGTTTTCGCCAATAGTAATAATATTCCTTTCTTTTTAAATGATGCTTTTAAAGAATGCTTCGGTAGAAATGCAATCTCAATGTATAAAGAGTTTAGAGAGCAAGTACTTTCAAAAATAAAAAGTAGAGTGGAAGAGAAGTCTAACCTTTTAACTCCTATTGAAAATGTTCTTGGTCATAAATCATTTCAAGAGGGGATGGTTCTAGTTGATGGAAAGCTTGTCAGCGTTGAAGTCGTTGATCGTCAACAACGATTAGTTGAGCAGGACTTAAACTCAAATAGTTCAAAAGAAATTAAATTCGATGATAAGTTATCATCTATTGAAAAATTTAATGATTCGAGCCTCTCAATAAAAACATTCTCAAATATGAGAAGTACAACTCTAAGAGATAGCTCTGTATATGACTTCAATTCTATCTCAAAAAAGAAGAGAAGAGGAGATTACAGCTTTTCATTTGAAGATAAAGAGTTGAACTTCACTTTCAATCAGATGCATTGGACTATTAATGATGGGGAGTTTAACTTTCCTGAAGAGATTAGTATCACTGGTCTAAAGCGCACTAAGGCAGGTGTATTCTTTAAACTATTTGATGAAAGAAGAAATAAATCATTTATATACTTTTACGACTTTAAAAAGAACTTGTTTAAAGAAGGCACAGAAGTTTTAGAAAGTTTTACTCTTTTAAATAGCTGTTCTGATGGAGTCGTAGCAAGGGAGAATGGAGAGCTCTTTTATATAACTAATAGAACTCGCTACTCGCTAAACCTTCCAGAGGCTCAGAGGATTGTGGCGGCCTCTTTTGGTAAGAATAAATCAGCTGTTGTTTTAAAGGATTCAAAGTCAATACTCTATAAAATGAATATTGGATGTCTCAACTTAAAGGAATACTTTAAGAAGCCTAAGAAAGTAAGCTTTAAAGAAGTAGATCTAACTAGTTTTAAGTCACTAAATAATACTGATGAAAAACAGGTGAGTTATCCAAGAGCGGCACACTTTATTCCAACGCATTGGATGCTCAACTATACACAAGCAACAGACGCACTCTCTTATTGGAGCGCTTTAACGACTCTTTCTGATCCAGACGTTAGACATAGTTTAGCAATTAAAGGAGTCTTCTATACTGGAATTTCAGAAGTGACTCCTGAGATCAATTATACATACGAGTTTCCAAATGATTTCTATCTATCTCTTAGGCACTCTAAAGAATACACCGCGAGCTCTCAGCGCCAAGAATATGATTCTACTAAACAGAATTACGCCTCTCTATCTAATCTCTTAGAACTTGGAAATATAGATCTTATCTCCACTCTTTATGTCGGTCATATTGATGTTGATGACTTCATCTCTACTCGACAAGAGAAAGAATTTGGTGGAGTGCTCAAGCTCTCCCTTGTTCCAACTAGAGTAGATGATCTTATTACTAATACTTCGTTGAAACTTAGATTCTTTAAAAAAGATGTTGAAGGCACAAAAGATTTCAATGGAATTCAATCAATCTTTAAAACAGAAACTCATCCCTTTAAAGATTTCTACTTAGGACTTGATGTGGCCTATAGCTCTCTTGATAAGAGAAACTTTAGTAGTGGTGTAATCTACGGAGGTGGAAGCTATACGGAGTATCACCAGTTTTATGGAATCTCTTATAGTGATATCTTTGGAAACGAAGTTAAGACAATGAGGGCCCATTTAAAATATGAATTCTTAAATATCTATAGGGGGGCAGGATTTATACCTCTCTTTATTAGAGAATTACACTTTCTCGCGGGGACTGATTTAGTTGGCGCTGACAGAATATTAGTGGGAAATAGGTATCTAAGAAACTCTTCTGCTCAGTCGTATTGGAGTGGGTTAAGGTCTGAATTTACGATAGCTTATGCTATTCCAGTCTCTCTCGATCTAATAAGGTCAAGAGTTACCAATAGGTATGGAGATGATATATATTCAACAATCTCAGTGATTAGAGGTGGTTTTAGCTTCTAGCTTAAGACACTCTATAGTTTATTTTTTATACTTTGTAGAATAACAAATAGCGCTATAATAGATAGGTAACTAGTACAGGAATACCTATTATGATTAATATTTTAACGGTAGATGATGAAGATGATGTAGCAGCACTTTATAAGGTCTTTTTTAAGAAAGAGCAAAAGAAAGAGCTGATTAACTTACATTGTGTAAAGTCAGGGCAAGAGTGTATAGATTTTTTAAATAGCAAAGAAGGTGAGAGTATTCATATCGTTCTCTGCGATATTAATATGCCTGAGATGGATGGCTTTGAAGTGCTGACTAGAATTAAAAGAACACTTGAACATATTAAGGTCTTCATGATTTCTGCTTACGATAATGATGATTTTCTTGCTAAGGCCGAAAAACTAGGAAGCGAACAATATTTCACTAAACCAGTAAACTTTCCAAAACTTAAAACAACAATACAAGAGTACTTTCCTGATTATAAAGAGAGCTAATTGAACTCGTTAAGCGCACTTTGAACTCTTTTAAGAGTATCTGTTGCAAGATCTAAGTGAGTCACAAATCTAATCGCTTGTTCCCCAAAATGTACTGCTAATACTTCCTTTGACTTTAAGTAACTTAAAAACTCTTGTGGATCTATAGAGTCTTTCAAATGAAATATCACAATATTTGTTTTTACTGGAATAACTTTTTCAATAAAGCTGTATTCTTGTAGTAGTGACTCAAACGCCTTGGCCAACAGGTGGTCCTCTTTAAGTCTTTCTATATGATTATCTAAAGCATAAATTCCTGCCTGTGCTAGAAAGCCCGCTTGTCTCATACCACCACCAAGAACTTTTCTAATTCTTCTGGCCTTTCTAATAAATTGCTTACTTCCAAGAAGTAGAGATCCCACTGGACAGCCCAGACCTTTTGAAAGACATATAGAGATTGAGTCAAAAATAGAACCAAGGTCACTTTCTGAGTAATCTCCTTCAACAATAGCATTAAAGACACGTGCTCCATCTAAGTGAAGCTTTAGGCCATTTTCATCAACGACTTTCTTTATCTCTTTAAGCTCACTTAGAGAGTAGATATTTCCACCACCTCTATTTGTAGTATTCTCAAGAGAGACAAGTACTGAGACAGGCTTATGAATGTCGTCTGGGTTGATAGAGGACTTAACTTGCTCTGCTGTCATCTTTCCATTTTCTCCGTCCACAAGCTTTACGCTGGCGCGAGAGTTATGAAAGATACCTCCACCTTCATATTGGTAAATATGAGACTCTTTCTCCACGATGATCTCTTCTAGAGCACCAACATGAGCTGAGATCGCTATTTGATTTGTCATCGTCCCTGAAGGGCAAAAGAGAGCATCTTCCATTCCAAAGAGGAGCGCTGCCTTCTCTTGGAGAGCATTAATACTTGGATCTTCTCCAAAGACATCATCACCAATTGGTGCAGACATCATGGCAGATAACATTTCAGGGGTAGGCTTAGTTACAGTATCACTTCTTAAATCAATCATAAGAAAATACTACTTGATCTGTATTTATATAACAATGAAAGTTCTTAGGCCCTGTTGAACAAGGGCCCAGGTTTTAGTCTACTTTTACTTTTGTTGAAAGTAGTCTTGGCTTCAGTCCATGGAATGATCTAAATTTAAACTTTATATCTAAATCTCTCTTCTCAGTTCTAATATCGCCATTGAGTTTTTGGCAGTAAATATCAACCCAGTAACCAATACTAATCCTAGTGGTATAGTCAGTCACAATTGGTCTTTCCCAGTGTCCATTTGTTAGATTAAATCCATAGATAGACTCATTCTGAGCACATTCAAGCTCATCAAAAACTTTATTATTTAAGCTTTGTGTCTTTCCTCTAAAGTTATAACTAAGGCTTGAGCTAATATAGTTACTCTCTGTTGAAAAGAGTCTTACTTCTAGTGGAGTATCTTTCATTTCAAACTTTAAAATTTTGAAATTTGAGTTCCACATATTTCTAACTTTAGCACCTAGTTGATCAAGGATACTGTGATTAGCAATACCAACTTGATGTCCTAATTCGTGTACAAGGATACTAATCATTGTTGGAATATCATTACTAATTTCTTCGGCCATATCAAGATTGATAAAGATCTGGCTATTTGATGTGAATCCTGTTTTTGCAATTCTTGGAGTTTGATCTTCTTCAGATTTAAAGAAACCATCAGCAATCTCTTCGTTTACAAAAATAAGAGGCTGTACTTGATCTACCTTGTCTATATAGACTTGATTGATCTCTCTTAGAAGTGAAGTTTCTTGAGCAGTTATATCGCATTCATAGTTATTCAAACAATGTTGAATAGCTGTTTGGATACTGTAGTAAGCAGACATGAAGTTCTGCTCTATAAGTCCACCGCCGTTTCCAACGATATCTCCTGAGCCTAATCTTCCAAATATAGGTGCAGTTACTCTCGCAAATTGAAGATCTAGTTGCTCTCTTTGAGCATCCGAAAGTCTTATCAATTCAGCTGATAAAGTAACTTTTGAAATAAGTAATAAAATTAAAATCGTGGTGTGCTTCATTTAATTTCCTAGTGTTTTATGACTTCACGTGTATGTCTGAAAAATTGCATATTCAACTGATACAGATCATCTGCTTCAGTTGTTGAGAACTTCTCATTAAAGTCTTTGATAAATTCGAAAATATATTTTTTAGCAGCGTCAACTTCCTCTGGTTTTACTCTCATTGTGACAGAAGTCACTTGTCTTTCTTTTACTGATTGTTCGTCAATAGCTTCTAGTGCTCTATTGATCATTCCAAAGTGATGTCTCTTAATAGCAGAGCTTGGAACATCGTTAGTCGTCAGTAGACCTTCTTTTAATACTATAAGTTTCCCATTCTCGTCACGACCGATCGTTTCCATTTCGAGCATGATATTTAGGGCGTTTTTTATTTGTGATGGTGTTACTTTCTTTCTTAACTTCTTGAAAATCCAATCTTCATCTTCAATAAAGTTTGGAGTCGAGATTAATTGTTTAATTGCTAGGAAGTACCATTCGCTAATTGCTGAAAATTCTTTTAGCCCTAGTGATATAGAAGTAGAACCTGCATTTAACTCAGCGATTTTTTCTAAAATCTCTTTTGTATCTTTCTTTTTCTTTGTAGCTTTTTCTAATTGAACAAGAAGCGTTAGATATTGCTTCTCTTTCATTGTCATTTCTAAATCTTCAG
Source organism: Bacteriovoracaceae bacterium UBA3083 (assembly GCA_002366565.1). Taxonomy (GTDB): domain Bacteria; phylum Bdellovibrionota; class Bacteriovoracia; order Bacteriovoracales; family Bacteriovoracaceae; genus Halobacteriovorax. Next base: position 313,001 of record DFBJ01000009.1, read on the forward strand.
CAAGTGAATTAAGCATATCGAAACTAGGGGAGCGTTGTCCCTTGATTACCATTGTTAATGAGCTTGGAGATTTATAACCTAGGCGATTTGCCCAAGATTGAAGGTTGTTTGATGTATGCGAATAGAGTCCATCAGGCATTCCTACCTTAATGAGATAATCTCGATAATCATCGAAATCAAATAGTGAAATTCTTGGCTGTTCTACCGTTTCTTTCATAACTCTCTTTTGTTTTTTATACTAAAAAAGGCCCTTCTTGCGAAGGACCCTTAACACACTACTTATATATTATTCGCAATCTTCGATTGAATAAGTTTTTGTGAAAAGCTTTCTACCAGTTCTGTCACTTCTGTCGCTTCCGCCTCTTTTGATAGCGTGAACGTCAACATCGTGTGAAAGTGGAAGAGTGTAGTTGTAAGTTTCGTAAGAAACACAAACTCTGTGACCGTTATCTCTTGATCCTCTTCTTTCCCATTTAGTACATCTTTCTCTTGTACCTTCGATAGCTGCTACACCGTAGTAATCAACTTCTCTTTTACATTCTCTTCTGTCGTTACTTCCGTAAGTTCTTCCCCACTCAACACATTTGCTGATTGCTTTCTTAGTCTTAAGAACTTCACCTTCTTTACATACGAAAAACGCAGAAGTCATAGGCCCGTTATCAAGCTTAACTGATGGTTCTTTGAAAGTTACTTTTGTGAAGTGTTTCTTGATTGTTGACCAAGAATCAGATGCTGTTGGCGTGTGAGCCGAAACAGATGATGCCATTACGATTGCTGCAAGGATAAAAAGTTTTTTCATTTTGATCTCCTAAATTAGTTAGTTAATGTTCTTTCGAACTGTGTTTCAAATCTGAGACAAAACTAACTTTCAAGATTTATTTCGTAAATTGAAATTCACAAGATGTTTAACAAACATTTCACAACTTGTGAAATAGGAATGTGTAAATTATGTTTATACAGCTTTTCAGTAACTTAGCACTTTAGCTTATGAAAATTAGATAAGTTATAGACATTTATTAGCGTTGACCACTAGGGCCATGGTGGATAAATTCACAAAAAAAAAGAGGATTTTTCATGAATTTTAAGTCTTTAGTTATATTTTTTACTCTAATAATGAGCTTTTCTGCTAGTGCATCAATTGGAAAAGAAGATCTGGTAGCTACCATTAAAGGAAGATACGTTCTTCAAACAAGTGAGTCCGGAGATATACACTTTCTACTTCGCTCAAGTGGTAAGCTAGAGGTAGTTGAATCTGATTGGTATAGCTCTTCTGAATCTATAGCTTCTTACCCTGCAAAGATAAGTATTGAGCAAGGTGATAATGGGCTACTAAGAGGACTGCCTGTTGCACATCTTATCTTCTCTGAAGGCTCTGATGAGCAGGTCGTTGATTATCATATTCTTTTAACTGCAGAACAAAATTGGGATAGAAGAGATCCAGTGGTAAGACTCTTAACAACTTTTGTCTTAGAGAATGATGGACCTAACCAAGTTGCCTCAGTTATCTCAAAAGAAAAGATGAAGTTACTTAAGTACGATTCCCGATCTAAGAAATTCATAATAATTAAATAACTAAGAACCTTCTACATAGAAGGTTTTTTTTTACCTGCATTAGTTATAAAATAGCCTAGTTAAAAAATTAATCTGGAGATCATATGAAAAACAAACTTGGTTATATAGGAGCTTTTACTTTAGGAGCGATCTTTTCTTGCTCTATTACTTATACAGTAATGAATAACTCTATTGAGGCCGAAAGAGCAGAGATGGTTAAGATTAGAAAAGAAATTAAAAAGTTAAATCAAGGAATCAATATTCCAAACTTCTTTGCTGACTTTGATGACAAGTTTGCAGATATAAAGAAACAATTTGATAAAGAAGTTGCTGAGGCCGAAGAAAATGCGAAAAATGCTTCATCTTTCTTTGGTGGAATCGCAAAAGGAATTCAAACACTAAGTAGTGGCTTTTCAGCTGGTAGTATTTCTGAAAGACAAGACGATCAATTCTACTACTATGATGTAGAAGTAGGCTCTTCTGATAAGAATGAAATCAATGTTCAAGTAGAAGATGGAGACTTAATCGTTTCAGGAACTATTGTTAGTGAAGATAATTCAGGATCTGTCACAAGCTCATTTAGATCTTCATTTAACCAATCTAGAACTCTTCCACAGGGTGTTGATCAAGATAATTTTAAATTAGATCATGATAAAGAAAAAGGGATCTTAACTATAAAGTTCTCAAAAATCTGAAAGAGAGGGGAGAGAGACCTCCCTTCCAGATTATGAAAGTTTACTCAACCAAGTAAACGTCGGCATTTCTTAAATAATTCAATAATTTTTCATTAAAGTCCGCAGGGACTGAATCTTGCACATAGGATTGCTCCATATGTGCAAGAGCTATTGTATTTAGCTTTGGATAGTTAGCTAGAATCTTAGTTTGGAAATAATCATCTAGAAACTTTGTCCTTTGTAGGACTGGGAGTATACAGGTATCGGTGAGAGTGAAACCTGAAGGATTGAATGTTGAACCTCCTGAAGCATGTTCTTCAAGTCGTCCAAGTTGAATTTTAAATAATTCAATATTTTTTTCATAACTTTCTTTTTCCTTTGCGGACATTGCCGCGAATTGAGTCATTGTTAGGGCGGAACAATACTCGGACCAGGCCTTGAGCTTGGCCTTCTCTAGAGGATCTTCTGGGAGAAATTCTCCTCCGGTAATCTCGTCTAGAAATTCATTGATGATAGAACTTTCAAAAATAACTTCATCATCAACTTTTAAGCAGGGTACCTTTCCAAGAGGAGAAACTTTTAGAAACCACTCAGGCTTATTCTTTAAGTCGATGTGTGTAACTTTGTGTGTAATGTCTTTCTTCAAAAGAGTAATTATTGACCTTTGAACGAATGGGCATAAATCAAAGCTTATAAGTTCTAGGGTTTTCACTTTTTCTCCTTTCGAAAATCTAAAATAAGTATAGGAAAGTTAAAGTTAGGCAGTGTTATGTCTAAGTAATTCGTTTGTTAAGATTGTGCAAAGTTCTTTAGTGGTGTTATAACTTTTCTATGAAAGCACGATTGACGCAAGGGGATATCGGTAGTCAATTAGTCTCTCTCGCAGGGCCTATGATATTCGGTGTATTCTCAATAATCATATTTAATCTGGTCGACACTTATTACATTGGTAAACTCGGACATAGAGAACTGGCAGCAGTTGCCTTTACTTTTCCTATTCCTCTTATTGTAGGAGCAGTTGCCTTTGGTATTGGTATTGCCGCAACTTCATTTGTCTCCATGGCACTAGGCTCTGGAAGATCTGATGAGGTGTCTCGCTATGCTACTGATAGTATTTCAATGGTTGTTCTTCTTGGACTTATCTTAGTTGTAGTGGGCGAGCTAACTATAGAGCCTCTATTTCTCTTTATGGGAGCACCTAAAGATCTTATTCCAATGATCGCTGAATATATGCGAGTCTGGTATCTCTCTATTCCTCTTATTGTTGTTCCTATGACAGGAAATAGTATTATTAGAGCAATGGGAAATACAAAGTTTCCAGCAATGGTTATGGCGGTGGCTGGACTTGGAAACTTTATCTTTGATCCAATCTTTATTTTTGGCCTCGGTCCAATTCCAGCAATGGGACTTAAAGGTGCGGCAGTGGCCACGGCACTTTCAAGGTTCTTCACTTTAATTGCAGCGGTCTATGTTTTAAAAAGAAAGTACAATGTTCTAACAAGTCCTTTTATACCTCTTAGAAAACTTTTAAATAACTGGCGCAAAATCACGCAAGTAGCATTCCCTGCTTTTTTAAATAATCTAGTAAACCCAATTGCTATGCTTGTACTGACTAAGCTTGTGGCCTCTCATGGAGAGATCATTGTGGCAGGTTTTGGAGTAGGAACAAGAATTGAAGCACTCTTTTCAATTGTTCTAATAGGTATTGCTGCTTCTCTCTCTCCATTTGTAGGACAGAACTATGGGGCGAAGAAATACTCTAGAATCAAGACAGCTTTATTTATGGCAAATAAATACTCTTCAATATGGATCTTCATTTGTGGAGTCTTATTAATGTTCTTCTCTAAAAACTTAGTATCTGTCTTTAACGACAATCCTGAAGTTATTGAAGTTGCCAGTACTTACTTAAAAATTATGATCTTCTCAATCATCGGACTTGCTCTTATGCAAAACTCCGTGGCCTCACATAATTCTATTGGAAAGTCGAAGATCTCACTGCTTATCAATCTGCTAAGAATCTTCCTCATTCACATTCCTCTCGCTGTAGTTCTTGGAAATGTCTATTCTTACGAGGGAATTTATTGGGCCGGATTTATCGCCAATATCCTAGGTGGAGTAATTGGAACGTACTTCTTAATCAAGCTCGTTAAGAGTTTTCCAGTAGATAGCTCAGTATAAGTGTCTAATTTACAGACACTTAAGCTTTGCAAATAATACATACCTGAATAAAAATACCCCCACAAATGCTATAGTGTCCCAAACTCATTAGGAGCATTTGTGCAATTAAAGCTAACACTTATATTCTTAGTTCTACTTACTTCATGTAGTGGAAGACTTGAATCAATCTCAACAGAAAAGGCGAAGACTATTTCCTCTAATATTTATGGAGGAGAGAGAGTGGCCGATGGTGAGTGGAAGAGTGTTGTATCTATTTCTAAACTAGATTCAAATGATGAGGTTCAAAGTAGCTTTTGTACGGGAACTCTTATCGATGAGAAGACTGTTCTTAGTGCAGCTCACTGCTTTAAGAGATCTAAGCAGTATTATATCAATGGCTCAGTTATTACGACTGTTAATGTTGATGCCACAGAGAGAAGCTATACAAAGATTAAAGATATAAGAATTCACCCTCACTACCAAGGTGAAGATTCTCCATTTGATTTTGCCATTATCGACCTTGTTGAAAGTGCAGGAATTGAAGAGAGTGAGATCGTTTCTCCTAGTTCAATTAAAGAGGTATCTATTGGTGATTCTGTTCATCTTGTAGGATTTGGAAAAATTGAAGATGGGTCTAATGGAGTAAAGTTTGAAGTTGAAACTAATGTTAGAGAAGATCAAAAAGTTGAATTTTTAGCAGGTGGAGACGGAAAAGATACTTGTGCTGGAGACTCTGGTGGACCGGCCTTTATTAAGAACGACAATGGAGAGTATGAGTTCTTTGGAGTGACTTCAAGAGCTCCAGATGATGCTAATACTTTCTGTGGTGATAAGACTGTCTATGGAAAGGTCTCAACTGCACTTAAGTGGATTAGAGCAGAGAAGATTATTGATCGCGCCCTAGAAGAGGATTCTTTGGAATCTATCAATCTCTTAAAGAAGGCCGCACTCGAACTTCCTAAGTTCTTTAAAACTTATAAGCTCCTTGGAGAGTTCTACTTAAAATTCGATATGCTCAATGAAGCTGTTGCAAGCTTACTTGCCGCTTCATCTATGAATCTTGAAGATGTAAAAACAATTGATCTACTTAGAGAGACTTACTTAAGATTAGGTGATGAAAAGTCTGAGATTACAATACTTAGAAGACTACTAGTGCTTGAGCCAAGTAACCAAACATACTTCAAGAGATTAGAGTCTCTAGGACATGCTGATGAAGCTCAAATTGCTAGAGGGATTGGCTTCTTTAAAATGGAGAGTCTTCACTTTGCTGTAATGGATCTTGAGGGACATAGAGAGAACCCAAGTGCAGCTTTTGTCTTGGCCTTTATGAAGCTTAAGGAATCAGATTACAAAGGAGCTTTAGAGCTCTTAAAAGGAATTGAAGATGGTTCTCTGGGGATCGTTAATTTAAGAGATGGTCGTGGAGATACATTTCTTATGACTGCAGTATTTGAAGATCAAAAAGAAATAGTAGATGAGTTACTACGCTTTAATCCAAGTCTTAACTTATTAGATTCATATGGAAATAACCTTGCAGAAGTGGCCTGGTGGGCGAGAAGCTTTGATCTTGTTAAGAAATTTGTCTCTCTAGGACTAGAGTGGAATCCTGATGAATACTTCGAGCAATTTATGGTTTTCATTACAAATCAATACATGGATGAAGTTAGATTTATGCTAGAAATGGGGATTGATATAAATTTAGTAGGGCCAAGAGGTGAAACAGCTATTAACCTAGCTAAAGAGACTAATAACCAAGAATTAATTGAACTAGTAGAATCCTATGGCAAAGAAAAGAGTATTAAATAAAAGTAAAATATTAGATACATCACTTATAACACCAAATCTTAGACGGCTCACCGTCGATATCTCAACATTTAGTCATATTGATCTAAAGGACCGAGGGGGCTATATAAAGCTCTCTGTTCTAGATGAGAATCAATCCGAAGTCATGAGAAGTATTTCTGTATCTACTGTAGATATAGAAGCTCAAACACTAACTCTAGACTTTGTGAATCACGGAGGTTCTGGTCCTGCTGCTAAGTTTGCTCGATCAGCTAAGAGTGGTGATGAGATCTCATTCTATGGACCAGGTCCAAGAAGAGATATCAACCAAGAGCTAGACGAGTTTATTCTTGTTGGGGATATGACGGCGTTTCCTGCTCTTAAAGTTCAATTAGAGCTTATGCTTGAAAATAACATAGATAAGAAGGCCCACATCGTTCTAGAAGCAAAGAGTGGAGAGGACTTTAATTACTTTCAAGACCTTTTAGGAGTTGAAAATTTTAACTTCACTCTGATAGAGGGAAATTTTACGGCGAAATACCTTCTAACAAAATTTAAAGAGATTGATATAAGTTCTGATAAGAGCTTATCTCTATGGTGTGCTGGAGAGAGATTGGCCATCAATGAGATTAGGCAATACTTAAAAGAGCATTCAGAATTAGATTTCTCTGAGAAGTACACAAGTAGCTACTGGCAATGTGGACTCACACAAAATGAACATTCACAAATGAAGAAAACGGATGTTATTTAATATATATCAACTTAAATAATATCAGTTATTTAAGGGCCGTCTAAAATTAATACGGCCCTAGTTATTTCTTCACTCAAGCTCTATTACAGGCCTTATGAGCATAAACTAGGGCATGCGAAATTTTCTGACATTAGTAACCATTTTCACTATTTTATCTGGAACACTTGTTCAAGGTGCAGAGGTCGATTCTTACAGAAACGTAGATTACATTGCCGATGGAACTTACTACCTAGATAAAAAGATCAATAGCTATCTTAAGAATGCGGTAGCTGAATTAAATGAAAGTGAAGTTGCATGTCCGGTAGATCCAGAATCTGCAGAAGAAGTTTATAGTATTGTAAAATCTAATATCTCTAGTCCTTTCATTGGTCATTATATTGCTGTTGATATTGATGAGAACATCCCTAGTAATATGATAGTAAGAACGGATTTCGACTACTCAGTATATTCAACTATCACTTGGTTAGAGGGAGTGTCTTTAAACCTTAAGGGCCTACTTGGAGTGATGAACTTAGACGGAAGAAGAGTGGGCGTAGATAAGATTGGTCATTTCTTTGTAGAAGGATTTGGTTTCTTTAGAAGAGCTTTTATAAAAGAAGAGGGAAGTGTAGAGGCCGCAGTGAGATGGGGTAAATTTACAGAGAACTCTTACTTTGGCCTAACGACAACTGGTGTTTATTCAAATGCTGATCTTGTAGCAAATTATAACGGAATGAGATTTTGGAATATGCTCTTTCTATTTTCTGATGATCCTGCATATAAAAATAGGGAATCGAATTATAAGGTAAGACCATTTCTAAAGTGTAAGGACGCGAAGTGGAAATTAAATAAGAGATTTGGAATTAAGATGTTCTTAGATGATAGCTGGGATGAAAGTCTAAACTGTAATTACTATGATTCAGAGAGAATTCAAGAAGCCGTCGTAAGTGCTGAGGCCATCTTTATGGGAAGAGAAAAGTTATTAGAGAGTGAAGGGCTAGTCTGTCCGAGAGTGTCTAGAACTTGTAACTTTGAAAAGTATAAGTACGGAGAATTTGCTAAAGATATACTTCATGAGTCTTGTTTTGATAAAGAGAAGGAATATCGAGTTGATGCAGATGAATTTAGTGATTCAGTACTACCTATTATAGATAGAACACTCTTTCTAAATAACTACACTCAATTTGATGAAAGTCGTTTATTTAAGAACTAGAGAGAAGAGAGAATAACGTCTATCAGAGCCGACTTCTTAGTCTCATAGCTATCAGCATCTTTTGAGAATTCAAGCTTACTAGCTTCATAACTCTTGGCCGCTTCTTCATTCTTATTGAAGTAGTCTCTAAGATCTAAAGTATCATCAATTCTAGGATCATTTTTTTCATAGATATAAATTCGACTTAAAGTCGTACCATCGTCTTTACTTTTTCTTTCAAAGATAATTCTTTCTAGACCTTTCTCTTCTTCAACTTTAGTTAAACCAAGTCTATTAAATTCATCTTCAAAGATAGTAATCCCATCTAGAGTGTGAGCAATACAGAGAATATCTAAAACAGGAACTGCCTTTATTTTACTAATGGCAGTAGAGCCTACATGGTGAATATCAATACAGTTATTTCTAAGAACCTTTTCTAGAGCTTTACACTCCTTAAGGTAGAATTCCTTATACATAGGAGTATAAGGAAGAAATTGAATTTTATTCTGCGTCATCTATAATCCATCTTTACATGTTTTCATTGTTTTATCTGCATTTTCGGGAAAACATACATGAATATGATTGTCATGACCACCCATTCTTGTGGCCTTAGTAGTTCTTCTAATTGCAGGGTCATTGAAGTAGATAGGTGTTCCTCCGGCCGTCTCTAGAAGTTGGATAAATCTCTTTGTCTTATCTTGGCTATATCTTTCCCAACCATACCTTAGACCATTTGTAGTATTGTCATCATTTGCTCTAAATGGACGTAGATCAATACATTCTCCAGAACCGTGAGTACTGTGACTTCTCCACGACTTAGGATGATAGAGGTCTCCAAACATTGCTTTACAGCCTGGTTCAGTACATTCTTTTTGCCACTTCTTAAGGACCTGTGTGAACGCGCAGAGAGCATTTGGTTTTAGATAAGCATCTGAGTTTGCTTTATCATCACCTCGGTAATGAATACTTCCAAATGGTCCCATCCCATTCTTATCAATAGGCACTTTAACTAATTCTTTTCTTTTTACTATAGGTGTACTTCCACGCCATGTTTGTTTCGCTGGAACTATCTCTAGGTCAGCAAGTTTGAAATCTGAATTATCTTCAGTGAAGTTCTTTAATACACTTGTAAAAGCATCTAGCTGCTCATTCTTAATAGGTAGCGCCCCATCAAAGAAGTTACACTCTCTAAAGTTTACATAGTCTGATTGTAATTCATTGCTATCATCATCAATGACTGTCATCTCATACTTAGAGAAACAAATCTCTTCTTCACCTTCTTTAAGTTCTTCATCTGGAATACAGCAGTTCTTAACTTTGAACTTTCCATCTTGCATATTTAATTTGATATAGTAATTTCTATCGTCATCAACACCTGGAGTGTCATAGAGAAGAGAGTCTTTTTCTACAGCAAAGGTGTACTCATCAACTGATCTGATACTCTTTAGACTTATCCAACCCTTATCGTCCTTCTTTACTCTCGTTTGTCTTCCAGTACCTAGAGCAACGCTTTTAATATTGTCGTAGGTTCTTCCCTTGGTTTTATTTTTAAGTTCATTCTCTGCTTTAATAGAAGGAATTGTTAAAACCTTTACGGGAACTCTTCCATTTTCAGAACCTTCAAATTGCTCATAGACTTGTGGATCAATATAAACGATAGATCCTCTAGGGATATACTTATCTTTAATATTGGCGTTCTTTAGATTTCTAAAGTTTTCGTACATCTTATCGCCTTGCCTGTACTCATCACTTACGTAGAAGGGAGGAAAGTCTACAAGGTCTTCATAGCACTCATATTTTGAGGCCATCGCTGTGTTTATAAGAAGTAGGAATGCTAGAAAGATTTTAGTCGCCACCGGTAATTTCCATGTTGTGAGTGCAAATAATTTTTTTGTTCTTATATAGTTGAATTTGAATTTTTCCACCGTTGAAGGTGTGTACTTCATCAAACCATTTCATTAATTGGACATTGGCAATTTTGTCTTTACCAATCTTTGACTCTAAGGATTTGGAGTAGCCCTTTCCTTTGAGATCTTTTCCAGTATAGGTGAACTTCATATGATCACCGTCCTTAAATTTAAGACGTCCGTATTCGCCGTCATGAATTGAGAGAGTATTAGGAAGCTTGCCCCAAGATTTCACAGGGATAGCTTTCTTTCCTACGAAGTTCATACCACTGAGTTCTCCAAAAATTTCAGATGGATGGCAGGGTTCGCCCGCATGCGCTTGCAATAAAAGTAGGCAGAATGTCGTAAATAGTAATCCTCTCACAGGAGTCTTATCGGAATATTAGAAAAATACTTTAAAAGCTAAGCGACTGATATAACTAGTCATACTTGCTATTGGTTGAAGAGATATTGAATGTGACCAGTGAGATCCTCTCTAAAGTTGAAGGTTAGAAAAAGTGCAATCAGAGCGGGCGCCGCCTGAATAAAGAATATCTTTCTAGAGACACTTATTGCTCCATAGCAGCCAGCAATGATCATACAAAGGAGAAAGAAGATAATGAACTCAAGGCCAGTGTTTCCATCTGTGTAGAGTCCGTAGGCGAGTCCTGCTCCTAGAAAGCCGTTGTAGAGTCCTTGATTTGAGGCCATAGCTTTGGTCATCTTTGCTTTCTCTAGAGTATTGCCAAAGACTTTAAGTCCTTTGGGTTTGTCCCATAGAAACATCTCAAGAATAAGAAAGTAGAAATGAAGTAGGGCAACAGCACCAGTAAAGATCTTAGCGGCGAGAATCATAGAGTCATCCTTTGTTCTCCTTATTTTAACACCCAATCAAAAATTGTCCTAGTTTGAGAACAACTACATCTTAAGCATTTGAAAGTACATTCTTAGGTGTTGGCATCAATTCTGCTATATTAATGAGAAAGGAGAGTGAGTATGTATTTAATGGCAATTGGAATGAGTTTATATGGAGCAGGAGTAGGGTACTTTTTAGGAAGAACTCCAACTCAAGCAATGTTTAGTTTTATAGGATTCTTTGCAGCAGCACTAATCTTTTCCAAGATAAAGAAGAGAGTATTTGAGTTCCCGTTAGAAGTTGTGGCCATGATCGTCTTACTTTCTATTGGAATGCTTCTAGATTATTCAAATTTAATCATCTTTAATACTCTCTTTATAGTTGCTCTGCAGGTTGTAATCAAGCACATGACCAGAGAGAAGGTCTAGTAATTCATTTCGAGCTGAGGCCATAGCTTTTCTTTTTCAACTTCTAAACTAGGAGATAAGTTGGATTGGATTAGTTGGCTATGGACTGAGTTATAATTAACAGGATCTATGAAGCTTATAGAACTATTTCCGAAATAGTTATGTGTTAATTTGAAAATAATATACTTATTATTTTCAACAAATATCTTGCCACATATGTTGTGATTCATAAATGAGACGAAGTTATTTGTATGGTTCACAATATCTTCCGAGCTTGGAATAGATACCCAGTCTTGCCTGACAGGATCAAATTGCCATGATATTTGAGAAAATGATCTCTCTTGGCGACGAATATTTATACTCGTTATCCTTGTAGGACTTTCACAAGCATCACTCATTATTGATATATATTTCTTATCTTTCTTAAACTTTAAAGAGCTATCAATATTGTAAGTTTCTATATATGAAATTTCTTTATTATTTCTCTCTCCATCTTTATCTTTAAAGAAGTGCCATAACTTAGGCTTTAGATCATAGAGTGAACCTGTAGATGATTTATCAAAGAAAAATCTGTGCAGTAGTGGAGATCTTTCTTCAAGACCTTCAAAGTCTCTCCAGTTGACAGAGTCTGATCTCCAGTCAAAATAAAAGTTTTCAGCATTCTCTGGAGAAACTCTTGATCTGTCTATTATCATTGATCTACGTATAAAATCTCCCTTAACTTCGATTCCTTTTGATACGATGTTGGCAGGGTAATCAATATTCATGATATCATTTTCAGTATTGTGTTGAAATCCAAATGTATGTCCAAGTTCATGAGCAACAACAGCTTCAAGCAGTCCCGTTGTATTTGCTTTCATATAGATTTGATCTGTATTTATAACTTCTTTATGAAAGAATTCGAATAGGTATGTTGGAGGAAAGAGTGTTGTTGTCTTTAGGCTGTTTCGAAAGTCCCATATGGTATTATTTAAATTTATTTTTGATCTAGCTCCAGAATATTGATCTGGCCCTTTGTCTGCTGCAATGTAGATAAAGCCTTTTGAGCGAAAATTATCTGTTGAATAATTTGTTCTAATCGCTATACCAACTAGCTTAGAGAAATTCTCATAACTATATTCTTTTTTAAGTTTAATAATTTTTGGATGATTCGTCTTACCGAGTATGAATTCTAGTTCAGCATCATCACAATCATTAATAAATTGAAATGTATCCGATATCATTAATCCATTTTCTAAGTAGTCAGGAAATTCAATAGTTTCATTACTGAAAACATATTGACCTTCTTCTTGGTATAGAAAACCTCTAAGGGCAATAGGTCCAGGTACTCTTAATGAGTTTGGAATATTAACTTCTCCGGAGTTTAAATATTTAAATTGAGACGAGAGGTTATTTATTGCAGCCAAGATTTCTTTTTTAGATTCTTCTAAGCTTAAGGAAAATTGCTCTTCTCCTCCATGAGAAATACACCACTTAACTGGAGAGTTACCAAGAAACCATGGATTCTTCTCTGTTACAATATATTCTCCACCACCAGATGATGACCATCCTCGGTCTTCTGCGGACTGTGAGTTTTCGATTATTACTAATGGAAAAATAATAAAAACTAACCTTAAGATAACTTTAGAGATTTTGAATATCATTTAATTTGTCCTTTACAGAAGTGATGTATCTCAAATGTTAAACAAAATAAAGCTGTTTTGTGAGAATCTATAAAGAATGATGGACTTACTTTGGGCTACTCCAAGGAAAAAGGTCGAAGTTTAATTGATAACAATCAGATGCATTTCCTTGTGATGAAATTTCTTTTACCTTACTTAAAAACTTATTAAACTCTAGCTCTATTTTTCTTCTATTTGACTCGTTTGAGGAAAATGTTGCTGAGAAATGCTTTTTATTCTTAACATCTACTTTATTCATTTTATATTGACCAAATTGTCTCAATAATTGTTGATGTGGAGCGGAGAGAAGAGATTCCCTTGGTAGATGTAGTGAGCTATGGAGTACTTTGATTTTACCTTCTTCGATATGAATGAGTTTCATCTTAACTAGCTTTTGTAATATCTTACTAAACTGCTCATCACTTAAAGATAACTCTGACTTTATAGCGTCTGGTGCTTTTGAAAATCTCTTAATTGTTAGAAATATATGAACAAGTAGAATAGTTGGTTCAAGGTAGTATTCTGCTAGTTTTGAGTTATCAAACTCTATGGCACTCATTTGATTTACATCTTTGATTATATTTTTAGAGTCTCTTTTTGAGTCTTGTATTTCTAGAATCTTCTTATAAATTTCCTCTTTTCTTTCACTGTAGGTGCTTCTCTCGTATTCTAGTAGAAGCGATAAGTAATCATAGGACTCCATATCTAATTCTAAATATTTACAGCACATATAAAGTTGATCGCTATTAAAGTCTGCTCGATTATTGATAACTTTCGAGAGGTAGGGCTTTTGGATTCTCATATAGGTGGCCATAGCTTGAAAAGTATAGCTCTTATCAACAACTTTCTTATCTGAAAGTAATGCACTTATTATTTTTCTGTAATCACGTGAAGAGTATATGTTCATATCGTATCCATTTTTTTTACTCTATATGTAAGTTTCCTTTTTGGAAACATTTATTGCACTTTTAATTTCTTATTAATTTACCGTTTTGAGCTCAGGTAATAAAACTTAGATACGAATTAAAACTAATAAATGGAGAACAAAATGAAACATTTCTTATTACTTACATTATTAACTTTGTCTTTATCACCTAGTGTAAGTGCTACTTCAATTGAAGAGCACGATCATTCATACCATGAGCAAAATACTGATGAAGTAGGCATATATGATGAGATTGAAGAGCTTTTATCTAAACGAAGAACTAACAAGAATGTCAACTTCGGTCAGCCTGGGCCATTTTTAGGATTACCAATGAAGTACCCAGTAATTGCTCATATGCAGGCTGAGCCAAATATTGCACAAGCTCTTCATCATAATGGACAGCCAATAGTTCTATTTGGTCCAAATGTAGCAAGAAACCTTGGACCTAATATTATGGGATTTTTTTTACAGCATGAATATGCCCACCATGACAGAGGTCATTTAAGAAATAGAATGGGAAATAACGCAGCTAAGGAAGCAGATGCAGACTGTATTGCAGCTAAAACCTTAGTGAACGCAGGAAAGGGATTTGTAATAAATGAAGTGAGTAATTGGTTTTCATCTCAAGGGTGTAATTATAATCCATCTATTCCTGTTCAAAATGTGACTCAAAGTCATCCATGTGGAATTCAAAGAGCAAATATTATTCAGCAGTGTGCCGCTCAAGTAAGTAGAAGGCAGTTTTAATTCGTTTACCCCCAGATACTTCGGTACTGGGGGTTTAACAAAGAATCAAATAAAAAAATAAACATATAAATTAATAGGAGTTATTTATGTTAAGAAAAATTTTATTATTAAGTTTCACGGTTATTTTATGCTCATGTTCTTCGTTAAAGAAGTTAGGGGCTGGAGATAGGGAAGTTAAAGGGAAAGAGTATTCTTTATCTTTGAAAAACTCATTACAAAGTAAAAATCTTGGAGCCTTAGAAATCTCATCGGAGATGGGGTACAGACCCGTAGGTAGTATTACAAAGGTAGAGTACGCTGGGCTGTTAGGTGTTAAGTGGAATGGAAAGTCTGTTTATAAAGTATATCAGTATCCAACAGGTAACTCCGTTGTGTTCTTTCAAAATCTAGTTAGATTTAAAAATACTTCAGATAGTGCACTTATGATGAATAATATTGCTTCTAGAGTAAAAGTGAATGGATCAAGAGTTAGGTCTAAGGTGATATTTGCAGGTGAAGCATCTCATGGTGAAATGTTATTACCAGGTGATTCTATCGTTGGACTTATTTATATATCATCGCCTGTTGAGCTTTATAAAACGTCTAAAGGTCCAATTACTATTGAGCTATATAATGTTCCGACAAAGATGTCTGAAGCAGGTGAAATAAAAGTAAGGAAAAATTTAAAATTTAAGTTTATGTATTCATCAAAATTTAGAGAGTCATCTAAGAGAATAGAGGGAGAACTTAAGGGATTATCAGATAGGGAGATTCAATTTCTTTCTAATCAAGCAGCTATAGTTAATAGAGGGCAGAACATATTCTCAACAAAACTACCTGAGGAGCTTACAGACCTAAAGGTAATGGAGAGAGTAGGAGTATCAAATACTTTAGAGGAGCAAGCAAGTGCGTTAAAATTACCATCTAACTCTAGCGCTGTTTGGTCAGAACTGTAGAAGTACTCAATATTTAAATAGGCTAGTCTTGGTATTGGCCTATTATACTCGGTCATGTTAGACTAAAGAATCACATGATTTCATGGGGGTGCCCTGGTTTCGACGGGTTTCTGGAAATTTTGTGGGCGTGCCCAGGCTGGTGTCCAAGGTCCTGGTAAAAAGGAGACCAAACCATAATTGCTGAATCTAACGATTACGCTATGCCAATGGCTGCTTAATAAGCAAAACCATAAAGCATGAGGGTCTTGCACCGATAACAAAAAGCAAGAAACCTTGTTAAGTCAGCAAATAAAAACGGGCTTGATGGAACTGCCATGCAAACCATCTTAAAAAACAAATGGGGTTTGCTGAAGTCGCGTATTTCAGACAGTCTTGTCTACTGACGATAACCGTAGACTACGCACGTAGTCCGCTCTATAGAAAGAAATTCGGACGCGAGTTCGATTCTCGCCACCTCCACCATTAGGATGCCACGCGCACCCAAGGACATTACTTAAGTTCTCTTTAAGTAACTTTTATTTAATTAATTCAATTTAATTCCGATACGAATACAAATCTACATATTCAATTTAAAGGGGACGATATGTCTAAGAAGCTACCTTATGTTAATTCCACTGGCTTGATCTCTAAAGTCTTAGAGAAAATAAAAGTTGCTCAAACGCCAGATCGATTTACACAAGATTTTTTGGGAACAAAGTTGAGTATGAAGTCAGGAAGTGCAAAAGCGTTGATACCTTTATTAAAACGTATAGGATTCCTGGGAAGTGATGGAGTACCTACTGATACTTATCACAAATTTAGAAATGACTCAGAATCTGAAGCTGCTATGGGCAAAGCAATTAAATATGGATTTACCGAGCTTTACTCTAGAAATGAATATGCTCATGACTTACAAGATGGTGAACTTAAGGGGCTTGTTGTTTCAATAACAGGATCGTCTAAAGATTCCTCTACGGTCAAAGCTATCGTTGGAACTTTTAAAGCCCTAAAGGATTTTGCAATATTTGGAGAAGAGGAGAGCACTAGTGTCATTGAAGAGGATGAAGAAAAAATGGTTGATGGTGAATCGCATCAACCATCAATACCAAAACAGGTTAGTGCCCCAGGCGATCTTGGAATGAACTTAGCCTACACTATAAATATCGTCCTACCGGAAACTACAAATGTAGGAGTATATAACGCCATTTTTAAGAGCATTAACGAGAATTTATTAAAAAAGTAGAAGGAAAGTTATGGCTAAAAAAGCAGAGGCTTTGTTAAAGCAATTTGGTATGAGTAATCTTTTCTTGGAGCAAGAATTAGATCGGGTTTCTAGTGAATACCAAATAAATATTAGGCCAGAGAAGCCGTTAAAAGAAGAAGATGATATTTATTATCCTCAGTTTGATGAAGACGTGCGAAATGAGGCAATGTTGATGGCAAGGCATTATCAGGTATTTTATTGTCTTGAAAAAACAATTAGGGCGTTAATTGACGAAAAAATGACAGATTCCTGTGGAGTAACTTGGTGGGAAGAACAAGTACATCAAGAAATCAAGGAAGAAGCTAAAAAGGCAATGATACGAGAACAACAAGCTGGAGTGACAACTCGTTCAGACAACCCATTGGACTACACAACCTTTGGACAATTAAGTAAAATCATTGAGAAAAATTGGGAGTTCTTTGGAGATATTTTCAATAATCAGCGTGCAGTTTCTAGAATCCTAATGAATTTAAATACAATTAGAGGGCCTATTGCACATTGTAGTATGCTCGCAGAAGATGAAATCTTAAGACTTGAACTGTCTTTAAAAGACTGGTTTAGACAAATGGAATAATCTTGCTAGTGGTTCAGAGTAAAGAACTTACAGTTGAGTATATTGAGGAAGTATTATGGAAAAGTATAGAAATCTAGGTGGGAGCTCAGGAGTTTCTAGGTATGAAGTTCGAGATGACTCCATCGTTGTCGAATTTTCCACTGGAGCAAAATATATTTATTCTCGTTCTTCTTGTGGAGAAATTCATCTAAGCAAATTAATAGGATTCGCGAAGGCAGGAAGAGGCTTGAATTCCTATATCAATAGAAATTGTAAGGATTGCGGGCGTAAGCTGTGAGAGTACTTCTATCTGTATTTACATTGATTATTGTTGGCTTAAATGTTTATGCTTCTGAATCAATTAATGATGTAAAAATGGAGATGATCAAGCAGTCTATAAATAATTATTCAGGCAATTGCCCTTGTCCTTATAATACAACAAAGCGTGGCCGGAGATGTGGAAAGCGAAGTGCTTACAGTCGTCCTGGTGGTGCATCACCTTTATGCTATAAATCTGATATTTCAGATAAAGCAGCAAAGAAATTCCTAAAGAATAAGCAATAGGTTGCCTTTTAGATAAGGTGATACGTAGAAATGTTAGATGATTTCAATCAATCAATCAATCAATCAATCATCTTCTGTAAGATTAGCTGTGAACCTCTCAAGTGACCCAAGACCAGTAGATACTTTGATAAAAGCTTCTTTTTTTATCACGGCAGATAAAACTTGGGCGCCATTTGAACCAATTACTATTGAAAAAATTATTGCAAATAACACTTCAATTATTGCACGCATAATCAACCCCTTTTGATTCTAAGTTTTCTGATTGCGTCACAGATAGCCGTCTTTGACCAACCTGTGATTTCTGATATTTTGTAACTGGATAAATTAAACTCAACATAGAAGCGTTTTAAGATAGCCGAACTATCAATCGGCTTCCCTAAAAAGTGGGTATCAAATATTGAATAATAATCAGGGTTTAAGCTTTGGTGCGCGTGGGATCGCTCTACCTCCACCAAAATCAGTTAAGAGAACCATCAATCTAGATGGTTTTTTTATTTCAACAATATTAATAACTTAAAAAGAAGAAGCTCCGAGGTCTTCTCTTCTTTATCACGTCAGATCACGTAAAATCATTCCTGTTGCAACAGTTTTGTAGTTAACAAAACTGAAAACCTTAGCAAGTAAAGAGTTTGGCTACGCTGAGTAGTCCAGTTCTTTCGACAGGAGTAACAGTGAAAAGAAAACTTAGATACAGAAGATCATCAGAGGTTATTACAACCAAACAATCTCAACTTCTTAGAGAAATAAGATTAAGAGTTGGATTATCAATTCGAGAAGTTGGTAGAAGGCTAGGAAAATCAGAGTCCTGTTTAAGGCACATAGAAACCGGAAGAATGAATTTCCCTCAAACGGAAGACTTAAAGTTAATTCTCAATATTTATGAAGTAAGTACCCATCAATTTAAAATACGCTTAAAAAGCTATGAGCGAAACTCAGGAGTTAGTGAATGTATAGAATTGCTAAAAAAGCTAGAAAACACTAAAAAATATTTAGAGTTATTGCTTAGCAGACCTTGACACTCGGCTGTATGGCACCATCTTGTAACTAGTGATGAGGCTACAAGTGAGAGTGTCAATCTAACTGTTCAATATTACTAAAATTGCTGTATGCAAAGGAGTTGTGTTTGGATTTATTTAACGATGAGAAGAGAGATTTAATTTACCAGTTAATGGAAAAATCCCATACGGGGGTAGAAGCTAAGTTGAGAAAATGGGCTAAGCCTCCTTCTGATACAGAGTTAGAGAAGATTGAAAGAGCAGAAAGAATGGTAAAAGCAGCGATAAAAGCATCTGATGTGTTAAAGGATAAGGATATAACTGTTTTTATCAAAGGTTCTTATGCAAATAGGATCAACATTCCCTCTGATAGTGATGTTGATATAGGGGTTAGGTTAAATACCCTCTATTTCAATAAATATTGTGAAGGATTAAGTGACAGTGACTTTGGTCTTGTTGATGCAACTTATACTTTGAAAGACTTTGAGAATGATTTAGCGAACGCGATAAGCGATCATTTTGGTAGTGAAAATGTCACAGTTGGGAATAAAGCAATAGTTGTACATGCTAACTCATGCCGTGTAGATGCAGATGTTGTCGCACTCGCTATTCATAGAAGATATACTTCAAAAGAAAATTGTTATGAAGGTGTAGCGTTAAAGGCAAACGGTAAAACAATATATAACTGGCCTGATCAAAATTACGATAATCATGTTAGCAAAAATTCAAACACTGGACAAAGACATAAACCATTTATTAGGATTTTAAAAAACCTAAAGAAAGAAATGAGAGACAAAAGTATTCTTGAAAATAATGTCCCGTCATACCTTCTTGAATGTTTATCGTGGAATGTCCCAGATCATATCTTTGACAAAGAAAAGTATAAAGAAATGACTTTAGACTCTTTAGATTACCTCAAAACAGCTCTTCTTTCTGATGATACGACAAAAGAATGGGGGGAAGTAAATGAACTTAAATACTTGTTTCGTGATAGTCAAGGTTGGACAAGTTGGCAAGCTTACTCCTTCGTAAAAGAAGCTAAAATATATTTAGAAGGTCTTGAGTAATGATAAGTAGATTAGAAATAACTATTACCGTTTCTATCGGAATTCTTCTCTGGCTTGGGCTGTGTGTTTGGGGGAATGTTTCTCCTTTGGACTTTAAAGAATCTTTGAAATTGATTACATCTTCTGGAGTTATTGTATACTTTGGAAGGCTGATTTATTTCAAATGGTTTTGGAAGTATCCTCCTTTTAACTATGCTCATAAAATGCCCGTTTTAGAAGGGGTTTGGACTGGCAAGTTGATTTCAGACTACAAGCAAGAGGAGACAGGAACACTTATTGAAAAAGACATAAAAGTAATAATTAGTCAGCCAGATATTTCTAATGTCTTTGTTAAACAAGTCTCTGATGAATCATTTAGTAAGTCATATGCTGATTCTGTTGTTGTTGATGAACATAATGATATTTTACTTACGTATTCATATTTAAATGAACCTAATGCGGACGTTCGTCATAGAAGCGAGATCTCTTTTGGAAGTGTTCGACTTTCAATGGACAGTAAAAATTCAGTTGAATTGAAAGGTAACTATTGGACGGACAGAAAAACTAGGGGGCGAATGATCCTTGTAAAGACTAAAGGGTAAGTTTTAGCAAGGAAGCCAGTGAGGAGGAGCAGTTACGATACAGTTATCTTTGTTGGCATCTTCAAACTTTCGAGCAGAAATTTCAAAGTATCTATCAGTTAACGTTTTAGGGTCCACAAAATTTCTTCCTCTTTCGTGGATACCTTTTGCCCATTCAGATATTTTTTTATCTAAAACCTTGCATTCTTTTTGAAGGTCTGAAAAAACTTGATCTCCATCTTCATAAATACCTATAGAGTTTTGCACGCTCTCTAGAAGATCATTAGCTGAGAAAAAGGTGTCGCACTCAATATCTGCATTATATTGTGCTTGAAGGTCGTCAGGGGTGTAGCCATCCCAACCAACACTAACTCTGATGTTATCTGAAAGCCTTTTCTTTATTACTTCAAAGTTATCTTTTTCTTGTTGAGTCATCATGATGGTTCCTTTCGTATTTATAATTTATTATAATATTCTCTTAATTTTTTCGATATAAGCTTTCTTCTTAAGGGGAGTACTCGGTAGGCAGTGGAAAGTGAACCAAACCCTCGATCTAGAAAAAGCTTAAAGCATTCAGAAAATCTAAAATTCTTTTGTTAGTAATCTAAGTATCGGTTTTTTTATTCATTATTTTAATTAAAGTTTATAGCTCACCATCAATATTGAGTAATGACTCCCTGAGTTGTGTGTATGGCTTAATTTCTATCTACAATCGTAAAGTAGTCTAAGCCTGTAATTCTCAAAGTTTCTATATCCGTAGGCCTTTCTTTGAATAAGTTTTGCCTTACGATTATACCCCTCGGTCTTCGCATTAGTTATTCTAGTCTTGAAGTAATTTAATATTTCAATTCGTCACTTTACTAAAGTTCTACGAAGGGATTGAACTGCTTTTCTTCCTGATTGTGCCATCTCATCTGTTAGCTTTGTAAGCGCCTTCTTAGCCCGGTTAAAGCCTCTTATATTGTAAATTGAAAGCATCCTCTCTTTAAATTTATAAATCTCTTCAAGCTCTGAGAAAAGACTATTAATGTGTTTAACAATTGATCTTTGAGAAAGCTTAAGCGATCATCTCTCGTTAAATATAATCTTCTCATAGGATTTGTTCTAGGTTTTAAGAAAACAGGATGCTTCATTGTTTCAATATGAATTTTATTAAGGACATGGTTAAATAACTTTATGACATGAAACTTATCACTTGTAATTTTAGTATTTGGAAAATGAGAGTTTACAAATTCTTTATAAGTTGAAGACATATCAATAACAACATTTTTAACATTCTCTCGACATTTAATATCGACAGACTTTGATGACATTAAGTTATCAAATGAGCGTTCTAGAGTTACTTCATGGACTTTGTTGTTATTAAAATCTACAAATACAGTGGCAAATTCTTTGTAATAAGTTTTCGTATTTCTAACAAAGCTATATTCATCAACTCCAATAGTCTTGGGCCATTCATAATTCATTTTCTTTGCTTCTAAAGAGAGCTGTTCGTAAAATACTTTATATACTAACCATGATGAACATCTAAGTTTTATGGTGACTCTTTTGAGGTCTATAAAGTATGAAGCGCACCACCTGATGTGAGATATAAATCTTTGAGTGGAGCGAAATCCTTTTCTTATTCCAGGAACAGGTTCTCTAAATACTGAATTACAGTCTTGACATCTAAACCTTCTCTTTCTAATTCTTAGGTATACGATCTTGTCACGAATAGGGACGTCTTTTCTTTGAACATAGACTTGATCATGAATATTAGTAGTCTTTGTTGCACACTTTGGACAGACTTCAAATTCAGAAGATTTGTAGGCCTCAAATTGAATAATATGATTTGTAAGATTTCTTCTATTAGTAAATTTAAGTTCTGGAAGTGAAAATAATTTGTTAATCTGTGATTCGAGCATTGAGTATTCTCCTTGTAAAAAACTTTGTTGCAAAAGAGTTTTTAGATTCAATACTCGTGCTTATCTTGAGTTTTTTTGTCTTGATTCAGTGCCATCCACTGTTAACCGAGAAGACCCCATTTCGTCTGTTATAGATTAGTCCTCTAAGAATATAAATATAACTATAAATTATGAGTCGGACAATTCTTAGAGGCTCTTGAATTCGAACGAAACAAACTTACAAGCTTTCTCCATAAACTCTTTATCTAAGTGAGCATAAATCATCGTCGTTTCGATTCCTTTATGTTTAAGTAGTTTTTGAAGCGTATAGATACTGCCTCCATTAATTACAAAATGACTGGCGTTAGTATGTCTTAAATCGTGAAAGCGAATTATTTTATCTAAGCCCGCTTTCTTTTGTGAAGGCTTAAAACGTCTTAAATTGATGTGGTCATAAGGGAGTGGGCTTCCATCATGTCTGCAAAAAGAAAATTGGTGCTCAGGCTTAAATATACGGAATTGGCTTGATTGCTTTGATCTTGTTCCTATGTTAAACGAGAAAAAATAGCAAATTATTATTAATTTCAGAATTTATATTTAAAAAGTATAAACGTTTTTTTGAAATGTATAAGCAATAATTTCCCTCTCTAAAATAAAATAAGTCAGATGAGCTTCTCATTAGAATCCTAAGTTAAATTAGTTACGAATTATTAAGAAAGACTTCTTCACTTATCTTTTATCGTTAAGAAATCTTGACTCATGTATTAACAGTTTAGTTACGTTAAATCATTAAGGAGTTTAGAAAAATGGAAAAAATAGTAAAGCTAGAATCTTTGTTTCATAGAAGCAAAAAGCGTATTAAAGACCTTGGAGAAGTGTTTACTCCTGATAGGTATGTTGAAGATATGTTGGACTTAATTTCAGATGGAAAAAGACGATTTTGGTGTGATGAGAAAAATGTATTCTTTGAGCCATGTTGTGGTCATGGAAATATTGTAGTTTCGATTTATAAGAGAAGATTGGAATCAATATATAAAAATAATTTTAAAGAGTATTTAAGAGATGCAGCATTGTATGCAGTTTCAAATTCAATTAATACTTTATGGGCGATAGATATTGATGAAAAAAATATCGAAAGCTGTAGAACAAGAATATTATTTGAATCAATTCTTTTTATAAAAAACAAACTTAACTATCAATGTGAAATTGAGTTGCTGGAAGACTATCAGGAGTATTTTGTACAGGTGCTTTGTGCAATAAAATGGCATATCTACCAGAATGAAGCATTGTCAGCTTTGGATAGTAATAAAAAAATAGAAAGAAAATACTTAAGAATAAAAGCTACTAATAAATGGATTCGTGAGAATGGAACCCAAGAAATGAACTTCAAGGAAACTTGGGCATTTTTTTACAATGAGTGTGAAAAAGAGGAGTTAATACCTCTTGAATATGAAAAAGCTAAAAGCTTTTACAATGCAATGTTAATGAATAAAAAAAAGAATAATGATGATTTTGAGTTTGCCGCTATTATGTACCAATATCATTCAATGAAAAGTATTAGGAAGGTGTCTTAAATGGGAGCGTTACCAAAAACAAATGCACATGTAGTTAATGTTCTCGGAAATGTGATTGGTCGTGACCAGCCAATAATGAGAATGGATAAAGCTGTTGAGATGATATCAGTGGTTGGAAAGGAAGTCTTTTTAGATGATGAAGTCGTTTTCTTTGATCCTTTTTGTAAAGCTGGTGAATTATTACTTTCATGTGCCTATATAAGATGTTTTTTTAAGATGGAGAAAGGGAGAAAGCTTTTAGATGTAGATGAAATATATTCTGAACTATTTAATAGTGAAAGATATTTTGGAATTGCTCCTGATGAAAGACACCATAAGTTAAGTCTAAGAACTTTTCTTGGAAATGAAAATTCTCATAACGAAGAGTTTAATAGGATTATAGTTAACGGTAATTACCTGTCAGAAGAAGATGGAAGGCTAGATAAAGAAAAATATAATACGGAGTTTTTTAAAATGATAGAATTTATAAAAGAACTAACAAATAAAAAGAAAATTGTAGTTGTTGGAAATCCTCCGTATCAAGAGGCTGATGGTGGGGGGAATGGTAAAAGTGCAGTACCTGTCTATAATCTTTTTACAGAATCATTAATTGATAACCAAGACATTTCAGAATTCGTTTTAGTTATACCATCAAGATGGTTTGCTGGAGGTAAGGGGTTGGATAGCTTTAGGGATAAGGTTATGAATTCTGGGCATATTAAGAAAATAGTTAATTTCTCAAATAGCTCTCATGTTTTTCCAACAGTAGATATTAACGGAGGAGTTTGTTTTTTAAGCTACGATAAATCAAAAAAATATGATGAATTTATGTTTAAAGATGGTGAAGTTGAAGAGAATATTGATTTAGCAGGATTTGATATAATACCAGACGACCCATTAGCTTTGAGATTAATGAAAAAAATAAATAAAGAATGGAAAGGTCAATGGGTGGGGGAAGTCGCTATGGCAAGAAATGCATTTTCTATTTTATCTAATGGTTATCAAGGGATACCAGAAAGAAAAAAGCAAACGGGTGATTTAACATGCTATTTTCTAAGAAAGCAGGTTAGATACATTCAAGCGAGTGAAGTCAGGAAAGGTTGTGAGTTAGTAAGCAAGTATAAGGTTGTAATACCTAAGGCTGCGGGTGGTTCAAAAGGGAAGAGAAGGTCAACAATACCGTTGAATTCAATATTTATCCTGAATCCAAACGAAATTTGTAGTGAGACATATAGTGTCGTTCACTCTTTTGATAATAAAGAAGAGGCAGAGAACTTTAAAGAGTATTTAAAAACAGACTTTGCAAGATACTTAGTAGGCTTGAGAAAGATAACTCAGAATGTCTCAAGGGGAACGTGGTCATGGTTACCCCTTATAAGCTCAAAAAAAATAACAACAGAAAAAGAGTTGTTCAAAATGTTTTCATTAAGCAAGAGTGACGTTGAAAATATAAAGAAAAAAGTGAAAGAGTGGTCTTAATATGGCAAAGCTAGAGTTATATGCATATTCAACAGATAGCTATCTAAGAGACTGTGTCGTAAAGGTAGGTCATACAGAGATAGGGCGAACTGATACTCGGGTGAAAGAACAGTTTGGTACTAGTAATCCTGAAAGACCTAAGTATATACATATTGGTGAACTTCCAGATGGTTTAACAGATAAAGATGTTCATAACGTGATGATTATGAATGGGTGTAAGCATATAAAAGACGCACCTGGGAAAGAATGGTTTAAGGTAACATCACTGGATGACCCTTTTGAGGATGTCAGACGTGCATATAATAAAATTATGCATGGTAGTAATCGGCCAGACAATTTCACTCTAAGAGAAGAGCAAGCAGAGGCTGTAGACAAGGCAAAAAAATGGTTACTTAAAGAGTATGATGAGAATGTAATTCGCTCAGCAACCCACCCTGAAAGGTTCTTGATTAATGCAAAAATGAGATATGGAAAATGCTTCACTAGTATTCATTTAGCAAAGGCGTTAAATTCAAAAAATACATTAATTGTTACATATAAACCAGATGTAATTGGTGAGTGGATAGACACTGTTAATAAGCAGGTTGCTTTTGATAAATGGGTTGGTATAAGGGCCAAGAAAAAGAAGGGACAATATGACCCATGTTTAAATGATGAGGGTGGGTTTCCAACTGTAGATGGACCAATTGTCATGTGCGTTTCTTTGCAGGATTTATGGATTGGTAATAATGGTGAAACTAAAAAGAGGTTACACAAAATACCAAAGATTTCATGGGATTTGATAATTTTTGATGAAGTCCATTACGGAAGTAGAACTGATAGAGCAAAAGATATATTAGATAAGTTAGATTACAAATATAGACTAGACTTGTCAGGGACACCTTTTAGGTTAATTGAGCAAGATGATTTCTGTGCACAGCAAGTTTATACATATAGCTACTTAGATGAACAGGAAAGAAAGAGGAAAGAGGCAGAGTTAGACCTAAATGAAGAGAAAGAAGGGGTCTACAGACAACTGCCTGACTTAAATGTAGCAACAATTGAAATCACAGAAGCTGATATTAAGGAACAAAAAGATAAGTTTGAAACAGACGACATAGACTTTTCACTAAATACTCTTTTTGAGACTCAAGAGGGGGAGTTTGTACATGAGGATGCCGTTGGGCACTTTATAGATGGATTATGTAAAAGAGAGCATGATGCTAGAGCAATAAGTGTCTTTGGAAAACTTGGTGAACAACTCGGATGCCCAGCTAAAAGGCATAGTGTTTGGTGGATGAATAGAGTTGATTCAATATCTGCATTAATAGAGAAATTGAAAAAGCATCCATACTTTTCAAGATATGAATTGATAAATGCATCAGGAAGCGATCGTAAGAAAGGTGATAACGACGATAATATAATTGCAAGAGATAAGTCAGTAGTTCAAGAAGCAATTCAAAACGTAGAAAATGATGCCTCTAAGTTAGGAACAATAACTTTTACTTGTGGTCGTTTCTTGACAGGTGTAACGATAAAAGAATGGGAAAGTATTTTAATATTGTCAGATGTTCAGTCCGCAGAATCATATTATCAAGCTATTTTTAGAGTACAGTCGGCTTGGGTTGATAAAAAAACGCAAGAAATTGTTAAAAGGCGTGCTTGGGTATTTGATTTTGCAATAACAAGATGTCTGAAAGTAACATATGATTGTGCGTCTAATATTGCTGACCAGGTAGACCAACAAGAAAGCTTTGAGCAAAGAGTTGATGTTAATAAAAATAACTTAGAGATTGTCACTGAAGGTCTTTGTGAATCATTAGATATCAAAAGATTTTATGAAGGTAGATTAAGTGGAGACTCAACTTCTGCAAAAGACATCTTTGAAGTATTAAATCATGAAGGCTCAAAGATTGCCTTAGCAAGAAGAATTACCTCTAATGTACTAGTGAACTTTAGTTGCTTAAAGATATTAGAATCAAATCCAGAATTATTAGATATATTAAAAAAAGTTAAAGGATATAGGACACAAGATGTTGGTTCAATAACAGCAGATGAATTAGTAACGATTGGTGCAGATGCAGCAGATTTGGAAGATGTGAAAAACGACCCAAATGCAACACCAGAAGAGAAAGAGAAAGCAGTTGAGGACTTTGTTGAAAAAGAGAAAGATAAAGAAAGGCAAAGTCGCAAGAAGTGGTATGCAACACAAATTAAAAGGCTTGCTATTTGTATGGCAGATTTTATCTACATGACAATGGAGCGTGAATATAACATTGATGATGTAATACAAACAAAGTCTCCAGAGTTCTTTGAAGTAATGACAGGTATCTCTAAAGATGATTTTGTCTTACTATGTGATTTAGGTTTTATGAATAGATTTGCACTAAATAGAATTGTAAGAGAGTTTAGAGACCAAGAGGATACTTCATTAAATCCAGAAGAATATATTTACGAAAATTTAAAATTATTAATTGAAGCAGCATAAAAAAGGGTAGTCCTTTTGACTACCCTTAGTGTAACAATACATACGCAAGTCCTTTGTAATCCAAAGTCTAGTCAGCTAAGTCAGGCAGGAGACTCAAAAGATAGTACTTATGAGATATCTATCAGTTGACATAATTTTTATGACAGTCTTTTTGGACTCTAGGACATCTAAGTCACCATACTTGTTTTATTAGTTCATTTTCTGTGTATTCGGTAAACTCGCTATATAAATCAAATGGATAAAATTGAATTTCCGTCTGAGTATCAGTTTCATAGTTTTTAATGGCTGTTCCTGAAAGCAATCACTCTAAAAAGAAAAGTAAACTTAAGCTGAAACCTTAGAGATTGATATGTTTACACAGGATTATTTTACTAACATTTCAATTTAAGAATTAAAGAATGAAAGAGAAAATTAGATGAGATTGATAAAGCTGATTTTAAAAATAGCTCCTTTGATAATATCTTTAAGAAGGTTATAGAGACTTTTTGCGGTATTGTACTTTGTCGAGTAGCTCTATCTTTTGGTAAGGTTACTGGAGTTCCAGAATTCGGCTTATTTCGAGCAAGACAGGTTGATGTATCATTTGATTTAGATGATCCTGACAGTTACTGGGCAAAACCTCTTGGGTTACAAAAAGAATATGGACGATGCCATTCTGTTGGAGAGGCTCGATTCTATGCTTCTAATTTTTTACTATCCACAGTTCTTGAATGTAGAGCAAGGCCTGGTTCAGAATGGGTGATTACTGAGTTTGACAGCAAGGAGGACTCAATATTTGGATCAGTCTTCTTAGGAGGCGTGGGGGCTGGCTTTGACAGAATAATTGGGCATCAGGGTAGACTAGATTCATTTTTTTCTCAATTGAATAAAAGTGAAAAAAAGAAGAATATTTTTTTGTACGAATATATAAGTAAGAGACTAGGAGAGAATTTGCTGAGACTCAAACCTCCACCATTTATCAGCTTACATTTATCAATAATTAAAAATTGCTCCATTCCGCAGTAACTTTAATAGTGTTGTTAAATAGGTTTTTGGACTCATCTAGACCGTTTTCATTCTAAATAACAAGAGCTCACGGTAGTCGTAGTCAACTTACAATAAAAAATATTAAACGGCTCTTTATAAGTATAGAAGATGACTACATTTAACCTCAGTTTAAGA
Organism: Bacteriovoracaceae bacterium UBA3083; assembly: GCA_002366565.1. Classification (GTDB taxonomy): domain Bacteria; phylum Bdellovibrionota; class Bacteriovoracia; order Bacteriovoracales; family Bacteriovoracaceae; genus Halobacteriovorax. The sequence goes on from DFBJ01000009.1 coordinate 342,029, forward strand.
AAGCTTAAAACAATTATATTCAGAAAGCCTATTATCTTCGTAATTGATGTTCAATACTTCTTATTTTAGCAGCTTTTTAAGCTGCATGGATATTTTCTATTAAGTCTTGGTAGTAATAGTCAAATAAGCTGCCAACTTGATCAACACATATTTTTCCATCATTAAGCCTTTTATAGAAGTCAGATTGTAGTGTTGACCTTGTATACTGGTCTTTCAGAATTGGTGCCATTTCATCATTAACAAGACCTAATGATATTAAGTTTTTAGACCTGGAATCATCTTCATATATCCTATTAAATGCTCTCATCGTATGTGTTGTAAAAAGCTCGCTGAAGCTTTTATGCGCCCAAAGATCTACATGAAGAAGATCTATACAGAGACTTACTGACCTAAGTTCAATACTTTTTTTGCTTACGTTATTATTTTCTATGTCCTTAATTATATCATTATAGCTATCTAGGCATCCTTTGTATTGGCTACCTTTCCTTGTGTATAGCTGCCATGACATTAACCCAATGAATCCAACGATACCTGTCATAAAAGTGAGTAGTCTAGCCGCTTTAGTCTCAATGATTTCTTTTTTTATTCGTATGGTATTTATCCTAGTATTAATGCTTGTTGCTATTTCCCTATTTTTAATATTCTTACTTTCTTCGTTAGAGACTATTTTTTTGTTGAGTTTACTATTGTCAAATACTGAAGCATAGTCTTCTTTAAGCTCCTTCCCTAAGTAGTCAAGATTTTCATATCCTCCAAAGAATAGACTAAAGTTTAGTAAACAGAAAAGAACTGAGTGTGTGATGATTGCGTAAGATGTTCTAAAAAATATAATATCCCATTTGGGGTGATTCCTAAAAGTTGAAAGTTTCATAAAAAATGTTTTATTGATAAAATGATTTACTGTCTTTACAAATGAATGAGTTATTTTATAGGTGGACTTTATATGATAGCGATTTGTAAAATATCGATAAATGAACTCTATAAGACCTGTTATAAGGTATAGTGATGCTAAGCCAGTTAAAGAAAATGGATATGGATTACTTTGACTTAGGCTACCTCTAAATAGATCGTATCCAAGTTTGGTAATAAAAATGAGTGGAATCGAAAGGTATATCAGACCAAAAATGTGTTCATACTTTTTAGTCCTAAGCAAGACTGGAGAATGAATACATCCAATCATTCTTTGTCCATTTGATTTTATTTCAAATTTATATTTATCCACGAGTTTTCCTTTGTTGTGTATGTTGAAGAATTATAGTGGAAGAATTAGAGATGTTTTAAATGTTGTAGATAACTTATTGGAATCTATATATCTATTTTTTTGTATATCAAGAAAACTTAAATAACTGCTGCCCAGTATTATAGGTATTTAAGTAACTTCTTTTTCAGTCTACTTGAGCCGGTTATCTATGAATGTTGAGGAAATCTTTTATGGCAAAAGTTTCGAATAATACTTTAAGAGGCTATTCAATAAATCCAAGTTACTTTTTAAAAATTTTCTAAGAATAAATATGGTGGACGAAATTTTACCGATAAGTTATTTAAAATTGATGTAGTACTTTTTATTGAATCTAGCGGTTAGTCTTGATCAGCTATTTTGTAAACCTAGATTTAGTTGATATATTCAAATACGGCTCCTGTTGTATAGCATTTAGAGATTTTATATGAAATAGATATTTAATCTTTGATAACTCTCTTCTTTCTTAATCATGTACATCTTATCAAAGTAAGATTTAGTAAATATTTTGGTTTTAAGATACTTTCTAGGGGAAGATCGTCGATTATAGATCTATATTTTATGTCGTCATGATATCTCTCTTTATGATTTGTCAGTATGTGAGAGATGAACTTCTTTAGTACTGCTTTGTTTTCTTTTGATATTGGTAGGATCTTATCACTCTTTTTTGAATTACAGCTCTTACAAGATGGGAGCATATTCCAGAACTCATCTCTTTTTGCATACTTCCATGGATAGACGTGATCAATTGTATTTGCCTCTTTCTCACAGTAGCTACACTTCTTAATTCCTAGCTCTTCTTTGTATATCTTTAAGAACTTATTAAGAGGCCCTCTCTCATTCTTTGCTTCTTCAAGATACTTAATTCCAGAATTAGGAATTTGTGTATAACCATCCGTCATAGATGCCCAGTGAAGAATACAGATTTTTGATAGTAAGCTCTTATACATCTGTAATTCATCTAGATGCTTCTTTGGGATTGTTATAAATACTTCTTCATACTTATAAATCTCTTCAAAATTAGAGCCTTTTAAAGACTTCTTATTAAGTGGAGCTGAATAGAAGTCTAGTGTGAACTCTTTCATCACTAGAGCATGCTTTAGTGGCATCTCTTGAATCTTTCCTCTTAGTCCATTAAGTGCACTTAGAGACTTTCTTGAAAGATCTTGAGTTAATATCCTATCTTTAAGTATATACAGTTTAGATTCAATCTTATCTGTTAGATCAACTTGATACTCTTCACATAGTGTATGTATAAACTTGTAATAGGGAAGGTTTCCACCACTAACTTGTTTCACATCATGGAGAAAGAGTTTCCAGTAATAATCTATATGATTTAGTGCAATATGAATGAGTGGGATTTTAAGATCTTTTGAAGAATCGATATTATTTTCTATTGCATAGTCTACTATCGCTCTAATTAGAGCAAACTTATGAGTTCCAGACTTTTGTCCATCTTCAAGGACGAGTTCAATTTGTTTAGAAAAAGATAGATTCATTAGTATATTGTAACGAGTACTAGTTGAAAGAGTATATACTGTGCATTAAACTCTACCCATGAGCTACTACGATCAAAACCACCAAGCATTTATAGATAATACTCTTAATATTGATATGACTGATCTCTATTCTATATTCTTAAAGGATATGAAAAAGGGTGGACATATTCTTGATCTTGGATGTGGTCCTGGTAGAGACTTAAAGTACTTTAAAGACCAAGGCTTTATTCCCGTAGGACTTGAGCCAAGTGAAAAACTAGCATCATATGCTCGCTCTTATGCTGACTGCGAAGTTTATGAGCAAGGTATAGAAGACTTTAACTCAAAAGATTCATATGACGGAATCTGGGCCTGTGCTTCTCTATTACACCTTGATACCAAATCACTTAAGGAATCATTTATTAAATTATCTTCTCTTATGCATAAAGACTCAATCTTTTACTGCTCTTTTAAGCAGGGAGAATATGAAGGTGAGAGAAATGGTCGCTTCTTTAATGACCAAACTCTAGAGTCTCTAAAAGGGCTTCTTCCTCCAGAGTTATCAATTTCTAAAGACTGGGTAACGGAAGATCTTAGAGCAGATCGAAATGAGAGTTGGATAAATCTTATTTTGGTAAGCTCTTCTTAGTAAATTGTGGTTTAGAGAAAGGTGCGGTTAATAGTAATTTAATATGCTCCTTATTTTAACTTCTTGAATTTATATTCATTGTGTCGTGATGTTATCAATAGTTGTTAAATAGAATCTAGTAACGATATTTGGAAGAGCAACTTAATGAAGGACAAGTTGTTGTGTTAGATAATGCTGCTGGTATTGGTTCATATATGGTCGCTGAAGTAAAATTCAATACTGACGGTACTGTTGATAGCTATAAAGCACAAAAAGTATCTCCTAGAGGATCAGCTATTAGTGAAGTTATAAGCTGTGACGGTTTAACTTTAGTAAAGTAATCAAAAAATATAAGTTTGTTTAAATAAAATAAAAGGGCCAATAACTAGGCCCTTTTTTCATTAAAGTAAGAATTCTATTATACTAATAAAAGTAGGTAAGAGACCAGCTCGTGATAAGAGCTGCTAGAACCTTATCTATTTACAGAGTTGTTGCTCATTTAAGTAAGCTGCAACATCTTTGATATCTTGATCACTAAGCATATCTGTATGACTTCTCATATTTATCCTACTAGGACGTGGCTCATACCAAGTACTTTGAAAACTTTTAATTGCTTCTTCTAAGTATATTGTCTTTTGACCATGAATAACTGGCCCAACACTTAGGGTGTCCTTATTATGGCAAGCTATACAGCTTTGATTAAATATTTTCTTCCCTTTTATAAGATCAGCTTCTGGATGTTCATCAACTAGGGCCTGTGAGTCACAAAGAGATAGACTAGAGATATATGAAGCAATCTCTTTAACTTCTTGATCAGTAAAGTCTTCCATTACTTGATTCATGATTTCATGATCTCGAACATAGTCTCTAAAGTTAAATAGCTCAAACTCCAAGAACTCTAAATTCTGACCTGACATCATAGGAGCATTCGTATAATTGTCGGCACTATGGCAAGAGATACATTGTGTATCTACCATTTGAGGTATCGACATCGATGCTTGTGCATATAGGTTTATACAAAATAATCCAACAAAAGATATTAGTGAGCGCATGGGGCCTCCAAAATAATTTTTGCTGACTATATGAAAGGTTAGAAAGGATGTAAAACATTTTAAGACAGTATTTCCTTGATCTATATCAGGTTTTGAGATTCAGCGTTTAGTATTATCAAAAGAATTGAGTGCATCCTTTAGGAAATCTAGAGTATTTCCTAGACAAGATCCTGACATTATTATGGCGAGGGGACTCTGGAAATTTTTTCTGATTTAAAGTCAGTTCAATTAGAAGTGAATTTGTATGAGACACCGCGCGCGCTTCAATGATAATGCGGACGTGGATTCGATTGTCGACTTTCCAGCAATAAAAACAAAAGTTTAAAAGAAAAGGGATGCTTCTTTAGGTGGTCTCATTAAGAAGAAATTTATAATGATATTTTTAATTACCTAACTCGTCTTTCTGTATGGATGTATTAGGGCCAATTACAGGCCCTTAATAGTAAACTCAACACCATCTTTTTTGTGCATGTTTATTCCAATTAACTCTTTTTTATTAAAGGTAAAAGAGGCGTTTAGCTTCGGAGAAGATTTGTTGAAGGACGTTAAGTAGTAAACTTCTATTTCTTGAGTGTTAAATCTCTTTAGGCAAAGAGTGGCCTTAATATCTTCAGAGAACTTAAAATAAGAAGCTTTTTTACAATCCTGTATCGATGCTTTAGCTTTTGTCATTTTTTCATAAACTCGAATATAGCTTTGAACTAAGGCCGGGTAATAAGCCATTGTGATGAATTCTTTAGTTTTCTTTTCGATCTCATCCTTAGGAATATTTTTCTTTGTGATTTTTATATTCGGACGTATTTGTTCATACAAAGAATTAATAACTTTTTCTCGGTCAACGGCACTAAAATCTGTTCCTTGTGATTTTATCATATTAGTAGATATCTCTTTTAATGACTTGATATGGTCTGTCTCTGTAGCAAGAGATGATTGAAGTATAGAAAGAGAGAGCATTATTAATAACGTTTTCATAGTTATCGTTTCCTCGAGATATAAATCTTTGGATGTTGAAAGATATTTATAATTAGATAGTAGTATAACATAATGATTTGTAACTATAACTGCTCATAGAAAATGACATTTTATACACCAAGTTATTCAATAGTTGATCCCTAAAGTATATTTTTAGAGAGCAGCTTATATTGGCACTTTGATCCATACTACTTAGCCATAAGTCCCTATCTGTCCCTGATTTTGATCTTTATCTAAATGGGCCCATAATATAATTAATATTATAAATGGGGCCAATATGAAAAAAATGCTTTCAATACTTAATAATGATAAGGGTTTCTCTTTAGCTGAAATTCTCGTAGCGGCTGGACTTTTGGGGCTACTGTCTCTTGGTGTGATGCAAATGAATGGTTCCATGATGAAAGGTCAGGTCACGGCAGAAGTGAAGATGGAAGCTTTGGAGATTAGACGTCAAATCATTTCAAATATGAGTGAGAAAATGGCCTGTGAAAATACACTCTCTGGTACAAACCTTGGTGATTCTGTTAACTCAATTAAGAATGCTGCTGATAATGCAATTTTCACTGTCGGAAATAAGTATGGGGCAAATGCACTAGAACTAGAAAGTATTACAGTTGTTGATGTAGGAGATGTTGGAGCAGGGATGAGAGATGCTGAACTTCAAGTAGTATTTAAAAGTTTGAAAAAAGCTGCTTATGGTTCATCTGAAAAAGTATTTAAATCAAGACTCAAAGTTAAGGCGGCGAACTCAACTGCTCCGATTACAGAGTGCTATGATGATACGGACGGAACAATTTCTACTGCCAATGAGACTAGTTGTATTTCTGTTGGAGGAACTTGGGACTCAGCAACAAATAAATGTAGTAATACAAATGTTTGGGGGAAGTCATGTCCGGATGGAGAAGTTCTAAAAGGATTTGAAAATGATGGAGAACCTATCTGTGTCGCTAACGGTGTAAGCGCTGTTCAAACTTTCTCTCTAGTTAAAGCTGGAGGATCGAGTGCTTCTCTTAATCTTGGTGAGTGGAAGTTTTGTGCTCTTTCAAGATATAAAACAACTGCAGATGATTCAGATATGTACGATAATTGTTATATTACTGGATCAATGAATAATAGTTGGACTTTAGCTCTCACAAAGCATCCAGATGATACACTTCAATGTGATGCTACTTGTTTTAAGTAGCTATTGAATAGAGTTGACTGTCTTTATTGCGCAGATAAAACTTTTCGATTTTTTATAAACTGAGTGTGAAGCGATATAATTCTTTGGTTTTAGCTCTTTAAGTTTATCAGTACAAAATTCTTTGGCCAATTCAATATTTTTAAAATCATAGACATAAGAGTCTATTTTTAAATTTCTAGCTCCACTAATGGTTTTAAACTCTAAGTCACAAGCAAATTGAACTGAGCTCAGTCTTCCCATTCCTACGCGAATAGATAGGTCTGTAGACTTGGCCTCTAGATTTAAAGCTTTAGAGTTTTGGTTATTTCTGTAGTTCTTAATATCTTGTTGGCATTGTTTTTTAGCATTTAGTTTTTCTCTATAATAGATTCTATTTTGATATCTATATCCCTTTCCATAAACATTAATTTTCTTAGTGATGTTTGATCTGAAACTAAAAGAATCACTGTATAAAGTCGTGTGATCATTTGCGTGAACATTTAAAGAGATAAGAGTAAATATTATAGCGAAGTGGTACATCGATCTTCCTTGATTGAGTGAGACCTTTAAATGGTATCAGAACTCTTATGTGAAATCCTTTATTTTATTTAAAGTCTTTGAGAACTTGTTCTAAATGGTTACTGCTCTTTTTAGGAGCAGTAAGTTGTTGAAAGTATGAGGAAGAATATTCGAAGTAGTATAAAATCCTTTCGTTTTTACATGATGCGTAGATGGTTCTGTATTGTAAATTCGATTAGAACTACAATGAACTCAATTAAATGTGATTAATATAAAAAACAAATTAACAGGAGATTAATTATGAAAAGACTACTACTTTGTTCTGCACTATTAGCATCAATGACTTCATTTGCTGCTGACGATACTATGTCTTCTTTAAAAAACACTTTAAATCTTGCTAACAACCAAGCTTATGATCTTATGTCTCCAGGAAAAGATGATAAAAAATTCTGTTTAAGTATTGGTACTCTAAAAGGTTATATGAACTCTATGAGTTCAATGGCAAACGAACTTGATAATGCAAGTGAAGTACACTCAAACTTAAAGAATTTTGAATGCTCTATTACTCAAGCACAAACATACTGTGATAAAGAGTGGAAGTCATACCTAAGTGATTGTGATTCTAAATTCAAAAAAGTTCCTTCGAACCTTAAAGCAGCTAAAAAGCTAGTTAGAGGAATTATTCAAGAAGCGGATAACGCATTCTCTACAGTACGTTAATAATTAGTTTACTAATCAATAGTACAATAAAATTTTAAATAAAAGTGAAGGGCCAATTTTAGGCCCTTTGCTATTTGATATGTAGGTTGAAGATTTCTTTAGAAATGATGAAATTATTCAAGTTAGTTTATTCAAATCCGATTAATACTCTTTATAATTATTAATTTGGAGAAAGAATGAAGAGATTTTTATCTATTGTTATGCTGGCCCTCTTATCTACTAGTTGTGCCACTCTTTTTAGTAAAGGAAGTGATTCCATTACAATTACATCTGAGCCACCTGGAGCATCAGTTTATCTAGATGCAAGAAAGAGAGGAGTTACTCCTTTAACTTTAAATGTTAAGCGATCAGTACTGAACAGTTCTTATGTCCAACTTAAGAAAAAAGGATATAAAACTAAGAAGTTCATGCTTAAAAAGAGTTTAACTACTGCTGCCATATTTAATCTATCAAGCGTCCTTTCATGGGCAACAGATGTGACAAGTGGAAATATGATCCAATATAGCCCAAATGATTACCTTATTGAATTAGAAAAGAATGAAGGGAAAACTACAAGTATCTTCGAAGATATGAGTCTTAAGTTTGTACTCGTAAATAAGAATCTTATTTTAAAAGAAATTGCTTCGGGAGAAGGAGAGTATCTTAAAACAGCACTTAAATCTTTCAAGGTTCCTGAATCAAAAGTTAATACTTCAATTGCAAAGCTTCAAAAAGAACTTCCTGGACTTAGTTCAGAAAGTAATGAGTATGAATTTTATAAAGAGATGAAAAGAATTCTAAACTCTTAATAATTACTTCACCCTCACCAATGTCTCATAATGAGACATTGGTTGATTCGTAAGTTTATTAAAAAAAGAAAAACATTTTTCCAAGTCATAATATCTATAAAGTATGAGGACTGAACTATCTTAACTGTCTTGATTCATTTTTTTTCGGTTTATTCAGTTTTTACAGACTTGATTTAATTTTTTTATCAATATTACTTAAGTCCTTTAACTATAAAAATATAATTCACTATTTATATTGCTCGATTATTATTTTCGCTTATGATATTTAAAAAATTGTTTATTAAAGAAGTTCAAAGGGAAGAAGTGCATGAAGAAGATTTTAATTTTTTTAACTAAGATCGTGATGGTCTTAATCGTTATTCTTGCAATTGCATATACTTCATTAAATATAATTCAGACTCGACAAGATTCGTCAGTCGTAGAGATAAATCAAGATGTTATTTCTAATATTCAAGAAATGAATATTGAGAATGCATTAGAGCAGGATGCCTTTTTTAAGAAAGAATTTCCAAATACAAAAATTCCACTTCTAAGTATTAATGTAATTGATGTTAAGAATGAAAATTATGAAAAAGTTTTAAATAATATTGAGCATCAACAAGCAGTGATGGCAATGTTTATGAGTGATCGATACGAAAAGACATTTCATTTCACTGTTCAAAACTATGGTGAAATAAAAAGAATTTTTTGGATCAATGATTTTGATTATCCATATTTTAATGAACTGTACGCTCAAGCAGAATTAAAAGGGAAGGAAAGTAGAAAGGGTTGGGATAATCTTTGGAATGAACTTGGAGATTTAGTGGAAGGTTATCTGTGGTGGGCATCTCCAGTTCTTGATGATCAATTTATTCCTTCTGCAAATAATACTGAAAGTCCTTCTGTTGCAGAAAATATACAAACTGGAATTAATAATCCTTATAGTATTATTCCAAAGACAAACTCTTTAAGTTTAGAGAAATTATTGCAGTCAATGTTAATGGAATTAAAATCCAATTCAAAAAAGTATTTTAGCGTAAGTGTTTTAGAAGTTTCAAAAAATAACTATGATCAAACTTACACAAGTATACAAAAAATCCAGTCAAGATTCTATGAAGAGTTAGGGCAAAAATATGTTCATCCATTTCAATACTCAACACAACAGTATGGAGATACAATCAGAATCTTGTGGGTTAATGAGTTTGATAAAGAACAGTTTGAGCAAATTGAATCTATCTATTCTGATAAAGAACTTTGGACTAAGTATATGTCACATGTCGATAATTATTTATGGTGGTCATCACAAGAGATTGAAGTAAAACAAAAAGTACATATTCATTTATTACAAAAGATTAAAATGATTCTGAAAATGATTAAGTTAAGTTTCTAGTTTAATATATAATGTTCTGGGCCTATAAATTAATCTTTAGATAACTTTAGAGAGTAATACATAGAGTGAGGAGAACTTCCTCACTCTAATATATTTAAATGATTTCTTATTTAAGTAGATTTAAGTAATTTGTACCAACACATCTTTCGATGAAACCTTGGTACTCTTGATTGTTTGAAGTGAAGCCTTCTTTATCTGCCCATTCGCTACAGCTTGTTTCAAATTTATTGTCAGTACAAACTACCCATGCGTCCCATTGGTCTAGCTCTGTATTACAAGCAGTACTTTCTTCTTGAGAATCTACTTCGTAGCACCAGTCACCCCAGTTAGCACTTCCGTTATTAAGTGCAAATTGATTGATAACCATGTCTTTAGTTGTATAAGTCCCTGATGGCTCAGTACAGTTAAGAGATGCAAATGTTGTGTTCATAATAACTAATAGTAGTAATGCGCTGATAATTTTCACGTTATGTCCTCTTTGAAATTTGTTTGATGAGAATTTACCTACTGAGACTTAGAAGGACGACTTAGAAGTGGATTATATGTAATTTTTACTTATTATCCACCAGTAAGATAAGTGGAGCCTCTCATGAGATACCTTCTTTCTAGTCTCAGTAATTACTTGTGCTTACGACCACATTAAATATCGTTTATGTAAATAGTATATGGTTTGAATAAGTGTCTCTCGCGTTGCGTTATTTTGTGTTAATTTCAATTTGAACTAAATATTAAAACAATGGTTAACGAATGTTGAAAAACAGTCCGTTCCCTTTAGGAGAAAGTTATGAAAAAAATGATTCTAGGTCTTACGCTTTTACTATCTGTGAGTACATTAGCAGATACAGTTGTATATTCTAACTCTGAGGGTTGTGTTGTTGAAAAAGAGCAAAGAAGAAATGGAGTAGTTCTATTTGTAAGTAAAGGTGACGTAAGAGAAGTCGTTGGATATGGAAATGACTACTCTTTTGGTGACTTCGCTTATTGTAATTCAGATGCAACAGATATTAACTTCTTTGAGGGATCTCTAGGAACTAAAATTATGATCTCTTGTAGTGGTCATGAGAATGGTCATAAAGAAACACGTGGTAGAGTTGATATTAGTATAATTGGCGGAGAGCTTGAAGAAATTTCAATCGATGGTCAAGTTAAGGGATTTTTTAGCTGGAAACAAGATACAGAATTAACATGTTCAAACCTTGTTAAAGAATAATCACTTCTATAAAAAATTATTAAAAGATAAAGGGCCATTCATAGGCCCTTTTTTATATTATATTTACTTAGTAATTTTAAAGGTTGTCTGAAAGCCTAGATGATCTGAGAGAGAATCTGCATTCTTATTAAATACTAAAGAGCCTGTAAGTGGTGTAGCGCCGTTTACACCAAAGATACGGTCTAAGACTCCCTCTGGATGTGTATCTTGTAAGAACTTATCTTGAACCTCTGTATATACACTCTTAGGCCATACCTTTTCTCTGATCTCTTGCCATATCTTTAATTGAATAGAGCCTCTCGTAGCGAAGTTAAAGTCTCCTCCTACTATTGAAGGAAGTCCTCTCGAATGCTCTTTTATCCACAGCTTTAATTGCTTGAGTTGATCAATTCGTTGCTTGGTATACTTTTCTTTACCATAATTTGCCACTAGGTGAGTGGTCGCAAGAAAGACTTTCTTTCCACGAATATTAATCACCACTCCAACTGCTCCCTTCATGACAGCAATCTCTCCATCCCAGAAAGAATCCTCATTACCATTAACTTGAAACTCTAGTTTTGAATAAACTTGATTCTGCTCAAATGGAAACTTACTAAGAATCATAAGGCCTGAGTCATAGCCTAGACCTGGACTAATAAATACACTTAGAAGGCTAGAAATGGTTCTTAGAACTGTGCTACCTATGGATCCACTCTCTACTCTTTTATAGAGTCCAACGCCTGTATCAATATCTAGAGAGTAGGGGAAATTACAGTCTTTTAATATCTCTCTATATTCTCTTACCCAGACTTCTTGAAGAAAAATGACATCGGACTGAGATCTTTTAATCTCGTCACATATTCTCTCTACTCTTGATGTTTCAAGTAGAGGCACAAGGGCATTAATATTAAATGTTGAGACCGTTATCTTAGAGGCAAGAGTGCTTTGAGATAAAGTGATAAAAATAGCAGCTACTAAAGTTTTAAACTTCAATACTTCTCCCTTAAAAACTACAGCTTTTATTAAAACATTAGAGAGCTAATATTGTCTTGAATTATTGGTGTCCCAGCGTGAGATAACCTTTTATATAATTAAAACAGATACTTATTTCTAATGAAAGTATCCCACTGTGAGATAGAAATGCATCACGGTGGAATGCTCATTACAAGAATGGTGGGACGTAGCGAGTTTAAACACACTCGCCACTCTATTTTGGAATTGCTCTTATCCTAGCTGCAAATACAATCTTCCCATCACTTTTTCTGATTCCTTTGTAGAAAGACTCTAAGTAAGGGGCATTGCTTGTATCGTCACTTATTGAATAGATATCAATTAGTTCTCCTAGACGAGCTTCTGAGATGAAGTTTATATCAAAGTCTAATAGCTTCATTGATCTATGAAACTCTAGAGGAATAGTATCTAGAATCCACTGAGAGTACTTCGTATTGTTTACATGATTGTTCATATCTAAGTCACTATTTCTAACTTCAATAGTTTTCTTAAGAGTGGCGGTCTCTGGAACTAGTACTTTTTCAGGTTCAAAGTCTAGAACATCACTTGGGCACGCCTTTTGGATCTCATCTCCTAGGTCTGCTCTGACTGGTTTTCTCGTATTCCCATCGATAACCATATAAGTAGTGACACATTCACCGATCTTTTTGTCATTTAGAAAGATTTCAAAATCTCTATTTGCCTTTAAACCATTTGCCCCTCTAGGCCATGTCCTAACATTGACTACATCTTGCCAAGTAGGCCAATGATCCATTTTTAGCCTCTGTTGAGTCAATACCCAAAAGGAGTTACTCTTTGCCATGTACTCAAAGCCAAGCCCAAGTAGCTCTGCATGTATTGTGGAAACATCTTGTAGAATTCCAAGCATGCCAAAGAGGCCAAGGTGTTTATTAATATTTATATTTATACTATTAACACTATATTCTTTTTCAAAAATTATATCTTTCATTATTAGCCTTTAAAGTTAGTGAAAATAACCCAATACAATCAATGTCTAAAAAGTTCTTATGATTTGAATTCTATTATTAAATAGTTCTCATTTCTATTTTGCATTACAAGGGAAGGGGATTCATCTTGAAAAACTAGACCCTAAAAAATAGGGTCTAGTATTGGTCTTAAAATTATTTAATTGGTGGAGCGTAGCTAGTTAGGTTAATTCCTTTAACTGCTGCTTTGTACTCATCCATGTTAGGAGTTCTTCCAAGAATTGAAGAAAGTACAACTACTGGAGTTGAAGCAAGTAGTGATTCACCTTTTTTCTCATCTGAATCTTCAACAACTCTACCTTGGAATAAACGAGTAGATGTTGCCATCACTGTATCACCCTTTTCAGCTTTTTCTTGGTTACCCATACATAGGTTACAACCAGGTCTCTCTAAGTACATTGTGTTCTTGTACTTTGTACGAGCTTCAGCTTTTGGATTAGTGTCGTCAAACTCAAACCCTGAGTACTTAGTTAACGTTTCCCAGTCTCCTTCAGCTTTAAGTTCATCGATGATGTTGTAAGTTGGTGGAGCAACTACTAGAGGAGCCTTGAATTCAACTTTACCATTTTGCTCTTCGATGTTTTTAAGCATCTTAGCAAGAATCTGAAGATCTCCCTTATGAACCATACAAGATCCAATAAACCCAAGATCAACTTTTCTCTCACCTTTGTAGTAAGAAACAGGTCTGATTGTATCGTGAGTGTATCTCTTAGATACGTCTTCGTTATTAACATCTGGATCTGCAATCATAGGCTCAACGATTTGATCAAGGTCTACGATAAACTCTGCTGAGTATTTTGCATTGTCATCAGGCTTAAGAGCTGTGTTCTTACCAGATTTAATTTCTTCAATTCTCTTATTTGCTTTATCAACAAGTCCTTGAAGAACTTTCTTATCGTTGTCCATTCCTTTTTCAATCATGATCTGAATTCTTGATTTAGAAATCTCAAGAGACTCAATTAAAGTAGCATCTTCAGAGATACAGATTGATGCTTTCGCTTTCATTTCTGCAGTCCAGTCAGTGAATACAAATGCTTGGTCAGCAAGAAGAGTTCCTAAGTGAACTTCAATAATCTTACCTTGGAAAATGTTATCTCCAAATTGCTTTAACATCTGTGCTTGTGTTGCGTGAACAACATCACGGAAGTCCATATGATCTTTAAGAGTACCTTTGAAGGATACCTTAACTGATTGAGGAATTGGCATAGAAGCTTCACCAGTAGCTAGTGCAAGAGCAACAGTTCCTGAGTCAGCACCAAAGGCAACACCTTTAGACATTCTTGTATGTGAGTCACCACCAATAGTGATATCCCAGTCATCAACTGTAATATCGTTAAGTACCTTGTGAATAACGTCAGTCATTGCAGGGTATTTCTTTTGAGGATCTCTTGCTGTGATAAGTCCAAACTTATTCATGAAGTTCATTAGTCTTGGAATATTTGCTTGAGCTTTAGCATCCCAAACTGAAGCTGTGTGACAACCTGATTGGTAACCAGCATCTAGAGTTGGTGCAATAACTGTTGCGGCCATTGACTCAAGTTCCTGTGAAGTCATAAGACCTGTAGTATCTTGAGAACCTACGATATTAACTTGAACTCTAACATTTGAACCTGCGTGAAGAGTCTTACCTGAACCACCTAAAAGGTTCTTGTTAAAGATCTTTTCTACAGCTGTTAGTCCTTGTCCTTCGTGAGAGATTTCTTTTGATGGAGCGTAAGCAGACTTAACTTCTTGACCTAATACTTCACAAGCAAGTGTTTGAAGCTTTTTACCAAATACAACAGCATATGATCCACCAGCTTTCATGAATTCAAGCTTTTGTGGAGTAAGAGAAGCTGACATGTCGATTAGCTCTTTATCTCCATTGTATAGTTTCTTCTTCTTTGTATTAATTGTAAGAACAGTACCTGTTGCAACAGAGTAAACTTCTTCAAGCTCTGGGTCACCGTTCTTATCTAGAACAGTATTACCTGAAGCATCTACTTTCTTTTTCCAGTTCTTAAGGTCAATTCCAATCCCACCAGTAACATCAACTGTAGTTAAGAAGATTGGTGCGATACCATTTGTTCCAGCTACAACTGGAGCAATATTAATAAATGGTACATATGGAGAAGCTTGCTTTCCTGTCCATAGAGCAACGTTGTTTACTCCTGACATTCTAGAAGAACCAACTCCCATTGTTCCTTTTTCAGCTACAAGCATAACTCTCTTATCTGGGTTAGCTTTCTTAAGCTCTTCGATTTCTTGTTGAGCTTCTGGAGTGATTAGACACTTACCATGAAGTTCACGGTCTGAACGAGAGTGGGCCTGGTTACCTGGAGAGAGAAGGTCAGTTGAGATATCTCCTGTTCCTGCAACATATGTAATAACTTTGATTTCTTCTTCAACTTCTGGAAGCTTTGTGAAGAATTCTGCCTTTGCATAACTTTCAAGGATATCCTTAGCAATTGCATTTCCGGCCTTGAATGCATTTTCTAATCTAGTAGTGTCTGCGTGGTATAGGAATACTTGTGTCTTTAGAACTTCACCAGCTTCTTTAGCTGTTGCTTGGTCATCACCAAGAGCAAGGTCTAGTAGAGCTTCAATTGAAGGTCCACCTTTCATGTGAGAAAGAAGTTCAAAAGCAAATTCTTTTGTAATCTCTGCTACAGTTTCTTTACCTAGGATAATATCTTTTAGGAATTGTGCTTTATTAGCTGCTGCGCTAGTCGTTCCCGGTAGCGTGTTATAAATAAAGAACTTAAGAGATTCTTCTCTATGCTTATGAGTTGTGTCTTTGATTTGCTCAATAATAACTTTTATTAAGTCTGCGCCATCAATTGGCTTTGGGTTTAACCCTTCTAATTTTCTGTCTTCAATCTCTTTTAAGTAATCTTCGTACAAGTTCATAGATCTTCCATGTTAAGATGCGTTATATATTGTTTAATAATTTAGATTTAGAATAGTCGTACTCTACCATAGAGCAGGATAGTCGTAAAATATTTCAGATGAAATTGAGCTCTGATTAGCTAAATTTTGATGCTGTTTATCCTTTTTGACCGTAGCGTCACTAAAGGGAAGATTGAACAATTGAATAAACTCAATATTTTTTAAATAGGGAAGGGAAGAAAAAGGACCCTTAGCTAGGGTCCTTGGTAATGCTTTCTTATTGTCTCTTACTTACTTTGAGTCTTGCTTTAGTCGAAAGACGTTGTCTTTCTGTGTAGCGAGTTTCAACAGTGAAGTTTCTCTTTACGTGTCTAGCAAGGAAGTTCATTTTCTTAGCTTCAATAAACTTGAGACGAGTACAACCGTGTGATCCTACGCTTCCATCTACATACTTAGAAGCGTGAAATGCAACGCCTAGGTGATAGAATGTTGCCCATGGCATGTCTTCATTTTCTGAGTTTCTATAGTGATCCATTACAAAGTAACCAGTCACTCTATCAGTAACTTTTCCACCAAGACCCATCTCTCCATCTTTTTGAAGGTGGAAATGGCCTTTGCTGTTTTGATTCTTCATTGGAGTTGTTTGGTAAACGTATAAAGACTCAGGAGTATAGTCTCCACCTGAACCGTCATACCAAGGTGTACCTGGAGTTGTTACCCATGTTGCTACGTGGTTACCAGTGTACTGATCACCATTTATATAAACATAAGCACGGTAGCACATTTCAGACTTACAAGATCCATAGTCTGGAGCTTCTCTATCTAGTTTTGCATCTGTCACAACAACGTGAACGCTGTTAATACCTCTGAAGCTATAAGTCGCATCATCATTTTGAGTCGAGTAGTATCCTAGGTCATCTTTGTAACCCATGTAGCCTTTAGAGTTACATCCATTTAGGTCACCAAGTAGGTGTCCTTCCATTTTCTTTTGAACTTTATCACATGTCTTTACCCACTTTGGTCTAAATCCAAATCTGTAATCAGAGAAAAGCGCCATTGATGTATTAGATATTGCAAATAATACGAATGCTGTTGCTGCTAGCTTAAATGTTTTTAACATTGAGAATCCTTATATTAAAAATTTGTACAGATTAATTATCAATGCTTTCATGTATTGCTAAGGAGAATCTCTTAGACGGCCAATAGCATGAAAAAACTATAAGGTTCAATGTCAACTTTTAGGTAGTTAGCTTTTTAGAAGTGTAGCCTTAATTGAAATGCTGATGTGTGTCACGGGCGGGAGTTAAAAATCTTTGTCTGTTTATGATTTATGAAAATAGGGGAGAGTGTTCTATTGAGAAGAATGAGAGTGAGTATCTGTGGCGTAATACTCACTCTCAGCTTTAATTAATTAAGATAATAAGATGGAGGGCCCATCATTGAGTTACCTCCCATCATCGGATTGTTACCCATCATTGGGTTACTACTCATCGTTGAGTAAGCTGAGTTTCCATACATTGAATTGTTACCCAGCATTGAGTAACCAGGATTTCCATACATTGAGTTTCCACCCATCATCGAGTTACCACCCATCATTGGATTGCTACCCATCATTGAATAGCTAGGATTTCCATACATTGAATTGCCACCCATTATTGAATAAGCAGAGCTTCCGTACATTGAATTATTGTTCATCATTGAGTAGTTTGAGCTTCCATACATTGGGTTACTACCAGTCAGTGAGTAACCTAAATTTCCGTACATTGAATTAGTACCCATCATTGAGTTTCCGTACATTGAATTATTTCCCATCATCGAGTTTCCATACATTGAGTTGTTACCCATTATTGAATAACCTGTATTTCCATATAATGAGTTCTGAGATGAAAGAGGGTTAGAACCCATGATAAAAGAGCCAAGGCCATTACTTGATTGAGTTGAGCCCTGTCCTGAACGTTGATTCATACTGTATGGGTTTTGTTGTGAATACATACTATATGATTGGTTGCTACTCGACGGTCTAGTTTGTGACATTGCAATAGAGCTTCTAGAGTTTGATCTACTAGGTTTTCTATCTTCTCTTTCGTCACTATCGTCTTCATTTTTCTTTGAACGACTCATTTTTTTAGAGCTATCTTTCTCTCTATCTTTAGGTACAAATTGCTTCTTCTCTTCTTCTGTTAGTTCATCTTTTATACTAGAGAGTAATTCTTTTCTAAGCTCTGGATCACTAAGTGCCTTCTTTAAAGATTCATCTACTAACTGTTGAAGGTCAGTTATATTTTTTACAGAATCTTTATGACCTTTAAAATTTTGAGGTGCACAGGCTACTGACTCGTTAGTTGGCCTTTCTTTTTTTGAAATAATCTTTTCAATGGCGACTAAGAATTCTTTATCAGATAGAACTTCTTCAACTTTTGGAGTTAACATCTTTGTCATCATTTCAGAAGAAGGTCTCTCTCTTCTAGGAGGTTCTTGATTAGAATTACCTTGTGGTCCTCTTTGAGGTCTTTTTTCCATAGACATTTTCTTTAATCTCTTTTCAATAAGAGAAACTACTTCAGAGTTATCTAGGAATTTCTCATCCCACTTATCTCCAAGCATATTTTCCTGAAGTAGAACTTCACTCGCTATTGCCATGACCATTTGGTCCTGATCTTGGTCTCTTTGTTGTCCAAGACATATTGATGGGATTAATAGGATGATCATTGCGATTAGTCTTACTTGGTTTCTCATTTGTTCCTCTCTTTTCTCTATATTGAAGGACAAATATGGTAAGAGTGTGGAAAGTCTACTTCTAGTGTGAACCTATTATATTAAGAGGTTAGAAGGTTTTAGCAGTCACTTTGTAAAATTATGAGAAGAGGAGTTATTAAAGTCACAAACTTTCTTGATCGTATCAATCAACTTTTAGTGAGTATTCATGCTCATTTCAGGCAAATAGTGACAGATAGTTGAGTCTGTTAATAAATATATAGAATTTATTGCCCCTTTGTAACTAACTGTAAAGAAGTACTTGTATGTATCACTCACATACCGATAGTAAGATGAAGTAGATATATAGAGAGGTTAACTTTAATGAAGAAGGGTTTTATATTCACTACATTATTAAGTTGTACTGCGATTTATGGGAATACATATATTGTTAAGTCGGGAGATACATTATCTGATATTTTATATGAGAATGTTTCTGGAAGAGTATACGGAAAGTCAGGAAATTTAGCTAAATTTCTTAATCAAAATCCACATATTCAAAATCCTAACTTTTTACCTGTTGGTACTGAAATAAACCTAGATACATTTAGCCTAATTCAAACTGTTGCTATTACTAAGCAAGAGGAAGCTCCTCAGTTAACAGTACTCAAGGAAGAAACCTCTAGAGAGAAGACCCATAAAGAGAGTAGGCAATCGCTTTCGGCACATTTAAATTTTAATTATGAAAGTATTAATGCTGTTGATAAATCAAGTAATGTAAATGGTATTACTAATTCAGACTTAGGCGTTGGTCTATCCCTTGCGTGGAGACATAAGCTTAGTCCAAAATTATCTTTTTTATTTGATACAACTTTTAACAAATATAAATTTAAAGTTGCGAGTAATAAAAGCCTTGTTGAGGCCTCACAAACGAATCTATACGTAGGCACAGGAATTACATATTCTCAAAATGATAAGCATGAGTACTCACTTAGAGGAGGTCTGAGCGAGACTTTCTTTTTATCTACAAAAAATAATTCAACATTTGAAATTGATAAAGTTGTTCTTCCAAGTTTTGATGTTTCAGGTAAACATTCACTGAAAAAGTTTAAGTCTGGGTATAGTATAGATGGAATGTGGAGTACAGGACTTGTACTTCCTGGTTCTCATGGAAGCTATGATTCAGAGCTTGGGACTTATTGGAACTTAGGCGCAGGTTCTTTCTACAAAGATGATAGAAAATCATATGGGATATCATTTCAATATGGTCAAAAAAGTATTGAGACTAACTTTGTTGAGCAGACGACTAAAGATATAGGTGTTGGTTTGAATATGGGGTTTGACTTCTAATGAGTAAGCTAAAGGGAGTAATATATTTATTTTTCTCTTTATGTTTAGTTGGTTGTTTAGATGAACTGCCTGAGCTTGGAAGTGATGGGTTTTGTCCTGGTTCTAGATTAAGTGATGGAGAGTGTTCTGTATCATATAGTTTGGAAGAAGAAAGTTGGAATTTTACATCAGCTTCAAATTATACTTATGACTCTAATTACATTGAATTCAATTCAGGAACTGCAAGCTTAAAACAAGTTGATCAATTATATTCTGGAACAGATTTTAGTAGCGGTACATATCGTGGTTCTTCACTAGATAGTAATAATAATCTCACCATAGATCTTTCATCAGAAATAACTCTCTCGTCATCTTGGACTCCACAATATTCAAGTCTTCTTGGATATTGGAAAATGGATGGTGATTGGACTGACTCTTCAGGAAAGGGAAATCATGGAACTGGACAAGCAGGTGTTACGTATTCGACGTTTTCAAGAATAGGTAGTCATGCAGGTTACTTTGATGGAGGAAACGATAGAGTTGTTGCAGGAGCTTCTAATAAGTACTTAGCTACAGCAAATCAGCCTTTTAGTATAATTGTGTGGGCAAGCCCTTCATCTATTTCAGGGTCGAATATTGGGGGGAGAGTATTTAGTCTACATAGAGGAGCGTCGGATGGTTCAGCTCTTGCTCTAGGTTTTGGTGGAACTGATAAAATACAATTCTATAATCATGATGATGGATCATATGTCGATTGGGAAGCTACTGCTGAACTAAATAAATGGCAGCATATAGCTCTAACTTATAATGGTACATGTTTCCAGAAGTATATAAATGGAAGAAAAGATGGAAGCTGCCTGACTAAGGGCCTAGTTGCCGGAGGTTCATATGAGTTACATATTGGATCATATAATAGTGGAGGCTCTGTTTTTTCTGGAAAGTTAGATGATCTGTCAATGTGGAGCACTGGACTAAGTGCCACAGAGATTAGTGTTATTTATAACCGGCAAAAGCAAAAATACGCAGCTCAATATGATTCTCCAGTGATTAATCTTGGGGCATCTGCAAACTGGACAGGTTTAAAAGCAGTTACAACACTACCTTTTATGAAAGATGTCGCTAGTACAAGCGAGAATAGCTCTGACTATTCCTCATTAACAGGAGATTTAAGCTCTGGTTTAGTAGCGCTCTGGAATTTAAATGAAGCTTCTGGGACCTCTGGTGCTGGTAGCGTAAAAGATATGTCTGGCAATAATCATCATGCTACTCCTACTAATGTGTCCTTTGGTCATGTTGGAAAAAAAGGAAATGCTGGATACTTTGATGGAAGTACAAGTAGAATCTCAACTGATGATACATATCCAATTGGAACGTCTCTAACTCTCTCTTCGTGGGTTTATTTAGAATCTATTCCTGGCGGATGGACAACTATCTTAGAGCACGCAAGAGAAACAAGTCAATGGGGCGGGTTATGGAAAAGAAGCGGCGGCAATACATTTCATTTTAGATGGGGAAATAGCGGCTCTCGTTTAGCACACTTTTCAACTACTATAGAATCTAAAAAGTGGTACCACGTTGTTGGAACTCATGATGATGCTACTGATACTACAACTCTCTATCTCAACGGAGTGGTAGATAGAGTCTTAACGGGTGTTCCGTCTCCATCAGCTATAGCAGGGAAAACATTTGTTGGAAGTAAAGAAAACGGAGGAGAGAACTTTCCTGGACTGATTGATGAAACAGCAATTTGGTCACGTGCTCTTACTAACTCAGAAGTTGTAGAGCTCTATCGCCGTGGAGCAAATCGTCTTAAGTATCAAGTTCGTTCATGTGACGATTCTACTTGTTCTAGTGATGAATGGATTGGACCTAATGGTGATGGGACATCATATTTTTCTGAGCTTTTTAATAATAATTCAATTGATGGAAGTGGTAATCCTACTGGAGATGTAATAACAACTTCTCCAGATTTCACTTTTAGTGATTTTGTAACAGCACCAAGTGATAAAAGATACTTTCAATATAGAGTCTTTATGGAGAGTGAGGATGAGAATACTCTTTGTAGTGGCTCTCCTTGTATGCCAGAGCTTACTTCTGTAGAGATAACTCCTGGAAGTAGGTATTATGGAGGAGCTCCAACGATTATTACTAAGAACCCAATCTCTTATAGCTATATTAAAGATATTACTTTTGAAGATAGTGGAACTTGCCAAGTAGAGTATCAATTATCAAATGATGGAGTTAGCTATTATTATTGGAACGGGTCTTCTTGGACTAGTGTAAGTTCTGATTCAAATAGAAATAATAGTAGTACTATCTCTACAAATATTTCAAAATTCTCTCTTCAAGTTGGAGTAGGGGATCTATATGTGAAGTCATTCTTGAGTTCGGATATGTCACAGTCTTGTGGTCTTGAAAGTATCACTGTTAATAAATGGTAATATTCTCTAATTATAAAAAACTTTGACCCTAGAAAAATAACTAGGGCCAATCATTTTATTCGTATCTTAATGCATCTATTGGTCTTAGCTTAGAGGCCTTACTCGCTGGCCATAAACCAAAGACAACTCCAACACCAACTGAGAAGAATGTCGAGAGGACCACAGAAAGAATTGAAACCTGAATACTCCAATTTAAGAAGTATTTAACTCCTAATGCAGCAAAGACTCCAGTGGCGATTCCTAGTAGTCCTCCCGTAAAGCTTATAATTATTGATTCCGTAAGAAATTGTAAGAGAATGGCCTTATTAGGGGCTCCTATGGCCTTTCTAATACCAATCTCTCTGGTTCTCTCTGTTACCGAGACCATCATGATATTCATAATTCCAATTCCTCCAACGAAGAGAGAAATGGCCGCAATAAACGTTAAGAGCATAGATAAGACATTAGTTGCACCTGAACGTGCCTGCTGAAATGCTGCCATATTTCTAATGTTGAAAGTATCGTACTCATCTTCTTTTAATTTATTTCTTTCAATGATGAGCTGATTTATATTCTTTTGAACTTGCTCAATATTTGCATTGTCATCGGCCTTAACCTCTATAGAGTCAATATACTTCTTTCCATAGAGTCGATTCATTGCTGTTTCTAGTGGAACAAGAATGAGATCATCCTCATCTCTAGGCCCACGGCTTCCTACTTCTTTTAATACACCAATGACTTCATAGCGGTTACCACTGATTTTAATATATTTACCAATAGGGTTTTCACTCTCAAAGAGGTTAGTGAGTACAGTCTTTCCAATAATGGCAAGTCTTCTTCTAGAGTTATTCTCATCAATTGAAAAGTATCTTCCGGCAACTAGAGCACGACCTTCAACTTCTTCATAGTGAGAGTCAATTCCTGTAACTTCTGTTTCCCAGTTCTTATTTAGGTAGACTGCACGCGAATTTCCTCTAACTGTTGAGGAGACACCTTTAACTCCCGCTGTTTTATCTCTTATTGCTTGAGCATCTGATAGTCTTAGTCTTGTGACCTTTCCTGCATCAGGTCCTCCTGGACCAAATCTTTCTGCGCCAGGCTTAACCGTTAGAGTATTTGCTCCTAGTGAGGAGAATTCAGATTCAATTGACTTCTGCGCCCCAAGACCGATTGCAAGCATGGTAATCACAGCAGCAACACCTACAAGTATCCCAAACATAGAAAGAAAAGATCTAACCTTATTGGATGTAATTGTCTTTAGCCCCATGAAAATAGTTTGTTTTATAAATGCCCAACTAATATCTTGATTCATATTAGAGTTAAACTTATCTTCTTTTAAATTTGAATGACTCCTACTTCCTGTATCTGAGACTATCTTTCCATCATGCATACGTATGACACGATCGGCTTCTTTAGCAACACCCTCTTCGTGGGTGACCATAACAATAGTCATTCCCTTTGAGTGAAGCTCTTTTAAGATATTTAAAATTTCTCTTTCACTTTTTGAATCTAGATTTCCTGTAGGCTCATCGGCAAACATAATCTTAGGGTTATTTACTAAACTTCTAGCAATTGCTACACGTTGCTGTTGTCCACCTGAGAGCTCGTTTGGAAGGTGATCCTTTCTATCTCCAAGACCAACAAGTTCTAAAACTTCATCTGGAGATCTTGAACCTTCATGACTTAAGTATGTCAGTGGGAGTGCCACATTATCGTAGGCAGAAGTTCTTTTGATAAGATGAAATTGTTGAAAAATAAATCCAATCAATCGACTACGAAGAAGTGAGATTTCCTTCTCACTATACATTGAAATATCTTCATCTAAGAGTTTGAATGATCCACTGGTTGGAAGATCTAAAAGCCCTATCACGTTAAGTAGGGTAGACTTACCAGACCCTGAAGGACCCATGATGGCGATGAATTCACCTTGATTTACGGTCAAGTTGATATTATCAAGCGCGTAGAGGACTTCTCCTCCCATCTTATATACTTTGGTGACATCTTCTAGCTTTATCATTTGACCTACTTTTTCTTTCCTCTACGAGGAGGTTTTGAAATCAGAGGATTTACTGATTTTTGCTGGCGATTACCTTTGAATTCAATACTTGGATAGAAGAAGTTATCTTCTTCATTAATTCCTGCAATCACTTCAACTTTGTCTTGAACTTGTACACCTAGATCAAGATAGACTTTTCTCATTTTCTTCTTTCTTGATTCCTTATAGACATAGGCACCTTGACTGTCATATTGAAGAGTGGTGCGAGGGATAATAAGGACATCAGTCTTTTTCTCGGTATTAAAGATGGCCTCAACCCCCATACCACTCTTCATATATGCTGGAGGATCTTGTGGAAGTATATTTACTTCATACACACGAACATTTTCTGAAACTGTTGCATCAAAAGCTATTTGTTCTGTTATTCCTTTGATTGTTGAGTTCGGATAGGCATCAAGTTCTATATTAACTTCCTGTCCTTTTTCTACTTTCGCAATATCTGTCTCATCAACTTGAACCTGTACAATAAGCTTATCTGATAGAGTAATAATAGAGTCTGTAGTACCGACTGTTTGCCCTGGTTCCATACTTTTTAGAATAACCATTCCGTCAATTGGGGAGATTAGTGGAATAGCTTTATAAAGCTCTTTCCATTCATTTAGCTCTTTCATTCCCTTGGCCCTAGCAGTATCAATAAGGGCTACTCTCTCTGTAGAGCTTAGGTAACCAATGATAGAGCCTTCTTTGACTTCATCTCCCTCTTTTACTAAGAGGCTTTCAATTCTTCCGGCCACTGGTGGCTTAAGCTCTAGTCTTGTTCTTGGTCCAACTTCACCTGTAGCAGCAATTGTTACTTGGATATCTCCTCTTGAGACTGGCACTTTCTGATAAGCAACTGATTGAGTATCTGTACCATTTAATATCTTGAAAGATACCGCTGCGACTATGATCACTACGAGAAGAGCTATGGTTTTCTTATTTAAAATTTTATTCATGAATAACTCCAAATCCAAGTGTCTTATCAAGTTCTGTCTTTTTAAGTAGTGCCTGCTTAAGGGCATCTAACATATTTTTTTCATTAGTAATTAGTTCCGTTTGAATGAGGTCCCATGTCGTATAATCCATAAGTCCTGATGTATATTTTCCTGTGGCCACCTTTGCTCTTATCTTAGATGCCTCAAGAAGTTCTTGTTGTAGGCTTACGTTTTCAAAACTATCTTGAAATAAATTTCTAGTTTCAGTGATCTCTGTTACGAGATCTATCTTCTCTTTTCTAAGCCAGTACTCTTTGTTAATTTTTTCAAGTTTAGCGATCTTGCTATTGTACGTATCTCGTCCACCATCAAAGAGTGGGATTGTTAAAGTAAGATCAACGCTAGCTGTATTTGTATCAAGTTGATTAAATGTCTCTCCATTTCTTCCTACGCTACTATTTAAATCAAGAGACGGACGAAATGCAGCGTTGGCAATAGATGTATTGTTCTTCGCTATTTCTAGATCATAGTTTGCAATCAGTATTTCTGGCACCTTTTCAATTTCAGATTCAAAGCTCTTGATTGAATAATCTTTGTATAGGTTAGAGTATTGGAGTAGAGATCCAGTAGGACTCTTTATTTCATTAGTTGAAAGACCTATATTGCTTGCAAGCTTTTTCATACTTGTTCGTATGAGACGCTCACTTTGAGTAACTTCAAGAGATGCTTGCTTAAGTTTTACTTTTGCTTGAAGGTAGTTACCTTTATCTTCACGTCCACCTTCAAAGAGCATATTGATAAAGTCTAGCTGTTGCTTTCTTCTCACTACGATAGTCTCTAAGAGACTTTTAAGTTCTGTGGCATAAAGTGTATTAAAGTATTCTTGCTTAATACTATAGGCCATATCAGCAATTTCTCTTCGAAGGTTTTCTTTGGATTTCTTAATGCCAATCTTTGCAATGGAGATTTTTCCATTATCGGCTCCTCCATTGTAAAGATTGACGTTCATGTTAAGCTTAGCATCACTTTGGTCACTGGTGATGCTATCAACTTTAGTCTTAGATTCACTTAATTTAACATCTAGACTAGGAAGTAATTCTGAATAACTTCCTTTTAAATTATTTTCTGATTGTTCTAATTCCTTCTTTTTTATGAGTAGTGAAGGACTATTCTCAATTCCTAAGTTTAGGAAATACGATAGATCATTTGCAAGGAGGCAAGGCGAAAGGGTACAAAGTATAAATGTTGTAAAAAGTCTAATTTTCATATCTGTATTCACCTTGTCTATCAATAATAAATCTATCGTTAATTACTTTATCTACTGACCTCTACCTCTACGCTCTGGCTTACAAGCGAAATATTTCTTATCTGGAGAAGTCGTGCACTGTCCGGCGACTTCTTTTCCATTTCTTCCTTCTACTGTGCAACTAGCACCTTCTTCTTGACCTTCACATGCTGAAATTGCACTCGCTGGAGGAGTTCTGTCTCTGTCTGGTCTTGCAAATGCGTTTGTTGTTTGAAAAATCATAAAAGTTGTTAGTAATAAGATCTTCATAAGTTTTCCCCACTAGTATGTGTTTATAAATGCCATGTTTTGGTCATTTGAAAATTAGACGCCACGGGTCACCGAAAGGTTCACTTTTTTTTAATATAATATTGAGACTCTAATGATTTTAGTGTGTTATATTTAAAATGAACCCAAATGACTTTTGTGTCGTCTAATTAACAGTACCGATAAGGGGGGTTATTATGATTCAAAGAAAACACTTAAATATATTATCTTTAATTATGGTTGGATTCCTCTTAGGTTGGTCATCAAACTCTTTACTACAAAAGAATAGACCTAGTCCGAGACCTAAAGTGGAGCATTTTAAAAAGTTAGGTTTGAGTGAAGAGAACCTTAGTAAGGTTCTTGCTATTCTTAAAGAAGCAGATATAGAGAAAGAGAAAATTGATCTTGAACTTGATATGAAAAAGAAAGTCTTTGATCAAAGTATTGAGACAACTAAAGATGAAGAGAAGCTTCGAGCAGCATTTTCTGACTTTGCTGAAATGAGAAAAAAAGTGACCGAAAATCGTTTTGAAGTAATGCTTAAGGTTCATTCACATCTAACATTAGATCAGATCAAGAAATTGAGGACATTTCGCCCTGATAGGCCAAAGCGTAAATAGTGGTAGCTCAAGATATTTCTCAATTTGAAGATATATATGAGTCCTACCAAGGGCAAGTGAGAAATATTATATTTAGAATGAACGGAGAAGATGAGATAGATGATTTAGTGCAAAATACTTTTATCAAAATCTATCAAAACCTCGAAGGCTTTAAATCAGAATCTTCTCTTAAAACTTGGATCTATAGAATTGCTATCAATACAGTAAAGGATCACAAGAAGGCACGCTCTAGAAAGAATTGGCTAAACCTCTTTCAACCAGGGCATGAGATAGATGTAGAAGTTAATGATCAATTTGATCAAAAAATATCTTTAAAGGAAGCTTCAAAACTAATTCGTGAGAAGTTATCCATAAAGCATCAAGAAGTGATTATTCTATACTCTTTTGAAGATTTAGATATCGCTGCTATAAGTAAAGTTTTAAAGATTCCTGAAGGAACTGTTAAATCAAGACTCTTTAAAGCGCATAAAGTTTTAAAGAAGTTTGTAGAATTGGAGGATTATGATGAATAAGCTAAAGAAGAATTTATTATCTATCTATTCAAATGTTTCTGCTCCAGCTCCTGCGGGAAATGAGTTCACTAAAATCTTATCTAAGATAAGAAGCACAGTTCCTACGACAAGAGATAAGCTTATCTTCACTCTAGCGTTTGCAAGTATAGTTCTAGCAGTTATCTATATGACTCCAAGTGAGATGCAAGTCGATCAGAGTCAAAGCCTTTATATCTATAATTTCTCAGGTGCTTTTGACCCAAGCTAGCCTTGATTTATAACTGTAAACGAAAGGGAAGGGGTGAGTGATGAAACACTCTTCTTCCCTATAGTTATCTCCGTATGATCCCATCTATCTAATTTTACTAGTCTATTCTGAATTAATTTCACAATTTGCGATTAAATCGCATTTTAATTGCAATTGGATTGCAATAAATGATCCGACATGATATTTATTTTCCACTAATTTTATGATTTGGAGGAAATATGAAGAATACATTTTTGAGCATGCTTGCGCTTCTAGTTTTATCTACACCTGCTTTTGCTGGTGAAGTAAGTGGTCTAGACCTTTCAACTGCAGTTAATAAGTCGCTAGATGAAGCTTCTGTAGAAATTGATGTGGACTCTATTACTGCTTGGGAATCAAGCGTAGAAGATCATGAAGTTGAAGTTAAGTTTTTAAATGAAGATGGAGTAAAGCTAACTTATGGCTGTCACTTTCATGGTGATACTATGGCATGTCACGAAGAGCACTTCGATCAAGACCATAACCATAAGAATCTTGAAAAAGGTCTTTCATATATCCAAACTGCTCATAACGCTGCAGTAGCAAAGTTTTCAAAAACACTAGCGAGAAAAGGCGTAGACTTCTCTGTTGTAAACAGTTTAAAAGTTTGGCTTGATGGTGGTGACCACGATCACAAAGTATCTGACGATCATGATCATGGTTCTGATGTATGGTCTAAATTTAACTACACTCTGGATGGTAAAGACGCGACAGTATTTGTTCTTTGTCACACACATGGAGATGAGTCAGAGTTTAGCTGTCACTATAGCCGTACTGGTGAAGACGAGCCTAACTTATAATTATAATTCCCGCGAGGTTTGAGTTGAAACAATTACTTATTTTAACATTTTTATTCATCAGTCTAATCAGCACATCTTGTACTGAATTAACTGGTGGTGATACAGGTGCTAACTTAATTGATTCTGTCTCTGATTATATCGGAGGCATAGACTCTATAAGTGCTGGAGAAAATAAATATCTCTTACAGGGATCAGCTGACAACGGTGGGAACTCAGGTCACTACTTTAGACTTAAGTTCCAACTTCCTGAAGGAGAGAGTTTAAGTTTCTTTTTCTTCAGCTCTCGTTCTCTTAGTGGGGGAATGAAATATACTTTTTCTAAAGTAAATGGATCTGTTTATCTGACAATGAAGCTAAACGGATTAGAAGATAGAACAGAACTTGTCGACTTTAAAAACTCTGACATTGTAGATGTGGCGATTGATATTCATAACGATCACACAGATGCCCATATGATCGTATGGGACTATAATGGAAGTCGAGGAGATTACGAAGAATGTAGCTTTGACGGAGGTTGTTTATATAACACTGAAGACTTTGCATTTGATGTATGGCTAGGAGTTGGAAGGGCCAGTGGGATTTTTTGGGGAATTGAAGGTGATAAGTCTTTAATTGAAGTTCTAGAAGGACCACTGGATGCAATATCAAATGTATAAAAAAATATTTTGCCTATTTCTTTTTGTCGCTACTCTAAGTAACAGCTACGCTCTAAAATATAGTGATGTTGAAATTTCTGCAGCAGGAGACTTTATCTATGAGCACGGCTTAAATAAAGAGAGTAGTGCGAGCGATAGGGTTAAGATGAGAGGTGTTGAACTCTCAGTCTTCGCTCCTGTAGATGATACTTTTAATGGAGTTCTCGCAGCAGCTGCACACGATGAAAATGGAGAGGTCGTTGTTGAATTACATGAACTCTATATTTCATCATTCTCTTTAGTTCCAAGGTCTAATATTCGTTTAGGACAATTTTTTATTCCTATAGGAAGACTTGGAAGATCTCATCAGCATGATTGGGTTTTCACTAGGGCCCCAAAGTTCTATAGAAGCTTTTTTGGTGATGAAGGAATTATTGATACAGGGCTAGAGTATAGCTATATGCTACCTACTGAGAGCATCTATAATTTAAGCTTTGGAGTTACAAGTGGATATGTCTACGGACATGCTCATACAGAAGGAAGTAAACCAAAAGTTCCTACTCACTTTGCAAGATTCTCTAGGTTCTTTGAACTCTCTACGACTAGTGGAGTAGACCTTGGACTAAGTTATCTTGGAAGAACGGACACACAGGAAAATGATCTAAAGCTCGTCGGTTTAGACTTTGTAGCAAAATGGAGACAGGGGAGAATGACTAAGTATCTTCTTCAGTCAGAGCTTTGGTATAAGAACGAAACTAATAGCGCAAATGAATCTAGTGAACAAGTTGGAATGTATATTCTTAATCAATTTGGAATGTCAGTTGAAAATAGTTTTGCTTTTAGATTAGATGCTTTCAAAGATCTTAGTAAGAGAAATGCTATAACAAATAGAATTTCTAATAATATAAGTTATGGCGTCCTTGCTCAGCATACATTTACTTCAAGTGAGTTCTTAAAAATTAGATCAACTCTTGCCCATGAGTTTGATAGAGAAGAGGGGATTACTACTGGAAAAGATACTCGTGCAACATTGCAGTTTGTCTTTATCTTAGGTAGCCATCCCGCTCATGATTTCTAAGAAAAGCCTTTTAGTAAGCTCACCACATTCTTTCCAAGGTCTTTTGTGAAGTAGCCACCTTCTTGGAGAATAACTGTAGGGATATCTAGAGAGGAAATAAGTTTACCAATCCTCTCATAATCCTTTGTTTCAAGAGAGAAATTTCCAACAGGATCAAGTTTATAAGTATCAAAACCTGCGGAGAGTACTAAGTAGTCTGCTTCAAATCTTTTGATGGCCGGAATAACTGTCTCTATTAAAGTCTTTCTATATTGAGCTATTTTCGTTTTCTCTGGGAGTATAACATTGAGGTTATATCCTTCTCCCTTTCCTGATCCACTCTCTGAAGAAAATCCCCAGAAGAATGGGAAGTACTCTCTAGGATCTCCGTGAATTGAAATAGTAAAGACCTTATCATCTTTATAAAAGATATCCTGTGTTCCATTTCCGTGATGAAAATCAATATCAAGAATGACAACTCTTCCTTTTTTCTTAAGCATTTTTGCTACAATAGCTGCATTATTGAAGTAGCAGTATCCACCATAGGTATCTTTACTTGCATGATGTCCTGGTGGTCTTGAAATAGCGTATGATACTTTGGACTTTCCCTTGTAGACAACTTCTCCAGCAGCATATGCACTTGCTGAACTCCAGCTAGCAGCTGCCCAAGTTTTATTATTAAGAGGCGTCCCACTATCAAAGCAGTAGAATCCAGCATGTTTTATATTTGTAGGATCAGGATTAGCATTCTTTCTCTGTGGAAAGACGCTTGGGTAAAATGTTTCGCCATCAGGAAGGCCTGCAGCTGTGTTGTATAAAGTAACGAGTTCATAGCTATGACAATCTCTTATATTTGATAGGGGGATTCTCTCTGGAGTATGTAGCTCAAAGAGTTCTTTTTCTGCTTTTACGGCCCTAAAGATAGACTCTGCTCTCTTAGTACTCTCTGGATGTTTTATTCTATTTCCGAGTGCCCATTCATACTTAGGATGAAACTCTAATTGTTTAGTGTGAAAGAAGACTGGAATTTTTGATTTATTTTTCTTTTTTGTATTTTTCATTCCCTTATCTTAACAGCTTTTGAAGAAGGGTAAAGGTGAGATAAACCTAATTCGAAACGGAACAATCATCCTATCTAATATTTTGGAATTAGGTCTCAATATTGGATTCTAGTGACTCGTTATTTTCTCATATATACTCTGCAAACCGGAAACTCATTAGAGTATTCTTTTTTGCATAACTTAAGAACTTGATCTTTATCGTAATCTTCATTTTCACAATTAGTATTAAATGTTTTTTTGAAATCTACTATCTTCTCTTTTATTTCTTCTATTTCTTTTTTGTAAGCTTTAGCTTCTAAACTTGCTATTGCTCCTTCTCTTAGTGCTTCTCGAAATTTCCTTTCGTGTATCCTCATAGAATTGCAGTCCTTTCCGAAGAGTTCACAATCTTGCTTTCTACTTAGTGCTCTTTCTATTGATAAATCTGCTTCTCTATTATAATCCTCAAACTCACCTTTATGGAAGTTCACCATTGATTGAGCTATCCTGATATCTCTTTCCATAAATTCTACTTTATCTATATTTTCTAGGCAGGCTACAATGTCAGAATCAGTATATGCCTTCTTTACTGAACTAGTAACTTTTTGAAGGATTTGGATATCGCCTTTTATTTTTGTCGATAGGGTAGGATCTATCTCTCCCTGGCATGTTGCTGAAAGTGTCGAAAAACTAAACAGAGTGTAAAAAATAGTCAATTTAAGTATCTGTAATTTCATCTCTAACCCTTATCTAATTTATTTATACAAGTATTTAAAGCAAGACTTATGCCAGGCTAGAGCTATGCTCTGATATAATTGCTAGGACTAAGAATATACCTAAGATTAAGTACATGAGATTACGATAGGCTATTATGAGAGTTTTTATTTCAATTCTATTATTTCAATTTTCACTTATTTCTTTATCAAAAGATATTGAACCCAATACATTGACTATTAACTCTTCGGCTACTGAGGGGAAGTCTTATAAGATTAAAGAAATAACACATACAAGTTTAGCACCGAAGCCAGGTAGTATTATTACTATCGAAACGGATAGTGATGTGAAGTGTGTAATACCTTTAGAAAAGGTAATAGAAGTTCCTGTTGCTAGAGATCAGACCTGTGCAGGTTGCAGAGAGAAACACGATAAATTAGAAAGCCACTATGCTCAAATGTTCTTAAATAGTGCAGACCCTATGATTGAGTGTGATGTCACTGATGGTGAAACAGTAGGGTTTCACTTTATTGGTGCGACTACAATAGATGATAAGTCTATGTTTACTTCTTATGGAATGATTTTTGATGTCGCTGTTTTTTCTGAGGGCCCTTTCTTTAAACCTGAAGAAGAACCAAATGCTTTTGAAGAAATAATGAACGATGCTTCAGATATTCTTTTGAGATTCATGTTCTAGTATTACCAAAGTAAAATTCTCAATTTCACTCAATGCTTGTGTTTAAATTTCCTCTATACTAATTATTTAGCGCTGGTCATTGTTTAATGTCATAATTGCTCCTGGAATTAAATTATTTATGGAGGAAGCTATGAGCAAAAATAATAATCGTGGGACTACTAATCAAGATTGGTGGCCTAATCAACTTAATCTAAATATTTTAAGACAACATTCTGAAAAATCTAATCCACTTGGAAAAGACTTTAAGTACTCTGAAGAGTTTAAAAAGGTCGACCTAGATACTCTTAAAAAAGATCTTATTACTTTAATGAAAACATCTCAGGACTGGTGGCCAGCGGACTATGGTCACTATGGTCCATTATTTATCCGTATGGCCTGGCATAGTGCTGGTACATATAGAACATCAGATGGAAGAGGTGGAGCAGGAAGTGGAAGTCAGAGATTTGCTCCACTGAATAGCTGGCCTGACAATGGAAACCTAGATAAGGCGAGACGCCTTCTTTGGCCTATTAAACAAAAGTATGGACAGAAAGTTTCTTGGGCCGACCTAATGGTCTTAGCTGGAAACTGTGCCTTAGAGTCAATGGGATTTAAGACTTGTGGCTTTGCTGGTGGACGTGAAGATGTTTGGCAACCAGAAGAAGATATTTACTGGGGTGCTGAATCAGAGTGGCTTACTGATAAACGCTATAGTGGTGAACGTGATTTAGAAAACCCTCTTGCCGCTGTTGAGATGGGACTAATCTATGTAAACCCAGAAGGACCAAACGGTGAGCCTGTTCCTGTTGCTTCAGCAAAAGATATAAGAGAGACATTTGCAAGAATGGCGATGAATGATGAAGAGACTGTTGCTCTGGTTGCTGGAGGTCATACTTTTGGTAAGGCACACGGAGCAGGGGACGCTAAGCATTTAGGAGCGGAACCAGAAGGAGCTCCAATAGAAGAAATGGGTCTTGGTTGGAAGAATTCTTTTAACTCTGGAAAAGGTGGAGATACTATAACAAGTGGAATCGAAGGAGCTTGGAAGCCTAACCCTACTAAGTGGGACAACGGGTATCTTAAAATTCTTTTAAAATATGATTGGGAGCTTATTAAGAGTCCTGCTGGAGCACATCAGTGGAGAGCAAAAGATGTTGAAGATGAGGATATGATTGTAGATGCTCATGATCCATCTAAAAAGCATGCGCCAATGATGACAACGGCTGACTTAGCTTTAAAGTTTGATCCTGCTTATGCAAAAATTGCTAAGAGATATTATGAAAACCCAAAGGAATTTGCCTCTGAGTTTGCTAAAGCGTGGTTTAAGCTAACTCATAGAGATATGGGACCAAAGGCGAGATACCTTGGTAAAGAAGTTCCTACTGAAGATCTTATTTGGCAGGATCCTATTCCTAGTTCAACAGGTACTTTAATAAGTGATAAAGACATTGAAGAACTTAAAACTCAAATACTTTCCTTAGGACTTTCTATCTCGGAATTAGTTTCTACTGCTTGGGCATCAGCTTCAACGTTTCGTGGTTCTGATATGAGAGGTGGAGCAAACGGGGCTAGAGTTAGACTTGCTCCTCAAAAAGATTGGGCAGTAAATAATCCAACTCAATTGGCAAAGGTTCTTGGTGAGCTTGAAAGTATTCAAAAGAAATTTACTAAAGAGGTATCCCTGGCTGACATCATTGTTCTTGCGGGATGTGCTGGTATAGAAAAAGCAGCTAAAGATGCTGGACATAGTATTAAGGTTCCTTTTAAGGCCGGCAGAATGGATGCGACTAAAGAACAAACTGATGTAGAGTCATTCGCCTTTTTAGAGCCTCAAGCTGATGGCTTTAGAAATTATATAAAAGAGAGTCTTACTATTCCCGCTGAACATATGCTTGTTGATAAAGCACAGCTATTAAACTTAACAGCTTCTGAGATGACAGTCTTAGTTGGTGGAATGCGTGTTCTAAATACTAATTTTGATAATTCTACAAATGGTGTTTTGACAAATACTCCAGGAAAGTTAACGAATTGTTTCTTTAAAAATATCTTAGATATGGGAACAAAGTGGAAGGCTATATCAGAAGGCAGTGAAATCTTTGAAGGGTATGAGAGAGACAGTAGTAAGTTAATCTGGAAGGCGACAAGAGTAGATTTAATATTTGGATCAAACTCTGAGCTTAGAGCTATAGCTGAAGTTTATGCATCGTCTGATTCTGACGAGAGATTCATAAATGACTTTGTTTCTGCATGGGATAAAGTTATGAATTTAGACCGTTTTGAATAGGGTCAATTAACCATTAAAGAGTAGGGGTTTCAATGCCCTTACTCTTCTATTTCCCCACCTATATATGAGAATTCTAAGTTATAGCTTTGTCTAAGGTTCAGTTAGGAGAAACCTACTTGTTTTAAGGTAACTAAGTAGTTAAGATTAGTCATTAATAACCATTCTCCTCTTAAGCTATTAGCTTATTTATCCGATAAAAACCTATGCTTAAATCTAAATTTTTAAATGTCTTGTTACTTCTTTCCATCTCTAGCTGCCTATATAGTTGTGATAAAACTAAGGCCGTGGCGACTACTCCAGCACTGACTCCTTTGAGACCAATCTCTAAGGTTCGCATTGTTGAAAAAGGTGAAGTTAAGAGAGGACAAGGTCTTTATAAAGCACTTAAGAATGTATCGATTGATAGTGATCAGGCATTAATTCTTATCAATAAATTACAAGATGAAATTGAGTTTTCAAAACTTAAAGTAGGCGATCAATTAACAGCAACTTTTGATGAAAATAAGAGGCTAGTTAACTTTACTTTTTCTCAAAATGAAGTTGAAACACATGTTGTTTCTTTGAATGAAGAAAGTGGAGAGTGGGACTATTCTTTAAATGTCCTAGATACATATTGGCAGCCAAGAATGTTAGAAGGAGAGCTTAGGTCTGGATCAAATCTAGAGCAAGATCTTATTGCTGACGGACTTGATCGAGGAACTGTTAATGAAATTGTAAATGTTCTTCTTTGCAAAGTTAATTTTAGAATGAATGCAAGAGAGGGTGATAAATACAAAGTTCTCTTAAGCGAAAGAAAGCATAAAGATAAGACAGTGGGGACTAAGGTTCTCTTTACATCTTACAGTGGTAAAAGAGCTGGAACACATGAGGCCTTCTATTATGAAGATGAAGAGAAGAGTTCAACTTATTCTGCTCACTACACTGAAAATGGACAAGCTTTAATTAATTCTGGATTAAGATATCCTCTCTCACGTCTACATGTTCGATCTACTTATGGGTGGAGAAGACATCCTGTTACAGGAAGACGTACAATGCACAGAGGAGTAGATCTAAGAGGAAGAACTGGAACTAAAGTTCATGCCGTAGCATCCGGAAAAGTCGTTGTTTCAACTTATAATAAGTATTCAGGAAATAAAGTCGCTATTAAACATAGAGATGGTTCTACTTCATTCTATTATCACCTTTCTAAGCGTGGTGTGAAAGTAGGAGACTGGGTGAGATCACACCAAGTTATTGGTAGAGTAGGCGCTACAGGAAGAGTTACTGGTCCACATCTTCACTTTGGGTTTAAAAAGCCTAATGGAAGGTGGATGAATCCTCTAAACAAGAGAATGATTGCAACTCCAAAGCTTACTGGAGATAAATTTGTAAAACTTAAGAATCAAATAAGTATGATCAAAGGAACAATTGCTGATCTCTATGTTAGTAAGAATTCTAAGTATCTAGTGGCCAATTTAGACAATGTTAGAAGAAGGCCAAGTACTGTTGATGAGATTAGCTCTTTTGCCTCAATCTTTGAGGAATAAAAATAGATCAAAATATTCAAAGTTCTTTTTATAAATCCAGGAAATAGTATGAAGAGAGAGATGTTTTCATACTTATCTCCTGGAATCTAATATCTTCTATTTCTTATGCCATTCAAACTTTTGAAAAGGTTGATCGATAGGCGTCTTAGCTAAGTGATTTGTATAGTTAGACATGATTTTCTGAGAGTATCCTAAAATAACATCTAGTATATTTTGTTTTGTAAAACCAGCATTTAGAAATGCTTGAACTTTATTATCATCAACATTCCCACGGTCTCTAACGATACTTAATGTAAAGTCTCTTAGAACTTCTAGCTTCTCACTTGGAAGTGGTGTCTCATCACGAAGAGCATCTGTAATTGCATCATCTACTCCCATACTTTTTGCGATACCTGTATGTGCTGGAACACAGTAGTGACATTCGTTTTCTACGTTAATAGTTTGCCATACAACAGTGAGTTCATCTTTATCAAAGCTAGAGCTTGCAAATAACCCATGAAGTACTTGATAGGCCTCAAGAAGAGCTGGAGATTCGGCCATAACTGCATGGAGTCCTGGCAGCATCCCAAAAGCGGCTTGAGATTTTTCTAAAAGTGGTTTTCCTGCTTCAGGTGCAGATTCAATTGTGTGTAAAGTAAAGTCTGTCATAGTAATTCCTTTATTAAGTTACTGAAATTATATAGTCAGTATTATTTAATGTACTAATTGGTACAATATGGTTGTCTTTTAATGTACCGGATAGTACAATTTAGTCAAGACATTTTTTTAAGGAACTGATTATGGGTAAGAAAAGACAATTTAACGAAGAGGTAGTTCTAGACCAACTCTCATCTCACTTTTGGAAGCATGGATTTTCTGCCACTAAAGTCGATCAACTTTCTGAGGTTACGGGACTGACAAAAACAAGTCTCTACAATGCCTTTGGAAATAAAGAGGCCCTGTTCTTAAGTGCTATAAACTTCTATGTTGATAAATCTTTAGAAGAGATGAGTGGATACTTAAATACAAGTAATAGCTTATCTACAAATTTAGAAAAACTCTTAACTGATACATTTATAACTGCTGACAAGAAGAGTCTAAGCTGCGGTTGCTTTCTAACTAATTCAATCGTTGAATTAAATGCAAATGAACTTGAACTACATAGTGAAGTTACGGCCCTTTGTGACAAGGTTAGAAAGGTTAAATTAAAGTTTTTCTCTTACTATGTTGATAATGGAAAAATTGAAGAGGATTACTCTGCAGAAGAGTTAACTAATTACTTCATGACATTTTTTCAAGGATTAAGAGTTCAGTCACGAAATAGTGAAGAGTCTAATAAACTACAAAAACCTATAAATATATTTTTAAAATTTATAAGATCAATTGAAAAATAATAGGAGCTAATTTATGAGCGAACAATATGTACCACCAAAAGTTTGGACTTTTAATGAAGAGAACGGCGGAAAGTTTTCAAATATAAATAAACCTACATCTGGATCAAGAGAAGAGAAGAAGTTACCTGAAGGTAAGCACCCTTTTCAACTATACTCTCTGGGAACACCAAATGGTGTTAAAGTTACGATTATGTTTGAAGAGCTCTTAGAGCTTGGTATTTCAGAAGCTGAGTACGATGCATTTATTATCAATATTGGAGAAGGAGATCAGTTTACAAGTGGTTTCGTTGAGATAAATCCTAATTCTAAAATTCCTGCATTAGTTGATAAGAATAATGGAAATCCTATTTCTGTTTTTGAGTCGGCATCAATACTTTTATACCTTGCTGAAAAATTTGATCGTTTTATTCCTAAAGATATAGAGAGTAAAACAAAGATGATGAATTGGCTCTTCTGGCAAGTAGGTAGTGCTCCTTACTTAGGTGGAGGATTTGGTCACTTCTACGCTTATGCACCAGAAAAATTTAAATATCCATTAGACCGCTTTACAATGGAGACTAAGAGACAGTTAGATGTTTTAGATAAACATTTAGAGAAGAATAAGTTTATCGCTGGAGAAGAGTATACAATCGCTGATATGGCCATCTTTCCTTGGTATGGATTGCTTGCTAAAGGTACTCTTTATGATGCTGCTGAATTTCTATCTGTTCATGAGTACAAAAACGTTATTAGATGGGCAGATGAGCTTTTAAGCAGGAAAGCAGTGCTTAAAGGACGTCTTGTTAACCGCTCATGGGGTGATGAAGATCAGCAAGTTCCAGAGAGGCATAGTAGCTCTGACTTTGATGGAATTAGATTAGACTTCTAGTGATTAATTGAAAGGCATTTGTATTTAATGTAGAATTAACCTATGGATTACTACAATACAAATGCTGACTCATTTATTCAGAATACTATTGGTTTAGACCTCTCAGATCTCTATGAGAAGTTCTTTAAACACGTTAAGAGTAATTCAAAAATATTAGACATTGGTTGTGGTCCAGGTAGAGATTTAAAGTACTTCAAATCTTCTGGGCACACTCCTGTAGGTGTTGAGTCCTGTGTTGAACTTGCTCAGTACGCTAGACACTTTTCCAATTGCACAGTCTTTCGGTGCCGTATTCAAGATTTTGATGAAGAAGATTCTTATGATGCCGTCTGGGCCTGCGCTTCTTTATTACATTTAAATACAGAAGAACTTAAGCAATCCTTTCTGATCATTAGAGATCTACTAAAAGAAGAAGGAGTATTTTACTGTTCTTTTAAGCTTGGAGACTTTGAAGGTGAAAGGGGAGGAAGGTTCTTTAATGATCAAACTCTTGAATCACTTAAAGAGTTATTACCATCGGAGTTAATAGTTTCTGAAAGCTGGATTACAGATGACGTAAGACCTGGCTGGGATGATAAATGGATTAATGCAATTCTTTTAAAATCTAATAAAAGTGTTTCAATATAAAAAATAAACAAGAGAGTATACTATGATGACTCATTTTAAAGCATTCATTTCAGGTTTCTTATCAACACTCGTTTTTCACCAAGGTCTGTTTGGTATCTTTTATCTTTTGGGAGTTATTCCAAGAGCACCTTATAATCTAGATCCTGTGGGTCTCTTATCAGTGCCAAGTGTTGTCTCGCTATCTTTCTTTGGTGGACTTTGGGGGATCATAATCTGGGGAATTATCTCTAGAACAACTGGAGTTAAGCACTGGGTGAAAAGTTTTATATTGGGAGCAATAGGTCCTACTGCAGTGGCCTTCTTTGTAGTCTTTCCTTTGAAGGGAATTGAGATCAATCTAGCAATGATTCCCTTTGGTCTTTTATTAAATGGTGTTTGGGGTATTGGAGTAAGTGTATTTATGAAATATTTCTTTCTTCGTTCTAAGTAAATATAAAAGTAATGAGTGGAAACATATTATATTTAAATATTCTGAGAGTCCTTTTCAATCAGAAATAGAAGAGGTTGTGTAGTGTGTTAATTAGCCTTACTAATAAAAAATATTAGATTAATTATACTTTTCATTTGTTTTCATCAAAAATATTAGATACTTTTCTTGTATGAAAAAACTACACACTACTACATTACTACTTTTAATTTCAGGATCTGTGTTTGCAACTTGTAATCAAGACGCATATTACGCAGGTCTTCCTACTAACCTTAACGGTTATGCTTTTAAGTCTAAGCTTTCAAGTCACCTTGAAAGATCGCATAGAAGTATCTCTTATGGAGCACTTCTTAAGGCCTATAAGAAAACTGACCGTGACACTTCTTATGATGCTGATAACTCTCTATTAGATATGTACTCAGAAAATCCTGCAGGACGTGATCCATATGTATATGGTTCTTCTGGTAGATCATGTGGACAGTATAAGAACGAAGGTGATTGCTACAATCGTGAGCACCTTTTTCCTCAGGGACTCTTTAATAAGAAGAGACCTATGAAGTCTGACATCTTCCATGTTTATCCATCTGATGGAAAAGTTAATGGAATGAGAGGGTCTTACCCATTTGGAGAAGTTGTAGAAGCCAGATGGACTTCTGAAAACGGTTCAAAATTAGGTAATAGTAAAAGTCCTGGATATACAAGAACTGTATTTGAACCAATTGATGAGTTCAAAGGTGATATTGCAAGAGCAATGCTATACTTTGCTGTTCGTTACGAGAGTGACATTCCTCGTTTTAAAGAAACTCCAATGACTGATGGTTCATACGAGCAAACATACTCAACGTGGTTTTTAAATGTACTACTAAAGTGGCACAAGCAAGATCCAGTTAGTGAGCATGAAAGAAAAAGAAACGATGCTGCTTGTAACTATCAAAAGAACCGTAATCCTTTTATCGATCACCCTGAATGGGTAATGGCTATTTGGGAAGTTAACTAAATCAATTTTCTAAGTTTGAACTGCTACTCAGTAGGTGGCAGTTCAAAACTAGTAAGTCCAAGAGATCCTTTTCTAAAATCAATTAGAACAAGCTTATAAACTCTCTCATAATCACATCCACCACCAGACTGAATACACCCTCTCTTTTTTCCAATATGTTCAATAGCAGAAACTAAATCCATATCAAGGGATTCAAACTTATAGAACTCTTTAAAGTCCTGGGACTGAGTCTTGAGTAAATGTTCAACTAGAAAACATGCTGAGTACTCAGGTGTAATAATATGATCTGGAATAGCATGAATTGCTGATAACCACATCGCATGGTCAAGGTGTTCTATTAGGGGAGGCATAACTCCTGGAGTATCTAGAATTTGAATACCTTTGTCGGTCTTAACCCATAGCTTTATTTTTGTTTGACCAGGTGTTGCTGCGGCCTTAGTGGCATTTCTATTAGAAAGCTTATTGATGATTGTCGACTTTCCTGTGTTTGGTAACCCAAAGATCAACATGGACATATCTTTTTTTGCTGAGTTAGTTTGCTTAGACTTTAAGCGGTTCACATTCACTATATCTTTAGATTTCTTTGTAATCTTAGTTATAGACTGTTTATCTAGGGCATTGATGAAGATAAATGATTCTTTTTTATCCTTAAGCCACTCTTCCCATAACTTAACTGCCTTTGGATCGGCCAAGTTAGTTTTATTGAAGACAATGAGGAAGGGTTTATCTGAGCACATATTGTAAATTTCTTTATTTCCTGAAACTAGAGGTGCACGAGCATCTCTAACTTCAACAATAATATCTACTGAATTTAAATTCTTTTTTATGTCAGCAATGGACTTGATCATATGGCCTGGAAGCCAGTTGATACGATCAAGAAATTCTTTGTCATTGTGGTCTGGAGTTAGTTTAGTCATAAGTATTTCTAACACTAGTTGTGCATGGAGACAAGAAGGGTCACAAGAGGGGATGATGATTTTGCCGAAGCCAGCATGAGAACGAAATAAAATGCTATAATAGGTTATTTTTACATTGCTCTTATATGCTATTGTTAATTAGAGTGCTGATGTTTAAAGAAATCTTCAAAAAAAATGAATTAGGTTATAATTCCTTAGTGAGAGATAAAGAATGAGTCCTGAAGTAATTGATGTCGATATAGATAAGCACATTGCTAATATTTTAAAGATGATTAATGATCACACTTTAGATGATGCTAATGTTCACGCATTCGATATTATGGAGGCCTTACTCGAAGTTAGAGACTTTGATGAAGAACTCTACTTTATCACACTAAATAAAATTCCTAATGAACTTCTAGCCGATGTTATCGCAGAACTACCAACACATATTCAAGAAGAAACTTCTGAGAGATGGGGTGTTAACAAACTCGCAAAAATTGCAGTGGAGATGGATACGGATGATGCCGCCGATTTCCTGCAAAATATTCGTGAGTCTGATAATACTAAAGCTGAAGACATTCTAGATAAGATCAATCCTGAAGATCAAAAAATTATTAGATCCCTAATTTCATATGAAGGAGAAGTTGCTGGTGCATATATGCAGAGTGAGCTCTTTTCCGTCAAACAAGAAGAAACAATTGAAGAGGCCATTAATCGTCTTAGGTTAATGAAGAAAAATGGTGAGATCGATAGTTTATCGACTATCTTCATTGTTAATAAATTAGGTATCTATATTTGCTCAGTAGGTCTTGAAGAGCTGATACTACTTTCTCCTAAAGATAAGTTTGAAGCTGTCTTACGTAGAAATGATATTAAGAGAACTGAAGTTTCGGCCAGTCACTTTGATGATATTAAAGAAGTTGTAGAGAAGGTTAGTGATTATAACCTATCTGTTATTCCTGTCGTTGATGAATTTGGATCTCTACTAGGGCGAATTACTTCAGATGATGTTTACGATTTAATTGAAAATCAGGCCACAGATGAAATGTTTGGACTAGCTGGTCTAAATTCAGATGTAGAGCAAGCAGATAAGTTATTTCAATCGGCCAAGAAGCGAGCAGTATGGTTAGGTATAAACCTATTTACTGCCATCGCAGCTTCTGGTGTGATTGCTTACTTTGATTCGACAATTCAGTCTTTTGTTTCTCTAGCTATACTTATGCCTATTGTAGCCTCTATGGGAGGTAACGCCGGTACTCAGAGTTTAACGGTTACAGTTAGACAGTTATCAACTGGTGATATTGAACTTGAAAATGCACTTAGTACTATAAAGAAAGAAGTAATGCTCTCTCTGATAAATGGACTCTGCTTTGCTGTCATAATTGGTTTTACAGCTTACTTCTGGTTTAAGATTCCTTACCTTGGACTTGTAATCGCCCTTTCAACAATTATAAATCTATTCTTTGCAGGATTCTTTGGAGCAATCATTCCACTAGTTCTTGATAGATTGAAGATTGATCCTGCTATAGCAAGTTCTGTTCTTCTTACAACAATTACAGATATTGCTGGATTCCTAAGTTTTCTAGGCTTGGCCAAGTGGCTGATGTAGTTCTATCTTAAAATATAGGTTTATTAGGTGAAAAAAGAATAAAGGGCTAGGTTATGGCCCTTTCTTATTTTGATAAATATTTAGAAATGCTGCAGTGTTTACGAATGTTAGAAAAGAACTGAGACAAAAGTGGAACTTTGATAGTAAAATATGAATGTCTAATTACAAAGTACTAGTATTTTAGACTATTAATTAATCAAAGGAGATTTAATGAATATTCAAGTAAACACAGACCATAATATTGAAGGTAGTGCTGAACTTAACAATTATATTGAGTCAAACCTAACAGCATGCTTTGAAAGATTCACAGAAGCTATTACTCGTATTGAAGTTCATATCTCAGATAAAAATGGAAAGAAAGAAGCTGGTGCTAACAAGCACTGCTTACTAGAGGCTAGAGTTGCAAACCATCAGCCAGTAGTTGTAAGTCACGATGCTGAAACTGTTCACAAAGCAGTTGATATGGCGTCTGACAAGTTATTACGTGCTCTTGATAGTATGGCCGGTAAAATGACTAACCATAAAAGTCCTAAAGACCTAATTGTTGAAGAGTCAGTAACTACTGACGAAGACGATATCTAGATAAAATCACCACTTGTTAGTTAATACTAACTAGCAAGTGGGCTAATTTTAAAACTCGTAGTAGTTTGAAACATTTATTTCATTTAAATATTCTATTATTGAATCCAATGAACCTCTTTGAGTTACAGATATAATTACTTTTTGATGGGGTCTATTTTTTAGAGATTCTAGATCGTATATGTCTACACCATAGATATTCTTACCAATTTTTCTCTCATTATTAGTAACCCAATGAAACTTAATTTCATTTGCAATTAATTCTTTTGCTAGTTTCTTTCCAGTAGGTCCAGCTCCCCAGAGACAAATATTTTCAGATCCAAATATTTTTTTAAAGTATAGGACTTTTAAAGAAAAGAATTTTTGATCTTGATACTCTTCTAAGTTTCTTGATGCTCTATTTTGATGATCTCTCCATAGGTGAGTTACTTCTTTAGTACTTATAATCTTTAAGTTATTTTCGAAGCATCTAAATGCCAAGTGATAATCTTCTGGATAAAG
Organism: Bacteriovoracaceae bacterium UBA3083; assembly: GCA_002366565.1. Classification (GTDB taxonomy): domain Bacteria; phylum Bdellovibrionota; class Bacteriovoracia; order Bacteriovoracales; family Bacteriovoracaceae; genus Halobacteriovorax. Next base: position 386,982 of record DFBJ01000009.1, read on the forward strand.
AGCATTGTTGAATGCTCCGATAAGTTCAAAGTCATCTCTATGCATAAGCCAATTGGCAGATACTAGAACACACTCTTTAAAAATTTGATCATAGTGGGAATTTGTATCACATAAATGATTTAACCAACTTTCATATTTCTTAAAGCCGTCTTTTAATTCAAAGTCAGAAAAGTATTTAACTTTTCCAGTAGCTACAATACCTTTTCCATTTTCTTTTAAAATATTGAGTAGAAGTTCTAGCTTGTTCTTCGGCAAAATATCGTCAGAATCTTGTCTTGTGATATATTCACCCTGAGCTTTTGAGTAAGCAAATTGAAGGGCCGAAACAATTCCCATCCCAGGATTTTTAAATACTTTGATTCTTTGATCTTTAGTTGAATAATTTCTAAGAATATTAATAGAGTTATCTGTTGAGTGGTCATCAATAGCGATGAGCTCAAAATCTTTTTCAGACTGAGAAATTATAGAGTCTAGAAGAGTATTTAAATGTAGCGCTTCATTTTTAACCGGCATTATAATTGAAATCATTTAAAAACCTTAGCACCCTAAAATTAACAATGAAAGCGGGAACTATATCAATTGGCGCATCTCGCAACCCTCATTTCACTCTAAAATTGGCAAACTATCTTAATTCAAATAGTATCAAAATATATATTAAACATTAAAGGAGTCTCAGTATGAGTGATGGAAAGATGCAACAATTAATTGATAAAGTAAGAAAGCAATATCCAACTCTCACGAATAAGAGGGGAGACTCTGATCACTATGCTTACCTTGTAAGAAATAAAGAAATTCTTATAAATATTGGAAGATCATCAAATAGTAAATCAGTGGCACTTACTGGAGAGGTTACTGATCTTAAGCATAGTAGATCTGGAATCGCTATGATGGCAGCAGCCTATAATAGAGGACGTAATAATATTTATTACGTTCATACAACTAAAACTAAAAGTGCAGAAATTGAAAAAGAACTCAAGCAGATAGAGAAGTTTATTAAGACGGCTGCGATAGAGGTTTATGGAATCTCTGACAAGAAAGCAGACCCTATATACTGTAATGGAATGACAAAAGATAAAGATGTTTCAAATTTATTACAGAGGTTCTTATACGAAAATATTTCTCAGGAGAGTACTAGAGAATTAAATGCTCCTGTATTTTCTTTTATGGATTTACTAGAAATTCTTGAGGAAGACTCTTGGAACAATCTAATTAGTAATCAAAAATCTGCTCAATTAGCATGTAAACTTTTTGGTATTAACTAGTTTAAAATATTTCTCTACAAGCTCTTTCTTAGGAGCTTGTAGCTTTTTACTTCTCTAACATTTTTCTAATAACTAAAGTCGATAGAAGAGCTATTCCTACCATTACAACGGCCCAAAAAGTAAGTGTTTCAAAATAAGCACCGTAGAGATTTTGTACAACTGTTTGTGTAAGCTCTTGTCCTTTCTCTAAAGCAATTGATGTCGAAAAGACTGCTCCAATTATTCCACTTAACGCCATAGATACTGAGAATAAACTCACAGAGAAGTTTTCAATTCCCTTTGGAGCTACTTTCAGAATAAAAGCAACAACCATTGAGCCAACAATAACTTCAGCGAATGCCTGGAAAAAATGAATAGCTAGGAATACTTCAGGTCTAATGATGACATCAGCTCCAATTGTCTTAACTGCTAAAGTTAAAATACCAAATGCAATTGCCGTTAATACGAAGGAGAATGCAACTTTTGTAGAAGTTGCGAGGTTTATTTTACGTTCTTCAAGATTGGAGAACACCCAAGCAATTACTGGACCTGCGACCATACACCATAGTGGATTCATGGCCATTGCCGCTTCTGGGGCAATTGGAATAAATCCAAATAAATCTCCTCTCATCGTATTAATTGTCACTAACGTCATAGAGGTCATCATTTGACCATAGTAGACAAAGAACGCTGTTGTAAGAAAAGTCATAATGAGAATCGTCCCCATTTTCATTGCCTCTGAGCGATATGATCTCATCATTAGTCCAATGAAGTAGATGATTGCTGCAGCACCAATGGCGTAAACGACATTTTTACCGGCCTCTATATCTGAAAACATAAAGAATACGATCGAAATCATTCCGATTGATAAAGAACTAAAGATAGCCCAGTTTTTCTTACTCACTGGAGCTTGATCAATAGGAGAGGCGATTTGAACAAAAGACTTATGATGATAAATAATAATAACAAAGGATAGTGCCGCTATGATAAGCGATAATATAAATCCTCCACTAAAGCCTATGGCCAAAATGAATAGAGGAAATAGGTACTGACTTATAAACGCACCAAGATTATTGATAGAGTAGTTAATTGGATAAGCATTTTCAAAATGCTCTTGATCATCAAATGTCCGTTTGAATAAGCTTGGATAACTTGGGGACATTAGTCCACGTGCGTAACTTGCTAGGGCAATACTGGCAAGACTCAAAGGAATATTGGTGGTAATAGCTCCAATTACTAGGAGTGTGTATCCAACTGCAAATGTGAAGTAGGCTATTGCCAAAGAACGATAAGTTCCAAGGTATTTGTCGGCAATAAATCCACCTGCAATTGCAAATAGAGGACCTATTGAAGAAAATGCACCTACTACCATCATGGTGTCGGCCTCATTATAGTGTAGGTCCTCGAGGAAGAATCGAGTTAGGATGGCCATAACTCCATAGAATGAAAGGCCAAATGCCATTTGGCATACCATCATAGATTTATTTAACTTATTCCACATATTACTTTTCTCTCTTAAAAATACTTAAGAATTCTAGCATTAAGTTTATAAGTAGACCTACAGGTATGTATTAATATTTATTGATATTAGTCAGTTTTTTTGGGATTTCTAATTTAGGTGTATAAGTAATCACTTGGCCCTAGCTTTTTGGTATTACTTTGCTATAAGCAGAGTATGAAATTTTCAAATCTTGGTCTATCGATCCAAATTCAATCAGCAATTAGTAAGAAGGGCTATAGCTCTCCAACTCCAATACAACTTGAGGCCATACCTGCCATTTTATCGGGTAGAGATGTAATGGCAGCAGCACAGACAGGAACTGGTAAAACAGCTGGTTTCACTCTACCAATCTTAGAGAACTTATCTAAGGTTAATAAGAAGTGCTATGCCAATCAAGTTAGGGCCTTAATCCTAACTCCTACAAGAGAGTTAGCTGCTCAGGTTCATGAGAGCGTTACAACTTATGGTGAGCACTTAAATCTAAAGGCTGAAGTTGTCTTTGGTGGTGTTAAGATGAACCCTCAAATGATTAGTCTTAAGGGTGGAGCAGATGTCCTGGTGGCAACTCCTGGAAGGTTATTAGACCTATACAGACAAAATGCTGTGAAATTCAGAGACTTAGAAGTCTTAGTTCTAGATGAAGCTGACCGTATGCTTGATTTAGGTTTTATTGATCAAATCAAAGAGATCATGGATCTACTTCCTTCAAAGAGGCAGAGCCTATTATTTTCTGCAACTTTTTCTCCTGATGTTATTGACTTGGCCAAAGGTCTAATTCATAACCCTATTGAAATATCTGTGAATACTTCTAACTCTACTGCTGAGAAGGTAGAGCACTACTTATATCCAGTTGATCAAGATCAGAAGACTGACGCTCTTCTCTATTTAATAAAGAAAGAGAAGTGGGAGCAGGCATTAGTGTTTGCGAGTACAAAGCACGGTGCAGACCAACTAGTTAAAGACTTGAATAGAAATAATGTAAAGTCTGCTGCTATTCATGGAAATAAAAGTCAGGGAGCAAGAACTAAAGCTCTCGCAGATTTTAAAGATAAGAAGTTAAAGATTCTAGTTGCCACAGAGATCATCTCTAGAGGAATTGATATCAATCAATTGTATCAAGTTGTAAATTTTGATCTCCCTAAAAGAGCAGAAGGCTATATTCATCGAGTGGGTAGAACTGGTAGAGCAGGAGAGAGCGGAAGTGCCATTTCTCTAGTGTGCGCTCAAGAGCATGAGATGCTTCAAATAATTGAAAGGCTACTACAGGAATTAATACCAAGAAGAGAGCTGGAAGGCTTTACTCCAGTTGTTCCTCTTGCCGAGTCAATTCTTAATACAAAACCATTTAAGAAAAAGAAACCAAAGAAGAAGAAGATTATAATTGAGGACTAAGAGTAGATATTCTTTCTACTCTTTGCTCATTCATACTTTATTAATACTGCGTCAATTCGTTATGTCCCTGAAATTCTATGGGCTTTCTTTGTTAGGCCATAAGCCCTTTAAAGAATGGGCCAAGTCTTGTATATTGGTACGCAAATTGAGGTATTAATATGAGTAATGAAAATAGAATAGATTTTATTGAAAATGTTTTAGCAAATATGCCATCTGATTGGGTGAAGTTAACTACACACCGTTTAGATATATATAATGAAAAATTGGCAAAAGTTGAGTTCTTAGAAAAGTTTTCTAAATTGAAATCTTCTGAAGTTAAAGACTTAAAGGCTGAGCTAGCAGACTTACCAACGGCTTTTGACTATATTCGTTTAGGACATCCTCTATCATGTATTTTAGAGTGGGTTGTTGCTGAATCAAAAGGACTTCCTGTTGAGAGCGTCATTTCATTTGCATCTAATAGCATGCCTATTCTTGCAATCCTTAGAAAGAATCTTTTAGAAAATATTAAAACTCAAGTTGTGTATATAAATGATCTACCAAAGAGTTTTGATGCTGAGGTATTAAGAAATGTTTATGGTTATAACTTCGAAGTTGTTAAGATCGATGATATTCATGACATCTCTAAGTTTGATGGAAGTACTGTCTTTTTAACAAACTTTGATCATGTTTCTCCTCTAGAGCTAAAGAATGAAATAGACTTTGTAGTAGCAACTCATAGAGACTTTGGAAGTATTACTCTTGTAAACGGAAAAGAGAACGAAGCTTATATATCTGAGATTCAACACGTAAGAAGAAGAGAGTCGATTGCAATGACTCCTAACGATTGTCTTACAGTCTTAGAGGACTTTGTTGGTAAGTCAGACTTAAATAATAATATGAGTGCAGATAAAGAATTTCTTATTAAAACAATTCAAGAAATTACTAATACAAAAGCAGATGTTTCAATCGGTTCATGTGGTCTATCTGTCCAATACTCTATCATGATGGGATTGATTCATCATTCAAATGATTTACACCCTGGAAAAGACATTAAATTTATCGTGCCACCAAATTGTTATGGTGGAACAAATGATCAAGCTAGAAGAGTTGCTGCATGCATCTCTAATGTTGAGATCTTAGATCTTCCAGTTGATGGAGGAAAAGATATGGTTCAAAGTGTTGAGAAGGTCTTAGACCAAGTTGCACTTGAAGATGCTATTCCTTTTATCATCGCAGAAATACCAACTAACCCTAGAGTAGAAGTTCCTCATCTAAATAATCTAAGAGAAGCACTAGGAAAGGTTAGAAAGACTAGTGATGGAAAAGATGCAATAGCACCTGTTTTTATTTTAGATCAGACATTTTGTCCTAATGTTAAATTTCTAGGTAAGGGTGACTTTCTCTCTGGCGTTAAAACAATTTCATATGTAAGTGGATCTAAGTTCCCAAGTGGTGGACTATGTACTGCGGGATATAGTGTGGCCAATGAAGAAGCTAAGGACTTAATGAGTTATATAGATAATCATCTAAAGATTTGTGACAATGAAGCTACTGAGTTTCAACTTGATACGCTTGCTAAGCAAATGCCTTCTATGAATGAGAGAATTGAAGGTGCTTATAAGAATACGAGAGCTTTCGTAAATCATATTCAAGAAACTCTTCCAACTTCAAAGATAAACTTTGTCTCAGAGCAATTAGCTAGTGATGGTTTCACTCCTTCTGTTTTTTCATTAGATCTACCAACTAAGGGAGATACTGATGAAGCGAGAGAAGCTCACAAGAGGGATCTAAACTTAAAGCTAATTAATCTTATGATTAGTGAAATTCCAAATGAGAGTAAGTTCTGTGTAAGTTATGGACAACTTAAGGGTTGTTACTGGACTATCCCTGCAACATCTACTCAAGGAACGACTAAAGAGGGTGATAAAGACTATATTGTTAGAGTTTCAATGTCTCCTGAATTAGATTTAGATCTTCATAAGAAAGTCTTCACTAAGTTTTGTTCAGAATACATAAATAATTAATTCTCATGGGAGGTAGGTCTTTACCTCCCTTATTCATTTATTTGGATAGCTTCTACTGTTACTTTGAAAGATGATTTTGTATCGTCTCCATCAGCACTCATCCATATTCCGATAGCATCTTTTAAGTTTATTGAAGTTGTATACTCTGCTTTTAAATTATTGAATCGAGTGGCCAGTTCTTCATAGAAATGAGAGCTAAGTGGATGAGATCTTGATTTGAAGGGGGGAGTCTCAGTATAAAATACGAAACTATGTATTTTATCAAAACCACCTTTCTTATTAGCGATAGTATCGAGCTCTATAAGCCATCTTGGTGCTAGGGCCTTTTGAAATATGTTAAGAGTATTATCTCCCTTTAATATTAATCCAACTCTTAGAGGGAAATCATCTGCTCCTTCGTTTCCTGGTTGTAGATTATGATAGTTGATATTTCCTTCGAGCTTAGCTTTTATAAACAAACTTTTTATTGAAATTGGTTCTTTGAATGGAAAGACTAATGCCGAAGAAGAGTTGTTTACAGTTATCTGTAAGGAATTATCTATATTAGTAATTTCATTTGAAGGGATTTTTGAATAATTTACTATCTTCCATTTATTAGTGCTTAGATCTAAATTGTAGGCAAAAGATATGGAATGATGAATTATCAATAATAGAAATAAAAAAGATAACTTCATTGTTGAACTCTCTCTTCAGGAGTAGTTAAAGTTGATGTTTATTTTTTGGGATACTTTTCTAACTCTGACAGAAGCCAGTCTTTAGTCTCAACAACTTTTCCATCTGAAAATTTAATTTTATAACTCTTTCCTGAAAATGAAGATTTACTCGCAATTTTTTTAATGAATAGTTTCGCTGTCCAATCTTTCTTATCTGGTGAAAACCAGCTAGATAGAGCACTGTTTAATTTTCTATTTAAGTGTTTTGAAGCTTCCTTAGGCGTGTGTTCTGAACCATTTCTAATGAATGTACCTTTGCTCTTGGAGATCTGTAAGATTAAGTAATCAATTTTCTTCTTTTCTTCCTTCCATTCTGCAAAAGAGCTTAGAGAAATGAGTGTTAAGAGAATGAGAGATATTTTTTTCATATGACCTTTTAGCTGAAGATACATCTAATGTTAATTATATATCTTTTGAGACTTGATGCAATTACTGAGGACTCGGAAATTAATTAATAATATTAAGTAAAGTTTTCTTAATTTTTTACGATAAAGGTGGTGTTATAAACAAAAGTGTAGATCTTAAGTGGTTGTAATTAAAGATATGTTAAAAATCACCGACTTAATTACACATATAAAAGGAATAAAATGAACAAATTAAGTCTAAAGTATAAAATATTGATTATAGCTGTTCTCCCATTTTCCTTCTTTATTGCAAGTACATTAATCTCTCTAAATGATTACTATTCTTCTTACCATGAAGATGAAGTGTTGCATGCTCAGATTGACCTTGTGAAACTATCATCTGCACTTGTTCATGAAACTCAAAAGGAAAGAAGCTTAAGTGTTAGTTTTTTAAATAATAAAGTAGATGTTGAGAAACTAAAGGAACAACATGTAATTAATGATAATACAAAGCCTCCATTCTTTAATCTACTAAAAAAAGTGGAACTGCCTGATGATTTCAAAGAAAGATTATTCAAAGAGGTAAGTTCGATTAAAGAGATTAGAGTAAAGGTTTTATCTAGAGAATATCCTATTAAATCTATCATTGATAGTTACACTAAAGTGGTTCTACTTCTATTAGATATTGAATTATATGTAGCAGATAGAGCGAGTATTCCTGAGATATCGGCAGAAATACGAGGTGTAAGAATACTTGAAGATGCAAAAGAATCAGGAGGGAAGCTTAGAGCTACTGTAGCAGGGCTACTCTCTATTGAGAAACCAATGTCTCGGCAAGAATTTAAAGATTTACTATCCTTAAAGGCTGGTATTGATGAAGGCATTAGGTCTTCTGGAGTCATTTTGGATGACAAGTCCAAGGAGTTTGTTAATAGGTTTGAGTCATCACCTTCATGGATAAGGGTTAATAAAACTTTTGAACATATTCTTCATCACTCGGAAGATGGACAATATAATAGAAGTCCAAATGAATTTTATAACGATATGACTTTATCTTTAAATATCATTAAAGATTTAATTGATTATCAGAAAAAAGATTTATCAATCAAAATTACTAAGGAACAAGAGCACGCCTATATGTCATTCATTTGGCTATTAGTCGGTATAATAATTGTTAGTATTTTATTATTTGTTTTTATTCGCAATATGACTTCAAACATTTCAAGTACAATAAAGTTGGTTATCTCTACTCTTGAGTCGAGTTCAATTGAACTTGAGAAATCTAGTGATGAGATTTCAAACTCTAGTATAAGCTTGAGCGAATCTTCTGTTAATCAATCTTCTTATTTGCAGGAGACTGTTTCGGCCATTGATGAAATTAATTCGATGGTTCAAAAAAATGCAAGTGCCGCAAATAGTTCATCTGAAACATCTGAAAAATCTAAGAAAGAAGCAATCGTAGGAAAAGAAAATATTGATGAAATGTTGTCATCTATAGATGACATTGCAAGTAGTAATGAAGAGATAATGCAAGAGATTACAAAGAACAATGAAGAAATAGGGAAGATCTCTAGTTTAATTCAAGAAATTAGCCTTAAAACAAAAGTTATTAATGATATTGTTTTTCAGACTAAATTACTCTCATTCAATGCTTCTGTTGAGGCGGCTAGAGCTGGAGAGAATGGGAAAGGGTTTTCTGTAGTAGCTGAAGAAGTTGGTAACTTGGCTGAAATGTCAGGAACTGCAGCATTAGAAATTTCAACAATGCTAGACTCATCAGTGGAACAAGTTAACGAGATCATAAGTTCGTCTCGTGAGAAAGTGGAAAAACTCGTAATTAGAGGAAAGGAAAAGGTTGAAAATGGAACAAGAGTAGCTAATTTATGTAGTGACTCACTTGAAAGTATCTTAAATAATATTGGGTCTGTTAATGAAATGGTAAAGGAAATATCAAATGCTTCTGAAGAGCAAGCAATTGGAGTTCAACAGGTTACAGAGGCCATGCAAGAGTTGGATAATATAACTCATCAAAATACAAGCTCTTCACAAGCCTGCGCTACAATGGCTACGCAACTTAATGAAAGCGTTCATTCTGTGAATTATTCTATTATGAATCTTCTTGCAATAGTAGAGGGATCTTCTAATAAGAAAGAAGTAATTGCTAAAGAGACTGCTAGCTAACTCCAGTACTTATAGCTTTGTTGATCTAAAATATTATTTTTATAATTTTAAGTAGTCTTAATTTTAAATTTTTAAGACTACTGACTGTGCCTTTTTCGTAATTAAATTACTATCCTGATCTATATCATCTTTATTTACTAATAACCTTGATATGTTGAGTTCTCAATATAGGAGTATATTATGATCTTCGACTTTCGAGAACTTAAAGAGTCACAACAATTTGTAGGCTCTAAAGCATATGTTTTAGCAATGATGACTCAAGCGGGTCTTCCTGTTCCTGCTGGAATGATTCTTACTGACATTCCTGAAAGTGATGGAGATTGGGATAAAATTTCAAACTGGTGGAGAGAGCAGAAAATGGCGCCTCTGGCGGTAAGATCTTCTGCGTTTGGTGAAGACTCTGAAGAGATGAGCTTTGCTGGTCAAAATCAAACATTTTTAGAAATTAAAACACTTGTTGAGCTCAAAGAGGCCATCTCTTCATGTTTTAAGTCAGTCGATAGAGAAGCTTCTAAGAGTTATAGACAATTTTTTATGGGTGAAAAAAATGATGTCCCTATGAATGTTGTTCTTCAAGTTATGGTAGATGCACGCTACGCAGGAGTTTACTTTTCTGTAAATCCTACACATGTAGAAGAGGGCTCAGTATTAGAGTATGTTGAAGGGCTAGGAGAGTCTCTAGTTTCTGGACAGGTTAATCCTTATAGAAATCTAAAAAGTTCTGAAATTGTTGATGGCCCACTCTCTAAAGATGATTTGAATAAAGTATTTAAAATGGGCGAGTTAGTTGAAGAAAAGCTTGGCCAACAGATAGATATGGAATGGGCAATAGATGATAATCTAGATGCTTTTCTCCTTCAGGCCAGACCAATTACTTCTGCTAGGTCAGAGTCTAGACAAAAAGAAATCCTAGACGCTGAATTGAAACGCATACATGAAGAATTTTCAGCTGATACATGGTGGGATGGACAAACATTTGCTGAGTGGACTGGACAACCAAGTAGACTAACTTATGAAGTCTGGAAGCGCGCTTTTGCTCCTGTTGGCGCTTTTGATGATGCTCTCCATGAACTTGGCTATATAGGATTTAATGATGAGTCATATTCTCCTCATGAATCGATCATGAATAGAATTTTTGGTAGAGCTTTTGTTAATATGGATAAGATGGTTCCTCTCTATTTTGGTCCAATTCCATATCGTATAGCACCTTTACCTAAGGCCCATTTAAAATTTGAGTGGCACAAGATAAGTACAATTGGAATTGTTAATACTCCTAAGAGTATGTGGAGAATGATTCGAGTTGGTTGGAATATGTCGACTAACCGTAGAAGCTGGATTGAAAAGTCTAGAAAGGAACTAGTCGATTTTAAGCATAAGTTGCAACGTCCTCAAGATGGTGTTTTATACTCTGATTGGAAGTACGATGAACTTTCAAACTTATGGGAAAAAGAAATTGCAAATTTTTCTAGAGTTAGTTTGAAGTGGCCTTTGGTTTTAGTTGTTCTAATTGAAGCATCTATGCAGAGTCTTAAAGCGGTACTATCTAGTGTGGTAGGAAAGGATAACGTAGAAGAATATCTTAAACTTTGGATGGGAGCAGGTCTTGAGACCGCTACTTTTGAAATGAACCGATACTTCTCACGTGCACTTGAAGAGCCTCTTAAGAGAGAATTCTTTTTTTCTCGCTTTGGTCATAGAGGTCCTGGAGAGTTAGATTTATCAAACCCTAGATGGCAAGAACTAGGGGAGACTGCTTTTGGTGTAGGTAAGAGTGTAGAAGCTCCCTCACATTCTAAAGTTAATATCGAAGATGAAATTCGCAAGCTTAAAACTTTTAAAGATGTTGTTCTAATTGAAGAATGGAAATTATTAAAAGAACTCTTAGAACTTAGAGAACAATGGAAGATGGAAATCCTACGTCCATACGCTCATATTAGATATATAAGTTTAGAGATTGGAAAAAGGCTTGGAGTTGGAAATGATATATTCCATATGACTGTTGAAGAGGTTCTAGAGCTATCTCGTGGTTATAGTTTAGAAAGTATTAAAAATAAAATTAGAGTAAGAAAAGAAGAGTTAGATGCTTTTAAGGGAATTTATCTCCCTGATGTTTTAAAGCAGAGTGATGTTGATGATTGCTTAAAGCCTATCGATATGAGTCTAAGTTCACTAAGAGGAACTCCTCTTAGTAGTGGCGTGATCAAAGGGGTTGTTAAAATAGTTAATGATCCTTCAGACGTTGATTTCTCTAATTGGCCTGGAAACACAGTCTTAGTTGCTCCTGCAACTGATCCAGGGTGGACAGCATTATTTACAAGATGCTCCGGTGTTATTGTTGAACGAGGAGGAGTCTTAAGTCATTGTGCAATATTGGCAAGAGAGTTAGGGCTTCCGAGTATCAACCTTCCTAGAGCGACACATTTATTAAAAGATGGAGACTGTATTTGGCTTGATGGCCATAGCGGAGGGGTGAAAAATGACAACATCAACTGAATTAGTACCAATGATTTTACCTACTGTGATGATTCCTTTCACTCTTGTAAGTGTTGGTCTCTCAATCTTTGCAACATTTATAGCTGGATTATTTGGTATTCAATTAAAATTAGAAGGACCAAGGAAGCTTCTGGAAGTTTTGTTAAAGCCAAAAGTTTTAATTACTGCACTTCTTTTAAATGTATTAATCCTAGGTGGAATTCAAGGATGGAAATGGTGGATTAATTATCCGAGGCTTATTAGAACAATAGAGGCCGAAAGTGATAAGAGAGCAATTCCATCATCAATTACTTATAAAAATGTTCCAACAGTGAGAACTAACTTTTCTTCTAATGGTTCAAGCACTGTTAATCCTCTTGAGATTTCTCAGAAGTGGAGAATAGATACAGGCAGAGGTTCTTTTAGAGCTGCTGTTGTGACAAGTGAAAGAGTTTTTACAGGTAATGACTCAGGTGTTGTGAGTGAGCTAGATCTATATACTGGAAGGCTAATTCGAGATTTCTATATTGGTACACCTGCATCAACAGAGATTACTATATGGAAAAACTTTATGTATCTTGGCGAGGGAGTGCACGATACTCATCATGCAAGAATATATCGATTCAATCTAGAGGGCGGTCAGTTTGAAGGAAGTTATCAGACTTTAGGCCACACTGAAGCTCAACCTGTAATGGGAAGCTTTAAAGGCGAAGATACTCTCTTTAGTGCTGCTGGCGTTGATGGCCTTCACGCTATTAATCCTGAAACTATGAAAGTTAAGTGGAAGGTAAATCTAGGACACAGTGACGCTGGAGTACTTGTTAGAGATGGTGTTGTCTTTATAGGTACTGGTCGTGAAAAAGGTAGCGATAGAAAGAATAAGAGTTATGCTGCAGCAATAGATTTTCAAAATGGTAAAATATTATGGAAGAGAGAGCTCGCAGCTTCTAGTTGGATGAGACCAGTGATAATTGGAGAGAATGTTTGTTACATTTCAGGAGAAATATATTTTGTATCTGAAAGAGGTCACATTACATGTATGAATAAAGAGACTGGAGCGTATACAATCGCACATAATACATCTTCTCCAATTGCTTCTACTCCTAAGGTCTTAGATAATAGTATTCTTCACGCCTCTATTAGTGGTGTAGTTTGTCGCTTTGATCTTGAGGCCAAGAAAGACCTATGGTGCTTTGATTCTAAGGGGAGTGGTTACTCTCTTGCGGGAGCGAGTTACGATAAGAATCATAATGTTGTTCTCTATCCATCAAAGAAGAAGGGACTATATATTCTTGATCCAAGCAATGGAAAGTTATTAAAACACTGGACTCCTACTAAAGAGGAAGGAGAGTGGAAGAGTACTTATGCAGACGTCTCAGTTGCAGGTGATTATTGGATAATATCTGACAACTATGGTTCAGTTAGAGCTCTTAATGCTATTAACTCTAGTCAGGCGCTCAAAAAATAATATTAGAAGACCTCCTAAAAGTCCTAGTCCATGGGCGAGAATAGTTAAAGGGCTCTGCGTTTGCCAGAGTCCAGCTATTAAAATTATGACCGCTATAAGAAGTGATCCATATCTCTTATTCTTTAGAAACCAAAAGCTATATAGGCCTATGACAATATGGCTACATCCCAGGAAGGACTTTGTCTGAAATGGATAAAATGTATCTATCAGTACTAGGAAGAGCAGAACTTGAAGATGAACTATAAGAAAGAGTGAAGCTAGGTAGAACTTTGATTTCTTTCTCTCTATCATCATGCCTATAGGAATAAGAAAGAATAAATTAACTAAAAGATGCTCAAAATTAAGATGAATAAATGGTGAGCTGATTAAAGTTAATCCCATAGATCGAAATGGGGAAGATGGCATAAAGCTCATCCATTGAGTAGGGTGTCCATTTAGTGAGTAGATGGAAGTATCAAAGAGCGGTGCTGTGAATGTGAAAGCAATTATTAGTAAAGATAAAGAGATAGTTGCTATTGGTTTCATATTCATGGAGTAATCTCAATTAATAGTATAATTGACATAATATTAACAAAGTTTTGACGTAAGAGTAAATAAGCGTGTTATTTTAATAGCTGGAGGTAAATGTGAATGAAATGAAAGTTAAGCAAAGCCTATTTGCTCTAAGAATTGGCGTATTTATTGTCATGTTGGTGTGGACGATTGATAAATTTATTAAACCTGAACACACCGCCGGTATTTTTAAAAGATTTTATATGATTGAAGGAGTAAGTGAGTTTGCTGCTTATGGTATTGGAGCTATCCAGTTGATCATTATACTATTCTTTTTAGTAGGGTTATTTAAGAGATTTAGTTATGGGTTCATACTATTTATTCACGGAGTCTCTACGTTCAGTACATGGGCCAAATATATTAACCCATGGGAGAATGGAACATTATTATTCTTTGCTGCAATTCCAATGTTAGCAGCTTGTTATGCTCTTTATGTATTAAGAGAAGAAGATACACTATTCAATATAAAGGTAAAAAAATGAAAAAGTTATTTAAAGTATTATCAGCAATTGCAACACTCACAATCTTTGCTAGCTGTTCGTCTGCAACAAAAAACGTTCAAGCAGATGATAAAGAAATCAAAGTGATCTTCTTTGATGTAAATGAAACAATGTTAGACCTTGAATCTATGCGTGATTCTGTTGGTGAAGCTCTTGGTGGAAGAAAAGAGTTACTTCCATACTGGTTCTCAAAAATGCTTCATTACTCACTTGTTTCTACTGATATAGATAATTATCAGGATTTTGGAAAAATTGGTATGAATGCTCTGCTAATGGTTGCTAACGAAAATGGTATCAAGCTCTCTGCTGCAGAAGCGAAGAAGGCGATTGTTACACCACTTCTTAAGTTGCCTCCTCATAGTGATGTAAGAGCTGCTTTAGTTAAACTTAAAAAAGCAGGTTATAAGCTTGTTACTTTGACTAATTCGTCGAATTTTGGGGTTAAGACACAGATGCAAAATGCTAACTTAATCGAATTCTTCGAAGAAAGATTAAGTATTGAAGATATTAAAATTTATAAGCCAAATCTTAAGGCCTACGAATGGGCAACTAAGAAAATGAATGTAGATCCTAAGAACTCACTTCTTGTAGCAGCTCATGGTTGGGATGTTGCTGGTGCAAAAGGTGCTGGAATGAAAGCTGCCTTTGTTGCTAGACCAGGGAAGAGTTTATACCCACTTTCTATTCAACCTGACTATGTAGTTAAGGATTTTGGAGAGTTAGTAGAGATACTAGTAGATAAGAAAGCAGAATAATTCTCATTTAAATGTTGATGAATATTGCTTACCTTATGAGTAATATTCATCAATCATTTAATGTCTAATACCCATATTAATTAATCACATCGTCAGAAAAATATTCTCCATTAAAACTCTTTTATATTCATGTATGTTAAGGAAATTACTACGAAATAGTAGTTAATTTTTCTTTAGTGACATCTTTAGGTAAAATAGATTTTAAAGAGAGCATTAAGAGTTAAAATATAGTTTTGGGAGTCATGATGAATTCAATTTATATATGTGCCTCTAAGAAGAATCAGAAAGAGCATGGTTCTTTCTTAGAAGACCTTAGAAGTAAGTACATTCTAAAAGATATAAATGATTGTAAGGTGGAGAGTGATTCGATCATTATCGTATTGGGTGGGGATGGTAGTTTAAATTACTTATTAAATAATATAGATAAATTAGATAATCAGCGAGTTATTTACTTTCCTTTGGGAACTGCTAATGATTTTGCTCGCTCTCTTAAGTTAGATCCAATTAAACCAAGTCTTGCAATTGTTGATGAAGTTGTAAGAGATGCTCCTATTATTGATGTACCTGTTATGTCTTGTAATGAAAAATACTTTATAAATGTTGTAACTGGTGGAGCCCTTGCTCTCGTTACTGAGAGTGGATCTGATATTTTAAAGCAACTGACTGGTAAATTGAGTTACTACGTTGGGGCACTTGAAGAGATCGTATCGCCTGAGAGCTATAGCCTGACTTTCAAGCTTAGTAACTCTAAAGAAGAGTCTATAACTACAAATGGATTTATAGTATCCCAAGGACTCTACGCGGGTGGGGGAGTGAAGGTTTCCCCTCACTTTACACCTTCTTTTAAAAAGACCTTCAACTTTTTAACTTTGGAATCTGAAAATCTCACTTCTTCACTCGGGAGTATAGTTAAGATGCAACAGAGTGATGTTGTTTGTGATTTGAGTGACTCTGAAATGATTAGTGAAGATATTGTAAGTTTAACTATTAAATCAGAAAGTGAAATACCTATTAAACTTGATGGAGAAGAATATTCATCAAAAGTACTGAAGTTTTCAAAGAGTGAAAATAAATTGAAATTTTATCAATACTAAAGGAGTTTACATGAAGATGAATCAAGATAAGCCGAAGATCACTCCAAATAAGCCTGGTCATCCATCTAAAGAGCCAGAGACACCCTCTATCCCAAAGGAAGTTCCCGTACCTCCAGGTGCACCAGATAGGACGCCAGTAGAAGTACCTCCTGAGCAACCAAAGGAAGTTCCTGTTAAAGAACCACCTAAGCCGAAGGAAAGACCTAAACTTTAAATAGAAGTAACTGATGTACCGATAAACTCTATTACTATTTTAATGAGTTATCGGTGCCAGTATATATTTGTACCTCCATATCTTTCTCCTCTTTATATTTCACTCATAGAGACTGTTTAATATTTAGCCATTTTTTAGTAATGATCACATATACCTTTCTAACTCATTGTTTATACATCCAATAAATGGCATGTTCGTTGCTATTAAAAGAGTATCATTTCAAACATTTTACAAGGTGATGCTTACTATGGGCTTAAAGATTCTTACTCCAAGGTTCTCTCGAATTATTCCCTATGAGGAAGAAAGATCTAGGATGAATAGCGTCATCGAGAGTAGTGATCCTGAAAAATTTGAGACTTATGCAGACTGGTTCTTCTTCATTCATATTGATCCAGTATCACGATTTATACATTTAGTCGGTATGCTGACAGGGATATATTTATTTATAAATTGCGTTCAGCTCCTAATTAGTGGTGAGTACTTTTATTCTATTGCTTTACTTCCTGTCGGAATATTCTTTTTTTACCAATTTGGAGTAATAGGTCATCTTATTTTTGATAAAGGTTCAGTCAAGTCTGATCCAAAATATTGGTCTGTAACACTACCTGCAGTTATATATATAAATTTACTTACCCTCACTGGGACATATGGATTAGCTTTAAGAAAACATGCTGAAAAATACCCTTTTGTTATTGATGAGTGGCAACTTGTTGAAAGGTCTTTCCTCGAAAATATCTTATATCTATTTGGTTTTAAGAAAGAGGAAGTTCGATAGTGTTATCACAAATTGAAGAAATATTTTTATTTTCTATGGTCTTACTTATTATGTTTGGAGTAGGCGCTAGTATTTCAATTGATAGCTTCAAAGAAGTACTAAATATAAAGAAAGCTTGGCTAATTGGCTTTATATCTCAATTTCTAATAATGCCTGCTATTTCCTTACTTATAATCTTTCTATTTCCATTATCTAATGAAACTTCAATTGGGTTAATTGTTATTGCTTGTAGTCCTGGAGGATCTACATCTAATGTATTCACTTACTTTTCAAAAGGGCATAGTGCCTTAAGTGTTTCTATGACAATTGCGAGCACTGTATCGTCACTTATATTGATGCCTTCTCTTATATGGCTATGTTTATATAACCTTTCATCTCAAGAAATAGTTATACCTTATTTAAATATTATGCTGGCGCTTATTTCTGTTATTACTCCTGTAGGTATAGGTGTTCTTCTTAGAATTAAGAATCCTCTTCTCGCTAAAAAAGCTGAGAAATTCTCTTCTTTCTGTGGGCTACTTATCTCAGGAGTGATGATCTTTATTTGGATTCCGAAGTTTTTTGGTAATATAACTGATGATAGTTCCCTTAGTTACCTTTCAATTCTATTGCTTAATTGTGGAGGTCTATTCTTTGGCTATCTTATTTCTACTTTATGTGGCCTTCAAAGTAATATTAGAAGAACCATAATGTTTGAAACTGGTATTCAAAATGCACCTCTCTCTTTTTTAATTGTTACTCTGAGTTTTTCCGGTGAACAAGTACAGTCAATATCATGGGTTCCATTAACATATGGTGCACTTTCTGTTGGTGTTTCTATTATTGTTACAATCATTATTAGATTAAAGCAGAGATTTTAAGATTTTATAGAAATATATAACTAATTAACAAAATATGAACTGTATTATTTTTAAACAGTATGAATTGTAAGATCTTCAATACGCTATTTTGAAAACTACATTTCAATTACTATTTATTTATTAATATATTTAATTGTGAGGCTTTAATGTCAAATTTAGAGAACTTAAATGTTTTTGGAAAAAAAGAATCAGTGATTGAAGGCTGGTACTGGGCACTAAAGTCTAATGAGCTTAAGAAAGGAAAAATTAAGCATTTACGATTTATAGGAAAAGATCTTGCCCTGTATAGAGGAGAGGATGGAAAAGCACGTGCTATAGACGCTCATTGCCCTCACATGGGTGCTCACCTTGCTGAAGGAAAGGTTGAAGGTAATGGAGTTAGATGCTTCTTTCACCACTGGAGATTTAATGAGGAGGGGAATTTAGATGATATTCCTTGTCGTAAGAAAGTAGGTATGCAAGTAAAGCAGAATACTTATCCTGTTGAAGAAAGATATGGTCTTATTTGGATATGGACAGGAAGTGAAGCAAAGCGCGATTTACCATATGTACCAGAATTAAAAGATCAAGAGTATGATAGCACTATTGGAAGACCATATATAAAAGAATGTCATCCAAATATTATGATGATTAACGCTATTGATGCACATCATTTTTATTCTGTTCATCATTTACCTGTTAAACTGAACTTAGTACCAAATGAAATAGATTCGAATACAATCCAATTTAATAATAAAACAAATGTTCCAACTACTAATATTTTAACAAGGTTTATTGGTAGATTTTATTCAAAAGAGCTCACGTACTCTATGTGTTATTTTAACGCAAGTACTGGGACAGTAACTATTGGTCCTGATTTTTTACATTTTCACATTATGTTTGCAATCAGACCAAACGAAGAAGGAAAGGCCGAAGGTCAAACTGTTTTAGTTACAAAAAAGAGAAAAGGAATACTTGGATATATTACAAATAAAGTACTCCTGTTTGCTACTCAGATAGTAGGTAACTATTTTGCTCATGGTGATACTGAAGTTTTTAAAACAATTAAGTTTAATTTTAAGCATCCAATAGCGGAAGATCTTCCAATAATCAAATTTATTCAACACGCAGAGAAACAACAGTTATGTGACTGGGGATTTGGTGTGGTTAAGGAAGAAGCATTAAACATAGAGCCCCAGAATGGGCCTTTCTTAGCTGTAAGAAAAAAGAATGTTACTTTAACAACAAAGGAAGATCTTAATGAAAAAGCTCACTAGTCGTACTGTAAATATTAAAGATCTTACTGATGAAAACAAGAGAGATATGTACAATGTATTCTCAAAATATTATGAGAATGTTTCATTAGAAGTTTTCTCAAAAGACTTATCAAATAAAGATGTTGTATTCTTGCTTCTTGATGTGAAGACTTTATCAATTCAAGGTTTTAGTACAATTGCAAATATATATGTAGAGCACGGAAAAAAGACTGTAAGAGGTGTTTTCAGTGGGGATACAATTCTTGAGAAAGAATATTGGGGAGACGGTACACTTGGAGTTGCCTTCCTTAAATATCTCTTTATACAAAAGATGAAAAAGCCTTTTAGTCCTCTGTATTGGTATTTAATCTCTAAAGGGTTTAAAACATACTTATTAATGTCTAATAATTTTGTAGATCATTACCCTAGATATGAAAAAGTTACTCCAGAATATGAGAAGTCTTTGATCAATAGCTTTTCTACTGAAATGTTTCCTAATAACTACTGTGAAAAGACAGGTGTTCTAGCATTCTCATCGAAGGAAGGAAAAGATAATCTTAAGTGCAATGTAGCTCCAATCACTAATGAGATGAGAGAGAAACATCCTCGCATTGATTACTTTGTTAAGTCTAACCCTCACTGGGATATGGGTAATGAGCTTTGTTGTATTGCAAAGATGGAGTTAACAATCCCTTTAAGGTACCAGTTAAAAACATTGAATAAATTAATTAAGAGAAACACAGAAACTATCCTAAAGAAAATTGAGACTGCTCTCGGTATTCTAACTTCAGGAAGATAATTATGAGTGTAATTCTTGTTACTGGAGCAAATTCAGGTTTTGGAAAAGAAATAGCCCTTCAGCTTGCGAGCGAAGGTCATACTGTTATTGCTAGTATGAGAGATTCTGTTAAAAGAGCGAATATATTTAAAGGTATTTCTAATATAGACGTACAAGAATTAGACGTTACTAAATCATCAGATAGAGATGAAGTTATTCAATATATTAATAGCAAGTATCAAAAATTAGATGTTCTAGTGAATAATGCTGGGTTCGGCTTCTATGGTGCTCTTGAAGATGCATCTGAAGAAGAAGTTCGCAAGCAGTTTGAAGTAAATTTTTTTGGAGCATCTAATTTAATTCAAATATCCCTTCCTTTACTGAGAGAAAGTAGAGGGAAGATTATAAATATAACTTCAATGATGGGATATACATCAATGCCTTTGAGTAGTGTTTATTCCGCAAGTAAATTTGCTCTAGAAGGTCTATCAATTGGACTATCTTATGAATTGAAACCATTTGGAGTCCAAGTCTGTAACATTCAACCAGGTAGACATAGAACTGGGTTTGTTCAGAATATTAACTGGGCGAAAAAATCCCTTTTAGATGACTCTGTATACAACAATCAAAATAAAAATTTAACAAGTATGATGGAGAAGTTATCTAAAGGAAAACCTATTCCAGCTACAAATGTATCAAAGCAGGTGTGTAGGGTAATCTCGATAAAAAATATGCCTCTTCAAGTTCAAGTTGGTCACGATTCTCGCTTTGTATATTTATTAAAGAAGGCCTTGCCTACTAAATTATTTAAATTTATTACTTCAAGACTATATGGTAAAGTTTTACAAAAGGAATTGTAAAATGTCAGACAAGATAATGGTTATACCAAAAGATATTCACTTATCAAGAACAAGTAAGCTTAATAAAATTCTTTCTAAGAGATTTAGGTCTGTGCCCACAAGTGAAAACCTGAGCGAAATTAGTGGATATTGGTCAGCTGAAGTTTATAATTTAAATAAGTCTGATATTTATAACGGCCTTACAGAAGATCAAAAGATTATAGTTCTAGGCTTACTTAATAGAGGTCGATTAGAAGAAGCTTACCATATAGAAAAAGCCGGCGTATCTTATGGCGCAAAAATGGTAATCAAGTCTTCTACTTATGAAGAGAGACAGCTATACGCTCTATTTACTGCAGATGAGGCTAGGCATCTCAATATAATGGAAAGTTATCTTCCATCCATTTCTGATAGTTATTTAGAAAATCCTTTCCTTGAGTTTTTAAATTGTACAATTGAAGAAGCTCCAAAAGAAGTTTTAGTATTTATTATACAAGTTCTATTGGAAGGGTGGGGAATAAAGCACTATCAATCCATGAAAGATACTTGCAATCATTCTGATTTAAAGAACTCTCTTCAATTCATTATCAATGATGAAGTTGCTCATCATGGATCTGGAGTTCTACTATTTAAAGAAGATAACTTAAGTGATTCAAGTAGAGATATGATCTGCTCTATCATTACTGACTTCTTAAATATGGTTAGAGTTGGACCTGTATCTATTTTAAATACCATTGAAAGTGTGGTCGGCGAATTGTCTAAGGATGATAAGCTATTATTTTTCAACCAGATAGAAGCTGATAAATCAGCTTCGGAAAATTTAGATATTTTAAAATCTATGATGGATAAGTCAGGTGCAAAAGTAATTACAGAATTCTGTCATAAGAATAATCTACTGAAAGCTTTAACAGTTGAAGAGATGTCACTACTTTAAATTTCTTTTGACCAGACAGACTTTTCAAGTTTATTAATATGAGCAATATACTTAACGATAGGTTCATCCATCTTTAAGAATGCTGTTGTGTTAAATCTAATATTTTCGTATACAAGTCCATCTTCACCTTGAAGACTTTTAAAAAATGCCTTTGTTACCAAAAGTTTGAGTTTTCCTGTTATCTTTCCTAGAATACCTTTTCCTTTTTTATTTACGTAAATTGGACGTACTGAAATCTTACCTTCCTCAACTAAGGAGTAAGCAAATATCATATGTAGCTCTGGTAACTTAAACCTATTTAGAAATTTTGCACCTTTTAGCATTGTTAAAGAAGCCACACATCCATCGGCATACTTCATTGAGTATGAATACTTTTCTCCAAGTAATACTTTTCCAAGCCTTTCCTTCATATTTGTAGTCGGGAATTTTCCCTCTAAGAGAATTTCGATATGGTTTTTTTTGGAATCATCTATGTCAATATTCATATCAATATTAATATTGTGAACAGTGCTAAGGTGTTGTGGGTCAATTCCATTGATCATTGTTGTATGATAGTGACAGCTTCTTAGGAATTCCTTATCTTGAGAGAAAATAATTTGATCTTCATTCAATCCTTCTAGTGCTGGAATATTGAGTACTGTTTCTTTTGTTTCACTTTCTGGCCAAACCCATATATATCCATACTTTTCTTGTGTGCTATAAGATGAAAACTTTAAATTTTTAGGAGCTTCTTCTTTGCAGGGGATATCTGTACAATTTGCGTTTTTATCGAACTTCCAGTGATGGAAAAAGCATTTTATCTCTTCTCCCTCTACTTTTCCAAGGCCTAAGTCAACACCCATGTGTGGGCAGAAAGCATCTAAGGAATGAATATTTCCTTTTTCTGTTCTATAAACAATTATTTTAACATCATTTATATGAACTGTTTTAACCTGTCCTTTCTTTAGTTCTTTACTTGGAAGTGCTATATACCAACCCTTAGTTACAATATTCCAGTTGTTGAAAATCTTATGCTTTCTAAGAGGTTGTGTATTGCTGTTTAGGTCAGAATTCATTTTTTTCATACTTGTTTCTCTTTTTCATAATGCTTAAGTTGATTATTTATACTAGTCATTAAGTTACCATCATACTCTTTACTCAATAATAGGGGAGGTTTAATATCTCCCAATTTCATCTTTTTTACTTGTGAGTAATACTCTAGAATGATTGTTTCCCAGTTTGAACAACTGAAAATTTTAATATCTCTTAGTTGTTGCTGTCTTTTAGCTATTTTATAATGAGTAATTGATGACAGTGCTTCCGAGATTAGTGTTGAAATATCAGAAGAGAAATTATCAACAATTATATTGTAATAGTTGTTATTTATTTCCTTATGAGGAATTACTGCTAATAAAGAAATCCCTTTTGTTTTTAGTTCATTTTTAATATCTAAGATAATATTTTCAGAAAGTTTTTCTCCGACTAAGTCGCTAGTATTTCCGGACCTACTTAAGAACTCTAGTGTTGGTGTTTGTCCTAAGTTACATTTTACTTTTATAATATCATTCATTTTATAGCGATAGAGCCCGCCTAGTTGAGAGATAAGTAGCTCATAGTTATTATCTATTTTAAGTTCATGTAATCTTAAAATGGATTGATCTTTTGATATGAATTCGAAAAATATATCTTCTAAGCAAGGTGTATGGTACTTTCCATTCATAATAGGGAAAGTCATCGGGCACTCAGTAGCTAAAATTCCTTTCTTTTGAATTAAGATGTTTTTGAAATATTTCTCGACTCTTGCATAATCTTCAGATGCAATACCATCTCCCCAGCACGAAACTATTTTTAATGATGGGAACAATATATTTGATTCATTTGATTTAACTATTCTTTTGGGAAAATTATATGTCTTATTCTCTAATACCACTTGTCCTTGACTGATATGTGTCGCTATTTCATCAAAGTTATCATCAATGAACTTGATAAGAGTTAATATCCAGGTAGGTGACCAAAAAGAAAGAATTTCCAAGTCATCATTTGATATAAGATAAATTGAAGTAATAAGCATGTAGTTATGACTTGATTTAATTGTTTTAATGTTTGGAGCTACAAAGAAGGGTCTTATGAAAAAACCAATTATACCTGTTATATATTCTGAGTCATCAGATAATCCAGTATTTTCTTCATCAGATGTTAGTGGAGATATCATAAAGTATGACTTACCAGTTCTTAGGTCAGGGTTAAATTTTAGAATATCATATAGCCAATAAATGAACATGTTATTAAATGATTTAAGTAGCTCACTTGTATATGGGATGTATTTTATCTTTGAGGAGCTTCCAGAAGTCTTTTCATATGTTTTTATTTTAAATGAACTTAAAGAGCTTATTTTATTGTTTTCTCTCCTGTCTAAATCAATATAGGACTCAATATCTTTATAATCTAGAGGAGGGACATTCTTAATATAGTCTTCATATGTGTAACACTTTCCATATTTAGAAGAGAGAATAGATGAGTTGTAGGAATCTAATATCTTTTTTAAGATTTGATCTTGTTCTTGTTTTGGAGAGTTTAACTTTTTCTTTAAATATGTATTATATTTAAACTGAAAAATAGTTAGAAAAATAATTCTAAAAATATAAAAAATGATCCTTTTAAACACTAAATTTTAGTCCTCGTTATCTCATTCTTTGTTATATGTGAATTAGGGAGAACCTCACTACTTGCTTTTACAAGAACTCCTTTTTCGACAAATGTACCAGGTGAGAGAGTTGTTCCCGCTCCGATAAACGCTTGGTCTTCTATTTTAATTTTTTTGATATAAAGAAGTCCTTTATTATTTTTAGCCGTAATTACATGCGATACAAGATTGCACTTTTCTCCAAAGATCACATTGTTTCCGATATGTAATAAGTTTCTATCATAAACTGATAGAGTAGGTGTCCAATAGATATTACTTCCAATCTTAGATCCCCATGCTCTGAGCCATAAGCTAAATAAACCCGGACAGATACGTAGTGCTGATTCAAAGAATGGGAATGTTACAAATAGCATTTGTATTTGATGTGCAGCCCACCATGGAGAAAATTCTTTTTTTAAGATATCACTTTTTCCTTCTTTTATAGGTGAAATAAACATTAAAATTCGAAATGAAATTAATGGAAATAAATAGATAGAAAACAATATTGATAAAGTATATATTAAATTTCTTTCTAGTATGAAGAAGCAAGTCGTTGATAAGATAACTAGAAAATGTAAGGTAGGAAATAGCGCAAATAGCTTACTCATTATACTCATTGCTGACCTCTTGAATATTTTCCAGGGTATAAGAACTTATACCAAAAACTTCCTTTTACAGTTATGCCTATATCTTCGGAGTCTGACTCTTCTGAGGAGTAGCTTCCATGGATTTTATCCCAGATACTTAAGTTTGCTGCAAAGTTCTTTTGACACAACTTCTTTGAATGATGTGTAGAATGTTCAATAGGAGTTATTAGAAAATATCTAAAGAATTTTCCTATTACTCCACTTGGAAGTTTTAGTTTTGAATGCCTCCAAGCATCTAATAGAGCCGTAATTGACATTGAAGTGATATATGCTGTCTTATCTTCTAGTAGAAATAGGAAGATTGAGTTCATCCATATGTATGGTAGCAAGAATGTGGTTAGAAGTGAATTTCTTGAGCAAACAAATACATCCATAACTTTTGAACTGTGATGAACTCTGTGCCATACCCATAATTTGGGATGATGTAGAAATCTGTGTGCCCAGTAATATAGATAATCGACAAATACAAAATTAATTAAGAATGAAACAATCGCTGGAAGTTTTAATGAACCTTCCATGTTGGGGACAATATTTGATAGTAGATTCATGAGTACGAGAGTCTGTAGTACAGGGACGATAATTCCTTGAATTGTTAAACTAAGTAAATCAATACTCCAGTCAGAAATATTCTTTTCTTTCATCTTTGAAAATACATTTGAATGAAATGAGTTTAAAACAATTAATACAAAGAAAATTGAAATATCTCTATATATTATACCCAAAATTTTATATCCCTAGTTAATTCTGGTAATGTTCGAGGATCTTTTCCACTTTTTATAGCATTGTATATTGACTCGATTAGTACATGAACAACATCTGCTGTTGCATTTGAGAAGTCAGTACCGTATTTTTCAATTACTTTCATTTGATTATCTAGGGCCACTATATCTTGATCTATTACTGATTGACCTTGATATTTAACTATAGGCTTGGCGAGTTTTCCAAATATTCCAAATTTATAAGTTAGGTTAGTGTAAACGTAGGTAAGTTTGTCATTGATTGGTATACATTGGGATGTTATCCAAAATTCTTTATTGCCCATTATGTACTGAACTGAAGTGATGTTAGGCATATGATAGTGATCAATATGAACAATTTCTTCTTTTTTGGGATTTAAAAACCAGCTAAACCAACCTAGGTTATCTGTTTCACCTTTGTAATCAATTGTGACAGAGCCATCTTTTCTTGTGACAGAGGTATTGATTTCTTCATCTAGGGCAACTCTAAATATCTTGTCATGAACAAATACTGTATGAGGAACATCTATATAGTTTTCAGCACAGTTTAAAACATTATTGTTGAATGTATTAAATAAACTTACAGTTTCCCATCCTTTTTCCTTATAGTGTGGCATTTTATGAGGAGAGAGGCCTAGCTCTGGATTTTCCTCTAAGCATATAAAAATAAAGTCATCTTGTTCGATAGTCTTATATTTCTTAGCACATCTATTACCAACTTTTTTTTGATTGTTTCCTTCAGATGGTATGTTTACAAGTTTGCCTTCTCTATCAAATGTCCATCCATGATATGGACACTGTAGTTTTCCATCTTTTACCCACCCTTTAGAGAGTTGTGAGTTTCTATGAATACATCTATCTTGAATAGCCACTGGACTACCATCTTCGTCTCTAAATAGTGCGATCCATTCATCAAGGATCACTTTTCCTAGAACCTTGTCGTTATTGAGTTCATCTGATCTACAAATGATATACCAAAAGTTTCTGAAGTTTATTTCACTCACTTTTCACCTATATAAGTTAGCTTCATATTGCAGCTGGCTTTTATCATACATGCAAGCCTAGCATTGCTGTTATCTGGAGCAATAATCTCTAAAAGTTCCTTTTCATCGCTTGAGGGAGGAGTTACTTCACCATCCACCTCATCTATCGTTACAAGGCAAGTTCCACAGATTCCTGTCCTACATCCAAAAAGAACAGGACTATTACTCGCGTTTAATTCATTTGATAGAGCGGCATCTTTATCCATTTCAAAAATAGCGCCATTATTTGAGATTTCTATTTTCATTATGCTGCCACCTTTTTAGACTTGAAACTTCTTAAAAATGATTTATTTGTTCTTAAATATCTTTCAATAGAGGAGTTGTTCATTGCTCCACCTTGTTTACTTTTTTGATTCACAAAGTCCAGATTCGATAGGTAACTTACATATGAATCTCTTGCGACTTGCTGAGTTTTAAACGAGTTGTGAATTGCCTGATTATCTTTACAGAAACATAATTCGAGCATGTTGAGTGCATCAACTTTTTTCATATTAAACTTTGGACCTGTAAATAACTTATAGATAGTTTCAAATAGGGCAGGCTCATACCAGAAAATACCATTTATAGACGCACTAAAGTTTTGATGATCTTTAAGAGTTCCCTTTATGCCTAAGTTAGCCACATGTGATTCAAATAATGTTGGCTTTTTTAGTGATTTTAGAATATCTGTCCCAATTAAATTTGAACTATTGAAATGGTAAGACTCATCCATAAAGTGATAATACGAAATTTTACTAGGTATTGGAGCATTCTCTTTATCTAGACTTTCTGAATAGAACTGACTGAGCTTATGTTGAACTATTTTTCCATTTAATGTTCTAAGCCCTCTTACTGTTAAGTACTGGCAAGCGATGAAGCTATTCCCAGCAGAAAGTAGCCCGTAAGCTTGAAGTTGAAATCTCTTCCAAAGAGACTTCATATAATTTGTATTTTGAAAGATCATTGTTTCTTCAAAGAAAGGCTTCATTGGATAAGTAAATAGCCTTTCTCCAAATAATCTTTCTTCTACTTGCTCAGATACAATCTTAAATGCACTAATATGTGCACGTTCCTGCGAGCTTTCTAAGTCTAGTGTATCGCAGACTGTTCTAAAGTCTTCCATGGCATAGAGACCTGTGGCGGATGTTTGATTAAAGTATATTGTTGCAATTTCAGCTGAAATAATTTGTGAATAATATGCGACCCAAAACAGTTGATTGAGTAGAACTTTCTCGTGGGGCGAAGCCTGTTCCCAGAAAGGAGTACCGTATAATAGAGAGTATTCTTCTGGATTCCAGTATTCGGAATGACAGTCCTCATAGACAAATTCTTTTGCAGCGGCATCAAGAAGCTCTGTATGATCCTGTTCCTTATTCTTTTTTAGATTGAATTCTATTTTCTTAGTAGTCAGTTTATCATCTAAAATAGAGAAACTTTGTTTCTGTTTTAAATTCTTATTCATTTAAGCTCCGGATTATAATAACTTGTCGGACCTTAAGCTTGTTTATTTAGCCATTTACTCGTTTTTCCTTGGAGAATAATTTTCTGAAAATCAGTCACTTATGAGTATTACAACTGTGTAGCAGTACATGAAGAGTGATATCTATTCTCTATATTAAGGAATATTGCTCTTGGCACAGAGTTATTGTTGTAAATAGGAAATGAGGACAATAATAAGTTGAGTGAATAGATCCTCTATTCACTACATGTCTCTTTAATTTTTCTCGGATAAATGTTATATGATTTTTATCTGTTTCTTTTATTAGAAGCTAATTGAGAGTAGTGTTGCAATAAAATTTAGAATTATATAATAAAGAGGATATATGCCAGAGTTTACAGTTCTTAGTGTTAAATACGATACAGTTAAGACTAAAAAGAGAAAAAGGGCCAATTTAATTGTTTCTGCCAAAACAAAAGCTGCAGTAATTGAAAAGCTTGAAATGATCCATAAAGGTGACAAGGTCGAGACTATCAATGAAATTGTTTGGGGAGAGGCCGTAGAAAAAAAGAAGAATAGAAAGGTTGTCGCAGGAAAAATTCTAACTGGAGTTGTAAAATTCTACGAAGAAGAGAAAGGATTTGGATTTATTCAGCCAGATGAGGATGAAGAAGATCTATTCGTTCACTCAACTGCTCTTGGTGGAGTGAGACTCTATGAAGGCGATAATGTAGAGTACCAAATGAGCCAAGGTCCAAAGGGTCCAATTGCTATTCATGTAAAATTAATCAAAGACTAAGCTTCATAACTTATCCAAGGCCTTGTTTCGAGGTCTTGGCTATTTTCCTGTATTTACAGATACCTAGACTGTCTATATTGCTGACAGCATTTGAAAATGATTCAATTTGATCCTAATACAGACTTTCTTTGCGTATAATTGATTCTACTTTATTAATTTTCAGTGAGTTACATGGATTATTTCAAAAAATTCCTATTATCTGTTTTTCTGATCTCAAGTCTTGCCCATGCAAGTATTGAACAGGCTCCACCATCCTTCAATGTAGTAGGTAAAAGAGCTATATGGACAGATTTCACTCACGCTAAGTACGAGCTTAGTTTTGATATAAAAACACGAAAGGCTAAATCCGTAGCAATTATTGAATTAAATATTTTTGAGAAAGGATATCCAATATTTGATGTTGTTGGAACTCCAACAAAGGTTTTAGTAAATGGAGTCTCTTATTCTCAGCAAGAGATTGAGACCCCTGGTAAAGAGAGCAAGGTTCGAATTATCGACCATGAGTTTAAAGCAGGTCGTTATAAGATACAGATTGAGAGTGAAGTCTCTAACGGTGTAAAATTTGATGCCAGCTCAGTTTCAGCAGGCTTCTTTATGAAAGATATGCGAGATAGAGAATTTCTTGAAATGTATATTCCAAGTAATTATGAATACGATCAATATAAAATGGAAGTTTCTGTAAGAGTTACTGGTTCAAAGAAGAGTCATCGCTTATTCACAAATGGCTTTCTAGTTGAAAAATCTAAGAACTATTTTAAATACACTTATCCAGATTACTTCACTTCAACTTCTTTATATTTTCATTTAGCTCCAGAGAAAAAGTTTAAAGTTCTAGAGTCTGTATATGAAACAAGGTTAGCTAATGGAAAAGATTTTCCAGTCACAATTTATTCTAGAACGAAGAGACTAAATAGAAGAATTATAAAGGTTGTACGAAAAGTTTTAATTGAATTAGAAAGAGACTATGGGCCATGGCCACATCCACATTTAATCTTCTATGGGGATGGTAAGTGGAAAGGTGGAATGGAGTATGCTGGTGCAGCAACTGCTGGATGGTTTGCTATCGGTCATGAGTTACAACATGGTTATTTTGCTAGAGCAGTAATGCCTGCTAATGGAAATGCAGGGTGGATTGATGAAGCTGTTGCAAGCTGGAGAGACTTTACAGTCCTTCATAAAATCTTTCCTTTTAGAAAAGATGAGATCAATTACACATCAATGAATCTTGGCAATCAAAGTGTCTTTAATAGAAAAACTGATCATAGGTCTTATGTTAGTGGTCGGTCATTTATGTTTTATATTGATTCATTGTTAAAGAAAGTTCCGGGAAAAAGCCTTAAGAAATTTCTTAAAATATATTTTGAAAATAGAAAGTATACAACAATTCAATCTGAAGACTTTAGACTTGATCTTGAAAAGTACTATGGAAGAAGTTTGAAGAATTTATTTGATCAATATATTTATGGACGAGATATTAAAAATAACTCTAAATTAGATGGGATTCATGAAAAACCGTTTCATGAACCTTTAAGTCATGAAGTACTTCAGGAGTTAATTTAAGGCCCTATGGATATTAATAGTCAGTTCACATATAAAATAACACTTTCTTATAAAGGCACCCACTACTATGGGTGGCAGTATCAAGCTGAGCATGCTGAAACGATTGAGAACGAAGTAAATAAAGTAGTTGCAAGTATCTCTAAGCATAGAGATTATAAAGTTACAGGGGCCAGTCGAACTGATGCAGGAGTTCATGCTAGTGGACAAGTTTTAAAGGTTGTTCTTCCAAGAGAGATAGCTCCTGACATCTTGACGATGGGGATGAATTCAAAATTACCTTCTGACATTAGGGTGATAAAGTGTGAATTTATTCATGCCGACTTCAATGCCAACGTAGACTCAAAATATAAAGAATATCACTACTACTTTACTATCGATGATAATGAAAATGCTGCTTTCTTTGACTCTATCTATGCTTATCCTGAGGAGCTTGATCTCCAAAAGATAGAAGAGGCCTGTCATGCTTTGATAGGTAAGCATAACTTTAAAAGTTTTTGTATCCCTGGTTCTAGTCCGGGATCTCTTGTGAGAAATATTTTAAAATGTTCACTTGAAAAATCTAACTTCTTAACTTTTGATGTAGATATATATTATCTAAAAATTCAAGGCGAAGGTTTCTTGAGGTATATGGTTAGATATCTTATGGGTGCCTTGTGGGATATAGGAGTAGGGAAGCTTTCCTTAGAGGACTTTAAACACTCATTAGAAAATGGAGAGTTATGTGGTATTCGAACTAAAGCTCCAGCAAGAGGTCTTCACTTAATAAATATTGAGTACTAATATCAATAATCTAAATAAAAAAATAATCAAACCTTAAATTAATGTAGAATATGTATAGTTAACTAACTTTATACAGCTGTAGGGATGTATGGCAGAAGTAAATGATAAATTATTTATTCATATAGATGACGACCCATTAATTCGATATACATGGGAGCAGCAAGCAATAAGTCATGATATTAATATAAGATCTTTCTCTAACTTTGAAAATGCACGACAAGAGATCGTGGACCTACCTCTCGAAGCTTACTTCTTTATTGATCAAGACTTAGGAGAGGGGCATAAGAAAGGTGATCAATCCTTGTTAGAATTATATGAGTTAGGTTATCGAAATCTATTCCTAACAACTGGCCATAGTAAGGAAGACTTTGAGTCGTCAAAGTTTAAAGTCTTAGGAAAAGATTTTCCAAAGATTCACTTATAAATCTATGTCTAACTTCTCTTGATATTTGTTTTGTTCAAGATTAAGGTTTCTTTAGGTTAGACTTTAGTTATGAGTCCTTGGTTCAGCCTTTTAGATTTGATATAATTATTTATTGAAAATTTAATCTTATATTAAAGGTGAAGTTATATGAAAAAGACTGCAATTGTCACAGGATCATCAAAAGGTATTGGAAGAGCAATCGCTATTCGATTAGGAAAAGATGGACATAATATTGTCGTAAACTATTCTTCAAATAAAGACACGGCTTTAGAAGTAGTAAAAGAAATTGAAGACTCTGGTGGAAGCGCTATTGCTATAAAAGCAGATGTAAGTAAGATGTCTGAAGTAAGCGCTTTATTTGATGCTGGAGAGAGTGAATATGGCAGTATTGATATCTTAGTTAATAATGCTGGAATAATGTCTCTTCATACTATTGAAGAGTTCACAGAAGAAACTTTTGATAGAATTCTCGATGTAAATTTAAAAGGTACGTTCAATTCACTTCAGTGTGCAGCAACAAGACTAAATAATGGTGGCTCTATCATTAACCTTACAAGTAGTGCAATAGCGCTAGGTATTCCAGGTTATGCTGTTTATAATGCATCAAAGGCAGCAGTTGAATCCATGTCATATACTTTCTCGAGAGAATTACGTGGCAAAAATATAAATGTTAACTGTGTCGCTCCTGGTCCAACTGCAACTGATTTATTTTTAACTGGAAAAAGTGAAGAGCAGGTTGAAAACTTTAAAAAAATGTCTCCTTTAGAAAGACTAGGTCAGCCTGAAGATATTGCAGGAGTTGTTAGTTTCTTTGCAAGTACAGACAGCTCATGGGTGAATGGACAAGTAGTTCGAGCAAATGGTGGAATAGTTTAAATTCATAAATTTATAGGGCATCTTCTTCTCGTAGTAGGTGCCTTTTTTTTGAGAAATACATCTATGATATAATTTCTCTATGATTCTAAACAATTTAATTACTCTGACTTTTATTACACTATTTTCTTCGCATACTTTTTCTCATAGCGGAGGAACGATTAAAAAAGGCAACTTAAAGGGCTGTCATAATAATCATAAACCACAAAGCTTTCACTGCCATTCAAAAGCAAATAATCTTTTAAAAGATAAAAATTTTTCTTCTATAGATGAAGCTAGACTCTATATTGGAGGAAGTGAGGATTATTCAGCGAACTCAAAGTCTGACTATAATAGAAAAGAGTTTAAGCATTGGATTGATGAAGATGGGAATTGCTTAAATACTAGAGCAGAAGTTCTTAAGACTAGATCTTTAAAAGAAGTATCAATTTCAAATTGTAGAGTTACTTCAGGTCTTTGGCTGGATTACTATTACGATGAGGCCTTAGTGAGTGCTTCATCTATTGATATTGATCACATTGTTCCTCTTAAAGAAGCCTGGATTAGTGGGGCAAATGACTGGAGCTCAGAAAGAAGGTCTCAATTTGCTAATGACACTGAAAATCTAGTGATTACTAACCTTAAATACAATAGACAGAAAGGGGCGAAGACTCCACTCGAGTGGCTTCCTGTAGATAAAGCGTATGCATGTAAGTATATAAAGGAATGGTTAAATATTAAGAAGAAGTACAACTTAAGTATCTCTTCTGCCTTGATTGAGCAGTATGAAAGGATGAATTGCCTTTAGAATACTTTACTTCGATAGTCTGAAGGGCTATGTTTGACTGTCTTATAAATATAGTTCATGAGTAGCAACCATGGTCTCAATACTTGGAAGCTAAAATGAAACTAGCTGAAATTCACTTTCTAGATCTTCTAAAAAAAGAAGAGTTAAAAACCTGTAAAACTCATTTTTCTCCAATTCAATTAGCACATCTCTATGTTTGTTCTGCACTTCTTGTTGAAGTTATGGGGTTTGTGAAAGAACAATTATGGTTACAAGATAAAGAAGATGATGAACTCTCTAAGATTACGACCTATGAAGACTTTATTGCACCATTCTTTGGAGAAGAGTTAAAAGAAATTTTATTCCTTAAAGATTTCCTTATTGAGAGCGGTTCTAACAGTATCGGAAAAGTATTAAAAGATGCTAAGAAAATAGAAAAAAATATTTTGAAAATAATCAATAATAGTCCTAAAGAAGATATTAAAACTTTTGTTATTCAATCACTTAAAGAGATGCAAGTACATTTTCTTAGCGAAGAAAAATATAAAGAAGCTAGTGATCAATCACTGGGGTATCAAGGTCTTAGACTCTATAGAACATTTGATAGTTTAGATAATATTTTCAAATTAAATTACAATTTAGATCTCAGTATGGGTGTGGATCACAATACTAAAGAGAGACTCTACCAAAGGTCTGGAGTAGGTGTTCAATCTGGATACTCTACAATTCTTTTAGCTCTTGATCGAATGAGTCCAAAAGAGGGTAGTACTATAGTAGATCTTGGTTCTGGCTATGGAAGAGTTGGGCTTGTTTGCTCTCTTGTTAGACCAGATATCAAATTCATTGGTTATGAGTATGTTCCACATAGAGTAGAGATTTCAAATGTAGCTTGTAAGGCCCTGGGGTTAAGTGAAAATTTAGATTTTAAAGTGCAAGACTTATCTTTAGAATCTTTCAAAATTCCAGATGCAGAGTACTACTATCTCTATGATCCATTTTCTGAAGAGACCTATAAGTATATTCTAGATCAGATAGTTAATGTTAGTAAGAGAAAGAAAGTAACAATTGTGACAAAGGGAAATGCTAGAGGGTGGTTAGCTAAGATCGCAGAAAAACATTCTTGGCCTGAAGCAACTTATATTGATGAAAGTAACCTTTGTATTTTTGAATCAAAATAATAAAAATGTCTCTTACTATTCATAATAATTTATAAATAGTAAGAGAGTTTAATACTTATTTCTTAGCAATTAGCTTTTTGAATTGAGTAAGGTTCAAGATAGAGAATAATATTATTACTGCTGCAATAATTACTAGTGGCCATTTCGGCACTTCTCTTAAAGCAAATTCCGAAATTAGTGCTCCAACCATTACACCAATACCTACTATGTTTGATAGAATAATGAATGGAACTCCCTTAATTGAAGCTTGTACTTTCTTAGAGATCATTAGGTAGAAGTTTGTGAAGTAACCAAGACAGATTGAAGTTATAATTACTCCTGTGAATAGTCTAAAAAATGTAGGATCTATCCCTAGAGGTTTTGCCATCTCTACAAATGCTTTTACAGATATTGGCCAAGCAAATAGTTTTGATAGAGAGAATCTTACAAGTAAGAGTCCGTTTATAAAGTTTGTTACTAGTAGTAGCTTATTCATTACTGTTTCCTTTTTTGTTAAGTAAATGATCTATAGAGATCTTGTTAAACTCTATGTAATTCCCTATGAAGAAGAGATAGAGTACGTATGCCATTTGTAATCCTGCTAATTCCCATTTTTGTAAAAGACAAACTCCTGAAATGAGTAACATCATATTCAAATTGAGAACTAAAATTGATATCTTTGTTTTAAATCCAATTAAGAGAAGTATTCCAAAAACAAACTCCACTGGAGATATAAAATTAGCACCAATATTAATTAGAATATTCGGTAGGAAGGTTGGAGCAAACATTTTCTCCATTTTAGAAATAAATGCATCATAATCACCAAAGAGTCTAACTCCTCCATGAATAGTCATATTTATTCCCATTACTGCTCTAAGAAAAAAATAATTTAGATCTTTATAGTTTTGCATCCTAAAACCCTTCTGTTATTTAAGTCCATTCAAAATATCGATAATTTCACTTGGTTCAGCTCTTTGTACGTAATCTACGTTTAAAAAAGAGTACACAATTTTCCCGTCTTTATTAATTATATATGTTGCAGGAATTGGGATCTCCCAGCTATCATTTCCTTGATTTTTCGCAAGGTCTAAACCAAATTTTAAATATACTTCTTTAAGATCTTTACCAACTTTAAATACTAGACCATATTTTCTAGCTTCTTTATTTAAGTTATCTGAAAGAATTTCAAATTTTAGCTCGTGCTTTTTAACTGTTGTTGTTGCTGAGTCCATAGATTCTGGAGAAACTGCAATTAACTGACCACCAGCTTTTTCAAATTTATCTAAGTTTTCTTGATAAGCTTTTAGCTGCATATTACAATATGGACACCATCCGCCTCTATAGAAGGTTAGAACAATTGGTCCATTTTTAAGTTTATCTGATAGCTTAATCTTCTTTCCATGAACGTTTGGAAGTTCAAAGTCTATATAGTCATCACCTTTCTTCTTTGCTTTATCAATTATTCCTGATTCTCTAAGCTTCTCTTCTGCTTGTTTCATTGTCATTTTTATTGCTTTAGGAGCTTTTGATGCTCCTCTTCTATTATCAAGTTCTTCTTGTAGAGAATCTGGAAAGCTGCTTTTTGTAAATGATATAATTTTGTCTTCTTTAGTTATTCCAAATACTCTTTTTACTTCTTTCCCATTTTTAAAAGCAATTAGCATTGATTGTTGAAATACTTTAAATTCTTTTAAAAACTTCTTATCATTATCAAAATCAACTTCTAAGACTTTGAAGTTTTTATCTTTCATTGCATCTAGTACTTTCTTTTGTACTTTACATGATGGACACCATGTTGCGTGTACATGAACGAGTACACTTTTGTTTTCTTTAATAAACTTATGTACTTCTGCTGTATTGTCTTCCTTGGCCTGCAAGTTAAAACTAAACGCTAGCAATACCGATAGTATTAATTGTCTCATTTATAAACCCCTTATTTATATTGTTAGAGAAATATTTGTTAATGCTTCAGGTAAAATATTAAGAAGTGCTGTCTCTAAGCTCTTATCTAAACCTGTTAAGATAAGGATAGACATCACACCACAAAATACTCCTAGTCCCATTTTTGTATATTTAGAATTATCTAAACTTTTCTTTTGAATTTTCATAACTAGAGACTTTGCTCCATAAGAGAAGAATAGAATTGGAAGAATTGATCCAATTGAAAATATTGCCAAGAGTGCAATAGAGGATTTTGTTTCAGGATTATTAATAATAATTCCAATAATTATCGCTAGGGTAGGTCCGCTACATGGAGCCCAGATAGGTCCTAAGAATAATCCATTAATAAACTCCATATAGACTGGCTGACTCTCTGAATCCTTACTATTTGTAAATGTTTGAATTTTATTATTTATAGGTGAGAGTGCTAAGGATAGTTTGTCGATTAGAACGGGAAAGATAAAAAGGAGTGATGCTATTAGTAGAAACACACCTGAAAGTATTTTCAAGTTATCTGGAGTGAGTCCTAA
The DNA here is from genome assembly GCA_002366565.1 of Bacteriovoracaceae bacterium UBA3083. Taxonomy (GTDB): domain Bacteria; phylum Bdellovibrionota; class Bacteriovoracia; order Bacteriovoracales; family Bacteriovoracaceae; genus Halobacteriovorax. Next base: position 424,172 of record DFBJ01000009.1, read on the forward strand.
TAACTGTCCTGAGGTAGCAATTATAAATGTAGATATTGAAAAGCTAAGTGCTACACCTAAAGCAAGTAGTACTGGCCCCCATTTTGATTTTTGGAAAGAAGATCTAACCACAAAAGGTACCATGGGAAGAATACATGGTGAGAATATTGTTAAGATTCCTGCAAAAAATGAACTCAATATTAAACTTATAGACATTATATTCCCTTTGAAATCTTATTTTTGACCGTATGGTCAATTATTCACCAAATTTTTTTAAATCATTATATTTAAATCTCTTAATGCATTATTTGCTATTTGCTTAAGAAATTTCTTATCTTTTTTAAATTTAGATATTTCTCTAATAGAGAAGGCTGCAGTTATAAGACTTGTTTGGTACTTTTGTGGGTCTTCATCCGAATCTTGAACTAGGGCCTTTGCAACTCTTTCAAAGTTTAGTTCAACTGTTTTGAATAACGCTTTGGTTTTTTTGGCAGGTGCTGTATCTGAATCAGCAAATTCAAGACAAGAGTTCATAATCAAGCACCCATTGATATTCTCTTTTTTTACACCTTCATCAACAAGTCTTTTGAAGAAGTTCTTAACGTACTCTTTTGGGTCACCATCGACATAGAATAGAGTCTTAGAATTACTTCCATACTTTTCGAGGCATAGGAGGAAGAGGTTTTCTTTGGATTTAAATGTATTGTAAAGACTTCCTTTTAGAAGGCCGGTCACTTCAGTAAGGTCCTTAAGGGTTGTACCCTCATATCCTTTAGTCCAAAAAGTATTCATGGCCTTTTCAATAATGTCGTCTTTATCAAACTCTACTGTTCTACTCATGATGTTATTTTATTTTTATTTGACTCTGTGGTCAAGAAAGAAGCATTTTCTGTCTAACTTATTTATAAACACCTAGATTTCTTAGGTGGGTCAAGTTTAGTCCCTTGAGTTACTTTAAGTAGATAGCCCCATTTTTGTGGATAATTCTTATAATATTGTTGTAATTGAATTCTTGACTCCGTACCATGGTACGGGGTGTATATTGCTATTATGAAAGAAAAAATCACTATAGGTAAGCTTGCTGCTGCCGCCAATGTTAATATTGAAACAATTCGCTTCTATGAGAGAAAGGGCGTTTTGAAACAGCCTAATAAGCTTGGGCATTTTCGTTATTATCCTGAAGAATACATTACACGTATTCGTTTTATTAAGAGATCTCAAGAATTGGGATTCTCACTTAAAGAAACAGTAGATCTATTAGAGTTAAAGATTAAAGATCAGGCCAAGTGTAGTGATGTCCTAACTAAAGCAGAAGAAAAAATCTCAGAAATTGATAAAAAAATTAAAGACTTAAAGCAAATGAGAAAATCTCTAAAGGACCTAGCAAATTGTTGTGAAGATAAGAGTATTCCTCTTAGTGATTGTCCAGTTCTAGAGTGTTTTATAAATGGAAAGGATAAGTAAATGAAAAAGAATATACTATTTCTTTGTACTGGTAACTCTTGTCGCTCTCAGATGGCTGAAGGCTGGGGAAGGGCGCTGAAAGGTGAAGAGTATAATTTCTACTCAGCAGGAACTAAGAAGCACGGTCTTAATCCTATGGCCATAAAAGTTATGTCTGAGGTAGGGATTGATATTAGTCACCATGAATCGAATATTACTTCAGAGTTATCTGAAGTGAAAATGGATTACATCTTCACAGTCTGTTCAGATGCTCACGAGAATTGTCCATACTTTCCTGGAGGAAAAACCATTCACGTAGGTTTTGATGATCCTCCAAGACTGACCAAGGAGATGGATGATGAAGAAGAAATTCTAAATGTTTATCGCCGTGTACGAGATGAGATTAAAGATTTAATAATTAAACTAGAAGAATATAAAGGATAGGAAGATGGGATTTTTTGAACGTTACTTAACTCTTTGGGTTGGTATTTGTATTGTTGGAGGAATTGCTTTAGGTAAGGCACTAGGCAGTTCAATTTCTGTGTTGAGTGATATGAATATTGCTACAGTGAACATACCAGTTGCTATCCTTGTATGGTTTATGATTTTTCCAATGATGGTTCAAATCGACTTCTCATCAGTTTTAAAGGTTGGTAAATCCCCAAAAGGTCTCTCTTTAACTCTAGTGATCAATTGGTTGATTAAACCATTTTCTATGGCGTTCTTTGCATGGATTTTCTTTGATAAAGTTTATAGTGCATTTATTACCCCTGAACTTGCTCAGGAGTATATTGCTGGAGCAATTCTTCTTGGAGCTGCCCCTTGTACTGCAATGGTCTTTGTCTGGTCTTATCTAACTAAAGGAGACCCTGAATATACTTTAGTTCAAGTCGCTATTAATGATCTTATTTTACTCGTTGCTTTTGTACCTATTGTTAAATTTCTTCTTGGAATTACTTCTATTACAATTCCGTATGATACTCTTATTTCTTCTGTTGTTATCTTTGTTGTACTACCTTTAGTCTCTGGTTATGTTGTTAATAAGGTGTTAATTAAGGCCAAAGGAGAGAAGTGGTTTACGGAAATATTTATGGCGCGACTAAAGCCACTTTCTATCGTTGCTCTTCTTAGTACTCTCGTTCTACTATTTGCATTTCAGGGTGAGAAAATTTTAGCAAATCCATTTCACATTTTTCTTATTGCAATTCCTCTAGCTATTCAGACTTATTTTATTTTCTTTTTAGCATGGGGTATTGGTAAAAAGATGAATCTTTCTCATTGCGTACTAAGTCCAGGCTCAATGATTGGGGCTAGTAATTTTTTTGAACTTGCAGTAGCCGTTGCGATCTCTTTATTTGGGTTAAACTCTGGGGCAGCGCTTGCTACAGTTGTAGGGGTGTTAATAGAAGTGCCTATTATGCTTAGTCTTGTTAAACTAGCAAATAAATGGAGATATTAATGAATTACTTATCTAGTCAAAAATTTGATCTAATCCCTAAGGGGTTGGAAGTTAGTTCTCATAAACCTAAAGTCCTAGTCCTATATGGTTCTTTAAGAGATAGATCTTTTTCAAGATTGTTAGCTGAAGAAGCTGGAAAAATTCTTGAGTATATGGGAGCAGAGGTTAAGTTTTTTAATCCTCATGGACTTCCACTCTTTGATAATGGAAAGTCTGAGGATCACCCTAAGGTGAAAGAGCTCAGAGATCTTAGCTTATGGTCTGAAGCCCAGGTTTGGTCATCTCCAGAGTTACATGGAAATATTTCTGGAATCATGAAAATGCAAATTGATTGGATCCCTCTAACTATTGGATCTGTTCGTCCAACTCAAGGTAAAACTCTTGCTGTTATGCAAGTGAGTGGTGGATCGCAGAGTTTCAACGCTGTCAATTCATTACGAATTTTGGGACGTTGGATGAGAATGATTACCATTCCAAATCAATCTTCCGTTGCTAAGGCCTATACCGAGTTTAATGAGGATGGAACTATGAAAGACTCTGCCTTTAGAGAGAGAGTAGTGGATGTAATGGAAGAGCTCATGAGGTTTACATACCTGACACGAGATAATAGTAAGTTTCTAGTTGATAGATATAGTGAAAGGCTAAGTGAGGAGAATAAGGCATTCTCTGAAATGAGCAAGAATGACTCTAAGTCCTAGTCTGTAGACTGTGCTATGATGACAAAAGTGAATAATTAATATGAAGGCATAGATTGAATGTATACGAATTCGAGAAGATATAGAAAGAATGATTGGTGGGATCTGGTAACTGTTATTGAGCAGGAGTTAGATAAGAGTAAGAGCTATGAGACCTACTTCTATATTGTTGATGAGTTGAAATGGCGAATCGTTGATTCTGTATCTGAAGGCGCAAACTATAAAATAAGAAATAAAGCAAAAGAGATTCAAAATAGTTTTTATGAAAATTGTTCTGATTTAGAAAGTCTGTCAGAGATTCAAAAAAATGATATTGATGCAATATTTGATCTTATTTTAACCTCTAAGAGTGAGAGCTTTTAATTATGTTTCGTTTGAAATGTTTAGAAAACTTTTACTTAAATTTATTATTATTCTTTGCTTCAAAGAAGAAGGGAATGTTGACGCGCATTCGTAGATCACTTCTCCTTTTAAAAGAAGGTCTAGCTAGAGAGAGTATAGAAACAAAAGAAATGTTTACTATCTATAGACGATACTCTCGTGGCATCGCTACAAAAGAAGAAATGAAAATTGCCAATAATCAGTTTAGAGAAATTGTAACAAGCCTAGGGCTTGGTGTACTGCTTGTCCTACCGTTTGCTCCTCTAACTCTTCCAATTATTGTTAAATTAGGAAAAAGATTTGGCATAAATATCATCCCATCTGGCTTTCGAAATGATGATGAGTAGTGTCATTATCCTCTTGTAATTAATACATAAAAACTATTTTAAAATTCAATAATTGCTTCTCCGACGGTAGTAATAGAAAACCTATATTCTTTGGGAGAGGAAAATGAAACTATCTATTGTATCTACACTCATTCTTTTATCGTTAAGCGTTAATGCATCTTATAACTGCTCAGTAGCTCCAAGCTTTGTTGAAACATCTAATACATATGATGATTTAAATGAAAGTGCTGTTGAGGTTCTTTTTTCTGGATGGAGTGCTCCTGTGAATACAGAAGTTATCGAGGCATATGAAGGTTATTCTATGAATGAAGAAGCTCCTTGTATGAGTTTAAGAAATACATATTTAAAAGATAAAAATACTGGAAAGCAGTATTTAATGGTAACTACGCATGATGATTATTGTGATGGTGGAAATGTATACGGATATATCTTTGACGTAGAAGCTTCTAAAAACTTTAAAGGTGCTATCGTTGCTGAAGTAAACGATGGTGATTTAAGTTGTGTTGATTCAGAGAAGTATAATCGTTTAACAAAGTATTTATCAAAATTTGGTTGGTTGAACTAAACCTTTAAGTGCCAAGGCTCAAAGCGAACACCTAGTGTGTTGCTTTGAGTATATCTAATATTGATATATCCAAGATCAACTAATCTCTTAAATTCATCAGTCTCAGCAAAATCTTGATCAAAGTTTTTCATACCCATATTTTTCTTACCAACATCAAAGTCACCTAGGTAATGAAATGAATAACCCGGAGGCGCTAAAGACCTTGAGGCCTTTGATAGATTACCTTTCGTTTCTAAAGCCTTTTCTAAGAATAGGTGAAACTGCTTTGCAATACCTCTAATTCCTGAAGTTAGAATTAAGCTATCTCCGACATCATTTTTTACTTTTTGAAATAACTTTAAAGACTGATCTTTCTTTAAAAAGTGACCAGAGTAGGGAACTTTGGATACTTCTCTACGGGAAATAGATTCAGTTAACTTATGAGAAGTCTTATCACCTTTAAAACCATACTTATGAGCATCAAAGTAGAAGAGCTCTTCCATAAAAACTTTTTCAGCAGGAGTTATAGGCTCACAGTTAGGTGCAACATCTGTAAAAAGAAAAAAGTTATCTACACTTAGGAGATTGAAGTTTCCATGGCCTACATACCTTTGAACTTTTCTAAATTTAACTACAAGCTTTTGAACAAATAGATACTTCTCTTTAGAAAGAAAGATGTCATCTGTGAAGTCTTGCGAAAAGTACTTACTCTTAATTCTCTCATCCTTCATAAGACCTTTCACGATCTCTTCATCTGGTTGAGTAGGAGTTATTATCGTACTTGTTGTTTTTGATTTTTTTGCAAATGGATCAATACAGGACTTGCAGCCAGCATCATGAAAATGCTTGTGCAAAATTGAGCAACCACTTAAGCCACCTGTTGCAGCTAAGAGAGTTGAGTATTTTAAGAAGTCCCTTCTTTTCAAGAAATGTATCCTGGTCGTGTAAAGCGCTACTTTATAGCGCGTATCTTTAGATTTTACACTTTATATAATTATTTAGGCAAGTAGGGATGATACTACAGGGTAATTAACCAAGTAAATAAGTTACCTTTATTTATTAGGCTTTCTTAACCACAGAACACTTTAAGTACATAGATCCGTGACCATCAATTTTACATGAAATATCATGATCATTTACAGGTTCATCAAGAAGTCTAATATTCTTAACTTTAGTTCCAGACTTAATTGTAGTTTTACCGGCCTTAAGATCTCTAATTACAGAAACAGTATCACCATTCTCTAGTTGAACACCATTTGAATCTAAGAATTTAGGGGCTTCAGTACTTTCTTCTACTTCTGCGCTAAGGGTCCACTCGTGAAAACACTCTGGGCAAACCCATAGAGTTCCATCGTTATAACCATAAGGCGAATTACATTTTGGGCATTTTTGTGAGTCATTTTCCATAGAGGGAATTCTAAATCTGGGGTAACTGATTGTAAACATGATAATTAATAGCATTTTTGTTTGATTAAAATAACTACAACTGTCAGCTTTTTAGGCTATAGATTACGACTATCTTACTGAAATTATGAATAAATTGTGGTCTTCAAATTGCAAATTAAACTTATGTATTCATTTTAAATCTGTCATATAGGAGCATTTGTGAAGTTCTCTTTTTTAATTATTTTATTATCTCTTTCTCTTCCTTCTCTCAGTGCGAATATTGAGGGACTTGATCCTAGTGAAAAGGTCGATGCAACCAAGTGTTTAATGAGGCTTCATAAAGTAAGTTTTGATCAAATAAATAAGGTTCCAAATGATATATTTGAGACTTACCATAACCCTAATATTGAAAGAATTTTAATGCATAATTTTATTCATGAACTAGTTTTTCAAGATTCAAAAATTGAGAACTCTGCAATTATTAGTGGAAGCTTATTAGTTAATGGTAAAAAACTTAGCTTGAAAAATACAGTAGTTGCTAACGCTACTCTTGCGGGAGACATCTCTAATGTGGACTTTACTGGATCATGTTTAATAAATGTAAGCCTTCCGACTAAGACGAGTTGGTTAGAGTATTTTAAAATTAGAAGGGCTGTGGACTATTCTTCGAATATTGAATTTAATGATAATATCTATAAGTACTATTAACATAAGTATCTAAAATTACAGAGTACCTCTTGAGTTCATCAAGAGGGAATCATTAAAATCTTCTTTAGTTATAATTAATCTATAAACCTCTTTCTCAATAAATTTATATGTATATAATGATATGTGGAGAGTTTATGAATCAAGAGATAGAAAAGAATACTTATGGAGTAAGGAAGTTGAGAAATATACACTGGGTGGTATTATTTCTATCTTCTCTTTTAACAATATTTGCTTGGTACTTTACAAAAGTACAAGTCGATGAAAAGAACTATCTACAGTTTACTAAAGAATCAAATCATGTCGTAGAATTACTCTCTGAAAGAATGAAAAAATACGAAGATATCCTATGGAGTGGCGTATCTGCTATTCAGTCTCATGGCGGAGAAGTTTCAAATAAAGAATGGGCTGACTTTTCAAAGCATTTAAATCTAATAGAAAAATATCCAGGGATAAATGGTATCGGTATTATTCTTAGTCTTGATAAGTCTGGTACTAAAGATCTCATCAAGAGACAAAAGAGAACATACCCAGAGTATAGAATTTATCCAACTCATAATAAGGATGAATTTTGGCCGATTACAAATATTGAGCCTGTATCTACCAATAGAAAAGCATTGGGCCTTGATATGGCCCATGAACATAATAGGCTGTCAGCTGCAAGAGGAACAAGAGACTCTGGTAAGGCCGGTATAACTGGACCAATTCTTCTTGTACAAGACTCCGAACAAACTCCTGGCTTCTTACTCTTTGTTCCATATTATTCAGGAGATCATTCTAGTTTAGAGAATAGAAGAAAGAATTTCATCGGGCATGTTTATGCACCATTTATTATGAAAGAGCTGATGAAAGGGACTTTAGAGAGAAGTAAAAGAAACGTTGGAGTCAGTATTCTTGATGGAGAAACAGTTCTATATAGTGAACATGATGAAGCTGAGATAGACTTTGATCCAAGCCCATTATTTCAAAAAAAATATAAGATAGATTTATATGGAAGAGAGTGGTCAATAGATGTAAAGAGTGCAAAGAGTTTTAATAAATCAATAAGTCAGGCTCAACCATTACTAATTCTATTCTTTGGTGTCTTAATCAATGTATTACTACTTTTAATTTTTGTTTTTCTATCGAGGTCAAATAAAAGAGCGATTGCATTGGCGCAAAAAGCAGCCAGGAAGTATGAAGAAAAAAACTTAGAGTTAGTTGAGATTAATGAGAAAATGAAGGAAGAAGTAGAGATTCGTAAAGAAGCTGAGAAGTCTGCTGATGAAGCGAGTAGAGCAAAGAGTTTATTTCTTGCAAATATGAGTCATGAAATACGAACACCAATGAATGGTATTATTTCTTGTTCCAATTTACTTATTGATAACTGTAAGAATGAAGAAGATCTTAAATTATTAGAGACAATCAGCAGTTGTGGAGTATCTTTACTGCGACTTATTAATGACATTTTAGATTTTTCAAAACTCGAAGTTGGAAAAGTCGAACTAGAGGTTTACCCATTTAATCTTCAATATGCTATTCGAAATGTTGTTAATCTTTTTAGTGTTAATGCTATTGAAGTAGGCAAGAATGTTAACTTAAAAATTGAAGATGATGTGCCGCTTTTTGTAAATGGCGATAGAGAAAAAATTAAACAACTATTAAGTAATTTGATTTCGAATGCAATTAAGTTTTCAAAATCAAATGTATATATTCATGTTTCACGAGTAAATACTGACAATAGTCGAAGTATGATTAAATTTTCAATTAAAGATGATGGAATAGGAATTCCTGAAGAGGGGATAAAGAAATTATTTAGATCATTTTCTCAGGTTGATGGATCTACAACAAGAAAGTACGGTGGAACAGGACTTGGTTTAACTATCTGTAAAGGATTAGCTGAAATCATGAATGGCGAAATCATTGTCGACAGTATTGTAGGGAAGGGATCAGACTTTATATTCGTCGTGGAATTGAAAGAGGTTGAAGAGATAAAAGTTGTTGCTAAGGACGCTGGTGGAAAATTAGATTTTGATAGTGCTAGAGAGATTATTCCTAAAAAAGTAACTGATCTTAAGATTCTTATTGTTGAAGATAATCTAGTTAATCAAATGGTTTTAAAAAAGTTTTTAACTAAACTTGGATTGAAGTGTGATGTGGTAGGTAACGGACAGCTTTGTTTAGACTTTTTAGAGAGTCATCAAGTTGATCTAATCTTTATGGATAAGCACATGCCTATACTTGATGGAGTTGAAGCTACAAAAGAAATAGTTAGAAAGTATGGAGATAAGAAACCAGTAATTGTTGCATTAACAGCAAGTGCTATGAAAGAAGATAGAGACCTTTGCCTAAAAGTGGGAATGGATTACTTTCTTACAAAACCAATTGAACTTGATAAGCTTGTTGGTGTAATCGAGAATTGTATTCATTAGAGCCTTATCAAGAGGCATTGTTTACTTTCTTTGTTGTACAGAGTAGAGCACTTTTTGTAGAGCAATATCTTCCTTAAGTTTATCTTAGTTTTTAAGTATTATAATCTCTAATTCCAATGGCTTAAAAATAGAAGCTTATCTAACACATAATTTTCTTTAAAGTATTAGGATAAATACTTAATATCCTTTACTATTATACAAATGAACTATCCTGAATTTATAAATGAAAAGACATTTTTTGAACTCCATGACGGCCTTAGTGAATTAGATCTTCTAAAGAAGTTTTCGAACAATTTAAAAACTATTCACTATCTTACAACAACTCACTATTCTGACTTCAGTGTACTTATTAAGGAATACCTTTTAGCTGGAGCTAAGATATTCAATATGGAGTTTGGAATTGTTTCTAATATTATTGGTGAGGAGTATACTATTTTCGATGCTATATCCCCTGATAATGTTTTAAGTGCAGGAGCGATTTTTGAGCTTCAAGGAACATACTGCCGAGAAGTTGTAAAGAGTAAGAGAGTTATAGGTTTACCTCATGTCGGTGGAATTGAAGAGATGCGTGGTCATCCCGTCTATCAGAATATGAAACTCGAGTCCTATATCTCAGCTCCAATATTTAAAGAAGATGAAATTTATGGAACGTTAAACTTTTCCTCAACGAAAGTAAGAGAGCATGGTTTTTCTGAGTATGAAAGAGAATTGATCTCTATGTTGGCACACTCGATTGGTACATATTTATCATTAAGAGATAAGGAAGAGAAATTACAAAATGCTAATAAGAGAATTAGAAAGCTAACAGGTTACCTCGCTCATGATTTACGTTCTCCTCTTGGAAATATATTTAGTCTTGCTGAATTATTGCCTGAGTTAACAGAGGAAGAGTCTCTCGATATGATTAATGAAATTAAAGGGATCTCAAATAAAGCAATGGAAATTGTGAATACTGTTCTAGAGGCCGCAATTATAGGCGAGGGGAACCTGAGTTTAGATAGAAGAAAATATCTATTAGGCGATATTATTTATGAGTCAATTAATGACTTTAAAACATACTCTAATAATGCAAATCTAAGTATAAAAGAAAATATTGAAAAGGCCTATGTATATGTTGATAAAGAGAGAATGCACCAAGTTTTCACAAATCTCTTATCAAATAGTTTGAAGTACTCTAAAGAAAATACTGTTATAAATATAGATATTGTAAATACAGATAAAGGCGTAGAGTTTTCAATTAAAAATGTTATGAATAATGGTTTTGATATAAATAATATTGGAAGAACTTCAGAACAAAAAAGTACAGGCTTTGGTCTTGAAATTGTTCAGGAGATACTAAAGTTACACGATAGTGAGTTAGTAAATACCACTGAAGATGGAATTTATACGGCATCGTTTACCTTAAAATCTTAAGCTCATTATAGGTCTTATTTTGGATTTAGATTGTTTTAGGTTCTTTACTCTATACCTAAGCTATTAACTCTTTTAGAGATTAGATTTATTCTATTAGAGTAACCTTCATATTGAGTCTTCGTTACGTTAGATTTAAATAATTTAAAAGATTCAAATACTTTTGTGATACTTTCTCTGACTTCTTTTTTTACGAAAGGGATGTAAGCAATATCTAAAAATGAAATTGAGTTTCTTTCAAGTTTTAGCTCTTTAGCATAGTCTAAAATAATGACCCAGTTCTCATAGTAAAATAATGTAGATAAGAATTTGCTTTCATTATCCTCTGAAAGAAAAATATCTTTTTCATATAATTCATTTGTTTTCTCTATAATCGCTAGGATATCAGTAGGAGATGCACTTGCTAAAGCACTACCTAGGATTTGTCTAAAGCACTCTTGATACTTCTTTTTAGTTGGAGAGTTTGGGCAGGTCACTCTTATTGAATTCTCATTGTATTGAAGTAAGAGTTTCTTGCTATCAGTAATATTGTACTTTAAATAAAGTTGAGAAGAAACAAATCCTGTAGCTATAAATATAAGAAAAATTACTATTTTTCTAAGGATTGGTTTCTTCATTAAAATATACTCCCAGTCCAAATTTTACTTTTTTAGCATCACTAATTGGTTCAATCACCTTTATTATGACTCTTCTATTTAAAGGTAGATTTTCGAGGATAGGGAGACCCTTCTCATCAACATTCTCAGCAACAGGCTCAGTGTCACCCTTCGTTACAGAAACGAGCTTCTTAGGATTAAAACCAAGGTATTCAAACCTCGCTAATACTTTGGCTGACCTTAGGGCCCCAAGTTCCCATGCACTATCTAATCCTGGCATTTCTCTAAACTCATAAGGATCACTATGTCCTTCAATGATTACTTTATAGTTTGGGTCTCTTGATCTAATAATATCAATTAGGGTATCGAGGGCAGGGATAGAGTTTTTCTCAATCTTCGCTGATTTATTTTCAAAGAGAACACTCCCTGAGAATGTAATTGCTAGTTCCGAATCTTTTATCGTTATTTTTGCTTTCTTTTTAAGATCTGGATGTTTCGAAACTTCTTCAGTTAATTCTTTTAGCTTCAAATCTGAACTTTTATATTTATCTTTGTTGAAAGACTTCGATAGCTCTTCTGCCTTCTTTGTAAATCCTGCAGGATCATAGTTTGCAAAGGCCATCATTAGGATGAAGAAGCACGCAATCAGCGTCATCATATCGGCATAACTAACTAGCCAATCATCTCCACCACCGTCTTCTTCTTTTTTTTCTCTTTTAATGGCCATTGATAACTCCTATTTATGCCGTAGCATTTTTCCAGTCGAGTCTTTCTTTAGGAACTAAGAAAGAGTTTAACTCTTCAGCAACAAGAATAGGGTTAGATTTATTTATGATATGCTTAATACCTTCTAAAACAATTTCATCTTTAGTATCCATTTGCTTTGAAATCTCATCTAAGTTTTCCGCTATTGGTATAACTACTAAGTTGGCTACAATAACTCCATAGAGTGTTGTAATAAGACAAACACCCATGGCCGGACCAATTTTCTTCATGGCATCGGCACCACCTAAGTTTGCCAGAAGGACGATCATCCCAATTGTTGTTCCCATCATTCCAAATGCTGGTGGAAACTTTCCAAGGGCCTTAATCTTTCTTGTATCATCATTCCTTAGAGCTCCCATTTTTACAGCTCTTTGCTCTAAGATTTGAATAGCTTTATCTGTTTCTAAGATACCATCAGAGATTAACTCCATGGCTTCTTTTAAGAATGGATCCTGTGCTTTAGATACCAGCTCTTCTAAGCTTTCTCCGTTTCTATAGGCTTCACATATCTTCATTACATCTTTAATGACGACAGTAGGGTCTACTGTTTTACCTTTTAGAAATTGAGTGAAGAATATCTTGAATAAGTTACCAATTTTATTCAGCTGGAAAGCAACAGAGGTCGCTGCAAAAGTACCACCTAAGACTATGAATAAAGATGGACCGTCCAGAAAAATTTGCAGATCTGGGGAAGAGAGCCTTAGGCCTACAAATAGAACAACACCCGATATAATTAAACCAATTAAGGAAAATATATTCATTGAAACCTCATAAGTATTTAAAGTTAGGTTCTGTATCGGATTGGAGGTTCAAAACTTTAAAGTAAAAACGATTACTTAGTTAGCCTAGGCAAAAAATATCAGTATAGGACTTTTGTAGGGTAGGTAAATATGTTCCATCGAGCTTTAGAATTCCTATACAATTAAATAGATAATCCCTAAATGTCGATGAAGTTACTGATAGGAGTTATTTTTGAAAATATTGTTATTTGCATTTTATTGTCTTTCATTTGCCTTCTTAGGATCTTGTGTTGGTACTGTTGAAGACCTAAATCCTGAGTCGACTAAAGGTATTAATGTTGGCGGGACTGATATTGCATTTGACGGTATTTATGATGTCGAAGTCATTGCAAATGATAAAGTCGAAATTTACTTCTATCCAAGTCAGTTAGATGCAAGAGATGTTACTTACATTATATCTTATGATGGACTTACAATTCCTGAGTCTGTACCAGGAGCTAGCCTTAGACCTGACTATCGTGGTTTATTAAAATACGTTTTAACAGGATTAGAAACAAATAGAGAATATACTTTTGTTGTTCAAGCAAAAGATACAAGTGGAACATTAAGTAATTCTACACTTGTAAAGAAGGCAAGAACCTTTTCTAATCAAACAGCGAACTTTCTTGGTATAGGCGATGTGAAAAATCTTCCAGGTTTTGATGGAAGGACAGCTTTAAAGGTAGAGTGGGCTGCCGCTGAAAGGTTAGGAAGTATTTTTGTTCCTAAAGAGCAAGATCCTATTCAATATGAAATTACATTATTAGATTCAGATGTTGTTACTCCTGTTGCATTTGACGATTCAGTATTTGAAGAACCTACTCGTAAAGTTGTCCTAGTTGGTGGAGAGAAAATTTCTCATCAAGTAAATGGTCTTCAACCAGATACAAAGTACTTTGTAAGAGTACGTGCTATCCATAGTGGTATGAACGATTACGGAGGAGATCCAAATTATTTATCAGAACAAAATAATACATATATTCTAGCGTCTACTTTATCTGATGATATTTCTTCAATTGAAGTTGAGCAAGATAGTTTTGAGGTGGAGATTCCTCGAGGTGGAGAAGGTTTATATTCTTTAGACCTAACTTGGAAACCTGCCGAGGGGTCAATTGATCATTATAGAGTCTATTATAAGAAATCAATTGAAGGTTCAGCGTGGAGTTTTTATAAATCATCTCGAGATATTATTTGTAATGGAACTGAAACAAGCGACAGTACATGGAATTGTAACAGTATAAGCTTTGAAAAAGAAGTTTTTACTATAGCAGATTTAACACCCTTTAGTGACTATGATGTTTACTTAATTGCTTGTGGTACGAGAGATTGTGAAGCTGGTAATTTTGTAGAATTCAGTTCTAATCCTCCTTATAAAACAAACCCTGGGCACGCAACTTTTGTTGGGCTCACTGATATTGTAGGAGCAAGATACTATTGGTCTTTAAATGAATATTATCTTCAGTTTTCTCCTCCTGATTTTAACTCTGGTGTTGCTGATGGAATCCTTGTTGAATTAAAGGCCAGAGATACTGGACCAAGTGTAGATACATTTCTTAATCATCCAACAACTCCAAGTGGGTTAGATATCTCTGTTGTTAATTTTGACTATAGAGCAGCTACAGAAATTACAATTAGCGGAATAGATTTAACTGAGACAGTTCCTTACTGCTTCGAGCTTGTACCATACTATTTTGATAACGGTGTAATTATTGAAAATAGAGATAGTTCTGTTACTCAATGTAAGCTTCCACAGTTGGATGTTCCAACTTCTGATGATTTCTCTGGAATTGATAGTGCTGTCCTAGATACTTCAACAAATACAGTTAACTTGGCATGGACAGCTCCGCTTGAAGGTGTTTATGAAGGTTATAGACTATTTGTAAGAACAGATGGTGGTAATTTTATTTTTTCTGAAGCCACAAGTGGAGATGCTAACTATATGAGTATAGATATTCCTTATGGTGAGACAACTTATCAAGCTCCTTTTCTTGCGAATGGAAATTATACATTTGGAATTCTTACATATTATTCTTCTGATGGAACAGAGCAATTCTCTGAATCTAATACAAATGTTCAAACAGTCACGGTAGGTCCGTAGAATGAAAAATACTTTATTTATATTAATTTTAAGTTTAATTGTTAGTTCTTGTGTTGGAACAGTTGAGGATAAAAATCCTCAGGCATCAAAAAACTTAAGTTCTGGTTCAGTTGATGTTTCATTTTCAGGTGTAAACGAAGTCTTGGCAATATCTGATGATAAGGTTGAAGTATATTTCTTTCCAGCAAATGGTAATTCTGCTGACATGACTTATAGAATATACGTGAATGATTCTACGACACCAATTGAAGTTAAGGGTGATAGTTTATTTATCAATAATTATGGTCAATATGTTTATACAGTAAGTGGACTAAGAGTAAATTCAGAGTATTCATTTTCTGTTGGTGTAAAAAATGCGAAGGATGGAAGTGAATCTACAGTAAATAAGAGTTTAACAACTACAACATTTTCAAATTATACTGCAGACTTTAATGGAATTACTAAAGTAGCTCCAGCAAGTGGTGACCTTGGAAAAGAAGAAGTTGTTGTTGAATGGATACCCGCAGTCTCGCTTGGTTCACCATTTTCTCCAAAGCCAAATGACCCTGTTGCCTATGAGGTAAGATATATTTCTGCTGAAGATGGAACACCTTCAGATCTTAGAAATATTAATAATTCTTTTGTTGTCTCTCGGACTCTTCCTGGTTCGCTAGGATCTAATCCACAACTAAGTACAGAGAGAAAAAGAACAGTTTCAGGGCTAGATCCAGATAAGAAATATTACTTCATGGTTAGAGCTATACATAAGTCTTATGTTGATTATGGAGAAACAGAGACTGATTATAAGACAGAGCAGAATAATAAAGTTTTGGCTGTTACTACATTGTCTGACTCAGGACTTTTTGATTGGGACAGTACTTCTGTTGAATATGAAACCCCTCTAGGGGAGTTAGCTCTTTCTAGAATGGACCTAACTTGGAAAGGTGCAACTGGACCATTTGCAAATTATCGTGCGTACTATGTAAAGGTTGGTGATCCTACAGACTCTTTGGCAACAGTAGAGGCAAATCCAGCAACTTTAAATGATGCAACTATTGATACTATGAACTCAGCAAATGATTATACAGTTGTTAGTGCTTCTGCTAGTTCTCATCGTATTTCAGGACTAGATTCATATGCCTACTATAGAGCGACTATCGTTGCGTGTGTTACTGATGCTTGTACTCAAGGTTCGAGACTCGTTGGTGATGAAGTATTTTTTAGAGTCATCCCAGATATTGCTCCATTCTCAGGTGTTCTACAAATAAAAGACCCAGTTGATATAAATGCACTTGATGAAATTGAAATTAACTTTGATTCACCTGTTGTTTCTGCTGGATATATAAATAAGTTAGAAATTTATTGTTATGAAAATATATCTGATTCTTCACCAGAGGAGTTAGTTTATAATGTTACTCATTCTAGTACTAAAGATAATTGTAATGGACTATTTAGAGTTACAGATTCTCCAAGTAGTACAAGTGCTTTTGGTTCATATACGACTGTTAAGATTAGAGGAAATTTCTTCACAGGATCTGAAGTTCTATCTGACAAAACATATTGCTTTGGTGCTGTTCCAGTAATCGAAGGTACAAATTATGTTAAAAGAGATATTGATAATGCAATTGTTAGGTGTCAGGTCTTACAAATTAAAGTACCTACAAAAGAAGAGTTTACTGGTGCCGTTGACAGCTGTAGTGCTGGTTCAGATAACCTTACAGTATCTTGGGTAGCACCCACTTCAGGACTTTATGATAGATATGAAGTTTTCTGGAGAGAAGATGATGGGACTGCATTTAATTATGCAGATGCTATTGCTGGAAATTACAACTCAGCAGATGATCTTACTGCCACATCTTATACAATTCCAAATTTACTTCCGGGTAAGAAATATCAATATGCAGTACTTTCTTATATCGCTGGTACAGTTAAAAAGTATTCAGAGGTAAACGCTAGTATACGTTCTTGTCAAGTTCCACTACCAGTTCCTAAATTTGGTGAATGGGTTGATATATTTGCAATTGGGCCTAAAGGGGATGGTCTAGTTCCTCGTAGAGATAGCTCTTCAGTTCCAAATGAAAAGTTTTATCTTTTTGAAACTCTTAATGAACATGGGCAACCACTTGAAGTTGATGTTGCAGATTACTTTAATGGTGATTATTCGCCATCGTCTGCTTTTGAAAATCAATTTGCTTCTATTTCAAACTCTGTAAATCATCAGGGGACATACGGAAAAAAAGGTGCAGATACGAGTATCACATATTTAAATAAATATTCTAATAGTGGAATAGTTAGATTAGCTTGGAAAGATATTACGTTCAATTCTGGTGCAAGCACTATGGATGAATTTGTAACAAACTTTGAAACAGCTTCTCTAAAGAAAGATAGACTTTATGGTTATAAAGTTTTTAGATCAGATGACAATCAAAAAACTTGGGTAGATCTAACTAGTGATAATTATGAATTTCAGACTTTGTTAAACTCTGGTCCTTTGCACCCAATTGACTATAGTGAGTATGAAAGACCTAACGAGACAGCAAATACTTACAAAGCAGTAATGTTCACTGACTACTCCGTCAAGCATGCTGGTAATAACGGAAATGTATCTAGAGCGAGAGTCTATCACTATAAAATTGTTCCTGTATTTAATGGGGAAGAGTTAAGATTTGAGCGAGAACAAACAAACCCTCAGCATATTATAAAAGTTACTCTACCTCCGGAGAATATGGCACTTGTTCATAGACTTGTAGCAAACAGGCAAACATGTTTAGAGCTTGGACAAAGTATAGATGACGATGTTTCACAACACTATACTTGTAGTTGGGACGGTATTGGAGCAAGAGGTCTTAGTGTTCCTTGGGTTCCTGGTTCAACAGTGTATGACTTCGGAAGTGATATGCTTATTGATCGTTATGAATTGGGATGTAATTTCACGAGAGGAGATTATCAATACCAGAACAGTAAATTCTCTGGAAATAATAGTGACTTCCTAGGAAATAGTGATGCTGGTTCCACATTTAAAGGTTGTTTATTGAAAACAGGTTCTCTTGCTCAGCGAGAGAATGGAAATGAGCCGGCAAGTGGGTCCACATATACTGATTACTATGACTTTAGAGTAGGTGACTGTATTGGAGAGAGTGAAACTCAAATCTCGACTTCAACTAATACTTGTTCTGACAATACAGCAACTGCTTTACAGTACTTGTATCTTCCAGGAATAAATGCTGCGCAGAACTTACATCAATGTGAGAACTCAGCTAATTTAATTGGAAACTATACAGATTCATACAACTCAGCATTAAATAAGTTTTCAGATCAAGTAGCTCAAAGTGAATATGGTGCAGTTTTCTATAACCGTGCTCATAGAACTACTCATTGGTCTAACTCTGCCGCTTCTATTAGAGCTGGTGGAGGAAGTGATGCATCACCAGATCGTCTTAAATATGGTAGTGCTAATGGGAAATATCCTTCTAGATGTATGATTAATATTCCTGTCGCGAATCAAGAATCCACAGCTAGAGGTTCTGGGAGAATCAAGCAGAGGTGGATGCCGGCTAATATGTTAAACGACTTAGTTTACGATGGTGACACTGTTAACACGATATCACTAATTGGTAAAACGATGACAGAAGTTGAAGCGATGAGTGAAATGTTCGATTCTTCAAGAAATGCAGTACCAAATTCAACTTATAGAAGTAACTCTGCATTTTTAAGATATGATCCAGATGCAAATCCTATTGGAAGAATAGTTTCATCAAACGATGCAAAACTACCTCCGTTAAATGGTCTTGATCATGAGAGTGCTAATCAATTTTGTGCAACTTACGAAGTAGAAGTGGGAATATTAGATGACTCTACAAGTACATTCTTAACTCAAGAAGCAGCGACCTCGAAGAGAATGATGAGAAGAACTGAAGGTATTGTAGCAGGAGCTCATCCTAAGACTTTTAATGAAACAACTATTACTCAGTTAGAGAGAGGGGTTAGAACTGAAACTCCAACAGGTAGTGGAGGGTCAAACTTCAATGCTAGCTGCAACTCTTACGAGAGAGGAATCTCACAAGGCCAGGGTAGTTCAACGGTTGAATCAGGATTACCTATTTCAGTTAGAGTTTCAGATGAAATGTCTATTGTATCAACTTCACAAAATAGAGCAGCTCTCATTACAGGCTCTAGTTTCTTTGATTACGAGGGGAGTACTTTTAGCTCACAGTCCTGCACGAGTAGATATGGTCTACAAGATATAATTGGAAATATGGAAGAGTACAGTTCTGAAAGAGCATATTGTAACTATAGTGGTGAAACATTTAAAATTGGAACATCAGAACAAGCCGTAGGTTCAGTAGACTATACGAATGGACAAAATTATAACGATAGTAACTTAGAGCCATGGGTTGAGAGTGATCCTGATACTGGTAGATGTTCTACTGTTGAAGCTGGGTCTGCAAGAGCAAACGCATTTACTTCAGGTAGTTTTATGATTCCTATCTATGACTTTCTTGGAAATCTAAATAACTCAATGATTACAGCTGCAAATGATGCTGATCAAAAAAGTATTGCCTACCTTAGAAATGGAGATGGATATTTTCTAGACTACGGGCAAGATAATATCGCACCACCTGTGAGTGTTCATGATACGCTTGCTCTTGTTGATGAATATCCAGTAACAACTAGACGACCTAGTGGTGCTGCTGACCCTAGAAGAGGTAGATATTTTAGTCCAATTGCAGGTATTCCGCTAGAGTGTGGAGATACTAGTTGTTCTAATGCAACTGATAATACTTCTATATCGACAACAAGCTTAAGAACAAAGTTTTCACTTACTACTGACGCGTTCACAGTTCCAGATTTTCCAATTGGAAATAGTTTAATTACATCTGATGGAATGTCTGAAATTAGTAAGTCAAATGATACATATATTTCTGCAGGTAATACTTTTGTTTATAGTATCAGTTACCTCGATTCAATTAGTCCAAATAGTTTTGTAACGAGTAATTCAAATGATCCTTTAGATATTCAAATTAAGAGTGCATGGTGGGTTGTTGACAGAGGTAGCTATATTTACTCTCGTAACTTCGGTGGAAAGAGTATAACAAGTAGGCCTGGCCGATACAGTGCTAGATTCTTAGGGAAAAGTGTAACAAACCAGAAATCATCATCTGATGCTGGTGTTAGATGTGTAGTAAGAATAAATGAGGGGCAACCTTAGATGTTTAAAAGTGTACTACTTTATATATTATTTTCTTTTATTTTAATCGGATGTAAACCTGCTGCCGAAGGTAATGTCAAAATTAAAACGTCTGGAGCTCTTGGTGCTGCAAGCGTAGAAGTTGTAGGTGGACTAGAACGTGGTGAGTTTTTAATTGGATCTGATACAGATGTTATTACAGTAAAGGTTACGAATAATACTCAATACTTTCTTTCAGATTTAAGTTTAGATCTTGATGAAGACTCAACTGCAGGTATGAAATTTCACACTATTGATGGACGATCAGTATCTCCTGGTTACCTTGGAACTTGTGGAAGTATTTTAAATAAAGGTGATAGTTGTACTTTTGTGATTAGCTACAATCCTGCGATCAGTGGTGAATTCTATCAAGATATCAGTGTCTCATACAAGAATCTCGTTGATAGTGTAGTTGAAAATAGAAGACTTACTATGCTTGCAGGAGAAGCAGCGTCTCTTATCTTTACTACTGAAGAGGTTAACTATAGCTTTGGCATTGTTGAGCGTTCAGATAGAGTAGAATATTTAAAAACACTTATAATTAAGAATACTGGTGGTCTAACAGCAAAGGACATAAGTTTCTCAACTACAAATGATCCAGGTTCAAGTGCTTATGTAATATCTCGAAATACTTGTAAAGCAACTCTTGTTGCAAATGAAACATGTGAGATTGATGTACTCTTCACTCCATTAAATTATGATGCTTCGGCTCCAGATGGAAATGTAGATTTATTTTATTATGCAAATATTTTAATTCCTTATGTGAGAGATCCTGATGGAGGGAAATCTTCGTTAAATGCTTATTTTTCAACTAAGTCTTATAATATTAAAGGGAAAATGCTTGTTGCGGGACTCTCTACTATTAACTTTGACTCACTTGTCGTAGGTAATTATACAACTGAAAGCTTTAGAGTAAAAAATGATGGTGATAAAGAGGCTATACTACACTATCTCAACATAAAAAATGATTCAGGCGTAATTGTTGCAAGTTGCGTGAAAGTTTCTGGAGACACTTTTTTAGAGTGTCGAGATCCTTCTCTTATAGATACTCCCGGAAGCACAGTTAGTCTTCCATCACTACCTTATAAGATTGAAGATGTAGATAGCTGTATTACTCCATATGATCAGCTTGACTATACTCGAGATGCTGATGGGGCTCTGTCAAATTCTGGTGTTGTCGAGGTTGTAGGTAAGGTTGATGAGCTTCCTGGGGGGACATGTTTATTTAATATTATATTTCATCCAAGTACAACTTTCACTGTAGGGGGAGATTTCAATAATTGGACTATTGGACTTGCTTATGATTCAACTTGGAAAAATTTGAGAGATCTTAAAGGGACACTTGCTGGTGATACATCTCTTTTTTCTATTGATAGTGCAGTTTACTCATCTGCTGCAAAATTAACTTCTGACTCATTTGAGTACGGTGGTGACACCTCTTATACAAATTTAGACACAGATGATAATGGTATTTACCTATATGATCTTGGAAGAATTTCACTAATTTCTTCATCTGCTTATAAGCAGCAAACTAAGATAAAGTTTAAAAATTCAGGAGAAGATATTGCTCAAATTCTTTCTATTAAAGATGGACAGTCAACTCCGTTTGTTTTTACAGGTACTTCGCAAGATTTAAATACATACTACCTAAGTGCAAGTCACTCTGGTTGTAGTATTGTTGCTCCTAATGGAGGTGAGTGTGATGTTAGATTTCAACTTGCGCCACTCGCTAGCAATAATTCAGACTCAGCAGCAGCTCAAAATGAAGAAAATGCAAATATGTATGATGATATTCCTAATCAAAAGAAGAAATTTATTATTGAGTATCAAGATGGAACAACATACAACGATGATTTAACTCTTAGAGCAAATCCTCAGCTCGAAGTTCATATTAGTTCAAAAATGATTCGTAAAGGCTTTCTTGTTTTTGAAGACACTTCAACTGAGCAAGGAGTTAGCACAGACTTTATTGCTGCTGGTAATACTGAGTTTCTACACGTTAAGCTTAAGAATGTTGGGACAGGAAGTATTCCTTATATAGAAGCTATCGATGGGAAGAAGTTAGAGAGATTAGTCACTACAACTTTTCCTTATGAAATAGTAGATAGAGCTGGAGGGGAAGACGGTGCAGATAAGGACTGTTATGAACTTATAAATTTTGATGATTCTAATCAACCAACATCTTCAACTCCGAGTGTGGGGTCTCTTAATGCTGGCGAAAATTGCTCATTAACAGTTAGAATGAAGTTGCGAGAAACTGATAGAAAATTAACTAATGATTATGATAATGTATCCCCAGAGTGGGAACGATTTTTCAATATTGCTAATGATAATACGAGCAGTGCTTGGGAGTATGATCGTTACTTTAGTTCTGTGAATAATATTCTTTCTTTCAGATACTTTGATGGTGATGGGACCCCAGATACTGCAAATGGCTATTCTCCAGACTTAGAAAATTATGGAAATAAATATACTATTAGTGGTGGAAACAATGGTGATTATAAAATTAATGTACGCTTTGGTGAAGCTGGTAAGTTAATTCCCAAACGCCCTCTTCCATCGAGTAGTGCAATTATTATTAGACCTGCTATTTCTCTACCATCTATTCCTGTCGATGGGTGGGGAAACCCTGTAAACTCAGATTTTATTCCTATGTTTTTTCATGATTATTCTGAAATGACTGGGATGCCACCGGCTACACATGGTATGTTTTCAATAAATCATGTTCTAGGAAGTGGTATGGTGGATAACACTCAAGACTATTTCTATCATGCGGGAACATTTAATCCTGGAGCAATTTATGATGGCTCTATTCAGTTTGAAAGCTTAGGGGACCTTCCTGTAACAGATGTAAGTATTATCAGTGAAACGGGAGACTCTGAGATCACTGTAAATCTTGATTCAAATAATAAATTGAATCTCACTTTTGATGATACATCCCTTAGAGGTTTTTACGGTAAAGATTTAACGATTCAATATAAGGGTGGGAGAGAAAGCTTAGATGATGAAGCAAATTTAGTTTACTCAGACATTTTAAGTACTATAATTTTAAGAATTTTTGTAGAGTTTGATCCTACGCCGAGCACGTTATCGCTTTCATCACAAGACTTTACTGTCTCATATGATTCTTCAAGTGATACAACAACTGAAGTTCTAGACGGAGCAACTCAAAATTTTAATCTTGCACAAACCGAAATTCTATCTAATGAAGTGTCTAGCTTTAAAGCAATTAAAGGTTCTGAAGTATATGCTAAGAAGAGGTATACAGTAACAAATACAAGCTCAAATGATATAACTACACTTGACTCTGTCATTAAGCAGTCTTTTGATTCTACAGTTAGTAGTAATGTAAGTGGAGGGATTGGTTATTCTATTACTTCGAACTCTTGTCTTGGCGTTAGTCTTAACGCTGGAGCTTCATGTACAATTGATATTGTGTATGATGCCTCTGTAAGTGAGCCAGACTCTACGATACGTTATCTTATCCTTACTCAGGAAACATTCCCTAACCAATTTGTTTCAAGTGGTATTAAGTTAGACTTTGCTTCAGCAAATCCTGCTGACGTTGTTGTTGCAAATACAAACCCTGAGAATATAAATAACGCTTCAGGTGGAGTTATTCAGGGTTCTTATCCAATTAACTTTGGTTTTTATAATGATTCAAATCATCCTGTTCTAAATAATTCTCCAAACCAAGAAGTTACAGTTGAAAATATAACACTTCAAAATTCAGCGGTAGAGAAAGCTAGTTTCCTTCTTCAATACAGACAGTTTGTTAATGATATGAATGCTACTGTTCCTTCAGGTTCTAGTATTAAAATCTATGATGATAATGAGAATGCCGTCTTCGCTGTAAGAGCGTGCTTCTACGGTGATGATGAAAATGATAATGTTCTTCCTGTTGATGAATGGGGATTTAATGCTGATACAAATTCTATTTGTACTCTAAAAGTTGTTAAAAAGTTTGATGATGAATTTGTTGGTGAAAAGTTAGATGCTAAGAATAACAATATTGAATTATCTTTTTACAATAGTGGTAGATCATCAACTGATAGTTTATATCTACACTTTAAAGGATTCTTGGAGCCAAATCGTTCTATTGTTACAAATACATTACTTTCAAATGTTGTATCAGATGATCAAGGAGACTTATCATTTTCTTGGGATGCATTTACTCCTACAAACTTATCTTGGGGAGCTATAACTGGCTATAGGGTATTCTATAGTCAAACTAAAACAGCTCTAAATAACATCTTTGAAACAACAGCTAGTTTTGAGGATAGTTCTTCGGCAAATATCTCAATAACAGGGCTTGTTCCAGGTCGGTATTACTATATCAGAGTAGTTGCAAAAAGAACGACTGCTGGAGGCAAGGAGTACTTGTCTGAGAGTAATATGGGGCAAATTGAGCTTATTTCACCACCGGAAAACACGTTCTATGATTATGGCCTAAATATTGTCGTCGATAAGTACCTCTCTCCTGAGGGGAGTCCACGTTTTGGAGATAAGGCAGAGGTTACAGATGGTTGTGCAGATGAGTTTGAACAAGTCGTTGAAAACGGAATAAGTGTTACTAAGTATAAGAAACTGATTTCAAGTGATGTCTTCAGTGTCATTAGCCAAGATTCGAGTTTGAGTCAGTATTCTATTCCTGGGACTCCTCATTGGATGTCAGATCCAGTCGTAGATATTGAACCAATCTTTAGTCCTGATTTTAGTTGTCTAGATAAAGGTGGCTCTGACAGTACGAACTCTATCTTCTACCAAAAAAGTTGTAGTGACTGTAGTTGTAACTTTCTATCTAAGATAGAAGGAGGGGATGGAGAGAACGTACCTCCTACTGCAACTGTATATGTAGATGCTGATGCCTCAGCAGCAGCTCAAAGGTGTTACTTTGAACTATAGGCCTTTTGATATGACTTCTTAATAATGTTTATAATTGAGCGTTTTAATAAGTGATCATCAATTGGCTTTCCAAGTATGACATATTTGTCCTCAATAATAGGATCCCCGTCTAAAGCAGTCAGGTGTATTATGGGGACATCTTTAAATAACGAATGGACCTCATTTGCCAACTTTAATCCATTAGCATGTTTAAGTCTTATATCCATAAGGATTAAGTCAGGAGCTACGTCAACAACATATAATTCCTTATCAAATTCCTCAACATTATCGAAGCAAGTGACCTGGCATTCAAAGTTTTTATGAAGCCATTTTTCAATTAATGGAAGAAAGTCATCATCATCATCAAGTACCCAAACATTTAAAAAGTGCATAAGTTCTCCTCGTATTTATATGATATTAGGTAGATATGAAGCAATTGTTAAGAAATCCATATAAACTTTAAAATTGTAGATATATTGGGGACTTATTTGCCTTCTGCAATGCGATAAATATTCTTGTTATTATTATCGGGTATGAAATCTGTAAGTATATTACTCACATTCATCTTTCTTTTTACTTCGTTAACTTATGGAGCTGAAGAGGTACCAGGAAAAAAGGAACCTACTAAGGAAGAGGAAGAGGCACCAAAGCGTAAAATGATGGCCTTGGACTTAAAGAGTGTGAAGGATATGAGTATTAACGAGATCTCCTTTATAAGGAAGAGTGTACTTGAGGCGATATTTGCTGCTCAGATTTTTGAAATTACGCTTGGGAAAATTGATAAGAGAGTAGGTAAGAATAAATTATGGTACGAAATAAAAGTATCACACAAGAAAAATGAAAAAGGGCTTAGTCATCTACAGTTTCACTTACTAGAGCGCCCATCAAATATGATCATTAACTATATATCAGAAGATAATTTAATTAGAGCAAAAGTACAGTATAGATCAAGAGTTCTTGCTTATAAGTTAATGTTTGGAAAATGGTTTGATGAGAAAAGTGGAAAACTTATTGAACCAAAAGTTGTAAATTTAAAAAAATCTAATAAAAGCGAAAATGGTGAAGAAGAATTCCTTGAAGAAGATATTGAGGAAGAAGAGGTAGAAGAAGTTCCTCTTGGCCCGGATAAGAAAAGAAAACCTAAAAAGAAAGTTAGAAGAAAGAAAAAGAAAAGAGCTATAAAGACAACCACTTTAAAAAAGCAGAAGAAAAAAGTAAAAATTCAAAGCTTTAGTTCTCCCGACCTGGATCTGACTAAGAAATCAAGAGCTAAAAAAGAAGGTGAGGGACGAAATCTAGAGTGGATGTCACGCTTTGATTATTCATTTGGTTATCAGAGAGAGGTTGCGCTCTCTAATGTTAGTTTAGCGCAAAATGAAAAATTAGAAACAGAAACTTCAATTCAAAGAATGGCCATTAAGGCATCTTCAAGTACTCGTATAAAAGGCTTAGTTCAACATTTTCATTATGGAGGAAGTGTTTCCTCTGTCGTAGCTGAAGATCAATATGATATTGGTCCAAGAATAAACCTTTATGGGAACTTCAATTATGATCTCTATTCTTCATATGTATTTGCAGGTGTAAATTTAGAATATGATAAATTGAGCTTTGTGAATATTTCTTCAAGAGGTCAAGGGTTAAGTGTTTTTAGTAGTAATACTGTTTGGGTTGGTGGAGGAATGCGCTACATTGATCAAATAAAAGGACATGTTGTCTCATTGGAAGCAGACGTAAAGAAAGCAATGATAGCAAATACGAATGCATCTTCGAGTGGAGAGAGTGTTCCACTAGATGGAAGCAAGCTCCATCTTCAAGGTAGGTTAGCTTTATTTAAGGGATGGGGAGTTGGTTTAAGCTATGAAAGTATAGAGCTTACATCTGTCTCAAGTTCAGATCTTAATAATAATCACTCAATAGTTGGAATGTATTTAACGTATAATTAAAAGGAATGTTGTGGAACTAAAAGACAAGTATGATGACATAGTTAATTCTCTTAGCAGTAAGAAAGTTGATACTGAAGATGAAATACTCTTTTTTAGTAATAAGTCTAAAGTTAGTCTTTCTGTAAGTGAGATGAGTGCAGTATCTGAGTATGTTAGAGAAGTTATAAAGAGAAAGTACACAAATTCAATGTGTACTTTGAAAGTAAATATTGCAACTAATATCGATGTTATTGAGGTCAAAGATAGTCTTAGAACTTTCAATAAAATTTTTGATGAGTTTATACCATTTATACATCTTTCTAGAAAGTCTGAAGCTGTTATCAATGTAGAGTTACTAAGAAATAAAGTAAGAATTCGAAATGTCTGGAAAAATACAAGAGGCGAAGCAGATATCTTTAAAGATATTTCAGATAGCCTAGAATTAAAGAGAGATCAGTTTACTAAGGTATCAAGTAGTAAATTTGATGCAAACATAAGTTTACTGACTAGACATAGACAAACTGAACTACTTCTTGAAAGTGACATCATAAAAAATATTACAAATAGTAAAGCTATAGTAAAGGATAGAGTGAATAATGAAAAATCGTTCTAATTTTAAAAGAATTGTTATTGTTGTAGGTTTTTTACTACAGTTTAATAGTTTCTCAAATGTTCATTCAGACGGCCCTCAAGCCAAGCTCTTTAACAAAGTAGAGAGTAGTCTAGTGCGTAACAACTTTAAATCTGCTATTGAAGAATTAAAGTCTAATGGTTACGACGTTACTAAGGTAGAAAAGAAGATTTCTGCATTTGAAAGGGCTAAAGAGCAGGCTACGACTGATACTGTAGAGAGTCTGGATCATATTTTAAATAGGCTTAGAGATGTCGGTGAGTCATCTGAAATGCAAACTGTTGTGGCATCATTAAAAACAAAAGATGTTAAAAATAATCTTTCCTTAATAGAGGTTGAGCTTGATAGAAGTCAGAAGATTGTGGATAAACTCACTCTTATAGGAGCCTTTGAACGTGATTCATTTACTTTAAAAATTAATGATTTAATTATCGACGTAAAAGAAGCGTTACTTCTTAGTGCAAACTTGAAGAATGATATTACAGCTCTTGTTGGAAAAGCTTCTTCTAAACTTGCAGGCAACCAGAAGATTAATGTTAAAGAACCAAGCAGTAATTATGCTTCTTATATCATTATGCTTATGCTTTCAGCTTTTGCTGTTGGACTATTTAAAAAAGTTAGAAAACTTAAGAAAGAGAATTTTGAGCTAGAAAATAAAGATTGGGGTTCATATATAAAGAAGAAGGCCTTCAAATCTCAGATCGAAACATACCAAACATTGTCTGATGTTGCTGCAGTTATTATTGACACTAATGAAAAAGTACTAAGTATGAACAACTGTTTTAGAGAGATGTTCGCTTCTGATATTGTTGCAGATGAGCCTTGGGGAGAGTTCTTTCTTCGTAACTTTAAAAGAGAAAGAAGTTTGAAGGGAACATTCTCTGTGTATAAGTATATGAGAGATGTTACTAGTGATTATATGATTCAATTTTCTAAACCTGATGCTCAGGGAAGAAAGTCATGTTTTATTATAAAGTTTGATGCTGGATTCTTAACTAAGTTAGGTAAGGATAGAGATTTAGACTTAGAGAAAATTAAAGTAAATATCTTAGACGTAATAGATGATGTTATTGCAAAAGAGAATTCATTTAAAGATAAAAACTTCCTAGATTTAAAAGATGTAGATTATGCAAATGATTTATATATTTACATGCCTGAACTTCAAGCAAGAACAATCTTTGAAAAATCATTGAAAGCTCTATTAGCTGTTCAGTCTGTAAAGAATAGCTCTCAAAGAGCAATTTTAAACGTTAAAAGAAAAGATAAGAATCTTATCTTTACAGCTGTTCTTCCTGGAATTCATTTAGATATTAGAGACTTCTCAAAGGAAGTATCAAAAAATGTTTCTCTCAATACAATGATGAAAGAAATCGAAGAAGTTGAGAGCAGTTATGGTGTAACGTCTGTATGGAAGAATACAATGAGAGATTCAGGTAGAGCTGTTTCTTTTGAAATGATGATTTCAGACCTTGAAAACGTAAAAGTAGAACAATGGGAATATGCTCTGTGAGATATTTATTAATTCTCTTATTCATATCTTCTCTTAATGCATCGGCAGAAGAAAGTGGTTTTCATGATGTCTTAAGTTTCAATGTTGGAATGATCTCTCACTCTGTAACAGAAAATGAGAGTTCTCTTGTTTCAACTGATGACAGCTCTTCGTCTGATGAGGAAGAAGCTGCAACAAGTACTCCAACTCCTGTAAGTGCAATTAGCTTTAACTTGAATTGGGAATTTGAAACTAGCCAAGAAAAATCTTATTTTGTTGAAGCTTTTGTTCCTATGATGACAACAGGTGGAGCCGGAGTATTCCTCGGTGGTGTTGGAATGAATTGGTACTTAAATGACTTAGGCGCCAAATATACTTATATGCTCAATGGTACAGAATTTACGATTATCCCAAAGTTAAAGTACTACTGGGGTGCTAGTACAGGTATAGGGTATATTATTTATAATACTGAATCAGCGAAAAAGAGTGATGTATTCTTTGACCTAGGTATCCACGGTGGTGGTGTTTATGGTTTCAATAATACAAAAGGAATTAAGTTCGAAGTTGGTGCAAGTAGGGCAACAGGTGTTGCGACTACTGGAATTAAGATAAATTTATTTTTAGGAATTACTCAGTACTTATGAAAAAGCTAATAATAACGATATTTCTTACGCTAGGATTCAGCTCTTTTGCAGCTGATCTTGTTATTAATTCTAATCCAAGTGAATGTGATATTTTTGTCATAAATGCTAATGGAAAGAAAAGTGCAATAGGGAAAACTCCTTATAAAGGAAACCTAGATTCATTAAAGACTACATTTGGTCTGTCTGGTACTGTTCAGATACTTGTTCATAAACCTGGTTTTGAAACATTTAATATCCTTGTTCCCGTTATTTCTAGTTCTGATGTTATTTTAAATGCGAATCTAGAAGTAGAAAGAAGCATTAAAATTACTCAAGACGTTGATTTATTAGTTACAGATCTTTTTGATGTTTTAAGAATGATGAGAGTTAAGGACTTTTCTTCAGCTTACGCAAAACTCGAAAGGCTGGAAGCAAAGTTCCCGCATTATTCTATAATATATGAAATGAAAGGGTCTATTTCATATATGCAAAAAGAATTTAAAAGATCTCTAAATTATTACAGAAAAGCATTTGGAGTAAATCCAAAGAATCGTGAGGCCTATAGAATGAAAGTTTATCTAGAGAAAATGTTTAAAGTCTCTACGACTAGTGCTGGAGGTAATAAATGAGAAAAATATACTCAATGCTGATTCTATTTTTCTTCTTGTTTGCACAGTCAAATGCTCTTTCTTCAGTTGAGCGTTTACCAAGTATGGAATGGCAACGACAAAGTCTTGAAGAGAAAATAAATAGTAAGGTAAATGGACTTCTCTTATCAATCCTTAAGCCTGACCAATATAGTGTAGACGTGGAGATTATTACGAATAATCCTGCTGATCCAGATTTTAATAAGCCTCTAGATGCTAAAAATAATAATGCTAAAGGTGGACTTGCTGAAGAAGCAGAGCTTGAAGCTGAAAAGGTAAATGAAGAAAAGAAAAAAAAGCAGAAGGAAAGAAAAAGAAAATCTAATTCTCTTGTAAAGTTTAACGACGTTTCTCCTGATGATAATGTTGGTGATCATGTTGTTTTCTCAAAATTTGGTATGGAAGCACCACTTATTGATGATTTTAATGAATTTCAACCAAATGGTAAGATTCTATTAACTATGGAGAATGGTAACGATAAAGCTCGTCTTGAAGAGATGAAAGAGAAGTTTTCTGAGAAAGAGAAACAATATGAAGATAAAATAAAGACTCTTCAAAATGAAAAACAGAAAGCACAAGGGGCGGTATCTCCAATTGAACAAATGTGGAAATACAATACAACAATTGATGTTTTCAAAAACCTTAGAGAAGTAAATATTCTTGTTCGTCTTAGTGAAGGTTTAAGTAATGATGTAAAACAAAAAATTGAAATGTATGTTAGAGCTCTAAAATTCAATTTAGGAAACATTGAACCTACATTTAAGTTTGAATATTCATTGCTTGGTAATGATCTTAATCAACCTACACAGTTTGATAAGATTAAAGAATGGCTAGATTACGCTAGTAAGTATGCTTTTCTATTCGGAGTTATAGCAGGAACAATATTACTTGGGTTTATTGGTAACAATCTGATTAAGAAATATTTTGATTTAAATCAAGGTGTATCAAATTCAGGTAATTTTAAAATGGATAATCAATCTAAAGATGATAGTGAAGATGAGAGTGCCGCTGCAGCTGCAGGAGGTTTCGGTGGAGCAGAGTCGGGTGTCTTTAGTTTAAATGGTGTTGAAAGATTTAAATACTATATTAAGAATACACCAAAAGATGCTGTTCTTCTTATAAAGAAATGGATTAGAGAAAATGATAAGAATTCTAATGCTGCTTTAAGGGCCCTTGTTCAACAGATGGATAATGATATTCTTAAAACAGTTTTTACTTCACTTAGTGAGGAAGAGCGCTCAAGTTGGAGAAGTTTATTAGATAAACCTCTAGCTTCTTCAGAGCTATCTAGAGCAAATGACTATATAAGTAATCAAATTGTTCAAAGTGTAATTGTTCCAGAGTTAATTGATGATCCTGAGACTTATGACTTAATTTTAAAGCTTACTCCTGAGCAGGTGGCATTGATGGTTGAGCAGAAGCCTGAGATTTCAGCAGTTCTTATGAATGCTCTGAGTTTAACGTTTGTAAGTGAAGTTCTTTCAAGCTGTAAAGAAAGTCAGAGAGAGAATATCATTAATATGTCTGTTAATATTAGCCCAAATGATGTCATTAAGAATCAAGATAAGCTTAAGCAAACACTTTCAGAGTATGTTGATGTTAAAGAGAATAAGCCTTTTGTTCAGAAAATACTTAAGCTTATTTCAGTATCAACTCCTGAGCTTGAGGGTACTCTTTTCAAAGCAATTGCTAAGAACGTTAATAACGATGTGCTACTTGAAACAGCAAGAAATAACTTTCCTGCAGAATTAATTAGTGAACTTCCAGTACCTCTTTTAAAGAATGTTCTTTCTTCATATCCATTAGATAAGAAGATTAAAATGTTACTTTCAATTGATGAAGAACTTCAAGGTACTTTTATTAATATATTCGCTCCTGAGGGATCTAAGGCGAATGACCTTGTCTCTGTTGAATTTGAAAGTTATGAGAGAGATGAAAGAAGGATGGAAGAAATACAAGATAATAAGGCACAACATTGGCATGATTTTGTCTTGTATACTCGAAAAGAAATTCAATCTGATAAAGTATTCTCTAAAGAAATATCAGACCTATTAACTGACTGGAGTGAGGCCTTTGGTTCAGGAGACTCTCATCTACAAGCTGTAGCCTAATTAATATAAATGGGAAAATGCATCTATTATTTTCCCATTTATTAACTTCTCTCAAGCTCATTTATCAAATTCCGAAAAGTGAATGTGTCTAAAATAATAATACTGCTAACATCATTATTTATTGTCTGCTGTACTTCGATCAGTACAAATAATCGCTCTATATCCTCAGAGGATACTCTTGTTGATGTTCTTGGTGACCTAGAGGGAAATATTGATAGGTTCAATGACTTTGTTAATAAATCAGATGTTCTTATCAGAGATTCTAAAGGAGAGATTGATCTTTCTCAAAAAGGGCAATTTGTCTTTCTTGGAGATGTTATGGATAGAGGTCAAGGCTCTATTAGAATAATGCAAGAACTACTAAGGCTCAAAGAAAAGTACCCTGATAGAGTTACTCTTATCTTAGGAAATAGAGATATTAATAAGCTAAGGATAATGAGCTTAATGGATGGTGCACTAGTTAGCTCTGTTCCAGATATTGTAATCCCTTGGCACAAAGAAGTTATAGAAGATACTTTCAATTTGAAAATACCTGATCATATATCTAATGATGACTACAAAGACTTTGTTAAAGATCTAGATACACCCTTAATTAGGTTCAAAGCTTTTCTCTCTGGAATGAATGCTCCTAAGGCCTTCGAGTTTAGAAGAGATGAACTCAAGATTCTCTTTCCAGATAAAGTAATTGATGATCACTTTGTTTTTGCAAGCTTCCTAGAGGATTATAAGGAAGATGGGATATTACAAAAATATCTAAAACAAGGACAGCTAGGTAAAGTAATAGATGGAAATCTCTTTGTTCATGGAGCAGTTACCTCTGAAAATTTTGGTTACGTTCCAAATTTGACAGTGAGGGAGTCCGATCCTGTAGAGTGGATTAATAAACTAAATGATTTTGCCAAAAAAGAGATAGATGACTGGTTTAGTGACTCTAGACTTGGACAAGATTTAATAGCGTATCATGCACCAAAAGCAGGAAGTATACAGAACCTTAATAGTGTTGTTTATGCTCGTTACTCAGATGAATCGGGGAATCCTGTAGCACCAGGTCGCTCCTTGATAAAGAAGCTACAAACTCATGGCATCTATAGAGTTATTGTTGGTCACACTCCGACTGGGGACTATCCAATTATAGTTAGAAAGCCTAAGTTTGAAATTGTCCTTACTGACAGCTCTTTTAGCTCTTTAGATAAGGCATCTAAAATCTCTATTAAAGGTAAAGACCTCATTTCTGAATCTGATAGTATTCATGGAGATAAGCTCATTGCACAGTCTAATATAGATGATTCTCTTAACCCTCTCGGAATGAAAACGACAGATGGTTATCGTGTAATTGGTAAGTTTTCAAACACAGAAGATCTATTGCTACTAAAGGTTGAGGGGCAAGGGCGTAAGTTCAATACGAAATACTTAAAAGAGTCTGCGCTTAATATTGCAGATAAAGGACTCATTGAAGTTTTTGAACAAAGAGTGGACGCAAGTTGTAGGAATATTGTAGAGTCTTTTCTTACAAATAAATCAAATTATTAATTTTCTTCAAGGTATATATGTCAAAAGTTACACTAGATAAGCATGCTCTATATTTAGCATCTGTTCAAGATCCTATTAGTGATGTTTCAAGAGTATCCAAGATTTATATCAGTATATTTAATAAAGAAGCTCTCTCATTCAGGGAGGATTTTAGTGGTACATTTGCTTTAAGTTGTTGTTGGGTACAGTCATCAAGTGAAAGAACTGCTATTTCTATAGATATTGATGAAGAGACTATTGAATATGGTACTAAAAACTACTTATCTAACTTAAGCTCTTCTGAGCAAGCGCGTATTTTACCTGTGGTAGGCAATGCTATCACTACAACTGATAGCGTTGATATTATTGCTACATTTAATTTTTCGTACTGTCTTCTCCATGAGAGAAAAACACTATTGAAGTATTTCAAGCATGCCTACAAATCTTTAAATGATGATGGAATGCTTATTCTTGATATCTTTGGTGGTAGTGATAGTGAAATACCTGAAGTTCAAGAGAGAGATATTGATAATCACGATCATATAGCGCCTTTTCTCTTTGAGTTTGAAAGAAAAGACTTCAATCCTATTACAAGAATTGCAAATTATGGAATACATTTTAAATATGAAAGTGGGGAAGAAATAATAGATGCCTTCACTTATGAATTTAGAATGTGGTCGATTACTGAAATAAGAGACCTTTTAGATGAAGCTGGCTTTTCTAGAGTTAAGGTCTTTTGGGAAGATTGTGATAGTGAAGGTTTTGGTAATGGTGAATTCTATGAGACAGAATCTGAAGAGAATAGTGTGAACTGGAATGCCTATATCGTTGGTATAAAGTAATTACTTTCTTACTCTATCAAAATACTTAAGAAGATCTAAACCAAGGTATCTAAGGCCTGCAAAAATTAGATAAACAGCAGCACCTTCATCTAAATTTCCAATGATTGGTAATGCATCTGGAAGCAACTCAAATACTCCCATTGTGGGATTTAAAATATAGATCACTCCAAGAGCGACGCCTACTGCTGCAATAAACTTTTTAGAGATTGGCTTTTGTTTTTCTTCCATAGAGTTATTCTATCATAAAAAATGTTATCAAAATTTCAGTAGGTTACATAATTATCGTTGTCATCTGATGAGGTGTGCGTTATCTTGGCCAAAAATATGGGAGTCCCTTGAAGCAATCATTTTATAACCTAAATTTTAATGAATTAGAGAATTTACTCGTCGAAAATGAGTTGAACTCTACAGCAGCTTCTCTTCTTTATAATTGGCACTATAAAAAGAAGAACTTCTCTCCATGTACCCATAATATCTCTAAGAAAACACTTAACTTCATTGAAGATAGATTAGATTTCAAGCTACCTGAAATTGATACTGTTCACGAGTCGAGTGATAGTACAGTAAAGTTTCTCTTTAAATTAGAAGATGGATCAAAAGTAGAAACAGTTCTAATTCCTTTTAATAATAAATATTCAATTTGTCTTTCGTCTCAAGTCGGGTGTGCAATGAAATGCTCATTTTGTTTTACAGGAACACAAGGACTAAAGAGAAATCTCTCTACCAGTGAGATCGTAGGTCAATTTCTTCAGTCATGGAAGTGGTTGGCAGATAATAGAGGTGAAGATAAGAGAATTTTAAATATCGTTTTTATGGGACAAGGTGAACCGCTTCATAACTTTGATGCTGTTAAGTCTGCTTGTAATATCTTTCTTTCAAAGAATGGGACATCCGTTGGTAATCAAAAAATCACAATATCTACTTCTGGATATCTACCTGGTTTGAAAAGATGGAAAGAGGAAATTCCTGGTGTGAATTTAGCGCTCTCTCTGCATTCTCCATTTGCTGAGAAGAGAAATGAACTGATACCAATTAATAAAAAATTCAAGTTAGAAGAAGTTCTCTCATATATTGATGATATTCCTCTTAGTAAAAAGCAATTTATCACTTATGAATACTTATTGATTAAAGACTTTAATGACTCTGAAGTCGATGCCAGAAAGACTGGAGAACTACTTAAAGGTAAGGAGGCCTATATCAACCTCATTCCTTTTAATCCATTCCCTGGAACTGAATACCAAAGGCCAACAGACTCAGTGGTGAATAACTTCAAAGATATTTTAAGTGAATATAAAATTCCTACTTTAATTAGAATGACAAAAGGTGATGATGTTCTAGCTGCCTGTGGTCAATTAAACTCTAAAGATTAGAAAAATAGTTTCGTTCCAATTATCGT
This sequence comes from Bacteriovoracaceae bacterium UBA3083, assembly GCA_002366565.1. Classification (GTDB taxonomy): domain Bacteria; phylum Bdellovibrionota; class Bacteriovoracia; order Bacteriovoracales; family Bacteriovoracaceae; genus Halobacteriovorax. The sequence goes on from DFBJ01000009.1 coordinate 460,430, forward strand.
TCCTTCATCCTTTCTTGGACTGAGTCCAATTCCAGTGAAAGAATTGTTCTCTTTAAAGTTATTTAAATAGACTCTAAGAAATGAAAGCTCTAAAAACACACCGTACTCAATTCGTTCTCCTTCAACAGTTGTAAGGTCATTTGATGAATTCGCTTTCTTTAGTTTGGTATAGTTTAATTCTGTACCAAGAAAACTCGCTATATATAATGTAAGAGAACCTCCGTAGAGGTCTTGAGAGTAGGTTGAGTCTTCTCGTTTTCCATAGAACCCTCTGATATGGGTAGATTGAACAGAAGAGCCTAGAAGGATTAAATTGAGCTTATATTCATTCTTGTTATCTAGTGTTGTGAAGTTATTTTTTGAATACTCTAGGCCTAGAAATTTAATGTAGAGTGAGGCCCCAAATCTTTCAAAACTATTTTCTTGATAGTCGTCTATATCTCCAGCAGCGTAGTCAAAAATAAACTCGAACCAAGTCGTTGAGCTATTTAATGCTAGCCACTGGTCCATGAGTGCAATTCTTTTCTTTGTAACTAGCCAGTCTGCTAGCGACCAACGGGATGACTTTTTTTCTTGCTGCTTCTTTACGATTACAGTGTAGACACCCTCTGCCAGGGCAAGTGATTGAAAAGATATAAGAAAAAATAGTAGTGCTGAGAGTAGTTTCTTCATTAGATTATTCTATCTAATTTATTGACTACTTTATAGGGAGCAAGAATTATATGATATTGAGTTTATTATTAAAGTTATAAAAGTTATTGGAATCATTCGCCTTAATTCCATTGTCTTTAATGTACTCAGTTTGTTTTTTTATAAGTTTAACTTCTCCTGCTAACTGCCAGATTTTCTTCGTTTCTGAGCTTGGAGAAATTGTATTCTTTAAATAGTTGGGTCTGGGGGCTGGCCCAGTTGAGTAAGTCTTCATAATTACTTATCGGTGATAAATAATAAATCTTGAGAAAAATCGTCGGACTATTGCTAATAAAATTGTTTTATTTAAGTTTTGATTTAGAATGTAGTTATGGAAAATGATCAAGCGGATGAGTACCAGCAAATAAAAGATGACCTTATTAGACAACAGAGAGTAGATGTTCTTGCTCTAAATAGGTTGAAGGTACTTTCTGAGACAGGAGAGGAAGTGCTCTTTAGTTCTTTCTGGAAAGATAGGACTGTTATCATTATATTTCTTAGACATTTTAATTGTATTAGTTGCCGCGCCCACGCCGATCAGATTTGGAATCTGCATAAAGAGATGAATAAGATTAGAACTAAGATTATTTTCGTTGGAAATGGAAGTCCACAAGTTATAAAACTATTCAAAAAAGATTTAAATATTGAAAGCGCTGATGTTTATACAGATCCCAAGCTCGAAGTTTTTAAAGCATGTGGTATGGATAGAAGCTTTACTAATTATGTTAGTTTTAAATCTTTGGCCGAACTTAGAAAGCTAAGAAAGCAAGGCTACACTAGTGGTAGCTACCCTGAGGGAGCTGGAGATTCTCTTCAAAATGGGGGAGTGGTTGGCTTTAGAGATCCTGGAAAAGTTATTTATCATTTTACATCTAAATATTTAGGAGACTTTGATAATCCTGATGAGTGGCCTAAAGATAATGATTAGATATCAGAAGTAGGGTTATGAATATAAAGCTTTTAGATTTTAATTTCACTCTACTTTATCGAAATAAAGTAGAGACGTTTTAAGATTTTAGTTGGGAATTATTTCTTTTGAGTTTCTTTTGTCTTAGATTTATAGGCTGGTCTTGCTAGTATTTCTAGGTAGAAAGCACCGTGGCCTTGAGAGAAAATATTATCAATACTTTTGCCGATGTCTTTTAACTCTAGTGTTTCGCTTACTGATTCATCTGCTCCGATTTTACAGTCAAATGCCCAAAAGTCAGTCCCTTCTGGAAGCTTCTTTCTTCTCTCTCTAGCGATATACTTCTTTATTTCGAATTTAATTGAATCTATATTTCTTTCTGGTGTTTTATTCTTTGATGCAAACGTAAATGACTTTTTCATATATTCCTCTGTATTTCTTTAAGTTTTAGTACCAAAGAAATACAAGGAATACTATCTAAGTTGTTATTTTCTTAAATATTTACAGTGAAGCCTAGACTTGTCTGATATTCGCTATCACTTCCCTTAGGCTTTCCTGTGAAAATAGCTGTAATTCCAAGATTTAAGGTGAATTTATTCATTAGATTAATATTTAGTCCAGCTCCTGCGTAAGGTGAAACGCTAACGGCTGGCTCTCGAGTAGTAGTAACGCCTGCTTCTGTAGTCTCTACCTCTGACTTTCTTGCGTGACCTCCGGCCCTAATATAAGTCGTAAGAAACTTTGTTCTTAAGAAGTTTGACCTAAGACCAACCATTGCTGAAGTGGCCGTTTCTTTTATTGTTAAGTCTCTTTCTGGGAAGCTTTCAGTATCTTTTCCTTGAGTGATCTCTGCTTCAGCAGAAAGGAGAGGTGGTCCGTAAACAGCTCTGATACCATAGAAGAGCCTATCCTTAGTATGAGGAGTAGGAGAGATTTTCTGTACTCTTTCATAGCCTACAATAGGTCCAATCGTTAGATTGCCCTTTGAGCTTGCTGCCATTGTTGAAGGAATAGATAGTGATAAGAATAGAAGTAGTGTTATCTTTTTCATGGGTCTATATTACCTTATTTTTAGCGATAATTTGTTTATGAGAAAAATATGCTTCGAGATTAACTAAGTTATTGATATTTAATGGTGGCTTACTTCTTTTTAGATTGCTCTTTGAGTTTCTTTCTAAGCTCTTTATCTTTGATTCTCTTCAGCTCCTTAGCTTTCTCATAGAATTCGTTACCTTTAAATTGCTTCTTTGGAGATGCTGAGTTCTTTGATTCCTCTTTGAGTTTTCTTCTAAGTTCTTTATCTCGTTCGTTCTTGAGCTTTTTAGCCGATTGATAGTAACTACTTTCTGTAATGCTAACTTTAGGAGTAGGATCTTTTTTGACGCTAACTTTCTTTTTCTTAATTGGAGATGAACTTCTTACGACCTTACTTTCTATAAGTTCTATCAGATCACTTATGGTTTCCTGTTCTGGTTTGTCACAAACTTTGTAGTCGATATCAAAAGCATCTTTAAGGTACTCGCTTAGGTATTTTATAAAAACTTCAGTTGGTCTGATTGAGAATTGTTTGAGAAAGGTCTCTTCACCTATAATATGCAGAGCGCTATGTCCTGTAGTGTGAAACTCATTAAGAAGTGGAATGCAGAAGTAGTCCGAAGGCTTAAGAGAAGTCCCACCGTTAGTTCCAAGTCTAATGTGATGGGCACACTCTGCTTTTTTACCTGAAACAACACAGTTCCTAGTTCGTAGCCAGGATAGATACTTTAAATTTCTATGGGGTCTATGCTTTGATAGATGCAAATTTAATATCCTCTAAATTCTTATTGATAAATTGTAGAGTTTTTTAGTTCATATGAAAAGGTTTCTAGGAGAGTTAACACGCTGGAAATAGATTATTAACTCTCTCTTGCCACTTTGATCCTAACTTTCTACCATTATTAAATGAAATCTATATTTGTATGTCTTACTTTATTATTATCACTAAAATCTCTTTCATTAGAATTGGTTCAATCAACTGGTCAAGTCACAATAAAGGCACCTATTGATAAGGTCTTTGATTTAGTGTCTAGTCCTATGAATGATCACTTATGGAGAAGTGAAGTTAATGATATGACAACTAATAATGAAGATGTCGTCGTTGGTAGTTGGTTTAGAGAAGATGCTTGGATTGGAATTCGTAGAAACTTTATTACAACTACAGCTGTTATTGAGATAGATGCTCCTCAAAGGGTTATCTTTGAAACTCCTAAGGGAAGCCCTTTTTATTTGAAGAGTAGAAGATACTTCAGTGAAGTAGGGGATCAAACAATTTTTAAATACGTGGTGGATTTTGACCGTCGAATGATCAAAGAGACTTTTGGTCTCAATGTTTCCCCAAAAATAGTTATGAAGCTCTACTCATTTCAAATGAAGAGATATCTTAAAAAGCTCAAAGAAGTACTTGAAAAGTAGTTCTCGGTGTAGCTAATGCTAAGTAATTACTACGTGCAGGGCTTTTATTGTTTTGAATTTTATCGTAGAAATGATAAAGATATTAAAAAAAAGATAGGATAGGTATGGCACTTACAAATAATGATATTTTAAAAAAATTAAGAGTAGCACTGAAGTATAGAGATGAGGATATTATCGAAGTCCTTAAGCTTGTAGATTTTGATATTTCAAAATCGGAGCTAGGTGCGCTATTTAGAAATGAAGACCACCCGAAGTATATGGATTGTGGAGATCAACTACTTAGAAACTTTTTAAATGGGTTAATTATTAAAAAACGAGGACCTAGACCTCCAAAGCCAACATCAAAATAGCTTAAGTAAAGCTCCCAAACCCCCATGGTTTGGGACATTCTTTCCCATCGGGGCAAAAATAACAATCTAAATTAACACTCTCATAGAAATGCCGACTAGAAGGCATGAGAGAAACTAAAAAAATAAAATTAATTTTGTTGGCCGTCGTACTATTATCTTTTTCTTGTGTGAAAGAGGATGATTGCGATACGAATACTAACTCTAACACTATTTCTAGTGCTTCTTCGAATGACTCCATTGAGGCAGATGAAAAGTGCTCTGATGGTGAACCGGATGATGGTGACGTAACACCTCCACCTACAAATCAAGAACCAGATCCAGATCCTGCAGAACCTGGAGAAACAGACCAAGCTTCATTAAATAGACCATGGGAGCGAAGTGATACATCAATTATCATTGATGCCTATGAAGGAAACGGAATTGATTGGGATGAAATGGCAAGTGACAATAAAGTTGTAGCCGTTATTCACAGATCAAGTATCGGGTTTCGTGTCGACACTAAGTATTTTGAAAGAAAGAAAATAGCACTTGAGAGAGGCTACCTTTGGGGAGCTTATCACCTTGGAAGAAGAGGGGATACTATTGAACAAGCAGATCTATTTCTAGACCTTATTGGAGAAGATTCAGATACTCTAATGATCTTAGATCTTGAAGATACAACATCAAGTAGCTTTATGAGTATAGAAGAGGCGATTGTATTTATGGAGTATGTCTATGAGAAGACTGGTCAGATTCCAACAGTATATGCAAATCACTCTACAACTAAGAAGCTTAATACGTTAGTAAAAGATAACCCAATCTTTCAACAGTCTAAGCTCTGGTATGCAAGGTTTAAATCACATGTGACTGACTACCCAGGAAGTCTATGGAAGAACTACTTTATGTGGCAATTCTCTAGCGAGATTAACTGTAGTAAGACTGGAACATGTCTCTACAATGTGCCAGGAACTGAGTATGATATGGATGTAAATGTATTCAATGGTCCTCCTGCAGAGCTGGAAAGCCAATGGCATAATTACTAAGAAATTAATTTAACTTCAAACGATTAAAGGCCTCTAGGAAATTTATTACTAGAGGCCTTTTCTATTTTGGGTCTTTTATATCAAGGGACTTGTTCCTCTTTAAGATTGCCTAAGCTATTTGCTTTAGAGATAATTCGACTATGCAAGAAACTTACAGACAACTAATTCTCAAAGGCTCTAGGGCCATGATGCCTAATGTTCCGGCAGTCCTTCCTTTTGGACTGATAATGGGAGCAGTTGGAAGTACAGCAGAGTTATCTGGTGTAGAATTAGGCGCCCTAAATATTCTTGTATTTGCTGGTGCATCACAACTGGTCGCTGTTGATCTTCTTATGAGAGATGTTCCTAGTACAGTGATCGTTATAACTGGTGTTGTTATAAACCTCAGAATGATTCTATACAGTGTATCTCTTTCTGAAGTTCTTAAAGGCTCTTCACTTCCTGTAAAGACTCTTGGGTCATATCTTCTTACTGATCAAGCCTACGCAGTTTATACTGCTAACTCCAATCAATTAAATAGCAGAGATGAAAAGGTTGCATTTTATATTGGAGCCGGTTTATGTATGTCATTCTTTTGGCAATTCTTTGTTTTGATTGGCTTTATTTTTGGAAACTTTCTACCTTCTTCACTGAACTTAGATTTTGCAGTACCACTTAGTTTTATTGCTCTGGCCATGCCGACACTCAAGAATAAAAAATATTATTATGTCGCTCTTGTTTCTTCTATTTGTTCAATTCTTTTTTATGAATTGCCATACAACTTAGGCCTACTTGTTTCTGGCGCTATTGCAATGATTTTTGGTTCATTCTTACTTAGGAGTAAGAAATGAAGTATGAAGGAATCTGGTTTGTTATTCTTGGGCTTGCATTAGGTACTTTCGTTATACGCTCTACATTTATTTATCTTTCAAGTCGAATAAAAATATCTGAAAGGTTTAAAGAGATTTTCTCTTTAATTCCAGCTGCTATTTTTCCAGCACTTGTTGTTCCTATGACTTTCTATCATAAAGGGACTAATGAAATTTTCTTCTACAAAGAAAGATTTATCGTTTTAATTATAGCGACTATCGTTTGTTATAAGTATAAGAGCGTATTCATTACAATTATTTCTGGGCTAATTATCCTATACGTTATGTCTTAATCAATATCTACGCAGCATTGTGTTGATCATATAAAAGACAAAAGCTTTTCACTAAAAACTCTTCTTGCTACAATTTTAAAAAAGGAGTTTATATGAAGTTTCTAATAGTATTTTTACTTATGTTTTCTACGTTCTCTGCTGAATGTGTGAATAGTTCTTTAAAGAAAGCAGGTTTCGGGTTTGCTAATAAGAAAACTTTTTCTCAAATAGAAATAAATGTTAACAAGTGGATTTTAGAGAGTAGTGAAGATTTCGTATTAGATTATGAATCAGAGTTATTTTCTAGTATTTATAATGACTTTGTTTCAATTACATCAATCGATAACTTACAAACAAGTGAAGATGAGATGGATGGAGATGTTATCTTTATTAGAGCATTATCGTCGGGTAAACTTCTCGAGATAAGATGGTTTCAAAATGGGTTAAAATCGGTAGCATTTGATAAAGATTATCAGAAATGTCCTACTGCTATTGTTCCTACGTCTTCAAATAAACTTTTCTAATAAAAAACATTTACCGATAGTTTTTATTTAACTTTTCGCATATTATTAGTTCATAAACTAACTATGCGAGAAGTTATATGGATCAATCTTTTCTTAAGAAGATGGTATGGGAGAATGATTTTCAGTCACTTTGTGATTGTATCTATCGAACTATCGATAGAATAGAAACAATATTAATGTGGCAGCCAGAGTCTGATGTTGTTAAGAAAAAACATGAAGCATTCATTCAGAAGTTTGCTTCGGAAAAGGGTGTCCTTCAACTTGTTGAAGTGAATCAACAAGGTTTTAATTTTAGAGAAGATGAAGATGTTTACATTCGCTTTAGTGATAGATCACTCCTTTTTAAAGCTAATATTCGAAAAATGAGTCATGATAAAATTCAAATAATAGTTCCTAGAAAATTTCGAATTATAGAAAATAGAGAACAAATGCGAAGCAGTCTGCTTGAGCAAGATATCAAAGTAAAAATTGACCTAGACGTTCAGTATAAAACTAAGAACTCTTCATTTGAGATGAATGTTCTTGATTTAAATCAAAATGGAATTGGGGTTGTCTTTAGTATTACGAAAATAAATTATTTCAAAGTCGGACAAAAGCTTTATATAAGTAAGTTCGGAGATGTCCCTCTTGATGAGAGAGTGCTCTGTGAAATAGTTCATGTTACGAAAACAGAGCGTAATATGGAGTTGATAACTAGTCGTGATTATAAGATGGGACTTAAGTTCTTAACTGAAATACCTTATTTTATGAATAGTTATGAAGATTAAGAATCGTCCTCTGATCCATAATAATAAATTGTAACACTTTCTAAAAGTTTATCACTAAATGAAAAGCAGGAATTATTCCTGAAGTAACCTCAAAGGGAGTCTTTATGAAATCGCGTAAAGTTTTACTTACTGCTGCAGCAGTATCTGGCTTATTTATTGCTACAGGATGTAGCACGGCCACAGGTAGTCAGTCAGCAGCACCTTCTGCAGATAAGGTAATGTGTTACGGTGTAAATTCGTGTAAAGGGCAAGGACAATGTGGCGGAAAAGTTGATGCTTGCAGTGGGAAGAATGGTTGTGATGCAAAATTAAGTTGTCACGGAAAAAACTCTTGTAAAGGAAAGGGTTTAGTTAAAATGGATAAGAAAGAGTGTGCTGCTAAAGGCGGGAAGGCCGCAGATTCTTAATGAGTAAAGATCATAAAATTGGTGCTGGTCTTAGACATCAGCACTTTCCTCATTTAATTGAAAAGCCTCAGACCAACGCAAATTGGTTTGAGGTTATTTCTGAAAACTTTATGAACACTGAAGGTTATCCTCTAGAAGTACTTCTTTCTATGAGAGAGGATTATCCAATTAGCTTACATGGTGTCTCTCTCAATATTGCAGGAACTAGTGAGGTTGATAAAAATTATCTTAAAAAATTGAAAAACTTAATTGATAAGGTTTCTCCCTTTAATGTCTCAGATCATCTTTGTTGGACTGGACTGGAGAAGAATAATTTACACAATTTATTGCCCTTTCCTTATAGTGAAGAATCTCTCAATCATATAGTTAGTAGGATACAGTTTGTTCAAGACTATCTTGGTCGCCCTCTTATTCTCGAGAACTTATCAGCTTACCTTGGAGTAAGAGACTGCAAGTACTCGGAAGCAGAATTTATCAATGAATTGGCCAAGCGATCAGGATCTAAAATTTTATTGGATATTAATAATATATATGTAAATGCAAAGAACCAAAATTTTGATCCATATCACTATTTCGAAGTGATAAATCCTGAGTATATATCAGAGATACACCTTGCTGGATTTACCGATATGGGAGAATTCCTTTTTGATACACACTCTTGCCCAGTATTTCCTGAGGTATGGAAGCTTTATGAATATTTTTTAACAATTAAAAATGATATTCCAACTCTTATTGAATGGGATGAGAATATTCCTGAGTTTGATGTCCTTGACTCTGAAGTTAAGAAGGCGGTGAAACTATGGGAGAATAGTTGTGATTAGTCTTAGAGAATTTCAAGAAAGATTTATTCACTCTGTTCAAGGTAGAGGAAATACAATATTAGATTATATTGCGCCAGGAGGAAAACTTACAAGAGAAGACTCCATCTCTGTATACTCAAGTGACTACTATGCTAGACTTCAAGATGCTCTGGGGGAGAATTATGAGGCCGTGTGGGCCGTTGTTGGGGATGAGGAGTTCTACTCTCTCGGTCAAAAGTATATTAGGTCTCATCCAAGTACTCTTAAAGATTTGACTAGTTATGGTAATAAATTTCATGACTTTTTATCGAAATTGGAAATTAGTAAAGATTACCCATTTCTTGTGGAGCTAGCTAAATTTGAAACTGAGTTTTGGAGTGTTTTTCATAGTAAACGTGAGAGTTATATCGTTAATTGGCAAAATTACTTAGAGCATTTTTCAGGACTTAGTTTTAATTTTTCAAATAATTTTAAAATCTTTAGTTGGGATTACCAAGTCTATGGAGTTTTCGAATGTCGTTCAACTGGGTTTGGAGATATTTCTTTAGACATTGAGAAGCCACAGTCTGTAATGCTCTATAAAAAAGGAAAAAATAATATTGTTCAAGAAATCTCTCAAAAAAGCTTTTCTATTATTAAATGCTTAATGGATGGAGAGTGCTTAGAGCAAATTATTGAAAACACGGAAATAGAAATTGATGAAAGTGATATTCAAACTACATTTTCATTACTTCAGCAGAGTGAATCCTTTTTTCCAAGAGAAAAAGAATGACTAATTGTATTTTGAGAAGTATCACAGAATTATGTTTTTAATTCCATTTGTTGCTGCATTCATTGGTATCCTCTTATTCTTCATTTATTTGAATTATTCTCTTTCATTCAAACGGGCCCTCCTTGTAAGAAAAATGAGAGACTATCGAACTGAGTGGGATGGAGTCTTATTAGAGAAGTTTAACTTCTATAAAGAGCTTGATAATGATTTAAGATCAAAGCTATTAAATAAAATTTCCGTTTTTTATAATGAAAAAGAATGGAAAGTAGAAGATTCAGAGGAACAGAAGTTGCTAGCTAGTGCAAGGGCCTGCCTTCCTGTAGTGAATAGAAAGAGTAATTACTATCCTACTGTAGAGGATAATCTTGTGTCGATGACTCAAGAAGATTGGTTTTCTTTAAATCAAGTTCAATTTGAAAAAGAAGTAGGAAAGATGCCTCTAAGAGAGTTTGATGGTGAGTTTATAAAATACTCAATAGAGTATTTTACAAACCCGAAAGAAATAAAATCTAAAAATAAAAGGTTTTTTGATTTATTAAACTACTATTATAAGTTATCTAGCTGAGTATTTCTCTAAGAGATTAAGCATATCTTTGTTGAATTGAGATTTCGCTATATCTTTAGCACTTCTACCGTCTTTATCTTTTATTTCTATTTTTGCACCTTTTCCAATTAGTTCTTTAGCAATCTCTTTTCTTCCAAATAGAGATGCGTACATTAGCGCTGTTTGGCTTGCTTTATTCTCTTGATTTACATCACAGTCAGTAGACATGAGCTTGTAGGCTACTTTAATGTTTCCTTTGAATATTGCGCCCATTAGAGCTGTGTTACCACGTTTATCTTTAGTACATGCATTGGCACCATTATCTAGAAGCCTAGTTACTAATTTCTCATGACCATAGTATGCAGCAAAAATAAGAGGAGTATAACCTTTCTCATCTTGAACATTTAAGTTCCCACCATATTTAATATACTCATCGATTAGCTTTTGATTATCTTGTTTAGCTGCTTCTGTAACCATTTTAATTAACTTAGCTTTAGAGTTTATTTTCTCTGAAGCAAATGAGTTTGAACTTAAAAATAGGCTTAGTAAGATTATTAAAAAAGATTTTAGTTTCATAACATTTCCTTTGAATTCTGGCGCAGTATAGGAGGGGAGATATCCCCTCCTTGAATTCATTTACTTAGTTTTTAACTTTTTCGACTACAGCTAAAACATCTTTGATTTTAGTTTTTGTTGCTTTTGCTAACTCTGTTCCATAGTCTTTGTCTGCGGCATATGCGTATGAAACCATTTGTAAAACAATCTTTTTGTTATTGATTTGATTCATTGTATCTGCAAAGTTTTTGATTAGATGTTTCTTATCAAAATCACTATAGCTTCTAAATGTTTCACCTGCTTGTTTGAAGTTTTGAGTTTTACTTATCATCTTCTGTTGAGTTGTTCCTGATAGTTTGTGGTTGCTGTATCTATAAGTCGTATCTTCATGTAATTCACCACGATCTCTATTTAAGCTTCCATCAAATCCATTTGGTTGATAGTTTACATGCTCTTGGTTTGCAACTCTTGTTGAGTAAGAACCATCTTGAGCGTACGTGTTTATTTCAACCTTTGCTCTATTTACTGGTAAGTATTGGTAGTTAACACCTAGTCTGTACCTCTGAGTATCAGAGTATGAGAATAGTCTTCCTTGAAGTAGTCTATCTTCCGAAGGCTCAATTCCTGGAACAAATACTGCTGGTGAAAATGCTGATTGCTCTGTGAATTGGAAGAAATTCTTTGGAACTTTATTTAATGTCATAATTCCTAGAGTTGAACACTTAACTAGCTCCATGTTACAGTTCCAATCTTTTGTTGCATCTAGTGGGTTGAAATCATTCTTAGCAAGATCTGACTCTTCCATCACTAGACCTACTAATTCCCAAGAAGGGTAGTTACCTTTTTTGATATTTTCGTAGAGATCATTTGTCAGGTGAGAGAAGTCTTTCCCTTGGACTGCATTGGCCTCTTCTTGTGTAAGGTTCTTAATACCTTGCTTTGATTTCCATCTAAATTTTACATATCTAACATCATTGTCTTTATTTACAAATTTATAAGCATGTACTCCGTTACCATCCATCTTTCTAAGACTTGCAGGAGTTCCTTTGTTTGAAAAGAGGTGAGTCCACATGTGAATACTTTCTGGGTGATGTGCCATAAAATCAAAAATTCTATTAGCATCTTGTTTGTTAGTTTTTGGGTCTGGTTTTAATGAATTCACCATGTCTGGGAACTTCATAGCATCTCGTATAAAGAAGACTGGCAAGTTATTTCCAACAAGATCCCAATTTCCTTCATCGGTATAGAATTTAGTAGCAAAACCTCTAGGGTCTCTTAGAGTTTCTGGTGATCCCTTTGAGTGAATTACAGATGAGAATCTAACAAATACTGGTGTTTGTTTATTTTTCTTACTTAGTAAAGATGCTCTCGTTAGGTTTTTAAAGTTACCGTACGACTTAAATACACCATGAGCACCAGTTCCTCGTGCATGAACTACTCTCTCTGGTATTCTCATTCTATCAAAGCGAGCGAGCTTTTCTATTAAGTGAGCATCTTCTAATAAGACTCCACCATTTGGCCCTGCTGTTTTTGAATTCTGGTTATCTCCAACTGGAGCTCCAGTTTCTCTTGTTAATGTATCTGCATAAATACTTGGTGTGAGTAAGATAGAAGCGACTGCTAATCTGTTTATCATTTTTGATATGCTCATAATATCCTCCGTTTGTATGTCATATTATTTATAATAATATTTTCGTACATAACGGAGATAGAGTATAATCGTATATTTTTATATCTTAATAGTTATTATCTATTAGTCTTTTAAGGTGCTTAGCTGAAAAAGATCATTTTTACAGCAATAATTGATAGAAATATTGCAAAACCCTTTCTCATCTTCTCTTGTGGAAGTTTGTGAGAAAGCTTTGCTCCTAAGTGTGCAAAAAATGAACTTGTTAAGATTACTCCAAAGAAGGCCGGAAGGTAGATGTAGCCAAGACTTTGTTCAGGTAGTGCGCTAACTTTTAAGCCAGATACGATATAAGAGATACTACCTACAATTGAAATAGGTAAGCCTAGAGCTGCTGAGACTCCAACTGCTTTCTTCATTGAGAAGCCACGCCAAGAAAGAAAAGGGATACTTATTGTGCCACCACCAATTCCAAGAATTGCAGATTTGAAACCAATTACTGCTCCCACAATTGAATAAAGAACAATAGACGTCTCTTTTTCTACTTTATCTATTTTGACATCTAGAAACATCTTTAGTGAAACGAGAACAACATATACTGAGAATATAGTTTCTAGAAGACTTGCTGAAAGCTTACTAGAGACTAATCCACCCGAGTAAGTTCCAATGATTAATGGAATTAAGATTTTTCGCACAATACTCCAATCTATGCCACCTCTTCTATGATGACTAAATACTGAATTTGATGCTGTTATAACGATAATAGAGAGTGATGTACCTATGGCCATGTGAATTGCGAGGTCTGGTGAGAACCCAAGAAATCTAAAACAAAATAGGAGAGTAGGAACAATTACTAGTCCACCTCCGATTCCAAAAAGTCCCGAAAGAGTTCCCGCAAATACACCAAGTAGTAAATATATTAAATATGTCATACTCTCTCTCTTCCCATAATTGTAACTTCATTCTTATTGGCATTTAGTTGCTTTAAGATAATTTGAAAATCACATTGGTCTGCTAGCTTTTTAAATTCTTCAAGAACATGGTATCCATCTTTTCCTTGAAACTTAATAGTGAAAATAAAATTTCTACAAAGTTTACCAAGTACCCATGTCGTAATTAATTCTATAACTCTATCTGGTGTAGAGATAATATCTGACACTGACCAGTCAAGAGTTTCCTCTGGTCTATATTTAAATGCATCAGTTTGAAGAAATTGAACTTTCTCATCTACCATTAAATCTTCACGAAGCTCTGATCGATCAATTGCTATGACACTTGCACCGTTTTTTCGTGCAATGTAAGTCCAGCCACCCGGACAAGCTCCTAAGTCTATCAATGTTTGATTTTCTGAGATTTTAGTTCCGAGAATTTCTTGTGCTTCAACTATCTTTTTAAATGCCCTTGAAGGTGCCTTCTTATCATCTTCAACATTGTTGAATCCTCCTACATAGGGAGAGTAAAGAGAGTTATATTCAGAGACCTCTTCTGATGTTTGTACTGATAGAATAACAGAGCGGTCATCTAGCAGCATGACTTGGACAATGGCCAACGATCGATCAAATTTCTTTCTAAGAATTCGTATTTTATTTTTTCTTAAGTTCTTATGAATCTTATCTTTTAGTATTTCAGCACGTCCTGTCTCTAGGACTCCATACTTATTAGTCATACTGAAAACATGTAAATTAATAGATTCTTCAGGATTAATCTTTTTACAGATTGAATCTACTAGTGCTTGAGCTTGTTTAGATATTGAATCTTCAGGGATTTGTTCAGTATTTATTAATGCTGTAGTTGAGAAGGCTAAGTATTTACCTTTTAAATCTAGTTCTGAGGATACTTTTAAAATAGGTAACCCAGAAACTTCCTTTGAATCAGTGTTATAGCTATTTTGAATTTCTTCTTTTAATGGACCAAGCCAATCTAGATTTTTTGCTAAAATATAATGCAAGACTACTCCCGAACAATTGAATTAATTAAATTTAACACTATATTTTTAAATTAACGAGAATTAATGATAAAGTTATTAAATGGCGATTAGATTAATTGATAATAAACTATCGGTTTTAACTTCTAGACTTACCTTGGTCTTTTGCTTGATTGTATTTCTCGCAGGACTGTATCAATGTTACTTGTATTTTATTGGTGATAATTATGATCTATTTGGAATCGTCATTTCTCTACTTCTGCCATTTGTCGTTGTAAATTTTATTTATCCTAGAAAAATAGAAATCAAAATCTCTTCAGACTTAAAAATTCATATATCCTTTTTAATGAGAGAGAAAATCCTTAGATTCAAAACTTCTGAAATTAAAGAGGTTTCACTTACAAGGACTCGTGGAGGACAATCATCAAGAAATTATGCTCTAAAAATTGCTTTTCATAATGACATGCATAAGAGTATCTCTCTATTTTCAAAGTTTACTTCTAAGAAAGAGAGGGAAGGAGTAGAGTCTTTTATAAGAAAAATAAATCTAAGCCTTAGATAGCGCATCGCAAGAGTCCTAGTATGAGATTTTGTTTGACTACTCAAACTCTGGGCCCATAAAATTTCCGTCTTTAACTATACGGGATATCAAAATGCTTTTTAAGTTCATCTTAATTCAATCGGTTATTATTTTCTCTGCAAGCGCTAAATCCATTTTAGATACAAGACTTCAGTCTTATATTAAAACATTTCAATTGAGTTCTGTTGAAAAGCCTACAGGGCTAAACGATGTAAAATACATTCTAGGTGAAAAGCTATTCTTTGATAATGAGCTATCTGGAAATAGAAATATTAGTTGTTCTACATGTCATGATCCTAAGCTTGGTTCTGGTGATGCTCTTGCTTTGCCTATCGGTGAAGGAGGAGAGGGGATTGGAGAGAGTAGAGTTGCTAATTCTATGAAGCAAGTTATCTCTAGAAACTCACCTCCTCTTTATAATTTAGGTCACGATAAAATGAGTTTTTTATTTTGGGATGGAAGGGTTCATTACAGAAAAGATTGGGATGTCTACAATACTCCTTCTGAGGTTTTAAATGGTGACTATCCGGAGAGATGGGACATTACTGAGGCCTTAGGAGGTGCGCTTGCTGCACAGGCTCTTTTCCCTATTCTTGATCATTCCGAAATGAGAGGTGATAAGGGAAGTAACGAAATCGCTAATGCTAAGAGTGATGAAGATGCTTGGGCCCTTTTGATGAAGAGACTTCTGAGTATAGATGAATATAGAGAACTATTTTCAAAAGCTTATCCCGAGTCCGAAGTTTTAAATATTGGACACCTTGGAAATGCTCTCGCGCACTTTCAAAAACATCGCTTTGCTGTATATGACACTCCGTGGGATGATTATTTAAGAGGCAAGGAAGAGTCCTTGAATGAAAAAGCTAAAAGAGGAGCTCTTGTATTCTTTGAAGGTGGGCTTTGTATTCGTTGTCATAATAGCACTCTGTTAGGTGGCTTTGCATTTGAGGGAGTCGCTGCCCCTCAGACTGGTCCAGGTAAGGATGTAAAACATAATGATGAAGGTAGATTTTTAATTACAAAAAATGAAATGGACCGCTACCATTTCAGAGTACCACCTCTTCGTAATGTTGCCCTAACAGCGCCATACTTTCATTCAGGAGCCTATGAAACATTAGATGATGTTATTGAACATTACCGAAATGGTTCTAGGGCAATTGATAATTACAATGGTGAATGGTTGGATAGTTTATTCAATATAAATTATCCAGAAAAATTATTTGTAGAAACTAATAGATATATGATTTTTAAAAAGAAAGAGAATGCCCACCCTTTAATTTCGGGACAAATCATTCGTATGAGTGATTCTCAAAAGAATGATCTTCTATACTTTTTAGAAAATTCTCTAACTGGATCACTTAGAGATTAATCGCTATGGCCATTACCTTTAAGTATTTCTATAATCACCATTTTTAAATCTAACAGGGGAGTTTCGATGAATAAGAGTTTAATTACAAATGTGCTTTCAGTGCTACTCATCGGTTTGGGATTTATATCTCCAATATATCCAGATGTTATTAAAACAATGGGGCTATACTCATTCTCTGGAGCTATTACTAACTGGCTAGCAATTCATATGCTTTTTGAAAAAGTTCCAGGACTCTACGGATCAGGAATAATTACTGAACGTTTCCAAGAGTTTAAAGGTGCGATTAGATCAATGATTATGAATCAATTTTTTACAAAAGAGAATTTTGAAAAATTTATGAGTTCAAACTCTGGTGGACTAGTAAAAATTGAAGAAGAAACGATTATGCAGACAATTGATTTTGATAAAATCTTCAATAAGCTTAAGCAAGCAATTCTTGAGTCTCCATTTGGTGGAATGCTGGGGATGTTTGGTGGAGAAGCTGCCCTTGAGCCACTTAAGCCTCAATTTGAAGTTAAGTTTAGAGAAATTATCGCTGATATTATTAAAGACGAGAACTTTATCTCAAACCTTACAAAAAGCGGTGAAGGAAGCTCTTCGATTGCTGATAGTATTGAGACAATGGTTGATGGAAGACTAGATGAGCTTACACCTCAAATGGTTAAAGAAATCATTCAAACAATGATTAAAGAGCACCTTGGTTGGCTTGTTGTTTGGGGTGGTGTTTTCGGTGCTCTAATTGGTCTGATTTCTACTTTAATCCCTTAGTGACTAAAGTAGCTTGAGACTATGTCTTTACTTAGTCCCTGATCCTTAAAGTGCTCTTTTAGATAAAGGGCACTTACGCCAACACTTCCAACCTTTACAACACCACAGACTTCTCCCTTTAATTCTACAAATCTATAGTTTTTGAGTTGGAATTTAGAGATAGTATCTTTCTTTTTAGCAGAACCAAATGCTGATGCAAGTAGTGAAGCACTTACTGAGTTATCCTCTTTAGGAGAGTTCTCATCAATAATCTTTTGAGCTTTTAACATTGAGTTTAAGTCTAATTCTTTAAATTCTAGACCGTGCTTTGAAAGAGTGAAGTTATATGGACAGTGGAGACATGAAGTCTTGCAGCACGAGCCACGATTTATTAGGAACTGACTCGTTTTGACTGAGTCTCCGTCTTCGTTTGTATATGATAATTCTGCCATTTATGGCCCCTATTTCTATGTAATCAATAGTTTAATCTATCTTAGAGTGGGAATTAGATCAATGCACAGCACATTATAGTCAAATCTCCCTAAGCTATTTTCCTGCGGTTTAAATCATGCTATTAAATGCATTGAGGTAGTAGGTAATGCTAAAGAGAATTTATATAGAGATTTCTAATATTTGCAATGTTCAGTGTTCATTCTGTCCTGTTGTTGAACGTGATAAAGAAATCATGTCATTAGAAGAGTTTGAAAAGATTGTAAGTGAAGCTGCACCACTTGCTGAAGAGATTTGTCTCCACCTTATGGGAGAGCCTCTTGCTCATCCTAAGTTTGAAGAGATTTTAAAAATTACTGAAAAATATAATACTCAGATTCAACTAACTACTAATGGACTTCTATTAAAAAGATTTGAAGACCTTTTGATAACTTCAAAAGCAATTCGTCAGGTGAACTTTTCTTTGCAGGCGTTTAAAGATAATTTTCCTCACAAGAAGCTAGATGATTACTTACTTCCTATATTAAAGTTTGTTCAAAAAGCACATGCACTAAGGCCAGAGCTCTACATTAATTTTAGAATGTGGAATCAAGACTCAACTGATAAAGATAATTCAGACATTTTTGAATATGTAGAGAAGTACTTTCAAATTACTATTAATAGAAATATTGAAGTTGGCGCAATAAAGTCTAAGAGAGTTTGGAATAGACTATACTTACATTTTGACTCTCGCTTTGAATGGCCTTCACTGGATGGAGAAGTTCAAGGAAAGCAGGGGCGTTGTAATGGAGTTCTAGGCCATGTAGGTATTCACGCCAATGGGGTAGTTGTTCCTTGTTGTTTAGATAAAGAAGCAATTATAAATTTAGGAAACTGTAAGAATGAAGCCTTGTCTGATATCTTAACTAATGAAAGAACAGAGGCGATGAGAAAAGGCTTCCAAAATGGCAAACTCGTAGAAGAGTTATGCCAAAAATGTACCTATATAAATAGATTTAAAAAGTAGTTTTCACAATCATAAATACTCCCATTAATAATAAGAAGTATGCAAAGGATGATTTAAGCTTTTCAGGGTTCGCTTTCTTTGCAATCTTAGAACCTATAATAGAACCAATCGATGCGAATGCTGAAAACTTTAATAGAAAAATCCATGGAATATCTACAATTGTTAAGTATTGAATAAATCCTCCTAGAGAATTCATTGCAATTATAAATAGTGATGTCGCTATTGATACTTTAATATTTTGTCGCCCTATAATATTTAATGTTGGAACAATTAAAAAACCTCCTCCTACTCCAATTAGTCCTGTTAATACTCCAATGCCTAAAGCACTTAATGCAAAAAATATAAATGGAACGCTTTCTTTTTGTGATTGAGTCACTTTTTTTCGTAACATGCTAAAAGCTGCAAGTAGTATAATGATAGAGAATAAGATTAATTGAAAATTTGAACTTACAAATTGTGAAGAGTATGAACCTAGCGAGGTACCTATTAAGGAGAATACTATAAATTGAACTGCAATTTTATAATTGATTATTTTTTCTTTTAGATTACTAAGTACTGCCGTTGAGCTTGATATTGCAACTATTGCCAAACTCATAGGAATTGATAATTTAAGTGAGAACTCCATTAGATAGGTCAGAATTGGAACTATTAATATTGATCCCCCTCCTCCTAGAGTTCCTAATGCTATTCCTGAAAGTAATGCGAGTAAATATGTCATTGCTGCTCCCTAACTCTATTATAGGGGAGGAGATATTTTTATTCTTTGATACAGATCAAATATTGAAATTAATTAACTTTTCTAAGTCATTGATAATAAAATCTCTTCCATTTTTTTGAATAATATTATTCTCTGCTAGTAAGGTCATTACACGAGCAACTGATTCAAAAGTTGTAACTGAAAAATCTGCAATCTCTTTTCTCGTCCAAACCTGGTCAGGATACCTTAACTTTAAGAAGACAAGTGATTCGCTAACTCTTTGAGCAACAGTCTTATCATGTACTCCGGCAAGTCTCAATTCTGCCTGACCCAGATCAACTGCTAACTGTGAAACCATTTCCATAAGAAGTTCAGGGTGCTCTTTACAAATTCTCTGACACTCTTCATTTGATATAATGATGATACTCGTATTTCCTAATGCCATAGAATTTGCATGATATGGTGAGTTGGCAAAATACGATCTATGTCCAAATATAGATCCTTTTCCAAATACTCTTAAAAAGACTTCTTTACCATTTGAAGAGTTATGAAAGAGTCCCACTGTTCCAGACTCTATAAAGTAGAGACTTGTTGGCAGTGAGTCTTGTGCATAAATAATCTCTCCTCTCTTGTAATTACGAGAGTTTGAGTGCTTTATGAAAGGTTTAATTTTTTGATATTTCATAGTTCTTTCTAAGTTTGATCTACATCAATGTTAGATCTGTAGTTTAGGTTTATTCTAATATTCGTAAGAGTCCATTATAGGTCAAGGAGAATCAATATGGCAGAAGAACTAAAGGTTCAAGAATTCTTTGATAAAGATACGTCAACTTTGTCTTACATTATATATGATAGCGTAACTCGTGATGGAGTGATTGTCGACTCAGTACTAAATTACCATCCTGAGGATCAGAGTATTAGTTATGAATCAATTGAGATGTTATTAGATTTTATTAATTCTAATAAATTAAAAATTCATTATATTTTGGATACTCATATTCATGCAGATCACTTTACTGGGGCAGCTTTACTAAAAGAATCTTTACCGTCTAGTCAGACAGGTATTGGAGATTTAGATGAAACTAGTAGAAGCTACTTTAAAGAAAAGTTTCCACATTTTAATGATCTTCCATATGATTTACTTCTAAAAGAGAATGAAGTTTTATCTGCAGGGTCAGTTAATATAGAAGTTCTTAAAACGCCTGGTCATACAGCTTCATGTGTTTCTTATAAAATAGGTGAAAATATTTTCACTGGTGATGTCATCTTTATACCAGACTCTGGAACTGGTCGATGTGACTTTCCTGGAGGAGATTCTGAAGAAATGTATCACTCGATTAAAGGAAAGTTATATTCACTTCCTGATCATTATAATATTTATGTTGGGCACGATTATTCACCGAATAATAGAGAGATGAAGTTTAAAACAACAGTGAAAGATGAACTAGATCATAATACTCATCTAAATAAAGACATAGATGTAGATAAATTTGTTTCAATGAGAAGTTCAAGAGACAAAACTTTGAATTCTCCTAGATTATTAAATGAAAGTATTTATGTTAATATCAATGGTGGGGATATAAGACCTATGTTGATTGATAATAAGAAAAGTATAATTAAGTTGGAGTTATAATGGAAAATGTAATTAATCCACTTCTTGGTGGAATCATAATTGGAGTAGCGAGTTCTATTCTATTTATAGGAGTAGGAAAGATCTCTGGAATAAGTTCTATCCTTGCTCATCTTTTGAATAAGCCTACATCAATTGATGTATGGAAATATTTATTTATTATAGGGTTATTAAGTGGTGGTTTTCTTTCTATATACCTATATCCAGAAGCTAATACTTTTGTTCTAGAAAACTCAGTACTAGAAATTATTGTTGCTGGTCTCTTTGTAGGCTTTGGGACAAGGCTTGGAAGTGGTTGTACTTCAGGACATGGTGTGTGTGGAATATCGAGACTCTCAAAGAGAAGTATTACCGCAACGGCCATCTTCATGTTATTTGGCATCATAACTGTAGCAGTTAAAGGAGTATTCTAATGGCCTATAATATAATTTCTTTTATTTCAGGAGTTCTCTTTTCAGTTGGACTTGTTATTTCGGGTATGACGAATCCTAAAAAAGTAATTGGCTTTCTAGATATTTTTGGAGAGTGGGACTATTCTCTTGCATTTGTTATGATTGGTGCAATTCTGGTTAACTTTTTAGTTTTCACTTTTGTAAAAAAAGAAACACCTGTCTGTGGAGATGGATTTAGCTTACCTACAAAGAGTTCTATAGATTGGAAGTTGATTACTGGATCAGCTTTGTTTGGTATTGGGTGGGGAATTGTTGGAATTTGTCCAGGACCAGGTATCGTAAATCTAACTTCTTTAAGTTCCGATTTTGTTCTTTTTGTTGGTAGTATGATGACTGGTATGTTTATTTTCAAACTAACAGGGATCAAATGAAAGTATTAATTCTTTTTTCAATTTTATTATCTTTAAATATCAATGCAAAGATTAGTACAAATCTAGTCTTTAAGACGGATGATATTATTTGGGGCTTTGATTTTATTAATAAAAGTAAAATCATTGCCACGCTAAAAGATGGAAAAATTTTAGAAATAGATTTGAAGTCAAAGAAGAGTAAAGAGTTGCAGGCACCAGAGGTTGTGGTGAGTGGGCAAGGAGGTCTTCTTGATATCCACTATAAAGTGATTAATAAGATTCCCTATGTTTACTATACCTTTTCTAAGAAAGTAGGAAAAACTCTTGTGACAGCTTTAGGGCGAGCTATTTACTCTGATGGAAAGCTAAGTAAGCATCAGACTCTTTTTGAATCTAAGATTTATAGTAGCAGAAGTATACACTTTGGCTCAAGACTTGCCTTTGTCGAAAATTCTATTTTTATGACGATTGGAGATAGAGGAGAGAGACACTACGCTCAAAAATTAGATTATCATAATGGTAAAATTCTTAGACTCTCTTTAGAGGGAAAGTCCTTATCTGATAATCCATTTTATAATACAAAGGATGCTCTTCCAGAGATATGGAGTCTAGGGCATAGAAACCCACAGGGGATATTCTATGATAGCACTTCTAAACAACTCTATAGCAGTGAATTTGGACCGCGTGGTGGTGATGAGTTAAACCTTGTCCAAAAAGGATTAAACTATGGTTGGCCAGTAATTACTTATGGAAAAGAGTATTGGGGACCAAGTATTGGAGAAGAGAAAAAAGATGGCATGGAACAGCCTCTTGTGAATTGGACTCCAAGTATATCGCCGTCTGGTTTAACTATTTATACTGGAGATAAGAATTCAAAGTGGAAAGGAAGCTTCTTTCTGGCATGTCTAGGCTCTACGCACTTACATAGAGTTGTGTTGAAAAATAATAAGTTAGTAAAAGAAGAAAGCTTATTAGAAAAACTAGAAGAACGAATTAGACATGTTCGAACAGGATTAGATGGAGAGCTTTACTTCTCAACAGATAGTGGAAAGATATTTACAGTGCATCAGTAACTGGCTCATCTTTAAATCCTAGTCTACCAATAAAAGGAAGCTTTAGAGCAGGTCGCCAAAGATCAATTCCAAAGCTTAATCCAAGAAGGTTTACTTCTAAACCTTCTTCAATTCCCGCTGTTACTCCAAGTAGTCCATAAGCCGAAAGTTGATAACCTTTATTACTAGGGCTATCCGCTAAAAGAGAATTATCTACAAGGTAGTCTTTACCAACTCCATTTGCTGGAAGCTCCAGTGGGAGCTCTTCAATACTTCTTATAATATGTGAGACAAATGTATTTGAGTTCGGACCAGGCCATAGTCTGTATATTTTCTTATGAGGATAGTCTGCGATGATCTTCTTTGTCTTTTCAATGACTACTCTCGCTTTTTCCCCTGTTACTTCATATAGGAGTGTAGGGTCATTATCAAACCACTTTCTATCAGGAAGGTCCTTTTGAACTGAAACAGATGAACCAGTTCTTCTTATATTCCAAGATGTTACTTGGGCCACAGTGTAGCTGTCTTCATCTTTTAACTTCCAAGCAACCCACGGATGTGTTCCAAGATATCCTCTCCAAGAGAAGGCCCTTGCATAGTAGACTTGATAGATATCTTCTTTTTGATCTTCTGCTTTTGTTGCAATTCCTGCACTTGCCCTAGAAGCTGTTCTCCAGTCTTTTGAAGAGCATGAGGAGAGAAGTGTTAGGAATAGAATTATAGGTAGTATTTTCATGTTTAAGATTTTATTGAAAATCTTCTATTAAGTCTAGGAAGGCCTTAGTTCTCTTAGACAAATTACTTGTTGGTGTGTAGAGAATTCGAATTGATTGGGTAGGTCCTCTCCATTTTGGAAAGATATGAACGAGTTTTCCTGCTCTTATATAATCTTCACAATAGAAGTTAGGAGCTATTGTAATTCCATTTCCATTTACTGCCATATTTAAAAGCATTGGAATACTGCTTGTGTTAATTCTATATCTATAGTCTATTCTTTGATCATTTTCTTCTGTTAGATTATTAAAATCAAAATTTCTAAAGGTTAGAATTTTATGATCTTTTAAATCTTGAGCAGTTTGAGGAATTCCAAATCTTTGAACATATTCTCTAGAAGCAATAGCTATGAAATGAACATCTTTGAATGAGCGTTGAATCAAATTAGAGTCTTCCAGTTGTCCAACTCTAAAAGCGAGATCTATATTTTCTTTTGTTAAATCCAAGTAATCATTTGTGAGAATAGTTTGAACTTCAACGTTTGGATAGAGGTCGTTATATTTAGCTATAATGTCTAAGAGAATTGACTGACCAAGATCATCTGGAGCAGTAACTCTAAGAACACCACCGACCTCTTTTTTTGAGTCGCTTATGTGCTCTACCTCTTCTTCTAATTTTGAGATTAATTCTTGTATATTTTGAAAGAACTCTCTTCCTTCATTTGTGAGTGCTATTTGTCTGGTCGTTCGTCTAATTAGTCCAACTTCGAGCTCTTTTTCTAGGCGAGAGATGGCCCTGCTTACTCTGGACTTAGGTTGTCTTAGGGCCTCTGCTGCTTTAGTGAAACTACCTAATTCCGATACTTTAGCAAATGTCTTGAGTAGGTTTAAGTCCATACTGTTCTCCTGTTGAAACAGTGTATCTCGATTGTGTCTCCTGTTGCAACTTAAGTTCTTCGGCGATAATAAATAAAAAACAATCTATAAGGAGATTTAAAATGAAAGGTTTATTGATTAGTGCACTTACTGTTTTTTCACTAACTTCATTTGCTGCAGATGTTGATCTTGCAAAGAGTGAGTTTAACTGGAAAGGAACGAAGGTAACTGGTGAGCATACTGGTAAGTTAAAACTTAAAAAGGCGAGTGTTAAGTTAAACGATAAGGGTCTAATAGAGTCGGGAACTCTTGTTATCGATTTAAACTCTTTAACAGTTACAGATCTATCAGGTGAGTGGGCAACTAAATTTTTAACTCATATGAAGAGTGATGACTTCTTTAACATTGCAAAATTTCCTGAAGCTACTCTAGTTGTAAAAAATGATACAGGTTCAAAAATTAAGGGAATTCTAACGATTAAAGGAAAGTCTAATCCTGTTGAATTTTCTTACAAGAAATCTGGCTCTGAGTACGTTGGAGTTTTAACTTTTGATAGAACTAAGTTTGATATGATTTATGGTTCTGGAAACTACTTCAAAAATCTTGGAGATAAGATGATTCATAATGAAGTGACGTTAAATTTTAAATTAGTTCTTAATAAGTAATAGTTAGAGGGATAAAATGTCAGAGACAAAAGTAGTAAAAGTTTTAAAAAATAGTAGAAAACATTGGGTTGGTGATGGCTTCTACGTAAGTACGCTATGGAGTCCTGGCACATCTCTCTATGATTATACAAATCCATTTCTATTGCTTGATTTTGCAGCGCCAATGAACTTTACTCCAACTTCCAAAAGAAGAGGAGTTGGAGTTCACCCTCACCGTGGTTTTGAGACTGTCACTTTCGCAATGAAAGGGGAAGTTGAGCATAGAGATTCAAGTGGCGGTGGTGGAGTCATTTATCCTGGGGGAGTTCAGTGGATGACAGCTGCCTCAGGGGTAGTTCAT
Organism: Bacteriovoracaceae bacterium UBA3083; assembly: GCA_002366565.1. Taxonomy (GTDB): domain Bacteria; phylum Bdellovibrionota; class Bacteriovoracia; order Bacteriovoracales; family Bacteriovoracaceae; genus Halobacteriovorax. The sequence goes on from DFBJ01000009.1 coordinate 485,817, forward strand.
GATGAGTTTCACTCAGAGGACTTCTCTAAGAAAGGTGGAGAATTCTCAATGGTTCAATTATGGGTGAATTTACCAGCAGAACTTAAGATGAGTGAACCAAAATACCAAGGTGTTGAAGACAGTAGCTTTCCCAGAGTTAATGAAGGAAGCCACAAAGTGAAAGTTATAGCTGGAGAATATGAAAGTACTGAAGGGCCTTGCTCTACACATAGTCCAATAAATATTTTTGAAGTTTCCTTTTCTGAAAATGGAACTTTTCAATATATATGCTCAGATAGTATGACAACAATTGCTTTAATTATTGATGGTGAAGTTAATATTTCAAATCAGAATTATGGTCCAGAACAGGGACTAGCTCTTAGTAAAGATGGGGATCGATTTGAAATAACAGGAGTAGCTGGTTCTAAGCTACTAATATTAAGTGGGGAGCCTATAGATGAGCCTGTAGCGTCATATGGACCTTTTGTTATGAATACAAAAGAAGAACTCGTTCAGGCCGTTGAAGACTTCAATGCAAGCCGAATGGGGAATTTGTAATAGTCGATGATTTAATTTTTTGATACGCTCTGCTAATGAGAAATGAAAGGCTACATTCTATTTTAAAAGAAACTTTTGGACACCAAGAGTTTCGTTTAGAACAATTAAATATTATAAATTCAATTTTAGATGGTACTGACACCCTCGCTATAATGCCAACTGGTGGTGGGAAGTCTATGTGTTTTCAAGTTCCTGCTCTCTATCTCGATGGAGTTACGGTCGTCATTTCGCCGCTTATTTCTCTAATGAGTGATCAGGTTGCAAACCTTTCTAATAATGGTGTGTCAGCTTGCTATTTAAACTCAAATCAAAGTCCAGAAGAAAAAGCTGAAGCACGTGAGAGATTACTTAGTGGTGAAGTTAAATTAGTATACGTCTCTCCTGAAGGAATTCTCTCTGGGGGGATTTCAAACTTTTTACAAAATCTAAATATAGGCCTTGTTGCAATTGATGAGGCTCACTGTGTTTCTCAATGGGGACATGAGTTCAGACCTGACTATACTCGACTTGGAGGACTGAAAGATATATTTCCTGATGTTCCAATTCTTGCATTAACGGCAACTGCAGATGAGAAGACTAGAGCTGATATAACTCATCAGTTAAGAATGAATACTCCAAATATATTTATCTCTTCATTTGATAGAGCAAATATTAAATATACAATTCTTGAAAGAGAAGACGAAATAAAGCAGTTAGACGAGTTTATAAATAAGAACCATAAAGGTGATACTGGAATTGTTTATTGCCTATCAAGAAGAAAGGTTGAAGCAGTTTCTAAAAAACTTAGGGAGCGAGGACATCAGTCCTATGCATATCATGCAGGACTCACTAGAGAACAAAGAGACTTTGCACAAAAGACATTTAGTAATGAAGAAAATGTAGTTATTGTTGCAACGATTGCTTTTGGTATGGGGATTGATAGGCCTGATGTTAGGTTTGTCGCTCACTTAGATCTTCCAAAAAGTGTGGAGAGTTATTATCAAGAAACAGGTCGAGCTGGTAGAGATGGTCTGCCTGCTAATGCTTGGATGGTATATGGTCTACAAGACGTTATAAAACTTTCTCAAATGTTAGAGACCACTGAAGCACATGAGAACTATAAAAAAGTTGCAAGAGGCAAGCTTGATTCAATGCTTTCTATTTGTGAGACGACAAAGTGTCGAAGAAATTTCTTATTACAATACTTTGAAGAAGATAGTCCTGAACAATGCGATAATTGTGACACTTGCCTACATCCAGGTGAAACATGGGATGGAAGAGTTGATGCACAAAAAGTTCTTTCTACTATTTATAGGACAGAACAAAGGTATGGGGCAGGCTATATAGTTGACGTCTTAAGAGGAAGTAAGAATGCCAAAGTTGAAGAGAGAGGACATGATAAACTCTCTGTTTATGGTATTGGAAAGGGTGAAACTAAGTCTCATTGGAACTTAATCATCAGACAGTTACTAAACTTAAAGTATATATGCATTAAGAGTTGGGAATATAGAACTCTTGGACTTATGAAGAAAAGTGAAAATCTTTTAAAGGGAAATGAAGAATTTCTTCTTAAAAAGAGAAAGATTACTCTTAGAGTCGCTACTGAAAAGGTCGCAAGTAGTCATGAGAGAAATGACTTATTTGAAGAACTTAGAAAAGTGAGAAAAGTAATTGCAAAGGAAAATGGTCTTGCTCCTTACATGGTCTTTGGTGATAAATCGTTACATGATATGTGTCAGATTCTTCCAAGGTCAAAAGATGAATTCTTAATGGTCAATGGAGTAGGTAGTAGTAAGTGTGAAAAATATAGTGATGTATTTTTAAAAGAAATCAATACCTATATTTCAAAGAGCTAGTCCTCAAAGAATTTATTTATTACTCGTACAAAATCTTGAATCTTCACAGGCTTACTAATAAAATCTTTCATTCCTGAATCATAGCTGGCCTGAACTTCTTCTGTCATTGCTGAAGCACTAACAGCAACAATTATAGGTGCTTCATCCTTGTAAGTCTCTAGAATGATCTTTGTTGCTTCAAATCCATCTAGCTTCGGCATATGGCAATCCATAAGAATGAGATCAAACTTTTCCACCTTTAAGCGATCGATTGCCTCTTCTCCATTTTCTACTAAGTCGTGCTTGAGTCCAAGTTTTGTAAGCATTTTCATAATCACAATTTGATTAACTTTATTATCTTCAGCGACAAGGATATTAATCTCTTTGCCTTTTTTACATATATTATATTCAGGGAGAGGGGATGTTTCTATTTGCTCAATCTCTTCTTTTGTTAATTTTTTTAGAGGTAATAAAATAGTGAACTCTGTTCCAGATCCTTCCTCACTAGTAAATGTAATCTCTCCTCCGAGAGCTTCTGTTAGAGCTTTACTTATAGTTAGTCCAAGCCCAGTTCCTCCGTACCTTCTCGTCGTAGATATATCTGCCTGCATAAATGATTTAAATATTTTTTCTTTCGACTCTAGTGGAATTCCAATTCCTGTATCTTTTATTTTGATTTGAACGTTTTGATCCTCATTAGAAACCTTTTTAACAAATATATCTATTCTTCCATCTTTCGTGAATTTATCAGCATTACCAATTAGGTTTATTAGGATTTGTCTTATCTTAATACGATCTGATGAGTAGAATTTTTCAAGAGAGTCTTCCCAGTGCAACTTTAGTTCATTTTGATTGATTGATGAGTTTTGAATTAAGTTTATGACTTGATTTAATTCTTCATATAAACTGAAAGAAATGTTCTCAATATCTAAAACTTCAGATTCTATTTTTGAAAAATCAAGAATGTCATTTATAATTTGAAGTAAGTCTTCACTACTTTTTTTGATAATATTTAAATACTCAATATGCTCATCTTCTTTTATCTTCTCATGAAGTAGTGAGGAAATTCCAATGATTCCATTTAGGGGAGTTCTTATTTCATGACTCATATTTGCAAGAAAGCTAGATTTGACTTCATTGGCCTTCACTAGCTTTCTAGTTCTTTCTATTACTTTCTTTTCCAGGTCTTCATTAGACTTTAATAACATCTTTTCAGACTTCTCAAGCTTGTTTTTTATCAGTTTAAGAGTATTCTCTTTACCTGTTATTATAAGTAAGAATGAAGTGAAGATACTAAGAACAAATAGTCCTCCAGATAGAACATACCAGGCGTACCATGTTTGATGACTAGTGTTGTATTTATCAGTTTGAATTAGTACTAATTTCCATGTCCTATTCTTGTAGCTAAGGTTATGTATCTTAAGAATCGATCCATTATTCTTTAAAATCTTTTCTCTCTCTTCAGAGTTATATATTTTGTCTTGGTAAGAATTAGTATTTGAATAAACAATTGAGTTATCACTATTTACAAAAAGAAGTTCAAGTCCCTCTAGTTCAACACCTTCTAGCATCTCCTCAAACATTTTCTTATAGTTAAACACTCCTGTAACATAACCTTTTACTAGATTCGTATTCTTGTCTTTTGATGGAGTGAGTGAAAGGAACCCTTTAGGGAAAAAGTCTCCTTTATTTTGAAGAAGCTGGATGTCGGCAGACAAGTAAGTATCATTTAATTCTCTCGCTTTTTCTAGAGATTCTCGCCTTGTCTTTGAGAAAGTGATATTTAGCCCATGGGCCTTACGATTTTCTTTATATGGATAAATATAAGTAACAACGACATACTCTTCACGTTCGATGGCCTGAATGATTTGGTTTTTGCTATTTTTTTCTGATATTTGAAAATCTGAAAATCCATTTGATTTCATCTTCTTAATAAATTTTTCTTTGTCTTTACCCTTAACAATTTGATTCCAAGAAATCGCTCTTATTCCAGATTTTCTTCTAATTATTTTTGAAGCAAATTTATCAAATTCTTTATAAGTGATTTCATCTGAATTCTCAATATACGCAAGTGCGGCATTGAGAGTATCTTGATAGTATTGATAGTGGTTATCTATTGTTCTCGTAATATCATCAAATCTTGTATTGAATCTATTCTTAAGCCTTTGCTGTTCCCAACTTCTTGCATTGGCAAATATAAAAATAATTAATGCAACTAAGACTACTGAGGGGAGAGTTATTGTAAGTCTTCTGCTTCTCCATAGACGACTGCCTTTTTGAAAAAATGAGATTAGTAAAGGTGTGAATACAACAACTCCAATAGTGTCTCCTATCCACCACGTAAACCAAGAAAATAGGAATGACTCTGCTGATATTACTCCTGTAAAAAATAAGGTAGAGACACCAACAGATGAGCTTATTAGACAGCCAATAGGTCCACTAATGAGTAAGAACTGAATTACAGACTCTTTTGTGTCTAGCTTTAGTTTACTGTGGTCAAAATGCTTAACAGCTCTATATGTAATATAAGCCTGAAGAGTCGCTCCAATTCCAATTAGTAGAGCAGATATTAATGATCTTTGAACAATTTCAAAGTCATTAATGGATATATATGGCCACATATTAGCAGCTACAGATCCAATATAAATCCCAATAACAGCATATCCCTTGAAGTAGAGTAGACAAGTAAGTGCTATACCTGCTGCAGGCCATACTGCACTTGCAAAGCCAGGGGGGATTGCAAGAAGTAGTGCAAGTCGTGCCGCTATAAAGTAAGCAACTGCTGTTAATAGAGTGGTATAGATATATTTAATTTTCATAAGTTAGATAACTTTTCGGATTAATTTTGTTTAGGTTTAATACTTTCGGAATATATCTGTTGTTTTTACTGATTTCCAACATTTACATTGATTCTTTACCCCTTTCAGCATAGGTTTAGGCAAAATGGAGTAAATAGTGATTGAAATTGGTCGAGTAAATAAGTTAATTGTAAGTAGAGAGTCTAGCTCAGGGTACTATCTGAAAGAAGATGTTGACTCAATTGATGAGATTTTCATGCCTCCAAGCCTTGGTCCGGTGAATGTCTCTATGAATCAAGAGTTAGATGTATTTGTTTATCTTGATACTCAGGGAAGCTTAATAGCAACTGATCAAATCCCTCATGCACTTGTTGGTGAATATGCAATAATGAGAGTTGTTGAAGTTCAAGACTTTGGAGCATTCTTTGATTGGGGAATAGATAAAGACCTACTCGTTCCTGGAAATGAGCAAAAAGTAAAAGTACGAAAGTTTGAAGATCATATCGTTCGAGTCTGTTTAGAAGAAGAGACTGATAGGGTTTTTGGAACAACAAAACTTGGTAAATATATACTTGAGTCAGATTTCGACATTATGAAAGATGATGAAGTAACAATCGTTCCAGCTACAAAGACTGACTTAGGATATAGAGTCATTATCAATAAGAAGTTTATTGGAATGATTTACGATTCAGAAATCTTTCAAGATATTCAAATTGGTAAAGAGTATACAGCTAATGTCAAAAAAGTTCGTGATGATGGGCTTGTTGATATCTCTCTTCAGGTGCTTGGTATAAGAAATATGATAGATTCTAAGGACGTCATTCTAGATTACTTAAGTCGTGTTGGAGGAGAGAGCCCTCTTAACGATAAGAGTTCTCCTGATGAGATTAGAAGAATCTTAAATATGAGTAAAAAAACCTTTAAGGGCTCAATTGGGATGCTGTTTAAGGAAAAAAAGATACTCATTTCTAAAGAAGGAATTAAGCTCCTTTAAATAAGGGAGCTTGTCTAGCTTTATATATTTATTCTAGCTTCGAAATAGGGTTATAATTTATAAAACTATTTTTCTGGAGTTAGTCATGAAAGTCCTCTTTTTCGCATTTCTATTTTCAACAAATCTCTTTGCAATGTCCCCTGGTGATAAGGCCATAGACTTTAAGCTGATAAGTCAGGAAGGTAAGCTAGTTGAGTTAAGTAAGCTTAAAAAGCCAGTTATTCTTGAATGGTTTAATGATGGTTGTCCTTTTGTCAGAAAGCACTATGACTCAAATAATATGCAGAAAACACAGAAGTACTTTAAGGAGCAAACAGGAGGCACTTGGGTCTCTATAGTATCTTCAGCTGAAGGTAACCAAGGCTACTTGTCTTCAAGTTCTGTGGCCAAAGACAGACTAGAAGAAGAAGAATCTAATGCCAATTACATGCTGCTAGATTTAGACGGAAAGGTTGGACAACTGTATGGCGCAAAAACTACTCCTCAAATTGTCTATATAGGGGAAGATAACCTTGTGAAGTATTATGGGGCGATTGATAGTATTGCAAGTGCTTCAAAGCAAGATATTAAGAAAGCTAGAAACTATGTAATTGAAGCTGTTGATTCTCTTAAGGCATCTGAAAAGGTGAAAGTTTCTAAAAGTAAGCCTTATGGATGTAGTGTAAAATATTAATTGAACATAATTTTCATAGAAGCTGAATCTGGCCAAGCACTAGTATTGTTGAGCCAGATTCTTTTTCCATATTTATCTAAGACTTGATTACATCCAATCTCTTTTTTTAAAACTTTAAAGCCTTCTGTCGCAACAATAGGCCTTGTTTTTTGATCTAGCTTGGAAGGGCAAAAAGAACTATTTGTGTTTTTAACTGACATACACTCTAGGTCCCTATCTATAAGTGTATGGAAAATCCAACCTTCAAACTTAAGTCCTTTAACTTTAATCCAATGCCCATCATCTTTAACAATCTTTAATGGAGAATACTTAGGTAAAGAACTTACTACTGAAGCTGTTGTTGTAGGAGCACCTCTCAGATTACTCTTATACTTAATAGTACAAGCAGCATCTGAACTAATACTCCAAGAGGCAAACATAAGAATAGCTAGTAGATAGATTGACTTCACTATTAGCTTACTTTCCCTACAAGACCAACATCTTTAAGTTGAAGAACAATACTTTCAACTATATTTGATAACTCTGGCTTGTTAATTTTACTCGTGTCTTCAATTTTCTTAGAAACATCATTGATTGAAGTAGATCCATCTAACTCTTCCCATATAAAGGCCGACATATATGTAACTTGAAAAGATTTTCCTTCTGGTGTGACTAGAATAGGTTTCGATTTATTAGTTGTTCGTTCTTCGTTGAATTGTCCTCTTTTAATAAACATAGAACCTCCCTGTTCAATTAAGCATAGAGCAAATTGAAAGCTGAAGGAAGGAGCAAGTTGTCTACTTCGAGATAACCTAATTGTTAAGAACTAATGTTGAAGAGAGTAGAATGGTAGGAGATAGTTTTATAGGAAACAAGGAAAGGAGCCAATATGAGTATTCAATTAAATGAAGGAAGTGAAAAGTACATCGAGTACGGAAATGAAAAACTTTCGAAAGAATTTTTACAAGAGCGCATTACAGAGCTTGATCTCTCTTTAAAGAATAATGAAGACTGCGATACTTTGTTAACGAAGAAAAGCTTAGAGCTCAATAGTAGACTTTTTGAAAGTTGTTTCAAGAATTAGTAAGGGGTAAGTGACTGTTATTGTAGTGCGTGTTCGGTAAAGGCGAATCCGCTCTATTAAAACTTCGGTAAAGGCAAATTGTCCGTTAGTATTAATACATGGAAAATTTTAAAGAAAATAAAGACATTCATTCAAGCAAAAAGAAAGACTTAACGGACGAAGAGAAATCTATTCGCGAAAGAGATCTTGAAAATGAAATTCAGTTAATGAATTTTAAGAGATCACTTGGATCTGTTAGAGCAGGACTTAGAGTTAAAAAGGACTGTTTATCTAGATTATAATAATCACTATTTAACACGAGTAGATTAATGGACTATGACCAGCTAGAGAGCGTTAACGGCGCTCTCGCTCAACATGGAAAATTCAACGATCGACTGTACATTATGAAATTAGCAAATTCCGGGAACGTAGAGGAAACTCTAGGTGAGGTGGAGACTATTGCCAAAAGTAATAAGTATGGGAAGATTTTTGCTAAGGTTTCAACTCCTTTTGCTAAATATTTTAGCAAAGAGAACTATGACTTAGAGGCAAAGGTCCCAAACCTGTATAATGGTCAGAAAGATGGTTACTTCTTCTCTAAGTATTTAAGTAAAAGTCGCAGAAATGTAGACTCACGCGATATTGAGTCTGTAGTAAATGTTGCTACTATGAAGAAGAAAGAGCCTATTGAAGACTCTTCTTCAACTTGTATTGTTGAAGAACTCAAAGCTTCTGATGTCGAAGAGATTATTGGTGTTTATAAGTCTGTGTTTAAGACTTATCCATTTCCAATTTTTGATGTTGATTTCGTAAAGAGCTCTATGCAGGATAATGTTCGTATCTTTGGTGTTAAGTCTAAAGGTAAGATTGTGGCAGTTTCATCTTGTGAAATAGATTTTGAAAGTGAGAATGTAGAAATGACAGATTTTGCAACTCTTCCTGAATATCGAGGGAAAGGGTTGGCCTTAAAGTTATTATCTATTATGGATTTAAAAATGAAAGTAGAAGGTATTAAAACGGCCTATACTATAGCGAGATCAAAATCTTTTGGAATGAATATCACTTTTTCAAGAAGTGATTATTCCTATGCAGGAACACTTAAGAATAATACCAACATCTCAGGAAGTATTGAGAGTATGAATGTTTGGTATAAACGACTTAGTTTCTAATATTTAAAATCAAATAACATTATAAACTTAACCAAAGGACTCAATAGATGATTGTGTATAGTTTTCTATTCTTTTTACTCTTATTTGTACTTATAGGAGTTTCTTCAACATTTAAAAGTAAAAAAAATAATTCTGACTACTTAATGGCAGGGCAAGATGTTCAGCCTTGGCTTGCGGCACTTTCAGCTGTTGCTACAAATAACAGTGGGTATATGTTTATTGGTATGATTGGTTATACCTATACAAGTGGACTACAGTCTATCTGGCTTATGGTTGGATGGATCTTTGGTGACTATATGATTAGTAATTTAGTTCATAAAAAACTGAGAGTTCAATCTGAAAAAAAGAGTATGCTAAGTTTTGGTGGAGTATTATCTCGTTGGCAGGGAGGAGAGTTTAAAAAACTTCGAGTTCTTGTAGGGATAATCACAGTTGTATTCTTGGGAGTCTATGCTGCAGCTCAGTTTAAGGCCGGAAGTAAAGCACTACATGTTCTCTTTGGTTGGGATTACAGTACGGGTGCAATCATTGGTAGTATTATTGTTTTTGCTTACTGTTTAGCTGGTGGTCTACGTGCTTCAATTTGGACAGATGCTGCTCAGTCAGTGGTAATGATTATTGCAATGTCGATGTTATTCTTCGTTGGTGTCGATAGGGCCGGAGGGTTTTCATCGTACCTTTCAAGTTTAGATGCTGTTTCTCCAGGTTATTTAAGTGTCATACCAACAGGGCTTGCTATAGATAATTCCTTTGGTGTTCTCTTATTTATTCTGGGGTGGATCTTTGGAGGTTTTGGTATCATTGGTCAACCTCATATTATGATCCGATTTATGACTATTGATAATGCAGAAAGTATGAATAAAACTAGAGCGTATTATTACGGTTGGTATACTGCCTTTTACGCTTTAACTATTGGTGCAGGCTTAACTGCAAGAGTAATACTTCCAGAGTCATCAAGTTTTGATGCCGAGTTAGCACTACCTTTAATGAGTCAGGCATTATTACCTGAGGTTTTAATAGGGGTTGTTCTTGCAGGAATTTTTGCTGCAACTATGTCTACTGCTGACTCTCAAATATTAAGTTGTTCAGCTGCTTTCACAATGGATATCTTTCCAAAAGGAAAGTCTAAGCTTTGGATCACAAAGTTAACAACAGCAACCGTAACAATAATGGCTCTACTCATTGCCCTATACGGAAGTAAGAATGTATTTCAATTAGTGCTTATTTCTTGGTCAGTTCTAGGGGCTGCTTTTGGACCACTGTTGTTTATTTATGCACTTGGGAAGTATTTATCTGAAATAAATGCAATTTTAATGGTAATAGTAGGTGTTGCTGTAACTCTTTTATGGAGACAACTTGGACTTGCTGGTACAATGTTTGAAGTTGCTCCAGGAATGATTGCTGGGCTAATGACTTACTTTATACTATCAAAAACGAAGTATAATGGAGTAAAGGAAGCTTAATGGTTGATATTTTTGCTGAGTACTCATACCCAATAGGAGTGAGTACATTCTTCATTCTCTTTTACCTATACTTTAGATTAATTATAAAGAGAGCGGAAAAGCTTAAGCTTAAAAATATTAAGAAAAGAGAAATCCACGGGGCGGTTGAGACAGATTCTCCTGTTGAAAATGATGAGAGAGAAATAAAAGAGAAGGGAATTCATGCTATTGAAGGACGCTTCTCTTTTATTAGTAAAGCATTGCCTCTGGCCCTCATTTTTATATGGTCAGTAGTTGTCTTTATTCCTTACTTAGGTCAGATTCCTTCTGTCTATATTTCAATTATTGCGGCGATTTTATCAGTTGCAGCAGGTGTTGCGTTGAGACCATTTCTTGAGAACTTATTCTCAGGAGTTGTAATCTCATTCTTTAAATTTATTAAAATTGGTGACACCGTAATTATCGATGGTCACTATGGAATTATTGAAGAGATTGGACTTACTTACTCGATTGTGAAGAAATGGGATTGGAATAGAGTTGTAATTCCTAATTCAAAATTGATTCAAAAAGAAATTCAAAACTTAACTATTAATGACCAATTCATTTGGGCACATATTGAGTTCTATGTTTCTCCTGAGACAGACTTAGAAAAGCTTGAGAAGTGGGCTAAAGATTGTCCTTCTGAGTCGAAGTACTTTGCCAATACCGAAGAGCCTGCCTTTTGGGTTATGGAAATGGAGAAGGACTCTATTAAGTGTTGGTTAGCTGCTTGGGCGGATAACCCTAGTGATGCTTGGGAGCTTCGTAATGATATGAGAACAAGCCTGATGAAGAAACTTCAGAAGGAAAAAATTAGTTTTCATCAAAATCATTGGAAAACCAACCTATCTAAGGACACTTAGCACACCAGGGTTCGTATTTTACGAACTCTATCTTTGGTGATTGCTATTCGTATTTCCCTCATATAAAATGTGAACTATTCGTATTTAACTAATTGAGGATTCTATGCATAAATTAAAAGATATTAACTGGAACCATTTGTATTGCTTCTATGAAGTTGCCAAGGCGCAGTCTTTGAAGAAAGGGGCCAAGAGTATTGGAACTGCCTCGTCTACTCTTAGTGAGCAGTTAAAGAAGCTAGAAGAGAAGTTTAATAAAAAGCTATTCGTTAGAAGTCCAAAGGGTTTATCTCTAACTAATGATGGTGCTCAGCTATTTGATAAAACAAGAGTGATCTTTGAAGAGGGAAGTAAAATTTTAGAACACTTTTCTGAAGATGTTGTTGGTGGTTACCCAGTAAATGTCGGAATTGAAGAAACTATTTCATATGATTTAGCGTGCGAGTTTGCTTCTCAGTATTGGGATATGTACACGCCTTATGGAACAGTGAATACAATCAGACAGTCTGAGCAAGATGTATTAATTGAAAATCTAGTTCAGGGAAATATCGATTGGGGGATCTCTCTTAGAAAGCCAAAGCGTAAGAGTTTAGACTGTCAAGAGATCGGGTCGTTTGAAGTTGTGTTTTGTTGCTCTGAAGATTTATATAATAAATTTAAAAGTAAAAAAGATATTCTTGTAAATATTCCATTTGCTGAAAACAGCTGGGATAAGAGTTTAAATAGAACGATCTACCAATACCTTCGTAAGAAAGGGATAATTCCAAAAGAGAAGATCTTCAGCGATCATTCAGACTTTGTTAATAAGTTATGTGATCGTGGAAGGTGTGTGATGTTCATACCAAAGAATCCTTTAGAAGAGTATCCAGGGCTTAAGACTTTTCAATTAGATGAACCTATCAAGGTTTCTCTTTACGCGATCTGGAAAAAGAGTGATGAGGGACTAATCTCTATTAGAAAGCTTAAAGACTTAATTCAAACTAAGTTATCTTATGTTCCTGAAAGATATGAAGATGTTGATTTACAGATTGAAGTCTCAGAAGTTTCTGACGACTTATTGAAGTAATATTACTTAATGGTCGAGCTTCTTTAGTTCGACTAGTTTTGCCTTTGCGAGCTTATCTAGTATTTGAGAAACCTTTTCTGTGAGGTCTTTTGTGTTACTCTTTGAGTTCGCTTTAATTTCCTTACATAGATCTGTAATAGATGAATTTCCTGAACAAAGTTCCCAAATAAGTAAGATACCAGCATTTGTTGAGTAGGCCTTGCCATCAGTATTTAATAACATGAAGTTTTCATCTTTATCTTTAGCTAGTTTGCCTAATTTTATAGGGTAGAGCTTATCTGTCTGTGCGAGCATTCCTATTCTCCTTTCTTAGGTTTAATCAATGTTAGCACTAAGCTCAAACACTCTCACGAAGTATGTTCTTGGTTTCGTCTAAGCCGAATGGACTATTTCTCGTTAAATTGCGCATGGCGCGCTATAGAAGTTTTCTAGAAATTAATAGAAGTGTACTTAAATTATTATTTTTAGGATAAAATTTTAAGATAAACTCATTAAAGGTGACCAATGAATCTTTCAATATCTAATGATTTAGAATACCTAGCTATTTTTACTCTAGTGCTTATTCTCCCAAAACTTCTTTTAAGGTTTAGACTACCTTCAGGAATTACGGCCCTTCTTATAGGGATACTATTTTCAACAATTGATCCAAGTATTCAAGATGATCGATTATTTAGATTCTTATCTCAAATCGGTATTACCTCTCTATTCCTATTCGCTGGCCTTGAAGTTGATTTTGAAGAACTTAAGAGCGATGGGAAATACTTATCAAAGTATATTTTAAAATCTCTAGTTGTTATTCTTATTATGGTCTTTAGTTTAAGCCAGTTCTTTGAACTCACATATCCAAGTGCAACAATACTAGCTCTGGGAATTTTTACTCCATCTGCAGGTTTCATAATGAACTCTATGCACTCTTTTAAAATGGGTGAGGATCAAGAGTACTGGGTAAAGTCTAAAGCAATCAGTAAGGAGCTCCTCTCTGTTGTTCTACTTTTTATAGCTCTTCAAGGTGATGATATTAAGTCTATGCTAGTTTCATTAGCTTTCTTTGCAGCTTTATTTGCATTTCTTCCACTTATCTTTAAATTATATTTTAAATTCATCTCACCATATGCACCTAACTCTGAGATACCGTTCTTAGTCGTTCTCTCTTTAACGGCAGGAGTTGTTTCTAAAGAGCTTGGAACTTACTACCTTGTTGGAGCCTTCATTGTTGGTCTAATAGGTTCTAGGTTTAAGCATAGAATCTTTAAAGATGATGAGAAAATGCTCTTTAGTGCACTGGCCGGATTCTTTAATGTCTTTCTTCCTTTCTACTTCTTTCAAGCAGGATTGAAGATTTCAGTAGGTGAAGTAACTTTAGACTCATTTACTCTTGGACTTATTTTCATCGTTATCTTTGTTCCGCTAAGACTTGTGCTGACTAGTTCTAGCTTAAAGTATGTTCTAAAAGAGTTCATAAATAAGCCTTATCAGATTTCATTATCTCTGATGCCAACACTTATTTTTGGCCTTGTTGCAGCTGGAGCTTTAAGAGCAAAGGGTGAAGTTGATATTAAACTTATCTATGCATTAATTTTCTATACGCTCATTTCAAGCCTACTTCCATCTATCTTCTTTTCACTTAAAAGGGATAAAAAAGAAGTAATTGAACAATAATAGTGACTTAGGAAAAATTAATATTTTCAAATACTTAAATGCTTGTTGCTTTGGATTATTGAGTGTGCTAATTAAGACTTAATATTTAAAGCAACAGCTAAGAGATTTAACCAGTTTTCTGTCTAACTTCTTCATAGCATGTGGCAAAGACCATTTCAGATCGGAGAATTATAATGGGTAGAAAATTGTATGTAGGAAACCTTCCTTTTTCAGCAACAGAAGACACACTTCTTGACACTTTTTCATCGTGTGGAACTGTAGATTCAGCTAAGCTAATCACAGATAGAGATACTGGAAGAAGTAAAGGTTTTGCATTTGTTGAGATGTCAACTGACGACGAAGCTCAAGAAGCAATACAGAAATTTGATGGTAATGACTTAGACGGTCGTCCATTAAGAGTAAATGAAGCGAAGCCAAAAGAGCCAAGAACTGGTGGTTTTGGTGGTGGACGTTACTAGTTAACTGACCCTTCATTGTAATACTGAGCAGTACTTTATGTACTGCTTTTTTTTTGCCAAGTTTGCACAAATAAATTAATTCCATTACATTTATAGAATGACAAAAGATCTCTTTAAATCTGAAATTAAACAAGTTGGTGGATATCTAAAAGAAGTAGTTACTTTCTTCGACTCTTCTGGAAAACCTATTAGCCATATTGTTAATCCACTAATGGTTGAACTAAGACCTAGAGATATAACTCAAATTTTTGTAGGTGCTCTTCTTGTCTCATCTCCACTTTGTTTTACTGAAGAAGTGTGGACTCTGAGTATTAGTTTAAAAAATGAAAATGTAGTGTACCTTGCAATTTCATCAATCGTAGCAGTACTGCTCTTTGTCTATTACAACTTCTATAGAGATAAACTTAGAGGAAATGTTATAGAGTTCGTAAAGAGAATTATTGCTATTTATACAATATCAATCTTAAGCGTGATTCTTGTACTTTTCTTAATTGATAAGTTTCCAATCATGACGACCCCTTATATTGCTATAAAGAGAGTTATCATTATTGGGTTTCCATCTATTTTTGGTGCTGTAATTACAGACTCACTTAAGTAACTTCTCATTAAAAAACTTAACAAGAATACAGAGGGTCGCTAGTAGAACTACTTGCGTAGGAGTTGTGCTGAGCTTTTCAAAGAAGAGTGATAGCAGAAGTCCACCTAGGGATGCCGCTATATTAATAAGAATTAATACAGTATGATTTTTCTTTTGATTCTTAAATGAACTTCCAAGTATCACTGCCCCAAGCGACAGAAAACTTAAAGTGTAAACTAGTCCTAATCCAAAAACACTAACAACAATTGGTATTAGAAGTAGGTACTCATCTTTTACATTTCTTTTTCTTCTTTGAAAGAAGTTAATCTCTAAAGAGTTTCTAGTGAGCATTCTATTTAGGTAGAAAAGAGCAAAGTTAATTACTATGAAGACAGCAATTAAAATAAGATTCTCTATTCTTGTTGTCGTCACTGTACTTCCAAAGAGGCCACTATTTAGGTGAGGCTCTAGGTTTGGAAAGAATGAAATCATTAAGTACTGTAGGGAACTGAGAATGAGATAGATACAAATCATTCTTGTAGATCTCTCTTTATGATTTACTTTAAAGAGATCAAAGAGAAACTTTCCTAGTATGAAGAAAGTAATACTACTTAAAAGAGGAATAATTGGAAGATGAATCATTGGCACAATTAAATGACCAACGAGGTTTCCAATGATTGCAAACTGACAAAGAGCAAAAAGCTCAATGAATTTATTTCTCCATATAAAATGCTTACCTATGATCGATAGGGACGCACTTGATAGAGTTGTTGTGATGAAGCTTAGCTTATAAAATAAAATCATTCCTAACATAGTTCGTACTCTCTACAGTTAAGTTGCATGTCTAGGTGACTTACAACTATTAGGGATAATTCTTTATTATCTAACATCATCTTATTTATTAAGTCTTCAACGAGCTTTCTTGATTTCTTATCGAGATGATTAAAAGGCTCATCTAACACTAAGACCTTTGTTTCAGCGGTAATTCTAGAGAGGATTAGCGCTAATTGCTTTTCTCCCCCTGAGGCATTAACCCAAAGTCTTTCTCTTAGTTCATCTCGAAGGTAAGCTTTTATTCTATCTGGAACAAGGTAGACGTCTAAGATTTCTTCAAGTGTGAAATTTATATTACTTGAGTTTGTAGATACTTGTGGGAGGTAGGATACTTCTTTTAATGAAATCTTCCAGTCAACACTACCATGAAGACGTGGAACTTCGTTTAGTAAAGTTTTTAGAAGAGTACTCTTTCCCGAACCGTTTGGACCTTTGATCTGTAGGATTTCTCCAGGGTCAAGCTCTAAGTTTATGGACTCACCAAGTGATGATTTATATCCAATTTTTAGGTTGACCGTGGAGAGGTAGCTCATTTTGATTCCAGTATTTGTTTAATTAAATTATCTTGTAGAGCATTGTAAGCATTTGAACTCTTATAATCAATAATACTTAGAGGAGATATGATTATTTTTACTCCAGTCATCTCTACAATCTTATTTAATACCTTTCTTGGAGCACTATCTGTGGCAAGAATAAACTTAATCTTCTTATTTTTGATTTCATTTACAACCTTAATAATCCTAGCTGCTGAAGGTGGAACACCTGAGATCTCTTCGACACTATCTAAATTATTAAGTTCATAATCTTTAAAGAAGTAAGTAAATTCCTTGTGATACTCCATGAAGTTAAGATCCTTCACTTGAGCGAGGCTCTTAATCTCTCTATTTCTCAAGTCTTTAAGATTTTTTACAAGAGTATTGTAATTCTCTTCAAACGCCTTAGAGTTCTTAGAGTCAGCTTTTGAGAGTACTGAGAGTATCTCTTTTGCCGCCATGGCCATATAGCTAGGTCCTAGGTGGTAGTGAGGGTTTCCTGCAGAGTGCACGTCCCCGTGAGATCTATCAAGAGCAACTTCCTGCTTGTCTAGAACTTCTACGCTGTGACTAGCATCACAATACCCATCATTTCCACTTTGTACTTTCTTATTTCCTGCTCTTTTAAGAACTTTGTTTGCCCAGGCAGCTTCAAGCTCAAGCCCAACAACACAGAAAACATCAGCAGAGGCCACTTTGTGGATAAAGCTTGGAAGGGCTTCTACAAAGTGAGGGTTTTCTGTCCCATTTAAGAGGGACTTTACTTCCACGTGCTCTCCACCAACTTGGCCCGCGAGCCAAGCTATATCAGTAGTGGTTGTTACAACATTAATCTTTGCAAGTGAGCTAAGTGTTATCAAAAATGTAAGTAGTACTTTTATTTTAGAATACATGAGCTGGGTGACTCCCTAAGATAAAGACAACTTGTAGAAGGGCCTTAGTATCTTTGTTAGTAGTTGCATGCTTAGTTTTAGTGAATCCGTGTGAAAGACTTGCTCTAATTTTTGAGAACTCACTAGAGTTGTATGTGTACTGTCCTGTAACTCCATAGTCTATTTGATCATTATCACTACTTAGGTGCTTAAGAGCGTCTAGTCTATAACCTAGAGCAGAAGACTGAAGTACTGCATAGTCATTGAAGATATAGGCCCCTAACATTTCTGTTCTAGTTCCTTCTTCTTCTGATTCTCTATACCAAACTTCAGACTGAAGAATGAACTCATTTCTCTTTCCAACTCTATCTTTAAGTAAGAAATCAAGTCCTAGAAGAGTTTGTTCTTCTCCGTGTGCATCTTTCTTTCTTAAGATATTAAAAGCTGTTTCCATTCCTTTAGAAGTTGAGAATTCTTTAAAGTGAGAAAGTCTTAAATAGTGAGTAGGGTACTTAGCCTTTTCTGACTCTTCATCATGACCCTCTTCTTCCTCTTCGTGGTCATGTTCATGATTGAAGTCATCACCAACAGTAACCCCTAAAGTTAGATTGAAAATAGCATCTGTAGGAAGTAAGTAGTTATACTCTACACCAGAGTCAAAAGCCGCTTCTTCACCAAAAAGAGCTTCATTAACTAGTGGAGTATCAGTGAAGTACCAATCGTGTCTGTGTACTCTATTAATTCTTCCAACTCCTAGAAAGAACTTTCCAACTTTGAAAGTTGATCTTGGAATAAATGAACTGTTCTCAACATACATTTCATGAAGTTCAAAATTATGTTCACCTTCGACATTGTGAGCAGCAAGACTGATGAAACCATTAAAGTTGTGATCAATAGGAGAGTAGAAAGTTAATTCAGCTTCTCTCATTTCTAGCTTTTCTTTAGCTGTACTAGACTTGTTGATACCTTGGTCATAAAGCATATCTGCAGCAGCAGATATTTTTAAACCACCGTTATCAACAGCATGAACTGAGGCCATAGATAATAATAATAAACTTAGGGTTTTTAGCATATATATCTCCATTTTGTTTTTTCGACTATATAAGAGATAAGCCTTTTGCAACTCAATTGCAATAATAAATGCAGTGCTAGTGTGAATACGTAGCCTGATATCTATAATATCAGGCATTTATCTAGTCTAAGTGATAGATTTCCATGATCCCTTTAAGAATTTCTTCAAAATTTATCTGGAGATCGATTAGTTTCCCTGTTCCCATATCAAATACCCAACCATGCACTTTAATATCTCTAGATTTAGAAGCTTGTTGAACACAAGCTGTCTTAATAAGATTTATGCATTGCTCTTGAACATTTAACTCAACAAGCTTTTTATACCTTTCTTCTTCACATTCAATTTCATTTAACTCGGCTTTATGAATACGGTAAACATCTCTTATATTCCTAAGCCAAGGGTTTAAGATACCAAGGTCTTTACTTTCCATTGCTGCTTTTATTCCACCACATCCATAGTGTCCGCAGACTACGACATGATTAACTTCTAGCTGATTAACTGCATAGTTTAGAACTGTCTGAACATTTAAGTCGACGCTACTAACCATATTTGCAATATTTCTATGAACAAAAGCTTCACCTGGTTTTATTCCCATTAGCTCTTCTGCTGTCACTCTACTATCTGAACAACCGATATATAAGATTTCTGGACTCTGCCCTTTAGAGAGATCCTTAAAGTAATTCTCATCTACTGCAAGCTTCTCTTTAATCCATTTTTCATTATTTTTAAAAATTTGCTTAATATCCATTTTAAATACCCACATATATTCGTTGATAATTGATTGATGAGACTACACCAAACTGCTTAAAAAAAAAACAATTGAATGAAGTGTAGGTTATTGAAATTTGGAGTTTTATAGGGAAAGAGTGATGAGAATCCTCCAAGAAATTTGAAGGATTCATCTTTTTAATAGAGGAGGATTATTTGTTGAAAACTTCATCAAAGAAGTTATTCATCATAATAAATGATCTCTTGGCCACGAGAGGGTGGTACTTAGATCTTCCTTCACTATTTGCTGTAGGGTTTGTGAATGAATGAACTGCGCCACTAAAGCTTACTAGCTGCCAATCTACATTTGCATTGTTCATTTCTTTTTCAAAAGACTCGAGCTCATTTTTTGGAACAACGGGATCAATAGCTCCATGAAGAACTAGAACCTTTCCTTTAATATTTTTAGCATCTTCTAAATTTGGAGTTAATAAGTTTCCATGGAATGTAACTACGGCCTTTAGATCTTTACCTGATCTCGCTGACTCAAGAACGGCACTTCCACCAAAGCAAAATCCAATTGCTGCGACTTTGTTTTCATCCCCATTTAGTTTCTTACCTTCTTCTTTTAAAACATCTACAGCTCTATTCATGACTGTTCTGAGTTTAGAAATATTTGATTTCATTTTTGATGAAGCGGCCTTTGCTTCTTTATTATCTTTAGGACGAACAGATTCTCCATAAACATCGGCCATCATTACAATATACTTATCGGCTGCAACTAGCTTTGCTTTTTTTAGAGACTCTGCAGTCATTCCTTTCCAATTTGGAACCATAAGGACTAGGGGAGCGCTTTTTTGAATTTTGTCAGAGTAGACAATTGTACTCTTATAAAAAGTATCTCCAACTTTATATCTAACATCTTTAGATAGAATTTTGGCGTTGATATTTCCTGCAATGAGAAATGCAGAAAGGGTTAAGAACTTAATCATGTGGACCTCTTTGGTAGCTAAGCTAGTAGTAAAAACTTTCTTCTTAAAAAGTAGTTAAATGCTAGCATCACTGTTGCAGCAAGAGAAGCTCCAAGCACCCATAGTAGAGTGAGGTCTAAGTAAAGTTTAGCTCCAAATATTAAAAAGACTCCCAGTGAGAGACCAGATATTGCCAAAGTATAGAGACCTTTAGATTTCTTGATAACTCTTAACTCTTCTAGGTCTAATGTATACGAAGCTACAATTGCACCAGAGCCAAGAAAAATTGCTCCACAAATCATCATACATATGTGCTCTCCAAAATTATGATGAAAGTAATGAAAGAGATCGTGGTTATTAGTTAAACTCATTTTAAACTGAGGGCAGAATAACATTGTTATAAGCCCAGTGAGTAACTGGAGAGATAGTAATTTTACAAAGACAAGTTGCTTATTAGGGTTTAAGTCAGCTTTAACTCTATCAATTATAGAGTGACTTATATTTCTAGGAGCGACTTCTTTAGAGTTTATAAAATCCTTAAAGTCATCTTTGAATTTATTCTCTTTAGTCATTGTTATCTCCTGAGAGAGTTGCCTTAATTTTTTTTATAGCTCTTGAAAAAATCTTACGAGCATTGCTTTGTGAAATATTTAAAGCTGCTGAGATTTCTTCGTAATCATTATCTGAAATAAATTTTAAGCTTAGAAGTTCCTTCTCTTTATCTGAAAGGTTCTTGTAATTATCTAGGTCTAAGCTATCATCAATTTCTTCTTTTGCTTTTCCTTGATCAACATACTCAATATGAATAATCTTCTTCTTTTTACAGAAGTCTAACAGCTCTGATCTTGCAACAGTGTAGAGCCATTGAATAAAGAGAAACTTAGGCTTGAAGTGGAATCTCGATTTATGGACCTTTAAGAATGTGTTTTGAAACACTTCTTCCACACTATCTTGGTCTGGAAGCCTCTTTCTTAAGTAGGCGTAAACTTTAGACTCATGTCTTAAATACAGTACTTCAAAGGCCTTATGGTCCCCATCTTGATACTTAATCATTAATTGCTCATCATTCATCTTCTGAGCATTTCCTGTTAGGGTCATTCCTCTTAAACCTTATTACGATTCTGAATAGTTATTTGTGACACATTGTTCAACTTATTAAAAAATAGGGTATATTATTCAAGAAATTAGAGATATGTCACAAATTCTAAGTCATAATCGTAGATATACAAGTAAATTAGGTCCGTTTTATTGAGATGGGCATTTTCGCTTAAGGAGTTTAATATGCGCGCACTTATTCTATTATTTTCATTATTAGTAGCTAACTCAGCTTTTTCTAAAGATGCAGTTGATGAAAAAACAAAAGCTGAGGTTCTTAAGGTTCTAGAGGCTAACGAGGCACTTCACTCATCTTTCTTTAGATATAACGCAAAAAAAGTAGAGGCCAACGCAATCAAGACTAGTGATGCAATATCTAAAATATCAAATAAAGAAATTAAAAAGCTCTTAGAAAACTCATCAAAAATGCTTAAGTCTATTAAGAGTGACGCAGATAGAGAAGCTAATAACGTGAGCTATCATCAAGCTTCTATGGCGCTTATCTATGTAATAAATAAATATGACCTTGGTAAGAAGTACAGTGGATACAGATGCCCAATGGTTAAGAAGAAGTGGGTACAAAATACTGAGAAGATGGCAAAAGTATATAATCCATACGCTCCAGGTATGCCTCACTGCGGTGGAAAACTTAAGTAGTTCTCTAACTAAACTATATGACTCATGTCATAACCAATAAAGTCTGGTCGCCGCTTAGTGTTGTTCTACTCTTTTAAAAGGGTTCAACTTTACCAAGAGGCGGCTTTAAGCTATTCTAGCTCTCGTAAAATAAGCCCATTTTTTAGGAGATCTAATGTCAAACAAAACATCAAAGATTATTTATACAAAAACTGATGAAGCTCCAGCTCTAGCTACTGAATCACTTCTTCCAATTGTAAAAGCATTTACAGCGACAGCTGGTATTGAAGTTGAGACTAGAGATATTTCTCTAGCCGGTAGAGTTCTTGCAAACTTTCCAGAGAAATTAAAAGATGATCAGAAGATATCTGATGACCTGACTGAGCTTGGTGAACTGGCTAAGGCTCCAGAAGCAAATATTGTAAAGCTTCCAAATATTTCAGCATCTATCCCTCAGCTAAAAGCTTGTATTGCTGAGTTACAATCTCAGGGATTCGATATTCCAAGTTACCCAGAGAGTGCTGAAACTCAAGCTGATAAAGATATTAAACTTAAGTATGCTAAGGTTCTAGGTTCAGCTGTGAACCCTGTTCTAAGAGAAGGGAACTCTGACAGAAGAGTTGCTGGACCTGTTAAGGAATATGCACAGAATAATCCTCATAGAATGGGAGCTTGGTCAAAAGACTCTAAGTCTCACGTTTCAAATATGTCTGATAAAGATTTCTATGGTTCTGAAAAATCTCATACTCTTGAATCTGCAACAGATGTTAAAATTCAATTTGTTTCTACAAATGATGAAGTAACTGTTCTTAAAGAAAAAACTGCATTACTTGCAGGTGAAGTTATTGATTGCTCTGTTATGAATAAGAATGCGCTAAGAGCTTTTCTTGCTGAGCAAGTAAAAGATGCTAAAGAAAAGGGAGTTCTTTTTTCAGTACACTTAAAAGCAACAATGATGAAAGTATCTGATCCAATTATTTTTGGTCACGTTGTAAGTGTTTTCTTTGATGATGTTTTCACAAAGTATGCAACAGAATTTAAAACAATAGGTGTAAATCCAAACTTAGGTTTAGGAGATTTATACAATAAGCTTGAGAACCTTCCTGCTGATAAGAAAGCAGAAATTGAAGTAGCTCTTAAGACAGCTTTAGATAACGGTCCTAGAATGGCGATGGTTGATTCTGATAAAGGAATTACAAACCTTCACGTTTCAAGTGATGTGATTATCGATGCATCTATGCCAGCTGCTATCAGAACTTCAGGACAAATGTGGGGACCAGATGGTAAGGCCGCAGATACTAAATTTGTTATCCCTGATCGTTGTTATGCAGGAATTTATGCTGAGACTGTAGACTTCTGTAGAGAGAATGGAGCATTTGATCCAAAAACTATGGGGAACGTTTCAAACGTTGGTCTAATGGCTAAGAAAGCTGAAGAGTATGGATCACACGATAAAACTTTTGAAATGGCTGCAGACGGTAAAGTTCAAGTTGTAGACGCTTCTGGAAATGTTCTTATGGAGCAAATGGTTGAAGCTGGAGACATTTTTAGAATGTGTCAGACTAAAGATGTTGCTATTAAAGACTGGGTTAAGCTTGGTGTTAATAGAGCTAAAGCAACTGGGCAACCAGCTGTATTCTGGCTTGATGAAAAAAGAGCACATGATGCTAGCTTAATAAAGAAAGTTAATACTTACTTAAAAGATCACGATACTAATGGACTTGAAATTAAGATCCTTTCTCCTGAAGAAGCTATTAAGTTTACTTTAGATAGAGTTAAAAAAGGTGAAGATACAATCTCTGTTACTGGAAACGTTTTAAGAGATTACTTAACAGACCTTTTCCCAATCCTTGAATTAGGAACAAGTGCGAAAATGCTTTCAATTGTTCCTCTTCTTGCTGGTGGTGGATTATTTGAAACAGGTGCTGGTGGATCTGCTCCAAAGCACGTTCAACAATTTGTTGATGAGAACCACTTACGTTGGGACTCTCTTGGTGAGTTTTTAGCTCTAGGTGTTTCTATTGAAGATCTTGCAGAGAAAAACAGCAATGAGAAAGCAAAAGTTTTAGCTACTGCTCTTGATGTTGCAAATAGTAAGTTCCTTAGAAATGATAAGTCTCCTTCAAGAAAAGTGGGAGAGTTAGATAATAGAGGAAGTCATTTTTACCTTGCAATGTACTGGGCCGAAGCTCTTGCAAATCAAAATGAGAATGAAGAACTTAAAAATCACTTTGCTCCAATTTCTGCAAAGTTCATTGAGAACGAAAAATCAATTGTTAAAGAACTTAACGATGCTCAAGGTGTAAAAGTTGATATGGGTGGTTACTACCATGCAGATGCAACTAAAGTTGCAATGGCAATGAGACCAAGTGAGACATTAAACTCAATTCTTTCTTCAATTTAGTTTATATTCTTGGGCCCCAAGCTTGGGGCCCCTAGAATATATACAGTATCTTATTTTTCTAGTTCAAATTCCAGAGTGCTGTTGATAGAAGTTCCTAAACCAATCTTAGGGAGTTTTCTATGAAGTCATTATTCTTATCATTACTTATTTTAACCAATTTTCAAGTGCTTGGAGCTGACCTAACTCCAACAGAGTCCAGCACAATATCGGAAGATCTAGATAATATTTGTGGTGACTCATGGTGTGAAGGCGACTTTAACTGGTACGTTGATAACTTTAATTGCTCTTTTGAGGAAAAGACCTGTTCTGTTGATTTAACTCTTAGAGATGAGTTTTACTTTGATGATGAGTATGGTTCAACTAGAGAAGAGTTTGTAACTAAGCTCGATGTTGTATCAAAAGTACTGAACGTAGATGTTGAGTCTGATGTAGACTACTCTTCAATTACTTATCAGCAAACTTGTACTCTTGTAGATATGGACTCAAAAGAGATCGTATTCGATCAGACAGGACATACGAGTTATTCAGATGAGGTATACTTTCAAGTTCTAGACTGTGTAACAGAGATAGAGGAAGCTTACTGGAAAGCAGCAGGTGACTTATAATTAATCTGACAATATAAGAAATTAATCATAAACTATCTTCATTAAGGAGATAGGTATGATTAAGATTTCAGATAACTTTGACAGTGGTAATATAAGAGTAGTTGATTGCTCAAACTCCAATGATATTAAACTTGAAATTAAAAATGATAATGACTCTGAATTCTTTCAGTGGTTTCATTTTCGAGTACAAGCTCCCAAAGATACAAGGCTTAAACTTCAGATTATCAATGCTGGAAAGAGTGCCTATACTCCAGGATGGGAAGGGTATAAGGCCTGTGCGAGTTACGATAGAGAAGAGTGGTTTAGAGTAGATGAAACTAGTTTTGATGGTGAGACTCTAACTATAGATTTTGAAAATGATTTTAATACAGTCTACTTTGCATACTTTGCACCTTACTCTCATGAAAGACATTTAGATCTTCTCTCGCTCGCTCAATTGGACTCTAGGTGTGAGCTTGAGTCTCTTGGAGAAACTTTAGACGGAAGAGATATAAGTTTATTAAAAATAGGTAATGGACCAAAGAAAGTTTGGATGACTGCAAGACAACATCCTGGTGAATCTATGGCCGAGTGGTTTGTAGAAGGTTTCCTTGAAAGATTATTTGATAGCACAGACAGTCTTTCTACATCTCTTTTAGAGAAAGCTACATTCTATGTTGTTCCAAACATGAATCCAGATGGATCTGTTAGGGGACACCTTAGAACAAATGCCGCTGGAATAAATCTTAATAGAGAGTGGCAAGCGCCAAGCATTGAAAAGTCTCCTGAAGTTTTCTTTGTAAGAGGAAAGATGGATGAAGTTGGTGTGGATATGTTCTTAGACATCCATGGAGATGAGAATCTTCCATATAACTTTGTTGCAGGAAGCGAGGGGAACCTTTCTTATACTAAAGAAATTGAAGAGCTTGAAAATACTTTTAAAGACTCTTACTTAAGTGTATGTCCAGATTTTCAAACAAAGTTTGGATATGACATTGAGGCCAAGGGTGAGGCAAATATGACTGTTGCTACAAATGCTGTTGGTGATAGATTTAATTGTTTGGCCTATACACTTGAAATGCCATTTAAAGATAATGCAGATCTTCCGTGCTCAATCTATGGTTGGTCTCCAAGAAGATCTCAAAATCTTGGAAGAGACATCTTACATCCAATTTACTCGGTTCTAAAGAAGCTGTAAGTATAAGAAAATATAGGCACTTTATCTAATTTGATAAAGTGTCTAAATTTCTAAGTAGGCTTATAATCTTTACAAGAAACACCGCTTTAAAAGGCTCCTTGTCTATAATGGGCCTATGAAATATCTATTAATTTTCCTTAGTTTTATTACGAGCTCCTTAGCTCTCACTCCTGCGGACTGTGACTCTGAGTCTTTTGCTCTTTCTAAGGCCTATGTCACCAAAGAGAATGCAATTAGTTGTCAGAAAATTTATTACTTTCAATCGACGGTAGAAGATATCTCTGAATTTTTTCAAGATGCACCAGGGGTTAGGTTATTCATTAGTCCTAAGTCTTCAAATGCTTCCTTTGATTACGGAGAAACTATTTATATTCCCCTCCAGATGACTTTCCCAGGTAAGTACGGAAGTGTTAATTATGGAGATCCCACACAGACTGAATACATTCTCGCTCATGAGTATGGACATGCTATATTCACTAAACTTTTAAGTCGAAATAGTTTCTACTCAGAGGTTTATTCTATAGATAAAGAGTTTTCAAATCTAGAATTTGAAATAAAACTTAACTCGAAACCTACTGAACAGAGTGAGCAAAGATTAGCCGAGCTTTCAGAAAGAAAGAAAAGTTATAATAAGCTACGTAAGTTATTAACTGACTACAGTGAACTCTATGCCGACATTATTGCGGTCTATTATTCAAATAATAAAGAAACAATGCTCAATGCTCTCTACTTTGATGACATGTCTGATCAGTCTTATAACTTAGTCTTAGCAAGAAGCTTTTCTGAGCGCTCAGTAGATATTACTGATCGAATATACTCGGAAGAACATGCTTCTTTAGTTTTAGCGAGACACTTTGTTGGAACAAACTTATGGCCTAAGTCAAAAGAGGAAAAACAGAAGTTCTTAAGCTTAATTTTTAAGGCAATTGAAGAAGAGATATTAGAGAGAGTAGACCGCGAAGAATATAAGCTAAGCGCAAAGAAGATGAATGAATCTCTTATAAAAAGAATTAACAAAATCATGTTCTTATAAAGAATAGAGAGTATGTTAATATAAGAAATATTTAATAGTACAAAGGATATATGTAATGAGTGATTCAATCAAAGATGTCGTTAGTTCTCAAATTATTGCTGCAATGAAGGCAAAAGATAAAACTCGTCTAAACGCATTAAGATATTTAAAAAAGTTATTTATTGAAAATGAAACAGCGAAGAAACCTGTCGCTGAAATGGATATTGTAATTTCATATGCAAAGAAAATGAAAGACTCTATGAGTATGTACCCTGAAGGCAGTGATCAAAGAAATGAAATCGAAGCTGAAGTAAAGGTATTAAGTGAGTTTCTTCCTAAGCAACTTACAAAAGAAGAAGTTCAAGCAATGATAGATGAAGCTAAAGCAGCTCAGGACAATCCAAATATGGGAAGCCTCATGGGAGCAGTATCGTCAAAGACTAAAGGTCGTTTTGATGGTAAAGAACTTTCTCAAATGGTTCAGGCTTCTCTTAAGTAATTACTTCTGCGAATCAAAGATGACTTTGAAGTCACTAGTTCTGTAGAAATCATTAGGTGATATGCCCTCTATATCTTGTGGAGGGCCATTTCTAAAGTGACTGGCCCAGTAGTCCCAGTTCCTAGTAAAGTCCATTGGTGCAGAAGTTAAGTCCTTGAACTTCATAAATCGATCCATAAATTTAAATAAAAATTCTGAACAATAAAGAGTTTGATCATCCCATCTGTAGTCACTATCAAATGGAGTCATATAGTATTCACTCTTATAAACTTCCCAGTGATACTTTTTAAAACTAGTCGTATCAACTGTAGGACGAATCACTACGTACTTATCTGTGTATTTTAAAAATTTAGCAACAGGCATATGGTGAACAAAGCCAAGGGATTGAGCTGCAAATAGTTCATTACCATCTGAAATTACGACTCCAGAGTGAGAGAATCTTCCCTTACTTTCGTCTTCAATAACTTGGCAACTCCAACAGTCAAGATCTAGGAGAATAACATCTCCAACTTGGAAATCATTAAACGCTTGAGTTTGAATTGTAAGTAATATTAAAATTATTGATAAAGTATATTTCACGACTACTCCGCTATAACTTCTGATAAGTGATACATTGCAATGGCACCGCAAGTTCCAACATTAAGTGAGTTTTTCTTTCCGCCTAAATCAATCTTTAAAATTTGATCAGCTCTTCTTAAAACACTCTTGTTTAATCCATACTTTTCGTTACCAAGAACAACGGCACATTGGCCTATTTTATCTATTTTTGAAAGTGAGTTTGCATTTTGTTCAGTCTCAAATGCGAGAATTTCTACACCTTGCTCCTTAAGAGAGTCTATGCAATCAAGTGAGGACTCCCAATATTTCCAATTTATCCACTTGTCTGTTCCAAGAGCAGATTTGGCCGTCTTTGAGTTTTCGGGAGTAGGTGTATAACCGCAGAGATGAATTTCTTTTATCCCAATGGCCTCCGCAGTTCTAAATAAGCTCCCAACATTAAAAGAGCTTCTTAAATTATCTAAGACAAGGTGAATTGGGCTTGGATTTTCATTAACTTTGGCAAAGTCATCAATTGTAGAGATTATGAAATCATTATCTTTTAAATCTTTTTGCTCTATTCTCTCTAGCTTCATAAGAAGGTTTTGGAGAGATTCCTGAGTTTCAGGGTAGATATCTAGTAGCTCCGAAGCCAGTGCCGACAGCTGATTATCTTCGTGTGAAGTTAAAGTATTTAGATTACCTTTTAGGATATTTAATGCATCAACTCTTATAGACTCTCTATCCCAGTGATCTTCAACCTGTCTGAAGGCCCTCCACAGTGTATTTACGCACTGCTTGTATGTGAATGATAGAAATGCCTTATTTGGTATCTTTACTGCCATGATTTTCTCACTGTGTTAATGGCAGAAGTTATAGCAATATTCCCTCAATTTTGCTAAATTTTCTTCTGATTATTTATATTTGGAGCTACTTACATGGAAAAGAAGAAATTTCTTATCACCGCGGCACTACCTTATGCCAATGGACCTATACATTTTGGACATATGGCCGGAGCCTATCTCGCATCTGACGTCTATAATAGACATAGAAAACTACAAGGTCATAAAACCTTATTTATAAGTGGATCTGATGAGCATGGTGTTGCCATTATGCTTAATGCAAAGAAAGTCGGTGAGGACTATCAAGAATATGTAAATAAGTGGCACAAAGAGCATGGAGACCTATTTAAGGACTTTGGTGTAGACTTTGATTTCTTTGGGCAGACTTCTGCTGAGTATCACAAAGAGGAAGTAATCAAATGGTTTAAAAACCTTCATGAGAAAGGATATATAGAACCAAAAGATTCTCAACAATTATACTGTAACGATTGTCATAATCATCTACCTGATAGATTTGTAGAAGGGACTTGTTATAAGTGTGATTATGAACATGCAAGAGGTGATGAGTGTCCTAATTGTGGAGAGTTCATTGATCCAGTAAAACTTACTAAAACAGAATGTAAAATTTGTGGAAGTAATAATATTTCTGAAGTTACAGTGACTCAGTATTATATTTGTCTATCTAAGTATCATACAGAATATAGAAAGTGGTTAGGGACAAAGAGTGATACTTGGAGAAAAACAGTTTATCCATATGTAGATAGCTTAACAAAAGAAAATCTTCACGATAGAGCAATCACTAGAGATATTGATTGGGGAATAGATGTTCCTCTTCCTAATACAGAAGGTAAAAAACTCTATGTTTGGTTTGATGCTCCTATTGGATATGTATCAAATACAAAGAAATTCTTAGAAGATACTGGTTCAAAAGAAGATTATCTTAAAGACTGGTGGAATAATGACGACGTTGAATTAACTCACTTTATTGGAAAAGATAATATAATTTTCCATACAGTTATTTTCCCTACAATGAGTATGGCATCAGGGATCTGTAAGCCTGCTGACCAAGTTCCTGCAAATCAATTTTTAAACTTAGAAGGAAAGCAATTTTCTAAATCTACTGGTCACTATGTAGATGCAGCAAAAGCAGTATCTAAGTTTGGTCAAAATGCTCTTAGGTATTACTTACTTTCAATTCTTCCTGAGCAAACTGACTCAAGTTTTAGCTGGGAACAGTTACAAGCAAAAGTAAATAATGAGCTAGCAAATAATATTGGAAACTTTTTAAATAGATGTCTTAAATTCACACAGAAGAATTGGAGTGAAGGAATGCCTGCTGAATACTATAAAGGATTCACAGGTTCAGAAGCTGCAGTAAAGCTTTCTGCTGATATTAAAGAGCTTAATGAGCTTATTGATGGGTACTCAGTTAAGAAAGGTATAGAGAAGGTTATGTTTATTGGTCAGAGTGCTAATAACTTCTTTTCTGATAATGCTCCATGGGCACAGATTAAGGTTGATAAGGATCTTGCAGGGCAAACACTTGCTTACTCTTCAATCTATGCGATGTGTTTAGGTGTTATCATGAAGCCATTTCTTCCTGAATTATCTGCGAGTATTTTAAATCACTACAAAGACATTTTAAGTGAAGAACAACAAATGAAAATTTACAGTGGCGATATTTCTGTGATTGATGATGTATTTAAAAATGGTCATCATCTTACTGAAGAAGTTGTTGCACTAGTTCCTAAAATAGATAAAGAGCTAATTGAAGAAGAGTTAGCAGAACTTGAGGCGAAGAAATAGTATGGCCGGATCTCCTAAATTTCCAAGCACTGATTGGGCCTGGCAGATATCATCAAAAGCTGAAGAGACAGCAAAGATTATTCACCCAAGTGGATTTGTTTTTGTTTCTCCTGTTAAGTTAAATCGTATTGATAGGCTAGAAGGGCACGAAGATTATTTATACAAGTTAACTGAGAAGGATAGTTTCCTTCTTAGTTACACTATTGATTATTTTAGAAGTAAGTCGCGTATTAAAGGCCTTTCTGAACATGAGGCAATGATTCTCTCAGCTAACCTTGTTTGTTCATACCGATTTAGAACACCGTTAGGAACTGAACTCTTTACTGATCAAAACTCAAGTGATGATGAGTGGAGAAAATTTGGTGAGCACTTAGTTGTTGTTGATGGAAAAGAGTATGAAGTATTTGTTATTGGACATAATAAGGGAACGCTCATTGCTGTTACTTTAGATAAGGTAGGAGATAAAATCTCTAACTTAGAATTATTAGAATTACCTAGAAGTTACTTTAAGAGAAACTTCTAAAAAAAAAGGCCTTCATTGAGAAGGCCTTATATTATTTCTTTTTTATGAGAAGTATCCAATTAACGTTTCAACTCCCTGACCACTACCACCTTTTTGAACAAGACTTGGCTTTGAGCCATTAGTCCAAGCAAAGATATCAAGATGTGCCCACTTTGTTTTACCTACAAATTTCTCAAGAAATAATGCAGCTGTAATTGCTCCACCATGTCCACTTGCTGAGTTCACCATATCTGCATAGTCTGAGTTTAATCCTGCAAAGTATGGGTTATATAGAGGCATTCTCCAAATTAAATCTCCCATTTGTGAAGAAGAAGTTTGAAGCTTTCCTGCAAGCTCATCATTATTTGAGAATAAACTCGCAATATCTTGTCCTAGAGCTACCTTTCCTGCTCCAGTTAGTGTCGCAACATCAATAATAGTCTCAGGCTTTAGGTCTAGTGCTAGGTCAATTGCGTCAGCAAGAGCAAGTCTCCCTTCAGCATCTGTGTTATGTATCTCAACAGTTAAGCCATTTCTTGCTGTAAAGATATCACTTGGTCTTGAGGCATGTTCACTTATAGCGTTCTCTGCTAGTGAGAGATAGATATCAACATTCTTTTTTATTCCAGAAGTTTCTAACCATCTTGAGAATCCAACAAGACAAGCCGATCCTCCCATATCTTTTTTCATATATCTCATTCCAGCAGCACCTTTCATATCAAGTCCACCAGAATCAAATGTGATTCCTTTTCCTACAAGTGCTACTGATTTCTTAGGAGCTCCTTTAGGTCTATATTGTAAGTGTACAATTCTTGGTTTGTTATTTGATGACATACCTACAGAGAGAAGAAGATTACAGTTTTCTTTTTGTAGTTTCTTTTCATCGAGAACTTTCACTTTAATTGTCTTACTTGTTTTAAATAGATCCTTCACACTATTAGCGTAACTTACTGGGTTAAGCTCATTTGGAGGAAGGTTTACTAAATGTCTTGCTTGATTTACTGCAAGTGCTATTGACTTGGCCTTAGCTATAATTCCTGCAGGTAATTTCTTAGCGTCTCTTGTAAATTTGAAAGATCCTGTAAGCTCTTTCGTATTATAACGATAGAGGGCCAGTTCTAGACCTACAATTGAACCAATTACTTCTTCATCACTAACACCATAGAAGTGTAGTCCTATTTCTTTTGATTTATCTGCAAGTAGCGAATTTATTAGTGTTCCAATTTGCTCTCTAGATTTTGCATAAGGACTCATTTCTAGAAGACCATCATGAGAGTTTGATTTAACAGTGTTGATTTTTTCTAAGTAAATTGGACCTGACTTTCCTGAGAGCATTGATCTACTTGTATTTTTTAATGCAGACTTTTGCCAGGCAGGTAATTGTTCAGTAATTAGTGAGTGAACTTTCTTTTCACTATCGCTATTAAAGATATAGATATCGGTCTTAGATGTGTTTAATCCTTTTGCCGTACTTTTTCCATTTAGGCATGAGTTCACCTTGAATTGCATATTTACTCCAGTTTTTTAATTTACTTATAACCTTTATACTAAAGAATTATGAAGGTGTTAAGCTGACTTCAAATTTAATAAGCTTTTGGATAAATAATATTTCGACAATTAAGCTTATGCCATACTAGTGTATAGAGATATCAATATAGAGAGGGAATATGCCAGATCAACTACATTCAAAAGAGTTTAAAAATAACTTTGTTAATATGTTTAATGGAGTTGATGAAGTAAGTCGTAACCCGCAACAAACTCCTGGATCTCTCTATACTAGAGCGATGCCTAGTGCTGTTTCTAATCCCAAATTAATTTCATACTCTATTGATTTAGGGGAAGTCCTAGGACTGAACTCAACTCTAGACTCAGAAAGTATTGAGATTTTAGCTGGTAATAGAGTTACGAAAACGATGATTCCATATGCTGCATGTTATGGAGGATATCAATTTGGACATTGGGCCAATCAATTAGGTGATGGGCGTGCAATCACATTAGGTGAACTTGAAAGAAA
Source organism: Bacteriovoracaceae bacterium UBA3083 (assembly GCA_002366565.1). Lineage (GTDB taxonomy): Bacteria > Bdellovibrionota > Bacteriovoracia > Bacteriovoracales > Bacteriovoracaceae > Halobacteriovorax. The sequence goes on from DFBJ01000009.1 coordinate 519,064, forward strand.
AAATCAAATATTTGAAATTCAATTAAAAGGCTCCGGAAGAACTGCATACTCTAGGCGTGGGGACGGAAGAGCAGTTCTTAGATCTTCTGTTCGTGAATATCTTATGAGTGAGGCAATGTTCTATCTTGGTGTCCCAACAACTCGCGCGTTATCTCTTGTGGATACTGGAGATAAAGTATTAAGAGATATGTTCTATGACGGAAATGCAGATTATGAAAATGGTGCCATTGTCGCAAGAGTCGCTCCAAGCTTTCTTCGGTTTGGAAACTTTCAAATTCTATTTGCTAGAGGGGAAGCAGAAAACTTAAAGAGCTTATTTGATTGGACGACTAATACTTTCTTTTCATTTATCACAAGCTCAGGAGATGAAAAGGTTGTTGATTTCTTTAGGGAAGTTTCAAAGAGAACCTCTAAGATGATTACAGAGTGGATGAGAGTAGGATTTGTTCATGGAGTAATGAACACTGATAATATGTCCGTCCTTGGATTGACCATTGATTATGGACCATTTTCTTTCTTAGATAACTTTGATCCCACATTTACTCCAAATACTACCGACTTACCAGGGAGAAGATATGCATTTGCTAGTCAGCCCTCTATTGCATTTTGGAATCTTCAAAGATTTGCTGAAAGCCTTATGCCTTTAATGAATGATCATCAGCTTTTAGAAAATGAGGTAGAAAATTTTAAAAGTTACTACCAAAGTGATTATTTCAAAATGATGTCTAATAAGTTTGGTCTTAGTCATTTTGATTCAGAAGAAAGGGAATTTCTAATAGAAATGGAAAATTGTCTCTACGAATTAGAAGTTGATATGACTCTCTTTTATCAATATCTTATCGACATAGAGAGAAGTGAACAAACTAAGGATGCTACTATCAAGCATTTTGAAGACTGTTTTTACTCTAAGCTCTCAGAATCTCAAGAGAGAGAGTTCTACAATCTAATTAAAATCTATAAGAATTTACTTTCTAAAAACTCCTTTGGGCATGAAGAATCATGTCAGATTATGAGAAAATCTAACCCAAGATTTATCTTAAGAAATTACTTACTTCACGAAGCAAGTGAAAAGCTAGAGAGTGGTGATTCAACTCTCTTTGATGAGCTTTATGAAGCTCTAAAGAATCCATATTCAAAGAATGGGGATAAGTTCTTTAAAAAGAGACCTGAATGGGCTGAAAAGAAGGCCGGATGTTCAATGCTAAGCTGTAGTTCATAGAGTAAATAGTTCAAGGCTTTAGGTATTTAATCATATTCTGTGCTACGACATTGATATGACTAAATATCTTCTATTCCTTTCTTTATCAATTTACTCGTTTGGATCTTTTGCAGGCTCTTGTGAAGCCAAGACAGATGATTGTGAGTATTACTCTTGCGTAGAAGAACAGAGACATTGTGGTAAAAAAGGGTATTTACTAAACTTTGGTAAGAAATATTGTTTAAAGTTTTCCGAAAAAGACCATCTATTCTCTGAGAAAGGGAAAGAGTGGCTAAGTAACGTACGTGAATGTCTTATTAAAAACTTAGATAAGTCTCAGGCCGTTAGCTGTAGAAAGTTTAAACGAGAGCAGTTTAAGGCCCATATTCCTTGCTATGTGAACACTGGTTATTGTGACTTAAGTCGTAAAGATAGATTTGCAGTAAAGAAAGTTATTTATAAATCAATGTGGAGACCGTCTCTTTTATGGTCAGGAATGAGAGTTATATTAAGCTGTAGATTTTAAATTACAAAAATCTCTTCTTTGTCTCTTGATTAACAAATAAACACTCAGTATTTCTTCTAAATAGCTTATGTCTATTTTTAGCTATCAATTTATAAATATAATCTCTTATAAATAGTGGAATAACTTTAAAGTAGTAGAACATAGAAGTAGGCCACTTCATTTCTTTCAAGATCATAAGTGCTGCTTCAGATCTATAGAACTCTTTTCCTCTTTGTAGGTAAACTACAGTGTCTGATAATTGATTGGTTAAATTCTTCTTTGCTATTTCTGAATCTAAGGGACAAAAAAATAAGTCGTGATTTTTTTCATACTTTAGAATGTACTTAACAAAGAGATTGCAAAGGCCACATTCTCCATCGTAGAAGACTATATTCATTTCTTGTATCTTTAGACTCATTATAAATATATCCTAGTCGGTTACATTCTTTCTATCTCATCTATAATAGCACAGAGAGTATTAATATTTAGAATAGGCCTACTGTTTGAAAGATTCTAGAATCATAAACTTCTTATTTTGATTGATTACAGTACAATTTCCAAAGATCTTCTTTAGCTTTAGATCGTAGCGGAGATGTCCATTTCCAATGACAATCATTTTCCCACCCTTAAGAAGCTTCTTCTTAGCATCATTAAACATCTGCCATGCAATGAAGTCTCCAATAGTAGTTCCTTGGTGGAAGGGAGGATTACAGAGAACGAGATCAACTTGCGGAAGATCTTTTTCTTCGTAACAATTTGTCCAAAAGTAATCGGCACTATCTTCAAAGGAGTTATTATAGTTTTCTTTAGAGCTCTTGATTGCCATATATGAATCATCTACAAATACTATCTTAGCACTTGGGTTCTTCTTTTTAGCATTGAGTCCTACGATTCCATTAGCACAGCCAAGATCTAATATTTTAGTAAAGTCTCCTGTCGGAATATTTTCAAGAAAGAAACGAGTTCCAATATCAAGCTTCTCTCTAGAAAATAGATTACTCTCATTCACTAGAGGCTCTTTCCATTCATCTATCTTTAAAGATATTGGGTATTGATTAGTCACAGACTCTTTCGTAAAGGTCGCATAAATTAAACGTGCCTTCTTCTTTGCTAACGATGTAGACGTTTCTCCAATATACTTATTTATTAGATCAAAGTGTCCTGAAGACATGTGCTTTATCATTCCTGAGAAAATAATAGGCGTATCTGTAGTTAGAAAATTAGTTAATTCAATAAGGGAATCTTCCATGAATGATAGATTCTTAGGTAACTTAAAGATTACTAATTCATAATCTCCAGAAAGCCTTTTTAAGTCAGATCTTAGGGAAATTCTCTTCTGGATATTTGAAGCTATGGCCTTAGTGGAAACAAATGAGTCAGAGTAGGTTGTAACTTCTCTTTCTTGAAGTCCAAATGAGAGTGCTCCAAAGCTATCGTTCAAGATAAGAACCTTTTTTAAATTTAGGTACTTTAAACTTTCTACCTCACTAAGGACTAATTCATCGGAAGCGTCCCATGCTTGTAAGGGGTTATTCTTTATGGTTGGGTATCTCTTTAAGTTCTTTAGTATATTCATTAAGAACTTCTAGCATAACTCTATAATTTAAGCTATTTACTCTAATTAACTTGTATTTATTTCAAAGTTTAGAGGGGATTAGTTGATAATTGAACTCTAGGCCGATAACTACTTGAAAGTAAATATTAGAGGATAAAATGGCAAAGAAAGTTAAGAGAAGTTATTCTGAAGATGTCACATTAACAGAGTACAGAGATCATACCAAAGCATTTAACTGGTTCCCAGGACACATGGCAAAGGCCATGAGACAGGTTGGTGATAAGTTAAAAATGGTGGATATTATTCTCGAACTTCGAGATGCAAGAATTCCACTACTTTCTGGAAATGAAGATTTAAAGAAATTAGTTGGAAACAAGTGTCGACTTGTTGTTTTAAACAAAGTGAATTTATCTGATCCTGCCAAACTCGAAGAATGGAAAAAATGGTTTGAAGAGAATGAGAAGAATTATATCTTTATCAATGCTCTTGACCGAAATGCTGTAAAACTTATTACAGATAGGGCCCGAGAAATTGTGATCGCAAATAGAATTGCATCAGGTGGCTCTGGGGATAAAATTAGAAAGTTTAGAATGATGATGGTGGGTCTTCCTAATACAGGTAAGTCTACTCTTATAAACTCTTTACGAGGACGAAAGTCTGCAAAGTGTGGAGATAAGCCAGGTCTTACTCAGCAACAACAGTGGATTAGAATTGATGCTGACATGGAGCTATTAGACACTCCAGGAATCATGCCTCGTCGTATAGATACTCGAGAAGAGGGAATGTGGCTGTGTGCAACTCACGCTATTAGAGATTCAATTCTTGGGCAAGAAGAAGTTTGCTGCTTTGTTGTTGAATATTTATTGAAGTACTTTCCAGAAAGAATTTCTGAACGCTACTCAATTGACGAACTCGCTTCATCAACAGGTGAGGTCTTAGAACAAATCTCATTTAGCAGAGGATTTATTAAGAAGAAGGGTGTAGCCGACTTCGATAGAACATTTGCAACTGTTCTATCAGACTTTAGAAAGGGTGAATTAGGTTTAGTTACCTTCGAAAATGCTCCTATGATATAATTTCTCTATTTAATGGAGAAAATTATGGATCAAAATTTTTGGCGCAAATGTGTTGTATGCAAAAAAGAAATCAATTTTTCAACGAAGTACTACAAATGTTCTGTAGCATCATGTGACAAGAAGAGGGCTCCTGCCCAATTTTGTTCAGTTGATTGCTGGGGACTACATAGCTCAACTCTTAATCATAAGAGTGCGTGGGCTGAAGAGTTTCATTCACCTTCAAAGGCAGAGTGGGAGAGTACACCTAAGGTTAGAATTGTTAGTTCTAAGCCTTCTTCAAGTGTAGCTAAAAACACAGAAGGAATTCCTGAAGATATTCTAGTCGTCGTCTCTAAATTAAAGGCCTATGTGAAGGCCAGTGCTGATTTAAATACATCTGGGGATGTTAGTGAAGCACTCTCTCATATTATTAGAAGAGAGTGTGACAGAGCGATTGTAAATGCTAAAGCAGATGGAAGAAAAACTTTGATGGGTAAAGACTTTTAGGCCTCTACACTCATCATTTGCTTATAAATTTGAAGTCCAACCCATGCATCGCAAGCGGCGTAGTGGATTTGGGCTTCAGTAAGAGTAGGCTGTTCCCAATTTGTAATTTTAGCTCTTTTTGAAAGACGGTAATTTAAGAAGATTGCGCAAAGAGCTCTCAAACCAAAGTTCTTAACTTCGAGTTTCTTAGCAAAATCTTGTAGCTCACAAAACCCTTCCTCTTTAAAAGGTAAAAGTTTCTGAAGTGACTTTATATCATCTCTTACTGCAACACCTGCTTTTACTATATTAGAGTCAGCAAGTAGCTCAGCTAATTCTTTTGGAAATGGCATCAAGTTTAAACGGAAAAGATAGGCATCACTTTCTGTCGATAGTTGTAGGAGGGCAACATCATAGTTCTCACCCTTTTTAAAACTAGGTCTTGTTTCTGTATCAAACCCTAAGATCTTCTCTTTAGAAAGTTCTTTAGCAATTTCTATTGCATCTTCTACTTTAGTTACAAGGTGAATATTTCCTTGGAACTTAAGCATTTCTAGTTTGTTGATTTCATCTTTTTCTATACTGTTTTTAAATTTCATTTGATTAATTTAGCACGTATGAGAGCATAGTTCTATTGATTAAATGGAGAGAGAAATGAAAACACTAGTCACTGCATTTGAGCCATTTGGTAATATCTCTACGAATTGCACAGAGCTCGTACTAAGAGAGTTAGAGCTTAATTTGGATGTTGATACACTCCTCCTACCTGTTGAGCATATTGAATGCTTTTCAAAATTGATGAATAAAATAGAGAAGAACACATATGATAATATTATTCTTCTTGGGCAAGCCTCTATGAGAAAGCGTATCTCTATTGAGAGAGTCGCTTTAAATATTTATGACTTTCCGATTCAAGATAATTCTGGAAATCAAATTATTGATCAGAGAATAATTGAAGATGAAGAGAATGCTTTGTTTTCAACTCTTCCTATTAAAGAGATTTTAAATGATTTAAAATTGAGAGGAATAGACTCTGAAATATCCAATTCAGCAGGGACATATATTTGTAATGAACTCTTTTTTAAAGGCCTTAATCTCGTAAAAAACACAAAAACAAGGCTAGGCTTCATTCATTTACCCCTCGCTGAGGAGCAAAATTGTATTAATTTCACTACTGCATGGAGTTTGTCACAGCTTTGCCTAAGTCTAGAAGTTATAATCAACACCTGCTCTAAGTCGCTAGAATAATTGTAATATTTTTTAATTAGTCAATAGATTTTATGTTGTATGTATGACTTTTTGCGTTGCGTTTCCAATTTGCGGTAAATATTGTTTTTTTATCATTGCTTTATATCCCGGATGATACTATAAATATGAATATTGAAAAGTTGCTATATTTCATAGTAACGCGAATACGTTTAAGGATATTTTTTATGGAAACAGGTAAAGTTAAGTTTTTTGATCAAGAAAAAGGTTTTGGATTCATTACTCCAGATAACGGTGGAAAGGACATTTTTGTTCATATCACTGGTATTCAAAGTGGTCCTCTTAATGAGGGTGACTCAGTTGAATTTGAAGTAGGTGAAGGCCTTAAAGGACCTTGTGCAGTAAACGTATCTCGCAAGTAATACTTTATTTTTAATGATTAAATAGAAGGGAGATCAACTTGATCTCCTTTTTTTTTGCAAATTTTCCTCTGGTAAATAATGACTCAATTCAAAGACCTAAACTTAAGCCAAGCTCTTTTAGAAACTTTAAAGGAAAAAGGTTACGACACTCCAACTGATATTCAAAGAGAAGCTATTCCACCTATTCTAAAGAAGAGAGACCTTCTAGGAATTGCTCAGACTGGTACAGGTAAAACAGCTGCGTTTAGTATTCCTATTATTGAGAATTTAGTAGAGAGTGATATTAAGCTTATGAGTAAAAGAGTTCGTGCTCTTATTTTAACTCCGACTAGAGAGCTTGCTAATCAAATAAATGATAACGTTGAAGTTTACTCAAAGAAAACAAAACTAAAGTCTACAGTTGTCTTTGGAGGCGTTGGTCCACTTAGCCAAGTTAGAAGGCTTTCTACAGGTGTTGATATTTTAATTGCAACTCCTGGAAGATTATTAGACCTTATGACAAAAGGTCATGTGAAGTTAGATCAACTAGAAATTTTTGTGTTAGATGAAGCTGATAGAATGCTAGACATGGGATTCATCAGAGATATTGAGAGAGTAATAGCAAAGTTACCAAAAAAGAGACAATCTTTATTCTTCTCAGCGACTATGCCAAAGGATATTTCAAACCTTGCAGGATCTATACTTAAAGATCCTATAACTGTTGAAGTTACACCGGCATCAACTCCTGTTGAAGTTATCGAACAAAGAGCCTACCACTTAGATAGATCTAATAAACCACTACTTCTTATCGATATATTAAAGAGTCATGAATCTGAAAGTGTATTAGTTTTTACAAAAACTAAATACGGTGCAGATAGAGTTGCTAAGCATTTAGATCGAGCTGGTTTTCAGTGTGCTTCTATTCATAGCAATAGGTCACAAGGAGCAAGAGAGAAAGCTCTTAAGGCCTTTAGAGATAGAGAGATAAAAGTTTTAGTTGCTACAGATATTGCAGCTAGAGGTATAGATGTAGATAGTGTAAGTCACGTTATAAATTATGATGTTCCTTTAGATGCTGAAAGTTATGTTCACCGTATAGGTAGAACGGCTAGAGCCGGTCGAGAAGGGAGCGCAATGATGTTTTGTGACCCTAGTGAATTGAAGTATTTTAAAGCTGTTGAAAAACTTGTTGGTTATAAAATCCAAGAAGTAAAAGATCATCCATTTTTTGGAGCTCCTCCTAGAGTTGCGCCAGTAAATAATCCGGCAAAAAAATTACAAAACCCTAATCTAAAAAAGAAATCGAAAGGAAAGCCAAAGCAAGGCTCTGGTCATAACTCAAAGAAGAAAGTAGTTAAGCCTAGTACTCCAAATAAGAAAAGATTTTCAGGTAAGAAGAAAGCGCCAGCAAAGTCTTAGTTTAAATTAGAGTCGTTACCTTTTATAATTTCCAAACGCTAGTTTTAAGGCGTCTACTGATCTATCTAGAATATCGGGACTGAACATCTTTCCTCTGTCGTATTCTATTTTCTTTATTGCAGATTTTATTTTTTGCTTTTCGCTCATATTCGCATTTTCGTCACATGCATTATCGTATTGATTGGCCAATGCTACAATTTGGGCAAGTTCATAGATATCTTTACCAGCTAAGCCTTTTGGAAAACCTTTGCCATTAAATTGTTCATGGTGTTGCTCAACGATTACTGCCACTGGGTCTTTTATAGATGGAATTGCCTTTGCCGCCTTAGCTCCCTTTATGGGATGAAACTCTATGGCCTGCTGATAAAGACTACCATTTGGGTTATCCAGAACGTTAGAAGGTATTTTTGCTTTCCCGTAATCATGTAATAGGGCACCAAGGTAGATATTTTCTAGAACCATTTGATGTCCATGACCTAGGCACATTGCTAAGTAAATTGAAATATTCGCTACATTCACACTGTGATCTGCGAGAGAGCGGTTATGTTTGACTAGCTTTGCAAGAATGGTCGAGCTCTCCCTCATTTGTTTTGCCTTATTTATAAAATTCTCCGTAATACTTTGAAGATGTTCAACTACGGCAGAGTCTATTTCTCTATCTGCAAAAACTTCATAGACGACTTCTTTGATCTCTTCTCTAGTTTCGACAAGCTCTCTATTTTCTTCTCCTACAATGGTGACGAGTTCATTAATAGATTCTTCCTTTGAAGTTTTCATCCACTCTATGAAGCTTGGTATATCTGAAATGAGAATATAAACTTCTTTTAAGTCTTTATTTAGAAATTCATCATACTTGTCTTTACCAAGCTCTTCGCCAGCATTTTTATACTTTAAATATTTATCATTAATAAATAGATATATATCTGCACACAATTCCTGATTTGGAATTATTTTTGATAGTGGGACTGGTGCATGAGTTGGCTCTGACTTGGTATTCAAGTGATACCTCTCTTCAATCTTTACTAAAAAGTAGACGTACTTATAGTATACCCTAAAAAGAATATGTTTGCTTGCAAGTGAGTAATATCCTTTACTTATTCAAAGCTTTAGGGTGTCGATCAGGATGGATAATTCTCTTATAGGAATCCATTTCTGGATTAAAGATGAAGTTAAGTAAGACCTTAGTCCAAGAATTATAAGACTTTAAAGTGTCATAGTATTCTGGAGCGCACCTCTTTAACTTAGGAAGATTACTCCAAGGAATATGCATGAAGTCGTGATGCTCATTGTGATAACCCATATTGAACGTAAGTTTATTTAAAATACCATAATATGAGTAAGTTTCTTGGCCTTCTTTTGTAATGTAATGTTCTTGAATCCATCTCCCTCCAAGAGGGTGGAGTCCTAGAGCAAAGAGGGTAGAGAGAGCGAGATAAGTAAGAGCACCTGCACCTAGAAATTTAAAAATAAGAATATTTACTGTGATAATTACGACAGTATTTATAGCTGTCCATCGATCTAGTGGCCTATAGTATTTAACTTTTAATGGTCTTAGTGCTTGAGAAACAGAAAATAGCAGTAACCATAATGCTTTTAAGAATGTGTTATTTCCTACAAGGTTGGCCTCTGTTCTACTTGTAATATCTGGATCATAAGAATATTCGCCAAGATGTTTGTGGTGAATCATATGATACTTCCTAAATCCCATTGCTGATGGAAGTACAAGTGGTAGGTCACAAATAATACCCATTATCTTATTATATATGGCCTTCTTGAAGACTGTATTGTGACAGCACTCATGAATCATTACATAGAGAGAGTGGTTGGCCACAGCACCAATTGTGTAGCTGACAATTAAAATTATCCACCATGCTTGAGTAGAAACAATTGAAGCAACTATATATTGAAGCGCAATGATGAGCACTATATAGAGAGCAGAATATGGATTAGTTCCATAGAGTTCTTTCACTCTAGGGTATTTCTCTAAAATTTGAGCTCTACGTTTTACATGGCAGTTAACATCATTTACGAGAATATAGTCACTTGATTTTGTCATAGGGGTGAACTTAATGTTTCTAAGGGATTGAGTCAATCTAGTGTTTTGTCTATGTAAAATTTATTGTATTAAGCGAAGGCTTTTCTGGACAAAATTACAAAGGGGGTATACCCTCTGGGGTATATGGAGGTTCAAATGAAAAAGATAGGTTTTTTAGTTGAAGGTATGAAATGTGGAGCTTGTAAGGGCAAAATAGAGAAGTCACTTCTCAGTAATGAGAATATATCTCAAGTTGAAATAGACTTAGATGAGAAGTCTGTAATCCTAGAGTGCGCTGATGATACATCAACTATAGAAGTTAAGACTTCTATTGAAGAATTAGGATTTAGCATTCCAAAATCTCTAAGAGTATAAAATGTTAATAAATGTAAAAGTAAGTGGAATGAGTTGTGCAAGCTGTGCCTCCTCAATTGAAAATGAGGTGTCTAAGCTTACAGGCGTGAACAATGCCTCTGTGAACTTTGCAACTGAGAGTGCAAAGTTTGATGTAGTAGATAGTGAAGTTCAGTCAGCTGTTGAAGAGAAAATTAAACAGCTTGGCTATGAAATATCTTTTGAAAATACTGAAATAAAAGAAAAGAATAATGGAATTAAGTTATTTTGGGTTTCTTTTATATTTTCAATCCTTTTATTCTCTCTTGAGATGGGACCACTGAAAAATACATTTAAGTTACAAACTAATTATATACTACAATTCTTATTGGCCCTTCCTGTTTGGATTTATATTGGAAATAAGTTTCAAAGGTCCTTATTAGCCTTTTTAAAAACAGGTCGATCAAATATGAATACTTTGATCGGTCTTGGAACAAGTGCTGCTTTTCTTTATTCTACTTTTATAACATTCTTTAATGATCTCTCTATCTCTTGGGGGCTTACTCAGAAGGTTTATTTTGAGGCCGTAGGATTTATTATTTCATTTGTTTTTCTTGGGAATTACTTTGAAGAGAAGGCAAAGAAAAAATCTAAAGATGCCTTAAACTCTCTACTCAAGTTGAGTGCCAAAAATGCTCTAGTTCTAAGGGATGGAGAGTTTGTAGAGATTGATATTAGTGATGTTTCAATTGGAGATGTCATTCGAGTTCTTCCAGGAGGAAAGTATCCTGTTGATGGAAAAGTTATCAAGGGAAGTAGTGCCGTCGATGAGTCTATGCTTTCAGGAGAGTCATTACCAGTTGTTAAGAATATTGGAGATAAAGTATTTGGTGGAACTATCAATGGAGATAGTGCAATTGAATTCAGTGCTAAAAAAGTTGGAAGTGATACCTTTCTATCTCATATAGTTGATTTCGTAGAAAATGCTCAAAATAATAAACCAGAAATTCAAAGATATGCAGATAAAATTAGTTCTTATTTCACACCAGCTGTTCTTGTTTTTGCGTTTCTTACACTTGTTCTTTGGCTTAGTTTTGGAAGTGAAAATATATGGGGAAATGCTGTATCTAACTTCATAGCAGTCTTAGTTATTGCATGTCCATGTGCTTTAGGTTTAGCAACACCGACAGCTGTTGTTGTGGCCACTGGAAGAGCATCACTTAAAGGGCAATTAATAGGAGGGGGAGAAGTTTTAGAAAAAGCTTGTAATATAAATGCAATTGTTTTTGATAAAACGGGAACTCTTACAGAAGGAAGACCACAGGTTATAGACTTTAATATACATAAGAAAGAGGATGAGAATGGTATTTTAAGAGATGTAGCATCTATTGAAAAATTATCGGAACATCCATTAGCAAAAGCTGTTATTAACTTTGCACTTGAAAGAGATCTGACTCTTATTGAGCCTGACTTTTTTGAAATACATAAAGGCATGGGGATAGAGGCCGATATTAATGGTGCAACTTATGTCATAGGTAATAAGAAAATTTTAGATAAGTTTGAAATCAAACTCGATGAAGAAAAAAGTGAGATTGTTGGAAGCTATATCTACGTAGCAAAGAATAAAGAATTTGTAGGTAAACTAATTGTAGGAGATAAAATTAAATCTAATGCAAAGAGTATGATTCAAAATCTTAGAGATCGAGGTATTGAGACATGGCTTATCACAGGTGATAATGAAATTGTTGGTAATGCTGTAAAGAATGAGCTTGGATTAAATCATATACGAGCGAATACTCTTCCAATTGAAAAAGCTGAAATTATTGAAGAAATCCAAAAGAAAAACTTTAAAGTTGCAATGGTTGGTGATGGAATAAATGATGCTCCGGCTTTAGCTAAGGCCGATCTCTCTATTGCTATGGGAACAGGAACCGATATTGCTATCTCAACTTCTGATGTAACTATAGTTAAAGGTGATATAGAAAAGGTTGTTTCTTTCTTAGATCTTGCTGAAGGAACAATGAGAGTCATCAAACAGAATCTCTTCTTATCACTAATATATAATACATTATTGATTCCGGTAGCAGCAGGTGTACTAGTTATATTTAACGGACCAATGATGCCTCCTGTACTAGCAAGTGTTGCCATGGGATTAAGTTCAATATCAGTAGTCACGAATAGTCTTAGAATTAGGAATTTAATATGAAAGTAACAGAAGCTGATCATAAAAAATTAAAGAATAGAGTTAGTCGTGTAGAAGGGCAGCTAAGAGCGATCTCCTCAATGATTGATAGTAATAAGTACTGCATCGATATTCTTACTCAGACAAAGGCCATTAGAAGTGCCATTAAGTCATTAGAGTTAGAAATTCTTGAAAATCATTTAAATACTTGTGTGAAAGATGCAATTTCTACAGGTGATAAGAATAAGAGTGATGAAAAAATTGAAGAAATAATGTTACTATTAAAGAAAACTTCAAAACTATAAGAGAAATATATGAATCAAAAAGAAATATTAGGATTTGGTGTTGCTGGTAATTTTGCTGGACATTTAGAACAAGCAAATGAAGCCAGTGACTTTGAAAAGATCGTAGTGACGGAAGAGATACAACCAAAGGCAATCTTTCCATTCTATTTAAGTAATAAGAAAGATTCTTTTCTTTCTATATTCCCTGTTTCCTCTGAGTACATAAAAATGCCCGAGACTAAGTATGATGTACAAATTGAACCTGAAGTTGGTTTGTACTGTGACATTACTTATAGTGGTGAAAAGATAGAGTCTATTATTCCAACTAGATTTGCTGCTTATAACGACTGCTCTATTAGAAGACCAGGGGCTAAAAAGATTAGTGAAAAGAAGAATTGGGGAGAATTCTCTAAAGGAATTTCTAATACTACTTTAGAAATTGATTCATTTAGTAGAGGTGGCATTTTAGATTATTTCAAAATCGCAAGTTTTCATATTAAAGATGAGAGAGTTAATATCTACGGTGAAGATAGTGATGTTCTAAGCTATTCTTATTTTCATGAGAAGTTAATTGATTGGTGTATTGAAAAGTTTAATAATCAAAAGGATTTCGGTCCAGCAGAAAATATTAATTCTTACATTAATGAGTGTGGTAGGCCTAAACAGTTCTTCATTGGGATTGGGGCAACAAGATATACTGAATACGGTGAAAATAATTTCTTAGCAGTAGGTGATACTAGTGTTGTCGTTTTATATGATAAGAGAAAGTATTCTTTTGAAGATATTCTAGAAAAAGTAGAAAAAAGAGAGTTCCAAGGTGAATCCCTCTCTTTTCTCATTCAAAAAGTTATATAATTTTTGTAAGAAGCACAACACTCATAATGACAATGACAAGCCAAGAGCCTGCAAAAGATAGCATTCTAGGTCTTAGCTTGTTTGTTGTGATGTGAATGATTGTATGTGCAATCCTAAGGGCTAAGAATGCCCATGAGAGCCCTATCATAAGTTCCGTAACATTACCTGTTAGATAAGTAATTATACAAAGAGTATAAAAGATTGGTGGAGACTCGTGGAGATTTGTAAAGTTTCTTTGCGCTTGAATCGTTTTCACCGACTCTCTATGATCAGTAGTATATGTCTTAAAATATGCTGGAGGAACTTCTCCGCTTTTGATGTTTTTCACTCTTCGAGTAAACATAACAATCAATACTGAGAATGTTATTAGGATAAGTATTAAGCATGGGACAAAAATTAATTGCTGGTTAAACATATATTTCCTTTAGATCTGTATTGTCATATGATTAATTAATGAAAGCAATTTAATATAAATAGGTCAAGAAATGAAAATTAATGAAAGAATAGTTAAGGACTCTGAATTTCTCTTAAAACTAAATCTGAGTGAGCTTCGTTTACTCAAAGATGGGGACGTTGATTGGTTTGTGCTCATTCCATTAAAAGAGAATATGATTGAGTGGTGTGACCTTTCCTCTGAAGATCAAATTGAACTTACAAAAGAGATAAGCACTTTAACAAAGCTCCTAAAAGATATGGGATACGATAAAGTTAATATTGGTAGTTTAGGGAATATTGTCCCACAACTTCACATACATGTTATAGGACGACGTAAGTCTGATAGGGCTTGGCCAGGTCCAATATGGGGAACTACTAATATGAATGAATTCAACTCAGAGAAAGTAGCTTTCTGGAAAGAGAAGCTTAATACAGCTCTATAAGTGTATCGACAATGGCCTTACCTTGTTCTGTAAGGTCATTCAATGTTCTTCCTCTGTTAAGGGGAATATCTCTTATTGATTCATGAGTGAGAGAATTAATACCATAGTCTCTAACAAGAAGAATTCGAGACATCTTCTTGTGACCATTTGATACATTAAATTGACCTGCTTGCCACTGATCTCTTTCTGCTAAAGAAGAAATAAAATCTTGTTGAGTATTATAAAAATCCTCTCCTGCAAAACTCTTTGAAACTCTATAAATAAAGTCTTCTGTAAAAGAGCCGTGCATATCTAGAGCAATAATTGGTTTTCTCTTGGATAGGAGAGTTCTATTTAGATGTTCTTGAATAGTTCGTATTTCATCATAAGACTTAGATGGAGATACTCCCCAGCTTCTATTAAGGTCTCTGCCTTTCTTATTATATCTTCTCTTAGACTCTGCTCCGTCTGGATTGACCATTGGGTATAATACTATTTGAAACTTTTGATTAAATGCCTTTGTTGTTAGGGCCTTCTTTAAAAATCCTTCAACTATCCAATTTGCAGTTCCTTCATCTCCGTGGTGACGTGCAAACATTAGAATTACTTTCTTTTTTGGATCTATTCTCTTTGGGGAAATGGAGTAGAGGTTTCTTCCTTCAATACTTTTTCCAATGACTTCTAACTTATAGTCTAGAGAATTAAGTCGTGAAGTAACTTCACTCATAAAATTGATCATTCTTTGATAGCTGTAATATTGAATATACCTCTCATCATAATCTTTCTTTATAGTGGGGTGATTTTCTTGAATTACATATTTATGAGATGGATTAATCTTTTTTAAGCTTTGAATGACTTCAAAAGTTCCATCTTTTTTTTGATAGTATGAAGTCATTTCGTTCATAGTGTGGAGCTGGCTAAGTAGCTTCTCTCCTTGAATAGTATATTCGTGGACACAAACAGCATTAGAATTAAATGTGAATAAGAGCATCAGTAAGAATTTTTTCATAATGATATTATGATGTATATTGTGATTTTGCTCAAAGGATGTAAGAGGATATGAGAATATAAGCTCCCAATCGGGAGCTTATAATTATATTAACTTAAGCTTAAATAATCATCATAGCTGATATACTTATCTTCAACGATTTTTCCATCGATATCGATAATACGATTAGCAACAGTTTGAATAAACTCATGGTCATGAGAAGTGAATAGAGTTGTTCCTTGGAACTTGATTAGTCCCTCGTTAACAGCTGTAATACTTTCTAGGTCTAAGTGATTTGTTGGACCATCAAGAATAAGAACATTCGCTCCAGATAGCATCATCTTAGATAGCATACAACGAACCTTTTCTCCCCCTGAAAGAACATTTGTTTTCTTTAGGGCCTCTTCTCCTGAGAAAAGCATCTTTCCAAGGAATCCTCTAATGAATGATTCATCTTTCTCTTCTGAGTACTGTCTAAGCCAGTCTGTAATTGAGTATTTACCATCCATGAAGTAACTTGAGTTATCATTTGGAAAGTATGCTCTAGACGTTGTAACACCCCATTCAAAGCTTCCTGAATCTGGCTCAACTTCTCCCATTAAAATTTGGAATAATGTTGTTTTAGCAACATCATTACCAAGGAAGACAATTTTATCACCTTTATTTATAGTGAATGAAATATTATCAAGAAGCTTAACTCCTTCTATCGTTTTACTAATACCATCAACTCTTAGAAGTTCTTTACCTGCTTCTCTCTTTGGCTGAAAGTGTACGTAAGGGTACTTTCTTGTAGATATTGGTAAGTCTTCAATTTTTAGCTTCTCAAGTTGTTTTTGTCTTGAAGTTGCTTGCTTTGACTTTGAGGCATTTGCAGAGAATCTTTGGATGAAGTTCTTCAGCTCTGAAGCTTTATCTTCTGACTTTCTTCTTTGATCACTTCTTAGTTGAAGAGCTAATTCAGATGCTTTTCTCCAGAAGTCATAGTTTCCTGTGTATACAGTAATTTTACCAAAATCAATATCTGCTATGTGAGTACAAACCTTATTTAAAAAGTATCTATCGTGAGAAACAACAATAACTGTATTTTGAAAATCCATTAAGAAGTTTTCAAGCCATTGAATAGCTTTTATATCAAGGTGGTTGGTAGGCTCATCTAGTAGAAGAATATCTGGATCACCAATTAGGGCCTGAGCAAGTAAGACTTTTACTTTTTCAGAACCTGTTAAGTCCTTCATTAGTTTATCGTGGTACTCAGTACCAATACCTAGACCTGATAAAAGGGTTGCAGCTTCTGATTCAGCTTCCCAACCGTTAAGCTCTGCGAATTCAGATTCTAGTTCAGCAGCTTTTATTCCATCTTCATCTGAAAAATCTTCTTTCATGTAGATTTCATCTTTCTCAGTCATGATGGCGTATAGCTTTTGATTACCCATTAAAACTGTTTTAAGTACGGCATGTTCATCGTATGCGAAGTGATCCTGCTTTAAAACTGAGAGTCTGTCACCAGGCTTAGTTTCAATTACACCTGTTTGGGCCTCTATATCACCTGATAATATTTTTAAGAAAGTAGATTTTCCAGCACCATTGGCACCGATTAAACCGTAACAATTTCCTGGAATAAATTTAATATTTACTTCATCAAATAACTTTCTGCCACCAAAGGCCAAACTAATATTATTAGCGCTAATCATCTCTAAATTTCCTATTTTATAATTTAATATCTACTTATCATATTGCTTTGCAGTAGTCACATATTTATCCATATCTTTGTGACTACAGAATAATTAATTATGATATAGTTTCTGAATGAAAATTAAATCAATCTTATTTGTCGCACTGCTTATATCCTTTAGTCATAATTTGAAGGCCCAGGCAAATATAGATATAAGTGCAAGTCGAGAGGAATTAGATATTGCAGCGACTTATATCAATGAACTCAAAGATATTTATAAGAGAATCGGTGTAAATGTCTCTATGGTTATTTTACCAAATTCTAGAATTAATAGTTTCTTTGAGAAGTCTAATGTAGATGCTATTGCTTTAAAAACGTCGAAGTATGGGGATAAGCATCCAGATGCTATTCGAATAGGTGTTCCAGTCTATAAAGATGTAAAGTTTAGACTGTATGCAAAGAAGTCTGAACTTCATAGAATAAAGAAGTTAGATAACGCTTACGTGGTAACTTCTTTAGGATGTATGGGGTGCCGTGAGTTCATAGAAAAATATGACTTAAAAGTAACTAATTTCCAAAGAACGTTGAAGTCTTGTTTTAATGTACTTTTAAAGAAGAGATCTGATTTGGCCTTAATTCCAGATGCTATGTTGAAAAAGGAGCACCTAGATATTCTTGTTCCTTTTGATAATAGAGTTTTAACTACTACTTATTACCACTATATTCACAAAAGACTTGCCCATCTTAAGCCTCGTATTGAAGAAGAATTTAAAAAGTCGATTGCTAAGGGATCTTTTATTCCTAAGAAGTTAGTTGAAGATAAATAGTTCTAAATTTCCTATTCTATAGCTCAATATCTACTTATCATACTGCTTTGCAGTAGTTGCATGCTAATGGCATAAGCTGCTAATGCACTGAACGCATTATGTATTATAGAATATTTATAAAATTTGTTGAGATCTGCAATGAGTGGCGTTATTATAGAATATGAGTAAAGTTTTGCACTTTTCTATTATTATTATAGCTTTGCTATCAGCCTATGGACATTCCAAGGAAAAGGTTGAAATCGCCTTTACAGATATAGTTCATGCAACGGCCGGCTTCTATATTGATGAAATTGAGCAAATTTATAAGAATATTGGTACAGAGCCAATTATCTCAGTCTACCCAGATCAGAGGGTAACTTACTTATTTGAATTGGGGAAAATAGATGCTCTAGGTGAAGAGTTAGGTATTTACGAGTCTCAAAACCCGACAGCGATTAAGATTAATGTACCAATTCTGGATTCACTGCCTTTTATGCTATTTGTTTTAAAAGATAAGAAGAAGAGTGTTGATAAGTTAGAAGAGCCCTTTGTGCTATCAACGATAAACTGTCTTGGCTGTAAAGAGTTTGCTCGAATTCATAACATAAAGATCAGCGCATATGTGACTAATCTTCAATCTGGGCTACAGATGATTCAAATGGGTAGGGCCGACTTGATTATTTCTGCGTCACTACTCATGCATAGAGTTGCTGAAGGAAAGCAATTTACTCCATTTAATAATCTAAAATTTACTCCTAAGATCTATCATTTTATCAGTCGAAAAAAAGAGCATTTAAAAGAAAGGCTTACTAAAGAAATTTTAAAATCTAAGAAGAGAGGAGCCTTTGATATAACGAAGGTTCGTTATAAAAAATAATGGTATTTGTTATACCTAATTCTGGATGATAAAGTTTGTTATGAACAAAATTTTATTAGTTGTATTCCTCGGGGTTATTTCATCTGTTACTTTCTCTAAAGAGACAGTTTCAATTGTTTTTAGTGAAAGAGTTAAGGCGATGGCTCAATTCTATTTAGATGAAATCGAAGTGATATATAAGAAAGCAGGAATTGAACCAATAGTTAGAACCTTTCCAGAGCCTAGAGCATTACATTTCTTTAACAATTCTAAAGCAGATGCTTTAGGTGTAAAGATTGAAGAATTTGAATCACATAATCCAAATGCAATAAAGATTGATGCTCCTATTTTAAAAAATATTAAGTTCAGGGCCTACGTCTTGAAAAAAGACTTTAATCGAGTAAAAACACTAAAGAAACCACATGTTATTACCTCTGTTCAGTGCCTAGGCTGTAAAGGGTATTCAAAAGTAAATAATTTAAAAATATCTTCTTACTTTAAGAGGGTAGATACAGGTATTAAGTTATTACAAAAGAAGCGAGCTGACATATTAATTGCCTCTGAAGTTTCAATGAAAGCCTATTCAAAAGGTTTACTTGTTCCACTTAATAAAAAAGTATACAAGAGTGATCTTTATCACTTCATAAGTAAAAGAAAATCTCACCTTAAAGCTATTTTAGAAAAAGAGTTTAAAGCAGCTATCTCTCGAAATGTGTTTGATTTAAAGAGAATGAAAATACAAAAATAATTTTAACTCCAAATAAGCAAAATCTTGGATTGATGCCTATTTGGAGTTGTTAACTAAAGTTTGATTTCAAGTGAAATAGGGCAGTGGTCACTCCCTAGAATATCTGTATGATGGTTACAGCTTGTAATATTTTTTACGAGATTACTTGTCGACCAGAAGTAGTCAATTCTCCAGCCTATATTTCTCTCTCTACAGTTTGATCTATATGTCCACCAAGTGTAGTGCCCATTTTCCTCTGGAGTGAAATGTCTGAAGAGGTCTACAAAACCAATTTCTTGAAAATGATCCATCCAGTCCCTTTCTATCTCTAGAAAGCCTGTCGATTTCTTATTTGTTTTTGGGTTCGCTAGATCAATAGGGTGATGAGCAGTATTATAGTCTCCGGTAATGACTATTTCCTTCTTAGTCTCTTTGTATAGAGAAAGAGCTTTCTCTTCAATTGCCTTACAGTAGTCCATTTTATAAGGAACTCTTGCATGATCTCTCTGACCATTTGGAAAATAACAGTTAAAGAGAATAATGTTGTCGAACTCTGTGATTATAGTTCTTCCTTCAGAATCAAATTCTTCTATTCCTAGCCCTACGGTATGAGTATGGTTAATACCATTTTTAACCCATGTAGATACGCCTGAGTAGCCTTTCTTCACAGCAGGGGCATAGATGGCAGTATGCTCTTTTGGATGAACGAGCTGCTCATTTAGCTGCTCTGGGAGTGCTTTTGTTTCCTGGTAGCAATAAACATCTGCTAGTTCATTTAAGTACCATTCGTACAAACCTTTCTTTTCACAAGCTCTAATGCCTGCAACGTTCCATGAGTATATCTTCATATCGCTTCCTTTGTGTGTGAGGGGCTAAGTTATCAAAAAAGTGACTACTTTTGGAGTAATATTTCGATAGATTTATAAGAGAGAGGTAGTCTGTAAAGTTCTGTTTTTATTAGTAATATGAAGAAAGCTAAGTGATATTCGTAAAGTGATGCATAATCTCGTAATGAAAAAAGCTAAGCACCAAATAATTCAATTTAGTCGAAATTATGAATCTTACAGCTACAGACTTACAACAAAAGTAGTCTCGAAGATGCTTCATGGACTATTTCTTTTTAAGAAAAGAAAATGTGAGATCCTTGCAGGAGCGACAACATTCTTTGCATTGCTCAGTTTTTGTCCGGCCATGCTGTTATTTATATCTTTGATTGGCTACATTACTGGTGACGTTGAGGGAGCAAAGAGTGTCGTATTAAGTACAGTTAATGAAAATATACCAAGTTTAGCACCTTGGATCTTGAAAAGCATCTCAGCAATTGTTGACCAACAATTACATACAACAAAATCTTCTAACGTTTTTAATATATTATTTCTAGGGTATTCACTAATAGGATTAATCTCCGCCCTAATGTATGGAGTGAGAACAATAGCTGGTTCAAGAGCGAGTGGAGGTTACTTAGTAGAAGACGCAAAATCTTTTCTTGTGGGGACTCTCATGACTGTGTTCTTTGGCTTTCTTTTTATAAGTTCAAATGAAGTATTATTTAAAGCAATCTTCTTTTCTGGTCAGAGTGAATTTCCTAGTT
This sequence comes from Bacteriovoracaceae bacterium UBA3083, assembly GCA_002366565.1. Classification (GTDB taxonomy): domain Bacteria; phylum Bdellovibrionota; class Bacteriovoracia; order Bacteriovoracales; family Bacteriovoracaceae; genus Halobacteriovorax. The sequence goes on from DFBJ01000009.1 coordinate 540,075, forward strand.
TTGCTCGTACTATCTTTAATTTTCAAATTCTACCAATCGTTTCATCTATTTTATTTTTCACTGCTTTTTATAAATTTAGTTCAGGAAAGAAAATTTCTTCAGCAAATGCCTTTCTTGGAGCCTGTTCATTTGTAGCATTATTTATTTTAGGAAAATCTGGTCATTGGATATATGTACAAACTTCAAAGCAGGATCTTGCTCAGAATTATGGTAACTTCTCAAGTATGGTGATGGCCGTAGTTTGGATTTACTACTTAGTATGCTCTTTCTTTTATGGTGCAAGCTTATCTAATATTGAGAAAGAAAATGTGTTCTCTATTGTAGCCGTTAAAGATGAAGACTCAGTGGACCCTGATGCTCCTCCTGCTATACCTGGAGAGGAGCAATATTTTGAATCTGCCTCTTAAAGTAAGTTTTTAAGTAATATTGACGGTATTGCGATTAAGTTCATAATTACTTTACTCATCTTAGTTGGGTTTCCGTAAACATCAGCTTCTAGATTATTACCATCTACTGCTTGGTGATCTCCAACAATTTTAAATCCGGCTTCAGATCTGGTCGATATGTTATTTAAAACTTCATTTGTTAATTCTTTATTACCCTTACAAAATAGTGCCATTTCTGAATTATAGAAATTCGATCTATTATCAACGTTATAGGTTCCAATCATTACTTCATCTGAGTCGTACACTTGTGTCTTTGAGTGAGTTCCCCATTTTGCGTGTTTTACACCTTCTGAAATAGTGTCATGTTCTGGAATCCATTTACCATTGTGTATGTATGGAGTAACACCGGCCGCTTGCCATTTAAATACATCTGTATAGAAGTTCGCAGCAACATAAACAGCATCAGTAGAACCTAAGCTATTAGTATATATTTTTATATCAATACCTTTATCAAGCATGTCATACATTAAGTTTCTTGTTATCTTATTATTGATAAAATATGGAGATGAAATGACTATGTTTTCTTGTAGGTTTTCAATCTTTTTATCTAGAACCTTTCTAAGTACGCGATATTTTTCCGCATAGTTCTCTTTCATTCTTTGTGAGAATCTCGCCCCTGGAAGATCTGTTGCATAAGTTGTCTGTGGACAGTCATAGACCTTTTTATTTTCTAAGATAGGTCTTGAGATCTCTTCAACTTTATTCTTTATTTCTATATCTTTATTCGTTTCAGTTAGAAATATTTTGGCGTTCTCTTTTGCTTCTTTAAACGATTTTAGTTCGCTATCATAGTTTCTAATAACAGCTTCACGTCTTCCTCTTTTATATAGCTTTAGTAGCTTTTTAGATGGCTTCGTTGGTGCTTTTGGTGTCTCTATTATTTTATGTTTAAAGTATTCATCAAAAGACTCTCGCATCGTTTTTACGATACTTCCTTTTACGTATATATCTCTATCTAGGAAATTGAAATGCTCTGAAAGATCAAAGTAGTCATCACCAATATTTCTTCCACCAGTAATGGCCTCTTTATCGTCGATAACAAATAATTTTCTATGTGATCTAAATTGTGTTGTTGAAAGTTCAAGTAGGCTAGCATCATTATAAAATCTTAAATCAATATTATATTGTTTTAGCTCTTCTGAAATATGATTATCTAAAGCAAATATTGGCATCGACTTATCGACAAGAATTCTAACCTTTACACCTCTTTTAGCGGCTTCAATAAGTGCGTGGGTGAGTATTCTTCCCGCTTGGTCTTGATTGTAAATGAAGTATTCAACCTCAATAGAACTCTTTGCTCGCTTAATCATGTCGAGTCTCATTTGTAGAGCTGCGATTCCACTATTTAGGACAATCATCTGGTTGCTGACTAATTCTTCTGTACTATTTTGTACCTTAAAGAATGGTGCCTTTAGAGGTGTGGCATGTATTCCTTGAGAAAAAATGGCAAAAGAGAGAGCAAGTAGAGCAGTCTTCATAAGTATCTATCCTAATTGAGGTTTATGAAGAGATTTTATAGTACCTATGAAAAGGAAGAGTCTTTTCTGTAATATATTCAAGAGGTGTAGTAATTTTTTACACCTCTTAATTATCATAATTTCAGTTACTTAGTCTCTAGTTACCGATAGCCCTATCTTTTGAATTGAGGAGACGATGTCATCAATATGTTCATGACCTTTTGTTTCAAGAGTGAAGTGAACAGCTGTTTGACCTAAATTAGTATTAGAGAAGGTTCTATTGTGGTGAATATCAACAATATTGGCTCCGTGATCTGAGACAATTTTTGATAGATCAGAGATGATACCCGGAGTATCTGGTACCATTATCTTGAGTGTTATGAGTCTTCCATCTTCAGAGAGACCTCTTTCAATTACTCTTGAGAGGAAGTTCACATCGATATTTCCACCTGAAATAATAACACCAACTTTCTTACCTTCTATATTAGATATTTTTCCATGTGAAAGTGCTGCGAAAGCTGCTGCCCCGGCTCCTTCTACAAGTATCTTTTCAACTTCAAGCAGCATCATAATTGATTGTGCCATTTCAGGTTCAGTTACAGTTACAACCTCATCTACATATTTTGAGACTATTTCAAAAGTATTTTCTTTAACTGTTGTAACAGCAATTCCATCAGCAATTGTTTTTGCCTTTGGAACTTCTACAATTTTATTAGCTTCTAGTGAAGACTTCATTGCAGTCATCTGCTGAGCTTCAACACCTATAATTCTTACATTAGGATTACGATCCTTCAAAGCTACAGAGACTCCAGAAATTAAGCCACCGCCACCAATAGGTGCAATTAGAACATCTAGGTCTGGAAGAGCTTCATGAATTTCAAGGCCTATTGTTCCCTGACCAGAAATAATATCTTTATCATTAAATGGATGAATAAATGTGTATCCTTTTTTCTTTTGTATTTCTTGAGCTTTTAAATATGCATCATCGTAGAAGTTACCGTGAAGTACTACTTTTGCTCCAAATTTCTTAGTTCCTTGAATTTTTGATAGAGGAGTTGTTTCAGGCATTACAATCGTTGCATTAATTCCAAGTTTCTTTGCAGCAAGGGCTACACCTTGTGCATGATTTCCTGCTGAGGAAGCAATTACACCTTTAGCCTTTTCTTCATTTGTTAGATTGGCCAAACGATTGAGTGCCCCTCTTACTTTATAGGCACCAGTGAGTTGTAGATTTTCTAACTTCAAAAAGACTTTACAATTAGTGTGCTCACTTAGAGTTGTAGAGTAAGTACATGGCGTTTTAATGATCTGATGACCAATCTGTTCTTGTGCTCTTTCAATATCTTTTATCGTTATCATAATTTCCTCACTGAATGCTTATATTAGTCTATTTTTTTAGGAGTGCAAATAGGTTATACTTACTTAAAAATAATCAATATAGGATGTTATATATGGCAAAGTTAAAGCATAAATTTGGTGTAACTTATTATGAAAAGAAAGGTAAGAAGGGCGAAACTCCAATAGTGTGTCTACACGGTGGACCTGGTGGCATGTCTAAGAAAATGACACCTCTTTTTGAGCTTTCTAATGATAGACAAGTCTTTTTGTATGATCAGATAGGAGGGGGGAGAAGTACTGCTATTTCTGAAAAACAATGTACTATTGAAACTTTTGTAGAAGAGCTTGATATTCTTGTTAAACATTGGAAGTTAGATGAGTTCTATCTTATGGGTGGCTCATGGGGGACGACACTTGCTCTTGAATACTATTTACGAAAAGGTAAGAAGGTTAAAGGGTTAATTTTTCAGTCTCCAATGTTTAGTGCTAGAGATTGGCAAGAAGATGCAAATATTCTAATTGAAAAGTTACCTGCTAAATATAGAAAAATAATAAATTATTGCCATGAAATTGGTGCCACTGATTCAAAGGTCTATAAAGAAGCAATTATTGAGTATTACTCAAGGCACGTTTTTAGAAATAAGAAGAAATTACTTGAGAACTCTAAAAAGAAAAATACTAATGCGCATGGAGAAAAAGTCTATGAATATATGTGGGGACCAAGTGAGTTTATGGCGACGGGTACATTAAGTAAGTATAATCGAGTTAAAGACCTTAAAAAAATTAAAGTTCCGACTCTATTTATCTGTGGTCAGTATGATGAAGCAACACCAGTTACAGCAAGCCGGTATGTAGAAAAAATCAAAGGATCAAAACTTAAAGTGATAAAAGGTGCTTCACATTCTATTTTAAGTGAGAAGCCAAAAGATATGCTTAAAGTAATGAGAGACTTTCTTAAATAAAAAAGAGCCCCAGTAAGGGGCCCTTTTTTTATATAGCATGTAAGTGCCTTATCTTCTTCCAGGCCTTGTTGGGCGAGTAGGTCTGGTAGGTCTTGTAGGTCTTGTTTGAGATGTTTTCTTATTTGCAGTAGCTATTTGTAGCTGACCTCTGCTTCCAAAGAGATTTGTTGATACTGCTGCAACCTCAATGAACTGCACTTTCTTATCTAGTTCATTTTTAAATTTAAATGATACAGGAGAGTTCACTTTTCCTTCTAGCTCATCAAGAAAAACAATTTGCCCATCTGTGAACTTAACTTTTACACTTTTTACTTTAACTTTTCCCTTTGCTGTTAATTGAAGTGCATTAAAGTTTTTATCAACATTAATTCTTTTAGAGTCTCCAATGACTTTATCTACTTTGAAACTTTTTACTACCTTAAATGATAAAGACCTTGTATCAGAGTATTGATAAGTAGGAGTTAATCTTGTGACAGCTTTAAAGGAATCCAGCTTAACAGTTCCTTTTAATTGTAATTTCCAAGGAGTATTGTCTGCTTGTCTTCGTGAAGATGAATTTAAAGTGAGTGTGTGAAAACCATCATGGTCACTTTTAAATTGCTCAGGAGTACCTGGAATATTTTGAGGATAGCTTTCGGAGTATCCAATAGCTAAGTTTGCATCTGCATTACCTTGCTTAGACTTTGCAGAAATAACTAATTTCTCTAGCTTGTAACCGTTCAGGATATCTCTTCCAAGCTTTCTTTCAAGCATTCTCTTTACGTGATATGTTTGCTGCCCTTTAGATTGTTGAGCTGATAAATTGATTTTTAATTTTTGTGTAACAGCTAGAACTTGTGGCGATGATAACGTAACTGTTGTTGCTAATAAGCATAAAGTCTTCTTCATTTTCTTCTCTCTCCCTTAAATGAGCAGTCTCAATAATAATTTCTATTATTGGTTTACTCACACTATTCCTTAGTATTTTTAACGATACTTTTTACTAAGCAATCTTTGTGCCAATTTATTTGTTATTGTTAGGAGATTTTTTGACTATTTTGGTGTCACTATGGAGTGAATGTAAGATGATGTTAAAAGCATTCTGAGACCAGTTGCAAGCTGGCCCTACTTTTCTTTAAAGTCTGCTTCGAATACACCAGGCTCAACTTCTTTATTAGGCCTTTCTTTGAAGGAAGGGTTTTGACCATGTGTTTCATTTGATGTGTAACTAAATCCTCCACCTGAGCCAAAACTCGCAAATTTAATATTGCCGCTCTTAATAGCTTTTTCAAAATAGTCCTTAAGGAAGATAATTAGAATATGTCTTGTTCCTGGAAAGACCATACAGATACCCATGATGTCAGTAAGGAAACCTGGAGTTAGTAATAGAAGTCCGCCACCAAATACAAGAAGTCCATGCATCAGTTGTGTTGTTGGTAAGGCCCCTCTATTTAGATCGTTTTGAATACTACCTAGTATTGCAAGCCCTTGAGACTTCGCGAGACTGGCTCCAACTACACCTGTTAAAATAACCACTGCAAGCGTGTTTAATCCACCAATTTGCGCACCTATAGAAAATAGTAAGTAAATCTCTATAGCTGGTATAACAGTGAATAAGAGAACTAGAATTGGAAACATATTTACTCCTTACTATAATTTATAGCAAAAAATAGTGAAGAACCCTATCATTGTATTGTAAAATTACTGTAAATTAACCTAATTTTGAGGATCTAAATGAATAAAGATGATTATGAATTAGTCTATGTAAGTGATGGCTCTGGAAAAAACCAATTAGATAAAGTTAAAGGTAAGAAGAAAGAGAAACTACCTGAAGTTGATCCTGCGACAACTACTCTAAAGATGAGAATTGAAAAGAAGGGCAGGGGAGGAAAGTCTGTTACCGTATTCTTCGATTACCCAAATAACCCTCCTTACTTTAAGAGATTAATGAAAGAGCTTAAGAATTACTGCGCAACTGGTGGTAGTTATAAAGATGATACTTTTGAAATTCAAGGGGACCATAGAGAGAAGCTGAGAGGCTATCTTGAAAAGAAAGGTTTTGAAGTAAAAGGATAAAAAAAAGCCACCCTTAGGTGGCCTTTTTTATTAATTTAAACTTAATTCTACTTTTTTGAATCTACCTTCACCTTTTGAGTTAGACTTAAATTTTTTGTCTTCACTTATATATTGGTGAACAATTCTTCTTTCTGCAGGATTCATTGATTTTAAGAGAAGAGCTTTTTTAGTTTCTAAAACTTTCTTTTTCATATCGTCTACATATGAAACGATTGCTTTCTCATTATTCTGACCCTTAGATTTACTATCTTTATAGTTATCTTCATTAAAACATCTTAGAGTAAGTTTAATTTCATTTTTCATATAAACTTTTCTAAGTAGAAATTGCTTAATAATTGTTTCAAATGAAATTAATAACTCAGCTTTATTTCTAAGTAATAGGCCAAGATCGTTTCCTGTAAAAGTCACTTTTAAATGGTTATCTTTAAACGAAGCTTTTACGTAGAGGTCTAATTGGGCCTTTCTTAATATTCCAATTAGGAAAGGAGTTAGTACTTTCTTAAAGATTGGCTTTAAAGAGTGCTTGTAAGTAACTTTTCTAGGGCCAAAGAAGAAGAACATCTTTCTTCCTTGCTCTTTAACTTCTGTATTAATTAGATGATCGTCTTTTATTCCAAAGTAAGAAAGCGCTGCTTTAACTGACTCTTTCTGTGATGTTGCACTATGGATAAAGAACCTTCTATCGTTCTTAAAGATTTTTCCAATAAAAGGAACAGTACTTGTTCTAGGCTTAACTTCTTTATTATTAGTTGAAGTTTTAGAATTATCTTTAGAGTTCTTAGATGGCTTCTTCTTATCTTTATCTCTAGAGGGCTTCTCAACTACTTGTAGAGTCTTACCATCAAGGTATGGCTTGCTGCAGATGTCTGTAGCGAAGTCATCATCGTTTAGATCCATCTTAGGGATACTATCTCCAATAAATTCTGATATAGGGTCTAAGTTTTCACAGTCTTCAAAAGAACAGAAGCTTATTGCAAGACCTTGCTTTCCAGCTCTACCTGTACGACCGATTCTATGAACGTAACTAGCGGCCTCATTTGGAAGATCAAAGTTGATAACCAAGTTAACATCTTTAATATCCAACCCTCTTGCTGCAACATCAGTACAAACAAGAATAGTAGTCTCTTTAGATCTAAAGTCTTCCATCAACTTAGTTCTTTTATTTTGAGGCATACGACCTGAGATAGGCTTTGCCTTAAAGTTCATTTTCATGAGCCATTCTGCAACAAGGTGAGTTTGAAATTGTGTGTTACAAAATACGATAACGTAAGCATCTTCTACTGTACGAAGTTGTTTTACTAGAAGAGGCATTTTTTCATTCTTATCAATCATAGCAATTTTATGATCAATATTATCAACAAGCATTGATTCTTCGTTTAGTTTAATTTCTAAAGGCTGTGAACCAAATTTAAATGCAGTATTTAATACATCCATATTTGTTGTTGCTGAGACCATTATTAGTTGTCTTGATTTTGGAATACCATTTAAAACAAACTCAATGTCTTTTTTAAATCCCATATCAAAAAGTCTATCAGCTTCATCAAAAACTACAGCTAGACAATTTCCAAGGTCTATTTGTTTTTGTTTTGTTAAGTCGTTAAGTCTACCTGGAGTTGCAACTAGTACATGTACTCCTTCTTTTAACTCTTCGATCTGCTTTTCAATTTTTTCTCCACCAATGATACAAGCAGATTTAACACCTAAATCTTTTCCTACTTGTTGGAAGAATTTATTCGTTTGTTGTGCTAGCTCTCTTGTTGGACTTAGGATTACAATTTGCTGGCTAGGGTTATCTAGTGCTTTATCCTCTAGTAAGATTTCCAAAATTGGGATTGCGAATGCACCTGTTTTTCCACTACCTGTCTCTGCTAAAGCAAAGATATCTTTCTTTTCTAAAATTGACTTGATTGTAAGGTCTTGGATTTCGCTCGCCTGTTTAAAGCCATGAGCGTTAAGGGCTGTGATTAGTTCTGGTTGAAGATTGTATTCAACAAATTCTCTGGTTGTTTTCATGTATTAGACTTTCCTTGTAATTACTATAGTGTTCTACTAAAAAAAACACGAACTTACCAATTTAATTCCTTTTCATGCACTAAGTAGCCAGTGTTCAAGTATTTGATTTTATATGATTTACGACTTGTTGTGTAGTTGAGGAGTTTATTTTTGGCTAGAATTCGGGAAAAATAGCACTGATTAGTGCGGGGCGTATATTCTTGAATACTTATTAGTTATTATACATTCTTAAAGATTTCATCAAGATATTATACAAAGTTGTAGCAATTTTTTTTATTTTTTTAAACTTTGGTATCATTAATAATTAAGCTTCATTTCAAACCAGAGTATTTATGAAAAATGAATTTAATATGTGGGGAACATTAAAGTCTCCTCAAGATGAAAATGACTTCTTAGATAGTAAATGGAATGAAAATAAAAACTATATATTCTTAACGTATTTTCTATGTTGCTTTTTTTTCTTACTCGCTGGTGTCTTTGGAGATTTTCAGAGAACTTTTCACATTGGTAGTCTACAAGAACTAATGATTCTCAGAGTACTGTTAGTTTCTATTTCAATCATCTTTTACTTATTCTATAGAAGACGAAAATCTAGGCCTCAATTTTTAAGGTACTGGGTGGATTCTATGAAGTATCTCTCGACAGTCATTATCATTCTCCTGACCTATTGGACAAAAGGGACTAGTCTAACACTACTTCCAGGTACGATGATGATGGTTATAGGTTTTTATATGATACTTCCTGGAAGAATTTTTGCTGCTAATACTTGTGCAATTGTACTTTTATTAAATTTTATATTTTTACAAGATTCCTTACTTACATACGGAAATCAAGTTCACCTCTATATGATCTTTATGCTTTTTGCGATAGAGGTTCTTCTATGTACTTTTAAAATAAAGCACGATCGATGGGCAAGGACAGAATATATTTCAAAAAAAGAGTTAGATATTTTAAATAAAACTAAAGATAGGCTTATGGCCACTATTGGTCATGATATTAGAAGTCCGCTTGCAATTATACTCTCTAGAGCTGAAATAAGTTCTTTAAGCCTTGAAGAAGGAGACTACAAAGAGGTCGAAGAGTCACAAAGAGTAATTGTTAAATCTATTTCTAAATTAGATAAGATGCTAAGTGATATTGTCGAATGGGCTCTTTCTGATCTTAAGGAAGGAAGAGAGAGTAGGGAAACTTATTGCATAGAGAAGACGATGAAAAATGCTGTAGACTTTATACAAGAGCAAGCTAAAGAGAAGAAAGTAGATATCATCTATGATCTCGAAGCCCTCCCATATTTTCATGAATCAAGAATGCTCTCGACTTGCTTTCGTAATATTATTTCGAATGCAATAAAGTACAACCCTTTTAATTCTAAGATTATAATCAAAGGAAAAATTATTGATAACCAATATTGTATAGAGTTCCATGATGAAGGACCTGGAATGAGCAAAGAGCTCGTAGAAAATATAAAAAATGGAGTCAATAGTACTTCTTTGATTGGCTCTGAAGGTGAAAGAGGAACAGGCTTAGGTTTAAAACTTGTTAAAAATGTTATAGATAGACATAAAGGAGAAATGGATATAATTCCTAGTGAGAACGGTGGAAGTATATTTACTTTATTTCTTCCAATAGAGAGTGGGGTTACAGTTGCATAAATCACTTCCTAGATATAGGGCAAGACATATTTTATTAGAAGACATTGAGGACGCAGAATACGTTCTAGAAAAGCTGGAGGCCGGTGAGGACTTTGCAAATCTTGCAAAGGAGCTTTCAGAGTGCAATACAGCGGCTAAGGGTGGAAATCTAGGGCTTTTTGTATCTGGACAAGTTGTTCCTGAAGTTGAAAGAGCTCTCTATCACTTAGAAATTAATCAAATTAGTGAGCCTATAGAGTCTGAATATGGTTTTCATGTAATTCAAAGACTACCGCTCTAGTCCTTTCCAAAATACAACGTTTATTAGTAGAATAGCGAAATGTATAAGTTAAGGCCCTACCAGGAAGAAGCTGTTAATGCGACAGTTGACCATTTTAAGAAAAGAAAAGATCCAGCTGTGATTGTTCTTCCTACTGGAGCTGGAAAGAGTCTTGTCATTGCTGAACTCGCACGAATCGCAAAAGGCAGAGTTCTGTGTTTGGCCCATGTAAAAGAATTGGTTGAACAAAATCATGATAAATTTGAAAGCTATGATTTAAAAGCGGGGATATTTTCTGCAGGTCTTAATCGCAAAGATAGTTCTGAAAAAGTAATATTTGGATCCATACAGTCTGTAGCAAGAGCTGATAAAAGCTTTTTTAAAGACTTCTCTCTTCTTGTTATTGATGAATGCCATAGAGTTTCTCTTGAAGGAGAAACACAGTATCATCATGTTATTAATCTTCTAAAAGAAAATAATCCTGAAATCTGTATCCTAGGTCTTACTGCTACACCTTATCGTTTAGGTCTTGGGTGGATATATAATTATCATTACAAAGGCTCTACTAAAGCAGAAGAAGATAGATTCTTTAAAAAATGTATCTTTGAATTACCTCTTAGTTTTATGATTAAGAATAAGTACTTAACACCGCCTATTGTAATTGATTCTCCTGTGGCCTGTTATGATTTTTCTAGTCTCACTCCTAATCGTGGCGGAGCATTCTCAATCGGTGATATTGAAGATTTACTAAGTGATCAAAAACGAGTGACCCCTGGAATTATTGGACATATTATAGAGCAAGCAAATGATAGAAGGGGAGTTATGATCTTCACTTCTTCAGTTCGCCATGCACGCGAAATCCTTGGGCATTTACCTCGTGGTATCTCAGAGATAGTAACTGGAGAGACTGTAGATTTTGAAAGAGATCAAATTATTTCTGATTTTAAAAAAGAAAAAATAAAGTTCCTTGTTAACGTTTCAGTTCTTACGACTGGCTTTGATGCTCCTCATGTAGATTTGATAGCTCTTTTGAGGCCTACGGAATCAATAAGTTTATACCAGCAGATCATAGGAAGAGGACTTCGTTTATTTGAAGGCAAAGAAGATTGTTTAATCTTAGACTATACAGGTCAAGGTCATGACTTATTTTCACCTGAAGTTGGAAATGAAAAAGTTGACTCTGATAGTGAAGCAGTGATGATTCCTTGTCCTGATTGTGGCTTCCAGAATACATTTTGGGGAAAAACAACTGAAGAGGGACATGTTATAGAGCATTATGGAAGAAAGTGTCAGGGGGCTTATGAAGACCCTGAGACATTTGAATTATCTCCATGTGGCTTTTTGTTTCGATTTAAAATTTGTGAGAGCTGCGGGCTTGAGAATGATATCTCGGCGCGAGAGTGTAGTGGCTGTAAAGAAGTCTTAATCGACCCTGATGCCAAGTTGAGAGAGGCAATGCAGCTTAAAGATGCACATGTACTTAGATGCGATAGCATGAATTTTGAAGTTGATCAGGATAAAAAGGGACGAGAGAGACTTACTGTTAAGTATTACGATTATGATGGTGAATCTCTAAATGAATACTTTTACCTCGCGAGGGAAGATCAAAGAGGTGCCTTCTTTCATAATTTTGTTAGGCCTCACCTTAAGAACTCTGGACAGAAGTTTGAAATTATATCTCCTGAACAAGTCGTAATGATCTCGCCTTTATTTAGAATGCCAAAGTTTGTAATTGCTCGGAAGGTAAAGCACTTTTGGAAAATTCGAGAGAAAGTTTTTTAACGCTTTCTCTCGTATGGACAAAAGTTTTTTCGCTGACTGTATTGTTCTGGGTATGTTTTACAACTTGAAGGTCGCTTATCATAAACAGTACATTTTCTAGTCTGTGAATCTAAGAAAACACAATCTCTATTCGCCATTCTCTGGAGAGTAAAGATTGTATTCCTAATGTTGAAATGTTCGATATAACCCTCTTTCTTTAGTCGCTTGGCTATATTCTTTGGTTTCTCAACTTCTGCCTCAAATGAGTCAACAAGTTCGAGCCTGACCAAATCTTCGAGAGTTACATCACAGGACATTTGACAACACTTAGCTGTACATTGACTGCATAGATCTTCTCGGAAGTTAGTCCAAGTTGAAGGAGAATTTATATCGACATATCTCACTTATTCAGCAGCTACTGTATAAGCATTTAATACTTTACAAGTTTCTGGGTCTAAAACTACAACTTCTCTGAAATAACCAGAGTGGAATGAACCTGAGTTGTAATAAAGAACTGTGTCCATTGGGTAAGCGTTTAGGAATGTTCCACGCTCTGTAGTTAATGGAGTTTTAGCCTCTAGGATTTCAGGGTTGCTTAAATCTAGTCTACGGTCACTTCTGTTACCGTGTTCCATTAGAAAGTCAGCAGCGTTATCAAAACAGCTTGCCTGAGTGTTAATCGATAGAAGAATGAATAGTGAAATTAGCATTTTCATAGTTACTCCTAGAAGTTAGATGGATTTTCGCGTAATATAGTATATTCATCAATAGAGGTCAAAGAACCAAATCGAGATAAGTGTATAATGAAGAAAATACTCCTTTATTTTAAATTACAATATAAATTGTTTCTAATATTAGTCTGTTTAACTGGTGTTCCTTTACTTTTAGTATATTTATATTCTCCATATGAGTGGAAAAACCTGTATTGGCTATTTCTAACCTTCATTATTGCTCTGAAGATTATCTTTTACAAAGAGGCCCCTTATAAAAAGAAGATTACTCCTGGAGTTCGAGACTCATTAACTTCAGAGATGGGAAGAGTTCCTTCAAAGATGGAAGTTGTTAATAGAGTTGAAGATATGATTAATGCACGAGATACGATGCTTTTAACAAGCGCTGTTATTGTGGTTATTTTAACCGTACTTTTTGGAAAACTTTAAAGGTTATTGAAAATGAACAAGAAAGAATTAATAGAAGATTTATTAAGACAGCTAAACCTTGAGTTAGATAAAGCTAAGGCAGCATATAAGACAGCGAAGAGTACAACGCAAGACCCTGATTTTAAATCAGAGAGTAAGTGGGATACTCGCAGTATTGAGGCCGGCTACCTAGCTGGTGCACAAAAGGTTCGCGTTGATGAGCTTGAAATGGATGTTAATGCTATAGAAGAGCTTGCTACAGCTTCTCTTGATAAGAAACCATCTGTTGGAATAGGCTCACTTGTTGAGATTAAACATAACGATGCCGCTCGTAAATATTTTATCGCCCCAGCTGCTGGTGGTTATATGATTAATATTGAAGGGGAAGTCGCTCTTGTTATTTCTGTCTTCTCTCCAATAGGTAATGAGGTGTTAGACCTTACTGATGGAGATATTTTTGAAGTTGAAACAGCTGGAAAAACGAGAGAGTACGAAGTCATTTCTTACACTTAGTAGTAGAAGTTAATATTTACTCCAATGATAGTACTTGTATCACTAATATTATAGCTTGGAACATTTCTAGATATTGCATCTTCTGAGTTTTGCCATACTGTCGTCGTATATTTAAGAAATAATCCAGGCTTGATCCATTTCTTCCAATGATAGAGCATTCCAGTATAGAGTCCATGTTTGTAAATTAACTTTTCATGATAGTTTAGTGGGAAGTAGGCCTCATATTGTAAGAATAGATTTATGAATGGAGATCCTGAATTCATAAATAGGTGAGTTATCCCTGGGCGTATCTTCATTGTATTTTGTTGGTTGTGAAAGTTTCTCTCAAGACTAGTTCTTAATTCCAAAATATTATCTAAGTAAACTGCTCTTAAGATAATATTAGTTCCAAGAATACTTTCTCTCCTCTTCGAAGAATCAATCCATTTCCATATATTATTCTCTTTTATCCAGTCATCCTGATGCCTAAGACCGTAGGAGTTTCTATAATATCCTGATACTTTTATATTTTGGTGGAGTCTAAATCTTGCTCCAAGTTGGAGCTCTTTTTTGGTTGTTGTTGAATTTTCTGGTTCAATATTTAATTCTATTAATGATTTTATTAATGGAGAAAATTTATGAAAGTGTCTTAATGAAAGTCCTGCACCGATTGAGGACTCACTCTCTGGAGTGTTTGATGCATAAGAACTTAAAGATATTAGAAATGTTAAAATTAAAACCCTAGTCATAATCTTGGTCCAGTAAGTCTGTATAGGCATCTTCGATATTAACTTTATTTTCTAAGTCTCCATCTTGAGAGTTTAGTCTCCAGTTTAGTTTTCTTGTCCAGGCTAAAGGTTTAGGCTTTGTTACTCTTTTCTTGCCTATTATTTGAACTCCTTCTCCTGCTTTAACACTAACACTTTCTTTCCCATCTTTTGGAGTCACGCTTACTCGTCCTTCATTTACGCACATCCACGCGTCCTTAGCATTGTCCTTGCCATAGCTAACAAAGAACTCTGTGCCTCTAACTCCAATGGAAGCATTCTTTGTTTTTACTATAAATTTATCTTTAGAAGAGATTTTACTTTTTAAGACGTTAAAAAATGAGCTTCCTTTAAAAATACCAACCTTTGTAGGGGACTTGCTAGATACTGAGATTACAATCTTGCTATTTTTATTAAGCTTTATCTTCGACCCATCAACTAAGGAGATTACTGCGAGAGCATTGTTACCTGTCTCTATAAGACTTCTATTTATAAATCGTTGACCCTTAGCCGCTTGAATCTGTTTTTCATTTTGTTTTATCTTAACAACACCTTTTACAAAAAGAACTTCTCCAACTTCTTTTGCATTGAGAGATATTGTAATAAAGAGTACGAATAATATTTTAAGCATTAACATCCCTTATTTTTCAAGCTCTTCTTTAATACTTTGTAGTGTATCGCTTCTTTTTTGAATAATATCTGTAACGAATTTTTGTAAAGCATCTTTTAAGTAGGGTTCAAAGTCCTTGTCATTACAGTCTGTGGCACTA
The DNA here is from genome assembly GCA_002366565.1 of Bacteriovoracaceae bacterium UBA3083. GTDB lineage: Bacteria > Bdellovibrionota > Bacteriovoracia > Bacteriovoracales > Bacteriovoracaceae > Halobacteriovorax. Next base: position 555,186 of record DFBJ01000009.1, read on the forward strand.
AAGAGTTCCATGTATAGTTTATGAGTTTTCTTAGAAACAGAAAGTGTAATTGTATTTGGATTCAGTTGATCCTCTAGGGCCTCGCGTATTACACCACTAAGTTTTAAACCTCTATCCATAATACTTTCATAGTATTCATTTGGTATGTGTACATTAACTCTCTTCATTTCAGACATAGGATCTCCTGAGTATGATTTAATACTTTTTACTCAGCTCATATTATAACATATTGAAATTTCAGTGCACGACTCTAGAAGTGGGCAGTTTTTTAGATTTTTAAATCTGTCTAAAATGATCAAAAATACTCGTAACTACTCATAAATACTCATTTTGAGTAAAAAGTTTATTTTTTTACTCACTCTTACTCAGATATACGTCATTATGACTTAAGAGAAGGCAACCAACGAGAGGTGTTGAACATGAGTGATTTAATCGAAGACATTATTTTGACTGAGAACTGCTTAACCAAAGCACGTGAGGCCGGAATAAGTATCAGGAAGATTTTTGAAGCGATTACTTATGGAACACCTTGGGTTACAGACTTAGGAGGTTTAAGCTTTTACTATGGTTCAATAGAAGTACTGACTTGTGCTAATTTTGAATATGCTATTACTGTTATTGATCATGGGCAAGATACCACCCACCAAATTGCCCTTGAGGATTTTAGTTCGATTGTCCCCCAAAATAGAGAACACTTAGTTTATGCAGAACGTATGTTGAGTTAAAAGTGTAAGTCTCTCGCTAAGAATATGGACTGTTCTTAGCGAGATCTTTTCTTAAAGTAGGTCTTCGTCTACTAAGTTTGGAATTGTCACATTTAAAAGAGGTTCTTTTTCCATTGCTCTTTTTATAGCAAATGTAGCACCTTCATTTCTTGCCCAACTTCTTCTATTGATTCCGTTGTTAACATCCCAAAAGAGCATTGATTTAATTCTTTTATCACATTCCTCTGAACCATCAATGACCATTCCAAAGCCACCATTTACAACTTCTCCCCAGCCAACGCCACCGCCGTTGTGAAGAGATACCCATGTTGCTCCTCTGAATGAGTCACCAACAAAGTTTTGTACTGCCATATCAGCAGTGAAGCTAGAACCATCGTAGATATTTGATGTTTCTCTATAAGGTGAGTCAGTACCTGAAACATCATGATGATCTCTTCCAAGAACAATTGGTGCCTTAATTACTCCATCTCTGATTGCTTTATTAAATGCTAGAGCAATCTCTATTCTTCCGTCACTGTCAGCATAAAGAATTCTAGCTTTTGATCCAACTACAAGTTTATTTTCTCTTGCGCCTTCAATCCAAGTTATATTGTCTTGCATCTGTTGCTTAATCTCTACAGGAGAGTCCTTCATTAGCTTGTTTAAAACATCACAAGCAATTTCATCTGTCTTATCAAGATCACTTTGATCAGAACTCGTACAAACCCATCTAAATGGTCCAAAACCATAATCAAAACACATAGGACCCATAATATCTTGAACATAACTTGGGTACTTAAACTTTCCATTTTCATCTAAGATATCTGCACCTGCACGTGAGGCTTCTAATAGGAATGCGTTTCCATAGTCAAAGAAGTACATTCCCTTTGCTACTAATTTATTAACGACTGCAACATGTCTTCTTAAAGTCTCTTGAACAAGAGCTTTAAACTTCTCAGGCTCATTTGCCATTAAGTTATTAGATTCTTCAAAGCTAATGTCTGCAGGGTAATAACCACCTGCCCAAGGATTGTGTAAAGAAGTTTGATCTGATCCAATCTCTACATGAATATTTTCTTTCTCTAGCATTTCCCAAAGGTTTACTATATTTCCTTGATAAGCAATTGAGACGACTTCTTTATTTGCTTTTGCTTCTTTTACTCTTGTCGCTAACTTTGTAAGATCTGTAAAAACTTCGTCAACCCAACCTTGCTCAAAGCGAGTCTGAACTGCCTTTTCATTTACTTCGGCAACTAAGCCAATACATCCAGCAATAACTGCAGCTTTAGGTTGAGCACCGCTCATTCCACCAAGACCAGCTGTTACAAATAGCTTTCCTGCTAGATCTGTTTCTCCGTTACTAATTTTTCTTCCGGCATTTAGAACTGTAATCGTTGTTCCGTGAACAATTCCCTGTGGGCCAATATACATAAATGAACCAGCTGTCATTTGACCATATTGAGTTACACCAAGAGCATTAAACTTCTCCCAGTCATCTGGCTTCGAATAATTTGGAATCATCATACCATTTGTAACAATGACTCTTGGAGCCCCTGGATGAGATGGAAATAGTCCAGCTGGATGTCCAGAATATAGGGCCAGTGTTTGCTCATCTGTCATTGTCGCTAGATACTTCATTGTAAGTAAGTACTGGGCCCAGTTTTGAAATACAGCTCCGTTTCCACCATAAGTGATTAACTCATGTGGATGTTGAGCAACAGCGTAATCTAGGTTATTTGAAAGCATTAGCATAATCGCAGCAGCTTGTTTTGATTTGTGTGGGTATTCTTCAATTGAGCGAGCTGAAATCTTATAATCAGGTCTGAATCTATACATATAGATTCTTCCATAAGTTTCTAGTTCTTCTTTAAATTCCTGAGCTAGTTCTGCATGAAACTCTTTATCAAAATATCTAAGAGCATTCTTTAATGCGAGCTTCTTCTCCTCTTCGTTAAGAATGGCCTTACGCTTTGGAGCATGATTAATATCTGGCTCGTATATTTTCTTTGGCGGGAGTACTGCTGGAATTCCTTCTAGAATCTTTTGTTGAAACTCTTCTTTACTCATCATGATAATGTGTCCCTTTTTATGCTTTAAATTTTGGGTCACTATAGCGTCAAAGAGTTGATTTTTCTAGAAGTAACAAAAGGTGCGTGGCACCTTTTGTTATTGTCGTATGCGTTAAGTGTTTGATTTGTTATTAAAAATTTTCTTTGATCTGATCTTCTAGTTGCTTGTAGCCAAAGTCTCTTAATGGCTTTCCATTTATGAAGAATGTTGGAGTTGCTCTTACTCCAAGCTCTCTAGCATCTGCAAAATCTTGCTCAATAAGCTTTGCAATCGCAGGATCTTGGTAATCTTTCTTTACTTGGTCAACATCTAGTCCAACCATTGGTAAGTAATTCCAGATCAATTCAGGGCTAGGGTTGTGATGATTTCCCCAAGCAGGTTGGTTTTTAAATAGTATCTCTAAAGTTTCCCAGAATTTTCCCTGCTTCTTTGCAGACTCTAAAATCGCTATCGCAAACTTCGAATTTCCATGAAATGGAACATATCTAACGACGAGATGAATTTTTCCTTCATATTTCTTCATTAAGTTTTTAACGAACGGGTGAAACATTCTACAGCTTTCACATTCAGGGTCCATGAATTCCACTAGCTGAACTGGTGCATTCCTTGGTCCCATTTGAGGAGAATGTGCACGCACAAATAAACTTTCTTTTTCTTTTGCGGCAATCTCATCTTTCTTGTCTTGGCTACTATTGTAGAAGAAAGTTCCAGCAACAAAGCCAATAATAACTACAATTGAAGTGGCTAGAACTATAATTTTTTGCTTATTCATCTTAGGTATCTCCTATAAAAGATGGTGAGGATAATTAAAATTAAACTAAAGGCAATAAATGACATCATTGGAATAGTGATAAAACCAAGCCAGTTGATCCAAATATCAGCACATGAAACTCCCTCTCTACAAGGAGTAGCGCTTTCTGGGACAATCCCATAGTGAAGAAGGTTATGGTATAGAGCAGTGAGCCAACCCAAAATAACTAAAGGGAGTGAATACTTAAAAGCACTTCCATCTAAAGAAATTAAGCTGACAACAAAAAATATGACAAGTGGATACATGAATATTCTTTGATACCAACATAGCTCGCACGGAGGAAAACCCATCACTTGGCTAAAAAATAAACTTCCAGCTGTGGCGATAAAGGCTATCACCCAACAACTAAATAATAAGTACCATGCACTTTGATTGTCTTTTAAATTTATCATTAATACCTCTTGAATGAGGATAGCATGATCACGTATTTGTGTAAAAAGAATTGGGTTTAACAATTATGATAACGGAGCACAGAAGTGCTCCGTTGATGAGGATTAAAAATGTAACGGAAGTAGTGATGTACTTAGATTAACTTCTTTAGTACTTAGTGAATTTCTTCCTTTCTTTAAGCTAAGGCTATACTTACCTTCGTTTAAAACAATGTGATAAGTTCCATCAGGATTTACTTTATAATTTTGAAAGACCTCTCCCGAAGAGTCCCTTACTTCTATTTGATAATTTTCTGGGCTTGGATATGTTTCATCAAGTCTTCCTTTAACCCCTGTGGCAGACATCTTATCAAGAAGCTTCATCCATGCAGCTCTATTTCTTTTAACAGTCTTGTCTCTCCACTTGTCATAGTTAGGTTGAAATCCTTCTGATCTACTATTTACTTCTAATACAAATGGGATAACTTGATAGGCGTTATACATCCAGTCAATATCTGACCCATCGACTGAGTAGAGTAGCTCCCAAGCTGTACCTGCTCTGTAGTCAACACTTTGTCCTATTTCTTGACCAATCTTTTCAACAACTTCTTTTGTCTGAGTTCTAGAACCTTTACAACCCATAGGATAGATAACTATTTCACTGTAGGCATGGTAGCTAATATCAAATACAGGTCTGATATCTTTAACTAGATTCATAAGTGCTTGGACCTCTGGTTCAGAACCAGCACTTGGACCTCTGTAAGTACTAGACCACTTCATGCCACTAGAGCCACCACAGCTTCCCCATAAGTGAGGATAGTTTCTGTTAATATCAACTCCATGACCGTAGTTGGTATTTTTTCTCCACATCTTCGAACCATTCCATACTTTGCTATTGCCATCTACATTTAGCATTGGAACAACCCAAATCTCATTAGAGTCTACATAACTTTTAATTTTCAAATCACTTTCATAGTTAGTGATTAGAGTTTCAATAATATCAAGGCTAACTTCTGGAGACATAACTTCTCTAGCATGGTGCATACTATTGAATAGAATTGCTGACTCTGAAACTTCTCTCGTTGAAACATTATCAGAAATTTTTAAAGCATATATATTTCTCCCTTCTGAAGAAGTTCCAATGACGAAAACTTTTGCAATTTCTGAATGTGTTCTTTCCCACTCTTTGAGTATTGTTTCAATTTCAGAAGGGGACTTATATTGTTCATCTAAAGCACTTGTTGCTTTATTTGATTTGTCTTGAATGATATTAAAATTCATTTCTTGTAACTGATTATATTGTTCTTTTGTTATGAATAAATCTGCAATACTTTCTTTTATATCAACACCTGTTATATCTAGGTCATATGACTGGAGTCTTTTCATATCTCTTGCATAGTCTTTAAGTTTTACAGACACATAAATTGTTCTCTGAGTGTCTTGGTTTTTATGAGAGTGGGCTTCTGAGTTTTGAATGAGCATTAGTAATAGCACTACTGCTAGTAAGTTTTTTAACATGCATGTTCCTCCTGAACTTGAAATCATTTAATTATCGTCCTTTTATGCAAATTGAACAAATAATGTCATTTTATATTAGATAAACCGACGAAAAAGATCTTCTTTTTATAAGCAAGAACTAGAGGAGTGGTATTAATATTTACAAAGAGAGTGTCGGTCGCTAACCTTATATTAATAAAAAAACTTTTAAGGAAAAATTATGTCTCAGGTAACAGCATCACATATATTAGTTGATCATGAATATGAAATTACTGACCTTTTAAAAAAAATTGAAGAAGGGAAGTCATTTGAAGAATTAGCAAAAGACTATTCTAATTGTCCTTCTGGTAAGGATGGTGGAAACTTAGGATCATTTGGTAAAGGTATGATGGTAAAGCCTTTTGAAGATGCTGCCTTTGCATTAAAAGTAGGTGAGATATCTGGACCTATTAAAACTCAATTTGGTTTTCACCTGATAAAAAGAATCGCCTAAGACTATATGGTAGATTTCACTTTAGTTCACGAATTTTTAGAAAAGATAGAAGCAGATTTAAAGATGCTTGGCCTTAACTTAGATGATTTCTTTATTGATCATATTTGTTATAGGGTTTCTTCTACACTAAGATACGATGAACTAAAGAGTGAGTTAGAGAAAGATCATAATCTCTTACATGAGGCAATGATTTCAAATAGGCCTATTGCCACCTTTAAGTTATTTAAGCCTATTGTATACAAGCATCACCGAATTCCACTTCTTGAACTGCCTGCACCAAAAGAAGAAGCTGATTATAAAGAAGGCTTTGAGCATATTGAATGTGTCATTGATGAAAGCTTTGTTAATTTTTCTAGTAAATATGAAAATGTTGATTTTGACTGGAAAGGCGCACAAAAAAGTCACAACCCTGAGCTTAGATTAAAGCTTGGAAAATTATCGGTTAAGTTTCATCACACGTCTCTAGAAGACGTAATAAATAACGAAGTAAAATAATTTTTATAACATTTTCAATAGGATTTTTATGGATTGGAAAATTAATAGTCTAGAAGAGTATGCAGTTGCATATCAAGAGTCGAGAAATAACCCTGATAAGTTTTGGGGTGATATCGCAGAATCTTTCACTTGGCATAAGAAATGGAATGAAGTTCAGTCGGGAACTATTAAAGATGCAAATGTTAAATGGTTTGAAGGTGGAGAGTTAAATATTACTGAAAACTGTCTTGATCGTCACCTTGAAGATAGATCAGATAAGGTCGCTCTGATCTTTGAGGCGAATAATCCTGAAGAAGAAGCAAAAGAATATACTTATAAAGAATTACATGAAGCTGTCTGTAAAGCAGCAAATATGATGAAAGACCTAGGTGTAGGAAAGGGCGATCGTGTCTGCTTATACATGTCTATGGTTCCAGAGCTTTTAATTTCAGTTCTTGCTTGTGCCAGAATTGGAGCAATTCATTCTGTAGTCTTTGGTGGCTTTTCTGCTCACGCATTAGCTGGAAGAATTGAAGACTGTGAATGTAAACTTCTCATTACTAATGATGCTGGTTTTAGAGGTAGTAAAGTTACTCATCTAAAAGAGATTGCAGATAATGCTCTTAATGATTTAGGAAAAACTAGTGTAGAGCATGTCATTGTTCATAAGAGAGTCGGAAACAATATAGAAATGAAAGAGGGAAGAGATATATGGTGGCACGATATTTATCCTAAAGCCTCTAGTGATTGTAAAGCTGAAGTTATGAATGCTGAAGACCCATTATTTATTCTCTATACATCTGGTTCAACTGGACAGCCAAAAGGTGTTCTACATACGACTGCTGGATATATGGTGTGGGCAGCATATACTTTTGGAAATGTTTTCCAAATGAATGAGGAAGATAAGTACTGGTGTACTGCTGATATTGGATGGATTACAGGACATACTTATATTACATATGGACCTCTCTTAAATGGTGCAACTACAACTATGTTTGAAGGAGTTCCTACTTACCCTGATGCAGGTAGATTTTGGGAAATTGTTGATAAGCATAAAATTACACATTTCTATACGGCCCCAACAGCAGTTAGAGCTCTTATGGCATGTGATAGTGAATTTGTTAAAAAGCAAGATTTAAGCACACTAAAAGTTTTAGGGTCAGTAGGTGAGCCTATAAATGCTGAAGCGTGGAATTGGTATAATAAAGAAATAGGAAAAGAGAAGTGCCCTATTGTAGATACGTGGTGGCAAACAGAAACCGGTGGTATTTTAATATCTTCTCTTGCTGGTGTCACAGAGGGAAAGAGATGTTTTGCAACACTTCCACTCCCTGGAGTGTTTCCTGCTTTGATGGATACAGAAGGAAATATTATTGAAGAGAGAGAAGCCGAAGGTAATCTTTGTATCACTAGACCATGGCCAGGGATGCTAAGAACTATCTGGGGTGATCATGAAAGGTTCAAGCAAACATATACTAGTGCTTACCCAGGAACTTATTTTACCGGAGATGGTTGTAGAAGAGATGAGAATGGACTTTATAGAATTACTGGTAGAGTAGATGATGTTTTAAATGTGTCTGGGCATAGAATTGGAACAGCAGAAGTAGAAAATGCAATTGGACAACATCCTCATGTTATTGAATCTGCCATTGTTGGCTACCCTCATGATATAAAAGGGCAGGGGATTTACGCATATATAATAGCAAGTGAAAATCATCACGAAGATATGATTAAAGAGATCCTAGAAGTAGTCACAAGTGAAATTGGACCGATCGCAAAGCCTGATAAAATTCAAATTGTTCCAGGACTTCCAAAAACGAGATCTGGGAAGATTATGCGTAGAATTCTAAGGAAGATTGCTGCGAAAGAATTTGATAACTTTGGTGATACTTCAACTCTTCTAGACCCGTCAATAGTCGAAACTATTAAAGACGGATCTCTATAGAATATACTGAGCGAGGCGGATCATATGCCTTATGGCAAATAAAGTATCCTCTTCGCTCTTTTCATACTCTTGACCTATTAACTTAATAGTTCTCTCTGGAATCATTAGAGCATTACAGTTGTTAATTCCACCTTCTATTATTTGATCTCTAGGGTGACCAAAACTTTCTGCTAAATCTCTTAGAAAGTCTATTTCATCTGACCCATCTTTTGTTCCAAAATGAAAAACGCCTTCTCCATTTCTTTTTAGAACAGCGGCCATCATGCTTGCTAAGTGATTTGTTGCGAGTCTATTTTGTAAAACACCACGATCAATCGTTAGAGACTCACCACTTAGCATTACTTCTAAAAAGAGTTCTGTTCTTGTCTGAGAGTTTGGTGCCCACCCATGAGTTGCACCAAATCTAAAAATGGAAAAGTTTTTACCTGACTTTGTAAGTTCATTTTCACATTTTGCTTTAAACTCACCATACTCTGTTTGAGAATGTGGTAGTTCATCTTCATAGTGTTCATTTTCTGTGTTGGCATCAAGTGCATTGAAAGATGAGAAGAAGTTGTAGTGAAACCCAAATGATACAGACTTTTCAATCAAGTATTTGTGGAGTGAGAATCCATCATCATCTTCACCTCTAGTCATATTTATTACAATGTCTGGTTGTAGCTTTCCAATTTGTTCATCAATGAGTTCTATTTGATCATTTGATGCTTGAAATATATCAATAAGATGTTCTGGTTTGTTATTTAAAACACTACCTACTATATGACAATCTCCAAACTCTTTTTTTAGAGATGGTATTAAGTAATGTGCAATACAACCTGAGCTTCCAAGTATTAAAATTTTTTTCATGGAATCAATTATAGTATTTAAAATTAATGAAGGCTAATTATTCAGAGATTGAATAGTTCTGCCGGTTCGGTAAATTGTGCCTATGGCAGAGCTTTAGGGGGTCTTATCCCTTCATAAATTACTTTTTGTTCCTCATCTAAAATAATTGTAACAGGTAGAGCTTCAACTCCCCAGCTTTTAGAAAGTGAGTTGTCTTTATCCATAAGTATTTTATAGTTAAATTTATGCCTCTTTATAAACTTTTTAATTTTCTTTCTAGAGTCTCCAGCACTAATTGCAATGAAGTTATAATTCTTCGCATTCTTAGATTCTTTTAGCTTATGAAGAATAGGTATTTCTTCAATACAGCTTGTACACCAAGTTGCCCAGAAATTTATTAATAGCTTTTTACCTTTAAATTCTTTTAATTCAACATCTTCTGTTTTGTCATAAGAATTTAATTTAAAGTCTTTTGGTGTATAAGCGTGAGCTGAGACGAATAAAGACATTGCCATTATTATAAAGATTCTTTTCATGATTTATATTTCCTTGAATGAATGAGTAGATCTATGAATTTTGCCTAGGCGGTCGATTATAAAGCCACTAACTTTAAGATCTTCCATTTTAGTCATTGCCTCACTAGTATTGAGTGAAGATAGGTAAGTTGCAAGAACATCAGACTCTGTTGTTTTGTCACACCTTACTGTTACTGCGAGAGGGGTATCTAGAGAAGTTGTTTTTATATGATTTTTCTTTAAATACTGACCGCTTGTTGCGAGCGATCCTGACTTTATATTTATAAAGCCAATCTTATTGTTGATATTAAAAGGGTTTGTGATTCCAATCTTCCAAGGTCGTGGAGAATTTTTATGGGAGTGAACTCTTAAGTCTCCAGATCCATTAACCATGAAATTGATCATTCCTTCTTTCTTTAAAAACTCAAAGCACATATCAACAGCATAACCTTTTCCAATACCTCCGAGAGACACTTTCATTTCTTTCTTAGGGAGATAGATTGTAGAATCCTCTTCATTGATAATTATTTCTGAAGGATTATTTGCTCCTATAGGTCCTTGGAAGCAAATATTAAAGAAGTTATTAGTTTTTTCATAATAGCTAATAGACTCTTTAATTAACTCTATTGTTAATGCATTTACTTTTACGGGGGAGACTCCTGCATTTTTGTTAATATTATTGAAAGGGCTATCTTTAAATACAGTGAAGTAATCTTCAAACTCTTTTACTTTATTAAATGTTTTACTCACTAAATCTATTACTTCATTTTCACTAAAATTAGGTTGTGGGAAGTAAGAAATCTCCCACGAACAATTCATATGGTTTGAAGTAATAGACTTGAGAGAACTCATTAAAATTCTGCTCCAACTGAAAATTGAGTCAATACATAACTTAGATCATTAGATCTAGTAGAGTAGTAAGCTGCCGTAGATAAGTTTAAGTTTTCAATCTCAAAGTTATATATTTTCGCTTCTCCTAGATCGTAAGAATAGTGTGGCCCTATCCTGTGAGACGTAAATTTTTCTAAATCACTATCACTTGTGAAGCTTGGAGTTATGCTCGTTAAAGTTCTATGAAAATACTTAACATTACTCTGAGAGTAGAATCTATAGTTTAGTTCTAAGAAGCCATTCTCATCATTAGTAGTAAAACGAAGAGAAGTTTCATATGTGTGAGACTTTAAATCCCAAGAGTCATGATAGAACCTATACTTATTTGAAAAAGCAAGATCATCACTAAAAGCATGAACAAGTTGAGTATAGTAGGCATATCGCTTTCTTGAACCTGGAAGCTGTTCCGCTACTCTTGTTCCTGCAATCTTTGTTGTATTTCTAATACTTTCTAGTGCACCATTTTGAATAATCGTTGTGTGACCAATAGAGAGGATATCATTTCTAGTTAAGAACTGAGATGCATTTATATCTAGAGAATAAACTCTCTTATCTTCAGCATCTTTTGTCTTTTCATTTATATAGTCAAATAGATTCGTTGAATCCATGAAGTATTGAGCAGAGGTTGTTAAAGTAAAGTTATCTTCAGCAAAAGATCCTGTCCATGAAAGTCCAGCATTAAAACTTTTGTAATCGTACTCACTACTAAATCCAACTTTTGGAGTCCATAGGGATTTATCTACTTCTTTTGTGTAAGAGAAGTTTCCTGAAATTCTACTCTGTAATCCAATACCTTCTCCTGATTGTCCTGTATTTCCATCTAGTCGAGTATCAGATTCTGCAGTCCATGTATCAAAAGTTATATTGGCATTAATATTCGTTGTCTCATCAATTTGGTAGCTAGCAAAAAGCATAGGTTCAAAGACGAGTACGTCTTCATCGCCAGAGTCATCAAAAACTTGAGCACCATTATTTGAGGATTGCGAGTAGAGGTTGAAAAGTAATTTTGTCTTCCACGTTTTTGGTGTCATCATTTCTGCGAATGCTTGAACCATAGAGAGGCTAAGAATAAATACTGATAGAGTCAGCCACTTAATTACACCCACAGCCGCCTCCCACAGATCCACTTCCACCAGCAGATCCTTCTCTATAGCTATTTACTTCTTCGAGAAAAACCTGTTCTTCAGGCTTTGGGTCTAGTTTCATTATTCTTGAACTAAGTCTTCCTCTATCTATTTGCTTAACATTCGCGCAAGATGTGAGGAGTAATAATAGTAATATTTTTTTCATATTTAAATCTCCAATAGTAAATTATTTCATTTATTCTGTTGGAGTGAAAGGGGAAAGTGACCTAGCCTTCTTGTCGGATAATAGAGAGGGAGTACTAGATTGTACCCCCAATAAAAAATTAAAGTGAGCTGATTTTAACTAATTGAGAAATAACTTCTTTTGCTGAGTCTACATTCAATTCTTTAGCGTAGCTTGTAAGTAGCTTTCTTCCAATGATATTACAACCAATGAAAGCAAACTGTTCTTGCATCGCCATAAGAACATGGTTTCCTCCACCGCCACTGTGAGTTCCAAGAACTGCTGGCTTTGTGTTTAATGCTTCTCTCCAGTTCTCATTTCCAGATCTGCTAATCCATGCAATTGTATTATTGAGCGCCGGAGGTACCGATCCATTATATTCAGGGGCTAGAAAGATAAATCCTTGAGCGTCCATAAATTTTTGAGTTATGTATACTGCATCTTCTGGCGTACCGTTCTTTTCTTCTTTAGCTGTGTAAAGAGGGAGTTTTAAATCAAGAAGGTTAACAACTTCAAAGCTCGCTTCATATTCCTTTGAGATATCTAAAAGAGTATTTGCTAATTTTAAATTATTTCCATCACTTGCTGTAACTATTAGTATGTTTGGTTTCATGTATTCTCCGACTTATTTGTTTAATTATTATTTTCACTTATTTCTTATTATTTGACTAGATTGGAAATCGCTTCTGGGAAATCATTTGGTAGTGGTGCACAAAATTCAATGATCTCTTTTGATTCAGGGTGAGGAAAGCTTACTTTGTAGGCATGCAGAAGAGTTCTTCCATCTCCCTGTTTTCCATATATAGAGTCTCCTGATATTGGGAAACCAAGCTCACTTAAGTGAACACGTATTTGATGAAGCCTTCCTGTTTCTGGAGAGGCTTCCACTAAAGTTTTTCCGTTTGTATGGCCAATCACTTTGAAAGTTGTTTTGGCCTCTTTCCCACCAGAACTCACACTCTTTACTTTCATACGATTCGAAGGGTCTCTATCAAGTCTATTTTTAATAGTTGTATCTTTGAATGTTTTTTGTGAGTCTTCTATTAATGCTAGGTAAGTCTTTTTTATGATTTTCTTTTCAAATAATTCTGTGAAGTATTTATTGTACGATTTCTTTTTGCAAAAAACTAAAACTCCACTTGTTTCAAAATCAATGCGGTGGTGAAGAGCGATATATTTTTCTTTATGAGGACCGCTTATATACCTAGTCATTGCTGCTAAGAAATTGTCTTGAGTTGATTGAAGTGTTGCGTTGGATGAGATATTTGCAGGCTTATTTGCTATAAGAAAAATATTTTCATCATGAATAATCATCTCATCTGTTACTTTAATAGTTTCTTTTATTGGAAGAGACCAATCTCTAAGTTCTGCTTTCGTTATAGAGATAGAATATGGAGTACCTTTTTCTATAGAAAGATTAGCATCTAAGATTGAAATACCTTTTACTTTGATTCTTTTTTGCTTTAGAAGGTTTTGAAAACCATCTCTCTCTAGTGATAGCGAGAAGTCTTCTCTTAAAGAATTTTTTAAATTATTAAATAGAGAGTCATTCTTAAAAGCTTTTAGCTTAAGTGTCTTAAAGAAACTTTTCAATTTTCTCTCCCATAATCTCTTCAAAGTAAGAAGGTATTTCAGCTTGAAATGACTCCTTAGTTCCCTCAAGCTCAATATCTAGACAGTAAGAGTGTAGGGCCATCTTCGTGAATTGATATTTATTCTTAATTAGCTTTTGATATTTAGACTCACCATACCTCTTATCTCCAATTATTTCTAACTTATGAAGAGCGCAGTGGCGTCTAATTTGATGAGTTCTTCCTGTTTCAATTTGAAATAAAATCAAAGAGAAGTATTGATTTGCATGGATGAGCTTCCAATTTGTAATGCACTCCTTCAAATTTGATTTCTTTCCTCTTGGATTTTTAAAGCCCTCCGCCTTATCACTTAATTGGTCAGACCAAGTTCCAGAAGATCCTTGAGTTTTTCCTCTACAGATAGCTAAATAGTATTTCCTTGATTTGTTGAGGGCGTTTTGCAAAGATGCAACTTTATCTGAAGTTCTTGCCAGTAGAAGCAGACCACTTGTGTCTTTATCAATACGATGTGCAGGGATTGTTTCTACGCCTTTTGATTTAAAGTACTCAATAACACTTTCTGAGTCATTGTGAACACTAGTCCCACAGGGCTTATTTATAATGAGCCAAGACTTGCCGTCTTTAATTACTTTTATCATAATTATTTATGTCACACTCTTGGAGATTCGGCAATGTTACGCAGCACTGTAGTTGACCTAAGTATGAGAAATTTTTAAGAAATTCTTGACTTTTATTGCTATCATCTAGAGTCTACTATATCATTTATTAAAGCTTTTGAGAGAACCTGTTCATTGAAAAATCATGTTAGTGAAAATATTTATTTTACAGATATATTTAGGAGACTAGGTTGCTCTACGGTATGCTCTAAGTTCAAGCTTAAAGATGAGCAATGGGAATACCTTGCAAAAAGAGGATTTGATACCATCTTACTAGAAGGTAGATCTCTAATTGTTAAAATTTTCAATGAAGATGCTAAATCGCACTCTTGTAAGACTGCTCCAATACAAACTCACCCTATATATATTGCACTACACGCTACAGGCACATGTTGTCGCTCATCTCTTGAGAAGTGGCATAAAATTCCAAAAACAAAAGAGCTCAAAGAAAAAGATATCTTCTATATCTTACTCGTTGTTAAGGAATGGATAATTAGACAGGAAAAGCCTAATCATCTAATAAAGTCAGAAAAATCTCAATTAAGTCTCTTTTGCAGTTAAGTGGCAAAAGTTTATTTTCCTTAGGCATTTGGTATAAATCAATCTACAATTTTTAAATGTCTAATTGTCACCACCACCATCATAACCACTCTGGAAGCAAAAATATTTTAATTGCTTTTGTCCTTAACTTCTCGTTTGCAATAATTGAATTTATTGGAGGATATCTAACCAACTCAATGGCGATATACTCTGATGCACTTCATGACTTAGGCGATAGTTTTTCATTATTAATGTCTTACTTTCTTGAAAAGTTTTCTAAAAAAGATAGTGATCAAAAGTACACTTATGGCTACAGAAGATTTTCCTTATTAAGTGCTCTTATAAACTCATTGATTCTACTTGGAGGATCAATTTTTGTTATTACAGAGTCTTTTGAAAGGCTACTATCTCCTGAGCCTGTTATGAGTGAGGGGATGTTTGCGCTTGCTGTTCTTGGTGTTGTAGTGAACGGTGTAGCAGCTTATAGAATGTCTAAGGAAACTGGAATAAATCAAAGAATGGTAATGCTTCACCTTATGGAGGACATCTTAGGGTGGTGTGCAGTCTTAATTGTAAGTGTCGTTCTCTATTTTAAGCCTTGGTATATTCTTGACTCAATTCTTTCTATACTTATCTCACTATTAGTTCTTAAGGGTGTTTATAAAGGAATGAGGAGAGTTGTAACTATTCTTATGCAGGCCTTTCCTAAGGACCTTGATATGGATCAGTTAAAATCTGAATTAATTAAAATTGATGGAGTTGAAGATATTCACTTTATTCAAGGGTGGTCTCTTGATGAAGAGTCTCATTCCTTAACATTTCATGTCTCAGTATCTGATGAACTCAAAGTTAGAGAGCTAGATAAGCTTAAACAAGTTATTAAATCTAGACTCTTTGATATGAAGGTTTCAAACTCCGTTATCGAGTTTGAGGGCGTAGGTCATAGCTGTGACCATATTTCCAAGTAGTTTTTATTTTCCTTTCTTTTAGGATGTGTAGTACCATCTCTTAGTCATTTATTGTGTCGCTGCGCATTGTTTTGTTGGTGATAAGTATGTTTCACTTAGTAAAAACTATATTTCAATAGGTTAGATTGCTAAAAAACTGACTTCTTCACTTGAAAAAGTGCGCAAAAACGATTAATTTCTTTAGGTTAGTTTTGTGAACATTTAAACAGGGGTGTCGTCGTGGCCAGTGGTTCTCGTCATAGAAGAAAGCACAATAAAGGAAGAAGAAAAAGAGGTTCTAAATATAGAAAGAACTTACGTCTTCGTAAAAAACAAAGAAGCTAAAAGCTTAAGCTTTCAAATTATAAAAGGCCCCTTCTATGTAAGGGGTTTTTTATTATCTAATTTGCTCATCCCTAAATTATCCCAGATAATATCAATACATGAAAAATGAATTAAAAAGAATTGGTAAGCTAAGCTTACCGTTAATATTTGCTCAGATTGGTGTAGTTCTACTTGGTGTAACCGATATGGTTATGCTTGGACACTATAGTGATGTTGCTCTTAAGGCCGCAGGCTTAGCAAATGTATGGATCATCGGTACCTTAATGTTTGGTATTGGCTGTAGCCTCGGTATTGATCCAGTTATCTCTAAACTTCTAGGAGAGGGAAGTCATAACAAGGTTAGGGTCTCCCTCATAAGTGCAAAAGTCTTATCTGTCATTGTGGCAATTTTCACAGGGATTCTGTGGAGTTTCACTGGAAGCATCCTTGAATTCTTTGGACAAAATGCTAACTACTCTAGCTTAGCTCATGAATATGCTCTTATTCAGATTCCAAGTTTAATTCCATTCTTTATGTACATGGTTTTTAGGCAATATATGATTGCACACGAGCGGACTATGCCTGTCGCCGTAGTCTTAATCATTACAAATGTAATTAATGTAGCTTTAAATTGGGTCTTTATATACGGTGTTGGACCATTTGAAGAAATGGGATTATTTGGAGCAGGGCTTTCAAGCTGCTTCATGCGAGCTGCTCAATATATCCTGCTATGCTTAATTGTATATTACGGAAAAGATTATAAAGAATACTGGGTTAAATATAGTTCTAAGTATTTTGATAAAGATATATTTAAAAAGATTTCTTTAATGGGAATACCTATAGGTATCCAGTTAATGCTAGAGGCGTTTGGATTACAGATTACAACCTTTATAGCTGGGAGAATCGGTAGTGATGAACTTGGTGCACACACTGTTATTTTAAATCTTCAATATCTATTTTTTATTCTCCCAATGTCTCTCTCTCTTTGTGCAGCTACAAGACTTGGCTTTGAAATAGGAACAAAAAATAAAAATATACTCACTATTTATAAGGCTTCTCTAATTGTATCTATTTGTGCATTTCTTATAACTTCTCTTACAGTTCTTTTTGCAGGGGAGAGCTTGATAGAGGCCTATGGTGTTTCTGAGAAAATAATCAACTTAGCTAAGGAATGCCTAACTTATAGTTCTATATTTCTTTTCTTTTATGGATTGCAGATGCTAGGGACAGGGTTTCTAAGAGGAGCTGGACTCACTATATCTACGAGTATTGCAAATGTATTTTCTCTCTATATCTGTGCTCTACCTATGTGTTATTTCCTTGCGATTTCACAAGGGTGGGGATTATCTGGTCTATGGGCCGGACTATCATTTGGTATGATAGTCGCGACTCTAATATCTTTATTTTTAAATATAAAGTTCTACTTGCAATATAATAAGACTCTACTTTCTTCCAAGAAGTAAGATTGTTGGAAGTATCAGTAGGTCAACTACTAGAGCTATTAAGAGTACGATTGCTGTAAATAGGCCAAAGTTCATATTAGGAGTAAAGTTTGCAAAAACAAGTGCTCCAAAGCCAATTGCTAAAATTAATGTTGTCCATATAAGTGCAGGACCTGTTGTAAAGAGAACTTGAGCTAGGGCCTCTCTCTTCTCAACACCACTAGTTCGAAGAGTATTAAAGCTATTTAGAAAGTGAATAGTATCGTCAACGACAATACCCAAGCAAACAGAACTTACTAAAGCGGTTCCGACATCTACAGGAGTGTTTAGAAGCTTCATTAAGCCAGCACCAATCATTAGTGGAATTATATTAGGTAGCATTGAAAGAGTACCTAGTTTTATAGATTTAAAAATAATAATCAATAAGATGGAAATTCCAATTAGAGCAAGTCCAATAGAGGAGAAGAAAGACTTCACTACAAATGTAGTCATATTTTGATAGATGGGAATCTTTCCTGTCACTATTGCATTTAAACCAAAGTCTAATGCCTTTTCTTCTATCATTTTCATTTTCTCTAGGGACTCTTTAGACCCTTGGAGAGTCCAGAGAACAGTCATTCGAATAGAATCTTTTTCAATTGTCATTCTGTCTTTAAGGTCTTTTCCCTGTGGAAGGCTCATTGTGTATAAGAAAAGTAATTCGGCTATCGTTTTTCTATTGTCAGGAATTGTGTAAAAGCTCTCTTGGTCTCCATGCATGGATTTATTCATAGATTTTACAACTTCAACGATAGAGGTAACTCTTGAAATGTATTCTTTCTCTTCTAGCCACTGTTGAAATCTATCAACACTTTTTAAAAAGTTAGGGTCTTTGATACCGTCTTTTAAGCCCGAGTCTATAACGACTTGTGGCCCATAGAAACCACCAAGGTTTTTAAGAGTAAAGTCATTAGAGATTCTTAAAGGGACATTTTCTGTAAAATAGGTATAAGGATTAGAGTTGACCTCATTCTTAGAACCTAAGTATGTAAAAGAAATTGATGTTATTATGGTTAAAGCTATAATGTAGTACTTATTTTTATCTAAGAAGTTGATTAATGTCTTTGCTCTTTCCAAACCACGAAGAGAGGTATCAGAATTTTTTTCAACTCTTGGGACTACTTTGATTTTTGAAAGAATAGGGCACATAAATAAAATCGTAAATAGCCAAGCTGCAATAGTTCCAAAACCTGCAAGGATTCCTAAATCTCTAAGTGGAATTAGATCTGATGTCGTACAACTAAAAAATCCAATAGCTGTAGAAATAGAAGTTAGAAATATAGGTTTAAAGTTTTTTTCAAATGCCTTTCTTGTTGCGCTCTCTTCATTTTCTCCATGTGATCGAAATTGAAAATATGTAACAAGAATGTGAACACTATCTGCAATGGCAATTGCAATCAATATTGTAGGAACCATTGCAATAAGGTTATTAAACTTAATTCCTAGATATCCTGCAAGGCCAAAGGTTGCAAGTGTTGTAACTGTTATTATAAAAAGTGGAAGAAGAACACCAATAGTTCTTCTAAAAGCATATATGAGAAATAAAACGATTATTAAAAATACGATCGGAAAGATTGTCGCTACATCATGTTCTGATACTTCTCTAAAAGTATTATTAATATCTAGTGAACCATTGGTAAATATTTGATGTGTATCTCCTTTTGGAAGGGATACTTTTATTTTATTTATCATTTCTCTAGTTTGAGAAATGATAAGCTTATCGTCTGGAGCACCATCAAAGTGCGGTTTAATCTTAGCGTAAATATTTGTTACAGTAGCTTCTTTATTTATTAGATAGTCGGGGAGAGTCTTATCATTTAGTGCTAGCTTTCTCTTGAGAAGGAGCTCATCTTCTTTAATGTTATGGGGAATAAAGTCATCTATAATTAATTCATCATCATCGGCTGAGGTCCATTGATAGTTTGTTATAGAATCGACAGATATAACATCAGTTACTTTCCACGTTTCCTCTGTTAGTCGTTGAATTAAACTGATTGTATTCTTATCAAAGATTCCGTCTGGAGAATGAACAATGATATTGATTAAGTCATCATTGCCAAACTTTGCTTGAAAATTATCATATCTCTTGATGAGAGGTTCTGAATCTCTAAACCATATTCTATAGCTAAAGTCTGACTCAACTTTAGTTAGTCCTGGTAAGAGTGAGAGTAAAATAATGAGACCTAGCCCGATAGACATCCAAGGCTTGGCAATAATATATTGTGTGATCTTCTTTGAGTAACTCAAATTAATCCTCCTAATAGAATACATAAATATATTAAGCCTATCGGAGGATAATTTTATTGTCGTAAGGTTTTGATTTTATGAGGATAAAGGTGACTTTATTTTCCTACTCATCGCCAAAGTTGTCATCAACTTCAATACTATCTAAGTTAAGCATTAAGTCTTCTGAAGGAGCAGGACACCTTGGGCACCATGAACCTGATGTGCTCTTCTTTCCCATTACTTCTAGAGCTGTAGCTTTCCACCTGTGGCCAGCTTTACACTCCCAAAGCAAGTAAGTAGTAGAGTTTTTATATTCTGTTGATATAAGTTTTCCACCCTTGAGTTCTGCGAAATCTGCTAGTGAATCTAAATCAAATGTTCTTCTTTGCTTAACCATATTTTCTCTTCCTTTATAGTTCAGTCTGTAAACTATAACCTCTAAATGCCCATGGGCGTTACGCTTTTTATAGGATGAATAGCCTAGAAAAACACTATTTCTTTATATCATCAACTATAAATTTCAGAAACCTGACATTAACTTAACAATTTTAAGCTTTGCTACTGATAGATTATTTCTATCGTTAAATCTAATTTAGCTATATCGGTTGAATTAGATCAAGTAATAGCATAGTTTTTGATTATTAAATATAGAAAGGATTCAGAATGTATAACATACAACTAGCTTCGGCACTCAGTGGAATAAACGTACATAACTTAAGAGCATGGGAAAGAAGGTATAGCGCCGTATCCCCAAGAAGAGATGACGTTGGTAGAAGACTTTATTCTAGAGAAAATATCGAAAAGCTATTCCTACTTAATCAATTAGTTAAAGAGGGGACTGCAATTAGACATATTGCAGAGAAATCGAATGAGGAGCTTGTCTCACTTGTTGAAGAAAGAGGTCTTGTTACTGACTTAGACTTTGAGCAATCCAATACTGAGAAAGAAGAGATTGAGCTTACATTTAAAGCAATGGCCATGGCCCTAAATTTTAAGAAATTTGATATTGTTTCTCACGAGTTAGGAAAAGCGATTGATCAATACGACTTAAAGAAAGTTGTTTTTGATATTCTAATCCCTTTTCTATATGACCTACGTGATAAACTAGATACTCATAAAATTACTTTGGAAGAAAAGCATACTCTGGTTACATTAACTAAGTATTTCTTAAGAAGAAAAATCTATCAAAATAATTCAAGTATTAATAGAAATAGTGTTGTAGTTGCTTCACCAGTAGGTGACTCATATGAATTACAAGCTCTTATTGCGGCCCTCTTGCTTAGTGGCCATGGTAGACAAGTTGTTTATTTAGGTCCAAATGTGGAAGCTAGAACAATTGTTGATACTGTAGAAGCAACTGGTGTTGAGAATATCCTAGTATGGGGTTCTAGTCTCTGGGATGAGAAAAGAGGTGGAGAGCTTGGAGGTTATTTTAATACTCTTCAAGAGTTAGCACCTAAGGGGACAAATATTGCTGTTGCTTGTAATGGAAAAGCACCATTTGAGTTCTTTACTACAAATACTAATATTAAGGTTCTACCTACATTTGAGAAGCTTTCTAAAGACTTAGAAGAACAAAGAATATTCTAGCCCCTGATTTTAGGGGCATACTTCGTCTAACAATAGATCGAATGAGTTCTCTGCAACATACTTTTTAAAATTGAAGCTAAAAGAATTCCAAGAGATTTCATTATCTTCTTTTAGCTGGCATCCACTTTTGGAAATTACCAATAGCTCATCTTCATTTAATTGTAATGAAGATATCTTTTGGAAGAAGGCCACCACTGAATAGGGTGTGGACTTCTTTAAATCTTCAGATAAATTTGAAATTAAAATTTCTCTTTGCGAGTTATTTGAACTACCTATTAGTTTAAAGTAAAAAGCTTGCTTCTTAGAGCCCTCTAAGTGAGAGGAGTTGTCTAAAAATGTTCCAAGTTCACTTTCTGAAGGGTTAGACTTAATAAAAAGTTCAGCAGAGCTTTCAAGAATATTTTTATTTTCGAATTTTACAAGTTCTGAAAAATCGAGCTCTTCTGGAGTTAGATCACCATTTTCAAGCATTGAGTTTAATAACCTTAACTGTCTTGAAAGGAGAACATGTCCAGGAGTTGAGAATTCATCAAAATATCCATCAGCATCAGGCTTTGTTCCACAGTAATCTTTTTTTAAGCATTTTATGATCTTCTTTGATTGATCTTTCACGTACTTCTTAACAAAGTCTTTGTTTAGATTTTTTTTGAGATCAGATATTTCTATCTTATAATTATTTAAATCATTAAATAGTTTATCTGCATCCGGCTGGATTTCAAGATTTGTTGCTAGCTTATTTATTTGTCCTCTCGTGACATCATCTTCACTCTGAACTTGAATGGTTGATTCTTTCTTTGTACGAGGAGGTGTCACTGATCTTTGATCAATTGACTTATCTGTACTGTAGAGTAGGTAGAAGAGGGCCGCGCAGGCTGACATTCCAATTATAAATACGATTATGTTCTTTTTCATTTAGGTAGTATAGATCAAAAAAACGCCCATACAAATAGTTTTGTACGGGCAAGTATATTAATTTAAAATAGCTTCAATTTTAGCTCTATCGTTAGTTTCATTTTTGAAGTTACTTACGATCTGCTCATATGCATCTCTTGAATCTTGATCCATCTCAAATGAAGTGGCAGCAAACACTCCAATCTTATCTAAATTCTCAATATCTAGAACCTTATTAAGATTTTTTAAGAAACCTTCATCATGTCCTTTGTATGGACTACTTGAGTCTGCAAATCTACATGTCTTATTAAGGTTACCAGAGTTATATTTTCCGGCCCAAGTTCCTCTGACAACATTCTTATAATCAATAGAGTAAACTCGCTTAGAAGGAAATAGGTGCCATTTTTCAACTTTTCGTAAGCACTCAACTCTTTTCTGCCAAGTTTTAGACGTACTGTTAAAGTTGTAGATCAAAGGCTTAAAACCTTGCATTAGATAGTTTAATCCGTAGGCAAATGTTTTCCTTAGGGACTTATGACCATCTTTTGCAAAATAGTTCTCTGTGTGCCATCTAATACTAAGCTGCATGGCCCCCATATCTGTTCCATCTCCACCTCTAATAATTTGTCTTATGACATCTTCATTTTCAACATCTTTACAATCTGGGAAGAATGGATTGTTACCTGTTTTAAAGTTTTGAACATAGTACTTGTAGTTTTTAGAGTTTTCTTTCTTCTCTGCAAGTTCACTAGCAGTATACTTCTCTTCCAGTTTTTCTTGAGTATAGGCGAATATAATATTTCCACTATTAGAGTGATCATTACAGAGCCCTTTAGAGTCATTAATCTCTCTTATATGGAGATATAGTCCTTCTTGAAGTGGAACCGTGAGTGCGAGTGTCATAAAAGCGTTGTAAGCTTTAATATTCCCTTCATCTAGGAGAAAGCTCGCCTTCTTATGTGCTTCTTGTATCAGTACTTTTACGAATTCGCTTCCATATTTCTTTTTAGCTTCATCTGTATTTTTAAATAGTGGAGCATCAATAATCGCTGCTGGATTAATGGTACTCATCATTCTATCTAATGCACTAACTCTTGGAATAGTCGCTTCTGAAGCACCTGATGCTACAGCATTTAGCATAACTAAAGTACAAATAGACTTCTTTAAAAGACTCATGTTTTCTCCTTTATTTGATAATAAAATCTTAAAGGTTGTATCGCATGGCGTTATATTTTTCTAGATAAATTTAATGGGAGTGTATAATTTTCAATAGGGAGGAGGTTATATTTTTGATTTTTTTTAGGCAAAAAAAATGCCTTCATTAAGAAGGCATTAGTTTTAAAATGAATTTAGTAAATTGATTGGCATGATTTATTTTTGTATGAGAATTCTTCTACTTCATCTAGCGGAACAATTTCTATCTTTAGCTGTTTCGCTTTTTTAATAAATATCTCTGCTGCTTTTAAACTTCTTTCATGTATATCGTGAAGAAGTGCAACTCCACCACCAATTGGGTATTTAATTTTATATTTATCAACTTCGTACTTTGTATTTCCAAATATTGTTCTTTTAATTTTATGCTTATAAGCAGTTCCACCTTTTACATGAGCAATAATATTTTGAGAAATTTGCTCTGGTGATAATTGTGCAACCCAGTCTGAAGAGTCAATATCCCAAAATGCGAAATTGATACAGTTCTCACCATAGATTCTATCACTAACATCTTTCATTACATTAAAGTGATGATAGAATTCATTTCTTCCATATGCTCCATATGGAAATCTATAATAGCTTGAAACTTGATTAGAGTTATACTTTCTTTTAAGAGACTCGATCATTGTAACTGTATTATAAAGTTCTTCTCTATAAGTTGTTTCGTCTTCTTTATTGTTATTGTCATGATCATGATCATGACTTGCAAGGATATGTCCTTCCTTTAAAATTCTTTCAATAATAAACATATTTGATGCATTTACATTCTTAGTCAAAATGAAGAATGTGGCCTTTACATTTTCTCTCTTTAGCATATCTAATAGACGAGGAGTTCTTGTTCTATGTGGGCCATCATCAAAAGTAAGCACTACTTTATTAGACTTTCTTAATGACTTCGATCTGTATTGGTCAAACCCTGAATCAACCTTTGGTCTATAAATAAGGCTATCTTCCGGGAATTGTTTCTCAGATGCTTGTATGTTCATTGTTAGAACTAGCGTGGCGGCAGCTAAAATAGGCTTGATCATTTTTAAATCCTTGTTTTAAATTGGCGTAATAATACCCTGAGAATATTTTCGCAACAACGCATCGTGTAAAAAGGTAAGTCCTATAGAAAAAAGTCGACACTATGGCTGACTTCTACTCCTAAGTTACTTAATTTACACTGATATACAAGGACTTCTACCCCTGAGCTATGGGCCTTTTCAAGAAGTTCACTATACTTTGGATCTATTTCTGAGGCCGGTGAGAATGAGTCTACATCCTCTCTTTGGATAATATAGAGCATACAGGCACGAATTCCCTGTCGCTTTAGTTCGGTGAGTTCAATGAGATGCTTTTGTCCTCTCTCGCTTACGCTATCAGGAAAAAGTGCACGCTTGTTATCACCAAGTAAAGTAACATTCTTTACTTCAACATAGCACTGATCAGTAGGGGAATCTTTCTCTCCACTATAAAGATAGATATCAATTCTACTTTTTCCAATTTTCTCTTCAGGTTTTATTGTTTGATAACCTTGAAGCTCCTTAATGATTCCATTTTCAATGGCCTCAACTGCGAGCTTATTTGGAAGAGCAGTATTTACTCCTATCCATGTTTCAGAATTATGAGTTAGCTCTAGACTATATTTTAATTTTCTTTTTGGGTTGTCATGATAACTAACTAGAACATCCCAATTTTCTCCCCAACATGTTTTCATGCTGCCAGTGTTTGCAGTATGAGCAACGATTATATCCCCTTTTTTATTAATAGGAGTATCTTCACATAACTCTATGTCAGCTAGAAAACGTTTGTAGCGTTTTAAAATCTTTCCTTTAAAAATAGGTGATGAGTAATCCATATAATTCCGAGTGTTTTAATTGAGTAATAGGTCTTCTTAAGACATTATTAAAATATTAAAGACTTACGTCAAGTTATTGAATTACCTAATGAATCTAATTCAAAATAGTGGTAATATTTGAAAAACCATTTTAACAATAAGTAGATATGAGCCAAGCACTAATCATTTCAGACAATGAAGTTTTAAACGATCTTTACTCGGTAAACCTAGAGGTTTATACCGGTACCAATGTTACGGTTAAAAGAAATTGTGATGAAGCAATTGAACTTCTAGATCTACATCCAAATATTGATGTTGTGATCTCTCTTTGTATGCTCGAAGATATTGATAGTGGTGCTATCATTTATCAACACCTTATTGAAAATGATATGGACATCCCTTTAATTGTTATTGGTAAGAAGAGTGATGTCCCTCCTGAAATACCACAAATCTCTGGTTGCTATGATTTTAAAAAACTGGTTAGGTCTGTTGCAAAAGTTTTAGAGATAACTGCTAAAGATATGGCCGTCCTTAGTGTTCCTGAATATTATCCTATACCAATTAAACTCTTTTATAATATTCAAGCTGTGCCATGCGATGTATTTTTTAAAATTAAAAAGTCCCTAGTAGAGAGTGAATATTTAAAAATATTCTTTAGAGGAGACTTACCTTCTTTAGGAATAAAAAAATATATAGATGAGGGAGTTCACTTTCTATATGTAGACTCTCTTAAGCGATTAGAGATGATTAACCTGGCAAGTGAATGCATAATATCTGAATTGAGGAACATTAATAATCCTTCTGTTTCAGATGAAAAGAAACTTGAAGTTGTAGAGCAGGGGATCGAAATAATCGCGAATAAATTATTCGAGACGAAAGAAGTAAATGACGAAATTATAAAAATTTCTGAAATATGCAGAGAAGCAATTAAGGATGTTGTTGAGAGTAATCCTAGTTTAGATAGTATTATGAACTTGTTAACTACTAATAGAGCAAGTTACCTTTATTCACATTCTATCATTGCTACTTATGTGGCCACTCATATTATTAAAACAGTTTCTTGGGGTGGAGATAGTCATATTGATAAGATTAACTTTGTATTCTTCTTCCATGATATGTTCCTAGCTCCAATTTACACTAAATATCCTGAATTAAAGTATGAAGAAGAAGCTTTATTTAATAATAAATTAAGTGAAGATGAAAAAGAAGTTATTTTAAGTCATGCAAGGTTAGCAGCTGATGCTTTAATAAAGTATCCAAGACTCCCATTAGGAGCTGATCAAATTATTCTTCAACATCATGGAATGACTAATGGCCAAGGTTTTGCCATGAACTTTAAAGATGATATCTCTCCACTCGCAAAAGTGATGATCATATCTGAAGCTTTCACCGAAGAGTTATTAAGAAACTTAGAAGAGGGGAACGAGTCTATTCTATCGAAAAATGATATTGTTGCTCAACTTAAGTCTCGTTATTCAAAGAGTACGTACATTAAGATTGTAGAAACTTTAACTGAAATTAAGTTTTAACAGCTTTAACTAGTGCCATGAGAGGCTCTTTGAAGTTTCCTAGATTGTAATCCACTTTTAATTGATCGATTATTCGATTTTTGTCATCGTCTTTTTTTCCACTGATTGCTAACTTAGATACATAGGTACTTGCCAGTATGAATGCACAAGAGTGCGCAGTCATTTTATTAGCAGTGACTCCAAAAGGAAAACCTGTTCCATTTGGCTTTTCATGTTGTTGAGCGATAATAAAGTCTGCTTCTGAATAACCTTGAAATTGTTTGGCAATCTCTGCTGCTTGAATTGGATGACTTAAATATTCATCTTGCTCTTCTCTTGTAAACATTTGAAGATTTGGGTCTTCAGCTCCACTGACCTTAATAAGGTCTTCATTACTTAAGGTGGAGTCCTGTAGGAGTGATGCTAAACCTAGTTTTTTTCTTGAAAGGTCTGACTTCCACCCAAGATTATGAAGAATTGCTTCACAGTAGTAAGAAGTTAGTATTGCCTGCTCTGCAAAGTCACATGTATTAAACGGTATTTTAGATATGACTTCTGTAGGTGACTCATATCTTCTAATTGTCTTATCTGTAGTTTCTATTATGAGTGAGCATAGAGCTTGAATATCATCGCTAACCCCAATAGCTCTAATATACTGCTGTATTATAAGTGCGGCTCTTATTTGATTTCCAAAAATACTTTTTAGTGATGCATTTTTTTGAGAAAGTCCCTCAGTTACTTTCTCTATACCATCTTCAAGCATTCTAATGAAATCATTCTTACCTAGATAAAGGTTTTTAATATTCTTTTTTGCATAACTTTGTATTTTTGCATGAGTATAAGGCTGGTTTCTTTTTATAATCTTTATAAACTTTGTTTGAGTTAGTTCTAAATAAACATCATAAGGAACAACCTTGAACATATAAAAGTTGCGCACTCTCATTGGAAGCAGTTCTTCTCTATCGATCTCTTCAATAGATTCTTCAAATTCTTCTTTTTTTGCCCACTCAAGAGTGGAAGTGATTACTTCTTTGAATACTTCAATATCATAGGGAGTATGAATAATTGCATTGATTGGATGACCATTATATAAATCATTATCAACTCTATCTTTAATATGAACTTCAGAACCCATAAATATAATTGGTCTCTCTCCAACAGTCTCAAGGATTCTTTGTCCCAGAGTTGATGGATTTTCTTCTCTAATAGAAGCTTCAATCATAACAATTGCAAATGGACCTTCATAGGCTAGGTGGTCTAGCGCATCACTGCCGTTGAGACAGCAGATAAGTTCTACCTTTGGGAAGTTTCCCGCAAACAGTCCATTGAGTGTTAACCACTCGTCTTTATTATCGCAAATATAAAGTGCCTTCATTGCAACCTTTGAAGAATAATTTAAGTAATCAGTTACTTAAGAGTAACATAGATATAATATCTCGAAGGCCAAAATGCTAAAAGGCTGAAAATTGGTTTACATCATAAACCACTTTAGTTTAAGTTATGACTAGTGCAAACAGCTGTGGGCAAAATGAAAGAATTACTAAATAAAATAAAAAATAGATTAGAAGAATCAATAAAAGAGAATGAAGTTTCTAGGGTCTTCCATGGAAGAGGTGGGACTATTCCTAGTTATGACTTTATAAATATTGATCTCTATCCGCCTGCTATATTTATAACAATATTTAAAGATGTTGATTACTCTGAATTTGTAAATAATCTTATCCAAGAGTATGGAGAGCAGAGGCCTATTATTGTCCAAGAGAGATTTGATAAAGATGTAAAGTCTATATCTCTTGGAACAGACCTTCCTGAAAAGCATATTGTTACTGAGCATGGACTACGCTATTTAGTAAATCTAAAACAGAATCAAAATACTGGTTTCTTTTTAGATATGAAAGATGAGAGATATAATTTAATTCAAAATTCGAAAGATAAAAGTATTTTAAATCTTTTTAGCTACACTTGCTCTCTCTCTGTCGCAGCCAAGAAAGGGGGCGCCAAGGAAGTTGTAAACATTGATCAAAAGAAATCTTTTTTAAATATTGGAAGAGAGAATCACAGGCTGAATGGAGTCGATGATTCAGTGATCTATAAGAGTTGGGATATTTTAAAATCTTTTAATCAGATTGGTAAATTTGGTCCTTTTGATATGATTATTTGTGATCCTCCTTCAAACCAGGGAAGAAGTTTCTTTTATAAAAAAGACTACCAAAAAATTATAAGAAGAATGAGTCCCTATCTTGCTAAAGATGGAACTTTTGTCGCTTGCCTCAATACTCCCTTTGAAAAAACAAACTTCTTAAAGGAATTATTTGAAAATGATGAGAGTAATTGGGAACTCATAGAAGAGAGATTCTCATCAACAGAATATGAAGAATTAGATAAAGAAAATGGTCTTAAAATCTGTATTTTTAGAAAAAATGACTAAGTTTTGTGCCACTTTCAATGTTACTTAAACATCATCATGCTTATATTCTCTGTTCTAAAATTAATATATTCCTAAATATATTCCATAGGTTAACTTCATTTTGAGAGATGGCCTCTTTAGTAAAGGGCATAGAATGGTGTCTTCAAGGAAAACATAAGAATTAGTAACGAGAGATATATGAGTCTTTTAAGCATTATTAACGAAGTAAATAGAATCTTGCTCAACTCTAGTGATTTAAATCAAGCGCTAGAGAGAAGTTTAGAGGTCTTGGCAAATGGTCTTGGAGTGGATCATTTGAGAGTTGATAGAAATGCCTTTAATAAAGATACAGAGAAAGTATATGTCGAATCTTATTATGAATGGTATGCGGATAAAGAAGTTGTGAGACTTGATAAGCAGATACTATCTGATTTCTCATATGATGAAATATTTGGAATATTTGCTTCAACCA
This sequence comes from Bacteriovoracaceae bacterium UBA3083, assembly GCA_002366565.1. Lineage (GTDB taxonomy): Bacteria > Bdellovibrionota > Bacteriovoracia > Bacteriovoracales > Bacteriovoracaceae > Halobacteriovorax. The sequence continues at coordinate 584,752 of DFBJ01000009.1, forward strand.
TTGGTGTAGGTAAGCCTTTCATAAGTAATAATATGGAATCAATGGAAATGGTTAGTAAAATGGGAGAGTCCTTAAAGAAAAAGGGACTTAAGTCCTTCTTTGTTGCCCCTATTTTTTTTGATGGTAATCACTGGGGAAATCTCTCGTTACTAGACTATAAAAATGAGCGCGACTGGAAATCCATTGAAGATGAGTTAATGATCTTAGCTGGAACTTTTAGTGCCTTTTTTAAAAATCTTGAACTTCGAAATATTTTTGGACAAGAACTGTGTTCTAGTCATTCTGTAAAAATGGCAACGCTTGGAGAAATGGCTTCGGGTATTGCTCATGAAATAAATAATCCACTCTTTGTTATAAATGGATATGCCTCGAGAATAGATACCTCTATTGATAGAAGTAGTATTGACGAAGATGAGCTTCGCAATATTTCTATGATGATACAAAAAAATTGTAAGAGAATTTCTAGTATTATCTCAGGTTTAAGATTGATATCTAGAAAGTCAAAGTTGGATGAACTAGAAGTTAGAAGTCTTAAAGAGGTTGTAGAGTCAGCCGTATCCATATCTAAGGAGAGACTCAGGCTTGCTGAAATTGACTTGATCTGCAATCTAGAGGGGAGCGAAGATCTATTAATAGAGTGTTTACCTGATCAGATCTCCCAGGTCATTGTAAACCTCTTAAATAACTCTCATGATGCACTAGTTGATAAAGGTGGTGAAAAGTGGATTGAATTTAATCTACGAGACTTAGAAGATAGAGTCATTCTGACCTTAACTGATGCCGGAGATAGAGTTTCAAATAATATCTCTAATAAGATGATGCAACCTTTTTACACAACTAAGAAGTCAGGTAAGGGGACTGGTTTAGGTCTAAGTATATCGAAGGAAATTATACATAAGCATGGCGGGAAATTTTACTTTGATGAGAGTAATGAGAATATGTCATTTGTGATTGAGTTGCCGAAATTAACTTATGAGTAAAAAAAGACCCTAATTTCTTAGGGCCTAGTAATATTATTTAAAAATTATATACTTCTGTTAACTCTTCCATATAGAAATCATAGACATTATCAGGAGTATTTTCTATATCTCCATAAATCAAAGAGATCTCAGAAGAAAGAGTCTCCATATCTTTTGATAGTTCACTCTTTAGTCTCTTCATACTTCTTTGAAAGCTATATGATTCAGGAAAAAAGTTAAAGTTTACAAAGTTACTAGTAAGCTTTCTTAAGTTCTTTGAACCAACTTCGATACTATAAAGTGGAGCTTTAATACCTTCAACTGAATCAATCGTTGTTGATCTTGTTCTTAGAACAGTCTTTGAAAGGTTTGAAACGGCATCTACAAAGAGCTCATCTCTAAATTCAAATTCTTTTGTTATATAAGGCATTGCAGTTAATAAGAGTGCCTGATCCATTTGAGCGGCATAGTTTGTAACCATACTCTTTAACCTTATAGAAATCTTTTTTGTAAGATTCTCTCCAAAGTAATTTGGTGAAATATTTTCGAAATTTCCAATTAACTCACGAGCATAATCAGTTAGAAGTACACCTGATTGTTCTGTTGGAGTAATTTGCGCAAATAGAAGATTACTCATTCCACCTTGTGCTTCAAAGTCATTTTTTAGAGCATCAAAGTTACCTGTAATACTTTTTGAACCTTTATAAGCTCTGATAGCAAGTTCTTTATATCTATTCTCTGCCATGTAAGCACCATCAGAGAATCCATTAAGAAAGATAGAATCAAACTTTTGTAGCTTTTGCTCTTCCGTTAATGAAGTATCATTAATGAATAAGAAGTTTCCGTTAATTAGAAGGTGTGCAATATTCTTTAAAGATCTCTCAACATTATACTTCTTTTCTTCAATTACATTTTTAAATGCATCGAATCTGTAACAGTCGTAAAACTTTTCTGCATGATCATCTGTACAAAATTTAAGCTCACTAAAAGCATTTGCGCCTTTATAAGAAACATCAATAACATGCTGATCATAGAGAAGAGCTTCATCTTCAAGTCTCATTTTTGCTCCGGCCATACTTGAGAAGAAGCCAGGAGTGTAGTCCATTACTGAACTTCCAGAGATAACATCAGAGTCTATTAAGCCAGTAGTTAGATATTTTAGAGTAATTTCTTCATAGTTTTTTGAATCTATATTAGTTTCTAAACTTCCTGCAAAGTTATGTCTAAAGCCAAGAGTATGACCTACTTCATGAGCAACTACTTGTCTTATATAGTCAGCAACGTAGCGAGTGTACATTTCTTCTTTTTGTTCATCAGTGTAAGACTTTCCTTCAACATTTGAAATAAAATCTTCTAATCTTTCTTTGTCTGCTTTTGCTCTGTCTTTACTGTCAATACAGTTTAAAGAAGAAGTAAAACCTTTTAGTCCAAAGTTATTCTTAGGGATATCTTCTTTACCAAAACGAGAAAGGTAAGTCTTTGCTGTAAAGTATGACCCTATAGCAAAAGAGCTAGTCATAAAAACATGAGCCTCGTGAATCTCTCCAGTAAGTGGATCTGAATTTGTTGCAGCATAAGCAAATCCTGCAGTATCCCAGTCTAGCCATTGAACAATATTATATCCTGGCTCAAAGATACTTACGTTTGCTGGAAGATCAGCTACTTTAATAACTTCTCTACCAAATGCTTTATTCCAGTAAAGAACACCGTCTGTAACAGCTTGTTTCCATTTCTGAGGAGTATTTGAACTTAAGTAATAAGTAACAGGCTTACTTATATCAAACTTCTTAATATACGTTACAGGAGTTTCATTAATATCACCGTTTTGATCTTGAGCGTACACAGGATGGTTTTCAAAGTATCCTACATTTGAAAAACCTGGACTCTTAACAGGTGTGAAGTTCTCATTTTTTGTATATGACGAAAAAGTATATTTAATATGAAGTGGTGAAACAGATGCTTCCTCTGAGCCTGAAGCTGGAGACTCAATTCTAAGGAACTGCTCAATAAACACATATTGATTCTTTAATTCAACTCTATTTAAAAAGCTCTCGAGGATTTTGTATGTACTTTCTTTTGAAGGATCTGAGCCAGGACTCGCAATGTAATAAGATCCTTTATAGAATAAAGTTTTCATTCCTTCTTCAAAGTTGAATGTAACACTAGTTGCATCATCTTTAACGATTGGGAATTTTGCTAATAGTATTTCTGTTGTAACAGAGCTTGTAACAACTTTTCCTGAAGTCGATTCAAACATTCCAATAAATGGTCCACTTCTTTTGAAGTAGACAACTTTAGATGCAAGAGGATTTCCCGTAGGTGATGGAACACCTTGAATCATTGCTGTTTGCATTAAAAAGAGATGGCCTAATGCACTCTTATCTAATGTTAGATTATAAAAGTTACTATCTGGAGATAGTGATTTTGAATTACTTCTCACTCCCGAAAGAAGTGGAGATTTTTCTGAGTGCTTAACACTTGCATGTGTTAATGAGCTTGTAATAAGCAGGGCACTAATGAGAATTAGCTTAAACATAGTATTCCTTTGCTTGGTTTATTGACCCTTGGGGATGGCGAACTGTATACTTTGCTCTAAATAGAAGTCAACGTACCCTGTGTCTAACAATTACTTACATAATGAGGTTTTAATGAGTTGCGCAATCGATATCGCCGATATTTTACTAAAGAATGAATGCCTTCAGTTATCCCCATCTAGTCCATTTACTTATGCTTCAGGACTTAAGGGACCAATTTATTGTGATAATAGACAGATTTTAAGCCTGCCTGAGGCAAGACTTAAAGTTGTGAAATATTTTTTAGAAAAATTAAGTGAGAGTGGATGGAAATATGATCAACTTGCAGGGCTTGCAACTGCGGGGATTCCTCATTGTGCCTTTATTGCACATGAACTTAATCGACCTATGATCTATATAAGAGGGAAGGCTAAAGGTCACGGTAAACAAAATCAAGTTGAAGGTAAGTTTACGGCTGGACAGAGTATAGTCTTAGTTGAAGATTTAATAAATCAAGGAAAGAGTTTAGAAGATGCAATAGAGGCCGCTATTGCTGTCGGACTTAAGCCTGTAGGAGTTCTTAGTATCGTGACTTACGGAATGAATAAGTCTGAAGAAATTCTCGGTAAGTATAAGCTTCCATTGATAAGTCTAACTAATTTCTCAACAATAACGCACTTGGCCCTTGAGCAAAATCTTATTTCTGCCGAAGAGCTATCAATGTTAAATTCATGGCAATCTGATCCAGTGGCTTGGTCCGGTACAACGGCTTAAGCAATTATCGTTTGGACGCTTTGCGCTCGACATTATACCTACTTACGTGATAGTTAGGTGCAGTTAGAGCGCGAGAAGAACCCCAATGTTTTTACATTAGTAATTCTATTCTTCTATATTTAATTATTTTTTAAAGGAGTATATATGGCAGGTAATGCAAAACTAGATTTAGGTGATAAGACAATTGAACTACCCGTAATAGAGGGAAGTGAAGGCGAAAAAGCATTAGATATTTCTAAGCTTAGAGCGGAAACTGGCTATATTACTTTGGACAATGGTTTTGTGAATACTGGTTCATGTACTTCAGCTGTTACTTTTTTAAATGGTGAAAAAGGTATCCTAAGATATAGAGGTTATCCAATAGAGCAACTTGCTGAGAGCTCAAACTTCTTAGAAGTTTCTTGGTTACTTTACTACGGAGAGCTTCCAACAAAAACTCAAATGGCAGAATTTGAAAAGAAAGTAGCTAGCTTTAATGAGCTACCAGAAGGTCTTGAGTCAATGATTTCAAGCTTTCCAAAAAGTGCTCACCCTATGGGAGTACTATCAAGTGCTACAGTTGCTCTTTCTGCTTATTACCAAGATCATCTTGGACCAAACCCAACTGATAAAGATAAAGAAGACCTATTCGCGCAACTTCTAGGACAAGTGAAGTTAATTGTTGCGAAGTCATATAGAAACTCACAAGGTTTAGATCCAATTGCATCAGACTCTAGTCTTAGCTACTGCAAAGACTTTTTAAATATGATGTTTGGTGAAGCTGATGATGAAGTTGCTAAAGCTTTAGATGTACTTCTAATTCTTCACGCTGATCATGAGCAAAACTGTTCTGCTTCAACTGTTAGAGTTGTTGGATCATCACATGCAAATATCTTCTCTACTATTTCTGGTGGTATTGATGCTCTTTGGGGACAACTTCACGGTGGAGCAAACCAAGCAGTTCTAGAAATGCTAGAAGAAATTAATAAAGCTGGTGGCGATGCTGAAAAAGCATTAGAAAAAGCAAAAGATAAAGAAGATCCATTCAAGTTAATGGGATTTGGTCACAGAGTTTATAAGAACTTTGATCCAAGAGCTAAAATCATTAAAGTTCAGTGTGATAAAGTTTTAGAAAAACTAAATGTTAACGATCCACTTTTAAACATTGCTAAAGGTCTTGAGAAGCAAGCTCTTGAAGATGAATACTTTGTAAAAAGAAAACTATATCCAAACGTAGATTTCTATTCAGGGATTATCTACAAGGCCCTAGGAATACCTACTAACATGTTTACTGCGATGTTTGTTCTTGGAAGACTTCCTGGTTGGATGTCTCAGTGGAAAGAGCTTAGAGAAGATCCAAGTGCTAAGATTTGCCGTCCAAGACAAATTTACACAGGACCAACTGAGCGTAATTACAAAGCTTTAGACGAGAGATAGAATTTCTCTTAAGGTAATATTTAGTTAAAGATATTACGAAGCCGTCGATAAGTTAAATGAGGTTTAAGGAAGTACTTAAATTATCATTTGCTAAATTTGGACTTATTGGGCTTCGTCTAAAAATAGCAGTCTTAAATGCTGAGGTCGACATTGTCGGCCTCTTCTTTTTTGTAATCAGGAAAATGGTTTAGTGTATGAGATTTCATCTTAATGAATTAAAGAAAGCATTATTAGAGCCCACAATTTCTGAGCATAATATTGTAAAAAACTTATCTCTTGTTTCAAAAGGTTTCACTTCAGATAGAAATAAAATTACTGAGTACGTGATGAGTAGAGAAATGGTATCGGCCTATACATTATTTTATCTTCCTTCGAATATTCCTAAATTAAACTTTGTTTTTGATATGTTAAGCGAAGAAATAATCGCAGATATAAAATCTACTCGTATTGTTGATCTTGGTACGGGGCCAGGAACCTTTGCTTTCGCCTTAGATGAATACTTTGATGGCGATGTTGAAGTAGTAGGTGTTGACACAAGTAAGTTGATGATTGAGCAGGCAACTAAGATCAATAGTGAGTTATATAAGAATAAGAAAATCAATTTTCAAAAATCTATTCCTGCTGACTTTGATGGAGAAACACTATTATTAGGGCATTCCCTCAATGAGATGGGTCTAAAGCCTCTATTAAAAATTATAGGAGAGTATTCTCCACGTAATCTTATTATTATTGAGCCTGGTACAAGTGATGTCTTTAAAGAAGTCGTAAAGCTTAGAACTGCTATGGCCGAGCTTGGGTACTTTTGTGCTTACCCATGCGCCAATATAAACTCTAAGTGTCCTGTCGCTACTAAGATAGAAGAGGGGACAGATGATTGGTGTCATCAAGTCTTAAGAATGACTCATGATAGTGAGTTTGAAAGGCTCTCACAGATCGTTAAGCTCGATAGAAAAGTTATGCCTCTTATCGCTCATGTTTATACTAAGAGTGTTAAACACGATAATAAGAAAGCTCGCATGATACGTTTTCTTAGAGAGAGTAAGTTCTCTTTTGATTGGGAAGTGTGTTTTGAAAGAGATGGAGAACTTGTCTCTGCTAATTTCGAAGTCATGAAGCGTGGACTTTCTAAGAAAGAAGTTAAGGAAATGCAAAAGTTGTCTGTAGGTATTGATGTTGAATATGAAGTGGTTAAAGAGCTATCTAAAGATCATATTCGTGTGAAGCTTATTTAAGAAATAAAAAAGGCCACTCGAAAGTAGCCTTCAATATTTGAAATTTTATTTAACTTATTTCTTAAGTTTTGAAGCGTATGCTCCACCAAATTTCTTTCTGAATTTTTCGATACGTCCTTCAGAGTCAACGATCTTCTGAGTTCCAGTATAGAATGGGTGAGATTCAGATGAAATATCTAATTTTACCATTGGATATTCTTTACCTTCAAATGATTCTGTTAGGTCAGTTTCAATTGTAGATTTAATAACAAATTTCTTGTCGCATGATACGTCAAAAAATAGAACTTCTCTGTACTCTGGGTGAATACCTGCTTTCATAATTATTCCTTTGTTATCCTTGCTTGCTACAAGGAACATATTAAATTATTTGAGGGTGTAATTTCGCTAATTTTACCCTACTTGTCAAGAGAATGGGGACTAAAATACAAGTCCTAGTGAGCGCTACAACTCGAACAACCATCTGCCTCAGGAGGGTGTTCGGCATCAAAAATAGGCCAGTGTCCATATCTCTTGTTTATATCTGCTAAAGCATCCTCAATTTCTGAGTGAGAGCTTTGGAAGATTTCAGCATTTTCCTTATCGGTAACAGTTACAAAGTATTGAATTTCAAGGGATGTTGGAGATGCTCCCATGGAAATAAATGCTTTATATTGATCTGTTTTATAATGGACAAAGGTCCAGTTATCATTTGTGAGCTCAGTTGCTGCTTTCATCTCTATTATATCCCTGGACTATATTCCTGGTGTTTTTACTGTTTTTATCAATTATAGGTTGTCATGCCAATGAAAATCTAGTAGTTTTGGCATTCGTAAATTTTATAAATGATGTATTAGATATAATTACCCGGAGGAAAACGTGGCTAAAGGACCAAGAGTAGTAATAACACTTGAGTGTACTGAGGCGAGAAAAATTGGAAAATCTCCATCTCGTTACACAACTACTAAAAACAAGAAAACAACACCAGATCGTTTAGAACTTAAGAAGTACAACCCATTCTTAAAGAAGCATACGATTCACAAAGAAATCAAATAGATCTTAGATCTCTCTGATTATCTTAATATTAGGCCTGCGATATTCGTGGGCTTTTTATTATGATTTCAAGCGTTTAGCGTAAACCAAATCTCTTTTTTTTATCAATTATTTTTAATTCCTGCCGATAAGATTAATGTACCTATTTGATCTAGCGAGGAATAAGCGTTGGCATTAAAAATACTTATAGCAGATCCAAGTGATAAATGGATTGAATCTGCTTCAAATTTCCTAAAGAGTGAGTCATATGAGATCACTAGCGTTTCTAATGGGAAAGATGCACAACTCGCACTCTACAATGATAAGTTCTTCGCTGTAATCCTCAATTTTGACCTTCAAAACCATAGTGGACTTCAAGTTTTAAAATTTATTCAAAGAAATTCTCCAAGCCAAAGAGTAATTGTGGTCTTAGAGAGCCAAAGCATTATTGATGAAGAAGAGAGAACTTCTGAAGATCAACTGAAGAAGTATGCAATGGTAGAGATTCTTGTAAAACCTTTTGAAGTGAGATCACTCAAGAGTGTCCTCGAGGGACACCAATCTCTTGGTGATTATATGAAGAATATAAAAACACGAGAGGGTCAATCAGATGAGGTAGAGGTAGAGAACTCTGACGATGACTTTACAAAAGTTAGAATCGATGACTTCTATTCTTCAAAAGCTGTTCTCTTCGATGTCTTTATAAAACTCAAATCTAATAAGTATATTAAGATTCTTCACGCAGGGGACACTTTCTCCAAAGATAGAATTGATAAGTATAGAAATGAAAAAAATGTTGAACATCTATATTTTCATAATTTAGATAGAAGAAAGTTCATTCAATATCATAATAAGTTAGCGACTAAGTTAATTGATAATAAGAATATTCCAGCGGCCGCAAAAGTTAAGATGATTAGAAATGTTGCTGATAAGTATATTCAAGAAGCTTATACGCAGGGAATGAAGCCTCAAGTCGTTGATCAAGGGAAAGAGGTTTGTGAGAATATTTATAACTTAGTAGAAAATGATAAGAGCCTCTTTAAGGTGTTAAAGAGTTATGAAGAGTTTGATCCGACTGCTTTTACGCATGCTTTTCTAGTAACATTATTTTCAACTGCGATTATTAAACAATTTGATTGGCAGTCAAAGACTACAATTGAAGCAACCGCACTAGCGTGTCTCTTTCATGATATTGGGAAAATGAAGCTTCCTAAAGAGCTCTTAAATAAAAGACCAATTGATATGACTGATGATGAGTATGCTCTGTATATTACGCATCCACAGCTTGGTGTCGAGATTATAGAAGAAAATAGAATGATCAATAACTCAGTGAAACAGATTATTCTACAACATCATGAAAACTATGATGGAACAGGTTTTCCTTTTAAGAAGAAGGGGACGAGTATTTTAACCCTCGCAAATATTGTATGTCTTGCTAATGACTTTGTTCACACAATGATTGATGGAGAAATAGATCCTCCAACAGCTCTAAAGAAAATTCTTATTGATAGAGATCAAGTGTCTAAATATAACTCAATGATTATAGAAAACTTTATTAAGGTTTTTGTTGATCCTGCGAAAATTGTTAAAGAGACTTCTCTTCCTTCAAATTCTAAGATTGTTAATAAAAAAGCTTCTTAATAGATAGCTTCTTAAAAGATCTTTGAGACTTGCTAAAAATATTTAAATGCTTCTTTTCAATTACATAAGGGTGAGGTCTATTAGACGCCTTTACGATAAATGTCTGCCTCTTTTCCATCTTGATATCAGGTAAAGTATTAATGAGGTATGAGACCTCATAGAATACCTTCTCTCCGTCTTTGTTTTGTATTTCAGCCGTGTAGCTTGGGTTTGCAAAGAATCTCGTTAGGGCCTTATCTAGCTTCTCTGTTCTCTTATCCAAAATTAATGCAGACTTTAAACTTAAAACATCTCTTAAGTAATCTTCTACAGCTTTTGGTTCTAGTGTATTCCCACTTTGATCAAGCCAACCATCTCCTTCATTCTTTACTGAAAGTCTAATTTTTGTTGAAGGGATTTTTCCACGGTAAATTTTGAAATTATCTATTGAATTTAAGTCTTGAGTAAATACTCTCGGCTCAATAAAGTTAGATAAACTTAAACCTTCCATTGAACTCTTTAGTGCATCAACGTGATAGATGGCCTCTTTGTTTGAAAAAGTAACATAAGTAGAGTTATCAATTGGATTTACAAGGCCAATATTTAAAGTATTTTCTTTACCTCCAAAGTAGGCAATCTTTATCTTCATTAAAGGAGAGTCTAGTGAGAAGTTTGAAATATTAATAGTATCTTTTGGAAGGATTTGTCTGATCTTTATCTCTTTTAAATTATTTAGAATATTATTAACTGTTGCAGTGTTGCTTGGAAGATTTCTAGGAGAGGTAAGGGCCCATTGATTAGACTTATCTTTTGTAATTGTAAATTCACCAAGTCTATTATCTAGCTGTATTGATTCTATTTGATCTATTTGTTCTGGTTTAATGAGTAATTGATATCTACTTAGGGCAGTATTTTGACTTGTTGGAGCCTGAAAGAACTCGCTAGCTAACCCTCCAATAATTAAAACTATTGCAAACATTAACATGAGAAAATTGGCAGATCTTGTGCGATCTGTCGAAATTTTAACCAGCACTGAAACCTCTTCAATTGATTTATTTAAAAATTATTCTAACTTGATATATTGAGTAAGTATAGAGATGATTATTCACTTATGTTTAAGATATAATGAGGATATAAAATATGTTTGAATTATTTAATGCTGGTGGCTTCATTATGTATCCACTTCTTATTTGTTCACTCCTTGTATGGTTTGTAACTTTTGAAAAGATTCGTTTCTTAAACAATTTAAAGAAAGATATAGATCTCATGTTTATAAAAGGACAGTCCTTATTAACTGAGAAAAAAATTAATGAAGCCAAGGGTCTTTCTCATAGCATTCATCCACTGCTTAGTGGACCATACTTAACTCTTTTTGAAGGAGAGGGAATGGACCGAGACCAATGGGGGATGAGAGTAGGAAGAAGACTTACTGAAACTCAACAGGGACTTAAGAAGTCACTATGGATAATAGGTACTATAGGTTCTTCGGCTCCATTTATTGGACTCTTTGGGACTGTTGTTGGAATAATTAAGTCTTTTCAATCAATCGCTATTTCTGGGAAAAGTGGCTTTGCTGTTGTGGCAAGTGGTTTGTCTGAAGCTCTAATCGCAACTGCCGCAGGAATCGTTGTCGCGGTAATGGCGGTAATTCTTTATAACTATTTTCAAAATAGATTGAGTAGAGTTAACACTGAAATTAGAAATCGAATGCAAGATCTTATGGACTTAATCTAGGAGCAAGCATGTCAATCAAGTTTGATAATGATGATAACGATGAGATTATTGCTGATATTAATATGACTCCACTTATTGATATTATGCTTGTACTACTTATTATCTTTATGGTGACGTCTTCTGTCTCATTGGAATCAGGATTAGATATAGACATACCAAAAACAGCTTCTAAAACTCAAAAGAAAGATGGAGCTTCAATTCTTGTCTCTATGAGTGAGAGTGGCAAAGTCTCTGTTCAGGGAAAGCTTGTTGAGTGGAATGATCTTCAACAAAAGATTGCAGAGTCTTTAAAAAATGAGAATACAAAACTTGTTATTTTTGAAGGGGATAAGAGCTCAAAGCTTGGGATGGCCGTAGAAGTTATGGATATTGCAAAGGCCGCTGGAGCTGAAGAATTTGCTATTGCGGCCGAATCTGTTTCAAATTAAAGATCTAGGTCATCAAACTCATCAAAGTCTTCTTCAACTTCTTTAGGTTTAGATTGAACCACTGGAGCTTCAGGGACTTCCGGCTCTATTGAGTGAATGAATTGTCTAAGTAATGTTCTCTCTCCCTCTTTAAGGAATGAAAAGTCTGCACCAATTCGGTAGGGTAGTCTATTCTTTGAGATAATTCTGCTCTTCATATTATATTCACGACAAAATACTATATTTGCATTCATGACAAAACGTTTTGGAATTAGAAATTCAATTACAATACTCTGACCATTTAAAAACGATTTATTACTAAAGAAGTAGATTCTATCCATTCCTACTTCTGCAAGAATTGTCTTACCACTTGATATATCTTCTTCACTTAATGGAGGTGTTCTTTGAATAACTTGGATTTCTTCACCAGTTTCTTCTGATGTACTTTCTACATTATCTACTTCAGGTTCTTCTGATGATTCCCCGGCCTCTGCTTCAGCTAGAGCTGCGGCCATTTCATCTTCACCTGTATCTAGGTTCTCTTCAGCAGCTTCTTCCTTAAGAGGAATAACATTATCTACTGGAGCTTTTTTAGAGCAGTACTCTTTTTTTAGCTCATCAATAGTTAAATGGTCATCTTGAGAGTTTTTAATTTTCTCTTGAATAACAGCTTTGACCTCATCTTTTAGAGACCAAATTTTGAGGGATATTTTCTTTATAAATACAGGATCTGTCGAATTGTTATAAATCATAACTAACATTTTCTCACATTTCACGATGGAATGGGAGGTTTCGCTACTGAGGTAATTATTACCTCTAGTTTTATTCCTAACAGAGACCTAATAATTATTACATATATATTTATTTAAAAAATAACTATGTAATTCAGTCCGGTTTTAGAATGAACCGTTTGTACTCCAAGGAGGGAGAATGAAGAAATCGCATATAATGTTAGGTGCAGCAGCTTTCGCTATTACTGCATCAGGAATGGCAGCAAAGTACGTACCAGGTGAAATGATCGTAAAGATGAAAGCTGGTTCTGAAAAAAGTACTTTCAATTCTTTTAAGTCATTAGGTGTTGAACTTGATAGAACAATTGATTTAACTGATGAAACTTTATACGTAGTAAAGTTTGATGATAACAAATCAATGAAGAGTATGAGCTCTCTTCTTGCAAACAATCCAAATGTTGAATACGCAGAGCCAAACTTTATTTATGAAATTGTAAAACCAGTTTCTACTTTTGATATTAATCCTTATATCTCATCTCCATTAACTGTTGAGTCTGATGCATATACTCCAATGGATCCTAAGTTTGATCAATTATGGGGACTATCAAACACAGGTTCAAATGATCCAGCAGGATCTGCAGGTCTTGAAGGTGCAGATATTGATGTTCTAAAAGCATGGTCATTAACTCAAGGTGATAGAAGAGTAAGAATTGCTGTTATTGATACAGGGATTGATTACCTTCACCCAGACCTTAAAGATCAAATGTGGACAAATGAAGCTGAGCTAAATGGTGAGCCAGGTGTAGATGATGATGGAAATGGATATATTGATGATATTCATGGATATGACTTTGCAAATAATGATGGTGATCCAAGAGATGGTCACTCTCACGGTACTCACTGTGCTGGAACAATCGGTGCTTCACATAATGATATCGGTGTAGCTGGTATTATGGCCGACGTAGAATTTGTTGCAATTAAGTTTTTAGCTGACAATGGTTCAGGTTCAACTGAAGGTGCAATCAAGTCTATTGATTACGCAACTAAAATGAATGTTGATTTAATGTCAAACTCTTGGGGAGGCGGTGGACGCTCTCAAGCTCTAGAAGATGCAATTCAAAGAGCTGCTGATAAAGGTATTGTATTCACTGCAGCTGCTGGTAACTCTTCAACTGATAATGATTCAAAGCCTCACTATCCTTCAAACTACGATGTTAAAAACGTTATCTCTGTTGCAGCAACAACTTCAAGTGATTCTCTAGCATCTTTTTCTTGTTATGGTAGAAACACTGTTCACATTGCAGCTCCAGGACACAATATCCTATCAACTACTAAGAATGGTGGATATGCTTCTTACTCAGGAACTTCAATGGCAACTCCACATGTTTCTGGTGCCATTGGTCTTCTAATTGCTCAAGAGGGAAGAATGGATGTTGAAGAATTAAGAAATAGATTAATGGCAACTTCTGAGCCACTTTCATCTTTAAGAGGAAAGACTATCAATGCTGGTAGATTAAATGCTTACAACCTTCTAACAAATACTATTCCTGTTAGAAATATGCCAAATCCAACTAAGTGGGAAACTGTAGATACTGATGAAGTTTGGGAATCTGCTCACCCATATGGTAATGATCTTACTGAAGAAAGAACTTTTAACTTTCCAGGTGCTAAGTTCATTAGACTTAGAGTTAGAAAGTTAGATCTTGAAACTGGTTACGATTACCTTGAAGTTGCTGATGCAACTGGAGCGATCGCTGAAAAAGTTTCAGGTTCTAAAGAAGACTATGCTTCTGAATACGTAGAAGGTGAATCAATGACTGTTACTTTTAAGTCTGATAGATCAGTTTCTAAATGGGGATTTGTTATTGATTCAGTAGATGTTCAATACTAATTCTTAAACAATTCCTATATTTTAAATAACGCCCAAACCCCACGAAAGTGGGGTTTTTTATTGGTCTTTCTGAATAAAACAAATTAGAGTTTCTTTAACTAGATAGATGAAGTAGGTGAAATACCTCGCTGTCCCGCAACGGTTATAGTCCGAGCTCTATCACTAAAATTCTTTTACCCGTGGAGGTAACCTATGACTTCAAACTATGAAGAGAGAGCGCGTATTTCTAAAACACGCGTTACAAAAGCAGTATTCCCTAACACTACAAATCACTATGACACCCTCTTTGGAGGAACTGCCATGCTGTGGATGGATGAAGTTGCGTTTATTACAGCAACGAGATTCACAAGACTAAAAGTTGTAACAGTATCTACTGATAAATTAGACTTTAAAAAACCAATCCCCGCAGGGACTATTGTTGAGCTTGTAGGCTCTGTGACACAGGTAGGAAGGTCAAGTATTAAGATTCAAGTCCAAGTCTTCGTAGAGGCCATGCTAGAGGACTCTAGAGAGCTTGCTCTTGAGGGGAGTTTCTCATTTGTTGCTCTTGGTGAAGATGGAAAACCTACTAAAATAATCATTTAACACTACGCGGACCTAATAGGGGTCCGCGTCTATAGAATTACTAGACATCGAACTCGACGCATTGGTAACATATTCTCTATATATGAAGGAGATACCTATGCTGAAAAGGAATTTAGCAATCTTAGCGATAGTCTTAAGTTGTTCTAGTTTTATGGTTAATGGATGGCCATGGGTTATAGATACAGTTTCTAAAGTTCGTCTTACATGGTCAGAAGATCCATCGACTACTATGAAAATTATTTGGGATACAAAATCTGAACTAGGTAAAGATCAAGTTGTCTATTACGATGATGTTGACCATGGTTTAAATATTGAAAACTACTCTCATCAAATAAAAGTACAAAAGATTGTTTTGCATAAAACGATGTTCAATGCAGTAGTACACTTAAAAGATTTACTTCCAGATACTAAATACTACTTTGTTATTAAAACCTCTAAAGGAGATCTCTCAAAGAGGTATTGGTTTAAAACTATAGATGATAATGAAGACGCTAAACTATCAATAATTGCTGGTGGTGACTCTAGAAATAATAGAACTCCAAGAGTTGCTGCAAATAAACTCGTTTCAAAACTAAGAGCTGACTTCGTTCTCTTTGGTGGCGATATGACGAGCTTAGACTTTTCTGGGCAATGGAAGAAATGGTTTTCTGATTGGGAGCATACTATTGCTGAAGATGGAAGAATTACACCTGTTGTAGTAGCAAGAGGAAATCATGAAAGATCAAATGCTTCAATTTCAAAACTCTTCGATACTTCTGAAGGGGTTTACTATTCTCTTTCATTTGCAGGAGACCTATTAAAGACATTTGTTCTAAATTCTGAGACTTCATTAAATGGTGATCAATTTACATGGCTTAAAAATGACTTAGAAAGTAGTCATGAATCTATTTGGAAAATAGCTCTTTATCACAGACCTATGCGTCCTCACACAAAGAAGAAGAGCGAAAATGACAGACTCTACCAAGCATGGGCGCCAGTGTTTTATAAGCATGGTATGGACCTGGTTGTAGAGTCTGACTCTCATACTGTTAAGACAACTTATCCTATTCGACCAAGTTTCGAGCCTGGTCATGAAGAAGGATTTGTAAGAGACGATGAGAGAGGAACTGTTTATGTTGGTGAAGGGTGCTGGGGAGCACCTCTTCGTGAAAATAACGATGATAAGACTTGGACAAGATCTTCGGGAAGTTTTAATCAATTTAAATGGATTCACCTCGATAGAGATAAAATGGATGTAAGAACAATTGTCATTGATAATGCTGATCATGTTGATTCTGTTTTAGATGAAGAGCGTTTTAAATTACCAAAGAACTTAAACGTCTGGTCACCTAAAGAAGGTGATATTGTTACTCTTGAAAGTAGAAATTAGGTCTACTCAATGAAGCACGAAAAAGCATTAGAATTAATTCTTCGTCTTAGTGCTTTCTTTGTTCTCTTTGGAAGAGGTATACAGCACCTCTTCTACGATGCCCCTTACAGAATTATCCTTTGGAATGAGGGGCTATTGGCCCCAATATTTAATTTATTTGGATGGTCTTGGAAAGATTATGTCACAAGTTCACTCACTGATAGATTTATAAACTATTCAGTTATCCTTGTAGGTATTCTTTTAATCATTTGTTCTCTTGTCGTAATCTTCAACTATAAGAAAGGAGAGAAGCTACTTTACTTGAGCGGCTGCTATCTCATCGTTCTAAGTTTACTCTATATGGCATCAAAGTATTTTATACCTGCTCAGTTCATAGAGTACTCTGCTCAGATGTTCTCTCCGTTTGCTCTTATTATGTTTTGGAAGAAAGGACAGTCTGACCGATTAGTTCTTTTTATTCGTCTTGCTGTGGCCCTAACATTTATAGGTCATGGTTCTTATGCTTTAGGAATATTTCCAGTTCCTGGGAACTTTGTAGATATGGTAATCAATATCCTAGGCTGTACTGAGAGTACTGCTCTTGTCTTCTTAAAAATCATGGGAAGTTTAGATTTCTTTGCAGCTATTTTATTGTTTATACCAATTTTAGATCATTGGGCATTAACATTTTGCTGTGCTTGGGGATTGCTTACTAGTTTTGCAAGAGTAGGCGAAGAGTCCGTCTTTGGATTCATGCATACTTTATCTACATTAGGGCATGAGTTTATTATGCGAGGACCGCACTTCTTGTTGCCATTGTTTTTGATTTATTCTGCGCAAAAAAAAGCCTTCAATTTCTTGAAGGCCACCAATATAAGTAAATAATTTCTCTTATTGGAACATGTGCTTATATTTTTTTAAGAACTTTGAAAGAGATCCAACTTTATCAAGTGTTCTAATTGCACTTGTAGAAAGTCTTAGCTTAATCGTTTCACCAGTCTCAGGATCAAAAACTCTCTTCGTTTGAAGGTTTGGTTTTTGAGTCATTTTTGTTCTATTTTTAGCGTGAGAAACTTTGTTTCCAACTAATCTTCTTTTTCCAGTTAAATCACATACACGTGCCATATCTAAACCCTCTGTCTGTACGCCTCAGCATTCAGTTTTTAATAATCATTCGTTATAGGTTCGCTAATATATACTGCAAATTATTAGATTTCAAGGGCCATTTTCTAAACTTACGTACTTTTTTATGACCGTTATCTGAATAATTTAATGTAAAAGCAGTAGGTTAGGACACTTTATCGGCTAAATATTCTTTTGCCAATTGAAAAGTAATTTTAAAACATGTCCCATGGTTGCCTGGGAAGGACCTCTCGGACTTACTTTCAACCGAAATTTGACCGTCTACCAGCTCGATACATCTCTTCGCAATTGGCATACCGAAGCCAGTTCCATCCTCTCCGCTTGTTCCCTGTCTCGTGGTCATGATGAGAGGATCAAAGAGTCTGTTTAAATTTGCTTTAGGGATACCGACGCCTTGATCTTTGATGAAAACTTCAACTTCATCCTCTGAAATCTTTGTATAAATCTGAATAACCGAGCCTTCGTGAGAAAACTTTATTGCATTTGAGAGGATATTACTCAGTATTTGGTGTTCGACGATACTCTTAATACCTAAGATTTTTATGTCTTTTAGGATTGAGTGAATGGTAATTCTTTTCTTTGTAATGAATGGACCAAGCATTTCAATACTGTCGTCGATACATTCTTTCAGTGAGATTTCTCTGAGTTGAATAACTTTCTTTCCGGACTCAAATGCCTCCATCTCTCTGACTGCTTTGATAACATTACAAATCTTTTGGGAATACTTATTGGTAGAAAGAATTTTATTTTCAAGTTTCTTCTTATCGATGTCATCAACTTCGTTATTTCTCAATAACTTTTCTAAAAATAAACTATTATTTTGAATTAATGTGAGTGGAGTAGATACGTCATGAGCAAGAATACGCAGTAGGTTTTGTTTTGATATGGCCTTATCTCTAAGCTGCTCTTCACTAACATCTCGAAGTTTTAAAAGAATTACTGTCAGTCCCGAATGAAGGATAATCATTCCAAATACTGTTAATCCCTGCGTAGCAACTAGTCCAGATTTCTTTAAATAGTCTATATGAAAATGGCCATAAACTAAGTCTAGAATGCAAACCGTGGAGACTGCTGTAATAACTATGGCTATCCAGATGAGTGTGTGCTTTTTTCCGGTCAGGACTCCTGCGATTACTGGAAGAATAGCAATCCACATTAGTATAGGATTTAAGAAGCCTCCAGAGAGTATAGAGAAGTGTAATTGAAATAATCCACCAGGAATTAACATAGTATAAATTGATTTCTCTAATGATCCAGTGAACTTATAACAGAGGAGAGTATAGAGATGAACGGTTGAGTAAATGAAGCCTGCATACTTAATACTTTCGTGATCAATATATTTATAGGCGGTAACTGCATAGCCCCACATTAAAACCCCAGTAAAAAAAGTCGTAGCAATAAGAACATGGACTTTATACTGATGTAATTTGTCATACCTCTTAGATGGATGGAGAATCCAATTAAAGAAGCACATATAAATAGATTTTAAGCTTAGAATAATATTCACTATCTAAAACTATCGGGGAACTGAATCAGAAAGTTAACTTAAGATCTCTTTAGTTTAGAGCCAGTTCGGCTTTTCGATGCTGCACCAACCTGCAATTGTTTTTCTCTTTCCTTTAGTTACCTTGTTTACCTTATGTTCAAAACCAAACTTACCAGTTAGGAAAATAATGAGAGTCTCAGCAATTGGAGGAGTTATAGAGTGAAGATCTTGAGATGATGTTGTACTTTTCTTTTTAAAGAGTAGTTCACCTCCCTCTAGAGTAGGGTCATCATTTAAAGACCAAGTAAAAGCAATATCTCTTGAGCCATCATCATGCCAAATACCATCTTCATCTGTAACGGCATCTCTGATTGCTATAATATGTTCTGTGTAGTTAAAGTGCTGATAATTCGAAATTAAGTCGTACAGTATAGCACCAGGTTTTAAGTATTCAGAGATAAGAGAATCAACCTTGACCCAATTACAACTAGTTACCGCAGCCTTGAATTCCGATGGAAAGGGTAAGTAAACTTTAATGAATCCTCTTTCAAGTAGTTGACCTTTAGAGGGGAGAATTGGCTTGTCTATCGTTGTCATTTTGGGGAATATACCTCCACATAAAATTCAAATGGATCAATCAATGAAATATATATTTTTAATGCTTTTTAGCATAAATGTTCAAGCAAATCTCTCTGTTTCTGAAACACTTTTAAAGGCTTATTCACCACTTTGTCCTAGTATAACAACAGGCCACGTTCAAGGTTCTCTTGTACATGCTCAAATGATGGGAAATGTAGTAAGAGAGTTGAATCAAAACTCAAATTGTTTTCAAGCAATTGAGCTCGAGAGAATGTCTTCTGACTATTCTTCTCTTTATGAAAACTACATGACTTATAGTGATGATAGGCAACAGAGATTAGAACTAGAGAAAAAGATAGCCTTATATACCTCTCTTACTTCTAGTGGGGCACTGACTGAAGAAGAAGATTTATTTCTTACTAATGAAATTTTAAATTCACAAGCTTCTTTAATTAATGCACAAGCTGGTCTTGGAAGATTTGGAGACTTTAGAAGTCGCTATGCAATGGGAGCTAGGCAAGTTGTAAATAGTGTTGATGGTTTTCTAGGTACATGGTCTCAGAATCCACAGTGCTTTCAATCAAAAGTATCTTTGATCTCTTCATTACTAAGTAACTCTCTTCTTGCTACTTCGGCTTTCGCTGCCCCTGGTACAAGTCTAGCACTCTCTTCAGGAGCAATGGTTGTTAAGTCGCTGGGACAATTTGTTCAGCACTTTAAAGAGAATAGACTCTTAGAAGATATTGATGAAGTACAAATGCCTGCAGCTCTAAGATGTGTATCAAAAGCTTTAACTGATCAATACTGTTCTGCTATTGATACTGAGAAGTTAGTAGATAGCTATAGAAATGATCCAATTACAGATGGCCCACAATTTGAGGGTCTAAAGCTTCTAAAAAATCATATCTCTGAATTAGCACACTGGCTGGAAGAAGTTTATGCTGGTAGTGCAATCACTTCTGAAGGTGATTTAGTTAATAGAGAGAAGCCAATTCTTCAGGGAGAACTTCTAAAGAAAATTAAGCGGTACTTACAAACATATGGAACATTGAGAACGAAAGTCTTCACTGAAATTACAAATGACTCTCAGAGAACTGATGCTATTGTTATTGGTATTGATAGGCTCGTTTCTATTATGGCCTCTCCTACGTTGACCCCAGATCCTTCCACATGGGGAACTAGTGATTCTTCAGATGTTGAAAATCCAATCTTTATAACTAGAGATAAAACCTTAATGCCTTTTCAATTACTAGACCCAAGTATTACTGCTATCCCAGACTGTGGTGATGAAAAGTGTAGTTTGATAGAGTATGTGAGGGAGCAAGGTGTAGAGTTAGGAATGTCTAGATGGATAGATGCTATTAGTTATTCTATTCTAGTTGTCGAAGATGTTCTAGAACTAGTGAATCAAGAAAGAGCTAGAACTATCTCTGTTGATGCTTACTCAGTACTTGTTGGAGCAACTAGAGAGATTCGCGATGAGACTAATGCTTTATCGGGGTTAATTTTAATTTCTGAAAATGCAGATCGTATTATGGAGTTCTTAACAGAGCTTGGTTGTAAGTCTGGATCAAGAGGTTGTTCTCCTAGTGGAGAGATAAGTATTCTACATAAGTACTATCCTCAAATTGCTAATATTGCTAAAACAAAGAAAATTACAGAAAGTGTCATCTCTTTAATTGAAGAGACATTTAGGCCTAGAACACTATCAAATGATGAACTCCCAAGAGAATGTCAGGTTGAACTTCCTCAGAGTATTCTGATGTTCAATGATCCTTCTGAAGAGAAGAGTTTTGAGATAACATCTTGTATAACAAAAATATTAAAGCTCGCTGAGAGAGGTAATAACGTCTACTTTAGTAAGGTTAAAGATATGGTTAGTTATGAACTTGAAGCAAGATTGGCCAATGACTTACTTGATCAAGACTTAGAAGAAATTATTCTAGGAACTAAATCTGACTTAGTTACTACCCTTTTAAATACATATTCACCAACGAATGAGATCAATCTTTCTGAACTTGTTCTAGGTCTTAAGTCATCTCAGAATATTGTGAAAAATACTGCTAAGAACTTTTTCAATGTATTTGAAGATTTCTTTATTGATTCAATCGTTGAGTCGGACATATCTCAAATGGAAAGATCTGCACTATGTTTTAGAGTGATTCCATTCCTGTATGATACAAAAGAGCAGAGAAAATTTCTTTCTAAGATTTATGGGAAGTGCAAGAGTGCCAAAATGGCATTTTACAGAGAAGGTCCTAAAATTAAATGGACTGACTATGTAGTGCAAACAGATAATGGCAGAGGTATAGGTAAAGATAAGTATAGCTTACGTGCAAGTGCTGAAATTCGTAATTGTGCATTTAGAAAGTATAATAGAAGAAATAAAATATATGAGCAAAGACGACAACGTAAAACAAATGGTTTAAATGAAGAACTCACTCTATAAAATACTATTATTTTCAGCACTACTTATTATTGTAGCTTTAACTCTTTACTTTAAAAATGTTGTAGAGCCTTCTCACGTGAGAGAGCACTACAATGAAGACGCAAAAGAGAGTAGAGCAATAAGAAAAGCCAGAGTAGAAGAAATAGAAAAAAGTGAGAAGGAAAGATATCAAAGAGCAGAGAAAGTTCAAATCTTTGATGAAGAAGTCGATGAGTTAAATAGAGGTTTAAATATTCTAGAGCAGAAAATTCAGTCCAGACAAATTTATTGCTTAAAAGTATTAAATGAAACTATTGAGAGTGATGAGTATATAGATATTAATACAGAGATGTATAATGACATTGAATTAATCAAAGAGAAGTTTTCCACAGTTCTTAATGAAGCTATGCTAAGACCTGAAGCTGATGAATTATTTTCTACTGTTTATAAAGCGGTAGAGTCAGACCCTAAGGTTGATCCAAGACTTCTCTTTGCGCGCCTTGAGAGAATTGATATTTGTCGTGATGCAAAGTCTCTTAATTTTATAGATACAGTCTTTGAAGCGTATAGACTTAAGAATTGGCCAAGATCTGTAGGGATAGAGATTTTGACTGATGTCACGACTGTTATTAAGTCTACTTTAGAGAAGAATAAGTCTGTGGAGAATCTCTTATATTTCACTAATGCTCTTCTTATTATGTCTGATAATGGATTAGTGCCAGCAAACTATACTTCAGAGCTTGAAGACTTAAGTAGAAGAATTAATGAGAATCATTCAATGTTTAAAGAAGTCTTTGGCAATCAACAGACTCGTGAGGATAACTTTATTACTCTAAGTGATTACTTAAGAAAGAATGAAGAGTTAAGTATCGAGCTTAGGCAAGTTACAGCAGATATTGAGAACGTCTCAGGAATCAATTACTAATTCGTCGTCCTCTTCCATACAGAGATATATCTTTTCTTTATCTACATTAGCATTTAGAAGAACTTCTCTTATTGTGGATAAGATCCATAGTCTCATTGGTCTATTATAGCGAATTTTCCCATCAAATGACTTAATCAACTCACTTGATAGTAATTCACTACTAGGGTAGTTCTTCTTTACCTGATGAAAGACATCCTTTGTAAATCTAACAACTCCAACAGAGATATACTCTAATTTATCCACAGGTAGTGATTCAAAAAGCTCTTCTACAAGTTGAGTGTATTTCTCTTTGAAGTTTTCATCATAAACAACAGGATCAAAGTGAATTCCAATAGGATGGCCAGCATCAGCAAGTTTTCTTATGGCATTTAATCTTGCTCTTAGAGAAGGTGTTTGAAGATCATTCTTTTTTATCTTATCTGCAGGAGATAGAGAGAAGGTCGTAATGATATTCTTTTTTGGAGTGAGTTCTAGTAGTGCCTTTATATTGGCCGACTTTGTTCTAAGCTCTAATTTTGCCTCTGGTAATCTAGAGAAGAGCTCATGATAAATTTCAAGCTCTCCTGTGATATGGGTAAGAGCTAAAGAGTCTGAAAATTCTCCAGCATGAAACCAAGGAGTCAGACCTTTTTTAGAACACTCCTCAGTTACACTTTCTATCTCATTACATATGTCTCTATGATTTAGAAATAAAACTATGTCTGGGGAGTTAAAGTAACCCTGAAGGTAGCAATAGTTACATTCATATATACAATTATAAGCATGAATAAAGTAATAGTGAGGCTCTCCTGAAAGCCCATAGGCATCGGGAGCTTCTTTGACTAATTGTCCTTTTTTTTCACCAAGAAATAGATTGAGGCTTTCATTTTTTTGTAGATATGGCTTCTTCACTCTATTGAAAATATCTTCAATCTTATCAATGACTGAAACTTTTGCTTTAGGGAATCTATTTATAATTGATAAGGCCCTTGCATTAGTTTCATATGACTTCTCAACAAATATCTTATCAAACATCTACATTTCCTCTCATCAGAGATCTGTAGGCCTGGTAATCTAAATTTGTTAGTGCTCTAGCAATCTTTTTCAATTCAACTTCATTTTGTATTGTCGCACTAATTTTGAATTGATCAATTTCAAGATTTTTAGAAAGAGTTGTTTTTACTCTGGCTTCATGCAGAGGGGAGAGTACTTGGTCTAATTGAGACTGAAGTTTAGAATTGAAAGGAGTGAGTATCTCTCTGAGCTTCTCAAGTAGAATACTTGTTCTCTGTTTAGGTAAAATATCTAGAGTTATAATTTTATCTACTTCTACTAATTTTAAAATATCTTCTTCAGAATCATACTTAGTTAAAAGTTGTGTCATTAATGTTGAGTAACTTCTGTATTGAGAAATTGTAAAGTACAGATCCTTATACTCTTCAATAACAAATTTACTTTCAACGATAGGTTGATCGATAATATTCAAGTACTCTTTATATAGTTTATCGCTATAGTATTCGGCCTTATCTTTAATCACTTCACAAATAGAGGCTTTTGACTCTTCTTTATATGGCTCATCAGATATTAACTTAAAGGCCCTAAAGTCTAGTGAGAAGTTACTAGAAGCTTTGGCTATGGCCCATAACTCTCTATCTACAATATTAGCAAAGGGACTTAGCTTGGAGGCCTTCTCTTTATCTAGGGCCCTACTTGAACTTGTAATACAATCTAGCTTTGATTTTGAAGAAGCGGTAAATGACTTAAACTCGACCACTTCATTTATGATTGCGTAGCATGTTCTAACTTCGACAATAGAGTCTATCTCTGATTGATCATCTAATGCGCCAGCTACTCCAAAATTATAAACTACTGAGATATCTTCAAATTTAGAAAGTGTCGCAATAGTGCATTCTAGAGCATTAAAAATTCCTTCACCACTTATAATGAGATAGGAGTCAGCATTTTTATATATAGGATAGCTCTTAGATTCTAGTGATCTATAATTTGCTTGTTTTAAGAATGTCTGTGCTTCTGCTCTGTGAGCAAAGACAAGTAAACGCATTTTATACCTTGATTTTGATTAAGGGCGACTTTATAGTGGGCCTTGTATTTTGTCTAGCGTATGAGTAATGCTTTTAGAGGTGAGAATCTGCTTATGTCACGTATTTTAAAGAGTTTAGGTGGTATCCCTATCGGTTTTGGTGGAGCTTCAATCAGTGGAGAAGGCGCTGGCTATGGATTTGGTGATATTTCTGAAGATGAGGCCTGTAGGCTATTGAGATATACATTTGATAGAGGAGTTCGACTCTATGATACCGCTCCAATATATGGTTTTGGCGAGTCTGAAGTTCGTATCGGTAAGGCCTTCAAAGATATTCGAGAAAAAGTCTTTATAGTGTCTAAGTCAGGAGTATCTTGGCATGAGTCAAAGAGGGTCAATATGACTAATGACCCTAAAGAGACACAGAAGATGCTAGAAGACTCACTCAGAAGGCTAAACTCTGATTATATAGATCACTATATGATTCATTGGCCGGATAATAGAGTAGATATTAGAAAGACAATGGAAGTTCTTGCTAAGGCAAAACTACAAGGAAGGATTAAGTCCATTGGACTTTGTAACACAAACCAAGATGAATTTATTAAAGCCTCCGAAGTTGATGAAGTCATGTCTCTTCAATCAGAGCTCAATATTTTTTCAAGAGATTCTTTAAGTACAGTACTACCAATCGCTAAAGAGAATGACCTTAGCTTCATGAGCTGGGGTACTTTAGATAAGGGGATTCTTACAGGTAGAGTAAACGCTAAAAGAACCTTTGATAAGAGTGACTGTAGATCGTGGGCTCCATGGTGGAAGAGTATTGATAAGGAAGACAGATATAAGAAGGTTGAAGTTATCAATAAAGTAATTTCCAAATTTGATTTATCTCCAATTTCATTGGCACTTGGTTTTAATCTTTCTCATGAGAATGTTGATATGGTCCTTTGTGGCGGAAGAAATGAGCAGCAGTGGGATGGACTCATAGACTCTCTTTCAAATTTGCCTACAGATGAACAATTACAAAAAGTTATAAAGTCTATTGATGAAAATTAGTGTCATAATTCCTACTTATAATAGATCAAATCTTTTAAAGAGATCTATCTCCTCAGTTCTTGTTCAGACGTATACGGATCTAGAAGTTATTGTTGTTGATGATGGCTCTACTGATAACTCAAAAGATATTGTTAATGAATACCTTCATGACTCTAGAGTTAGATATGTATATCAAGAGAACTCTGGTGTGAGTAGTGCAAGAAACCTTGGAGTTTCAGTATCTAGCTCTGAATGGATCAGTTTTTTAGACTCTGATGATGAATGGCTATCTAATAAGTTAGAAGAGCAAGTCAAACTACTTAAAGAGAAGTCATACCTTCGCTTTGTTCACTGTGAAGAGAATTGGATTAGAAATGGTAAGAAGGTAAATAAGCCAAAGCAGTATAAGAAATATGGAGGAGAAATCTTTCTAAAGTGTTTACCTCTCTGTGCAATTGCTCCTTCTGCTGTATTAATGGAAAAAAGCTTATTTAATGAGATGAAAGGATTTTCTACTGATTATGTTGTTTGTGAAGATTATGAACTTTGGCTTAAAGTAACCTCTAAGTACGAAGTGGGACTTGTTGAAGATGCTCTTGTAAATAAGTATGGTGGGCATGAAGATCAATTAAGCACGAAGTATTTTGCAATGGATCTTTTTAGAGTAAGAGCTCTTGCTAATATTTTAGAGGTACGAGAGCTATCTATTGAACAAGTCTCTCATGTAAAAGAAGTAGGCCTTAAGAAATGTGATATCTTAATCAAAGGCTATGAAAAGCATAAGAACTTTAATGATTACGAAGAAGTGAAGAGCTTACAACTTCGATTTAGATCTCAGTAGTCCATCTTTTTTAAAGTTTTCACCATTTCTAAGAAAGAGTACTCCTCTTACTTCATCATCGTAGAACTTATTCTTTGTGTTTATTACAATAAATCTATCTTTCGATACTCTTGCTGTAACTAGGTTTGGATAATTAGGGTTCTTTAAGAAGTTTAGAGGCATGCCGTCTACCATTATAGCATCTTCACTTTTTCCGAGTACAAGATAGTCTATCTTTGATGTTCCTCTGTAGGTCTTATTAACAAGCTTAAATAGATTTTCTATTTCTATTTGAAAGTTTGGTCCTTGATTATTGTGACCAATGAATCGATGTGTTCCATTTAGTGTCTCAAAGGCCTTATCTCTTTCAAGAATAGGAGAAGTGTCTTTTAGATATTCTTTAAAATTTAGTCTCTCTAAGCTTTTAAAGTTTTTTACAGGTGGCATCAGTCTTTCTTCTTCAAGGATTTCTGTCTCTGTGTTTACTTCTACTTCTTTCTTTTTCTCTATAGACTTTTCTTGTGGAAGGTAGACTATCTTTTCAACTACTTTTTCGACAACTTTTCCTTCTTTAGCTTCAATTGATTCTTGGATTTTTGTCGTAATCTTGTCTTCTACATCTCTTAGGTCTATCGCAAAGTAAGCAAAGAGTAGTTGAAAGATTCTACCATTTGCTTCTTCTGCACTAATATTAGTATCAAAAAGAGCACTGATTTCTTCGTTGAATTGTATCTTCTTATTCACAATGTTGTGATTAAAGGTAAAGTAACTTACCCCAATTCCAAAAATAAAAAATGATAGTGGCAGAAATATTTTTTTCATTACATTAGTATTTTTTCTATAGCGTTATTCTCTTCTAGAGTGATTTCATCAGGAGAAAGGTCATAGGACTTTCTATAGAAAACCTCAAGTGCTCTTTCCCACGGAGAGTTTTCAATCTTGTTATCTAAAAAATCTACTAGATGAGGGAAGAGTTGAGAACAAAAGTCTTCGCTACTTTCCCTTGGAAGTAGTGATGGCAAGTGGTCTATTGCTGTAAGATATAAGTTATCTTGAATCTTTATTGATGGCTCATCCATCGTAGTACAACTTTCATAAATTGGAAGTGGATTGCATGGTCCATTCGGATCACAACCAACGTCACTAATAACTGTTAAGTTTCTTTCTTTTTTAAGACTTTCTAGATCTAAGAATGGGGAGCGAGGCTCTTTAATAAGTGCACAGTTAATCAATATATCAAATCCCAGGATATCATCGATAGGGTGATTGGCCAGGGTATCTTTCGTTCCCCACATTGTAGGCTCAATCCCTAGTGATCTAAGAAATTTCACGGCACCTTTTCCTGAACGCCCCTTTGCTCCTATAACAAGAACTCTTGGTCTACTGATAATTTTGTTC
Source organism: Bacteriovoracaceae bacterium UBA3083 (assembly GCA_002366565.1). Lineage (GTDB taxonomy): Bacteria > Bdellovibrionota > Bacteriovoracia > Bacteriovoracales > Bacteriovoracaceae > Halobacteriovorax. Next base: position 612,801 of record DFBJ01000009.1, read on the forward strand.
AGTCTTTCTTCAATATCGTCAATCATAGCTATTTGACTCTTATATGGAAGTAGAGGTGCATTGCTATTATAGTTTAATCCAAGTTGAGTATGCGTCCAGAGATCAATTGCTAGAGCAGCTCCAGCAAACCCTGCCCAGACTCCAAAAGCTGCAACTCTATTCTTATTATCGTCTGTTAAATACTCTAGATCGTAGAGAAGACCATCTCCCTTGATAAATCTTGAGAGAGTTCTTTCATAACCATGTTGATTTTTAAAAACATGAGCAAAGTGAATGTGTCTATGTGAGAGTGAGAACTCTTTATCTTCAAGTTCTTTAAGTCCTATAATAATTGCATTTAAGGGAGCACTAATCCACGAGTTTGACTCTACGAGTTTACAGCCAACAGATTCATATTCTGAATCTTCAAAAATACGGACAGAGGATCTTTCTACAACCACATCGTGACCAAGCTCTAAAAGTTTTTTACAAGCTTCTGGAGTTAAGCATGATCTTTGTTCAAAAGGTTTAGTCTCGTGTCTTAGCCATATTAATCTTTGCATTGATTCCTCATATTAAGATTGCCGAAGTAAGTCAAAATAAAACATGTTTTAACACTTTTGGCTACAATTTTGGAATAAATTCAATAGATTGTTAAGGTAAGTGCTTGAATTATTGGTTAAAAGTTGAGACCTAAGTTGAATGAATGGACAGTAGGGACCCATATATCCTTTTGAGGATTAATATAGGCCATCTTCAATTTGTAGTTAAAATAAAAATGTCCCATCTTAAACTCAGGTATAAAAGTAAGAAATTGATTACTTAGACTTATTGAACTACTGAAAGGTAACTCTTGAAACTTAAGTCTTGTTCCGAGATACAGCCCATCAAAGAAAGAGTACTTCTTTCTCATATGTGCTCCGGCAAATGGTTCAAGCCAAACCCTTTTTACTTCTCCCTTCCACTGATGAAAGAAATGGAAGAGGGGAGCATTATCATAAGAATAGTCTGCTTTTGAATTAGTTGTTAAAAGTTTCGCCTCAAGTACTTCGGCCTTCCAGAGTCTCTTTTGATTTTCTCTTTTCCAAATGAAGTCCATTGAGTACGTTTTATTAGATTCACTTAAGTCTGAGAAATTAAATATCTTTGAGCTTTCAGCAAGTTCAGTCTTTGTCTTTGTAATATCTGTATCTGATCGACCAAGTTTATAGAGGTTAAGTTTTATGTAGGTATCTCTGTGACCTGATTTTGTAATTATTGTACTTACACCTAACTTCGTCTCTTTTTTTATATAGACACTTACCGAAGGATCAAAGCTACTTGTTTGATTATAAATGGTAAATAAAGTTCCAAGATTTAAGTTATAGAATATAGCCGGAGTAAGTCTGTACTTATAAAGGTTAAAGCTTGGAAGCGGTATTGCTAATGTTGCGTCAACATCAACATATCTCTCAGAGTTCATATTCTTATTAAGAATCTCTAGGATATTTAATTCTTTTTCTGTCTGAGTAGCACCCGACTCATCACCTTTATTCTTAATATCAGCTACTAGGTCCTTTACTCCTGAACTAATTTGCAGGTCAATATCAAAATATTGCCCGTATCTGTCATTTGTTAAGGCCTTATTGACAATAGTCATGTCTCTTAAGAATGTATATCTCTTAAGGTTATTTCTAAGTCCTGCAGCATTTACACTGTTGGCCAAAAGTACTAGTAGTATGATAATTTTTTTCATTAAATTATTATAAACACAAATAAGTCAAAAAGTAGAAAAATGATTATCTATAATAAAGATTTCGATTTAAGTTTGAATGAATACGGAATAGAAGTTCCAATTTTAGACGATCGTTCTAGAAGGTGCTTTGAAGAGTTACAAAAGTTAGACTCTTCACTTAGTGAGATTAGTCTAGATGAATTAGATGAAATATCTAAAGAAGATCTATTAAGAGTTCATACAGAAGAATTTATAAATGAACTTTTATCTAATAAAGAAAAGAAAATCACTGATTGCTATGAACTTGTAGATGAACAAGGAAATTACCGTAGGTATAATCCTGAGAACGCCATACATCCACTATCTCTACTCGTTGATAAGTTTCTCCTACAAACTCAAGGGACATACTTCACTCTAAAAAAAGCATTTGAGACAAAGTTTGCTTTTGGACTATGTGGAGGAATGCACCATGCAATGAGTGATAGGTCTAGGGGATTTTGTCTTATAAATGATATTGTTATAAGTGCTAGAAAATTTCAGCACGATATAAAACCCGTGAATATCTCTGTGGTTGATATTGATGCTCACAAGGGCTGTGGTACATCAGAACTAACAGAGCATGACCAATCCATAGAGACATTAAGTATTCATATGAAAAGTGGTTGGCCTCTATCTGCAGATTGCGGTGAAGGTCCATGGAGAATTCCTTCAAATATTGATATCGAAATTGATACCGATGAGGAGGATCAATACCTTTTAAAGTTAGAAGAAGGACTTAAAAAACTTACGAACTTAGATCTCGTAATTATAGTCGCTGGAGCGGACCCATACAGTGAAGATGTACTAGAAAGTGCAAATGGGATTCAATTATCTAAAGAGCAAATGTTGGAAAGAGATTTATTAGTATATAGATTCTTTAAAGAAAGAAATATTCCCCAAGCCTGGGTTATGGCCGGTGGTTATGGGCCGAAGACTTGGGAAGTTTACTTTCAATTTCTTAAATTATTTCATGGGGAAGAACACGCTTAATAGGTCTGAAGTAAGTCCTTGGCGAATGTTCCAGTAAATCAGAAACTCTTCCCATGTAAACACAGGCGTATTTTTCAATTTGATCAGCAAAACGACTTTCTTCTTGCCCTGCTCTCATTAGTTCTCCCCAGTGTGGGTTGAAGTATGTTTTATAATCATTAAGTTCTTTTGCAATACTATGATTGATCTTTTCAATTTTGGCGTATATTTTTCCAATATCGTCTTTATTTACTGCTTCCCCACGGAATTTACTCATCTCAAGCTTATCAAGTTGTTCTTCAAGAGCTTCTTTTTCTTCCATGAAAGCATCAATCTTCAATTGAGTAGGGTTACTCTTTTGAATAGCAATAATTTCATCTTCTAGAGGTTCCACTACAAGTGCAGTTCTCCATCCAAAAGTTTTCTTTAAAGTAAGTACATCTCCATAAATGTGATCACCTAAGTAAAGAATTTCGGAGCCTTTTAATCCTAAGTCTTCTTGAAGTTTTCCAGCATTTCCACCTTGGTATACACCTGGAGTAATAGGTCCTTCATGATTAGTCATTAAAGCTGTTTCAGGGTCAATTCTTAAGTAGTGATTCTTTACATGGAAAAATCTTGGCTTACTTGAAAGTGTAATTGTAATTTCAAATAAATCTCTCCAGCTCTTATGCTCTTTTAAAAAAGGATCGATTGTGTACTCTAGAAGGTCTTTACAATAGTAGTACTCTGAGTTTGTAATAATAATTAATTTCTTTCCATATCTCTTATACATTTCAAGTTGCTCAACTAGCTTCTCATCTTGAATTATATAATCTTGAATATTTTCTTTAACCTTACTTTTAAGTGATCCATCAGAGTGACAAATATCAATGGCCTCTTTTATATGATCGGCCAGTAGGTCATATCTAGGAACAACTGATCCTTTTTCTTTTAGATCAACAAGTTGTGCGTAGAGAATTCCATTAGAAACAGAGAATGCAGTATCTAAAGATTGAAAACTTTCATCACTTAGATCAATAACTCTATTTGAATATGCCTTATTCTGCTCCTCAAATGAAAGAGGTGTTAACCCATGTTGGGCCTTCTTTACTTTTCCAAATCTTGAAACATGAAGTAAGTTCCCTCTGAGCTTATCAATAATTAGCCCTTGTTGAACTAATTCAAAATTAAACTCTAGATCTAGAACTTCCTCAGGGTAACCAAGTACCTTAACTAGATTTTGCTTAACTAGCGAATAGGTAAGTCTTTCAAAGTTTTCTGTATTATAGCGAACTAGTGTGTAGTCCATATCAAAACCAATGGCCTTGATTTTCTTCATATTTAATATTCTATTAACGTAAACGCTCATTATTTTATGACTCCTTTAGTCAAGACTGTATGCAATCCCTATTAGGGAACTAAGGAGCTTATCAGTAATCTTGAAAGTCAGTCAATATTAAGTACTTTGACTGTAAAATTAGTCACTTTCACTAGACCAATACTCCTATAGCTTTTAACATAGTTATAATAATTTAATTTGTGACTAATAAAAAGGTGTTCTTATGAGATCTCTATCTAATTTATGTTTGATTCTTATTTTGTCTATAGCTTCTCAAGTAAGTTTTGCTGAGAGTAGTCAAGAGAAGGGCCTTCGTATCGCAAAAGAAGCAGAAGCTAGAAATAACGGATTCATTGGTGATGAGTCTGACCTTGAGATGGTTCTTATTGATGCATATGGTTCAAAAATAGTAAGAAAAATGAAGGGGAGAGTTCTTGAGGTTAAAGATGATGGGGATAAGTCACTCAATATCTTTCTTAACCCTAAAGATGTTAAGGGAACGAAGATGCTTACTTGGTCTCATAAAAGTGAAGACGATAACCAGTGGCTATATTTACCATCTCTAAAGCGAGTAAAGAAAATATCATCTAGAAATAAATCATCATCGTTCATGGGAAGTGAATTTTCGTATGAAGATCTAGGTTCTCAAGAAATTGAAAAGTATAAATTTAACTTTTTAAAAGATGGAAAATCTGCAAACGGAGAAGATGTATATATTATTGAAAGAATTCCAGTTGATAATAGTGGTTATTCTAAACAAGTTGTTCAAATTTCCAAAAAACATTTAAATGCAGTTCATGTTTCATACTACGATAGAAAGGCTGAACTTTTAAAGACTGCTGAAATGAGTGGCTTTACGAAATATACAGTTAAGGGAAAGGATTTATGGAGAGCTACACTGATCCATATGAAAAATGTTCAAACTAAGAAAGAGTCAATCTTCAAATGGACCAATAGAAAACTTGGTGTAAATTTTAAGAGTAGCTTATTTACAAAAAGGTCACTTAAGAGATGATTAAAAAATTAATTCTTTTACCATTACTAATATTAAGCTCACATACTCTTGCTGAATTTTCAGATCAAGGAGAGATTACTTTTGAAAGTAGAAACTTTGAGAGTGATAATAGTCGATTAACGTATGATGAGAACTACGCTCTCTTTACTAGGACTCAATTAAAATATATCAAAGGAAACTTTACTGCTGCTCTTAGAGGCTATGGTAGGGCAGACTCTGAAGATAAAGACCGCAACCTCATCGCTGTTGAAGATGCTTATATTTCATATATTTTCGGAGAAGAGGGAAGGTTTAAACTCCTTGCTGGTTGGAAACTATTTAACTGGTCAGCAATGGAAGCATTTCATCCTGCTGATGTAGTTAATTCTCGAAACTTTGATGGAGAAATTGAGAATCTTGAAAAGAAAGGTGAGCTAACTCTGGAAGCCGAAGTTGTTGCTGGTGAAGGTACACTAAACTTTTACTTTTGGCCTAAAGCCGAAGACCCAATATTTCCATCATCAAGATCTAGAACTGGTGTTAACCTAGGTACAGAGCTTCAAGACTCTGTTTGGATTGATGGAACAGATGCAACAACAAACTCTAAGTGGCAATCACAGTGGGGAGTTCGTTTTAATCAGACAGTTGGAGACTTAGACTTCTCAATTCAATACCTAGATCACTTAGATAGAGTACATCCTATTATTGGATATACTTCTGGGTCAGTTTTTGCTGGAGCGGAGTACCCAACAAATCAAGCAGAACTTAAGCCTCATTTCTACCGTGTTAAAGAATACGGAGGAACACTTAGCTATGCCTATGAAGAGTACTTAGTGAAGGCCGAGGGGAGTTATAGAGATTTTGAAGATGACTTTAAAACTCTTGTTCCTATTACAACAACTTCGTTCATAAGATCTGCACCAAAGGATCATGGAGAGGTTGCTATTGGACTTGAGAGAACTATTTCTTTTGACAGTGTGGAACATGAAGCAACATTTATTTTTGAAGCGAGTAGTGTTCATGGTGTATCTAAATTGGAAAGAAGAAAGCTCAGTACATTTCAAAGAGATGCTCTATTAGGTATTCGTTATAACTTTAACGACTTTATGGGTTCTGAACTTTTCTTTAGTTATATCCAAGATATTGAATATACTGATGAGAGGCTTTTGAACCTTTCATTTACAAGAAGGTTATCAGACCAGTGGAAATATAAGCTTGGGGCCAGACTTTATCAGGCTGCTGAAAGTGGACTTTATGGTATGCAAGTTTATAAAGGCGATAGCCAAGGTTATTTAAATATCTCTAGGTTTTTCTAAGTTATCACTAACTGACTTTTTCATACTTTCCAATCTATATCAGAATGATCGGTGTCGATGTTAAAGGTGTTAGTGAAAGTTTTTACTGTTATTTTATTTTTATTCTCAAATATTTCAGGTGCTACTGAAATTTTTAATGGAGAGACGAAATTGAAAATGAAACACCAGCTCAATTAAGTCATATAACTGATACAAGAAATAGTTTCAAAATATGATTACCTCGGTAAATTTATTATCAAAGTTATTATTATGGGAGTATCATATTATTCAATAAGTTTATTTTGAATAAAGTTGAGGTATATGTGGAAGAAATTAATTATGGTCCACTTCGGTTTCTTATCGGAAAATGGGCAAGTGAAGGATTCTTAGGTGAAAATAGAGCTCCTGACCCAGATCGTAAAGTTGAGAATACAAAGTTCCGTCAAGAAATGGTTTTTGAGCCTGCTGGGGATATTGAGAATCATGAACAGTTACTTTACGCTCTTAGATACAGTACTATGGCGTGGGAAGAGGGAGATGATGAAGAACCATTTCATGAAGAGGTTGGATACTTCATTTGGGATAAGGCCAATCGTCAAGTTATGAAAAGCTTTATTGTTCCACGAGGAATTGCTGTGAATGCTGGTGGTGATGCAAATATTGATGATATTGAATTTACTGTTAAAGCAGAATTAGGGTCTCCAACTTATGGACTATGTTCAAATAAGTTTCTAGATGAGCAGTTTCAAACGATCAGTTACGAAGTTAAGTTTGAACTACTTGATGAGAATAGATTCTTATATAATGAGAATACAAGAATTAAAATTACAGGACAGGACCAAATATTCGATCATACAGAAAAAAATGAATTGATCAGAGTGGTCTAATTTATTAGTTTTTGAACCACATATATTAGAAATCTTTGGTTGAATACTTTTATATTGAAAAGACGTAGTAACAGTGGACAGTCTCTATCTCTAGTAAAAGCCTTAGTTTGAAATAATTTCTTGTCAGACTGCCCCTGTAATATTATTCTCTAGATCCTCTTATGAGGGCCCTTAGCTCAGTTGGGAGAGCGCTTNNGCTTCGCTGGCAGCGAAGAGGTCAACGGTTCGATCCCGTTAGGGTCCACCATTTCTTTTACTCTTTAATTTCAATATATTACAATTAGACTACAAAGTGTACATCGAACTTAGGTTAAATTATGAAGTCAAAAATATCTCATATAGAAATAAATGTTTTAAAATATGCAGAATCAGTTAGGTTCTATGACACTGTTTTGATTCCTATGGGTTTCAAGAGAATGAGCTGTATGAAAGATTGGACAGCCTATTCAGATGGTGTGAGTAAATTTATTATTTGTCCTACAGATGATATTCATAAAGAAGCAGGTTTCCACAGAAAAAGAACGGGGTTAAATCATCTTGCTTTTTATGCTGACTCCAAAGAGGATGTTGATAAGTATTACGAAGAGGTTTTAAAGAAGAACAATATCGAAGCACTTTATGAAAATAAAGCATTCGGAGATGATGCGTATTATGCAGTATTTTTCGAAAGTCCTGACCGTATTAAATTAGAATATGTATTTGCTCCTAATTATTGTGATCCTGAGTGTTGGCCTAATACATTTGAAGACGACTTTGACCCATATTCTGAGTAAAAGTTCGATATGTCCAAACTACGCTCCATCATTTCTCTTACCTGAAAATTTCAATCAAAATTCAGTTTAAGCTAACCACCCAATAACATTACTAATCATTAAGAAGACTCGTACTGACGAGTCTGGAGTAACTTTTGAGTACGACTTAGTTGGTAGTGTGAAAAAGATAGATAAATTGCCTTCGTTACTTTTTTTATCAATTCGATTATAATTATGTTGTCTTAAAGTATCAGCAAGGTCGGTGAAATTAATGTTACGATTATTTATCATATTATTAATCCCCTTAAATTATGCATTTGCTAACGTAGCAGATACTTACCTCAGTAAAAGCAGAATTACCTTTTTTAATAAAATGGTAAATGAAGTTGAATCCTCTCATGTTTTTCCAACTTATAATGGTAATAAATCCTTTTCATGGAAAGGAAACCTCAAAAAGATAAAAAGTCTTTTTGTTAACGCAAAAACAAGTACTGATGTATATTATGCAATATTAGCTTTTCAGAAAAACTTGAAGAATAACCATAGCTCTTTACGTATGCCAAATGAATTTTATAAATTCAAAACTAAAAGCAAGTCACTTCCTTTTAGATTAAGCTACTCAGGTGCAGATTATTTGGTATCTATAAGTGAACATCCCAAAATCAAAAAAGGTTTCGTTTTAAAGTCTCTAGATGGAAAAACTATTTCTCAGCTTGAAGAGGAATTATTAATATGGCACGGAAGTAGCTCTATGGAGCATTTTCGACAGGAGTTTTCGAGACTTTTAACAAGACCAACTGCTTGGAAGCAACCTGTACCAAAAAGTTCTTCTGTTAAGTTGAAGTTTCATAATCCAATTTCGGGAAAATCCCATATACTTAATTTAGATTGGTCAAAATATGATTTAAAGTCTGAATATTCTGAAGAAACGACCTGTGGTGACTCTCTTACTTATGACAAAGATTACGAAAACTATAAAGTTAGCTATGTTGGCATAAATTATTGTCTGTATGAATCGGTTCTGAAAAATACTCTAATATTGCGATTCTTTTCATTTAATTATCATCTTCGGGAAAGAAGTCTTAAAAAGCGACTTGGGATGATTTCTCCAAAACATAAAGATGGATTATCGCTTGGTAGCAAACCATCAATTTTAGAAAAAAATGATTTAAAATATCTGATTGAACAAATAAACCATAAGAATGTAAGTAATCTACTTATTGACGTTAGAGAGAATAGAGGCGGAAATATTAACCCAGAACTCATTACTGCTTTAGCAAAAAAGAAGTATAAAATCTTAGAGCGAAAATTTGTTTTTACTAACTTTTCGAGGTCAAACAAAGAATACTTGCAAAGTGCTCTGAATCACGGTGGTGATAAAATGAGAAAACTTATTTTGCAAGATTTTACAGATAAAACTAAAAATGAATCAAGAATGTTTCCTTTTTACTGTAAAACTGATGAATGTAAGATCCAGGAAAAATTTTATTCTTCTTCAATGAAAATAAAGGTTAAGAATATATTTATTTTATCTGGTCCATATTGTTTAAGTTCATGTGACCAGTTTGTTAGTATTCTTAGAGATAATGACTTAGCCATTATGTTAGGGTTGCCATCCCAAGGGAGTCACGCCCCATTTAGAGCAAATAAGAAATTTTCTTTAGCTAATGGACAGGAATTTTCATTTCATGTCGTAAATGGTGTTGGATACAGGCCAAATGGAGAACCTTTAGAAGGGAATCCGGCAGAACCTCTAGTTAAGTTTTATCCACATGAAAATAGCTTAGAAAAATCAGAAAGTATTATTTCAAAGAAATAGGCTTCTCATTCTTATACAATTTTTTCTTATGCTGCTGTCGTATAATTCTATTATTATTGGCAGTACTCGGTAGGGAGTGGGAAATGGACCAAACCTTCGATCTAGAAATGGTTTGAAGTATTCATAAAATCTAAAACTATTTTGTAAGTAATCTAGATATCCATTTTCCAACTCTTGCACTCGTTAAAAAAACATAATTACCTTTTAAAAAATTAGGGGAGAACTTTTCATATAAATTAGTTTGATCTATAACCATAAATCGCCATAGCACTCATACTATCTTTACTTTCAATAATTCTCTTTTAAATGTTGGTTTTATCTTAACCAAAAAGTCATCATCTTCTCTTCTGTGTATATGTATAGTTTAGAGATTCTTGTGTCAGCTCAACTCTTTTTTTTATAATCCTTTTTTGTATATAACTTAGCACTTTAGATTGCTTTTGTATTAATGGTTCGATCCTGCTAGTGTTCACGAAGTTACCTTACTTAAAATTTCTAAATAACCAAAGACCTCGTGACAAGAGATGTAAATCATAACGAACATTTTGAAAGAAGAATGTATGAAATTTGTTACAGATATTCAAAAGAAAGCAGCTCTATCAATGGAGAGGCTATCTATATTTGACTTACTAAAGGAATATTCTCCTGTTCTTGCTGGAACAATACCGTTGAATATTAATATTAAAGATAGTGATTTAGATATTATTTGTGAAGTGAAAGACCTAGACCTTTTTGAGAAGAAGTTGAGGTCACACTTTGGTCATTTTGAAAAATTTAAGACTTACTATGTTGAGGTTAGAGGAGTTCACTCTTTAGTCTGTGAGTTCTTTGCATATGGTTTTCAATATGAAGTATTTGCTCAAAATGTTAAAACATCAGAGCAATACGCTGTCGTTCATATGAATATTGAAAAGAGAATCCTCGATATACTTGGAGAGACTGCAGTCTCTGCTATCAGAGAACTTAAAATAAGTGGTTTAAAAACAGAGCCGGCCTTCTGCAAATATCTTAATATTAATGGTGATCCATTTGATGCTCTTTATGAACTCTCGAAGCTTAGTGAGAGTGAATTGAAGTATTATTTGAATAACTTATAATGGATATAATTAACTAGCTCTTTCTGGCAAACCTTTGTGTTCTGAAATAATTCAATTGAAATTAAAATTATTTATTTTTTTTGCTTAAGCTAAATACTTAGGCGTCTTACTGTAGAATTTAGTAATAACTTGTAAGTTATAGTTTTTACATTTTATATGTCATATGACCTACTTTTTGACTCAAATTATACACACCTTTAAATTTCTAAAAAGAAGAGAAAAATACTTTTGACATGTAGCTTGTTGAAATTACAGGTAAAGATAAAAAGATAAAATTCGATAAGTTTAAAAAAGTAGAATAGGTAGAGGAGGACCGATTTGTGCATAAGAGTACTTTAGTTTTAACATTATTTATTTGTTCATCTGTATTCGGGAAATCTTCTGATATCTCTAGCTTGTACGGACAAAGAAGTTTTGAAACTGATGATACTCAGCAGAAAGATAAAAATACTGACTTAAGAGTTGGTGTGGAGGTTAGCCTCTAATGAAACTGCTAAGCTCTATCGTATATTTACTTTTACTTTTTGGACTTGCTGGTTGTTTAGACAACCTACCTGAGGAAGGAAGTACAGACTTCTGTCCAGGGTCTCGAGATAGTGACGGTAGTTGTCCTTATGATGCTAGTGCTTTGAGTAGTAAATTTTGGAGCTTTAGCGAAGCAGAAAACTATACTTATAATTCTAATTACGTTGAAATCTCTTCTGGAAAAGCTTCTCTTAAGCTTGTAGATCAAACTCATACAGGAGCAGATTTTAATAACGGTACGCATGTAGGTACTTTTGTTGACTCAAATAATAATTTAACTCTACAAAATAAATATAATGATTCTATCAGTGTGAAAAATCTCTTTCCTAGCAGGGAGTCTAATCTCATCGGCTATTGGAGATTTGATGGAGATGAAAATGATTCATCTTCTAATGGTAATCACCTCAGTGGAATCGCTGGCTTTACGACAGATTCAAAAGTAGGAAATAGGGCGGGTCTTTTTGAAGATAATACATTATCAAAAATTAACAATTCATCAATGATGCCTACTGAGAAATTAACATTTGCTGCATGGGTTAAGTTAGATTCCGCAGGAGAGGGAAATAGAATTATCGCAGGGAATCCTGAGGCAGGTGGAGGGTCATTTACAATTTTAGTTAGAAATACTGGAATACCTAAGTGGCGTTTAAATTTAACTCAATCTGACGGCTCACCCATCTCAACTATCTATAGTTCATCTAAAATTATTCTTGGTAAGTGGACTCATCTCGTTGCTACAGCAGATGGTGAAAATGTTAACTTATATGTTGATGGAAATCTTGATACCTCAACTTCATATGACGGTACAATTAAACCCGTAACTACCTGTTGGGGGATTGGTGCTCGACCAAGGCTCGCCGATTGTAGTCATAAAGATCAAAGGATTAATGGAGTTATTGATGAGGTTTCTCTTTGGGACGATTCATTAACTAGCGCTGAAGTTCTAAGCTTATTTAAAGCTCAGAATCAAAACTATAACGAACACTCATCTTCTTGGACTCCAAACTGGTCTTCGATTGTGGGTTACTGGAAAATGGATGGAGATTGGAAAGACTCTTCAGGGAAGGGGAATCATGGAACTGCTAGTGATGGAGCGACTTTTTCTTCGACAGTAAAAATAGGAAGTCAGTCTGGAAAGTTTGATGGAAACTTAGATTATACTTCAATTCCAAGTAGCTTGGATCTAGAGCCCGAAGTTGTTTCAATGAATGTATGGGTAAAACTCAATAACCACTCAGCTGTAAATAATGGGGGAGTTGCCAAAGGAAATGTACTTGGTGGTCCGACTGAAGTTTCATACTCAATAGACTTTAGTGCAGACCAAGCACATGCAAGAGTGACTAATACAAGTAACACCCTTTATACACTCTCTGCTCCAGTAACAGATAATAATTGGCATATGTGGACACTGGTTCTTGATGGAACAAATCTGAAGTTCTATAAAGACGGTGTCGAGATGGCAAGCACTCCTTTTTCTGGTGACCTTGACTATACTAAAACTGAAAATGGTTTTTATATTGGTGGTCGATCTGGAGGAAGTAAGTCAATGAGTGGGTTTATTGACGATGTGACCATTTGGAATACTGACTTAAGTCTTTCAGATATTGTTACAATTTATAATAGACAAAAACAAATGTATTCCGGTCACTATGATTCTCAGGTCATTGATCTTGGAACTTCTGGAAACTGGTCAGGACTTAATGTACTTACTTCACTTCCTTACTTGAAGGAGCTAGGTAGTACGAATGAGTCTACTTCAAATTATTCTTCAGTTATTGAGAATATGAATACTGGTCTTGTTGGTCGTTGGAACTTTAATGAAACTGCCTTAGGAACTGTTGTTGATGGTTCAGATATTACAGATTTATCAGGTAATAACAATCATGGGACAATAGATAATACTTTGGACTTTAGAAGTGATGGTAAATTTAATGGTGCCGTTACTCTACGAGATGATGCTGTTATTAACTTTGGTAGTTCAGCAAGTTTAGACTTCACAGGAAACTTCACTTTCTCTTCATGGATCTATATCGAAGATTATCCTGCTGGTAATGTTGGATATATTGCCGGTAAAGGTGATTATTCTAATGACGGATGGTTATTTGGGATTGTTGGGTCATGGTCTGAATGTAGTAGTACAGATGGTTCTCTATTCTTTAATAATGGAATGGGAAGTGCCACTCTTTGCTCTACCGAAATAATTCCTCTAAATGAGTGGGTACATGTTCTAGTTAAGTATGAAGACTCCGAAGTGAAAATATTTTTAAATGGAAAGTTAGTAGGGCAAAAAGATAGTGTACCCCTAGATTTTGGAGCAGATCTTGATTTTTATATCGGAAAAAGGTCTCCTAATAGCTGGCACCTTGACGGTTCTATAGATGAGGCTTCTCTTTGGAGTAGGGCCTTAAGTACAGAAGAAATAGAGCAGGTTTATAGAAGAGGGGCAAATAGAGTAAAATATCAGGTAAGATCTTGTAGTGATTCTACTTGTAGTTCTGAGTCGTTTAAAGGCCCTGATGGAACCTCTAATACTTACTTTTCTGAATTGTATAATAATACAACTATAGACTCTAGTGGAAATCCTGTAGGAACAGTAAAAGAGAGTTACCCTCAGTTCTTATTTGAAGACTTTGTAAGTCCTCCAGTGAGCAATAGGTATTTTCAATATAGAATTTATATGGAGAGTGATGAGATTGATATGTGTAGTGGCTCTACTTGTCTACCTGAAGTTAATTCCATTGAATTAACTCCTGTTGGAAGATACTTTGGTGGAGCACCAACAATTGTAACAAAGTCTCCAATTACATATAACAAAATTAATGCAATTGAGATCTCAGAAAGTGGGGATTGTACTATTGGTTATCAACTCTCTACAGATGGAACTTCTTATTATTTTTGGAATGGTACAAGTTGGACTTCAGTTAGTGGAGACTCTGATCGAGTGTCTAAAGCAGAGGTGACAAATAATATTAGTGCTTTCTCGACTAAGTTTGGAAGCGGTAATCTGTATCTTAAGGCCTATCTTGAGTCAGACACAAGTGAATCTTGTACTCTAGATGGTGTTATAATTGAAAATATCAAATAATTTATAAATCAAGCATCCATTCTAAAAATATTTCAGAGACCGTTATTATTTACATTTAACTGTATAGTCGTGAGAATATTTATTTGAAAACCACTTTAACTTCCACTTTAAAATTTGCATTTCATCGTTCTTTAAGTTGTAGTTAACTCTTGATATATATTTTGTACTGTTAAGAAAACCATCTTCGTCTACATAGAACATTACAGCTGTATGACTTGTGCAAGTGTAACCTTTATATTTATAGCTTTTATTCAATATTATTCAGTTATTTCAAACTTCTAGTACATGCTGAGAAGTAGGCATCAATAGAGGACATAGCAAGTATTTTAATTTTAATTAATCTGGCATCAGTTTGCTTTGTAAGAAAGAGATTATCATTTTCTTCGATCATTACACATTCGTCTTTTTGATATTGGGCAAGTATCCACTGCCTCTCATCCATGATGTCATCAGAATGCATTCTTTTAACTTCTTTTAAAGTTAATGCTTCTTCAAATGGGTATTCACTAGAGATGAAGAATTTATCTCCAAGTGAAATGCTCATATCATTAAGGCCTTTATTAGTATTTGAAATATCTGAGTAGAGCATTATTGAGTGGGGATCAAAACTTGCTAACTGCATTCCGTACTCTACTGCCTCCGCGTGAGTAATTCCAGTTAGGTTCACTTTACACTTTTTTAACTCTTCAGGTTTATTAATATTTAGCATGAAAAGATACTTACAAATATTGATCATCTCTTCTTCACTTGAATAGTACTTCAGATCTGGATGCTGGTGTTCATGCATAAGGCCTAGAGCATGTCCTAACTCGTGAGCTGACTTTGATATGAACTTAATTTTCTGGTTTGCATCTTCTTTAATATTTAAGTAAGAAACTTTATCAAACCTACCTAAGTTGAAATTATTTCCAAGTGGAGAGAAGTTTCCCTCCTCTTTATTAAATTTAACTCGAATAGTATTAATCTTAAATTCAGAAGCTATACTATCTTCTTCATTTGAAAGTGAGTGAAATTGGAAGTCTAAATTTACATACTTAGACCACAGTCCAACAGCTCTTTTAAAAAGTTTCTTTTCTTCAATATCACCATTCATAAAGAGAATATTTAATGTTTGTCCAGACTCCCATTTATTCTTCACAAGAATGATTTGTCCCTGAACACTATTAAGTGAAACCATACCAATAAGTAATATACTTAGAAATAAACTCTTAATTCTCTTCATATTATCCCTAGTGAAAGCTTCCTTTAAATTGTTATAAGTTATTCAAATGTATAGAATCTATACATATTTATACTCTTATACTTATTTAAGTTGTTAATATTATTATAGTTATTAATTCGTTATAACTATTATAAGCATAGATCGTGCCAACTTCTTAAAGGGGGGATATAGGATCATTTTCTTTAGTACTTCTCTATTATTAAAAAGAAAGCTCTGGTTTAGCTCATTAAGTTTTCAATTTGATTTAGAGTATCAATATATCTTTTATCTTCTGAACCGTGAGCAAAGCCACCACAGTGTGGAGTCATTACTACATTTTCTTCATGAAGAGGATACTTACTCACTGGAGAGTGATCAGAGTTTGCAGGAGGGTAGTTATACCAAACGTCTGATGCATATCCTAGGAGAGACTTATTCTTTAGAGCAGAGTATAAATCATCTTCATTAACGACTTTTCCTCTCGCTATATTTACCAGAAATTTATCCTGCATGTGATCTAAGAGAGCTTTATCAAATATTGAATTAGTTTCATCGTTTAGAGGAACACATATGAAAACTAAATCTGTCTTTTCTACAAGTTCTTTTAGAGAGTCTACATATTTAACATTATCATTCTGTGATCTATTATAGACATATAGGTCACAATTAAAAGGCTCTAGGAATTTTGAAATCCATTTCCCAATAGAGCCATATCCGTAGATTCCAACTTTTTTTTCAAATAGAGAATTCCAAGAAACTCTATTCTCAAAATTTCTTCTAGACCATTTATCATTCTTTAATGACGTATCATATTCAATGATTTTTCCAAGAAGTGTTAAGGCCAATGTAAAGGCCCTTTCTGCCACATACTTAGAATGTGCGCTCGTTGAATGAAGATTTACCTTTTCTTTTAAGAGATACGTCTCATCAAATCCATTTCTACCTGTAAATGGGATAAATATATTTTTTAGATTAGGGCACTTTGTTAGATCTTCATTACTCATTCGTCCGATAATCAAAGAATCCATATCTTTTAATCTCGTGTCATCCCAATTTTCAAGCTTTATAAGTTTGAAAGAGTAATTACCCTGATTGAAAATATTTAATATCTTTTGAGAAAAAGTTCCTACATTCATGTAGTTGGATCCTAGCTCTTGAGTTTGATTGAAATTTCTTACTTGATAGATATATCTATAACATTTTTTCTTAGAAGAGAAGGAGGAGTCGATTAAATACTCCTCCGTAATACTATATTTTAATGATCTTCGTGGGCTTCTTCTTCATTGTGACCATCGCACTCACATTCAGTCTCTGGCTTTCCACATTCATTACACATCATTGCTTTTTTTCTTCTACTTCTTTTTACTTTTTGTTTAGATTGGTTTTCTTCTTTTGCACTTTTTACAGTACTCATTTCTCCCTCAGCAAATGAGTTTGTTGAAAAGATAAACATCCCTAAAGCGAAAGTAATAATCATCATAATTTTCATAATTCATTCTCCTATTTTTATTTTATGTTTTGGACTGTATTTCATTATCCACTTTTCTAAAGTTGAGTAAGTTGCAGGTAAAACAATTAACGTAAGTATTGTTGAAGATATTATCCCACCAATAATTACTGTAGCAAGTGGTCTTTGAACTTCTGCTCCTAGGCCAGTTGCTATTGCCATTGGTAGAAACCCTAAGATGTCTGTTAATGCAGTCATCATTACAGGCCTTAGACGTAGTAAGGCACCTTTTTTAATAACTTCTACGCCTGTTTTTCCTTTGTCTCTTAAGTTGTTAAAGTTGTTTACGAGTACAACTCCATTTAAAACAGCGATCCCTGATAGTGCGATAAATCCAACACCTGCAGATACACTAAACGGTATTCCTTTCACCATTAAGGCGATAACACCACCTACTAAGGCAAATGGGACACATGAGAAAACTAAGAGTGTTTCAAATACATTTCTAAATGCAGCGTAAATCATAATTAGCACAAATATTAGCGCCAAAGGTGCAAGGATAGCGAGTCTACTCTTGGCCTCATTTAGATTCTTAAAGTTTCCACCCCATTCTAGGTAGTAACCAGGAGGAAGCTTTATTTGTTCCTCTACCGCCTTTTGAGCATCTTTTATGAAGGATTCAGTGTCTCTACCTCTAGGGTTTATTAGAACTGCGATTCTTCTCTTGGTTTCTTCTCTACTAAAAGAGCTATAATTATCTTTGAATCGAATATTTGCTACTTCTTTAAGAGGTATTGTTGAGCCACCAGTTAGGCCAACAGGAAGATTCTGAATTTCCTCAATATCATCCCTTATCTCACTTCCAAGTCTAACAATTATTGGGAAACGCTTCATTCCCTCATAAAAGATACCAACTTGATCACCACCTATAGCAATTCCTATCGTTTCTAGTACTTCTGCAGCAGATACCCCTAAGCTTTTAAGTGTTTTATACTTAGGCTTGATTTCTAGAACTGTCATTTTTCCTTTTGCTTCAAGTTCTACATCACCAGCTCCTTCAATCTTTTGAATAACCTCAACAATCTTCTGACCCTCTTCTGTAAGTACATCTTGATTCTCACCAAAAATCTTTAATGAGACATCTGATCGTGTACCTTCCATCAGTTCATTGAATCTAAGTTGAATAGGCTGACTGACAAGTATTCTTTGTCCTGGCGTTGTCGCTTCTAACTCTTTAACAATTTCTTGTACAATCTCTTCTTTAGTTCTTAGCTTTCCATTGTATCTAGGTCTTTCTGATTTTGGTTTTAGCATGATGTAGCTATCAGAAATATTTGGTCCCATAGGGTCCATTGATATTTCTGCTGTACCAATTCGACTAAAGATATGACTTACTTCTGGAATACCTTTTATAATATTCTGTGACTTTTCTTCTAGGGCTATTGAGTGAGAAATACCCACTGTCACAGGTCTAATCATTTGTACTGCAATAGATCCTTCATTTAGAGTTGGTAAGAATTCTCCACCTAGGCGTGTGAAGAGAACAATTCCTAAGGCTATCGCACCAATTGCAACACCTATAACAAGTCTCCTTGCTTTTAGAGAATAATTCAAAAGAGGCGAGTAAACTCTCTCTAGCCATCTCATTAGAAGTGGCTCTTTATCTTTTACTTCTCCTCTTAGTAGAAGAGTTCCCATTGCTGGTACAAAGGTGAAAGAAAGTACTAGCGCTGAAATTAGAGCAAAGATGAAAGTTGCGGCCATTGGTATGAACATCTTTCCTTCAATACCTACAAATGCAAAAACAGGAAGGAAAACTACAACAATTATAAGTTCACCAAATCCGGCAGACTTTCTAATCTCCATTGTTGCTTCATGAATAGTGTCTTTGATTTCATCTAATGTTAGTTTTCTTTTTAGAAAGTTTGTCTTTTCTTGAATATGCCTAACACAGTTATCTAAAACAATTACTGCTCCATCAACAATAATACCAAAGTCTAAGGCGCCTAAACTAACTAGGTTTCCTGATATTCCATATTTTCTCATTAAGATAAAAGTTAGGAGTAGTGAAATTGGTATAACTACAGCTGTAATCAATGCTGCTCGAAGATTACCAACTAAAAGAAAGAGTATGATAATCACTAATGTGGCACCAGTAATGAGGTTATGCTTAACCGTTCCCAGAGTTTCATTTACAAGATCAGATCGGTTATAGAGAGTTTCTATATGGTATCCCTCTGGAAGACCTTTCTTGATTTTCTCAATCTGTTCAGCAACTCTTAAGCTCACTTCACGACTATTTTCACCTAGTAGCATAAGTGCAGTTCCAACTACGACTTCTTTTCCATTATAAAGAGCAGCACCAGTTCTTAATTCTTTTCCAAAGCCTACTGTCGCTATATCTGAGATTGAAATGATTTGGAGATTCCCAAGTGTTTTTACTGGAACATCTCTTATATCTTCAAGTGATTCAAATAATCCGCTGGCCTGAACTATAAATTGATCAGCTGTTTGCTCAATGTATCCACCACCAGCGTTCATATTTACTTTTTCAATTGCTCTTTCAATATCTCCAAAATGAATACCGTACTTTGCCATCTTAATTGGATCTGGCTCTATATGGTACTGTCTTTCATAGCCTCCAATTGTATTTACTTCTGCTATACCTTTGATTGTTAGAAGCCTTGGCTTTACATACCAGTCTTGAATCGCTCTAATTTCTGTTAGCTGCTTAAGTCTTTCCTCTCCTGTAGCAACAGACTCTGCTTCAATGACATAGTGGAAGATCTCTCCAAGCCCTGTACTTACTGGACCTAGCATAGGTTCTACAAAACTTGGTAATTGACCAGATATAGATTGTAATCTCTCTGATACTAGCTGCCTTGCTTTGTAGATATCGGTCTTCTCTTCGAAGACCACAGTTACTTGTGATAGCCCGTATCTAGTAATTGAGCGTACTTGTGTAACTCCTGGAACTCCATTTAGAGAAGTTTCAAGAGGGTAGGTTACAGTCCTTTCAATCTCATCTGGACCACGACCATCTACTTGAGTATTAACCTGTACCTGGACATTTGTAATATCTGGGACAGCGTCAATTGGTAGATGTTTAAAGCTCTCCCATCCTGCGTAGGAGAGAAGTATAGTTAATAGAATAACAAGCCATCGATTATCGATGGAAAATCGAACTAATTTAGAAATCATAATTAACTACCTTTTACTAATGAGAGCACGCATCAACTGTGTCTGAGTTTAAATCCGCATCTGTCATTCTAAGGAAGTTAACTCCCGTAATGGCAATTTCGTCTTGGTCTTGAAGGTCTATAGACTTTATAGTTACAGTTTCTTTAGTTTTACTAAGAACTTTTACTAGAACCATTGTGATCCAACCGTCCCATTTTCTATAAACTCCAGTAGAGTGCTTTATTCTAACAAGTGATACTTTTGGAATTACCCATGGCCCTTTTCCTTTTAATGTTGTGAAACTTACACCCAGGTTAGTACTAGCTTTTTTTGACAGTTTAAAACCATCTTCTTCAGAAAATGCTGTGATTGCTCCACCTTTTTTTATTTCAACAGTTGTTCCAGTATCAGAAGCCTGAACGTTTTGAGTAAAAAGTGTTAAACTAATTAAGATCCATGCTAGGTTCTTCATATATTCTCCTTAAATATTTTTCCGTCATATTTGTATACGTTCCAGAGCGCAGTAATTGCTGCCATTTCACGACTATTTCTACTTTTTAAATAACTAAATTTTTGCTTAAGTGAATCAAGGTAGAGAGAGCTTGAAATAATTCCTCTCAAGTACATATTTTCAATTTTCTGATGCTTCTTCTCAATAAGGTTTCTCTTCATAGTCTTATTAAGAACACGAATCGCACTTTGATAAACTTGTAGCTGCTCAAATCTTTCGTGATTTTCTTCAGCAACAGAAAGGGCCATACTTCTTTGTGCTTTAATTAGCTTACTTCTAGCAAAGGCCTTACCACCACCATTTGCATTAAAGAGTGGGATAGGAAGTTGAATATTAAATCCAATCATCTTATTTTCTACAGATCCTTCTTTTTCAATTCCTAGAGATGGACCAATCTTTAAATTTGGCCAGGCATCAGACTTTTGAAGCTCTAGCTCTTGGAGTGCTATATCTGATTTCGCCTTAAGTCTCTTTGTCGTGACAGAGTGACTATTTTTATCAACTGGTAATTTTATCTTTGGCCACTTCTTAGGATAGGCTGGAAGTAGATCAGAAATTTCATCTAAAGAGTGTCCAGTAGCAATGTGAAAGTAATGCTCTAGTTTCTTCTCTTCTTCAAATAGTTCAGATTCATTTACCTTAGTCTCTTCATGAGCAAGCTCAAATAACATTAAAGAAGCTTCTTGTTCGGCAGAAAGTCTTGGAAGGTTTTTAAGTCTTGATATTATTTTAGAGAATGCTGTAAGACTCTCTTTTATAAGATTTCTTTCCTCTAGAACTTGTCTCAATCTATAGAGATTCAAAATTGTTTCTTGCTTCACTTCTGCTCTAACTAAATCATAGTTGGCAATGGCTTCACCTTTTTGGGCCTTCGCATAGTTTTGTCGTGAACTTCTTTTACCACCTAGTTCAAGAACGAAAGCTAGATTGGCCTCAAGCTCTGAAACATCCTTTCCTTCAACTTTTCCCTGTGTGTAGCGAGAGGATAAAGTTGGATTTGGTATTTGAGACTCTTTCTTTAGAGATTGATCACTTATATCTAGATTATAGTTTTCTTTCTTAATACTTGGGTGAAACTCTAAAGCACAACTAATTATGTCCTGTACATTGTTTGGTAGAGGGCATTCTAGATGAGATCCATGCTCATGCTCTTTAGATTCTTTTGAACTTTTGTGTTCAGATATATTTTCTTCTATAGCATGAACTGAGCCGGTAACTAGTCCTTGCATAATGACCAATAGAAGAATTGCCCTGAAGCTACTCTTTGGGTTATTCATTATCTTTATACCTTTTGCTTTTGATAAATTTCTTTACCAATTTGTATTCTTTAAAAAATGTCATAATTCTTCCTTAATGCTGAAGATTCAGCTTTTCAATTAAATGGAATAACCATTATTAATTTACTTTAAGAAAATAGAGGTGGTTTTAGAGCTGGGTCTAGAGGAGGTGATAGGTAATTGTTAAAGATATACCAATCAACCTTTAGTGATATAGGTTTAGAAGTTAATTGAGTGCTTTTATTTGATCTTAGGAAAGATGCGCTAATACAAGCACAGAAGCTTTGGCAGCAACTATCATCATCTGAGCAATCGTCTTTTTGACAGTGGTCACAGTCTTTTGATTTTATACTTGAGATTGATTTATTAATTTGAGCCTTTTCTGATGTTGACTCAATTTTTAAGTTCTCATTTGGGTACGTCAGTTCGTGAGCTTCTAAAATAGGAGCGCATAGGGTGATAAGAATAGTAAATATACTGATTAATTTACCGAACATATAATTAAAATTTATTAGAATCTTGACCTCAGGTCAAGAGTATTATTGATGTTGTTCATCTGAACCTCCCTTGACATTGATCTATGTAGTTGTAATTCCTAAGAGCTATAACTCTTGTGCTTAAAAAAGCTTTCGGTCTTCAGGTAATATAACCTTAACTTCTTTTTTAGAATATGGGTCTGTGAACTCTAAGGCATAGGAAATTAGCTTTAGTCCCTTTCTATTCTTATTCTTCTCTCCATAGATAGGGTCTCCAATCACTGGATGTCCTGCTTCTGAGAAATGGATTCTAATTTGGTGCTTTCTCTCAGTTTTTAGAGATATTTCAACTTTTGTCTTATTGCTTTCTGTCTCAATACATTGATAGTCAGTTTTAGTGAATTTCTTGTTGATTTGATTAGTAAAAGATCCACTTCCTTCTATTGTTCCAAGAACTATGGCCTGGTACTTCTTTATTACCTGGTCTCTCCACATCTCTTGAAAGAGATTTTGTGTTTTAGAGTCATAAGCGACAACCACAAGGCCTTCTGTTTCTCTATCAACGCGATTGATTAAGTGAGTGTACTTTTTTCTCTTTTCTACGTGACGAAACAGACTTGTTTGATCCCCTGAGTTTGTTCCCTCTGTAAGTGCACCAGATGGCTTTAGGTAAACACCATAATGGCTCGTCTCATATAGGTTCTTAAATTCAAACTCTTCGTTTAGGTCTATTTTTGGATCAAAGTAACATTCAATTATATTTCCAGCTTTTTGGATCGTTTTGGCCTTTCGAACTCTCTTTCTCTTTGTTCCAATTGTTTGAAAAACGGCGCCAAAGACCATTAGCTTTTTTATTATAGATTTCGAAAGTGGAGACCTTTTCTCAATTAGATCTACAATGAGCATTCCATCTTCCTCCGGAAGGCTTGTAAATTTAATTTTCTGGGGCTTCATTGTTTCGAGATTCTCTTCAGTCATACTTTACCTATTTTCAATTAATTATTGAGTATTAATAGACCATTAGGTAAGGCTTGCAAAGAAAAGCCTCTAAAAGATGTAATATAAACAATTGATCTTCATAGAAGTTGAAGTTAGTGAGTGGAAGTAGGGTGGGAAGTGTAAAATATACACCGTCAATTTCCCACTTAAGTATATTATCTACTCAACACCATATGACATACCTCTGTATAGCATTAGACCACTAAAGAATATCATCACAGTCTTAGCAACAATTAGAAATGACTTATCATTCATTTTTGAAAGAATCTTCTTTCCAAATAGTCCACCAAGCAGTGGCGTGATGATAGAAACAAGATAAATCTCAGCTGGAATATCTGTGACTTTAAAGTCGTAGACTTGAAAGAAGTAATAAGTTTTTATTGTATGTCCTATTGTCATTGAGAATGCCTTATTGGCAACAATTGAAAACCTTCCAAGTTTACTAGAAAGGTAGAAAATATCTAGAACTCCACCTGCAACTCCTGAGAGCGCTTGAGTTATACTAACAATAAGACCACAGATAAAGGCCCTACCTTTCTTCTCAATATCAAAGTGTATCGACGTAGACTTTAGAATTCCTAAAAGAGGCATTAACCCTAATATAATAAAGATAAACTTCTTAGATGGCTTTATCTGAATAAAAGCAAACACTACATAGGCAAGAGCTGCTCCTACTACATAGGGAATGATAATTTCTTTTCTAATGTGCTCTCTATTGAGGTAGGCCCTAAAACCATTGGAACTCACTTGAATTAGTCCATGAAGGATTAGTGCTACCGGCAGGGGGAACGCTATGAGGAAGATGGCCATTAAGATCGCTCCGCCGGCCATTCCAAGTGTTCCTGAGATTGTTGTTGTAAGTAAGATATAAAGAAAAACTGTGAGTGTGCTCATTTGAACTCCTGTTACTATAATATCGTCATTTATATAGGTGAATAAATCGAATAAATGGAATATAATCTATTCTATAAAGGAATAGGTTATGATCGAAGAATTAGAGACTTTAGAAGCACTTGCTAGACATAAGACAATGGGGAAGGCCGCAACCTTCCTAAGGATAACTCAGTCCTCTGTTAGTAAGAGAATCCATGCCTTAGAGCTCCTTTCAAATAAAGAGCTCATTGTTAAGAGTGGAAGGTTAGTCGTTCTAACACCGGCAGCATATTCCCTACTAGAGAAAACACTGCCACATATTAGAGAGCTGAAGGAAATTGTTTCTGGTGAGTCCGAGACATTGGCTTCAAGAATATCTATTGGTTTTTCTGAATCTATACTTTCGTCTTGGGGATCAGAAGTCATAGCTAAGTATTCTCATAAATTCAAAGATGTTGAAATTGAGCCACATGCTCATAGAACTCCAGTGATTGTAGATAAGGTAGTCTCTGGTGACTATAGTGTCGCAATTGTTGGAGGTGAGCCCAAGAATTATCCAGGCCTTCATTTTGAATGTATTGGTAAAGAAGAAATGGTAATAGTTGGAAAGTCGGGAAGACTATTTTGTGCAGAAGTCACGAGTGGAACTTGGACTTCTATTTCTAAGCAGGCCAAGAGAGCAAAGATTGTGATTGATGAGCGAAGTGAGTTCCTCTCTCCAATAGGGCATATGGCAAAGAAAGGTTTTTGTAGAGGTCTTGTTCCTCTGTCGGTTGCTAAAAGCGCTGGATTTTCTAAAAAGGAAATGCAGCCTCTGAATATTTTTAGACCTATCTATGCCGTTAGAAGAAAGAGAGCTTTTCTAAGAGAAGATATTTCAGAACTTTTGAATTTTATAAGTAGTTATTTAGATAAGATATAATTGGGGACCATCATCATGATGGATGATGATCCCTATAGGAAATTATTTTGAGTATTCTTTTCTATGAGCAATGATTAGTGCGATCAAGCATACAACACCAACACCAACTCCAACTGGATAAGCTACAGCCTCAGGTAGGTTTACTCCAATACCAGCTGTCATGATATAAGAAATGGTAACACACGTTCCTACTATGGCAGGAATACTTGTGATCCAGTGAAAGGTCTTTCTAACAAATAAGTACTTAGTCGCTAGCCATAGAACACTTGTTGATAGAAGCATATTTGAGAATGCAAAGTATCTCCAGATAAGAGAGAAATCAACTTTAGTCATAAAGTAAGCAATAACTAGAATAGGTATAGAGATAAGTAATCTATTCTTAATACTTTGTGGAATCTTGAAAGCATCAATAATCGTTAAACGTAATGCTCTAAAAGAAGTATCACCTGAAGTTATAGGAAATACTGCTACTGCAAGTACGGCCATAACTCCACCAGCAGCACCTAGGTATGAATTAGCTACCTTATTTACAACTAAGCCTGGACCACCTTGAGAGAGAATACTCTGTAGTTCTACATATCCACCAGGGAATGCTGCGATTCCTGCTAGTGCCCAAACACATGCAACAACACCTTCGGCAAGCATTGCACCGAAGTATACTGGACGTACATATTTTTCATTTGTAAGACATCTTGCAATAATCGGTGCTTGTGTTGAGTGGAATCCACTAATAGCACCACAAGTGATTGTTACAAATAGTAGTGGCCAAACAGGAGGTCCATTTGGGTCTCTCATTAGAAGCTCATCTTTAATATGTGAATGATTGAAGTAGGCAAAGATATTTTCAATTTCTGGTAATTGAGGAGCGTGAATTAAAAGTGCTATGGCTATTGAAGTCGTCATTATTGCCATCAGTAGTCCAAAAAGTGGATATACTTTTGTAATGATTTTATCAATAGGAAGAAGAGTCGCTAATAGGTAGTACCCAAGAATAATGATTACCCAAAGCTTATCATCAGAAAAAATTGTATTCTGAAAGAAATCAAGGTTACTTAATAGTCCAGCAGGACTCATTACAAATACAACACCTACAAAGAACAGAAGCATAGCTGTAAAGACAAGCATGATACCTTTGAAGTATATGTTAAAGTAGTGACCTGCAATTTCAGGTAAACTCTGACCATTCTCTTTAATACTAAGAACTCCTGAGAAGTAATCATGAACTGCACCACCAATAATATTTCCAAGAACAATCCAAACTAGGGCAATTGGTCCGTAGAGAGCACCTAGGATTGGGCCAAAGATTGGACCAACACCTGCAACATTTAAGAATTGGATAAGAAACGCTTTAAAAGGAGAGACTGCAACATAGTCAACACCGTCATTTAGACGAGTAAAAGGAGTCTTTGCTTCTGGGTCAATCCCTGCCTGCTTTTCAACGAACGGGCTATAGAATTTATAAGACAGAATCAAAAGGGTAATACAAATAAGAAAAATAAACATTAGTAATATCCATGTGTGTGAGTAGAATTCTAAAAGAGAATTAATATACCACTCTTAATTATTATTATTCAAATTTATTGATCTTCTCTTACTATTATATGGTCAGAATATGGTGAAATTAGCCCCGTAACCTTTAGTTAGACTTAATTTCTTTGATCATCCATATGTCACATGCGTTGTGTCCAGAGTCTCCAAGGGGGGAGTTTAGGGAGTGAAACCCCATAGATTCATATAGTTTAACTGCAGAGGATAGCTCATTTAGTGTCTCTAGGTAGATATGAGTGAAGCCTTTTTCTCTCGCCCATTGTATGCACTTATTCATGAGCTCTTTGCCTAGACCTTTCCCTTTTGCATGGTGATCTAGGTAGAGCTTTACTAGTTCTACATGTCCTTTTGGTAGACCTTTTGTTGGGTATATTCCGCAACCTCCAAGAATTTCACTATCCTTTTGCGCGATAATATAAGTAGAGTTTTGTTCTTGGAACAGTGCATGTAGATCGTCTGTGGTAGGATCTGTGTAAACTGTTCCGGGGATTCCTAACCCTTTGGACTCAAGGCTTTCTCTGATTATCTTTGCGATAGTTATATTGTCTTGCTTCTCTATATTTCGAAAAATCATACTTCAATTCACTTTATTGATCTGTAGAGACTCATTCTCATTCAATCTTCTGCTAAGGAGGATTATATCAATTCTTAACAATATAGAGAAATAGTTCAAGCAATATTAAAATGATGGCAGAATTATAAGTGTTATTAATTACAGGCTTTTTATGGAGAAAGGTCGATTAGACTATCCTGAAAAATTTATAAGGAATCTGTCGTATGAGGGATGCAGGTGCTAGAAAGAGCCTTTTACATCACTAAGGATATCTTCATATGAATAAGTTACTATTATTAATTACACTTTCTATCTCTCTAAGTTCTGCTGCAAGAGTTTTATCACCAGGACAAGTTATTGGATTTTCTGATTCAAGCTTTAATTACCAATCTCAAGAAGAAGCCGACAAAGCAAAGTTTTGTTTTTGGGGAGATTTTGAGAGTACTTGCGATGAAATCAAGAGTGCTGCATATAAAATGAATGGAGCTTATTACCAAGGAAACCACGACAAGATTGAATTAATCAGTTGTGATCTAAGCTATGAGAGCTACCAAAATACAGAAGACACAGTTGTAACAACTTATAAGCTAACTGATGATTATGGTGGAGACTATACTGTCACTAGATACCTAGAAAGTTGTACAGAAAGTTCTTCTTTATAATTTCTTCAAATTAACTAAGGATCTATTTAATATATTCATTATATAGATCCATATAGTTCTCTATAACTATATCCGCACTATCTTTCAAATACTGATTCTTTTCATTTGTAATTAATGCCGCAATAGCCCCTGCATTCTTAGCTGTCTCTATATCAAAGTCATAATCTCCAATATAGAGAATTTCATCTAGGGGAATATTGAATTTTCTTGAAAATATTTCTAGTCCATCTGGATCTGGTTTTGCCTTGGCACAATCTCTCGTTAAGACAAGATCAAACTTCCATGGAAACATACTTAAAGTTTTATCTGTAATGACTCGAGAATTTCTCGTTAAGATCCCTGTAGGGATATTTTTCTTCGTGAGTACATCAATGAAAGAGTTTATATCTTTAACCTCTTTAGCATTTTTGCAGGCCATCTCTTCATATTTATGAACTATACTATAGGCATTTTCTTTCTCTTTTCCTGATAAATTTTCCTCAATATATTCTAATATAGAAGATTCATAGGGGATATTGAGTTCTTTTCTGATCGAAGCAAATTTAATATTTGTTTCAACAAGAGTTCCATCCATATCAAATACAACCGCACTAATTTTCATTATTATTCCTTAGGGTTTTGATATAAACCTTTTTGGGAGTTCCCCTAAAAGCCTTATTAAATTAAAAGGTCTTTGATATTTTTTTTCATAATACTTTTGTGAGTAATAGATTCCATTATGACCAGAGAAATAGTAACTCATAAAGCAAGTAATAAGGGCGTAAGGGAGTATTGAAAGACCAAAGATTTCAATTGCCATAATTGTACAGGCAATTGGAGCATTTGCTGCTCCACCAAAGACAGCAACAAATCCAACAGCAGCAAGAATTTCAAATGGTATAGGAGTTAGAAAAGCTAAGGCACTGCCTAAGGTTGCTCCAATAAAAACAAGAGGCGTGAACTCACCACCTTTAAAACCTGATCCTAGAGTTAGGGCAGTAAAGAATATTTTTAACAAAGCAGTACTCCAATGACTTTGTTCAATTAGAGAGTTCTGTATTGTACTAAGACCTAGTCCTGCATATTGATTTGTGCCCTCTATCTGGTAGAGAATAATAATGAGTACTCCGCCAATAAATGGCCTAAGAGGAGGGTAGTTAATATACTTTTTAAATACTTTAGTAATGAAGTGAGTAGCTCTTGAAAAAGAGTTCGCCGTAAGTCCGAAAGTAATTCCTGCGATTATTAGATAAATAATATAAGAAGTCTGAAATTCAGGGAATTGAATCTCAGGGTAGATTGTGTGTGGTACTTTCAAAAAATGGACTACTAAATAACCTACAAAAGATGCGATTAAACATTGAAAGAATGCGAAGAGGCGAAGTTTTCCAACTGTAATAATTTCCATTCCAAAAATAACGCCTGCCCAAGGAGTGGATATAGCAGCTCCAAGTCCTGCTCCTGATCCTGCGATGAGAAGAACTTTTCTTTCATAGGCAGTTAACTTTATATATTTTGAGATATGATCAGAGAGCGTTCCTCCCATTTGTACAGCTGTTCCCTCTCTACCGGCTGATCCTCCAAAGAGATGAGTCAGTAAGGTTCCAAATAAAACAAAAGGGACCATCCTCAATGGAATTATTTTTTTTGGATTATGTATTTCATCTAGTATAAGGTTATTACCTTTATCTGATCCTTTTCCATATTTATAATAAATATAACCAATAAAAAAACCAGCGACTGGTAAGAGATACATAATGCTCATATTAGAGTTTCTTGTTTCTGTCGTTAGTGACAAAAGAACAAGGAAGATTGAAGAGCTTATTCCGGCGAGAAGACCTGATATGGAGCTAAGAAAGATCCATCTAAAATACTTTAATATATTTGATTTCATTATATATAACCTTTAATGCGATTATAGTGTCTAAGAGGTAAAGCTGACAATAGCACTTTCAATGAAAGATATTGTTTGAAAATATATATATCGAAAAAATCAGTAGTCTGTTCTAATTTATTTATGAAAAAAATTAAAACTATGACATTAGCGTTGGCGCTTACATTTTCTACTTCTATTGTAGCGAGTGAGCTTACTTGTAACATTAAAATCAATTCTGAAGATGTTCACAACACTTCATTTGAAGTCTCTGAAGGGCAGAGGATTAAATTTGCAGATTCTCCTGATTTAAAATTCTCTTTGAAAGCAATGACGAAGGATAAGTTTGAACTTGAGGCCTTTGATTTAGCTGTTCCTTCTAGAACTTATGCTATTGGTAGGCTTAAAGATCGTGGGGATGATTTAAATTATACTCTTTGGACAAGAGATTTATTGATAGAAGTTAATTGCGAACTGAATTAGTCGGGTATTTCATTTTTAAATAAATTATTATTAAAATATCTTCCTATAAATTCCGTTAAGTAAGTGATTACTTAACGGAGGTCCCATGAAGCTACTTTTACTAACCTTTATGCTTATTTTTTATAGTTGCTCTATTAGAGTAGAAAATAAAGCTATTGATTGGGAAGAGTTAGCTCATTTAAATGGCCATCATTATGATGAAGACACCTTTGAAGAAAAGCCACTAAGAGGACCCTCAGCAGTTTCGAAAGAGACAATGGAAATTGATTCTTGCGAAGATCAAACTGATGAGGAACTACAAAATCTTGATCGTATGATCCTTAAGTTTGATGGAAAAATTAATAGTCCTGAAGATTATGAGCACTCACTTGGTGGTCTCCAGAGATTTATAGAAGATAGTGGACTGACGAAATACTTCACAGCAAAAGAGATGGTTAAGGCCAATAGCCAATCCGTTGCTCGAAGTTGTAATTACACTAACCTTTTACCAAGTAGATGTCGCTGGAAATCTGCTGTTGCTCAAGGCCTTCTAGCTGTTGAACTTAGAAAAGAAATTAATAAAAATAGTAAATCAAATTCTGGAATTAGTCTTCGTAATTGGTGGCGACCTTCTTGTTATAATTCAAAAGTTGGTGGAGCAAAGTCGAGTGATCACATTCAGGCTAGAGGCTTTGATTTAGATTTTAAAACACCTAAGCAAAGAGCAGTTGCTCAAGCCTATCTATGTAAATTGTATAAAGAGGGGAGTCCTCTAAGTCTTCAAGTTGGAATTGGATGTCAAACTCTTCATATAGGAATAGGATCTCCAAAGAGGCTTTCTAGGTATCCAAGTGATGGATCAAGGTTTTGGAAATACGGTTCTTTAAGCCGATGTTCTCTTAAAAGGATCACTCCAGACGATTGCTGGAAGCAAGGCCGAGATGGAAAACTCTATATCTATACTGAAGACGGTGGTTCAGGTGTTCTTTAAGGTAGATATATTCTAAACTTGAATTATTCTTAACACTCTATTGTTACTCTTTGTGATTTAGCTTTTGGGAGTCCTAGAAGTTCAATTATTCCCATCCTCAAATACCTTAAAGTGGGTAAAGGCCCTTTACTTTGATGTAACTATATTTTATTGTATAGTATGAGGAGTTTGATTGCTTTTTTATTCTTTATTATGGTTTCTAGTTCGTATTCAACGGAATTAAGAATTGCTGTTTCTGAAAGCGAGTTAGGTGGAGTAAATGAAGAGCTGATTACGTCAATTATCTCTTGCACCACAAAAGTAGATGAATCAAAAATAGATGTTCATAAATATCCAAGTCTTCGCGGAAAGCAGGAATTCTTAAATAAATCAGCAGATGGATATTACCCAACGACATTTACCTCTCATAAGAAACAAGATGGCCTTTTTCCTCTATACATAGATGAGGTTCTAATGGTCAGTGTTAAGAATATTGACTCAAAACAAATTTCTCTTGGATTAGTACAGGGCGATAATACTCATTATCTAAATAACTTAAAAAACTATAAACTTACATTTTCAGTTTTGAATTCAAATACTCTATTGAGAGGTCTTGTTGATAGAAGAGCGGAAGCGATTATTATTAAGCGATCAGATATACCACCTTCATTTTCATTAGATGATTATGATTTAACCTCTCTAGAGTTTGTCGAATCAGGAGTTGAATTAAATTCAAGCTTTTATAAAAAAACTAAAATGACAAGGAAAGAAGTTAACAAGAGATATACAAAGTGTCTAAGAGACGTAAATATTAGTCTCAAGCATGAGAGAAAAGAAATCTTATCCGATAGAATGCAAAGAGATAT
Organism: Bacteriovoracaceae bacterium UBA3083; assembly: GCA_002366565.1. Taxonomy (GTDB): domain Bacteria; phylum Bdellovibrionota; class Bacteriovoracia; order Bacteriovoracales; family Bacteriovoracaceae; genus Halobacteriovorax. The sequence continues at coordinate 645,076 of DFBJ01000009.1, forward strand.
TGCGAATTTTCAAAGGGCCTTTGATTTAAAGAAAAGATCACTTTCTAATATTAAAGAAAGAGATAAAGCTTGGAAAAGTGTCGAGCAAGATGAAGACTTTATTCAAGCAATCCTAAGTAGTAAAGAGAGTCAAAAGTTAAAAGACCTGCTCTCTGAAATGGATTTTGTTACCGAGGCTTTTGTGTTTAATTACCAAGGAGCAATCCTTGGAGCACTGTCTAAAACAAGTGATTATGATCAATCAGATGAAGAAAAGTTTAAAGTCGTAAAGATGCAAAATACTTTCAGTCAAAAGAATATTACAGATATTCACTTTGATTCCTCTTCAGGAGTATTTCAAGTTGGAATAATGATAAGACTTGAGGATAGTAGAGGGAAGTTCGCTGGAGGTATTTATATTGGGGCCAATATTAATAAAATATTGACCCATTACAAGATTAATTAAAGTCCTTACAAGACCAATTCTTAGAATGAATATCATGTGAAGGTATTCTAGCAAATGCAGAATAATTCCCATCTTTAGCTGGCATGACCTTATCAACCCTTATTCTAAAGTTACCAGTAGTGTAGGTTTGTACCTTGCCGTCATACTTTGATAGTAAATTTACCTTTTTAAAATATGAATGAATTCTACCATCTTTCAAAGTGTTGACTTTTATCTCATGAAAAATGTTTTTACTACCTAGTTTTGATTCAAATATAAAAGCATCATCTACTGGAGAGTTGTGGTTTAGACTCACACAGCGGTAGAGTGCTTTGCGATTTGGCTTAAGTCCAGCATAGGCAGATTGAATTAAACTTAAAGTAAGTAATGTAAGTAATATCTTCATTATTTCTCCTGTTTTTCTATTTATTATAGCAGTGAAGTAGAATCAGGTGAGGTTAGAAAAATATTCGTTGATGCGTAGGGTCTTAGATGGCATTTAGTTGTTTGCAATTATCAATAAGAACTCTAAAATAATATAAATATTTATTTTGGAGTTTTCATTGAAGAGTACTGCTAAGTTTATTTTCTTCTTATTACTTTCGCTTAATATTTTTGCCGAAAGTAAATGCATTAGAAGTGAAATAAATTCATTAAATGATACGGTTGTTGGAAATATACAGCAACGAAAAGTTGGAATTAAAAATGTTCTTGAAGGAAGAGGAGGAGATAGTTCATTAATTTGGAATGTCTTTGGCTATGATTTTGATTTCATAAAAACTAATCAGTATATCAAAAATCTTGAAGGTATAAATAAAGCTTCTAAGGGTGTATCTCCTGAGTATGAGTTTCTTTCAAATTGTTTGAAAGAATTAAATCTTACTAAGAAATATAATAATCTCGTAAAACTTTCTAAAGAGTACAATGATTTAAAAATAGATCTTTTGAAAAAGAACCTGTCTTTAAATAATACAATTAAACAAAGCATTGACTCTAATAGTGCCATTCCTTCACTTGCTAAAAAAGTAAATGATGAGTATCTAAGTCTTCAAAGCTCTAAAAGAGAGATTGAAAAAAAGCTTGCTGAAAATGAATCCAGAATTGTTGATGTCAATTCCTCAAAAGAAGTTATTTTTTATAAGAACTCTCTATTGAAACTAAAATTAGAGTTGTTGAAAATAAAGGGTCTCTATAATAGAAACCTGCAGCAAAAAATTGAGTACTTTAATTTAAAGTCTCTAAAACTTGCTAATCTTTCTTCAACTTACAAAGAAGATGATGTAACAGCAATAGAGTCACACTTTATTGAAGTTGAAAAGATTTGGAAAGAAGTCACAAGACAAAACTTTTACGACTTAATTAAAAGTGTACTTATATTTGATATTCCAAAGGTTCCTGGATCATTTTCAGGTCAAATGAGTATCTCAGAAAATCTTAAGAATGAACTAGAGCAAGAGAGATTAGGCCTTGTACAATTTCGAAAAGAATCAATCTCTGATCTAACTAAGAAAAAAGAAGAAGAATTAAAACTTTTAAATAATTTACTTATTCAAATCAACTCACTTAGAAGTAGTTACTATAACAAGATTAGTTTTGAGTTTATTTCTGGACGTATTTTCACTTACTCTTACTTTGAATCCCTTAAGAATGAAGTTTATGCTTCTCCTTATAGAGTTTTAAATTATATCTATTCAAAATATTTATTTGTGAATGAAAAAGTCTCTTTAGGAAGAGAGGGAATTGCTGATTTAAGTCTTATTATCTTTAAATATATATTTATTATTCTTTCACTGTTGAGTTTAAGGCTAATTCTTAATAAGGCCCACGAATATTTAGATAAGAAAAATAGAAGTTTAATCAATAGAAGAGGTAGAGCTAGAGTTTACCGTTATTTAACGACTTTATGGAATAAGCATAGCGAGAATTTTTTAAGTGTTTCTTGGCTTATTATTCTTTCGAGTATTTCATACTTTAAGTTATTAGAGAATGTATCGATACTCTTAGAAATTATCATTGTCTTTATAATTACTAAAATCATTCGTTCTATAGTTATTCTTTTTTTGAGTTCGGTTTCATTAATCGATACACGTAATTATAAGAAATTTAGAGACAAGGCGGAAGAGACTGCAGGAAGATTTGCGAATATCTATCTCATATACTCATTGATTATGATCTTTTTAAATCTAACAGTTGGTAAAGTATATATTTATTCAATTATAAAGATCATAGCAATTGTCTACTCATTCTATAGAGTGATGGAAGCATCTTCTACTTGGTCTGAAGAGTTTAATAAGTATACTGAGAAAAAGTTTTCAGGTGTAATCGTTGATAAGATTGAAAGTTTTTATAAGTATTTACCAAAGAAACTGCAGGCAATCTTTAGCTTAATCTTTATTTCGATACTTACTAGTGTTGATCTTTTTATAAAAGCAACTGAGAACTTTGCTATTTCTAAAAAAATATCTGCCAATCTCTTCAAAAAACAAATTGAAAGTGTTGAAGTTGAAGAAGGTGCCGATGAGAAAATCCCTCTTGAGTATAAAGAAAAGTTTACTTTTAAGTCTCTAGAAACAGATGACCATTACGTTGAACATACACAAGAGATTGAAGCAGGAATTAAAGAAGAAATAGTCGAGTGGGTTGAAGAGAAGTCTGAAGAGCACTCTGTTGTTATTCATGGTGATAAAGGGATTGGTAAGACAACTCTTTTGAAGAAAGTTATTAAAGATCTTTCTTCTGATCATGGGGATTCTTTAGACTTTATTTATTCAAAAGTTCCATCAAAAACAATTGATAAAGAGAAGGCATTTCGTTTTATTGAAAGCTCCTTAGGTTTTGAAGAGCAAGGATCTTTTGATTTATATAAATTAGATCAAAGTCTTGAAAAGAAAACAGTTCTTGTCATAGATGAGGCGCAAAATTTATTTCTATCACATACTAAGGGATTCTCTGCTTATAATGCTCTTCTCAATATGATTAATCTAAATACTAAGAATATCTTCTGGGTATTATCATTTAATAAATATAGTTGGCTTTACCTTGATCGTGCATTTGGACGTAGCCAATTTTTTAGAAATATTTTTGCTCTTAAAGGGTGGGATGATAATGCAATAAAAGATCTTATTTTAAAGAGGCATAATAGTAGTGATTTTAAGCTATCTTATGACTTACTTATTAATGCTACTAGGTCACAAGATGAAATGGATCGATATACAACGATTGAAGCTAAGTTCTTCAAACTTCTGTGGGAACTCTCAAGAGGAAATCCTAGGGCCGCTCTCTATCTTTGGATGACTTCTTTATCTAAAAGAAACTCAAAAACTTTTAATGTTCATATTCCTAAGGACGCAGACTTAGATAGTCTAGATAAGCTTGGTGATGATATTTTCTTTGTTATTGCAGATGTTTTAAAGCACGAGAATCTGTCACCTTCAGAAATAGAGAGCACCACGAATCTTCCCAAGGGAATTGTTAGAAACGCAATTAAGGTAGGACAAGAAAGAAATTTCTTTTTCAAAGATAAACAAGGAAGATATATGATTGAAATATCTTCTCAATACGGTCTTATTAAATACTTAAGATCAAAGAATTTTATATATGGAAACTGATATTGGTAATATGGTATTTACTTTTTTTAAAGTAGATAAGATTTTTCTCTTTATTTTTTTAGTAGGTTTAATTGTTCTCTTTATAAGATTAGTTAACTTATGGTCTGAAAAGTTTCAAGAAAAGCTCTCTGGCAGACGTCTTCTTATTTTACAGATTACTACTGTCTTTTCATTTGCTACATATTTGATAGGTACTCTTGGAGCATTTTACTTTGTATTTAGACCTTCTAAAGAACTCCTTCTCACTGTCGGAGGATCCGCAGCAGTAGCTTTTGGTTTTGCATTAAAAGACCTTGTCGGTTCAGTTATTGCTGGTTTTATTCTTCTCTTTGATAGACCATTTCAAGTTGGAGATAGAGTGACTTATGCAGACTCCTATGGAGAGATTAAAAGCATTGGTCTTCGATCTGTTAAGCTTCAGACTTTAAATGATGATACAGTGACAATTCCAAATTCAAAATTCTTGACTGACATTGTTGCTAGTGGAAATAGTGGTGCTCTAGACATGATGATAGTTACACCATTTTACATCTCTATACATGAAGACCTAGATCAAGTTAAACAGCTACTTCACGAGGTTGTGATAACAAGTCGATTCGTTTTTTTAGAAAAACCAGTGACTATTACCTTTGAGGAAACTCCTATTTCTAATGACTTTGTGATTAAGGTAAACGTAAAAGCATATGTTCTTGATGTAAAGTTTGAGAAATCACTACTAACAGATATAACAATTAGAGGAAGTAAAATTCTTAGAGAGAATGGCGTGAAAAGACCTAACTCTACACTTATAAAAGCATAAGTGTAGATTAACTTCTTTAAAATTAGATTATGTTGCGATGCGCTTTTCACATGTTTTTATACCTATGGTAATGAACTCTCTTAAAAGAGGAGAGTTTGTGTATAAAATAATTTTAACATTCCTATTTATTCAGTTAACTTTGGCATCTTCGATACCTGAAAATAACATATTACGTCCTGTACTGAATAAGTCAGATGAGCAACGTAACACCTTCTTTGAACTCGTTAGAAAAGTTGAATATGCTTATAAAGATCTCATTGAGTCTTATGGTAAAATCTTTACTGTAACAGCTGATTGGGAAGAGTCTAAGGTCAATGCTGCAGCATGGATAAAAGGTGATAGCTATAACTTTAAGATCTTTGGTGGTCTCTATAGATTTGAAACTATAACTGATGATGCCTTTTTATTAGTTGCATGTCATGAAGTAGGGCACTTGATTGGGGGAGCACCAACTTATAAACCATTTGATGATGCAAGTTCTGAAGGACAAGCTGATTACTTCTCTATATCTAAATGCTTTAGAAGAGTTGTCTCTGGTGAAGATCATGAGGCAGGCCTTATGAATAAACCTCTTGATCCTTTAGCGCTGTCTGAGTGCGCTGAGAGTTTCGATAGAGAGTCTGAGCAGTATCTCATATGTCTTAGAAGCTCATTAGCTATCTCAGATATGGCAAATACTTTAAAAGAGCTCTCAAATATGGACTTTGCCCCTAGAATTGATACACCAGATTCTTATGTCAGAATGTTTATAATATTCAATGGCTACCCAAATCCTCAATGTAGAGTTGATACTCTTTTTGCAGGAAGTTTATGCCAAGTTTCTCATGATGATGAAAATGATTTTGGTTTAAAACTCTATAATAAAGGGAATTGTTCTGTTGAAGCAGGTCATACTAGAGGGCTACGTCCTAAGTGCTGGTATGTGGAAAGAGGTGAAGATAACGAGTAACGCTAAGGGTAATATGGCTTGTGCGCGTTGAGTCTACTGATTATTTAGCAAAAATAGGCTACTTTAGAGAGTTGTATCTTGGCATTATTCAATTACTTATGGGACAATCACCTTAATATTAATAGATAAAGGATTAACAATGGCAGAAGAGAAAGGATTAAAAAAACCAGTTAAGTTAAAGTCTGAACTAGCAGCAATGCTTGGTGCAACAGAACTACCAAGAACTGAAATCACAAAGAAACTTTGGGATTATATTAAAGCTAATAAACTTCAAACTAAAACTGAAAATGGTGCTGCTGAGAATGCAGGTAAGTATATCGTTGCTGACGCTACTTTACTTCCAATTTTCAAAAATACAAAGTCGACTAGTAAGTCTGGTAAACTAACTGACCTTACAAGCATGAAAGAAGGCGAAACTATCAACATGATGCAAATGGCAGCTGTTGTTGGTGCAAATATCGAAAAATAATATTTTTCTTAGCGCCTTAGGGCGCTAGTTTTTATTTTCCGTACTTTTTCCAAACATCATCTAATCTCCCTTTCTTTCTTAAAGTATCAATTAGGTTATTCATTTCTGTTACTGTTGGATGATTATCCTTTCTAACTAAAATTGTGTGTCTATAGATCTGATCAAACTTATCACTTACTAATAACTTATCTCTGAATTTAGGATTCTCGTTTAAAAACAAATTTAAATAGGACTTTGTGACAATTGCAATTGTTGGCTTATCTCTAGAGACAACATTCTTGATATTGTCTTCATGATTATTACCTAGTCTCATATTGAAGTATTTTGAAAGGTAGTCTTTATCAGTGACAAGATTTGCAAATTGATAATGGTAGCCTGTAATACCAAGAATTGTTTTACCTTTAAATGTTGAGAAGAATGTTTTATCTCTTCCTGGAACTGCCTTGGCAATAAATACTTCTCCACCATTTAAGATGACCTTGGTAGGTTCTATGGGCTCTTCTTGCCATCCCCAAATAATACTTTCAAAGAATATTAGGTCATATTTTTTCTTACTAAAGTCTAAGTATCTTCTTTTGGCGGAAGTGAGTTTGAATTTAAAATGGTAATCTTGTTGAGACTGATTAAGAACTGCTATTAAGTCTAGCGCCATTCCAGATGGAACGTTATTCTTCAGAATTACAAAGGGAGGAAACTCATAGCCTCCAACAATAACTTCTTTCTTAGCAAAAGATGTCGCAGTTATAATCACAGATAAAAGTAGAATTAGAGATCTCATTTTCATTGTTTAATATTATAGCAGAAATAAATCGATAGTGTTAGTGACTTACTTGCAGCTCAGTAGGGGATGGTTTAAAGTAAGATTAACTATTAGCATTAGAGTAATGAGGAAGTTTTGAACTTTTTAAATGAGAAAATATTAAATTATTCAATAGAGAAGTCCACTTGCCCTGGTGAGATTTGCAATAATCTAGAAATATACACTAAAGAAAATCATCCACTTCATCGAATGATCTGTGGCAAGCTAGAAGCATCTCTTTTAAAGTTTTTAATCAGCTTGAGTGGTGCGCGAGAGGTTTTAGAGTTAGGAACATTTACTGGATATTCTGCTCTTGCTATGGCCGAGTCACTTCCTGAGAATGGAAGGGTTACAACAATTGATAAGAATAAAAAAATCTCTGCTATTTCTAATGAGTTTTGGAAGCAGTCTGAGCATGGGCATAAGATAAATCAAATGTTCGGAGATGGTCTTTCTGTTTTAGAGACTTTGACTACTAAGTTTGATTTGGTATTTATTGACGCAGATAAGAGAAACTATCAGGCATACTTTGATAAATGTTTGGGACTCTTAAGTGATAATGGCTTTATTGTTGTAGATAATGTTCTTTGGTCAGGAAGGGTTGTTCCTAATTTTAGTGAAGATAGTGAAGAAGACAAGAGTACAAAGTACCTTGTGGAGTTCAATGACTATATTGAAAGTAGAGACGATTTAGTAAAAACCTTATTACCTATAAGGGATGGAATTTATCTCATCAAAAGGATCTAAAGTATGACAACATATATCGTAAAAGGTGATGAAAGAATTGTAGATACACATAGTAAGGTATTTGCTTATATTCTTTGGGCCTTTGGTTTTACAGGTGTTCATAGGTTTTATTTTGGAAAACCTATAACAGGGACTATTTGGCTTTTTACCGGAGGCCTTCTTGGGATAGGCTGGATTATTGATGCATTCTTAATCCCTAGTATGGATGACGAAGCAGATATTACTTTTTGGGATGGAGACGTGCAGTATACAGTTGCATGGATTCTGCTTCTTCTTTTAGGAGTATTTGGTTTTCATCGTTTCTATATGGGAAAGATAGGGACAGGACTACTTTACTTACTTACAGGTGGGATCTTCGGAATAGGTATAATCTATGACTTATGGACTCTCAATGAGCAAATTAATGATGTGAATGTGACTCTTAAAAAGAGTCACATAGATTAATATGGTTGCCCGGCTTGAATACTCCATAAAGGCCGGCATCTTTAATTTTGTTGCACCAATAATGATCATCATCCTTGTATGTCTTTTTAAATTTTGATTTGAAACCTAAAAATCCTACTTTGAAAGGCATATCGTATTCATCTTCAAAAATGATATCTGCATTTTCCATATAATCTTCTCTAAAGTTACGTAAGAGTGTGATTGCTTTCTCTTTAGCTTGTTTTGAGTAGATATACTTTATCTCAACTGACATAGGCTTTCTAAGTCCAACCTCTTTTGATAAAGCTAGGAACTCTTCTAGTGTTGGTACTTTTTGATCAGGATGATCTGTAAGGTGTAGAGTTTGTAATTGTTCATATGTTAATTCATAAATTTTTAATAAATTTAATTTCTTTTTAAAGTATGAAACGTCATTTTCTTCGTAGATTATATTCAATGATTCAATATTTTGTTTTTTGTTTATCATCCTTCTAATCGTTTTGTCGTGAAAGACAACAAGCTTTCCATCTTTGGTTTCTTGTATATCAAACTCTAGATAGAGAAATTCATTATCAAATTGAATGTCATTCAAAGAGTGTTCAAGTGCCACTAGGGAGTTTTCAGGAAGATGGCTATAATATTCGCCTTTTCCACCACCGGCTCTATGGCCTAGATTTTTTGCAAAAATATTTGTGGTTAATAGTAGAAATACTAGTAAGATTTTTTTCAAAATAAACTCCCTTTTATATGGAAGCCTATCGGTGAAATTTTGTTTTTATTTAGAGTATTATAACCACTACCCCTCTAGGGGGGAGAAGGGATAGCAGTTATAAAAATATAATAATTAAAATTCAGACGTATAAAAAGAGTGAATACTTTCGATTAATTTTCCAAATTGAACAGCTGAAATCTCTCCTGGAGAAGCTTCTTCATCATTGTATAATGATTCTAAAGACTGAACTCTTGAGCAAACGTCTGTTCCAAGGTCCGTAGTGATTTCCTTTGCTGCAAATCTGATAAACTCATCTTCTGATTGAAGATTAGTCATTTCGGTACAAGATATATCTTGATAGAAATCCACAGGCTTTGGAGTGTATGTAAGCGCAGAGGCGTTTGATATACTGACCAAGGTGATAATAGATAGTAATAGCTGTCGCATCATTTGACTCCTTTAAGCGGTTATTTGTAGATATCCACTTTAAAGCAAGTTATATGCCAGTATTCTCTCTCGTAAAAATAGATAGTTATATGATCTTAATAGATTTTCATTATACAGGTGTCTAAAATTTATACTCTCAAGAGCGAACTTCTTGTGGTTGAAGTGAGTTTTGATACATAAATTTAAAGTTACAAGCTATGAAGAATGATATTAAGCATTCACTAACTTCTGTGTAGTCGTACATCTGATTATTTGAATCAAGGCCAAAGAATTCTATGATAATTTCTAGAGTGTAGGCAGAGATTAAGCTTGCTCCTGCCGTGTATCTTGATATGTATTTGGATCCATTTATACATACTAAAATGAGAGCGATAATTAGAGAGTATTCAAGTAATGTACCTAGCTCGTAATTACTTAGTGGGGAAATTTGTAGATTATGAAAAGAGCTCTCTTGTTGCCCGTTTAGTTCTGATATAAAAGGGGAATAGTCTAATATATGCTTAAGTAAATGATATCCCCACGATATTTCTTCTAATATGTAAAAGACAAGAAGAGCAGTGTAGGCCTGAAGCATTCTGTCGTTGAGATCTTTCTGTAATATATAGAAAATTGAGATCGCTGAAAAAACAACGGTTAGGTTTTCATATAGTCCATACTCACTGAATAAATAGAAGTCTATTTGGTTGTGAGTTATATTTTTGATATGGAGAGTGAGTTTCAAAAAAAAAGGAATTAATAAAGTGATAAAGGTAATCACTTTCGTTTTATTTCCTGAAAAGTCACTAAGTTTATAGTTAAGCACGTCTTAATAATATCACTATCGTTATATTTGAAGAGAGAGATATTTAATTTTGTCTAAGTAATATAGATGTAAAATTTATTTGTATATGAAGTGACCACACATTAACTTTAGTGAAGAGTTCTTGATTAATGTATTAACTTCCTAATACGTATTAAGCTGAAAGGTATAGATCTTTGCTCACTATAAAATTCGTATCTCTATACAGGAATGGCCATTTTTCAAGAGTATTTTGGATTTTACTTGATTTTTAAATTTATATTTTTATCTCCTTTTTCATATTGACTATAACCGGTTAGTAAAAATAAAATATTAATATAAAATATAAACATTACATGAGGTAAGAAATGGCAAAGAAAAAAGCTACTAAAAAGAAAGCTGCAACAAAAAAGAAAGTAACTAAGAAAAAAGAGATGCTAATCGTAGGTTCTAAGACTAAAGAAGCTCTAAAAGGGAAGGGATATAATGTATCTTCTGACACTTTAGAAGCAATGAATGAGTATGTTTACTGGTTAGTTGATCAAGCACAGAAGAAATGTACGGCCAATGGAAGAAAAACTATTAGACCTTACGACATTCTAGCGTAAATATAAGTAATTATGGGGGGATCCTCTCCCCATATTATTTATTTGTCTTTCTTAATCTAATCTTAATTTATAATCAAATCTTAATATTTTAATCTAGCTTGTTTGGTACAATCCGATAGGAAACTACAAGGAATTATTATGAATTTAAAAGTTAGATTAATCGTATCATTTCTCCTCGTTGGGATTATTCCGTTCGCTATTTCAAGCTACATTGCTGTTCAAAAAAGTGGTGATGCAATAGTGACCGAGGTCCATGAGAAGATAAAGGCCACTAAGAGTCTTAAGCAAAATCAGTTAACGAGCTTATTTTCGAGATGGTATGCAAATGCTGAACTCTTAAGTGCTTCTAGAAAGTTCCAGGATATTTTCGTTCGAGCAGATGAGTCAGGTTGGGATTCGGTTTCTAAGTATAACAACTACTTTTTAGAAATTGCTAAGAATACTCTTTTTGAAGATATGGTATTTGTTACAAATGAAGGGAAGATCATTGGTGCAGTTAAGAATACTGATCTTGTAAATAGCAGTATGGATCAATTTACTGATACTCCATTATTTAAAGCATGGGAAAGTTCAAGGAGTAGTGATGGTGAGGAAAAAGTTTTTTATTCATCATTAGATAAGTATGAAGTTTTAGAAGGTCGGCATCAATCATTTCTAGTTGTAAGATTTGCTAATAACTCTTCAGCAAGAGGTCGTTGGGATGCTGGAGAAAGTATTGGGTCTATTATCTTAATGTTGCCAAACTCTGAACTGGATAAGGTTGCAAATAATCGAATAGGGATGGGGAAGACAGGAGAGACATACTTTGTCGTTAGAAAAGAAAATGGTGAAACTATTTATGCATCAAATAGAGTTGTTAAAAAAGGACCTATTGGAAAATTAAAAAAAGGGTCAACAATCACAAAGATATTTAAAGATAAGAAAGACTTTGATGTGACAAAGGTCGGATCCACAGGAGTTACTGAAATAGCTTATGTCACTTATTTTACTTTTAAAGATGTTGAACTTGCTATGTTTACTACTCAGTCTCAGGATGAAGCGCTTTCTTCAGTTCATGATTTTGAAACATTAGTTTTTATACTTTCAATTGTATTTTCTATCTGTATTTTTCTCATTGCAACTACCATTGGAAATACAATCTCTAAGCCTATTCTTTCTATCAGTAATAAACTTTTTAAAAATGCGGAAGATGTGTCTAATGCATCTAAGAATATTGCTAGCTCTAGTTCAAGACTTGCGTCAGCTACAACCGAGCAAGCAGCAGGGCTTCAGGAGACGGTATCTTCTGTCGATGAAATTAGTGCGATGATTGATCGTAATACTGAGGCTTCAAATAAGTCCAAAGAAGACTCTGAAGAGAGTCGTAGAGTTGCTGAAGAAGGAAAGAGGACAATCACTGAAATGATCAAGGCAATTGATGACATTAATGAGAGTAATTCACAAATTACAGGTGAGATGAGTGATTCAAATAAGAGAATCGCTGACATTATCAAATTAATAAAAGAGATCGGTGAGAAAACGAATGTAATAAATGATATTGTATTTCAAACAAAGCTTCTCTCATTTAATGCATCTGTTGAAGCGGCTAGAGCAGGAGAGCATGGTAAGGGATTTGCTGTTGTTGCTGAAGAAGTTGGAAACTTGGCAAATATGTCGGGAAAAGCAGCAGAAGAGATTTCAGAAATGTTAGATGGCAGTGTAAAGACTGTTGAGGATATTATTACAAGTACCTCTCAGAAAGTTGATGGACTAATTACAAAAGGAAGGGCCACTGTAGATAAGGGAGCTGTTCTTGCAAATAAATGTGGAGAGTCTCTAGATCAAATTGTAGATAATGTGTCTAGAGTAAATAATCAAGTTACTGAGATTGCAATTGCTTCAACAGAGCAGTCACAAGGTGTTCAAGAAATTAACTCAGCTATGAAACAACTAGATGAAGTTACACACTTAAATAATCAAATCTCTAATGAAACTAATAATCAAGCAGATGCTCTTGAAGGTCAGTCAAAAATCTTATTTGAAGAAGTGATTAAGTTAATGGGTGTTGTAAATGGTAAGTCGACTAAAAGCGAAGCTCCTGTTGAGTCTAGAGACAATGATGAGAGTGACACTCCTAACTCTTTCGATATGGAGTCTTAGCTTATTTCGAAGATGCATTGACGTTGTGTTTAGTGAGTTCCTATAATAATTAATACTAGGAGCTCACTTTGAAAAAATTAATATATATACTTGTCTTTATTGTTACTTCTTGTTCGACTTCAAAGAAAATTACAATGTTAACAGAGCAGGATAAAGAATCTAAATCATTAAAGTTTCCTAAAGCACTGACTTCTACAATTCATAATGGAACAGTTAAGAAAGTTCAATTCATTTACCCATTTCAGCATATAGATGCAAAATTATTTTGTGCAGGTAATGAAGTTGCCTTGGGAGCTCCTCAAGACGGATTGGCTACAGTTTATGTATCTGCTTCAAGGCATAAGAACACAGGTAGTTTTTGGTGTGAGTATCGCTTTGTTGTAAATAAGATTGAAAAAAAGGTCGCTGTCGCAAAGTTTAATATCATTGACTCAAAGTATCCTCTAAGAAGACTAACCGTTCCTAAAAAGTATGCAAAACTTGATAAGGAAACGATAGCTAGATGGGAGAAAGAATCTGCTCACACAGCTAAGGTCTACTCTTCAGCAATTAAAGATAGAGCTCTTTTTGATAAACCATTTGTTAAGCCTCTAAACTCTAAAATCACCGCTATTTATGGATCAAAGAGAGTCTTCAATGATATGAAGAATTCTTGGCACTCTGGAGTAGACTTTAGAGCGCGTCCAGGGACAAAGATTCCAGCATCTAATAGAGGGAAGGTTGTCCTTGCTAGGCATCACTTTTTTACTGGTAAAACAGTCATTTTAGACCATGGAATGGGAATAATGACTATGTATTGCCACTTAAGTGAGTTTAAGGTCGAGGAAGGCGATATTGTGCCTCAGGGAGGTGTTTTAGCTCTCTCTGGCAATACGGGGAGATCAAGTGGCCCACACCTTCACTGGGGAGTGAGAGTAAATGGCCACTGGGTTAATGGATTTTCAATGTTAAATGAAGGTATTTAATTTAGAACTTAATAATTAAATATGTTCCAGTAAATAATAAGAAAACCCCGAGAACTCTGTAGAGGTTAATCATTTTAATAGGTAGTCCTAAGACTCCATAGTGGTCTAGGACTAAGCTCATCACTAATTGTCCTGCTATTATTAGTGATATCCACGCAGTCGCACCAAGCTTTGGAACTCCGACAATTGCTGCAAATACAAAACAACTTCCAATTAATCCACCTGATAATAGTACCGGGTTAAATGAACTCAATTGCTCTATCGAAGGAAATTTTACTGGCCCAAAGAGCATAAATAGTAGGAATACTAAGAAACCACCTCCAAATGAGATTAGAGCGGCTATCAGGGGATGTCCTACTTCTGATGAGAGTTTAGCATTTATAATCGCTTGAAATGGAACTGCCAGTCCTGCACAAATTCCTAATATTGAGAAATATACTTTTTCCATAAAATTATCCTTTTAAATATACTCTCATCTAGAACTTAGTATTGGAATAGAATAGTACTTGCTTCTAGTAAAAGTTATGAGAAAATAGAGTTATAAATTTCTGGAGTTTAAATGTCTATCAATCTCATTCTTCTTTGCTTAATTATTTTTGCCCTCGTTCTCATTGTCAAAAAAATTTACTTAGATACAAGTTCAAATGACAACAGAGAGAGTCTTTATCAGTTTAAAGAACAAATAGTTGAAAAGCTTAATGATGACTCTTTAAAAAAGCAGCAAGACCTTTATGAATTTAAAACAGACCTATTTCAGCAACAGCAAGAGAGCATGCTTGGTCTTCATAAAATAATAGAGTCTCGACTTGATTCTATTTCTAATAAGGTTCAAGAAGACTTAGAGAAGGGCTTTAAAAAGTCTAATGAAACATTTCAAGGTGTAATTGAAAGACTTGCAAAAATAGACGAAGCGCAAAAGAAGATAGAATCTCTCTCTACAAATGTTGTTTCTCTGCAGGATGTTCTTACAGATAAGAAGAGTAGGGGGATTTTTGGAGAGGTGCAGCTTAGTAATTTACTGAGTTCAGTATTTGGAGATAAGAGTGATAAGGTTTATAAAACTCAGCACCTTTTAAGTAACGGAAAAATTGTTGATGCAGCTCTCTTTCTACCTGAGCCTATTGGACTTATTTGTGTAGACTCTAAGTTCCCGTTAGAGAATTATAAGAGATTAGTAAGTGTTACAAGTGACTCTAGCCAAAAGGCGCAATTTGCTAAAGAGTTCTCTAAGAATGTTAGAAAGCACATCGATGATATTGCCTCGAAGTATATTATTACAAATGAGACCGCTGATCAGGCCATCCTCTTTTTACCAGCAGAAGCCATTTTTGCAGAGATCCATGCCTATCACTCTGACATTGTAGAGTACGCAAATCAAAAGAAGATTTGGCTAGCTTCTCCTACGACTTTCCTTGCAACGCTCACTACTGTTCAAAGCGTATTATTAAACCTTGAGAGAAATAAGTATATGTCTGTCATGCATGAGGAAATCAATAAGCTTGGAGATGAATTCACTAGATACGAAGAAAGATGGAACAAGTTAGCTAAACACCTTGGAACAGTGAGTAAAGATGTTGATGATATTCACATCACTACTAATAAAATTAGCGGTAGATTTCAAAAGATTATGACTGTAGATATTGAGAATAGTGAATTTTTGTCTGAGAGGGGCTAGTCTGGCCATAGATTTTGGGCTATACTGGCTGCAGATTAAGCTAAATTGGAGTCGAGAATGAGTTTTGAAGTATTTGTTGCATTATGTCTTGTTGGTTGTTGGGCACTATTTCCAATCTCTCTTATGATTGCGACTAAGACTTTTGACGATGATATCATTGGTGGAGGACACCATGATCACGACGAAAATCACTAAGAGTCGTCATATATAATATTTAAAAGTATGCTTGCCCGCTATATCTAGTGGGCTTTTTTTATTTGTTCTCGCTCAAGATCTTGTTTACCAGAGCGACTACAATCTTTGGATTAAATGGCTTTGGTAAGAGAACAGTATTCTCTAGCGATTTAAGTTTAATATCATAAGTCTCTAGCTCTCCAGTCATAAGTAGAACTGGTGGACCATTTGCTGCTATGATTTCATTAGTAAGTTTAATTCCATCTTTCTTTGGCATATTTAGGTCAGTGATAACTAAGCTAAAATTCTGGTTCTTCATCTTTAATGTGGCCTCAAGCCCATCGGCGGCCTGAATTACTTTAAATCCACTAGTTGTTAGTAGGTCTGAAATAACGCCTCTTATTCCGCTGTCATCATCTACAAGAAGAATTTGTGGTAAATTATTTACAGTGCTCATAGTTAACCTCAATTTTGCTGCCCTTGTTTGTTGTGTATTTAATAATCGGGCAGATAAGGGTTAGGAAGTACTTAATTAATCGTAACTTCTTTAATTAATTAGTAATTCAAGTAGGTTGAGTGAAATAATTCTTTATTTTAAAAGAAATAGGGAATATTTCGTTTAGATGAAATTTGTTGAAAAAGTGCCAACTTTTAGATTTGTTGGTTTAGCCAGCTTGCTAGATCTCTAATCTCATGGATATCAATCTCGTGGGCCATGTCATACTCGTGAAAAGAGATATCTAAACCGTCATCTTTTAATCGCTTCATTTGTGTTTCAACACTATTAAAGTCGATTGCTTGATCATAATGACCATGGGCCATAAATATAGGTGTTTTAGAATGAACTTCTTCTACTTTCACTTCCATTTTATCAAGATAGATCCTTGGACTAAGGCAAACCACTCCAGCGAAAGTACGCTTCCAGCTGAGGAAGCTATGTAGTGATATACATCCGCCTTGGGAGAATCCACAGAGGATAATGTCTTCGTCATTATATCCATTTTCATTTAGTTCATTAATTAGAAGTTCTAACTTTTGAATAGAGTGCTTTATTCCGCCCTTTGGCTCTCCTGGAGGTATGTCGTACCAAGAGAATCCAAAGTAGTAGGGAGTAGGTGCATTTATCAATAAATAATCAAGACATGTCACATTTACTTCTAGAGCAAAGTCTTTAAATGAAGACATTTGATCACCAAGTCCATGCATAACAATCATGATCTTAGTTGAACGTTTTGGTCCGTTAAATTTAGCAGGCAAAAATGTACTGTCGAATACTTTGGATAATTTCATATTTAGTTTTCTACCAATTAAGGCGAAGAGATACAAGTCACGGGGGACAACGTTTGCCTCGTAGCGTTAAAAACTAATTTTAGTTATAATTAATATGTATCCGTTTATTAGGATCAATACAATCATGGAGGTACGAGTGTACGAATTACTAAAAGCTGAATGGCGAGAAGAACCTGTAAAATCTTTAAGAAAAGAAGGTTATGTTCCAGGTGTAGTATATGGAAAAGGAATGGATTCGGTGAACTTTAAAGTTCCATCAATCTCAATTGCTAAATTCCTACATCATTCAGGAAAAGTATTTGAAGTAGAAGTAGCAGGAAGAGGGAAGCACCTAGTTTCTCTTGATAATGTACAGTGGGATCATATGGGCGATAAAATGCTTCATGTATCTTTCCACAAAATTTCTGCAAATGAAAAAACTACAGTTACACTACCAGTTCACTTTGAAGGTGAAGCTGCAGGTAAGAAAGAAGGTGGAATTGTTCAACACGTACTACACGAAGTTGAAGTAACAGGTCTTCCAGGTGATATGCCAGAATTTATCACTGTAGATATTTCTGGGCTAGCTATTCACGATAACTTTGCACTTAAAGACATTCCTTGTCCAAAAGGGCTTGAGTGGGCACATGACGTAGATTCAAATGTTGTTTCTTGTCACCCTCCAAAAGTAGAAGTTGTAGTTGAAGAGGAAACAGATGTAACAGCAGAAGTTGTTGCAGAAGTAGAATCTGATGAGCAAGAAGCTGCTTAATAATTTTTTAAAATTCTTATTTGGGCCCAAGTTTTTATTGCTTGGGCCTATTTTATTTCTACCTTTTAATTTATCCGCAAATTTAATCAATAAGAAAGTCACGGCCTTTAGCTGGATTCCTGACCCTAGTAAAGCATTCACTGGTAAATGTTATGAATACGATATTGAAACAGGTGGTAAAGCTTTTCAAGCAGTAACAAGTAAGAGTAAGTGTCGTCCTGATAAGACTATTTTTCATTGGGTACCAAGTGAAAGAGGAGTTGGAGGGAAATGTTACGAGATTGATGAAGAAACAAAGGGACAGAAGTTTGCTCGGAGTACAGCTACAAGTAAGTGCGTTACAGAAAATGTGAGACATAGCTGGGAGTTAACTTCAGAGATATCTGGAGAGTGTTATGAGATTGATGGAAATTTAAAGAGAAAGGTTAGTAAGGGACTCTGTGCTCCTAGTCAAGTTGATCACCATTGGTTATCTAGAGAGAATGGATGGGGTGGAAAGTGCTACGCTGTCGATCGCATGAAAGGTCCTAGTGGCTATATTGAAAGTGTGAGTACTGATAGATGTAAACCAAGTCAGACCACTTTCGTTTTAAATATGAAAAAAGAAGGTGACCAAGGTTACTGCTATGAAGTAGCAGTCAATGGTGGAGAGAAGGCCTTCTCAAAGAGAGTTAGTCGTTCAAGTTGTTTTGATAACTCTTCTCTAGAGTATATGTGGAAAAAAGATAAGAGTGGCATTGGTGGAGACTGTCTTGAGGTTAGGAAAACTACAAACTCAAGAGTATCGACTCGAAAAGTTGACTATAAGAACTGTGTAGATTTTAAAACAAAATTCTTCTTTAAAAGAACTGGGAGCTATACAGGAGAGTGTTTACTTATTGATAGTATAACTCATGGAGAAAGGTTTTCGAAAAGTGTTGTGAAAAGAAATTGTCGTGAAGCTGTAAAAGGAATTCAGTATTCTCTCGTACCAAATGAGTTTGGTAAGCCTATTTGCGTTGAGAGTGATAGTGAGACTAGTGGAGACCTATTTATAAGTAAAGTATCCATCAGTAAATGTGAAGATGCTCAAGTTAAACCTAAATGGATTCTTGATGAAGATGGCTGGAGTGGTAAGTGTGTTGAATTGAGAACTCTAGGTAATTCAACTAGAGAGAAATCAATTAATAAAGAAATGTGTAGGCCAGAGGAAGTTAGGACTTTATGGCATAACTTTAGCAAACTTAATGGGAAATGTTTTGATGTAGATGCTAAGCGTGGAACAATAGGATTTGTAAAAGAGACGTCCTTAAAGAAGTGTGCACCAAAATTCACAAAGTATATTTTCTATAGAGCTGAAGGGAGTAATGCTGGTTACTGCTATCTTGTAGACCGTGAAACATCGGGGGAGAAGTTTAACAAGAAAGTCTCTCCTAAGAAATGTAGAGAGAACCTTATAAAGGTTCCCTTAGATTAGATTCCAAAAGCACTACTTAGAGCAGATTTATCGTATAAGTAGAGTTCTGTTAAATAGGCATTCTTTTGTGCAGAATAATCTTGTGACGTTGGAATAATTGGATTCATTACTGACATTTTATAAGTATGTGTACCTACAACTCTTCTCTCATCATCGTGATCTCGTCCAAGTCTGCAGTGACCTAATTCATGATAGATCATGATTTCTCTTTGAGTATCATCTGTAGATTCCCACCATGATTTTTTAATTAAAATCTCTTTGGTTCCATCACTATATGTATTACATACGCCATCGTAGTCTTCAGTTGTAGTGTCTCCAAAGTTTATAGGAATATCTCCAACTGTGAAATCTGGCTCATTTAAATTTTGGGCAGCATTCTTTTCAAATGAAGTGATGTATGGTTGAAACTCACTTGCACTTACAGCATATTGTTTTGTTCCCTCAAGGTATTGAGCATGTTTTGAGTTTACTTGAACTCCACAACTAACAAATGTAAGCATAAAAGTTAATAGTGTTAAAATTCTCATCTCATTCCCCTCACAAACGATCTACTTATATAAGAGCAATATATATACCAACTTTTAATTGTCATTCTGGGGAGTTAGAAGGGAATTTTGTGTCTATTTTTTAGACACAGAGTAATTTCTATACAGTGATTGGGGCTTACTGAAATTAGGACCTATCTTTCTAATGATAGGTCCCTTTGAGAGGTTTAAGACCAGTTAATTACATTCTCTACGACAGAGCTAATACCTTTTTGAACAAGGTTTAACTTATTATCATCATACATATAGGCCGGAGTAGTCGCTATCTTATGCTTTTGATCTAAGTGGAACTCATCTTTGCCACAGTTGATGTGTTTAGCGCCCGTTTTTTCAACTTCTGTTGCAGTACCTTCGTCGTTTCCAATAGTGACTTCAATTCCATGCTTCCCAAGTACAAGAGCTAGAAGTGCTGGAGCAATACAAATGGCCCCAATTGGCTTCTTTGCATTATAGAAATCATTTATTGTTTTACTCACAAGGCTATTTACTTCAGCCTCGGATCCTTTGAAGGCAAATGTACAAAAATTCTTCGCAACACCAAAACCTCCAGGGATTAGTAGTCCTGAAAAATCTTCGGAGTTTAATTGGTTAAGGTCTTTTATATTACCTCTGGCAATTCGACTTGATTCCTCAAGGACATTTCTATTATTAGGAAGCTCATCTCCGCTTAAGTGATTAAGGGTATGAAATTGATCTTCATTTGGTGCAAAGATCTCGTATTGAGCTTCTTGAGTATCAAGAGCGAGTAGTGTTAGTACTGACTCTCTAATTTCGGCACCATCAAAGTGGCCACAACCTGATAAAATAACTGCGTACTTCTTTGTCATAACTAATCCTTTTTCTTAAATACTTGATCATATATAACTTGTCCTCTTTCGAGGTATTTTCTTTCAAAGTGAGTTCTTCCTATATGTCCCGAACTCTTTTCAATTACTGTATTTTGAATGCATTCAAGGTTCCATTTCTGAGTCATAAATTCTAGGGACTCTTCAGCATAGAATAATTCATTTGTAGCAACATGAATTGTTCCTCCTGGCATTAGACATTCTATCACTTTTTCCATGAATGGCATTGCGTGGAATCTCTTGTTTTGTTGACCAGGCTTTGGATTTGGATTTGGAAAGAGAAAGAAGAATCTTGAAACGGACTCCTTTGGCAGAAGGTGAGTGACCCAAGATATACCATTTTCATGAACAGGTAGCAGGTTTGAAGGGCTCTCGTGTTTTTCAAATCTTCTCTGAAACTTATTAAACTTCTCAGTAGTATGCTCTATAGCGACTAAGTAGCGATCAGGGTTTTTTATTGCATATTGAATTGGGTGTAATCCAACTCCACAACCAATCTCAACATCTAATGGAAGTGATGGAAGCTCAAAGCTAGAAATCTTAGGTTGCGGGATATTTTCAGTATTAAATTTTCTCATAGTTTTATTTAGCACATTTTTCTTAGGTATAAAATAAACTCGTGATATAAATAATGCAATGAAAGATGTCTACCTATATGGACTGGGCGCAAATTTAGCCTTTGCAATTGGTTCTCAAATATTCACTATTTACTCTCGGCAAATATCATCTAGTTGGATGAATTGTTTTAAGGCCATAGTTGGAGCAATTGCATTTGGACTCTTTGTTTCTATTTTTGGATCATGGCATGAAATTGGTCTTAAGTACTTCGGACTATTTTTCTTCTCTGGATTTATGGGACTTGGGATAGGTGATATCTTTCTTTTAAAATCCTTCTCTCTTATGGGACCCGGTCGAACCTTGATGATTTTTGGTTTTCAGCCACTACTCATTGGAGTATTGAGTTATTTCGTATTTGATCAAGTCATGGATCCAAAGAAATTTCTCGCAATATTCTTTTGTATACTCTGTTTGGCGACATTTTCATTGGAATCATTTAGAAAGTCTGGCTCTTGGGATTTAAAGGCAATCTCTATTGCTTTCATTGGAGTTTTTCTAGATGGTGTAGGTGTTATCATTACTCGCTATAGTTTTGACTTCAACCCTGAACTAACAGCAATGGAAGGAAATTTTCATCGTTGTCTTGGGGCTATCTTTGCATTCATTCTTATCTCTTATTGGAAGCCATTTAAATTTTTTGAAAAATGGAAAGAGCAAGATATAAAAGTGAAGGGTGTACTCATTTTTGGAAGTTTGATGGGGACATTTCTAAGTCTAGCGCTTTACTTAAAAGCAATACAAACTGCTCATTTAGCAACACTATCAGGTATTGCTATTACAGGAACAATTTTTTCTAGCCTACTTGAGTGTATTGTAGAGAAGAAATGGCCTAGCCGTTATCTTGTCATTGCGTTTATGTTCTTCTTAGGCGGAATGTATATATTAAGTTGGTAACTAATCTTTCCAAAAGTCTATATGATAGTCAAAGTGACATTCTTTCTTTACTCGTTGGAGATAATCATTAACTTCTTTAGGAAATTGGTATTCTGGGAAAATATACATTCCCCAAATATGTGATGCGATCATAATATCAAAGATAGTAATCGTTTCACTCTTATAAAACTTTTGAATATGTGGGATCAAAAGATGGAGATTGCTATCGAAACTGTTTAAGAACTTATCTCTATTTTGAATAAGTTTATTGAATGGACCTCTTTTAACTTCTTTCTTTGTTTGAAAGTAAGATCTAGATTCTTCATTAAATTCAGGAGTCCACATCCAATAAGGCATACAAAGTGAATGAACATCACTTCCAAATTTAGAAAGTAAGTCTTCTACAACTTCTCTCTCTGAACTATCAAGTTGTTCACTTTTTAAGACATTATTTTTGTCTAATATAGATATAATATCTAAGCTCTCATTATTACTAACGCCATTCTCAAAAGTGAAAATAGGTAGCATTTTTACACCCGTTAGTGACTTTGGTGTATCTTCGTCATTGTATGGAAGGACAATAGAATCAAATTCAATATTCAAGAGACCTAAGGCCATCCTTACACGAATACAAAATGGGCAGTGTACGTAGTGATATAGTTTCATATTGGTGATTTTAGAACACGAAATAAAGGCAGGCAATACTTAAAATATTTATTAACATTGTGAGGCAAACTCCTTAGAATAATTCTAATAGGAGTAATATGTGTCATTTAAATTAATTAGTACTGATAGAAGGTTTTCGCCGCTTTTTTGGACAATGTTCTTAGGTGCATTAAATGATAACTTTTTTAAAAATGCTCTAGTGATAATTATAGCCTATAAAGGTATTACCTTAATGGGACTCAGTGCACAGTCTTTAGTTGCCATGGCCGGTGGGATTTTCATTCTTCCATTCTTTTTATTTTCAGCAACTGCAGGTCAACTTTCAGATAAATTTTCAAAATCTACACTTGTTAAATACACTAAGATCACTGAATTCCTGATAATGCTAGTTGCTGCTCTGGGATTTTATACTGATAATTTCTATATTCTTCTATCAACACTCTTTTTGATGGGAACTCAGTCAAGCTTCTTTGGACCTCTTAAGTATGGAATTATTCCTCAACTTATAAAAAGAGAAGAACTTGTCTCGGGTAACGCTGCAATTGGAGGTGGAACCTTCCTTGCTATTCTAATAGGAACAATTATAGGTGGACTCGCCGTAACAACTGAGAGTAACTCTCTTGTTATTTCTGTTGGAATTCTAAGTGTTTCAGCATTAGGTATTCTAACATCACTTTTCATGAAGAAGGTTGATCCTGTAGATGAAGGTGTTAAACCTGACTTCACATTCTTTAAACCTACTTTTGATATAATAAAACTTACTATAAAAGATAAACTTATCTTTAATACATGTATGGGGATCTCTTGGTTTTGGTTTCTAGGTGCTGCTATTTTGTCACTACTTCCAAATCTATGTAAAGACATCTTCCATAGTTCTGAAGGTGTTGGAACCGTTTTTCTAGCTTCTTTTACTCTTGGTATGGGGACTGGATCTTTTTTTGCTGAGAAGCTTTCTCAAAAAAGACCTGAGATGGGAATGGTTCCACTGGCCGCACTTGGTATGAGTATTTTTCTTTTGGATATGTCTTATTCAGCAATGATCTTTCAATATGAATCTTCCGTACCTCTTTATACAGCTTCAGAGTTCTTTCAACAGAATTATTCTATAAGAGCACTTATCGATTTATTTCTTGTTTCTATTTTTGGTGGAATGTTTATTATTCCTCAATTTACATTTTTACAAGACTATACTCCTCGCAATATTCTCTCTCGTATCATTGCTGGAAATAATATTTGGAATGCCATCTTTATGGTAACAGCGGCTATTTTTATAATGCTTCTCTCAGGTAGTGGAGTGTCTATCCCTTGGATCTTCTTCATACTTGCTCTTATCAATATTTTCTACTCAATATATATTTACTCTCAAAATACTGGAAGAACTCTAAGGTTTAACTTTTGGCTACTTTCAAAGCTATTTTATAAAGTAGAGATTGTTGGAAGAGAAAATATTCCAGAGACAGGTGCTGTTGTTATAGCTTCTAATCATGTGAGCTTTGTCGATTGGATAATGGTGATGGCCGCATGCCCTCGTCCGGTTCGCTTTATTATTGATCATGCTTACTATTATAAGACAGGATTTACTTTCTGGTTAAAGCAGGCCCATCTTATTCCAATTGCTACAAGAAGAGAAAGTCCAGAGTTATTAAATAATGCTTTTCAGCACATTGAAGATGGTCTTAAAGACGGACATGTTATTGGGCTCTTTCCAGAAGGTTGGATCACAAGAGATGGTAAGCTTAGAAAATTTCAACCTGGAATAAAGAAAATTGTCTCTATGCAACCAACAGTTGTTGTGCCTATGGTTATAGATGGTCTTTGGGGTTCTTTCTTTTCATTTGAAGGAAAAGGGGTCCTTAAAGGTTTTAGACTTTCAAAAAGAAAAGTTAAGTTAAGGATTCTACCTCCTTTAGATTCAAAGGAATTTGATTTTAAGGAATTAGAGCAAATATTTAGAAAGGAATTGAACCAATGAAATATGTTAAAGAAGGAAATTTAATTTTTGTTGTAATAGATAAAGGTGAGGATCTGTTTGAATCTCTCTATGAAGTTCAAAAGCAAGATGGTTTCCTCGGAGCTCAGGTATCTGCTATTGGTGCTTTAAAGAATGTTGAGATTGGTTTTTTTCACTGTAGTGAAAAGAGTTACGACAGAACATTTATTGAAAAAGAAAAAGAGCTGCTGGCACTAAATGGAAACTTTACTTTTAATGAAGGGAAGCCATTCTTTCACTTGCA
Organism: Bacteriovoracaceae bacterium UBA3083; assembly: GCA_002366565.1. Taxonomy (GTDB): domain Bacteria; phylum Bdellovibrionota; class Bacteriovoracia; order Bacteriovoracales; family Bacteriovoracaceae; genus Halobacteriovorax. The sequence continues at coordinate 670,070 of DFBJ01000009.1, forward strand.
TACGGTTCTTGGTAATGAAGACTATAGTACAACAGGTGGGCATCTCTTCAGTGCAGAAGTTGCTGTGACGTGTGAAGTTTATTTACAGGTACATAATGTGAAAATAGAGAGAAAGCCTAACTCTGAAATTGGATTAAATCTCTGTGAACTCTGTTAAGAAGAAATGTATTATTGTAGACCTTGATGGAACGCTCACCAATTGTGAACATAGAGTACATCACGTTCAAAAGTCTCCTAAGGACTGGGATAGTTTTAATGCAGAAATGGTTGGTGATACTCTCAATGAATGGTGCGCTGAGCTGATCTCTGGAATGAGGAAGCAAGGATGCGTCATTATTCTTTTAACTGGAAGAGATGATGACTATAGAAGTCATACTGAGTCTTGGCTAAAAAAGCATTCAATAGTTTATGATGAACTCTATATGCGCAAAGCACAAGACCATAGAAGTGATCATATTATCAAGAGTGAGACTTTTTTAGAATTTATCGCACCTCAGTATGAGACATTATTTGTTGTAGAGGATAGACTAAGTGTAGTAGAAATGTGGAGAAAGTTAAATGTAACTTGCCTGCAATGTGATTGGGGCAATTTTTAGAGAGAGTGTATAAATGGTTCCTCGTATGCAAATAGTTAAAGAGAATAATGAAATTACATTACTTGGAGACTTTCACGAGGAAGGCATGAATCTTGATGAAGTAAAGGAATACTTCAATGATTGGCTTAAGACTTATCCGCAGGATAATATTGAAAGTACTAAGTTATACTACAGCTCTAGTGACGGAATAAAGAAAGAATTTACATTACATTAATACATAATTAACCAAGGAAGGTTTATGAAGTTAACAATTAGTATCCTTGCTATTTGTCTCCTTACATTTTCATGTAAAAAACAAGATTCAGACGAAAAATCATCTACAGATGAACGCTTTATTTTTGGTAAAGAAATATCTAAAGAACGTGCTCTAGAAGAAGGTGAACTTGCTGTAGCTAAAGGTATGTGCCAATCTCTACAAAATAAGAGAGAGTATTTCGAAGCAAGAGGTGATAGAGAGTTAAGCTTTATTTTCTCACTATCAGATAAGTCTTGTCTCAATGATAGCTACACAAGTGCTAATGACTACAGTGTAAATCTTAGAGTTCCTAGGTTAGGTGATTTAACTTTTGAAGGACCTAGAGGAACTAGCTTTGCTGAAGATATTCTTACAGATGTTCATCCACATGTTGAATCTATTTGTAATAATGTTTTAAACGATATCAATATTACAAATGTTCAAACATCAGGTTCAATTAAGTACCAGTTTAGATTTTTACAAGCATCAAATGGTTATATCTTTGAAGTTGGTAAATTTGCTCAAAATAGCTCAAACGTTTATATGCCTACATTTATCGAATCCTTCTCCATTTACAATAGCTCTGCTAAAAGTAAAGAGGGTATGGTTGCAAATAGAACAAGAGTTACCTCTTGCTCAAATGGTCAGTCTCAGAGTTCAAGACAGATTTTAAAGTAATTCTCTTAGATAGGTCGTGCTTGGCACGGCCTGCCTCTTTGTCAGTAGTCTTCTCGTACACAACACTTATTAATAGAGTTACCGCTAATACTAGATAGGGGATTGTCTCTACTAATTTTAACTTCCAGTTCTCTTTCATTAACCATCCTTGGTTAAATGTCCCTAACACTATTAAAGCAAAACGTAGGCCAATATTTTCATACATCTCGTTACGTTTTCGTGTCACTTAGGCACTAGATGGCCCCAATTAGTCACCGATGTAAATACTCTGTGAGTTTAAGTCAGGTTTTAAACGGCCCTATTGTTCTTCTATTTTCAAAAAGATATAAAATTATGATGGAGGTATTAATGAAGTATTTTTTCTTTCTTTCCCTACTTTTCACATTAAATATCAAGGCTGAGTCTAAGAATAAAGTTAATAGCAATTTTATCTGGATAAACTCAAGTCGAATCGAGCCATTTGATTTTGATACTTTTCTTCTTACAAACTTTCGAGGAAACCACTTGGAGCTTATTTGTTCAGGGAACCCATTTTATGGAAATAAGAACTCTTATATTAAGTATAAAAATATTTATGGAATACATGTAAAAGATTTCTTATTCAAAGAGGATTTTACATGTCATATGTTTAAGAATTTTTTAAATTCAACTTTTTCCGCAGTAAATGAAAATAATCTCGTTAAAATTCAATTAAATAGAAAAACGGGATATGTAGAGAAGGTTCTCCTTCCAGACTTAGATGTGTATGAAAATGGTGATAGTTTTTATACAGATAAAGAGGGAAAGGAATTAGCCAATATATAAGTGTTGGCACTGAGTCGATTAGAGTCCATAATTAGTTATGGACACAGCTCTCAAGAAAAATATTACTAAAATCTTTGCATTTAATAGTGCTTGGATGTTTTTGATTATCCTTCCTATTATTGTCCCTTATTATAGATCTAAGGGACTTTCTATGCAGGAAGTTTTTGAGCTACAGTCTTTCTTCTCTCTTATCGTATTAATATTTGAACTCCCATCAGGCTACATAGCTGACTTAATTGGAAGAAAGAATACACTTATAGTTGCAAGTCTATTTGAAGGACTTGGATTTTCTCTTCTTCCTATCTTTGATCATTTTTGGGGACTGATATTTATTCAGCTCTTACTTGGAATAGGGGTTTCTCTTTTTTCTGGTACAGATATCTCTATCATCTACGACTCACTTCATGCCATGAAAAAGAAAATAGTGAAGGGAAGTGAAGCAAAGATCATTGGAAAAAAAATATTCTATACCCAAACATCTGAGGCCATTGCTGCTCTTGTTGGGGGAGCATTAGTCGTTACTAGCCTAGATACTCCTGTCAAAGTTCAGGCCTTTATCTGTTGGATTCCTTTTCTTATTTCCTTAACCGTAACGGAGCCTCCTAGAGAGAAGATGAGCAGAACAAGCCATAGAGAGAATTGGCGAGACATAATGACTAAACTCTTTAAGAGTGGTCTATTACTTAAATTTATAGTTCTAAATAACATTATTTATAGTGCATCTACTCTTTTAGCTGTTTGGACATTTCAGGACTATTGGCAGACGCTTGGCATAGACTATAAGTATTTCGGTTACCTTTGGTTCTTAACGAACTTTCTAGTTGGAGTTATTGCTAGATTTGCTCATGATATTGAGAAGAAGGTAGGAAGTGTTGCACTATTACTGATGATTGGTACCTTACCAATTATTGGTTTTATAGGAATGGGTAAAGTAGGGGGAGCACTTGGAGTTGTCTTCTGTTTTAGCTTTCAAATTTGTAGGGGATTTTCACAAGTTATATTGAAGGATGCTCTCAATGCTAGAGTAGGTTCCGAAATGCGCGCTACTGTAAATAGTATTGTAGGTCTTGGTATGAGAGTTGTATTTATTGTTCTTGGTCCGATTCTTGGTTGGCTAATTGATAATAAAGGCTATGAATTTAGTTTAACAATTTTTGGGTATATTTTTATTCTCTCGTTCTTTGTATTTTTATTACCACTAGTAAAACTTAGAAGAGAATTTAGGAAATAAAAAAGGCCCCAAAGGGCCTTTGTATTTTATAACGAAAGACAAGCTTCGATAATATGATTTTCTGAAAGACCATGTAGCTCGTAAAGCTCATCGGCCATATAAGCAGATTGTCCAAACTTTCCATGATTTGCTAATGACTTAACTTTGAATTCAACGTTATTCATTGCAAGCTCATGAACAATCATTGATCCCATACCACCAATTAATTGATGATCTTCAACTGTTACAAGCTTTCCATTTGTTTTTGCTAGAGAAGACTTTAGAGTTTCTAGGTCTACCTTATTAGCAAATGGGTTATTGATTACTGTTGCACTCTTTCCTTGTTTTGCAAGCTCTGCTGCTGCATTTAAGGCCTTTTGAACTAGAGGACCATTAGTTACAATCGTTACGTCTGAGCCTTCCTGAAGGACTTGAGCCTTTCCCCATTCATAAGTTAGAGAGTCATTATAGTATTCTGGATGGTTTTCTCTACCAAAGTAGAATAGTACTGAGTCAGCAACTCTTCCTGCTTCTCTTTCTTTTTTGATATTTTCAATCGCAGAAGTCATATAGCTTTGAGCTTCACTTGAACATGAACAAACTACAGTTGTTACATGTGGGATTGAAGATGTTGCAGCAAGGTAAGTTGTTGCTTGATGAGATGCTCCATCGGCAGCATCTTGGAAACCAGCGTGGCTAAATAGTCCAATAATAGGTGCTTGTGATAGTGAAGACATTATTAGTGGAAGATTTCCTTTTGTAATAGCGAATTGTGCAAAAGTATCTACTACTGGAATAAGACCTTGCTTAGAAAGACCAACTGCTGTGTTGATCATATTTGATTCTGCAATACCTACATCTACAAAGTGGTCAGGGTATGCTTTTTGAAAGTCCTTGATTCCTGTAGATCCTTGAAGATCAGAAGATACAGAAAATACAGGTAATCCATTCTTTACTGCTTCAATAGCTGCTCTTGCAAAACCTGGTTGAACTTTCTCTTTCTTAACTGCACTTGTACTTGTGCTTTCTTTTGGAGCTGGCTTGCTCGCTAAAATTCCTTCTGCCCACTCTGTAAGTTCAGCAGGAGTGTTCTCTTCAAAAATTTCATCTAAGAATGGAATTAATTTATCGTCGTAGGCCTTAAGAGGGTAACCGTGTCCACCTGAAGCACTTTCTTCTGTAGACTTTACTCCAAATCCTTTAACTGTTTTAACTATTACGCATACAGGCTTATTTGGGTTTTTCTTTGCTTCTTCAATTGCACTCTCTAAAGTGTTATGAACTTTTTGAAGGTCATTTCCATGCTCTTCTCTTATTACGTTCCAACCAAGAGTTGCTAGAGAGTCAAATGTTGGCTCCATTGAAAATGAATCTTCTTCAATTCTTCCAGATAGTTTTGTGTTGTTGTCAGAGATTACTAGTACGAAAGGATTTAGTTTACCTTTTGATGCTAGTCCAGGGATAGCAGAGAAACTTTCTTTAGTTTCACCTTCCATACTTCCACCGTCACTTAGTAAGCAAAGTGTTGTTCTATCATTACCAATAAGCTTATCAGCAAGTGCTAAACCTTGAGCTTGTGGAACTCCTGAGCCTAGTGGACCATTAGAAAGAAAAACACCTTCTGGATTAAGGTGAGCTTCTCCATGGCCTGTTAATTTACTTTCAATAGATCTAAACTTTCTTAAGTCATCAAAAGTTAAATTATCAAAACCGTAATTAGCTCTAAGAGCATAGATTCCATTTTCTGCATGACCAGCGTCATTTACGAAGTTAAATGTATCAAACCAGTTCTTAGTACTATCTTTAAACATAATACCGTGTAGAGAAGATGACATCTCTGCAAAGGCCGCAGGGCCACCCCAGTGACAAGCGGCTCCACCAATAACTGCATGTTGATTCATAAGTGCCACTAGTCCTCTTGTTACCTTTGGACAAGCAAGAGTCATATCTGATCCGTCAATTGACTTTACTGTTGTAGAATACTTAGGACCATTAGTTGGTGTTTTCGCTAGTTTATTCTCTAAATTAAGAGGTTTCATTATTTATATCTCCGACATGTAAGGGTTTGTTTTTAGTGATTTAAGGGTAGTCGTTTTTTAGTAAACTGTTAAGTCTTAGATAGTGCATGCTGCGATAAATAGAATAATTAATTATAAGATATTAAGTTGGCACTCTAAATAGCTGATTTTTTGTGCTTACTAAATTAGTTAAGCTTAATAAGAGTATTTTAGTAAAGAAGGTGGTCTCTTAAGTTATTGAAATTCAAGATAACTAAATATTTTTCTTAATTTTTCTTTAGAAGATAATGCGTCTTGGCGATAAGATAGAAGTATAAGATCTATTCTTTTGAGGAGGACTTTAGAATGTGTGATGTATGTAAGGCTGAAGGGCTAGATGCTTCTTTTAGAAATGGTGAGAGACTTAGAATATCAGCTTCTAAGCTATACCGCGTCTTTAAGGGACAAACAGCAGTTATCAAAGTCTGTCCATTACATGATATTCAGCTTTTTATGCTAGGTGAACAAAAGTTTCTTTTAGAAAACTTAGGGTTTCTCAAGCATTTAAATCAGAATAGAGGTAACTTTGTAACTAAGAGTTTCTAGCCGAACCATAGATATTCAATTTATAATAAAATAAATTGGAGTAGCTATGGCAATTAAAAGTTCATATATAAATGGGACGTTCTCTTCTTCTACGTCAGAAAAATTAATCGTAAATGACAAATACACATTAAAAGAAATAGCTTCAATCTCTATGGCCAATAAAGAAGAAGTTGAAAGTGCCATAACTAGCAGCTTGAATGCATTTGAAGATTATTCGAATTTCTCTGCTGGAAAGAGATATGAACTTCTTAAAAAATTTATAAATATTTTTAAATTAAATGAAGATAGGTTAGTGGAGCTTATTGTTGCTGAAGCTGGTAAGCCTTTGTCTTATGCTAAGAGCGAGTTCTCTAGGTGTGTTGATACTTTAGTTATAGCCTTAGAAGAGACTCGAAGAATTGGCGGAGAGGTGATTCCTATGGACTTCGGGAATTCTGAAGGACGAAATGCCTTTACTGGTAAGTTTCCAGTAGGGCCAATACTCGCTCTTTCACCTTTTAATTTTCCACTAAATTTAGCTCTACATAAAATTGCTCCAGCTTTTGCTGCTGGCTGCTCTGTTATTTTAAAACCTTCTCCTTATACTCCTCTTTCAAGTCTACTACTTGCAGAGTTTGCAAAAGAAGCAGGATTCCCTGATGGACTCTTAAACGTTGTTATCTGTAGCAATGAACTTAGTGAAGTGATGGTTAGAGACGAGAGAATTAAACTTCTAAGCTTTACAGGGAGTCCAAAGATTGGATGGTTCCTAAAAAATATAGCAGGGAAGAAGAAGGTGGTCTTAGAACTCGGAGGAAATGCCGCAGTAGTAGTTGATGAGACAACAAACTTAGAAGAGGCCACTAAAAGTATTGCTATTGGTGCCTTTTTATATTCTGGACAAATTTGTATCTCAACTCAAAAAGTATTCATTGCAGAAGCTATTTATGATGAATTTAAAAAGCTCTTAGTTGCTGAAACACAAAAGCTAATTTGTGGTAATCCTGAAAAGGTAGAAACAATAGTTGGACCAATTATAGATAAGGTTCACGTCACTAGAATACTGGATTGGATAAATAAAGCTAAAGGAAATGGAGCCAATATAATCTGTGGTGGAGAATTGAGCACAGTAAATAGTCATATTATTTCTCCAACAATTATTGAAAAATATAAAGACGATGATCTTATAAATAGTGAAGAAATCTTTGGACCAGTCGTTTTACTTAAATCTTACTCCCATGATGACGAAGCAATCAACTTAGTTAATGACTCTCGCTTTGGACTACAGGCCGGTGTATTTACAAATCGACTTGATTTTATAAAGAAGTGTTTTTCTAAAATTGAAGTTGGAGGACTGATCATTAATTCAGTTCCTGGGTTTAGAGTAGACCAAATGCCTTACGGAGGTGTTAAGGACTCTGGACTAGGTAGAGAAGGTATAAAGTACGCTATCGATGATATGACAGAGACGAAGTTACTTATTATCTAGTAAGAACAATATTCCAATCGATAATATTATATTTATCAAGAAGTGTTTTTAGTTTACCGGACTCTCTGTAGTTTTGAATAAATCCTTTTAGATTCTCTTGAATAGTCTTTTGAATTGGAAGACCTTTTCTACTAACAAACTTCAATGGACTATAACCAAAAATAGAGCTTGGAGTTAGTATAAGTCTGTCTTGGTATTCACTTTTAGAATAGAAATATCTTAAAACATTATAATCTTCAATTGCATAATCCGCTCTACCTAGAGCTATTAGATTTATAAGTCTGTCGTGAATTCTCGAGCCAGTAATTAATTGAATGACTGATTTATTTGTATTTATTTTATCAACCTGTTTATATAGTTTATCACTGGCCATACTTCCTGGAACTAGAAAGATCGTTTTCTCTTTTAAGTCGATGACATCAAGTACGACTGGGTTTGTTCCAACTTTAGAGATAATACCAGCAGAACTTACTCCTAGGGTCACATCGTAAATCATGAGTTCTGAGAAATCTCTCAAGTCAAAGGATGTGAAAAGGGCAAGGTCCTTATTTCCACGTTTAAGAGAATCTTTTAAACGAGCGTAAGGAGTCGTTTCAAATTTTACTTGGATATTATACTTTTTAAAAAATTGTCTTAATATATCTACAATGTATCCTTGTTTATCACCATCTGTGCAGTAGTAAGGACAGGATGAAGAGACTGCCACTCTGTAAATCTTCTTGGCATTGGAGTCTATACTGAAAATAAAAAGTGATACTAGTAGGGCTAGCTTCAAGGTTGTCATTTAAGTCTCTTCACTTGATTATCCCAATACGACTTGCCCCAAGGAAGCTTTACTTGTTTTGGAGGCACACCATCCATTCCTGTGAAGTCGTTTATTGTGAGCTTTGTAACAGGGAAAGTAGGTATGAGTATTCTCTTTGAGATCTTTTTTCCCTTTAGAAAGTCAAAACCTACTTGCATACTTTGTCTGCCGATCTCGGCACAAAATTGAGCACTATTAATTACTGTGTTATTTTCTTTTTTTACATTTTCAATCGAAGCTGGAGCTCCATCAATCGTTGCTACTCTGACCTCAGTTCTCTTCGCTTTCTTTAGCGCCTCGACAATAGGTAGTCCTCCTCCATCATTGATTGTGAAGATGACATCAATACTATTTTTTTTAGGAAAGTCTCGTAGAATTTGATCTCCTACGATTCTTCCTCCCGAGGGTTCAACAGCAGAGTAGGTTCCTATAATTTTATATTTTTGATTTACTTTCTTAAGAGTATCAATAAAACCTTCCACTCTTTCTATAGTACTAGTTACTCTTGGATACTCGACAATTACAATTTTGATTTCTCTATTGTTGTCGTAAAGAGAATCAATGTATTGACCATTGAGCTTTCCTGCTTGGTAATTATTAGATGTGATAAAGCTTGTAAGTGTTCCACCCATAATATATTGGTCATATGCTATCACTGGTATTTTTAACTTATTGGCCAATTGAAGAGGGCCAATAAGGGCGGAGTTATCTGTTGGCTGAACAATGATTAAATCAACAGACTTTCTATCTTCAAGAACTTTATAGAATTGTTCAATTTGTCTTTTAGCTCCCTCTCTTCCATTTCCTGCAACATAAGGAGTAATGACAATTGTGTCTTTAGTATTTTTAGTAATATCTTTGGCCCTTTCTTCAAGTCCTTTTCTCATTGAGACTTGTCCCTCTATGTCCATAGACCAGTAAAGAGCAGCAACTCTGTAAGTCTTCGCAGAGGTAGTTATTGATAATAAGAATAAAGATAATAAAAATATAACTTTCATAATATTTTCCCGGAGGGCATTTGTACTATATTGTACCTTAAAAAAAGGTTAATTTCTAGTTAACTCTATCTTAAGTTTTACTAAAAAAACAATAGTTTAGTGAGTTTTTCTTAAGTCGGGTTGATCTTTCTTTTTTTCATACCCTTAGTCAAATCGTGTTTAATCTGGTGTAATCCTTTGAATTAAGGAGCTTTTTGTGAAATTTGTATTACTTTCCATACTTTTTGGTATTTCTTCCATCCAGATTACTTCTGCTGATAACTCAAGTTGGGATACTGCTGACTGGAGTAGGAACTTCAAATTACCCAAAGGTGAGACTAGAGAAAATATATATGATGTTAGTGAAGTCGAACTAGCGAAACTAAAGCATAACGGTTACCTACATGCGCTACAATATCCCGTAACTGTTACTGGTCTACTTGTTCCAATCGATCCATTAAGAGATTTTCTTGAAGCAGATGAAAAGAATCCTCTACGTAGACTTGTCTCAAAAATAGCAAAGAAGAGAGTCGGCTTTAACTCTGTACAAGAAATGTATGATTGGGTTGGTTTGAATCCATATAATGACAACGAAGTTGAAACAGGTATCTACCAAATTCCATACCCAGGGGGAGTGAAACCAGACTTTCCTATGGGGGCAACTATAATGAATACAAAGAAGGGGAAGGGACTAACATTTAGCTGTGCTACTTGCCATACCTCAAGTCTCTTTGGAAAAAGTGTGATGGGACTTACAAATAAAAGAGTAAGGGCCAATAGCTTCTTTCATATGGCAAAGAAGACAGTACCTTTTATTCCGAGCAAGCTATTCCAAATAGGAACAAGGGCCAATGATGATGAGAGACAGCAGTTTAGAAGAACTAAGTATAATCTAAATGCAATTGGTGCAGTAGTTCCTCAAGTTCTAGGTTTAGATACTTCTCTACCTCAAGTTGCACTAAGTTTAGCAAGAAGAAATAATGATGAATACGCAACGAAAAATAAATTCTTAGAAAAGTTTCCAAGACAGAATCCTCTAAATCACTTTGTTGCTGACTCAAAGCCAGCAGTTTGGTGGAATTTAAAGTACAAAACTCGATGGCTCTCTGATGGCTCAATTGTCGAGGGGAATCCTATATTCACTAATTTTCTTTGGAATGAACTTGGAAGAGGGACTGACTTAAAAGAGCTTGAGAAGTGGATGCAGAATAATACACAAAAGATTAAAGAGCTTACAGCTGCAGCCTTTTCAACAAAAGCTCCTCGTTGGACAGATTTTTTTGAAGCATCGACTATTGATATTTCTTCAGCAAAAAGAGGGGAGAAAATTTTTGAAAATAGCTGTGCTAAATGCCACGGAAGCTATGAAAAAGCATGGAACCTTCCAAGTGCCGAAGAGCTTAATGAGGTAGAGCTGCTAGAAACTACAAAGGTTAGTTACCATGAGCAAACACCTGTAAAAGATGTGGGAACAGACCCTCAGAGATATCAGGGAATGAAGTTCTTTTCAGAAAGACTAAATGAATTAAAAATTTCTAAATGGATGCAAACAAAAGTAGAGCCGCAAAAAGGCTATGTACCACCTCCACTTGTTGGGATCTGGGCAAGGTATCCATACTTTCATAATAACTCTGTGCCATCACTTTGTGCTCTTTTAACTAAGGCCGAGGATAGACCAAAGAAGTTCGTACAAGGGCCAGCTATTAATAAAGAAACTGACTTTGATAGCGAATGTGTTGGTTACCCAGTAGGTAAAGATATACCTAAGGAGTGGTATAAAGATAAAGATGCAATCTTTAATACATCTAAGCGCGGACTTAGAAATATTGGACACACTAAAATGTTTCTAGATAAACAAGGTAATGAGAAATATTCACCATCACAAAAGAAAGACTTAATTAACTTTCTAAAAACTCTATAATTATATGAGTGTAGAACTTAAAGAAATTGGGTTAACAGATATAGAGAAGATACTGAAATTCTCTGATAAGTGGATAGGGACGAATTACTTTACTGCTAAAGAATTAGAAGAAATCATTAAGCTTGGTAAGACTGCTCAGGTGAATACTTCTTTCAAAGCAGAGTCTATAGATGGAAAACTTGCAGGGATTCGTCTCTCTCTTGCTCCTGGAGAGTGGGTAAACTCCATGAGGGGTCTATCCACAGATTTATGGAATGTAGATAGTTCTAAGGTCGGATATTTTAAAAGCCTTTTTATAAGTGATGAGTTTCAAAAGCAGGGCATAGGCAAGGCCCTTTCAAATTTATCTATTGAAAATTTAAAAAAAGCTGGAGCAAAGGCGATCATTTGTCACTCTTGGCTAGAGTCTCCATCAAATAGTTCTCAGCGATACTTACTTAGTATGGGATTTAGTGCAGTAAAGACTCATAAAGAGTTTTGGTCTGAGGTTGATTACCACTGCATAAAGTGTGGCCCATCAAAATGTCTGTGCACTGCTGTTGAAATGATTAAATATATCTAACTACACTTTCGTGGGAAAGCCTCATATGCTAATCTTATAGTGTATGAGGTAGTAAATGAGCGTATCGCTTTGGCAAGATAGATCCAAGACAAGAGACTTAGAAGTTCAAAACTTTGATATAGTTATCATAGGTGGAGGAATCGCGGGTATTTCTACTGCATATTGGTTAATGAAAGAAGATCAAGGACTAAAGGTTGCTCTCGTTGAAAAAGGAGAGCTTGCCTGTGGGGCGACTGGTAGAAATGCCGGTTTCATTACTTGTGGTTCAGTTGAACACTTTAATCGTCTCGTTGGAACTCATGGTGCTGAAAAAGCGCTTGAGATTTGGAAGTTCTCAGAAGAAAATTTAAAACTATTAGAAGATCACATAATTAAAGAAAAAGAACAGAAGCTTCAGTTTGAAAGAAAGGGAAGTTTTTCTTTAGCTTCTACTTATGAAGAGTTTTCTGAGCTTAAGAAGTCATATGATCTAATGAATGAGCTTGGTATAAATGTTGAGATCTTAGATCAAGATAGTATTGAGAAGCGCCTAAATACATATGGTTTCGTTGGAGGGATAAAGTATCTTGATGATGCTTCTGTTCACCCGGTACTACTTCTTGAAGAAATACTAAGTCACTTTAAAGAAAGTGATTCATTTAGCCTTTTTGAAAACAGTGAAGTCTTTAGAATAGAACAAATTAAAGAGCTCAAGAGAGTTCACACTAAGTCTGGCAAGATTGATGCTCCTGTCGTAATTATGGCAACAAATGGATACTCTACTCAGTTACATCCATACTTTAGCGATAAGATTTATCCTACTAGAGGACAAATTTTAGCAACAGGTCCTTTACCAAATATTTTGGAAGGACCATGTTATGCTAACTTTGTTCTTGATTACTTTAGGCAAACACCTACTGGTGAAGTCGTCATTGGTGGTTTTAGACAACTCAAGAAAGATACAGAGGTTGGCTATAGTGATGAAGTAACTGATGTTATTCAAGATGCGTTAGTTGATTTCTTAAATAAACATATTCCATCAATCAAAGGGACAGATATTACTCATCGGTGGTCAGGGATAATGGGCTTCTCTGCAGATGGTCAGCCAATGGTTGGTTCGATACCTTCAGACCCACAGATCTATTTTATTGGAGGCTTTACTGCTCATGGAATGGGGTTGGCATTTAAGAGTGGGAAGTGTCTTGTTGATTTACTTTTTGATAGACCAATTCCAGAGTTTGTTTCTGCGAAGAGGTTTGTGTGAAGCTGAGAGAATTATTAAAATTTTTTTGGGATGATTATATAGATATTACTCCAGTCGCTCATGAAGTTCATAAATTACTGAAAGAAAGAGGTGAGCGAATTACAAATGACCATATTGCATTTAGAACATTTTCTCATTCTGATATAGGATTAGATGTCTTTGAAAATTTCTTTAAAGTATATGGCTATGTTAAGAGTGGGGAGTATAACTTTGAACTTAAGAAGCTAAATGCTATTCATCTTGAAAATATTATTGATCCATCTCTACCAAAAATATTTATTAGTGAATTAAGGTATAAAGAGCTCAGTGAAAATAGTATTTCTATTATTGAGCGAGAAATTACTAGAATAAAGGGACTTTCTCTAGAGGAGCTATTTGCTCAAAAGGATATCTTTAAGGTATCTTCAATAGAATATAAAGAGTTAATAAGTGAATCTGAGTATGCAGGATGGTTATGTGCTCTAGGCCTTAGAGCAAATCACTTTACTGTCTTTGTTAACGATCTTAAATCAATAACTGGCCTAGATGAGTTGAATAAACTTCTTATTAATAAAAATATACCTCTAAACAAATCTGGAGGTATAATCAAAGGAAGTCCTAGTGAATATTTGGAGCAGACAAGTACTATGGCCAATAAGAGAGAGATTAAATTTACAGACAAAACCATGTCAGTGCCGACTTGTTATTATGAGTTTGCTCGCCGTTATAATATGCCTAGTGGAGAGCTCTTCCATGGCTTCGTCACTCAATCCGCAGATAAAATCTTCGAAAGTACAGATAATGAATTGGTTAAATAAGATACCCATTGCTCATAGAGGACTACATGACCTTGAAGTTCCTGAGAACAGTCTGGGGGCATTTAAGAGCGCTATAGATTTAAATTACATTATTGAGCTTGATGTTCGTTTAACTAAAGATAGAAAAGTTGTTGTCTTTCACGATATAGAAACTTCTCGTCTCGTTGATCGAAACTTGAAGATTAATGAGGCAAACCTAAATGAACTAGAAGAACTTTCATTAAAAGGGTCTAGTTTTAAAATTCCATCACTTAAGACTGTTTTAGAATTTGTGAATGGGAGAGTTCCACTACTTATTGAAGTAAAAAATGAAACGAATGTTGGTGCTCTTGAGAATGAGTTAGTTAAAATCTTAGATGGCTACAAGGGTGAGTTTGCACTTCAGTCGTTCAATCCATTGTCTTTAAAGTATATCTCAAGAGTTAGACCTGATTTTAAAATTGGTTTACTTGTAGGGTCTTTTAGTAAATCTAAGTTACCTTTATTAAAGAAAATATTTTTAAAGTATATGCTTTTAACTCCATATCTAAGGCCAGATTTTTTCTCAATCGAATATGGTGTAAATATTTGGATGCAGAAATCAATGCTTAAGATCTATAATGATAGGCCTATCTTATATTGGACAATAAAAAATAAAGAAATAGCATCAGAACTTATTAAGAAGGGTCATGGTGTTATTTTTGAAGGATTTAAAATATAAATGAAAAAATACTTAATCATTTCTCTTTTTATTGCAGTTACCTTATCTGCTATTTATTTATTATCTCGTGAGAGTGAAGTCGTAATTACAGAATCAAGCTCTGTTCAAAATAAGCTTCCTTCAAAGAAAGTAAAAGACGCTAAAATAAACGTAGAGGATGAATCTTTTGATGCTAAGGCTGAAGAAGAATTTGAAACGGCTCAATTTGACGCTTATTTAGAGAAGGTAGAAGAAGATTGGAACAAAAGTATGGAAGAGTTGTTCTTAGATAATAATGCTCAAGCGAAGCAGCACTTAAAGGAATATTATAAATTAAAAAATGGTTATGAAAAAGAAAGAGAGAGAAGGTATGAGGCCTTCCATGAAATGATGGAAGCAAAGTATGGCCCAAATTATTCATATTCTCCTTCTGCTGATGAAGAAATGTTCAATGAAAAACTAGTTAAGATCTACGAAGAAAATCTATCAAAAATAATTGGTAAAAAGAAAATGATTGAATATATGAAAGTAAAAGATAATTTTAATAGAAAGCTAGAGGAAGATGCTGATAGCTCTGAATCCTACCTTCTCATAGAGTTTTAAATGATTAAAAAATGGAAAACAAATAATTATACAAATATTTTAAATACATTCGTTTTCAATTACTTTAGCGCTGAACGAGAAAATGATAGTGGTGAACTAAAGGGGAAGTTTGATATTTTAGAGTGTAGAAACTGGGTTAATGTTTTTGCATTTAATAAAAATAATCAGCTAATTCTAGTTAAGCAGTATAGACATGGAATTGATGATATTACTATTGAAGCTGTAGCAGGAGTCGTTGAGAGAGGTGAGGAGCCTCTGATTGCTGCAAAGAGAGAGTTACTCGAAGAAACTGGACATACTTCTGCTGAATGGACCCATTTAGGTCGAGTCTCTGCTAATCCTGCATTTATGAATAATTATTGTGATTACTATATCGCTAAGAACTGTGAAAAGACTTCGGAGCAAAATTTAGACGCTTTAGAGGAAATTGATTTATTAAGTCTTTCTTTAGATGAAGTACATCTCAAAATAAGAAGTGGTGAAATTCACCACTCCCTTTTTCTTGCAGGACTAGGTCTGCTTAGTCTGCCTTCTTAGATACTTTCTTCTTAGTTGATTTCTTCGCTTGTGGCTTATTCGTTCTCTTATTACTAGGAGACTTTAGAGTAAACCAGTCATCACTTGTAATTGGATGGAAGTAATCGGCTTCTTCAATGAGAAGGTGGTGAGTTGTCGATTCAATTGCTGCAATCTCAACTCTAACTCCCTCTGATTTTAAATGGCTAACTAGTTCAATATAATCAGAGTCTCCTGACATAATGATAATAGTATCTACTTTCTGAGCTAGTTGTGTTGCTTTAATTGACAATGGAATATCAGCACTCTTATGGCATGGCCTTACAGATCCGTGATACTTGTCGTGTAATCTTTCTGCTAGTTTTGACGAGATATTCTTTCCTTCTCTAAAATAAATAAGTCTATTTAGACCTCTGTTTACTAAGAGTCTTGGAATGAGAGTATCAAAATTTAGCATTGTTGATTGTTTTGAAGATTCAGAGTGAATACTTCTTTCAATGTTGTTACCGTCAACTAATACGGCAACAGATTGACTAATTTGAACTTCGTTGTTCATTAGTGCCCCCTTTAAGGTTTCTACTGTCTATACTGTAACAAGTTATAGAGTAATGCACCAATATTCAGTCTTTTTGCTTTTATGTCTTCTGTATACATAGGGTTAAAATGAAGTTGAAAGTGGTATTTCAGTACTTCCCCTGTTGAAGGAATTTTCATATTTTTAACCATGTAATAGAAAACGGTCTTAGTTAGGGTCTTTTTCCAACCCTTAAGGTTTGCCATCTTCTGAATTGATACTTGATAGATAAGGTACGCCTCATCTAACTCATCTGTATCTATAACGTTGTCACCATTTTTATCAAATCTGACAAATGTCGATTCTATATTTAACATCGCTCCAATGAGAAGTGTAAAGTCACGCTTCGCCATAGGAACTGATTCATCACTTGTGTCTCTTGCAAACCCTTCTGTTTTATGAACATAGTCCACAACGGCTTCTCTATCTTCCTCTTTGAAGTACTTTGCAAGTTTTGGGAACATTTCCCCGTATCCTAATTTATTTAACCAAATCTCAAAAAGATTCTCTCTATAACAAGAAGTCTCAAAAGACGGTGTCGCATCAGTTCCTTGATTTGGACAATAGTCTTTCATTTCGTACATGACTTCATCTGTAAGAGAAGAGGCTATAAGAACGATTGTTACAAATTCTACACCTTCATCTAACCCTAAAGCGTTGTCACCATTAGAAGTGTTTTGAAATAAGTCGGATAGAAGAATAACATTCTCACCAAATGTTTCAAAATTACTTGTCCACAGTCCAAACTCTTCAAGGATAGGCTTGAAGTCGATAAAGAGCATATTGATTCTTGGGATATCTACTACATCGATTCCATCTTGTTTGATGGTGTATCCCTTGAGAACGATCCTAAATACATGCTTAATTACTGATGTTAAGATATGTCCAAATTTTGTTCTTCTGTACTCTGATCCTAGATACTGTACAAACCTTGTTACAGGCTTGCCATCTTCGTCTAGTTTTTGAATTTTATATGTATAGTGTCTATACTTTGCAACACTATCTAAAAAGTCTCTTCTAAGAGCTGGGATATTCTTCTTTCTTATTCCAGGGTAGCTTCTTACTTTTGCGATATTAAGCCAAGAGATAGGTTTTCTACTTTGAAGCTGCTTATCAAACTTAATAAATGTTCTTTCGTTGAAGTAAAGTACTTCAAGAGCATTTTGAACATACTCTAAAGTTTCTTTAATATGACTAGCTTTAAACTCGTGAACCTCTGGAAGATCATTTGGATTTATAGCAGGATCTTTTACCTGATGAATTACACGACCTTTAAAGCTCACTACACTAGGAGTAAACTTTGTGTAGTTAACTCTCTTACTTTCATCTACATTTAGATTTAGAAGATAATCCGCGGCAGAAAGTAGCTCTGTTGCAGAAAAGTAATTTAAGCTTTTTTGAATTTTTAAATGACCCTTAACTTCATTAAAAGTATTTAAAAGGAAAGAGAAGTAATTTTCATTATCGGCATCTTTTGAAAAATCAGCATTTGCAAGTTTAAAGAAAGACTTAGCGTAAGAACTAATCTTTGAAGAAACTTCTAATACTTCTGAGAATGTAATAATATTTCTATCACCGCCAAGAATAAGTGTCTTCAGAGGAGATACCTTTTCGATGATGCTTGAGAAGCTTTCTTTATCTTCAAATAATATAGATATACTTTTAGCAATAGTTATATAGTCTAAGTTCTTATTTATTCCAACGAGAGTAGGAAGATCTCTTTCCAACAGAACTTCTAAGTTCCTTGCTCTTGCTTCAACTTCATTTGTAAATAAATCAATTGAATCAGGATCTTCTTTAGCTAATTGAGATTTTTCATCAAAGAATTTTGCAAACTCAAGAATAGACATTCCTAATTGAGTAAGTTTCAGTGCTGATTTGATCTCTTGCACGTTAATACTTTCTGGAGTTGTTGTAAGAATATGATCTTTAATTGCCTGAGTAAAGGCCCTAATCTCTTTAGAAGAGAGCTTTGGCCCATTGATTACAATAGGTGTGTGAGAGTCATCAGTTTGGAATAACTCTTCAAGTATAATTGAAAGATCGTTTATCTCTAGGGCCTCAATACTTTCATCATCAACTAACAGAGGAAATACTTGGTCTAAAGAGTGCTTAAGAAAGCTCCATTTCTTAGAACTATCAGATTCGAAAGAGCTATTAATGAAGCTCATATCAAAGTAAAACGATGCCAAGTTTTCAAGTTTGTTTAAAACCGAATGCATTTCATCATTAGTTAATAGATTCTTTTTTCCACCAGCAATTGCTATTTTTACACCAAAAATGGCATCAATAAATTGAATTTCAAAATCAATTGAATCAATCTCTTGAGTTAAAGTCTTTGTAAAATTTAGAATATCTGCATTCTTTGGAATACCACCATGAGCATCGAGCTGTGTTCTTATTCTTTTAGAGATGACACCGATGTGAGAAACAAACTCTTCTTTTAATATGAGCTTTTCTTCAAGTGGCCTTCCTTCAATATCTTTTATTACAGCTTTATGCTTTGCAAATACGTTCAGCCCATCTAGAGAGATGTCGATATAATTTAAGAGGTAGTTAAATTCTTTATAATTAAATACCTTAGTGTCTCCACCAATTAAGTCTTTCTTCAAACTATTGAAAATTTTCTCATAGTCTCTTATGTTAAAGTGATCTTCATCTTCATCATCACTTGTATTAATTCGGTCAAAGAGAGTGTAAAGATCTTCAATATTAAATATTTCTTCTTGGTCATCAAAAACAAAAATAGAACCTCTAAGCCTTTTTAGAATGTCTGATTGAAAGTCATAGTGTTTTGTATTGTCTTCAAAGTGATAGTTTTTAATTAGGGCAAAATCTGTTGCCATAAGAATAAGCTCTGGAAGCTTATTGATGGCCTTTTCTATTTCTAGAGATGTTACGATTTCTTTTGAACCACCAAAGAATAACTTCTTAATGAATAGGATTGCGTTTGCTAATTTCTCATCAATAACATCAGAACCTAAATTCAATCTATTATTTAACTCTAAAAGAAACTTCTTTAAATTAACTTGTTTGGCCAGTGTTCCTGGCTTACTTATTATTTGAAGTGATGTTTTTGCAAAACGATCAAGCGCTGCTTCTAGTTCTTCTCTTTTTTGAAATACTGCTTGGCCATCAGTTTCTTTTTCCATATCACGTAATATCTTTGTGATTACAATGGCCTCTTTATTTACTGTAACTAGTAGCTTGAAGAGTGGAGAGATATTATCTCTATTTATTGAAGTAGCTTCATCACGTAGGAGCAACATATTCAATTCAAAGATTAACTTCAGACCTTGGATAACGGTATCTGTATTCTCTCTAAAGAATCTTCTTACGAAATCAGAGAGCTCTCCCTCTGAAATAATTGTTCTATCATTTGATCTTACATAGCGACTGAATTGAATGAAGTTATTCTCTAGACAACGAATTTGAGCTTCAATATTTATCTCTAAGATATCACCAAACTTGTCGGGATCTAATTCACAACCAGAGTTCAACTCAGCAGAGACAAAAATGTCCTGATCTTTAACTGGTTCATCGTTTAGGAATCCACACGATGACACGACAGAAAAAATTAATGTGAGTAGTAGTATTTTCAAACTCTTCATAATATCTTGGTTAAGTTAATTAATAAGTAAAATTTAGATGATATTTGAGCAAAATACTAGGTTTAGGGCCGTTTCACGTGATATTTACATGGTGTGTCATTGTTTTCTGGTCTTGTTTAGATATATTTGAGATATTTAGAAAAATAGGAGAAATTACGAGTGTTTAACCGTAAAATCAGTATATTAGCAGCAATTTTTCTTTCCTCGTTCCAGACTATGGCCGGCTTTGAAGGTGGTTTTTCTTATGAAAAGCTACTTCGACTCAATTCCCCTCAAAATAAAACAGATGCAGTAGACTGGATTGCTCTTTCATCAGCATATAAAGATAAGAGTAGAGATACTGAACTCTACGGAGAGGCCAATCTACGTTATTACTTCAATGGTCCAGAATCTCTAAATTACTCATTACCTGAAGCTTACTACTCTTCAGATACAGATGACTCGACTTGGACATTTGGTCGAAAGGTAGTTAACTGGTCGTTAAATGAAAAATATTGGTTGCTTGGTCATTTAAATGGAAGGCAAGGCTTTACTCTTCTTTCTTCAAAGCAAGAAGGTCTAACCGGACTTCACTACACTAAAGCTGCCACTGACCATATAGACTTAGGTATCTTCTTTTCATACTTTCATATACCAGTAATGAATCCAGGAATTAGTATTGAAGATGGTAAGGTCATAAGTAACTCCGAGTGGGTGAGAAGACCTCCTGAGAGAACAATCATATTAGGAACCACTGTTCCTATTGAATATAGAATAAATATGCCTTCTATTGGTGATGTTGTCCTAAAGAAGAGTTTAGGGATTAATGCTAGTTACAAGTGGAAGAGTGGAGCAATTTCATCTTACGCTATCTATAAACCAGAGAATAACTTACGTACCAATGCTGAAGCTTCTCTATCTTCTGATGGAAGTAAGGTTATCGCAGTGGCCAACCCAATTGTTAACCATCACCTCATGTACGGAGTACAAGGTAAGCAATACTTTGGTGATGTACTAGGAGTTGTTTCATTTGATGTTAATGATCCTAATGCAAAACTTGGGGATGACTTTGAGGTACTAAACCCTCTACAGCTAGAAGATGATGATAGAATCTTTGAATCAGAGTATTTCACGATTAAGCCCAATTACGATAAAGAAAGTTACCTCTCTGTATCTGCAAGTGTAGACAGAGCAAACTATATCCTTTCTTTAAACTATATCCATCTAATGAGTAGTAACCTTAGAGGGAGTGATGACTTCTTCTCAGAAACAGTAAAGTGGAAGAGTACTCTTGGTGCTATGGGAAGAGTCATGTGGACTGAGAGCCTATTTACCCTTATTGATTATCGATATGATTTAATTAGAGAAGATCAGATTATTAGAATTGAAGGTGATTATATAATTTCAAATTCTTTTAGCTTGAGAATAGGTGCAGAGTTAATCAAGTCTCCAGAAAACACTTCTTACTGGAGTGCTTATAGAGCTAATGATACCGTCTACACTTCACTTAATTATTTATTCTGATGCCAGTTCTTTTTACTTAATTGATTCCAAACTCTAAATGATTCAACGGCTTTATCTTCAAGGTCGTTTAAAGCTTGCTCTAGTTGTGTTTGATACGTTGAAAATTCACTTACATCCTTAACTTCTATAGGCTCACCGTATAGAACAACAACTTTTGAAAATGGTTTTGGAAGTCTAAATTTATCCCAACTATTAAAGCTCCAGTAAGACTTTGGAATAGGAAGGTAGGGGATAATTGTTGTTCCAGACTTTAGCGCCATATCAACAATACCTGGCTTAACTTTTTTAGCCGGACCTTTAGGCCCATCAACCGTTACTGCTCCTGGAAATCCTTCTTGAAGCTTTTCAATCATCTCTATCTTCGCTTCCTTGCCGCCCTTATCTACACCTGCAGCGTTTCGAGAGCTTCCTCTAACAACGATAGTTCCAATTTTTCTACAAGTATAGGCCACTGGATCAGCATCCTTAGACTTAGAGACAATAACAACATGTGGGTTTCCTTCTTGAGCGAGGATTCCATGGAGTAGATTCTGGTGCCAAATACCTAATAGGTAATTACCATTCTCACTTAGTGCCTGAGCTTTTTTTATATTCTCTAGACCGATGAATTTATATCTGAAAGTTAAACTGAATAATTTTGCGATTAAGTAAATAATATTTGAAAGAACCATTTATATACCTCGAGTTGCCCTGACAACTATAGTAGAGCGACTCGAAGTAAGCAATAAACTATTTTCTATTTTGGTGATTAAAGAGATTATGAAGTCCCTCTTTACTGTTTTGTTTTTTCTTTTTTAGATTAATTTTAATCTCTTCTTTAGAAATCTCATTTACAGCTGGCTTTGCTTTAATGTGCTCTGGGTGAATTCTATCTTCAGCAATACTTACCTTGATTGTTCTTCCATCAACAACTGTTCCGTTAAGTGCTTTTACAGCATCTTTAGCGGCTTTAATTGTCTGCATTTCTACGAAAGCGATCCCCTTACTTCTTTCAAGCTTTTCATCTTGAATAAGGTTTACGTTTACAACATAACCAAAAGGCTTAAATAGTTTTAGGATTCCAAAGTCATTTCTCTTGTAGCTCATGTTTCCGATGTAAACGACTGGCTTAGTAATATCTTCTGTTATGTGCATAGTTGCTGGCTTAGGTCCACGATTAGTGGAAGGCTTATTAAAGCCTGCTGGCTTAACACCTGCTTTAGTGAATGTGTTTGGTCTGTTTCTAGTGTTTCTAGAGTCTGTCTTGTTTCTCATAATGCGTTCCTTTTTATTATTGAGTGCGTAACCTAACACTAATACAGATTAAAAACCAGTATCTAGGAGAATATTCATGTTCTATAAATAGACAGTCTTTGTAATTTATACATAGAGAGAAAGGCTTTAGTGCGCTGCGAAATTTTGTGTGTTATTTATTGTTCATGAAAACAAAACTACTATTTATACTACTTGCCGTTATTAATATTTCCGCTTCAGCTACAGGACGTACTTGTGTCCTCGACCAGGAGTATCCAACACTATCTGTATTAGCAGAGGAAGTTGGTGCTGATTGTTATTGGTCTATAGATGATGTCGTTAAAGAGAGTATCCTAAAAGAATGTAGAGATGCTGATAAATCAATTGGCGTACAATTTAGAAACTCTTCGAAAGAGGAACTTCGCTTTTCTGAATTCTCTTATACTTACGATGTAAATAGACCATACTTCTACTGTAAGAATAAAACTGGTTACGAAGCTTATTTCAGCCAATCAGCTTCATATCTAAGAGAAGAAGTTAGAGAAGTTAATAACTTAAGAAATAGAGCGAATAGACCTTCGTCGGGAACAAGTAACCTTAGATACATTGTTGAAGAAGAAAAAGAACCACTATGGAAATGTGTGATACCAACTTATATCCCAATTCCAAAGACATATACACTTAAGCAAAAAGAGATGTTAGATCTTACGTATAGTGGAGACCATAGATACGTTTGCGCAAAAATACAGTAAGAATTACTTCTGACACTTGGGACAGTAATATGTCCCTCGCTGTGCCAGATACATCTTTTTCACTGGTGTTTCGTGGCATAGCTGACAAATCTTCTGGTAGAATACCACTAAATGTCCAACTCCATTTCCTTTAGAACCCGTAGTGTCGGCATAGCCTCCCTGAAAGGTTGTACCACCTGTCTCAGTAGCGCCATCAATTACTACTCCTGTAGCATGATGCATTTTTTTTATCTCTTCATGAGTAAGAGATTTATTTCTACGAGTAGGGCGAACTCCTGCACGAGCACAGATTTCATTTACTATATAATTTCCAGTTCCGGCGTAAAGCTTTTGATCTAGTAGGTGAACTTTGATCTGTCTATTGGGATACTTCTTAATGGTCTTAGTTAAGTAATCTATAGTGTAGGCTGGATCTTTTAAGTCTACCCCTAGCTCAGATAGCTTTGCCTGAGTGCCTTCTTCGTCTAGTTGATACATGTGACCAAAGCGTCTAGGGTCAACGTAGCTTAGGTATCCACCTTTATGTTTTAGGCAGAGGTGATTGTGTTTAATTCCATTTGGATCGCGAGGCTTCTCTTTTCCAATTCTCCAGCCTCCAGTCATTCCTAAATGGCTAAGAAGGAATTCATTCTTATCAAGTTCAAAGTAGAGGAGTTTACCTTTTCTATGAACGGCAATAATTTTTCGTCCAGTTAAATTAATAGGTGTATGAGCAATCCCAGATATAACACTAGATTGAATACACTCAATCACCTTGATCGGCATGATCTCATTAATCTGATTCTTAATAGTTTCAACTTCCGGGAGCTCTGGAATGAATGACCTCATTTTTATAGTTATTCTTTCTCTGAATTTTAGCGTACTGAAGCAATGTATTCAATTCTTCTTTTAGAAAACTGTAATCTATGTCTTTTGTGTAGACTTCATAAGGAGTTGCTCCAAGTATGATAAGCGAATTGGAGAATAGTTGTTAGGATAGAAGGGGGGAACTTTATAATTCTAGATTTTTAATCAATATCATTATGAAAATACACTGAATTTATAAAGAAAGTACGAAGGGCCAACTTTAGGCTCTTCGCTCGTTTAAGATTGTTCTTTAATAAAGTAATAAATGAGAAGTTAAATTATTTTGTAGCTCATCAGAGACGCTGCCTTGACTACAGCAAAAAGATGTCAAATGAATAGACACTTGTCGAAGAAAGTCTTTGAGAACTTTTCTAGCATATTGAAATAATGTAATTATAAGATGTAACTTCTTGGCATAGTACTTGCTTAATATAATTAACTAATCATTACTTTAACTTTGGAAAATATTATGAAAAATTTACTGTTGGGATTAACGCTTTTAACTTCTGTATCAGCTTTGGCAGATAATGCTTCTTGTGTTGATTTTGAAACTCATACTGGATTATCAGACAACTCTGTTTTAGAGCTTAGTATTGATTCATTCCAGCAAGGCTATCTTGAAGATATAGATTCTTCTATTGAATTAAGACTTGATACCGTATTACAAGATTATGACATAGTTGCAGATTATACTGATAAACACGGGATTAGGACAGTTTCAAAAGGAAATATGTCTGGAGAAGGTGACAGAGTTAATAGGTTGAGTTTCTCTTATGAGGCGCAAGAAAAAATGAAGTTAAGTAAAGTATCAGTAATGAGTCAAATATTAGTATCAGATCTTAATCGAGACTTGTTTTCATTACATAATCCAGAGCATGCAGAATTGAAGATGGAGTTAAGCGAAGTTGATTATTTATCTCCTAATGATGAAATTGGAAAGACTTCATTATCGATCGAAGCATTACGGAAAAATGTTTTGAGAAATAATGGAAATATACAATTTAAAATTAAGTTTACAGAAGGAAGAACAAAGGCAATAGGGACTTTAAGAGTTAGATGTGATTAATCTATTCTTTAACAATAAATCATAAAAAGAGTCACTTTCTCTCTATAAAACGTCTGGAAGTCCTGTCGATTAATTATCTTGAGGTGCTTTTCTCGAGTACCTCGAGTACCAAATGATTGATATCGAGTAGATTAAAATGTACTTGAATGAAATAGAACGAAAACGCAAATCCCTGGATTAATCAATGATCCGAACGATTTAAAGAGCTTAGATTATGTGATTGTTAATAATCGGGTAGTTCGGGCATTAGCAATATAAGTTGAGATCGTAGGGTAGAATGAGCGGATATATATTTTAAAAGAGAAGCAGTGGCCTTGATGACCACTGCCTTATAAAAATTACTTTTGTAGAACAGTGATGTTGTGAGTTCTTCCATATCTGTTTACTTCAACACTAAGCATTTCTTTAGCAAGTGCACGACGTGCTGATTTGTTGCTAAGCTTTAAAGTATTTAGTGCATCGTAAGTTAAATCATCAGTAGAGATGTTAAACTTAACAAAGTATACATACTTACCATTATTAACTTCACCTCTACGGTCAGTTGTTCCGTATGGTCTATATCCTAAAGATACTTGAGCTACTTTTGCTTTTGTAACTGTAACTTCATTACAGTTTCCTGGAACTCTATCTCTAACTGGACCTGTAGTGCTACATCTCTTTGTAATAACTGTTTTTGAAGTTACTACATCTACTAGTTTAAAGTCATAAACTTTTGGAGAGATTGATGATGTAGACTCTACTGACTTTGTAGACTTAAATACATCATAGTTGATTGTTTTTGCTTGTGCAGCTGTTGCGAAAAGTAGAGACATTGCTAGTACTAATTTTTTCATTTCTTCATCCTTTGTGTGTTGTTTTTCTAATGATTAGCAATATGACAAAAAGATTTTGGAAAATAAATTTAGTAGTTATAAATGGAGAAGAAAGTCCGACATATGTCTATAGTGATTAATTAAGTGTCCGAAATTATGATCTAATTCCGACATTCGAGAGAGGATTTGTCTGAATAGCTCCATTTTTGAGTGTAATATTTGTTGTCATATTGACGAGCTTTTACTGAAGTGAGATACAGTCTGCCTATGCTTCAACAAACAAGAAAAATCGATTCAAGTGAGGCCATTAAGTCTCAACTGCAAAGTGATATGAATCACTTTTTTTCTCGTTTTAAAGAATACTCCTTGGGGCAGAAGACCCTTGCTAGAAGAGCAGAACTAAATCTTAAAACTATTCAGAGATTATCTCGTTGTGAGAATCTTCCTGGTCACATTACTTTGATGAAAGTCTATAAAGTGTTACTAGGAGAAGAAAATCCTCAAAAGCTCTTAGCTCTATTGCCACAAGTTATTCGTGAGAGTGTTATTCAGGATAAAGGAAATATTTTATCATCTGGATTAGATTACTCTTTAGAAATAAAAAGAGAAGTTTTACATGATCAAGTATTTTGTGAGATTTATTTTTTAATCGATGCTGGTAGTGTTACTAAAAAGTTAATTCAATTCAAGTTTGGAGAGCATGGCCTTCACATCCTAGATAAAATGCACTCTTTAAATGCCATTAGATATGTTGATAATGAGAAGATCGAGTTAGGAAGTGTAAGGTTAGAGCTCGATGCAGGTATTATCAAAAATGTTGGTCTTAACTTGTCTGAAAAATACACGAAGCCTGAAAATTGTGAAATCAAAGGTGAGAACTTTTTGGGCTTCTATGTTGAGTCTTTACCAGAGGATGCATACCAGGAATGGCTTCGTTTAGATCATGAAGTATTTTTAAAAAAAATAGAAATTGCTAAGAAGTATAAAGATATTAAAAAAGGAAAGAAAGTATTCACTTATGTAAGTACGGATACTTTCGCAAAGGGTAATCATGAAGTTAATTATAACTAATCTGTTTATATTCTTCCTATGCTTTAATGTAACTGCAGGTGGAGAATACGGTGGTGGTCCTAAGCTTGTAAAACTACATAAGCTAGATTTTGGTGTTAAGATAGGCGACTTATCTTTAAGTAGAGATAAAGAAACAGTGAAGTTAGAAGTTTCATATAAAAAGAAACGTACGGAGTTCAATCCATTTGTTGGAGAGAAAGAGGCCCAGAGACTACTATATGGAAAATATTCTACTGTCACTATTGAATACGATAAGAAAGATCTGCCAAGCCATGTTATTGATAAATTAAAAGAGAGAAGCTTTTTTACAATATTCAATTCTAAATATAAAGAGCTAGCTAGAGAGAACTTTTCTATTGAAGAGATAACAGAACAGGTGAATAAGGCAGAAGACGCTAAGTACTACGAAGTTCAACTGAAGTAGGTTTTTAATATTTTTTGGCATGTAGTGAAAATATCTAATTCACTACATGTCTTTTCAACCTTATGAGTTAGCAGCAACTGCAAGAGCTTTTAATAGCTTCTATATATCCAGCTTTAAGTTCTTTCTTTGTCGCTTCTCTTATAGAGACTACCTGAAGATCAAAGGTTAATTTCTCATCTGCTAATGGGTGGTTTGCATCAAGTACAACACCTTCATCACTTATCTTAATAATTGTTGCAACCATTTGTTGTCCTGAATCTCCTTCTACATGAAACTTCATTCCAACTTCTAAGTTAGCACTTTCGTCTCCAAATTGTTCTTTAGAAACAATTTGGGTCAGGTTCTTATTATATTTTCCATAGGCATCTTCTGGTTCAAGAACAATATTAAGATCATCACCAGTTTTCTTTCCAAGTAACTCTTTTTCTATTGAAGGAAATATATTGTTTTTTCCCAAAATGATAGAGAGAGGGCCCTCTTTAGTAATCTCTCCGATTACTTCATTTTGAGTATTTTTAAGAGTATAAGATATTTCTACTACACAATTATTTTGTATTGATTCCATTTTTTTCCTTAATCTTAAATTTTTCTAAGGTAAGTCATGTTCAAAGCATGACCAATAATAAGTGATACAGATCCTATCGCTGTCATCACTTCGCTTATTTGATGACCTTCTAAAGCAAATGCTAAGAGAAGAAGTACGACTCCACATCCGCCAAAGACAGAGGCTTTTATATTCTTATGAACTTTATAAGACTTTGAAAATGAGATCATCGCTATTGGAAAAAGAGTAAGCAGTAAAGCAATGTGTATCCACTCATTATGTAGAAGGCTAGATATCATTGGTGATGCAAATGCTATTACTGGAAGTAGTAAACAATGAATAGCGCATGCTCCAGAGCAAGCAATTCCGGCCTTATCTAATTTTCCAAGAACTACAAATTGTGATTGATTTTGCATTTAAATTTCCTCGCTCATAATATTTTTTAATACTTCAGGGTTGCTGCCTGGACCAACTGTTAGCAGTTTTGGTCCAGTGACTAGATTTCCTCTGTAAGGACGAACAAATACTTCTCCAGAAGGTATTCTCTCAAAATAAGAGTAGTAATCATCTTCATCAAGCTTTGTGCAGCCTTTTATACGTATGATCGTTTCAGGCATCTGATCTAGTATGTGCTGTAATCTTTTTGAACCCATAGGATCGGGGAGATCAACTGAACATGAAGACCAGTGTGCTTTTAAGTGTTCCATAACCGCCGATTGGTTACTTGAAGGGCTAAGTTCCGAGAGAGACTCTGGATCAAGTTCACTCCATACTTTTATAATCGCTGAAGGATTTAACTCTAGTAAGTCAGAAGTAATTTTCTCAACTCTTTCTGAACCAACTTCTTCAGCATAATTTAGAACTATAAGGGAAGAAACTTGAATTTGATTGGCCTCTAGCTCGTTATTTATTCCTCTTTCTTGCCAATTTCTCGCATCTACAACGGACACTTGAACAGGAGGCATGAAGTTTTCATTAATACCAACTCCTAGAAACTCCATTAATGTACAAGCATCAGTTGTTCCATTGGCCTCTATTAGTGTTATTCCCTTATTTCGGTGGGGGATATTATTAACACTTTCTCTTAACTCCGTTACACCGCTACAGCAGATACAGCTACCGTTTAAAGCGTTAATAAACTTTGGGTCAAGCATCTCTAGCAATTGTTGTGAGTCTAAATTGGCATTTTGATAGTCATTGAGAATTACAAAAGGAGACCAGTTTTTACTCTGATATCTACTAATAAGCTCTTTTAGAAGAGTTGTCTTCCCCGCTCCTAGAAAGCCTACTATTACAATAATTGGTTCCATATTCTCTATATCCTTATTAGCTATGGTTATAGATTATTTTGTGTATAAATGCAAGTTAGTTGCAATTACTGAGGCGGCAATGTCTAAAATTTGAAAGATAGCCGATTGTTTAATATAGTTGTGATGCATTAAACAGATAGCAAAGAGTTTGATTTCTCATGAATAAAATAGAAAAAATTAAAGAAGTTCTAAAAGAAGAAGGCCTGCGAATTACTCAGGGGAGATTGGCCGTAGCTGATCAGTTGATAAAGAAACCGAGTGCCTTTTTTTCAGCAGAAGAGATCTTTTTAAATATACAGAAATCTAAGAAGTATGAATGTGATCAAGTTTCTGTTTATAGAACATTATCTAAGTTTGAAGAACTCGGTATAGTTAAAAGAAGTAGCTTTAAAGATGAGGCAACAAGATACAAATTGAGCGATGGTCAATTAAACCATGGTCATAATCACGAACATTACTTTAAGTGTATGAAGTGTAGTCTGATTGAACCTTTCGAAGACTGCTTAGTGGATAAAAAAGAAAAAGAGCTAACTAAAAAGGGATATAAAAATTTAACTCATCATCTTGAGATCGTGGGAATATGCCCTTCATGTTCAAAGAAATAAACTCCAAAAATTAATTCAAATTTCTCTGTGTAAGATATTTTTATAATTTTTCTTATTGCAATCTTCTTGCATTAATGAAAGCATTAAATCAATCGACATTTTACACGGAGGTAAAATATGAAGAACCTTAGCTTCTTACTATTTCTTTTTTTCATTACGGCAAATACCTATGCTCATATAAAAATACCTCTAGAGAGTTTAAAGTCTGAGATTACTCCTCCTTTGAATATGTATAGTAAAGATTATAACTTTGAAGGAATTGTTAAATTATCAAACTGTAGTGGCGCAATAATAAAATTCAAGGGCCAATCTGTTGATTCAAATGCAGTTGTACTCACTAATGGACATTGTTTAAGAGGATCATTTTTAAAAAATAATGAATTCATTCACAAAAAAAGAGTAAGCCGTAGCATGAAAGTTGCTGATGGTAATATGAAGTTTCATAAAGTGAAGGCGATAGAAATTATGTATGGAACGATGACAGGAACAGATTCAGCGTTCTACAAATTAAGAGAAACATATAGAGACTTAGAAGCTTTAAGTATCATGCCATTTGAACTTTCTGATACACGACCAGAAGCTGGAACAGAGATTAACATTATCTCTGGATACTGGGAGAGGGGATATTCATGTGAAATTGATAAGTTTATTTTTCGCCTAAAAGAAGGTCCATGGTTATTTAATGATTCAATTCGATTCACTGATACTGGGTGTAAGACAATTGGGGGGACAAGTGGTTCTCCAATTATTATGCATAACACACGTACAGTCATTGGTGTTAACAACACTGCAAATGAATCGGGAAGAAAGTGTACTGTTAATAACCCTTGTGAAATTGATGAAGAAGAGAAGGTTTCTGTTTTAAGAGGGATTTCTTATGGGCAACAAACATATCAGTTCTATTCATGTTTAGACGCTGATTATAATATCGATTTAAATCGCGAAAGTTGTAACATTACAAAATAGAACTCAGATTAATATAGAAGATTTAGAGGGTTTCTCCTTATCCTCTTCTTTTTTGTTTGTACGTGAAGGAAGGAGGTATATGCTCCTTCCTTCCTTTTTTCCAAATGGAGAAGCGAGAGTTGTACAGTGAATAATTATCTCGTTTCTTAAAATAATTTCATCATTTAAAACTTTGTTCTGAATATCAAATGAATGAAAGAATATTCCTTTTTTGATTAGATCTTTCGTATTTTTTGCACTTCTACCAATAACGGTTGCATGGTTTCGCATTTCTTTTAATCGAATGGCCGTATGAGACTCGAGAAAGCCGCTGCCTCCTGTCATAAGTATTTTCATTCTTCTGTTATATAGAGTTTTATTTTTCACGTATATTTAAAAAGAGATGTAGTTGATTGGCACTTCAAGAATTAGTTCTTAATTTTTTAACTGACCATATTTTTTAGAGATTTCTAAGTAGGCTTTTGTTTTTAACACTTTATTAAGCGCTTTTTGCCAAAGGGCTATCTCATCATCAGGGATATCTTTAGTTGCTATTATATAGAGTGGAGAACTTGTTGCTTTTACGGATGTTTCTTCTAACGAGTCAATAGGTAGCTTTAGCAGTTTCATTTGATGAATATACCCATGAGGAGTTTCACTAATTGCCAAATCACAACGACCGCGAATTGCCTTTTGATAAATATTTTTAGCGCTCTTGCTTGTATCTAAATTCTTAAAACCCAACTTCTTAAGTTTGCTAAAAATAAGTCCACCACTTCGACTACAGATTGAACCAACCTTTTTAGCATCACTTATTGTATTAATCCTAAGAGGACTCCCTTTTCTTTTGTAAAAAGGGATACTTTGATAACCAAAAGGTCCAATCCACTTATAGAGATTCTCTCTTTCTGGTGTTCTGATAAAAGAGTAGGCCATAGATCTTTTCGATTTATCAAGAATTCGCCTAAGACGTATGCCTGGGAAAACTTGGATATCTTCTTTAACCTTAAGCTCTTTCATTACTAGGCGTATTACCTCCGTAGAGTATCCTTTGATTTTATTATTTTCGATATAGTTATATGGAGGCCAACTCTCTGTAAGAAGCTTAATCGGAGTCTTTGAAAATGTTTTTGGCTGCAAAGCTAGTACGAATAGAAGAATAGCTGCTAGTCTTAAAATCATGTTGTAATTATATATTAAATAAAAAAAAGAGGGAAGAGGACCACTTACTGTAACTAGTTGTAATATAGTCTAAAAATCATAAATCCACCTTAAAATATCGTGATGTGTGACAATTCCTACTAGCTTAGCATCTTTGTCAATCACCGGTAGGGCAGAGATGTGCTCATTTACCATTACCTTTGCTAAATCACTTATAGGAGTTTCTTCTCCACAACAGAGAACAGTTTTACTCATATATTTAGAAAGACTTGCGTTTCTCGTAACATCAAATTTTTCTAGCCATAGAACATCTCTATCACTTACAAGACCCTTGAGGATTCCTTTCTTTGTTATTGGGAGATGGTGGAGATTCTTACTTCTAAATATCTTTAGTGCCTCGTCCGTAGGAGTATTTTGCTCAAGACTTTGAATATCTTTAGTCATTATCTCAATGGCAAAAGTGTTTGAGTCTCTAGGTAGTGTCTTTTTTACTTGAGGAGTTTTTCCAGGAATAAGAGTGTCATCAAGTCTACGACTAGTCGCTTGTGTTAAGTAGTCAAAAGTATGTTTCGTAACGTGACCATCAACAATAATATAAAATGGCATAAGGCCTCCTAGATTATATTTTACTTCTTTAATAGATTCTTTTGTATCAAATTCTTTGTTTTGCTGTTGCGTGTCTTTTTTGTTCTACTGCTGTTGAGAGAATCTATTTATTTGAACTAAGAAAGACATTTACCTAGTCTGTAGAATTTTTTATAGTGAAGTTCTTTAAATCTATACTATACGAGTGTCTTAATGTTTCTTAATTTATTATTTGTTATTTTCATTTCTATGTTCTCATTCAATGCGTTTAGTCTTTCTGGTGAAAACTTTGAATTTCATGGCTACTTGCGTACTGGAGTTGGAACTAACTCTAAAGGTGGAGATCAAACTTGCTTTAATAATCCAGGCGCAGGCTCAAATGAGTTTCGTCTAGGTAATGAGTGCTCTACTTATGGTGAAATGACTTTCATAGGTCACCATCTAAAAGCTAAGAAAGCGAATGATTCCTTCTTTAAAACTACAGTTACTCTTGGCTATAGTACAAATGGTGATACTAACTGGGAGAACCTAAACGGCGGGAATGGATTTCAACTACGTGAAGCTTTCATAGAAGGTGGAAATGTTGACGATTCTCCACTGACTTACTGGGCCGGGAATAGATTTTACCGCGATAATGATGTTTATATGAATGACTTCTATTATTTTGCTGATGCTAGTGCAAATGGTGGAGGGCTAGGGAATATACCACTTGGTAAGTCTAAGCTTGCTTTAGCATTTTTAAAGCAAACTTCAAGTGATGATACAGACAATGGTAAAGTTTCACTTACACTTCTAGATGCTAGATTAAATGACATTAAAATTACTGATAAAGTCTCTTTGAAGCTCTGGTTTGGTCATGCGTGGACAAGTGAAGGGATTGCTACTGCTGATGGCAAAAGTCTTGGAGATCAAAGTGGGCAAGTTGCTGGTGCTCTTTTTAGTCGAGGCCTTGACGGTGGGTTCAATCACTTCGCAATGATTTATGGACGTGGTGTAATGGAAGATATCCATATCTCTTTTTCTCCTTTAGAGCAGGGAACAAATGATCACGAATATGAAAAAAATAAAAAACGTATCCGACTCGTAGATCATTTAACCTATAGGGTTTCTAAAAAGATTGGATTACATGCCTCTGCGACTTATGAGTTGAGAGATAATGGAGAAGAGACTAATAATAAAGAAGTTTGGTATAATGTTGGTGTTCAACCTGTTTACTTCTTCACTGAACATAAGCAAATAGCAGCAGTGCTTGGCTATTCAAGTGTAGATAAAGATGGAGTTGAAGATAGAAGGCTCTTTAGGTTTACAATTGCTCCACAGATTGCTCTTAGCAACAACGTATGGGCGAGACCTGTGATAAGAGCATTTTATACTAAGACTTTTTGGAGTCGCTCAAATAGAGGGTCTATTGGATCATCAGCTTATAGCGGTGAGACATCAGGGTCTAACTTTGGAATTCAAGCAGAAGTATTTTACTAGGAAACATCTATGAAACATATAGAACTCAAAGAGATAAATAAGTGCTATGGAAAAACAGAAGTAATTCCTAATATCAATCTTGATATTAATGAAGATGAATTTGTTGTTCTTGTTGGTCCTTCTGGCTGTGGCAAGTCTACCTTGCTTAGGATGATTGCAGGCCTTGAAGATATCTCTGGAGGTTCACTTGTTATCGATGGTGCAGACCATACAAAGTCTGAGCCTATAGAACGTGGTGTGGCCATGGTGTTTCAAGACTATGCTCTTTATCCACATATGACTGTTTTTGAAAATATGTCTTTTGGACTAAAAATAGCGGGTCTTACTCCTGAGGAGATAGACCAGAGAATTGATGAAGCTGCAAAGATATTAGATTTAAAAGATTACCTTGAGCGTAAACCTGGAGCACTGTCTGGTGGACAGAGACAGAGAGTTGCGATGGGAAGGGCAATTGTTAAGAACTCATCAATTTTTCTATATGATGAGCCACTTTCAAATCTAGATGCAAAACTTAGATCAAAAATGAGAAGTGAAATAAAACATTTCCATAAGAATAATAAAGCTACGGCCGTTTATGTTACTCATGACCAATTAGAAGCGATGACTCTCGCCGATAAACTAGTAATCTTAAATAAAGGTAATATTGAGCAAGTTGGATCTCCAATGGAAGTCTATGAGACTCCTAGAACACTCTTTGTCGCAGACTTTATTGGTAATCCTGGAATGAACTTCTTTAATGTTAAAATTGAAGAAAAATCAGAGAAGTTCTATGTTACTGATTTAGGAAACGGGTTTCATTTTCCACTTCCTGTATCTAAGTGGGAGAACCTTAAAGATGGTGATGAGCTTGTCATGGGGATAAGGCCTAGTGATATCTTTATTTCTGAAGCAAAAGGTCAGGAAGAGTGGCGCTCTGAAGGTTGTGTTGAGTTTATCGAACTTCTTGGAAAGAATGCCTACATAAACTTTAAGGTTGGGAATACTCAATGTATTGGTGATATTGCAGGCTTTTGTATGCCAGAAATTGATACTACAGTTCCTCTGACATTTAACTTAAATTATATTCACTTCTTCAATAAGGAGTCAGGAAAGAATGTTCTCTTTCCTTAACCTTTAGAAGCACCAGCTGAAAGACCTGAGATAATATACTTATGTATACTGAAGAAGATTACTGATATTGGTAATGCTCCAAGTATACAGGCCGCAGCAAACTGTCCCCATCTACTTGAGAAACTTTCAGAGATAAATATTTGAATCCCCACTGCAAAAGTAAAGTTGTCCTGACTCTTTAATAATATTGAAGGTAGGATGAAATCAGAGAAAGTATTTATAAATGTTAAGAGTCCAACTACTGCAAGAATCGGAGTACTCAGTGGTAATATGATTTTATAGAATGTTTGAAATCTAGAACAACCATCTAATCTTGCAGACTCTTCAATAGATTTTGGGATTGAGTCAAAGTAGCCCTTTATTAACCATATATTGAATGGAGTACCACCAAGGTAGACTAGAATAAGTCCTCCATGAGAATCTGTTCCAAGACCTGGTACAATTTTTCCAAGGAAGTCTAACATCAAATAAAATGCAACCATTGCCATGATATTTGGAAACAT
Organism: Bacteriovoracaceae bacterium UBA3083; assembly: GCA_002366565.1. Lineage (GTDB taxonomy): Bacteria > Bdellovibrionota > Bacteriovoracia > Bacteriovoracales > Bacteriovoracaceae > Halobacteriovorax. Next base: position 705,901 of record DFBJ01000009.1, read on the forward strand.
CTGAATAATCATCAGAGCAAGGATAGATGTATTTCTTCCTTTAAACTTAAATCGTGATAATGCATAGGCGGAAGTCGTAGATAGAGCGAGCATAAGAATACTCGTTATCATTGAAATCTTTATACTATTAAAAAACCACTTTAGAATAGGAAAGCTCGATTTCACGACTTGTCCTGTATGTGTATCAGTGTAAGGAATACCAAGTATATAATACCAGTGGTTTAAAGTAAGACTGTCTGGAATCATCTTAGATCCAATACTTCCTGTAGGGTTTACAGAAATAGAGACTATGTACATTACTGGAAGTAGCACAATAAATATAAGAGAAATAATTGCCAAATTCTTAGCAAGGCGTTTCATCATATATTTTTGATTTTCAAATGAATCGCTCATGCTTCTTCCTTAGTCATATTACTTAGACGAAAGTTTATTAGTGTCAGAATACTTATGATTAAAAAGATAAATAAACTAATTGTACTCGCTAGTCCAAAGTCCTGCCCACCAGCACCTTCAAAAGCAAGTCGGTATGTATATGATATGAGAATATCTGTTTCTCCTACTGGTGTAACCGCTCCAGGAATAGGAGGTCCTCCACCTGTTAAAAGGTAGATTCCCACAAAATTATTTAAATTAAATGCAAAACTTCCAATTAATAGCGGAGCAATAGAAGACATAATAAGTGGGAGAGTGATACTTTTAAAAGTTCTCCATACACCGGCACCATCAAGTTTCGCCGCATCGTAAACAGAGGCAGGAATAGATTGTAAGATTCCTGTAATGAGAAGAAACATATAAGGAAAGCCAAGCCAAAGGTTTACTAATAGGGCGGAGACTTTGGCCATAATAGGGTCACCTAACCACGAAACTTTTTCAAATCCCATACTAGAGATGAATTCATTTATAATTCCAAAGTCTTTATTAAGCATTCCTTTGAATATTAATACAGATATAAAGAATGGAATTGAGTAAGGAATAATAAGTAGAGATCTATAAACTGGTTTTAACTTTAGATTTTTGTCATTTAGAAATATTGCTAAAAACATTCCGGCACTAAAACTTAAAAATACTGAACTCACTCCCCATATGAGTGTCCAAAGACAAACTTTTAAAAAGGAAGATTTAATAGTTTCATTCTTAAATATTGAATAGAAGTTTTTTAGCCCTACATTTACATAGTAGCCTGGAGCCAGCTTTGTCTTTCCATCTGAGGAAGTGAAGTATCCAGTCTCAGAGTTTGGAGTGAAGACCTGACTTGTTTTAGTATTTATCAGTTCACCTTTTGAGTTTGTGACAAATGTAGGATTAAGTTGAGCGAGCTTAGAGACTCTATAATAACTAAGCTTAATATCATCTCTTGTTAAGAAAGAAATATTTCTAAGCTTTTCTCTAATCGAAAAGATCTCTTTAGTTGAGAGTTCTTTAAAGTCATTTTCATTTAAGTCTTTGGAAGAAACAAGATTAACCTCAGTGTCATTATCAATGTTAAATAATGAGAGTCCATCAAGGGTAGGTGTAGAGATAAGGTAATTATCCACTCCTTTATAAAGCTTAAAGGTAACAACTTTTGAATCATCAACAAGATGTCTTTCTTCAAGCATTAACGATTTTACCTGATTCTCTGAAAGAAAGTGCCCTGTACTAAGATTAGTAAAACTCACATATAAACTAAAGAATATAGGAATTACCATAAAGATAAGAAAAGTTAATAGCCCCGGGTACATAAACTTAAAGTGAACGGTATCTTTTCTAAAAAAGATAAATCCTGTCGCTATTGTAATAAACCCAGCTACATAAATCATTAATTGATAACCTAGGTCCAGGTTATAAGTTTGGAAATATGTTGTTAAGGCCCCGAATACAATGAGTAGAGAGACTAAAAATAGATGCACAGGTTTATTCATCATCTTCTTATAGTTCTCCCGATCTTTGTGACGATACAGTTAAGTCTTTCAGTACCGTAAAGGCATCTTCTTGGTTGAAATCATTAGTTATACGCCAGCTCCAATTTCCTTTGACTGTGCCAGGAGTATTGAAACGACCTTCTGATCTCATTCCAACTAAGTCTTGAATTGGAACAATCACTGTATTGGACTCAGATTCAAAGGCAAGCTTTAAAAGTTCTGTATGAACAGTATTTGGAATATCTTTTCCTAAGAAGTTCTTAAGATTATCTAGCTCATGAGCATTATTTCTTTCAAGAATATCATCAAGGTTTCCATTGAGAGTATTGTTGTCGTGAGTTCCAGTATAAGTCACACTGTGCTCATTAATGTTTGAGAAGTGATGAACGTTATCAGGATTATTATCTAGACCAAATTGTATGACTTTCATTCCCGGAAGGTCATACTTGTCTCTAAGTTGGATAGTTCCTTCATTTATCTCGCCGAGATCTTCAGCTATAAAAGGTACATCTGGAAAATTCTTTTTTAGTGATTGAAATAATTCATCACCAGGTGATCGTACCCATTGACCATTTCTAGCGTCAGGGTCAACGTGAGAAATTTCCCAAACATTATAGAATCCGATGAAATGATCAATTCTAATAATGTCGAATAGATCAAGCATATAAGCAATTCTTTGATTCCACCACTTAAAGCCATTCGCTTTCATATTATCCCAGTGGTAGTTTGGATTATTCCACTTCTGTCCTAGGTCATTGAAAGCATCAGGAGGTGCACCAGTTTCAACAATGAGGTTTCCATCGTTTCCAAGCTTGAAGAGTTCTCTATTGCGCCAAACATCCATACTGTGATGAGCTACAAAAATAGGGATATCTCCAATCATCTTTATATTGGATTTATTAGCGTATTCTTTTAACTCAAACCATTGTTTGTGAAATATGAATTGTTTAAATAACTCTTTTTCCTTAGCCTCTAATATATTACTTGGAAAGCTATCACAACTATATGATTGATATTGCTCTGGCCAACTTGTCCATGGTACTCCGTACTCATTTGTAAGGGCCATAAAGAGAGCATAATCTTCTATCCAGTAACCTGAAGATGCTTTAAATATTTCAAAATCTTCAGTAAAGCTTTGTGACTTTATAAATGACTGGTAGGCGAGATCTAAAATCTCTTTCTTTGCTTTTGATACTTCTAAAAAGTCTACTTTCGATACAGGTCTTGTGAATCTAGAAAGATTACTCTCTGCTAGTAAACCATATTGAACTAGCTTTTCTGGGGAAATTAATAATTCGTATCCGCCAAAAGCACTATAAGAAGAGTAAGGGCAACCCTCTACATTAGCTTGTGTAATAGGGAGGATTTGCCAATAGCTCTGCTTGGACTGTTTCAATTTATCTATAAAGTCATATGCAGATGGTCCCAAGTCACCAATACCGTACTCGTTACTGAGTGCGGTTAGGTGAATTAGGACTCCTGCTCGTCTAGGAAATCTCATCGATAGTTATAACCAAGTAACCGTTCTAAATTCAAATTTAGAATTTAGACCTTCTTGTGTTGGAATAAATCTAACACGTAATCTTTTGGCATTATTGTCAGAAGATTTAAAATTCGTTTTGTATTTATAAATACCATTATCAAGAGTCTCAATCATGTCAAACTGTTGCTCTTCAATACTATTGTCATGTGTTGATGTGATAACTAACTCACACGAAACATTTTCTGGCTTAATATCTCCAAGGTAAACAGATAGTTCTATATCTGACTCTACACATTCATGTATTGTTCCAGGTAGTGTTGATTCTACTGGGAAGTTTGTATGATGAGATGGGGTTTTCTTATAGTTCTCATAGTCAGAGTCAACTTTAATTACACTTCCATTAAAGTGAGAACTTGTAACAGTTACTGAATTCCAGTTTCTTTTAAGAAAACGTCTTGTTGTAATATAGTCAGCAATTTTTTGGTATTCTTCTCTGAAGTTTTTCCCATAAGAGATTGCTGGAGCGTAGAGCTTTTGCATATAGTCTTGAACCATTCTGAATGTACTATATTTTGCTATATTAGATATAAGACTTTCTTTAGACTTTTCCATCCAAGCATCAGATCCATTTTCTGCCTTCTCATTATAGTAAAGAGGTAGAATTGTCTCTTCTAATGTCTTGTAGAAGTCATTAGCATCTTCAAAATCTTGGATTTCATCTGATGGATAATCTTTCTCTAGGCCAATAGTCCAACCGTTTTGCTCGTTATATCCTTCACGCCACCAACCATCTAGTGTACTGAAGTTTAGTCCAAAGTTTAGTGGTACTTTCTGTCCAGATGTTCCACTTGCTTCCATTGGACGTCTTGGGTTATTAAGCCAAACATCAACTCCCGATACCATACGTCTTGAAATACTCATATCGTAGTTCTCAAGGATAATTACTTTTCCTTTAAACTCAGGTTTACGTGAAATTTTGTAAATATCTTCAATGAACTTTTGTCCTGGAACATCTGCTGGGTGTGCTTTACCGGCAAAGATAAATTGAACTGGTAAAGTAGAGTTGTTAATAATACTTGCCAGTCTCTTTTCATCTTTAAAGATTAGTGTTGCTCTCTTGTAAGTAGCAAACCTTCTTGCAAAACCAATTGTTAGGGCATTTGGGTTTAAGTAATTATCAACGTCGTTGATCTCTTCTTCACTCTCACCATTTCTCTTTAATTGTTCTTTTAGAAGTGATCTTACCATTGTGATCATTCTATTCTTTTCAAATGTCTTAGCAGTTCTAATTGTATCATTTGGAATTTGAAGCGCTTTTTCCCAGTAGCTAGAATCACTTAAGCTATTCATCCACTTTGGACCCATTTCTTTATCGTATACCTCTTTAAAAGTATCAGATGTCCAAGTCTTAACATGAACACCATTTGTAATATAAGTGATTGGGTTATCAATTTCTGGAACATCTTTCCATTGGTCTTTCCACATCTTCTTAGCGATATCACCGTGTAGCTCACTTACACCATTGTGAAATCTTGAGAAATTTATAGCGAAGATTGTAAGGCTAAAGTATTTCCAATCTGTTTTATTACTTACTAATCCTAGGTCAAGGAAACGATTCCATGAAATACCAAGGTCTTTTGCGTAGTTATAGAAATACTTATGAATTAAAGGAAGATCAAATGTCTCATTTCCTGCAGGAACTGGAGTATGTGTAGTGAAGATACAATTTGTAGAGCAAAGTAATTTTGCTTCTTCAAAATTAATATTCTTTGTCTTCATTGCATTTAGAACACGTTCTAGTTGGAAGAATCCTGAGTGTCCTTCATTCATATGGTAGGCAGTTGGTCTTAAATCTAAGGCCTTAATAACTTTAATACCACCAATACCAAGAACAATCTCTTGAGATATTCTCATATCTCTGTCACCACCATATAACTTAGCAGTTAGATCTTTTTGAATATCACTATTTTTATCAACATTTGTATCTAGTAGGTAAAGAGTACTTCTACCAACTTCTGCTTTCCAAGTTTGGATAAATACTTCTTCTCCACAAAGATCTACACTAACAAGTTTTGGAGAACCATCTTCATTCTTTACTAGTTCTAAAGACATCGCTTCAGGGTCATTGAAGATATAAACATCAACTTGTTTACCATCTTTATCGATTTGTTGGATGAAATATCCATTCTTATAGAATAAACCAATACATACCATTGGGATACCAAGGTCAGAAGATGACTTTATATGATCTCCAGATAGAACACCTAGTCCTCCTGAGTAAATTGGAAGGGCTTCATGAATACCAAATTCAGCACTGAAGTAAGCAATGAGGTTGTTCTTCTCTGAATAGGTTTCGTTGTACCAAGTATTAGATTCATTCATATAACTAGAGAATGTTTCATTTGCAGAATTTACTTCAGCAACAAATTCTTTATCTTCTGATAAATCCTTTAAGTGTTTTGGATTTGCTGTAAGTAACGCCTGTACAGGGTTACCTGATTCTTTCCAAGCTGTAGGGTTCACTTTTTCATAAAGAGGCCAGATGTTGTGTGTCCAACTCCAGTAGTAGTTCATGGCCATTTCTTTTAACGGAGCTAATTCTGTTGGAATTTCTAAGTTTTTCATAATTTACCTTGTTTTCTCAAATCTATAACGGAAAGTTCTAATATTAAAAATAAATGTATATGTACCTTTTTGTAATTTAACTTTTACATTCCCTTGTGAGGGCTTGTAGCTAATATAGTCTTTTGCACTAGAGGCTCCTAAGTCTATATCCCAATTACTTGAAGCAATTTTAAATTCAATTTCTTGTTCTTTATCTACAGTAAGGCTAGTTCCATATAAATTACCCTCTCTGTCAGAGATAGGAAGGAGTTCATTTGTTGGTAAGACTTCCCAATTCGAAAGATCAGTTCTCAAATATAGAGGAATATTTACTTTCCCAGTACTCTCTTTTTTGAAAATTGTAATACTTGGACCCTTTGATCTGATTACGTTTTTGCGACCTCCAACATTACTAATAATATTTAGGAAGTTTTGATTTTTACCACCAAACTCTTTACTAGAAGAATTGTATATTTCTGACCACCATTCTGATGAATATCCTGGGAAATTTATCCAGCTACCACTTAAGTCGTTAGTGAAATTTGCCACTACAAAATAATGTTGATCGTCAGAACCAATTTCATATGTAATGAGATTATTATCAAAATAAGTTCTTACGTTATAAGCATCTCTTGTATTGATAAGAGGATTTTCTTTTTTAAACTTTATTAACTTCTTGAAGAATTTCGTATGACCGGAAAATAATGCACGTTCTTCATCACTTAAAAAAACAAGTCTTCCACTCGCTTCAGGATTTAAATATTCCCAGTGTAGTCTATGGGAAGAGATATAACGATGCATATCCATATTCTTACTAGGAGTTGTATTACCCATTAGAGGTGTTAGGTATGACCACTCATTTTCTAAGTTTAAGTCTTGTGCCATTTCCTCACCTTGGAAAAATAGCATTGAACCTGGTTTAGTAAATAAGATACCGTAGGCCAGTTTTAAGAACCCATGTGTAAATGAGTTATGGATAGTTCTAAACCTTTCGTATGTATTCTCGGGATCAGAAAGTGGAGAAACTCTATAAAAGTGAAGGTGATCTACATGTTCATAGGAAATATATCCTGATATTAGTCTTAGGATTGGATCTTTATTAGCAATGAAGTCATGACTTCCAATATAGTTAACAGTTCTCATTGGATCACCAAAATGCTCTCTACCTTGGTCACTATATCCAAGAAGTGAATCTATTAGTGGAGTAGGGTTATATACTCTATTGTTTTCACGGTAAGAATTAAACTCTAACTCAAAGGCATTTTTAAATTTATCATTCCACTGAGTATCAAAACCTAGTCCACCATTCTCTATTGGAAATGTTACCCATACATTATCGGGTAACTGCTCAGCAGATAAGTGAAAGTTCGGATTTTCACTTTTTAAGATTGTATTTAAGTCTTGAATGAATTTATAGCCATGCTCTGAGTTATGATAAACATGTTCAATCATATCGAATCTATAACCATCGACATGAAAATCTCTCTGTAGTGCTAAGAGTGAATCTGTAATCCACTTTTGAACCATTACGCTACTAAAACGAGGCTTAGGGCCCCAACCTGTATTACCACCATAGAACTTTGTTTTACTGACTGTCGCAGAAAGAGGGTCTCTTAATAGATCATTGTTAATATGATTAATAACTACATCAAAGAAAACATTAATATTTTCCTTGTGAAATTTATCTACCATACTTTTTAACTCATTAGACTCACCAAGATTCTTCTCTATTAGTAATAGAGAGTCCATGGCATATCCCCATGAACCATGAAATCTTGATTCATGGATCGGAAGAAATTCAACTGTATTTACTCCAAGCTCAGTTAGATAATCAATTTTCTCTGTAATATCATTGAACGTACCTGGAACATATCTTCCATTTACTTTTTTAGGATTAAAAGCCAGAGGCCATAATTGATATATGATATGAGATTCATCTCTTTTATAGACAAGATTATTTATTTCAAAATCATACTTCCACTTATACTCTGAATTTTTCTCAATAATTGCACGTGGATTGATATAACCATTAAACCTACCGCCTTTAGCATCATAGGTAAGTTCTCTTGCCATAGGGTCAATCTTAATAGGGCTTAGATGGTTATTGTTAGCAACTTCGAGCTGCTCGTATGCGCCATTTTTTATAAATTGATAGTGGTAAGTATTAATGTCTTCTGTAGTGTTTAGATAAATCACATGACTTCTTTGGTCTCCATCATGTTGATCTGGAGTAAGCTTGAATTTTCTATCACCGTTTGTAAATAAGTGTACTTCCTGGGCAACTGGTTCCCATAATTTAAAAAAGTGTCCACCACCATTAACTGGAGTTACTCCGTGACCACCAAGTTGTATCCAGCTCGTTATCTCTTTCGTAAAGCGCTTAGAAGGAAGAACTGAGTTTGTTAGACCTTGAAAATATAATGTTTCGCTATTTGAGTTTACTTCTATCGCATATTGATTTTTTGTAGGAGTATTTAAATCTAAGTTTTTAACTTCAGCTTCTAGCCAGCAATAATTACTTTTTGTTATCCCGTAAATTGAAGGCCACCCTTTAGACTGTGGGTTATTTACTTTAGTGAACTCAACTTTCTGTTGGTTAGATTTAAAGATAACATATGCACTTTCAAGAGTATTGCAGTCATTGTTATTGATTCTTACTAGCTGTCTAAACCCATCGTTATTTAACTTTAAGTAGTACTTAGAGTCGTCAGTATAAAAAGAATTTGGAATATATGCTGCGTAAGCACTATTTAATAGGATGAATAATAATAAAAACTTTTTCACTCTTACTCCTGATTTGATTTAACACTATTTCTTATTTGTTTTACTGCAAGATCTAAAGATTCTTTAACCTTTGACCTCCCTGAGAAAATTAAATTTAGAGAACTTCCCATTGCACTCCATACTGCACCCATCTCGGGAACATTTGGCATTGGAACTCCATCTGTAGCACTTTGAAAAAAGCTAACTAGATCTGGATTGGTCTTTGAAAGGAAAGTTAGTGCATCTTTACGACTTGGACCACGAGGGTCTTTCTTATAAAGAGAAATTATTCCATCTCTACTCACTAAGTAATTTTCAATAAATTCTTTTGCAATATCTTTATTTTGACTAGACCTTCGAATTATAAAGCCATGTGTCCCCACAAAAGGCCTTGCTTTGTTTCCAAATACTTTTGGTATAGTAGCTATTCCATAGTTTATTTTACTTTTTTTAAGCTCATCAATTGCCCAAGGACCATCAATTGTCATAGCGAGCTTTCCTTCTTTCATTTTACTAAATGCGATACTTCTATCTGTGGATGCTGGAATTATCTTTTTATCTATTAGTTGTAGTAAAAGATCTGCTGCTCTTACTGCTCCGTTATTTGCTAGACCTATATCATTAATATTCAGACCATCTTTTGTTTCTTTAAATATATAACCGCCGTTTGAAGATAGAATAGGGAAGGAGAAGAAGAAGCTATTTATATCGTAGAGGAATGAATATTGATTTTTCTTAGGATTATTATTTTCTTGAGCATAATTTAATAGCTCTTTCATAGTTGATGGTGGGTTTTTTATTAAGTCCTTATTGTAAATTAATGCAAGTGACTCAATATCATAGGGGTAACCATAGATCTTACCTTTATATGTATAAGCTTTAATAGCTGTTTCTATAAAGTTTGATTTGAACTCTTTTGTAAGATCCAGTGGTTCTATCAGACCACTCTCTGCAAGTTCGCCAACAACATCGTGGGCCCAGCAGAGTATATCTGGGCCTTTTCCAGTCATCGCTGCAGTTTTAAATTGTGTTGTTAAGTCTTTATTAAGTACATCAATTTGAACCTTTACACCGTACTTTTGCTCAAACTTTGAACTAAGAGTGGCTATTGCTGCTTTTACATTCTCGGAAGAAGTCCAAATCGTAAGCGTTTGTGCATGCACTTGAAGTGTCATGAGTATTAGTAGAGTGAAGGTTAGCTTTTTCACAGGTTTAACTTCTCCTTAAGTAAGAAAATCGCACCTAGAACTCCAGCTGAGTCAGAGATTTGATGTTTATATATTTTAGGAGACTTACCTTTAAGAAAAGAATTCTCTTTTATGCTCTCTTCTAGACCATTGTAGATAGTGTCTTGATTACTTACTCCACCACCTAAAACCATAAAGTGTGGGTTATAGAGATTTGTAAGATTCGTTAAGAAGTTCACTAGGTGGTCTTTATAAGTGTTTATGATTTGTAATTCTAGATCATTACCATCTTCAGCTCTTTTGAATATTTCTAAAGATGGAAGTTTGTCCGGGTGAGACGACTGAATAGCTGGTCCAGACAAATACTCTTCTGCACATCCAGCTCTACCACAATAACATGGAGAACCATCTGTAACGAGTAGACTATGACCTACTTCTAAGGCACCACCGTCTCTACCAGAGAAGATGTCTCCTTTATATATTAGACCACCACCTGTTCCTGTTCCAAGAATAATTCCAAGACCAATCTGACCTGAATAGTTAACTCCTGTTTCTAGGAAGTATTCTTTACCTGCGCCACAAATTGATTCGGCCAGGGCAAAGCAGTTTGCATCATTGGCGATCTGAATATCTATGTCTATACTAAAGATACTTTGGATATCTTTTCGAATATCTTGATCAATGAAAATTTTAGAATTCCCATTTATCATTATTCCTGTTTCTGGATCTACACTACCAGGTAGTCCAATCCCTATACCACTTAAGTCATTAAGTTCAACATTAGCGTCTACGCAAACTTGCTTAATTAATTCCTTTAAACGGCTCATCACATTGTCATGGCCTAGGTCTCTTTGTGTTGGGATTCTAGATACGGCTAGAGAGTTTAGTGAATTCAGCTCTTTTGTTCTATTGTAAAATTGGTACTGGCCTGACTCATCATAGATGACTTCACACAGACGTGCTTCAATCTTTGAGCCTCCAATATCTAATCCTAGAAGTAGCTTTCTACTCATCATATTCCTATATCTATATTTGTGCAGGGTTAAATTCGCGTGATGTTAGCATTTTGTTAGTGGATGGAAAAGAGATTTTGGTTACTCATAACTGAAGGGATGTGTTAAGTGTTTATAATTATTGAGTTGTAGGTTGCTTTCTCATCAAATTAGTCATTGGTATCTCCTAATCAATTCCTAACTCACATTTTTAAGTTATTGATTTTACATATGATATGTTTTTCTTGATGTATGCTTCTTTTCAGTGGTTTAGCTAAGATAAAGTTAGACATGCTTATATTTTTCATTAGGGACTCTTGTGTCATTTGGAACTTTTACTACGACACTGGTAAGAAACTATTACACTGAAATGGCCAAAGCCTCTATATGAACGTAGTTGTAAAATAAACTTATAACTGTGAGATCTATATGAAATTTGTTCTATTAACACTTCTTTTATTAACATCAAATCTAACTCTTGCTTCAAATCAAGAACTTGTTGAAAAGCTTGAAAATAGCCTAACTTTCTCTGGTTATGTTGAAGTTGAAAATGTAACTAAAGCTAGTATTTACACTGTTGTAGAGTTCTATGTTGGAGCTTATGGTGAAGAGCGTTTCACTAGCTGTGTTCTTAAGTACGATAAACTTATCAGCTGTAAAGACGATTGGTTTAAACTCTAGAAAATCTTATATTTCCCTAGTACTCCAAAAGGATGTACTAGGTTTGTATAACCTAAGACTATGATTCATAGACCATCTCTCTAATTTTATATATATTGAATAGATGAGTGAACTATATCAATTCGTAAAAAAACAAACATCCAAACTATCTAATATTTCTTGTCGAAAAGTTTATGGCCTAGAAGCCTTCTATCTAAGAGATAAACCCTATATCGTTATATCTTCTGATGATAAAGTTGTTATTAAGATCGATGACTTTGAAGTCAAAAAGATATTTTTAGAGAAGTATCAAATTTCTACGTGGCAGCTAAATGGTAAAGCTATGGAGAATTGGTATGTTTTACCTACGACGTTTAATAAGAAGAAAAGTAAGTTGGCTCCTATTATAGAGATGTCTTCAAAGGCCCTTTTAAATCCTAGAAAAGAGAAAAAGACCCGAACTAAGAAGTCTAAAGTTCAAAAGAAAAATACAAATATAGAAAAAGCTGTAGAGATAAAGAAATCTCCTTCTATTTTCAAAAAATTATTTAAATTTTTAAATTAGGTATTAATATGAGTAAATTAGTTATTTTTGATTGCGATGGAACTCTAGTTGATAGTGAAGTTATAGCTACAAAAGTTTTCACTAACTACTGGGCCACTCATGGTGTTGTTTATTCAGAAAATGAATTTAAAGAAACCTTCATTGGTACAGGAAGAACAGCAAAGGTTGTTGTTGATAACTTATCTAAAATGCCATCATGCGCTGATAAAGAAGGTCGAGCGTTATTAGATGAAGCGATTTCAAAGAATCTTGAAGAGGTGAGGGGAATGTCGAATTTATTGTCTTCTCTTAAGTTAGAGAAATGTGTCGCCTCTAATAGTCCACTTAAGTATGTAAAGGATGCTCTTCATAAAACAGGGTTAAGCTCTTATTTTGGAGAGAGTGTTTTTAGTGCAGATCAAGTTCCAAACCCAAAGCCTTCGCCAGATCTTTTTCTTCATGCAGCTTCAGTATGCGGTTTTAACCCTAAGGATTGTATCGTTGTAGAAGATAGTGTTTCTGGAGTTATGGCCGCTATGAAAGCAGATATGAAAGTCATTGGTTTTTCTGGAGCTGGTCACTTTATTCCTTCTCTTGAAGATAGGCTAAAAGAGTTAAAGCCAACATGGCTTTGTTCTTCAACAAATGAATTACAGCAACTCCTAAATTCTCTCTAATAAAAAAGGCCCAGTTAAGGGCCATATAGAAAACGGAAAATTTTTTTGAATTAATTATTAGAGTCCAGGCGGGCTGCTCGATGAAGTAAGTTCCTCTGCAAACGACCTAGTTGAAGTTCTGATAACTAAACCTAACATGTGCATCACCCCTTTCACGTACAATAAACGTGAGAATTGAAAAGGTATAATCCTTTCTGTTAGAGTTTACTATAGCTCAATTCTAAGTTCTTTCAATATTCGGGTAGATACATGGCATCGCTTTTCCTGATATTGCCAATTTCTTGTGTACTCTCTTTTCTTTAACTTCAAGTCTTAGGCTCGACACTTAGGTTACTTCTTTCTCCAATGGTTATGGGCATTATTAGTGGCTATTCTCATTATTATATTTTTTTAAGACCCTGTTTTTTAAATGGGAGTATAGATAAAGTTAAATAAAAAAAGTAGCTGATGTTAATATTGTAACTGGAGACTCTATGAACTTGCAGCTAAGTAGCTATCTTTTTACTATTTGTATTCTCTTTCTACTTACGGGTTGTAAGGGGGAAGCAACATTTAATAGAGAAATAGATCTATCTAATTCATACACTTTAAATTTTGATGGAACGACCACTTACGGGACATTAGATAGTCCCTGGGTACCTACTGGTACAAACTGGGAAATAGAGTTGGAATTAGTTTGGAACTCTTCTGTAGGTGGTAATTCTTATCCTATTGCAACGAATAGTTCTACCACTTCCATTTATATTGACTCTGGTGGCCTACCTCTTTTGAAATATGAGGGATCATATATTACTTCTAATGTGAGTCGACTTGTGAACGGGGAGTTTGCGACATTTAAGTTTTCAGTTTCTGCTACAGAGGTTAAGTGTTATTTCAATGATGTTTTAGAGTCAACAGTTGCTACTGCTAATACTCTAAGTGTTCCTTGGACAGTCGTTGGAGCACACGCAACTTATATTAGTAAATTTAAAGGGCAGATCAGAAAGATATCATTAAATGATTTAGACGATACCTCAAACTCTAGAGTTTTAGACTTTGTTTTTAAAACTGAAGATATTTCAACGTTAACATCTGAGGGGGTCAGAGGCTTGTTAGATGTTGATTTTATTCTTCCTACAAGTAATAGTTTTGTTGAGATTTAATAGAAGTTATATCCAAAACCTACACCATATTTGCTAATACTTAGCTCGTCTGAACCACTCATCTTTAGTAGATTTAGCATGGTGTGGATATACCATTTTTCATTAATATTGTAACTTAGATATAGATTTGTCTTAAATCCACTATATGACTCTAGTGTTCCTGAGGATGCCACAGTGGGAGTTGTTGACGCTGCTATACTTTTTGATAAAGTTAGCTTTGTAAATATTTGTACATTATTTATTGTAAAATTCTTAGAGACTCCAAGAGTTGCATAAAGTGCAACTGTCTTATCAAAAACGACTCCACCGGTTGCTGCGTAGTTATTTGTGCTAAATGAATGAAATGATTCGTATTCGAATCCTCCAAAATATGTAAAATTATATTTCTTAACATCGTTGTGCATATATGTTGATATACCGAAATCGCTAACTCCCTCTATGTCTTCACCTGTATTACTTGCACCGCTATTTATTGCAGAAATGTAGAGATCACTTGAAAAGAAATAACTTTTCATAGAAGGACTGTAAGATCCAGTTAGACCTAAAGTGTAAGGCGAATATTGAGAGTACTCAGAACTTAAATTGTTTTGAACAGAAGTCTGGCTTAAGACACCAAGTGATGTCATATAGTGAACAGATCCTTTAAATTTACTTTTTACTTGTTTATCAGATCTTTTTGCTTTCTGAGTCTTACTTGCTCTTAAAGATCGTTTATAGGCTTTGTACTCTTTCATATTGAAAGAACTTTTCTCAAAGTAAATCTTTATCTTTTTTCCAACTTTTAATTTATTCCAATTCTTTACTTTTGGATTCATCTTCAATGTACGTTGGACTCCCTTTGATTTTGCGGAGATTACTGTACCTGGCAATGAGAAACGTGTGATTACTTTTCTAAAAGTATCTTGTTCTTTAATACTATATACAAAAGAGTAGAATGAAGCTGCGTTTACAGCTGCAGATAATAAATAAACTGTAGTAATTATTATAAATTTATTTGCCATGGAATTATTCTAATAGGTAATTTCGACTGGGTAAATAGATTATTTTTTTTAACAAATATGCCTATGAATACTTATTATGTTTTTTATTTTCATAAATTTAAATTTAAATATAAAGAAATTTATTACACTTGATTCTCAAAGTACCTCAATTCTTCTATATCCTAATTAATGATATAACTTATTTTTACCTTCCAAATCTACATAACTTAAAAGGGAGTGCCACAATTTTTAGTTAGAAGAGTGTGGCAATTAATCAACCGCTAAGATATGTTTCTGTTGTAAGGGCTTAAAATTACTGGTTTTTATGTTTGTGTTTTAGGATTAGCTAAATATTTTATACTGATATGTCGATATAATACTATTATTTAATAGTAGTAATTTTACTGTCTGTACTTACAAGTTATTTTCAAAAATATATTAAAATTTATAGTGTGGCCTTGGAGGCAAATATCAAAAGTTTTAAGATGCTTAATATTATATTGTCTCTTTTTTTATTGGTTTCATGTGTTCCAGAGAATCAGAAGACTGAAAAAGAGCCTGAGTCAGAAATCAGTAATATAATTGATTCGACATATATAAATGTCGGAAGCATCAGAGACTATAAGGACTCTCATCAAATAGTATGGGAAGCAGATAAGAATGTAGTAGGTGGTAGTGTAATAAATAGAGGTTCTTCTATTTTGGTAAACGGTGGCATTCATAGTGAGCTCTATCAGACAGAGCGCTGGGGAGAGTTTGAATATAAAATCCCTGTTGATAGTGGAACATACAAAGTTGTCCTACATTTCGCAGAAACTGGACCTTCTATTAGTGATATTAATCAAAGAATTTTCACTGTTAATACAGAAGGAAAGTCTATTCAGAATCTAGACATTTTTAATGAGGCAGGAGGGTCTAATCAAGCCCTCTTAAAGTCAATCAACGGAATCACAGTTAATGATGGGATCCTTAATATTGATTTTATCTCTCAAGTTCAAAATCCAATGCTTAATGCTATTGAAATACATAAGACAGGTGAAGCTATAGACACTGTTCCAGAGCCGACGGAAACAGTTAACGATAGTGTCGATTTACCTGAGACTGTCGATCTTCCTGAAGAGGTTGCAGACGTCCCTGAAACTATTGATAATCCTGTATCTACAGATGACTCAGCAGAAGTAGTCATCCCAGAGGTCGAAGTACCTGTTGAAGAAGTTTCAGATACTGAAACTCCGGATGATTCTGAAACTGTAGAAATTATAGAAACAAATTACTTATCTTCAACCTATATAGAAGCTGGAAGTTTAATCCCTTATATCGACTCAGACGGAATTGTTTGGGAGGCCGATATAAATTCTCTAGGTGGGAGTATTGTTGATAGAGGATTACTACTTTCAATTATAGGTACAGATAGCGATCGCCTATATCAGACTGAGAGATGGGGTAATATTGAATATGAGCTCCCTGCTGAAAATGGAACTTATATTGTAAAATTACATTTTGCAGAAACACACTCTATTACTTCTTCTGGGCAGAGGGTTTTCTCTGTAAATATTGGAGATAAGTCTCTTTCTAATATTGATATATATAGAGAAGCTGGTGGATCAAATCGTGCTCTAGTAAAAGTCGTGAGTGATGTAACTGTTAGTAACGGTCTTCTAAATATTGATTTTATCTCTCAAGTTCAAAATCCAATGGTTAATGCTATCGAAATTCATCAAGTTTCTCAGAGCTCAATAGTTCCAGAGACAGAAACTGTTGTTGAGGAAACATCTACTGATTCTCCATCTGTAAATGAATGGATATCGAATGAATTTGATGGTGTTAATCAATTAACAGGAATACATACTGCAAGATACAATGTTAACTCTGATCTATTTGTTACTAGTGCAAATATGTCTGCTGCAAAGTACTCAGTATCGTTCTCAGGCACTAAAATTGGGATTGTAAATACTACTGTAAAGGATTTATTTTCTCGTGATCCATATGGTGCAGCTTTTCAATTTACAAATGCCAATGCTGATATTTATATGTCAAACGTATACATCGAGCCTAACTGGCCTAGCTGGGTATCTTATGGTGTTACAAACTATGATGGAATTGATGTTGATCAAGGTAGAGCATTCTATGCAGAAGACCTGACTATTAAGAGCTGGAACGCTGATGGTGCTATAGATAATAAAGCTCAGACCTCGCAACTTGTTAGAGTTAATATTGAGGGATCGGGGAATAGGGCATTGAGGTATTGGAATGAAGGACCTCATTTTATTGTAAATTCACAAATTGACAACTCCTCAGGTGCAATTCTTTGGAGCTATCGCTGTGATACCATTAAAGTATATGTTTATAATTCTACGTTCAATGGTCAGTCAAAGATACCGTCGGATAAGATAGAGTGTGATGGAGGAAGTAACCCTCAAATAGTCTATCTTACAGGAGATCCTATTACTGCAGGTGTTATGCATCCAATGTTTGGAGAAGCAACATCGCCATCATCCCTTGCTGATATAAGTCCTGAAGTGATAACTCCTACAGAAACTGTTGAAGAGATAGTGTCTTCTTCATCTTCTTACCTTTCATCTGTTTATATAAGCTCTGGAAGTGAAGTTGCTTACACTGATATAGGTGGGAACCTATGGCAAGCAGATAAGAATGTTTTAGGGGGCAGTGCTGTAAATAGAGGCTCATCGATCTCTGTTAGTGGAACTGTGCATGATACTCTCTATCAAACAGAGAGATGGGGGAATTTTGAATATAAGGTTCCTGTCGACAATGGCGTTTATACAATAGTATTACACTTCGCTGAAACAGGGCCTGCTATTTCTGGAATAGGTCAAAGAATTTTCGATGTAAATGCTGAAGGTAATCTCATTAATCGTATTGATATCTTTAAAGAGTCTGGGGGGACTAACCAAGCACTATTAAAGACACTAAGTGATATTACTGTTCAAGATGGTGTTTTAAATATTGATTTTATCGCAGGTGTTCAAAATCCAATGCTTAACGGAATTGAAATTCATAAAACAGCTGAATCATCAGTAGTTGAATCTCCTGCTCCAAGTGTTGATCCAGTAGACTCTGGAACTTTAGTCACTGATACAATTCCACCTTCTTCAACTTCATATACAACTGAACTCTATCTAAATAGTGCTCAAAAGCTAACTGATAAATTTAACTCTCAATATAATGATAGTCGATTACCAACTCTTAGTGATGAAAACTCTCTAGGGAATAAATTTTCATTTGATACTACAAATTGGATAAGTTTTTACATAAGTATGCATAAGCTTACTCAAGATAAAATCTGGCTAGATAGGGCAGATAAAACCATTCAGTTTATGTTTGATCATACTGATGAGAAAAAATATGAGCGTGGTGAACTTGCTTACCTTACTTATAAAGCAGGGCCTGATTCTGTGTTCATGGAATCTCCTTTTGTTCCTCTTAAAGGATGGTCAAGAGATTACGGTAGTGGTGGAAGTGATAACAGAGCAGAGATATTAGAGAATGGTAATATTTGTCGTCATATTATGATGGTGGTTGATTATATAAAAGTGAATAGAATTAGTGGGTATGATGTTGACGAGTACCCTGTCATCTGTGGAAATATTATTAAAGACTTTGATAGTAATTATGTAATCAATCGTTACTCAAGTCCTACAATTGATGGAGCATATTATTATCCAAATACTGGAAGTAAAGGAAACCTATGGTCTAACCCTGTTCCTTTCAATCATAATGCTGTCGCTGCTGAGGCCGCAATACTAATTTATAAATATACCAAAGATACAAAGCTTCTAGAAAAGGCATTGTTAATAAGGGATTACTTATTAAGAAACTTTAGAAAAGTTGGAAACTACTATGAATGGAATTACTTACAATTTGCAAGTGGTGAATATAGAGAAGTAGAAGACGTCAATCATGGTTCATATGATGTTCACTTTCTTTATGTCTTATGGAGAGAGGGTTATGTCTCAGAAGATGTTATTAGAAGAATAGTAAATACAATTCCTGTGTTCTTAACTGAAACTAGCTGTGCTCATAATATTGCAGGAGAGGGGACAGATGATGGTGGTGACTGGTCAAGTGTTACACATGGCTATTTGGACGCGGCCCTTGCTCTCGCTGACGATAATGTATTAAGAATAATGTTAAAGTCTATATCTCATAGCGAGAGAAATGGTGCGGATGGGCTATGGCATGCTAGATATAGATCTATTGCAGATGTTTTAGCCGCAGATATGCAAAGACTAAATGGACAAAGAATATTGCCGTAGTTGTTTACTTAGTAGTTAACAAAGATATTTGGTTGATTAATATCAACGTGCACAGTGGCCATACCTGCTAGCTGTGCACCTTTTAAGCCTACATCTCCATCATCAAAGAAAATACATTTTGAAGGATCTACATCTAACTGTTTTCCCATTAGCTCATATGGTTCAGTACTATCTTTTCCAAGTTTAGTATCATCAGCACAAATAATTGAATCAAAGTAATGGTCAAGTTTCAAAATAGGTAGGAGTTGATCAACTACTTCATGACTTCCACCAGTTATAACTCCAAGAGGTAGTTTATTGTGATAATGCTTAATAATTGAGAGTACTGGTTGTACCACTTCAACTTGTCCAAGGGTCTTTAAATACATTTGTCTTTTTTGATTAGCTACTAATTTAGGATCTAAGTCTTTATTGAACCTTTCATTTACAATTGTTACGATTCTTTGACTGGCCATCCCTGCTGTTTCCATTAGAAACTCTTCGCTTATAACTACTCCATTTGCAGCGAAAGCATCTATCCATGCTTTATTGTGAAGAGGCATAGAGTCGAGTAAAGTACCATCTAAATCAAATATGAGAGCCTGGTACTTACTTAAATCTTTATTCAGTTCATTCATTGTATATCCTTTAGTTTTTTTTAGATTTTTTTAAAACAAAATACCCCATGGCAATAAAGATAAACTGCACAGCAATTCTTATTATTGCAGCTCTTTTACTTCCTATTGCTGGAACATCTTTAAGTAGATCCCATATATGAATAGGAATGAAAGCTATCATTAAAGCAATAAAGTATAGAGAGCCTAATTTTCTATAGTGTGGAATTAAAATTAAGATTCCTATGATTAGTTCTACAAGTGCGGAAGCATAATTAACTATTAATTTAGGAAAGAAATTTGGAATAAAGCCATTATAGAATGAAGGATTAGCAACATGGTTATAAGCTCCATAAAGCATCATGGCCGCGATTAACAGCATAGAGAGTGTACTTAAACACTTTATAAGTAATTTCAAGATGGTTCCTTGCTTAAAGAGAAAAGTGTATTTAGATGATTATATCAAAGTTGACTTTCGAATTCTAGAATCTTCTACAGTCCCCATTTATTTTTGAGGTAAGTTTCTACTTTTGTACGTTCAGAATCTGTAAGTATTTTATCGAAGACCAGAAATTCTCCAATGTAACCATTGAGTCTATCGCCGCCAGTTTTATCATCACCAAGTACATAGATACCGTTTCCTAGAAAGTCAGTTCTTGGAAAGTAGTTGTTAATGTCTGTATATACGTTAGTGCCATTTTCCCACTGGGATGATTGAGTACCAGAGTCTGTTGCAGTCCATATATTAAAGCTCGTATCATCTAGGTAGTAGTTAGTTCCTGCAGCATTGTATCCATTCGTAAAAAAGAATCCTCTCCTGGCATTAGATCCACTATCTGCAGATCCTTCCTGGTAGAATTCAAAAAAGCATTTTCTTGTAGTATTTGTGTCCATCTTTCCTACAGTGATAATTGTAAGTCCATCATTGTTTGTTCGAACAAATGTTCCTTCTAACCCTCTGTCTAAATTATCAAAGCGAATTGCAGGGAGACCGTTAAATACATTGGCATGATAAACTGGTTGTTTAGACTCACTAGCTTCTGTTGCAGCAGTTGCAAGACCAGTCAAGTCTTCCCATTGATCAATTTTATCTCCATCAGATGGTTCAACTCCTCCGTTTGTTACATCTGTTGCACTTAACCATGCAATAGGGTTGAGAGAGAGGATGTCAAAGATCTCAGCGTTTACAATATCTGAGTAAGGGCCAAGGGTTCCGTTACTTGAAGCTACACGTATTTCATAAGTAACACCTGAGCTTAAGCCAGAAAGGTTTTTTGAATTGGTACTTGAGCTAGAGTTAATCCAACTTGATGTTCCCTGCTCTCTGTATTGAATGGTATAGCTTTCAATAGGTGTTCCATTATTATTTGGAACTGTCCATGTAACACCTAGGGAACTATTACTCGCTGTAGGTGCAGTCGTTACTCCTAAAACCTTATCTGGAGGAGTTGATGAAGTATCTACTAAAATATTATTTAATACTCCCATATTTTCAAATACTGTTAATTCGGCGGAGGTTCCTTCTGAGTTTTGAATAGTACCACCGTCTAAATTTATATTTGCTGAAGAGAGGGAGATTCCGTCACTATCATTTAATCCTGAAGTAATAGTGTATTTAAATTCAATTCCATTTGTGCCTGTTCCTTGAAAGTATGAGGCCTCAACAACTGTACCTCCAATATTTAAATTTAACTTTGGGGTACCTGTGACTGATACAACTTCTTCATAAATAACTTGGAAGATTAGCTCAGCACTCTCACCATAGGTTCCGTCTACAGGTTGATTAATTTGATAAATAGATACTTCCTGCACTGGTGTCGTGTTAATTGGGTCACTTTGTGTTGACTCAATATCCTCCTCACCATTTTGCACTCCGCACGAAAGAAGAGTGAGGGTTAAGAAAGTTAAGAATATGTTTTTAATTTCTTTACTTATCATATATATCAACTCCTTATCGGGGTCTTTTGAATAATTATAATGACTTTATAGAGTAAAAACTAAGAAGTGCGTAATTTCAGTAGGTTATTTGTCAGGTTTTCTTAAGCTTCCGCTTCTATATGCCTCAGAACCGTGGATGTAGTACCTTTAAGTATCTATTAATACAGTCTAGTTAATAAGATTTTTCTTGAGGCTCAAGGTTACTTAATTGGATAAAATAACAGTGTATAAAAGGAACATTACTCATTTCAAAGAGAGTTATCTTTGTTAAGAGTAGGGCATGAAAATATTAATACTTTTAGTCCTATGTACATCTACTTATGCAAACTCATTCTACACAAGTGGAGAGTTGAACATCTTAACTGGCACACTCACTGATTATGAATTGAAGCAGGAGTTACAGCTGATCTCTTCTAAGGCGCAAATTGAAAATGAGTATAGAGAAGCTAAGTGGTTTCTTTATACTGATGTTTATTTAGAGCAGGATAAAAAAGGGCGATACTTTATTGAAGACGTATATTGTGAAAAGAAGTTTTTCAATAATGCTGGTCCTGAGAGTTTACCTAGAGGAAGCAAGACGAATATAGAACACTCATGGCCTCAGAGTAAGTTTAGTAAGGAATTTGGTAAGTATCTTCAAAAAGGGGATCTTCACCACCTTTTCATTGCAAACTCTAAAGCTAATCACGCCAGATCAAATTTTAACTTTGGAGAGGTTGAGTCTTACTTTAATACTCATGGGCATTGTGAGAATGCTGGCCTGGGATTACTTGTTGATACCCCTGATTATGTCGCAAGTAGTTCTAACGAACATTATGAGCCGCCTAAGAAGATTCGAGGAAATATTGCAAGAGCTCTATTTTATTTTTCAGTAAGGTATAAAAAGAAAATTAATGATACTCAGGAATACTTTTTAAAGAAGTGGCATAGAGAAGATCCTGTTGATGATAAAGACAGAAATCGTAATACTCGTATTATGAAAATTCAGGGAAATCGTAACCCGTTTGTTGATTACCCAAGTTTAGTTGATAGGATTAAAAACTTTTAATCTATATATTAAGGATTGAGTAAAGATCACTTCACTCAATCCTAATTCTTCTAAAGATCTATTGGGCCTACTTGAACAACTAGCTTTCCAAAATTCTTTCCAACTAGTAATCCTTTGAATGCTTCAACAGTATTCTCAAGTCCTTTAACCATGTCTTCTTTGTAACTTAGTTTCCCTTCTGCAAGCCATTCTCCCATTTGAGTTGAGAACTCCTCATAGCGGTGACCAAAGTCATCAAACACTATAAAGCCTTGCATCTTGATTCTCTTTTTAAGTAGAGTTCCCATTAGAAGTGAAAGGCGATCAGGTCCTGCTGGAAGCTCTGTTACATTGTACTGAGAAATCATTCCACATAGTGGAATTCTAGCGCATGTATTTAGAAGAGGCATAACAGCATCAAAAACTTTTCCACCAACATTCTCATAGTAAACATCTATTCCCTCTGAACAAGCAGCTTCAAGTTCTTTTTCAAAAGTTTCACTCTTATGATTAATACAGCTATCAACTCCAAGTTTTTCAATTGCATAGTTACACTTCTCTTCACTGCCAGCGATACCAACAACTTTACAACCTTTGATCTTAGCAATCTGTGCAACAAGACTTCCTACTGCACCAGTTGCACCAGCAACAACGACTGTCTCTCCCTCTTTAGGGTTTCCAATCTCTAGTAATCCCATAAATGCTGTTAAACCTGGCATTCCCATTATACCTAGTGCGTAAGAAGGTTTAGGCATACCTTTATTTAATTTAAGTAAACCTACACCATCAGAGATTAAGTAATCTTGCCAACCTCCAAAAGCTACAACGAGGTCTCCTTCTTGAAAGTTGTCATTTAATGACTTCTCAACTTTGCAAACACTTCCACCAACCATTACATCTCCTAGAGCTACAGGGGCTGCATAGGACTCTGCATCACTCATTCTTCCTCTCATGTAAGGATCAAGTGAAAGGTAGACTGTTCTTAAAAGAACTTGTCCTTTCTCTGGAGTAGGAACTTCTGTTTCAATAAGCTTGAAGTCTGAATTAACAGGTGCTCCTTTGGGTCTCTGCGCTAAAGTTATTTGTCTATTTATTGTTTTTGATTGGGCCATATTATACTCCTGATCTAAGTCATTGGTTTTTAATAAAATTCATCTACTCTAGTGTTACTGTAAAAGATCAGTTTTTTATAGAAGAATGGTGAATATCTAACATTCTTTTAAGAAAAGCTTGTTATGATTGACAAACTTAAGTTTGGTGAGTGAACCTTATAGCTGATTTTATTTATTATACTTTAGGAGAGGGACGTGAGATCAATAATTTCAATTCTTTTTATTTCAATGTTTATGAGTACAACAGCTTGTGCCTCATCTTCAAATGATAATTTTTTACGTGGATTAGTTTCTGGATCTAGAGGTGGAAACTCTGTTGGCCCTGCAGTTGAATTTGATTCTGCAATTCCTCAAACGTGGAAGGATATTCGTGAAGAAAGTATCTCTAAATTTGAGAGAGATAGAAGAGCGATTCTTGCTATGCAGGGAGAGTTTGAAGTGAGCTTTGAATTTTTAGAGGCCTTTCTTATGGATACAGATAAGAAGAAGGACACTCCTTACTTTTCAAAGGCTACAGAAATAGTAAAAGTTATTGAAAACCGCGAAGACTTTATTTCATTACAACATATAATTGTTATGTATTTCAAAATGAATGGAGAGGTTCAAGGTCCAGTAGTTGTTAAACATTGGAGACAAGACTGGGAATGGGAAGGACGTGATAGATTTCTATACCAGGGATCTAATAAGTGGAATACAAACTCAGTAAATGGAAAAGAGAATACTGGAAAATGGGTTTGGAATGTTTTCCAAGTAGACGATTCTCCAAGATATAGTGGAGTTGGTGAGTGGAACCATCTTGAGTCAGCATCATTTTTTAATAGTGATATGATGTCTCGTCCACTTCCAAGAAGAGAGTTCTCTGTACGTAGTGATTATAATCTTTTAATGGGTAAAGAAACTCTAATTGTAACTCCTAATAATTGGTACCACGAGCAAAAAGCTTTCAAACATGAAGGTGACTTAAAGAATGGTAAATTTAACGGGAAACTTCTAAGTAGAGAAGTAGGTCAAAATACTTATAAGAGAATTAAGAATTTTGATTGGTCTGCAGGGCTAAAGTACTGGGATAAGACACAAGGTTACTGGAGTGATGTAAGAGCTGTTTGGAAAGAGCTAGTAAAGAGAGAATCTCTAGAACTTAGAGGCTCTGTAGATGGTGTGAAGTTATTTTCTAAGCACTTTACACAGGCCGAAGATGATAAAGTATTAGCGATGCCTTCAAAAGAAAGACAAGCTCTTATAATGAAGACTATTTCTAAATATATAAAGTAATAATTAAAGTACCCACAGGGCCAGGTTCTTCTGGCCCTAATATCCTCAATTTTTCTTAAGTTACAAGAACTTATTTCCATATCTTAAACAAAACTAAAAGATTGTATACTTGATTTGATTATCATTAAGTCGAAGGAATATATTTTATGATTAGAATTTCAGCAGTTCTCTTATCTTTCTTAGTTGTCCCTTCTAGTTATGCAAGTATGACTAGTGCTTCAATATTTAAAGAAATGCAGTCAACTAATCCTGGTGTTATCTCAGGAAGAACCGCTGCAACTTTCTCTGCTCTTGTAAAAAAAGATCAAATAACTATTGAGCAGTCAGATTTATCTGCAGGCCCATTAGGAGCAGGCTCTAGTTTTGAATCATCAATTGATATTATAAATTATAGTGCTTTCTATGGAGGTAAGGGCGGTGGACTTACTACCGAAATTTTTGCAGAAACTGGATCTGGTGGTAAGAATGATAAAATTATTGAACCAGGAAATACTGTAGAATACACAACTGATTCATCATTAACTAATATGAGCATTGGTCTTGGATTATTTAAGGGATTAGGGATTTCATTACTTAAAGTTGATGCAGAGGATTCTCAAAATGTGACTGGAACTCTTGGAGGTAGTGCTATTAATAT
The DNA here is from genome assembly GCA_002366565.1 of Bacteriovoracaceae bacterium UBA3083. Classification (GTDB taxonomy): domain Bacteria; phylum Bdellovibrionota; class Bacteriovoracia; order Bacteriovoracales; family Bacteriovoracaceae; genus Halobacteriovorax. The sequence continues at coordinate 731,690 of DFBJ01000009.1, forward strand.
TAATACAACTTCAGAGACGTCGGTTACAGGTTTTACTGTTGGAACTGCTTTTAATTTAGGTTTAGATTATGGTTTTTTCTATCAGAAAGCAGATTATGAAACAAAGACCAATGCTGTTTACGCAAGCGGTAGTGGAGATGGAGAGATCTCTGGTGATAGAGTAGGCCTAGGTGTAGGTCACTCAAATAAAGTCTTTAGAACTGAAGTTGGATATGTTCGTAACGTTAAGGCAATGAACGCTGGTGATTCGGGTGAATTGACGCCATCAATGATAGAGTTTACGGCCGAAGCAAAGCTTGGAAAGTTAAAGCTTGGATACACTGGTCGATACATGATGGATGGTTTCTTCTTATATCGAAATATTCTTTTTAATGTTCTAGCTTACCAAGGTACGAACGAAGCAAGACTTGATAATACATTTAACTTCTCTTATGGAAGTGATTCTAAAGGACATTCTTTTAGTGGATCAGTATCAATTGGTACTACGGAGTCTGAACAGACGCAGAATTTAATATCTAGTGATAATACAAAGTATAAAACTGTTACTTCTTCTAAGTCTTTTAGTCTGAGTTATTCTTATATATTTTAATCTGATTTAATAGACTTAAGATTTTTTCGTTGAGAGGAGAAGTGGGTCATCGCTTTGACCCACCTTCATTTTTCTATTTAGATAAAAGAATATCTACAAAAGTAGTACCACTATTTATAGAAGATTTTAGTTTTGCGTTTTGATTTTTAATAAGGACTTTTTTCTCAGTAAAAAGTTTTTTAAACTGACCTTTTGAAATCTCTTTAAGTTCTAGGTTTTCGTCCTGAGCTTTCAAAGCTTCAAATAGAACGGTATCAAGTTTTTGTCCTGAATCTTCTAGTTCAAGAGTTATACGAAATGAGTTCTCAGGTTTTTCTGGTTGCTGTATTGTCATCTTTATTGCCTTGTAATCATGTTTTAAAAAACATATTTTAACATTAGAATAAGCAAAGGTCTGTAAGTACTTTAACTTTACTGACAGGTAAACTGATTCTTGCTAAGAAAGCTATATAGACTTTTCTATTTAGTTAACTAAGGTATTGGATTTAGGCGTGGATATATTAAAGTACTTTAAAGGTTACCCTGATGAGATATTAACTCAGATTGAATCTTTGGCGAAATCTGGAAATCTAAGATCTTACTTAGTAGCTAAATATCCACATCCTCACACTATTTCATCTGATAAGCTTCTCTTTCAATACACAAATGAAATAAAGCAACAGTATATGAAAAAGGCACCTCAGCTGAGTAAGGTGATTTATGAAAAGCAAAAAGATATTGTTCAAAGAGCACTAGGTAATCATACTTTTGTAAGTCGAAATCACGGTGGAAAATTAAAGAGTAAGCATGAGATAAGAGTTTCTGTAACTCTAAAGAATGCTCCAGAAGAGATGCTTAGGATGTTAGTAGTTCATGAACTTGCTCACTTTAAAGAAAAGGAGCACAATAAGGCCTTTTATAATCTCTGTGTCTATATGCAGGAGGATTATCACCAAATGGAATTTGATCTAAGGCTCTATTTACTATTATTAGATTTAGGACAGACTCTCTATTAAAAAGAGAGTGATGCCGCTAATTTAAGTTTGTGTTCTTTGTTATCACTTCCGTCATTATTTCTACTGTCTCCGTGGATATATTCTGCTGCTAGGTTTAGCCTCTTTATGTCTACAGAATATGAAGCGTAGTAATAAAGAAGCTTAAAGTCTCCAGATTCAGATCTTGTTTGGTGATTTACTCCAAGCATTACTCTAGAGTTTTCTTTCAGTCTATATCCTAGAATACCTTCAATTCCATCAGAGTGAACAAATCTACTATCGTTTGTAAGCTCTAGGTCTTTGGCCCTTGTATAAACTCCATTTAAAAAGAACTTACTGAAGTTGTATTTAAATCCGTAAGAAATACTTAACTGAGATTCATTTTGGCCGTTATTATCAAATATCAAATTTAAAGCTGAGATTCCTAACGTGTACTTATTTTTAACATATTGAATAGAAGCAGCTTGTGCTTGCTTATAGACAAGAGAGGAGTCTGCCGTTCCATCTCCGTCAAAGTCATATGAGATCATTTCTTTTCCTGTAAGCTTTGTTTGTAACCCAAAGCGGAAATTTTCATATTTATATCTTAGTTGAATAACTTCTGATGCTCTATATGTACCATCAACTTCACCTGTCGCTGTGTAGGCTGATGAAGCTCTTGCACCATCCGTAAAAAATAAGTCAGTATATTCAGCTACGTCGTAGAAGATTGACCACATTTTCCCCGCTGAAATTGTAAGGTCTTTATTGTTTAAACTTAGATATCCTAGACGATTTCCAAAAGGTCCACTATTTGAAACGACATCATATTGCTTTCCTTCAAAGTTTGAAGAGCCAAAACCACTATTATTTCTATTTGTATTGATAGACCATTCTGCACGTAGTGAGGCAGTCCAACCTTCCATGATCTCTTCTTCGTTATAAGTTATACCAAGTCTCGAAGAGTTATCTCCAAGCGCCTGAGAGCCTTCATCAAAGTCTACAGCTGAGAGGAGTGCAATCTTTCCATAAATACCCAGTTTATCAGTTATTAAAGCAAAGCTATTAGCACTTACAAGTAATAAGAAGAAAGAAATTAAGATTTTGTTCATAACGTATCCATTTTTAATTAACGTAATATGTTTAGTAAAAGTTTATTGTTTAATGATCAAAATAGCTATATTTTTTTAGAAAAATTATACTGGGCGTTGTCACTTTAACTATTATTAAAACTCCTATACTCTTATGTAATGATTTCTATTTTTAATACTTTTCTCATTTTCATATTACAGGGAGTACTTGCTTTAAGCTTTAGTAGTACTCATATAAGTAAAGTGGACATTGGAGATCATATTCAACAATTTGAATCTTTTAATAGAACACATCACGATAATATTGATGATGATTTTGTGCCACATAATCATACCCATAAGCATTCAAAAGACGGTAAAGAGCACGAACATAAGCATGAACATACAAAAGTAACTCAATTTGAAGTGTTGAAGTTTCATACTATCAGTTCTTCAGAGATAGCTTTTGAATTGTCATATTATAATAAGCAAACATTCTCTAGTACAATCTATCTTTCAACAAAGCACACTCTCGAAATTTTTAGACCTCCAATTGTTTAAGACTAGTAACTTAAAAAAATTAAATTAATCAATAAACATTGGAGAATATATGTTTAAGCTATTACTTGGCTTATCATCACTTATACTCACTGCAAGCTCATTTGCTCACGGTATTAGTGAAAGTACAAAACAAGCGATGATTGAAGGCGGTTACCTTCAATATATCTGGCTTGGCGCAGAACACATGATTACTGGATATGATCACTTACTTTTTCTATTTGGAGTGATCTTCTTTTTGACTGGATTCAAAGATATTGTAAAATTTATTAGTGTTTTTACACTAGGTCACAGTATAACTTTAATCTTTGCAACCTTTATGAGCATCACTGCAAATTACTGGTTAGTAGATGCCGTTATAGCACTGAGTGTTTGTTATAAAGGGTTTGATAATAATGGAAGATTTAAAAGCTATTTAGGGTTTAAAAAGTCACCAAATCTTTTAGTGATGGTATTCATTTTTGGACTCATTCATGGCTTTGGTTTATCGACAAGGTTACAGCAATTGCCTTTAGGGGAGAAAGGTGCTGGTATGCTAATGCGTATCATATCTTTTAATGTTGGAGTTGAGCTAGGTCAAATATGTGCACTTGTTGTAATGCTTTTTGTTCTTACTCAGCTAAGAAAAATAAAAGCATTCACTATAATATCTAAGGTTGCTAATGATGGTTTAGTTATAGCAGGTTCATTGTTATTTCTAATGCAGATACATGGATATTTACACAATAGTAACCCTGATGAATTTGGATTTCCTAAAGATAGTCATATTCATCACCATTTAGACCTTGAAAAAGATAAGCAAAATAAAACTAACAAACACGATAATATTTAGGAGATTTATGAAAACTTTAACTTTATTAATAGCACTTACTCTGTCGGCCAATACTTTTGGAAGCGGAGGACACGATCATGGAAGTAGTCACTCTCATGGTGGACACACTCATTCACATAAAGTGAAAGAGGTTTCTAAGGAACAAGCTACAAAGAATGCAAAAGAGAATATTGAAAGACTTATTTCAAGTAAGAAGATAGATAGCAGCTGGAAGAACTCTAAGCTAGATTCTTCTGTTAAGAAGAAATTTAATGGAAAGACTGAATGGCTTCTGACTTTTTCTAACGAAGAAGGAAAGAAGGGAAAGAAGTTATATATCTTTTTAACTCTTAGTGGTGACTTTGTCGCTGCTAACTTTACAGGTAAGTAGTATGTGGCTAGCAATTGGTAAAACAGCTGTGGCTGCAATTTTAATTAGTTTTGTTTCATGGCTTTCTGGTAAGAAAACAGGATTAGCTGGATTTATTACGGCACTTCCTTTAACTACTTTATTAGCACTTGCTTTCTCACACCTTGAGTGGGGAGATAGTGAGCAATCTGTTGAGTATGCTAAGAGTGTATTTGTAGCAATTCCTGTTTCATTATTATTTTTTGTACCATTCTTACTTGCACAGAAATTTGATTTAAGTTTTTGGACTTGTTATTCAATTGGTATCTTTCTTTTAGGAGTAGGGTACTTTCTTCATTCTTATATTATAAAAGTAGTATAATACGTACTTAAGACCACCTTTTTTAGGTGGTCTTATTTTAATATAAATCTATTTTAGAGATACTTTGAAGATTCAAGAAGGCCAGTAGATTTACTGGCCACTTATATTAGGCTTCAACTGCGTTTATTTTTCTACCTTTAAAGTAGTTAAGCATTACTGTCGATATAATGAGAACAACTGCTACTGCTCTCATTGATTCTGTCGTAAATACTGCAGAGACACCACAAATCGCCAGTATTACTCTCTCTATTTTATTAAGCTTATTGATAATAAGTCCTTCAATAGAGCCTGCAAAAGCTATGATGATTGCTATTGTTGATATAATTGCAAAAACAAACTCAACCATACTTTCACCTTCTACAAGAACAAGGTTTGAAAATGCCATCATTAATGGAATTAAGAAAAATCCTTGAGCAAGTTTGAATGCTTGGACTGCCGACTTCATAGGGGAGGCATTAGCAACTCCGGCTCCTGCAAATGCAGCAAGTGCAATCGGTGGAGTAACGTTTGAAGTTTGTGAAAGCCAGAAGACAATCATATGTGCAGTTAGGATTGATAGTCCTAAGTCTGTTAATGCAGGAACTGCCATTATTGAAAGTACAATATAGGCCGCTGTAACAGGTAGTCCCATTCCTAGAATAATTGCAGCAATCATAATTAAAGCTAAAACAGACCATAAGTAACCGCCTGAAAGAGCTAATAGAAATTGCGTGAATTGAAGACCAATACCTGTCTGACCAACAACTCCAACAACTATACCGGCCGTAGCACAAGCACAAGAAATTGAAAGAGTCATATTTGCTCCCTCTTTCAGTGCCTGAAAAAAGACCTTTAAACCAAATCTTGTTTCTTTTCTTATTAGTGCTGCACATACGATAGCTGCACAACCTGCAATACCTACAAGTACTGGTGAGTAGTTTAATAAGAGTAATGATGTCAGTAAAATTAGAGGTAGTAAGAAATGCCAACCTCTTTTTAGTACAACAGTAATCTTCTCTGTAGTATCCATCCCACTTAAACCTAGCTTTGTGGCCATTAAGTGAACGTAAAGTAGCGTACAAGCAAAATATAGAATTGCTGGAGCAATGGAAACAAGAAGAATATTACTATAAGGAATGCCTGTGAACTGGGCCATTACGAATGCACCGGCACCCATTACTGGAGGCATAATCTGTCCTCCTGTTGATGCCGCAGCCTCAATTCCTGCAGCTTGCTCAGGCTTATAACCTAGCTTTTTCATCATTGGAATTGTGAAAGCACCAGTAGTAACTGTGTTTGCTATAGCAGATCCTGAGATTGAACCTAGGGCTGCTGATGCAAGAACACTTGCTTTTGCTGGTCCACCTTTATATTTCCCTGCAGCTGCAAAAGAAGCATCGATAAAGAATTTTCCTGCACCACTAACATTTAAAAATGCTCCAAAGAGAATAAACATGAAAACAACGCCAGCTGCAATTGCTAAAGGAGCTCCAAATACTCCATTAGTAGAATATATATGGAATCTAATAACTTCCTCTAGAGTAAACCCTTTACTCGCAAATGAAGAAGGTAAGATGTCACCATAAAGAGCATATACTAGAAAGATCGCTGAAATTCCCACCATAATGAATCCAACAGTTCTTCTAGTAGCTTCTAGAAGAAGGATCATTAAAATCGAACCTGCGATAAGGTCATTTCTAGAAAGTCCATCAATCAAAAATGAGATATCATCGTAGTTGAAGTTCGTTATCTTTATACTAGAGTATATAGTTGCCGCACAAAAAGCTAAATCCATGAATCTACCTGGAAGATAGAGTTTAGGATGAGTATCTTTATCAAACATTGGCTTTACTAAAAATACCAGAACTAAAACCCATGAAACATGAATTGGTCTAAAGACTGGGGCAGATAGTCCTGCTGTAATTCCATACCAAACCTGAAATATTGATAAACAAATCGCTGCTATCGTGAAGACTGATAGCAGGAAGTTATGTGTGATAAAGTTTAAAGATTTATCTTTAGTCATTTAATTCTACTTTGTTTTTAGTTTTTCATTTCTATACTTAAGAGCTCCTGGGTGAAGTTCTGCGCCCTTTAGCTTTGTCATATTTTCAATAGTTGTAAATTTTGTATCATTAATAGCGTTTTGAATTTGTTTCATATTTTCAAAAGCTGTTTTTGTCATTTCATAAGCAAGCTTCTCATCAAGAGTCTTATTTACAACTAGAACATTCCATACCGCTGGAGCAGTAAAAGCCGGAACTTTATTATAGTTTCCTGCTGGAACATTTAAACCTTCATAAGAAGGGTTATCAGCAATAACTTTTTCAATTTCTTGTTTTGAAAAACTTAAGATACGAATATTATGTGTTAGAGCAACTTCTGTAATAGCACCAGTTGAAAGACTTCCAACGATTACACCAGCATCAATTTGATTATTCGATAATGCTCTAGTTGTTGCAGTATAGTTTAGAGATTGAGCTTTAATATCACTCTCATTTATACCAAGTGAGCTTAGAATGTTAATAGCACTTACACGAGTCCCAGAGCCTGGTGCTCCAAGAGAAACTTTCTTTCCTTTTAGATCAGAAAGCTTTGTGATTTTAGAATCTGCTGGAACTATGAATTGTACAACATTAGGGTAGAGTGCGAATAAAACTGATATAGGCATTTTTCTAGGAAATGGTTTCTTTCCTGCGTTTGCTTGAAGAACTACGTTGCCCATTGCAATTCCTGCAAGTTGCTTATTAGTTGAAACTTTAATTGTATTCTCAACAGAAGCAGCAGTTACTTCAGCTCTCATATTAAAGTTAGGAATCTTCTCTCCCCAGACTTTCGCTAACATTCCGCCAAGAGGATAGTAAGTACCACTTTGGCTGCCGGTTCCAATTGTGTAGTTTGTATTAGCAATTGATAATTGAGACAGTAGCGTGCAGATTAAGAACATGCTTAATTTTTTCATGTGAACTTCCTATTTGTGATTTATTGTGAACTATTTCTAATATTAAATATTAGGGAACCTTACCAAATTAGTCAATTTAATGATGTCTAACTTTGGCTTTAGTGAATCAAACAGTTTGTTTTTCTGGGACATATGGACCATGTTTTTGCTTTGCGCAGTTCATGATCAATGATTATTGTTTTATTTTTTTGTAAATAAATTTTTGATAGAATTAGCCGATAAGTTCTTATGAAGCTTCATTACTATCTATTTATATTTATCTTAACTTATAATTTATCATCATATGCTGATCAATTTGAAGACCTCTGTATGTCCATTCGAGCAGTAGATAATCAGTGTACTATAAAGATAGGCAGCCCTTTTAGTACAGATTCTTTTAGTAGATGGTCTTGGCTTTTAAAAAAAGCAAAGGATAAAAAACTATTTTTAAAAGCCGAGATTGATAATAATAAAGGAATGCTACGATTTCTTCGTGATGACTATGTAGATGATTCAAGTAGTAGAGATTGGTATGAGAAAGAGTATGAAGCAATAGAGAAAGATTATAATTCTCTAAGAAAAATCTCAAATGAGATTAATATTTACTCAAAAAAACTTAGTATGTGTTACCGGGTTTGTTCTCCCGCAATGCAAGTTGATAATGAAGATAAATTAAGAAGGCTTCAAAAAGTAAAGTTGGCTCTGCTAGCTAAAAGACCAATTCTTGCGAGTAAAAATATTGAGGAAATTATTCTTGATGACTCAGTAAGTGATAAAGATCTAAAAACAGCAATTGTTAAAACTTATTCCAGTTATCTTAGCTCGGCTCAGGATCGAATTTCAGACCTTCATCTAAGGTTTGGAGAAGATGAGCGAAACTTCACTTTTGCTAATGACTCAAGAGAGGAGCTTCGAGAGCAGAGATTGAAGTCCTTCTTTAAGACTTTAGAAGGGGAAGTTTCATTGGACCGTTTGAGTTCTGAATTATTAAGTGAACTTGATTGGGAACATGTGATAAAGAATCCTGAGGAGAGTGAGCTTGCTTGTTACTTCTATAGTAAGAATAAAGACTATATATATAAAGAAGGTTTAAAAGATATTGGTATCGAAGTCGGGCTGGTGGCCGCTCCTCTTTTGGCGGGACCTGCGTTTAGGATTGGGGTATGGGGACTGAAGGGAACCAAGCTATTAAAGTGGGGGATGAGAGAAGAGCTTTATGCAAGTGTAGTAAAGGCAACTTCAGGTGCCGCTAGCACAAGCTTCTTTGTTAAAGACTCTCTTGAGCTTTCAAATAAGAGAAAGGACTGTGACAATAAATTAAATAATTTTATTGAGTCTAATAATATTGTTCATTATCAAAAATATATAGAATGTAATCAAGACTATAGCTCTGATGTATTACTTCTTGCTGCTGAGACTTCACTAGCAGGAGTCTCTACGTTTAAAGGAATAGTGGATGGCCTTAAAGTTAGTAAAGGCTTTAGTGATAAAGATTCTCTTTATCATGTTAAAGACTATAATGAATTGACCTATTATCTATCTAAAAAAGAAATGGACAATAGTACTTATGGAGAGGCTGGTTTCAAACTTTCTTCTAAAAAGGGTGACTACTACGTTCTTAATCTGAATGGACCAAAAGAAGAGGTATCAAATATCAGCTCTAAATACTGGGGCTTTGTATCTGATACTTATAGGAAAAGACTCAATCTTAGTGATCAAGAAGTAAAAGACTTTATTAAGAGTAGTGAAGAAATGGAGTATAGAACGACTCTATTTGTAAGTACTGAAAAGAATAAAGCAGACTCTATGCGTGGTGGACTTGCATTTGTAAATTCAAGTGACATTAATGAACTCCTTCCATTTGAAAAGGCTACTGGTATTAGAGTTGAGCGAGAGAAAGGAAAGAAGATAGGAGAGGTTGTACGTTTTACAGTAGATGAGAAGTTAGGAGATCGAAAGCTTAGTGATGAACTTTTAGGTCAGTTATTCTCATCATTCCAATCTCAAGACAAAGTAGACAGTGTTTATGTCTTCACTTCTAAGTCACATAAGAGACTCTATGAGAGATTATTAAAGAAAATGAAAATACCTTACACTCTTACTCACGACTTGGATCGTGATGTCGTTATGGAAATTGAGCTCCAATGATATCTGACATTTAGAGGTATTCGCTTAAGTAATAGCAATGAATTTCCGATGAAGGTTTATGAAAAATTACCTCGCAATTTCCACAATTCTTTTTAATCTATCTCTTTCCTCGTGGGGAGTTGATCTCAGAATACCTAAGTCTGAATGTTCAGATATAGATATTAGAGATAAGATGAAGCCAGAGATAAAGAAACACTTTTCAACGCCACGTAATCAAGATGGTATAGGTTGGTGTTATGCATTCTCTGCTGCAGATCTACTTACAGCAGAAATGGGTGAGCCTGTCTCTGCATCTCATGTTTCAGCAATATTTAATAAGGAGATTGATAATAGTTTCTTTATGAAATTTGGATACAATATTGGTCGATTACTAACTGATTCTACATTTGATGAGTCATATGAAGGTGGATGGGTTGATAGAGCTCTTGAAAATGCTGTAGATGAAAAATTTGTTTGTTCTGAAAAAGCTCTGCCATTTGATAAGAACCACTATGGTGAAACAGCTGAAGTCATTAAACGTTTAGAGAAAATTAAAGAGAGTATTGATAATGACGAGATATCACCTCGGTATTCTTGCGTAGAAATAGAGGTTCTTAAGCTTAAAGCTTTAAGTAATATTAGAGTATCTGAAATATACTCAATATTAGAACAAGATAATATGAATACAGCGTTAGCAGAAATCTTAGAAAAAAACTGTAAAGATAACCTTATCAAATTAAAGAAGTTTAAAGTCAAATCTCTACACAAGCCTAGGTTGAGTCGTATTAATAGAGATAGATCTCGCTCTGAAGAGAAAAGAGCAGAGAGAAGGTTAAAGAAATACTATGGAAAAGTTGGAGAAGTTCTCTCTGCCGGAAAGCCATTAGGTATTAGTTATGACGTAAGTGATATTATGGACTCTAGTGGTGGACATGCAAGTGTTCTAACTGCAAGAAGATGGAAAGATGGTAAGTGCCAATTTAAAATACGAAACTCTTGGGGCAAAGGCTGTCGCTCATATGATATGAATAAAATTGAGGAATGTAATTATGGAGAAGGTTCATTTTGGGTCGACGATAAAAGTTTTTATAATATGGTCACTGACCTTGACTACATTAGCAATTAGTCCAGATCTTCTACTAATTGAAAATGAGAAAAGTATTTCTGTTTTAGTCGATGGGAATAATGTTTATACAAAAGAGTGTAAAGATATTAAGAAATGTTTTTCTTTTCCAAAGAAACTAAAATTTTCTTCAAATCAAAATATACTCTTTTCTCTTTGCTATCAAAGCGAGGGAAATCCAAAGTTCGCTACTCTTAAATCTAGTGAGAAGAAAGTACAAGTCTGCGTAAAGGATAAGTCTGTCGTTGAGCTAGATGAAATGATGGGGCAATTTAAGAAGAGGTAAATTAAGAGTTCTTAATAGCTTCTAGAATATTAGGGTATGATTTTTTAATCTCTGGATTTATAGAAAGAAATTTTCTTACACCCTCTGATCTTGCACAAAGAATCTTGGCATCAACAAGTATTTTTATATGGTGTGAAAATGTAGCCTTTTGAACAGCGTAGTCAAATTCTCCGCAAGTAATCTCACTTTTATCTGCATGAATTAACTGTTGAACAGCACTAAGCCTTATAGGATCACCTAAGGCCTTCATGATTTTGTCTAATGTGATCTTCTTTGTTTCTTTCATTGTTAGACATATATCTAACAAATAACTTGCCCTGATGCAAGTGAATCTGTATCGTTCGATATGTATCAAACAATGGAGATGGAAAATGAATTCGTTATTTAGCCCATTAAAGCTTGGAAATTTAACACTAACAAATAGAATTATTATGGCGCCACTTACTCGCGGAAGAGCTGGCGAGCAGCGTATACCAAATGATTTAATGGCAAAGTATTATAAAGAAAGATCGAGAGCAGGACTTATTTTAACTGAGGCAACTTCAGTTACACCAATGGGTGTAGGTTATGCAGATACTCCTGGTATCTGGTCAAGTGAACAAGTTGAAGGGTGGAAGAAAGTCACTGAAGCTGTTCACAGTGAAGGTGGGAAAATCTTTATGCAACTTTGGCATGTCGGTCGAATTTCGCACTCATCTTTTTTAAATGGAGAAAAGCCTGTTGCTCCTTCGGCGATAAAGCCTGCTGGACATGTTTCTCTTGTTCGACCAATTACAGAGTTCGAAACTCCAAGGGCCCTAGAGACAAGTGAAGTTAAGGAAATTGTAGAAGCGTATAGAGTCGGTGCTGAAAATGCTAAGAAGGCCGGTTTTGATGGTGTTGAACTGCATGCTGCCAATGGGTATCTTATTGATCAATTCTTACAGGATAGTACAAATAAAAGAGATGATATCTATGGTGGATCACTTGAGAATAGAGCGAGATTTCTACTAGAAGTAACTGATGCTGTAACAAGTATTTGGGGAGCAGATAGAGTAGGTGTTCACCTTGCTCCAAGATGTGACGCTCATGATATGGGGGATTCAAATCCTCTTGAGACTTTTAGCTATGTTGTAAAAGAGTTAGATAAGAGAGAAATCGCATTTATATTTACTCGAGAGCACCAAGCTGAGGATAGTTTAACTCCTAAGTTGAGAGAGCTATTTTCGGGTGTATTTATAGGAAATGAAAAGTATACGAAAGAGACTGCAGCTAAGGCGATTGATTCAGGTCTTGTAGATGCTATCGCTTTTGGTATGACTTTTATTTCTAATCCTGACCTTGTAAAAAGGTTTGAAATTGACGCTTCATTAAATGAAGTCAATTTAGAGACAATCTATACTAAGAATGAAGTAGGTTATACTGATTATCCTCATTTATAGTTAAAATGGCGCTGTGCAAATATATCTGTGCAGCGCTTCAGTTCCCTCTGAAGTTGACTACTTGCTCTAGACATGGAAAAAACTATAACGTTTTATTCTTTGCATTAAATCAGAGGACTTTTTGAAAAACCTTGTAGACTCTCACGGTCGTAGAGTAAGAAAATTGAGATTATCATTTACTGATAAGTGCAATCTTAGATGTCACTACTGTATGCCTGTGGACTCAACATTTATGGATGAGGAAAAGTACTTACATCCATCTGAGTATGAAGAGATTGTTAGAGATCTTTGTTCATACGGGCTAGAAGAAATTCGTATTACTGGTGGTGAGCCATTAATGAGAAAGTCATTTAAAGAAATTGTTGAACGCCTGTCTGGCTTACCTGTAAAGAAAATTGGATTAACAACTAACGCAATACTTTTAGATAAGTATATAGAAATTTTAAAAGCTAATAGAGTTAATCATCTCAATATTAGTTTAGACAGCTTAGATCCTCAAAATTTCAAAAAGATTACTTATGGAAATCAGCTTGAAAGAGTTCTCAAAAATATCCGATTAGCAAAAGATCATGAGCTTGAAGTCAAAATTAACGTGGTAGCTATGAAAGGAATTAATGACCACGAAATTATTGATTTTGTAGAATACTCAAGTGAGCTTGGAGTTGAAGTTCGCTTTCTTGAAGTTATGAGAATAGGGCATGCTTGTAGTAGTCAAAATGATCAGTTTATATCAGCTCAAGAAATTATAAATATATTGAAATCTAAGTATGAATTGAAGCGTGTCTCAAAAGAGTATGACTCTACGTCTTTCAATTACATATTAAATAATGGTGCTCAGATTGGGTTTATAGCTTCAGAGTCTCAGCCCTTCTGTGGAAGTTGCTCTAGGTGGAGACTCTCTGCTGATGGATCTATTAAGGCCTGTTTATTAAAAGATGATGGGCTATCTATAAAGGGGAAATCTTCTAAAGAAAGAGAAGATATCTATCATACTCTTCTTGGGATGAAGCCATTTCTAAGACCAACTGAAGTGGCCCACCAGATGAATGTATTAGGAGGATAAATTGTTAACACATATTGATAAAAATAATATGCCTTCAATGGTGGATGTATCTGAAAAAGATTCTTCTACTCGAGTGGCAATTGCCCAAAGTACAATTCAACTTCCAGAAAGTATGCGTGAATACTTTATAGGTGAAGATTTTATTATAAAGAAAGGTCCTGTTTTTCAGACAGCTATTATTGCAGCAACAATGGCCGTTAAGAAGACGCATGAGACTATTCCTATGTGTCATCAAGTTCCAATAGAGAGCTGTAAGGTAAACATTAAAACAGATTCAGCATTAAAAGTTACTGTTGAGTGCAGAGTGAAGACTAGTTATAAAACTGGTATTGAAATGGAAGCGCTCCACGGTGCAATGGTTGCATGTTTAACTATTTACGATATGTGTAAAGCTGTCTCACATGAGATGGTCATTGGAGAAGCAAAACTTCTTTTTAAGTCAGGTGGGAAGAGTTTAGTCTTAAATAGACCTTTGAGAGGTCTTATATTAACTGGTGGAAAAAGCCAGAGAATGAAAAGTGATAAAGCGCTTATTGAGTACCATGATGTTCCACATGCTAGATTTATTAAAAATATACTTGATGAATTTTGTGATGAGGTCTTTCTATCAGCAAGAGAAGATCAATGGAAAGGAACTTCAATTGAAGATATTCCTACAATCGAAGACTCTTTAGAGAGTACAGGCCCAACAGCAGGTATACTTTCTGCCTTTGAAAAATACCCAGACTCAAACTGGATTGTTGTTGCGTGCGATCTTGCTTATTTTAATAGAGAAACAGTTTCTAAGTTAATAGAGAACTATAATGAAGGAAGTATCGCCACTGCCTTTAAAAATATTGATAAAGATTTTGCTGAACCACTATGCACGCTCTACACACCTAGAGCATATGATGTATTTAAGAAGGCCCTAGATGAAGATGTTAAATGTCCTGTGCGAATATTAAAAAATCAAAATGTAGTTGCATTAGGACAAGAGGGAAGTGTTAATCTTGCAAATATTAATACTATTGAAGAGTTTAATGAGGTGAAAGCGTGAAGACTGTTTCTATTCAATATTTTGCGATGTTAAGAGAGAAGTCTGGTAAATCTAAAGAAGAGTATCAAACAGAATCTTTAACTTACGCAGATCTCTACAGAGAATTAAATGAATTATATAACTTCGATTTACCTCTTTCGATGATTCAAGTTGCAATTAATGATGAATACTCAAACGTTGAGAGAAATCTTAATGATGGTGATAGAGTTGTTTATATTCCTCCTGTGGCAGGAGGTTAGAAGTGTTTAAGATATCTTCAGAATTAATTGACCGTGAACTACTTATTGAAAATATAAAGAATAATCATGCAGGTGCACTGGTTACTTTTGAAGGATGGGTCCGTGATCATAATCAGGGCAAGAAAGTCTCTTCTCTTGAGTATCAAGTCTATGCTGAATTAGCGATTCTTGAAGGTGAAAAAATCCTTAAAGAAGCAGTTGAAAAATTTAATCTCCATCATATTGAATGTGTTCATCGTTATGGACATCTGTCTCTTGGTGACACTGCTATTTGGATAGGTGCCACTGCAACTCATAGAGATGATGCCTATAAAGCATCTCGCTATGTTATTGATGAAATAAAGTTTAGATTACCAATTTGGAAAAAAGAGCATTATGTAAGTGATGAAGCCAAATGGGTTTTTTGTAAGGACCATCATACACATGTTCATTTTCACGAAGAAGATTATTATCAAAAACAATCGAAGCTTGTTGATCAAAGTAAATTAAAGAATGCTAAAGTTCTTGTTGTTGGAGCGGGTGGCCTTGGTTGTCCTGTTCTTCAATCTTTAAGTGCAGCAGGAGTTGGTGAGATTGAAATTGTAGATTTTGATACCATCTCCATTAGTAATATTCACAGACAGTTCTTATATTCTCCTGATGTTGTTGGAGAAAAGAAGGCCGTAGTCGCAGCAAATCGTCTACAAGCAATGAATCCATTTATCAAAATTAAAGCTACAGACCTTCAATTAGATGAATCTAATGTTGTTGCTCTAACTTCTAATCGAGATATTGTAATAGATTGTACAGATAACCTTTCTACTAAATTTCTTATGCATGATGCTTGCTTTATAAATAAGACACCATTGATATCTGCGAGTATCTATAAGTTCGAAGGACAAATGAGAACATTTATTCCTGGTAAGGACTTTGGTTGTCTAAGATGTTCTTATGAGAAAACTCCTAAAGACTCATTCATTGGTAATTGTAATGATGTTGGAGTCCTAGGTAGTAGTGTGGCCATTATAGGAAGTATTCAAGCTAATGAAGCTCTCTTATTCTTAGATAGAGGGGGTAATAATACAGCTTCAGATACATTACTTCTTAATCTATCTACACTAGAGCAAATGAAACTCAAAAATATTAAAAAAGAGAACTGTCAGGTATGTCTAGGTAAGATCTCTATTGAAGAAGATAACTTAGAGCTTATCGCTTCAGAGTTTAATTTTAATGAGGTTGAGTTGATTGATATTAGAGACAAGGATGATTCATCAATTGAGTGCTATATAGAAAGTCAGAAAAAAGTAGTTCTATATTGTCATAGAGGAATTAGGTCTAAGGAGCTAGTCGCTTCCTTAAGAGATAGGGGCTATTCCCACTTTTATTCTCTTAAGGGCGGAGCAAGATCTTTATAGATTCTTAAATTTATTTCGTGCTACTTGTAACTTGTTATAGCTTTCAATAAGCCTTAGGTGCTTATCTATTCCTTCAAGTTTAGGACTTGTCTCTGGAAGTCCATAGAACTTAACAGTTCCCTCTATTGTATTAATAGCGTCTGCGACAACTTTTTCACCAAACATTCTTGTGAGGTTCTCCATATAGTCAGCAAAATCAAGATCATCTTCTAAAGCGATATCTAGTGCGATATTTAAAACTTGATAGTACTTCTTTCTTTCAGGAGTATATTCATTAAATTGGTTTAATACCTCAACAGACATTTTAGCCTCTTCAGTATTTCCAAGAGCAAGATTGATCATTGCCTTTAATTCACCAACTACTAACATTCCCCAATTAGATACTTCATCAAATGCGACACCTATCAACTCAGGGACTGGTAAGTGATCATCAAGTTCATACTCTTCTAATTCATTTAGTAATTCAGATAGTTCTTTATTATCTAGTCTATGGAGATTAAGGATATTCTCTCTAAAGGCCATGCCTTTATTGTTATTATCCCATACGAGGTCTTCTGGCATATAGATTTCAGAGTATTCTGGAACAAGAATTCTACACGCTTTAGCTCCTAACTCTTCGTAGTCAGCAATATAAACTTCTTTACCCATATCTTCTAAAATACTCATTAGGTAATTATATTCTTGCTCTGTTGTACCTGTGAAGTCCCAGTCATTAAATTCAAAGTCGGCCTTTGAACTAAAGAACTTCCAAGAGACAACACCTGTAGAATCAATAAAGTGATCAACAATATTATTATGTTCTTTCACAGCAAATTCATTAAAAGTAGGAAGGGCAATGTCATTCATTCCCTCAAAGCTTCTTCCTTGTAATAGCTCTGTTAAACTTCTCTCTAGTGCAACTTCAAATTTAGGGTGTCCTCCAAATGAAGCAAATACACCACCAGTTCTTGGGTTCATGAGTGTTACACACATTACTGGGAACTTTCCTCCGAGTGATGCATCTTTAACTAGTATCGGAAAACCTTGTTCTTCAAGTTTCTTTATACCTTCAACGATTGTTGGGAATCTATTTAGTACTTCTTGTGGAACATCTGGAAGAGACATTTCTTCAGTAATGATTTGTGCCTTTACTGCACGTTCAAATATCTCTGAAAGGCATTGAACTCTGGCCTCAAAAATTGTATTTCCGGCACTCATTCCGTTAGATACAAATAAATTACCTATTAGATTAACTGGAATATAGACAGTTTCTTTATCTGAGTTTCTCGTGAATGGAAGAGCGCAGATACCTCTCTCTTTATTACCCGAATTGGTATCAATTAAATGGTATGGTTTTAATTCACCATCAACATCGTATGCACTTAGTAGAGTATCGTCCATCAATCCAACTGGCATAACTCCATCTGGACGAAGTTTAAACCACTTTTCATTTGGGTAGTGAGCGAAGTTATCATTAGCAACTTCTTCGCCTAAGTAGTAATCATTGTAAAAATAGTTATTACTTATTCTTTCAAGATACTCACCTAGAGCGGAGCATAGTGCAGAGTCTTTAGTTGAGCCTTTACCATTAGTGTAACAAATAGGAGAGTCTGCATCTCTTATATGAACTGACCAGACGTGTGGAACTGGGTTTCTCCAAGAGGCAATTTCTATATTTATTCCAAGATCTTTTAATAATCCTGTCATATTCTCAATTGTCTCTTCTAGAGAACAGTCCTTTCCTATAATCATGGTCTGTGTACCAGGAAGAGTTTCTGTTTCGTACTCAAGGCCGGCATCAGAACTAAGTGAGTCTGTTACTTCTATTTTAAAGTCTATTTCATTTTGGATAACACGCTTTACTGTACATCGATCCATAGAGCGAATTATTCCTTCACGATCCTTTTCTGAGATTGATGGAGGAAGTTCTGCTTGGATGACAAAAGACTGTTTATATCTATTTTCTGGATCTACAATATTTTGCTGACTTATTCTTATGTCTTCTGTTGGGATATCTCTTGCTTTACAGTAGACCTTTACAAAGTATGCTGCGCACATTGCTGAAGATGCCAAGAAGTAATCAAATGGCCCCGGAGCAAGTCCATCACCCTTGTATCTTACCGGTTGGTCAGAAATAATTTTATAATCATCGAAGCTTGCTTCGAGCTTTAAGTTATCTAGATATATTACATTTACTTTCATGTTACTGATATAACAACAACTCGAGGGAAATAATAGGTATTATATATTTTGAAATTTGTTATATGAATTGTTTACAATACTGGGAGTAATCTTTCGCTCTAAAGCATTGAAATCTACTGTTAAGGTAAACTTATTTATATATTCAATTATTGTCTAAAGTTTATATAGCGCCTGTAATTTATCCAAGATAAGACATAACTATCCTAAATCATGATAATTTTACCTCCTGGAGTTATTATGATTAAGAAGTTTATATTTCTATTAAGTATTGCAGGTCCTACCTTTGCTGGAACATGTCCAGACTCTCTCGAGTCTATTGATGGGGGATGGAAAACAGTCTTTGAATGCCAAGGCGATACTCTTATTCGTTCTAAAGAAATTCATCTTAAGAGTGGGAATATTACTCGTAAGCAAAGTTATAATAGTGAAGGAAGTATTACTTCAGTTGATTCTTGGAATGTTGAAGGTGTTCATACTTATTCTGGAAAAATATCTTATTTAGAAGATAATCATTTTGTTGAAGAGACATTTGTTACTAGAGGGCCAAGTAAGGGGAAGTTAATCTCAAGAGACGAAAAGATAGGTTCTTCTGAGGATAATACTCTTTTAAAGTCGTGGGTCATCTCAAGTTCTTCATATAAGCAGCAGGCCATAAAACATTTTCATAATGGTGAAGATAAGCCTTATAGGATTGATGTTTTAAGCTCTGTTGGTGAGGTACTTAAGTACTATATTGTTAAGTATAATAAGAAAGCTCCACTCGCTAATCTTGTCAGTGAGTTTCAAGCATTTAACCCTAATGGGGAAATGATTGGTAATTATAATGAAAGTAGTGAGTTTGAAGTAGTTGAACATTTAAGGAAATTAAATTTAGATTCTAAAGAAACTGAAAGACGTATCAATATTTATAATAATACTAAACGTGAGCCAGTTGTCATCATAGATACAGGTTTTGATATCATGCACCCTTCTCTTACTCATAAACTCTATAATTCTCCTCATGATACTCCTAATGATGGAATTGATAATGATGGAAATGGACGTATCGATGACTCTTGGGGGTGGCAAAGACAAGATGATGCAGGACTTAGTCTCTTGATCGATAATAGAAATATAAGAGAAACGCATTCATTAATTCACACTCCTTACCCTGTTTCACATGGAACCCACGTTGCTTCACTTGCTCTAAGGGGTTTAGAGAGTTATGGACTTGTGGGCTTTGCTGGAGACGTTGCAATTTCAGATCACCTTGAAAAAGCGAATGAATATATCAGTGAGAAGAATGTAAAATTTGTTAATATGAGTTTTGCTATTGGCTATCCTGGAGCTCCTCTTTCTGCTCCAAGGGACTCATTTCATTTCTTAGAAGAGATGATCAGATCAAATACTGAGACTCTCTTTGTTGTTGCGGCTGGTAATGGTAGAGCTGCTTTAGATTTAGATATTCCTGGTAATGATAATTACCCTGCAAGTTATAATTTTAAAAATATGATTAAAGTTGGAGCATTGAATACTGCTAGTTTAAATATTGCTGATTATGAAAGTTATGCACCAGCGAGCTTTTCAAAATTTGGTAATTCAAAAGTTCAAGTATTTGCTCCTGGGCAAGGTGTTGTATCCGCTCAGTCAGGAGGGGGGACAATTGCTCTTAATGGTACTTCTATGGCCGCACCATTTGTTTTAAATACTCTTTTAAAAGCACATGAATTAAATAAGCGCTTAACGACAGAGGAATTGAAGCTAATTCTCATGAAGACTGTATATATACCAGAATCTGGACGTTTGCCTTGTGAGAGTGGTGGTTTTATACAGCCTGATAAAATTTATGAAGTTGTAGAACTTATTAAAGAGAATAATTTAAGTGTTGAGGAAGCTATTAAAAGTGTAATGAAGAGATAGAATATTATTTAAGCTTCATCTCTTCATATTCACTGTTTTGGCATTGAACTAGCTCATTATTCAATAAGCTAGTTTACTATGATAGAAATTAGTTACATTCGTTATAAAGATCTTGATACTCTTCTCTTAAGTTATCAACAGTGCTTCTTGTTACAAGACCTACATCAAACTGTTTTTTAGCAAATTCAAGCTCGTCCTTTTTTAGACCTACTTTTGTATTACAAAGCTGTCTAACTGAAGTTACTTTATTTAAGTTACATTCTATTGATTTTGCAAGGTCTATAGCTGAAGAGAATCCATATTCATATTTCTTGATTGTAGTATCAACACTTTCACAGGCATTGGCTGAATTCATAGCAAGAACAAGTATTGTCATTAGAATATTTGATGTTAATTTCATAATAATCTCCTTTTATTTAGTACTTATATTAATTACTGAAGGCTTACTCAACTCTGATTGAAATATATACAAGCTTCTCTCTGACTCATTCTCTTGTATGTACCTGTAATCTTTTCTATGAAGAAATATTCAGTATTACTTTGCATATTGATTGATGTAAGAAATCTATAAACTTTCAACAGGTTATTTATAGAATGAAAATATTTATTTTATTAATTATGTTACTCGTCTCTCCGTATGCACTATCTATAAGTACTGGAGAGATTTTTTATAATGAGTATTCGTTGTATTATGAGAATACATCTTATGAAGTAAATTACTGCCATAAGAACCATGCCAGTTTATTAAAATTCTTAAAAAAGAATGGAGCAGATTTAAGTAATATAAAAGTCTTAGTTATTCAGCAGGATAAGACTAAACCTCGCTTAACACCACAGAATGGACTCTATGATAATAGTTATGCATGGCACGTTGTTCTCTTATATGATGGAACGGTTTATGATCTCAATGCAAAGTATAGTCATGAAGGTGTAGCTCTCGAGGACTATTTTCCTTACGTTCTTGGCTACGATACTAAAATGTCTGATGTCATGCTTAGGGTGTATGAAGGAAATATGTTTTATTCATATTTCTATAATGAAGATGGTTCAAAGCGTAATTACAGACCTGGTGATTTTATAAAGAAATTCTTATCTGAAGATGCTCTATCTCCTCTAATTACTGCTTCTATGTTAAAGTGGTATTAATGGTTGATTTTTCATTACTTCAATATATTTTAATATTTGTTTTTGTTTCCTTTGCTGGCTTTGTTGATTCAATTGCTGGAGGAGGGGGACTGATTACTATTCCTACCTATATTGCCATGGGTGTTCCTGCTGAATTTATTCTGGGGACAAATAAGTTAGTGAGCACAAGTGGGGGGACGATAACTGTCCTTCGATATATCAAGAGTGGTGTGGTTGATTTTAAGGTTCTTATCTTTGGTATCATTACAGGCGTAATTGGTTCAATGCTTGGAGCTAATTTAGGAGCTTACTTAGATAGTAAGAAAATGACTTATATTCTTATTGTTATTGTTCCTGTTATTTTCATTCTAAATCACATTAGAAGTAAAATCTCTAGAGATGAGGGGTATTTCTTATCAAAGAAAGTCCTGATTATTAGATGTTCAATTATAGGTCTAGTCATTGGGGCCTATGATGGCTTCTTTGGCCCTGGGACTGGGACCTTTTTAATTGTCGCTATGGTTCTATTTATGAATATGGATCTTCATAAGGCATCATCAAGCGCTCGTATGATTAATTTTACGAGCAATATCTCAGCATTCGTTGTTTTCTTAACTAAAGGTATGATCGCTTGGGAAGTGGCAACTGTTGCTATTGTGGCCAGTCTGATTGGGAATTACCTTGGAAGTGGTTTTGTTGTAAAAGGTAATACTATGGTTATTAAAAAAGTTTTTAACTTTGTATTATTAGCTCTCTTAGCAAAGGCCATATACGATATTATCTAGTCTTAATTATTTAATTTAAAACCGATTCAGATATTTCCTGATCAAGCACCCATTCTATGACTTCATGAAATTGATCTATTGTTTTAGCCTTCTTTATCTTCTTATACACTTTGTGCTCCTCTTCAAAGATATCTTTGAAGTAGAGCCAGTGCTCTCTCATTCTTTGTAAATAGTCAGACTTTGCATTTTCTCTATTGAGATATTCATAACTCATTATCTTATGCATCTGAATGAATTTAGCTCTATACTTTTGTTCATTATAACTATCTCCTCTTATCTGAGAAAGTAGTGCTGGATTTGAAAGAGCTGCTCTGCCTATCATCCATCTTTTGACTTGTGGCATGCGAGTAGAGAGTCGGTTAAAATCCTCTACAGACTTAATATCTCCGTTGTAGCAAGGGACTGTATTTAATAAAGGAAGGCACTCTTCAAAGCCTTCTATATCTACGTTACCTTTATAGATTTGTTTTCCAAGTCTAGCATGAATAGTAAAATCGTTAATCTCTAGATCGTTAATGATTGGAATAATCTTTTTTATTTCGCTCTTACACTCTCTACCTAGTCTAATTTTTACTGTGAATTCAATTGGGCATTTCTCTTTTATTTCAGTTAAGAGTTTTTCGACTCTCTCCGGGTGAAGTAAAAGCCCTGAACCTTTAGTTCTATTGGCCACCATAGGGTAGGGACATCCCATATTTAAATTTACTTTCTTAACCCCAAGGTCTCTATGAATCTTGGCGACATGAATGAATTGATCAACTTCTTTTGTTAATATCTGAGATGTTGTTGGCATTTTATTTATGCTAAAGTCTGGATCATGGAGTTGTCTTTTATTGAGTTCTCCACTTTCTTTTGTCACGATGTAGGGTGAAATAGAAGAGTCAGCTCCACCAAATGTGTCTTCAAGAGCATTTCTAAATATGTAGTTCGTTACTCCTCTTATTGGAGCTAGAACGAGGTGATGATCCGCTTTAAACATACTTACAGCTACTCCTTAGTTGAACTATAGTCAATTGCTTTAGAATAAGCTTTTATACTGCATATATTTTACAAGTTAAGAGACTAACTGGCAGAGAACATGAAATCTTATATACATGACTAATTTCAAAGATTTAGGTGTTTCTGAGTCCATCCTAAAGGTGCTCAGATATAATGAACCGACAGCGATTCAAGCAAAGAGTATTCCTCCTATATTAAAAGGAAGAGATCTTCTTGGTGTTGCTCAAACAGGAACAGGAAAAACTGCTTCATTTGCACTTCCATTAGTGCAAAAAATTATAACAGATAGAGTAAGTCTATCTAGTAAAGAAGTAAGAGTACTTATCATTGTGCCAACTAGAGAACTTGCTACTCAAATAGAACAGAATATAAAATCTTACTCTGAAGGACTTGGTGTAAAGACTACTGTTGCTATTGGTGGTGTGAACCGTGATGATCAAATTAAAAGCTTGGAAGAGGGAAGTGATTTTCTCATTGCTACACCTGGAAGACTTTTAGATTTTATTAGAGCTAAAAAGGTGAGCTTCTTTAAGTTGAGAGCACTTGTTCTCGATGAAGCTGATATGATGCTTGATTATGGCTTCTTGGATGATGTGAATACTATTATTGAGAACCTACCTGCAAATAGACAGACTATTATGTTCTCAGCAACTATGCCTAAGCTGATCTCCGACCTTGCAGACTCAAATCTTAAAAGGCCTGTTAAAATTGAAATTAGACCAGAGTCTACTGTCGCTAATAGAATTAGCGAAAAACTCTATCATGTATCTGAAGAGAATAAGAATTATCTTCTTTGTTCCCTTTTAGAGTCTTCAAAGGCGAAGAGAGTTATAATATTTTGCAAAGCTAAGTATAGTGTTCCTATCATTGTTTCTGCTCTAACTAAGAGTGGTATTTCATGTACTGAGATACATAGCAATAGGTCTCAAAAAGAACGAGATCAAGCTATCTTTGACTTTAGTGAAGGTAATGTTCAAGTACTTGTCGCCACTGATATTGCTGCGAGAGGGATTGATGTAAGTAGCGTTAGTCACGTTATAAACTATAACTTGCCTGAAGATGCTAGTTACTACGTTCATAGAGTGGGAAGAACTGCGAGGGCCGGAAAAGATGGTGTCGCTATTTCACTTTGTATTCAAAAGGAAGTTCCACTTCTTAGAAATATTCAAAAGAAAATTGATAGGGAAATACCACTTGTGAGCGATAATCCATTTCATGAGGTTCTCGACTTATCATCAACTAAGAAGAGAGGGAGTGGTAGAAAATAATATTCTACTTACTCCACTTCTTTGACCATGTTTCTTTTTGTGCGTCATTTTGAAAAGTCCAAGCGACTATTCTACTTTCTTTATTCCCATGTTGCATATTAAGAGTTCTATACTCTTCAACTTGTGAATCTTTTAATAGTCCGTAGATAGTATCTAGGTTACTTGCCTTAGAGACGAGAACAGTAAACCAAAGAACATTAGGCTTTTTATGAGCACTTTGTTGGATCATACTTTTAATAAATTCTACTTCTCCGCCAGGAAAAATTAATTCATTATGGTTTCCACCAAAAGTATTCTGATTCTTATTATGTTGAGCAATCTCTTGACCATTTTTCTTAGCACTTCTTTCTAAGTTTTTAACTTTGGTTTGAGCTGCTAATTCTGCTTCTTCTTCTGATGCATGAAATGGAGGATTACACATTGTGAAGTCAAACTTTTCACCAGATTGGACCATATTATCAAAGATATTACTTTTTTCTGGTTGGAAACGAAGCTTAATAGCACCCATTTTTATATTCTTATTTGCTTTAACAATACTTTTTGATGAGTTCACTGAGTCTGAATCAATATCAGAGCCAACAAATTTCCATCCATATGTTCTATTACCAATAAGTGGGTAGATACACGAAGCGCCAACTCCAATATCTAAACCTTTCACACTTTCACCAGTAGGGATTTCTTCATTATTTGTAGAGCTTAGGAGGTCTGCAATTAAATGAATATAATCAGCTCTTCCTGGAACAGGAGGACATAAGTGACCTTTAGGAACATTCCACTTTTCAACACCATAATAGTGATGAAGAAGAGATTTGTTTAATAAGTTTATGGCCTCTGGCTTCGAAAAATTAATGGAGAGTTCTCCATTTTGCTTTGTAGTGACAAACTTTTCTAGCTCTGGAGTGCTTTTGATAAGAACATTAAAATCGTATTTTTCGTTATGTAGGCTTCTTGGGTGAAGTCCCTTATTTTTTTCATTTTTCATAGTTTTCGATACTAACACAAAAAGAATCTTAATTACCTATTATTTTACACGCCCATAGTCATTTCTGTGGAGATTGGTTTAGCCTCATGCTATGGTCCAGCATGGAATTTAAACAACTTAATTTATCTAATGAACTTATCGAAAATTTAAACAGTCTTGGCTTCACTGCAATGACTCCTATCCAGGAAGAAAGTCTCCCTGTAATCCTTGAAGGCGCTGATATTATTGGTCAAGCTAAGACAGGAAGTGGGAAAACTGCTGCTTTTGGCCTTGGTGTACTTAATTCTCTTAACTTAAAAAGCTCAAGACCACAGTCTTTGATACTTTGCCCTACAAGAGAGCTAGCTGATCAAGTGGCCAAGGAAATAAGACGTCTTGCAAGACTTACGAGTAATGTAAAGGTCACTACCATTTGTGGTGGAACAAGTGAGTATCATCAAATACGCTCTCTTGCTCATGGATCACATATTATTGTAGGAACTCCTGGTCGTGTTTTAAAATTCTTAAAAGATGATCACTTTGATATCAGTGAAATTACATCTCTTGTATTAGATGAAGCTGATCGAATGTTAGATATGGGATTCTATGACCCAATTCGTGAAATAGAAACTTTCCTACCTCTTGAAGGAAGACAGACGTTGCTTTTTTCCGCAACTTATCCTGATGAGATTATGGAACTTAGTAGTGCTCTTCAAAATGCCCCGAAATTTGTCAAAGTAGACTCTGAGCATGAAGAAAACTCAATTGAACAAATCTTTTTTGAATTAAACTCCCATAAAGAGAAACTAGAGCTTCTTTCAAAACTTCTCGCTAAGTATAACCCTGAGTCGACAGTCGTTTTTTGTAAAACAAAGAGGACTTGTGATGAAGTCGCTGACTTTTTAAAAAAGGAGCAGATCTCTGCGCTCGCTATTCACGGCGATCACGAACAGAAGGATCGTACATTAGCACTTTCAAAGTTTTCAAACAGAAGTTGTCTTGTTCTTGTTGCAACAGATGTAGCCGCAAGAGGAATTGATGTGAAAGATTTGGGGCTTGTTGTGAATTTTGATATCTCTACTGACCCTGAAGTTCATGTTCATAGAATTGGTCGTACAGGGAGAATTGGCAAAGAAGGTCTTGCTCTTAGTTTATTTATCTCTAAAGAACTCTATAAAGTTGAAGCTATTGAAGACTATACTGATACAGCTGCAAAAATAACGCATATTGATGAATTTATTGAAGCTGATACTCCTTATTCAATGATTCCACCTATGACAACGATCTATATTAGCGGTGGTAAGAAAGATAAAATTAGACCTGGAGACATTGTTGGCGCTATTATAGGAACTTCTGGAATTGCTGCTGAAGATATTGGTGACATAAATGTTATGAATATTTTAAGTTACGTAGCGGTTAGTTCTGATAAGGTCCAAGATGTTATCAATGGACTCTCTAATGGAAAAATTAAAAAGAGAAGGTTTAGAATCGGTCTTGCCTAATATACTTTTGTGCAATGCCGTGAGTCTTGAAAAGTCGTGCAGAGCTTTCCTCTCTTTGATATGTTTTATGTAATTATAAACTGTTACATAGGACTATGACGATGAGAAGGATCTTAGCAATTTGTCTTACATTATTTTTTGCAACTTCTACGTTTGCAAACTCTGAGGCCCTAAACCACTGGGTTCTCGATGGAAAATACCATAAAAATGGTAGTCTTGTTATCAAGAAGCATGAAGCTTTTGAACATGATTTCCTAGTTAATATTGATTATAAATTAAAACCTAAAGGGATCATTGGAAGGCTTCTTAAAAAGTTCATGAAGGGTTCTTATGTACTTTCTTTTCCAGAGGCAATGGAAACAGAACAAGGTTACTATGACTTAAAGAATATTGGTCCAATAGAAATTGCTAATGAAGATAAAGTAGCAACAATGAAGTATGTTGGACAAGTTGATAAAGACGGTTACCAAGGTGCACATAAGGTTGAGATAAGATCAAAGTCTACAGTTAGCTCTGACTATCCAAATGGAAAATGGCATATGTTCTTATATTACCATCCATCGGTTCTCTCTATGGGGATTTTTAGAACAGAAATCTTTTACCATGGGAAATATAACTACCAAATCATTTCTAAGCTTAGATAAAATATAAGGTGCCTTAGGCACCTTTTTTTTGGCTAAATTTTCCTTTGATACTTATAATGAATAGTTCTTTGATCATTTGATAGGTAGATTGAGTCATCTTCAATTGTACAAGAAAGCTTCATACTCTTACTTACCAATTCAATAATATTCTCTTCACTTAAATTTTCTAAATGAAAGATATTAACTTTATCGTGTGGAACTTTGTCTTTTATTTTTTCAAACCATTGCTCAGCTGTATTTTTCTTCGTCGTAAATATTGTGACTTTATGAGATTTTCCAGCAGCTTGCTTTATTCTCTTTTCATCAGGTTCGCCCATCTCAATCCAGTGAACAATTTGACCTGTAAGATCTTTTTCCCATAATTCAGGCTCATCTGTTGAGCTGAGTCCTTTAGTGAATTCGAGGTTTTGATTGGCGCAAAGGAGAAAGCAGATAAGTCTATTCATCATTCTTTCTTCATTCTCAGAAGGATGCTTGGCCATAGTTAAAGAAAAATCATCATAGTAGTGATTGTTTAGATTCGAGTAGATTATTTCAGCTTTATATATTGTTGAACTCTTTGCCACTTACTATTCCTAGATCTTGTTATTAAATTGTTTTTTAACTTCTGCGATACAATCTCTCGTTGAGATTTTTTTCTTCCACTTTAATATATTAGGAAAGCTATCATATGACATCTCTAATAGATCCATCTGTTCTATATATGCATAGGCACATAGATCGGCAATAGATAGCTCATCTAATGCTATAAAGTCTCTTTTAGATAGTTCTTTTTCTAGTATCTTTAATTGAATTGCACAGAATTTTTCGGCTTCTAAGCATGCCGGTTGATTTATACCTGAAATATTATGATCTCTTTTAAAAACTTTTTCAAAGTATAAAGTATTAAGACTCTTACCTAAGTGATTCGTGAAAAATTCCATCCACTGATCAACTTGTGCCTTCTTGAAGTTATCTCTAGGTAGAAGGGGAGTATCTGATATGTCTGCAAGATATCTACAGATTGCATTTGATTCAAATAGAAAGTTTTCATTATGCTCAATGACTGGAACTTTTCCGGTTGGATTCATTTTAAGAAAATCATCTGTACGATTTTCTCTTTGTAGTAAATCAACTGTAATAAATTTATAAGGGATATTTAATTCTTGAGCTACGTAGAGGACTTTCTTGTTGTTTTGTGTGTTGTAGCCATATATCTTCAGCATTAAGAGCTCCTTTTTTTAAAGGATTCTAATACTGAAGATTATGAAAAGCTAGTTTTAGTTACAGTATGAGTGGTCTAGTTCTTTTACTTTTGAAGACCAACCTTTAAAGCCTAATTTCACATTGAACATTTTCTCAAAACCTTCTTCAATTAGGTCTAAGTCAGTTCTCTTTAGTAGGTGAAATCTACTGTCGTAGCAAGATATATCATATCTTTGTTTTTCTTTTTTTATATATTCATAATGTGATTGTAGGCTTGAATGTGAAATCGCATCACTGCTAAGACGAGTATAAACACCTTCATGCAACTCCTCTCCAAGGTATAGGTCATCAAGAAGTCTTACTTCAACATTTGACAATTGATCACATAATTCGGCATTCGGATCTTCTTTTTTGATTTCTACAATTCTTTCATTAATCGCTTTCTTGTAGCAAGTGATGAACTCTTCTGGAGTCATCTCTCCTGCTAGGATTGAGCTACCACTTAATAATATTGATCCAATAATAAAAGCTTTTTTAAGATTCATAGTTTCCCTCTCTGCTAAATACGTTTTTATTTAGCTTAACAGGGATCTGAAATAAATCTTGATGGATTGTAATTTATACTAGGCCGTATATCATTTTGACAACGGCTTTAGGTAAGTGAATTCGGCTACTTAAGCCTATATGGCATATTTGTATTCTTATTTAAGGCAACATTCGTTCCTAGGATCTGAGTAACATTCTCCCCATCTGCTAGTAGAGAGACATTCACCTGGCTATGTACTGGTGTGTACTTAAAGCTAAATACTTTATCTTCAATTTGAGATCTGAGTGTAGATGGTCTAAAAACTGTGTCATCAGAGCTGTAAGACTTTGTGTTCCAAAAACTAAATGAAATTGGTCTTGAGAATTGGTTTGCCCACCCAATAGAGTATTTTGCATCATTTAGATCGAATTTTATATCACTCTTACATTCTTTAGTAGGCTTAAAGATTCCAGTGACTTCAAGGTATTGTTTCTTTGATAGAGAAAGCGTGTGCTTTGTAAGTCCATTTCTCTGGTCTTTATTTGTAACTTTTAAATCTATATCTTTATATTCAGTGTTGTACTCAGCAGAGTCACTCCAGACTACTTTTTCATAACGACAGGCCAGTGTAAGTGTGGCCTTAATATTGAGTGTATCTTTATTAGTATAGAACTCTATGCTAAATGGATTCACTGTTGTTGAAGCCGCAAATGTATTTATTGATAGTATCAAGAGACAAGCTACTTTCAAAAACTTCATAAATTACCCTTTTTATTCAATATAATCATCAATTTATGGATTAGTTAATACTTATTTAATGTAATGAAAATAATTCAAACTTCTGTTAGAGTGGCTTTATGACAGAAAAAGTGAATTTTAAGATTTGGATAGATGCAGATGCCTGTCCAAAAGTAGTTAAAGAAACAGTATTTAAAACATCCTCGCGTCTATCGATAGAGGTTATTCTAGTTGCAAATAGCTTCATGAACTTCCCGCATACACCTTTTATAAGGTTTGTTCATGTTGACCAAGGTGCAGATGTAGCAGATCAATATATTGTTGATCACGCAGATGCAAATGATTTAGTCATTACTGCTGATATCCCGCTTGCATCGCAAATTGTTGAGCTCGGGGCCCTTGCAATTAATCCAAGAGGTGAGTTATATACTGAGGATAATATTTCAGAAAGACTATCTATTAGAGACTTTATGCAAGACCTTAGAGATAGTGGAGTTGACACTGGTGGACCAGCACCTTTTGGACCAAAAGATAAAGAAAGCTTTGCAAACTCCTTGAATAAAATAGTGACTAAAAAGCTTAAGCCTTAGCCAAGAATGCTTAAGGAGAAATAGAGTGCAAGAAATTTTAGATCGTATTCTCGTAGATATTCAACCTTACTTTGGTATGGGTGAGGTCGCAGACTATATTCCTGAATTAGCAAAAGTTAATCCTAAGAGCTTTGCTATGACAGTAGAGACTATTGATGGAAAGTCCTACTCGTGTGGAGAGTTTGATCAAAAGTTTTCGATCCAAAGTATCTCTAAAGTCTTTGTTCTATCTATGGCGATGGAGCTCCTCCAAGATCAGCTATGGGAGAGGGTTGGGAGAGAACCTTCAGGAACTGCATTTAATTCTCTCGTACAACTTGAAACTGAACAGGGGATACCAAGAAACCCATTTATTAATGCTGGTGCACTTGTAACAACAGATACAATTATTCAACACTTCTCGAATCCTTATAAAGAAATCTTATCTTTCGTACAGAATCTGTCTCAAAATTTTGATATTCAATTTGATAAGAGAGTAGCTCTTTCTGAATTTCAAAATTCAGATCGAAACTCTGCGCTAGCACATTTTATGAAAAGCTTTGGCAATATAGAATCTGATCCAATGACACTCTTAGATGTATATTTTCATCACTGCTCAATAGCAATGACAACTCAAGATTTAGCAAAGTCCTTTTTATTCCTAGCAAATGGTGGTGTTAATCCACCTACTGGTGAGAGTATTGTAAGTAAGTTAAAAGCTAAAAGAGTAAACTCTCTAATGCTTACTTCTGGCCTATATGACAATGTTGGAGACTTTGCTTATAGGGTAGGTTTACCGGCAAAGAGTGGTGTTGGTGGTGGAATTGTAGCAGTACTACCTGGGGAGTTTTCAGTTGCCGTATGGTCTCCTGAATTAAACCTTTCAGGTAACTCTCTCGTAGGAACAAAGGCCCTTGAGCTTTTTACGAGCTACACTGAAAAGTCTATTTTTTAATTAAATAATATCTTCAAACCTATCATCATCAGCAGAAGGGATTCCACTTATAGTTGTCGGATTACCTTTCTTTTCAGAAGGTTTAATTTCTTCTTTTTTTACAGTCTGTGGTGCTTGAGCCTTAACTTCTTTTTTTATAAGTTTTAAGTCAGGACTTTTCGCTTTTGCTTTTGCTTTTGCTTTGACTTTCTTTTTGGCTACGACTTTTTCTTTATTACTGTGGGATCCATGAACGATTCCTTCCATATCGAGTACAATAGTAGATAGAGAGTCTGATTGATTTTTTAAATCTTCTGCTCTTATAGATGATTCACTTGCAACATCTGAGTTTTGTTGTGTTGCTGAATCGATCTCTTGTATCGCTTGAGTTATCTCGTGTACACCTTGTGCTTGCTCTCCTGCGGAGCGTGCTATCTCTGTTACAGATTGATCTACTATTTCAAAGCTATTCAAGACATCATCAAGGATAGACTCACATTCACCCGATTTATGAATACCGTCTTCAACATTTTTCTTTGCTGAAACTAGAATCTTTTCCATATGCTCTTTAGAACTTTTGACTATATTGCTTACTTTATGAGTACTATCATCTAATAGGACACCAATTTCTGCTGCAGCTTTACCTGACATTGAGGCGAGGTTACCGACTTCTTCGGCAACAACGGCGAAGCCTTTTCCTTGATCTCCGGCTCTAGCTGCTTCTACTGAGGCATTAAAAGAGAGTAGCTTTGTTTGAAAGACGATATCATTAATAACTTTTGTCTTGTCTGCAATTTCTTGAATGACTTTATTTATATCTTCAATCTTTTCATTGTTATTATCTACACCCTGAACAACATCTTCATTGCTCTTATGTATCATTTCGATAATTTTCTTCACTTCTGCTACTGAAGATTTACCTCTATTTGCTTTGTCTCTACTTTCTTGACTTAGTTTTGATGCCTTTTCTGCTGACTCTGAACTTCTCGTGATCATTGCTGATATTTCACTAATTGAAGATGATGTCTCTTGAACACTAGCTGCCAATTGATCTGTAGTCGTAGATAATTCAGTTGAACCTTCAGCGATACTAGTACTACTTTGAAGAACATTGTCTGCTCCCTTTTTAAGCTTTGAACCTATCATAGATATTCTATTTGAAAGCTTTGTTGATAGAGTAAATGAAAATATAATAATAGCTAAAGCTGAAATCCCCATAATTACATACATTATATTCTTCAGTACTTCGATACTTGAGTAGGCTTCATCTCTTGTTATTTTACTTAGTACATACCAAGAGAAAGAGTCTTCCTCTACCTTCTGGATGGCGCCAATTTGTTCTTGTCCAAACTGGTCAATATAATGCACTACTGCTGACTTGTCAGATTTTACCTGATTTTCAAGAAAGTCACTTTTAAATTGATAAGAGAGCGCTGAAGTATTTTGATTTTTTATATAATGAATATCATCAGCGTTGTAGTTATTCGCATTTAATTTCTTTATAAACTTTTCTCTATTTTCATGAAGCTCTCTTGAAATAGTTCTCTCATATAAATCATTTCCAATTAATACATTCTCACCAGTCTTTCCAAGCCCGTGATCTTGCCAGTTAAACATATTTGTTATTATAGAGTTGTATTTATCAACAGGGACTTGAAAGATTAATGAGCCAATAACTTCACCATCAATTTTTATACTATGGGCAATAAATTGGCTTGGAGCATTTTGGCTTGGCCAATATTTCTCAATATCTGTTATCGCTACTTTATTTTTATACTTTAAAGACTGAAGATATACTTCAGCTAGTGGAGTATTTTTGAAGTTATCATGTTTAAGATTTGCTCCAAAGTCACTCTCTTTATATGTTGTATAGATAACATTATCCGTTTTTGCATCAACAATAAAAATATCATAGTAATTGTAATTCTTAGCATACTTTAAAAAGTCATTGTGAAACTGACCATGTGCTGTTGAATATGATGAGCTATTTGCACTCATTAACTTTTGCTTTTCTCCAACTTTGTTAGTGTTGTTTACGATAAAGTCTCTCTGGAGTAATAGGGAAGTGTCAGACAGAGAAGATGTAATATATGTAGAATTTAATGGGTCTTTATTCTTTATGTTATAACTTTTTATTAATGAGTTATTGTAAAAGCTCTCTATATCTTCTTTGGCCTTATAGGCATCACCATCAAAAATTTCATCTTGGTAATTATCATAACCTTTTTTTAAGTTAATATAAGCACCTGTCGCCAATCCACTTTCTGCAAGATCTCTTACTTGCGTCTTCATTATCGTGATCATATCTTGTATCTGATATGCTTTTGACTCTCTGATTGCTACAAGCTTTTGCTTTATTTCATTTTCTAAAGAAGACGAAGAATAGTTTAAAGATATTATCCCTATGATCAGTGCTGGAATTAGACCGGCCATTAGAAAGCTTAAGATTAACTTATTTTTTAGAGTTAGACTTTTCACTTATATTCCCCATTTTGATTAGATATATCTAATCCTATCGTCATATTGAAAGGGAAGTATTAAGTTAAAAACTAAAATTTTAATATTCTTTAGACAGTGTTAGCTTGCAGTAACTTCAGGGTTTTCCGGAGCTGTTTTATCGACTTTAAAGTGCTCAATAGAGTTTTCTAAATCATCTTTTTCAGATGTAACAATAAGTATTTTATCTTGAGTTTTGAATGAAGTTGATCCATCTGGAATGATGAATCCACCATTTCTTTTTATAAAGAGAATTACAGTACCTTTTGGTAGTCCCAGGTCGACGACTCTTTTTTCTACTGCAAAATCTACGTCTTCAACCTTTATTTCTCTAATTCCATTCTTTGTCTTCTCAATTACTTCTAAGTCAATTGGGAAGTCTGGATCAAAGACTGATTCTATAAGCAAGTTAAGCTTCTTTGCGAGCATTTTCACTGTTGACCCCTGTACTAGGGCAGAGATAATTACAGTAAAGAATACTAAGTCAAAAATGAAGAGGGATTCTTTGCCAACTGTTGTTGCTACTAAACTAGCAAAGACAATTGGAGTTGCGCCCTTTAAGCCTGCCCAGGAAATGAGTAGTTTCTCTCTATAATCAAATCTAGAGAACATTAAGCAAATAAAGACGATTGCTGGCCTCGCAACTATGACACAGAACAGTCCTAACATTGCTCCACTTGGCGCAATTTCGAATAGCCTTGAAGGAAATACGAGAAGGCCTAGCATGATAAAGAGGCCAATTTGGAAAAGCCAAGAGATCCCATCAAAGAAAGATGTGAGAATATGCTTATGTATGATTCTTTCGTTACCAATTCTTAAACCAAAAATATAAACTGCTAAGAACCCATTACCGTTAAATGAAGTAACTAGTGAGTATGTTAGAAATAGAAACCCAAGAGCTAAAGCAGGATAGAGTCCTTCAAAGTCTAATTCAACTTTATCATTTATCAGTTTAAATATTTTAAAGAACGCATAACCACCTAGAATCCCAAATAATGGGTTTAGAAGGAAGTAGATAAAAGAGACTGACTCACTATTTCCTATATCCGCTTGGTATAGACCAAGAAAGACAGTAACCAGTAAGTACGCCATCGGATCGTTACTTCCAGATTCAAGCTCTAAAAGTGACTTAACATTTTTTGAGACTTGTGCATTCTTATCTCTTAGGACTGTAAATACTGCAGCAGCATCGGTAGAGGATAGAATCGCTCCGATTAATAGTGATTCAAATAAGTGGATGTGAAAGAGGTAGTGGCAAAAGATCCCAACTAGCCCTGTTGTTAAGAAAATTCCAAGGGTAGAGAGTACTATTCCTGAAGTCATGACAGGTTTTACATCTGAAATCTTAGTTAAGAGTCCACCGGTGAAGATTATTAGGCATATTGCTACTAAGGAAAGGGAGTGTGTTAGCTCATAATTCTCATAGTCAATTCCACCAATTCCCTCACTTCCTGATATCATTCCTATAAATAAAAAGAGAACGAGTATTGGAAGACCGAATTTACTTAAAGATTTACTCATCACTACACTGAGTAGTAAAAGTATTGAACCAATAAGTAATGAATTATTCAGAATATATTCCACTATAGCTATCTCGGAATTTTTGGGGAAAAGTTAATAGTCTTTTTAATAGGATACCCTTTTTAATAGGGTACCCTCAAGTATTATTTATTAAGAAAGTTTAAATGATGTTGGACATGACTTTCTAAGAAAGTTGAAATGAAAAAGTAGCTATGGTCATAGCCTTCTCGGTAGTTGACTTCAACACTCTGACCTTTCTCTTTGCATATCTGCACAAAATTGTCAGTTAAAAGCTCTTTTTCTAAGAAATCATCAGAGAGCCCTT
Source organism: Bacteriovoracaceae bacterium UBA3083 (assembly GCA_002366565.1). Taxonomy (GTDB): domain Bacteria; phylum Bdellovibrionota; class Bacteriovoracia; order Bacteriovoracales; family Bacteriovoracaceae; genus Halobacteriovorax. Next base: position 767,669 of record DFBJ01000009.1, read on the forward strand.
GATCAATAAGTATTGTGTCCTCTCTCTTGTGATTATTCTTCACTAGTAAAGTCGCATCATACTTAAAAGACTCTTCATCATTTATGAGATATCCATTGAAAGCTTTTTGACCCCATGGACACTTCGTTGGATTAACTATAGGTGAAAAGGCAGAAACAGAAGTAAACTTACTTTCCTCATTTAGAGCAAGTACTAATGCTCCATGTCCTCCCATTGAGTGACCCATGATAGAAATTTTATTAATATCAAAATGATTGTTAAGAATTCCTACTATTTCTTTTGAGACATAGTCGTACATCTTATAGTGATCTTTATATTCTGGTGTCGTTGCATTTAAGTAGAAGCCAGCACCAGAACCAAAGTCGTAACTATCATGCTCTCCTGTAAGATTTAATCCTCGAGGGGAAGTGTCAGGACAGATCACCATTGTATTGGTCTCAGAGAGTAATTTTTGAATTCCGGACTTTGTAATGAAGTTATCTTCATTACAAGTGAGACCAGATAGCCAAATTATTGCACTTTCAATCTTTGCTGAAGGCTCAAAAGTTGAAAAGTTCATCTTTGTTCCAGTCGACTCAGAACTATGACTATAATAGTTCGTGGAACCTTCGTATGATCTATGTTTCTTCGTTAATTCTAATTTCATCAATCGTCCTATTCAAATTCAATTACAGATCTAATACTTTTACCTTCATGCATGTAATCGAAAGCAGTATTGATCTCTTCAAGAGGCATCTTAAATGTTACTAAGTCATCAAGATTAATCTCTCCACTCATGTACTTATCAACATATCCTGGAAGCTCAGTTCTTCCTTTAACACCACCAAAAGCAGATCCTCTCCACACTCTTCCAGTAACAAGCTGAAATGGTCTTGTGCTAATCTCTTTTCCTGCTCCAGCAACACCAATTACGATTGATTCTCCCCAACCTTTGTGAGCACACTCTAGAGCTGCTCTCATAAGATCTACATTTCCAACACACTCAAAAGAATAATCAACTCCACCTTCTGTAAGTTCTACGATTACTTCTTGAATTGGTTTGTCGTATTTTTTAGGGTTTATAAAATCTGTAGCACCAAATTTCTTTGCCATTTCAAACTTATCTTCGTTTATATCAATGCAGATAATTCTTGAGGCTTTTGCCATCTTTGCACCCTGAACAACTGATAGACCAATTCCACCTAGACCAAATACTGCTATAGTGGCGCCTTCTTCAACTTTCGCCGTATTTAGAACTGCTCCAATTCCTGTTGTAACACCACAGCCAAGAAGACATACCTTATCTAGTGGAGCTTCTTTATTAATTTTTGCGAGTGAGATTTCTGGAACAACTGTGTACTCTGCAAAAGTTGAAGTTCCCATATAGTGATAGATTGGTTTCCCATCTTTCGAGAATCGAGATGTTCCATCAGGCATAAGACCTTTCCCCTGAGTCTCTCTAATTCTTTGACAAAGGTTTGTCTTACCTGAAAGACAGAATTTACACTCTCTACACTCTGGAGTGTATAAAGGTATAACATGGTCACCAACTTTTAAGCTTGTAACACCTTCACCAACTTCTGTTACAATTCCGCCACCTTCATGTCCAAGAACTACTGGGAATAAACCTTCTGGGTCTTCTCCTGAAAGAGTGTACGCATCAGTATGACAAACCCCAGAAGCTATAACTTTAATTAAGACTTCACCTTTCTTTGGTCCTTCAAGATCAATTTCCTCAATTTTTAGTGGTTGATTTGGTCCCCACGCAACGGCTGCTTTGATTTTCATATGATACTCCTATTAGAATTGTAAAACTCATCAATATTAACACTAACTTGACTTAAGTTTACTATGGTGACAGAGTGTTTCCATATGGAAACAATGAGAGTTATATCTGCTATTTCAGTATTTGAGAAAGTGGCCAAGAATAAGAGTTTTTCAGCTGCTGCTGTTGAACTCGGTGTGTCTAAAGCTTATGTAAGTAAGGTTGTTAATAATTTAGAAGAAGAGTTCAGTGAAAGACTCTTTATTAGATCAACCCGTAAGGTTAAGTTGACTTACTTAGGAGAAGAGCTATTAGAGAAGTGTCAGGCACCTCTAGAGCAGCTAGAGTCAATTAAAGAAAGTCTGCAAAATCACTCGTTAACTCCAAAGGGTGTATTTAAGGTTTCTGTTGCAGGGGCCTTTGGTGAAGACTACATTGCTCCCATTCTATTTAATATGTCCAAATTATACCCAGATCTAAAGCTTGATATTTCATTCTCTTCTAAAAACGTAGACTTATTAGATGAAAATGTTGATGTCGCAATTAGAGTAGGAGATCTTAAAGATTCAAATCTCTTTGCTCGAAAAATCTCCTCTCGAAGAGAGCACATCTGTGGGACAAAGAAGTTTTTTAAAGTAAATGGAGAGCCTAAGTCACCAAGAGAGCTTGGTGAGTATAACTGCCTTATGGGAGTGGGAGACTCATGGAGCTTTCTATTAAAAAAGAAAGTGGAGAAGGTTAAGTTAAGTGGAAATATAAGATCTGATAATGGGCGAGTCCTATTGAGAGCTGCGTTAGATAATATAGGGCTTGTTAAACTTCCCGATGTCTATGTAAAAGACTATATTGAAAGTGGAAAACTTATTAGTATTCTAGATCAGTATCTAGTTAAAGATATTCCGATATGGGCAGTAACCCATTCAAAGAAAAAGAATTCAATTAACTTAAAACACTTTCTTGATTTGCTTGAAAATCATTTAGAAAAAGAGAGATAAAAAATGGAAATAAAAGAATATCATGCACATTTATATTTTGGTGAAGCAACTCTTGAGAGAGCTAAGAAGGTTGTTGAGCTAGCAAAAGAGTCAGGACTATTCACTGTCGGTAGGGTTCATGAAAAAAATGTAGGACCTCATCCAAGATGGAGTTGCCAATTTCTTTTTGAAAACTCTCAATTGCCTACAGTTCTTCCATGGATTATTGAAAATAGAGATGGTCTAACAATCTTTATGCACCCGCAGACTGGTGATGATTATGCTGATCATACTGATCATGCCATCTGGATGGGTGAGCGTTTAGAGTTGAACTTACAGAACTTTAAAAAGTAGATAATATGTATCACTTGATTGATAAAATTTTACCAAAGTCCGAAGTAGAAAAGTTTTTAGCTTGTGTTAACAAAAATGAAGTCTATTTCTATGATGGAAAAACGGAGATTCTTCAGGAACTACAAGAATCAAATTACTTATCCTCACTAGACTCTTTGTTAAATACTTGGAAGCAAGAGGTAGATGTTCATCTTTTAGATTTAAAAGATGAAATAAGCACAAAAAAAGTGGAGCCTCATTTAGCAAAAAAGTATTTCACTGAAGGCATGGGGTTACTTTTTAATGATATAAACCTTCATGATAGCTACTTTAACGAGCTACTTGGAAGGCTATCTGCTGATTTAGGTGTATCAAATTTAACTATGAGTAGAAACTTAGTCTATGCCACTCCTAATGGAGGAGGAACTGAAACTCACTTTGATCAAAATATTAATTTAGTTATTCAAGTTCATGGTGAGAAGTCATGGTGGATAAAAGAAAACGACACTGTCACTAATCCCCTCACTAGACACACTCTTGGAACTGAACCTGATCCAGAGCTTTACAGTTACCTTGATGCTCCATTTCCAGAATCAATAAACTACGAAAAAGAATATATATTAACTCCTGGAACAGTACTGTTTGTACCTAGAGGACATTGGCATAAAACTCATGCTCACTCGGATGCATTAGCTTTAAACTTCACTTTCTCTATTCCTTCATGGACAGATATGATCTCAATGGCATTAAGGGCCAGAGTTATTCAATCAGACCTATGGAGAGAATCTGTTTTAGGATTAAATAGTTCTGAAATAGCTAAGAAGAAGGTTGATAATTTTCAAATGTTAATTGACTCGTTAAAAGAAGATATTCAAAATTGGAAGGCCGAAGATATTCTTGGTTTCGTAGAATTTAGTGGGGAAGATGGTGAGTAGGACTGTAAATATCGTTGGTGCAGGACCTTCAGGTTTATTCTGCTCTTATTTACTTATCAAGGCCGGCATGAAAGTTAACCTCTTTGATCAGATGGGTGGAGTTGGGAAAAAGTTCCTCGTCGCTGGTAATGGTGGTTTAAATCTTACTCATAGTGAAGATCTAGAGAAGTTTGTTACTCGATATGGTGAACATTCTGAACTCTTTGCTTCACTTATTGGAGAGTTTTCTCCTACTGATATGAGAGAGTGGTGTAGCTCATTAGGAGTTGAAACTTTTGTCGGATCAAGCGGAAGAGTTTTTCCAAAGAAGTTAAAAGCTGCTGACTTATTAAGTAAGTGGCTTAAGTTTTTAAAAGAGTCTCCAAATTTTACTTTAAATTTAAAACATAAGCTTTTAAGTGCTGATCTTGAAGGAAATTTGAAATTTGAATCTCCCGATGGTGAAATCTCTAGTTATGCTGATTATACAGTACTTAGCTTAGGTGGAGGCAGTTGGAAAAAAACTGGTTCTGATGGAAAGTGGGTAGATTATCTAAAGAACCTCAAGCTGGATATCAAAGAGTTTTATTCTATGAATTGTGGATTTACAATTGATTGGAGTGAATTATTTTTAGAAGATTTTGAAGATGATTACCTGAAAAACATAAAAGTAACTTATGGTGACCGCACTGTTGCGGGAGAAGTTATGATTACTAAATATGGAATTGAAGGTGGAGCTATTTATGCTCACAGTTCACAAATTCAAAAAGACCTTTTAAATCATATCAAATCAAAAATATATATCGATCTAAAGCCGCAACTCAGTGAAGAGTCCATAGTCGAAAAACTAAGTAGACCTAGAAAAAAGAACTCTATGTCTAATCACCTTAGAAAAGTATTAAATCTCTCTAAACTTAATCTAAAGCTACTTCGAGAAGTTGTATCTAAAGAGGAATTTAAAGATATTAACTATCTAGCTAAATCAATTAAGCATCTTCCTCTTGAACTTGTGACATCAAGACCAATAGATGAAGCAATATCTACAAGTGGGGGAGTATCGTTTGAAAGTATGGATGATGATCTTATGATTAAGGGTAGTCGATCTATTTACTTAGCTGGAGAGATGTTGGACTGGGAAGCTCCAACTGGTGGCTATTTACTTCAGGGGTGCTTTTCAATGAGTCATCATGTTGTAAATTCGATACTATCTAAGAGCTCTTAGTAAATTCTCTTAGTAGAACTGTTGCATAACTTCCGACCGGAAGTGTGAAAGATAAGCTAATTGAATCCATATCTGTAGATTCTTTTATTGTAATATCTTTTGGGAAGATCTTGGCCATTCTTCTTGTTCCTTGAAGCTTTACATTCTTTAGTTGATCAAGCGTGATACCTTGATCATTAAAGATTTTATCTTCTCGATCTTTTTCCTCTGCGCTGGCCGAATTCACTTTCGCCCCATACATTGGTCCAGTATAAGTAATTTCATTTCTTTGAAATTCTTCTAGATGATCTTTTTCTTCATCAAATGGAAAGCTTCTTCCTCCTTCCGACTTTTGTAGAAGGTCACCATCAATTAATTTATTAAATAATCCATCCTCAATTCGATCAGTTAACCAAGAGTTAAATAGCTCTGACTGATACGCAGAAAGATACATCTTCTTTAACCAATGCTTTTTTACTTTTTTCTTTCCCTGAATGATTTCTTTACCTATTGAAGCATTATCACCCTTTGAACCGAACCTTTGTTGGCCATAGAAATTCGGGATACCAATAGTATTAATTATTTGTACTAGTTTTTCAGCTGTTTCTAAAGCGTTCACTTTTACCTTTGATATTGTTATCGTGAATCGATTTCCAATAAGGTGACCTGTCTTAAGCTTATTCGTGTGCTTTGAAGATTTTAGTATCTCTATATTTTCAATATTATCAATTATTTTTTTACATGCTTCATCAGTATTGGCATTGGCTCCAAGGGAGAGTGAGAACCATTGTGTTGTAATTGCTCTTTTATCTTTCATTCCTGCGGTTCCAATATCTTTATCAGAGATATCAAAAAGTTGAGCAAGAGATTTTACAACATCTGATGTATTAAGGTTTTCTTTTTTAATAAGAAGATAAATGTGCTGACCTTGTCCTTCTGGTTCATAGAGTGGGATTTCATCCACTATGAAATGTGAAGGTTCGTCTTTTATTTGACCACCTGTAGAAAGCTCTACAGGTGTGATATAGGGAATACTAATCATTAGAATTTCATTCCAGTTACTGGACATACAAATTCATTAAGAGCATTTATATATTCATTCTCAAAGTCTTCTAAACTCTTATTTGCTATAGTTGTAAACTTTGAGTTCTTAATTTCATGAATAATGTCATAGGCCATAAATGGAGTGAACTCATCAATGCCACCTTCGAAGGTTCTCATCATTGCACCATAGGCCCTACAGTATCCAAAGGCCTGATCTTGTCTTTTATATCCCTCAAAGAAAGCTGATATGATTTCCGCTTTCTCTTCCATAGATAGTTTATTACTTTTTCCAAGGTCTTCTCCCCACTGGTCCATAAATGGTCCCACAGGTATTAAGAAGTCAGAAGACTTTCTTAAGCATCTTGGTTGTCTCATGGACATATGGCGGTGATTTTCTTTAGAACTAAACTCTTTGTTTACTTTTCCAGTGAAAACCAAAATTGGATCGTAGGCATCATTTAACTCATGTCCGAGTTTAAATATCTTCTTACAAAATGGATCTTCAATATTCATATTCCACTGAACCATTACTCTGTCTAAGTCTCCAAAATTGTGGGCCATAAGTGGAGCAGCTCTTAGAAAGTTTATGTGGTCTCTGTCTTCTCTCAATTGGAGAAGAAGCATCTCTTCTTTTTTTATCTCCGCAAGAATGACATCTGCAACTTCTTGAGCGAGATCAGATTCATTGTGTTTTATAAGAGCACAGTATGCACCAATGGCTACACTTAACCATGTTCCCTCATGTGTACTCATCACTTCGTCATTTATTCTATTGTATGACTTTCTATTTGTGACTTGAGCGTAGTCCCATGACCATGATTCAATAGTGAGCTTGGCCATCTTTTGAATATGTTTTTTTATATCTTTATGCTTCCAGAGACCTTCTCTGATTTGATTATCAACATCTGTTGGAACAAATGTTCCTGCTGTCGTCCAATGGGCAGCTAAACATATATGAAAGTATTCAGTGAGGTTTATATTAGAAAGTTGTTTTAGGTTTTTCTTATAAAACCTAAGTTTCTCTAAGTATGCTCGTTTATCACCACTAGTGTCTAATTCTCCACTAAAGAGAAAAGGAGCAGTGTTCTCAATATGTTTGAGTAATATATTGGGTGCTATCCCATCTAATTGAAATCCAGATTTTAACTTTTTCTTTGCCATGAGGCTTTCTAACATAGTGATATTAATAAGACACTATGATTGTTTAATTTACACAATCTCTAGTTATTTATACTAGATCCTCTATATTGAATTAATGAGAATATTTCTAATTACATTATCTATTATATTAAGCTTCTCATCTCTAGCAGTAAGCCTAGAGGCCTTCTACTTTCAATCACCTCATAGGATTTTATTTACAGGAGAGAGCCACAGAGATGATACGAATAGAGCTAAGTTAGCAGCCTCACTTTCAGTTTTTAAGGCCATGGGAGGGGATACTCTAGGGCTTGAAATGATTGAGTCCCATAAGCAGTACCTTTTAGATAATTACCTAAATTATATAGAGAACTCAGATCTAGAACTCTCTACTTACTTAACTAAGAGATGGCAATATAACACTAAAAGCTACATGCGCTTAATTTCTACAGCAAGAGAGTTAGAGCTAAACTTACTTGCAATAGATTTAGATAAGAGTAAGTGGCCTAAGGAAACAGAGGTGTTTCCTGTTCCACCTGATATTTCTAAAGTTAGAGAGGCACGAGAAGAGCATATGGCCAAAATTCTCTGCGATTCAAACTATCAGAGAATAGTTGTTTTAATAGGATCATTTCATTCTCTGAAAAAGTTTCTACCAACTCAGATTGAAAACGAATGCTCTCTGAATTCGTCTACATTTAAGCTTTCGAACTTATAAATTTTGGGAAAAAGTATATAAGAAAAAAAATGTAAGAGAGAGTCCAAAAGCCCATTGAGATATGAAGAAAAGTTCCATCCACACCATCTAGAAACATTGGATGAAATACACGTAGTATCGATCCAAGAATGATTGAATAAAATGAGATTTTTATTAATTTAGTGGCCTTCATTTCTAGGCCAGAGTGTCCAAGTGATACTCTTGTAATCATACCTATAGAAATTGTTCCAAGGGCTCCTGCATAAAGGGTGTGAAAGATTGCTCGTCCTTCTCCGAGTACTTCTATAAAAGGAGTGATTGATTCCAATAAGAAATATATATTTAGCCAAATATGTCCAATATAAAGTATCCATAACATAGGTACCGATAGAACTTCTTTTATATATAGTCTTTTAATTCTTATACTTAATAAGATAAAGCACAGCATAGAAGCAGTGGAAGCTATTAGGTTGATTGAGGACACTGATGATAATAGCATTATTAACGATGATAGAACGATCCCTAAATCAAACTTCATATCTTGTTTAAGTTTTGTTTTTAATTTTGAATTTGCAAAAAAGGGAATAAGCTTTCCTGAGAAAATAATCAAGAATGAAGAGATTACAAATGATGCAAGCTTGTATGTATTTTCAAGAACCAAGTCCAGTTCATTTGTTGCAGCATAGATAAAAGATATTTGAGCTGCGAGTAATGTTGATAAAAGTGTCAAAATCACTATAGCGTTCTTATTTCCTTTCAATATATCAAAAACTTTAAACATTAATAATAAAAGTATGCTGCTTGAAGAAATATAGAGTGAACTTATTGAAGGTTGGTAGATGAATAGGGCCCTAGTTAATAGCCATAGAACTGTAAGGAAGATAGTCCATTTGGCAGAGACAGGTGGCTTAGATGCCCACTTTGGAGCAGCAGTTAATATAAACCCTGATAGAAGTGCGGTTGTGAATCCAAAGATCATCTCATTGGCATGCCAGTAGTTTACTGAAATTAAATCTTCACTCAAAAAGTAACCATTTACGATAATTCCCACAAAGTACATCGGTACAAGAATCGCGCAAAGAGCGGTTAATGTGAAAAATGAGCGAAATGGGAGTCTAAAAAAGTTCATAAAGTATTTCATTATTACAGAGTTAAACGTATTTATTTGTTTATTATTTATACGGCTAGTATAAAGGATTTTCAATAACTTAGTAATCGAATAATACCTGATTAATATTACTTAGTGAGCAATTACTGGAGAATAAATGAAGATCTTTTTACTCTTACTTATAACTATTTCATCTACTTTTGCAGAAATTGGAACCATTAGAGGTACTCTTTCAAAATCTAGCAACGGAATACTTTTAAAATCAAAAGATAAGACTAGAGTGGTTGAGATTGCCAAAGAGTTCAAATTTACTCTTGATGATAAAATTTTAAATTCTCCAAATTATATTTTTGAATTCAGTGGCGATATTTCTGACACTCATGTGATGGCCTTCGAATCTCCAATGATCGTTGCAGGAGACTCTGAACTTACAGGTACGCTTGAGAGAAAAGAGGATGGTGAACTCTATATTGACGGTCAAAAAGTTAAGTTTGGAAGAACTAAAAAGATTTATAATATAAGTTTTGATGAAAAATCAAAAGAGTCTTTTATTGGAAAGAATATTGTTGCACAGGGGAGTTATGACGAAACTTATTTTGTTATGAATGCTATTGTTCAAAATGATTTACTGTCAGCTAATTCTCAATCGCAATTTGATGTGCCTCAAGGGTTTGAATCTAATCCAAAAGAATTCATCATTGAAGATATGGCGAAGAATATAAATTCTCAATCAACAAAGCCTTTTCGAGCACCATTGTTTGAATCAAAAGAAGAAGTTTATCCTGGTGAATCTGTTTTAATCATTACTTTTAGTGGTAGACAGGGAGATGCTCCAGGTGCTGCAGGTGGGCACTTCACTGTAGGTAATGGAACTGTTCAAGATGATATGACTGTAAAAGGTGAGGTTTCTAACTTCTACTTTGAAGGACCTAAAGAAGTATTGGCCGGTAATACAGACCTTATCAGCTACTTTGGACACTTTATTCAGGGACAACAAAACTATAGACCAACATATACTCTGCTTATCTATGGTGTATCTAGAGACAAGCTTAAATCTGTAAGAGATTATCTTGAAGTTGAAAACCACAAAGCGAGAACTCTTAAAGGTCTTGAGATCACTCCAGGATATAATTGTACAACAACTTCAAATGATGCTTTAGCCACTGTGGGTATAAAAGGAGCACATAAGAATTTTTTACGTTCTCTTTTAGATATTCAAAATATAGCTCTGATAAATCCACTTAGTATTAATTCAAGCAGAGCTGGAACAGAAGGGACTCTAAATACTTTAAGAACAGTAAGCTATGCTTTGAGTGAAGATCCTGAGCACTACATTCCTCGCCCTGCATTCAATTCTTACGTAGAGAATTTTTCTTCTAAAAAGAAGAATAAAAAACTAGGAGTTAAGAGAGTCGACTATCTCTTTATGCCTCAAACTCCTTCAGCAAGACCAGTTGGTGGAATATCTTATGATCAACCAATTAAAGAAGGTAAGAAAGTTGTAGATTACGATAAGAAGAGGGAAGCACGTATTGCAAAAGAAAATAAAGCTAGATCGATAATGAAAGACACTGAATCTTCTCAAGAGCAGAAGCAATGGGCTAAAGAAGTTCTAAAGAATGCGCCTTCTTATGCTGAAGATATGAGAAGAGTTAAAGAATTTTTAAATAAAACGATAGATTAGACAATACAGCGCTCATAACCTAAGATGCCCCTTTAAAAAAAATAGGGAGTATTTATGAGCGTTGATTGGAACAAAGTCAGCTACGTGCTGGGTCAACAAATAGGAAGCGACTTTAAAGAACAGGGAATAACTGTTGAATTAGAAGCCTTCTTTAAGTCTTTTGAAAAAGCATTCAATGGTGAGCCTTCAGAGCTTACTGGTCCAGAAATGCAAGAAATCATGCAGAGCTTTCAGCAGTACATGCAAGGTAAGCAAGCAGAAAAAATGGAAAAAGAAGCGAAAGTAAACCTTCAAGAAGGAACTGAATTCTTAGCTAAAAATGCTAAAGAAGACGGTATCAAAACTCTTGAAAGTGGTCTTCAGTACCGTGTTCTTACTGAAGGAAGTGGTAAAACTCCTTCTAATACAGACACTGTAGAAGCACACTATGAAGGTAAACTAATAAATGGAAGTGTATTTGATTCTTCTTATCAAAGAGGTCAAACAATAGACTTTCCAGTAAACGGTGTTATTCCAGGTTGGACAGAAGCACTTCAGTTAATGAGCGAAGGTTCTAAGTGGCAATTATTTATTCCTGCTAACCTTGCTTACGGTGAAGCTGGATCTCCTCCAGTAATTCCACCAAACTCAACTCTATTATTTGATGTAGAGCTTGTTTCAGTAAAGTAATTTATTAAGTGCAATACCCACAACTCTTGTGGGTATTGTAACTTTTTCCATATCTAAGTATCTGTATTTTCATAAACATTTCTTTTTATTTAGTTCCTCTTACATTTTAATATTGCAACTGCTAGGATGCGTTAAATTTTTAACGAGAGACGTGTATGAGAAAGATTTCTTTAGTATTTATTCTAGCTTTATTAACTAGCTGTGGTTCTAAAAATGAAATTCAAGCTATCCCAAGTTCAGATACTTTAAGTAGTGAAGAGCAAGCTAAATTAGTTGAGAGCTCGGCCTACGATAAAAGTATTGAAGTGGGAAACTTTGTTGTCTACGAAGTTCCAAAAATTATAAGTATCTCTTCTCAAAAAAAATGTAGCTACTTTATTCAAACAAAAGTCTATATAAGCTCTCTCGATATCCCAAGCGATACTGTAGAGTTAACAATTTCAAAGACTGAAAGATCAAGTCAAAGAAATAGTCGTCAGTGTCCAAGTACATTTGGTGTTAATGAAACAAACCTTAAGTCTTATTCTCTTAAGACGTTGTTGAGTACTTTTAAAAAGAGGGAAGCTGAGGCAACTGATCCAAACGAGCTATGTCGTAGTATAAATAAATGTATTAGTGCCTCAAAGGTAAAATCTAAGAAAGGAAATTATAAAGGTGTATTGAGTACATATACAGTAATTGATTTCGAACTCTCAACAGGAGAGAAATTTCGTAAAAGCTCTTGGGTTGCCACAGAGAATTTATTTCTAAATAATTTTTCTTACAAAATAAAGAATATACAAAAGAGTGAAATTGTTGATTTTAAAAGAGCTCTTGATTTCTCGATGACTAATACTAACTGAAAATCAGTAGCATTGTTTCTAGTTTGACTGGTCAAACTTAAGGATTGAGTGTAAAATTTTTAAATTGTTAATCAATCAGATATTTTATATAACTTTCTCATAGCATCATTTAGGAGAATTAGTGTTTAGCATTTTTAGAGATAAATCGTTTCAAATAAGCCTCGGCTTTGCTTTAGCGATGCATACTCTTGTGCTTTTCAGTGCTAAGTCTTCTCCCGTTACAATCAACTCTGAAATTTCAGTCTCAAATTCTCAAGCCAAGTTGCAATTGAATATGCAAAAGAGGGTTAAAAAGAAGCCAGTTAAGAAGAAGAAATTGGTGAAGAAATCAAAGAAGCTAGTTGCAAAAAAGGAAGTCATTATTGAGCAAGAGGTTACAAAGCCTCAAGCAGCAATAATGAAAACAAGGTTAAATAAAACAAGTATGCATGCACCCAAGCCTCGCTATCCAAGAATGGCCGTTAAAAGAGGAATTGAGGGGAGTGTCGTAGTTAAGATTCTTATAAATGAGCAAGGTCTTCCGTATGAAGTTAGCGTTTTAAAAAGTTCTGGTTTTAAAGTTCTTGATGACGCTGCCAAAAAAACTGCTATGCAGTGGAAGTTTTCTCCTGCTTTAGTTGATGGAAAGCCTGTTAAGTCTCAAAACCATCAACCGTTTGTTTTCTCACTCCAAAATATCTAAAGCTTCTTCGAGATCATACAAAGTTATATTGATTCAATCTATGTTGGCAGTATGCATTATGGGAAGAATTGTCCCCATCTGTAGTATGATATAACACTAATTTTTAAAGCCACCCGCGTAAGAAGATCCATTCTCATTGAATTTCTTTGAAACACCCTTTAATTCTAATAGTTTTGGCCATAAACAAGTCAAAAGTAGACTGACACCTCTAGCTTTATTCGCTATAATTGGGACTTAAAAAATTTTATAAGAAGGTGACTTAAATGGCCGAAGAAAACACTGAAGTGGTCAAAACTAACTTCATTAGAAGTATTATTGAAAAAGATCTCGAATCGGGAAAAAATGGACCTAGAGTTGTAACTAGATTTCCACCTGAACCAAATGGTTATTTACATATTGGTCATGCAAAATCTATTTGCTTAAACTTTGGGCTTGCTAAGTCATATGCAAGCGATAAGGTAGAGGCTCAGTGTCACCTAAGGTTTGATGATACAAATCCTGAAAAAGAAGATGTTGAATACATCAATTCAATTCAAGAAGATGTTAAGTGGCTAGGATACGACTGGGGAGAAAATCTCTTTTACGCTTCTGACTACTTTGACAAAATGTATGAGTATGCCATTAAGTTAATAAAAATGGATAAGGCCTATATATGCGAACTGTCTCCAGAAGAGGCTAGAGAGTATAGAGGTTCTCTTACTGAGCCTGGTAAAGATAGTCCTTTCAGAAATAGAGACTCAGCAGAAAGTTTAGATCTTTTTGAGAAAATGAAAAATGGAGAAATAGAGCAAGGTAAAATGGTTCTTCGTTTGAAGATCGATATGAGCTCTCCAAATATTAATCTTAGAGATCCGATTATATATAGAATTAAGAAGGCCCACCACCCAAAGACTGGTGACAAGTGGAATATCTATCCTATCTATGACTTCGCTCATTGTATTGAAGACTCAATTGAAAATATAACTCATTCTATTTGTACTCTAGAATTTGAAGATAGAAGACCACTCTATAACTGGGTTCTAGAAACTCTTGGTACAGAGTCTCATCCTCAGCAAATTGAATTCTCAAGACTAAATCTTGAGTACACAATTATGTCTAAGAGATACCTAAAGCAATTAGTTGATGAAGGTCATGTGACAGGTTGGGACGATCCAAGAATGCCAACTATCTCTGGAATGAGAAGAAGAGGTTACCTTGCGGAGAGTTTAAGAAACTTCTGTGAACAAATTGGTGTGACTAAGAAAGATGGAACTATTGCAATGTCCACTCTTGAAACAAATGTAAGAGATAGTCTAGGTCCTGTGACTCCTAGAGTATTTGGTGTATTAGATCCTTTAAAAGTAGTCATCACAAATTGGGATGAAGGTGTTCAAGAGATTGAGTGTGCATATCACCCTCAAGATGAATCATACGGAACTCGTAAAGTACCATTTACTAAAGAAATTTATATTGAGCGTGATGACTTTAAAGAAGAGGCCAATAGAAAATTCTTTAGACTTAAAACAGGTGGATCAGTAAGGCTTAAGTTTGCCTACGTGATAACTTGCGATGAAGTAATTAAAGACGATAATGGTGAAATCATTGAGCTTAGATGTACTTATAATAAAGATACTTTTGCTGGAGTAACTCCTGAGGGAATGAAGAAAGTAAAAGGGATTATTAATTGGGTTTCTGCAACTGAGAATTTAGAAATAGAGTGTAGACTTTATGACAGATTATTCACTGTACCTAATCCTATGAGTAACAAAGATAAGTCATTTGTAGAAAGTATAAACCCTAACTCTCTTAAAGTTATTAAGACTTATGTTGAGAAGAGTCTAAGAACTGCAAAACTTGAAGAGAGATATCAATTTGAAAGACAGGGGTACTTCATTGTTGATAAAGATTCAACAAGTGAGACTAAGGTCTTCAATCGCATCATTACTCTTAAAGATACTTGGGCAAAATTAGAAGAAGAAAATAAAGAAACTAAATAAGGAAATAAGTTATGACAGTAAGAGTAAGGTTTGCTCCATCTCCAACAGGGTACCTCCATATTGGTGGTGCTAGAACAGCACTATATAGTTACCTCTTTGCAAAAGCTAAAGGTGGAAAATATATTCTAAGAGTAGAAGACACTGATTTAGAGAGATCTAAGAGAGAGTTTGAAGAAGCTCAAATTGCTGACCTACTATGGTTAGGGATTGAACATGATGAAGGTCCTGATAAAGGTGGAGACTTCGGTCCTTACAGACAGTCTGAAAGAATGCAGATCTATAAAGATATTGCATGGGACTTTGTTGAAAGAGGTCTAGCTTACCCGTGTTTTCTAACAAGTGAAGAGTTAGAGACTTTAACTGAGAAAGCTAATGAAGAAAAGAAGGCCCCTCATGCTTACCACGGTAAGTATAGAGATCTAGATCCAGCTGAAGCGAAGAAGAGAGTTGATGCAGGTGAAGAGCATGTTATTCGTTTTAAAAATCCTGGTAAGAAATGGACATTCACTGACCTTGTAAGAGGTGAAGTTACTTTTCCTGAAGACATGGTTGGAGACTTTGTAATTATCCGTTCTAATGGAATGCCAGTTTATAACTTCTGCTGTGTTGTTGATGATCATCAAATGGGAATGACTCACGTATTTAGAGCTGAGGAACATTTAAATAATACTTGTCGCCAGTTACAAATTTATGAAGCTCTTGGTGCAACTCCTCCTGAGTTTGCTCACGTATCTCTACTTTGTGGTGAAGATAGACAGAAGCTTTCTAAGCGTCACGGTGCAACTTCAGTAACTCAATACAAAGAAATGGGTTACCTTCCAAAAGCAATCAATAATTACTTAACTCTACTTGGTTGGTCTCACCCTGATGAGACTGATATTTTTGACGTTCTTGAGCTTGGTGAAATTTTTGATTACACAAGATTCTCTAAAGCATCAGCAATGTACGATATTAAAAAACTAAACTTCTTCAATGAGCAGTGGCTAAGAAAATTAAGTGATAAAGAAATCGCTGCTGGATTTGAGAAAGCTCTTGGATCTGACTCTGAATTTATCTCTCAGACAGATGAGTGGAAAGAGAAGTTCGCATCACTAATGAAAGAAAAAGTTCAGCTTTTTAGTGATATTAAAGAGTTTATGCCAATATTCTTTGATGCTGGTGCAGATGAAGATGACCAGTACAAAGAAGCAATCTCTTGGGAGACTACTCCTCAAGTGAAAGAGTACCTAAAGTCTCAAGTTGAATCTCTATCAACTGATTTCATAACTGAAGATCAAGTTGGTGAGTGGATGAACTACTTAAAGAAAGAATTAAAAATTAAAGGAAAGCCACTCTTTATGGGAATGAGAGTTTGTCTTACAGGGCGTGCTCATGGACCAGATTTAAAAACTGTTGTGGCGTTAACTCCAATCGCAATTGTTAAAGAAAGGTTAAAGTAGAATGAAATTTTTCGATGAATTAAAAGCACGTGGAATCATTGATGCTCTATCTCATGAAGAGGATCTTGAAAAAAAGTTTAATGAAGGTGGAATGTCTTTCTACTGTGGATACGATCCAACTGCAAAGTCACTTCAACTTGGAAATCTTTTTACGATTGTAACTTGTATGCGTTTCCAAAAAGCAGGTCATAAGCCTTATATGCTTGTTGGTGGTGCGACTGGAATGATTGGTGATCCTTCAGGTAAGAGTGAAGAAAGAAATCTATTAGATATGGATACTCTTAATGAGAATATTGAAGCGATTAGAGATCAATTAGCTCAATTTGTTGATTTTGAAAGTGGAGATAACTCTGCTGTACTAGTTAACAATGCTGATTGGTGGCAAGGTCTTGGCTTTCTAGAGTTCTTAAGAACAATAGGAAAGAGATTTAGAGTAAATGAAATGCTTAATAAAGATTCTGTAAAATCTAGAATTGAAAGTGATGCAGGGATTTCTTTAACAGAGTTCTCGTATCAAGTACTTCAAGCATATGACTTTGTAACTTTAAATAAAAAGCACGGTGTATCTCTTCAGATTGGTGGATCTGATCAATGGGGAAATATGACTGCAGGTACAGACCTGACTAGAAAAATGAATCAAAACCAAGTGTATTGTATGACAATGCCACTTGTTACTGATCAAAATGGAAACAAGTTTGGAAAGTCTGCCGGAAATGCAGTGTTCTTATCTGGTTCTATGACATCTCCATATAAGATGTATCAATTCTTACTTAATCAAGATGATGGCATCATTGACGCTCTTCTTAAGTACTATACATTCTTAAGCCTTGAGGAGATTGCTGAACTTAAGTCTAAAACTGAGTCTGAGCCTCATTTAAGGCTTGCTCAGAAGGCTTTAGCAGAACATGTAACTAAGCTTGTTCATGGGCAAGAGGGACTAGATTCAGCGCTTAGAGCAACAAAGTTCTTCTTCGGTGAGAAGATTGAAAATGTATCAGATGCTGATGTTGCTTCAATTTTTGAAGATACACCTTCAGTTGAGTTATCTAGTGAGCTTTTAAATGATGGTAGTGTTATTGAAATGCTTTCAGAAACACCACTTTTTAAAAGCAAAAAAGAGGTGAGAAGAGCAGTTGATCAAAAAGGTATTTATATCAATAATATTGCAATTGAAGGCGCTGATCAGACTCTTTCAAAATCAGACCTAGCTAGTGAGACAGCTCTTGTCCTCAGAAAAGGTAAGAAAAATTACTGCGTAGTTAAGTTCATATAATCTCAATGGCCACAGAAATGTGGCCATATTTTTCAAGAAAATTTTCGTTTATTCCGATAAATAATAAAAATTTTATTTAGGTGGAATATGTCTAGTTTTAACAAAGATTTATTAAATGAAAACTTCGGTGATGATAAAGAAATTCTTGAAGAATTAGTGGCCTTATTTATCCAAGAAGCACCCGGTATGATTGCTCCAATTAAGTCTGCAATTGATGCTAACGAAAGCTCTGACTTACGTTTATATGCTCATACTTTTAAAGGGGCTGTAAGCAATTTCTTCGCTGAAAAATGTGTGGAATATTCATTAGAGTTAGAGATGATGGGTAAGAATGGAACAATTGATTCTGATCGAGCTAAAGAACTTGTAAGTAGCCTAGAGGCTGAATTAGAAGTGCTTTCGAAGGATTTAAAAGAGTTTGTTTCGTAAGAAGTGGGCAAAAAAAATCGACGATTGCAGATCATCCTGTTGCCATCGTCGACTTATAGTGCTCATTATTTTTTTTTGTCTCTGCTTGTATTTATTCTAACCTCGGCCACTATTTTTTAAAAGGAAAATCTTCACTCTTTTATCTTTTTATTTTGGGCGTTTTTTCAAATCTCGGTAAGTGTTCGTTATTAAAAACATACCACTTTTTCTGTTTATTATTGGTTAAAAATACTCGGGTTATTTTATTTCTCAGAAGAAAGACTTTGTATGATTTCTTGATAAGAATTTTCACCTTTGAGGGCATCATTTATTATTTTTACGTATTTCTTTAATAGCTTCTGATCACTTTTCTTTACTCTGTGTGTTTCTGTTCTCACTGCTTCGATTGATGAGAGTGTATCTTCAACCATAGTTCCTTCAACGAACCCGGCTAACATTGATTTTGGTTTAACCAGGCTATGGTAGGCCATCATTGTCTTACCCTTATATTCTTTAAATTCAGCACTCCCATCAACTGACTCAGCACTCTCAGATGTTATGACCCACCACTTAGCCGTGTATTCAGATTCTGAAACTTTAGTGAAGTCACTTGCATGCGTGTAGTGAGAGTTTGAGAGAGGCCATGGCAACTCTAACTCATAACTTGTATATACTTCAGTTGGACTGACATGCTTTACAGGCTTAGACATGACTACATTTGGGAGATAGTTCTTTTGATGATCTAGAGCTAGAAATATTGCTAAAGATTCAAGTGGAGTGGCATCTATTAATTGATAAATATGAAGCTTAGGCCATGGAGCTGATTCTACGTCTTCCTTGTAAATTATTTGCTTCCCAGACTCTAGGGCAGAGATATCTTTCTCTTTTATGCTGGAGTGCGAAATAATAGAGCTTAATAAAAGGATTAAAGTAAGAAAAATTTTCATTATATGAGTCCAGTTTTATGTATTTGTTAAACAAAGTCATTTCAAAGAAGCAACAGTTTTACAAGCTGAATATTTTCTGGCAATTAAAATGTACACATTCCAAAATTTTAAGGTTCAGTATGAAAAGCTATGATTCTATAAGAATTTTCAAAAATCCTATACTTGAAGCATGTACTCATGTTCACCCAATAATTCCACTTATATTGTGGATGCCAGTATCTATTTACTGGGGAGTTAATGGACAAGCAACTTATGACTTATCACTTGGTGAAATGGTTTCATGGTACGCTATTGGACTTCTAGTATGGACATTTACTGAATATATACTTCATCGTTATATGTTTCATTTTCCAGCGAAAGGTCCACTAGGGAAGCGATTCGTCTTTCTCTTCCATGGACTTCACCATGATGATCCAAATGACCCTACAAGGCTTGTAATGCCTCCTGTGCCTGCAATAATTATAATGGCGCTTCTATATGGTTTCTTTTCTCTTTTCGTACCTGAGATGTACCTACAGGTCTTCATGTCTTCATTTGTGATTGGCTACCTTTGTTATGACTATATTCACTATGCAACTCACCACTTCAAGATGACTGGTAAAGTTGGTAGATACTTAAAAAAGTTTCACTTACAACATCACTTTAGACATGAAAAAGCTAAGTACGGAGTGAGCTCTCCTCTTTGGGATATTATTTTTAGAACTATGACAGGTCCTAAAGAAGAGGAACACTAGTAAATGCCAAAATTATCAACTCTGGGCACAGTATTATTGGCCTTGATTCTCAATTTTTCTACTCATGCCAGTATTGGTGAGTCAGTCTGGAAAGACCTTAGTACGTCTGTTGGCTGGTTAGTAGAAGGATCAGTTCAGCAGTTTAAGACTAAAAATAATCTCTATTACTTAGGAGCAGCAGCTCCACTTACTTGGTATGCTTTTGAAAAAGATGAAGATAATCTTGAAAGCGCTAGAAGTAAGGGCAAAGCTCCTAGACATATTAGGCTCGCTGGAGACTTTGGTGTTGTTCTAGGCTTTCCTGTTATACAGGCAGGTTTTTATAGCTACGGTAGAAAGTATAAGAATGAAAAAGCTATTCAATTTGCAATGGAGTATGTGTCTTCAATGTACCTGGCAATGGTTGAGTCGGGAGTTATAAGCTTTGTACAAATACATGAAAGACCAGATAGAGAGAATTTAAGTTCTTGGGAGACAGGTTTTAGAGGAAACTCTTCTTTTCCATCAGGACACGTTATTCCTTACTATGGATTATTCTTTAAGACCCTCCAATTCTATGGCCCTTACTGGGCAGTTGCTCCAGCAATACTCTCTGTATGGGCAGCTAAGCAAAGAGTTAGATCTGCTCGTCACTATACATCGGATGTCGTAGGGTCTTTCTTTTTAATGGCCTTTGCTTCTGAAGGGGTTAGGAAGGTTGCAAAATATAAAAACAATCATCCATTCTATAAGTGGGCATTTGAACATGATGCCACTCTATCTCTAATTAGACATGATAATGCTTATGGACCAGCTTTGGTTTGGAACTTTTAAAAACTATAGCCAATTTCTTTTCTTATAGTCTTCAAGAGTTCCAGCAATCGTTTTCTCTAGATTCCAGTGATACTGCTGAGAAAGTAAAGAAGCTGACTTTCCTGACTTACAGGTCCATGCCTTAGGAAGCAATTCATTTACCTTATCTGGTGTAAGTCTAATATCAATATTCATAAATTTAGAAAAGAATCCTATCTGGAAGGCTATTAATTTAATAATAGGTGAGGGAATTCTTAGGTTGAATAAGAACTTCTTATTCGCTTGTTTCTTTATTTCGGTGTAAAGCTGACCAGTTGTAATCACATCAGGATGAGCACTAAAAAATATTTCTGGTTGTTCAAAATCATTTTCTAGAGTTTTGATAATTGTCTCTATAAGATCGTAAACACATACAAAACTATATTCATTATTCGCGCCGTCTAGGCCCGCTGTAACGATAAATGAGTTATTAACCATTTTGAAAATATCTAAAACTGCAGGATCTCTGGGACCAATAACCATTGGAGGTCTAACAATAGCAACACTCCAGCTCTTTGGAGATAGCTCTTTTGTAAATCTCTCGGCTAACTTTTTTGAACGGCCATAGTCACTCACAGGTTCAGGAATATCTTCTTCGCTCTTCTTATGGCCTCTGTCTGAAGGACCAGCTCCAGCAAGAGAGGAAATAAGTGTAAACTTGAGCTCACTATACTTTTCTCGTAAATCTAATATAAGTCTCTGTGTCGCTAGTGCATTAACAGAGTAAAAGTATTCTTTCTTCATTGAGTGAACAATACCTGCGGTATGAATAACAGCATCTAACTTCTCTGGTAGCTGGTCTATCCATGTATTTTGATCAGTTGAAGAAAGTGATCCCGTGACATAAGTTCCAGGTACATTGAATTCTTTAGCTTTAGCTGGATTTCTAACTAGTCCAAAAACATTGTGACCGTTTTTAGTAAGAAGCTCACAAAGATGAGAGCCGACAAATCCTGTAGCGCCAGTTATTAAAATATTCATTATAAGTTCTTTGAAAAGATTCTATATGTTTTATATGGCTTAGCGCCCATTCTTAGTAGTGGCTTATTCATGTTTAGATTGTCTTCAAGTATCCAACTCATCTCAACTTCGTTATAGCCAGCATCTAGTCCAAGTTGCTTTGTTTTAGTATAGAGTATTGATTCAAGTCCAAGCTTTCTGTAATTGCTCTTTACACCCATTGTGAGAACTCTCATTCTGGTCATGTATTTCTTTGCGTTTAAAAGCTTGAATATTCCAAAAGGAAGTAGCTTACCATTTGGAACTTGTTTAAAAGCCTGATTGATATCTGGGAGTGCGAGAATAAAACCTGCTGGCTTTCCTGCTACTTCACAGATGAGAAGTAGGTTAGGGTCAACAATAGACTTCATCTCTTTACAAGTATGCTCCCACTCTTCTTTAAGCATTGGAATAAATCCCCAGTTCTTCTCCCAGGCATCATTGTAAATGTCCCATAGGATATCTGTTTCATTCTTCCAGTCCTTCATATTTACTTTACGGTATGTAATTTTATTGGACTTCTCAGCTCTAGCAGAGATCTTTTCAATAATCTCTGGCATTTGAAAATTCAAGTCTAGTTGATAGGCTATTAAATCCTTTGATTTCTTATAGCCAAGAGATTCTGTGAGCACTTTGTGATAAGGGTTGTTATAAGTCATCATCACTTGTGGGTCATCATCAAAACCATGAATCAGAGTTCCTACAGCATAGTTTGTCGAAGGATTTGCAGGCCCTCTCATTTCTGTTTTTCCCTCTGATCTTAAATACTCTTCCGCAACTGTAAATAATTCTTTAAAGACTTCAGTATCTTCAATAGCTTCAAAAAAACCATAGAATCCTATATTCTCTTCATGGAATTCATTGTGCTTATTATTTATAATCGCCTGGATACGTCCAACATCTTGGCCGTCTTTTACTGCTATCCATGACTTTATTTGAGCTGTTTTATAAAAAGGGTGCTTAGGACTAAATTGTTCTTTTAGAGATAATTTGAGTTGGGGAACCCAGATAGGATCCCCTTTATATAGTTTCCATTGAAGGTCAATAAAGCGTTTTTGATCTTTTTTATTTCTTAGTACGTCTACTTCCTGAACTTCAATAGTCATTTTCTTTCCTAGTGGTGAATCCCTGGTATATCAAATTCTTTCTTAGCAAGCTTGAAAACTTCAAGAACTTTTGTCAATTCTTCAATTGAGTGGCTGGCCATATAACTTGTTCTTATTAAGGCCTCTCCCTGAGGAACTGCTGGAGCAACTACAGGAGTTGCAAAAACACCCATTTCACCAAGGAACTTTGTTACTTGCATAGCTTTTAAATCGTCGCCTATAAATACTGGAACAATTGGTGTTTCAGATTCATATGTATAGAAGCCAATATCTTTAAATCCGTTTCTAATGAACTCAACATTTCTCCAAAGTTTTGGATGAATTGTATCGTCAGAGTTAATTACATCAATACATGCACTTACTGTTGCTACCGCTGAAGGTGGCATAGAAGCAGAGAACATAAATGATCTTGCTGAGTGCTTAACATAGTCCATATTTTCTTTTGATCCAGAGATTACTCCACCAATAGAGGCAAAAGACTTAGAGAATGTACCCATATTGAAATCAACTTTATCAGTCACTCCAAAGTGGTGCATTGTTCCTCTTCCTCTGTCTCCCATCACTCCAATACCGTGAGCATCGTCAACATAAACAACAGCACCGTACTTTTCTGCTAACTCTACAACTTTATCAAGCTTTAGAATTTTACCAGTCATTGAGAAGACACCATCTGCAACAATAATAACATTTTTAAATCTATTAACATTTGAAGCTAGTTGCTCTTCAAGTGATTCCATATCATTATGTTTGTATTTGAAAGTTGCACCAAGAGCTAATCTTGAAGCATCAATTAACGATGCGTGGTTTTCAGAATCAAAGATCATACAATCTCTTGGTCCACAAATCGCAGATAATGTTCCAAGGTTAGTTTGCATTCCTGTTGAAAAGCATATTGCAGCTTCGTGACCTAAGTAAGTCGCAAGTTTATTTTCTAATTCTTCATGAATCGTTAAGTTACCATTTAAGAATCTAGAACCTGTACAACCTGTACCATATTTTTCAATAGCTTTAATTGCAGCTTCTACTACTTGTGGGTGATGCGTAAGACCTAAGTAGTTATTAGATCCAATCATTATTTGCTTCTTATTATCGTAAGTTATTACCGAGCCTTCTGACTCTTCAATAGCTCTGAAGAATGGATAAAGGTTATTACTCTTTAGCATATTTGCTTTATCTAGTGCTTTTGAGTTACTTCCAACAAATTTCGATGTCATGTATTTTCCAATTTAAGTGGTGTTAAACGGTTCATTTTTTTGATCATTTTTTCTAGCCCTTTCGAGTGTTCTAGTCAATGATTACTTGATGCAGTGAAATAACTATATATCAATTAAATTAGACAAAATTCTCCTCTAATTGTTTGTAATTATGAAAATAAGGCATAATCCCTTGCAAATAGAAGTAGAACAATCTAGTTAGAGAGAGTGAAAAATAAAATTATACTCCTATTGTCTATTCTTCTTATCCTATCGGGGTCATTTGGACTGTATTGGGTAAAACGCTCAATACAAAAAAATAACCAGACAGCTGTTAAGACATTTGACCCTCTTCTTAAAAGTGAGAGTGAACTATATAAAGACGTTCGAAGAGAAACTAACGAGAGGGTTTCTTCACTAGTAAGAGAGTCAAAGAAGAAGATACCTGCGATCAGAGACTGGATAATGTCTAACTTTGATAAAGAAAATGCTGTCTTAAAAGAAGCAATGCTCTTAGCGCTAGGAAATTATAAGGATAAGGAAGCATTGAATTTTCTTATTTCTAAAATAGAGCAAAGAGAAAGTGAAGAGCTCTCATTTGCAGCATTAAAGGGGATAAGTGCACATGAAGATGTATTACGTGTCCTATTACTTCAAAAGATTAATCTATCTAAAAGATCTGATTTATTTCTCATTCATTACCATTTTTCTCTATTCAAAACGAAGAGTTACTTCACTGACAAAAAGAAAGATCTTCATTGGTTAGTAGAGAAAGGTAAGTCACTTAACGATTCTAAAGAATTAGAAGCTATTGTTATGGGCCTATCTCAACACGTTCCTAATTTTGAAAAGTTTCATGAGTTATTAAAGAATGTTCTTTATAAGTCAAAAAATGAGATCATCGTAAATAGAGCAGTTATTCACCTTTCTGTTTATGACTCAGGTTGGTTAAAGGTCCAAACTAAAAATATAATAAGCTCAGATAATGAAGTGCTAATGAGAGAGTTTCTTGCTCGATCCGGAGCATTTTGTCCTTTAGATATTTGGAAGGTATTTAAAGTTTATGCGAAGAAATTTGATTCTGAGCGTGCAATTAGAATGGCCATGAGAGTAAATATGAATAAAGGCGAAGAATTAGCTAAAGACATAAGCTTTGATGAGCTCAAGCTTTCAGAAATTATGAAAGTTAAAACTACAACTCTTTGCTTTTAGGATTTAAGCTTCTTTTCTTTCATCTTTTTTCTTATTTCTTCTGCTCTTGCTTCACCATTAATAGACTTAAAGAGTTCTTCCTCTGTTTCTTTTGGAACATCAACAAAGGCAATACCGACTTTATACACACCTGTTGGCTTATCTTCGGTATCTTTTACTGGCCATGTCTTTGCAACTTTTGCTTGAGGGATCTCAAACTTATCAACGTTCAATCTTAGTAGGCAGTTTGTGAATATCTCATCTTCTGGATATTTTACAAGATCTACTTCTTCTATTGAAAAAGATGTACCTCCTGCAGAGATATCGTGAGCATCATATACAGTATCATTGATTTTAAATTGAATCTTTACAAAAACATTCGCTGATAGTCTGTAATTTGATCTTTGCTGGGACTTATAAACATCTTTAGTTATGTGAATGTAGTAGTTTTTATCTTCAGAGTTATACTTTAGTATTCCATAGGTAAAGTATTGAAATCTATTATAATTCACTTTTAAGAAGACTTCTTTATTTGTGAGTTTAGACTTTGAGAGCTTGGCTAGAAAACCTCCAGTAGAGTTAAGGATAAGCTTTCTCTTATCATCAATAGTTTCTAGCTGAAATTCTTCAACTTCACTTTCACTCTTACCTTGTTCCCAAATGTAGCAATTTAACTTATCTGATGAAGCAGTATTGAACGCCTCAAAAACTTCATCTAAGTCTACAAGTGAAAAATAGTGTTTTTTATTAGCGTCTTTAATTGTCATGTCCAATTACTTGTTTGTCTGGTTGCATCCTTTATTCTAATCAAATTTCATTTTTTTACAAAGCACAGAGCAATTAAGGAATAATTTTCAACTAGTTAGTGACGATTTGGCCGACTTTTGTCCATAACGACCATGACAAATGCCAAAAATTCGGTATATTGTGGGCAATAAGTACAATAAAATAAAAAAGGACTATATAGATGAAAGATGCCACTCCGCAAACAATCTATCTAAAGGACTATACACCTTCAGATTATTTAATTTCTACAATCCATTTAACATTTGATTTAGACGATACAAATACTCAAGTTATTTCAAAAATGGAAGTTAAGGCCAACTACGATATCTCTACTGGAAAGAGAAATATGTTTCTTAATGGAGAAGAGTTAACTTTAAACAAAATAATTGTAGATGGTGAAGAGCTAGGTTCAGATAAGTATGAGCTTGTTGAAGAAGGGTTAGTATTAAAAGAAGTTAAAGAAAGTTTTACTTTAGAGATACATAATACAATTAACCCTGAAGCAAATAAGGCACTAGATGGTTTATATAAGTCAGGGTCTATTTTCTGTACTCAAAATGAGCCAGAAGGATTCAGAAGAATAACTTACTTTATTGATCGTCCAGATATTATGGCCGTCTATACTACGAAAATAATTGCTGATAAGAAGAAGTTTCCAATCTTATTATCTAACGGTAACCCAACAAACTCAGGTGATCTAGATAATGGTAAGCACTTTGTAGAATGGCTAGACCCTTTTGTTAAGCCATCTTACCTTTACGCACTTGTTGCGGGAGACCTTGGCTTAGTTAAAGATGAGTTTACAACAATGTCTGGAAGAAAGATTGCTCTAGAGATCTATGTTGATAAAGGAAATGAATCTAAGTGTGGTCATGCTATGGAGAGTTTAAAGAACTCTATGAAATGGGATGAAGAAACTTATGGAAGAGAGTATGACTTAGATATCTATATGATTGTTGCTGTTGATGCTTTCAACATGGGAGCAATGGAAAATAAAGGGTTAAATATCTTTAACTCTGCTTACGTTTTAGCAGATCCAAAAACAGCTACTGACGCTAACTTCTTCGGTATTGAAGGGGTTATTGGACATGAGTACTTCCACAATTGGACAGGTAATAGAATCACTTGTAGAGACTGGTTCCAGTTAACACTTAAAGAAGGTTTAACTGTATTTAGAGATCAAGAATTTTCTTCTGATATGAACTCTAGAGTCGTAAATAGAATTTCAAATGTTCAGTCTTTAAAAGCAAGACAGTTTGTTGAAGATGCAGGACCAACTGCCCATCCAATTAAACCAAGTAGCTACATTGAAATTAACAACTTCTATACAATGACAATTTATGAGAAAGGTGCTGAGATCATTAGAATGATTCACACTCTACTAGGTCCAGAAGGTTATAGAAAAGGTACAGATAAGTACTTTGAGCTATTTGATGGGCAAGCTGTAACAACTGAAGACTTCATTCATGCAATGAGTGTAGCTAATGATAATTATGACTTCTCTCAATTTACTAATTGGTACCACCAAGCTGGAACACCAGAGATAGATATCAAAACTTCATATAATGAAGAAAAAGCTGAGTACAGTATTACTCTAACTCAGAGTTGTAGACCAACTCCTGGGCAAAAAGAAAAGAAACCATACCATATGCCTTTTGCTATTGGACTTGTAGATAAGAATGGTAATGACTTTACTTTAAAGCTTAAAGAAGTCTTCACTGCTCAGCCACAAATTGAAGATAATATCCTTCACTTAACTCAAGAGAGTGAGACATTTACATTCACTGGAATTGATCATGAGCCTGTACCTTCTTTCAATAGAGGCTTTAGTGCTCCTGTAAATTTAAAGTCTGATAGATCTTTAAGTGATTATGTTTACTTAATGGCACACGATAATGATGAATTTAATAGATATGAATCAGCACAGGCCTTAGCTAAAAGTCTTATGATTAATCTAATCAAAGATTCTTCAAATGGTGTAGAACTTAAGTTAGATGCTCCTTACATTGAAGCCTATGGAAAATTAATCAAAGATGAAAGTATAGATAACTCTTTCAAAGCTTTAGCTCTTGGTATTCCTTCTGAGGGAGTATTGCACCAATCTCAAGAAATTGTAGACTTTGAAAATACTCATAAAGTTAGAAAGTTTGTTATTAAAACTTTAGCTCAAACTTATGAAAAAGAGTTTGCTGAAATTTACAAATCTCTTGCAGTTGAAAAAGAGTATTCTTTAAGCCCAGAAGCAATGGGAGAAAGAGAACTTAAAAATATGGTTCTAAACTTCCTACTTACTACTGAAAACTCTGAATACGAAACATGGTGCTTTGATCAATTCAATAATGCATCTAATATGACAGATGAGTACGCATCACTTGTTATGTTGATTCACAATGATTCAAAATTTAGTGATGAAGTAATTTCAAAGTTCTTCAATAAGTGGAAACATGAAACACTTGTTATGCAAAAGTGGCTTACTGCTCAATCAAGTGCAGCAGGTGAGAAGACATTAAGTAGAGTAAAAGAGCTACTTAGTAATGAAGTTTACGATAAATCAGTGCCAAACTTAGTAAGATCTTTAGTTGGAACATTTACTGGAAACTCAATAGAGTTTCATGCCAAGTCAGGAGAAGGGTATAAGTTTATCACAGATCAAATCATTGATATTGATAAGCTAAATCCTCAAATGGCATCTAGATTAGCTGGAAGTTTTAAAGATTATAAAAGACTACCTTCTGACCTAAAAGCTCTTGTGAAGGAGTCTTTAGAAAGAATTCTTGCTGAGAAAAGCATTTCTAGAAATGTGTATGAGATTGTTTCAAAAACACATGCCGATAGCTAATTAATCTAAATAGAGGAAAGTAGAATGAAAAATATGTTAATCATTCTTTTATTTTTATTTTCCTCTATTCATATACTGGGGAAAGAAAAGGTCACTCTAGTTACCTTTCCTATTCCTCGGTATGTCGAATCTTCTGAGAAGGGGGAGTTTGTACACCTTGCCAAGGAACTAGCTAAAAAATTAGGCTATGAACTTGAGCTAAATGTATTTCCACCTAAGCGATCTTTAAATGTATTTTTGGATGGTAAGGTCGACGGATACTTTCCAGCTTTAGACCGACTAAAAGTAACGAACTTTTATAAGACGTCTAATTTTTATATTAAAAAGAATTTTATTTTCCAATTGAAAAATTCTGATTATAGAAAACTTAAAAGGCCAAAGGTTTGCTTAACGAGGGGTTATTCCTATGGTCGAGATGTTCAAGAGAGTAAGAAGTGGAAAGTCTATTATGCTAAGTCAGATATACAATGTCTAAATCTACTGAGAGTAGGTAGAGTTCAGCTCTTTATAGGGGAGGAAACGACAACTTTGGCAGCTTTAAATTCAGTAAAACTTCTTGATAAGGTCCACTATGATAAGAATAGTCCAATTACTATAGAGAACGTTTACTTCGCTTTTTCCGAAACCGAGAAAGGCAGAGTTTTGAGCCAAAAGTTCGATAAGCTCCTAAAGAAGATGAATAGAACTGGTGAGTTAAAGTCAATCTTAAGAGGTAAAGAAAGGTAAAGTTTCTCATTTTACTTCTTTTTGATTTAAAATACTTAGCTTCTTAATATTAATTTTGAACCCTGAAATTAGATACTTAGCTAATAATTGTGAAGGAACTTTGAGTTACATAACTTGATATTTGGCCTTAGTATTGGCTTATGAAAAATTTAATAATCGCTATGTTTTTTATAAGTTCATTTTCTTGGGGAGCATCCCCAAAGAGAATTCGAATTGGAACTTTCCTAATCCCAAAATATATTAAATCTAATTCAGATGGAGCATTTGTTGAGCTTGTCACTGCTCTCGCAAAAAAGAGTAATGTGGAGATTGAGATTGTTTTATTTCCTCCAAAGAGAGCATATAAAGAGCTTGATGAAGGAAATATTGATGGTCTATTTCCTGCTATGGAATCTCGTGATCTTTCTCGCTATGAAGCAATAACTGAATTCTATATCAAAGAAATGTATGTTTTTGAAAGAGAAGGTCATGATTATAGGAAAATAAAACAAGCTAAGGTATGTACAACTGAAGGGTATACCTATCCTGAGGAGTACATCAAGAGTATGAACTGGGTACGTATAAAGACAGATTCAGATGAGACTTGCTTAAAGCTTTTAGATAAACAAAGAGTTGATATATTCATTGGTGAAATTGTCACAGCGAATAACTCTATTAAGAAGTTAGATCTTGAGGACCGGATTAAGTTCAATAGATATAGACCTATTTCAGCTGATAGAACGACTCTTGTATTTAGAAAAACTGACGAAGGAAAAAAATTAAGTGATAAGTTTGATAAAGCTCTAAAAGAGATTATGATAGATAGAACTTACGATAAAATACTTTCTACTGGAGCTACTAAACTTGAGCACTGAAAAAGACTTTGAGACCTTAAAAAAAGAACAAGAACAAAAAGCTAGAGAAGATTTACGAGAGAATGGATTAGATCACCTTATATCTTTCACTTTAGATAATTTTGCTTATAGATACTTAGAAACAAGCTCTACTAAAAATATTGTCACTCAATTCAATGGAAAAAACCTTTATACTGTTACTAGTTTTGAAGAGGACCCTATGAGTGCTCTAAAAATTAGCGATTCCAATGCGAAAAAAGGTGTCATAGGTCTTGCTAAGAAGTTTTCAAGTACAAAAGGGGTTGGTCTTAGGGTTCGCTATCAGATTTCTTGTGATATCTCTGACGTATCTTCAAATGGCTCTGGGAGCATTGTTCTTGCCGCTTCAATTAACTGGAATATGGATAATGACTTTATTTCAGATAAAGAGATGGAGTCAGTAAAGTCTATTTCATTTGAATTTAGTGATCCATTAGTACTTAGAAACAAATTAGCAGCTCTTTTAGAGGATATTTGCCTGATTTTCTAAATTTACTTAATATTTATTATTAACAAGCCTGTATTTTAAATAGTTTAGAGGCTTAGTTTTACTTGAGTAAAATTGTTTGTTGTCCGATAAGTATTTGTGCTTATCAGATACATATCTATATTTTCTCTTTCACTCTTCTATTTCTTCAATAGTTATGGTGGAAATGCTCGCCAAGAAAGGGCCAAGAGGGCCATGGATAAGAGGCGCTATCAAGTTGAATCTTTTGATCAATATGACTTCAATCTCTGCCAAAAACATTCAAGTGATAAAGAAAATTATTATATATTCAAGTGTGTTGAAGATACTGTCTACACTAGCCCTATATCTAATCTAGAAAATAGCCAGTACCGAATAAGTAAGAAAGTCTACAGTGACCACTTTCTAAAAGATTTAAAAGATTACACTTTAAAGTCTCTGCAAAAAAATGAAGAGTCTATTCTAAGTTTAGTTGAATGTATTGATTCGGACACAGATGATTGTGTAACGAAGAAAGAAGAACTTAAAGAATATGTTAAAAGCAAGCTTCCAAGCTATAGAAAAACCTTAGCACTCTCTAATATTGAAATCTTAAAAGCTAGAGGACTCAAATTTTACGAAGTTCCTCATGAAATAGAGCATAGTAGCCTAAGTTATGAGATCCCTAATTTATCTAAAGAAGAACACAAGAAAGCTAAGGATATTAAGAAAGAGATCGTCTATGGACTTGAGCAAGATACTCTTTCTCAAATAGATCATAAGTGCATCACTTACGATTATGAATATAAAGAAAATATATGCCCTCTCTATATTAAGAATAAAATTGGAAACCAAGTCTCTAAAGGGATAAATAGAGTCAAAGAGCAGTACGAGAAAGAGTACAATAAGCGAAATGACGCTGATAGCTTGATCGGAAGGTTAAACCTTAGAGGCGACGAGAGTGATAGTGCTATATTATCAGAATTAAAAAAACAGCTTTCACTATCAGTAGAAGCAAATAGAGAAGCCTATAGAAAAATATCTAAATTAGATTCAGACAGTGAATTAATTGATTTAGTGAAAAACAAAGTTGCTGTCCAAGGCTATTTAAAAACACAAGGTGTATCTAAAGCATCTTGTGATTTTGCGCAATCCCTATATCAAGATGTAAAGTCGGATCAGTTAATGTCTTCTTTATATTTAGGGGGAGCAGCCATTGTAGGTGGAGGAATATGCTTAGGAACTTTTGGGGTTGGCTGTGCTATTGGAGTAGGGCTTGTTGCTGAAGCTACCGACTTATATATGCAACAGAGTAACTTGGAGAGTTCAAGATTATCATATTCTGCAGGAATAGGAACGGTTGGGGATATTGAAAGTGCTGAGAGTGATCGTAATCTTGCTTTAGCATTTGTCGCTGTAGGTAGTGTTGGTCAACTTGCAAATCCGGTCTTAAAAATTGCAAAGAAAAGTTATTCTTCAGTAAGAAAGACTCTTGATAAAATTCCTAGTAAAAATCAACCTAGTTTAGATCTTAGTGAAATAAGAAACTATAGGCCTGTGATTGCTAGAGAATATTCGAGTATAAGCCAGTTAAAGAATAAATATAGTCTTTATAATTT
This sequence comes from Bacteriovoracaceae bacterium UBA3083, assembly GCA_002366565.1. Taxonomy (GTDB): domain Bacteria; phylum Bdellovibrionota; class Bacteriovoracia; order Bacteriovoracales; family Bacteriovoracaceae; genus Halobacteriovorax. The sequence goes on from DFBJ01000009.1 coordinate 800,082, forward strand.
AACAACTCCTAGGCTTAATAAACGCTGGATTGATACAGCAACAAATTCTGACTCATCTTTGTTTTTAGATGTTGAAAATGGAGCTCTCAAAAGATTGAATGACTCTATTGGAGATAAGGAGCTTGTAACTTCTTTAACTAATCTTCATAAAGATATTCTATATGATCGCATTAATAAACTAACTAAAAAATATGATGGAATAGAATTTGAAGTTTATTCAGACTTTAAGTCTTTAAGGTTTGCATTCACTCCTAAGGATATTCCAGAAGATATAAAGAATAAGTTAATCAAGGATTTAAATCTTACCTATAAAAATGCAAATCAAGAATTTGCGACGAAGATAAAAAACCTTGAAGGAATAGGAAAAGAAGACCCTTCTGCTTGGTTTGAGGGAGGACTTGGAATAACTGCAGATGCTGCTGGACAAGCAGCTAAAAGAGCAAGAGCTATACGTAACTCTGAAGTAAAGTTAACTTCTTTTAATGAAATTAAAAACTTAGTTGAAAATGATGTGAAATACATTAAAACATACTCTTCAACTCTTAGAGAGAGTCCTCTTTATAATGCTAAACTTGTTGACAAAATTTCAAATAGTGGAGCTCGAACACTAAAACTTGAAGTTTTTGAAGCGGTTAGAAAATCTATGGGAAATTATTCTTCATCTGATTTAAAAGAACTTATTCCTGCTAATGCAAGTAAGTCTGATTTTGAGAAAGCTGCAAGTGAATTAAATGGAAAAAATATTCAGATAACACTTAAGAATAAATTTGGGGTATCCCTATCTAGTGAGGAAAGTAGAGGGCTTGTTGAATATGTTCGACAGCTAGATGGATTAACTCCTGGTCTTAGGCAAGAGGCTAGAGTTGTTGCTACATTAGATAATGCTAATCTCGGAGGGTTCTCTGGTGATATTACTGCAATGGGGGCAAGAAATATTCGACAAGTTGCCATTGATATAGCTCAGACAAAGTCTTCGAGACCTGATGAAATTCTAGCTGTAACAAGAACGGGAGAAAGAAGTGTTACTAGAAAATTTGAAAGTATTAAAAGTAATTTTACAACGACTGTAAAAAATGTTTTTGAAGAAAGAAAAATAAAATATTACTCAAAATGTTCTGGTGACGACTGTGTTGTAGTTCCAAAAGTAAAGTTAAAGAAAGGTGATGAGATTGCAATTGTAAATGCCTTCAGGAATCAAGATAATCCATCCCAATATAGACTTAGCTTTATACCACCAGGTATTGATAAGAGTAAACGAACTCTACTGGCTACTCATGGTGAGTTAATAGAAAAGGAGCTTCGTAAACAAATCTCTGGACTTGCAAAGGACAAAATTCCATATGCTAAAGTATCTAAATTAACGATGGGGACTCGTATGCCTTCTTCTGTTAATAGAGGAGATGTGGAGTTGTACCTAGGTGTTTCTAAAAATGTAAAACTTTCTGCTAACGAGAAAGATTTACTGGAGAAAGCTTACAAGAGAGCTGTTGATAAAATAAATAGAAATCTTCAGATGGAGTCTACTGATAGTTCTCAATTTTTATATGATAGTGGTGGGATAAACTTTATTGAATAAAAAATAGTGCCATATACCCTTAGGTATATAGCACTTCTACATTTCTATAATAGGATTGATTTACCATCTGACTTCAAGTCTCTACAAGCTTTTGCAATTCTTGCTGTCATATTTTTTTCTCCGGCCTTCATCCATGCTCTTGGATCATAGAATTTCTTATTTCCTACTTCTCCTTCGATTTTAAGCATACCATCATAATTCTTAAACATATGATCCACTATTGCTCGAGAATACTCATATTGAGTGTCTGTATCAATATTCATTTTAATAACACCATAACCAAGAGTTTCATGAATCTCACTTAATTCAGATCCTGAACCTCCGTGAAAAACTAGCCAGTTTGTAGCATCTTCACCAAGTTCTTTTGCAATAGCAGCTTGTCCGTCTCTTAGAACCTCTGGTCTTAGTTTTACATTACCTGGCTTATAAACACCGTGAACATTTCCAAAAGTTGCTGCATACATAAATCTACCAATTGGTCTTAGGGCCTTAGTTACTTCAACCATTTCCTCTGGACTTGTATATAGTTTATCAGCAGGTGCATCTTCATTGTTTACACCATCTTCTTCTCCACCAACAACGCCTGTTTCAATCTCTAAAATGATTTCTGATTTAGCACATCTCTCGTGAAGCTTTTTACTCATTTCAATATTTTCATTAGTTGGAAGAACTGATCCGTCGAACATGTGAGAATTGAAAAGGTTAGGAAGCCCTTGAGCTCTTCTTTTTTCTGTTTCTTCAATTAAAGGAATAAGAAAAGAGTCTACTTTCTCTGGGTGACAGTGGTCAGTATGTAGAGCAATACACACATCATATTGTTCGGCCATTAGGTGAACATGTTGAGCAATAGAAATAGCACCAAGTACTTCGTTTCCTACAGCAATTCCTGAAGCAAACTTTCCTCCACCAGTAGAAACCTGAATAATCCCATCTGATTTCATTTCTGCAAATGCTGCTAGTGCCGCATTAGCTGTAGAAGTTGATGTCACATTAATAGCTGGATAAGCATATCCTTCTTTTTTGGCTTTATCTAGCATTGCGCAATATTGTTCGTGTGTAGCAATTGGCATATATTCTCCTATAAAATTAACTGATCATAAGCTTGATCTAACATTTAACCTTAAAATAGCTAATATTTCACCATGCAATGTGTATAAAAACGATATCTTTGTGCTTAGCGCATATTCGACAAGAGTTTTCAAACCCTTAGAAATATGGTTAAGTATCTACTTTCAAACACATGACAAATTTTAGAAATCCGTAGAGGAAATAACTATGCTTAAGAAAACCGAATTAAATTACTCACTAAAGAAAACTGACAAGGCTACGCTCAAGCAGTGGTACACACTGATGACTGTTGGGAGACTTATTGATCTTCGTGCTCCTAATTACTTAAAGCAGGCCATTGGTTGGTCATACCATGCTCCATATGCTGGACATGATGCTATTCAGTTAGCAATCGGGCAGGTGTTCACTTTAAATGAGGATCATTTATTTCCGTATTATAGAGATATGCTTACTGCTCTTTCTGCTGGATGTACTCCTGAAGAGTTAATTTTAAATGGTATCTCTAAAGGAACTGACTTAGCTTCAGGTGGACGTCACATGTCTAATCACTTTGCTAAACCAGAGTGGAATATTCATAACGTATCTTCTTGTACAGGTAACCACACTCTTCACGCTGTTGGTGTTGCTAGAGCAATGAAGAGATATAAACACACAGGTGTTGCTATTTCTTCACAAGGTGAGTCTTCTGTTTCTGAAGGATATTGCTATGAAGCTATTAACGGTGCAACGAATGAGAAACTTCCTGTAGTTTTCGTATTCCAAGATAATGGTTATGGAATTTCTGTTCCTAAGAGAGATCAGTGTGCAAATGAATTTGTTGCAGATAACTTTACAGGTTTAAAGAACCTTAGAATTATCCACTGTGATGGAAAAGATGTTTTTGATTCTATGAATGCAATGAGCGCTGCTAGAAAGCATGCGATCGAAAACAATGAGCCAGTAATCGTTCATGCTAAATGTGTAAGAATGGGATCTCACTCAAACTCTGATAAGCACGAATTATATAGAGACGAAAAAGAAATTGCAGATGCAGTAGCTCAGGATCCATATGCAGCATTTAGAAAACTTTTAATAAGTGAAAAAATATTTACTGAGAAAGAATTAACAGCTGTTGATGATGAGTCTAAGAAGTCAGTTCTTGAAGCTCACTCTTTAGCTATGAAAGCACCAAATCCAGCACCTGAGTCAATTCATGACTTTGTTCTTCCTGAGCCACATAAGCCTGAGAAGTATGTTGATGGAACTCATAATGAAGAAGGCGAGCCGATGAAATTCATCGATGCCTTAAATGGTCAGCTTAAAAAAGAATTTAGATACAATGTTAATACTTTTATCTGGGGTCAAGATATGGCCAACAAAGATAAGGGTGGGATCTTCAATGTTTCTAAAGGAATGCAAGCAGAGTTTGGTAAAGATAGAGTTTTCAACGGTCCTATTGCTGAAGATTTTATCTTAGGAACTGCTAACGGTTTTTCTCGTTTTAATAAAGATATTAGAGTTGTTGTTGAAGGTGCAGAATTTGCTGATTACTTTTGGCCAGCAATGGAACAATATGTTGAATGTTCTCATGACTACTGGAGATCAAACGGAGCCTTTGCTCCAAATATCCTAATTAGACTAGCTTCTGGTGGATACATTGGTGGTGGACTTTATCACTCTCAAAACCTTGAAGGAAACCTTGCGGGGATCCCAGGGGTAAGAATTGTATGTCCATCATTTGCTGATGATGCTGCAGGCTTAATTAGAACTGCAATGAGAAGTGAAGGGCCAACACTATTCCTAGAGCCTAAAGCTCTTTATAATGCAAAACAAGCAATGGCAGTTGTTCCTGAAGACTTTGAAGTTCCATTTGGAAAATGTAGAGTTAGAAAAGAGGGGACTGACCTTACTATTTTAACTTACGGTAATACAACTCACCACTGCTTAGAGGCGGCTGAAGTTATAGCAAATGAAGATGGAAAGAATGTTGAAGTAATTGACCTTAGATCTATCAGTCCTATCGATGAAGAAGGAATTATTAAATCTGTTTCTAAAACAAATAGATGTCTGGTTGTTCATGAAGATAAAGTATTTGCTGGATTTGGTGGAGAGCTTGTTGCTCTTATCAATGAGAAGTGTTTTGAGTCTTTAGATGCACCTGTTAAAAGAGTTGGTTCTGAATTCACTCCTGTTGGATTTAATAGAATTCTTGAAAAAGCAGTTCTACCAAACACTGATAAGGTTGTAGCAGCAATCAGAGAAACTCTAGCCTACTAATTCAAAAAAAATGGCAGAAGGGAAACCTTCTGCCAATATTTCTTATGCTGCTTTCTGTCCGTTAACTAATTCTCTTACTCTTTCTACAACTATAATTAAATCATCAGCTTCTTTTTGAAGTTCTTTTGAAGATGCTTCAGTACTTATGACGACATCATTATTTTTATGAGAGACTTGATCGAGAAGCTCCATCGCTCTTGAAATTTCATGAACACCTTGCGATTGCTCTTTTGAGGCCTCAGCTATCTCTGCCACCTTACGATTTACATTATCTACGTTATTAATGATCTCATCGAGCACTACCTTACATTCCTGTGCGCGATCCTTTCCCTTTGCAACTGCTGTTTTTCCGTCCTCAATCATGCGCTCCATAACCGATGTAGTGCTTGATACAATAGTCTCAACTTTTGTCATACTACTTTCGATTAACTCTCTAATTTCTTCTGAGGCATTTCCAGACATATTGGCAAGAGCGCCAACTTCTTCAGCAACAACAGCAAAGCCTTTTCCAGATTCTCCGGCCCTTGCCGCTTCTACTGAAGCATTGAAAGAAAGAAGCTTTGTTTGAAAAACAATATCGTTAATAACTTTAGTTTTATCATTTATATTTTTTATAATATTCAATATTTCAGTTACTTCATCATTAGTTTGTTGCATACGTTTAATAACATTATCGTTATTACTCGCAATCTCGTCTATTGTTGTAAGCATTTCATCGACTCTCTTTTTTCCACTACTGGCAGAGCGCTGTGACTCAAGAGAGGTTGTTTTTGACTCTTCTGCTGATGTTGCATTTCTTGAAATCATGGCATTAATTTCTTCGACTGAAGACACTGTTTCCTGGAGACTTGAGGCCTGTTCTTGGCTGGAGCTTGCAAGGTTCTCACAATTATTTAAACTGTCTTTTGCTCCCTTTGCCACTTCCTCTGAAGTTGAAAACAATCTATTTGCAATATCAAGTAGAGGTTCACGTATATTCTTTTTAACAATAACTGTTACTGCTAAGACAAGTATAATCATTGCAATCCCAACTTTAATAGAGTCTGCAATTAAGATTGAAGTAATTGTTGCTTGTACATCTTGGATATAAATACCTGTCCCAAGTGTCCAGTCCCATTTTTCGTTGTATAAAACATAAGATAATTTTGGAACAAACTTATCTTTATCTTTTTTATCATTCCAGACATATTGTAGAAATCCAGATCCGTTAGTCTTAGCGATTTGGCTAAAGAGAACAAATATATGTGCACCGGCCTTATCTTTAAACTCACTCATATTTTTTCCAATGAGTTCGGTCTTTGGATGTGAGATTAAAGTTGGAGTTGAATCATTTACCCAGAGGTAATCGTCACCGTCTTGTCCATATCTAATTTTTGAAATGGTCTTTGCAGCTTGGTCCTTAGCTTCTTGTTCTGTAAGTTCACCAAGCTCAGCTTTTTCTTGATACTCTTCGATTACTTTCATAGCCGTTTGTGTGACAAACTCTATAGATAATCTCTTTTCTTTCATCAAGTTTTTTGATGTATTCTGATACGAAGAATATATAGAAAAACTAGCAAATATTATAAATGGAATAACTACTATAAGTAGTATTTTTTGACCGATATTTAATTTCATGAAGAACCTCCATATCTTTCTTCGGGAAAGGTTCTGAACTAATTACTTAATTTAACCTTAAGAATTCTTTTATTTTACACAGTAAATAAGTATTAATTATGAAGGAGTAGAGGATAATCTATATTATTTTGTGATATTTCTATGAATCTTTAAAATAAGGTACTAAGGAAAACCTTAGTACCAAGAGAATTTATTTTGAAGTGAGTGTATAGACTCCATCCCAATTTGGTTGAGGTGGCAGCTCTTTGAATTCTTCACATCTTTCAATATAGACTTTAGAAGGATTCGTTTTATTCTTAAGAAGAGGGAAGCGCTCATATTCAAGCTCTAATGACTCTTTAAAGCACTCTATTGCCTTATCCCACTCTTGAGTCTTGTAGTGAGCTAGGCCTTTCTCAAATACCTCTTTGAGTCTAATTAATAGCTCTGATGCTGTCTCTTTCATTTCTAAAACTTCATAGGTTGTAACTGGTTCTGACTTACCAACAACTAAAATTGTATCGAGTTCTCTAAAAAGAAATAAGTCTTTGTCACAATCATCTAGCGTGTAGTTTGATGTCTGAGTGAAAATACCATACTGTTTTGCTGCTTCTTCTAGTCTTGCCGCTAGGTTCACAGAGTCTCCCATCATAGTGTAATTCATTCGAGAGGCAGAACCCATATTACCAGTAACTATTTCTCCAGTATTTATACCGATCCTCATTCTCATCTCTTTTACAATCTGAGGCCACTTATCTCCCTCTGAAGTCCATTTCTCTCTAAGTTCGAGTAATGAGCGTTGCATCTTTACTGCAACTCTCAGTGCCCTCGTTGAGTGATCCTCAAGTGGCATAGGTGCTCCAAAGAAAGCAATGATGGCATCGCCTTCATACTTATCAAGAGTTCCTTTTTCTTCAAGAAGAATATCTGTCATTGCTGTCAGGTATTCATTTAAAAGCTCTACGAGTTGAGTTGCTGATAGTTTTTCAGAGAAGGAAGAAAAACTTTGAATATCTGTAAAATAAGCTGTTCTTGTTCCACATTCACCACCGAGAGATGGATGCTGACCTGAAGTGTACATCTCATCAATAAGCTCTGGAGATATATAAGATCCGAAAGCATTTTTTAAGAAGGCCTTATCTTTATTCGCTAAGTAGAAATGAAGGAATGTATTCCATGAATAGCTACAAATTATAGAGAAGAAGCAAAAGAAGAGTTTAACTTCATAGCCTCTTGGGATTAAATGGTAAGTATCTATGTAGTAGAGTCCACCTATCAGTATTATAGTAGAGACAATATCTAGAATTGCGTTACCAAAGAATTGAATTAATAGAATGATTAGTGATCCACCTAAGAGAATCGCCCATGAAATAAAAGTTGAATTTTGTTGTGGTTTATAAAAGTTTCCATTTATTAGCATATTTGTCATATTCATATGAAAATATACTCCAGGTAACATAGGATCTACTGGTGTATGTCTAAGGTCGTAAGCTCCATATGCACTAGCACCGACAAATACAATTGTATTATTGAAAATTTCCTTCATCTTTTCGTCTTCAGGAAAAGCTTTCACTATATCGGCTATGCTGACTCTAGGAAATTGTTGTTCATTTCCAAACCATCTAACATTAGCTTCACCTTTGTAGTTTAACTCTATGTTTCCTGTGGCAAGCTTAAATTTATAGTCTCCAATATTGAGCATCTCTAAGACTGGACTGTCGCCTGTATAATCAGTGTAGGCCTGAAGTGCGTAAGATGGCATGTAAAGTGAGTCAATATTTCCAACGAGCTGATAGTGTCTCATAATACCATCACTGTCGGCTTCAACTTGAATATGACCTAAGCTTGCGTCTGTATTTAAAAGCGTTTCTATTGGCCATACAGCTTTAGATACTCTCTTTGGTTTTAGCTCAATTCCTTCACTATTTTTTGTATCGAGTACAAAGTTATATAATTGGTCTGGAAGTTCTTCGAATTGGTCAGATCCTTGAGTATCAAGAGAATAGGGGAGAATGACTTTATTTCCTGGTATTGATTGGAAATCTATAATTGATTGCGCCATGATATCATCGACAGAAGTCTCTCCACAGCTCATACTATTTTCAGCAAAGAAAACATCAAATGCAATAACCTTAGCTCCAAAGATTCTGAGCTTATCTATAACATTCGCCCATGTTTGACGTCCCACTGGCCACTGCCCTAATTCTTTCAATGAGTAATCATCAATGTCTGCCATTACAAGTTTGTTATCAAACTTCTTTGGATCAAGAGTCTGTCGCATTCGAAAGTCAAAAAATCTATTTTCAAAGAATGTTGTATAAGAGATTTTGTCTTTAATACTAGGGTCTTCAATATCTCTCTCCGTCAGTGAGAAAAAAACACTGAGTGAAGAGAAAGATATTATTATTATAAACCCTAGGTATTTTATGATTTTAGACCACATAAAAAACCTTTCTCCTTATTAGAAGGAGTATTTGATAGATGAAGTTGTTACGTGTTTTGAATAATCGTAATCAGACTTAATTGAAGAGTTTTTGGTATAGCTATAGCCAATTGAGTATTTGAAGTTACGAGTAACCTTTTTAGTTAACTTTAGGCTTGGTGTGAATGTTTTCTCTGTTCCACGAACTAAGCTTTCATTTGCATCTGTATAGCTTACAAAGTTAATAGATGCTCCAAAGTGAAGAGTCACTTTTGGAAAAATATTTGGCTTGATATAGTCGACTCTAACTAGAGTTGAGTTTGTTGAACTTGTTGTATTGTTGTAAGTATCTAGAGAGTCATATGATAAAAGAAACATAAAGATAGATGAGTTCTGAGTAAGGTAGAGCTGATCAATAGAAAAAGACGTTGTCTTATTGTGTAGAGTCTCTGTGTAAGAAACTAAGTCTTTATACTTAAATTTAAAAGATGTATCACCCTTAGAGAAAAATTTAAACTTCTCTCCAAATTGGTATGTTGTTGATCTATTATAAAAAGCTTTCCTAGAAAGCTCTGTTCTATACTTGCTGTTGTAATTGTAATCAATATTAAAGAATAGAGATGCCGGTTTATTAAAGGCCTTATGCTCTAGGGAGGTACTTATCGATGGAGAAATGTCGTAAGAATCTTCTGATCTTACTGCATCAGAGTCACGGTTCGTATGGTTCTTTAAAGTTAATCCCAGTTCAGGTTTAATGATAAATCTTTTCTTAGCAATGAAGTCATAACCACCTCTCACTTTTGTTTTTAGAACAAAAGACTCTTCTCTTGATGCTGCTGATGAAGGTAAGTCATTTGTAAGAGATATATTGTTATCAAAACCTAAGTCTTGAGCAAATGAAAGATTCCATCTCTTTGATGATATTCTCTTTCCGTTATATAAAATATTTGGGTCTAATCCAAATTCTCTTTCTATTTCCTTCTTTCTCGACTTTATTTCTTTTGCAAGAGAAGTTGTACTGTCTATTTCCACAGCTTTATCTAACTGTGGTAGAACAAATTGCTTTACTAGTCTTTCGGTGTCTTCATTCTCTCTTGCCATAGAAAGTAGTACTTCTCCAATTTGGAATCTAGCTACTTGTTTAAGTCCCACATCAGCAGTGGTAGAGCTTATAATCTTTGTGTAATAAGTTTTTGCCATTTTATTTTCCTCAAGTATTTGAGAAATATGAGCAATATAGTAAATTGATGAATCTTTCTTATAATCTAATGAACTCGATTTATTAAATGCGATTCTGGCCTTTATTAAATCATTATTAGCGTAGAGTGCCTGTCCATATTCATAGTAAATGTCTTTAGCAGTACTCTTGGACTTTATTGCTTTAATAAAGTAGGGGATAGACTGGTCATAGTTTTGTAGTTTGTTATGTGAGAGGGCAATAAGATAGAATTTAGTTGCTCTATTTTTCTTAGTCTCTCTTAACCCTGATAGGCCCTCTATTACTTTTGAATAGGAGCCTTTTTGGAAAGATTCTAATGAGTTTTTAATTACGTTTGTTTCGTTAGCTGAAATATTCGTAGTAAGTATAAAACCTGTTAATACAAGCGCACAGTAGTTTTTCATTGGGCCAAATCCATTTAACCTAAAGTATTAATATTAGTGACTTATATTATAACTAAAAATCGTCTAATTAGAATTATTAATATTAAATCTTACCCGAGTCTTGTTGTTGAGTATTTCGTTTTTCTCATCTTCAGCATCAGAGATTGACTCATCAATTGAATCTTGTACGTTTTCAACAATGTCATCAAAGTCATTTTGATTAAAATCTGCGTTGGCTACTGCAGGACCCTCTGGCCCGTCTGGTGCCCTCTGACCGTCTACAGGAGCAAAGTCAGTCGCAACTTCTGGTGCAATAGGCTTATCTAATGGAGCAAGTTGAGGAGGAGCATTCCCACCTGCAGGAACACCTGCATTACTTACTTTAGTACCATCAGAGTTCACACTAGCTGGCGCTCTATCTAAGTTTTCCGTAGGAACAAATTTCCCGTCTTCGCTTAAAGTGTAATTATCATTTTCGTAATGACCTGTTTCTGGATTATATCCACCGAAATCTGCTGGTGGAATATATGTCTCTGTTGCTGCATCAAATACAGAACCTGCTGGAGGTGCAACATACTGTGCTGTCGCTAAATCTATGTACCCACCTGCTGGAGGAGCAATTTCTCCAGTCACAGTATTAACAGAACCTTCTGGAGGTGGTGCATCTGCTGAAACAATTGCCTTTTCTTTCTCTACTTTTTCTACGACTTCAACTGTAGCACTCTTACCAATTACGGCCTCTACCTGATCTGTAACTTTTGCTTTATTTGAAAAGCCTTTAGCGTCTACGCCAGGAGGAATAACATTTCTAAATTTCTTTTTAGGAGCTTTTGTTTCACCGCTTGCTTGATCTGAAGTTTCTTTTGTCCCGTCATTTGCTTTCATTGACTCAAGCTGACCAGGGTTAATTTTTATAGGAGTAGTTGCTCTCGATGTTTTTCCAGGAGAAACTCCAGAGAATTGTCCTTTTGTAACAATAACGGCCGTGTCACTTGATACTACTTTCTCTAAGGCATTTTGAGTTACTTGGACATTCTTAACAGCTTCAGTTATCTGTGCCATTGCTACGGCACCTGAGAACGTTACAAGAGCAGTGTTTTCATTTACAGGGTTAAATGTAACCATGAAGTCCGTTCCTCTAACTCCCATGGCCGCAGTTTTTGTTTTAATGAAAAGTTTTGATTTATCTTTATCTTTATTATCTAGATAGTTCTTTGTAACTTTTGATCTCAATGAACCTTTCATGAGTGTAATGATCCCAGCTTTCTTTCTTGGAAACTTACTAATCTCCATTTCCGACTTAGGCCCAAGGTTCATCTGGGATTTATCGATAAATAGAAATTTAACGAAAGACTTAGGCTCAGTCTTTATAAGAAATCCTTCATTTACCCAAGAACCCTTTTTTAAAGAAACGGTTTCTTTAGTTGTTGGATTAATTGCAACAACTTTACCCTTGAGGATAATAGCCTTGGCGACACCGCTATTAGCTTGAGCAGCTGTACCTACGCAGAGTAGTAGTGATGTTATAAGAAAGATTTTTTGTAAGAAGTTCATTTTATGATCCCTAAGTCTTAATTAAGTTAGGCAATTAGCCCTTCTACTATTCGTCTATTATATCTCTAAACTTGAGGGAGTTTATTTAGGTATGAAAATGAACTTTAACTACTTGAAAATTGATAGGCACAAAAATATCAGCGATAACTTTTTGTGCCATTGAAGTGGTAACTATATAATTTTTCTTAAGTTCTCTGGAGGTCTTCCTATTTCTGCTTTGTCTCCACTCACAAGAATAGGTCTTTCTAATAATGCTGGGTTCTTAGATATGATATCCGCCCATTGATCATTACTTAAAGTATCACTCTTAGAGTGACCTAAGTCTTTAAATAGAGCGTCTTTAACACGTATAAGACCATCAAGTGGCTGTATATTTAATTTTTTGATTAAATCTAAGACTTCACTCTTTGTAAGTCCTTCTTTTAAGTACTCTTTAATCGTAGGATCTACACCTGAAGTTGAAAGTAGCTCTAGGCCTTGTCTTGATTTACTACATCTTGGATTGTGATAATAAAGCATTTCTTCTCCTAAAATAAAATAATTCCCATATTAATTGCAATAGATTCTGAAGCCACATCATTTTTGGCACTTGAAGAGCTAAGTATATTTGTATTGGTACTATCTGAAGTGTCTACAAGGTAAGACTTTACAGAGTAGAGCCTTATATAACTAATACTGAAATATACTGGATGCATACTCTTAGATGGTAAGTTCTCTTCAAGTCCAATACCAACACCAAAGCCAATTGAGTCATATGTTAGCTTAAACTTTTTGCCAGCATAGTCTCCACTAGAAGTGAATTCTTTCAATCGGATTGTTTGTTGAGACCAAATTGGACCTAGACCTGTAGATATTCTCCAGGTGTTTAATGGTGCCCAAGGAATGAAGTATCTGACATTGGGACTAACCATTAAGTTTTGATAATTTCCACTACCTTCAAAACTATTCTCATTAATTTTGAAAGCAAGGTTTTTAACTTTACCAAAAGTTATACTAGAGCTAGCAGTTAGCTCAAACCTTTTCCATCTATAGCCAAAGTGGGTATTAAACCCGAAGCCACCAAAATAGTTCTTACCCTGTATCTCTCTTTCATCGTCATCGTCGTCATCATCATCATCTGGGTCTTTTTCAAAAACACCAAGTCTTGTTACAGATATATTTGTTCCGGCCTTAAGAAACATTGTGTCTTCTACAGCAAATGTATAATTGAATGAAATTAAGAATGAGATCAGTAAAATATAAACTTTCATTAAAAATCCATGTAGAAATTAAGGCCAACTTTATCTTTTCCATTATAAGACGGAGTAAGAATCATTTTACCTTCGTAAAACCAAAATAGAGTCATTGGATTTATTAAATGCCCTAGAACTTTTCCAAACATATTTCCTGTATTAAGTAAGTACATAGATAGATTCTCTATTCCAACACCCATCACTGCACCAAGTATTGGTGTTTGATAAAGATCCTGAATACTCGCCGGCTCAGTGTATATTTCAACTGTAAATTCAAAGAGCGTACTAGATATAAATGACATTGTGAGAGAGTCAATTCTATTGTAACCATTTGCTCTGTAGTAAAGGTATAGCTGAGAGCCAGATATAGGGTGAACTATCCAATTCCAAAATGGTTCATCTTGATCAAATACAAGTTTTCCAAAATTATCTTTATACTTTCTAAAACTTCCTTCATCAAAGAATGTATCAGGTTGAGTCATAGGGTAGACAAGCCAAGATAGTCCATAAACGATAGAGGTGTGCATAACGTTTTCACGTTGAGTATGATCTCTATCAACATATGTATAATGATATTTCTTTTGTCTTGTTTCTACATTTTTTGTGTTATCAATTTGACTAGGTTCTATAGCGCTGGCGAATTGAATAGTAATAAGTAAAATAAGGATGTATTTCATTAATTGCTTCTTTATTTGGTTAGTATGATTTGATACCATGCGAACCTCATTTTATAAACATATAATACGGTGTAATAATGTTAGATAATCTTAAGAAAGACTTTGTGGACCATGTGCGTCAACTTCAGGATATGATCACTGATGAGATCAAAAAAAGAGATCCGTCTGTTCAAATAATAGAAGATAATTGGAGTCGATTAGACTTTAATAAAAATGATGGAGGAGGAGGTATTACTAGGGCCTTCTCTGGGGATATTATTGAAAATGCAGGCGTAAATACTTCGGTTGTATATGGTGCTATTGCACCTGAGTTTGCAAAGAAGATAGGAAGTACTGATGAGACTATGTGGGCGACAGGTATTTCTTTAATTATCCACCCAAGAAACCCTAAGGTTCCGACTACACATGCCAACTTTAGAATGATCCAAGCAGGAGATAAGTTCTGGTTTGGTGGTGGAGCAGATTTAACTCCATACTATCCTCATACTGAAGATTTCAAGTACTTTCATAAAGTCTGGGCAGATGCTTGTGCGCCATATGGTAATTACGAAGAGTTTAAAGTTAAGTGTGATAATTACTTTGTTAATAAGCATAGAGAAAATGAAATGAGAGGAATTGGTGGAATATTCTTTGACCATTTGAATACTGGCGAGACTGAAAAAGACTTAGCAATGGTTAAAGACTTATCAAATCATTTTATTGATTCATTCTTTCCACTAATGGATAAGAGGTCTGAGGAAGAGTTCACTGAAGAAGATGAAGACTTCCAACTACATAGACGTGGTCGCTACGTTGAGTTCAATCTACTTCATGATAGAGGGACAATGTTTGGACTTCAGAGTAACGGTAGAACAGACTCTATACTTATTTCCCTGCCGGGGAGAGTAAAGTACAGTTATAAGTATGCTCCTAAAGAGGGAAGTCCACACTCTGAAATGATGAAATACTATTATCCACAGAAGTGGGTCTAAATTAAAGGTTTTCCAGTTTGCTCTATATTAAGAGGGCAGACTGGAGAGTATCATTCATAATCTATTAATAATCATATTGTAATATTTTACATGGTGTTACTTCTATAAATATGATTAGTCTTAATCCTAGTGAATTTAAAGCACAAATATCTTTTCCATATAACCCTATAGTTTTACTTAAAAATGCCGATAAAGAGATTGATTCTAAAAAGGTGAATAGTGAAAATCTTAAAGGCTTTATTTACATATCTTCTAATTTTTTCTGCTTTAGGGCAGGAGGATTTTGGTATAAAGGAAAAAGTAGACAGACTTGTAAGTAGAAAAATCACTAACCTCTATTCTAAAGAAGTTGTAGATCGAATTAAAAATTATAATAAATTAAGAACAAATCCAAAGAAATACTTTGAGTCTATTGGTATTGCAGATATCGAAATTAGTGCAATGCTTAAAGTAATGCCTGAACTTAAAACGAAAAGTTTACCCGAATTGATTATCAGAGAATCTGGTATCCTCATTCTAAGAGACAAGGGGAGCGTCGTAAAATTTAGCTTCAAAAGCCTCGCAGATAGGGAAGTTTATATTAATGGTGTAAAAGTAAAAACACCGAAGATGACAAAGTATAAATTTGGTCAGTACTTCAGTGACTTTAGTGAGAGTATGTTCCAAGGCTTTAATAAGAAAACATCGTTTGTAAACTTGTTGAATACACTTACGTTCATTCCTACAGTTAATGCAGATGAAGGGTCTGATTACCTAAACCTTCCTGATGGTGAGGAAGTCCCTCATTATCAAAGACAAGGTTATAGTCCTAAAGATAAGATTATAGACAACTTATACAGTAACGCGAAGTTCAGGCACAATGTCAGACAGACAAGCCAGGTGCTCTTAGCTGGTATAATCGCCCTAGCTAGTGATTTAGAGTTAGATGAGATGGCCAACTATGAAAATAAAAAAGTACAACTACCTAAAAACTTAAAAATACTTTATAAGCATATCGATAAGCTTGCTAAGATGTGTGAAGAAGAGCTTCTAAGACCCGAGTCAAAACTTTTTTCTGAAAATACTGAAGCGACAAGAATGATTACAGCACTAGATAGAATAAATGAAAAACTGAATAGACTAGATTCTATGGGGAAAGCTTGGTGGAATGAAGTTGATACTCTTGTTTGGACTAGAACTTCATTTCATTTTAATCCTGATGCAAAGTCTTATAATATTTGTCATGTCGAAAGAATCAAACAAATATATGAAGATAAGAATTTATGTGGAAATATGGAAAAAATTTCTAATTGCCTTATCAAGTATAGATCAACTGGTCGTGTAAGCGATAAAACTCTAACAGACGATCAAATGGACCTCTTACTGGAAAACCCTCTAGGCAAAGACTATGGTCAGGATGATGTTCTGAAGGCCATTCAATACAATCAACAGAAATAAAGAAATATTGATTAATAAATTTCTTGGCCAATCCGATAAGTAGTTAAACTTATTGGGAGTGAGAAATGAAAGCTTTATTAGTACTGTGCTTATTAGTTTCAAATATTGTGGCACAAGAAAATTTTGGAATTAAAGAGAAGGTGAATACGTTCACTGAGAATAAGATCAGACATTTACTAGTAAAAGAATTTATGTCTAGGTTAGAAAAGTTTAAGGATCTAGAAAATAATCCCAAAAAATATTACAAATCACTAGGTTTACATCCAGTAGAGGAGAAGTATCTATTCAAGATATTTCCAAAAGCTGCAGAGGCAAAACTTCCAAAAATGACATTAAGTAAAACCGGAGAGATTAGGCTTACTTACAATAAACAAGTTGCACACTTTACATTAAAGGACTTAAAAGACAGACAAGTTCATATTGATGGGAAAACAATTAAACTTCCAAAAAGAGATTTTGAAAACTTTGTTGATTATTATACAGAATTCAATATTAATGTTTACGATGCATTTAATAAAAAAACAACACGGTTTAATTTTTTAAAAACTCTTCATCTTATAGATTCTGTACATGCTGATGAAGGCTCTGATTACTTAAACCTCCCAGACTGGGAAGAGGTTCCTCAGTATCAAAGGCAAGGGTGGGATAAGAATGATGCTACACCTAACCTATATAGTGATATGGAGAAGAAAATTGAACGTAAGTTTGGTAAAAAGGCTGCCTTAGCTATTAGACATAACTATCGACAAACGAAGCAAGTTCTTCTTGCTTCAGTAATGGCCTTAGCTGGTGACTTAGAGCTAGAAGAAATGGCCAACTACGATAACAAAAAAGTTAATCTACCTAAGAATTTGAAGAAGCTGTATAAGCATATCGATAAAATTGCAAATGTTTGTGATAAAGAACGAATTGAGACAAATGGTAAATTTAGAAATGGTAGTGATGCAACAAAGATGCTGACAGCGCTAGATTTAGTAAATGAAAAAATAAATAGGCTAAGTTCTATGGGGAAAGCTTGGTGGCTAGAAGTAGATAATCTTGTTTGGGGAAGAACATCTTTTCATCCTAATCCAGATGGTAAGTCTTATAATATTTGTCTTGTGAAAAGAATTCAGCAGATTTACTACGATAAGAATCTTTGCAGTAATATGGAAAAGCTGACGAAGTGCCTAGTAGATTTCAGAACTTCAGGTAGAGTAAGTGAGAACTACTTGAGTGATGAACAAATGGATCTGTTACTCGAAAATCCTCTTGGGAAAGACTATGGACAAGAAGATGTTCTACAATGGATTCAAGAAAAGTAATTATAACAATAGGCCAGAGTCATTCGTACTCTGGCTTTTATAAGAATAACTATCTGTTTATATTCAATTTTAATCAACATTTTATTTATCCTATTATGAAGATAAAACTAAAGTATTTTACTCCGATATCCGATTGGAGATAAAAGAGATTTTAAAATAGGTATAAAATGACGAAAGTAATTCTTAGTATTGTTTTTTCTTTGTCCATGACTTTAAAGTCTTATGCATTCCCATATTCAAATCAAGATCAAATTCAAGTATATAGAAATATTCCAGATTCACTTCTTAGTTCCGGAGCTAAAAAGTGTATGGATGCAAGTGACGAACAAGGGATCATGAGTCAGCTTAGTCAAAATCTAGGTTGCTCAAATTTTTATACAGCTGAGAATGTTTGTAACTGTGTAGACAAATTATTTGATAAAGATAAAATCGAAGAGTTTTACTCAAGCGATATTATGGGTATATTAAATATTCAAATGCAAAATACAACATCTTTAGATGAAAATGCTTTATCTCCAGAAATACTTGTTATGTCTAAGTTAGGAAACCTTAATCGTAGCTATGATGAAATGGGGATTCCAGGGTGTACATTTGGTAATAGAGATTCTTTCTTTAGTAAATTTGAAACGGCTTACCAAACTAAAAAATCAAAATATAATAAGTCTAATACGATCTCTCCCGAAGTTCTTAATGAGCAACATCAAATCTTTAACCGTGAACTTAGAGATATTGGTGATAAAGAACCATCAAGAGCTGATTTATTAGAGATTTCAAAAAGAGTATCTGAAGAATCGGGAAGTCCTTTCTTCTTAGAAGCGAAGGTAGAAGTAGAGTATGACCTTACTAATGAAAACAATATTGTTTATCAAAATATACAAAATGAAATTATAAATGAGTACTTATCATTTCACAAAAGTGAAATTGAAAATAATATTAAGCCTGAAGATTTTGATTTAGGTAAAGCCTCTTCAAAGATAATGAAGAAGAATGGTCGTGGCGGATGTCGTAAGCTATTATCTTACGTTGGTGAAAAGAAAGAAGATGCCTTAAATAAGAAAATCTTAGAGAACTTTACAATATTCTTTCCTGATAGTTATTTAGGTCGATCTAGTGAGGAAGATAAAGATATTAGAATGCAGACAGTTGAGTCTTCAATATCAGAATTATACTCGTCCACAGCTATGGTAGGAGCTGAAGAACATGAGAAGGATATTTTCTATTGTCAGAAGTATAATTTATTCAAAGAGCGTTCTGAAAAGATTGCTAAAAATGAGCCTTTAAAGTTACGTCTAGCGCAATTAGAGAAATTAAAGAAAGAAGATTATCTTTCCGCCTTAGAAGATTCATCTGCTTCAGATGGTAAAAATTTAGATATTGTTAATGAGCAAATCAAAAACCTTGAAGATAAAATTATGCTAGAGTTTAGTATGAATAAAGAAGAACTCGGTTTAGCTCTTATTGGCTTCAATATTTGGAAAGTTGATAAAGGTATTGATACAGAGACAGATGAGAATGGTAAAATTTCATTTGTTAGTGTCGATTCATCAAAAGAGTTATCGATTACTGAAAGAATGAATAATAGATCTAAAAGTATTGAAAGAGCTCGAAATAGAAGAAATGTTTCAAATAACAGCACCTCAACTTTTGCTAGTACGTTTAGTACTGAAGCCAGCAATGATCAAGCTATTGTAAAAAAGAGATCATTGTCAAAGGTATCAAATTCTAGTGAAAGTGAAGCCTCGAGTTCTCCTGTTCAGAGTTCTAATTCTCAAAATGATAACTACTTTAATCAGATTAGAAGTGGAAGTAGCTTTAATGTAAATAGTAATACTCTCAGTAAATCTAATAATTCTGATGAAGCTAATTCATTAATTAAGGATGAAAGAGGTTCTTCAGAGAGAGATGTACTTGATAGCTATATCTCAAATCGAATTAACAAATTAAAAGAAGATAAAATTACTACTGAAAAGCAACTAAGCGATGAGCTTGCTTCAACCAAAGAAAGTTTAGAGTTAGCAAAGCTTCGTGAAGAACTCAGAAAACAGAGTGAAGAAATAGAGAAGTTAACTAAAAGTAAAGAGGAGAGTTCTGCTATTGTAGATACTACATCTCCTAATGTTGCATCAGCTCCTGTAAGTTTCAAATCACCGCTTGCAAGTGCTTTAGATAAAACATTTATTGATAATACCTCTGACGAAGCAGTTGGAAGACAGGCCGAGACAGCAAATACTAACAGAAATACAGCATCTAGTGCAGGTTATACTCCTGGAGTCGAGCAAGCAGCCTCTACGAGTGCAGGAGCAACCCCCTCTGGGTCAAGTTCTTCTGGGCCGAGCTCGTCTTCTGAGGAAAGTTCTTCTGTATCAGGAATTAGTCTTTCTTCATTAAAGTCAATTGGTGATGATGTTCAGGTTATGGATAATTCAGTTTTAGGAGAGATTAGACCTATTGTTGTAGACGAATCTTTTGCTGAGCTTAGTGAAGATGAGAAGAGAGAGAAGATCGAAGAGCTTCTTGAGACTACTGCGGAAGAAGAAGTCTATATTGAGTTTCCTGATGGTAAGGTCTTAAAGTTCTCTAAGAAAGATGAACTTAATAAAATTAAAAAGCCTAAAGTTAAAGCTAAAAAGGCTGAGGTTGCCAAGAAGAGAGAGACCTTTTCTTATGATAAATTAAAAGAGATTATTGATAATACAAAAGAATAATTACTGCCAGCTCCCTTATCTTATAGGGAGCTTTTTTAATCTTTAACCTATATTTTCAACTCGTCCAAGTTTCTATTTTACCGAGGTATCACTAGGACATTCAAATGCTACACGGTGAGCTTAGACTTGCCATTAAGTCTTTCATTTTAGGTATGTTACTTTGTCTTTAAGGGGAGAGAGTCGCTTTTTATGATTGTACTTAGTAGATTAAAAATAAATTGTTAGGAATGGAGATAAAAAAAGCCCCCAGTTTGAACTGAGGGCAGTATGATTATGCAGTATTTATTAGTATCTTTTTGCTCTTTTCATTAGTTTCTTTTTAAGCTTTAGATCCATGTTGAGAAGTAGTAAGACTCCACCATTTTCACCGTCTTGATCATTACCAACTACAGAAATATTTCCTGCTTTCTCTCCACCCATGTAGTAGCTGAAAGTTGCGATTGCACCATCAATACCTAAGTCAGCAGGAACAAAGATTCCAAATACTTCTGGACCGACATATAGGCTCATGTTGTGAAAGTTCTTAATTGAGAAAGCTACTGCTGGAAGTTCTCCTGCGCTAACTCCTGGAAGAGCTCTTCCGCCAGGAAGTCTTTGTGGGTCTAAATCACCAACTCTATCATGGAACACGTCATCTAAAGAGATTGAAACTGATAGTAAAGTTCCTTCACTCTGTAGGTCTGGTGAGATTTCAATATATGAAGTAGGGTACTTAGGAATATTATATCTTAATCCCCCTTGAAGAGTCATATTCTCAACAACCATAGAGATCATGATGTTATCTTCAAGTAATTGAACATTTGGTCCATCAATACCTTCAATCTCAATATTTGAGTTATCAGATTTACATGATGTGAATGAGAGTAGTCCTAAAAGTGATAGAAATACTAACGAGTATTTCCTTGCGTTGATAAATGCGTTCATTTGTCCTCCAATGAATAAATTTGCTGTGCTTAAGAACTTTGTCGGAAAAGATTTCCTAGTACTTAAAAAAAAGAAGGCATTTTATGTTTATGGCGGGGAGTTCTTGTCGGGTAAAATAGAAAAAGAGTGGAGGTATTTTCATACCTCCACCCAAAACTGATAAGAAAGGAAAGAGTGGTTATATGGCTATAACGCTCTTTGTTTGGAAATGAATTGAAGAAGTAATTCCTCACAGTCTACTTCAACGCCAAGCTTCTCAAGGAGGTCTTGTTTCTCTTGAACCATTTGTTCAAGCTCTGTTAGTTCAGACAGTAGTTCAAAGCAGTTGCGAATTATCATAATTACCTCAGATCAATATTGTTTGATAGGTGAAACTATTATATGTCATATTAAACTAAAGTCAAGCGTATAAAAAAAGCACTTTGAAAAAGTGCTCTTTTTATTAATAAATAGATTTATGGCTTAGTAGCTTGGTGCGATATAAACATCTATATCAGGGTTGTACTCATCTCTGAGTATACCTTTGATGGCCTCTAGTGTACCTGTTGTTGAAGAGGGGCAAGTTCCACATGCACCTTGGTATTGTACAAGTAGAATATTATCTTCAAAAGAAATTGTTTGAATATCTCCACCGTCTCCTTGAAGTCCAGGTCTAATTGTTTTATCGAGAATGGCCTCTATCTCTTTTAACTCAGGAGTTAAGTTCGCTCTTCGCTCTGCTTCTGGATCAGGATCAAAGTAGTTTGGATCATGTTTTGGGTACTCGGTGTTAATGTATTCCATAATAGATGGCTCCATTGATTCCCAGTCTTCATACCCAAATTTAGTAATTGTAATTACATTGTCATAGAAGTGAAGCTGATCAACGCCTCTTACAGTAAATAGTGTAAGTGCTAAATTATTGTCTCCACAATCCATTGGTGATCTATAGCTTGAGTTACCTTCAATCTTTACAGGTTTATCTAATATAAACTTTAGTGCATTAGGGTTTGGTGTTGGTTGGATTTGAATGTCCATAATATCCTCTTATTTTATAAAAATTCTTTTGTTTTGATTATGCCTGCAACTAGTGCATCAACTTCTTCTTTAGTGTTATATACAGAAAAAGAAGCTCTTGTTGTCGCTGGAATATTAAATCTCTTCATCAACGGCTGAGTACAGTGGTGTCCTGTTCTTACTGCAATTCCTTGTCTATCTAGGAGCGTCCCGATGTCGTGTGGATGAGCACCATCAATTGTAAATGAAATAACAGATGTCTTTTCTTTAGACGTACCGATGATTGTAAGGCCTTCAATTTGTGAGAGCTTTTCTGTCGCGTATACAAGTAATTCATGTTCCCAAGCCTTAATTTTATCAAGTCCGATTTCTTCTATGTAATCAATAGCAGCTTTAAGAGCAATAACACCTGCAATATGAGGAGTTCCAGCTTCAAACTTGTGAGGTAAATCGTTATAGGTTGTCTTCTCAAAAGTTACAACATCAATCATGTCTCCACCACCTTGGTATGGAGGCATTTTATTCAGTAGATCTTCTTTTCCATAAAGAACACCAACTCCTGTTGGACCAAACATTTTGTGTGCACTGAAAGCAAGGAAATCACAGTCGAGATCCTGTACATCGATTTTCTCATGAGAGATCGACTGTGCTGCATCTACAACATAAATTGCTCCAACATCATGAGCAAGTTTAATCATTTCTTTTATAGGATTTATTGTCCCTAATGAATTTGAAATATGATTAGTTGCAACTATAGCAACTTTGTCATTTAGAAGCTTCTTGTAAGCATCTTGATCTATCTCACCAAGGTCATTAACAGGTATTTCTATAACTTTTGCGCCAACTTCTTCGGCAACCATTTGCCAAGGAACTATATTTGAGTGGTGCTCAAGCGTAGAAAGAAGAATTTGGTCGCCAGCTTTTAAAAACTTACGACCATATGAAGAGGCGACAAGATTGAGTGACTCCGTTGTTCCTTTTGTGAATATAACTTGATAGTCATTTTCAGCATTGATAAAACTCTGGATACACGTTCTTGTCGCTTCATATTTAACCGTGCCCATTTCACTGAGATAGTGTACACCTCTATGAATATTCGCTGCTTCATTTGAGTAGTGCTGATTTAGGGCATCGATAACTGGAGCACATTTTAATGTACTTGCAGCATTGTCTAAATATATTAATGGCTTCTCATGAACAGTTCTTGCTAGTTCTGGGAAGTCATTTCGAATTTTACTTATATCAAAATTATCTATCATTCTAGGCCTTGATCCATATGTTCAAATACAGTTTTTTCAAATGATTCAAATAAGACATTTGATAAGTATTCTTCAATTTCTTGATCTTCTATTTTTATGATTGCATCCGCGCAGTAAGCATGAATTAAAAGCTTTTGAGCTCTTTCTTTGCTAAGACCTCTTGATTGCAAATAAAAGGCCTCTTCATCACTCATCTGACCAACAGTTGCACCGTGAGCACACTTTACGTCATCAGCATAAACTTCTAGCTGAGGTCTTGTGTCAACATGAGCCTTCTTAGTTAAAAGAAGGTTCTTATTTAATTGCTCTGAATTAACTTTCTGTGCATCTTGGGCAACTAGTACTTTTCCTGTGAAGATTCCACGTGAACTATCATCTAGTACACCTTTAAATAGCTGAGAGCTATCTGTGTGAGCTGCAACATGATTGATTAATGAAAAGTTATCACAGTGTTGATTTCCTGAAAGAGTATAAAGCCCATCTACTGAACTCTCTGCTCCTGACTCAAGAAGTGCAACATTTAGATTATGTCTTGCTTTTAGAGCTCCTGTATTAAAAGTAAAACTCTTAAAGCTAGAATCTCTTTTTAACACTGCATTTACGCTACCAGCATGAAAAGCTAGGTTTCCTTCTGTTTGTACCTTTATATGCTTTGCTTTAGCTCCAGCATCAAGGTCAAAGTTAGAAACTGTTACTTGGTTGTATTTTACTTCATCTTCACCTGTGTAGATTTCTACAAAGTTTACTTCAGCATGACTTTCCATCTTTACGTGAATTCTTGGAGTTGAAAATGCATCCTCACAATTACTTTCGTGAATAATTGTAAAAGGCTTATTTAAAACAAAGCTCTTTTCTACTTTGATGCTAATAACCTTATTGTTCACTGTCGCATTCAACATACCAAAAATATCTTTCTGGTCATCTGAGTAGTCAGCTTCTGTAAGTTGATCTGCTGAGACTTCAGTTAATGAAATTTCTTTTGGAAGTTTAGTCTTTTCACTTAGTAACGTTCCATTAGAAAAGTAAAGGCCATAGTCACCAAGGAAGCTTACTTCCTTTTGTACCTGACTTACTTCAGCTATCTTAAAGTTCTCTGGAAGTACATCCGTCAACTTTGTATAAAGCCAATCTTCCATCTTAGTATGTGGAAGACCTCTTTCTTTAAAGAAGTTTAATGAAGACTTTTGAACTGAGCTTGTTGCTAGTGTCGTTAAGTTTTCAATATAGTTTTCTGTTAATTCATTTATTTTCATTTTAAACCTTACTTGATTAACCAGTCGTAACCTTTAGCTTCTAGTTCTAGAGCGAGCTCTTTTCCACCAGATTTGATTATTTTACCTTCATAAAGAACGTGAACATGATCAGGCACAATATAATCAAGTAGTCTTTGGTAGTGAGTCACTAAGACAACAGCGTTGAATCTATTCTTAAGTGCATTTACACCCTTAGCAACAATCTTCAAGGCATCAATGTCTAGACCAGAATCTGTTTCGTCTAAAAGTGATAGTCTTGGATTTAATACTGCCATTTGAAGAATTTCATTTTTCTTCTTTTCCCCACCTGAGAAACCTGTGTTTACCGGTCTATCAAGAAATTCTTCTCTCATTTCTAGTAACTCAAGCTTTGGCATTAAGAACGCTCTAAAGTCTGCTTCGTTCATTTCAGCAGCACCCTGAGACTTTGATACCTCATTGAAAGATTCATGTAAGAAGTTAAAGTTTGTTACTCCTGGGATTTCAATAGGGTATTGAAAGCCTAGGAAGATTCCATTCTTTGCTCTTTCATCAGCCTCAAGAGAGAATAGGTCTGTATTCTTACCGTTAACGTTATAGTCAATAGAGCCTTCAGTTACTTCAAATGCAGGGTGACCAGCTATAACTTTCGAAAGAGTACTCTTTCCTGAACCGTTTGGTCCCATAATCGCATGTACTTCACCGGCCTTAATAGTTAAGTCGATACCTTTTAAAATATCTTTTCCTTCAACTTTTGCATGTAAGTTTTTAATTTCAATCATTTTATTATTCCTTATCCAATCGAATTTTCTAATTTCATTTCAATTAACTTAACGGCCTCTACAGAGAACTCTAATGGGAGTTCTTTAAATACGTCTGAACAGAATCCGTTAACAATCATGGAGATACATTTCTCCATATCCATTCCTCTTTGTTGTAAATAGAAGAGTTGGTCTTCACTGATTTTTGAAGTTGATGCCTCATGCTCTACCGTTGCTGTATTATTTTTTACATCAATGTATGGGAATGTGTTGGCCGCACATTTATCACCAACGAGCATAGAGTCACACTGAGAGTAGTTTCTCGCTCCCGTTGCTGATGGCATAACTTTTACTAATCCACGGTAATTATTTTCAGATTGTTCAGCAGAAATACCTTTAGAGATAATAGTACTTCTGGTGTTCTTTCCGATGTGAACCATTTTAGTTCCAGTGTCTGCCTGCATTTTGTTATTTGTTAATGCTACAGAGTAGAAAGCCCCTTGAGAGTTATCACCAATTAAGTTACAACTAGGGTATTTCCATGTAATTGCTGAACCTGCTTCAACTTGTGTCCATGAGATTTTAGAATTTCGTCCAAGGCAGTTTCCACGCTTAGTTACAAAATTGTAAATTCCACCAAGACCATCTTTATTACCGGCATACCAGTTTTGTACTGTTGAATATTTTACTTCAGCATCGTCTAAAGCGACAATTTCTACGATTGCAGCGTGAAGTTGATTCTCATCCCTTTGAGGAGCAGTACAACCTTCTAGGTAGTTCACGTAAGAACCTTTCTCAGCAACAATAAGAGTTCTCTCAAATTGTCCTGTCTCTTTCGCATTAATTCTAAAGTATGTTGATAAGTCCATTGGACACGTTACACCTTCCGGAATATACACAAAAGACCCATCAGAGAATACTGCTGCATTAAGTGCTGCATAGAAGTTATCTGCAGGAGGTACAACTGAACCTAGGTATTTCTTTACTAGTTCAGGATATTCTTTTACTGCTTCTGAAATTGAACAAAAGATAACTCCGACTTTCTCTAGATCTTCTCTGTAAGTTGTTGCTACTGAAACACTATCAAATACAGCATCTACAGCAACACCTGAGATTCTCTTTTGTTCTGTTAAAGGAATTCCAAGTTTTTCAAATGTTGCTAAAAGCTCAGGATCTACTTCATCTAAACTTGATAAAGCTTCCTTCTTCTTTGGCACTGAGTAGTAGTATAGATCTTCAAAGTCTATTGCTGGAATATCTAACTTTGCCCAATTTGGAGTCTTTAATGTTCTCCAGAGCCTATAGGCCTTTAGTCTATAGTTTAATAGCCATTCTGGTTCTTCTTTCTTTTTAGAGATTAGACGTACGATGTCTTCATTAAGACCTTTTGGAAACTCTTCAGTTTCTATGTCTGTATAAAAGCCGTACTTATACTCTTCTGATAGTATTTCTTCGCTCATACCTGTGTTCCATTTGTATTAATATCTTTTACAATATCCTTAATTGGACAAAGCTTATTAGTATCACTGAATTCCTCTCCAAAGAGTAACTCTTGAATAGATAAGGAATTTAAAAATTGATTTAGTTTTTCACTTAGCGTGCTCATTGGATTTACAATATTACAATCACAGTGCAGCTCGCAGAGACCTTTATTTGTTTGGCAGATAGATTTAACTTCTTTAGCTTCAATCATTCTTGCAAGTGTAAGGTAGCTAATTTGAGATAGGTCAGTACTAACTGTGTAACCACCTTTTATTCCCTTAACTGACGTTAAGATATTATGCGAGTTCATCACTTGCATAACTTTGGCAGTTGTATCAAAAGGAGTCTTAAAGTGATCGCATATTTCACGTGCACTTGTAAGTTCACCACCTTTTTCAACCATAAATTTTAACGCCATTAAAGCGTATTCGACTTTTTTATTAACTTTAAGCATTTGCTATCCTAAGTTATTAAAATCTATAAATTTCAATTAATTAGACACATATACCTCTAAATAAGTTAAAAAGAAACCTATATCAATCATTATGGCTTAAAATATACGTTAAAATTTGACTTATTTTGTTTGAGGGCCCAAATAAAATTGAATATTTCCTTTTTTCAGTATGTTATGATGTAGAAAAATGAAGCTACTTTAAGGAGTAGATGTGGAATTTAGGCTTATCTTTTTTATATTTGTACTCGTGAGTTTTAGTGTTTTGGAGTCATATCTAACTCGAAGGCCCAATTACCTTGGTTCTGTGAGAAAGGTTTCCAATGCTCTTCTTCTAGTTATTGGAACAGTTTGTTCTCTTCTTTTCTTTAAGGTGACTCCACTGGCCGTTAGCTCTTTTGCTAAAGAGCAGGGGATTGGTCTTTTTAATTTATGGAATATTTCTTGGTGGATAGAGATGCTTGTAGGGGTTGTTCTCTTAGATTTTATAATCTATTGGCAACATAGATATTTTCACTATTCAAAATTCTTTTGGAAGTTTCACCGTGTTCATCACTTGGATAGTTTTTTAGATGCTTCAACTGCCTTGAGGTTTCATCCAATAGAGATCGTCTTTTCTTTATTAATTAAGGCTGGGTTTGTTCTCTTACTAGGTCTTTCTGTAAATACAGTCTTGCTCTTTGAGATTATCCTAAGCTCTATGGCAATTTTTAATCATGCAAATATTCAACTTCCTGTTAGGGTTGAAGAGTTACTTCGCCGCTTTGTCGTTACTCCTAACTTTCATGTGATTCATCACCACCCAGACATGGATAAGCATAACTCGAATTACGGCTTTAATCTCTCTATTTGGGATTATCTATTTAAGAGTTACTCTGAAGACAAATCTTATGATTTTAAGAAATTTGATTGTGGTCTTGAAGGCGAGAGGGAAGATACCTTAAAGGGAATGCTGATGAGTCCCTTTAAGAAATAATCTTTAGGCTGCTGTTCTGTGTTGTTCTTGAGCGTATTGTTGACCCATGTACTGATAAAGTAAGAAATCTAAGGTCTTGTCTTCGTATAGCTTAATAAAGCTTTCAATAACACATATCTCAAGCATTTCACTTCTAAGTGATGGTGCTTGTTCTTTTTGTAACTGTACTAGGTAGTCAAAATCTATTTGAGTAGAATTTGAGTTCGTATGTTTTTCAATTCTTGATAAAATTTGTGATTTTAATTGTGACATTTTGTCTCCTGAGCGTCTTGCATAATCATTGTCTACTGAGTAGACCGAGTACTTTCTGTACTTATCGGAAAAAAGTTAAGAAAATTAATCTACAGAGTAGTTGATTAACAATTTTCTTTGGTATTATAGTCTATTCTACAGAAATTTCACTACTAATTTATAAATAGCTAGAATCAAATAATAAGATAGGTAATTAATGATCCCTTTTGCTAGTTTGGCCGACAAGAAAATGGCCGACAAAATAACTTCAGAAATTAAGAAGCAAGGTATTTTTATTGAAGTACATAAGCTTGAAGAAGAATATGTACTAAGTGTACTGAAGGAAGAAGATGTAGAAAAGGCCCTCGATATTTACCGTGTCATGTTAGGTTTACCTCGCCAGTTTAAGCCATCAAAAGAGTGGAGTGAAATACAAGCAATTCCAATGGGATTAACTACTAAAGTTGTAATTGCATTTTGTGTTGTTGTTTATATTTTAAATTCTTTCAATATTCTTCCTGAGTTATATTCAGTAATGAAAATCTCAGCAAATAATAATCTTGAATTAGCTGAAATTCGTAGTGGGCAGTATTGGAGATTAGTAACCCCTATATTTTTACACTTTGGTTTCATGCATATCTTATTCAATATGCTATGGATGAAAGATCTAGGAAAAATTATTGAGAAAGAAAAGTCTTCTAACTTTCTTTTAATATTTATATTAATCGTAGGTACGATTTCTAATTTTTCACAATTCTTAATTTCAGGTCCTAATTTTGGAGGGATGAGTGGAGTCGTATACGGCCTACTTGGTTATCTATGGATGTATAAGCGAATAAATTCTGAAGCAAAGTTCTCCCTCCCAAAGAGTGATGTTGTACTGATGGTAGGTTGGTTTTTTCTTTGTCTAATGGGTGTCTTTGTCTTTTCGATAGCAAATATGGCCCATGCTGTAGGTCTTACTCTTGGAATGGTTTTAGGCATATATTATGGAGTTCAGGACTCATCAGAAAATTCTAATCTTAAGGATGTAGTTCTATTTTCAATTCTTGCAATTGCTTTACCTGTTATCACTTGGGGTGTGGAATATATTAAAGCCTTGGTATAATATATCGTAATATCAATTAGTTAATTCAATATCTTAAACTAAAGTAAAAAGGTCGGATAACCGAAAAGTAGTAGAGAGAAATCTACTAATTATGGTAGCCGAGAGAGAATTTTAGTTTGAAGATAAAGAATTCACTTCTTATTCTATTCATATTTTTATTAAGTGTCGTTCCGACGCTAGCGCATAAGTTAATGCATGAAACGTATGACACCTCAAAGAAAGTTGCGAAGGCAGTTTATCTAGATGAATCTACTGGAAGCCTTATTGTTCAAAAGTATGATCTCTCAGATAGTGATATTGTCCCACCGAGTTTTAGATTCCCAAAGGAAGTAAAGTCATTTGGAAGTATTTATCACCCTGTATCTAATCTCAGACCTGAAATTAAAGAAGAGAAAACTGTAATAGATCTAGGTATGTCTAGCCCTGCAATTCAAACTGAACTTGAAAAAGAAATGAGTCTCTCAAGAGAGGATGGAACAGAGGTTATGCAAAAGGTTAATCTAGACCTTTATAAGAATAACAAAAACAAAGTTATCTCTAACGGCACTGGTGGCCCTAAGAGTGGATTTGCTATTGTTTCTGATATGAGTGGAAAACTTGTATTCGCTAAAGGGATGAAGCAAAAGTCCATCCTTCCTGGCCGAATTTCCTTTCCACAGGATCTTGTTGATTCATTGACTTCGAAAAGTACAAAGACAATTGATATAAGTACTCCTGGAAATATTGAAAAATCTCTTAATAGTTTATCTTCAACAATGGACAAGTTTGACTTTAGTCATAAGCAAAAAGAGCTCATCGTTGATGAACTAAATAAGAAGAAACAAAGTTTAGATAAGAAAATCTCAAGTATGAGCCTGGTGAAATCTACTCTTGTTAATGGTGAAAAGAGGGAGTTATTTTTTAATTTTGATGATGGTTCGTTTTATTTAAGGACTTCGAAGAATAATGTCATTACTGATGATGAATTTTATCCTCTGATTGATGATAAAAACTTAGAGGATCTAAAGAAGAAATTGAATAGGCTAAGTTTATATAATGAGAAAGATTTCGAAGAGACCTTTGATGAATTCTATATAAGCAGCTGTGAAGGCCTTGAGGAACTTTCGAGTCTTCTTCCTGATCTTGATTCGAATATTGCAAATATATTAAAAGTGAATGATAAGGTGTGGGGAAGCTATTTAGAGAATGCTGTCTCTAATAGACCTATTGTCCTTGAAGATGGTGGTATGATCGTTGCCGTTTCTGCTTTAAATGACTCTCACAATTTAAAAATAGAGCTCGGTGAAGATGGTAGAATTAATAAACTACAATTTTTAGATAAAGAGAAGGCCTCTAAAGACGGACTTCAGATAAAAACTATTAATGAGAATGGCGAGAAGTATTTTAAAGTTATCGCTATAGACAAATTTAATAATAGTGAAATCGATCAGTTTTTCTTTGATGTTGAAAATGATGCTAAGGGTGATCAAAATATTGCTATCTATGTTAGAGGCAATGGAGAGAATAAAGAAATATATGACAAGAACACATATGGAATTTCTCTATCTGGAAAGAAAATAACCTCTGCTAAGAAAAGAGTACACCTCTCATCTTCACGAGAAGACTCTTATCCAACAGATGTACGTAGAGGAAGTGGGCAAGGAGTAAAAACATTCTTCTTTAAGAACTTCTTTAGTCTTGAGGCGAAGAGAGAAAAACTGGCAGATGAAGTAAGAAGTGCCGTTAATTCACAAATTGGTTCTATCAATAAAGATGGTAAAGAATATTTAAATAAAAAAGAGATAAATAGTATTATTTTAAACATTGTAGGTGATGTTGAAAAAGATATTCCAAAGTTAAGTGCAAATATTTCAAAAATTACTGCAAAGACCTATGAACATTCCTATAAGAACTTTGTCTCAAATATTGTTCCTAAGATGATTAGTGAGATTGTTCCTGGAGAGTCTCAGGACTTTTATGACGAAGTGACAAAGACCTCAATGGAAGGTTTAGATCGTTGTTTAGAAAAATCATCTTCAAAGTCTAATGAAAAAGCCGCTGAAAAATGTATGGACACCTATGTTAAAGAAGCTCCAGTTCTAATCGGAATGGAGGTGATGAAATATCAGCTCATACAAAACGATCAAGAAGCTCTTATTGATACAACTTTAAGTGAGTACACAAAGTGTATCAAGGAACATTATGATCTTACTGAAGACATGTCATTTGTTAAAGGTTGTATCTTTAAAGCTATGTTTACAGCTGTAGATAAAGATCTAGAAAAGCTTGTTTCTATATCCCTAAAGAAAATGCAAGAGGATTACAAGAAAAATGGGAAAGATATTGATCTTGATATTAGTAAAAATATCTTAACTGAAGCTAGAAGAGATGTGAGAAGTTGTTACAAGAAGAAAGGCTATATTAATCCTACTAAATTTAAAGACAATTATAATCAAAAAAAGCTCAATAGTATTGAGACTGAAGAATTTAAAAATGACTTACTTTCATGTTCATCTAAGATAGAGCAAAAAGTAGGTCGCAGTGTTACTAGTCGTCTCGTCAGCTTTGAACTCGATGCTATGGATATAGAAGGAGAGGACAAAAATCAAATTAGAGAAAATACTATTACCAAAGGGTATGACAACTGTATAAAAATTCAAAATGGGATTGAAGAAAGACTTTCAGTAAAGGGAGAATTTTATAAGGTAGAAGCTGCAAAGTGTACAGATCTTGTAACAATGACTGCATCGGATCAAGTTATAACAAATACTCTTAGAGATAAGCTTGGCAAGGATGTTTGGGATACTCTTTCTAAGAAAGATGAAGCTCCGCATATTATGTGTTTTGATGATTTACGCTCGAGTGGAAGAGATGAATTATTTGGGAGCACAAAAGAAGGTCAATATTTTGAACAAGAGTCTGCAAGATGTCTAAAGAAGAGTGTTGTATGGGCTGCTTATTACCTAGGTGAAAAAGAATTATCAAGTATTTTTAAAAATGATCCTCTCTATAGAAATGTAAAGTTAACAAAAGCAAGGAAAGAATTCTACGCAAAAAAGATTCAAAGCTGCTTTGAAGAGCAATTGAAAAAATACAACTCAATTAGCTCGGTATCGGAATCTCTAGAGGATATTCAAGCCCAGTGTACTGTTAGTCTCGTAATGAGCGATGAAGCAAGTAAGGATATTTTGATTCCTGTTGTTGCAGGTATTTTAGAAGATAGTGATGTTGATTCAAGCATTATAGATAAAACTAAGTCGGAAATTGTAGAGAAGATGAGAAAAAGAGTCTTCACTATCCTTTCAGATAAAAAACTCAACCTTGATGAAGTCGTTAGTGAGTTTAAAAACATTCAAGGTGAGGCCACGTATATTGTTGCTAACCAAACAATCAAAAAATATGTTCATGATTTAATTCCTGGAAGTGGAGCAGATGCTTTAGCTAATGAGCTAGAGAAGACGTTATTTGAAGGAGAACATGACTACAAACAAAAACTACTAACTGCGAAAAATAAAGATGAAATAGACGAAGTCGTCAATTCTATAACCGAATCTGCAGCGATAGAGTTAACTGGACACGCAACGAGGTCAGAAGGACTTAACTTACTCGAAAAAGGTCTTCTAAAATCTAATGATGAAGTTGAAATGATGGCGAGTAGTGCTAGCTTAACTATGGAACAATGTTTGAAGAATAGAAAACCTGATCAAGACTTAAAAGTTTATTTAGATCAGTGTGTTTCAGAGGTTAAGACATCTGTCACATATGATGTATTTTCTGATCAGCTTCGTGGAGTGTTGAATGGTGATGACTATGCAAGTGCATTTACGGATCAAGAAAGAAAAGAAATTTATGAAAAATTTATTAATAGTGAATTTAGAAATGATATAGATCAGGCATATAAAGACGACAGTTTAGAAAAATTACAGTCAAAATTTACTCTCTCAGCGACCAGTATTATTGGTGAAAAAGTTCTTAAGAAATCAATTGCTGATATTTATGTGGGCGATATAAAAGAATCTTCACCATCCTATAATGAAAAAATTGAAGATTCTGCCGTTGTTGCTAATAAGGCCAATAATATTCTTCAAAGTTGTTTAGTTTCAAGTGATGCAAGTAGTGATCTATGTATTAATAAAGCTAGGTTGACGGCTACTTCACTTGTTTTTAAAGATAAGATAAAACCCTTGTTTGAGCTCTTAAGTAATAACTTTGAAACTCAACAAGAGCTTAGTAATAAAGAAATCTCAAAGTTTGAAAAATGTGTGAATTCAAATTCTACTAACACAGATGAATACACTGATATAGTGAACAGCTGTCTTATTGAATCTATAATTGAACTCGTACCATCTTTCACTGAGAGAGCTGAGGATACTAGTGTTCTTCTCTCTGAGCTCAACGAAAATTCAAGAGGAAAGTATAATAGCTGTATTCAAGAAGAGAAGAGTCAACTTATTGCTACTAATCAAGACTCACAATTAAAAACAAAAATAAGTGATGGCGAGTCATTCTGGATCGAATACTTCAGAGCATCTAGTGAAGATTCACAGAAGAGAGTAGATTGGGCAATAGAGACAGTTCAAAAGTGTGTTTTAAGTAATGTTCTACCTGAATTGATTAATACTATAGGCTCTTCTAGTGAGCTTAAGAATAAGCTTAGCTTATCTAAGTCTGAGCACGAATTTAGTCAGTCCATATTGAAGAAAATTGAGAACTTTTCAAGAGATACCCTTGAAGGTGGACTTTGGTTAAAAGCTTCAGAGAAAGTTGGAAAGGAAAGCTCAAAAGAAGCTGAAGTTAAAATGATTAATACTTACTTAGATGACTACTTACCTATGTTAGGAGATTATCTTAAGAAGCTCCACTCTTATGATGATGAAGGTACTAAGTTATATCTGGATAAGTTTTTAAATACTTTAAAAGGTGAGTTACAAAATAAAGGAGAGCTTTCTTTAGATGAGGTTAAAGAACTTCTATTAGAATCTAAGCTTATTGACCTTATTATTGAGTCTGAAATATCTTCTTTCATTAAAATTGAAGCTAAGGAACCACTTAGTAAGGAAGGTGTTGGTTCAGAGACAATAGAGAAATTAGGTTCTAAAGAAATCATTGGAGAGATATTCAACTCTGAAGAAGGGAAGAAGTCTATTTCTGATATAAAGAATAACTTTATAAGGCCTATGTTAAACGGTGTTGGCGCTAAGGAAATACCTGAAAATATTGTTAAAGATGTGAAACACTTACTCGCAAAAGACACTCGCATGGGCGGTTTTGTTGAAACACTTGCTGGATCTATTGTTCAAACGAATCTTGAAGAAAAGAAACCTCAAAACTTTGCAACATCAGGAATTGCATCAATTCTTGGGTTTGATAATAAAGACTTTAAATGGAGTAACCTCAGAGAAAGAAAAAAAGAAGATACTTCTGATGATGAACAGCCTGTTAAGAAAGCAATTGAATATTTTGGTGACAAGATTCTTCTTCCTATATTATTAGATGAAGACCTTGGGACTGAGATAGAGAAAGGTATTTTTAATGACACTGAGGTAAAAGTTATTGATAAGCGCAAGGAAGAGTTTTCTGGAATAGTGGAAAATCTAATGAAATTATAAAAGGCCTATTTTTATATAGGCCTTTTATTTATTACATTCTTTGAGGGGCTTCTATTCCAAGTAGTTGAAGTCCTTGTTTCATAACAAGACTAACCGATTTAGATAGAAATAATCTAGCATTCTTAAGTTCTTCACTCTCTGCCTTAGCGATAGGTGAGTCAGCATAGAATGAGTTATATAACTTACCTAGTTCGTATAAGTACGAGCATAGTGAAGTCGCTGAGTTTTTCTCGTGACACTGAACAACGATATCATTAAAAGCAGACAGCTTTATTAGTAGTGCTATTTCACTATCTTTTTTAAGTAGTGAAAAGTCTGCGTTTAAGTCTTCAGAGTAAGATAGTTTATCACATAGAGAGTTTATTCTAGCGTAGACATACTGTAGGTAAGGTCCAGTTTCACCATCAAGCTTCAACCATTCCTTCATATCAAAAACAATCTTTCTGTTATTATCAAAACGAGTCATACCATAATTAATAGCACCTTTAGCTATCATTGAAGCAGTGTTTTGAATTTCTTCAGCAGTCCACTCATCAGCATACTTATCAAGATATTCACTCTTTATTTGTGCTTCCATTTGATGAATAAGGTTATTTAAAGGAACAATATTTCCTTTTCTTGAACTCATTGCTCCATCTGGAAGTTCCACAAAGTTATATTGAAGATGGTGACAGTGTTTCGCTTGTTCAAAACCAATTTTTTCTAAGACTTTGAAAACTTGATTGAAGTGAAATGCTTGTCTTGTATCTACAATATAAATATTATTTTCTACACCAAACTCTTCAAACTTTTTAACTGCAAGTGCAACGTCTTTAGTCGCGTAAAGGCCTGTTCCGTCTGTTTTGATTAAAATACAGAACCCTAGCTTGTCTTCTTCTAGGTTCATACCAATGGCACCTTCAGATTTAACAAGCTTTCCTTCTTCGTAAAGCTTCTTTGCTAGCTCAAGCGAAGGTGAATCTACCTCTGATTCAAAGAACCAACGGTCAAACTCTACATCTGCCCACTTATAAGTCTCTTTCATCATTTCTAAAGACCACTCTCGTGTCTCTTTCCAAAGGTCAAAGTATTCACCTTTTTGACTTTCAAGCTCTTTTAGAATTGCTGTTAGTTGCTCTCTATTTGTTGTTTCTTTATCTGTACCTAGTTCATCTTCTAGAAGTAGGTTGGCCTTAGTATAGATCGTTCCAAGCCATGCACCTTTGTTTGTTTCAGGGATAGCTTCTTTGTTGTGATATTTTAAAAACCATAGGCATTTAGCAACATGTGTTCCGCTATCTCCTGGGTAAGTTACAGCAATAACTTCCTGATCAGCATATTTCTTTATTCTCACTAGAGCGTTACCAAGACAAAGGTTTCTCATATGTCCTACATGTAGCTCTTTATGTGTATTTGGTTGAGAGTACTCAATCATTGTTCTTGGTCGATCACTTACTAGTTCTTTACTGAAGTAATCACCTGAAATAATTTCTTTTGTAATTTCATTTCCAAGAAACTGAGGATTAACGATGAAGTTTAAGTATGGTCCAACGCCCTTTGCTTCAGAGATAATACCTTTGCTTTCTATGGCCTCAGCAAGCTTTCCAGATATTATATTTGGTGCTGACTTTGTGGCCTTAGCAAGTGGAAAGCATGGAAATGCAAAATGTCCCATTTTCATATTTGGGGCAATCGAAATTAGTGCGTAAATCTGCTCTTTAGTCATTTCAACATCTGAAAATGTCGACTTTAGTGCGATTGAAATTTCTGTAGCGATTTGATCTAGGATTTTATTGTGTAAAATTGTCATAATTAGCTCTGGTCTTTTTTTTAGTTTCTTATGTTATACTTAATTGAAATCTCTAGAAATGCAAAGGTTATAATGCATAATGTAGTTACCTTTTTTATATTACTTTTACTGTCTCAGACTGCGTATTCCCAAACTGCGGATGCGAATCGTGAGTATCTCAATAAAGCTGAAAGAAATTCGACTTTAAGGAAAAGGTTAGAGCCTAGGATTAGTGATAAATACTACTTAGGGCGCTTCCTTATTTATGATTGTGAGTATCGTCATTTTGCATGTGTGAATGTTGAAGGTTTTTTTAGCTGTAGTGGAAGTAGAGATACAGAAATTCAAAATAAAGAAACACTATTATCTTGTGCTCCTTTAAAGCAGTATGAATCTTTAGAAGAATGTACTAATGCTTATTTGGGGTTTATTTACAGAAGAACGAGTAAGTCCTTCTGTATGAATAAAACTACTGAGAAATCTTTTTAAACATCAAGTAGTGTGGACCTGTTGTAGGAATTTCGAACTCTTCTCCAGTTCTTTCAAATCCAACTTTTTGGTAAAAACCTTGTGCTGTTGATCTAGCATTACACCAAAGAAGCTGACAGAAATTTTGCTCTATTATTGGAAAAGCTGTTCTAAGTAGAGAAGAGCTTAGCCCTTTTCCTCTGTGCTCAGGAAGTGTGGCCATACCTCTTAAGCGGTACTGGTACTCTTCAACTAGCTTAGGGTTTTTTTCAAAATAGAATGAAGCAACGCTTACTAGCTGAGAGTCAATAAAGGCTCCAAGGTGAAAGGTTTGCTCGTCATCATCTAGCTCGAAATGGCAGTCTTCAACTGGTCTACCGGGTCTTAAAACTAGATTTCTGATTTGATAGGTATCTGATGCGTTTATTCTTAATACTTTCATAGTTTATTGCGTTGTGTGTGAGTTAGTGTGTGTGTGGAGTCTTTATAGGTAATGCGAGGGGTAATGTCACGAAAATAATAGGCGGGATTAGTAAGTACTTGAAATTCGAAATAGGTTTTCCATTGCAAGTTGAGACATCGCCTTTGAAAAGAACGCAAGGATACTATTTGGTATACCTGTGTATGTCCCTTCCCAGTGTGCAGTCGTGTAGAATAGACATCTATTTTTGTAATTTATAGCCGTTATTGTACCAGTTAAATTCTTTAAAAAGCCCTTGTCGAAAACAAAGGGGTAGTTTCCTACTTTTTTGAGTCTTGGAATCTTAAAGTTAAGTGTCATATTGTATGGGAGTAGCGCGGAAGATAAAAGAAAGTCCACACGACCCTTGTTATCGTCATATGAACTACGCTTTATGAAACCAATATGATCCTTATATGACTCGTAGTGTGATAGTTTGCGCAGGGCGAATGAGCAGCTTTTCTTGTGGAGCCCTGCGATATAAAAGTCTAGTTTTTGTTTTTTTTGCTCTAATAATTTAAAATCTTCAACTTGAGACTTGGTATATATGTCACCTGATAATATTTTTTTCCAAACTGAATCACCTACAGCTTTTTCAATAGTTGCAGCAGTTATAGTATTATTCAATGGGAGGATTGGCCTTCCGTGAGTCACCTGAATAAGGGCTAATATAGTGAAAATATATTGTTTTATGTAACGCATTGTACCTTTTCTTGAATAATATGGCTTATTACTCTCAATAATATACTAAAAAGACAAAAACCTAAATGATAGGGAAAATGACGCATGAGCAAGAGCATTGAAGCTGTAAAAAGAAAAGGTAAGGCTAAGGAAGCTGCAATTGAGAGTAAAGACCAGAGGTGGCACTGTAGGAACAGAATTACCCTAGTTTTTGGATCAAATGATGTAGAGGAGTTAGAAACTTACACTTATGAAGACGGTAAGCTTAACTTTAAAACTGTAGACTTTCATCAGGCAAAAAGTAAGGCCATAGAAGAGATCTTAGATAATTGTATTGATGAATATTACAGGGGCCATGTTACTGAAATTCATTGTGAACTATCTCCAGACGGTAAACACGTTATGGTTGAAGATAATGGAATTGGATTTCCGATTACTAAAGTTCCTCAAGTTTATAGCGAGTTTAGAACTGGTTCAAAATTCAAAGATGAAGAGACGGACTCAAAAGGTTTCTTACATCGAACTCTTGGACAGAATGGACTTGGTGCTGCAGCAACATGTCTAACAAGTGACGAGTTTAAAGTTCGCGTAAGGCACTACAATTCTAAAAAAGAGCAAACATATACATTTATAGATGGGGCTTTAAAAGTTAAGAAGACAAAGCCGAAACCTTTTAAGGGCCATTCAGGTGTAAAAATTGAACTTAAGCTCTCAAAAGAAGTTTATAAAAATGATGTTATTGATGAAGAACTTCTTAGAAAGAGAGTTATTGATTTAGCTTACAATAACCCTGGATTAACTTTCTTCTTCAATAAAGAAAAGTATTTATATAAGAAAGGTCTTCTTGAACTTGCTCAAAGGGTAAACCCAGAGACGGCTCAAGAGTTTGGAGCAACTTCTTATATATACGAGTCAAAAAATACAAAAGGAAAAAAGGTTAAAGGTAAGATTGATTTATCTGTAGCCTTAAATATTGCACCTCGCTCTGAAGAGAGAGAGAGATTTATTTCTTTTGTTAACTCTACTCCTACTTTTGATGGTGGTTTTCACCACGATAGAGTAAGACGTTTATATGTTAATGCGATTAAAGATAAGCTTGCTCGTAATGCCAAAAAAGAAAAGTTAACACTTGTTGATAATGATATTTTAACAGGTTTGACTTTTACTATTGGTGTAACAATGCCTAATCCAAGATTTGAATCTCAAACAAAGCGAAAGCTTGTACGTGATACTCATCTTGAAAAAGGTATAGAAGATTTAATGTCCAAGAATGTGGATAAGTTTCTTAGAAAGAATAAAGAATACTTAGAAGCAGTTATGGAAAGAGCTAAGTCTAGAAATAGGTATCAAGAACTTAAAGATGCGTCTAAGAAAGCACGTAAGCAGAAGAAGCAAAGAGTTGAAAAGTTACTTGATGCGAACGAAAGAAAAAAACGTGAACTTTGTACGCTATTCATCTGTGAAGGGGACTCGGCTATTGGTGGTCTTCGTTCTGCAAGAGATAAGTTATATCAAGGTGGTATTGCCCTTAAAGGTAAGCCTATGAACGTTGCTCAAGCAGCGATCTCTGATATTTTAAATAATCAAGAATTTTCAGATATTATGGCATCAATTGGTTTAATTATTGGTGTTGAAGCTGAGATTTCAAAACTTAGATATTCTAAAATTGTTTTTCTTGCTGACTCTGATGTCGATGGTGGACATATTAATACACTTTTAACAAATTTCTTCTTCCAATTTTGGCCTGAGTTATTTGACCAAGAAGTAATCTGTATTGCCAAGGCACCACTCTTTGAGGTTATTACTGATAAGGGAACAAAGTATATAGAGACTCCAGATGAGCTTGAAAACTTTAGAGAAACAACAAAGTTAAAAATTAAAGAAATTCAACGAAATAAGGGACTAGGTGAGATGTCTCCTGAAGCATGGAAACATGTTCTTTCTAGAGATTCTTTTACTGTTATCTCTGCTGAGGATGTATCTAAAGCAAAAGATATGCTTAATGTATGTTTTGGAAAAGACACTTCTCTTAGAAAAGAGTTACTGATGGATGGAGCTTCCGCATCTAGTGGGGAGAGTGTATCAGTTTCAACTTCTGATGCGGCTAAGAAATCTACTAAAAGAATAGCTAACAGTAAGAAGAAAACTAAGAAGAAAGCTACTGTTACAAAAAAGAAAGTTGCTAAGAAAACTAAAAAGAAAACGACAAAAAAGAAATAAGGAAATCATAGAAGATGGAAGAAACATATCTACATTCAATGGCGAGTATTCCTCTTGAAGATATTGTAAGAGAAGAATATAGGACATATCAGATCTATACTCTTATGGATCGGGCCATACCTTACTTAAAAGATGGTCTAAAGCCTGGGCAAAGAAGGATTCTTTTCACTCTTTGGAAGAACCAATCTAAAGGTCTGATGAAGGTTTCTTCAGCGACTGGTCTTGTTCTAACTCTTCACCCTCACGGTCCTGCCTCTGTTGAATCAGCGATAGTGAATATGGCACAAGATTATACTTTCTCTAACAATTATCCACTTATTGATAAGAAAGGATATTTTGGAGAGAGAATGGAAACATCTCCAGCTGCCTCAAGGTATATTGAGTGTAAGCTTGGTAAAATATCTCAAATCTTACTTTTTGATGATATGGATCAAGTTGAGATGGTTCCAAATTACGATGAAAAAGTCATGGAGCCATTAAACCTTCTTCCTAAACTTCCTCTTATGCTATTAAACGGTGCTGAAGGAATTGGAACAGGTTTCTCTTCTGTTATCCCAAGTTTTAGTCATAAGGAAATTATTAACTCTATGATTAGCTTTTTAGAGAATGGGAAAGCTAAGAAATTAAAGCCATTTAATAATGGATATAACCTTCCAATTGAAAGAGATCAAAGAGGTCGTTTAATATTCAATATGGGGTTTGAAGAGGTTGATGGGACTATCTACATTAACGAACTTCCTCGTGGTTATGACGCTCAAAAGATCTATAAGTATTTAACAAAGTTTATGGAAGCTGATTTCATTAAGGACTTTGTTGATTCATCTGTTGATAACGATGTGAAAATTGAACTTATCTTCAAGCGTGGTGCTGAGAAAACTCTTAAGGAAGTTCAAGAGGAAATGGGAACTGCATCTACACAGGTTCCAAATTACACACTTATCTCTGAGCGTGGTGTTCGAATTTTTGATAAGCCTGAAGAAATTATTGAGATCTTCTCAGGACAAAGACTTGCTGTTGTAAAAAGAAGATATGAACTTCGTTGTGCGGGTCTAAAAGATAAGATTCAACAAAATAATGAAATTATTAAGTTCATTAAGAAGAAAGAATACGAAGTTGCAACGAAGTCAAAGAATAGAAAGTCATTTGTTGAATATCTTGGTAAGAAGAAATATGTCTACAATGACTATCTAGCAGATATGCCAATTTATAGAATGACAAAAGAAGAAGTTGCTAAGCGTGCGCTTATGGTAAAAGAAGATACAAAACTTCTTGCTGCGTATACTAAAGTTGCTAAATCAGACAGGCTTATCAAGAAGAAACTTATTGAAGAGCTTAAAGATGTTGGTGATCAATTAACTACATGGTTAAAGGCAAAAGATAAAGAACGTCTTGAACTTCGTAAGAAGATTGAAAAAAAGACAGCTAAGAAAGCGACAAAGAAGAAAGCTGTAAAAAAGAAAACAAAGAAAACTAAGAAATAATTAACAAAGGGAGTCTAAGTGACTCCCTTTTTATTTCCATCTTTATCTAATCTATATATGAATCTTCATATTTTCCCTACTTTTTACTCATAGATCGATAGAACTTTTCAGTAACTTAACTTCAATATCTGTTTACTCACAATCTATTAATAAATAGAAGTTATTCTATATTTAGATATGGCAAATAGGTGTAATATGACAAAAGTTAAACTTATCTTTCTATTACTATCGTTACTCCTTGCTCTACCTATGTCTAGTTGTAGTAAGGATGGAGATGAAGGTGTTGCAGAATCTCTTCTCGATAGTATCACTGAAGAAGAACAGGAGTTACCTGAAATTCTTCCTGATATTCCTGATGATGAAGATAGCGATGAAGAAGATGATACGGCACCAAGTGATCCAACAGACATTTTCACTAGAGATGCCTTTCTCAAAAAATTTGCTGTAAATGATCCAATTTACCTTAGACCATTAAGTGAAAGAATAGAGGCCTTAGCTGGCAATAAAGATTTCTTCTTTGATATTATCACTGGCAAGTGTTTCAACTTAGATGGAGAAGTTGAAAATGGTGATTCTTCTTATCTAGAGTGTAATATTCCAGAAAGCGTTGAAGTCAGAAATGAAGACTTTATAAATTACAACTATCTTGGAGCTGATGCGAGAGGAGCGAGTATTGCAGATGTTGAAGTACCTTTGATTGATTTAGTTTTTGGAGAAGTTAAATTTGATAAAGACTCAATTTTAAATACTGAAAATAACCCTTTTTTTAATTTATTTAAAACTCATAAGCGTATTTATTTTAAGCAGAAGAGAGCGCAAGAGAAATATGCAAAGTATATTTCCAAGTATAAAAGTAGAAAAAAAATAATTAAGCTTTTAAGTAAAATCTTTAAATCTGATAAGTTCAAAGAAAGAATGGATAGCTTACTAGATAAGTACAATCAAAGAATTGATCTTCTAAGAATCAATCGTAAAATTGCTAGGAAAAAATCTCAAAGGCATTTACGTGAACTTATGTGGATAACTAATGTTCAAGAAATTAAGAATATGAAAGAAAGATTTAGTTCTAGGAA
Source organism: Bacteriovoracaceae bacterium UBA3083 (assembly GCA_002366565.1). Classification (GTDB taxonomy): domain Bacteria; phylum Bdellovibrionota; class Bacteriovoracia; order Bacteriovoracales; family Bacteriovoracaceae; genus Halobacteriovorax. The sequence goes on from DFBJ01000009.1 coordinate 843,641, forward strand.
TAATGATTCTTTTTATTTTGATGGAGAAACAGCTTTTTCATATAAACCTTCAAATGAAGTAATAAAAACAGATAGGTTTGCAATCTCTTTATGGTTTAAAACTCTACTGGATCAAGGGGACAAGAGGCTATTTAACTTACACCGTGGTAGCTCTCCTGGAAGCGCTTTAAATCTGTCTTTAAAGCATGGACATGTCGTCATGGGGTTACATAACGGAGAAAGATATATCTCTAATGAGATTGAATATGATTATGCTGATGGGCAATGGCATAACTTCATTATTTCCAAGAAGAAAGATACCTTTTCCGTATATATTGATGGAGTAAAATCGTTAGAGTACGAAGGTCGTTTTTCTGGCTTTGGAAGTTTTACATCTATGATTGGTTCATATAATGGATATGGCTATTTCTTTACTGGAGATATAGATGAGATTAGTATTTGGAAAAAGAACCTAAATAAAAGAAATATTAAAAATATATATAACTCTGGCGTACCAACCAACCTGCGACTTTTGCCGTCTTCAGTCTTTCTAACTAGCTGGTGGAGAATGGGAGATCACCGTAAGGATACTGAAAATATTCAATACAATCTGGTTTCAAAAACTGGGGCAAACCTCGTAGAATAGCTTTAATAATGGCCTTTTTTAATATAAATCTAACTCCATGAATTTACGTATAGGGTACCTTTCTAGTAAGGTATATTGATTTTATTGGTAATTTCGTATCTACTTAATATTTTTATAGTAATCTATTGAGTTCTTTGTTAACCTATTAATATATATGAGTTTTGAATTAGACTGTAATTCATGGAGGAAGTATGAGTCTTACTAAAGCCGACATTGTTGAGCGTGTTTACAAAGAAGCCGGATTTTCTAAGAAGGAAGCTGCGGACCTAGTTGATCTTGTTTTCAAGGTTATTAAAGACACTCTAGCGAGAGGCGAAAAGGTAAAGATTTCTGGATTTGGAAATTTTTCAATCAGAGATAAAGCAACGAGAGTAGGTCGTAACCCTCAGACGGGAAGTGCCATGGAAATCTCAGCAAGACGTGTTCTTACGTTTAAGCCTTCACAGGTTTTAAAAGAAGACGTGACTGCAAGATTTTCTCACAGACTAGATGATAAAGGGAAAGAAGATACATCTCTTCCAGCTAAGGAAGGATCTTCTAGAGCGCTTAGTTCGTTTATGAATAATACTGAGGACATCAATGGCGATGACCTTGATTTTGATTAGACTCTAGCTCACTAACGGAGCTTGGAGTCCCTTACTTAAGGGGAGACTATGAGCAACCAGATCGAGATTCCAAATAAGTCACACTTTAAATTAAATGAAGTGTGCTCTTTAACAGGCGTAAAGCCATATGTTCTAAGATTTTGGGAAAGTGAATTTGATCATATCTCTCCAGTGTTATCTTCATCAGGGCAAAAGCTTTTTGAACATAAGGATATTGAAGCAATAGCCTTTATTAAAAAGCTTCTTTTTGAAGATAAAATGAGTATTGAGAAGGCTAAGGCTGAATTAGATCTTAAGTTTATTTCTTCAGAAGCTGAAGTTGTAGAAGAAAGTGATGAAGATGCCTCTGAATCTTTTGTAAAAGAAAGATTTACAAGAAACCTATCTAATTCAGATATTCAGAAGCTTGTTATGGCAAAAGCTAAATTAAGCTCTCTTATTTCATCTGTTGATTCTATTAAGCAAAGAAATAACTGGCACTAAGTCAATTTTTGAATGCTTAACAATATTGTCTTCTCCACTTGTGAGAAGACTTTCAATTTTTCCAAAATAATTTGAAAGCACGGCCTTAGTAGTTACTAAGTTTTCCTTTTTAATAATAGATTCTATTTTTTCTAAATCGATCAATATTTCATTGAAACACTTGTCTGAATTGCTCGTGAGCCACGGATTTACAGCTAATTCATGCTGAGTTAATTCATCGTCAACAAGCTCTGTTAAGTCATCTAGTAGCTGAAATACAACTCCTACACAATGTCCTAGTCTAAATAGTTCTTTAGAGATTCTATAAAAATCTTTTGACGATCTTTCTTCTTCGTTGGCCCAGAAGCCTAAGAGTATTGATGTTTGTATAAGTCTGGCAGTCTTGTATTGATGAGTGAGAATTAATTCATCGATCCCATTTGTCATCTCTTCACTTAAATCAAGGTATTGTCCTTGGATTAGTCCCTTTGGCCCTAGCGCCCAGCTAAAGAATTTTAGCATTAGGGATAGGTTCTTACCGTTAAACTTAGAGAGAAGGGCAAATGAAGCTGTTTGAAGGCCATCTCCGGCCAGTAGTGCTTTCCATTCATTATATTTTATATGGGTTGAGGCCTTACCTCTTCTTTCATCATCATCGTCCATCGAAGGAAGGTCATCATGTAATAAAGTGTAAGCATGGTGAATCTCAACTGCAGACGCTAAGTAGTTTACTGGTGTCTTACTATTATCAAGAAAAGAGAGATCTCTTTGTTTAGAGAAGTCATTATAAATGGCCGTAACAAGTTGAGGTCTAAATGCCTTACCTGGGGGAAGGACTCCGTACTTATAAACTTCTGCAAAGGGATGCTTAGGAATAACAAGTTCTAAGTGATTTTCAATATTTTTAACAATCTTTTCGATATTCATGGCCCTTCCTTTGAAGGGCTAAGTTAGCAAAATATACTGTTTTTGGAAAGTTTCTTAATTGAAAAGAGGCATTGGTGATGAGAACTTTCCACCGACTTTGAATTTATAAAATCCCTTGTCTGTAGACTCTTTACCACTAAGCAACATATTGATTATAGCGAAATTATTTAAGAATTCTGAAGTAAATTTTACTTCACCATTAATATCTAATGTTGAATTTGAAATATTGTGAGTATTTAGCTTTATGGCACCAGTGGCTTCGGCCAGAATAGGAGAGTTTGCAGCACCAAGTTGAAAATCTTGGATTTCAACAAGGTTTTTCGCATTTATATTCCCTTTTATTTGAAATGCACCAATTGGTAGATTTGGAAGATCGAATCCACTTATATTTTGAGATGGAATTGATAGGTTAGTCGATGTGATTAAAAAATCAGATTGAGATATCTTGCCACCATTTATTTTTACAAGTGATTCAACTTCTACATCACCAGTAAAGTTTAATGATTTTGAACCAAGAAACTCCTTCAATGTTTTATGTGAGATTGATGACTTTTCAATTTTTATTACCTGACCACCTAGTCCAATTGTTGGGTAGATATTAATAACTGATAACTTGTGCTTAATCTTTGTATGAAGCTTAACACCTAAAGGCCAAAAGCTTGGTGATTGAAAGCTAATCGCTAAGTCAGCAAGTTTAAGAGAAGATGACGGATTGCTGTAGCATCTTCCGTTTATAACAGGTTTTGTGAGAATTACTTTTGGTAGAAACCACTCAAATTTCATTTCATCATAAGTTATAGGACAAGCCGTATTTGAAGCTATTGCCATTTCTGCATTCGTTTTAATGATATTTCCAATAGGGAAGTTAAGCATAAAAGCTAAAACACTAATAAGAAATGCTGTGATACTTATTTTAAAAAAGAATGACTTTTTTTGAATGTATATTTCTTCTGGTAATTCACTAGGGTGAGTTTTAAGTTTAACCATTATTGACTTACCTTTGCATAGTGAGTGAACTTAATACTTCCTTCTATAAGGCTTAACTCTTCATCGCGTTTAAGACTCATTTCAAAGATCTTTAATTTTTCAGAATCAAGCATTCTCTGGAGAAGTTGAGATAAGTTTTTAGATGTAAGTTTTGAAACTTTTATCGTAGCCTCAGATTTTTCGATGGCACCAGACTTTTCTAGTGATTCAAAATTAATCACCTGAATTGACTCTGATGGAATACCTTTTTGTGTTGCAATTCTTTTTAATCTTGAGCTTAGATCACTCTTATTTTTGATACTATGTGGAGAGATTATTTGTCTCCCAACATTTTCTACTTCTGATTTTTTAGAATTGTAGTAGAAAATTTCTGAAATGATTTCCTTCTTCAAGTCTATTTCAGATCTTATAAAAGAGTTTGAAATAATCATAACTAAAAGAATAACAAAAGGAGTTAGAACTAGTAGGAAAGATCCAATTTGACTAAAGATCTTATGTTGCTGTTCTGTTAAAGTATTTAAGACTTCACTAATTTTAGACTTTGCTTCACTTTCTTTGAAGACATCTAGTTGTTTAAAAATAAAGTCATCAATATGCTTAGTTATAATCTTTTTCATTTATATATCCGAGAAAGTTACCGTCATACTACTTTTGTCACTGGCATCGTTAATTTTTAGGTTTTCAAATGGGCCTAGATTTAGGTGCGACTTCAGCACTTCTAATTCTTTTGGCTCTTTTGAACTAAATTTAACACGTACATTACCGTTTTTATTTTCATAGAATTCCATGTTTATTAATTCGTTTCTAGAAATATATTCACTTAGTTGTACTAGAGCATTCGTCGCGTTAACTTCTGTTGCTGATTGAATAGTTTTAACTTCTTGTTTAACCATTCTATTTTTCTTTTTGATAATCTTGAGAATACTTTCTGGATCTCTTCTGTATTTTCTCTGATCTCTTCTTGAAATTTCTAAAGAGTCTACTTTGATAATTTTCGTAATTCTTCTGTCTAATTCTTCATTTTTATTATTTAAAAAGAATATTCGATCTATCATCAAAAAGGCGGATACGACTAACATAATCATAACTGCTCTTGAAAAAAGAAAAGACACAGAGTGGAGTGAGATTGCATCTGAGAAACCACTTGTATATTTTCCTGTTAGGAAATTAGGCATGGGCGTTGAAGATCTTTGTGCAGCTGACATCATATAAGATAATAGAAATTGAGATTTCTCGGTTTCTTTTATTCCATCTATTTCTGGTGCTTTGAATTTCTCCACAGTGATATTAAGTTCTGATGATAAGAAATTTTCAATATTATTAATATTTGAGCTACCACCTGTAATGTAGACCTTATCTATTGGGTTACCATATTTTACTCTATAACCAAGCTCCCATCTTTTAATGTCTAGAACAAGTGGTGAAATCGCTTGATGCATGAGTTGAGCGAAGTCTCTTTGTTCATCAGTAACATTATCTAATTGGTCTTCAGTTAAGAAGTAGCAGTTATCATGTTTGTAGATGACTGCTTCATCTGTAGATATTTGATAGGTTTGAGAAATGATGTCATCAAGTGCCTTTCCACCTAAGTTTGTTAAGTGAGAAGAGATAACTTCCTTGTTGTGGATAAAGTAGGCCTTAGTCGTTTCATGTCCTATATCAAGTATACAAAAAGATCCTGAGTATAGCTTTTGATCAATGAAACTTTGAATTACTCCCATTTCTGTTGTGAGTATTGCTGGAAGTGTTCCAGATTCATCTAAGTAGTTATAGTAATTATCAAAATAATCTAGCTTTGAAATACTTATTAGAGCAGAATAGTTTTCACCATTCTTTATAAGTGTAGATGTATAGTGAATATCCTTAAGGGAATAAGGGATATCCTCTTCCAATTGGAATGGAATCATCTGTTCTGCTTTCTTTCTGTTATTTACAGGAAGTTCTAAATATCTAGAACTCGTAAAATTTTCTTGAATTTGGTAAATTATTTTACCTTCAAACTGTGTTTGCTTTAGATAACTTCTAATGATTTCGTTATGAATCTCATTTATAGTTGTCTCAGGAGAGAATTGTGAACGTATTTTTGAAAGAATTACTTCTCTATGACTCATATATCTGAGATGTTTTCTTTCAAGTCGGCATTCATAGAATTTAACCGAGTAGCTACCTAAATCAATTGCTAGTATATTCATAGATATATATTACCAGAATCATTGTAAAAATGTTTCTAAAATTTGTAGGAAAATAATTACATTTAAGTGGATGCTTTTGGTCGACTATTCGAGTCTTATCTCAATAACTCTAGGAGCTAGAAGCTCTAGTGGGGGTTCTTCTTCTTTTTTCTCTTCTTCAGTCTTTTCAACTGTCTCATCTTCTATTTCTTCATCAATAAATTGATCATCATTGATTGGTTTACTTAATGAACCTGGATCTTTCTTTTCATCTTTTTTAGGTTCAGGTAAAGGTTTTATAGGTAAGTCGACGAAAGCCGTAATACTGTATTCTGCTCGTCCATAGAAGCCTTTAGAGACAACCTTATATAGTTTACCTGCAACAGCAATTGTAAGTCCTGCTTGCTCTAGTTCTTTTTTTCTTTTCTCATAAGTCGATTCGTCAACTATTGCAAGCTTTCCAACAATTAGCTCTTTAAAGTCTTTTTCTGATTTGAACTCTTGAGCATCAATTTGTAATTCTTTATCGCCATCTCTGTGCTTAAAAAATTGCTCTAATTGAAACTCTGTAATATCTGGAAAGAGAATCTTGAGTTGCTCTGCAGTTAATTGATTGACTGCAATCACGCTAACTTCATGGACTGTTAATTTATCTTTAATAAGCTCTATAAGATCATCATTCCATCCTAGAAGGAGGTATAGTTCATCTATTGATGTTAGAGGTGCATGTTTAGGTGTGATATTTGCTGATAAATAGTTTGCTTCAATTTCTGCACGTTCTGAATCATTGAAGTTTTTTAAATCATTAACAAAAAACTTTAGTTCTTTGACTAGAAGTTCAGGGTTAGCATTTCCATAGATTAAATCATAATCAGGATTTACTTCTTTTTCTGTTTCAAGGGCCTGTGTAAGGGTGTTCACTAACTTTTGCTCTATAAACTCTTCAGGCTTAATTGTTTTTTCTGAATCTGAATCAGGATCTGAGTCTAGATTTTGATTGTTATTATCCTCCTCAACGACAGGAGTTACTCGTAAGTTATTTGGGTTTAAAAAGCCAGATACAGAGCTAATCGTGACTCCCATTCGACCTTTGATTAAATTATTCTTTTCAAATTCTTCTAGTGCCGATCGCTGTTGAATATCTGAGCCTGCTGGAAGTGGAATAGGGTACATAAACTCCATTGTAACAACTGACTCTATAAGTGAAGGCTGAATTAATTCTTTTAATTGTTTATTTTTCTCTATTAAGTTTCTTCCTTCTTGATAGAGTTTAAGTTTAGCTAAAGCAAAGTTTAAACCTGCTTCTGCATTTAGCCTTGCTTGAAACTTATCCTGTTGGTTGTAAACCTTGATTTTGTTTATTTTTGATTCAAATGTGAAGTCTGCAAGAAGAAATGCAAGTATCGCAATAACAGACATTACCATCATTATGGCCATACCGGATTCGTTATTTAGGATCTTATTTCGCATTATTGCTCTTCCTCATTATTGATCAAAGGATTAGAGGGGTCTGTTTGCTGGTTTCCAGCTTTAGCTGCCTCTTTTTCCTTTTCATCTTTTTCCGTATCAAAGTAAGGAGCAAGTGGTCTAAAAGTTCTAACTACTTCAATCTCATTATTATCACTATTGATCCAAACAAGTTTAACTCTTATCAATCTTGGAGTTTCTTGATCTGCTGATAATAACTCTAATTTATCTACAAATTTCTCTGTTTTTGCGTTCCAAAAAAGAAATTGAAATGACTTTATATCTCTAAGTAATGGGTACTCTTTAATATTTTTCCAATCAAACTCTTTGTTATAAATATTTTCAGTCTCTATGGATCTTACAAGTTCGTAATCTCCACCATCTCTTTTAAAGTCATCATCTCTTGTTGAAGAGCGTAGTGAATACTTAACCCACCCAAATCTAGACTGCTTAGAGTCTTTGAGTATTCTTCTGTTTGCAGTTGTCATGAATATAATTTCAGATTTAGATTCATTCTGTAGTGCAGGAACTATATCGGCACTTGTACTTATACTTGGAAATCTTTCAGATGCTTCAAAACTGTCTAAGGGGCTTACTATTTTTGGATTTCCATCTTCATCAATATTGCTTTGAAACTCATATTGATCAGATGACTTCTTAACGTATTTAGCACTGTGATAAAGGGGAGAGTATATTTGTGAGAAGTCCTGCTCCATTCTATCGAGAGCTGTAATTAATTGAAGTGAGTCTTTATCTTCTGCAATTATTTTATCTTTAGTATCTGTACTATTACTTACGATCGTATACATTGTGGCCATAAGCATTGAGAGAACAGTTATAGCAATGAGTACTTCAATTAAAGTGAAGCCTGCGTTTGTAAGTTGAATGGATTTATTATTTTTTAAATCTCTCACATTTGCTCAAACATTACCTGAGCTTGGTGATTGTAAAGCCAGGTGCTAACAGAGTATATTCTTTCACTTGTTTCATTTTTTACAGTTACTTCAACTTGCCAAATAATTTTCTCTAAGTTTTTCTTTATATTATTAAATATCTTGGTTTCATTTGGATCTTGAGCCTCTTGATCACCGCCTGTAATCTTATTTAAGTCAGGAACAACAAACTTTTTATATTCGATTGAATAGCTGAAGTTATTATCTTCTTCAAACTTTCCAGAATCTTTTGATATTGTTAGTGAATCTTTTAGCTCTGGGGGAGTAACTATAATTTCATTGATTTTAAGCTCTGCAAATCGTTTGAGATCTAGCTCTTCTCGCATTACTGTACTATCGCTTATATTATAACCTTGAGCTGTAAGGTAGGAGGCCGCAAAGACTGCAAAGATTGCCAAGGAAATCATCACCTCTACGAGAGTGAATCCTTTTGTGTTTAATATCTTTCTTAGTTTTTTTGCCATTCTTGATATATTCTCTCGGCCAATTCAATTTGAGCTTCAGTAATATCACCATCTCTTTGAAGTTCTACTGTAAAGTATTCTCTTTCGATATCCATTGTAAATGGAGATATCTTTAGTGAAGCAAGTTCATCATCTGATGCTACGATTATTATAGCAGAATCTTTTTCACCAGTGGGATAAATATAAACCGAATTCTCTCCATCTAATAGCATTGCTTGTGTTAGGCTCGTTGCAACACCTATGACTCTTACGCCAAGTGGAAATTCTCTATCACTTTCTTGAAACTCTTTGATTCTGGAGAACTGTTTATCAACTTCACTCTGTGCTTTTTTCTCCATCTCTTCATCTGATTTACTCTGAGACACGCTATGGTTAATTGGAGGGAGAACAAAGTTTCCATCGGGTCCAAATTCAACGGACCAAGTCTGAGGATCTTCGTCAAGTTTAAATCTTACTCTTATGATTGAGTTTCTGAGTGCTGATTCGTCTGAGGAGAATCTAATACCTCTTTCGATATCATTTAGTGCCTCATCTAAATTTCTTCTTGTAGAAAAACTTGTGCCTGAAACGACAGTAAGGACGATCGTCACAAGTAATAGGGCCACTAACATCTCAATGAGAGTGAACCCTTTATTATTACCTGTGACAGTATCTTTCATTTATTTAAATTACTTCTTTTTATTTAGATAGATGTCAGCGTCTGTTCCGTCTCCACCTTCTGTTCTATCTGGACCTAAACTCCAAATATTTAAGCTACGTCCATCAGACTCGTAGAAGTATTCTTCATCCCAAGGATCTCTTGGAATTTCTTCTGCATCCATAAATCCTTCTGGTGGGTAGTTCTTACACTCTTTACCACCTGATGGTTTAGAGATTAGAGCTTCAAGACCTTGGTCAGTAAGAGGGTAGACACCACACTTTCTTCTGTAATCTTGAAGAATTGATTTGAAACTCTTCATTTGAATATTTGCTGCTTTTATCTGACCTTCAGTTAATTGAGAGAAAATCTGACCTGCAACAAATGTACCTGCAATACCAAGTAGCGTTAATGCAATAAGAATTTCAATTAACGAGAAACCGCCTGATTGTCTAAGCAAATTTAACATGCCTCTTTTTTTCATTATATCTCCTTATGATTATTTATTAATGGAGCGAATTTAATTGCATCATTGGCACTACCACTGAAAAGATAATAAATGCTACTGCAATACCCATCCCGACCAACATTATAGGCTCTAAGACGGAGGTTAGTCCATTAAGTTTTGATTCAACTTGGTCTTCGTAATTTTCTGCAATGATCTTTAGCATATCTTCTAGTTCTCCTGATTTTTCCCCCAGTGTCATCATGTGTGTAACCATGGTAGGGAAAAGTCCTGATCTAACTAGTGGAGCAGCTAGTGATGCACCTTCTGATACATTTATTTTTGCTTCTTCTACTGCTTGTTGCATATGAACATTAGCAATTAGGTTTTTTACAATTTTTAATGCTGCAATAATTGGAACACCTGAGTTAAGAAGTGTTGCAAGTGTAGAGCAAAATCTACTTACATTTACCATTGTAACAAGTTCTCCAATGATAGGAAGCTTAAGTAATAAGTCATCCCATCTAGACTTTCCTTGTTTTGTTTTAATATATTTTTTAAACGAAGTGAAGGCAAAGAAAGTCCCAATAATTACTGCCCACCAGTAACTCTTTAGAAATTGTGAAATCCAAATACAAATTTCTGTTTGTAGTGGTAAATCTTTTTTCATTGTCTCAAATATTCTTGTAATCTTAGGGATAACAAAAATAAATATGATCCCCATCATTCCAGCACCAACAAATGCCATAATTAATGGGTAAGTCATTGCTCCCTTAATCTTATTCTTTAGCTTAACTTGCGCTTCTGTAAAGTCGGCAAGTCTTAGAAGAACGACCTGTAGTGTTCCAGACGTTTCTCCTGCATCAACCATGTTGACATAGACATTATCGAAGACTTTAGGGTAGTCACTTAATGCATTCGCAAGAGATGAACCTTCATTAATCTTTTGTTTTATTTCAGCAAGAATAGACTTAAATTTTTGATTATCTGTTTGGTCTACAAGAGCGTTAAATGCTTCAACAATTTGGATCTTTGCTTTTATAAGTGTCGCAAGCTGTCTTGTCATAAGTGATAGCTCTTGAATTGAGACAATTGGGCCAAACGAGAATGAGGTGCTACTACTTATAGAAGATTTATTTTGAGACTTTTGTTCTGATATTTCTATAAGCATTATGCCCATGGAGCGAACTTTAGCCTTGGCCGAACTTAGACTATCAGAATCAATTGTCTTTTTAATTTCTTTTCCAGTCTTATCAAGACCTTTATAGCTATATATTGCCATTCTTTATAACCTTATTCGTCTTCTTGGTGATCTTCGTCATTAATTGCTCTAACCATCTCATCAACAGATGTAATACCTGAAAATACCTTTGAAAGAGCATCGCCTCTAAGAGTAATCATTCCATTTTTTACTGCCGCTTTTTTTATAGAACCTGAATCTGCTTTCTTTAGAACTAGCGGGCGAATAATATCATCTATAATAAGTAGTTCTGAAACGACAGTCATTCCACTAAAGCCATCATAGTTACACTTAGGACAACCTTTGTGAGTAAATACTGTGGCGTCATTTGGAACAGAAGTTACTCTCATCATTTCCATATCAAATGGAGTTACTTGATGAGGAACTTTACAGTGATTACAAAGCTTACGTATAAGTCTTTGAGCTAATACTCCAGCAAGTGAAGATGCAATTAGAAAGGGTTGAACACCCATGTCAATTAATCTACCAGGAGCAGAAAAAGAGTCATTGGTGTGAATTGTAGATAGAACAAAGTGACCTGTAAGAGATGCTTGAATTGCCATTTCAGCAGTTTCTTTATCTCTTGTTTCACCAACCATTATAACATCAGGGTTTTGTCTTAGTATTGACCTAAGGGCTATAGCAAATGAGAGATCAATTTTACTATTTACCTGGATTTGTGAAATTCCTGGAACTTCATATTCTACGGGGTCTTCTACAGTGATAATCATTTTATCAGGAGTGTTAATTTCATCTAGCATAGCAAAGAGAGTCGTTGTCTTACCGTGCCCAGTTGGTCCTGATACGTATACAACTCCATGCTTTCTAGAACCAAGTTCTTGTAAGTCTTTTAAGACCTTTCCGTGAAAGCCTAAGTTCTCAAGCTTTAAAATAGTATTGTTCTTCTCGAGTATTCTCATAACAATTCTTTCACCACTTTGGATTGGAACTGTAGATAAACGAATATCAATATCTTTTCCGGCCATCTTTATTGGAATACGACCATCTTGAGGGAGTCTTTTTTCTGCAATATCAAGTTTCGCCATAAC
>DFBJ01000014.1 GCA_002366565.1 Bacteriovoracaceae bacterium UBA3083
TGGGTAGCTAGAATGATGATGATGTCTAAAAAGGTTACTGGAGAAAAGCCATTTAGCGATATTTATATTCATGCACTAGTAAGAGATAAGCTAGGTAGAAAAATGAGTAAGTCTCTAGGCAATGGACTAGATCCTCTTGAGACAGTTGAAGAATATGGAGCTGATGCTTTCAGATTCACTCTCGCTGCAGGTTCTGGATATAATAGAGGACTTAACCTTGATCCTGAAAGAATCGGTGGTTACAGAAATTTCATTAATAAAATTTGGAATGCTTTTAGATTTATATCACCTTTCTTAGAGAAGGGAGAATCTACTCTTCCGGATAACTTAGACCAACAAGAAAAATGGATTCTTTCTGAGTTAAATGAAGTTACTAAAGTGATGAATGATTCAATGGAAGAATATAGATTTGATGATTCTTGTTCTGCTATTTACGGATTTGTTTATGACAAGTTTTGTTCTTGGTTTATTGAACTTTCAAAGAATGTTCTTCACGGAGATGATGAAGCAGCAATGATTAGAAGAGCATCTGTACTTAAATACTCTTATAGACAGATTGTAACACTTCTTCACCCTATCACTCCATTTATTACAGAAGAGCTTTGGAGTTATCTAAAAGATGATAATGAAGACTTACTAATTATTCAGGATTACCCAGAGTTTGATAAGAATCTTTCTTTTGAAAAAGATCAAGAGATGATGAATAAGTTTATTGAGGTAGTAACGTCACTAAGAAACTTACGTTCTTCACTAAACTTGAAACCAAAAGAAGAAATTAATGCTTCTCTTTATACTGATCAAGCTGATCTTCTAGAATTTTTTAAAGGTACAGAAAAGGGATTTGCAGACCTTGCAAAAGTTAAGTCTCTTACAGTAGAAGATAAAAATGCACAGAAACCAACAAAGTCTGTAATGAAAGCAACGACGCATACAGAGGTCTTTATTCCTCTTGATGGTTCTATTGATTTAACAGAGCAAATCAAAAAGCTTGAAAAAGATCTTTTAAAAACAGAGAAGGAAATTGAAAAACTAGATAAGAAATTATCTAATGAGAAATTTATCTCTAATGCAAAAGATGAAGTAATTGCAAAGGTTAAAGACGAGCATAGCAGTTTAACTGAGAAAAAATCTTCAATTGTAGAAAATTTAGAAAATTTCAAATCATAATTTCATAACGTCATGGATGAGGTCTAACACTTCATCCATGACTCTTATTTCTTTCTTTTTTCCATCTTTAAATATTTCAACAACATCATTCTCTTCAGTAATGATGAGATCTTCTACATTTGAGAAGTAGTTTGATTGTATTCTTGTATAGTTATCTTCAGAGAAGAGGAACGCTCTTTTTTCATAAAAGATACATGCATGCGCTAAAGGTTTATCATCAGTAATTACATACTCAGCTTTTTTAATTAGCTCTGGTAGGAAGCTCTGTCCTTCAACTTCCCCTTGAATTATAAGTTCTACTTTTAGATTCTCATCAGATTTAAACTCTTGCCAGAAGTTGAGATTCTTCATATCCCAAATAACTACAGTCCCACTATCCATTAATAAGAGAAGCTCTTTCCACAACTCAAAGTTCTTTTCTGAGTTTTTAAGAAGAAAGAAATTTGGCTTAGTATCCTCAAAGAGTTGGTAAACATTACTCTCTTCTTCAACTGCAATCTTCTCTGGTAGCTGATAGAAGAAATCGTCCATATCTTTTTCAAGAATTGAGTTTAAATAATTGATAGATATGAGATCAAGAGCAGTAAGGTTAGATGCAATTTCCATTTTCTTTGTATAAAGAAGTCTCTTACCTCCCGAGTTTTCACCTATCCTATTCTTGGCCCTGAAACAAAATCCTGTTAAGGCCCCTTTATAATCAAAAGAAAAATCAAAAAAGTAATCTACATTGAATACATCAGTAACATTTACTGCAAACTTATGAATACCAACAATTGTATTTAGACTCTCAGGGAGAGGATAAACTCTAACTTTATGTGGAAGAAGCTCCAAGACATCCTCAAGCCCTTTATCAATGACTACGTTAACTTCAGCCTCAGGAAAATATTCATTTAGCTTCATAAAGAATGGAAATAAAGAAACTACTTTATCTCTATCTCTTGGCCCTTGAATTAGGAATTTCGTTTTCAAATCGTCAGTCCATTTTCTTTACTATAAAAAAGTACAGAATAATAAATAACAGCAAAAGGAAGTATGAAGAGATTAAGGATTGGCATTGAGATCAGTCCCATAAATACACAGCCCGTTATCAAATAAGTTAAAAATGACTTCCTCAAGCTAGCGACACATTCTCCAAAGCTTAAATCTTTACGTGACCAAGAATAATCTAAAAAGGAAATAGCTAATAGTATCGCTGAAACACAGAAGGCTATTGGTGGAAAAAATAATCCTAGAATAAATGAAAGAATTGAAAGAATAATAATAAAGGATATTTTTTTTGATTCATTTATTAGAACAGTGAGTATTCGCTTGAAGAATTTTTCTGAATTAAAGTCTGGTGACACCTCACCTAGAAGTCTCTTCTCAACTCTCCCTGAAATAATATCATTAAATGGAGACGAGATTATTGAAACAAATAATACAAATGTCCAGCTTACTAAGAAATATAATATGACTGTTAGTACTGCTGTAAATATCCATGCAATATAACTAAGCCATTCACTATTACCAACTTTCTCAGCTACAATATTTTTTCCCCAGTCTAAAAGATCTACATAGAAAAGGTTCCCAATATAGTAATAAGCAATAATACCAATTAGAACAGGGATGAACGAAAGAAGTAGAATAACCTTATCTTCTTTTAACAAGCTCAAAGACTTATGAAATGCTTTAATTGGTCTAGTCATATTTTTTCCCAATGATTTGGATTTTTAAATTTAAATGAATAGAGTTCATTATAATCATCAATCGTACTCTTTTCAGGTATTTTTCTAATAATTTTTTTAAATTTTTCCCAACTTAAATACTTATAAAGAAGCTCGGTTTCTATATTCTTTTTTTCACAAATATCTAACTTTCTCTTAGCTTTACGAATCATTCCCTCTGCGCCATTTAAGTTTCCATCTAAATAATGATAAAGGGAGGTGGCCACTTGAATTACAGTCCAATAAACGTAACGCGCATCATCACCATAATCTGCAAGCCAGAGATCTTCTACCTCTTCATGACACTCCCAGAACTTACCTTCATTATATAGAGATATGCCTGTTTTCAGTAAGTTAAGATGTTCTTCTGTGAATTGACCGTAGTGATAATTTGTTTCCATTCAATCATTATAAAAAGCATACTCATTTGTTACAAGGTGAATTTCATGAACACAAAAGGCCTCAGAAATGATAAATATTAATATATGCATTAATTAAGGAGACCCAATGGAAAAGCTAGGAAGAACGTTAGTTCCTGACTATTTAAAAGACTTAAAAGTTTATCAAGCAGGAAAGCCAATTGATGAGGTTGCTAGAGAGAAAGGTCTTACAAAAATTTCAAAATTAGCTAGTAATGAAAACCCTCTAGGTCCATCACCTTACGCCATTAAAGAAATGACAGGTGGTCTTTGGGAATTACATAGATATCCCGACATGCATGCTTATCAACTGAAGAAATCTCTGTGTGAGCTTTATAACCTAAAGCCTGGGAATATTATTCTTGGAAATGGTAGTGAAGGAATTATGGCCTATATTGCAAGGGCCTTCCTTCAACCTGGAGATGAGGTTTTAACATGCGATAATACATTTATAGGATTTTATATTCTTGCTAGAAGTGTTGGAGCTAACCTTAAGAAAGTTCCCCTAACTAGTGATTACCGCTTTGATGTAGAGGCTCTTGCTGAATCTATTACAGAAAAAACAAAAGCAATCTATATTGCGAACCCAAATAACCCTACAGGAACTTATATTACCAAGAAGGAATTTGATTACCTTATGAAATATGTTCCTGATCACGTTATTGTACTTCTAGATGAAGCCTACTTTGAATTTGCTCAACATTGTGATGATTATCCAGACTCTATGGACTACCGCTATGACAATGTTATCACTCTAAGAACATTCTCTAAGGCCTACGGACTTTCTGGAATTAGAGTTGGATATGGTTTTGCACACGATGATTTAATTTCAAACTTAAGTAAAGTAAAGCTTCCATTTGAGCCAAACCTTATTGGACAACTTGGAGCAAGAGGAGCTCTTAAAGATACTCCTCATTTAAATAGAACTTTAAAGAATAATGTTAAAAGATATAATGAAACATTTGAATTTTTAGAGAAGCATAACTTTAAGCCAATAAAATCAATCACAAACTTTATCACATATAAAACAGGCTCTATTGAAGCTAGTGAATGGATGTACGAAAACTTACTCAATGAAGGTGTTATTATTCGTCCACTTAAGGCAAATGAAATGCCTGACTACGTAAGAGTCTCACTTGGAAACAAGGAAGAAATGCAGCATTACTTTGAAGCAATGGAAAAAATCCTACCAAAGTATAACGAATTATTTGGGAGAGCTTAAATATGAAAATTTGTCACTATAGAAATAACCTAATGACTGGTGGAAAAACAAGACTAGGTATATTAGATGAGAATGAAGGAATAATTATTGATCCAAACTTTGTGTGGGCATGTGACTACGAAAGAGAAGGACGTTTTAATCCTTACGAGCGCGCAGATAGAACTCTTCCAAGCTCACTCTTTGAAGTATTAAACTACTGTGATGATCCTCTTGATGCTCTTCAAGAAAGCTACGGACTCTTTCAATTTCTAAAACTTGTTGGAGACTTAAAACTTAAAGATGGAACTCCTACATTTTTTAAACTTGATGATGAAAGTATCTCACTAGCTAAGCCACTAGATAAAATTGCTACTTATAGAGACTTTTATGCTCATGAAAAACATGTTGCTAAAGGCTTTGAAAAAAGAAATGAGCCAATCCCTGAAGCCTGGTACGAAATACCTGCTTACTATAAAGGGTCTACTCACGGGTTTATTGGACCAGAAGAAGAAGTACTTTGGCCAAGCTATACAAACGTTCTAGACTACGAACTAGAACTTGGAATGGTTGTAGGTAAAGAAGGAATAAATATAAAAGAAGAAGATGCTTTAAAGCATATCTTTGGATTTACTATTTTAAATGATATTTCTGCTAGAGATATTCAAAAGAAAGAAATGGCCATCAGACTAGGACCAGCAAAAGGTAAAGACTTCTGCTCAATAATTGGTCCAGTAATCACTACAATTGATGAATTCGACAATATTGAACCTGACCTATTAATGACAGCCAAAATTAATGGTAAAGAATGGTCTAGAGGTCAATCAGGTGATTCTCACTTTTCTTTTGCACAAATGATTACTCATGTCTCTCAAGATGAGTGGGTTCTACCTGGAGACCTTTTTGGATCTGGAACAGTTGGAACTGGATGTGGTCTAGAGATCGATAAATGGATTCAACCTGGAGATGAGATTGAATTATTTGTTGAAGGAATCGGAAGTCTAAAAAACAAAATAGGACATAAGAATGGAAAGCTTTAAATCAAGCGGCACTTTTTCAAAGCAAGCTCACGTAAAGATACCTGAAGGACTCTATGAAGAAGAGCATGGAAGAAAAGGCTTCTTTGGAAGAGTTAGCCAAATCTATCATCAAAATCCTCCCGTTAATTGGACAAATATTGAAGGTGACTTAAAGCCAAGATGCCAAAGGCCAATGTTTGGAGATCATTTAGAAGTAAATTATTTTCAACCAATACTTTTTAATAATGATGTAACCATTAATATTGCTCACTATACAGTAAGCTTTGAGTGCTTTTTTAGAAATGCTGATTTTGATGAACTCTACTTTATCCACGATGGAGAGGGTCACTTTGAAACAATCTATGGACACCTTACTTATAAAAAAGGTGACTACATCAATATCCCAAGAGGAACGACCTATAAACTATTCACTAAGGTTCCTACAAAGATATTTAAAATTGAATCTAATTCTGAATTCGAACAACCGGACAGAGGAATGCTTGGACCTAATGCTCTCTATGATCAAACAGTTATTGAAACTCCAGAGAGCGCACTTGGATCAGAACAAGATTTAGAAGAATATAAAGTTGAAATTAAGAGACTTGGAAAGATTACGACTATAACGTACCCTTTCAACCCTCTAGACGCTAAAGGATGGAAAGGTTCAGTATATCCAAGCAAGCTTTCGATCTATGATATCTGTCCTGTAATGTCTCACAAATATCACATACCACCTTCTGGTCATACGACATACGTGTGTAGAAACTTTGTCGTATGCTCTTTTGTTGAAAGACCTCTGGAAGATTCAAAACATGGTGTTCTTAGAGTTCCTTTCTATCATTCAAATATTGATTATGATGAAGTTCTTTTCTACCATCAAGGTGAGTTCTTCAGTAGAGATAATATAGATGCCGGAGCTCTAACTTTTCATCCACAAGGTATTCATCATGGGCCACACCCTAAGGCATTTAATAGTGTTGATGAAAAAACTCATACTGATGAATATGCAGTGATGGTTGATACGAGATATCCACTAGAGCAAACAGAATGGTTTAAAACAAATGAAGTAAAGGATTACTGGAAAAGTTGGATGTAAAAAAGGATTAAATATGAAAATGAAAAGTTTTGATACAAATGGTGAATTCACAAGTAATTATAAATTTTTAATAGGCTCAATACTTCCGAGACCTATAGCTGTTATTTCTACTGTAAACGATAATGGAACTAATAATGTAGCCCCATTCTCATTCTTTACAGCGGTTAGTGCAAAGCCAATGATTATTGCATTCTCTCCAATGATTAAAAGCTCTAATGGACAAATGAAAGATACTCCTAAAAATATTTTTAGAGAGAAAGAATTTGTTGTTAATTTTGTAAGCGAAGAAATTATTGATCAAATCAATACTACTTCTATTGAGCTTCCATACGGGGAAGATGAATTTAAACTCTCCGGACTAACTCCTGTAGATTCAGACTTAATTAAGGCAAAGAGAATATTAGAAAGTAAGATTCAATTTGAATGTATCTATAGAGATCACTTAAGTTATGGTGATGAGCCTGGTTGTGGCCAAATCATTACTGGGGAAGTAATTAAAGTTCATATAAGCGAAGATCTTCTAGACTCAGGTAGAATTGTGACAGAAAAATTTAAACCTGTCGGAAGAGGCGCTGGTAATGATTGGGTTCTCTGCGATCACCTAATTCAACGTGAACGGCTAATGAAGACACAAATTCAAAAATAATTTCAACAACTTGAGGGAGTACACTACTATTTTCCTCAAGTTTTCTTCCCCGCTTTCCGATACGTAATGTATGAAAGTAAATCAATCGACACAAGAAAAAATTAGAGAGATCAACAGGGCCGGTTCAATTGCGACTAAGACAAAGATCACTTTGGATGCAGTAGAAAAGAATGCTAAAGAATCAAATGCCCAATTAAAAAGTCCATCTAAGTTTATAAAACAGATGGCTTCAGCATTTAATAAACTCAATATTTTCTAAAAAAAGGCCCACATAAAAGTGGGCCTAGATATAATTATAAATTTCTTTAAAATTATTTTACTTTGATTTCTTCTTTTAATTTTTCAAAAGTTTTCTCTTCTCTAATTGCATACATTAAGTTTCCTTTAAGTTTTGCATCAGAACCGTAGTAACTTTTAATTTGCTCAGCTTCCATTCCAGAACCTGCTGCCATCTCTTCAATTTTTGCATCAAAGTCAGAATCACTTGCTTCAACATTATATTTCTTTGCAAGATTATCAAGAATTAGACCTGAACGAACTTGGAAAGTTGCTTTCTCAGAAAGATCTCCGGCCCATTTCTCAAAGTATTCACCTAGCATTTGCTCGTTGAAACCTTGTCCTTTAAGGTTTCTAGAAAGGTCTTCTTTAAGGCTAGCTTCTTGTTGAGAAACTAAAGATGCTGGAACATCAAACTTATTTGCTTCAATTAGCTTCTCAAGAATTTCTTGGTGTAGCTTTTCAGAAGCTTCTCTTTCTTTTTGGCTAAATAGGTTTGCCTTTGTCTTTGTTTTGAAATCTTCAACAGACTCAAAACCAAATTCTTTAGCTAGTTCATCAGTAAAATCTGGGAACATTTTTTGCTTAATTTCAAGAAGTTCAGTTTCAAACTTAACTTTTGCATCTTTAAGCTCTTCAACGTGGTAATCAGTTGGGAAAGAAAGCTCAATAACTTTTTTCTCACCTTTTTTCATACCAATCATTTTATCTTCGAAACCTGGGATGAATTGACCAGAACCAATTTCAAGAACAAATTCTTCACCTTTCATATTCTCAGGCTTTTCACCATCTTCTTTTTCACCTTGGAAGTTAATCACTGCAAAGTGACCAGTTTCAAGTTTTACATCTTCTTCGATCTCTTTCATTTCTGCTTTAGATCCAAGGTAGTTCTTTTCCATTGCAGTAACATCTTCATCAGATACAGCAACAGTTTCTTTAGTTACAGTAATCTTATCAAGACCTTTAACTTCTACTGTTGGGAAGATTTCAACTAGGGCATCAAATTTAACTGATTTACCTTCATCGTAATTCATATTTTCAAATGTTGGGTAACCAACAATTCTTAATTCTTCTTTTTGAACAGCATCAAAGAATTGATTTTGAACAAATTGGTTAAGTGCTTCAGACTCAATTTGTGGTCCGTGAACTTGCTCAACCATACTTAAAGGAGCTTTTCCTTTTCTAAAACCTTTTAATGAAGTTGTTTTTTGCTTTTGCTTAACTGCTTTTTTAATTTCAGCTGTTAAATCTAAAGTTTCAAAATTAAAAACAAGTTTTTTTGTACAATCATTAATCGTTTCTACTGTATAAGACATATCTTTACCCCGCACAACAAGTTGCATCATTTTTGTTAAATTTATTGCAGCTGAAAATATCGAAATTGACCCCAAAAGTCAATGAAAGTGACCTATTAGAGCAGGGTTTTAAACTCTTTATAAGATTGATTTAGTAATTTACTTCCGAGAGAAATAGACCTTGAGGAGGAGCTACTGCGGCAAGCTTTCTTCCTGTAGGTTTGGATAGGGCTCCTCTCAAATCCTCAACAGAAACCTTCCCTTCACCAATATTCCAAATAGTTGAAACCATTAGCCTAACCATCTGTTTTAAAAAGCCACTTCCCTTTACCTCAAAGACAAAATACTTTGGGTAAACGCTTCCCATGAATCCTGCCGGAGACTCCTCATAGAGAGAGCATTCAAAAATAGTTCTCACAGTTGAGCTCACCTTTGTTCCTGTAGTAAAAAAGTCAGCAAAATCGTGCTCACCAATAAACTCTCCACACGCAGATTTCATCTTTTCAATATCTAGGTCACGAGACATAAAAGTCATCATATCTGCAGCGAGGGCATCACTTCTCTTTCCAAGGCTAAAGACATACCTATAAGTCTTATCTTTTGCTCCAAAAGTAGGATGAAAATCTTCAGTTGAGTCCTCACAAGTGAGACATTCAATATCTCTAGGTAAAATAGAATTAATTGCTTTTCTTAAAGACTGAGCCTCTATTTTTAAAGGCATTCTCACTCGAACATATTGAGAGAGAGCATGAACTCCAGAGTCTGTTCTCCCTGATCCAATTGAGTGAATTTCATTTGATTTAGATATCTTTGAGAGGGCCTTTTCTAACTGCCCTTGAATTGTCATCTCAGTATGGGTTTGCTTTTGCCACCCTTGATAGCGAGTTCCTTTATATTTGATCTTTAATTTATAAAAATTCAAATGTAAAACCTAGCCCATATGATGTACCTGTAATCTCTATATCTTCATCACCAAAACCTGAATAACTTTGAGTTCTCATAATGAAGTCTAAAGACATAAAGCTTACTTCATGACTTGTATAATAATCAAAACCTGTATCTGTAAACATGTAGCTCAAGTTAAACTTAACCTTACCTTCGGCAGAATAACCAAAACCAACTTGCTTTTTTTCCTTATCTTTATCACCACTGTCTCTATCACTTCTATTTTGGATAAGGCCCATGGCACTAGGTCCACCAGCAACAGATAACTTCATAAAATGACCAACAGGGATTTCAATTAAGAGTCTTAAATCTAGCGGAAGTGAGTATAAGTTAAAGCTTGTATTACTTACTGTTCCGTCCGCTGCAAAAATCCCTTTACCTGTAGAGTAACCAACACCGATTCCACCACCATAGCCAAGATTAATATACCCTTTATAAAGATAGCTATCTCTAGTGATATGAAGGGAGCCACCTTTAGCTCCAGAGTCTGAGTTGAAGGTTCTCTCGTATACTCCTCGAGAGTCTACATAGTCGAAATTATTTTGAAAAAACTCAAAAGCGAGTGACGACTTAGACTTGCCACGAATACTTGCAAGAATTTCTTCATTTGTATAAGTGAGGTACTTATCAGAATTTAAACCGCTAAACGGTGCTCCTGAATTAAATTGAGTTGATGAATTATTTCCAGATACAGTCTTTCCATAATTATTAGCACCAGGAACCATAGGAGAAGCTGTTGCATTTTCTTTAACTTTATCTAGTGGTTTATCGTCTTCATCTGGAAAATATGCATTTTCTCCACCTTCAACGTCTTCCATTGGCTTATGATTTTCACTAGGAAAATAAGCACTTTCTCCACCCTCTGCGCTATCCATAGCAGGAGAAACTTCTCCTCCTGGAAAACTTTGAGAGCTACTGTCATTTGCATAACAATTTGCAATCAAACAAGTTAAAAATAAAACTTTAGTTATTCTCGTTAACTTCATCATTCTCGCTCTTCCATGAAAATACGTCTTCTAGTGCGCCCTTGTGGGTAATAAAGTAAACTAGGCCTCCTAAAACGTAGGCTCCAGTAATAACTCCTATCATCAATTGCTCATAAGTAAATATTAGTGCAAGCAATAGAAAAATTATCGCTAAAACTCTCTTCTTATGTGTTTTAACCCAAGCTGCATTCTTAAATGAGTAGAACGGAACATTTGAGATCATCAACACTGAATAGAGTACTACATAGAAAATTGTAAATGGTGTTAGAGATTGAATAAGTTCAAACTCTATTGCTAATAATACATAACCAACAAGACCTAGTGCTGCAGTTGGAATCGGTAAACCTTGAAAGTAATCACTACTTACCTTATCAATATTTGCATTAAATCTCGCAAGCCTTAAAGCACCACATAGAAGGTAAATAAATGAGACTACCATTCCTAGTCTTCCCATATCTTTAAAGAAGCAATTATAAACTAAGAAAGAAGGAGCAATCCCAAAAGATACGACATCACTAATAGAATCAAATTGCTCACCGAACTGAGATTGAGTCCCAGTCATTCTAGCAACTCTCCCATCTACAGAATCAAAGATAGCTCCTAAAAGTAAAATCATACTCGCATTATAAAATTGTCCGTTCCAAGACATAATAACTGAGGCAAAACCACAGGCCATATTTAACGCAGTAAAAGTATTTGGCAAAAAGAACGCTAACCTTTTAGGTTGATCAATCATATTATTTTTTCCTCAATATCAGTAGGAATACCGGCTAAAATCCCTTGCCCAGCAACCACTTCATCTTTTTCATTAATTAATACTTCTAAGGCCGATGGGATGTAAACCTTCACTTCTCCACCCATTGGAAGGAAACCAAAGTTTACCTTCTGTCTTCCTCTATCTCCAGGAAGAACTATAATCTGAGGGGCAAGCCTTAGTATATTCTGCCCAACAGCTAAACCTATATCTAATCTACTTTTTAATCTAAATTTTACAAGGTGATCTAGACAAGCTTCACAACTGGCTTGCACTTGATGAATCTCAGAGCTTGCAGGAAAAAATAGTCCGAACTCTTTCCAAAAAGGAACTTGAATCTGAACACATGTCATGTCCTCTCCAAAGAACTCATGAGTCACTTCTTTTTCAATTTTATAAACTCGCCCATTTACTGGGGAAACAATGACGTTGTCATTAGAGTCTTCTCTGAAATCTTGTTTTTGTTTTCTAAAAATTCCAAAAATTATGGCAAAAGTAACGACTGTTACAAAGAGACCTATTAGTCCAAATATGAGCATTAAAATTAATGCTATAAACGAAATAAAAAAATATATCCATCGAGGTAAGTAAGTTAGTCCCATACTCTAAATCTATCAACAAATTGCGCCGATGTCATTTATTGCTTACGCGGAACTCATTTTCTAAAGATCTGTAATAAAAGGGCTTTTCACGAAGACAACTCTCTGCAGCATGTACAAATAGCTTCCCTTCATTATCTTTAATTAGATGTGAGCTAAACCTATTGATATTTTCGAATATTCCCTCAAAGTGAGTCCAAAACTCTCCAAGCTCATCTCTTAGACTCTCCTGTAGAGAATCGAGTTGATCTTGAGCATGTAAAGACTTCTTCACCTCACTCCCTCTCCACTCATAGAGGAAGATCTCATTCTTAAAGGCCTTTGAAACCCATGCACCTTTTTCGACACCTAATATCTGAGGGACACTAAAGTGGTAAAAAGAATAGATTGGGATATTTTGCCACTCAAGAACTTGAGAGATTCCTTCCGAAATTCTCATTCCAGTGTATGATCCAGGACCCGCAACTTGAAAGAGTCCTTTTATATCTTTAACTTTAAGGCCTCTAGGGTCTAATAAGTTATATATATGTGAATGAATTGAAGCAGAACTTTTTCTGTCCTGAGTTTCAATTAGCTCCAACCATTTATAATCTTTGTCTAAAAGACCTAAGACCAAATGGTCGGACGTATCAATAAATAAGTATGCCATTAGAAGAATCTCACCACATCGTTAAAAATAGCCCCAATCATTAGCATTAGAAGCATAGATAGGCCAAACTGTTGTGCGATTTCCATCTTTCTTCTAGAGACTGGTCCTCTATTGATGAACTCAAGAACAAGAAACATGATATGTCCCCCATCAAGAACAGGGATAGGGAATAAGTTTATAACTCCGAGATTTACAGAGATCAACGCCATGAGCTGAAAAAAGTAAGATAAACTTGTTTGGAATGAGTCCGATGCCACTTTTCCAATGGCCAGAGGTCCTCCAATATTTTTTAGAGAAACTTCTCCAACAATAAGTTTTTTAAATGAACCAACTGTCTTAACAATAGTATCCCAAGTTCTTGTAAATGCTCCTGTAAAAGATCCAACGAAACCTTTTGATGGAGTATCAACAAATCTCATTCCTTGAAATATACCATTTGAGTAAACACCAATTAACTTAACTTCTTTATCGCCTTGTTTCTTAATGTCTGGAGTTAGTGAAACACTCTTTTCTTCACCTTTAGATAGAACCTTAACCTGAACTACTTCTGAATCAGTCTTTTGTAGAGTTGATCTAAGTATATCAAAGCTATAAATATCTTTTCCGTTTAAACCTAGAATTATATCTCCACCTACAATTCCTGATTTCTCAGCAGGTGATTTCATAGAGATACTCTTTACAAACATATCATTAGGATAAAGCTTGGCCTCTCTCATCGTTTGAAAGAATGCCTCATTTCCATTTGACTCAAATTTTATCTCAGCAACAAATGGTCTTTCTTCCTGGAGCTTTATATCTCCAAGGTCTGCATCTTTTTTAATTTTAAATAAGTAAATTGATTGATTACTTGCGTGATCAGCCAGCTCATCTAAAGACTCAGACCAGTTAACAGAATCTTTATTTAAAGATAGTGCAAAGACATCACCATTAAATGACGTCATTACTGGACGTCTTAAGAATGGAGGGTAATTCACCATTTCTTCAAAGAACTCTTCTCCAGTCATTCCTATTTTTACAGTCTTAAGTTCTCCAAATCTTTCAACAGTTAGCGTCTTTACTCCGCCATCCATTAAAACAACATCAGAAGGATTTGAAACAGACTCTCCGTTTACTCTTTTAAGAATATCTCCAGTCTTGATACCAAAGCTTGCAAACTTAGAATCATTTGCCACTAGACCCATTTTTAGCTCAGGCATTTTTTCTCCACCAATTAATAGAGAGAAGAAAATAACGTAGGCCATAATGAAGTTCGCAAGTGGACCACCAAAAACGATCCAAAATCTAGCCCACTTACTCTTGTGAGTGAAACTATATTTGCGCTCTTCCTCAGGAATTGCATCACCATTGAAAGGGTCATCCCCATACATTTTCACATACCCACCTAGTGGAATTAATGAAACAGCGTACTCAGTATCACCTTTTTTAAATTTAAATAACTTTGGTCCAAAACCAATTGAGAAGACTTGTACTCTCACACCAAATAATCGAGCAAAGAGAAAGTGTCCTAACTCGTGAAAGAAAACTAAAGGGCCAAGAAATAAAATAAATATTAAAACTTTTTCTATCATTTTTTACCTATCCAAAATAAAAATACTTGATCGCCACTGCATAGAATGGAGTCAAAAACATTAGACTATCTATTCTATCATAAACTCCACCGTGACCAGGAATAAGAGCAGAACTGTCCTTAATCTCACACTGTCTCTTGAGCTTAGATTGAATAAGGTCGCCTACTTGTGACATAAGCCCTAAAAAGGCAAAGAATATAAATAATTTTACTTCCATTTTTCCAAATAAGAAGTGAAAAGCGATTCCTCCAACAAATGCCGAAGTTAATGCTCCACCAATAACACCTTCAATTGTTTTATTCGGACTCACACTAGGCCAAAGCTTATGTTTTCCAAAGTTCTTACCAAAGAACCATGCACCAGTATCCATTCCAAAATTAACTAATAAAAGAACAACTACTAGGGATATCCATTTATCAAATTGAAATAATGAGGCCAGAGACATTAGAGGTAGTAGAATCAAAAATGCAGATACAAATGAATATTTTTCTACTTTTTTAATAATAAAATTTGATTCCATTGGAATATAAAATAGATATATCAACAGTAGTAAGTTCTGCACTAGCCCAGCATTTATAAATACATCTAAAAAGTGAGGACTATAATCTAGAAAGTTAAAATAAATAAAAGGAAGAATAAGAGTGAAGAAAGATAGTAAGTAATTGATACTTTTTCTTGAACCCTTAAAGAAGTTAACAAATAGTTCATCAATACTAATTATACCAACGACTAAAATAAAGCCTAGTGCGGTTTTAGTACCAAAATATAAACAAACACTTACGATCAACGCCATTACAATGGCGGAAGCAATTCTTTTTTGAGTATTAGACATGTGAATACACCTTAAAGGTTAGTAATAGTTTCCTTATTCTCTACCGCCATCAACTTTGAAGACTCTAGATCGGAAGAACAAATATTACCAAATCTTCGCTCACGTTTTGAGACAAATTCAACTATTTTCCTAAACTCTCCTCTCGTAAAGTCTGGCCACTTTGTTTCAGTGAAATAAAGTTCTGCATAAGCAGACTGCCATAATAGAAAATTAGAAATTCTCTGATCCCCACCTGTTCTGATCAAAAGATCAACATCACCAAGTTGAGGCATGAGTAAGTATGATTGAAGGAGCTCTTCCGTTAACTCCTTTCCTGGATTTTCTTTTATAAATTTATTTGTAGCCTGGACAATTTCGTCACGTCCGCCATAACCAAAAGCAAACGTTAACATCAAGCCAGTATTATTTTTGGAATCTTCTTCTAAGCTAGCAATAAGACTCTTTGTCTTATCGGGTAACTTAGAAGTATCTCCCATCACAGTAAATTGAATATTATTTTTTAGAATTCTGCTTCTTTCTTTAAGTAAAAACTTTTTAAGAAGTTTAAAAAGAACTGTTACTTCTCCAACAGGTCTACTCCAGTTCTCAGTTGAGAAAGCATAGAGAGTTAGTGCTTTTGCTCCTAACTCATCTGCCTCTTCTACAATCTTTGAAACTATTCTAGACCCGCGGATATGACCCCAAATTCGCTCATGCGAACGACTCTGGGCCCAACGCCCATTTCCGTCCATAATTATAGCAATATG
>DFBJ01000005.1 GCA_002366565.1 Bacteriovoracaceae bacterium UBA3083
CAATTTTACTTCAGAACAACTGACGTTACAGGAGCTATTGAGTTAGCGGCTGGAACAGAAATGATCATGCCAGGTGATAACACTTCATTCGACGTAGAGTTAATTACTCCAATCGCAATGGAAAAAGGTCTTAAGTTTGCAATCCGTGAGGGTGGTAGAACAATTGGTGCAGGAACTGTATCTGAGATCGTAGAATAGTTTAAAATAAGTAAATTTTACACGAAGGGCCATGTTTTTTGGCCCTGTGTTAAGAATTATTAAACAAAAAGAGTAAGTAATTGAATTTTGGGCCAAAAATAATAAAAAAAAGTAATTATTTTTTTTATTATCATTGACAAAGGGCCCAATAACTCATAAAACCCTGACTCTATATGTAAAAAATTATGAGGATTGAATAGTCATGAAAGAACCAAGACTAAGAATTAAGCTTAGAGCTTACGATTATAAATTACTTGATAACTCTGTAAGTGAAATTGTTAATACAGCAAAAGAAACTGGTGCAAGAGTTGCAGGTCCAATCCCTTTACCAACAGAAATTAATAAATTTACTGTTCTTAGAGGACCACACGTTAACAAAAAGTCTAGAGAGCAGTTCGAAATGAGAACTCACAAGAGACTTATTGATATCGTAGACCCAACACAACAAACTGTTGATAGCCTAATGAAATTAGATTTATCAGCTGGTGTTGACGTAGAAATTAAATACTAAAAAATAGACTAAACTCGTTAAATATTAGTCTAATATATTTTATTAACCATGCATGCATCCCTAAGAGTAGGGTGATGCTGTGGAGGATCAATGACAGAAGAAAATACATCTGTTGAGAATCAGTCTACTGAAAATTCTGCAACAGCAAATTCAATCGACCTTCCTGCATTTTATGGCGTAAAAGCAGGTATGACTCGAATTTTCGATGAAAGCGGTAACCACGTTCCTGTAACAGTCGTAAAATTAATCCCAAACATTGTAACTCAAGTGAAGACTATCGAAAAAGATGGTTATGAAGCTTATCAAGTTGGTTACGGTGAGAAGAGAGAGAAGTTGGTTAAGAAGCCAACTAAGGGTCACCTTAAAAGCGCAAACGTAAGTGCAAACTTAACGAAGTTCGCTGAAATCAAAAATGAAACAGTATCAAACGATGATCTAGGTAAAGAAGTTTCTATTGCTTCATTTACTCCTGAGACTTACGTAGACGTAACTGGTGTTACTAAAGGTAAGGGATTCCAAGGTGTAATGAAGAAGTATAACTTTGCTGGTGGTCCGGCTGCTCATGGTTCTCACTTCCATAGAACTACAGGTTCTATTGGTAACAGAGCTACTCCAGGTAGAGTTTTCAAATTAAAGAAAATGCCAGGACACATGGGTGCAGTTAAACAAACAGTTCAAAACGTTAAAGTTGTTGAAGTAAATTCTGAAAAAGGTTACATGCTAATTAAAGGCTCGTTACCAGGTTCAAAAAATGGCTTCATTAAAATAGCTAGAGCTTTGAAGAAATAGTTAAGGGGTTGTAAAGATGACAGATATAACAGTACTTAATGGAAAATTCGAAACTTCAGGAAAGCTAAGCACTAATGTAAGCCTTGCTTCTGGAGATATAAATGTTCCTGTAGTTCACCAAGTAGTTAAAGCTACTCTTGCTGGTAGAAGACAGGGGAACGCATGTACTAAGACTAGAGCAGAGGTTAGTGGTGGTGGAGCTAAGCCATTTAAGCAGAAAGGTACAGGTAGAGCACGTCAGGGTTCTATTAGATCTTCTCTTATGGTTGGCGGTGGTACCGCTTTTGGTCCAAAGCCAAGAAGCTACGATCAAAAACTAAATAAGAAAGTTGCAGCTAAAGCAATACAATCTGTATTAGCTGATAAACTTCAGGCCGGAAAACTTACTGTAGTAGATTCATTAGAGTCTAACGGTAAAACTAAAGAGCTTTACACAATGTTAAGTGGAAAGGGATTACTTCCAGCACTAATCGTAGCAGAGAAAAAAGATTCTCTAGCTATTAGAGCTGCAAAGAATCTTCAGTACGGTAAAGGTCTTGCAGTTGAAGGTTTCAGTGTTTACGAAGCTGTAAAATACGAAAACTTAATAATTGAAAAAGCTGCTTTAGAAGCACTTTTAGGAAGATTGGGGTAAGATATGGCACAGTTAGAGAACATAATCGTAAAACCATTGATTACAGAAAAAGCAGCAACTGCAACTGAAAAATATAACAGATTTGGATTTGTAGTAGATCTTAAGTCTAATAAAAATCAGATTAAAGAAGCTGTTGAAAAACTTTATGACGTAAAAGTTTTAAGTGTTAAAACAAATATCACTCCAGGTAAGACAAAGAGAGTAGGAAAGGCTATTAAAAAGACTTCTAAAATCAAAAAAGCTTATGTGGAATTAGGTGAAGGTCAAAAAATAGAATTCTTTAAAGGAATCTAATTAAAATAAAGTAGAAGAGGAAGAACTATGGGTATTAAAAAATTTAAGCCGACAACTCCTTCGCTAAGACGTATGCAAGTCACAAATAGCGACGAGTTGACTAAAGGTGTAGCACCCGAGAAGAAATTATTAGCTCCTAAAAAGAGCACAGCAGGTAGAAATAACTCTGGAACGATCACTGTTAGACACAGAGGTGGTGGAGTTAAGAGAAGATATAGAGTGATTGATTTCAAAAGAAACAAACTCGATATCCCTGCGAAGGTACAAGCGATTAGTTACGATCCAAACAGAACTTGTAACATTGCTCTACTAGCATATGCTGACGGTGAGAAAAGATATATTCTTGCTCCTGTTGGACTAAATGCTGGAGACACTGTTATTTCATCTGCTACGGCAGATATTACTGTTGGTAACTCAAAGCAACTTAAGGACATCCCAGTTGGTACGTTAGTTCACAATGTTGAACTACATCCAGGTGCTGGTGGTCAGTTCGCAAGATCTGCTGGAGCTTATGTACAGGTAATGGCTAAAGAAGGTGAGACAGCACTACTAAGAATGCCGTCAGGTGAGATTAGAAAAGTGAGATCTGTTTGTAGAGCCACTATTGGACAAGTTGGAAATCTTGACCATGAAAAAAGAAACATTGGTAAAGCTGGGCGTAAGAGAATGCTTGGATTTAGACCAACGGTTCGTGGTGTTGTTATGAATCCAGTTGATCACCCGCATGGTGGTGGTGAAGGTAGAACTTCAGGTGGTAGACACCCAGTTACTCCTTGGGGTAAACCAACTAAAGGTTTCAAAACAAGAAAGAACAAAAGAACAGATCAATTTATTGTTAAAAGAAGAAAATAGGTTAGGGAGATATATATGGCCCGTTCACTTAAGAAAGGCCCTTTTGTTGATTATCATTTACTTGAAAAAGTTTTCAAGGTAATGGATGAAGATAGCAAAGGATCAAAAGTAATTAAAACTTGGTCGAGAAGATCAACAATTGTTCCAGAATTTATTGGACTAACTTTTGCTGTTCATAACGGTAAGAAGTTTATTCCAGTTTATGTTACTGACAATATGATTGGACACAAGTTAGGGGAATTTGCTCTTACCAGAACGTACTACGGTCACGGTGCTGATAAGAAGACAAAAAGAAAATAATAGTTTTAAATGCCACTTCGGTGGCATGTAAATTAGGAGAGGCTCGCTATGGCCATTACAGTTAAGAATCGCAGAGTTGGAATTGCTCCAAGAAAAGTAAGACAGGTATGCGACTTAGTAAGAAACAAGAAAGCATCCGAAGCAATCAAGATCCTTCGTTTTTGCGAAAAGAAAGAGATTGCACTTGTGCTAACAAAGCTAATCAATAGTGGACTTGCTATTGCAGCTGATTCTGATAAGTACGATATTGATAACCTAGTTCTGACACAAATCTTTACAGATGAAGGTCCTACACTCAAAAGAGTGCAGCCAAGAGCTCAGGGTCGTGCATTTAGAGTTAGAAAAAGAAGTAGCCACGTTACTTTAGAATTAAAAGAAGCATAGGAAGGATACAATGGGACAAAAAGTACATCCATATGGATTTAGACTAGGTTACATCAAAGGTTGGCAATCTAACTGGTACGCGAAGGATAACTACGCAGTTCAGTTAAAAGAAGATCTTGCAATCAGAGCTTATGTTGAAAAAAACATGAAGAATGCAGCCGTATCTAAAACTGATATTTCAAGAACGTCTGATCAAATCAAGGTTACTGTTTATACAGCTAAGCCAGGTGTTGCGATCGGTAAAAAAGGTGCAGGAATTGAAAAAATTAGAGATGACCTTAAGAAGTTAACTAAGGGAACTTTAATTTTTAATATTGCTGAAGTTAAGAGACCAGATGCAGATTCAAAGCTAATCGCTGAAAATATTGCATCTCAGTTAGAAAAACGTGTTGCTTTTAGAAGAGCTATGAAGAAGGTTATGCAATCTGCCTTCAGAGCTGGTGTTAAAGGTATCAGAGTTAGAACTGCTGGTCGTCTTGGTGGTGCAGAAATGGCAAGAGCTGAGGGTTACTCAGAAAGAAAAGTGCCTCTTCACACACTAAGAGCAGATATAGATTACTCAACAGCTGAGGCTCACACTACATATGGTGTAATTGGGGTTAAGGTTTGGGTTTATAAAGGTGAAGTCTACGTATAAACTATTTTAGTTTGTAGATTTGAATGAATGGTGCACCTCTGGCGCGTATATAAAGCGGGTTAAGTGCTAACTAATTAGAAACACAGTATTTTTGAGGTCAACATGCTAAGTCCTAAAAGAGTAAAGTGGCGTAAACAACATAAAGGCAGAATGAAGGGCAAGGCCAACCGTGGAAATAGTATCACGTTTGGTGATTTTGCTATACAAGCTACAACATGTGGGTATATAACAAGCCGACAAATTGAAGCAGCCCGTATTGCCATGACAAGAAAGATTAAAAGAGGTGGTAACGTTTGGATTAAGATTTTTCCAGACAAGTCTCTAACAAAGAAGCCTGCAGAAGTTAGAATGGGGAAAGGTAAAGGTTCTCCAGAAAAATGGGTAGCAGTAATTAAACCAGGTCGTGTACTTTTCGAAATTAAACACTTTGATGTTGAATTGACTAAAGAGGCTTTAAAGCTAGCAATGTACAAGCTTCCTGTTAAAACAAGAATTATTAAAAGAGAAGAATAATTCCTACGTGGAATGATTGCGAGGCAATAATGCAAAAACTAGAATTAAGCGAAATAAGTGGATTAGATAACAAGCAAATAGACGCCAAAGTTAAAGAGGCTAGAACTAGCCTTTTTGACATGAGAATGCAAAAAGCAGCATCAGGTTTAGAAAAGCCTCATGCAGTTAGAATTGCTAAAGGAAATATTGCTCGTTTATTAACAGTAAAAAATTCTAAAGGTAAGTAGTGATGAGTGTTGAAAAAGCAAAATTTAAAAGAAAACTAGAAGGTGTTGTAGTATCTGACAAGAATGACAAAACTATTACAGTTAATGTTGTTCGTAGATTCAAGCATAGAACTTATAACAAGTTCGTTTCATCTAGTAAGAGATATCACGCTCATGATGAAAATAACACGGCAAAACTTGGAGATAAGGTAACGATCATTGAATCTAGACCTCACTCTAAGTTGAAAAAATGGGAACTTGTTGGAGCTCAGAAATAATCTGACTACAGAGTTAATGTTAAGCTGATTTAGATGGAGAAATACCCATGATTCAAATGCAAACAAAGCTTCTGGTAGCAGATAACTCAGGAGCGAAAGAAGTAAAGTGTGTTAAGGTACTTGGTGGTTCAAAAAGAATGAGCGCTGGCCTTGGCGATATTATAGTGGTAGCAGTACAGCAAACACTTCCTGGTGGAAAAATCAAGAAGGGTGACGTTAAGAAAGCGGTAATTGTACGTACAGCTTATCCATTAAGAAGAGAAGATGGATCATATATCCAATTTGATAATAATAGTGTGGTGATCTTGAACAACAATAATGAACCTGTAGGTACACGTATCTTCGGTCCAGTTGCGAGAGAGTTAAGAGGGAAGAACTTTACGAAGATCTGTTCTCTAGCACCGGAAGTTTTATAACTTGCAAGGATATTAGAGATGCAAAAGATAAAAGTAAATGATGAAGTAGTGGTAATTGCAGGAAAAGATAAAGGCAAGACAGGAACAGTTCAAAGACTGAACCTTAAGAAGAGTACTTTAGTTGTTGAGGGGATTAACCTTGCAAAGAAAGCGCTAAAGCCTTCACAAGAAAATCCTGCTGGCGGTTTTGCTGATATGGAAAAACCTATCCACTTAAGTAATGTTGCTGTAGTTAGCCCAAAAACAAAGAAGGCTACTAGAGTAAGATTTGAAGAGAAAGATGGTAAACAGGTAAGAGTAGCAGTTGCATGCGGCTCTGTACTGAAGTAAGTTGAGGCAATTATGAGCAGATTACAAGAAACTTATAAAAACGACGTAGTTGGTAAGTTGAAAGAAAAGTACCAATACAAGAATATTCACCAAGTTCCTAAGCTTGAGAAGATTGTTGTTAATTGTTGTACAAAAGATGCAGTTACAAATGCGAAGGTTGTTGATTCAATCGTTAAAGATTTAACTGCAATCGCTGGTCAAAAGCCAGTTGTAGCTACAGCTAAAAAGTCAATCGCATCATTTAAAGTTAGAGAAGGTATGCCATTAGGTGCTTCTGTTACTTTAAGAGGCGAGAGAATGTATGACTTCTTAGACAGACTAATCACTATTTCACTACCAAGAGTACGTGACTTTAGAGGTATTTCTAAGAAAGGTTTTGACGGACGTGGTAACTATACATTAGGTCTTAAAGAGCAGATTATGTTTTCTGAGATTACATACGATCAAATTGATAAAGTTAGAGGTTTAGGTGTATCTATTGTTACAACTGCCAAGAATAACGATGAAGGTCGTGAGTTACTAACTTTATTAGGTATGCCTTTTGCAAAATAATAAATCTTGAGGATTAAATAATGGCTAGAAAAGCGAAAATCGTTAACAACGAAATGAAAAAGAAATTAAGTACTAAGTATGCTCCATTAAGAGCAGAGCTTAAGAAAATTATTACTGATGCTAACTCGACAGATGAGCAAGTAGCTGAAGCAAATGTTAAGCTTCAGAAGCTACCTAGAAACTCTTCTACAGTTAGAGTTAGAAATAGATGTATATTAACAGGTAGACCAAGAGGAACTTATAGAGCGTTTGGACTTTCTAGAATTAAATTCAGAGAGTTAGCTTTATCTGGAATGATTCCTGGTGTAACTAAATCAAGCTGGTAATTAAGGAGCTGACCTATGATGACTGATCCTATAGCGGATATGCTGACAAGAATAAGAAATGCAATTAGAGCAGGTCACGACAGAGTTGAGTTTCCTGCTTCAAGAGCAAAAGCTGGTCTTTGTAAAGTGTTAAAGGATGAAGGATATATTCGTTCATTCAAAATAATCGCTAAAAGTAAAAATGATATTAAAATAAAAGTTCTTTTTAAAGAAGACGCAATCATTGGTATAGAAAGAGTTTCTAAGCCAGGTCTAAGAAAGTATTCAGGTTATTCTGAAATTCCTAGAGTGATTAGTGGTCTTGGAACTGCGATAGTTTCAACTTCTAGAGGAATTATTTCTGATAGAGAAGCAAAGAAACTTAAAGTTGGCGGAGAGATTCTCTGCAACGTATGGTAGGAGTTTACAATGTCTAGAATTGGTAAAGTACCTGTAGTCATTCCAGAAAAAGTAGAAGTTAAAGTTAACGGTGCACACGTTGCTGTTAAAGGACCAAAGGGTCAATTAGAATATACTTTTACTGATAAAGTAACAATTAAACTTGCTGATAAAGAAGTTGTTGTTGGGCCAGTTGATGAGTCTAAAGAGGCAAGATCTCTTTGGGGAACAACAAGAACACTAGTAAGCAACATGGTTGTTGGTGTTTCTACTGGATTCACAAGAACTCTTGAGTTCACAGGTGTTGGTTATAAAGCAGCTGTAAGTGGTGGAACAATCACTTTAAACCTTGGTTATTCACATCCAATTGACTATGTGTTACCAGAAGGTGTAGAAGCTAAAGTAACAAAAAATGTTATAGATTTAACTGGTTGTAGTAAAGAACTAGTTGGATTTGCAGCAGCAAAGATCAGATCTTTCAGACCACCAGAGCCTTACAAAGGTAAAGGTGTTAGATACTCTGACGAAACAATTATTAGAAAAGCAGGTAAGGCTGGATCTAAATAAGATCCGGCTTTTGCCGTTTATTAACGTTTGCCTTGAAATAGCAAAGCTTAGGGTGGAGAAAATATGAGAAAGCAAAATGGCAAGATCAATAATGCCGCACAATCTCGTCGCTATCGTAGAAGATTAGCGATTCGTTCAAAAATCAACGGGTCAGCAGATCGTCCAAGAATCTGTGTATTCCGTTCAAACAAGAATCTTACAGTACAAGTAATTGATGACGTAGCTCAGCAAACACTTTTTTCAGTACAAACGTACGGTAAAGAAGCTGTTGGTACTGGTAGTAACAAAGAGGCTGCAAAGTCTGTTGGTGCTAAAGTAGCTGAGGGATTAAAAGGTAAGAATATTACTGCGGCTGTTTTTGACAGAAGTGGTTATAAGTACCATGGTGTTATCGCAACTCTTGCTGAAAGTGTAAGAGAAAACGGAATTCAGATTTAAGGGGCATCTCATGACTGAAGAAACTAAAGTAGAAGAAACTAAAGTAGAAGCGAAAGCTGAAAATAAAAAAGCTCCAAGAAAGAAACAAGGTTCAAGAAAGCCAAAGCCGGCTGCACCTGTTTCTGAATTCGAAGAGAGAGTAGTAGCTGTTAACCGTGTTGCTAAAGTTGTTAAGGGTGGTAGAAGATTTTCATTTGCTGCACTAATGATTGTTGGTGATAAGAAAGGTAGAGTTGGATATGGTTTAGGTAAGGCTAAAGAAGTACCTGAAGCGATTAGAAAAGCAACTCAAGCTGCACAAAAAAGTATGATTAATGTACCTCTTGATAGTGGGACTATTCCACATCAAATTACAGGTGAGTTTGATGCAGGGAAAATCCTATTCAAGCCAGCTGCAACTGGTACTGGTGTAAAGGCTGCAGGAGCATGTCGTTCAATTATGGAACTTGCTGGTGTTACTGATGTATTAACAAAATCTCTAAGAGGAAACAATCCTCATAATATCGTAAAGGCTACGTTTGATGCTCTTAAGAACTTAAGAAGTGTTGATCAAGTTGCTAAGATTAGAGGAAAAGAAGCTCAAGGGCTTAGAATTAAATAGTTGGGGATAAAATCATGGCCGGAAAAACTATAACAGTTAAGTTAAAGAAAAGTACTATTGGTTGTAACGATAAGCAGAAAGCTAATGTTAGAGGTTTAGGTCTTAGAAAGACTGGAACTAGCAGAACATTAGAGAATACTCCTGCTGTTCGTGGAATGATCAAGAAAGTTATTCACCTTTTAGACATAAAAGAGAATTAAGACCAAATTGGGGATATTATATGTTAACGTTAAATAATCTAAGCAGCCCAAAAGGCGCACATAGAAATGTTAAAAGACTTGGACGTGGACAAGGTTCGGGTCAAGGTAAGCAAGCCGGTAAAGGGCACAAAGGTCAAAAGGCGAGAGCTGGTGGCGGTGTAAGAACTGGTTTTGAAGGTGGAGCAATGCCTTTATATATGAGACTTCCAAAAAGAGGATTCTCAAATGCACCATTTAAAACAATTTATGCTGAAGTTAATCTATCTACACTAGAAGCAAAGTTTGACAATGAAGAAGTTACTCGTGAAGCTTTAGTAGAAAAAGGTATTTTAAAAGGTATCAATAAAAGAAGACCAATTAAAATTCTTGGTAACGGAGAGCTTTCAAAATCGTTAACTTTTGTTAACATTGAAAAGTTTTCAAAATCAGCTGAAGAAATGGTTTCAAAAGCTGGTGGAAAGATCGAAACTAAAAAGTAAGGATTTTAATAAATGTCTACTGCTCATGGAAAGCTAGAAGAGCTTAAGAAAAAAGTATTTTTCACATTTTTATTACTAGCCGTATACAGAATGGCTGCACAAATACCTGTTCCAGGTGTTAATGCTGCAGCTATTGCTTCATACTTTTCTGAAAGTGGTGGTGGGATTTTTGATCTTATTAACACTTTCAGTGGTGGAGCCTTTAAGAGATTCTCTGTACTTGCTTTAGGGATAATGCCGTATATTACAACGTCAATTATCTTTTCACTGCTTGGAGAGGTAATACCTCAAATACAAGAACTTCAAGAAGACTCTGAAGGTAATAAGAAAATCCAGAAGTGGACAAGATATGCTACAGTCCTTCTTTGTGCCGTACAAGGTTGGGGAATGGCTGTAATGTTCGAAGGTTTTAAGAGTGCTGGAAATATTCCGGTAATTCCTGAGCCAGGACTTCTTTTTAGAATTACTACAGTGATTACTTTATGTGCCGGAACAATGTTTTTGTTGTGGCTAGGTGAAAGAATAACTGAGTACGGTTTAGAAAATGGTATTTCATTAATTATCTTTGCGGGTATTGCTGTTGAGCTTCCTGCAGAAATGATGCAAAAATTAACATTATATAGAAATGGTGAATTGTCTGGAATTAGTGTCTTAATTACTGTTGCAGTTATATTAGCCGGTTTCTTTATTGTTACGTTTATTGAAAGGTCGCAAAGAAGTGTACCTGTTCAATATGCAAAAAAAGTTGTTCATAATAAAGTATACGGAGGAGCTCAAAGCTTACCGATTAGAGTAGATACTGGTGGTGTTATGCCTCCTATCTTGGCATCTTCGCTTTTAGCTGCTCCGGCAACTATGGCAAACTTTGTAAGCCAAGGTCATCCTCTGAAGCCGTACCTAGATACAATGATTCAATCTTTATATCCAGGTCAGTTATTATTTAATATTTTATTCGCAGTACTGATAGTGTATATGACATATTTTTATGCACCAATTCAGTTTAAGACTAAGAAAGTTGCAGAAATGCTTCAGAAAAATAATGCTTTTGTTCCAGGTGTGAGACCAGGAAACAAAACAAAAGAATACCTAGACTTTATTCTTAACAGAATGACTTTCTTTGGTGCATTATTCTTAGTTGTTATATGTATTTTACCTACGATTATAACAGGTGGTAACACAAGATTTGGTGGTACATCTTTATTAATCTTAGTAAGTGTTTGTGTTCGTGTGATGATGAATGTACAGGCCTTCATGTTTTCTGATAAATATGAAACAGCTTATAAGTCACGCGGTAAATATAACGGACAAAATAGAAGGTTCTAATGAAGCCACAGTTAATATTACTAGGTGCTCCTGGCACAGGTAAGGGTACGCAGGCAAAGAAAATTGTTGAGAAGTTGGGATATACACATATTTCAACTGGTGATCTTCTAAGAAGTGAAATCAGTAAAAATTCTGAACTTGGTATGAAAGTTAAAGGGATCATGGATAGAGGTGATCTTGTAAATGATCAAGTCGTACTTGAGCTTTTGAATGCTAATTGTGATATTGCGAACTCAGCATATATATTTGATGGTTTTCCAAGAAATATAGAGCAAGCAGAGCTATTAGAGACTAACGTTCTTAAGGGAATTAAGTCGAAAGCAATTTACTTCAATATGGATCTTGAAGTTTTAGTAGAAAGAATATCAAACAGAAGAGTAGCTCCCAAGAGTGGAGAAATATATAACTTACTATCTAAGCCACCTAAGAATGAAGGTAAGTGCGATATATCAGGTGAAGATTTAGTTCACCGTAAAGATGATAACGCAGAAACGGTTAGAAATAGATTGGAAGTGTTTAGAAATACAATTGCGCCTATATTGGATTATTATGAATCCAAAGGTGTTTTAGTGAGTATAGATGCCTCAAGATCAGCAAATGAAGTGTATGATCTTGTAGAGCAGGCTGTAAATAGTTAATATTTAGGTATATTTTATAAATTATATGTTGCATAATGATTCAGCTTTAGATATAAGGCAGGGATCAGTGGAGTTTTCGCTTAATGGCAAATACAGAAGTCTTAGAGATTGAAGGTGAAGTAGTTGAACTACTGCCAAACACGAAGTTCAAGGTGAAGTTGCCAAATGGACACAGTGTAATAGCACACATCAGTGGAAAAATGAGAATGCATTTTATCAAGATCCTACCAGGGGATAAAGTGCTTGTAGAAATTAGTAAATATGATCTTTCGAAAGGAAGAATCACATATAGAAGTAAGGGCCGGTAGGTCGATTTACTGTCAAAGAGGATGTTATGAAGGTTAGAGCGTCAGTTAAAGTAATGTGTAAAGACTGTAAAGTTGTAAAAAGAAAAGGTGTATTAAGGGTTGTTTGTAAAGCAAACCCTAAACATAAACAAAGACAAGGTTAAAACCTTAGGGGAGTGTAGCTATGGCAAGAATACTTGGTGTTGATATTCCTCGTAATAAGGTGATTACTGTTGCTTTAAGATCAATCTATGGTGTTGGTCCTAAAGTAGCTGAAGAAGTACTCACTAAAGCGGGAATTGAACTAAACAAAAACTCTAATGACTTAACGGAAGAAGAAGCGAACAACATTCGTTTACTTTTAGAAGGTGAGTACACAGTAGAGGGTGATCTAAGACGAATGATTGGTCTTAACATTAAGAGATTGAAAGATCTTGGTTGTTATAGAGGAATCCGTCACAGAAGAGGATTACCTGTAAGAGGACAGAGAACTAGTACTAATGCAAGAACGAGAAAAGGTCCTGCAAAAGCAATCGCTGGTAAGAAGTCTATTAAGTCAATGAAGTAATAGGGTTGGAGTAAAAAATGGTTAAAAAGACTGCTGGAAAGAAAAAAGTCAAAAAGAATATTCCACATGGCATCTGTCATATTCAATGTTCTTTCAACAATACAATAGTTACTTTTACTGATCCAAATGGTGGAGCAATTGCATGGGCGTCAGCTGGGCAACTTGGTTTCCGTGGATCTAAAAAATCTACGCCATTCGCGGCTCAGGTTGCATCTGCAGACGCTGCAAAGAAAGCAATGGAGCACGGGTTAAGTTCTGTAGACGTAAGAGTTAAGGGACCTGGTGCAGGTAGAGAAAATGCGATTAGAGCTCTAATAGGTGTTGGTTTGAGAATCACATCTGTTGCAGATAAGTCACCAATTCCTCATAATGGATGTCGTGCACCAAAAAGAAGAAGAGTTTAATCGTAATAATTAAGGAGATTATCCGTGGATAATTTTGTAGCAAAAAATTGGACGAATATGATCAGACCTGTTTCTCTTGAAGCAGATAATGAGAGTATGAAAGCGAACTATGGAAAGTTTGTAGCCAAGCCTCTAGAAAGAGGGTATGGACAAACACTTGGTAATTCTCTTAGAAGAGCACTTCTTTCTTCACTTCAGGGTGCGGGAATTGTTGCTATTCGTGTTGAGGGTGTTGAGCATGAGTTCGGTACAATCAATAACGTAAAAGAAGAAGTTTCTGAAATTATCCTTAACCTTAAAGAAGTATTTTTTAAGTTAAAAGGTAAAGAAGATACTGTACTTACTCTTGAGAAGAGTGGTGAAGGTCCTGTAACTGCTGGAGATATTTCAGAAAGTGCAAGTCTTGAAGTACTTAACCCAGGTCACGTAATATGTAATATTTCCTCAGGTGGTTCAATTAAGATTGAACTTAAGGTAGCTAGAGGGAAAGGTTATGTTACAGCATTAGAAAATAAAGAAGAGTATGATCTACCTGTTGGTTGGATCTACGTTGATACTCTTTTCTCTCCTGTTCACAGAGTTAACTTCACAGTTACAAACTCTCGTGTTGGTAAGAGAACTGACTTTGACAAACTTACTCTTGAAGTTTGGACAAATGCTGGGATACAACCACAAGACGCTGTTGCTTTTTCTGCAAAGATCCTTAGAGATCAGCTTGCAGTATTCTTAAACTTCGAAGATGAAGAAGAAGTTGTAAGACTTGAGAAAGCACCTGCACAAGCATCTAGTCCTGCAAATAGTGCTTTATTAAAGCCTGTTTCTGAATTAGAGCTTTCGGTACGTTCTGCTAACTGTTTACAGAATGCTAACATCAAATATATTTATGAGTTAGTTTCTAAGACAGAAGGTGAAATGTTAAGAACTAAGAATTTTGGTCGTAAATCGTTAAATGAAATTAAAGAAATTCTCAGTAACATGGGACTTGGACTTGGAATGAAGGTTGATTCAATTATGAAAGATCTTCAAGACGGTGAATAAGTTTTAAGCTGAGGGCTCAGTTGGAGTTGTAGTTATGAGACATCAAAAGCATAAATATAGAATTGGTAATGGTCCGGCGCATAGAGTTTCTCTTATGAAAAACCTTGCAATCGAAGTAATCGATCACGGAAAAATTAAAACAACTATTACTAAATGTAAGGCAATTAGACCATACGTTGAAAAGTTAATCACTATTGCAAAAGAAGATACTGTTGCTAATAGAAGACTAGCTTTCAAAAAATTAAACAATAAAGCAGCTGTTCAAAAGTTATTTACTGATGTAGCTCCTAAGTTTAAAGAAAGAAACGGTGGTTATACTAGAATTATGAAGATGGCAGATGGTAGAGTTGGTGACAACGCTCCAATGGCATACATTGCTCTAGTAGACTAATTTCTGTCTAAAAAAAAGTAATTAATGAAAAACCTTCGGTAATGTTATCGAAGGTTTTTTTGTTTCTGGAGTATCTATGTCTTTAAGTTCTAAAGTATTAATTATTTCATTAGTTTTGGGTGCAACTCTTGCGTACTCTCTTTTTGAGAAGAAACAATTCACTGAAATGATGAATGTTGCTGAAGACGCTCCTGTTTTAAAAGTACTTCCAGATTTCAAACTTACAAATTTTTATACTAAAGAAGAAATTACGAAAGAGTCATTTGGTAGCTCAAGTGCTTTCTTTGTTCATTTTTGGGGAACTTGGTGTGCTCCATGTGAAGCAGAATTTCCTGAGTTTTTAAAATTTGCTAAAAAGTTTGAAAATGACAATGTTCTCTTTTTATTACTATCAGT
The DNA here is from genome assembly GCA_002366565.1 of Bacteriovoracaceae bacterium UBA3083. Taxonomy (GTDB): domain Bacteria; phylum Bdellovibrionota; class Bacteriovoracia; order Bacteriovoracales; family Bacteriovoracaceae; genus Halobacteriovorax. The sequence goes on from DFBJ01000005.1 coordinate 14,929, forward strand.
TAATGATGAAGATGCGAAAATGAAGAAGTTTTTAAAGAGATTTGGAGAACTTCCTAAGAACGTAATTGTTTCTCATGATAAGTCTGGGGAGAGCATGAATCTCTTTGGCACAGTAAAAGTTCCAGAAACCTATCTTTTTGATAAAAACTTTAAAAATCTTAAAAAGTTTATAGGCCCACAGTCTTGGGGTTTAGAGTCATTTGCTCCTAGGGTTAAGAGACTAATCTTTGGACAATAGTATTATTGTCCACTATTGAAAATATATACATTTAAATAGAAAAACAGTGAGTTATGTTGTTTTCTATGTCTATTTTATCTACAAAAAAATCTAAAGAATAAAATTCTATTGCCGAAAAGTTAGACAGTAAATGCTTCCTTAAGAAGTAAGTATTCACATATTCGTGAAATGGAGTTTGAAAATGATTAACTGGCAAGAAATTAGTGACCTACATGTAATCTCAAAACTAGAAGAGATTTTAAGTAAGTGGTTTGGAGTAGAGCAAATCTATTCTGATATGCACTATAAGATTAGAAGTGGCCATGTTGATAAAGGTTATGAATTTAAAAACCATTTCTTCAAGGTTCAGATGCAAATGAATCATGGATACAACTACATGGGACAAGATGTAGAAAAAGTAACTGATGCACTTGAGGGAGAGGATGATAAGGCAAGGTCTTTTGATACTTTCTTTAAGCACGTTAAAGGTGTTGGAGCAAAAGTTGAAATTGGTGGTGAAGTTCTTGGGAGTGTTTTTGCATATCCATTTGTTTCAAGTTCAATAACTGAAGAAGAAGTTGAAGATATTAAGAAACATATGATTGCTGAGGGAGCTAATGAAGCAGATGCAAGTGCAGCTGTTGATGGGCTTAGAAGATTATTTCCTAGAGAAGTAGAGTACCTTCAGGAGTTAGTTGAGTTAGTAGCAGATGAAATTAAGACTTTTCACTCTGAGATATCAAAAAGAGAGACTAGAATTAAAGAGCTTAATTCTGAGCTTGGAGATAAGTACAGATATCATATGATGATTGGTAAATCGAAAGGTATGCAGCAGATATATAGACTACTTGAAAAAATCTCATCTTCAGAGTCATCTGTTTTGATTCAAGGTCAAAATGGTACGGGTAAGGAACTAGTTGCTAAGGCCATTCACTTTTACTCACCTAGAAAAGAAAAGCAATTTGTAGCACTTAACTGTTCTGCATTTAATGATAACCTTCTTGATTCAGAGCTATTTGGACACATGAAGGGCTCTTTTACAGGAGCGATAAAAGATAAAGCCGGATTATTTGAAGTAGCAAATGGTGGAACTCTTTTCTTAGATGAGATTGGGGATACTTCACTGAGTATGCAAGTTAAGCTTCTAAGGGTACTTCAGGAAGGGACTTATCTTCCAGTTGGAGCACAAGGGCCAAAGAAGACAGATGTGAGAATCCTTGCGGCAACCAATAAAGATTTAAAAGCAATGATGGCAAGTGGTGAATTTAGAGAGGATTTATATTATAGAATAAATGTAATCAATGTTAATTTACCGGCCTTAAAAGACAGATCTGAAGACATCCCGATTCTAATGGACCATTTCTTGAAAAAGAGATGTGATGAATCAGGTACGGCTATGAAGCAGTTCTCTAAGAAGTGTATGGAAATTCTACTAGATTACCACTGGCCTGGTAACGTTAGAGAACTAGAGAATGAAATAGAGAGACTTGTTGTACTGGCTGGTGAGGATAAGATGATCACACCAGATTTACTAAGCCCAAGAATTTTAGAATCAGGTGATAAACCAATCGCTGTTGCGAGAGGAATAAACACTAATGGATCTCTAAAAGAAGCATTAGAAGAGCTGGAAGCAATGATGATTAAAGAAGGTCTGAAAAGATGTAATTACAATAAATCAAAATTGTCTAAAGAGCTTGGTGTTTCAAGAGCTTCTCTCATTATGAAGGTTGATAAGTATGACCTTGATAAGAGAAAGAAAGCTGCTGGTGAATAAGTTATAAATATAAAATTAATGAATAATATAAGCCTCCTTAATTGGAGGCTTTTTTTGTGAATAAAGCCGAAACTACCTGATTTATAAAAGAATGCTGCGTTCCGTAAAATGACGCGTTCTGATAGTACTTTTAAATTCAAAACTGTATGATGTGGCCTCAATTTTTAGGAGGATTTATGGATACCGTTTTAGAACAAAAACGTTCTCTATTGCTAGAAAAAAGAACACAATCAGATCTTGGTGGTGGGGCTGCAAGAGTAGAAAAGCAACATTCACAAGGAAAATATACTGCACGCGAAAGAATCGAGAGATTAATCGATCCTGGAACTTTTATCGAATTTGATAAATTCGTTACTCATCGTTGTAAAGAATTCGGAATGGAGAAAACGGAATATCTTGGAGATGGAGTTGTAACAGGTATTGCAGAAATAAATGGTCAAAAAGTAGCTTTATACTCTCAAGATTTTACTTGCTGGGGTGGAGCTTTAGGTGAATATCACGCAAAGAAAATTTGTAAGATAATGGACTTCGCTCTAGCGAATAGAATTCCAATTATTGGTATGAATGATTCTGGTGGAGCAAGAATTCAAGAGGGTGTAGATGCTCTTGGTGGATATGCAGAAATCTTTTATAGAAATGTAAAATGTTCAGGAGTTATTCCGCAGATCTCATTAATTATGGGACCTTGTGCTGGTGGAGCAGTTTATTCTCCAGCGATCACTGACTTTATTTTCATGGTTGATAAGACATCGTATATGTTCGTAACTGGACCAGATGTTATTAAGACAGTTACACATGAAGAGGTAACAAAAGAAGAGCTTGGTGGAGCAACAACACACAATGAAACTTCTGGTGTGGCACAATTTAATAGCCAAGATGAAGACGAGTGTTTTGAAAGAGTAAGAGAGTTACTTTCTTATCTTCCAGCAGCTTGTTATACAAAACCATCACCTAAGTACACAGCAGACCCTGTAAACAGAGATAATACTAAGCTTAAAGAGTTAGTTCCTGCTAACCCTAAAAAGCCATACGACATGAATGAAATCATTCTTGATATCGTTGATGATTCTCACTTTTTAGAAGTACATAAGGGATGGGCTAAGAATATTATTGTTGGTTTCGCTTCTATTGGTGGAATTAAGATTGGTATTGTGGCCAACCAACCACAAATTCTTGCTGGAGTTTTAGATATTGATTCTTCATGTAAGGCCGCAAGATTTATTCGTTTCTGTGATTCATTTGATATTCCTATCTTATCACTTGTAGATGTTCCTGGGTTCCTACCTGGTACTGTTCAAGAGTATGGTGGAATAATTAAGCACGGATCAAAACTTCTTTATGCTTACGCAGATGCGACAGTTCCAATGATTACTTTAATCACACGTAAAGCTTACGGTGGTGCTTATGATGTAATGGCCTCAAAGCATATTAGATCAGACGTAAACCTTGCTTACCCTACAGGTGAAATTGCTGTTATGGGAGCTGATGGAGCCGTTAATATTGTTTTTAGAAATGAATTAAAAGGACTTGAAGGGAAAGCTTACGACGATAAAAAAGCAGAACTTGTTAAGAATTATGAAGACCGTTTTGCTAATCCTTATAGAGCAGCAGAAAGAGGTTATGTAGACTCTGTAATTCTTCCTGAAGAAACAAGAGCACGTATCTATGAGTACTTAGTTGTTCTTAAGAACAAAGTTGTTGAAAACCCAAAAAGAAAACACGGGAATATTCAATTATGATCAGACAACCGGAAAATAAGAGTAGAAGGATTTTAATTACTAACCGTGGAGAAATAGCTTCTCGTATAGCAAAAGCTTGTAGAGAGCTAGGTCACACGGCAATTGGAATTTGGACAGATAATGAAGTTCATGCAACACACCTTCAGTTTTGTGATGAGTGGGTACATCTTGCGGGAAGTACTAATGCTGAAACTTATTTAAATGTTGAAAACCTTGTAAAAGTAATTAAAGAAAATAATGTAGATGCTGTTCACCCAGGGTATGGATTTTTATCTGAAAATGCAGACTTCGCTAAACGTATGGAAGATGAAGGTATTACTTTTATTGGACCAAATGTTGAGTGCATCAAAGTGATGGGTGATAAAGCAACATCCAAACAACTTGCTAATAAAGTAGGTATTCCAACTGTTCCAGGAACAGATAAAGCCGTTAAATCTGTAGATGAAGCTGTAGAGGTTTCAGGAAAGATTGGTTATCCAGTACTACTTAAAGCCGTTGCCGGTGGTGGTGGTAGAGGAATGAGAGCTTGTGCAAATGAAGAAGAAGTTCGCGCAAACTTTGAGGCCGTAGGTAGAGAGTCACTTGCTGCATTTAATAATGGTGATCTATTAGTTGAAAAACTAATCGTAAACCCAAGACATATTGAAGTTCAAATTCTTGCAGATAAGAATGGTAATGTTTATCACTTCTTTGAAAGAGAATGTTCAATTCAAAGACGTCACCAGAAAATTATTGAAGAAGCTCCTTCTCCTTTTATTGGAGAAGATGAAGAGCTTAGACAAGATGTTTGTAATACTGCTGTAAAGCTTGCTAAGGCCGTAAACTATGATTCTGCAGGAACTGTAGAGTTTATCATGGGTGAAGATAAGAGCTTTTATTTCCTCGAAATGAATACTCGTATTCAGGTTGAGCATCCTATAACTGAAGAAATAACAGGAATAGATCTAATCGTTTGTATGATTCAATCTGCTCTTGGTGATGATTTAGGTTTCCCTGGACAGGATTTTATTAAAAGGTCTGGACACGCTATTGAGTGTAGAATTTGTGCGGAAGATCCAATTACAATGTTGCCAGCTCCTGGGATTGTAACAGGATTTGAAACAAATTTTCCTCAAGGTATTCGTTTTGATCATTGTCTTTATAAAGGACTTAACGTTACTCCAGATTTTGACCCTATGGTAGGAAAACTAGTTTCAAAAGGAATCATTCGTGACGTTGCTGTAAGAAAGATGAAAGCAGCACTTAATGGATTATTCATTGAGGGTTTAAAAACTAATAAACCTCTCCTTTCTGTAATTATGGATAATGAAAACTTTATTGATGGTAAGTATTCAACTGACTTCATAAAAGTTGAAAATCCAAATGAGCAAGTAGATACAGGCTTAAATCATATGAGATTCTACAAAATGCTAGCAGCTGTTGAAGCTAGAAGGATGGGTATGTAGTCATGAGAACTTATCTAATAGATGAAGAAAAAAATGAAGTGATTGTTGATCTAACTAGAACAAAGGTTCACTCTAGTGAGCTTGTAGAGTTTGATTACTCTACAATTGAAGACAATGAGCTTATTGAAAAAAAGACTATCTTTGTAAGACAGCTTTGTGGGCAATACTTTGTATCAGAAGATAATAAGCGTTGGGTAAAGGTCTCTAGACAAGATCTTCCTTCAAAGATGCTTAATGTAAACAGAGTTTTTGATGTTTATAGAGGTTACAAACCATCTGGTCTTAGTGGTGGTAATGAAGGTGAACTTCTAACTCAAATGCCAGGAAAGATTGTTAAGATTATGGCCTCAGTAGGTGATACTGTTGAAGCTGGACAAACACTAATTATTTTAGAGGCCATGAAAATGGAGAATGAAATTAAATGTGGTGTTAATGGTACGGTAAAAGAAATACATGTTTCAGAAGGTGATGCGTTAGATCAAGGTGTTCTAATGGTCGAAATCGAAGCTAATTAAGGAGAGGCAATGTCCTTTAATAATGGAAATAATCCAAATGACTTCATTAACGATATTGATCGTATGAAGAATGAATTCAAAAATGGAGCTAAGTTTTTAGGCCCATTAATCGTCGTTATCCTGATAGCAATTGGAGGGTTTACGTCCTTCTATACTGTTGAGCCCGATGAAGAAGCTGTAGTCATTAGATTTGGGAAATATCTAACAACAACTTCTCCTGGGCTACATTTCAAAGTTCCTATGGGAGTTGATCAGGTTATTAAAGTAAAGACAAAGCGTGTTCTTCAGGCAGAGTTTGGGTTTAGAACACAAGATACAAGATCTAGAAGAACAACTTACTCATCTAAAAATTATAGATATGAATCTTTAATGCTTACAGGTGACCTAAACGTTGCAGATGTTGAATGGGCAGTTCAATTTCAAATCGCAGACCCATTTAAGTACCTATTTCAGACTTCTTCTCCAGAAACAAATATTAGAGATGTCTCTGAGTCAATAATGAGGAGAGTTGTTGGTGATAGATCTGTAACTGATATTCTTACAACAGGAAAAGTCGAGATTGAAACTAGAGCTCTTGTATTAATGCAAGAAGTTTTAAATAAATACGATATGGGAGTAAGGATTGTGACTGTTAAGTTACAAGATGTGAATCCTCCAGAAGTTGTTAAGCCTTCATTTAATGAAGTTAACGAAGCTAAGCAAGAGCAAGAGAAGGCCATAAATCAAGCTGAAGGTGAATATAATAAGATTATTCCAGAGGCAAGAGGTAAGGCTCAGAAATTAATAAGTGAAGCTGAAGGTTATGCTAGTGCTCAGGTCAATAGATCAATGGGTGATGCTGAGAAGTTTACAGCAATCTTCAAAGAATATAAGAGAGCACCACAGGTAACAAGAAAGAGAATCTACCTTGAAACAATGTCTACAATTTTTAAAAAGTTTGAAAACATCACTGTTGTAGACCCTGAGGTTAAAGGATTACTTCCTGTTTTTAATAAATCATTAGGAGGGGGTAAGTAATGAAAAGTAAAATAATAGCACCACTCATTATCGTTGTTTTTGGACTTATTATAGTCGGTAAGTCTTCCCTTTTTATTCTACACGAAGGTCGTCAGGCCATCATTACAGAATTTGGTAAGCCAGTTGGTAAGCCTAAAACAGAAGCAGGACTTCATTTCAAAAAGCCTTTTGTTCAAGAAGTTCGCTATGTAGATAAGAGAATCTTATCTTGGGATGGAATGCCAAATCAAATACCAACTAAAGATAAGAAATTTATCAAAGTTGATACAACTGCAAGGTATAGAATTACTGATGCTCTTAAGTTTATCCAGACTGTTAGAAATAAGAGTGGAGCAAAGGCAAGACTTGATACAATTTTAGATTCAGCAACAAGAAATATTATCTCATCTCACAACCTTGTAGAGGCCGTGAGAAATACAAACTCGATAATTGAGAAAATTAAAAAAGAAAAAGAAGAAATAGCTGAAAAAGTTAAAAATGGTCAAAACTATGTTGAGGAAGGTGTGACTGGAGAGATTGAGAAAATCTTTACTGGTAGAGAACAGCTAAGTCATCTTATAGTTGAAAAGGCTGATGGAGAACTTAGTGCCTTTGGTATTGAGTTAATCGATGTACAACTTAGAAGAATTTCTTATGAAGAGTCTGTTGAAAAGAAAGTATACGAAAGAATGATTTCTGAAAGACAGAGAATTGCTCAAAAAATTAGATCAATTGGTTCTGGTGAAAAAGCAAAGATTGAAGGTAGGCTTCAAAGAGATTTAAGAAGAATTCAATCGGAAGCTTATAGAAAAGCACAAAAAATTCGTGGTGAAGGTGAAGCAAAGGCATCTGCAATTTATGCAAAAGCTTTTAATAAAGGACCTAAATTTTACGAATTTATAAAGTCGATGGAAGTGTATCAGTCATCTTTAAAAGAGAAGACTAACTTTATTATTTCATCAGATTCAGAATTTTTAAAACACCTTAAAGGTAGATAATGATTGAATATGTAGTTGCTCAAAGTCCAGATGATAGAGTTTTATCTAAAGCAAGTGAGATCCTTAGAGCCGGTGGACTAGTCTGTTACCCAACAGATACTAACTGGCTTATAGTTTGTGACCCCTTTAATAAGAAAGGGGTTGAAAAACTATATAGAATAAAGAATGAAGGACCTCTTAAGCACTACAGTTTGATTTGTGACACGATCTCTAGAGCGGTTGAAATTGCATTTATTCATGATAGTGCTTTTAAAATGATTCGAAAGAAAGTTCCTGGTCATTATACTTTTATTTTTGAAGCTAAAAAGAAAATTACAAGAGCTGTTCAAGCAAATAAGAATAACAAAGAGGTCGGGGTAAGGTTTTGCCCTGATCTAATATCCCAAAACTTAATTAAAGCTCATGGTGATGTTCTTCTTTCAACTCATATTACTCCTGAGATATTAGGTCTTAGTGAGGGAGAAGAGTTCTATAGCTATCAAATAGAGGAAGCTTTTAGAGGTCCTCTCGATATGATTATAGACCCTGGGGAATACGACTTTGTTGGAGAGTCAACAATCGTAGACTTAAGAGTAGAAGGGGAAGTTGAAGTCATTCGTATGGGATCAGGTCCTTGGTAATGAGTAAGCGACCTCTGAATCGAAAAAGAATAGCAATAAAACTCACTCTTTTGATTATAGTTTTATATTTTTGGTATCACCTATACCAGTCTATGCTAAGTGCTGGAAAGTAGTACTTAGCCATTTCTCCTTTTTACAATTCTAGGACTGCTCAATCTTTATACACACTGAGGAGTCTTTACATGGTTCATAGATTAATTTCCATAAAATCAATAGAATAAGTTAATTAATCTATTGAGGATAAAAACTATGTTACTAGAATTATTGAAGAGATTTCTCTTATCATTCTTTTTATTTATAAGCTGTTTCTTCTATATTTCAGGAGTTAGGGCCGAGAATATTAAGCACTCTGTAGGTCTATACATTTCTCAAAATGGACTTAATTACTTTAAAAACAATTTAAAAGAAATTGTAGAAAATAATGGTTTTAGCATTGATCAATTCTCATACTCTGGAACTCAGATCAATATGGAAGAGCAGACATTAGAGGATATGGTTTCAGACCCTGAGGCTAAGGAAACTCTTCTAAATATTAAAAATCAGTTGAATAGATTTTTTAGTGGTCTTGACTTTGATAAGCATAAGTTTCAGGCTGATATTGAAGGTATTGAATTTTCAGCAAATTGGGAAAAGCTATCTTTAGAATTTTATAAGCCTCAGATTACTGAAGGGGAAGATCCTTATGATGTATTAGTTTATGCTTGGATAGAAACGACAGATATTAAAGTTAGTGTTGATAAAGTACATGCAAGAGATTTAAATAATTCATTCTTAGGTGATATAGGTGTCGATGGACTTACGATTGAACAAGTCGATAGCAGTGATAAGTTAAGAATAGGACTTCCTTTAAAGTTTGGTAAAGATGAAAATGGAAAGTTTAAACTAGTTGTTTCTAGACCTGTTTCTAATATAAGTGATGTTAAATTTGACGCTGATTTTACTTCACCTCTTGTCTTACCAGAAATTAAAATTCTAATAAATGGTCATGAAGTCTCTCTAAATTTAGAAGAAGTAGAGAAGTTAGTTGTTGAGAAAGAGCCTATGATTCTTGAGAAGATACAGTCATCTCTTCAGGAGTTTTTAGAAGATGAAATGCCACAAATGATTACTGATAAGGCCGAAAAAGTACTAGATGATGGTCTATTTGAAGTCACGCAAATGAATCCTCCTGGAGCACCAGAAGGTAAGTTTGTACCTAAATTTCTTTGGAAGCTAGGTTTAGAAGAGCTTAACTTTGTTGGTGATAATCTTCATGTTGGGCTTGGGGCTAATGTTACAGACCCGTCTAGTGGAGTGATTCCTTTCCCTGATAAATATACTTCTTTAGAATATCCAAACTTAGAAAAAACAAGTGTGGAAGACTTCGATATAACTCTTGCTCTTAACCAAGGTCTTATTAATAGAATGGTTCAGTTGTCAGCACTAAGAGGATATTTTGAAAAAATGGACCTTGATAGTGGAGAGTCAATTGGTATTGCTGGAATGCCGGTTGTTAACTTTAAAGAAAAAGGGAATGACAAGCCTGCGACATTATCTCTAGAGATTATTTATAAAGTTACCGGATGGCAAAAGGCATTTGTTAAAAATCCAATTCATATTAACTTTGATATGAACCTTGAGTTTCCAATAGATCCAAAAACAGGTCGTATCAAAATGATTGCTTCGGGGATCGATTTAGATACTGTTTTCTTAGATAGTAAGTACATAAGGTTTTTTAAATCAAAGGTGAGAAAATCTGTTAAAGAACAAATTAAAGAAATGCAAAAAGATATAAATGGAATGGAAGTCGCTGATGAGATTCCAGTACCTTCTGATTTAGGCGGGATTCTTTTAGAGAAGAAGAAGGTCGAAATAAATGAGAAAGGTTATTTAATGATTTACAATAATTATTTAGAATTATAATAAAAGGTAGAGGTATTTATGAAATTTTTAACAATTAGTTTAGCTATTCTTATGTCCATTAATGTCAGTGCTTTAGAGTTTGCAGGCTTTAGAGTTGAGAATGTTGTTGCGAGTAAGGCATCTGTTTATCTCGTTGCTGGTAAGGGTGCTTATTCATTTGATATTGCAAAAGTATTTAAGAAGATAGGAACTTTTGATAGTGATCAAGGGATTGTTGAAGTACCAAGTTCGCAATATCAAAATGATGGATGGAGAGGTCCAAGTCACGTACTTGTGGTAACACATAATACTAGTAACCATGCTCTAAGTAAGGATGAGAGTAGAAGCTTCACTGATCCTCAATACGTTAATATTTCTGATAGAGTAGCTCCAACGACTGATAACGTTAAATTTATTCAAAGAGATGCCATTAGTGTTAGAAAGCTTAGTACAGAGACAAATAGAGTTTTCATTATTTCAAATCAATAAGTTTGAATATGCCTCGGGCCAGCAGAACGTTGGCCCTGTTTATGATGTCTTAAGCCTTTAATTCCTATTTTAAAAAGAGTTCAATGATTTTATTTGCAGCTAAATAAGGAGTGGTTTTCCCATCGGTTACTTTTTGTTCAAGTTGTGGAAGTTCAGTTTTTACTTTTGGATGCTGTTTTAGTTTTATATCGATTAAATCTACAATCAACTTTTGCATCCAATTCTTATTTTGATTGATTCTTTTTTCTTGAAGCTCACCATTCTTTAGCGCTTCATTCTTGTACCTCTGAATCATTTCCCAAACACCATCAATATTCTTATTTTCGAGAGAGGAAATAAGTTGTACTTCTGGTCTCCAGAATGAAGTAGGGTGAATGATTTGTAGTGCTCCGGAGTAATGAGCTTTTGTTTGGGACGCTAAGTTTATAGAGTCTCCGTCTACTTTATTGATGACAATAGAATCGGCCAATTCAAGAATACCTTTCTTTATTCCCTGTAGTTCATCTCCAGCATTTGGCAACATGAGTACTAGAAAGAAATCAACCATAGATGCGACTTCAAATTCAGATTGACCAACGCCTACTGTCTCTATGAGGATTACATCATATCCTGCAGCTTCACATAGTAGTGCAGTCTCTCTAGTCTTTCCTGCTACACCACCAAGGCTTCCAGAGGAAGGAGAGGGCCTAATAAAAGCATTCTCGTTTTGAGAAAGCATTTCCATTCTTGTTTTATCTCCCATAATACTTCCACCAGATATTGGTGAACTTGGGTCAACTGCAAGAACGGCAACTTTATGGCCCTTAGATATTAAGTAGAGTCCAAAGCTTTCGATAAAGGTTGATTTACCTACTCCTGGAGTACCTGTAATTCCTATTCGTATACTATTGCCAGAAGAGGGAAGTACTTTTTCAAGTAGCTCCTGTCCCTTAATTCTATGATCATCTCTCTTACTTTCAATAAGAGTAATGGCCTTAGCTAGGGCTCTTCTATTACCTGAGAGAATATCTTTTTCATCTACTTTATACATACTTACTTTTTATTTTCTTCTATATGCTTAAGAACATCTTCGGCAGCGTATGGAATTGCAGTACCCGGACCGTATATTCCTTTAACTCCTGCATCATATAAAAATTCATAATCTTGCTTAGGGATAACTCCTCCTGCAACGACAACGATATCTTCAGAATCAAGTTTTTTGAGTTCATTAATTAAAGAAGGAATTAGAGTTTTATGGCCTGCTGCTAGTGATGAAACACCAATAACGTGAACATCATTTTCAACAGCTTGTTTTGCAACTTCTTCTGGAGTTGAAAAAAGAGGAGCTAGGTCAATATCGAATCCTACATCAGCATATGCTGTAGCAATTACTTTTGCACCTCGGTCGTGACCATCTTGTCCCATCTTAGCAACAAGCATTCTAGGTCTTCTTCCATGAGTCTTTTCGAAGTTCGCAATTTTTTCTTTTATCATATTCCAGTTCTCATCTTCTTCGTATGCGTTACCGTAGACACCAGATACTGTTCCTGAGTTTGCTTTATATCTTCCCCAGTGTGTCTCTAGTGCATCTGAAATTTCACCTACAGTACAACGTACTCTTGCTGCATTAACAGCTAACTCAAGTCCATTACCAATACCGGTTTGTGCATATTTAGTAAGTGCTTCTAAAGCTACTTTTACGTTACTATCATCTCTTTCTTTTTTTAGAACAGCTAGTCTTTTAATTTGAGACTCTCGTACAGCTGAATTATCAATCTCGAGAATTTCCATCTCTTCTTCGTTTTCTACTTTGTACTTATTAACACCTACAATTGTATGTTCTCCTCTATCAATTTTTGCTTGTTTGATAGCGGCTGCTTCTTCAATTTTAAGTTTTGGAACTCCTGACTCAATAGCTTTGGCCATACCACCTAGCTTATGAACTTCTTCCATAAGTCCGCGAGCTTTATCTGCAATTTCATTTGTAAGTGTTTCCATCATGTAAGATCCACCCCAAGGATCTACAACATTTGTGATTCCTGTTTCTTCTTGAAGTATGATCTGTGTATTTCTTGCAATTCTTGCTGAGAATTCAGTCGGTAGTGCAACTGCTTCATCAAGTGCATTTGTGTGGAGAGATTGTGTCCCTCCAAATACTGCGGCCATGGCCTCTACTGTTGTTCTTATCACATTGTTATATGGGTCTTGCTCTGTTAGTGACCAACCTGATGTTTGGCAATGAGTTCTAAGCATTGTTGATTTTACATTTTTAGGTTCGTACTCACTTACGATCTCTGCCCATAGCATTCTGGCCGCTCTTAGTTTGGCAATTTCCATGTAGAAATTCATTCCAATACCAAAGAAGAATGAAAGCCTTGGAGCAAAGTCATCTATGTTCATACCTGCTGCGATAGCTGTTTCTATATACTCTCTACCATCAGCTAGTGTGTAGGCTAGCTCTAGAGCATTGTCTGCACCAGCTTCTTGTATATGATAACCTGAAATTGATATTGAATTGAATTTAGGCATTTTCTTTGAAGTGTACTCAAATATATCAGCAATTGCTTTCATTGAAGGAGCTGGTGGATAGATATATGTATTTCTAACCATAAACTCTTTTAGGATATCATTTTGAATTGTTCCTGAAAGTTTATCCTGTGAGACTCCTTGCTCTTCTGCTGCAACAATATAGTTTGCAAGAATTGGAAGAACAGCTCCGTTCATAGTCATTGAAACGGATACTTTATCTAAAGGAATAGAGTCAAAGAGAACTTTCATATCTTCAACACTGTCTATTGCAACTCCGGCCTTTCCTACATCTCCACTGACCCTTGGATGATCTGAGTCATATCCTCTGTGAGTGGCCAAATCAAATGCTACAGATACACCTTGTCCACCTGCTGCGAGTGCTTTTCTGTAGAATGCGTTTGATTCTTCTGCTGTTGAAAAGCCAGCGTATTGCCTAATTGTCCAAGGTCTACCTGTGTACATTGTAGCTCTAGGTCCTCTAATAAAAGGTGCAAAGCCAGGCATTGTGTTAGTGTTATTATATGAGTCTGTATCCTCTTTAGTATAAAGAGGTTTTATGTCTATTCCCTCTGCGGATTTAGTAATTAGAGATTCTGGAGATTTTCCTTTCTGCTCTTTTGTAGCGAGTTCTTTCCAGTCATTAATCGATTTCATGATGCTCCACTTTGAATTTAAATTGATTGGCTAAAGCTATCAAAAAATTGGCACTTTTGCACATTTTGAAAATTCTAAGTAGTGGAAAAAAATGCAGAATTTCTTCTGTAGGGGCACTGTGTTATTATTTGAATAGGTTAGTGAAGAAGTTCTAAAATTATTCACTTAAGTTATTGAAACTTCGTTAAGGAGAATCGATGTCAGGCAGCTTATCTAGCAATCTTATATTAGAGACAAGTTTACAGTGTTATTTCTTTGATCAATTAGTTGAATTAAACCAAAAGTTTTCAACCCCACTACAAAGAGAGGATATCTATTACTCAAGTTTAGTAATGGATAAATTTGGAATGGCCCATCATTTTTTTGAAGAAAAAGAAGGGAAGACTTCTGAGAAGATTCTTGGAATTAAGCTAATGGAATCAACACATCTTCCAAAAAAGAAAAGAATAAGAGAGCTCAAAGATATAGGAGATACTGCACTTTTCGTTTGTGGATTCTTTGCAGATTCACTAAATAAAAAGATAGTTGATGTCAGTTATTATCGAGATATTGGACAAGCAGCATACTCAAAGTTAAATAATTTGGTTCCATCTTTTTATGATGTAGATTCTTTTTATAATGAATTTTCAAAGAAGTTTAGTAACGCTGCTCTTCTAATGGAGCTACTTTCTAAGGAGTGTTCAAGTAATGCAAAGGAAGACGATCTTATTTGGATAGCTTCCTAAGTGATATTTCTTATTAATAAAACTTATTAAGAAACGAAAAACATACTCATCTTTAATCAAAATTAAAGATGAGTTAAAAATTATGCGTCCTCTCTACCTACGATAACAGTATTCCATTTTCTCTTAAAAACTTTTTTAATTTCTTTTTGGAACTCTTCATAAGTAATCTGATTAATTTGAATATTTCCTTCATGATACCAATCAAGCCCTAGGCCTTGAAGAGTTGGAACAGAATAGATATTTGCATAGTCTTCATTTGTTTGAACATTTAGTAGAGATTGACCTTCAATCATTTTCTTAATTCTGTTGAAATCTTTCTTAGATAGACCATGGTCTCTAAGCTTCTCAATAATCTCTGTGATTGCTTTGATTGCTGGCTTAACTTTATCATATCCTGAGGCCATGTAGATTCCCCAGTACCCAGCTTCAAGTGCTGTGAAATGAATTGGTTGAGCAGAATAGCATAGTCCTTGCTTATCTCTTACTTCTACGAAAAGTTCACTTGATTGACCTGAAAGGTGAGTTGCAATCATTTTTAAAACAATGTTCTCTTTCTTTCCTAGTTTAGCACTTGGAATAAAGTGAAAGATTTGAGTTTGCTCTCTATCAAATTTTATAAAATGTTTTTGACCCACTTCTGGTTTGATAGGCTTTACTACAAGTTTATTTTTTGCTCTTTTCTCAAGAGGCTTAATTTCTTTGTTGATCATGCTCATGACTTCTTCTAAAGAAAGGTCACCACAGTAGCTAATAAGAATTTCTTTCTTATTTAAGTTTTCATTATGTAGAGCAAGTAAATCTTCACGTTTAAGCTTATTAATATTTTCGATTGATCCTAGTATATTCAAGCTGTATGGATGATTTTTAAAAGCATACTGGTTTACTTTAGAGAAGCAATGCCTAATAGGATCTTCTTTTTGATTCTCAATATGTCTTAAAGTCATTTCTTTTTCATGATCAATAAATTTTTGCTCAAAGTTTGGTTTTGTTAATGTTGCAAAAAAATCTTTGAATAAACCTGGAGCATTTTCAGTAAGTCCATGCATTGTAATTCCATATGCATTCTTTCCAGTGAAACCAGAGATATGTGCTGACTTATTTTCTAATTCTTCTTTTAATTCATCATAAAACTTGTCTTGATGACCCTTTGAAATAGTCCCACTAAGTAGGTGGTAAATACCGTTGTTTTTTGCTGTTTCTTCGGTCAGTCCACCTTTTAAGTAAGTATGTAATACAAAAGTTGGGTTAAGTGGATTATGTCTATAAAGAAGTGAAATTCCTTTCTTTAATTCAATAACCCTAACTTGAGGGTCAAACTTTGATGTTAATCCCATTTCTTTAACATTTGTATCTTTGGCAAGATCTTTTAGCTTTGAAGTGTTGAGTTGGAAATCCTCAAGCATTTTATGAGCTTTCTCTGTATCTGTATCCTGAGGAACCTGTAGTGAAATGTGGATAGGTCGAGAAAATATTTCTTTAAATGTCTGATTTACCTCAGTAATTGATGTTCCTTTAATTCTATTTATGAAATCTTCTTCACAGTTTATATTTCCTGCTTGAGCAAAACCATGACCTAGAGAAAATGCGTAAGACTCTAAAGATTCTTTTTCATAGATTTTAGAAGCGACATATTGATTTTGGATTTTTGTAATTTCATCTTTTTTAAGACCGTTTTTAACTAAGTCTTTAAATATTACCTCAAGCCTCTTAAGCGCTTTTTTTAAGTTTTTATGAGGAAGGCTAACTCTTAGAAAGTGAACACCACCTTTACTCATAAACATTGTAGAGCTAGATGCTCCGTTTGAAAGCGTTCCATCTAGGACTAATTTTCTATGCAGCCTAGATGTTTCACCGTGCCCAAGTGTGCTTAGTGCAAGATCTTCAGCTGCAGCATTTGAGTCAGCATATGCTGGCCCTTGAATTGTAAGAGTTAGTTGTGACATTCTTACATCTTTTTTATGAACATTGATTGTTGGTGTCTTTTTTAGTTTAAATTTAGGGAATACAGATGACTCCCCTTTTGGAAGCTTATACTTTTCTATTGTTTTAATTATTTTGTTTTTATTTTTGAGATCACCAGATACAACAAGAAGTGCATTATTTAAATTGTAATGCTTCTTTCTAAATTCTTGTAATTGTTCTTTATTAAACTTTAAAATAGTTTTTTCTGTTCCAAGAATTGGGTGAGCATAACCATTCGTAAAGCTACTCTTCTGTATTTTTTGAAATGAAAATTGGTTTGAATTATCCTGAGACCTTCTGTATTCCTCAAAAACAACTCCTATTTCAGGTATAAAGTCATCTTTCTTAAACATAGGGTTTGAAACCATATCTAGAAGAATATCTGTTGTTGGAATTATTTTGGAACTAGGTGAATTGATATAATAGCAAGTATAGTCAAATGATGTGAATGCATTTACTTCACCACCAAAAGATTCAACTTCGTGAGCAATCGCAGCACCTGGTCTTTTCTTTGTTCCTTTAAAAAACATATGTTCCAGAAAATGTGCAATACCTTCGTCTTTTTTTGCTTCTAGGGCCGATCCGGCCTTAAACCAAATTTGAACACTTGAACTAGTTGACCCTGGAAAGTCGATAAATAGAGTTTCAAGGCCATTTTTTAGTGTCATTTGATCATGTTGCATATATATCCTATTTTGATTAATTTAAACTCACTCTATTATAGATGAAGGCAGCTATTTTATAAGGTAAAAAAATGAAATTTCACCATGTAGACTCACTTTACATTCATTTTCCTTTTTGTCGACACTTATGTAACTACTGTGACTTCTATAAAAATGTCCCTAACGATAAAGATTTAGAGTATCAAAACTTTGAAGAGTCTTTATTAGAGGGCTTTTCTGAATTACAGAAATTATTTGATAAAAATAACTCCAAAATAAAAGTTTTAAATACGCTATATTTAGGAGGAGGAACACCTTCTCTTTGGGATGTTAGAGGAGCTAAGTTTTTGAAAAATTTTCTCCTTGAAAGAAATATCGAATTGAGCACTAGTGCTGAATTTACACTTGAGGTGAATCCTGGGGCCTGGACGGCAGATGGTCTCAGTGCTTGGGAAAGTACTGGAGTAAATCGTTATTCTCTGGGTATTCAGTCATTGGATGCAAATTTTTTAAAAATAATTGACCGTGTTCATAATATTGATGATGTGTTTGATACTCTTAAGTTTTTTCACTCAAATAATTTACATTTCTCTGTCGACTTTATGTTGGGACTACCATTTTCTGAAAAATATAACAGGGACATTATAAAAGAATTGAAAGAGATATTAGAATATAACCCTGAGCATATCAGTCTTTATATTTTGACAACAAAAGCGGGGTATATCCATAAAGATCACCTACCGAGTGAAGAATATATTGAAAAAGAATATATGGATGTCTCAAACTTCTTAAAGAGCAAAGGGTTTGAGCATTATGAAGTTTCAAACTTTTCTAAACCTAAAAAAGAATCTAGACACAATCTTAAATATTGGAGAAGTGAGTCTGTTGCTGCCCTTGGAGCATCAGCTACGGGGTTCCTTAAAGAATCATCAATAAGATATAAATGGAAAGTATCTAAAGGTGAATATGTAGAAGAAGTTCTTACTGATGATGAGAAGAGGCTAGAGGAAGTCTATATGGGACTTAGAATTAATCAGTTATATGACTTTTCAAGATTAATAGAAAATTCTGAAAGACTAAATACTCTATTAGATGAGTGGCAAGAGCTGGGTTATGTTGCTGAAAGAGAAGGCTCTAAAGTAAGTTTAAGCTCTGGAGGTTTTTTAGTTTTAGATTCTCTCATGAATGATTTATTTAAATACGATTTAATATGAAACCTTTCTAAGTACTTCTAAGAGCGCCTGGAAATGAGACTTTCTATCGAATGTCCACTCTTGCTTGTAGTTTAGCTGAGGTAGAAATGTGAGTCTTCTCACTCCTTGAGTATTCGTAACACTATTTAAGTGGTCCACCCCTGACTCAGTTACTTGGTAGGTGTTATCTAAGAATGAATTCTCTAGGGGAACTACACCATCACTTTTACCTGCTTTTTTATATGTGTAATCTCTAAAAATCTCTAGAGGTGTATCCCAACCAAAGGTATCTTCTTTAAAGGACCCATAGTTAATCACAGGTATTTCCTGAATTATCCTCTGAAAGTCTTCATTGTATTTTTGATTTCTTAGTCGTGATTCTTTTGTTGTGAGACTAAGAATTCCACCTTCAGATCCTCCTAGGAATCTAAACAACCACTCACTAATGTTTTTTACAAGAGAGTTTCTTGTAAACGCATCTGCCACTGGAGCACCTTTGAATGGAGTTTGAACGGTAATAACACCGGTTATCTTTTCTAGTAAGTCAGGTCTATGAACTAATGCTTCAAAAGTATCAAGTCCACCTTTACTGTGAGTAAAAATAATAATGTTATCAGGAAGTTCTTCAAGAATTTGAATGATAAACTCTTTATTCTCTTCTGGGGAGGCTTCTGACTCAATTTCAAGAGACTCGTAATTTATTCCTTTTTCTATTAACCAATCTTCATGATCTCTAAAAATACTGCCAATAAGGTAATCTATTTTAATTCTTTGAGTAGAAGTTGAGCTAAATGATTGAGAGAGAACTCCTGGAATTAATAAAACTGTTTGAGACTTAAGGTAGCTGGTTAGGAGTTCATCATTAAATGAATGATTTTGAATCTGTGTCTTAGAAAATAAATACTCTTCAGATACATCGATCCCTTTTGCATATATATTACAAGATAGAGTTAGGAGAAGAATAATTGTCTTAATTTTCGACACTCGTCAGTTCCTTGATAAATTGGTATACGTGTTTTCAGTAGCTTATGTGAGTACTCTCTGTGTTACTTATATATATTCAATTGCGATGCCAAGAGGTTAAGTGGCTGTTTTTATTGCCACACTAGAAGAGTGGAAAGTTTTTTATTTTTCTAACATTGACACTGAGGATATTGAAACCATCTTATAAAAAGATATGAAAACGCTTTAGGAGCAGAGAAAAAATGACTACAGAAAATACTGAAAATTTAGAAACTAAAGTTGAAGAGACAGCGCCAATTTCGGAAGAAGTTGAGAATGATAATGTTGAAACTCTAGAAGCGAAAGAAGAGCAAACAGAAGAAGAGAAAGCTCAAGCTGAGCAAGAGGACTTTAAGGCGAAGTTTTATTATTTAGCTGCAGAAATGGAAAATCTTAAAAAGAGACAGGCTAGAGAAACTGACAATCTTTTAAAGTATGGAAATGAAAAAGTTCTCTCATCTCTTTTAGAAGTTTTAGATAACTTAGATAGAACTCTTACTGCTATTGAGAATGATGAAGATGAGAAAGTTAAGAATATTTACGTAGGTGTAGATATGGTTAAAAAGCAATTCTCAGATGTTCTTCTTTCTAACGGATTAACTGAAATTGAATCAATTGGAAAAACTTTTGATCCAAATTTTCACGAAGCAATGGCCCAACAGCCAGCAGAGGGAAAGAAAGATGATGAGATCATTTCAGAGTTTCAAAAAGGTTATATATTAAACGGTCGTTTATTGAGAGCGGCAAAAGTAATAATTGTAAAAAACTAATTATAAAATAATAAAGGAGATTACCATGGGTAAAATTATTGGAATAGATTTAGGAACTACAAACTCTTGTGTTTCTGTTCTTGAAAACGGAAAGTATAAAATTATTGCAAACGCAGAAGGGCACAACACAACTCCTTCTGTTATTGGTTTCGCTAGTAATGGTGATAACCTTGTTGGTCAAGTAGCAAAGAGACAAGCTGTTACAAACCCTACTAAAACTTTATACGGAATTAAAAGACTGATTGGTCGTAAGGCTGATACTCCAGAAGCAAAGAAATTTGCTGACGTTGCTCCATTCGATATCTTTGCAAACAAGAATGGTGATGCTTGGGTTAAAGTTGATGGAAAAGAAATGTCTCCTCAAGAGATCTCAGCAATCGTTCTTCAAAAACTGAAGAAAGCAGCAGAAGATTACTTAGGTGAATCAGTTTCAGAAGCAGTTATTACTGTTCCTGCATACTTTAACGATGCTCAAAGACAAGCTACAAAAGATGCAGGTAAAATTGCAGGTCTTGAAGTTAAAAGAATCATTAACGAGCCAACTGCTGCGGCACTTGCTTACGGGCTTGATTCAAAAGTAGATAAGAATATCGCTGTATTTGACCTTGGTGGTGGTACATTTGATATTTCAATTCTTGAAATTACAACTGATGGTGTTTTCGAAGTTAAAGCTACTAACGGTGATACATTCCTAGGTGGGGAAAACTTTGATGAAGATATCATCAACTTTCTAGCTGAAGAGTTTAACAAGACTGAAGGAATTGATTTAAGAAAAGATCAAATGGCACTTCAAAGACTTAAAGAAGCTGCAGAAAAAGCTAAACACGAGCTTTCAAATGTAAACAGCACTGACGTTAACTTACCATTCATCACTGCTGACGCTTCTGGGCCAAAGCACTTAAATATCAATCTTTCTAGAGCAAAATTTGAGTCTTTAATTGCAAAAGATTTAGAAGCACTAGCTAAGCCATGTTTAACATGTCTAGATGATTCAGGACTTGATAAGAACGAAATTGATGAGGTTATCCTTGTTGGTGGTTCAACAAGAATGCCTGCTGTACAAGAAAGAGTTAAAGAAATTTTTGGTAAAGAAGCTTCGAAAGGTGTTAACCCTGATGAAGTTGTTGCTGCAGGTGCTGCTATTCAAGGTGGTGTACTAGCTGGTGACGTTAAAGATGTTCTACTTCTTGATGTAACTCCACTTTCTCTAGGTATTGAGACTCTTGGTGGTGTAACAACTAAGATCATCGACAAAAATACAACAATCCCAGTTAAGAAATCACAAGTTTTCTCAACTGCTCAAGACAATCAACCAGCTGTTTCTATTCACGTACTTCAAGGTGAAAGAGAATTTGCTAATGATAACAAAACTCTAGGTAGATTTGATCTAACTGGAATTGCTCCAGCTCCAAGAGGTGTTCCTCAAGTTGAAGTTATCTTTGATATCGATGCTAACGGAATTGTTAACGTTTCTGCTGTAGATAAAGCAACAGGTAACAAGCAAGAAGTTAAGATTACTGCAGGTTCAGGACTTTCTGATGATGAAATCGAAAGAATGGTTAAAGAAGCTGAAGCAAACAAAGATGCAGACTCTAAGAGAAGAGAGATTGTAGATACTAGAAATGGTTTAGATGCTCTAATCTTAAGTTCTGAAAAAATGATTAAAGATGGTGGAGATAAAATTGCTGAAGGTGATAAGAAAGAGCTTGAAGCTGCTATTGAAGCTGCCAAAGGTAAATTAGAGTCTGAGATTCTTGATGAGTTAAAAGCTGAGCAAGAAAGACTTCAAAATGCCTCTCATAAAATTGCACAACAAATGTACCAACAGCCAGGAGCTGAAGGACAAGCTGGACCAGACATGGGTGGTGAACAACCAGGACCAGAAGCAGGGCAAGCTAAGAAAGACGACGACGACGTTGTTGATGCAGACTTTAAAGAAGTTTAATTGCATTAAAGGCGAAGGCCAAAAGAATAAATAATGATGTAGAGGTGTTCGATGGGTAAAATCATCAAACACCTCTTCCTCGTATAAGGAATATTATGAGTAAGAGAGATTATTACGAAGTTCTAGGGGTTGATAAAGGCGCTAGTAAGGACGAAATTAAAAAGGCCTATAGAAAAAAGGCCATGAAATATCACCCTGATAGAAATCCAGATGATGCTGAAGCAGAAGTAAAGTTTAAAGAAGCTTCTGAAGCAGCAGAGGTTCTCCTAGATGAGAATAAGAAGTCTCGTTATGATCAGTTTGGACATGCAGGTGTAGACGGACAAGCCGGAGGTGGATTCGGTGGTGGCGGATTTGGAGACTTTGGTGACCTTGGAGATATCTTTGGAGATATCTTTGGTGGTGGTAGAAGTAGAGGTGGACGTAGACGTTCATCGGCCAGACCTGGAAATGATTTACAAATGACTCTAGAGGTAGATTTCTCTGAAGCTGCATTTGGATGTGAAAAGAATATTAGTCTTACTAGACTTGCTGAGTGTGGTACATGCCATGGAACAGGTGGTAAAGACGGATCTAAGCCAGTTAATTGTGATATGTGTGGCGGTATGGGAGAAGTAAGAAGGCAACAAGGCTTCTTCACAGTTTCTCAAACCTGTCCTAAGTGTTCAGGAGCAGGACAAACAATAAGCGATCCTTGTGATACTTGTCACGGAGATGGAAGAACTAGAAAGAAAACTGAGCTTGAAGTTAAAGTTCCTGGTGGGATTGATCATGGACAGAGACTTAAGCTAACTGGTGAAGGTGATGCCGGTTCTAAAGGTGGTCCAGCTGGTGACCTTTATGTTGTTATAGATATTAAAGAACATGAGCTTTTTGAAAGAGATGGTTTTGATGTTCATTGTACAATTCCTGTATCATTCTCTCAGGCCGCTCTTGGTGCTGAAGTTGAAGTACCAACACTTGATGGAAAAGTTTCTGTTAAGGTTCCTACTGGAACTCAGTCTGGAAAGAAGATGAGACTTAAAGGTAAAGGTATTCAAAGATTAGGTGGTTATGGTAACGGTGATCAAATTATGCATATCCATGTTGAAACTCCTCAGAAGTTAACTAAGGAGCAAGAAGAGCTTTTCCAAAAGTTATCTACTTTTGACACAGAGTCTTCTCACCCAATGAGTAATGGATTCTTCGATAAAGTTAAGAATTTATTTCAATAAGAATTAAGGCCTTCAAGTGAAGGCCTTTTCTTTTTTAAAGACAAAAAAGTCATCATGAGTAGGCCAATAAGGCTTAAGCTAAATATTCCTCTATCCTTATTATATGTAACAGAACCACAGCTTGCAGGTATCTTATCTTCATTTGGGTAGAGGTAAGTTAAACCATCTTTATCATCCATAGTTAAACGCTCTTGAATCTTTGCACCAACAGAGTAGTACATTAACGCAACTTCATCTGAAGAGTGGCCAAGACCTAGGGCGTGGCCAAGCTCATGAGCAATTACTGCAACTTTCTCAGACTGTCCTTGGTTGATAAAGTTTCCATTAGCGTTTACAAGAAAGGCGCCTTTAGGCCCATCTGAGTAGTTTCCTATTCCACCAACACCTAAAGTAGAGTCGCTAGCTGGACTTGGAAATAGTGTTGTGTTTGTACTACAGCCTACAATTATAGTATTTGGAGAAGTTGTTGATGCTGCTTGGCCAACAGATGTTAAAGAGTTCAGTGTCGTTGAAACAATATTTCCTCTTACTAGTTTAATATTTGCTGTAGTTACTCTATTCCAATACTCTTCAGCGGCTTCTTCTACCATGTCGAGTAATACAGAGTTTGTCATTCCTGCTGATGCGCAACTATCACTCGATACATTTACAACAATTTCATTCGCTGAAAATTTAGTAGGAGGACTCGTGGTTAGAGTAAAACCTAGCGTGTTATATGAAAGAAGAAATATCAATAAAAGTTTGTACATATAATATCCTAAAGGTAGTAAGCAAGTGAGAGTGAGTAGCTAATATCTCTTTTAGAGGAGATAGGTTCAAATAAATAGAGCTCGAACTTTGTGGCATAATTTCGAGTCCAAGATTTTTCAATTCCTAAATTCCAAGTCGTATTGTAAGTAGTTTTAGATTCATTGGGGCGATAGTAAGTAGATGTTCCAGATCCATTTGCAAGAGTTACAGCTCCTCCATCTGAACTTATAGAAGTTTTAAATATACCAACTCCGTACCTAAGAACAAGGTTAGGTCTCAACATATAGCCTAGGTCTAAAAGAAGAAACATTGTGGACTTCTTATAATCATCATACTTTTCAGATGTATGGAAAACATAACCAAGCTCCGGAAGAAAGATATGATTGTATGGGGCACGTAATACGCCATTTATAAAAATATATGGCTCAAAAGAGAAGGTTCTTCTCGACCCATCAGCATCTTTTTGTGTACTGAAGCCAAAGGGAACGTAGCCTCCAGCTCCAACTAGTGAATAAGAATTAATGGATAAAAGTAAAATTAGGGTTGAAGTAATAATTTTTAGCAACGCTCTCTCCTGTGACTACATAGTAGTCAATAATGTTTGAGAATAAAGACGCACTTGTTCTAGAGCTAATTGCTTAGGTATTAAAATTAATTCTTAGGAAACCAGCAAGCTGGTCTAGATCTTTTGATAACTCCACGAAGAGAAGTATCGATTCTACACTGTGAGCTTGGATAGAATGTAGGACTAGTATTAAGGTTTGTGGCAACCTCATCAGATTGAGTATTGAAGTAAACAATATCCCCTAGGGTTTTGTAGAAGTAGATATTACTTTCTAATGCGGTGAGGGCCCTCATACAATAAGTGTAATCGCTACTTTTCTTGCAAAAATTTAGGTTAAATTGAGACTCTGTGACTTCTGAACTTTGATTGAGATACTTAAATACTTTTGGAAGGCAGTACTTCGTTGCATAGTAATCAGCCTGTCCCTCTGTTGAAGTCCCCGATATTTTATAGGGAGCCCCTCCAATTCCATGAGCTATTTCATGACATGCTGTAATTGCGAGTCCATCTAATGTCATCTCTTGAAGTTTCGCAAAACCTCCGAATATAAAAATATTATGATTATTTCCTAGGTTGGAATAAGAAGCATGTACAACATCTAAGTCCCACCAATAATTTTCGGGAAGATCATTTGTAAGATTGATAAACAGTCTATGAGTCGAGTCTGGTCTAAGCTCCTTAAAAGCTAGATGGAGGGAGTCTTTTAATTGCTGAAACTCACTCAAGCTAACAGCAGCGAAAGTATTTATGGTGATTAAAAATGTGAATAGAAAATTTAGCATTACATCTTTTATAAAATGAATAAATACCTGTGTAGGGCCATAAGTAAACTTTACTCGGGGTAGGCACATAAACGGAAAATTATTTTAAAGTGTATAGGACTGGGAGAAATTATGAACTTTATTAAAATATGTGCAATCATTATGTTTTCAATGAAAGCAAGCTTTGCTTGTGAGTTACCAATACGTGTTATGATTCAAGATGCACCATCATTTGGCTCATGTAAGGGTTTGATTTTACATGTTATAGAGGAGAACTCTTGCCCACAGGAAGAGATTGAAGCTGTAACTGCGAGTCCTTTGGTAAAAAGTGTTAAAGCAAATGGTGTTTCATTTTGCACTTTGACTACTAAAAGAGGTGTCTATTCTGCAATGGAAGACGTTATGAGTGAGCCACCTGTAAGTACTGTATTTTTCTCTATCTGGGACTAGTTAAATATCTTGAATTTATGGCGAATGTCTAGGTGTGTCATATAAAACAGCCTAGCTCTTTCTTTTTGCATACCGTACAATTAGTTTTTACTTTTAACGGACTAAAAGAGAAGAAATCATGAAAAAGATTATTTTTACTATTATATTGTTTGCGTTTAGCTCTTGCACTGGAATATCCCTTCTTTCTGGAGGGGATCCAAGTGACTTATATTCAGAGAAATTTTTAACATTTATTACTTCAGTAAAAGATGACTATAAAAAAGGGCAGTCTGAACTGGCCTTAAAGAAGCTAAAGTCTTATCAAACAGAAACACTTCTACCTACAGAGAAGGCCCTAAGAAGAAACTTAATTGGGGTGATAAATTTTGGTGGAAAAGATTATGAACAAGCAATTTATAATTTTGAAATGGCGTTATCATCGTCAAGACTTGATAAAAATCTAACCGCACAAATTCATTTAAACTTAGCAAGCTCATATTATAAAATGGGTTATTTAGACAGAGCATTTTCAACACTTTCTATTGCAGAGTTTAGAAACTTAGAGCCTGCGGAGAGTAAGAAATTTCATAAACTTAATTTTAATATTGCAAATGAGCTTGAAAATCCTTCTAGCGCTATGAGATCCCTCATTTGGTACCTTTCATCTATAGATTCTTTAAGTGCTTTAAAGTCTGAAGTAATGTACGAAAAGTTAATGGGGTCATTTTTTCAGTTAGAAGAAAAGCAGAAGAGAAGACTGCTGCAAGAGTTCGAGGATGAGCCAATATTAGTTGTAGGTTATCTCGGTTACCTGGAAGCTGAGAAGCTGTATTATAAAGGTAAAAAAGAAGATGCTAAAGATCTCCTAGAGTGGGTTGAAGATCGTTATAGTAGTTTTCAGGAAGTATCGCTTTTAGTCGCTAATTTTAAATTTAGATTAGAGAACTTCACAAAGATGAATCCACATTCTATTGGAGTAATACTTCCTAGAACAGGCGATAAGGTAGAGTTTGGTAAGAGAGCTCTTATTGGAATAGATAATGGAATTAGAGAGCTAAATAATAAACTTAAAGGTAAGCCTCCTTTTGAAATATTTGTGAAAGATAGTGAAGGAAGTGGTGTTGTTGGTGCCTATAGAGTTAAGGAACTTGTTGAAAAGAATTATGTTTCAGTTATTATTGGTGGCCTGTTCTCTTCTGAAGCAACGAAAGAGTATCTAGAGGCTAGAAAGCATGGTGTATTCTTTATTTCACTTTCTCAAATATATTTACCTAAAGAAGAAAAGAACCACCTTTTATTAGAGATACCGGGATCTGTAGAGTCTCTGATTGATAATCTTTTCTCTGAAGATATGTTGGCCCATTTTGGAAAGAACGCAGCAGCTATTTACCCTGACTCTGAAAGAGGTAGAGCATATATAGACGAATTTTGGAGAAAAGCTAAAATTCACGACGTTAAAGTTACTAATGTTAAAACATATGATAAGAGTAAGACCGATCATAGAGATACAATTCAAAAACTTCTTGGACTAAAGTATAAGAGAGAGAGAGAAGAAGAACTTTCTATTATGGAGGATATCCACTCTTTAGAGAAAAATTATTCTACAAGAAGAATACAAAATCTTAAGCCTATTATCGATTTTGATTGGGTCTTTATCCCTGCATTCCCTAATGAAGCCTTACAAATTATTCCTTCTTTTACATACTTTGATGCCTTCAATTTAAATATTATTGGTGGACCAAGTTGGAGGTCTCAGGCTTTAAGTAGAGAGAGTTATAAGTTAGGCTCATTATACTTTGTAGGTGATGACTTCAGTATTAAAGATAACACTTTTGTTAATAACTTCATTGATCGTTACAAAATGAAGCCAAGATTAATTGAGATGAGAGCGTATGATGCGTTTAAAGTAATAAGTAGTGTTCTTTCTGATAATTCTCCAGAGACAAGAGATGAATTGGAAATGTTAATACGAAATAAAGAAAACCTAACTGGTATTACTGGAACATGGTTTTTAAATGATGGAGTTTGGCTTAAGAAAATGGTTCCTTTGAAATTAAGAAGAGGAAAAATAGAGCAAGTAACTTTAGAAGCAAAAAGTGAAGAAACTAAGTCTACTTTGTAGACCTAGGTGGTGAAATAAATCCCATTCCATAACTTAAATTCATTAATCCTTGAATTAAAATAACTTGAAGGAAGAGGTTCATTCTCTTTTCCTTCGAGCATATCTTCCAGCTTAAAATAATAAGGGTAATTAAATAGATTATCAGTGGTATCGATATTACAAAGCTAGGGAAAAAGGTAAGATATATTAAATATAGAAATGTAATACTTGGTACTAAATAAATAGGTTGAAAACAATTAGGATAAAGAATGAAAGACTTCATTCTAAAGTTCGCACTTTTCATAACAGATAAAATCATCTGAAATAAATTATCCATCTTCTTATGGTGAACGTATAATTTACCATAGAAGTGTGTTGTTTTTCCTTCCTTTATTAATTTGTTTAAAAGAATACTGTCTTCGTTTTTTAAAAATTTAATATCAAAAGAATTCTCTTCTTTATGAAAGAGAGAGGTCTTCATCCATAAATTACAAAGTAACAAGTTTTGTTCTGTTGCCTCTGAGTTAAAGACTTCTGAAACTATATGTCTTACTCTCGATTGTGCAGTTGCAAGTGGAGATGTGAGAGCAAGTGATATGGCCTTTTCTAGAGACTCTTCAGATGGATACGAAGTATCTGGACCGCCAAAAATATCTAGTGACTTAAGCTCTAGATTGCTTTCGGCTATGTTAAAATAATTATCACAAGGAATAACATCTTCACCTAAAAAACAAATCCATGGAGTTTCCACAAGCTTAATGAGCTGATTGCGAATATCTGAAGGGACCGTATTCTTAGGGAAAGATTTGAAAGTAACTTGGGATATGTTTTGAAGGTACTGTGACGATTTATGATCATTACCTTTGATGCCTACAAAGATTGGTGTATTTGGAGATTGATGTCGAATTTCCGAAATACATTTCTGTAATAAATCAGTTCTCTCGTAAGTTACAATTATAATAGAATATTTCATAATAAACTTTTTGCTAAAATTTGTTTAGTTCTATTATAAGCACATGTTAGTAAAATATCGTAATAAATTAATTATCTGTTAAATACCATTCTTAGAATAAATGGAAAAAGACACTTTGAACTAATTGAATAAAGTTTTAAATTATAGAAATTTTAATACTAGAAAATTGTCTCTTAATGAAAAGAGTTGAAAGATACTTGATAGGTGAATAATTTTTTAGACTTTCTAAAAGAAAAGTAAGGCTTTATAGGCCTTACTTTTTACCAGCTTGGATTCTTTTTAAGATTCTAGCTTTTTTCTTAGCTTGACCTTTTCTTTGCTTCATTTTTGTAATTGTTCTTTTTCTACCCATTCCCATGAGATATCCTTTTGCTATGTGTTATATCTAATTTTAGTTTCCTCATACTAAGAAAAATGACCCACTCTGACAAGCAAAAATTCAAAATCCAGCATATATATTGACTGGATGCAGTAATCGGGCTTTTATTTGTCTTTATGGGGATTTTAGTCACTTAGGTGTTGTCAATAAAAAGGGCCAAGTGGTACATTTTATTATTGTATTTTTTTTATTTAAAAAGGATTTCGACTATGGCCGTCAAAGGAAAGACAGCGAAAAAAACTACAGCGTCATCAAAGAAGAAGACCAAAGTTTCAAAAAAGAAAGCATCTACGACAAAATCGAAGAAAGTTTCTAAGAAAGCATCTTCCTCTAAGAGCTCTGTTCGCGCTAGCTTAAAGAAAAGTAAGAAGGCAAGCACACTAAAAGTAAAATCAACTGCAAGTAGCGAATTGGCTGCATCTGTAGATCCATATTCTTTAGTACGTTTATCTACAAAACGTCAGGTAAACTCTGTTGAAGAGAAGAAAGCAAAGCTTCGTGCAAGAAGAATTCACTGGAATAAAGATAAAGAGAAAATAGCTATCGATATGCTAGAAAGATATACTGGGCATGAGATTGGTGATTTTCAACAACAAATTATTCTTACAAACTTTCATTATTATATTGAGCGTTTCAATGTTTTATTAGACGACGCCCACTATACAAAAGGTTCAGCCTTTAAAGCTTCATCTTCAAAGAAAGCACAAGTAACAATTATTGAGTTTGGTGTTGGTTCAGCAATGGCTGCATTAATTGGAGAGCTAGTTTCTGTTGTAAATCCTAAAGCAGTATTATTTCTAGGATTAGCAGGTTCAGTTCATACTTCACTTAAAGTAGGAGACTTTGTTCTTCCTATTGCCTCAATTAGAGGTGAGGGTGTATCGGATCATTTCTTACCACCACAAGTTCCTGCTCTGCCAACATTCAAGGTCCAAAAATTTGTTTCTCAAATCTTAGTTGAGCATGGACATGATTATAGAACAGGTACTATTCACTCTACAGATTTTAGATTTTGGGAGTTTGATGACAGATTTAAGCAGAACTTAATCGAAGAAAGAGTTCTTGCTGTAGAGATGGAAACTGCTGCACTATTTACAGCTTGCTTTGTAAGTAAGGTAAATATCGGAGCATTACTTTTAATTTCTGACTGCCCTATGAAAAAAGGTGGAATTAAAACTAAGAGTTCTGCAAAAGAAGTTTTCAAAAAGTATACAGATATTCACATCGAACTTGGAATTGAGGCTATGGCCGACATTGCTGAAAGAGGTGAGAAAGTAAGACATTATAATTGGTAATTTAAAAAATAAAATAATAAGGAATTCATAATGTTCAAGAAAGTATTAGATTGGTTTTCAAATGACTTAGCAATTGACCTAGGTACTGCAAATTGTCTGGTTTATGCTAAGGATAGAGGGATCATTGTAAATGAACCTTCAGTAGTTGCAGTTCATCAAGGGATGAAAGGTATTAATAAAGTACTTGCAGTAGGTAAAGAAGCAAAAGAAATGCTTGGTCGTACTCCAGGAAGTATTAAGGCCATCAGACCAATGAGGGATGGAGTTATTTCTGACTTTGAAGTTACTCAAGCAATGTTAAAGTACTTTATTCAAAAGTCGCTTGTAGGTTCAAAATTAATTAAGCCTAGAATTATTATTTGTATTCCATTTGGGATTACTCAAGTTGAGAAGAGAGCTGTAAAAGAATCTGCTGAGCAGGCGGGAGCAAGAGAAGTATACTTAATCGAAGAACCAATGGCAGCAGCTATTGGAGCTGGACTTCCTATTACAGAGCCTTCTGGAAATATGATTGTAGATATCGGTGGTGGAACTACTGAAGTTGCAGTTATTTCTCTAGGTGGAATTGTATACTCTCAATCTGTAAGAGTTGCAGGTGATAAGTTTGATGAAGCAATTACTTCTTATATTAAGAAAAAATATTCTCTACTGATTGGTGAGAGAACAGCAGAAGCTATAAAGATGTCTATTGGAAATGCATATCCATTTGATGATGAAGTTAAGACTTACGAAGTTAAAGGACGTGATTTAATCGCAGGTGCTCCTAAGATTATTGAAGTTACTTCTGATGAAATTAGAGATGCACTTGCTGATCCAATCGCAGAGGTAATCGAGTCGATTAAAGTATCATTAGAAAAAACTCCACCTGAGTTAGCTGCTGATATTGTTGATAATGGAATTATTTTAGCTGGTGGTGGATCATTACTTGCTAACTTAGATGTATTAATTAAAGAAAAAACTGGTTTACCTGTTTCTCTTGCTGAAGATCCACTAACATGTGTTGTTAGAGGGTGTGGAAAGGCTCTAGAGTCTATTCACTTATTAAGACAGGTTGCTACATTATCTTAAATCTTTAAATGACGAGGTGGCTTTCATGGTGGAAAGCTCTAAAGAAAAGTTCACAGGATTGAACGTATCAGAGATCTCTTCAAAGATCTCAAGTTTTGTAAATGGTGAAAAGCCAATTAGAGTCTGGAGTAAGGGCGAAGAGCCCGTACTTGCTTTTGTAAAAGAATATAAAGAGCAAGTACTCACTCTAGATATTTCAAATTCCCTAATTGATTCACATAAGTTATTAGATAGAGTTTTTGTAAACTTTTCTTATAATAGTGTTGATTATTTTGCTAAAGGTGATCTGATTTCTGATGAAGATGGAAGAGTTATTATAAAATTAAATAATGATGTCTTTAAAAGTGAAAAACGTTCAAACGAAAGGTTATTAACATTTCCTCATCATCAAGTTTATGCGTATTTTAAAGTCTATTCAGATGAAAATGCGAGCAATATCATTTCTCTTAATAAATTTAATGAAGCTCCGTCGAGTGCAATTGATACTTTTGTTTCTGAAAGACTTAAAAGTATCGTTGGGGAGAGTGATGGAATCGCAGAGTTGATGGGATTTAGAATTTTAGATCTTTCTAGTAATGGTTTGTCTTTTTGTGCAAACAATAGAGAGACTGGTTACTTTGTGGGACTTGAGGAATCAAGTAACGTTGAATTTACTCTGATGTTTGACGAAAAGCCTTACTCTCTAAAATGTGCAGATATCGTTTACATTGTTGATTATGTCAATTCAAGAGCATCTAAAGTACCAATGAAGAAAATAGGTGTTCACTTTAATGAGAATGAAGAATTAAAAAATCATCTTTTAAAATTTATGGATTCCTCTGGAGCATATAGAGAAGTCGATAAGAATATAGAATCTTTTTTAGCGGATTAAATTATGAAGAAAATATTTCTCTTAGTTAGTCTTATGTTTATAAGTTCTTGTGCTTATTTGAAAAGTGTTGGGGTATCAAATCCTTTTTCATTTGAGGGGAACCCTGGTGCTGGAAATACAAAGAAAGTTATAAAGAAGTTTCAATTAACTGATAAGGCCGGAAATTTTTTAATTAATAGAGAGAAAGGTTTTAATAAAAGTAAAAACCAATTTATTGTTAAGAAAACAGTAAAGGCATCTGGTGATTCCAAAGAGCTTGAAAAGCTTATCGTAATTTCAAAATTAGGTAATTTAAAAAAGAGTTTAACGATTCTAAGACCAGAGATTTCAGAATATAGTGTTTGGTTTGAGGGAAAGAAATATGTATCTCGAATGGAAGTTAATGAAGAAACACAGTCGATGGATGTAAAACTATTCTCCCCAGAGAAACAGTGGCAAGGTAAAAGGACATTTCCATTTCCAAAGACGATGGGGATTTTTTGTTACTTTTCTCAGCTAACTGAATGTGCTAGGGCGACAGGCTTTATTGATAAGGCAATCAAGAAAGATAGTGGATCGATGAAAGTTGTCATTATTTGGGAAGGATATCCTTACTTTCAAGAACAGTACTTAAACATACCGAATGAAGTATTTACAGAAGGTGTATTTGAATACGATGGAAGAAACGCTAAAGGTGAGAGAAGGTTTACTCTCGACGTTGGTGGGCAGTCCATATTTTATTTTCTAGATGATAATAAAGAATTAATGAAAAAGTTTTGGGTATCTCAAGGACTTTCAATGGTGGAGATTAATTAATGCAAGAATCACTTAAAAAACTTGGATACTCTTTTTTTACAATGTTTATAGCTGTTAGTGCAATATTTATTGTGTTGAGAGCAACTCCCGGTGATCCCGTAGAGAAAGTGTTAGGTGCAGAAGCAAAACCTGAAGAAATAGTAAAGTATAGGGCCCAGCTTGGTCTAGATCAGCCTATCCTTATTCAGTATAAGAACTATCTTGTTGGTGTTGTTACTGGTGACATGGGCGAAAGTCTTTTTAAGAAGCAAGAAGTAAAAACTCTAATTAGTAAACATATGGGACCCACTGTAGTCTTGGCCTTTATATCTGTTGGGTGTGCAATGTTTTTAGGTACATTCTTAGGCATTATTGCTGGATTTAAAAGAGCAGGTGTATTTGATAATGTGTCTCGAATTATCTCTTTAATATTTCTTTCTTTTCCAATATTTTCACTCGCGCCAATATTAGTTTATATATTTTCTGTAAAATTAGGAATACTTCCTGTCTCTGAATGGAGTGGTGTTAAGCATAGTATTCTTCCTCTCATTACATTGATTATTCCGTTAAGTGCAGTACTGATGAGAGTATCTAGAAATAAACTTTTAGAAGAAGCGGGTGAGCCGTGGGTTCAAGTTCTTAAGTCAAAAGGTTTAAGTGAAATGCAAGTCTTAAAAAGACTTACTAAAGTATGTTTGCCAACGATATTGAATGTTGTTGCTATCCAGTTATCAGTCGTACTTGCTGGAACAATGATTACTGAAACAATATTTGATATACCAGGAATGGGAATGCTCCTCTTTGAAGGGATTCAAAATAGAGATTATCCAGTTGTTCAAGGTGTGATTATATATTCAACAATTATCTATATGGGTGTTTATTTTATTGTAGATTTTTGCAACTCTAAAATAGACCCAAGGATTCAGGCCTAACTATGTCTAAGAAAATGAATAAAGAAATTAAAATAGGATCAATTCTTCTTTCCTCATATTTATTGTGGGCAGTTGCTTGGCTAATTTACAGTTACTTTATAAGAGGCTCTATTACTGCTCCATACTTTCCTGTAACAGATATGACTAAAGAGTTAGTTTTTCCTGGAAGTGAAGGATTTATACTTGGAACAGACATTTACGGTCGATCAGTTGTTGAAATCTTATCTGCAGGTCTTGCATATAGCTTAGGTGTCTCTTTACTAGTTAGCCTAACTTCAGCAAGTATTGGAATAATTATCGGTTACTTGTCAGTAACTGGAAGTAATATTATTAAAATTGGAAGTGACTTAGTTATTAATCTTATATTCATATTTCCAAGTATATTGATTGCGATTATGGTGATGTCAGTTACTGGACAATCATTCTGGGGACTTGTTTTTGCTTTAGTCATAACTGGTTGGCCAGGTTATGCAAGAATTGCTCGTGGTGAAACTATGAGGATTATAAATTTAACTTATGTAGAAAGTGCAAGAGCAGTGGGTGTTCCAGAGCTTAGATTATTTTTAAAGGTTATAGTTCCTTCGATCTTACCGCTCATGATGGTTCATATTGTTCTTGGTGTAAGTGGAGTGATTATAAGTGAAGCAGCACTCGGGTTTTTAGGCCTTGGGGGTTCTGAGTATTCATGGGGAGCGATGCTTTCTATTGCTAAAACTGTTTTATTAGAAGCACCATATATGGTGATTACGTTATCTGCTGTGATGGCAGGTTTAATTATAGGGCTTAATTTACTAGGTGATGGGCTGAGAGACTATTTAGATCCAAGAAAATCTTTTTAATAGGATAACTTTCACCGATTCCATGCAGTAGTAAAATAATATATGATTAACCTAATAAAGGTGGAAGAATGAGTAAATTGGGACAATTAATTATTACAGGTATTTCAGGAACATCACTCTTAGAAGAAGAGAGAGAGTTTTTAGAAAAAGAAAATATAGCTGGAGTAATTCTTTTTTCAAATAATTATGAATCTCCAGCTCAATTAGCCGAGCTAATAAATCAAATACAAACGACAAGAAAAGAGTATCCGCTATTTGTATGTGTAGATAACGAAGGTGGACGTGTCTTTAGATTTAAAACTGGATTTACAAAAGTTCCACCTATGATGGAACTAGGAAGTTTAAATTCTCCGAAGACAGTTTTTGAATGTAGCCAAATTATGGCCAAAGAACTTAAGGCATGTGGTGTAAATTTAAACTTAGCTCCAGTATGCGATATCGTAAATAATGAGCAAAATAAGGTTATTGGAGATAGAGCATTTGGAAAGAATGCTGAAGCCGTTTCTAAGTATATTTCATCTGTGATTCGAGGATTACAAACTAGTAATATTCTGTCGTGTGCAAAGCATTTCCCAGGTCATGGATGTACAACTAAAGATTCTCATTTCGATTTACCAATAATAAAGAAACCGCTAGATGAAATAAGAAAAGAAGAATTCTTACCATTTATTAAGGCAATAAAATCAAGAGTTGAATTTATAATGATGGCCCATGTAATTGTTGAGGAGATTAATCCAGATCTACCAACATCTCTATGTCCTGAAGCATATAGTATATTAAGAAATGAATTACGTTATACTAAGCTTATCATTTCTGATGATATGCAAATGAAAGCAATTGCTGATAGATACTCTTATGAAGAAGCCGCTGTTATGGCGATCAATGCAGGTGCAGATATTGTTGAGTATAAAGATATGGAGTTTGCCAAAAAAGCACTTGAAGGATTAAAACAAGCTCAAAAGAATCAAACTTTGAAAAATGAAACAGTTCTAGATCGCTATAATAGAGTGATGAACTGCAAAGAAAGAAACTTAAAAGAATACAATCCTGTCTATATTCCGGAAATTAGTAAAGTAGTTGGAAATAAAACTTCTGAAGAGTTTATTAATGAAGTCAAAGAAAGAATTGAAAATTTAAATTCCTAATCTCTTTAGTCCATTATTCTTAATAGGATGCTTTTTTTGCCTCTAAGCATCCTAATTACATCCTTTTGATATCCTATACTTAGATGAAAAAATGGGGATATCATATCGTTTTACTTTTACTGACTTTCTTGACGCTAATTGCGCCAACAATGACGCTCGCACAAAATAACCGCTACGAAAATTTATCTGCAAGAGAATTAGTAGCATTATTAAATGAAGAGTGTGAACGAGGACAGATGGCCAATTGCTATGAAGCTGGTCAAATGTATCTAAGTGCTGAGAGTGAAACTTCAAAGGCAAAAGGACGAAAATTAGTAACTAAGGCATGTAAAGGTGGGCATGAAAATGCTTGTGAGTTTTTAAAGGGTGGACTCTCTAGAGATACAGGTTCTGACTTACTATTTTATTCTTCTATTGGTCTAATTGGACTTGCTGTTTATCTTGTTACAATAATGATGTTTCAAGATGAAGAGGAATTCAAGGCATCTGAAAAATTAGAAGATGGTGAAAAGAAAAATGCACCTACAGAAAACTATGGGATAGTTCTTCGCTATTCAAAACCTTTCTTTAAAAGATATGTTACCCCCATAGTCTCGACCATGAAGTCTAAGAAGAAAATTAAAGAGAAGTATAGAAGAAAGCTAGCATCTGCTGGTCTTACAGATGTATTAACTCCTGAAGATTTTTTCTCATTCAAAATATTTCTAATTGTTGGATTTCCAATTGTATTCTTTGGAGTAAGAGTTTTCCTAGAAGAAGATTGGCCTTTAAGTATAATTCCTATTATTGGAGCTGTAGGTTTCGTTTATCCCGATATATGGATAAAAGGAAGAATTCAAATGAGGCAAAAACAGATTATTATGGCGATGCCTTTTTGTGTAGATATGTTGGCACTCTCAGTAGAGGCAGGTCTAGACTTTGTAGCAGCGATGACAAAAGTTGTTGAAAAAGCAAAGAAAACTGCACTGTCTGAAGAGTTTGAAACAATGATAAAGGAAATAAGAATTGGTGCAAGTCGAGCTGAAGCATTAAGAAATCTCGCATGGAGAATTGATCTTATTCAAATCTCATCGTTCTGTGCAACTCTTATTGCAGCAGATTCTGTGGGGGCGTCTATCGGTCCTATCTTAAAAGCTTTATCTTTAGAGATCAGGCAGAAAAAATCATCGGAAGTTGAAAAGGCTGGAGCTACTGCAGCAACTAAAATTTTATTTCCAATGTTATTTTTAATCGTCCCAGCGGTATTTATTGTTGTTGCGGCTCCAATCATTCTAGAGCTTGTTGTAGGTAAAAAATAGTGGCAAATATAATAAAATTCAAAGATGAAGTCCTATGTGAAAACTTGAAGGTCGCAGATGATTTTATATCTCGACTTATTGGACTGATGTTTAAAAAAGATATGTATGGATTTGATGGGCTACTAATAAAACAGTGTAATTCAATACATACATTTTTTATGAGATATGCAATCGATATTATTTTCTTGGATAAAGAATATAAAGTTGTGAAGGTTATTGAAGATATAAAACCATGGCGAGCAACATTAATGTATTTTAAGGCAAGTCAGGTTCTTGAATTAAAAAGTGGAACATTGAAGAGTCGAATTAAAAAAGATGATCAATTGGAAATGATATGTACAAATTAGTTGTTGTAGGTGGAAAACTTAGAGGACAGGAGTATGAACTTCACGATGGAGAGAATACTCTTGGTAGAAGTGAAGATTGTGATATTCATTTTCCTGTTAATGGGATTTCGAAGAGGCACATGGGTGTTACTGTCACGAAAGATGCAGCTTATTTACAAGATCTAGGAAGCTCTAATGGAACTTTTTTAAACGGAAAAATAATTAAGCGAGCGACAATAAAAAATGGAGATAAGATAGCTTTACCAGACTCTATTTTACAAGTTGTATATGTCGCTGAGAAAAAAATTATAATAAAAAAGCGAGCACACGATGATGAGGATGATGAAGAAGTAGACTTCATGACAGAGACTCCTCCTGCTCCTGAATCCCTTCCTGCAAAAATAATTTGGGCATTTAAATATAAACTAATGCCTGTTTTTCATGGAATTAATGAAGAGTATGAGTGGAGAGTGTTATTTGGAATATTACTTACAATACTGAGTATTATAACAATTACATTAACCATCTTTCCAGTTATCCAAACGAGTAAGAGAACCCTTCTTCTCGAAACTGCAGAACGTGGGGCTCATTATGCAGAAGAGATTGCTAGAACAAACGCTCGTGCTCTTGAATCAAAAAATTTAGATCAGCTT
Source organism: Bacteriovoracaceae bacterium UBA3083 (assembly GCA_002366565.1). Classification (GTDB taxonomy): domain Bacteria; phylum Bdellovibrionota; class Bacteriovoracia; order Bacteriovoracales; family Bacteriovoracaceae; genus Halobacteriovorax. The sequence continues at coordinate 53,397 of DFBJ01000005.1, forward strand.
AATACAGCGTTTATGAATAATATTAAAGACGTTACTAGTTATGATTTATTTGAGTTAGATGGAAGAATTGTTAGACCTCTTGTTCGTATGAATAGTTATATAACTGATACTCACTCCATCAAAGTTAAAGAGTGGGCACAAAAAACAAGAACAGAAGAGAATATATATAAAAAGAGGCTTGATGGCGGTGAAATTGGAATTGGTAAAAAAATTATGGCATTTAATCCTAAGACAGGCCAAACGGAACCTGTTGGTGTTATTGCCATTCGATTTAGCCCAAAGTCTCTAGCCGTAGAAAGTCAGGAAAGTACAAAGGCCTATCTTGAAGCGTTAATGACTTCATTCTTGGTGGCTATAGTATTCTTTTCTATTGTTTACTATTTAACAATTAAGCCGCTAGAAGAGATGAAGTATCAAATTGAAGAGGCACTAAGAGGTAAGAGAAGAAACTTAGAAAGTCGCTTTCTCTTCAGTGAGATGAATTCTTTGAGATCATCTGTAAATTCAATTTTGCAAAGAAATAGAGAGCTTCAGAATGAAGAGGTTGATGATGAGTTTGCAGAAATGGAAAGCGATGAAGGTTACGTAAATACTCTCAAAGAGTTTATGAGAGGAGCAGGAGTTCCTGTGTTAATTCTTGACTCTGAGAAAAATGTTCAAGCTTTAACAAATGAAGCTGAAGATATTACAGGAATAAGAGAGTCTAGTTCTCAAGGGATGAATATTTCAGATGTTTCGAGAGAAAAAGGATTTGCTGGAACTATAATCGAGTTATGTGATAACTCTGCAAACAATGGTGGAACAAATCAAGAAGGGGAATATGAATTACAGGGTAATCCTTATGAAATACATATTGCTAGTCTGTTAGGAAAAGATAATTTTGCTAAGGCATATTACATAACATTTGTGAGAGCATGAAAAGTCAGAATGTAAGACTCACAAGAGACTTGAAAAAACCTGAAGCAGTAGGAACTCATTATAGAATTCTCTGTATGACTGGTAAGAACAAGGGGCTTGTTTATTATTTAAGAGGAAAGAGATTAGTTCTTGGAAGAACTGAGGCTGCTGATATACAGGTTCTTGATGCAAAATCCTCTCGGGAGCATGCGGAATTAACAAGGTTTGGAGACTCATATATTGTCACAGACCTAGGTTCTCAAAATGGTATAATTGTAAATGATTTGAAGGTTAATCAACATAAACTCTCTGACTCAGATAAAATAATTATAGGTCAAACGGTTTATAAGTTTAATATTATCGTAGTAAAAAATGAGTTGTTAGACCTAGATAATAATGATGATGAAGATGATGAAGATG
>DFBJ01000010.1:0-15598 GCA_002366565.1 Bacteriovoracaceae bacterium UBA3083
ACGGTGCTTCAGGCGCTTGTATTTGCCACAAAGACATTCGTAGTCTTTAACTGGACCAAAAATACGTGCACAGAACAGACCATCACGTTCAGGTTTGAACGTACGATAGTTAATTGTTTCTGGCTTTTTAACTTCACCAAATGACCACTCACGAATCGTATCAGGAGAAGCCATCTTAATAGAGACGGCTTCTACACTAATCGGATCTTTTGGTTTATCAAAAAAGTTCAATAAGTCTTTCATGCCTAACCCTCAATATGTCCCCGAGTTAAACTCGGGGATTAAAATTAATTAAAAAATTCTTCTTCAGTACTCTCATCTAACTTCACATCAAGACAAAGTGCCTGTAACTCGCGAATAAGAACGTTAAATGATTCAGGAAGACCTGGCTCAAGAACTTGCTCACCTTTTACAATTGATTCATACATTCTTGTACGACCAATAACATCATCTGACTTAACAGTTAAGAATTCCTGAAGAGTATAAGCTGCACCATATGCTTCAAGTGCCCAAACTTCCATCTCTCCAAGTCTCTGACCACCAAACTGAGCCTTACCACCAAGTGGCTGCTGAGTTACAAGTGAGTAAGGACCTGTAGATCTTGCGTGAAGTTTTTCATCAACAAGGTGATGTAGCTTAAGCATGTACATCGCTCCAACAGTTACATCTTCCGCAAATGCGTCACCTGTAATACCGTCGAAAAGTGTAGTCTTACCATTCTCTTCTAAATCACCAAGAGCAAGCATCTTTCTAATTTTCTCTTCCTTAGCACCATCGAATGCTGAAGTTGAGAAACGAACACCTGTTGCTAATTGATCAGCAACTGCTCTTACTTCTTTATCTGTAGCTTTTTTAAGCCAGTTCTTAACATCTTCAGTTTCATAAATCTTGTAGATGTAATCTTTAATCTCTGCCATCTCTACTTGATCTTCAATTAGAGCTTTCATCTTCTCACCTAGACCACGTCCGGCCCAACCAAGGTGAAGCTCAAGAAGCTGACCAATGTTCATACGAGATGGAACCCCTAGAGGGTTAAGAACGATCTCTACAGGAGTTCCGTCTGCTAAGAATGGCATATCTTCTTGTGGAAGAACGTTCGAGATAACACCTTTGTTACCGTGACGACCGGCCATCTTATCACCAGGTTGAAGCTTTCTCTTGATCGCTACATAAATTGTAACTTTCTTGATTACACCTGGAGGTAATTCATCTCCTCTATGGTGCTTAGCTATTTCATCATTGGCTTTTTGACGAACTCTATTGATTCTGTTTCTTACGTCTGCAAAGTACTCACTTAGTCTTTCTTCAAGTGCCGGCTCAAGTGGTAGGTAACCAATAAGCTCAAATGGAATTGAAGCTAAAACTTCGCTTGTTAGATCTGCACCTTTAGGAAGAAGCTCTGTTGAACCATCTTCAGATACAAGTCTATCAGTTGTTTTAGTACCTTTAAGCATGTCTGCAATCTTTAAGATCGAAGAAGTTTGAATTGCTTTAATTTCAATTCTCTCATCTCTTCTAATTAAAGTTGTTTCTTGCTCAATGATCTCCTTAGATCTTGCACAAAGTTCAACACCTTCTCTTGTGTAAACTTTTGCATCAATAACAGTACCACGTACTGATGATGGTGCTCTTAAAGAAGTATCTTTAACATCTCCGGCCTTATCACCAAAGATTGCTTTAAGTAGTTTCTCTTCTGGTGAAAGTTGAGTCTCACCTTTTGGAGTAATTTTACCAACAAGAATGTCACCTGGCTTAATGATCGCACCAACTCTAATAATCCCTGCTTCATCAAGATCCTTAAGGGCTTCTTCAGAAACGTTTGGAATATCACGAGTGATCTCTTCTTTACCAAGCTTAGTGTCTCTTGCTTCAACTTCATAACTTTCGATATGAACTGAAGTGAAAACATCTCTTGCAAGTAGTCTTTCATTGATTAGGATCGAATCCTCATAGTTGTAACCACCCCATGGCATGAACGCTACAAGAACGTTTTGACCTAGAGCTAAATCACCAAGATGAGTACCAGGACCGTCAGCGATTACCATTCCCTTAGAAACAACATCACCTTCTTTAACTAGCGCTTTTTGGTTATTACAAGTATTTTGGTTAGTTCTTTGATATTTAACAAGCTTGTAAATATCAACACCTGATTGACCATCATCAAATTGATTTCTTTGAATAACAATTCTGTTTGAGTCTACAAAAATAACTCTACCTGAATGTTTTGCAAAAAGAATTGCACCCGAATCTCTAGCAACAGTACTTTCAATTCCTGTTCCAACGATTGGAGCATCAGTTCTAACAACAGGCACGGCCTGTCTCATCATGTTCGATCCCATTAGTGCACGGTTGGCATCATCGTGCTCAAGGAAAGGAATTAATGATGTTGCAATCGAAATCATCTGTTGAGGCGAAACGTCCATCAGCTCTACTTGATCGTTTGGAACTAGTGTGAATTCACCAGCCGCACGAGAAGGAACATGTTCTCCGTCTACTTTACCATCAACAATATGGTTGTTATCGATCTGTGCAATTACTTTTCCTTCTTCTTCAAAAGCTGTGAAGTACTTAGCTGCACCTAAAGATAAATCTTCGTTTACAGTCTGGTATGGAGTTTCAATGAAACCATACTCAGAAACTCTTGCATATGTTGCAAGTGAAGTAATTAGACCAATGTTTGGTCCCTCTGGAGTCTCAACCGGACACATTCTACCGTAGTGAGTAGAGTGAACATCACGAACTTCGAAACCAGCTCTTTCTCTTGTTAGACCACCAGGTCCAAGTGCTGAAAGACGTCTTTTATGTGTTACTTCAGAAAGTGGATTTGTTTGATCCATAAACTGAGACAGCTGAGAAGATCCAAAGAATTCTTTTACTGATGCTGAAACAGGCTTTTGGTTAACAAGGTCATATGGCATCATTGTTTCAATTTCTTGAATTGCCATTCTCTCTTTAACAGCTCTTTCCATACGTACTAGACCAACTCTAAATTGGTTTTCAAGTAGTTCACCTACCGCACGTACTCTTCTGTTCCCAAGGTGATCAATATCATCAACTTTACCTTTACCATTGTTAAGTTCAACAAGGTATTTAGCAGTCATAACGATATCATCTTTAGTAAGAACAGTATTTTCAACTGGAACACTTAATCCAAACTTATAATTAATTTTCATACGACCAACTTTTGATAGGTCATATTTTTCTTCATTAAAGAATAAGTTGTTGAATAGTAATTCTGCTGCTTCTACTGTCGGTGGCTCACCAGGACGTAATCTTTCAAAGATTTTAGTAAGAGCAGTTTCTCTTGAGTCAGTTTTATCTAATAGAAGAGTATTTCTAACTTGATCACCAAAGTTAATCATATCGATATAGATAACTTTAACTTTCGTAATTCCAGCAGTGATTAATTCTTGAATTTTAGCTTCCGAAAGAGCTTCGTTAGCAAGACATAGAACTTCACCAGTGTTTTCGTCAAAAATGTCTTCTGCAGCAACTTTTCCAATTACTTCTTCAAGATCAGCAGATATTTCAGTTACACCAGCTTCATTTAATTTCTTAACTGATGCTTTAGTGAACTTCTTACCTTTTTTAACTAGAGCTTTACCAGTTTTTGGGTCAAGAATATCGTTAAATGCTCTTGTTCCAATCATTAGTGAGAAGTCTAGTTCTCTTGAGAAAGTAGCGTCTTTGTTGATATTTAACGTTTCCATCTCGTAGAACATTTCTAAAAGATCTGTCGTTGTATATCCCATAGCCTTTAGTACTACAGTTGCATGTAATTTTCTTTTTCTATCAATTCTTGCGAATAGGACGTTCTTGTGATCAAACTCGAAGTCTAACCATGAACCTCTGTGAGGAATTATTCTAGCAGAATAAAGTAATTTACCACTTGAGTGCTTCTTACCTGAATCGTGCTCGAAAATAATACCAGGAGATCTGTGAAGCTGAGATACAATTACTCTCTCAGTTCCGTTGTATACGAAAGATCCTGTCTCGGCCATTAGAGGAATATTACCTAAGTAAACTTCCTGCTCTTTGATCGAAGATACAGTTCTTTGCTCGTTCCCATCTTTATCTACGTTTACTTCGTAGAAAACAAGACGAACAACCACTTTTAGTGGAGCTTCGTACGAAAGGCCTCTTTGTCTACACTCTTTTACAGAGTATTTAGGCTCTTCCAATGTATAACTTACAAATTCTAATGAAACTGTCTTGTTGAAATCGTGAATTGGAAAAACAGAATGGAATACGTGTTGTAATCCTACCATTTTTCTCTGCGCCGGTGGCACATCTTTTTGTAGAAATTCTTCGAAAGATTTCAACTGAAGATTCATGAGTGGTGGTGTCTCAAGTACCGTTGGAGCTGTAGAAAAACTCTTTCGATACCATTCATTCGGCTTAAAAACCTCAGTCATTTGATGTCTCCTAGAGAGAAGAAAGTATATATTAAATCGATTTTTATTTTTTTTTGCCAAAAATGCAAAAAGGCGTGAAGACGCGTCCGTCTTCACACCGTTTATTTTTTACAAATTCTAAAGACTTAAGTCTTTAAAAGATGAACTAAGTAACAAATTACTTAAGTTCAGCTTTTGCACCAGCAGCTTCAAGCTTTTTCAAGATTTCTTCTGCTTCTGCTTTTTCAATACCTTCTTTTACAGCTTTTGGAGCACCTTCAACAAGTTCTTTTGCTTCCTTAAGCCCTAATCCAGTAATTCCTCTAACTTCTTTAATTACGTTGATTTTCTTAGCTCCAACGTCAGTTAGCATAACTGTAAATTCAGTTTGCTCTTCAGCAGCTGCACCAGCAGCAGCACCAGCTACAGCTACAGGAGCCGCTGATACACCAAATTTCTCTTCTAATTCTTTAACTAGGTTAGCAACGTCTAATACTGACATTGCAGAGATGTGATCGATAAGTTGTTCGTTTGTAATTGACATATAAAACTCCTAAATTTTTTTAAATTAATTATTAAATAATAAATTGTTAACTTTTCTACTCTTCAGTTGCTGGTGCTTCTTCAGCAGCCGCTTCAACTGGAGCAGGTTCTGCACCCGCTTCTTTCTGTTCTTGAACAGCGTAAAGCACTCTGGCTAAAGCTGAAATCGGAGCATTGAAAGTTGCAAGTAATGTACCTAACATTTCGTCAAGTGATGGTAAATCAGCAAGAGCTTGTACTTCTTGAACAGAAAGAACTTTTCCATCAAGTAGACCACCTCTTAGTTCTACCACTTCGTGTTTCTTTCCGGCTTCTTTAAGAGCCTTCGCAACACCCGGTGCATCTTCAAATGCAAATGCTACCGCTTGTGGACCTTTAAGGTTAGAAAGCATTTCTTCTGCTTCCGTTCCCTTAGACGCAAGTCCAAAAAGAGTATTTCTTGTTACCACTAGCTTCCCGCTGGCATCTCTAATTTCTTTTCTTAGAGCTACACCATCGTTCGAAGTCATCCCGATAACATTTGTAAGAAAAATACCCTTGGCATTAGCGATATCATTTTTCAATGAATCGACAATGACGCCTTTTTCTTCTCTGGTTAACATAAAACCTCCAAATTGGTTAATCTTAGGAGGGAGTTTCGGCTGGCTTTAATCGCCCTTAATTGCTCAAGAGCGAAACCTGCTTTCTTCAACCCTATTATTTAGCTACGCTTAGCGCTTCTAATGTATCTACTTTAATTCCTGGACCCATTGTAGTACTGAAAGTTAATGTCTTTAAGTACGTACCTTTTGCAGATGCTGGCTTAGCCTTAACAATAGCAGTTACTACTGCATCAATGTTTTGTCTTAGCTTGTCTGCATCAAAAGATACTTTTCCAACAGGAAGGTGAATAATACCGTTTTTCTCAGTACGGTACTCAACCTTACCAGCTTTTTGCTCAGTAACAGCTTTAGCAACGTCAGGAGTAACTGTTCCTAACTTAGGGTTAGGCATAAGACCTCTAGGTCCTAGTACTCTACCGATTCTACCAAGCTTACCCATCATGTCTGGAGATGCGATAACTCTATCGAAATCTAACCAACCACCAGCAATCTTTTGTACGATATCATCTCCACCAGCGAAATCTGCACCAGCTTCTTCAGCTGCTTTGATTTTATCACCAGAAGTAATAACACATACTCTTACGTTTTTACCTGTACCAGCTGGAAGAGCTAATGCTCCACGAATCATCTGGTCAGCGTGTCTTGGATCTACACCAAGGTTAAAAGCTACATCAACAGTTGCGTCGAAATTAACGTTACTTGTTTCTTTTGCAAGATTAATAGCTTCTTCAATTGAATATAACTTTGTACTGTCAACTTTCGCTGCAGCTTCTAAAAATTTCTTTGACTTCGTCTTAGCCATGATAACACCTCATTGGTTTTAACGAGCTTGCGCTCTCCCACTTAATTAATAGTCTAACTTTAATCCCATTGATCTAACAGAACCTTCAATTGTTCTCTCTGCTGCTTCTTGATTTGCTGCAGTTAGATCCGGTCTTTTAGTTTCAACTATTTCTTCAACAACTTTCTTAGGAACTGAACCTGCTACTTCCGTACCTGGTCTTTGAGATCCTTTCTTAAGTTTTAGCTTATCTAAAAGTAAGTAAGAAGCTGGAGGCGTTTTCGTAACAAATGAAAACGATCTGTCAGAATAAACTGTAATGATTGTAGGAAGAACTGTTCCGTTTTCTTTTTGCGTCTTCGCATTGAAAGCTTTACAGAATTCCATAATGTTCACACCCTTTTGACCAAGTGCTGGTCCAATTGGAGGTGATGGGTTTGCTTTTCCGGCCTGAATTTGTAGTTTAATAAAACCTGTAATCTTCTTTGCCATGATTACTCCTGCGATCTAATGATCTACCAACATGTTAATAATTATGCTTTTTCTACTTGTGTAAAATCTAACTCAACTGGTGTTGGTCTACCAAAGATTGAGACGTTTACACGTATTTTACCTTTCTCATTTACAGCTTCAACTGTTCCCACAAATGATGCAAATGGACCTTCGATAACTTTAACAGTTTCACCTTCTTCAAAGTCAACTGTTGCTTTAGTTTTCTTGAATCCATCACCTTGTTGACCAGTCATATAAGCCGCTTCCTCTTCAGAAATCGGAGCTGGTTTTTCAGATGTACCACCAACAAAGCCAGTGATTTTGTCTGTATCTTTAACAAGGTGCCATGTCTTATCACTCATGATCATTTTAATCAATATATAACCTGGGAATAACTTCTTTTTTATAGTTCTCTTCTTCCCATTTGCATGTGTCGTAACAGTCTCTTCTGGAACTAATATTTCAGAAAAGTACTCAGTTTGCTTATAGTTAACGATTCTTTCTTTAAGTGCTCTTTGAATCTTACCTTCTTGACCAGTAAGTGTCTTAGCAATAAACCATTTAAACTCAGGAGAATCTCCTGTAGAAAGCTCACCTTCAGGTGTTTCTGTAGCTTCTTCCTCAGTTGCTTCAGTTTCTGTTTCTAAAACTTCAGTAACTTCTTCTTCTGTTTTATTTTCTTCAGACATATATCACCTTATAATTAGTATAATAATTCTAATATTTTTCTAAATGTGAAATCTACAAGTACGAAAACTCCACTTATTATAGAGACTGTAATAACAAGTCCAACAGTCATCTTTAGTACTGAGTCTTTGTCTGGCCATACAACCTTAACAAGCTCTGAGTACACTTCCTGCATATGTGTAGATGCAGACTTACTTTTAAGGATACCTATAAACGTTCCAAGTCCAACCAGTATCCCTAAACCTTGAGAAACTGCTAAGAAGTTAGAAACCTTAGCTTCTAAATCAAACCATTCACCTAACTGACCAACGAAACGAATAACTACAAAACCAGCTAAGATACTGATAATTGCAACAAATGCGTTGATCCACTTTTTTCCGTCTTCTACTCGAATAAATGACATCCGAAAAATCCTTGGACTAAATTTTTTTTAACAATAATTTGTTAAAAATTCGTTATTATTTACGTATAAGTTTTCCATATATCCATCAAATGATACGGTTTGTCCATCTATTTCTACTACTGAATTTAACGCAGGTCTGAAAGCATGAAAATATTAACTCATGTTTCTGTATTTTGATAGATGGGAGATAAAGTATTCACACTCAATATGCATACACAAAATCTACTTACACCCTTAAAATATAAACCAACATAATCTATATAATGACTGGCTCTAAAAAGCTCTCTCAGTCCCTTCAAATAAAGTAAGCTACTATGTCCTAACTACTCAATTAAAGACAAATGAAGCCCTACTCAGGATTCAACAATCACGTATTTATCAATTCTCTCTCTTAAATAAGTAAAACAATACAAATATCTTCGTTGAATTGATGAAGTTATAGATAGCATTTTTGAAAATGATAATTTTTAGAAATGGCGGGTGCAGAGGGATTCGAACCCCCAACCTACTGATTTGGAATCAGCCGCTCTACCAATTGGAGCTATACACCCATTTTTTTAGACTGAGGATAAATTACTTAATCTACTCTCATCAGTCAATCTTAAAGAGAAAAGAAAAGGCCATCCGAAGATGGCCCATTCATATCTAAAATAATTATTTAAAAATTATTCTACGATCTCAGATACAGTTCCTGCACCAATTGTTCTACCACCCTCACGGATTGCAAACTTAAGACCTTTTTCCATTGCGATTGGAGTAATTAACTCTACGTCGAATGAAGTGTTATCACCTGGCATGATCATTTCTGTTCCAGCCGCTAACTCAATAGCTCCTGTAACGTCAGTTGTTCTGAAGTAAAATTGTGGTCTGTAACCTTTGAAAATTGGAGTGTGTCTTCCACCCTCTTCTTTTGAAAGAATATAAACTTCACACTTAAACTTTGCGTGTGGCTTAACTGTTCCTGGCTTAATTAAACACTGACCACGTTCAATTTCTTCTCTTTTAACACCTCTTAAAAGAAGACCAACGTTATCACCTGCTCTACCTTCATCAAGAAGCTTTCTGAACATCTCAACACCAGTTACTGTAGTTTTTGTTGTTTCTTTAATACCAACGATTTCTACTTCTTCGTTTACCTTAACGATCCCTCTTTCAATTCTACCTGTACAAACTGTACCACGTCCTGAAATTGAGAAAACATCTTCAACTGGCATTAAGAAATTCTTATCGATATCTCTTTCTGGAGTTGGAATATACTTATCAACTTCTGCCATTAGCTCAAGAACTTTATCTTTACCAATTGCATCGTCTCTCATCTCAAGTGCTGCAAGCGCTGAACCTGCTACGATTGGAAGATCGTCACCTGGGAAATCATATGAAGAAAGAAGTTCTCTTACTTCCATCTCTACTAGCTCAAGTAGTTCTTCGTCGTCTACTTGGTCTACTTTGTTTAAGAATACTACGATTGCTGGAACACCAACCTGCCTAGCAAGAAGGATATGCTCTCTAGTTTGAGGCATTGGTCCGTCAGCTGCTGAACATACTAGAATCGCTCCATCCATTTGCGCTGCACCTGTAATCATGTTCTTTACATAATCGGCATGGCCTGGACAATCAACGTGAGCATAGTGACGTGTGTCAGTCTCGTACTCAATGTGAGAAGTATTAATTGTAATCCCTCTCGCTTTTTCTTCTGGAGCAGAATCAATTTCGTCAAATTTCTTAACATCTCCACCCATTGCGTTTGCAAGAGTAATTGAAATTGCTGCTGTTAATGTAGTTTTACCGTGGTCAACGTGCCCAATCGTACCGATGTTTACGTGCGGCTTACTTCTGTCAAAAGATTCCTTTGCCATTTTTAATTCTCCTAAAGATTTAATTATTATTAATCATTTTTATATAAATGCGTTTTAAATATATATGCCTTTTTTCTCAAGAATAGCTTTTGCCATATCTCTCGATAAACCTTCATACTTACTAAAGTTCATTGTAAAGCTTGCTCTACCCTGAGATTTAGATCTTAAGTCTGTACTGTAACCGAACATTTCTGCTAATGGAACTTCTGCTTCAACAACTTCTTTATTTTGTTTTGCATTCATTGCTAAAACTTTTCCACGTTTCATATTTATGTCAGAAATTACATCACCAGTATACTCAATTGGAGTCACGACTTCTAAAGACATTAAAGGCTCTAATAAACCTATTCCTGCCTTCTGACAAGCTTCTCTAAATGCATTAGAAGCTGCAATTATATAAGCAACTTCCGATGATGATTCTTCACTATATTTCGCTTCTAGTAGAGTTACTTTTATATTAATAAAAGCATACCCGGCCATAGCTCCACCTGGAGCAGTATCGCGAATTGATTTTTCGATTGCATCAATAAACTCTTGAGGAATATCTCTCTTAGTTAAAAGTGTTTCAAACTCTACACCACTCTGACAATCTGCTGGCTCAACTTTTAATTTCACATGACCAAATTGTATTTTTCCACCGTGTTCTCTATCAAATGTATCTTCCGCTTCAGCTGTAGCAAGTATACTTTCTCTATAAGAAACCTGTGGAGCACCAACTCGAATCCCTACTTTGAACTCACGCTCCAATCTATCTGCAATAATCTCTAAATGAAGTTCACCCATTCCAAATATTAGAAGTTGACCTGTCTCTTTATTATTCTGATAAGTAAATGATGGATCCTCTAGCATCAATCTTCCTAGAGACTCCATTAACTTCTTTTCATCTGCTGTTGTTTTTGGCTCAATCGCTACAGAAATAACAGACTCAGGAAAATCCATCAGGTCATAAACAATAGGCTTATGATCCGTACAAAGAGTTTCACCTGTAATAGTATCTTTTAATCCAGACACAGCAACAATATCACCAGCAGTTGCCTCAGCAAGTTCTGTTCTCTTATCTGCATGCATCTGAAGAATCTTAGTAATTCTTTCTTTTTTCTTTTTGTGTGGATTATAAATTGTAGCACCCTGCTTAAGAGTACCAGAGTAAATCCTTACATAGTGAAGCATTCCAACAAATGGATCAGATGCAATCTTAAAAGCTAATCCACTAAAAAGATCACTCTCAGAAGGCTTTCTCGTATCTTCCTTCTCAATATCTTTAGCACTATGACCCTTCACTTCCCCACGATCAATTGGAGATGGTAAATAGTCACAAATTGCATTTAGCAGTGGTTGAACACCTTTATTTTTAAACGCTGAACCACAAAGAACAGGTATAAAATCATCAACAATAACTGCTGATCTTATCGCGGCCTTAATTGTCTCAACAGAGATCTCTTCTCCGCCAAGATATGCTTCGGCTAACTCATCGTCATAATCACATAAAGCTTCAATAAGTTCTTCTCTAGCTAGAGTCGCTTCATCTTGCATATCTGCAGGAATCTCTTTCTCCTCAACGGTAGCGCCAAGGTTGTCATCACTAAAGAATAAACCTTTCATCTCTACTAGATCTACCATACCTAGGAAGTTCTCTTCAGCACCAATTGGTAATTGAATGGCAGCAGCCTTCTTGCCTAGTCTTTCTCTAATTTCTTCTAAACAGTTTTGAAAGTCGGCACCAACTCGATCCATTTTATTTACAAATGCGATCCTTGGAACCTTATATCTATCCGCCTGTGCCCAAACTGTCTCAGACTGTGGCTCAACACCAGAAACAGCGTCAAAAACACCTACAGCGCCGTCAAGCACTCTAAGAGCTCTCTCAACTTCGATTGTAAAGTCAACGTGTCCCGGAGTATCTATTATATTTATATTTTTCTTATTCCATGTACATGTAGTAGCTGCAGAAGTGATTGTAATACCCCTCTCCTGCTCTTGAACCATCCAGTCCATAGTAGCTGCACCATCATGTACTTCACCTATCTTATGGCTTTTTCCAGTGTAGTAAAGAATACGCTCTGTTGTCGTAGTTTTACCTGCATCAATATGTGCCATGATACCAATATTTCGGATTTTTTCGATTTGAACTGAGCTCATATTCCTTAAGCCTTTTACTAAAAATGGCTTCCTAAGTTTTAACACCTAGGAAGCCATAAAAATTGCAATTAGAATTTAAATTATATTACCACTTAAGGTGAGCAAATGCTTTGTTTGCTTCAGCCATTTTGTAAACGTCTTCACGTTTCTTAACAGCTCCACCTCTACCTTGAGAAGCATCAACGATTTCGTCTGCTAACTTCTCCATCATTGTCTTACCACCTCTGTTCTTAGAGTATTCTCTAAGCCATCTAAGTGCTAAAGACTGACGTCTATTAGGTCTTACTTCTACTGGTATTTGGTAAGTTGCACCACCAATACGACGAGACTTAACCTCTACTGCCGGCTTGATGTTTGAAAGTGCTTTCTTAAATACTTTTAAAGGCTCTTCACCTGTTTTTTTCTCTACGATACTCATTGCACCGTAAAAGATTTTTTCTGCTGCCGATTTCTTTCCGTCTAACATTAAGCTGTTAACACATTTAGAAATCACTACGTCTTGATACACTGGATCTGGAAGAACCAGTCTCGCAGGCGCTCTACGTTTTCTACTCATAAAAACATCCTCTTCAATCCACTTGGGATTTACTCTGACCGACCAAGCGGCCAGCGATTAATAACAATTTGCTAAGCAATTACTTCTTAGGCTTCTTACAACCATACTTAGAACGTCTTTGCCCTCTTTTATCAACACCTGTTGCATCAAGAGCTCCACGAATTGTATGGTATCTAACACCTGGTAAATCTTTAACTCTACCACCTCTTAAAAGCACAATACTGTGTTCTTGGAGGTTGTGACCTTCGCCACCGATGTAAGAAGTTACCTCAAAACCTGAAGTTAGTCTTACTCTACAAACTTTTCTCATCGCCGAGTTTGGTTTCTTTGGAGTCGTTGTATAAACTCTTGTACAAACCCCTCTACGCTGAGGACAGGATACTAGGGCAGGAGACTTAGTCTTTGTCTGCTTATCCGTTCTACCTTTTCTAATCAATTGGTTAATCGTAGGCATTACCCACTCCTTCTACTACTATCGCAATTTTAGCTAAATCAGCCAAATTGATGTATCACACCAATTTGACCGATTCAAGTTTTTTATACCATTAATGTAACTGATTCTTCTACTTTTTCAGTTTCTTCTTCTTCAACTACCGCTTCAAAGTCACGATATTTAGAAATACCTGATCCAGCTGGAATCAATCTACCCATAATTACGTTCTCCTTAAGCCCACGTAGAGAATCTGACTTCCCTTCTAGTGTTGCCTGAGTAAGAACTTTTGTCGTCTCTTGGAATGAAGCCGCAGAGATAAATGAGTCAGTTGTAAGTGATGCTTTAGTAATACCAAGTAACATTGGTCTACCTTGAGCAGGCTCGTAACCATCAGCAATCATTTGCTCATTTACTTCTTTAAATTCACCCTTAGTCACAGATTCACCAACAACAAAGTTTGTATCACCTGCGTTCAGAACTTCAATCTTTTTAAGCATCTGTGAAACAATTACCTCAATATGCTTATCATCGATCTTAACACCCTGAAGACGGTAAACCTCTTGAATCTCGTCAACAATGTAACGAGCAAGAGCTTTTATCCCCATAACTCTAAGAATATCGTGTGGATTAGAAGGACCATCCATAATAGCTTCACCAGCACGGATATAATCGCCTTCATTTACAATCACGTAACGACCTTTTGGAACAGAGTAAGTCACAGGATCACTTCCGTCTTCTGGTCTAACGATAATTCTTCTATTACCTCTTAACTCTGGACCAAATTCAATCGTTCCTGAAACGTCTGAAATTTGAGCAGCATTAGATGGCTTTCTTGCTTCGAAAAGTTCTGCAACTCTTGGAAGACCACCGGTAATATCCTTAGTCTTAGTTGTTTCACGAGATAACTTAGATAGTGCATCCGCAATTCCAACTTGATCACCTTCATTAACCATAATGTTGGCACCAACTTGAAGACGGTAAGTTGCATGTCTCTTTGTTCCTGGAACAATAATTGGATTTCCGTTCTCATCAACAATAGATAATCTAGGTTGTAGAGATGGATCCTTAGACTCAACAACAACTTTCTGAGTTAACCCAGTAACTGTGTCTGTCTGCTCATTAATTGTTGCACCAGCAATAATATCTTCGTATTTAATTGTCCCTGCTACTTCAGTAAGAACTGGAATTGCAAACGGGTCCCATTCTATGATTGTATCACCAACGTTAACAGCTTCACCTTCTTTAAAGAAGATTTTCGCACCGTAAACAGCTGGGTATCTTTCTTTTTCCGCTCCACGAGCATCTTTAATGATAAGTTCCCCAACTTTGTTCATTACAATCATTGTTCCGTCAGCTTTAGTTTCTACACTTACGTTTTCGTAAGAAAGCTCACCGGCAGTTCTAATCTGAGTTTTGTTAACCTGTGCACCTGCAGTTGCAGTACCACCAACGTGGAATGTACGCATCGTCAGCTGTGTACCAGGCTCACCAATAGATTGTGCAGCAATANNGCAATAACACCAACAGCTTCACCAATAGAAACTCTTGTTCCTCTTGCAAGGTCACGCCCAAAACAATCTACACAGAAACCGTGTCTTTCTTTACAAGTAAGTACTGACCTAACTTTAATCTGATCCACATCACGCTCTTTAAGCTGATCCATATCTTTTTCAGTTAGTAAGTAATTTCTATCGAAAATCTCGTTACCTTCACCATCAACAATTGGAGCTGCAGTTACTCTACCCATTGCTCTTTCAGCAACGTGCTCAACGATCTCACCAGCTTCAATAGTTGAAGTTAATGTAATACCATCTTGAGTTCCACAATCTTCGTTTCTGATAATACCATCTTGTGCTACATCAACTAATCTTCTAGTTAGGTAACCAGAGTTAGCTGTTTTAAGTGCTGTANNAAGACCTTTACGTGCACCGTGTGTAGAAGAGAAGTACTCAAGAACCGATAGCCCCTCACGGAAGTTTGAAGTAATCGGAGTTTCAATAATTTCACCAGATGGTTTTGCCATCAGACCACGCATGGCAGCTAGCTGTCTCATCTGCTGTGCAGAACCCCTTGCACCAGAGTTTGCCATCATATAAAGAGAGTTGAATGAAGGAGCTTTAATCTCTTCTTCGCCTTCAACATCACTTGTAAATGTATCAATTGAAATTCTTTCAAGCATAACCTGAGTTAGATGCTCTCCAGTCTGTGCCCAAACATCAACAATCTTGTTATATCTCTCACCATTAGTAATAGAACCTTCGTTATATTCCTCAGTGATTTTTGTAACTTCAGCATATGCTTCATCAAGAATATTTACTTTCTCTTCTGGAATAGTCATATCGTGAACGTTAATTGAGATACCAGCTTTTGTTGCTTGGAAGTAACCAAGTCTCATTAAAGAGTCAGCAAGTAGAACTGTTTCTTTTTCAGAACCAACTCTATAGGCCTTATCAATAAGTGCACCTAGTTCTTTCTTACCAAGAATCTTATTAATATCTGAGTACTTTAAGCATTTTGGAATTGCATCATAAACAAATGTTCTACCAACACTAGTTTCAATTAACTTCCCTTCAACTCTTACCTTAATAGGTGCTTGAAGGTGAAGGTTTCCTGAGTGGTAGGCGAATTGTGCTTCTTCTTTAGAAGCAAATACTTTTCCATATCCTCTAGCGTATGGACGAATTCTAGTCATGTAATAAAGACCAAGTACAA
>DFBJ01000010.1:15689-16046 GCA_002366565.1 Bacteriovoracaceae bacterium UBA3083
TCACCGTCAAAGTCAGCGTTGAATGCTGTACATACAAGAGGGTGAAGATTAATAGCTTTACCTTCAATAAGAATTGGCTCAAATGCTTGAATACCAAGTCTGTGAAGAGTAGGTGCACGGTTTAGAAGTACTGGATGCTCTTGAACAACTTGCTCTAAGATATTCCAAACTTCTTCTTTTTGCTGATCAACCATCTTTTTCGCAACTTTAATAGTTGTACAGTGACCAAGCTCAATAAGTTTGTTGTAAATAAATGGCTTGAAAAGCTCAAGTGCCATTAACTTAGGTAAACCACATTGGTGTAATCTTAAAGTTGGACCAACAACGATTACAGAACGTCCTGAATAATCAACACGT
>DFBJ01000010.1:16188-16310 GCA_002366565.1 Bacteriovoracaceae bacterium UBA3083
TCAACTGCTTCTTGAAGCATTCTCTTCTCATTTCTAATAATGATTTCTGGAGCATTAAGTTCTTTCAGTCTCTTTAGACGGTTATTTCTGTTAATTACTCTTCTATAAAGATCGTTAAGATC
>DFBJ01000007.1 GCA_002366565.1 Bacteriovoracaceae bacterium UBA3083
AAGACTATTGTGCCCAACTGAAACGTTTTGACCTCCTGTTGTATTAAGTCTAGAAGAGTTATACCCATAGGCAGTGTTTTGACCTCCAGTCGAATTGTTATAAAGTGAAAAGTTTCCAGTAGCTGTATTAGAATACCCTGTTGTATTATTCTTCATTGCCCATCCACCTACTGCAGTATTGCTCCAACCTGTAGTATTCGATTGAAGTGCCTCATGTCCAACTCCAACGTTCATATTCGTGGTCCCACTATCTGCAGATCCTGTATTTGTACCAAGATATATAGAGTTACCTGCTGTTTTACCGTCACTCAAATCATCAACAGATTCTGCTCCGCCAACACCTGCAGCTCTTGGCTCCCATTTTGAAGTTGTATTGTTCCAAGTAAGAACGTCGTTATCACTTGGGGCAGCATTATCAATATCATTACCTTGAATTGAAATTGCGTCAGCATCTTCACAACCAAAACCTGGAGCACCAAAGATCATTCTCTCTCCTGCCGCACAGGATGAAGCATCAACTGAAAATTGTCCGGCAGTTAAATCAAGTCCAGTTCCGGCCGTATAAGTTGTATCCGTGTCAGTTCCTGAATCATCAGTGACACAAGAAAAACTTGTTCCATCAGACTTTAGTACTTCTCCAGCTCCACATGTAGGAAGAGAAGTTTTTGCAAAGGCCGTAACAGTTGGATCTGTTTCCACAGATGTTGCTAATTTTCCCGATCCATCAAGTTGAGGAATTTTTCCTGAGGTAGTACCTACATCAACAGCAATTGTTCCTGTTGAAGTAATTGCTCCACCAGTCAGTCCAGTGCCTGCTGTAATTGAAGTTACAGAGCCAGTACTTGCTGGAATACACTTAAAGTTACCTGAGCCATCACCAGCAATAACTTCGTTATTAGCACAATTAGCAGCAACACCACTTAGGCTTGTATTTACAAGTGAACCTGTCGTTACAGAAGTTGCTTCTAGAGCAACAGTTGCTAGGGGAGTACTTGTAATGGCCTGAGATGGATATGTTTTAGAATTAGTTTGATCAACAACTTGAATGAAGACTTCTTCAGAAGCAGCGATAGAGTCAACTAGAGTTTGTCTTAGAGTTTTACCACCAGAACAAGATGAACCGTAATCAACTTCAAAGTGAAATACACCATTTGATAAAGGAACAGCAGCATCATTTACAGTACATAGAATAGTTGGAGCAGAAGTAACGATATTAAGAGTCAGACTAACAGGGCCTGTAATTGGCGCACCATTAGCAGCGGTTAATCTACCTGAATATGAAATTTTCTCTGTCCCAAAAGAGAGTGATGACAGTGCCATGGTCATTATGAATGCCATTAGCAGCTTTTTTATTGTATGTTGCATTATTCTTTTAATTGATTTAGGTTTTTCATTCTAGTCTATTCGGTAAGTTATTTATTTTACTTAAATAAAATTACTGTTTATCGTGATTTATATTGATTCTGGGAAAATTATAGGGTTATTTACATATTGCTTCTTTAATTAATTATCTCTTCAAGAGATGATTCAAGTATGTTGCTTGAGTCTATCTCATACTTCGAGCTTCCACTTGTAATCGAATGATCTCCTATCGCGGCAGGTTCCCTAAAGATTCCATAGCTGTAAAATGATCCACTAAATTCTATATTTCCATAGCTATTGATGACTGGCACAGCTGTTGTACTTTGACTATCAACTAGGTAGTCGAAGTCTTGTAGAATTATCCTATGAGTAACACAATTTCTTTTTGCCTCATCTATAGTATTTCTATTTGCTAGTATTGAAATAAAGTAGTTCCCAATTGAACCGTATTGCATAATATCTGGTTTAAGTGGTGAGGTAATTGTTGCGAAAACAGAACTCAAATCATACAGATCTGGAGATGAATCACCATCAAGGTCTACACCATAGCTAGCATGAGCATACCCCTCTTCAATTTGTTTACAGTTTAGTGCGGATGGGTCTGTTGATAAATTATATAGTCCATAATCAAATCCACTACTTCCAAAGTCAGTTGAATTGATCGCTATATTTGTTTCTTGTGTTGTTTGAATATATTGAACATCTACTACAGAAGACATATTGGGTAATGTTTGATCGACTAAGTATGTTCTTGATACTGTGTCTCCGAGAAGGCCTACTGTACTTACACCTACAAAACTTAAGCAGAAGTTTCCATCGGCCGAACCAACATCAACAGCGGCACTATACGCAGTTCCTCCTGCGCTTGGAGTTGGATCACAGCAGCTTCCTTCAGCTAGGCAGTAGTATATTTCTCCACCGATATCAGAACTTAAACTAACACTAGGATTTGTGGAATAGTTACCTGCACCAAGGTCAGCACTAACAACAGGTGCTTCTCGTTCTGTAGTGCTTGATGAGCTACTTGTTGAAGTAGTACTCGAAGGTTCACTTTCCGAACTAGATTCTTCTTGACCAGAATCACAGTTCGGAGCACAAGCTGCTACACCATGAATATTTTCATTTGTAACTTCTGTATTTTGAGTAAGTCCTTTATTTGGTGACTGAGTACTTCTTATATTTCTTCTATTTTCTTGTTGGTTACTTAGATCAGATCTCCGATTATTACTATTGATTGGGCTTTGTGTGTTACTAAGAGAATTGGAGTTAGAAATATTTCTATAACTAGAGTCTTCCATTCTGTTATCATTATTGTAAGAAATGTTAGTGTTGTTACTAGAACTAATATCACTTTCATTATTTTGGTTGGGAAGACTTTTAGCCGTTATGCCCTTTGAGTTTTTTACTGAAGCTGGTTTTCTTCTGTTTTGATACTTTTCTAGTCTATTCCCAACTTTTCTATCTTGAGTTGTCTCTGACACTTGATCTTCATCAGTTGTGTCATCTGTTATTGTATTAGTTAGTCTCGGGGCAAAGTAGAGCAATGTGGCCGTACAGCCAATTAGTGCAGAAGTTTTTAATAGAAAATTTCGAAAATCATTTAACATACTTGACTGCTCGGTTATTGATTTTGTTTAGTTTAGACCTTATTAGGTCAATTGACCTTTTTTATAGTATTTTCAGCTACTTGTCTTTTGCTGATATTTTATAAAGTTTAAGAAGTGACAAGACTTAGTGTCAATTTCGCTATGTTATAACTTGTTAGCTCTGAGCCATGACATTAGTAGGGTATTTATATTTAATATCTTCATGAAAAATCTAACGATACATATTTTATTTTTAATTCTTATTTCCTCTTTCTCTTTTGCATCAAGTGCTGCTTACCCTGCCCACTGGTGGCAAGAAGTTGATAGGTCAACGGCTCCAGGTTGGGAAGTTCTTCCTCAGCAAGCAGGTGAGGGAGAAGTGATTCTCTCGAAGAGAAATGAGCTAGGAATACTATCTAACTTCGCTGCAACTGACTTTGTTTATAAGGGGATACTGTACAAATCTGTGGAAGGTTTTTGGCAGTCTTTAAAATATCCTGAGTCTGACATAGACCCTAGAGCAACTTATGAAGGGATAGAATGGCCTTACACAAGGGCAGAGGTTGAATTAATGGTTGGCTTTTTAGCACGTAAGGCCGGTGGTTATGCCAACTCTAATATGAGAGAGATGGGAATTGATTGGGTTACTTTCCAAGGGAAGAGGATCAAGTTCTGGACCAATATAAAAGGAGCTCACTACGAGCTGATAAAAGATGCTCTTAGAACCAAAGCTAAACAGAACCCTAGAGTAATGGAGATTCTTCTTTCAACAGGAGATCTGATCCTAAGGCCTGATCATATAATGGGTGATGCGCCTCCTGCTTGGTTCTACAATAAGATTTGGATGGAGCTAAGGTCTGAATTTAAGGAAGAATTTCTTTAAAATAATGGGAGAGCTAATTCTCCCTTTTTTAATATATAAATATGACACGTTGCATTGCTTGTGGACTCTATTTCTATTATATTTTTTAAAAATAATAATGAGGAGTTCCTATGAAGAAGAGAGTTTTATCAATACTTCTATTACTGAGTTTAAACTCAGCTTACGCTATATCTGATTCTGATTGTAGAGATGTGTATAATGAATCGTTTAAAGATCTAGTGAGTGCTTCTAAAGACTTCAATAATGGTTATTCTGATAAGTTTGAGTTCTCAATGCAAGTTGCTGAAATATCAACTCGTGTTTCTGGCACCCGCGCTATTTGTTTAGCTGTAGAGAGCCCAGAGAATAAAAAGTGTGTTATGGCCTATAAGAAAAGGTATAAGACGCTTAGAGATCAAATTAAACTATCTTCAGTACTAGTTGGAAACCAGACTGAAGTGAAGCCGAGGTTAATTCAGAGTATTTCCAATGAGTTCACTTCTTTGATTAACCGTGTTAAGTGCGGTGACTTATAATAATTAATTACTTAAATCATTGACATCTAGGCGGTCATGAATTAATTAATATAGCCTATTTACAAGTGTAATAAAGAGTTTTGTAGGAGTTTATACATGCTAACAATTAGAATGCAACGTGGTGGCAGAGTACATATGCCAATTTATACTATTGTTTCAACGGACTCACGTAATCCAAGAGATGGAAAATTTCTTGAGAGACTAGGTCAATACAATCCACATATCGAAGGTTCAGAACTTATCGACATTAAAGCTGATAGAATTACTGCTCTTATTAAGAGTGGAGCTACTTTGTCTGATACAGTTAGAACACTTTTAAAGAAAAACAATATCCAAGTAGGTTAAGTTTTTCTTATTTCTCTTTTTATCTTAGGATATTAAAGAGAAATTCGCCTATGGCGGAACAATGTTAATGGAAATGGTATTCCTAGGGGATACCTGTAGAAAGTGAGAGTTGAAATGAGCGAATTAAAAGATCTAATCCATTACGTTTCTAAATCTCTTGTCGACATGCCAGATTCGGTAGAAGTAAACGAAATTGTAGGTGAACAAACTACAGTAATCGAGCTTAAAGTTGATAAGTCTGACTTAGGTAAAGTTATCGGTAAGCAAGGGCGTACAGCTAGGGCCTTAAGAACTATTCTTAATGCTGCTTCGACTAAGTTGAAGAAAAGATCTGTACTAGAAATTATCGAATAATTTTTATTAAAAGACGCAATATAGAGACCTCACTTATGTGAGGTTTTTTTTTACCTAAGTTCTTAAAATCTACCAACTTCCTCTACTTTATTTATCAATTTAAATTAATTTCACTAATAGATTTATAGTTAGGTACTATTCTATCATTATGGATAATTCTAATTATACAATATTGATTGTCGAAGACGAAGAGGATCTTCTTGAGATTTGCGAAGACACTTTTGAGATGGAATGTTTTAAAGTTGTGGTCGCAAGAGATGGTGAAGAGGGTCTAGAACTTTTTCTCTCTAGAGATATTGATCTCATTTTGTCTGATTCAAAAATGCCTAAGATGGGTGGAATTGAGTTATTGAACAAAATAGGAAAAAGTCATAAAAATACTCCACCATTTTTCTTACTTACTGGAGATGTTTCTTTATCTGAAGATGAATTAATCAAAAAAGGGGCAAAGGGTCTCATATTGAAACCTTTTGATCTTGATGAGATAGTAAAGAAGGTAGAAGCGACTTTAACAGAAAGGTAGTATGTCTTATAAAGTTAAGGCCAAGAGCTTTTTAAATATTTCAGATCAGTTTAAGCTTGGTGAGTTACCAACAGAGAAGCAGCATCCTAAAACTAAAGGTCTTTCAGACTGGACGAAAAATAACCTAGAACTTGCACTAGAGCGAATTAAAGAAGTTGAGATTGAACTTCTTGAGATGGCCATTCTTAAACAAGAAGAGGTTTCTCTATTCACTAAAGATGTTCAAGAAGTCCTTGGAAATGGAGGACGTGTTTTTCTCTGTGGCTGTGGAGCAACTGGTAGGCTCTCTCTTGCACTTGAAACTATTTGGAATAAGAGTGGAGGCGAAAAAGGAAGAGTTATCTCTTTTATGGCCGGTGGGGATGTAGCGCTAATTCATTCTATTGAAAACTTTGAAGACCATCCCGAATACGGAGAGAGGCAGTTAAAAGATTTAGGTTTTTGCAAAGATGATCTACTTATTGCAATTACTGAGGGGGGAGAGACACCCTTTGTTATAGGAGCTGTAGAAGCGGCCAGTGAGATCTCTAAAAAGAATCCATACTTTCTATACTGCAATCCAGATAAAGTCCTAAGTGCAATAGTCGAGCGCTCTCGAAAAGTTATTGCAAATCCTAAAATAAAAAAGCTTAACCTTAGTGTCGGAGAAATGGTTCTAGCTGGTAGTACTAGAATGCAAGCGAGTACTATTCAAATGCTGATTACAGGTCAGGCGCTTTTTAATTTAGATCAATCTTGGTTGCTGAAATTTAAGAGCAAGTTCAAATCAATTGAATTTAATATTTTAAAAAAGTTTATAGAGTGTGAGAGCAAAATTTATAAAAATAATGGAGGAGTTGTCTACTCAACTCAAGACCTTCTTGCAATTACTGTTTTGACAGATACGACTGAGAGATCTCCAACTTTTAGTTTGCTACCTTTTGAAGAAAACCAAAAAAATAATCAAAAAAAATACTCTCTTTGTTATCTTTCACTTTCTGAGGAAGAGGAAGTAGAGACAGCTTGGGAAAAATTACTTGATAGAGCGCCAAGAGCATTAGAGTGGGAAGAAACAAAACAATTAACTACAATCAATAGACTATATGGTTTCGATATCTCTTCAGAATCACTTACTAAGAGGAAGTCGTATTGCTCAGGAGAGCAGTTTGAATTTCATATTTACTTAGAAGGTAATAAATTAAATCTAAAATTCAAAGAACTCTCTGAGAGCATTGACTTTGAAGGCTTTGATCTACTCTCAATACACCTAATTCTTAAAGTCTTATTAAATACTCACTCTACTTTAGTCATGGGAAGATTGAATCGATATAAGAGTAATATTATGACTTGGGTTAGACCTAGTAATAATAAACTCATTGATAGAACTATTCGTTATATTTTAATTTTATTAAAAGAGAAAAGTATTGAGAAGAGTTATGAAGAAGTCTGCTTGAAATTATTTGAAGAAATGGAGAGAACAGAGAAAGATGACTCTCTAGTTATGAAAACACTAGAGAGTATATTAAAGTCTACTTAGTTATTTTTTTGTCTTCTTCTTTTTTTGCATCATCAGAATCGCTTTCATCCATTCCTTTTTTGAAGTTTTGAATGGCCTTTCCTAATGAGCTTCCGAGTTGAGGTAGTCTTTTACCACCAAAAAGTAAGAGAACTACTGCTAAAATGACTAAACTTTCACCGACACCAAATCCCATCACTACATCCTTAGTCTAATAAATCTTAGACATGTCCATTGTGTACTTTCCTGGTGAGTACTCGGCAAATCTCTTTGCTTTAATACTCTTGTACAGAGGCTTGCTATTTGAGTAACTAGAGTATGGATAAATAGCGATACCACCTCTTGGAGTAAATTCTCCTATGACCTCAATATACTTTGGTTTCATAAGTTTTGCTAGGTCATTACAGATTTTTTGTATGCAGTCTTCGTGAAAGTCACCATGGTTTCTGAAGCTAAAAAGGTATAATTTCAGTGATTTACTTTCGACCATTTTCTTATCTGCAATATAATTTATGTATATCCTTGCAAAGTCTGGCTGTGCAGTTTTAGGGCAAAGGCTTGTAAATTCAGTACATAGGAATGTTGTCCATGCGTCACTTTTAGGATTTTTATTATCGAAGGCCTCTAGTACTTCAGGAGCATATGTCATTGAGTATTGAGTCTCTGCTTCACCAAGCTTGAAATTTTCAAGTTCTTTTGCGTCGCGTCCTGTGTTCTTTTTAACTGCTTTTTTCTTTGCTTTTACTTTTGCCATCTGCTCTTCCCCTTATCGTATAAATCAGGTACATTATGCGCTCTAAATAGTCAAAAAGATGTGAAAATATGACAGATAAAACTACAAATTTTTTAGGCCCTGCCGAGTCTCTCGGACATAGAAAAACAAAAGTTGTCTTTGTACAGCTTGGTTCTCCGAAGTCACCCAAAGTAAAGGATGTCAGGACATTCTTAAAGGAATTCTTAGGCGACCCAAGAGTTGTTGATATTAATCCACTACTATGGAAAATTATCCTTAATCTCTTCGTCATTCCTTTTAGACCAGCAAGGTCTGCTAAGCTTTACTCTAGGATATGGAATGGAAGTAGCTTTCCCTTAATTGATAATACAATTTCATTTACTGATAAGGTGAGAGAAAAACTTAAGACTAATAAAGTTGAAGTTAACCACGCTTTCTTACTTACGGCTCCAACTGTTGCAGACGTTTGGGATCAATGGGAGAAAGATGTTGAGGAAGATGCTTCTCAAGCGGCAACTGAACTCTTAATAGTTCCAATGTTTCCTCAGTACTCTGAAAGTACTATCGCTTCTGGAATGGATGGTTTCTTTGGCGTTCTTAAAAATAAAGTTCAAATACCTCCGTTTAAATTTTTAACAAACTTTCATAGATCAAGTGCATTCATAGATAACTCTGTAATCCAAATTGATAAATTTCTTAAGTCTTTTAAGGAGTCAGGAAATCAAAGTGATAAATTAATAATTTCTTTTCATGGGATACCAAAGAGAAGAGTTATTTATAAAAAAGATATCTACTACAAGCACTGCTTTGAAACATACTTTTTAATTAAAGAGAGAGTATCAGAGATAGATCCTGAAAATATTCTCATCACATTCCAATCACGTTTTGGTTCTGAGGAGTGGTTAACTCCTTATACTGAAGATGTAATGGAAGAGCAGATTAAAAATGGACACCAAAACATTGCAGTTTACTGTCCAAGTTTTGTTGCAGACTGTTTAGAAACAACTGATGAAATTGCGACAGAGCTAGCAGAAGAGGCGAGTGAGCTCGGTGGTAAGATTCAGTTTATTGAATGTTTAAATGATAATGAAAAGTGGTGTGAAGATTTCTCATCTTTTATTGAGAATCAATGTGAAGCATCAGCAGAAGTTAAAGATAAAGATTTCTACTATATGAAAAAAGAGGATTATAAAAGTATGGAAAAACCAACAATGAAGTCAGAACCCTTAAGTGATAATGCTAAGAGTTCTTTAAAGATAGTGTTCTTAACATTGTTCTTAGACCTTGTCGGGTTTTCAATTATTTTTCCTTTATTTCCAGCACTAGCTAAGCACTATATTAAAGTCGATGGAGATAATTACTTTCTAAACTTAATCTTTAGTGGAATTGAAACACTAACTGCAACGGGTGGCGCTGGAAAACTTTCATCGATTGTTCTCTTTGGTGGAGCACTAGGAGCTCTTTACTCATTTTTACAATTTATTGCAGCTCCTGTTTGGGGAAGAATATCGGATCGTATTGGTAGAAGACCTGTACTACTCATATCAGTTTTTGGACTGGCGCTCAGTTATGTAATGTGGTTTTTCTCAGGATCATTTACAACTCTAATTCTTGCTCGATTTATAGGTGGAATTATGGGCGGAAATATTTCAACTGCAACTGCAGTTGTTGCTGATGTGACTTCTAAAGGTAACCGCTCAAAAGGGATGGCCACAATTGGAATAGCCTTTGCTCTTGGATTTATTATAGGTCCAGCAATGGGTGGAATTATGTCTTTAATAGATCTAACTTCTTACTATCCACAGCTTGCAAGTTATGGAGTTAATCCATTCTCAATGTCTGCTGCTATTGCATTTGTTCTAAGTGCATTTAACTTATACTTTCTCGCTAAAAACTTTAAAGAATCACTTCCAGAAGAGAAGAGAGGAAAAGTTCATACAAGTGAGAGAACATTTAATCCTCTTCAACTTTTCAAACCACTTCCTTATGAAGGTGTGAATATAACAAACTTTGGTCACTTTCTTTTCTTAATGGCCTTCTCTGGAATGGAGTTTACTCTAACTTTCTTAGCTGTTGAGAGACTGGCCTATTCACCAATGGATAATGCCTATATGTTCATTTTTATTGGATTTGTGATTGCTCTTGTTCAAGGTGGCTTTGTTAGAAGAAAGGCTGGTGAAATGGGTGAGAGAAAAGTCGCTCTAATGGGACTAATTTGTTTAATTCCTGGTTTAGTTGCAATTGGTTTTGCTGAATCAAGCTTACTTCTCTATGTAGGGCTATTCTTTTTAGCAACTGGTTCAAGTATGGCGATACCTTGTTTAACATCTCTTGTGTCACTTTATACACCTGCTGAGCAACAAGGTCATAGCATTGGTATATTTAGATCTCTAGGGGCCTTAGCAAGAGTTATAGGGCCAATTATAGCCTCAATTATCTACTGGAAGTATGGATCTAGCTCTCCTTACTTTTTAGGGTCTGCATTTTTAATTCTTCCAATAATTCTTGTTTCACTTCTAAAGAAGCCTAACGAGAATATTTAATACGTTTTCAAACTTTCCTCTCACTAAATAGGTGAGAGGAGATTTCTTATAATTCTCCGCTATTATCTATTTACACCTTTACACTGCGAATCAAGTACGATATTTGATTTCACATATTTTGTGAAAAACCTATCTTGGAGAATTAAATGAAGAATCTTGTGCTTTCAATTCTATTTTTATTACCATTTTCTGTTTCGGCTACATTAAATCAGATAGTTACTAACATAGTTCCAGTTGAGTTTAGCTGTGTTATCCCAGGTCATGGTGGTGGATGTTCAGTAGAGTCTTACACTTTAAATGCTCCTGACGATGCAAGATACGTGAAGGTTTTCACAACTTTTGGTGAGAATGGAGTCATTGAAAGTGATGAGTTTGAGGCCGCTAATGTAACTTCAATTAGATTGATCACACCTCTAAATATTTATCAAACTGATGAAGATTTATTAATGATTGGAACTGATGAGACACTTGCAAATATTTTATTCTTTAACGAAGAAATGCAATTAATTGAAACAAGAAAATTAACTTTTAAGGTTAGTATCAAAGACGAGTACTAGGCGTATATATAAGAGGTGGGTTCTCCACCTCTTATCATTAAATTATTCTGAAATTTGTGATTGAATAAAGTTTTGAACTCCAACTTTTTCAATTAAACCTTGTTGTGTTTCAAGCCAGTCAATGTGCTCTTCTTCACTATCAAGAATTTCTTTTAAAAGATCTCTTGTTACATAGTCCTGCTTCTTTTCACATAGAGAAATAAACTCTCTTAGCTCTGGAACAGCTTTGTATTCAACTTCTAAGTCTGCAGCAATTAACTCTTCTATGTTTTGACCAATCTTTAATCTGTTAAGCTTTTGAAGGTTTGGTAATCCTTCTAAGAATAGAATTCTTTTGATGATTTGGTCAGCATGTTTCATCTCATCAATTGATGCATCATACTCAAGCTTTCCAAGTTTCTCTAATCCCCAATCCTCAAGCATTCTTGCGTGAAGAAAGTACTGATTAATTGCTGTTAATTCATTTGCTAAGACAGAGTTTAATGCCTCAATAATTTCTTTATCACCTTTCATATAGATTCCTTTAATTAGTTATTAATTTATAATGATATTATAGAGAATGAGAGTGAGGGGGGCAATGGAGTTATTTCTTTTTCTTTTCTTGTAAACCTACAGATTTCTTAAGAGACATCTTCTCAATGGCATCAATTAGACAAATTCCACAGCTATCACCAACACCTAAGTCCTTTAGAATGTCCGTAGGCTTAGAGTCAGGCTTTATGGCCTTCTCTAGCTGCTCTTCTGTAATGCCTTTGCAGATGCATATATACATAGTCTTCTACCCGTTATATTCCTGTTAACTTATCGGATCTTTCTTAGATAAGCTTAACATTTGTTTTATTGTACTATGATAGAGTTTGTGGAGTCAAACTTTTCTTTGATGCTTGAATAAGTTGCTGTTTTTGCGTTGGGTTATAGTGTAACCTTTTCATCCTGTATTGTGTGCGTGGCGTCAAATTGATAATAACACCTCATGATTTTAGGAAAATTAACTAAATTACTATTAACTTATACTATCGCTACTAGCGTCTGTTATGCAGAGAATGCTGGTCTACACTTGAGCGATAGTGACTTCGATGTTCACTCTAATAATCCACAGGAAGTGATGATCTTAAATGATGGCTATAGTGCCCTCGAGAAGAGATTAGAGTTAATAGAAAAAGCTAAGAGCACGATAGATCTGGAAACTTTCATCTGGCATGCTGATAAAACAGGGCAGATTTTATTACATGCACTTATCAAAAAAGCTCGTGAGGGTGTAAAGGTTAGATTGTTGATTGATAAGTTTGTAGGTGCGAAAGGGATTAATTTTTTCATTGCTCACGAACTAAGAAAAGAAAATATAGAAGTAAAATACTATAATCCAACTCCACTATACAGAGTTGTTGAGGCCCAGTGGAGAAATCACAAAAAGTCTCTAACTATTGATAAGAAAGAAACAATCATAGGTGGAAGAAACATAGGCGATGAATACTTTGACTTTAGCCATGTTTATAATTTTGTTGATAGAGATATTTGGTTCAAAGGTGACTTGGTTGAAGCTGTTGCTTTAAGTTTTGAAAGTATATGGACTTCAAAAGAATCTGTATCTGTAGAAAGAGATAAGGAACCATCTAAAAAAGATTTGATATATATGAGAAACTCTAGAGGCAGTTCTAGAGCTCTTCTCCAGTATCTAGACGACAGTAGAGTATGGGATCAGTCAGTACATTTCGCTAAGGATTTCGTAAGTCTTGAAAATGAAAAATACAACTTAAGAGATGAAGTACGACATATTGCTTTGATGCAAGCTCCAAATCAATACTATGGTGTATGCTCAAGTGCTTCCTTTGTGTCAGATCGTCCTATCTCTCATGAGACAGGTAAGACGGCACGTGTACTGAAGAAAGAAATATATAAGAGAATAAATAACTCTAGGGATTCTATTCATATTGAAAGTCCATATTTTATTGTAAATAACGAGACTGAAGAAATTTTAAAAGATGCTCTAAAAAGAGGTGTTCGCACATCTCTATTAACTAATTATCTATACAGTACAGATGCCATATATGTCTCAGCCGCATTTAATTCTATTGCTAGAGATTGGCTAAGTAGCGGACTAGATATTTATCTTTATTCTGGAGATACTCAGACTGGTTACGAAACAATAAATAGTGATGTTCAATCTTCAAGATGGGGAACACATGCAAAGTCTGCAGTTTTTGATGATAATTCAATCATGATTGGCTCATTCAATTTTGATCCAAGAAGTTATAATTTCTCTGCTGAATTAGCATTCTTTTGTGATGGCGATGAAAATTTAGCAAAGGCACTTCAGGAAGATATAAATCAGAGGCATAGAGACTCTACACTTTTACAAAAGTCTGACCTGACAAATAATCCTGATCATATCGATGAGTCACTTTACAGCAGAGTCGGTCTTGGTAAGAAAATCCTATACTACTTATTTAAAGGACCTTCTAATCTCTTTGACTTCATCCTCTAGTTTACTATGTTTTGGTGAACTCTCGTGATCAACTCTTTTGCTATATTAATATCACAAACCTTCTCAAGGGCCTCAAAGCCAGGACAAGGGTTTACTTCTAATAGGTAGAGCTGATTGTCAGTTTCTAAAATATCAATACCACCATAGAATAAATTTGTATTTCTTTGGATGACTTTGAAGAAGCTCGTGAGCTCATCACTCAAGTCTTTTGGGTCAATTGAAAAGCATTCACTTCTTTCAGCATTCAATCTAAATTCATCTTGTCTCTTTGAGTGTTTTTCAAATGCTCCAACAACACTCTGACCAATGAAGAAGAGTCTGTACTCTCTAATTCCTTTCATTCTTGGCTGGATGATAAAGCGTTGGTCTTTGAAGTGATAATAACTCTCAAGCTGAGTGTAGAGCGAATCCATACCTCTACATAGACTCATTCCAAGACCTTTATTACTTCTTGTAGGCTTAATAATATACTCATCCTCATGGACTGACGCACTAGGAGGAAAGTCAATAATACCTTCAAGACTATCTCTTGTTACTTTCCCTCTTATCGCCCGAGTAGGTACACAGCTGACTTCTAGATTGTTTAAGAAAATATGA
Organism: Bacteriovoracaceae bacterium UBA3083; assembly: GCA_002366565.1. Taxonomy (GTDB): domain Bacteria; phylum Bdellovibrionota; class Bacteriovoracia; order Bacteriovoracales; family Bacteriovoracaceae; genus Halobacteriovorax. Next base: position 13,979 of record DFBJ01000007.1, read on the forward strand.
GTCGATAATTTGTCTCTAAAAGTTTGTAGTTCCTCAATAGGGTTTAGAATTAAGGCACCATTATTCTTCCAAGATTGGCAAAGCTGTAGATCGTAGTCATCGTAGAGTATGCCAGAGTACCGATTGAAGACGACTGTAGAGGAGCTGCGCTCATTTTCACTCCAATGACTCGCATCGTAAACATCTAAGTGCTTGGTTTCTAAGCCTAATTTTTGCGCTTCTTCCATAATTCTTTGGCTTGAATAAAGTTGACTACTCTTAGAAATAACTAGTATTTTCATAGCTAAGCTCCCCAAAAAGGGTATTTTTAGTGTTATTAAAAGGTTATAATATTCATATATTTTAACACAAGAATCGAGAAGAAAATGACAAGAGTTTTTATTACTTTGATATTCGTTAGTCTACTTTCAGGATGTGCTCTCTTTGATAAGATAAGCTATTTCAAAGAAGAGACGAAGCCACCTGTTGAAGTGAAGAAGATTGTCGTTGATATCCCAAAGAAAATAACTCCTAAGCTTCCGCTATGGGAGAAAATTCCCCAGAATAAAGTGGTAGATAAGTACTGTGACAAAGTAGAAGCTAAGTTTAGACATTGGGGTTGGGGAAGAAGTCGTTGTAAGAATATAAAATGGAAAAATGTAAGGAAGTCATTCCTTGGAGACCCACTTATTTGGACAGTTTACGGAAGTGAAGAATTACAAAAAACCGCAACACCAAAAGATATGACATTAATTCTCTGTGGAGTACACGGAGATGAGATTACTCCAATTAAGTTTTGCTTTGATATCATTCACCATATTGAACGAGTCATGAAAGGACACATTCCAGGTCATGAGGAACTTAAAGACAAGCTCGTCGCTATTGCACCTATTGTAACTCCAGATTCCTTCTTTAAAAGGCGTCCGACTCGTACAAATGCAAGAGGGGTTGATGTTAATAGAAATTTCCCTACTAAAGATTGGAATAAAGACGCAATTAGACTGTGGAAATCAAGATATAGAAGCGATAAGAGAAGATACCCAGGTCCTAAGGCCCTAAGTGAGCAAGAAACATACTTCCAAGTAAACTTGATCAAGAGATATAGACCTACAAAGATCATAACTGTTCACGCACCTTTAACTATTCTTGATTACGATGGTCCTGACTTTAGATCTGAGCATAATCATGGAGACCCTCTGTTAGCTCCAAATGCTCAAGAGTTACTTGTTCAAATGAGTAAAATGTCTAATGATTACAAAATCAAAAATTATCCATTCTTTCCGGGGAGTCTTGGAAACTATGCAGGTAATGAAAGAAATATACCTACCTATACACTTGAGCTACCAACTTCTGACAATAGAAATCATAAGAAGTACTGGGCCAAGTTTAAGAAGGCGATTCATTCAGCAATTCTCCACGATATGAAAAAGGAAGTAGAAGTTGCTAAAAGGCCAAGTAAAGAGGGTGAAAACACAACTCATTAGTTTTTCTGATGGTGAAAAACTTACTTGTTATTTATCGTGTTTTTAACTACTTCGGCTATTTCGCTTGACTGAATTTAGAGTCTAGATTAATCAAGAAGCTACTAATTTAACTTAGAGTTTTAAGTAAAGAGGAGCTCTCTTTGAAGCAAGAAATCATAAAAGAATCTCTCCCTAAATTACTCCGTCCTAAGGAGTATTACCTCAATGCTATTGAGTCTAAAAGTATCTACTCAAACGCTACTCATATCATCGGATTTGGTTTCGATGGAACAGCTTGCTTTAGAAAGGGAACCAAAGAGGGACCTGATGCTCTTAGAGTAATTAGCGATGGGATAGAGGATTATTCTCCTTATTTAAAACAAGGTACAGATGAAATAAATCAATTCTACGATCTGGGAAATCTAAATGTAGGTAGTACGGAAGATGCAGATACGAATTGGAAAATGGCAACTGATGAATACTTTGAAATCTTCTCAGATATTGATTTAAAGAAGAATAAAGTAAAAACATTAACTTTAGGTGGAGAGCATTCAATAAGCTTTGCCCCACTTAAAACATATTTAGATCAGTATGAAGACCTTGTTGTCATTCATCTTGATGCTCATGCAGATCTTCGCGATGGTTACTTGGGCCATCACTACTCACACGCTTCAATAATACGCCGTGCTCTTGATCATTTTAAAGAAGGTCATGAGCTAATCCAATACGGTATTCGTTCAGGAACAAAAGAAGAGTTTGAATGGATGCATGAGAATAAAACAATTAAACTCTCAAGAAATGAATTCTTAGAAGCTGTTAAAAATATTAATAAGGATAGACCAGTCTATTTAACTTTTGATTTAGACTACTTTGATCCAAGCTTCTTTCCTGGAACGGGAACTCCTGAGCCAGGAGGAGAGGATTTTCATTCATTTATATCGTTTGTGAAAATATTAATGGAAAAGAATTTTGTAGGGTGTGATGTTGTAGAGCTTTCACCAGTAATAGATCCAACAGGCAATAGTGATGTTTTTGCAGCAAAAATTGTAAGAGAACTTTTAATAGCTCTCAATTAGGAAATTAATATGACTAAGTGGACGATAAACGATTCAAAGAAATTATATAAAATCAACGAGTGGGGAGAAGGTTACTTCTCTGTTAATAATCTTGGTAATCTCACTGTTAGAACAGAATCTAAAAAGTCTGGAGAGTTTGATATTGCCTCTGTTATTGAAGAGATGAAAGACCAAGGAGTGAAGTTTCCTGCAGTTATTCGTTTTCATGACATCCTACGTTCGAGAGTTAAGCTCATTAATAAAGTCTTTAGAGAGACTATTGAAGAGTATGATTATGAAGGACGCTACTTCGGTGTTTACCCAATAAAAGTAAATCAAATGAGGGAAGTCGTTGAAGAGATCGTTGACGCTGGAGTTAAGTACGACTACGGACTTGAAGCTGGAAGTAAGCCTGAACTCTTAGCTGTACTTGCAATGAATGATAGTAAGAAGTCTCTAACCATTCTTAATGGATATAAAGACGATGATTATATGAGACTTGCACTTCTTGGAAGAGAAGTGGGAAGAAAGATTATTATTGTTATTGAAAAGTTTTCTGAAATTGGAAAAATTATTCGCCTAAGTAAAGAGCTAGGTGTTGAACCACTTATTGGACTAAGGGGAAAAATGAGTGTTCCTGGGTGTGGAAGATGGTCTGGTTCATCTGGTGAGCGTGCTAAATTTGGTCTTTCTGTTTCTGAAATACTACAAGCTGTAGAGTTGTTTAGAGAGAGTGGACTTGGCGATTGTATAAAATTATTTCACTTTCATATTGGTTCTCAAATTCCTGAGATTAGATCTTTCAAAGAGGCGATTAGTGAAGGTGGGAGAATATACGCTAAGCTAGTTCAAGCTGGTGTTCCTATTGAATACTTCGACATTGGTGGAGGGTTAGGTGTCGACTACGATGGAACTCGAACGATCAATGACTCTTCTACGAATTATTCTTTAAATGAATATGTCTCTGACGTTATCTATAGCCTTAAACAAATCTGTGACCTAGAAGGCGTGACACATCCTAATATTGTTACAGAGTCTGGAAGAGCTGTGACTGCACATCATTCCTGTGTTGTTACAAATGTCATAGGTAAAATTGATGCCACTTCAGACTATAATACTAAGAAAGTTACAGGTGAACATATACTTGTAAGTAATATGAGAGAGCTTGAAGAAGAGCTACACTTAAAAGAGAGCTTACAAGAAACATATAACGATGTGATCCAATTAAAAGAAAATGCACTAAATGCATTTAAACTTGGAATCCTATCCTTAGAAGAAAGAGCAAAGATAGAAACTATCTATACTCGTGTTTTAAACTTTATAACTAGTCGATTGCTCACATCTGAAAAAGTTCCTGAGGAACTACAGTCTCTTGTTGATGATAATGCAGCTAAGTATCTTTGTAACTTTTCTGTCTTTCAATCTGCGGCAGATAGTTGGGCAATAGGACAGGTTCTTCCTGTGGTTCCAATTAAAAGACTTCATGAGAAGCCTAGTGTAAACTGCTCTATTGCTGATATTACTTGTGATAGTGATGGGAAGATAGATAAGTTTATTGATGAACAAGGGCATAGAACTACGTTTCCAGTTCACGAATTAAATGAAGATGACTACTACGTTGGAATATTTTTAACGGGTGCTTATCAAGATGTTATGGGGGATATGCATAATCTCTTTGGTAGACTAAATGAAGTCCATGTCTTTAAAGATGAAGAAGATGAAAGTGGTTTCTATATAGAAGAAATAATTAAAGGTCAGTCATGTGCAAAAGTTCTATCGACTATGCAGTACAATCCACAGTATATGGCCTACTCTTTAAAGAAAGTTGTTGATAGGGAAGTTGCTAGAGGAAAGATACAGCCTCGACGTGGAGTTAAGCTTGTTGATTTCTATGAGGATTGCTTAAGAAGTTATACATACTTAGATTCTTAGAACTAGGAGAGCTTATCTGCTAAAGGGATAGAAAGCTCAAAAGTAGTATTTGCGGCCTCAGGAATAAGCCTTAGGTCGCCATTGTGAAAGTTCGCAATTTTTTTACAAATACTTAATCCTAATCCAGTCCCTTTTCCAACTTCTTTTGTCGTGAAAAATGGATCCATAAGCTTATTTTGAATATCCTGAGATATACCACTTCCAGAATCCGTTACTTTGAAGATGAGAGATTGATCTCTTTTTAAAAGCTCGACGCTTATCCAGCTGCCATCTATACCTTCAACTGCCTGAGCTGAGTTCATAATTAGATTGATTATTATTTGAGTTATCTGCTGCTCTAGACCCTTAAAAAATAAGTCTTGGCCCGAAATTTTATACTCTACTGTAACTTTCTTATTTTCAACTAAACTAGTGTGTAGCTCTTCTAGACTCTTTATAATCGATTTAGCATCTACAACGACCAGCTCGTCTTCAGAAGATTGGCGTGATATCTTTTGTAGTCCACTTATTATTCCAGCAATTCTATCAATGGTTTTTAAATTCTTTTCAAGTTTTTTTGAAATTCTCTTATCAAGATCATTTTCTGATTCTGTTAACTCTCTAAGAATAATAGAGGAATTAGTCTTTAAAATAGTTAAGGGGTTATTAATTTCGTGAGCAATCCCACCCGCCATTAGACCTAGTGATTCTAATTTACCTTTTTGTACGAGTAGTTCGTAATCACTTTTAATTCTAAGGATTAGGGAGTTAATCGTTTGTATTAATAGATTGATTTCTCGGTCTGCATTATCAATATTGATTTCTTGTAAATTGTTAATATCTAAATGAGAGACTTCTTCCTGTAGACTAATCATTGGGGAAAAAAGGCTACGCTTTAAAATATAGTAAGTCATACCCATTATAAAAAATATTATAATAGAGGAAGCTATGAAGAAGACGTTAAAGCTTTTCTTTCCTGCATTTAGAATATGAGGAGTATGGAATATCGAAAAGATAAAATGTTCTCCTGAGTTTAATTCTAGGCCGTAGTCTGTCACAAGATATTTATCGTCTTTATATTTTATACTATCTACAGTTTGTTTAATTCCTTTGATTTTAATATTGATACCTAACTTATAGCTTAATTTTTCAAAGTATGACTTATCGAGCTTCTTACCCATTATTAATTTTCCAGCACTTCTTTCAACACCATAGCGGTCGGTTACAGGTAAATTTGATATGAGCCAAGTTCCATGTTCTTTAAAATTAAAAATTTCAAGATTGCTCTTATTTGCTGCTAGGGATTGATTAGTATTGATTTTATTAATGAGATCTTTTGGGATTTTCTTTAGACCAATAGAGTTATTGTCATGATCGTATCCTAAGTTATAACCATCTAGGAATGTAGAAGTGTTTCCGTATAGTATAAGGTCTATATTTAGACTTCTTAGGGCGGATAAATTGAGGTTTGTTTCAAACTTTTTATAATCTTCGATTTTTAGTGCTTCATAATTTGTTTGTCTTGTTGACCACTCTTTATTTTTAAAGCTTAGTTGTCCAAGATCTTTAAGAATTTCTTTACGAACAAGTTCATTAATTTGATCTACCTTTCGATACTCTAAGTCTTCAAACTCAGAGTAGAAAACAAAGCGGCCAAAAATAACAAGTGTTATTAAGACAAGCGAAAGTGATAGTGAATAAATATATAGAAGCTTCTTTTTAGTATCCATTCTTTGTTTAGTATATCCTCATTATGGCGAAGATCGTAGTATTTATTACAAAGTGGTTCTATTAAAGTGAACAAATCTTCGAAAAGAGTCTGGTTATGAAAGCTCTTGGGTAATGAATTCAAATTCCTCTTGAGTAACAGGTTGGATAGAGAGTCTACTTCCTTTTTTTAGGAGTATCATATCTTTTAACTGGGGTATTTCTTTTAGCTTTGTAAGTGGTAGATAGGTTTTTAGTTTCTTCTTAAACTTTATATCGACCATGAACCATCTTGGAGTTTCCTCAGTTGATTTAGGGTCATAGTATGCAGATTTATGATCCCAAGAAGTATGATCAGGGTAGGATTCTTTAACTACTTGAGCGATACCTGCTATCCCAGGAACTTTGCAACTAGAATGATAAAGGAGAACTAAGTCTCCTTTTTTCATATCATCTCGCATAAAGTTTCTTGCTTGATAGTTTCTTACACCATCCCAGCATTCTGTTTTATTTGGTCTGCTAGAAAGATCATCTATCGAGAATGTATCGGGCTCAGTTTTCATGAGCCAATACTTCTTAGTCATTCTTTATAAGTCCTTCTAAGTTCTTTTTAATGAAGCTTGGAAGAGCAAAAGCTGCAGAATGAATTCCTTTATTATAGTAATCAAAATCTAGACCAGATTTTTCAACTCTAGAAGCATCAAAGTCTTTTACTGGGTGATACTTCTTAGTCGCAAATGTAAATGACCAAAGTGATCCAGGATATGTAAGGTTTGAGAAAGTATAAAGAAATACATCGTTGAATACATCATCAAGTATTTTGATAAGTCCCTTTTGAATATCTGTTTGATACCAAGGAGATTCTCCTTGAGATACAACAATACCGTCGTCAGATAAACAATTCTTTAGATCTTCATAGAATTCAGTTCCAAAAAGTGGAGTAGCTGGACCAATTGGGTCAGTAGAGTCAACTAGGATAACATCAAACTTTTCTTTTGTTTCTTTTACAAATTTTACACCATCACCAATGATTAGATTAACTCTATCGCCGGTAAGGTCTTGAGAGGTTTGTGGAATATGCTCAATACATGCATCTACAACCATTTTATCAATTTCAACCATTGTACATTTTTCTACACTTGCATGTCTGATCACTTCTCTTGCAGTACCACCGTCACCACCACCAATAACGAGTACGTTCTTAGGGTTTGGGTGAACAAATAAAGGAACATGAGCAATCATATCGTGATAAGCAAATTCATCTCTCTCTGTTACCATTATGAGACCGTCATTAAGAAGCATTTTTCCATGACCTTTAGTCTGTACTACATCGACAGACTGAAATTCACTCTGTCCTGAGAATAATGTCTTTTCTATTTCAAACTTGTAAGAAGAGTGGTCGCTTTGAAACTCTTCAATCCATATACTTGATTTCATATTTATATCTCCATCTTATAGGCCTTAAATACTTCTCTCTCATCTTTTGAAAAGTGAGCGAACTCAACATTGTAGCCACAACTAATTGTTTCTCTTACGAGTGTTTGGTTTTGATAAATACTAGGTATATTATCAAAGTTATTTTCAAACCCATTAGGGTTAAATGTCATTAAGTCAAAAGCATGAGGCCTCAAGGTCTCTAGTATAATTGAAGCTTTTTCAACTAAGTTAATAGATGACTCAAAACTTACATAACTAGATTCTTCCTGTGGAGTCACATGGATTGTTAAGTAATCACCATTCTCACTAATTGCATTTAGACTATAACCAAAAGGTTGAAATACAAAGTCATCAATTTGAAAACCTGGAATGATTAAGTCTAACTTTAGCAGATCTCTGATTTCTTGGGCATTTAACTTTCCTGATGTTAGGTTTTGGCTAACATCGCTTGCGATATGATAAACCAGAAGCTCATATGTTTTATCGTCTGATGAAGGTTTATATTCTTTATCAAGATGAAATAAGTAATTATGGTGAGCATCCATATGTCCAAATCTCAATGAAATACCTGCAAACATCTCTTGTATCTTTTTCACATCATCTAAAAAATGTGTTTTTTGAAGATGAGAGAAGTATTCATTCTTTCTTTGAAAAATAATTTGAGATATACAATCACGATCATGATTCTCTAAGAAGTAGAGGATCGAATTTATGAGAATGGTTTGCCCACAAGTTAGAATTGTGAACCTGTCATCGAATACAAAGAGACTTGATTCACTTAGTAAGTATGCATCACATTTATCATTCGATATCTTTGATAAAATAGTTGCTTCACATTTAGCTACTAATTCACTCCAAAATTTTTGATCAATACTTCGCAGTGATTTACCACCAAGATCAACTATAACTTCGGCCTTCTTTTCAGATCCTTCAAAGAACAAGGCTGACTCCTTAAATACATTTTAAATTATCCTCCTAATTAACATTTTTTAAATAAATTCGTAACTTAAAACTCTTACTCACTGTAAAAAAGACTAATTATTCTAACTAATTAGCTGAAATTACAATCATTGCCTCATTTTTCAGGCATATTCCTTAAGTATTTACTCGAATTTGCCGAAATAGCTAAAGATAAAATACTTAATCCAAAAGGATTATTGGTCCATTAGGAGATATTATGCTTGCTAGCTTTTCAGAGTTTAAATTCTATCAGTCGTTTAGAATTCCTGTAGAGGATGCTGATGATTTACGCTTTCTCGTTGAGGAGGAGAGTCTGTTAGGTAAGACTTCCTATATAGACGACGCTAAACTTATTGATATAAGTGTCACTGGGCTTGGTTTTTCTACTAAGCAACGTATTAGTGTAGGTGAGGAACTTACTATCTCAATGCAATTTAAAAGGCATCACTTAGACCTTACAGGTAAGATTGTTCGAGCATTTTCAGAGACAATTGAAGATGATGATATTATCTATGGGCTTGAACTTGAAGCAGATAGAGAACTCAGTAAGTTCTTACAGCATTATGTGATGAGCTTTTCAACAGATAGACTAAAAGATTGTTTGATTGATTCTGCTCTTAAAGAGAAGTATACGAAGGCCAGTGATGGATTCGAAATGTTCTCTTTATTATTATCACTCTTTAAAGATATTACTTTCTTTGGTGATAAAGAAGGTTTCCTCGATACTATGTTAGAGGAAGTTGTTAGAATTCTAAATGCTCAAAGAGCTTCTATTTTTCTAATTAATCCTGAATCAAATGAGCTTGAAGCAATTGGAGCTCTAGGTGTAGATAAAGGGAAGTTGAAGTTTGATTATCGCTTAGGAATTGCTGGTTCTGTTTTTACAACAGGTGTGGCCCTTAATATAGATATTCAAGATGATAAAAGTAGATTCAACGACCAATTTGATACTCAGTTTGGTTATGAAACAAAGTCAATAATCTGTCATCCTATTCATAATAGAGAAGATAAAATTATTGGTGTTATCCAAATTCTAAATAAAAGAAACCAAGACCGCTTTACGGTTGAAGATGAAAAGACAATGAAGGTTCTTGCCCTCGTTTTTTCTTCTGTATTTCATAATTATAATCCAATGTCTGAGTCAAGTCAGATTAGAAGGTTTTCGACTCCATTTGATAGAAAGCATGCGCTAATTGGTAAGACACCACACATCTCTTCTTTAAGAAGTGCCATTATCAAGACTAAAGATCTTGATTCACCTTTACTTGTTCATGGAGAAAAAGGAGTAGGTAAGTCATTATTTGCTACTATTATTCATCATGAAGGATGTAGAGGCCTTAAAGGTTTTGAAGTAGTGAGATGTGAAGAACCAATTAGAGATAAGCTCTACGAAGAACTTTGGGGTGCTGAAGATAAGAATATTTTTGCAAAAGTTAAAGGTGGAACTATTGTTCTCCATAGTATTTGTTCTCTTACAATTAAAGAGCAAAGAAAGTTAATGAGTGTTTTTAACGAAAGAAAAATTCCTGGAACTTTCATGTCAATAGATGCTCGTATTATTGCAACAACAAGTAAAGACTTAGCAGAGCTTGTAGATAAGGGTGAGTTTGATAGAGAACTTTATGAGTATCTCTCAAGTGCTTATGTCTTTATGGAACCTCTAAGAAGAAGATTGGATGATGTAGATCTTTTAGTTGATTTCTTTTTAAAGGTTGAGTGTAAGAAGCAGGGACTACTACTTAAGAACTTTTCTCCTAAAGCACTAGCTAAGTTAAAAGATTATGACTGGCCAGGAAATGTTGCTGAAGTAAAGAAATGTGTTGAGCGTGCGGTTCTATATAACCCTAAAGCCCATATTATTACTGAGGTTGCTTTAGAGAATAATGCTTCACCACTATTAGATACTTCTAGCAAGAGAAGAATGTTTGGAAATGTTCCTCATGTTGCTGACTATAAGTTACCACTTAAAGATAGGGTCGCCTTGATAGAAAGAGAGATGATCCTAGCTGAAATAAAGAGAAATAATGGTAACAAATCTAAGGCCGCGAAAGAGATGGGAATATCTAGAGAGGCCCTAAGAAAGAAACTACTTCAATCAACAAGTGTCTTAGAGAGTATTCAAGATACTAGTACTGTTGAAGAGAAAGAAGCAGCTTAATCTTTTACAAATTTAAATATAATAGACCTTTGCTTGGGACTATCTCTAAACTCACAGAGATAGATCCCTTGCCAAGTTCCAAGAATTAACTCCGAATTATCTACTACGAAAGACATTGATTGATTAACTAGCATAGTTTTCATATGTGATGGTGAGTCATCAGGGCCTTCGTCAGTGTGCTTTATGAAGGGGAGGTTCCTTGGGGCTATATAATCTAAAAAGCTCTCGAGGTCTTCTTTTGCTGATGGGTCGTAAGATTCATTAATAGTAAGTCCACAACTTGTATGCGTGATAAATAAGTGAAGAATTCCGTTGTCGTTATCCCCAGTAGCCTTAGCGAGTGTTCTTTTGACTTCATTTGTAATGTTATAAAATCTCTCGCCATGCGTATTTATAGTGAGTGTTTGATAATTCAATTGACTTCCTTTCTTTAATTATTCACATTATTCTCAATATTTACTCATTATATGTCGATACTCATATATATCAATTTAAATTGGGAGAACCCATTTGGGAATCATTGAGATCCTCTATCACCAGATTGGAATAAAAGATGTAATGGATATTTCCATTGTTTCTATTATCCTATATCAAATTTTAAGAATTGTTCAAGGTACTCGAGCTCTTCAAGTTATGCTTGGTCTTGTTCTTGTACTAGGCCTATATGGGGTTTCTCTCTATTATAAACTTTATTCTCTAAACTGGATTCTAACTCATTTCTTTGATTACTTTGTCATAATATTTATAATTCTTTTCCAAGACCAATTAAGATCTGCTCTCGCTAATGTTGGAACAGGTCGAAAAGTTCTTGGGATTTTCAATAATAAATCTGAATATCTTGAAATTGAAGAAGTTGTCGAGGCCGCTGGAGTATTAAGTCGAGAGAAAATAGGTGCTCTCATTGTATTTGAAAGAAGGCATGGATTAGAAAATATTATTGGAACTGGAACAAGATTAGGTGCTGAAATTCACTCTGATCTTCTGTACTCTGTATTTCAACCATCTTCGCCTCTTCACGACGGAGCTGTTTTAATTCAAGATGGTAAACTTGCTGCTGCAGGATGTTTTCTGCCACTCTCTAATAATATAGAAATTGATAGACACCTTGGTACAAGACATAGAGCTGCTCTTGGTATCTCTGAAATATCAGATGCTATTGTTGTTACTGTAAGTGAAGAAACTGGACGTATTAATATCTGTCTTGATGGAATCTTCTATGCATGTGGAAATGAGAATCAACTTAGACAATATTTAAAACATGTCTGGTCCAATGAAAAGCTAGATGAAAAATTAAAACCAATAAAGTTGAAGGACTAGAATGAAAGGCTGGCAAAAGGTTCTAAAAAAGAACCATGAATATTCACGACACCTTTTAAAATTTGTAAGTGTATTGTTTGCAGTATTTATATGGTTTTATGTTTTAAACTCTGAACCACAAGAAGTAACTCACTCGATGACTTTACATTTAGTCACTCCTTCAGGATTTAGTGTTTCAAACTTAACTCCCGAAAAGTTAAATGTGAAAATTAAGGGCTCTCGTGCCTTTATTAGAACGATGGTTGAGAGAGAAGAAAACGTCTTTATTAAGCTGCAAAATTATCCATATAAGAAGAAAGGTGGATTTAATATCTTCCTTTCCCCTGAGGATATTGCTGTTCCTTTTGGAGTGCAGGTTGTTGATGTTAAGCCTGATAAATTTAAAGTTGAATTACAAAAAGAAATTAGAAAAAATGTGCCAGTAAAGATTAACTTAGTAGGTTCACTTCCTAGTGATTTGAAATTAATGGAAACAAAGGTTGAGCCTAAAGAGGTGCTTATCTCTGGACCTATTGAAGTGATGAGAAAAATCTCAAAAGTGCAAACTGCACCAATTGATATTACTACTTTAGAAGGTAGTGGAGAGTTGAAGATAGCACTCGCAGACATTGACCCTAGGGTCGTGACTAAAAGAGCTACTCCGGTTGATTTCTCGTATGTAGTAAAACCTCGTAAAGCAAACTTAACTCTTAAAAAGATTAAGATTAGATTTTTATCCAGCTCCAATAGAGTTAGTTCTAAAACTCGTTATGTTTCGCTCGATGTTTTGGCTCCCGAAGGAGTTCGTCTCACAGCATCAAGTGTCCAGGTAATCGCAGATGTTCCAGATAGGAAAGGGGTGCATCGTGTTAAGTTGCGTGCAAAACTGCCAGACGGTATTCATCTTTTGCAAATCAACCCTCAATCTATTAATGTAAGCAATCGATAATATATGTTTCTAGGATTAACAGACCCAGTATAAGTGGTTATTTAAGAGGAAATTATGTCAGAAAGAAAACTTTTTGGAACAGATGGTATTCGCGGTAAAGCAAATGTTTATCCAATGACTCCTGAGATTGCGACAGCACTTGGAAGAGCAGTAACACATTTTTTCCAAGGTCATACAAAAAGAAAGAAACCGCTCATCATAGTGGGAAAAGATACTCGTTTGAGTTGTTATATGTTCGAACAAGCATTTGCTGCAGGAGTTTGTTCTCAAGGTGGGGAAGTTATTTTAACAGGTCCTCTTCCGACTCCTGGTGTTGCATTTGTTACTGAGTCAATGAGAGCTGATGCTGGAATCATGATCAGTGCGTCTCATAACCACTACTCAGATAATGGAATTAAAATCTTTGATGCGTTTGGAAATAAGCTTCCGGATGAAGTAGAGCTTGAGTTAGAAGAACTTGTTCTTAACCTTGACTTAATGCCAGTTAAAACTGGTGGAGAGCTTGGAAATGCAAAGAGACTTAAAGAGGTCTTTGGTAGATATTTAGTAAATGTTAAATCGACTCTCGATAATAGCTGTAAGCTTGATAATATGCGCGTTGTCTTAGACTGTGCAAATGGGGCAGGCTATAGAGTTGCGCCAATGATGTTTGATGAACTAGGTGCAGAGGTTATCTCTATTGGTGTGAATCCTAATGGACAAAACATAAACTCGGCTTGTGGTTCATTGCATCCAGAACTTGCTTGTGAAAACGTAAAGAAATTTAGAGCTGATATTGGAATTTGCCTAGACGGTGATGCTGATAGACTTACTGTTATTGATCAGGATGGTGATGTTGTAAATGGTGATGCTCTAATCGGTCTCTTTGCTAAATTTCTACTTGATACAGGTAAAATGAAGAAAGGTGATACTGTTGTTGGAACAGTTATGTCTAATCTAGGGTTAGAAAATTATATAAAGTCTCTCGGCTTAAAGTTCCACAGAACGAAAGTTGGAGATAGGTATATTGTAGAGTATATGCGCGATCATAAGTGTATTCTTGGAGGTGAGCCTTCTGGACATGTGATTTTTGGTGAATATGCTACAACTGGTGATGGTTGTCTCGCTGCACTTAAGGCCATAGAGGCCATGAAGTACTACGATAAAACAATAAAAGAACTGATCAAAGAAGTGAACCTTTACCCTCAGCTTCTTCAAAATAAAGTAGTTAAGGAAAAAATTCCTTTCAAAGATATCCCTGTTTTTCAGACGGCCTTAAAAGCAGCTGAAAAGTCTCTTGGAGACCGAGGACGAATCTTAGTACGTTACTCTGGAACAGAGCCTCTAGCCAGAGTTATGGTTGAAGGTGAAAAGATTGAGGACGTTCAAGAAATTTGCGACAATTTAATTAAAATATTATCACAAGAACTTGGTAGTTAGGGAGCAGTAATGAAGACAAGATTAGGCGTTAATATCGATCATGTGGCAACATTAAGACAGGCCCGAGGTGAGAACTATCCTAGTATCGTTGACGCTGCAAATACAGTTCTTAGAGATGGTGCAGATCAAATAACAATTCACTTAAGAGAAGATAGAAGACACATTCAGGATACTGATGTAGAAGCCGTTCACTTAGTGACAAAAAAGTTTGGAAAACCTCTTAATTTAGAGATGGGCTGTAATGACGAGATTGTCGAGATTGCTGTAGCAACAGCTCCAAGTTGGATATGTCTTGTTCCTGAAAAACGTGAAGAGAAAACAACTGAAGGTGGGCTAGACTTAAAAAATAAGGCCAACTTTGATAAAGTAATGTCTACTTGTAAGTATTTAAAGTCTAAAGTTGAGGGGCTTAAGATCTCTCTATTTTTAGAGGGTGATATTGAAACACTTACTCTAGCAAGTGAAATGCCTATTGATGCCGTTGAGATTCATACTGGAGATTATGCACGCGCTTTCTTAAATAATGAAAGTTATGACAGTTACTTATCTCAATATAAAAATGCAAAAATATTTCTAACTTCAAAAAAGATCGGTTGCCATGCTGGACATGGACTGACTGCTGAAAGTTTAATGCCATTACTTGAAAATAATTTATTTGAAGAATATAACATTGGGCACTGGATTATCTGTCAGTCGCTATTTGATGGACTTTCAAAAGTTGTTAGAGATATGGTTAATTGTATGAATGATTACCCTTACAGTCTAAAGGATTAGAGAATGAGAGTTGTTGATATTAATGAAATGAAAGAGATTGAAAAAACATCAATCGAAGAATTTGGATTTTCAGAATCACTTATAATTGAAAACGTTGGTACTAGAGGTGCTGACTTTATTGAAGAAACTATTCTTAATGAACTGGAATATGTCGGTGAGATAGTTCTTCTTGTTGGCCGTGGAAATAACGCTGCAGATGGTTTGGCCATCTCTCGAAATCTTGTAAATAGAGGTCATAGAGTAAGAGCATTTATTCTCTTTCCAGAAGATGAGCAATCTAGTGAAGAGCAACAAAAACAAGTACATTTAGCTAAGTCTTACGGTGTAAGAATCAATGAAGTTAGAAATATAAATCAAGTTCAGAGTTACTTTGAAGAAACTCAAGATACTTATATTGTAATTGATGCTGTTCTTGGTACAGGTTTTAAATTACCCCTTTCACAATATCTATTTGAGCTATTTAATTGTGTAAACGATTCAAATAGTATCACTATTGCAGTTGATATCCCTTCTGGGATAACTGCTAATATTGGAGCTAAGAGTTCTGTTGCTATTAGAGCAGACTTCACTCTTGCCATTGGTCTTCCTAAAACAGGTCACTATATTGATGAGGGAGCCAGACACTCTGGACAAGTTTTGACATTAGATGTTGGATTCCCTAAATCTCTTTTAAGTGGAGGAGATAAAGCACTTCTTACTGCTGAGATTATTGGAAATTCATTTGGAGCAAGAAATAAGTTTGCTCATAAAAACTCTTTTGGACACACCCTTGTTGTAGGTGGTTCTCCAGGACTTACTGGCGCATGTATTATGGCCTCGACAGGAGCTCTTAAAGTAGGCTCAGGCCTCGTTACAGCAGCGACTTGGAAAGAGTGCTACTACGAACTTACTGGAAGATCTGTGCCTGAAGTTATGACGGGTTTAATCCCATCTAGTGCAGAAGATAAAGAAAGTATCATTGGTGAGCTTGACCGCTATGATGCCGTTGTTATTGGACCGGGTCTTGGTGTTAACGAAGTCTCTAGAGGGATTGTTGTTGAGCTTTTAAGCCAATTTGCAGGACCTGTTGTTGTGGATGCTGATGCAATTAAAGTATTAGATCTCACAAAAGATGTTGAGCTTCTTCACAATAGAAAATACCCAACAATATTTACTCCTCATATGGGAGAGTTTGCAAAGTTTACTGGGACAAGTGTTGATGAGGTTCTTCAAAGACCTATTGATTACCTGAAAGAAGTTGTTGATAGAACTAATTCTTGTTTCATTATGAAAGGACCTTGTTCATTCTTAGGTTTTCCAAACGGAAATGTATTCATTAATTATTATCCTAATGATGGTATGGCCACTGGTGGATCAGGTGATGTTTTAGCCGGTATCCTTGGAGGATTACTTGCACAGAATCCACTAGATCGATCACAAAGTGGGATATTTACTGATAAGAGCATGCTCTACCAAGCAATTTGTCTTGGGGTTGGTGCACATACCATCGCTGGAAAGATAGCAGCTCAAAAGCATGGTGTACGTGCAATGACAGCTACATCTATTATTGAGAACCTCTCTGATGCTTTTAAAGAGTTAAATGAAGAAGATATTTATTAGTAGGGTGTAAGTGAAACTTATAAAAAAATGGAATGATATTTTTGAAGGTGACTTAGAGAATTTCTCTAAAGAGCTTAAATCTATTATTCCAAGCCCATCTGTTATTGTCCTCTCTGGGCCTGTGGGAGCAGGGAAGACAACTTTCACAAAGTTTTTCATAGGTGATGATCAAGACGTTGAAGTCTGTTCTCCAACTTATTCTGTAATAAATGAGAATGGCAACTGTGCTCATGCAGACTTCTATCGATTAAAAAGTAGCGAGGAAGTTGTTCACTTAGAACTAGAGCTATATCTAGAAGATAAGGAATATTTTTTAGTCGAATGGGGTAAGCCTTATTTGAAAGAAATTTCTCGTAATTTAGATGATGATTGGGAAATTTTTGAACTTATTTTCGAAATTAACTCAAATGAGGCCATCCAATCTGGAGCCTTTTCTCGCAATATTCAACTTTTTCAACACGATTAGTGTTTTTTTATTGATTACTTGAGCATGTAAGGCGGAAAATACTTCCGAGAGAAGCACACGGTTATATCCAATAAAGTCTGTCTTCTAACCTTAAGAATTTAAAAAGTTCTTGATAAAAAGACTCTAACTCTTTAAATTCATTCAAGGATAAAAAAAGGAAAGCTCAAGTATTTCTTAATTTCAGGAATAAAGAAAAAAAGGTTAGTTTTTAAACCGAAATCAAGTTGACTTAGGACGCCTGAACTTGTCATACTATTTACGAAAGATTGGTTTTAAATAATCAATTTTTTTGGGAAAGCACAGGAAGCGAACCCAAGTAAGAGAGCAACACACAAGTAAGACACAAACTTGTATTATGCAACTACACCGAGCTATTAAGCTTTTAATTGGATTTATGGAGGAAGACCAATGAGACTCACTTCTAAAGGACGTTACGCAGTAAGAGCAATGCTTGACCTAACTACCCATTCAAACGGGAACCCTGTTAGACTTCAAGAAATTTCTCAAAGACAAAACATTTCACTTCACTACTTAGAACAACTTTTCAGAAAGCTTAGAAATGGGCAAGCTGTTAAGTCTGTAAGAGGACCTGGTGGTGGTTATGTTCTTGCTAGAAGCATGGACCAAATCACTATGAAGGACATTCTTGAGTGTGTGGGTGAGAATATCAACCCGGCTAAGGATATTCTAGGAACTGAAGCAGAAACTTCTTCAACAGTAGAATTCCACCTGTCTAAGAATTATTTTCAAAATCTAGGCGTAATCATGAGCGAGTACTTGTCAACGACATCTCTTGGTGATTTAATGCGCAAATCTAATGAGATTGAAATAGAAGCGAAGACGGAAGAAGCCACTACTCAAACTGAAGTTGCTAACACAACTACACTTGAGAATACAATTGGAATGACTTCCGCAATTAGGAATCCAATTGGCGAGATTAATCAATAACAGATATTATTTCGATTATAATGCAACGTCCCCGTTAGCGAATTCAGTCATTGACTGGCTTCCTAACGGGGATTTGCTTTTTGCAAACCCATCCTCAATTCATTCTTCTGGCAAAAAATCAAAACGTTTTATTAATGAGACTAAGAACTTCCTAAGAGATACTTTCTCGACTCCTGTAGAATATAAGTTATTCTTTCATTCTGGCGCTTCTGAAGGCATTAACTCATTAGTTAAAGGTTTTGCTCAAAAAAGATATGCAGAAGGTGAGAGGGTTCATTTTGTGCACTCTGCAGTTGATCACAGTTGTGTTTATAACTTAAGAGATGAGTTAGAGCTCTATGGCCATGAAGTATCAACTTTTGGAGTTGATGCAAATGGAGATTATGATCTTGAAGAGATTATCTCTCTATTGAATAAGTCCGATAAACCAAAGCTTTTAAATTTTACTTGGGTAAATAATGAAAACGGTGTTGTCTGGAACTTAGACGATCTAACAAGAATAAAAGAAGAAACAAATTGTTTTATTCATGTTGATGCCGTTCAGTCTGTAGGAAAAATTGAAAATTGGAATAAGCTAAACAACGTAGTAGATGCTTATACTTTTTCTGGTCATAAGTTTGGAGCAATGAAGGGAGTAGGTTTTTCATTTGTAAAAGAAACTTATAACTTTTGTTCATTGATTCGAGGTGGTGGTCAGCAAGAAGGAATGCGTTCAGGTACAGAAAATACTACTGGTATTTATTCTATGAAATTAGCACTTGAAGATGTTTTAAAAAAACAAAACTACACTGAGCTTTATAGCGCTAAAAAATATATTGAAGAATCTATTGAAGCAAACCTTTCTGGTGATGCGAGAATCATTTCAAAAGACTCTAAGAGAAGAAATGGAAATACTATTTACCTAATTATTCCTGGTAGAAAAGCAGATATTCTAATCACTGCTTTTGATCTTGCAAGAATGGATGTCAGCTCTGGTTCAGCTTGTTCTTCTGGTGCTGTTTTACCTAGTCGAGTTTTACTTTCAATGGGAGTTAGTGAAGAAGATGCTAAATCTGCACTTCGTTTTTCTTTCTCCTATGATCTAAGCGTAGAGGAAAGTAAAGAGTATTCTGACAAAATAGTATCAGTCTTAAAAAGATTTTCTTAGTTCTCAAATCTACCTCTATTATTGCTCTTTCACTCTTGACAAGTTTTAAAGCCTTTGCTGTAGGGCTCTTATAGTAAAAAAAAATAAAAAAACCTTTAAATAAAGGTGTTAAAGGTATTGCCAAGTTAAAATAAATCCGTCACCATTATATTTATCAACCCAATGTACGGAGGCATTTATGAACAAAAAAGAATTATTAGAAGCAATCCTTAAGAACAAAGAACTTTCTTCAATGACTAAGAAAGACGCTGAGCTTTTCCTTAACACAACTATTGATACTATCAAGAAAACTGTTAAGAAAGGTGAAGACGTTTCTCTAATCGGTTTTGGTTCTTTCTCTAAAGTAAGAAGAGCTGCTAGAGCAGGTGTTAACCCAGCGACTGGTGAGAAGATTAAAATTAAAGCAAAAAATCTTCCAAAGTTTAAGCCAGGTAAAGCTTGGAAAGATATGTTCTAATTTTGGTTTTACCAAAAAAAGAATATGGAGGGCCTTAATTGGCCCTTTTTTTTTGCCAAATTTTCAAGATACCCATTCAAGCTTCAAAAGATCATTAATTTTAAAATAAGATACCTAATTTCTGGCTTTAAATATTGACTAGAGAACTTAATCTTTATAGAAATTATTCACTCATAATAACTACTACTCCAGAGGATTTAAAATGAAGATCTTAGTCTTGGTTTCGCTCATTATGCTTTCGTTCTCAAGTGTATCAGCAAAAAATTCAAATCCCCGTCATAAATTAACAATTACAATGGAGAATTACGTTCTCCAACAACAAGTAGGTCAAGAGATTCATAGACTACTAATAGACTTCCATCCATTCTTCGATTATAGATTTGGCTGTACTGTTGGAAATGTTGAGGATTATCCGTGTGCACATAAGAAAGCATATAACTCATTAGAGCAAATTCTTATAATTCATCCAGATCTTCGTTCTGCTTCTAATGAATACCTTTCTTGGATTCTAGTTCAGGGGATGGCAAGAATGATTGTAGAGAGAAGATATCAGCTGGCTAAGTATCCTAGAGTTAAAGTGGTAGAAATTGAACAGATGATCATGCTAACTGCTCAAAAGTTTTGGAATGAGTTAAATCCGCCAATGTCTAGAGATTTAGATCTTTATAGAACTTCTGATTACAATATCGCTTTTAAACTAGATCTCTCAGTACTTTCTTTTACAAAGGCCTATAATCAAGGCCCTATAGTAAACTTCTTTAATAAGGTGGCCCTTAGAGCTACTAGATATGATGGAGTTTACTTATCAGTAAGTGATATTATAGAAAGTGCTCAGTACTCAGATGATGAAAAAGAAATTGCAAGAAATATTCTTGTAGATTTCAAGCACTCTCTTTAATTCAGTTATAAGGCGATATAGATTGTATCGCCTTCAATTTTTATAGAGTCCTCTTCTAAAAATAATTTTAAAATCATAAGCGTAAGTGTCTTGGCCGGTATTCCAGCAATAGAGGCCCTTACAACATTTATTTTCAAGATATGATTCTCTTGATTATGCTCCATTTTTCCATTCACTTTTAAATTCAATTTGAAAAAGATTTTAATTCTTGAGCGAATATCAAAATAACTATCTTTAATATTCACTTTAATAAACTTAATATCTTCTAAGTCTACAAGGGCCTTATTCTCAAGTTGAATCTTTGGCACTTCATTAAACTCTGAGAAGTCATCTAGAAATATATGTGCTTGTTGTAAACAGCCTTCGATAAAGTCATCAATATTAAAACGTGTTTTAATACCATTGCTACAATCGGCCTTAAGCTTTTCAACTTGAGTCTTTCCACCATTAGAAGTAAAGATTATTTTTGAAGCATCAATAGCTATTGCCTCAGGAGAAATTAGAGCAGTTGTATTATTTGTGAGTATATTCATTGTTTGATTAATTAGTTGTGCTTGTTCTGATTCTAAAACACCATTATTTAAGCAGACAATATCAATGTCTGTAGATGCGTCTCCCTTAGGGTCGCAACTTCCTTTGAGTCTCTTTGCTGATACAGTAGTGTCTTCTGTTCCCGTTTTTATATAAGGTGCTTCAAAGAACATTTCTTTTCTATCAAAATTAATTAATGCGTCTTTAAGAAATAGGTGGTCTAGAGTCACTAGAGGGTTATCTAAAGCAAGATTCGTCTTATAGGTTACAAATGATACTTTTGCAGAAAACTGCTGATCTTTAATTTCAACATTTCCTTTGAGTAAGTTTCCATTATCTTGTGCTTGGAATTCGTTTCCACCAAAGTCTACATTGAGATCTGTTGCAGAGATCTTCCCTAAGGTCATCCCGTTTTCTTTATTCGTAGTAATGTTCAAGTCAGATATCTTAATTATTTCTCGTTTTGCATGAGCAGATACTGCTATTGAAAAGATGCAAAGAGTTTGTATCAATATTTTTGTCATAAATTTTCCTTATTAAGAAATTAGAACAGATTAATTACATATTTAGAACAATCCTTTTCTAACATCTCTTAGAAATGAGCTAAACCCTTGTTCTTAGTTCATTGGCAATAAATTGAGTAAGTAGATATATTCAAACAAGGTCAATATTAGTGAGTTAAGTGTTTGAATTTATGAGAGTATTCTCTTCTGAATGTAAAAGGGTTAAAGGCATAGATAAATTTAGTCGATAATAAAGCTCAGGTAATATTCTTCAGGAAATAAGGACATGTTTATGTTTAAAGTTAGCACTCTTTTATTAGCCTTTGCTTTTACTGTTCCAGCATTTGCTGGAGTAAAAGGATATATAGATATTGCAACTCTTAGTTCTAATGAGAAAACACTTATTGTAAAGGGATGGGCCTGTGACCATGGAAAAGAAACATCCATACGAGCTCATCTTTACGCGAATGGTGCTGCAGGAAAAGGAAAGATTATTGGATCAACTGTAGCTAATCGTAGTAGTCAATCTGGTGTCTCTAATGCCTGTGGAACTAAGAAGACTAATCATCGTTTTGTATTTCTAATTCCTCGTAAAACATTTAAAAATTATATGGGGAGTAAACTATTCATACATGGAATTACAAACGCTAAAGGTGGTAACCTTCTGATAGAAAAGTCTGGGCTGTTCTCTATTCCTAAATTATCCACTCTTAAAGGTATTGTAGGAAATATAGATTCAGTGTCTCTTATCAATAATGATCAAAAGGTTTCAATAAGAGGTTGGGCATGTGATAAAAATGAAAATAAATCTATCAATGTACATATATATGCAAAACCACAGTCGGGACAAAGTACTTTTTTAGCCTCAGTAAAAGCTTCTGCAACTTCTGAAATTGGAGTTCGAAATATTTGTGGTACAAAGACAGCAAGCCATCGCTTTAATGCTATTCTTCCTCGTAGTAAATTTATATCACACGTAGGGAAGAAAATAGTTGTTCATGGAATGTCTGTCAGTGCTGGTCATAATCTTACTATTAATAAGTCTGGAGTACTTCCAATTCCAGAACCTCCTCTTTATGTATCTCAACTAAAAAATGATAATAAAGGTAACCTCACAATTCCTAAAGACCGTTCTTATATCTTAGATAAGAATATAGATGCTGCTCATCTCATTATTAATGGTGAGTTAAAGTGTCAAAGTAATACAAGTAAACGTTTTATCACTGCCAAAGCAATTTCCGTATATGGAAAATTGACTTGTGGGACTTCTGGCTCAAGCTATAAAGGAAAGCTAGAAGTAAGACTTAAAGCCGGACTTGCTCTTTCAAACGCTTATGGTTCAATGGGGCAACGAGGTTTATTTGTTCATAGTGGAGGTGAGCTTCGTCTTCATGGAATTAAGAAAAATTATTCTTGGTTAAAGCTTCAAACAAATAGCACTGCAACTAAAGGTAGAAATTATCTAATGCTTTCAAAGTCAGTTGATTGGAAAATTGGAGATAACGTAGCAATATCGTCAACAGGTTATTATGGTAATCAAGCTGAGGACTTTAAAATTACTAAAATTTTAAATAACGGACGTAAAATTGTTCTTGATGGAACATTAAAAAATAATCACCTTTCTAAAATTAAGAATTATCGTCAAAGTGGAAAGAATATTCTGTACGACTCTCGAGCAGTTGTAGCAAATCTTACAAGAAGTATTCGTATTTATCCTTATGGTGGAAATTATAATACTAGTGAACTTGGTGCTCATGTAATGGTTATGCCAGGCGGAAAGGCGTATGTTGATTCAGTTGAATTTTCAAAAATGGGAAGAAAGGGAGAGATGGCCCGCTACCCATTCCACTGGCATATGCTAGGGAATGCAAACGGTCAGTACATTAAAAACTCTGCAATTCATGACTCATTTCAAAGATGTATAACTCTACACGCTACTAATAATACGACTGTAGATAATAACGTTTGTTATAATCACTTTGGACATGGATTCTTTTTAGAAGATGGAAGTGAAACAGGGAATAGAATTACGAATAATATAGGATTTAGATCAAAGAGAATTGATAAAGATAAAGCAGTGTTGATCTCTGATACTCTTAAAGGTGGAACTGCTAGAAGATTTCCAACTCCAAGTACATACTGGATCTCAAATCCTCAAAATATTGTAACAGATAATATTGCAGCTGGATCTGAAGGATCAGGTTTTTGGATGGCCTTTGAAAATAAAACAATTTGTAATCGTTCAAGTTGTTCAAATCCATTAAAATCTAAAACAACTGCGTTTCATAGAAATATTGCTCACTCAAGTAAAGTCGGTATCACTTGGGATGGTGCCCCTGGAACTCAGTCAGCTAATAACCCTCTGAACCCTAGTGATAGAGTCCTTATCTCTGCACACTATCGTCCACCTGTTTCTACTACTTTTGATCGTCTTTCTGTATTCAAGAATAGAGAGGCCGGTATATATGTGAGAGGAAATGCTGTAAGTTTCACTCATACTCTTTTGGCAGATAATGCGTGGGGTGCTTTTGTAGCATATAGCCAGCATTTTAAAGATTCTGTTTTTGTAGGAAAGTCGAGCTTTTTTACAGCACTAGATAATTATCATTATAAAAAACTAGGTGACGTTGGTGGAGTGATTATTTATGACGGTCCATTTGAATTAGAGAATGTTGGATTCTTTTCTTTCCCAACAAAGAAAGATAATAGTGTGAGCCAAACTCCTGTTCCATTTTATTCTATTGGTGGAGCTAATAGATTTGAGAACAAAGTAAAAGGTTTAACATTCTCTCCTGAGCCTTGGGCGAGAATTTCATACGATACAAAAAGTCAGAAGAATTGGTCTGATTCGTACAACTCTTCTTCTATTAGAGATGTAGATGGTTCTCTTTCTGGAACGAGAGGAGGACTCATCGTCCCTAATCATAGATTTAATTATCAAAGAGGTAAGTGTACTGAGAAGAGTGATTGGGATGCTTATATCTGTAGAAGTGATTACAAGGTCGGAACATTCAAACTTAAGGGATCTAAAACAAATCCTATCTATACTCACTTCACTGCTAAGAACATTGAAGGTGTAGATAAGTTCATGAATCAATCTAAGTTTCATAGCAAGATGAATCTAATCCTTGGGCGTAAGGATGGTTTCTATAGTTTAAATAGAGTTGGTTCTTTTGCTGGTGATAAGAATTATGAAATTTCGTTCCATTCTGAAGGGATCGCAAGTTCTCCGGTTGTAAGAATTGATAATGGAGGTAATTGTTCACTTAAAAATAAAAAGAAAGTTTCGTCATTAAGTGCTCTACATAATACATCGGAAGGATACTATATAAACGGAGGACATCTATATGTTAAGGTTAAATCTAGAGTTAAACATCCAACTCATGCTAGAGCTAAACTGAGTAATATTTATTACAATATTTATAATGTGGCCTGTAGATAACAGTCGTATTTCAAGCTGTTAATATTTTTATTATTAACAGCTTGAGGTTATTTTATAAAATCAGCAAATGTATTTAAATCTTTAGATGATGGATACACTTTAAGGAGTTTATTTTCTGGAGAAACTAGATATAGAAAACTACTGTGGTCAACATTCTTTAGATCCCCTTTGTTTACCCCGTCCTTATAGTTAAAGTATGCTCTGAAGTAAGAAGAAGTCCCTTCTATTTGTTCTTTTGTTCCTGAATATCCATAGACATGATTTCCAAAGTTTTGAGCATATTCATTCGCAGACTTTCCGTCATCTTCTTCCCAGTCTAAATTTATAAAATAGACCTCTGATTTTTTGAATAAGTCTTTCTTCTTCATGATCGTAGTTAATTTACTGAGCGTCATAGGACATACATCAGGGCATTTGGTGAATCCAAAATAGATAACTTTGTAATTCTTATTTCTTTTAGGAATGACACTTTCTTTATTCTCTGGTCCTTGTAGACTGATACTTTTAATTTCTCTATTTAATTTGATTTTTTCTGCAAACGATACTTGAGAAAAAATTAGGGGGGAGATGATCAATATAGATGTTTTTTTTATAAGACTCATTTTCGACTCTTTTCTTTTAATGATTTGTTTATAACTTGTGGTATGTCTGTAAAGAAGTCACCCTTTCTAAATCTTAAGTCTGTTCCATTCTCATACTCATTATTCATAAAGTATTGTCTCAGTCTATATAGAGGACCAGCTATTTTATGAGATAGAATAAGTCCAAAAATAACTACTAAAATTGTCACTGTTATAGAAGTAATTATAAATACACGATCCATTTTATCTTTTTGTTCTTCAAGAAGTCTGTAGTAGACATGTCCTTGTTCTAAGTTAAGGTCTTTACCTTTTTGTATGAAGTACTCAAAATAGTAAGAATCAAATAAGTAGATGATAGATAAAACTGAAATGGAGAGTATAAAGAATAGTAAAATTATCTTATTTTGAAATTGTGGATCGATAAGATAGTTCTTTCTTCTACCTTTTAGAAAGCTATATTTTTTTGTCATAAAGTTGTCCTACTTATTAAAATCCATTTTCATGCTCAAGTAGAGAATGGAGTTCTGTTTCTTGATCTCTTTGTTTAATTTGTTCTTCAGTTGGGGAAGCGATTTCTCTTCCTTGTATCTCAGACTTTATATAAGCATCTCTTAGGTATTGAGTACCACCATATGAGCTAATTAAATCCTTCTTCTTCTCATCGGTTAAAGAGCTATATTCTTCTTCTGTATAATCTGTCATTTGAAGTAACATGAAGTCTTCCATTCTTAATTTATCAGTATATTCTAATGGAAGTTTATAGGTTGTTTTGATTGCAAGTATCTTTGCTCTTATGAGCTCAGTATCATCTGCAGAAATATCTTCTTCTACAAATAATTCATTCTCAAGTTCATTAAGCTGTATTAGGTCTGCTTCTTTTTCAGTACTGTCACCTTCAATACAATATTGAACTTCGAAATTCTCTGCTTCATTATCTGTTAGGGCTACAGTTTCAGTAGCATCATCTTCAGTATAGATATTATTAAGCTGCTCAAGTGACTCTTTATTTATCTCAGTAGGTTCACCTGTGTAGGTGTCAATTGTTAGAGATGAAATAGATTCGTCTAACTTACGACTTCTATATGAGGAGATCGTGAGCATTATTATGAGTAGTGAGAATGTAAGTATTGAAAGTTTCTTTGTTGTCATATAGGTGAATATCGACAGTATTAAGATTAGACTTAAATAATATCAGTCTATTTTTTTATTCTAATCGTAATCTCTCTATATTCTTATTAACCTAGGTAAATGGTTTTACTTTAGAGTTCCTCAGAATTGATTGAAAAAGAATACTAGTGTTTAACAATTAGTCATTTAGAAGCTTCTAACTTATTGAAAATATGATGGTTGTATGGAATAGATCTTGCTCTATAAGGGGTGGGCGAGGTGTTAAATGAAAAGTATTCCTTTAATTGTATTAATTTTAATGAGTGGAATGAGTCTGGATGCAAAACAGGCCAAGAGTATACATATCAAGACGACCTACAAGCGCTCTAAGAAAATTTGGGGTGTCTACACTCTTAATAAGCAAGAGTGGTTTCAAGGAAGTAAGAAGCATATTACAGGTGCTAAGGATGACCATGTTCTTATGCGAAAGAAAGGCAGACTCGTCTTTATTTCACCAAAGTTTAAATCTGGCGTAGTCAGTTATGATGTTAGTGAGGTTCCCTATAAGCTACGTACAAAAAACAGCTACAGCGTAGAGAATTTAAACTTAGAAAAAGTTGAATACGATGTTGCCCATTTTGCTGCAAATAAAGAACTACGAACGACGTCCTTTAACTGCAAGAATAAATGGAAGACCATCGAATGTACTCACACATTAACTGAAGAAGATAAAGTCGATTCAATGTTAAGCAATATATCTAAGAATTAAATCTATTTAACAGTCTATCGTTAAAGTTCTTCTCATCAACATTTGAGATCTTTCTCATCTCTAACTCCATATAGGCTTGAACTTCATAAGATGTCTGTCTTCGGTCAAAGATAGATTTCACGATACTCATAATCATTTTTATAGCTTTCATGGCGACTCCAAATTGTTTATATCTGGAAGTATAGTTAGTTATAAAAAAATGTATCGTTAGGATTTGGTTATTGTCTTTAAGATTTAATTAAGAGACTTAGTTAAAGCATCTAGTAAAACTTTTCTCGGGTTAGTTGCACTAATTAATGAAGAGTGGGTAACTTGTTGCGCTTTAGTATCTTCAATTATTTTTGAGGATTTTACATTACCAGTAGAAGTATTCTCTCCACCAATAAACTTTAAATTCTGAGTGGCAATAGCATTCATCACAAAAATTAATACAACGATTATTTGAATTTTAATAAGTTCTTTCAACATGTATTACTTTTAACATATCTTAATTTTTAATGCACTGTGTCGTGAATTTATTTCCTACTGATGAGTGGTCTCTTTTTGGCCGGTTCCATTTCGGAACTATTTGTTCTCAATATCAATCTGACACCAACTAACTATCTAATATTATGAAATATAAAGTTGGCACACGCCTTGCTTATATAAATGTAACCGGTTGGTACCGATGGCCTTGATCAGCAAACTCGTAATTGCTTAAATCCTACCTTAGCCAACCTCTTTATAACGATCCGAATGGGTCTTATCACAAACTACAAATATCCTACCTTACAATTACAATTTTTATTCTGATCAAGGCCCTCCTTTTTATTTAAGGGCCTGTTCTGTTGCAGTGTTATTGGACTCTCTAGCAAGGTCTATAGGTTTTTTCATTTCTTTGTTTTGAATATTTTTATCAGCGTTATTTTTTAAAAGATCCTGGACTATCTCCGTAAAGCCTTGAGAGGCCGCGTAGTGGAGAGCAGTATTTCCTTGATCATCTTGCGTGTTAATTTGAGCTGAGTGCTTTAGAAGGACATTTAGGACTTCTCTGTGGCCACTTCTTGCTGCATTCATGAGGTGAGTGAAATTCTTGTTATTCCACATATGATTTGGATTGGCCCCATTCTCTAAGAGAAGAGTTGCAAAGCTGGCCTCTCCTGAAGCAAGAGATATAGTTAGTGAATCTGCTCCTAGTTTGTTTTGAATATTAACATCGGCATTCTTCTCAATGAGGTATTCAACGACTTCATAGTTTTCACTGGCAGCAGCTTCCATTAGGGGTGTTATTTTATCTCTGTCTGCTGCATTTACATCTGCACCTAGCTCTTCAACTAAGAACTTTATATAAGCAATAGGAGCTCCAAATGAGGCCCTGGTAAGTAGCGTTCTTCCGTCCTCTGGAGAGTACTCATTAATCTTGTCCTTAATATTATCTTGGGCCAAGATAGTTGCTTTAAATTTTTTAAAGTCACCTTTTTGAATGAGTTGATCTATTTGATATGTGAAAGGAAGGCTCTCAAAACTTTGAAGTTCGTCAGTTGTAGAGATTTCTTCAATCACTTGGTCTATTTGATCTTTTTCTGAGTGCTTATGATGGTCATTATCATCATGTGATTGGTGTGTATGATGTGAGTGGTTCTTTTCGGCAAAGAAAACTATTCTCACAGTGACAACTAAAAGAATAATAGTTGTCACTAGAAAGAATGCTTTAAAGTATTTTATTTTCATTCATATATTCTATCTCATAACCTCGTAGGCTGGGAAGAAAAATTCTTTTTGATAATCAACCTTTTGAGCACCACCATATGTTTTAACTAATTGCTCAACTATCTCATCTTGTGATGCCTTAGCGTGACCTTTCCATCCTCTCAACTGATGAAAAATTCCAAAGTATTGGCTACCGTTCGCTGCACTTACTTTTCCTGCTAAAGTAGATGTATGATACAGAGTACCTGTTTTGACCATAATGGAGTCTTTAACATTAGGTGAAAGGAATCTAGATCTTATTGTCGATTGAGTAGGCCCTGACTTGTCGATATCGCTACCCGATACAGCGACAATTTTTTGTAAAGACTTTCCAACCTCATCAAGCTTCTTGTCCATTTCTTCAATGACCTTCACAATGATTGAACATGTTGCATGATTATCTAGTCTTAATTTATTTTTATATTCAGGTAGACCAGAACCAGAGTAGAGCTTAATACTCTTCTCATTTTTTCCGAAGTTTGATCTATCAATATCTAAGTTTGGTAACCAGTTTTTAATTTTCTCTTCAATGAACTTATCAAATTCTGCTTCTCCACCAAGTTTATTAAATACTTGGTCAGCAATAAAGTTATTAGATTTTATATTCATTGCTTTTAAATACTTAACAATAACTGGAGAGAGGTGAATAACCTTTTTAGCGTCTGTATTTTCGGCTAGAGGGTTTTTATCCACGAAAGAAACAGACTTAACGGATAGGTCTAAGTCATCTAAACTTTCACGTATTTCTAAATGATCTATAACTTCTACAGGAGTTGTTTTGATAAACTCCTTATAAGCAGCCTTCAACAAATTCCAGTCAGGAGTATGGAAGAAGTCTTTTAAGTTTGTAGCTGTACGACTTGTCGTCATCTTTAGAATATTTCCAGTATATCCTTCAGCATTAGTATAAACGATCACATTCTTATCAAAAGTAATTTTATCTAACTCTGTTATTCCTAAATTATTAAGTTGAGAGAGTAGAAAAAATAGTTTTCTCTTAGAGTAAATAGGGTCAAGATCTCCTGCAATGTGAAGATGTTTTCCATCTAAATAGAATTCACTTTTATATTGATAGTCTACGCCGAGTTTTTCCAAGGCCCAATAGCTTGTAACCAATTTAGATACTGAAGCTAGTCTTATTTTCATATTGGGATTGGATCCTTTCACTTCGCCACCTGGACCTGCATAGCAAAAAGCATGGTACTTGGGTGTTAAGTTATAGTTACCTAATATCGACTCCCAATCAGTTTTAAGATTGGCGACTGTTGGATTCATTGTGGTAAGCAGTAGTGCACTACTTGTCATAAGTTTTTTTATCATTTCTCTATCCCGAGTTGATGTGAACAGAGCACTTATGTCGTATAAAAATAGGTATGACAAGGTGTGTTATAAAAATTACTCTATAACCTTATCTAGTTAGAAATAGGCCTAAGCCCCTTTAAGTATTGGAAGAATCTCTTTAATTCCACCAATAATCATCTCTATTGAGATGGCCAATAGGATGATACCCATGATTCTGGTCATCACGTTTTGACCAATTGTACCGAGCTTTTCACCAATTCTTTTAGAGTAGGCGAGGATGAAGCGTACTAGAATTCCAATTAGTACAACAGAGGAAATTGCCCCAATCCAGTGAAGCGGAGAAGAGAATGATTTTGCATGAATAATAGAAGTTGAAATAGCACCAGGTCCAGATAGGAGTGGAATTGCTAAAGGGACAATACCTAGTTCTCTTAAGTCTTGCATCTCTTCTATTTCGGTGTCATTGATTTTAGCGTTCGAAGAGGTTGCCTGGATCATACTAAATGCCATCGAAGAAAGTAGTATCCCACCACCAATTGTAAATGAAGCGATACTAATTCCAAAGAACTCTAAAACATATTGTCCTGCAAATAAGCTTGTAATTATTGTAACGACAACAGCTATTGAGCAGGATTGAGCTATTCTTACAATTTGAGACTCACTATTTCTTTTTGTGAGATCAATAAAGATAGGGATAATACCAATTGGGTTTAAGATCGATATCAACGTTATTGTAAATTTCAAAGTATCTTCAAATGCTTGGTACATATACAATTCCTATTTAAGAGAATATTTTTCTCTTTAAGTAAAATTAAAAATTACTTCCTAACTCTCTTATAGGCGCTACCGAATAGTTTCACAAGATGAAGAATAAATTTCGGAGGTAGCGTGAAGAAAGGGATAGTTTTACTCGGTTTTCTTTTAGTATGTCAGTCAGTAGGTGCTATGGGTCTATTTAAATCTAGAGCTCCAGAACCTGAACCTCCTGTACAAAGCCCTACAGAGCCACCAACGGCTACTCCTGATCCAGATCCAATTGGTAGTACTCCAACTGAACCTGACCCAATTGGAAGTACTCCAACTGACTTTTTAGAAGTTGCTGATGAAGTAGGCTCTGAAGTTGATTCGTATTTTGGTAATTATGGTGCATTATCTGAATATAGAGTTGAGACCCATGAAGCATCAAGTGATTACTGTGAGGTTGACTTAGATGGATATAATAACTTTAGTCAAAGAATCAGCTATTTCGTCGAGTCTCAGCTAGAAAATACTAGAACTCATCTCTCAGGGCTTGCTCCATATTACGGCGTGCCTTATGAGAATGATGATCATCTCCTTTCTGGACTTGCTCAGAGACCTCTATGTCACTCTACAAGTAGTTCTTTAAGTAAAACATTGAAGAAGTCTTCAAGAGTTCCTTCAACAGCTGTTATCAAGAAACTTAATGTTTTTGAAAACAAGGTAAACACACTTAGAGAGAAAATGTTGGAAGGAGATGAGGAGTCAAGAATACAGTTAGTAAAGACTTGGTCAAAATTCTTCTCATGTCTTGCTTACACAGAATCTCTTTCGACAGCAGATACTTCTAGTAGTCGAAAAGTTGCAGCTAAGTATGAAAGTGATAACTATAGAAAACCTGCTGGTGTAAAGTTTTACGAAGACCCTTATCAAGATGAAGCATCAAAGTTAAATATTGGTCTATTTCAATTCACACCAAATGGTGGTGGTAATATAAATCCATGTTTAAAATCTTGGAATAATAATTATCCAAGTTGTACTGTAGGAACTGGCTCCTCTAAAAGTAAGCTAATAGAAGTCTTTGGCTCTGCTTATCAGACAATGAATGCTTTTTGTGGAGTTAATAAAGTTGTTCAAACATTTTCAATTCAGAGAAATTCTTCAAAGAGTACAGCGATTCATCCTAGCAATAGCAGTGTATCTAAAGCCGATAGGTGTGTGTCTCCTTGGATTTACTCAGGGTATGCCTATAACCACTTTGGGCCACTTATGAATTCAACTGGTTCAAACTTAAATAAGTTAATAAGCTGTGTGAATGCAGACTAATAAATACAGCTAGTTATGTATAGATAATTCTTTACACTCTGTATTGCGCGCTGCGTATATGTGTCGTATAAACCTTCAAGTTAATATTTGGAGGTTTCTATGAGTCTAATTCAATCTAGAGTAACTATTCTAGCAGCAGCAATTTTAATTGCCCCTGTTTATGCTAATAGCAGTTCTCCAAAATTTCACCAAGGTAGACTCATTGTTAAGTTAAGAGAAGGAAGCTCACTTCCTAAAAGTAATTTAATAAAGTCATCAATGCACCTTTTTAAAAATACATATATTTTAAGAACAACAAATGTTTTAGGCCTTGAAAAAGAACTCAAGGTCTCTAATTCTGTTTTCTCTGTGAATAAAGACTTCTATGCCAAAAGAGAAGAATTACCAATGATTATAGAATCTGATGAGATTGAGAAGGCTTCAAGCAGGAATAAGTTTTGGGGCTTTGGTTCTCCAGGCCCTTTCAATGATCCTAAAGTAAAAAGGCTCTGGGCCTTTGAGTCTTCAGCTCGTAAAGGAATGAACGTCCTTGCCGCGTATGAAAACTATGATAGCTCTAATTCTGAAAAAGTTATTGTTGCTGTTATTGATACTGGTGTTGATTATGAGCACGAAGACCTTAAAGATGTAATGTGGACTAACCCTGGAGAAATTGCAGGCAATGGAGTAGATGACGATGGTAATGGTTATATCGATGATATCCGTGGAATAAATACTCTTGTAAGAGATGCTGATGGTAATGCAACGATGGAGATAATGGATCGTGATCGTCACGGAACACATGCTGCAGGCATAATAGGCGCGAAACAAAACAATGATAAAGGAATTGCTGGGGTGGCATCAAATGTTGCTATCATGGGAATTAGAACAGTACCTAATGGTACTGATGAGTCTGATGTAGATGTTGCTGAAGCTCTAGTATATGCTGCAAAGAATGGAGCAAAAATTATTAATTGTTCATTTGGTAAATCAGAAAATGAAAATGGAATGCTTGTTAAGGAAACGATAGACTTTATTGGAAGTGAGTATGGTGTTCTAGTCGTCGCATCTGCAGGCAATAGTTCAAAAAATATTGATAAGAAGAAAATGTACCCTGCTTCATTTAGATCTGAAAACCTACTTGTTGTGGCTTCGAATACAAATAAAGGAATATCACGTTTCTCAAATTACGGAGTGAAAAGCGTTGATGTTTTAGCTCCAGGATCTACTATTTACTCAACTGTTCCAGGAGATCGATATGCTTCAATGTCAGGAACTTCTATGGCCTCACCAAATGCAGCAGGTGTTGCTGCTGAAATTCTTTCAAGAAACCCTGGTCTGTCTCCAATTCAGTTGAAGCGTATAATCATGAGTTCAGTAAAGAAGAGTAGTCGCTTTTCTAAGAAAGCTCTATCTGGTGGAGTTGTTGATTTAAAGGCAGCCCTTAACCTATAAATTTTAATAGTTAATACTTGGAGATTTTATGAATCTAACTAAATTTAGAACAATTATTCTAACAGCGACAATTGTAACTACTCCTGTTCAAGCAAGTTTCATTGATGGATTCATAGCAAAGTATATGACAAAAGTTTTCTCTGATGGGCACGGCGAAGGTCTTCCTCTAAAGGTAGGAAAACTTCCTGAAGGTATAGATTATAGAAAGGAGTTTATTTCTAAAATGGGGATAGAGTCCTATGAGAAAAATGGATTAACTATCTATAAAGGTAATAACAAAGGGCTAGGACTAGTAAAGAAGTCTAATGAGAATGAACCAGCTTTCGACTTAATCTTAAGTAAGAAGAACTATAACTCTCTTCATTCATGGAAAAATGGTAAGAAATTTATTAAGGCCTTAAAAGAATATACTAAAGATCATGGCTGTATTCCAAAAATTGTTTCAACTTCACATGGTTGGAGAAGTGAAGGGCGAACTGGTGAAGGTCATGGACTCTCTGGGAAGTCTGGCTTTAATGGAATCTATGTAGACTACGCTCATGGACCAGAAAAAATTGCAAAGAATGGTTCTCGTACATTCAGAGATCATTTAGATAAAGAGTTGAGAAAGGGGAGCGTAAAATTTTGTGGAACTTGTGTAGCTCAATTCTATGCATGTAATGTTTCTACTTACTTTGCAGATTCTTTTTCTAAGATGTCAGGCTGTCAGACAGTTGTGGCAACGGGACAAAATTCACCATTTTTCCAAAAGGCTGATGATGATGGGAGTTATAGAACTATAGAACTCGGTTCTCATTACTGGAAGTCAGCGGCAGGAGCATGGGAAGAAAGACAAACTCAGGAGATGACTCTAAACAATGAGCGTAAGGCTTCTTGGTATAGGTCTACACCAGTTAAAAACTCACATGGTGAAGTCATTGATATTGTGAAAGAAAACTTAGGTGAGCTTTATATAGCTCTCTAACCACAACTGGCCCTATAGTGATCATTATACTTTTTTAAAATTTTTCTATAGGTTCCATCTTTTCTTATTAACTTAAGACCTCTATTAAAGAGGTCTCTTAGTTTTTTATTCTTAAACCTTAGTGACCTAGGGGTTTTAGGGCTTATTGATGTAAAAATAAAGTCTGACTTATTGTAGCCTTCAAGTTTAGCTTGATGACTAAATATATTTATATCTGAAACTGCAATATCAATTCTATTTTTCATTAAAGCGCGAGGTTGAGTAAGTTGATTGATACTTTCTTTGTATAGTTTATTATTCTTAGTAATATTAAAGAATTCATTCCCTAGAGCTTCTCTTGCTCCAGAAAAGGCCCAGATAGCTTTATCTTTCAAGTCGGCTGTCTTCTTTATTTCCAAATTTGAACTTTTTAGAGTTATAGCACAGTCTACAAAGTCCAGTATTTCGACTGATGAGAATACTTTCTTATTGTTTGATAGTGAGATGTCTTTTGCGTTACTAACCAAAGTATCAATATTATCATTCATTAGTAATTGAATGGCCCTCTTATTACTGGCAAAGACTGTTAGGACTTCATCATAACCAATTTTGGAAAATGAGGCTTTTAAGATATCAAGTTCTATTCCAGTATCATCAAGCTTATGAAAATAGGGAGGGATGTGTATTAAACCTCCTATCCTAATTACTTTAGCCTGAGATGAAATAGATAATAAGAATATAAAAAGTATTAAAGTAAGCGCTTTCAATGGATTCCTAGGTTTGATTAAGCTGAGTTTTAATCTTTTAAACAATTTTAAATTCTCTCATCAAAATAGATCTCTTACTAATTAAGCTAAAAGTAATTTTTGTAAATATTTTCAAATAAGCTTATAGTAGTCTTCTTTAGTCCGGTACTGTTCCTTTAATGTAGATGTCAGAGTTTGTGTGATGTCATTTAGCTAATAAGTACATAAACTTATGAGATAACTTAAACAAAGGAATTGTTTTGATAAAGATAACTTCGGTTGTTGCATCTCTTTTTATTGGTGCAAGTGTAATGGCCTCATCTCCTAAATTTCATCAAGGAAGATTAATTGTAAAACTAAAAGAAGGAAGTCAGGTTCCATCAAGTAACTTAATAAAGTCTTCAATGCATCTTTTTAAAAATACGTATATTTTAAGAACGAACAATATTACACAATTAGAAAAAGAACTTAAACAATCAGAGTCTATTTCTTCAGTTAATAAAGATTTCTATGCAAATAGAGAAGAACTTCCAGAATCTATAAACCCACATAAAGTCGCTCCAGGTTTTAATAAGGGGACAGGACCTTTCAATGATCCGAAAGTGAGTAAACTTTGGGGATTTAAGCCATCAAGAAATAAAGGAATGAATGTCTTTGCAGCATATGAAAATTATGACAGCTCTAGTTCTAAAAAAATTATTGTTGCCGTTGTGGATACAGGTGTTGACTATAATCACGAAGACCTTAAGGACGTAATGTGGACTAACCCTGGAGAAATTGCAGGTAATGGAATCGATGATGATGGCAATGGTTATATCGATGATATTCATGGAATAAACACTCTTGTTAGAGATTCAGAAGGTAATGCTACTATGGATATTATGGATGGACATAGTCATGGTACACACGTTTCTGGAACAATTGGTGCCAAACAAAATAATGGAATGGGGATTGCTGGAGTTGCTTCAAATGTTGAGATCATGGGGATTAGAACTGTTCCAAATAGTTCTGATGAAACAGATGTAGACGTTGCTGAAGCATTTATTTATGCCGCAAAGAATGGAGCAAGAGTGATTAATTGTTCATTTGGAAAGTCACATAATGAAGGTGGATCATTAGTTAAAGAAGTGATCGATTACATAGGTTCTGAGTACGGTGTTTTAGTTGTTGCTGCCGCTGGGAATAGTTCTCAGGATATTGATAAGCGCTTAACTTATCCGGCTTCATTTGAGTCGGAGAATCTGCTTGTCGTAGCTTCAAACTCAAAGTGGGGAATGTCTTTCTTTTCAAACTTTGGAGTTAAGAGTGTAGATGTTGTAGCTCCTGGTTCGTCTATTTATTCTACTGTCCCAGGGAATAGATATTCTTCAATGTCAGGAACTTCTATGGCCTCTCCAAATACTGCAGGAGTAGCCGCTGAAATTCTTTCAAGAAATCCAGACCTATCTGCAATTCAGTTAAAAAATATTATTATGGAAACAGTTAGTAAGAGTAGAAGCTTTTCTAGTAAGGTTGCCTCTGGAGGTCTAATTGATCTCTCTGCAGCTGTTGATCAGTAAGTCGCTATATTAGGCCACCAATTCTGGTGGCCTTAATTTTCCTTAAATTGTGCAATTGAACAGTTACAGTGGTTGAACTGTTAATGTGTCTGACATAGTTCTTGATAAACTTGGGTTATCTATTGTAATTGTCCATATATCGTTTGAAGCTTGAGTGCCATCAGAATCACAAGTAAATATGGTTTTCGCTGTATCCGTAAAAGAACATGTTCCAGGTCCACTTCCATTTGATGTTATTGAGATATTTGCCC
This sequence comes from Bacteriovoracaceae bacterium UBA3083, assembly GCA_002366565.1. Classification (GTDB taxonomy): domain Bacteria; phylum Bdellovibrionota; class Bacteriovoracia; order Bacteriovoracales; family Bacteriovoracaceae; genus Halobacteriovorax. Next base: position 51,562 of record DFBJ01000007.1, read on the forward strand.
CTGGGTAAACTCCGGATACGGTTGATGAGAAACTTAAAGCATCATCATATACAACTGGTAATGGATCTATTACTAGGGCAGCGTAGACTTGATCACCTAAGAGTCTTAGGCTTCCTTTATTCTGTCCTGAGGAAATAGCTTCATTAGTAGAAACAAGTGTATCTGAAAAATTTTGAGTTGTATTTGTCGCAGTTAGTGTATATGTAGTTGCAAAATTGAATTTAGTCCCTGTATCTAATACTTGAAATGAAGTAGGTGGATTTCCGTCAACATTTGATATAGAATCTGGGAATATTGAAATAGCACTAAATCTTGAGTCCCATTCTATTCCTGTACAACCACCATTAGTCGTGAAGATAGGAAGTAAGTCATATACTGATTGAGCGCTATTACTATACACGTAATTAATAGAACTAGGGAATAGAGACGTAGATTGATCTAGTAGGAAGTCATGCATTTCTACTTCATCAGTAAGACAACCCTGAGGAGAAATATTTTTAGTATTCCAATCATCAAAGAAGTCCATCGTTCTTTTAAATATCTGATACGTAACGTTCGGCCCGTGTTCTGGAAGTATTCTTGAATCTTCCATTGTCATAGGCGCCATGTTTAGTGGAACTGCATCCAATAACTTTTTAAAACTAAGAGTATTCATTGCTAGAGTAGATGGAGGATAAGGTGGAGCAAAGTCATGTCCTGTTCCAGAAACAAATGTTCCATCATATTCATATTTATTCTTAGAAGGGGTGTCATTAGCAAAGTCGATTGGAGTAACCTGAAGCTCTGCTGTAGTAAAGTTTCTTGATGAAGTGTAGATATTTGTATTGTTTACTTTCGCTACGTAAATATCACCTTGATTATTTGAGTTTGTTATATCGTTAAATTGTCTAGCAGTCCAAAGTTCAAAATAGTTTGAAGCATTCGAGTTTTGAAAATAAGTCCATTGCCTTCTTTCACTTTGGTTAGAAGTTTCATTATTTTTATCAAATGTTGTATATTCAAATTTTAAGTCATCAGCAGATTGAGCATCATAATATGCTTCAACTGCATACTCATTTCCACTACCATCATCGTCTGTATGTGTAGATCTATAGAACCCTGCGAGAGTGTTTCCTGAACAATTAAATTCATAAAATTCACTCATCTGACCTTCTTGAAATAGAGCGATTCTTTTTTCAAAAATATTTTTATATGGATATGTTCCACTTGAGGCCATCCATTCGGTCATAGGTACTTTACCTGTTGAGAACTTAAGTTCTACTGAGTCATTCTCATCTAAAAAGTAAGTGTAACTTCCTGTCGTTGGAATTTCTGAACAGTTGTTGTATCCAGCCTTAAATAGAAGTGCTCCAAGGTAAGTATGGTATGCTCTTGCAATTTCTCCGTATAGACCAGTGTCTCTTCTATCTATTTCTTCACTTGCTCTTCCGAAGTCAATTGAAACTGAAGTTGTAATTGGAGAAGATATAGTTGTTCCAGGAAGATTGTTTGTTACTACTAAGTCTGGATCGAGTGAATTTGCAGAAAGGCTTGCATTGATAGCATTCACTATATCATCTGTAATAGTGTAAGTCGGAGTATTATTTATTTTATCACAGTAGTTTATTGTTAATGTTTTTGAAGAGGCTGAGTAAGAATCTGAAACTGCACATTCAGTCCCTGTCCCTGCATAATTAAAGTCAAAGTTCATACCATTATACTGATCAGTATTTGCAATTGTACTAATTGATAGAATATTATTTGAGCTGTCGAAAACTTGTGTCTTTCCTTTTGAGCCCAATCTCCAGTAAGGTTTTAAATTTGTAGCTCCAACAATACCTATAAAGCTATTACGAGTGTTATCATAAGCATTTCCGCCACCTTCAGAACTTGTAGGGTCAACATATCTGTTCGTAAAGTTTTGAAAAGGAGGAAGCATTGAACTATTTGCAAAAGTGTTTCCAGATTTTCCAATATAATTATCTGCAAAGAAGAATGATACAGGATTTGTTCCTCCTGCTGTTCCGTGAATAATTGAATCTGCATTTTTTAACGAATCTGTTTGAAATACGTAGCCAGCTTCAAACTCATCGCTTTGACAATTTAAACTTTCGTAAGCCATGATAACAAATGGAAAGTTATTTCTATCATTGAGCGGTAGTTTATAATTTGTAATATAGTCAGAAACAGTAAGGTCTGTAGTGTTTATACAACCAGAAGATAGACTTGGAAGGCTTACGTTCTCTGGTAACTTCTTACCTTTAAATAGTATTCTATAGCTTAAGTTATTCCCTTGCTTGAAAGGATTTGTAGAGCATGAACTATACTCATCAACAACCCCATTTAAATTTGCACAAGCAATTAACTTTAATTCTTTAAATTGATTACCGTTTGAGTTTTCTGTTCTTGAAAAAATTGGATTACCACATGTCGCTAAATTTAAATTTAGATTAATTACAACTTCTTCTCCACCAATATTTGCACTAGTGTATGCACATCTATTTGTTCCAGTCAGTAGGCCATTACCATTTTCATTTTGCCATGTAATTGCAGAGAATTCCCAGTCCCCAGGGGCAAGCTCTATATCTACACCGTCATTAGCATTTTGAAGTCCAATCTGAAATGAGTCTCCCGAGGAGTTTTTTCCCGTAATAAGAGCACCACCCGCTGTCACAATAGATGATGTCACTGCTGACGAGAAGAGCAGGAGCTTTGCTGGCGTTCCGCTTCCTTTTTTAGAGCAGGCGGTAGAGAGCAAAAAGACTGTTAGAATGATAATTTTCTTCATGGGGATTTCCTTATTAACCATATAGACTATTAAGTTTATCGGTCTTTAAAGGATAATCTTTATTTGTGAAAACAATAAAAACTGAGGTAACACATTGATATATCGTTATCGCAAAGGGGGACTTTGGCACTAATTATGGTCAGATTTAAAAATTGAGGAAATCTTAAGGTTTTTTTCGTTGGGATGGAGGGGTTATAAACCCATTGAAAGCTCTCATAAATTGGTCTAGCTCTTTTTCCTGTGAATATGCAAAATAACCTTTTTGTCTTGAGAGGGGAGGAGATAGCACTCTAAAGGAGTTAATATCTATAGACTTGGTCTTGATATCGTCTGTATAGCTTCTCTTGTGTACTATAATTATATCTAGTCTCTTACGTTGTAGCATTTGGAGTAGCTTATCTGTTGATTCTGCTTTTGTGACTTCTAAAAGAGATTTATGCTTCTCAAATGTTTTTCCTAGCGCCCACCCTCTGACAACTCCTACTTTATAATTCTTAATTGAACGAAGATCACCATTCCACTCAACCTTATTCTCATTCAAGGATACTAGTATTATTTGATCTTCATAGAAGTGATTCTTTGAAAATTTCATTAACTTTTCTCGCTCTTTGGTCTTGTATGGACCAATGAGAATATCGGCTTGGCCATACTTAACCATCTCTGTTGCACGAATCCAGGGATAAAGAGAGATTTTATATTTGAAGTTTAATTTCTTGGATGCTGTATCAATTATTTCTGCTGCGCTACCTTTGAGGACGCCGTCTTTGTCATAACTAAGTATATCGGGGAATTCAGAGCCGACGAATTCATAAACTCTAGGCTCTTTAGAGAGTGTGTGTATAGATAAGCATACAAATATAAGAATAAATAATTGCTTCATTTATTACAATACCTATTCTGCTATATTCAAGTTAGTCGTCTAGGTTGTCCCAGTCGATATCCTTACCTATTGTAACACCAGAAATAGATTGCGGTTTATCTTTTTTGATAAAAGGGAAGGAAAGTGTCTCAACTCCCTCAAATTGCTCTTCAAAAGCAATTGTTATTGTTTTTGGCATCGTTTCTTGCAGAGTTGTGAGAAAGTAGTCTTTTGGAAGACTTGCCATGATATCTTCTTCTCCATCTTCTAAATCAACAAATTCCATAGGCTTAGATGAAGTATTCTTAACAATTATGGCACCTTTTAGTTTTTCTGCTTTTATATCCTTAGTAAGGTTCCAAGATCCAATGTGGAAAAAGTCTAGAAAAAACATAGATTTCCCATATTTAAGCTTCCTTGGAATCAGTAAAGATTGCAGGAACTTTCTTGTAGATGGGTCTTTTGACTTCTTTGCCAATTTATCGGCGAGCTGACTATCTTCGATTCTGAGGATGTAAGCCCCCGGATTCTTTGTGGATTGGAATAAAATATACTGAAAAGCTATGCTGAAAAGAGTGAATAGCTTGTGTTGATCAAGGTGGATATGGGGTATTTCGCACTCAACCAGGGTTTTTACTGATTCGTAGAGATCTTCTTTGCTTAAGTCGCCTTTCATAAAAAAATTACGTCCGTCTTTTGAATTATAAATATTAGTGTGTTGCCTTAATTAAGGATTATGTAACGTATTGTCAATGAGGATGGATAGAAAGTGCAATAATTTTCTGGATTTGCTTCAACTTGCCGATTGACTCATGCCCTTAATTTCTTTAAGATGCCACATTAAAATATACATTTTATTATTATAAATTAGTCTAAAAATAACCTCAATTGGAGCAGACATGATCAACAACAAATTGATGGCGAAAACTAGAAATATTGGTATTTCGGCACACATTGACTCTGGTAAGACAACACTTACTGAACGTATTCTTTTTTACTGTGACATGATCCACAAGATCGAAGATGTTCGTGGTGGTGGTGATGGTGCAAAAATGGACCACATGGAACTAGAGAAAGAAAAAGGTATTACAATTACTTCTGCAGCAACAACTGTATTCTGGAAAGGTATTACTGGAAAAGGTACAACTTTTGCTGATGGAATTGAGAAGGATACTAAAGTTAATATTATCGATACTCCGGGTCACGTTGACTTCACAGTAGAAGTTGAAAGATCTCTTAGAGTTCTTGACGGTGCTATCTTAGTTCTTTGTTCTGTTTCTGGTGTTCAGTCTCAGTCAATTACAGTTGATAGACAGATGAAGCGTTACAACGTTCCAAGACTTGCTTTCTTAAACAAGATGGACAGAATGGGAGCAAATGCTTTCAATGGTAGAGATGCTTTAGTTGAAAAACTAAACCACAACGCTGTACTTATGCAATGTCCTATTGGAGCTGAAGATGGTTTCTGTGGTGTTGTTGATTTAATTACTAAAATTGCTTACTACTTCGATGGTGACAATGGTGAAAATATCAGACAAGAAGAATGTCCAGCTGACCTAGTTGATAAAGTTGAAGAACTACGTTCTGAAATGATTGATAAAGTTGCCGAGTACGATGATGAAATCATGGAAAACTACCTAGAAGGTAACGAGCCAACTGAAGAAGAACTACACAAGTGTATTAAGACTGGTGTTCAAACTCTTCAATTAACTCCTGTTTACATGGGTTCTGCATTTAAAAACAAAGGTGTTCAAGTACTTCTTGAAGCTGTAACTAGATACCTTCCATCTCCACTTACTTGTGTTCCTCCAACTGCGAAGACTGAGAAAGATGAAGTTGTTGAGATCTCTCCAGATCCAGCGGGAGAACTACTTGCAATGGCATTCAAAATTACTGATGAGCAATTTGGTCAGTTAACTTATACAAGAATTTATAGAGGAACTCTTAATAAGGGTGAAACTGTATTCAATTCAAGAACTGGTAAAAAAGTTAGAATTGGTAGAATGGTTAGAATGAACTCAAACGATAGAGAAAATATCGATTCAGCTCACGCTGGTGATATTATTGCAATCGTTGGTATCGACTGTGCATCAGGTGATACTTTTGTTGGTGATTCTGGAAGTATTGGTCTTTCTCTTGAAGGTATCCACGTTCCAATCCCAGTTATCGAGCTTTCAATTTCTTGTAAAGATAAGAACGAGCAAGCAAAAATGTCTAAAGGTCTTGCAAAATTCCTTAAAGAAGATCCAACTTTCCACGTATTCACAGATGAAGAATCAGGTGAAACAAGAATTGCTGGTATGGGTGAGCTACACCTTGAAATTTACGTAGAAAGACTTAAGCGTGAGTTTGGTGCAGAAGTTACTGTTGGTGCTCCTCAGGTTAACTATAGAGAAACAATTAGAACTGAAACTCCTTTTGAGTATACTCACAAGAAGCAAACTGGTGGTTCTGGTCAATTCGGTCAAGTTGTTGGTGTACTTAAGCCACTTGCTGAAGACAGAAAAGAAAAAGACGACCAAGTATTCAAGTTCAACAATGAAATTAAAGGTGGTTCAATTCCTAACGAATTCATTGGTGCCTGTGAAAAAGGTTTCCAAGACGTTATGGATAAAGGTCCTCTTGCTGCATTCCCAGTTATTGACTGTGAAATCTTCCTACAAGACGGTAAGTATCACGATGTTGATTCATCTGATATGGCCTTCAGAATTGCTGCAAGACAAGCGATGAGAAAAGCTATTAACGCTGCTCAACCAGTTCTTATGGAACCAATCATGAAAGTTGAAGTTACAACTCCTGATGAGTATCAGGGTGGTGTAATTGGTGACCTTTCTTCTAGAAGAGGGATGATCCAAGGTTCTGAGACAGATCCAGGTGGAGAGATTATTGTTAACGCTGAAGTACCTCTTTCAGAGATGTTTGGTTATTCAAATGACCTAAGATCAATGTCTGCTGGTAAAGCAACTTATACAATGGAATTCTCAAGATACCATGACTGTCCTTCAAGCATCCAATCAGATGTTATGAAAGCAAGAGCTGAGAAGCTTGCAAACGACGATTAGTCTTAAAGCTAAATCAAATTTTAATGAAGGCCTATCCTAGTGATAGGCCTTTTTTTATCCTATTAATTTTTCAAGGTCGTTACTGGTATTTATTCTAAGTGCTAGAGTGAATCTATGAAAATACTTCTTCTAACTCTATTTACATTACAAATTTATTCGAGCATTGCCTCTGAAAAGGCCGTGTATGGTCGCGATGATAGAGTAAGCTATTCTGAAGTCTCTCCTCAGTTCCGAAGACTTGGAGATGCGACAGCTGGAATGATTCAGCTTTCTAAGTTAAAAGATAGAGGTTCCTATTATGAATTTACATCTAAGATTTTAGGTGAACAGATGATGGGAAATCAGTTTAGAAATGGTTATCTATGTTCAGATGAAAAGTTTTACTCTGAAGAGTTACTTCCTGTGTGCTCAGGCTTTCTTATTGGACCTGATACTCTTTTAACTGCAGGCCATTGTGTGACAGGTCCTAAGAGTTGTAAGAAAAACATTTGGAGCTTTGGCCTAGGTCTCGATAAAATTCGCTCTGGAAGTCTATCTAAGAATAATATTTATAAATGTAAGCATGTTATAAAAAGAGGAAGTTCCCCTAGAGACTTTGCACTAATTAAACTTGATAGAGTTGTTAGTGGAGTTACACCTTTTAAACTTTCTAGTAGGAAAGTAAAAGTGGGCGATAAAGTTCTTACTATAGGGCACCCATCAAATCTGCCTCTCAAGTTTGCACTCAATGGAACGGTAAAGAGTTATAAGAAAAATCTATTCAAAACTGATCTAGATACATTTGCAGGAAACTCGGGCTCTCCGGTGATTTTGAAATCTACAAAAGAGGTTGTAGGTATCTTAGTCAAAGGTGCCTTAGACTATGAAAAAGACCTCTCTAGAGGCTGTTTTGTCGCCAATAAGTGCTTATCATACGCCCAGGGTGCAGATTGCCTAGGTGAGGGTGTTACACCTGTCTATAAACTTCTAAGTCTTTAAAATATCGAAAGAAATTTAAGTAAAATACATATCCGACCGATATACTCATGAATGGTGGAAGTATTTATACTTTTTACAATTGATTCTTATAAGTAGTGTCTTTTGAAAAGAGTGGAGAGTTATATTGCTCTTTACGAAAATATCTATCTTCGCAAGAAATATTTAACTTTGATTAAAGGTAAAAAATATAAAAAATTAGGAGAATAGAAGTGAGTTCAAAATATATTTTTACATTCTTACTCTTGTGTAATTTATCCTACGGCGGAAGTTCTGAAAAATCATTTGAAGAGATAAAAGATACTGTTCAAAAAGTTGATGCATTAAGTGTCGTAAAGTCTGGACCTGTTGGTATGAATTATGATTGCCAACAATGTATTTCTGAGATGGAACTTGTGGGAGCACTTCCTCTAGAGTCTGAAGAAGTGAGTTTAGAAAGAGTATTATTTTCTAAAGGAACAAAAGATAATACTTTTATAATTAAGAGAAATAAGAATAGTCCAAATAAAGTCACCGTAAAATTCAAAGAAAAGATTAGAGTATGTAAGAAGACTATTGCACATAAGAATCCACTTTCTGGGGACATTGGATTTAGCTGTCTTAGGTCTAGCTACGAGCTAAGGGATGAGAGTATTGAAATAGACTTTTCAGATAGAGAGCTTACAAAAGACTCAGAGTTTATAAAGGTAAGCCTTGTTAAGTTAGATAGTCGTAACAAAGGCTTTATAAACGCTAGTTTTAAAGATCAGTCTGGACAGAAGATTAGTAGTAGTAAAGGTGGTAAGTTCTTATTCTTTGGAACACAGTATAGTCTTGAATGAATAATATCAATCATTTAGCACGTTAGTAAATTTTACTTTTTTAGACAGTTCTATCTCAATATATTGTATGCTGCGAAGTGTTTAATTTGTAAATGAGGAACCTATGAAAAAGTTTACTAGCGTATTCTGTTTATCACTATTGCTTTCAGGCTCAATCCAAGCGGCTAAGACAAAAGCTATCTATGGACTAGATGATAGACAAGAAGTTGCAAGCTATCCTAATAAGTACATACAAAAACTAGCAAAGTCTGTTGCTGGTAGTGTAAGCGAGTTTCACTTGCATGAGTCAGCTGTTGAAGGTTATTCAGACTTTAGTAAGACAGGCCTTGGTGATCGAATAAATGCTTGTCCCGGAGAGAGGTTCAGTGAGCAGCCTTCTCTTATGAGTTGTACTGGCTTCTTAGTTGGTACAGATCTTCTTGTCACTGCTGGGCACTGTATGAAAACAAGTGATGATTGCCAGTTCAACAAGTGGGTGTTTGGTTTTACTTCAGACAAGTCCCTTATTTATAATAAAGATATTTATGGTTGTAAGAAAGTTGTAGCGAGAGGGGAAATGACTCTTCCGATTATAGGAACAACTGACTATGCAATTGTTCAACTCGATAGAAAGGTAAAAGATAGAGAGCCTCTTAAGTTTAGAACTAGTGGAAGAATAAAAAATGGTTCAGATGTACTCGTTATTGGTCATCCAATGGGGCTGCCTATGAAGATTGCAGATAATGCAACTGTTAAGGGATCTTTTGGAAAGACGTTTAGAACTAACCTAGATACTTACGGTGGAAATTCTGGTTCACCAATCATAAACTCTAAAACTGGGCTCGTTGAAGGAATCTTAGTTCAAGGTGACAGGGACTATAGTTATGGAGAAACTTGTACAGCCAGCAACTACAGTACTGGCCATGGTGAAGTAGTATATAAGATAACTCGCCTTAAAGCATTGCAGAAGCTATTCGAAGACGGTAAGTTATAAAGTCCTTTGGCCCTAGTGATAGGGCTACTTTTTTACCCCCTCTATTATTTTTCTTGAACTAATTGTTAATATAAGTTATACCTAATGATTATTTGTTTTTTCCTAAGGAATATATATGATTGAAACTTCTCAGTTACAAACGTTAGTTGCCGTAGCAAGAGCTAAGAGCTTTTCAAAAGCTGCAGAAGACCTAAGTGTTACTCAGTCTGCAATATCTCAGAGTATAAAGAATCTAGAGAATAAGATTGAAGTGAAGTTATTTAAACGTTCTGGGAAGAAAGTTGTTCTAACTCCAGAAGGGGAAAAACTATTTTCTCTAGCTTCTAACTTCTTAGGAAATCTTGGAGAAACATTAGAAGAAATTCAAAATGATAAAGAAAGCATGTCTGGTAAAGTTAGAATCGGTACTTTAACAGGTGTAGGTAAGTCTTGGCTTGCTCATGAAATGCTAGAATACGCAAAGAAGTGGGAAGACCTAACTGTTCAAATTACACTTGGTTTTCAGGAAGACCTGGTTAGAGCATTTGAGAGTTACCAATTAGACTTTTTAATTTTACCTGAGGAATCACTTCCATCTGTTGGTGAGAAGACTCTTCTAAGTGAGGAAGTGTCTACAGTCGTTTACCCAAAAGATACTGAATTTGACATTGATCCTGAGAATATTACTTTTGAAGATATTTCAACTCTACCTACAATTCTATTTGAACAAGAAGATCACTTACTTCAAAAGTGGTGTAAAGATATCTTTGGTAAATTTCCAAAGAAGTTAAATGTTCGTTATTCAATAAACTCTCATGGAAATATGCTTCAAGCTGTTCAGCAAGGAATGGGAATGGCCGTTGTTCCTAAGCATGTTTTAAACAGATCTTACTTTAAAGATAAAGTTAATACTTTAGGTGAGAAGTTTGAAGTGTCCAATGGGAAATTCTATATTGTTCACCATAAAGGTAGTGAAGAACTTCTTCGAATTCAATCTACTTTATCCATGCTAATAAATAGTGATAGTCCACTAAACTAAATGTCTGAATCTATAGACCTTAACAAATTTGCAGACCTGTTACCTTCTGAGTTAACAGGTCTTATAAAGCAGATAAATAGCTGGGGCTTTGAATTAACTCTTGTCGGTGGAGCTGTAAGGGATTTTCTTTTATATGGTAGACTCTCTGACGATTTAGACTTTGAAGTTAGATCTTTTCAAAAAGTTACTGATACTCAATGGCCTGATACTTTTCAATCTCTTGTGAAAAAGATTGAAGGTATTGAAGACGCTGAAGTTGAAAAATTAAGATTCAATATTATTCGCATAAAGCTTCCTTCGATAGAGTTAGAGGTTTCTAGTCCTCGAATTGAAATCTATGAAGAAGGTAAGGTTGAATACGGCCACTCTGACTTTGACGTAAAGTTCTCAAGTGAATTTACTCATGAAGAGTCATTTGCAAGAAGAGACTTCTCTTTAAATGCCATGGGGATTGTTTGGAATAATGATGGGAAGCTCGAGTTTGTAGACCCTTACCAGGGCCTTAAGTCAATCAAAGAGAAAGAGCTTGATTATCTTACTGATGACTTCTTAAAAGATCCTGTACGATTTTTAAGAACTTTGAGGTTCAAAGTTGCACATAACCTTACACTATCTAGAAAACTGAAAGATAATATTGTTTATTTCAATTTAGATAAATTATCCCTTCATTACTTTGTTCAAGAAGGAAAGAAGATTGGATTAGAAAAGCTCGCAAGTGAGATGGACTTTGCTAGAAGAAAGTTTTCTACAAAGCTTCCATTGTGGGCAAGCGAGTTTCATAAGTTAAATACTAAAGAATTCTCTCGCTGTAATAGTTTATTAGAAGTGTTATTAAATTATTCACTTCAAAAAAATATTTCTGATGAAGATATTATACTTCTTGGAGAGTCGTTTAAGTTAAAGCAGACTATAGTAAAAAAAATAGTAATGCTTAGTTTTTTTAAAGACTTTGATTTAAATACATATAAAGATAAGCTTAAAGAAGTTGATTTCTTTGATGTCATTGAAGATGAGACATTTATTAAAATCTCTAGACTATTTAAATCTATAGATAAAATAGAGGAAGACCTATTACAGTTTTACTTCAACCAAGATGATATAAGTATTCTTAGAGAGAGTATTATAAAAGATGAGCTCTTTGAAAAAATCCTCCCTACAATAAATCGTGAGCATATTTCAATGCTAGGAATTTATTGTCATATAATAAAAAAACATTAATTTCTTGCTAAGATAAATGTATGGAAATTGTCTCTTATGCAAATTTAAGCAAAGACATTCAAGAAGAATACATAGAAGAAATTAAAAGAATTTTCTTTGAATGTAGTTCTGTAAAAGTCTTTAAAGACGAAGAACATAGAGAAAGCTTTTTTTATAAATGGTGTGGTGATTACTTGAAACTATCTCCTCAATCATTTTTTATTTGTTTAATTGATAATAAAGTTGCTGGTTATCTTTCTGGATATATGGACTCTAAGAATGCACTAGAGAAATTTATAATTCCAGGTCCTGAAGTTTTTGAGGACTGCTTTGATCAATTCCCAGCACACTTTCATATTAACTGTTGCCCCCACCATCAAGGAAAAGGCATTGGTAGAAGACTTGTAGAGCATTACTTATCGGAGTTAAATGACTCTGGAGTAGATGGTGTTCATCTTATTACTTCTACAGATGCAGATAACCTTGGTTTCTATAGGGCCTTGGGATTTGAATACGAAATCCCTAGGCCCTTTAAATCTCATGAACTTCTGTTAATGGGGAGGGCAATTGTTGCCTAAATAAAATGTGTAGCTTCGATTCATCATATATGTCACAATACTATTAGTAAGGGGTAAATAGAGGATATATCTATGGTTGATTTACATTCTATTCTAGCTGATCACAGGTCTAAGGGTTCTACAGAGACAACCAAGCTTAGTGATTCGCATAATTCCAATCCTACCAATTCAAAAATTCCAGACATTTTCTTTGATGAGATACTAACTCATTACAAACTCACTAGAGTCGAAATAATGGTTTTGATGTATCTCTATAGAAGAGTGTGGTGCCGTCCTAATTTATATAAAGAACATGGAATCTCACAATTAATGAGTCATACAGAAATGGCAAAGCATTTAGGTATCTCTATAGAAGATATTTATCAATCTTTACGACATTTAGAGGACTATAGTTTCATTTCAACAATTCGCTCTGGGCAGTACTTTGTTAGAAAATACTTTACCAAAGATTTTGACGAGTATTATGGTCATACTTATGATGACTTTGATATCTAAGTTTATGAGTAAATGTCTAACTAATCGTATTTAAAGATAAACTCAAGATTACAGTATTACGCTTGTGTATAATTATCTAACCTCGTATAATTTTGTAAGAGGTAAAGTATTAAGAAAGATAAAAGTTCAAATATTATTGTTTATTGCGGGGATGATAGAGGCTATTTTCATTCCTTAGAGGAACGTTACAAAGTAAAGTACGATTCCCTTGATTTCTCATTTGAAGTTTGTTTTGATGCAAGTGAATCCGGCTACCTTTCTATGTTAGTTGATATTTTAAAACTAGCTCCTAAAATTATCTATATCGATTTTTCAATAAATACAAAAAGCTTTCTTAAATTATCTAGACAGTTAAAACGTTTATCTACTCTAGAAGGAGTTCCAATTGTTGGTCTCGTTGAAAGTAAGAAGTACTTAAGAGAATGTTCTGCATCTGGTGTGGATTTTACACATGTAAAATGTGGTGAGATTCACGATGTTATTTATCATCCTATGTACCTTGCATTTGAGAAGCAAGTTGTTAAACCTTCTTTTGCAAAAGGTAAATTTAAGGTTCCTTCTACAGCAAGTTTAATTAATGACTTTAGAGTAGGTTATATTACTCCAGATACTATTAGGGCAGAAGGTAACTTCTCTCAATCTGTTGGTGATGTAGTAGATATAGAAACTGCGTTTCCAAGGGAGACTATTCCTTCGAAGCAGTTTGTTGTAAGTAATGTCACAGATACTGACCTCTATTATGACTACGACTATGCGTATGATCTTTCTATAAAGTTTATAAGTGATCCTGTTATTTCTGATTCAGACTTAGAAACTGCAAATTCTCTAGAGGATCCTGCAGCTAGGGCCAATAGGTTAGAAGAGCTTAAAAAGGATTTAAATACAAAGAAAGCTGAATATGAAGAAGAATTAAAATACTGTAAGAAAAAACATCTTACATGGCTTGAAGATAAGATCACTTTTTCTAAACCAAAGAAAACTAAAATATTAATTGTAGATGGAGAAATGACTTTCTTAGAATCTGTTAAATCTCCGCTTGATGCTTTTGGTTATACTATAAGATTACAAACTGTTTTAAATGACGATATTACTTCACTGAGAAGACTTTGTCCTCACTTGATTAATATGAATCTAATTTCTAAAACATTCCTTCAAGACTTTAATAATCCTAATTTAACACTTTTAGAAAAAGATGCCTTGGCCGAAGAACTAAAGACTCGTGAAACGAACTCTTTAAATCATCTAGGACGTCTTATCAAAAGAATTAAGACTATGGAGAATTATACTCCATTTATTATTGTGTTTAATTGTCTAAATTTTACGTCTAAGTCACTGCAAGATACTTATGAGTACCCTCTAATTATAAGTCACAGAGGGAATATGGATTTAGATTATATTTTAAAAATGGCATCTGTCTTTGAGAAGAAGCAAGTTGATAAGTTTACAGCAAAAGTTGAAGCTAAAATTGCAGCATTAAGAAAGAAAGATCCAAGGAAGTACGGAAGGCTAACAAAGTCAGACTTTGAAGAGAAGCGATATTACGTAAGTAAGAGTGATAAATTGAGCTTTCTATCCATTAAGCATGAAGTAGAAGTATTATCTATTTCAGAAACGGAAGTGACATTTGCTTCTGAGAGACAGCTTTCTCCTTCAACATATCGTTTTGATATGCCATTAAATTGTAGCGTCACTATAGTTCCTACTGATGGAAATTACTTTCAAACTGATGGACCTAACTTTATATATAGGGCCTTTATTCACTCTGTTGATGAGATTGATAAGAAAGAAATTAGAAAATATGTAAATGATACTTTCTTTGAAGAGTTAAATAAAAAAAGAGTTAAAGAGCTAGAAGAGTTTAAGAACTTAAACGAGTCTGTTCTTGAAGAGAAATTGGGCACACAAGAGCAACCGAAGTCCATCGATGAAACTCTTGATGAAGTGAATGATAAAACTTTGCCTGATGAAGAAGCGCAATCAACTGTAGAGTTCTCTAGAAAAGTTAAAAAAGACTAACCGATTTTCATATACCATTTACATCTTGTTTGATATCTAAAATCTATGAAAAACTTTACCCAAGAAATTGACGAGTTGCACAGGTCTCTTGAAGATCACTGTGTTTATCAAAAATTAAATGATCTTAAGTCGTTGAAAGTATTCATGAATTACCATGTGTTCGCGGTATGGGACTTTATGTCTCTACTAAAGTCGCTGCAAAGAGAAATCACTTGTGTAGATGTCCCTTGGAGGCCATCTAAGTATTCAAAAGAGATTGTTCGTATGATCAATGAAATTGTCTTGGGTGAAGAGAGTGATGTCGATTTAAATGGTAATGCGTGTGATCATTTTACGCTCTACCTTTCGGCCATGGAAGAAGTTGGGGCTGATACTACTGCAATTAATGAATTTTTAGTTAATTATGAACTTGATAGTCTCCCACAAGAAGTTAAGGCATTTGTTTCTTTCAATTTGAATCTGGCCCTTAGTTCTGAACCACATAAAACTGCAGCAGCTTTCCTATATGGGAGAGAAAAGTTAATACCTGATATGTTCACAGGAATTTTAAATTATTTAAAATCTGAAAATATAGACTGCCCAAAATTAATTTATTATATCGAAAGACACATTGAGCTGGATGGAGAAGAACACTCTATCTTAGCAAAAAAATGTTTAGAAGAACTTTGTGGTAATGATGAGAATAAATTACGTGAAGCGTATGAAGTTGGTAAGCAATCTCTAAAGCTTAGAGTTAAGCTTTGGGATGGTGTCTACAATGAACTATCTAAAGAGTACATATCAGCGTCCAACTAGTTTCTCTATTTTTTTCAAGCTTTATGGCCGCAACTATTTTGCCAATAAGTTCTGAACTACACTTTGCTTACATAACAAACTTAAGCAGTAATGAGGATGTATTCATAGCTTTAGCTATTGCTACTTTAGGTAACTCTCTTGGTGGCCTGAGTTGCTATGTCCTTGGACATCTTGGTAAGTGGATATGGCTAGAGAAGTATTTTAAAATAAATGAAGAAAAAATTATTAAATATAAAACAAAATTAGAATCTTTTGGAGGATGGCCTGCATTTTTTTGTTGGCTTCCAATAGTAGGTGATCCCATTGCTGTTACCTATGGACTTATGAAATCACCGCTTCGTTCTTTTCTTATCTACATGAGTCTTGGAAAGTTTCTCCGCTATCTCTTTATTATCTATTTAATCTGACTACTATAGTCGGGCAATCTGTTCTTTTCTTACAAGTAAATCTATTCCTAGTAGTAAGACGTTCTTCGTTTTAACATAGTAGTAATTCATTTTATCAGGAGGATTATTAATGAAAAGGATTTCATGTCTTTTGGCAGTAGTGCTATTTTCATCTCAGGTTTTAGGATCTGCAACATTTGAAAAAAGATTTAAAATTGTTAGAGATGATCAAGGAAGAGTTGTTTCAGTAAAAGAGCCAGGACTTAAGGTTTCTTTTTCAATTGCTCCATACCTTCAACAAATCAAAGAAAATTTAAAGCAAGAACAAATGCTAATGAAGCAAAAAGGCGATTACGATGCTGAGATAGAAGAGTTACTTTTATCTGATATCGAAGAGAAGGGTGATAAGTCTTCTGAAAATATTGCATATGTTGTTAAATCAATGCGTGCTCTTGAGCAAATTGATGTTGATGCTGTTTTTAGTGCACCAGAGTTTAAAAATGTTATCAGTGCATATGAAAAGAAGCTATCTGATGCTATTTCATATCTTGATCCAACAATAATTGCTAAGCCAGATAATAGTAGATTCTTCTATAAGAGACATGTGACTTATCAAGTTGTTACTTGGGGATTAAACTTCGCAAAGAAAAGATTAAGCTCAATTCCAATTTTAAATACTGCTAGTTATGTTCTTGTAGAAGTAGAAAGAATGATTAGAGAAAGACGTCTTTATCACCAAAATATGCTTTTACATTACCTAGAATTATTTGCTGAAGATGAGCTAGGATTTACTAAAGTTGAAGCGGATGAAATTTTCTCTTCAATATATGAATCTCAAATCCCTTGGTATGCAAAGTGGGAATCTGATAGTGCTGCAAATAACTGGGACAGTTATGGTGCCAATAAGTTCTTTGCTAACTTTAGAGCAGCAACATCTAAGTTAAGAGCTAACAGTAGAAGATACTCATCTATTGATACTCGTATAAACTTTGCTTTCCAGGAAGTAGTTGCTGATGGTGAAGAGCAAATTGTTAACTTAGTAAATAAAGAGTCAATGTTTAATTCTAAGCCAGGTATTGCATATATCAAATCTAATCCTTCTAAAGTTAGAAGAAAGAGAATGGTTCTTCAATTAGCAGGTCTTGGAGTAAGCTTCTTACCTTTACCAGATTTTATTAAGAATATTGCTGCAAGTTATATGAAGTCATTTTATGAAGATCAGAAAATTACTGAAGGGGCGTTATTTGCTCACTTTGAAGTAGAGTCTGATAGAGAAATGCAATTAGAACTTAAGAAGCAATACTTAAATCCATTCGATAATACTTTAATCCTCGATTAAAAATATATCTTAAGCTAGGCATGAAAGTGTCTAGCTTATTTTAATTCCATACATCTTTCTACATTATCAGTTGTTACAAAATGAATTCTTCTCTTTAAAACTTTCTTTAAATCTTTATCAGAATTGACTGTCCAGACGCCAACTTCTTTTCCAAAAAGGTTAGGAATCCAGGCCATAAATCTTGTCTTAAAGTAAATATTTACGCCGTAATCAGAGAATGAGAATGGAAGAAACTTATAGACTCTCATAAGTTCAACATCTCTCCAAAAGGGAGAAGACTTTCTTTTCTTTTTAAGTTTCTTTAGTGCTTTTGATTCAAATGAAATAATTCTAAGAAGCTCTGGCTTTTGGGAGTTATATTCTTCAATTAAAGAGATAGTCTGTGGAGTAGGAGAGTCCTTAAGTTCTATGAAAGTGAATATATTCTCAGTTTCAAGAATCTTTAGAGTGTCTTCTAATAACGGAATAGTTTGGCCGTCTTTAAGAATACAGTTTGTTTGAATCTCTTCTAGAGATAGATATTTTATTTCTTTAGTTAGTGGACAGCTTTTTCCCTCAATTGATTTAGCTACTTTTTCTAAGTTTTCGTCATGCATGAGAATTGCTTGTCCATCTCGAGTGTGATGCACATCAAATTCTACTCCATCACTCTTAGCGTCTATCGCCTTTTGAATTGAGTCGAGAGAGTTTTCAATAGAATCAGTTGCAATACCTCTATGAGAGATGCAAAAAGGTTTAGCATTTAATGTTGTGCTAATTGATGCTAAAATCAATAAAACAAAAATCTTCATAAATTCTCCAGATTATAGTATATCGGAAAAGTTATAGATTTTTTTATTTAATTATTTTATTGGAGAATTTATATGGCAGTAGCATTCGGTGCCTACAGAGTAAGTAATCATTCATCAGATCATTATGACGCGTTGCTTTCTGCGGTTAATAAAGGCTGCAAGCTTATTGATACCTCTGCTAACTACACTGGTGGGGAGAGTGAGAAACTTATTGCTCAAGTACTTAAAAAAGCAGAGAGAACTCCTCTTATAGTTTCAAAGGTTGGTTACGTTCAAGGTGAGAATATGAATGTAATGGGTGAGTTAAATAGTATTGGTCAGGCAACTGAGGACCTAGTGAAGGTTAATGATGATCTGTGGCACTCAATTCACCCTGACTTTATTAGAAATCAGGTTCAACTCTCTCTTTCTAGACTTGAAGTTGAAAAAATTGATGTGTACTTACTTCATAATCCTGAATATTACTTCTATGAAGAGAATGCGAACCAAGATGAATACTATAAGAGAATAGAAAAAGCTCTTTTTGAACTTGAGGCCCTTGTGTCTGAAGGTCTAATCGGCTCATATGGAATAAGCTCTAATAACTTTATTCTTTCTCCAGATGATAAGAAAGTTACTCATATTGATAGAGTTATGGAGTGTGCTCAAAATGTAAGTAGTAATCACCACTTCACACACATCCAGTTTCCTTTTAATATGATTGAAATTGATGCTCTAGAGTCTTGGTATGATGGTTTAAGCCTTCTCAATAAGGCCAAGGGACATGATTTACAAGTTATGGTTAATCGTCCTTTAAATGCATTTAAAGGTGAGGGGCTAGTTCGTCTTGCAGACTATGAAACTACACACCCATTAATTGATGAATCTGAAGCTCAGAGAATTTTTGTAAAAGCAATGATGTTACTTGAGAAGAAATTTAAAGAAGAAGAGCCTGAAGAATCAATTTATAACCTTCCTCTAATAAGACAATTTAATGATTTATGGAATAATACAAATACGCCAGATGGTGTAGATCAAGTTTACTTTTCTCACTTCTTTCCATTTGTAGCAAGAGTATGGGGCGGAGATCTTTCTGCTAAAGAAAGTACTCCTTTCTATGATCTCTATGATGTTTCATTAAATTATGCTCGCCATAATATGAGTAAAATGGGAAAGAATTTTGAAGAGCAAGCTGTTAAAGCTGGTCTGATTGAAGCAGGTGATGAGCCACTTCAAGTACGACTTATCGAAAAGTATCTTAGCTATCAGATTGATTACGTTCTAGTAGGTATGAAAGATGTACGCTATGTAGAGCAATTAGAGCATCTCTTTTAAGAGAGAGATGCTTTCTTATTTAAATAATAATTATAATTACCAGGGTAGAGACTCACTCCGCCCTTATCAACTTCGAGCACCTGATCAGTTAACTCATGAAGAAAGTGTCTATCATGGGAAACGAAGATAACAGTACCTTCATACTTTTTAAGCGCTCTCATTAATACTTCTCTAGAAGAGATATCTAAATGGTTTGTAGGCTCATCGAGAACGAGTAAGTTATTATTTGAAGAGAAAATTACTGCTAGTACAAGTCTACTTTTTTCTCCACCTGAAAGATGTTTAATTTTCTTATGAACATCATCACCTCTAAAGAGGAAGGCGGCTAATAAGTTTCTTATAAAACCGTCACTGGCCTTTGGAAGATTTGCCTGTATTTCTTCAAGAATAGTATTCTCTGACTTTAGTACTTCTAGTGAAAACTGGCTGAAGTAACCTAAGTTTATACTTGGTCCAAGTTTCACTTCTCCAGAAGTTGGCTCTGTCTGACCACAAATACATTTTAAAAGAGTGGATTTACCAGCACCATTAACACCAACTACTGCAATCTTTTGAAGTCTATTAATTGTTGTTGTAAGGCCTTTAAATACATTGACCTCTTCACCTTGAGAGTTTTTCCAGCTCTTTGCTAGATCTTTTATAATGACAACATCATCACTTCCTCTTGGAGGTGTAGGGAAGTCAAAGTGCATACTCTCTTCTTCTGGTGGGAGTTCAACTCTTTCTATCTTTTCAATCTTTTTAACTCTTGATTGCACTTGAGCTGCATGAGATGCACGCGCCTTAAACTTAGCAATGAACTCTTCTTCTTTGGCAAGCATATCCTGCTGTCTCTTATGTTCTGACTTTAATTGTTCAAGTCTAATTTTGCTCTCTTTTATATAGAAGTCATAATCACCACTGTAAGTTGTAACTCTCTTGTGATTAATCTCTACTATTTTCTTAGCAACATTATTCATAAAGTCTCTATCGTGTGTTGTCATAAACACTGAGCCTTTATAGTTTCTAAGCCATTCTTCTAACCAAAGAATTGTTTCCATGTCTAGGTAGTTTGTAGGCTCATCCATAATGATTAGGTCTGGATTTGTTACTAGCACTTTTGCAAGTGCAATTCTCATTTTCCAACCACCACTAAAGTCTTCAACTTTTTTGTGATGATCTTGAGCATGTATCCCAAGTCCTGAAAGTATCTCTTCAGCTCTTGATTCAAGGTCGTAGCCACCAACTTTTTCAAAGTCTGTTTGTACTTCACCCATTCTTTCTAATATTTTATTCATTTCGTCTGGATCTAAGTCTGGATCACAGAGTTGTTCTTCAAATTTTCTCAACTTCACTTTCATCGCAGAGATCCCTTCATCTCCTTCTACGACTTCTTCAAGTGCTGTTCTTCCTCTCATTTCTCCTACATTTTGAGAGAAATAAGAAATACGCAATCTGTCTGGAATAGATATTTGCCCTTCATCTGGACGCTCTTCTCCAATTATCATTCTAAAGAGAGTAGATTTACCAGCCCCATTTGGACCTACTAAACCAACTTTTTCGCCAGGGTTAATTTGGAAGTTCACTTTAGTGTATAAAGCTTCGCCACCCTGATTCTTTGTAACATTTGCAATATTAAGCATGAGTTTGGTTATCCTTTCTCGTATAAGTTAGGGCCAATACTAATATTTGAGCTGCAAAGAATGAACCTAGGAAGATTGCTCCACCTTCACTAAATCCATAAGAGTGAAGACCTGTTGCTAGGATGTAGTTAACACCAAACCATGCCATCATTACACTCATGAAAGCAGCTGCTACTAATAAGAAGAATCTTCCATTAGGAATCCAGCTTGTGTACTTTCCGTGAAGAATTGCCATGTAAAGACAAAGAACAATTAATGACCATGTCTCTTTTGGATCCCATCCCCAGAATCTTCCCCAAGAATAATCGGCCCAAACACCACCAAGAATAATACCAGCAGCAAGCATAACAGTTCCATACTTTAAACATGTATAAACTAGGTCACTGTAGTATCTCTCATCAGCAGGGCTCATAGAGAAGAATCTCTTTCTAATTAATACAGTATTCGCTAGTACCCAACTAAGTGCTAGGGCACCATAAGAAAGGATAATCGTTGTAACATGAGTAGAAAGCCAAAAGTTATCTCTAAGTACTGGAACTAGAGGAGATATTGAACTCGAAAGCATACCACCTGCAAAGTTAAGCATAAGTAGAGTACAAACATTATATGCAAGGCCTACGAATACATAGATCTTTTCTTTCTTAAAGTGACCAATAACTAGAGCTAAGAGTAGTGATCCATATCCTGAAAATAGAACCGTTTCGTACATATTTGTAATAGGAGCTCTACCTGAAACGTAGACTCTAAAAGCTAGGATTGCTGTCTGAGTTATAACTGTTAGTACTGCAAAGACTAAAGCTATATTAAATTTTCTAAAAAGAGTGATTGTAATAAGACCAGCAAATGTTAGAAATAGTGCCACTAGTGGTAGTTGCATCTTTACGTAAGTAAGCTCAATTAAAAAATCCTTATCTACGATTTTTTCATATTGTTCTTCTGAATCTTTTAATACTTTTAAAAATGGTCTATCACTTGTCTCTCTAGCTTTTACAACTTTTTCTTCTGTAAGGTAAGCTCCGATAGGTAACCAAGCAACATCATCTTTTGAGTTCACAAGTGGAACTAGCCAGTTATTGGCAGATTTAATATCTTTATAGAGATTTATTTTATTTAATACTGAAGCAAGAGACTTCTTATAGCTTCCGTGTTCTTCAGCCTTTTGCCACTCACTTCTTATAAGAGTCATGTTCTCTTCTAGTTTTTCGAAACTTACTCTATGCTCACCATCTTTAAGCTCTAAAGTCTTTATCAAATCTACATGCTCAATATTTGTCTTTAAGTCTACTTCATTTGGTATTCCCATACCTTTTAAAGAAACTAAGCAAAATGTTACAGTTGAAGATAATTTTTCATACTTAGTTTTACCCGTAAGGTACTTTAACATTTCACTGGCATGAACTTTAAGAGGTTTTATTCTACCGTCCTGCCTTATTGGAAGAGATTCAAGAGACTGGTCACAAAAGTGAAGCTCTATTGAAAATGAACTTAGCGAAATTGTTAGTAGTAATAGACTTAGTATTGCCTTCATTATTTATTCTCCGTCTAGACTTTCTCTAGGTTTAAAATGTCTGCACTATCAGATTTCTTTACCTTTCTTTTATTTAAAAGGTAGTGGCCCATGGCTCCTAAAACTAAAAAGAGTGAGCCAAGATATTTAAGAGGACGACCTTGGTCGACATTTACACTTAATGTAGAGCTATAGACTCCTGTTTCAGGGTCTTGTGAATAACTTGCTTGATAGAATGTGAACCCTGCGTGCTTAAGAGGGTTATTCATAAAGATATGGTGATCACTTGGACCTTTATCTGTAAATAATTTTACGAATGACTCGTAACTAGCTGGCTTGTTTGTTCCTGGATCTTTTTCCATTTTGAACTTAGTTAGAACAAACTCAAATGGAAGTGTCAGAATTTCCTTATCTAATACAAATGAAACTTTCTTACCATTAATTCTAAGAGTTACAGGTCTATCATCTAGTACCCAATATTCTTTTCCAAGTACTTCTATTTTTAGTGCCTTCGTTTGACCTTTGATAAGGCTACCATTTAACTGGACAGGCATAGTTGCAACAGGTCTGAATGACGGAAACTTCGAATTATCATGCTTTTTTAAAACAAGCTCAAGTCCCATCCACGGAAGTGTAATAATTGAGGCCTTGTCTTTTAAAGACTTCATATGCCATTTATTATCTTCAAAATAAGCAGCATTTTCTCCAAATAGGAATAGGTTTGGCTTATCTTCAAATAGCTTTTTACTAAATACTCTTAAGTGAGAGTCTTTGATCACTTCTAGTTTTTCGTCAACAGGCCATGGGTTGAAATCAGGGAAGAATGAATAGAATTTACTATCTTGATTAACAACAAAGAACTTGTTTCCTTCACTAGTATTCTTTATTTCGATTGATCTACTTTCTGGTGTAAAACAAGAACTCTCTTTACTATCCCAAATAATATACCCACTAGGGTTATTATCACCAAAACATGTAACGAGGTTCTTTGGAAGGTAAGTCACATCAAGAAGACCTAGTCTTGCAGATGCTTCAAATTCTATTGCTTCAGGGTGAAGTGAAAGTGTGAACTCTTGAGTAACATTTGGATTTGAAAGTATATATGTTGAAGAATGAATACTCGCATTCATAGCATAAGGGTTATTTCCCTTTCTCCAGTAAAGCTCTTTTTCTGCAAATGGGTAGAAGTCACCTAAAGTTACATCTTCGTACTTATCACCAATATTTGTTTCAAAAGCTACATATGGAAGCTTTCTCATCACAGTTTTTCCATCATCGTGATAGATGATTCTTAAGATATCGTCTGTTAATACAACTTTTCTAGCAGGAGTATTTGGATCTAGAGAAAGTGTCCCATCTACACCAGAGAACCAAGTGATAAATGAACCACAGCCGATCATAATTAGACCAGTGTGAATTGCATAAAAACCATAGAGTCTTTTCTTAGGTGGTAGTCTCAGCATCATCGCAAAGAATACACTAATAAAGATACCAAGCTGTACTACCATGAATGGCATACGTTTGTAGATAGTTCTATTTACAAAGTCGGTACCGTAGTAACTTTCAAAAAAAGTTCCAACAATCATGAAAATTGAGAAAATAGTAATAACAATAACTGCAAACTTTAGGCCCCCGAGGAAGCGCTCAGTTTTCTCTAACTTCTTTTGAAAATCAAAAGACATCTTTAACCTTCTAGTATAATTAACCCATTATTTTTATTCACTCTTACTACCATGAAGGCACTGCTCTAGCAATTTGAATTGGTTAAACAAGGTATTCTTTCAGATTCCATCGTTGTGAGATCTAACCTGAACTTATTTAAGAGAGTTAGGCTAAATAGTTAAGGGTCTTCTAAGTATCTGATATTTATATTGCAGTATTCTCTGCGACAACTTGCAATATTATCCATAATGTAGAATTTATTTACACACCTGTAGATTATTCATAATTGCTATTTATTTTCCCAGAAGATGTCAAAATAACTCACTATTAAATTAAAACAATGGATGGATCATCAGAGTATTCTTCTTATCGATATTTATGCTTCTAAGTACACTCACAAGTGCGAGTGAAGCTTTTCTTGTTGATAAAATGCATGAAGTCCCAGAAGTATATCGAGTCAGCACGGGCAGTGTCTCTGAGGAACTTCATATTGTACTAGTAAAAGGAAGTTGGGATCTATCACATATTTTTGAACGATTTAATAAATTACGAAAAATATATGACCAATGCGATATTGGAGTCACTATTGGCTCTATTCGAGAAGTTGAATGGAAGTACCCATCTAAGGGCCTTTATTATGACTTAAATAATTCATTAGAAAATCGTTACTACGATGGAACTCTACAATTGTTAATAGATTTAAATATTCAGGAAAGGCCCCTTGCTCTTTTCATTGATTCGTTCGATGAGGATATGAATAAGCTAGCGACATCTTTTCCTCCAAGTGCAATAGATAAGAACTCCATTGCCTTAAATACCTTTTGGATAACAGACTTAATAAATGAAAAAACATATGTTGATGCAGAACCAGATGACTATAGTGTTTTTGCTCATGAATTAGGACATATCCTCTTAGATGATAGTCATGAAATGGGGATAGAATCAAACCTCATGCATTCGAAATTGTCACTTCTAAGTGGGGAAGTTACACAAAAGCAATGCTCAATGATGAAAGATAGAATTTCTGGTAATGAAGTACAGAATTATACTAGATGAATGCTGTGTGGGGACAAGTGTACTCTTGTCCTTTTAATTAAAAAGTTAAGTAATTACATATAATTGTAAAATATTAAATGGAGAATTTAGGATGAAAGCAACTATTCTTGCGTTATTACTATTGTCTAATATGACCAATGCAACATCACTAATACCAGATGATTATGAAGAGAATCAGGTATTTTTCAAAGTAGAGAAAAGTGAAGCTAGGTCTAGAATAAATTATAAGTTTTATGAATGTGTTGGTGATCAAGAAAGTGCCGACTGTGATGTTATTTTTAGTGAAGATGGTTATTCAAAAACAGAGCTTAACTCGTTAGAGACAAGAGAGTCGGTGAAGGGAGGTTTTCTTCTTGCTGCAGAGATTGTCACAGGTGGAATTATTTGGAAGAGGCTAATGAAGTTCACTCTAGGTGGAGCCGCTAGAATGACGGCTAGAGCAACTGGATGGAGAGAGGGTGTTGCTAACGGAACAGTTGCCCTTGCTATAACTGCACCAGTAAACACTGCTGTTACTTACTATGCTCTTAAAGAGGCAAATGATCTTTTAGAAGTCATTGATCCAATCTCTAAATTTAAAAAATCAGAACTTGTTGATACTGATGAGTATGATGAAGTAGGAGATGGAGTTATACCACTAGGGTATAACTCTCAAGAGGTATATGTGATTCTAGATGAACTATTATCTAGAGTTCATTAAGAATTATTCAAGGCCACAAGAGGTTAGTAGATAACCACTTGTAGGCCTTTTTATCAAAGTCTATTTTAAATATCTTGAAGTGAGGTGCTCTTTTAAAAACTTCGGATTTAAACTCTCTCCTGTCGCATTCTTTATAAGATCATCTGTTAAGAATAAACTTCCTTTTTCCCAGATATTCTCTTTAAGCCACGAAAAGGCCTGAGAGTAATCTCCATTCGAAATAGAATCATTTACATTTGGATATAACTTTTTAACAGAACTAAATTGTTGAGCGGCGTACATTGCCCCAAGAGTATATGAAGGAAAGTAACCAAAAGACCCATCAGTCCAGTGAATATCTTGAAGAACTCCCTGAGTGTAGTTTCCTTCTGTATTTAGTCCTAGATATGCCTTCATTTTCTCATTCCACACTTCAGGAATATCTTTTGCTTCTAACTTTCCATTTATTAAGTCTCTTTCTATTTCATATCTAAGAATCACATGAGCTGGATAAGTAACCTCATCAGCATCTACTCTAATAAATCCTGGTTCTACATGGTTATAAATTTTTACTAGATTATCAATTTGAAATTCTTTAGTATCTCCAAAGGCATCTACAATATCTTTATGGATTGATTCTAGAAATGGTCTTCCTCTTCCTATTTGCATTTCAAAGAATAAACTTTGACTCTCGTGGATTCCCATAGAGCGAGCAGTTCCTGATGGTAGAGCTACATATTCTTTTGGAAGGTTTTGTTCGTATCTAGCATGTCCCGTCTCGTGAACAATTCCCATTAGAGATTGTACAAAGTCGGACTCATCATATCTCGTCGTCATTCGAATATCTTCAGGAACTCCTCCACAGAAAGGATGAGAACTTATATCTACTCGACCTTTATCAAAGTCAAAGCCAAGTTTTTTCATCACTTTTAAACCAAGCTCTTTTTGTTTTTCAATACTAAAAGGTCCAGTTGGAAGAACCGTGTTATATGACTTTTGTTTCTCAACAATTTCTTCAATAAGAGTTGGGAGCCATGACTTTACATCAGAGAAGATGACATCTAGCTTTTCAGTATTCATTCCTGGCTCATATATATCTAGTAAAGAATCATATGGAGTGAGACCAGACTTAGATGAACGTATACTTGCTTCTTCTCGTGAAAGTTTCACAACGTCTTCAAAGTTTGTTAAGAAACCTTTCCAGTCATTATTGGGCTTTTGCTCTCTCCAAGCATGCTCACATTTAGAACCAGCAAGAGACTTTGCTTTTACCAAGTCCTCAGGAACAACAGTTGAAAGTTCATAACTTCTTTTCATTTCTCTTAAAGTTGATCTATCTGTTTCATTCAAATCTTCTTTAGACGCTTCATTTAAAAGGTCTGAAATTTTTGGATCTGTTGATAATTGATGCATTAAAACTGTAAACTCAGCCATTGCTTTTGATCTTGCATCATTAGAGCCCTTTGGCATCATTGTTTGCTGATCCCAGCTAGTAATTGCTCCTAGATGAGATAAATTATGAATTTTTTCATTTATTTTCTTTAGTTCGTTGTATGAATTCACTTTTTCTCCATTTTTCATTAAAACTAATTAAGAATTTATAGAAGTTTTATAATTTGTATGTAATTTAACTAAGTGTATATATTTGTAGGAATATAGATCAATGTAGAAAGATTTGTAAAAGATAAACTCTTATAAAGTAGTTAACCTAAGTTTAAATTTATAACTTAAAGAGGTATGAAGTATGAAAATTATGAAATTAATTACTATCACTCTTATAGCTTTATCAGCTTTAAGTATAAGCGCGGAAAGCTTAAGCGGTACAGTTTCGGCAGAAGGAGTTGCTCCAAAAGGAACACTTTATATATTCGCTAAGAAGTATGGAAGCCCTATGCCAATGCCACTAGCTGTTAAAAGAATAGATTCTCCAAAGTATCCGGTTAATTTTAAGTTAGATGAGTCTAATAAAATGATGAAAGATCTACCTTTTCAGGGACCTTTTGCTATTACAGCAAGAATTAGTCCTTCTGGTAGTGCTATGGATAAATCTGGAGTTGAAGCAAAGACAACTAAGCCAATTGAATTAGGTTCGAAGAATATTCAGATTACTATTAAAGCGTCTAAGTAGAAAAATTAGGTCGGTTTCTATATTAATGAACTAGAATTCTTCTAGTTCATTTTCTTCATTTTCACGGCAGATTACACATTCTTGAGTTGATATCGCCGGAGAAAGTATTGCATCAGGTGATATTTCATCGTCTTCATTATACTTCTTTGAATTATCAATGTGATGTTGAGTTAAGTCACCACAAATGTCGCAATAAGCTTCTACAACATCAAAAACTTGTAATTGCTCAGAGGCGATTAATTCTTGGGTTATACCGTCATATTGGCTACTCATATTTATCCTTGAATGATTTATTTATAAACGAAGTAACTCTTTAACTTTTAAAGATCCATTTGTGTACTTATAAAAAGCATTAATTCCTAGATCTTGGTCATTTTCATTTTCGATATGATTAACTAAGTCTTGGTATCCAAAGTTTCTATCTAGTATATCCTGGTTAAGATCAATGATAATCTTTCTTAAAGAAGGAGAGATACTCTCTAGCTGTCCTATATAAGCAATGGCCTCTTTCTCTCCATAGCTAAGTTTAAGACTTGGTCTTTCTTTTAGGTAAGAATTGAGAAGAACATGAATTGTTTCATGAACAATTACACTATGGTGTAGGGCAGTTAAGATCATTACTCTTTGTCTTTCTGAATATTGGTTAGATGTATGAACGTTCAGTCCAAAGTTTGATCTCTCTGTCGAGTGAACATCTTCGCTATAAAATGAACTCATCTCTATTAGGTCTTTTCCGTTACTTATTACTTGAGAATAATTCGTTGCTGACTTATTGAAGTTATTTGGGAATTCATAACCATTTGTTGAACTCTTCTTATATTTTATTGAAATAGTTGTATCTTGAACTAAGAAGGACTTTTCTTTTGCAAACTTTATTGCAGTCTCTACAGCACTACATGCCTGTGCAAAATCAAATGATTTATCTGTCTTAACATAAGTTGGTAATTGAGTGTCGCCACATTCTTTTATAGATGAACGTGAAAGAACTGAACTACTTAAGAGAAGTAATATGGCCGCAATAGTATGTTTAACTTTCAAGATATTCTCCAATTTGATGACGCGTAGAGTTGTTTTGTTCGTGTAATTTGTATTTAGTAAGTACTACAATACCTACTGAATACAAACAGAACTGTGAAACTCTTACAGATTAATTTGTGAAAATAGCTACTTTTTATAGAAATATGTAAAGGCCATTACAAGACCGTAAAGAATAGGTTGATGGATTAAATAGATAATTAGTGAATGCTGCCCCATTTTCTCTAAAGGCTTAAAGAATTTTGATTTAAACGGATTGAGTTCATGGAACTTAAGGCTCCAAAGGCCAAAGCCAATAAAGACACATCCAATCCAAGGAAATAGTGGAATATAATCCATACTTGGGTGAGATAACTCAAACCAAGGAATGGTAATTCTAAAAAATAAATGTAGTAAGACCATTATGATACCTATCACACCAGAGATTCTAGGTATTCTTATAAATGGTAGTGAAACTAGAGATGCTGTCGCTATACAGTGGAGAGTTCCAAAGTAAACCCAGCTTTTTTTAAACATAAAGAAGGTATAAGCTGTAATAGCAATGGCCCCTAGAGCAATCTTTATCCATCTAGGCCAAAACTTTTTCCAATTAATTTTCTTCTTATGAACCAGTGGGAGAGATAGTCCCATTGATAGCAGAAATAAAAAAACTATCAGCCTTGGTAGCTCAAACCAGAAAAAATCTTTATTAAAATTGATATTATTATAACCAAATATCTTTAAGTCATAAAAAAAATGAAATATGATCATTAGAACTATTGCAAAGCCACGAATTTGATCAATTAAGGGAAACCTTTTACTCATTAGTAAATTCTACGAGATATTTGTAAAAATTTAAAGATAATGCCTAAAATAAAGAAGAAAAAATGAAAAAAGTTTTAAAAAGATTTATTTATACTCTACCACTTATCTTCGCGATCATCTTAACATCGCTCTTTTATCTCTTAAATAGAACGATTCCTTATGGTGATGGAATTCTTGAAATGCCTATTCTTTCGGATAAGGTAGAAGTTATTAGAGATACGGAAGGTATTCCGCACATTACAGCAAAGAACTCAAATGATGCTTATAAAGTCTTAGGCTATACAATGGCGAGTGAGCGTCTTTTTCAAATGGAGATGCTTAGAAGGGTAGGAGCTGGAAGAATTAGTGAATTAGTCGGTAGTAAGGGAATTACTATTGATAAAACATTTAGAACTTTAGGTCTCCGTCGCCACTTTGAAGAACAAATTAAGAAAAAGGAACTTCCAAAAGAAATAAAAGAGAAAATGGACTCATTCTTTGCTGGAGTAAACTACTTTATTGAGAACGAAGATCTGCCTATAGAGTTTGTTTTAGGTGGTTTTAAGCCTGAAAAGTTCACTCTTTTAGATTCTTACTCAGTTATTGGCTATATGGCCTATTCATTTGCAGCTTTTCTTAGGCATGACTTGCTAATGGATAAATTAAAGAACTCATTAAATGAAGAAATGTGGGATGACCTCCAGATAGAGCCACATAAGAACACTGTTATGACAGCAAGTGTTCATAAAGAACTAAAGAATATCTTCAAGGCCTTTGAAGATGTTAATAATGACTTTGGTGGATTTGAAGGGTCTAATGCTTGGGCGCTTAGTTCTAAGAAGACAAAGAGTAAAAAGGCCATGCTTGCCTCTGATCCACATATAGGTTTCTCTCTTCCTGGGATTTGGTTTGAAGCACACTTGAAGATTGAAGATCCTTCTGAGCCTTATGAGATATACGGACACTTCCTTCCAAATATTCCTTTTGCAGTAATGGGTCACGATAAACTTAAAGCGTGGGGAATTACCATTTCTTATATGGATGATATGGACTTCTATAAGGAGACGTTCTCAGAATCTGGGAATGAGACTATTTTTGAAGGAAAAGAAATTCCGCTCATAAGATACCCTGAGGTCATTAAAGTTAGAGGTGGAGAGGATATTCAATTACCTGTTCACATTAGTCACAACGGACCGATTTTAGATGGAATAATGGAAGATAAAGGTATTTCTATGAAGTGGACCTACTTCCTAGAAAGCAATCACCCTATAGAGGGATTCTATAAAATGGGACAAGCTAAGAACTTAGAAGAGTTTAAAAAAGGTGTCTCTTTAGTAGGTTCTCCTGGATTAAATATTATTTATGCTGACGCTGAAGATAATATTGCTAGGCTTAACCTTGGTGCTTATCCAAAACGAAATGATCTTAGTGATAGTAGAGTTGTATTAGACGGATCTTCAAAAGATGATGCTTATACTGGTTATTATCAATTTGATGAATTACCTCACAATATAAACCCTGAAAGTGGTTTTGTGGCATCTGCTAATAATAGACCGATTACAGCAGATGAAAACTTTAGAGGTATGTGGCAGCCAAGAGACCGCTTTATCAATTTATTCTCTAGACTAATGGCCAAGAATGACTGGTCTCTAGGTGATACAATGCTTTTACAAAACAATGTATTAAATAATGAGAATGAGTGGATAAGAGACCTTGTCGTAAAAGAATTAGATTCTTCTAAATTATCTCCGCTTGAAGTTAAGGCCTATAAAGAACTTCAGTCGTGGGACAGACAAACATTTCCAAATAGAATTGGAGCTTCAATCTATCATCAGTTTATGTATCACTTAACGATGAATATCTTAGATGAATTAGGTGAGGAAGATAGAAATAAATTCTGTGGCCTATCGGCGAGATGGTACTTCCTAGGAAGAATGTTAAAGAGAGATAGAGCTGCTTGGTGGGATATTAAGGACACTGAGCAAGTAGAAACAAGAAAAGAGGTTATTCTTAAAAGTTTTAAAGACACTGTCACTTTTTTAAATAAGAAGTTGGGAGAGGATATCAATGAGTGGAATTGGGGAAAACTTCATACGATAGAGTTTACTCATGCTCTTGGAAAAAGTTTTCCACTAAATAAAATTCTTAACCTCGGTCCTTACCCTGTAATGGGGGCCTACAATAATATAAACAATTTTAGAAAAGTAGGCTGTAAAGATGGTCATAAAGTAAAAAGTGGGCCAAGTACTAGGAGAATTATTGATTTTGCTAACCCAGAGATGAGTTATGGAATACTCCCTCTTGGAATTTCTGGTCACTATCTTAGTCCATTCTTTAAAAATCAGATGGAAAGATTCTTAAGTGGAAAGTATAGGCTTCAAATAATGTCAGATGATTTATTAATGAAGCACTTTAAGACAAAGCTAGAGATTGTCCCTCAGTATAAATAATTAATGGAGTGTCACTCTTTAGAGTGATTTCTCCGTCTCCAATATTACTAAGACCATGACTTGAAAGTGGAAGAAGCTCTGTTTCTTTGTCTAAGGTATATCTAGCTTTACCTCGAATCGTGATAAGCGCTTTATCGATTGTAATAATTGAAAATTCTCCAAATAAGTTAAAAATATGCTGACCTTTTGGTAGAATGATAAAGTTTTTATCAAATTTAGCTATAGAATCTGTTTTATTGCAGAATCTATAGGCCTCCCCAAGATTGATATATTCGTGATCTCTCCTTTCTCCAATCATTCCATAGATAAATAACTCTCTCTTGCTACTTTCAAGAAGCTCTAGTGCATAGGAGAAGTCACTCATATCTTTTTCTTTTGGAAGAGTTAGATTAAGTGCTTTAGTTGAACTATCTCCGTCTCCAATAGAAAAAGACTTATCAAGAGAGATTTGATGATCTACTCCTCCGTCTATCAGTAGTGTAGGGATTGATGGGTCTAGAGTAGATAGATCCAGGGAACATGGTCCAATGATATTTATTTTTTCTGCTCTTTGAAAAAATCTAGGTAGAGTATTTGTCTTCATCGCTCATTCGTTATAAATATGTGTTAATTATTATTGACTCTAAAATAGGAATGTCTAATTGGGAAGTTATTCAACTCGAATTCAGGAATTTTCTAAATCCACTGATTACATTGGAAACACTGGGGGTTCTAGCTTTGAAGTTAGAGCTGATGGCCTAAAGGTAAGGTTTAGTTTCACTGTAAAGAGGGGAATGTTAACTGAATTACTATACGAAGTAGAAGAGGATCGTATTGAAAATGGTATTTTCTATGCTATCTGTAAAGTTCTCAAGAGTGCAGATCTTAAGAGAATTAAGTCTTTATCTTCTAGAGAAGTTGAGAGTTTTCTTAGGGACCAAAACCATATCCCAGCAATGGGGGAGTCTCCTTTCCCTTCTAAAATTGTAGACGATATTAGAAATCTACTTGTTACATCTATATTTGAGTACGAATTAGCAGACGATTTAGACTTTTGGAGAGTTGGGGAAAACCCGACTTACGTTGATAAAATTAAGGCCATCTCTGAGTTTTTTACCTTAAAAGTTAATATGAGTGACTATTTTACCCAAGAGAATGTTGAAATAGAGCTTATTCACCTAGAGGAAGAGTCTTTCTATGTAGAGCTCTCTTCAAGTATTAATCATGTGAAACTAGCTCCAAATTACCTACCTAAGGAAACGTTATCTTCTCTGGAGGGGTTGGTTCGTAGCGTTATTAAGAGTGAAAATATAAATTTGGTTGCCGAGTAGCTCTAGAATCGTTAATATTCAGTGTATTACATCTTAATTTTTTGTATTTTGGGAGTGCAATGAAAACATTATTGGCAGTGGTTGCCCTATTCACTTTAGTATCAGCACAATCTTTCGCAGCAGACGCAGCTAGAGGTCAAACGCTTTATAAGACTTGTATTCAATGCCATGGAACAAATGGTGAAGGTAATGCAGCAATGAAAGCTCCTAGGATTGCCGGACAATATGATTGGTATATCGTTAGCTCTATTAAGCAATTTAAGGCCGGAGTAGAGAGAAAGAACCCTACGATGCTACCATTTATTAAAAAGCTTTCAGATGCTGATATAGATGACCTAGCGGCATATATTAGTACCCTAAAGTAAAATTAAATCAATTTCGCTATAATAGAGGTTAACGAATAACCTCTATCTTTTTTAAGCAAAGGATTGCTATGAGTCTCGATTTTGTAAAGGCCAATAATTCAAAAGATATCAAGATGATCTATGATTATAATCTTGATGCATTCTCTGATTCTCCAGGTTTTAACTGGAACTTCGATGAAATAAAAAAAGAAGTGAAAGACGGTTGGAATCTCTACGGAGTAGAGGAAAGTGGTGAAATTATAGCCGCTCTCTTTTATAAAATTAAAGATAATACCCTATATTCTAAAAATACATCGATTAAGTTGTCTCACCAAGGAAGTGGTTTCTCTCATAAGATTAAAGACTTTTTTGAGAAAGAAGCTAAAGAGCAGAAGGTAAAACAAATAATACATTACTGCTCGATTGATAATTTTAGAATGTATTCACTCAATGAAAGTCATGGCTACGTTAAGACAGATAAACGTCTTGGAGAGAAGGGACAAGTTGTAGAGTGGATAAAACAAGTTAAATAATCAAATGGCCCTACTCAGGGCCTTTTTTCCCTATGAAAAAAAAATAATAAAAAGTGAAAAAAACTCAAGTGTTTTTGTATTCTTTCGATTAGACTATTAGATAAGTTAAATTTAGTTTGGATAAATGTCATTTTGTATTCTGGAGGATGTTATGGCGAAGAAAAAAGTAGCAAAAAAAGCGACTAAGAAAGTAGCTAAAAAGGCAACTAAAAAAGCAGCACCTAAAAAGGCAGCTAAGAAAGTAGCTAAGAAAGCAACAAAGAAAAAAGTAGCAAAGAAGAAAGTAGCTAAGAAAAAAGTAGCAAAGAAAGCAACTAAGAAAGTAGCTAAAAAAGCAACTAAGAAAAAAGTAGCAAAGAAAGCAACTAAGAAAGTAGCAAAGAAAGCAACTAAGAAAAAAGTAGCAAAGAAAGCAACTAAGAAAAAAGTAGCAAAGAAAGCAACTAAGAAAAAAGTAGCAAAGAAAGCAACTAAGAAAGTAGCAAAGAAAGCAACTAAGAAAAAAGTAGCTAAGAAAGCAACTAAGAAAGTAGCTAAAAAAGCAACTAAGAAAGCAGCTCCTAAAAAAGCAGCTAAGAAAGCAGCTCCTAAAAAAGCGGCTAAGAAAGCAGCTCCTAAAAAAGCAAAGACTAAGAGAAAGCCAAATGCTGCATTTATGAAAGCAATGACTCCATCTGCTGAACTTGCTGCTGTTATTGGTAGTGCTGCAGTTCCAAGAACTGAAGCTGTTAAGAAAATTTGGGTATATATCAAGAAGAACGATCTTCAAAACCCAAAGAACAAAAGAAACATTCTTGCTGACGAAAAACTAAAAGCAGTTTTTGGAAAGAAAGAAGTAACTATGTTCGAGCTTGCAGGTATTCTTGGTAAGCACCTTAGCTAATTAAAATATATATTATAATTAGTAAGGCCTATCTTCGGATGGGCCTTTTTTATTTTAAGCGTCCAGTTCTTCTATCTGAAATATCTTCTAAAGAAAGAGGGCCTATAGCTCCGCTACTAGTTTCAATTTTCCAACGTCTAGGATTTCTATTCAATGCAGTAAAAGATAGATCAACTTTATCTTTTTCTCTAGAGCAGTGAACTGTTTCTTGGGCATCTAAGTCAAGACATAGTCTTACTAGACGTTTCTTCGTACTAATAGGTTCTAAACGCCAAATACGGAGCTCTGGTTGGAACTCTAGATCATCTTTAGATTGATAATAAGAGTGAATGACAAATTCAGTTTCTATTTTGTCATCGGCCAATATTGATTCATTAATTTCTGCCATATTAAACTTAAAGTAGCTTTGGAGGTCACTTGACCTTACTAACCACCAGTTCTTGTTTACTGATGAGTATAGTCTGTCATCCTCTTCACTTGTTCTAAACCAATCTATTTCATTGATAACTCTTTCCACCCCAGGAGGTAGAGAGTAGGGAATATTTCTTAGATCCATTTCTAGATCGAAGAACCTTGCTCCTCTGTCAGAGAAAGATACTTCAGCGATTCTTTGATAATCTACAATTCCACCAGTAAAGAAGTCAGTGTATATGAATAGACTTGCTATCCTCGTTCCTTTTTCTCCATACTTACCTGCATTTATCCTGATACTTGTTCCATTAAAAGCAAGATCCCAGTCTTTACTCTTCATTGCTTGAGCATCTGTGAAGTCGTAGACTGCACCAGTTTCAATATCTAGGTATCGATAGATATTTGTTAATGGATTATTTAGACAGGTCTCGTAGTTACTATTTGTATAAATATTTCCACAACCTGCAGCTCTAAAAGAATATATATTCTCACTACCACCTTCCTTAGCTACTCTTATTGTAAAGTGTCCAGGATTGGAGTTCCTATCATAGTAATCTAAAATTTGAAGTTTATAGTATGAGCGATTTGTTCTTAGGGCATAGACTGAAAATGTTGGCCAGATAATGTGGTTATTTTCATCGTATGAGTACCAAGGAGTCTCTTCAAATATATCTGTACTTTTATCTTCAATATATTGAGAGCGAGACATAACGTAATCTATATAGTTTTCTTCTACTGACTTCTCTGCCAACGGCTCAACTTTCGCGCATGAGATAATCAGAAAGAATGTGATTAAAGTAATAACTTTCAATTAAAAATCCTTGAGTTGAATACCTGTATAGAAGTAGCGGCCTAGTGTTGGCCTATCATCGTTTATAGCTACAACTGTATCTATTGTTGGTTCTTTTACTGAGTTAAATAGATTATTGATTCCAAAGTATAGATTGATACTCTTAGTATATTGGTAGTTTAATTTTGTATCAAAAGAAGAATAGCCCTGTGACACCTTTGTATTCTCCTCATTAGTATATTTCTTACCAGTATATCTTAATGAGTTAATAATACTAAGTGAGTCTATAGGTGAGAGTGTGTGCTTTACTTTCCAAGAGTACAAAGGCCTATTTAAAAGTTGTAGACTAGTTGTTCTGTTAATCGTCTCTGTATAAGAGTAGTTTACATTTAGTTTATTCCAACTATTTGGCGCATAGGTACTGCCGATCTCAACACCTCTTGAGTCTACCTCATTGAAGTTTTTGTATGAGAAGACCTTTGTACTTGTTGTACTTGCTAACTCGGTAGTCTCAATTAAATTAGATATCTTATTATAAAAAAGATTTCCATGAATTGAGTGCTGTTTATTAAAGTCAAACTTGTTTCCTAGTTGAACACTCACTGATGTTTCAGGGTCTAAGTTGTCATTACCTTGAACAATGTAATTGGCCACTGAAGAGTGATCTAATGTGAAGAATCTCTCTTTAATTGATGGAGACCTATGACCTGTACCAAGAGTTAACCAAGTCTTTGATTCAATATTGTCTGATAAATCTTTGAAGTAACTAAAGCTAATTTTTGGTGAAAGATTATACCCATAGTTGCTGTCATATTGAATTCTTGCACCTGGAGAAATTTCATAATTATCTTTAAAGTAATTATCTTGAATGTAACCCTGTAGTGACCATATTTTCTTGTGATCAATATCACTATGATCAACAATAATACTCTCTGTTTGCTGAGTTCTTGTCTTTTGATCAACTCGATCTTCTTTATAGAGAAGTCCTGACGTTAAAGCATGGTTCTCAAAAGCAATTTGATCATAAACAGCTTCAACTCTGTAAGATTCATAGTTTGTGACCTTATGTGTTTCTTGAAATGTAGTCTTTGGATTATCACTTAAGTTAAGATCGTCTCTAATGAGTTCAGCATTAACATATGTCTTTAGTGATGAGTTTCCATTTTTAAGTACATTTTGAACCTTAAGGTTATGAGTAGTTGTTCTTGTTTCATTATTTATTTCACCAAAAGTACTGGATCCAAATGGCTTAGATGATGTTGATTTAACATAGTCGTTAAAATAGATATAATTAAGTGAAAGTGTATTAGCTCCCAGCTTTTTATCTAAGTACAGTGACCCGTTAATTTTTGAGTACTTTGGGCCATCTTTAGCATATGTACTTTTATCTAGATCAAATTCACTTTGATTTCTATATGAAGCTGTTAATTTATGTCCAAAACCATTAATTCTATTACTATATAAGGCCTTGGCGTTTAGTTGCTTCAGTTCATTAGACTCTTGATCTGTTCCAGAGCTAAGCTCAAGGAAGTGTTTCTTTTTATTATTAGGCTTCTTAGTAACAATATTTATAACTCCACCAATTGCCTGGCTTCCATATAGAGCTGATGCACCACCCTTAATCACTTCAATTTTTTCTATATTTTCTGTTGATACTTGAGTTAAATCAAAGCCAAATGAAGAGTTTTGAGATACTGGTGTCCCATCAATCATAACCAGGACACTATTTTTACCAAAGCCTTGAATAAGGGCGGTCTTTGCACCACTTCTTCTATCTACAGATATTTCCGAAACTCCAGCTATATCTGAAATTGACTCTGAGAGATCATTGTAGTGAGAATTCTCTATTTCCTCTGAGCTCAATACTTCTGTCTTAACTGCTGAATCAATAAGCCCTGATTTAGTATTTAGGCCTCCGTAAATATAAACAGTGTCGTCATCTAGCGAGCTAGAAGAAACAGTAGTCTGAGCAAAGCTATTACTGAGTAGTAGAAAGGCTACAAAAGTGTATATTTTTCTTTGAATATGATATCTATTTGAACATTTGTTTGACATGTGAAACTATTAGCACTTATTAACGCAAACGTAAATTATCATGAAAAAATGATAAGTATTAATGGATGTTTAAGATGAATATATTACTAGCATTTCTTGTAACTTTTTCGATGCATACTGTTTTTGCTGAAGACCTGATTGAAGCAACACCATTTACCAAAATCAAGTTTGGTTGGATGCTTGGAAAAGGGGATTATATTGAAGTTGAAAACCCTGACTATTTTGATGAAGGTAAGAGACATTTTCTAATAGAAGTTGAAGGGAAGGACTACAAAGATATAATCAAAGAGACTAAGGCCATTTATGGGTCTAATTATAAATGTATGATTGCTGAGCACTTTACTGAAGCGATGAATGCCATTGGAGTAAAGGTAACGGATAAAGTCGATTTAAAATTATATTTATTCAGCTGGGGACATAAGCTTATTGATATAGAAGATGTTCCTTCTACTGAAGATAATATTTATGAAATTCAATATAATACAAAATATTGCGAATAGATTACTTTTTAATTGAAGAGTATTGCATTTTTAGTGGCTGACTAATCCATCTCTTTGACTTTGATGAACTATAAAGTTCTTCGCAGTGAAGAGTTGGATTTCCTCTAGGATAGCTTCCTACACCTTTTAGAAAATTTACGCATGTTTTAGCATAGAAGTCGATATACTCTGGAAAGTTATCAGCAAATAACTGAATAACAGCACTTCTTTTTATAGTATCAATATTAGAAAATACTTCTCCAGGTAGTGGATCTAGGCTTTTAAGTACCTTCAATACATTCATTCTTCTAGTATAGTTTTCTCCCACTTTTTCTATGAGTGACCAAGCAAGGTTGAAGGTGTCACCCTTTATTGGATTAGTGAGAATATAGAAGGCGAGGAAAGAATCTTTTTCGACTTGTGTGAGTGAGTCCTTGCTGGATAAGGCCTTGAATGCAAAATTTCTTAGAGTGAAACTCTTAGAAAAAAGTAATTCTTTCAAATCTATAAGTATTGATTCCCAACAAGATTCTCCTAAATTGTCCTCAATGAACTTTTTAACAAACTTAGGATCTTCAACACTTGATAAGTTCTTTCTTAAGTGAGTTAAGATTGATTTCTTTACAGGAGCTTTTGGGCAGTAGAATTCTTGAGAGTTACTCTTTGTGACTTTTTGGTAAAAGCTCCAGAAATCCCTATCTGCAGTAAACGTTCTCAGAACATTTACAAGAGACATGGCGAGATCTGGGTTTTGATTACTTGCATTCCAGAAGTTTAATAGATCATTCTTGCAGCTAGATTTATTAGCTCTTTTTTGAAAACAATTTTCTAAGTAAAATTGAGCAAAACGGTTTCTTTTGATTTGGAAAAACTCATCTTCAAGAAGTTCAGGCCAGAGGGCCGCTTTTTCGATTAACTTGAATGATTTTTGATTGAATATTCTCTTGTTTAAAAGAAAGTCTAGCTGACCAACCGCCATCGTTTGCAACATTTCTTTCCAATGCTTATCCCTTTTAGAAGGACGAATATCATGGGCGTGAAGAAGGAATTCTGTATAGTTTTTGTTTATCTGAAGTTGCTCTAGGTCTTGAATGGTATATTTATCCGCACCACTTATGTAGAGTGAGTTAAAGGATAGAGCAATTAATAAGATTAACTTCTTGATCATACCTAATTGTAGTCAGGTGGATGTATTGAGTCAATTTTAGCTATTGATTTCAGTTAATAATTTTTCTAACTCTATTTTCTTGTATGGTTTTTTTAGATAATAGAAATTTGGATCACTTTTTATTAGTGATTCAATTTCATCAAAGGCCGTTCCACTAGTTAGTATACATGGGATATCTTTATTGAATTCTCTAACTTTGCTTATAAGGCTCAGTCCAGATAGTTCAGGCATAGTATGGTCAGTGATGATCATTTTATAATCTGAAGTTGCATTCTCAACTGACTCAAGTGCAAGTATAGGGTTTGAGAAAAGCTCAACATCGTGACCCATATCTTCTACAAAGTCTCCAAGCAGATCTAGTAAACTAACTTCATCATCTAATAGTAAAATTTTGTTGTTCATAGTCAATATCCTCTATTTAACATTTTAATGGATATAGTGAAGGAAGGAAATAGGTATTTTTGCCTGACTGCGTGCATTACCTCTTTGTTTTTTTTGCAAAGGAGGTTAGTCTAGACTACTGAAATACTTAAAAAATTAGTTTAATTCCTTTTAATAATAGGTGATAAATGAACCATCAAAAAATAAATAATTTTAAAGAATATCTAGTTCCTGAACTCTACACTTTCCCACTATCTGATTGGAAGGTTATCTTCAATTCTGATTATGAAAAGTCTTTGGTTGTTGATGGAAAGTTAGATTCAACAGTAAGTGAGATCTTAACACCATTTACAAAGTTGAAGTTTGGAGACTTTAGGCAACAACTGATATTAAAAAGTGCACCATACCTCGTTGGTTTCTTTTATGATGTAAAAGAAATTAGAATATATTCTCCAATGTTGAGCTATGAGTTCTTTGTAATTCCAGAAATAGAAAGAGTTGAAGATTCACGTATAGTTGAAGAATTTAAGAATCATACTGAAATGGTCGCTTCTCTATCATCTAGAGACTTTCCTTCAATTTATCAATTAACAACCGTTAAGTACGACTTACCTGATTTACTCAATAATGAAGAGATTGATGCAATAGAAGAGAAGTCATCTACCATTATTGATGAACTCCTTATTCATTTAAATAAGTACACTCCCTCTCTCTTTGAGAGAGTGTCGGATTACGGACTAGGTCTGACAGCTCAATTTGCATTACTAAGAATACACTTACTAAAATTTTTAGCGATCCTTCCTTCTCTTGATCATGATGAGAACGGAACAGAGGTTAAAAGAATTTTACTTGAAGCACTTCGTAGGCTTCTTGAAGACTCTATGAAGGCAAAAAGGCTTTCACTAAAAGGGCAGAATAAGGCACTTCCTAGAAGTTTATTTATTTGGGTGAATGTTGCTTTTTATATATGTAAGTTTTGTCCCGCGAAACTTCTTGCAACGACAGTAAGATTCAAAGTTCGTTTCATGGCAAAGAGATTTATCGCAGGTGAGACAATCGAAACTGCCGAAACTGCTCTTAGCACATTATCAAGTACAGGAAGAGATGTTACTTTAGATCAGCTAGGGGAGTTAGTTGTTTCTGAAAAAGAAGCCGATCACTATTGTAATGAAGTTATAAAGTTAATAAAAGGATTCTCTCTTCATGTTAAGAAGGGAGAGACGAATAAAGCAGGTATTAATAGAGCTCACGTCTCTATAAAAGTTTCAGCACTTTGCTCAGACTTTAAGCCTTATGCTTTTGACTATACTTATGAGCATGTGGCTCCAAGGTTGAAGAAAATTTTACTTGCGGCAAAACAAGCAGATGTATTCATTAACATCGATGCTGAACATTATGATTACCGTGATATTGTTTTCAAAGTTTATAGAAAAGTTTTATTAGATACAAAAGAACTACATGACTATAAAGCGACGGGGATAGTTCTTCAAGCCTACCTAAGAGATGCTTATAAGCACCTTTTAGAGATTGTAGAACTATCAAAAGAGCGTGGTATTATAATGCCTATTCGCCTTGTAAAAGGGGCTTACTGGGATGCTGAAACAGTAGAAGCTGATGCTCATTCTTTTGATGCTCCAGAGTTTTTAAATAAAGAAGAAACTGACCTACTGTTTAGACAATTAATTATTAAGATATTTGATCATCATCCACATGTTCAGTTATGTCTTGCCTCTCATAATTTCTCAGATCATGCTTTTGCTGAGGCCTTAAGAAATGAGAAGTACCCAAGTATTCCTGTAATTGAACATCAATGTTTACATATGACGTATGAAGCTCTTTCAACAGCAATGGCAAAAATGAATTGGGTTGTCAGAAACTACGTTCCAATCGGTGCTCTTATTGTTGGAATGGCATACCTTGTAAGAAGAATAATGGAAAATTCATCTCAAGTTGGTGTTCTTACAATAATGCGTTCTCATAAAAAGAAACTTTCATTGGTAACTCCAAAAGAAATTCATAAGCAAAAAATTGCTGATGGTCATTTAGAAAGAGATAAAACTCAAACTCATTTACTTGGAGAATTTTCAAATATAACTCCAATCAGATCTTACCTAGATGATGAGAGAAAATGGACTGAAGACGAACTAGAGAAGTTTAAGAGTAAGTTAGGTCATTCATATGAGAATAAGTTTTTAAAAGAGGGTGTGAGACAAGAGATTGCTTCTTCTTCTGACCCTGAGATTAAAGTAGGAGATATCTTATTTGCTAATGCTGAAGATGCAAATAGGGCCGTTAAAGTATGTGATGAAAGTTACAATTCTGGAGAATGGGCCAATGCTGATTGGATTTATAGAGCTTCAACTCTTTTAAGAGCAGCTAACTTGATGCTTGCAAGACGTAATGAACTTGCTGCACTCATCGTCTATGAAGCTGGGAAATCTATTAATGAAGGCCTCGCTGATGTTGATGAAGCTGTTGATTTTTTAAATTTCTATGCAAGAGAAGAGTCTAGACTTAAATCTCTTAATGATAGAGTTGAGTCTAGAGGAGCTGTTGCAGTGATTTCTCCTTGGAACTTCCCATTGGCGATTCCATGTGGAATGGTCGTAAGTTCACTCGTTGTAGGAAACACTGTAATTCTAAAGTCAGCTGAACAAACACCTCTTATTTCACAAGAATTAGTAGATATTCTTCACCTTGCAGGTGTTCCGGAAAATGTTTTAATTCACCTTCCTGGGCTAGGTGAAATTGTTGGTGAAGCACTAGTTACTAATGAGAGAATTTCAACAATTGTTTTCACTGGTTCAAAAAATGTAGGAACAATGATTGCGAGTAAAGCACATACTCGAATTTATGAAAATAAACTCACAAAGGCTTCATATCCAACTCGTGTCATAACAGAGATGGGTGGAAAGAATGCAATTATTGTTACCGCCAATGCTGAATTAGACGAGACCGTTGCAGGAATCCTTTATTCTTCTTTTGGACATGCTGGACAGAAGTGTTCTGCAGCTTCAAGAATCCTAGTTGATAATAGAGTTAAGGATAGATTAATTGAAAGACTAACTGAAGCTTGTTGCGATATTGAAGTTGGAGAAGCTTTCAATTTTAAGACAACAATTAATCCAGTTATCACTTACGAAGATAAGCAAAGATTAATTTCTCAAGTTGCTGAGGCAACTAAAGAGGCAAATGAGTTTGGTGGCAAGGTACATGTCAATAGAAGTGCTGAAGAGTTACCAGGGTATTGTGTCGGTCCAACTTTAATTGAACTTCCTGCTTCTAGAGCACTAAA
Organism: Bacteriovoracaceae bacterium UBA3083; assembly: GCA_002366565.1. Taxonomy (GTDB): domain Bacteria; phylum Bdellovibrionota; class Bacteriovoracia; order Bacteriovoracales; family Bacteriovoracaceae; genus Halobacteriovorax. The sequence continues at coordinate 95,519 of DFBJ01000007.1, forward strand.
TCCTGAGAGTTTTGCAATGAGAGAGCTCTTTGGGCCAGTAGTGCACGTTATTGGATTTAATCACCTTGATCACGCTCTTAAAATTTATAATGGAACAGACTACGCTCTCACTGGTGGTGTATTTAGCCAGTCTCAGGATGATATTGATTACCTAACTGCTCGTATGGAGTCAGGAAATATATATGTAAACAGAAGTATCACTGGAGCTCGTGTAGCAATTGAGCCATTTGGTGGTTTCAAACTTTCAGGAACAGGTCCTAATGCAGGAAGTAGATCTTATTTAAGTTACCTCCATAGAAATCCTCTGAGAGATTACTCTTCTAATGAATCGAGAATTGAAATTGGAAGTGAGTATGAATTTGATTCATCTAGACCAAGTGGTCTTAGTGGTGATGGACGTGTTCAAAGAATGGATAAAGTTGTCTCTCATGTTGTTAGACATTTTGAACATTTATTCAAAGGAATAAGATCTGAAGAGAAGCAAACATTGAACACATTTCATAAGTGGCTAAATGTTAACTATGAAAGTTTTTTAAATCGTGAACACTGGAATAGAATGATCCCAGGACAACTAAGCTTCTGTGATTATACCCAAGGTTCACATAGAGCTGTTATTGTTGCTTATAAGACTCAACCAGATTTTGAAATTGTTTTTGAGACAATTGTTGCTATAACTTCAGGCTGTGGAATTACAGTGAATTGTCGAAATAATGCATCTTACGACTGGTGGATGGGATTTAGAGATATTCTAGTAGAATATGGTATCTCTAAAGAAAACTTTGATGTCTTCTTTGTTACTGAGGAATTATTAAGGAAGTCTTTAAGTGATATCCAGTTAAAGCATATTTTAATCGATGGAACAATTGATGATGTTGAGCGTGTTATTAAGTGGAGTTATGAAAACTACAAAGAACACAAGCATATGAGAAACGTTATAACTAAGTACGATATGTCAGATATAAATGACTTCAAAAGAATGTGTCGTCAGTATGTAAATATTAGATCGTTCGCTGTAAATACTATGAGGCATGGCGCTCCAATGGATGTTGTACTGTGAAGAGTCTTTTAAGCTTTGGCTGTGGAAATATGGCCCAGGCAATAATTGAGGGGATGTATAAAGAAAAGTCCCCTTTAGATTATTTTCTATATACTCCCTCAAACACTAAGGCCGTTAGTCTTGCAAGAGCTGTTCATGGTACTCATGTAGATAATTTGAGTACTCTTCCAAGTTGTGACTTTTATATGCTTTCATGTAAGCCTCAGCAGTTAGGAGATCTAGCTCAGAAAATTAAAGGGAAACTAAACCCAAACGCTGTTGTTATTTCTATCCTCGCCGGAACTACAACTGAAACTATCAAAAAAGAATTATCTATTGATAAAGTTCTAAGAGTAATGCCTAATACTCCTTCTCTCGTTGGAGCGGGGGTAAATGCTTTCTACTTTAGTGATGAGGTTCTAAGAGAGGAGAGAGACTTTCTGACTAAGTTATTTGAAAGTTTCTCCAAGGTTTTTACCTTTGATAAAGAAAGCGAAATAGACGTTATCACGGGCTTTAGTGGTTCAGGTCCTGCCTACATTTTTGAATTCTCTAGAGTTTTAATTGAGAAGATGATTTCAATGGGAATAGATAGAGAAGTCGCAACTGAGATGATCAAATGGACTTTCTATGGATCAAGTAAACTTCAATTAGAGAGTTCTGACACTAGTGAAGAGTTAAGAAATAAAGTAACAAGCAAGAAAGGTGTTACATTTGAGGCCCTCGAAGTATTCAAAAACTCTAATTTCGAGAAAATGGTAGATACTGCCTTAGATGCCGCTTATAATAGGTCTGTAGAGTTATCTAAATAATTAAACTTATAGGTTGTAATATGAGTACATTAACTAAAAATATTTTAAATAGAATCCCTTCTCAGTACCGTGATACGGCGATGATCCGCATCTTTGGTCTTATGAAAATTCCTCTTCTATTTTGGATTAGGCCATCAGTTATCGAGATGAATGATAAGAGATGTGTTGTAAAAATACCTCTTTCTAGACGAACTAAGAATCATTTGAATTCAATGTATTTTGGAGTTCTTGCCGCTGGGGCAGACTGTGCCGGTGGTCTTGCAGCAATGAAACAAATTGAGAATTCAGGAAAGAAAGTATCTCTTGCATTCAAAGAGTTTGAAGCTAAGTTTTTTAAAAGAGCAGAGGGCGATACTCATTTCATTTGTGACCAGGGTGAAGAAATTAGTGCTTTCGTTGAAAAGGTTATCGCAAGTGATGAAAGACATCATATGCCAGTTAAGATAATCGCTAAGTGCCCTGATAAGTTAGGGGATGAAGTCGTTGCAGAGTTTTCTCTATTGCTCTCACTAAAGAGGAAGTAGCTAATTAATAGCCACTACCTCTTTCACCATTCATTATTTTAACTCCAGAACTTGTTCCAAGTCTCGAAGCTCCTGCAGAAATCATATTTTTTGCAGATTCTATATCTCTGATACCACCTGAAGCTTTTACTAATACTTTTTCTGATATTGAGTTCTTCATTAACTTTACATGCTCTAGAGTTGCACCACTTTCAGAAAAACCTGTAGAAGTTTTTACAAACCTTGCTCCGGCCTTCTCACTTAGCTCACAGGCCTTTTGGATTTGATTACTTGTTAATAGACATGTTTCAAAGATTACTTTCACAGGAGTATCTCCACAAGCTGTTACAACTGCTTTGATATCCTGTTCGACTTGTGAATCATTACCATCTATAAGGGCACCAATATTAATCACCATGTCTATCTCTGTAGCACCATCTTGAATAGCCTTAGAAGCTTCAAATGCTTTTGTTTCACTTGTGTTGGCCCCAAGTGGAAAGCCAATCACTGTGCATACGCCAGTTTCTGTATTAGAGAGCTCTTTTGCTGCGAGTTTTACCCAAGTTGGGTTTATGCATACTGTTGCAAACTTATATGTAGATGCTTCTTCGCAGAGAGTTTTTACTTGCTGCTCAGTGGCATTCGGTTTTAATAGGGTATGGTCTATATATCTATTTAATTCATTCACAGTTAATCTCCTTACTTTAAAAGTACTAGATAATAGAAAAACTTGCAATTGTCTTACTGCAACTACCTTTGTAAGCTTATGCCTATGAAATCTTTTAAATGGTACTTTCACCCTATATTTATTTTCACATTCTCACTTGTTGCACTCGTTACATCACTTTTTGTATATATCCGATCTTATTTACAAGTTAGCGATAGTATAAGGGTCTTTGTTGAGAAGAATAAAGTAGATGCTTCTCAGTTTCTACAAACAGACACATGGATAACAATTCTCATCATATCAATACTTGTTGCTATTATCTTGGCGGGAACGATTATTATCTTCGTCTACTATCAAAAGATCATTCAACTTTATAGAATGCAGCAGAATTTTATAAATGGATTCACTCATGAATTGAAGACTCCAATTGCTTCTATAAGACTCTTTTTAGATACTTTCAAAAAACATGAATTACCTAGAGAGGATCAGCTAAAGTATATTGATTTTATGATCAGAGATGCAGAACGTTTATCTGCAAATGTAGGTCAGATTTTAAATATTGGTAAAATTGAGGATAGAAGCTTTAATCTGAATAACTCTAGAGTTGAGGCATTTGATTTAACTAATGACTTCCTTGAAAAGAATCCTCACTTGTTCGAAAGAACAGAAATTACTATTAAGAAAATTGACCATGTTAATTATTTTTGTAATATCGATATTGCCTTAATTGAAATGGTGATCATGAATATTATGACAAATGCTATTCGCTATAATGATTCTAATAAACCATCTATTAGAATTGAATTTCGATCACTTGGTAAGAAGATGACGATTAGTTTTATAGATAATGGAATGGGGATAAAAAGAAGCGAGCACCGAAATATATTTAAAAAATTCTATCAAATAGGAAAAACTGCGAAAGGATCTGGACTCGGTCTATACCTTTCAAGTCAAATTTTAAAACTTCAGAAGGGAAGCATTAGTGTTGATAGTAGAGGGGCTGGACTAGGCTCAACTTTCACTATTACTCTTCCAAGAGAGTTAGAATGAAAAAGAAAATTTTAATAGTTGAAGATGAAATGCATATTGCAGAGGGGTTAAAGCTTAATTTATCCCTGCAGGGTTATGAAGTTATGCATGCGGAGAATGGAATCACTGCTCTACAAAGGTGGAGAGAGTGGAGTCCTGATCTTATTCTCTTAGATATTATGATGCCCGGTCTAGATGGAATAAGTGTACTTGAAGAAATTAGAAAAGATGATCAAAGGTTACCTATTTTAATCCTCTCAGCTAAAGATGCCACTACAGATAAAGTAAAAGCACTGAGTAAGGGAGTAGATGACTACCTTGCAAAGCCGTTTGATTTAGATGAACTCTTACTTAGAGTTGATAGACTACTCGTAAGATCAAATTGGGCAGAATCACAAGAGAGCTCTGGACAAGAAATGGGAGTATTTGAAGGTGAGAAGTACTCATTCTCAAATACTGTTATAAATTTCGTAAAGCTTCAGGCCATTACAAATGGAAAAACTGTTCAATTAACAGAGCAGGAAGTTAAGTTGCTACAAGTCTTTATTTCTAATAAGGGTGTTCCTCTATCTCGAAAAGAACTCTTAGAGAGTGCTTGGGGCTATGATGGTGAAACTAGTACGCGTACTGTCGATAACTTTATAGTTCGTTTTAGAAAGTATTTTGAAGAAGATCCTAAGAATCCTGTTATATTCAAGTCACTTAGGTCAGTAGGTTACATATTTGAACCCTAGGCATTTTATTTGTGCAAAGCGACTTTTTTAGTGATTGCACGAGTGAAATTGGCCTAGTAAACTTGTGCGCCAATTACATAAAAATTAATTAATCAAAGGAATAAATATGAATTTACTACAAGGAAAAAAGGCCCTTATCTTAGGTGTTGCTAATGAAAGATCAATTGCATGGGGAATTGCGAGAGCATTAAAGGCTCAAGGTGCTGACATTGGTATGACTTATCTAAATGATGCTCTTAAGAAAAGAGTAGAGCCACTTTCTGAAGAGATTGGATCTGACTTTTTAACTGAGTTAGATGTAACAAATGATGATCACTATGAGCAATTGAGAAAGACTGTAGAAGAGAAATGGGGAAAATTTGATATCCTTATTCACTCTCTAGCATTTGCTGATAAAGAAGATCTAAAAAAGAGATTCTCAGATACTTCACGAGAAGGTTTCAAGATGGCCTGTGATATTTCTGCATTCTCATTAATTGGTCTATGTAATAGCTTACGTCCAATAATGAATGAGGGAGCATCTGTAGTAGCACTTACTTACCATGGATCTGTTAAGGTTCTTAATGGTTACAATGTTATGGGTGTTGCTAAGGCAGCTCTAGAATCAAGTGTTAGATACCTTGCTGATGATTTAGGACCTGAAGGAATAAGAGTAAACTCTATCTCTGCTGGACCTATTAGAACTCTTGCAGCAAGTGGAGTTCCTGGACTGAAAGGATTCTTAAAAGATGTAGAAGAAAAAGCTCCAATGAGAAGAAATGTTACAACAGAAGATGTTGGTGGTGCTGCAGTATTCCTGTCTAGTTCACTCGGAAATGGTGTGACTGGTGAGATCCTCTATGTAGATAGTGGATTAAACATAATGGGTGCATAAAAAATATCATAATTCTCGGCCATTTCCTTGGCCGAGATTCTAAAGTTTCTCTACATAATTTCCGATAGTTAAGCATGGCAAAAGCAAAATCTCTTGGCTCCTTTACACAAGTTGCTGAGAAAAAAAGTTATGACTTAACAAAGGCCCTGCTACTTAGATTGGCACAGGGTCTCGTATTATTTAAAAGAAGAAAAGGTGAGGTTATAGCTGGAGCTTCCACCTTTTTTACACTTTTAAGTTTCGCTCCCTTACTCTTACTTTTCATCAATATCATAGGTCTTATTCTCTCTGATAATGGACAAGCAAGAGACTATGTAATGAATGTAGTCTTACAATCATTTCCAAAAGTAGACTCTTGGATTTATACAGGAATTGAAAATGTTGTAAACTCACAATTACACGATAGTGGAATAGGCTTCATAGAAGTATCATTCTTGGTATTTGCTTCAATGGGAATTTCAACTTCAATTGTCTTTGGTATAAATATATTATCTAAAGTTGACCCCGACGGTGGCTTCCTTGCTGATGATTTAAAGTCTTTCTTTATTGGTATAGGAATTACAATCTATATGGTGCTACTTGTGTGTGTTGGACAAAAAGGTCCGTTCCAAGAGTTCCTACATACCTTTAGTTGGGGAGGATTATTTGTCTCTCTATTTGATAATAGCTTCATAAGTTCATTGTTATCTTTTCTTTTTTTTAGTTTATTCTATAAATTTTGTCCTACGATTAAGGTATCAACTAGAGATGCTTTTAGAGGCGGAGCTACATTTGTAGTATGCTTTTTATTAGGAAGAAGTTCTTACTGGATTTATGTAAAGTACTTCAAAGAAGACCTAGTCGCTGACTATGGTCAGTTTACAAATTTTATGATTGCACTCATATGGATTTATTTTCTGATGTGCTGTTTCTACTTTGGAGCAAGTGTAGCTTATTCTAGTAAAGAGAAAATCATTCCTCCAAATATCAAAACTAAATTTAAAAAGAAATTTAAAAAGAAAAGGTCTTAATGGAAATTGAATCAAAATCATTATTTACTTATTTAGATCTTTCGATGGATCATTTTAAAATCTCTATGGATGTTAGAGAGAAGTTTCTAATATGGTCTGCTGAATTCTTTGAGATCACTGATGATCAGAAAAAGAAGTGGTCAAAGGTTGGTAAAGGAATAGATTATTATACTTTTAAGAATTGGATTTCTAAAGAGAATAGGTTTCTAGCTCCTAAGTTAAAATGGCCCACTCAAAGCTATAGTATTAAATCACACTATCACAAGATAGAAAGTGTTTTAGAAATGATGTGTGAAAACTCTTATGAGGAATTACTCCACTTTTATCACGCCTTATCTCTACTAGCACTTGTAGATAAAAAGTATCTATTGCCTAGAGTTGAGTTCCTAGAGTGGACTGCTACATCCCTTGGACTTGAGGAAGACGATTGTTCAATAATTAGAGACTTTGTTGTTGATGAGTTTGATTTATCTTTTGATATTACAGATCTAAAACAAAGCGAAAAAGAGGACATTTATTTAAACGGTGTAAAAATGGCCTACTTGTCTGGTGACATGATTGATCATAAAGAAGAGACATTTTTAAATAACCTTATTGTTAAGCTTGGGGACAACTTCATTCATATTGAAGATAAGTATTTCATAAACTATTTAACCTCTTCATTCTCAAAAAATAATTATCACTCAAGCCTAGCGATGCACAAGATTGGAGCAATTCTTTTAAGCATTATTGGCTGTGATGATTCTGTAGATAAAAGAGAAGGAGCCTGGTTCAAGCAAAACTTAAGTGGATTAGATAATAAATTATTATCTGACTTTCTAGTCTCTAGTGTTACAAGTCTCATTGATAATTTGAACGATGAAGACAAACTACTGTGCTATATTCTTGGATTAGAGGTATCGCTAAGAGATAACGTTATACATAAGAACGAAGCTTTCTGGTTGAATTACATATATAATTCAATTTCTTGTGACTTTAAGATGGACAGAGATCTATCTCTTGTTCTCATTGAGTCGATAGCTCGTAATAAAAAACACTTATCTAAGTATGAAGATTTTTATAAAAGAGTATCTAACTTTTTTAATTCAAGTTTTAACAATTACTTTTCTAGTTGGACACTTATTACAGATACTCTCTATGCGAGATCAAAAGAGAGTCTTTTCTCAAAGCTTTTTTCAATTGAGGTTATTGAATTAACTGAGCATGAAAAAAACCAAGAAATGATTTATCTATCCCATGCACTCAATTCTATACCAAACTCAGAACATCTTCTGAGTGGACTTAATAGACGAATTGTTCACAATATTTCTAGCAGTAAAAATTTAGAGTATGGGGAAATGCTTCTAAGTGAGATCCTCAAGATCTCTTTCTTAGATAATGAGATCGATATGCTAGAAGATGACTTTTTAAGAGAATTACAATATCGATTTAATATTAGCGAGAAAAAGTTACACCAAGTGATATTCACTACAGCATTTCTATTAGGTCGAAAAATTGAGCTTTCTCCTCGTGTTAATTATAGTTATTTATGATTTTTGACTTTTAGCAAGGTATTTGCTCTCATATAACTACTAATTAACTAGGAGTTTATATGAAGCGTTTACTAATGTTATCTCTAATTTGTTTTGGCCTATCTATCACTGCTAGTGCAAATGAAGAGGTTAAATCTATTTCATATGTTAGCCACTGCTCTAACTTTGCTACATCTGGGCAACCAGTAAGTTATTCATTTTCAAGTTGCATTAACAATAACTTTCACTCATTAGGTCGAGAGTTTGATTCTCCAGTATATACATCTTATTGCTCTAATATTGGTCGTAGTGTGAGCTTTTCTTTTATTAGCTGTATAAATAACAACTTTAGAACGCTAGCAAGAGCACTTGATAGCACTGTATACATCTCTAACTGTGCTAGTTACGATAGCAATAGACTCTCTCCGAGCTTTGTTTCATGTGCAAATAATAACTTCAGAAGAATTCAGTACGAGCTAAGTCGTCAGTAAGTCTTATTCTATAAAGAGGGGGAGAGTTAGATATCTCCCTCTTCTAAAATTCTTGTCTTTATAGAGCTCTCAACTTTTGAAAATGTCTTCTCTTTATCTTTAATGAAGTGATCAAGAACTGATCTATCTCTTACAATATAGCGTAGGCACGCAAAGTATTGATCTAGAACTTTAGTTACCGAACATCTTACATCAATAAAACCAGGTAGTTGTCGAGTTTCATTTGTGTAGCTGTCCAGCCATACCTTGTAAGCATCCCTGTCTATATCGGTAATATCTAATGTGACTTCATATTCAATCATGAAGACCTCCTATGCATAAATTATATCCGAAGATGGCTTCTCATTACTATATAGATGTAAAATGTACTAGATTTTCAATTATTCCTTATTTATTTACTAGCCTATTGGTATGGTGCGCAATCAGTTCAAATAAGGAAGGAATAATGAAAAAACTAACACTTAGTCTATGTATTGCATTAATGTCTCTATCTGCATATTCAGTTGAATGTACAGGTGAGAGAAGAGAAAACAACGGTCGTGAAGTAGAAGTTATTAAAAAGTCATTAATTGATCAAAACTATCCAACTGTAACAAAACTAGAATTAGATATTAAAGACGCTTACTTCTCAGCTCAGATTGATGGTGATGACGTATTAGCAATTACATCTCTTGGACCAGACTATACAACTGGAAACCTTTCTAAGGGGAGCTTTGATAGTCGTGGTTACTTAAAGCTGTCATATGTTACAGCAACAAAAACACTTATTTTAGAGTGTAATAAATAGGTAAACTATGAATCTTATTAATAAGTCTATCTGTCTTAGGGCCATATCAGCATTTATACTTACTGCAAGTATTCATGCTGGCTACTTGCCAACTATAGAACTTCCTATGGGAGAGGAGCTTGTATCTGATCTCTGTTTTGATAGTGGTTATATAAGAGAGAAGAACTTTGTTAATAAGAGTAATGTAAAACGTATTCTGAATAAAACAATTCTTAAGTTTGCTGATGGAAGTGAATTTATAAAGAATGACTTTATTGTTTCTGAGTTTTCTTTCTATAACCCAAGTACAAAAAAGTTTGAAAAGCAGAGAGTTACTGAGTGTGAATCTCAATTGATTGAAGAATCATTCAATGTTGAGGAAAAACATAGAGAAGCATCAAATACAGAAACTATCTTTTACGGTAATTTAAAAAATTACGGTGTCAATGATACAGCTTTTGAGAAGTGGAAGAAATGGGGCTCTCTAGAAAAATTCCTAAAGTACTCAGCTGAAAAAGATAGAGTCACACTGGTTCAAGACTTCTCAACACTTTCTGAACAATCTCAGTTAAATGACTTTATCGCATGGAGAGATCTCTCAGGTAAAGTTCTTGGTGGAGAGCAAAGTGGCGGCGGTGGAGCTGGAAAAGTTAGAGTTAACATGAATATGACAGCAAAAGAATTGAAGCGCTATAGTCCAAAGCCTAATGCTTTAGAGAGACTATTTGGAGCTACAACATTCTTTGATAGAATTGTTTATGATAATAAAAAGGTTTCTAAATCTCAAATCTACGTGACGGTTCCTAAAGAATAATGGTCGAGCTTACTGAGTTAACCCATATTCTTAATTCATATCTTGAGCAGAGAAAGCACTTGAGTTTAAATTCTCTTGCTCAGAATATGAAAATACCAGAAACTAGCCTTAGAAGAATAAAGAATAGTGACCTAAAGAGAATGCCTAAAAATGAAACTATTTTAAAGGTTCTCTCTTATATTTTTAAAACAAGTGATCTATATGAAATTAGAAGTAATCTAGACCCATCTGGACTAGGTAAGTATATTAGTGAAGAATTCTTACTGTCTGACTCTAGGCAGACTTCTAATATTCAAATAATTGATGACTCTGTTTCTGATCAAACCTCATATCTAGTGTTTAAATTAGCTTCTAATAGTTGTGGTACTACTGTTGAAGAAATTAAGAGGCTTTTTGGAGAAGTTGGACTCAAATCCCTTGAGAAACTAGAGCTTGATAACTTAATAAGAATATCTGGAGAGTTGGTCGAATCTAAGATTGATACTTTCAAAGTTTCTAATAAGTATTTTGTGAGAAACTTTAAAGCTGTAAGTGACTTCATAAAAGTAGACTCACAAGAAGACACACCTAATCTATATTATAACTTATCTGAATCAGTAAATACTGAGGCCCTTTCTCGAATTCATAAGATTCAAAAAAAGGCGCTTAAAGAAATTATTTCGATTATTAATGATGATGAAAGTAGAGGTGAATTACCTCTATTTGTTTTAAGCGCTATTGATACCCTTAAATAAAAAAAAGGGCCGTATAGAACGGCCCCTTAAACACAGTCACACTAACATTAATTAGTTACAAGAAGGAATCTCATGAGTGTAAGACTCTAGAACTTCATCAATTACTCTTGAATCTCTATTTAATCCACCTCTAGTATTCCATCTAACTTTTTGAACAGTATAAGAAAGTGGTCTTACTTCAGATCCGTGTCCAATTCTAGTACATCCGTACTCACCATCTTCTCTTCCGTACTCTGCACACCATGAAGTTGGCTTAGTTGAAGCTGCAAATAAGTGTAGGCTTCCAGTTCTTAGACAACCGTTGTTAGCATCTCTATACTCTAGAGCTGATCTAAATCTTCTTGAATATTTAACACATTTATTAGCTGCTTTATTAATAGTCTTGAAGCTTCCATCTTCAAGTTGACAAATATTAGTAACTTTAACACTTTCAAATTCAAAACCATTTTTCATTAACATAGTTGGAACATTCATACCTACATATGTATGTGCAAAAGATGAGAAAGAAAGCATTGTAAGAACGATCATAGATAATTTTTTCATTTTAAATCTCCTAGATTTTTTTGTTGTTAATATTTATTTCTTGTTGAGGATGTTTTAGATGGGCGAAAATAAATGATCAATTGAAAAAAGAGCTTATACAATATAACTTCGTCACATATTTTTTACGGTTTTAATTTCTAAGGATTATCTTGTACTTATTTTTTCTATTCTTCGTCATTTGATAAAAGTGGCGAAGCCTAATTTGAACTCAGTAACTGGAAAACTCTGAATGCTTTTTTTATAGGTTACTTTTTTGAGCATTTTAGCTTGGAATAAGGAATATTCTTATTTTGGAATCTCTCTCAATAAGTTGCGATATTAATGTATAACTGTATATTTTTTAGACAATAGTCAAAATTTATACAGTTTCAGATATCTAAGTCTCCGATACTTAAATAAAAGAAGTGGACTCTTTTTTGCTAGGTATAAATTAAATTAATACTTAATATAAAAAGAGGCAATATGAAAAAGAAAACTAGCTTTATGAGAAATCTTTTATTTATATCAACAGTCTTGTTGGGCTTTAGTAGTCAAGCAGCGCAGCTGAGAACAGAAGAAAGTCTTCACGTTAAGTTCATGTATAATAAGCACACTAATCCAGATGGATTAGAGGTGAAAATAGGTCACACTTGTAAAGCGTCATCTATACTAGGAGCTAGTTACTGCTTTGGAGAAAACACTACAAAGACTGTTCCAGTTCGTCTCTCTGAGAATTTATTTGAAATACCTCCAACAACCTTATATGCAGAGAAGGAGTTTTTAACTTCAATCACTCTTTATTTTAGTCTTTACGCTAAGATTAAAAAATTACATAACCCTCTACGGCCCGATCAAAATGGTTATGATTCTCTAAATATTTTTGATGCAACAGCTGATAATAGGAAGAAAATAAATATAACTGATAAAGTAAAAAAATCATTGTCAAAAACTGTCTTCATTACAACAGTTCCGGAAATCAAATTAAGAACATCTGGTGAAATTATTATTAAAGGTATGCAACCAATTCAAGTTAATGAAGATGGAGATGAGAGAAAGGTAAGAACAACTCTGAATATTCTTCCAGTTGATGAAATGGGTAAAGAAATTAATTCTAATACCTGGAGTGATATTGATTTGTTTAGGGAAGAAGGAAGTAGCCCCATGAATTCTTATTCTCCTGGAATGCAGATCATAACAACTGAAAAGCCTGCAGGCTTGAAGTATGAATTACTTCAGAAAGTAACATATTTAAACACTGAAAAAGAAGTTCTTTTAAAGTCGGGAATGATTGATGATTTAGATAATATCGATTTTACTAAAGAGCTTGAAGGGTCTTCTTTTGTTATAAGAGACGAAATCTAGATCTTAAAGTACTACGATTTCTACTAATCATTTTACAAAGCAGATTCATATGAATCTGCTTTACCATTTTTAGGTCCCTCGAATTCATATCATCTTAATATCATTGTTCACCTTACTGCTTAAACCTTTAATCTTTATAAAAAAGACACTTAACTTTGTCGTAATTTATGAATTAAAAATAGAGGTGAGTACTTAGAAGGTGCTTATATGGATTCTATCGTTTGGCAGATAGTTTTATTAAAGTGTTTACCAAAGTCCGTTGTTATATAGGAGTGAGAATCCTCTTTAAGAATGTCATAGTTTTTGAATATTTTTATATTCTTTTCGAGTTTTTCTAAGTCTTTTTCTTCTATACATGAGTTTAGAGTTTCTTTTTTTAGATGCCCTTCACAGTTGATTTGAGAGAATAAGCTTTCTAGATTCTTCTCTCTTTCTGACTTTTTGTGAGACTTAATCGCAACATTTGGAAATGCAATATACTTTTCTAGGATTTTATCATTTTGGAAAAGATAGTCATCGGTATTAGAAATTCCGGAAGTTCCTAATGCTATTAACGTTGTCTTCTTTGCTCTAGTATAACCTGTGATATTTCTATTATAGGAAATAGCTTGGTTACTATAGTGGCCCATTCCAAGTAGCTTATATCCATTCTCTTTAAGTATTTCATCCGATTGTATGTAAAGATCATACATTTCATATGTACCAAGAGGCTTGTAGAGTCCTAGTGCATTTTGAAGATCAAGTTGCCATGGGACTTTTGCTAGTGGGTAGTTTGCGATTCTATCTGGAGAGAGAGAGATGATATCTTCGATAGTTTTTTGAAATGTCTCTTCAGTTTGAAAAGGAAGGCCATAAATTAAATCAAGGTTGATTTCATCAAAGCCAAGACCTCTTGATCCGTTTACTAAATCTTGTACTTGATCAAATGATTGGTCTCTATTCACATTTAATAGAGTGTCCTTATTAGTATCCTGAACTCCTATACTTATGGAATTAAATCCTACGCTCCTTAAATACTCAAGCTTCTTATCTTGCATTATCCTTGGATCAGTCTCTACTGTACCGATAAAGTTATCTGATACAGAAGTACCCTCTAGGATAGAACCTAGTAGATGTTTTAAATCTTCTAATTCTAGATAGGTAGGCGTTCCACCGCCTAGATAGATTGAAGATAGACTAATATTTGGATTATGTTTCTTATAGAAATTCCACTCTTCTATAATCTTATTTATATAAGAGCGGAATTGATTCTTTGCTTTTGTTATTTTGATATTGCATCCACAGAATGTACAAAGTGATGGACAGTAGGGGATGTGTATATAGAGATTGATATCTTCCAGATTTAGGTTACTGATAATTGATTCTTTATCTTGGCTTCCCTTCCAGTCAGGCAGAGACGGATAGTAGCTATACCGTCTGCCTTTTGAATGAAAGTTAATAAGTAGATCTTTAAGATGTTTGTTCATTAATAAACAAAGTTCTCGTGGATATAGCTTACTGCATCTCTTACATTACATTCTGGAGTATGTTGAAGAACACCATGTCCTAAACCACAGATCCATTTTTCAAATGGAACATTTTGATCTTGTAGTCCTTGCCACATTCTCTTTAAGTTTGTTTCTACATGTTCCCATGGGAGGTGTAGCCAACTAGGATCAAAATTCCCTTGGATATAGTAATCATTCCCAAACTCATTTAGAGCTGAAGCTAGATTCATTCTCCAATCTATTCCTAGAACGTCAATATTGTCATCTTGGATCTCTCTTAAATACTCCATATGAGTAAGTTTTGAGTAGTAGATTACTTTCTTTTCTGGATATCTTGCCTTGAAGGCCTTAGTTACTGCTCTCAGAGCTGGGATAATATATGTTTTAAAGTCTTCAATGTGTAGCTCTCCAACTGCTGTATCGAATAAGCACATTGCATCTGCTCCACCTTCTGCTTGAACACACATGTTTTCAACAAGCTCAGGCATAAGCTTTTCTAGGAACCCTTGGAAACGACCATCGTAGAGACCAAGTTTTGAGCTTGTTAAGCTTCCTGCATGACTACCTTCTGTAGCATAAGAGTAAAGTGTGAAAGGTGCACCAACAAAACCAAGTAGTGTTTTCTCTTTTGCAAGAGAATTTCTAAGTAAAGAGCAGGCTTCTTTTTGAAAGTTGTAATATTCTGTAGCTGGAGCTTTTACTTTTAGTTTCTCAAGATCTGCAAGAGTTTCAATTTTTTTGTCTAGAATTGGACCTGGGTTATAAACTAGACCCATGTTTAATTGCTCAAGTGGGAAAAGTAAGTCTGAGAATAAAATTGCAGCATCAAAATTGAAGTCATCAATAGGACCGTGAGTGATTTCATTAGCTAGTGCTGGTGTCTTACACATTGTCATAAAGTCAGAATCTTTCTTAATATTCTGATAGTGAGAGTGATATCTACCGGCCTGTCTCATGAACCATACAGGTACTCCAGTTTTTCCATTTACTTGTGTTCTGTCGTTAAATAATCCCATTCTTTCCTCTTATTTTTCTATGGCCTTAACATTAAAGTTTAGTTTATAGCCAATTCCTCTAATACTTTTTATTTCTATTGCATTTTGTTTTGATGTTTCACACCACTTTCTTAATGAAACGATGTAGTTATCTACTGTTCTATTTGATGGGAATTTATCTTCTCCCCAAACTATTTCAATTATTTCTTCTCTTGTTGTTGCTTGAGATTCATTTCTTACAAGTAATTCTAAGATTGAACATTCTTTTTGTGAAATAGGTAGGATCTCTCCATTACCATTTTGTAATTCAAATTTTTTGAACCAAATTGTTAAATCTCCAACTTGTATTTCACTAGGTGTAGTTTTCGTAAGATTTTGATGTTCTAAAATTCTGTTTAGTCTTAGGACAAGTTCTTTAAGAGCGAAGGGCTTTGTTATATAGTCTTCTGCACCTATTTCTAAACCTTCAACTCTTGTTTCAGGATCATTCTGGGCAGAAAGAAATAAAAGAACAAAGTCTTTTCTTATTTTCCTGAACTCTCTTGCTAGTTCTAGTCCACTTCCGTCAGGTAGGCCAATATCCATAAGGATAATGTCTGGAGCTCCTTCAGTGAATGAGATTCTCGCACTCTCAGCATTTGTTGCAAGTCTACAATCATGACCAAGATCACTTAAGTACTCTTGAAGAGTAATGCCTAGGTTTTTTTCATCTTCAACTATTAATATTTTACCTTTAATCATTGAGTCACCCTGTTGAATGTAAGAGTTGTTTCTAGAGAGTTCACACCTCCAAAAGTGATTTTTCCATTCATAAGACGCATAAACTTTTTAATAAGGTAGAGACCTATACCGCTACCTTTTTTGCTATTATGTTTGTAGAAAATTGTCCCAAGCATCGTTCTGTCTCCAGTAAATGTACCTTGGTCTTTATATTCTAAGCTTACTTGTTCTGTGTCTATTAGCTCTTTGATTGTGATGTATACAATTTCACTTTCTGTATGGTTCTTAGTGTTCTCAAATAAGTTTTTAAGAGATAGCTCTATTGCTAGTTCATCACCAAGTACCTCATAAGTGTTGTCGTGTACAACTTTAACCTCATAAGTATTTTTGTAGTTATTTGATATTTTATTAACCAAGGCCAAGAGATCTATTGGCTTTAAGTTTAGTGTTCCACCTCTTTCTAGTCTTGAAAGCTGGAGGATTTTATCCATTTGTGTTTCAAGGTTTGCAGTATCCTCTATGAGCCTACTTGTAAGTTTAACAAGTCTTTCTGAATTTAGACTCTCGGCTACATCTGTTATGACCTCAGACTGGAGCCTAATGCTTGCGAGTGGTGTTTTCAATTCATGGGTAAGGCTAGCAAAGAAAGATTGAAGAGCTTTCGTTTTTCTATGGTCTTTAAAAAATACTATTAAGAAGCTTATTGTTAAAAATAGTATAAGAATAATAAAAGTGGATGCCTCCCACTTTAGCATTCTGATTATATTAGAGCCTATTCCTATATCTGGTATAGAATGAGTAATAACTTCTAGTTTATCTCCAAATACATAGAGTAGGTAGGTCCACCATATTGCTAAAGCAAGAGTTGTCCCAACTAGAAGTGTTGTTAATATGATTAGGCTTCTATTTTTTTTCAACTATTTCCAAAGCCTCGTCTCTAACTCTTTAATAACTTCGTCATTATGAGCAAGACTTACAAATCCTACTTCGTAAGAATTTGGCGAAAGGTAAATCCCTTTATCTAATAATGTTTTAAATAGAGGATTAAACTTTTCTGTAATATCTGAAGGAATTTTATCCATGCAGTTAATCCCTTCTTCTGAAACGATCCAGAATAAAGAACTGTGTCCAGTTAGAGAGTAGTGAGCAAATTCACCATTGTTGTATTCTTTTAACCATTTTGTGAATACAGAGATAATTTTTTCTGCATTCGCATTTAGTTCTGCATACGCTTCAGTAGTCATTTTCTTAAGAGTTTCAAGCCCCCCAACCATTGCAAGAGGGTTGGCACTAAGAGTACCTGCTTGATAAACGTTACCTACTGGAGCAAGGTTATCCATGATTTCTTTCTTTGCAGCAATTGCTCCAACAGGAAGTCCACCACCAATAATTTTTCCGTAAGTTAAAATATCAGGAACAATACCTGTAAGTTCAGTCATTCCACCAAAAGCTACTCTAAAACCAGAAATTACTTCATCAAATATTAGTAGAGCATCGTTCTTTTTAGTTACGTCTCTTAAATATTGTAAAAAGCTAGTGTCTTGAATTAATAGTCCATTGTTAGCTGGTAATGGCTCTATGATAATCGCAGCAATTTGTCCGGCATGATCTTTAAAGCATTGTTCAATGCCTTCAACATCTCCAAGCTCTAAAACAAGAGTATCTTCAGAAACTCCCTCCGGAACTCCTGCACTTGAAGCTTCACTTGTTCCTGCAAGTCCTGATCCGGCCTTTATTAACATACTGTCAGTATGTCCATGGTAACAACCGTTGAACTTAATGATTTTATTTTTCTTTGTAGCTCCTCTTGCAAGTCTTAATGCTGTCATAACAGCTTCAGTACCAGAGTTTACAAAACGAATTTGATCTACAAAGTTAAGTCTAGATAGTAAGTACTCAGCTAGATCAAGTGAGTAAGGCTCACATGTTCCATAACTCCATCCTCTAGATAGTGCAGATACTAGACTTTTTTCAACATCTTCATCTTTGTGTCCAAGAACTAGTGGACCAAAGCTCATACAGAAATCAATATAATCATTTCCATCAATATCTTCTATCATTGCTCCGTGAGATTTTTTTATAAATCTAGGAGTTGTATGAAGCCCTTTGAAGCTTCTTACTGGTGAGTGTACTCCACCAGGTACTAATTTCTTTGATTTTTCAAATAGTTCATTCTGAGTAGTCATTCTTATCTCCTAAGCCAATTCTTAAAATCTTCAATACCGATAAAGACTTTGGCCTTAATATTCTCTTTTTCAAAATTAATTCTAGTTTTTCCAAGTCCTGTACAGTGAAACTTGTCTTTTATCTCAGGGATTGCTTTTACAAACTCCTGATATTGATTAAAGCTTGTCCAAAAGAATACTTCTGTATTTTTCAGTTTGTTTTTATAATCGCTCGACACTTCGTTGATTACTCTTTCATAGCAACCAATAACTTCACCGTGAGATGATTTTGAATCTTTATGAGTAAGTACCTTTAGTGACGATTTTGGATTCATTACTTGAATACACTTAGAGTCTCTAAGAATCTCTAGTTCATCGTGTCCAAGTGAATCACTTGTTCCATTTACCCAGAAGCCTCTTTTAGCAAGTTGCTTCATTGTTTTTGTTCCTGCTGCCCAGAGGTTTTGAACTTTTTCTCTAGATTCTTCTAGTTGCTTAAAGCAGTAGTTGCTCGTAACAAAGAAGTCCGACTCATCCTGTATCGATACAGGTGCAGTGGTGTCTTTAACAATTAACTCGTCGTATAGGTATTGATCATCTTCAGCTTTAGAAGATGGAAGACCAATAAATGCACTTTCTTTATTTCCTGTAAATGTCTCAGATACTGATTCTAGGTGTAGTTCATTAACCTCAACTTCACCAGATACTCCTCTATGAGTATGAAGGTATTCATTTGCAGACTTTCTAACATTTATACCAACGGCGAGGTGACATCCTCCTCCGTAGCTTGCAAACGCAGTTCTTTCTCTGCTTACTTCGCT
Source organism: Bacteriovoracaceae bacterium UBA3083 (assembly GCA_002366565.1). Classification (GTDB taxonomy): domain Bacteria; phylum Bdellovibrionota; class Bacteriovoracia; order Bacteriovoracales; family Bacteriovoracaceae; genus Halobacteriovorax. The sequence goes on from DFBJ01000007.1 coordinate 114,572, forward strand.
AACAGTATCTTTATCTTCAATTACTTTTAGCTTTTTTAATAGTTCTGTATTTTCTTCGTTACACTCTATTGCAAGTGCTCCTTGAGAAGCTGCAGAAGGAAACTCACTTTGTGGTAGGATCATATAGTTAAGATCTTTTAAAAGAACTTCTAGCTCTTTTAATGACTTCTCACTATGTGCAAGTCTTTCAATTCCAGGTAGGGCCAGCACAATTGCGTCGTATTCATCGTTTACGAGTTTTCCGATTCTTGTGTTGACGTTACCACGAAGCATTTTTGTTTCTACTTTTATATTCTCTGTAGGTAGAAATTCTCCAAGTCTTGCTTCTATATTTACTATTCTTCTCGGTGAACTTGTTCCAACTATGAACTTATCCATTTCTTTTAATTTTTCAATAGTCGAATTTTTAATGAAGAGAATATCGTGAGCAAAGTGTCTCTTTGTAATTGCCGCTAGCTTTATACCCTCTGGTCTATCGCTTCCTAGGTCTTTATAAGAGTGCACTACCATATCTACTTTATTTGTAAGTAGTGCAGCGTCTAGCTCTTTAGTAAAAAAATCTTTTCCATCAAGCTGCCATAAAGGCTTGTCTGTAATAAGGTCCCCTTGAGTTGTAATAATCTCAAGCTCAAACTTATCGCCTGTAAGGGCCTCTAATTCATTTTTTACTTGTGTACACTGTGTGACTGCGAGAAGACTTCCTCGCGTTCCAATTTTATATGTTTTATTAGACAAACTGAACTTCCTCCCAGCCGAAAGGTAAGCTGAGAGCAAATGAATTAATTCTTTTTTCTACAAGAGTTTCTATTGCTGCATGGGCACTTTGTACTTTCTGCTGTTTTGATTTATTTAAATTTTTTCCAAACTCGAATATATCTTCAAGTCTATATACTTCTTCTCTAGCGGTGAAAGGAGTATTTATCATACAGGGAGAACCTAAATCAATGAATAATCTACTTTCTATCTTAGACCAGTTAAGGAAGAAGTCATGATTAATAAAGTACTTGTCTGTACCAATAGTATTCATAATGAATGGATGCTCTGCCCAAAGTTTTTGATTATCCCATTCAACTAGTTCTATATCTGCTTCACTATATTTTGCTACAAGCTCAAGGGCCTTTGTTGTATTTCTTGCACTAAGATATATACGATGCTTTCTTGCAAGTAACTTAATAAGGTCTTCAGCTAATTGGCCAGAGCCTAGAATTAGGACGTCACCATCAATTGTCTGATTTCTTAGAAGCTTTCTTGTTATTCCAGCGTATGTTTGTTGTCCAATCTCTTTTAAGAATGATGTTCTTATTTTTTTCGCATCCATGAACAGCTTTTCAAGAATAGACATGATTTGAGAGTTTCTAACACCGTAACTTAGGTATTCAGTATAAGACTTCTTGAATTGAGATGTGATTTCATTTTCACCAAGTAGCTTACTTTTAAGACCACAAATTGTTTCTAGGAGATAGCTGTAGGCCTTATCTGCGACAAATGTCTCCATTGTATCGTGGCTATCATCAATATGGTGAAAAGGTACAAAGTTAAACCCAAGGACCAAAGTTCTTTGACAAGTTTCAAGTATAAATAGCTCTCCATTTTGAGGGCGACTTACTTTAGCTCCAGCTGGTAGGTTGATAACTTTTAATCCACTAATCATAATATCCGTTCTTGATTTGATGTGATGTGTCTAGAATGTTGTTTTGTTCAATATATCTCTATGGTTAGAGAATATTGTCACAATAATGTAGGAAAATGATTTTTTTCAAATTGTTTCACATAGCAAACATTATTTGATAATAATGCTCCCATGAGCAAAGCTGTTGAAACAATAAATGAAAAAGATTCAAGACCATTCTGGGAGAGATGGGGAGATGTAATTAAAGCATTTCTTCTCCGTATGACTCCGCAGTTTGTTATAAATGCCTTTTTAAGGTTCGACAAGAGAGTTGATGGAGCTTTAAGTTTCTTTATGAAACATTGGGGTAAAACTCCTTTTATGATCTCAATGAGTAAGAAGGTACAATACCTCGGAATTGAGAAACTTTGGGACAAAGGGCCAAAAGCCTTTATTTATTTCTTCCTTTTTTATTTAGTTAGGGACACAATTCTATATATAATTATCCCGATCTTTTTTGCAAAGCTAACAACAAGTTGAGTTTATGATTCCTATAGAACGCATCTGGCCATTACTTGGCGGGGTAGCACTGTTTATTTTCTCTATTAATTTCTTAGTTCTCTCAATGCAATCACTTTTTGGTGAAGTATTAAGAGGTCTAAATGCAAAAACTGTCATTAGATCAAGAAATTCTTTTCTGATGGGTCTCTTAAGTGGGGCAAGTGTTTTAAGTGTATACTCTTGCACAAATATGATCCTAGGTCTTGTTAACTCAGGAATTGTAAAGTTCAGTATATCTGCTCTCTTTATAATGGGCGTAAACCTTGGTGCATCTGTATTTCCTTGGCTATTCACTTTTGATCTTTCTCACTGGTCATATCTCTTTCTATTTGTAGGAGCTGTCGGACATTTTTTCATTAGAATTTTGGCCGTTAAATTACTTTCGCGAGTAATCTTAGGAGTAGGGTTTTTATATTTAGGTTTGGACTTATGTATTACATTCTTTAGTTCAGATACGCTTGTTATTTCGAATATGCTTGTAGAGGGACATCATTTCTTATTCCTATGTGGTGCGATTGCACTGGGAATAGTAGTTTCTTACTTTTTAAATAGTACAGTTCTTTTAATAGGTCTTTTTATGGCCTTCTTCTATACTCATAATATTTCTGTAGAGTTATCTTGTGCTGTTCTTGCTGGAGCATCTCTTGGTCCATGTATAAAGCTTTTCTTAAATTCAAAGAAAGGAAATATTGAAGGTCAAAGATCGGCCCTATTTAATATTTTCTTGAATCTATTTTCAATACCTACATCTCTCATTTTCTTAACATACTTTTCAAGTAGCCTAGAGTTGGTTCAATCATATGTAGGGATCAACTTGGTTCTTCCTTTCTTTTATACAACTTTAAATGCTGTAAATATTATTCTAGCTCTTATCTTCTTTAAGTTTATAAAAGAGTCTGTGTTTAAGTTAATACCTAATCCACAAATTAAGATCCCTCAAAGGTTAATTGCTTTTGGAAGATCTGATGAACTTATTCCTGCAACAGCTCTATGGCAGGGACATAAAGAAATGTACAAGCTTAAAAGCATTGTTGATCGTATGTTTGATCAAGTTGAAATGTATATAAGTGATGTAGAGGGAAGTCCTAGACAGCTTGCCAAGATTAAGAAGTATGAAGATATCACAGATAGAATTTGTAAAGAGATGGAGGTCTTTGTTCAGTCTCTTATGGAGAATGCTCTAAATTCTTCACAGGCAAAAGAAGCTTTATCAATTCTATTTGTATCAAAAGAATTTGAAAATATCGCAGATTACTTAAATAACTTTGTAACTCATAAGACTACAATCTCCATTGAAGAATCTCTTAATCAAGAAGACTTAGATAAGATTATTGATCTACTTAATAAAGTAAGGTCCTTCTATGAGATTTGCTGTTCTAATTTAGGTGCAGGCGTAAAGTATGGTCCAGCAGAAGTTCAAAAGCTGGCCGGTGAACTCAAAGAAGAGTGTGAAGACCTCAGGCTTAACAGAGATCATCAATCCCTCAGTTATTCAGATATCATTGTCTCTCTAAGAAAAGTTAGATCTCATTGCTATAGTCTTTACTTAGCCAGGTAATTTCTCTTACGAGTAACTTTATAGCTTTGAGAAAGATCTAAATTAGCTCCTAGTATTTGGGTCTCTTTGGAATGGTTAATCGAATTTATGTTATTTTCACTTATTGAAATTGAAGAGATTTGCGATTGATTAGTTTATTACTCTTCTTGATGATTCTGGATTTTCTACTTAAAATTGATACTCAAAGGAAAGTACCTTTCTAGATTAATGAGGTTTTATCTTTCTAATATAGGGGTTATTAGAAGCTATTATCATGATCAAGAATTAGTTGTTGCATACGTTTGTCTCGATATTTAAAACCATTTTAGCAATATTGCACGACTTGTGTAGTTCACTTCATTATTGACCTAGAGTTAGAATCATATAGTTAAAGTATTTCAGTTGTAGGTATTACTCTCGAGTCGCTGCAGGTCAATCGATCTGTATAATTTTAGTAGGTTATGTTTTCTTTTGTTAGATTGTCTATTTATATTAAGGCCATGTAATTAATACAAAATGATGCTCTGCAGTGGTTCGTTTAGGTATACTCAATAAAAATAGTTATAGAGGTATTTATATGAAATTTCTTGTCATCAGTTTTGCTGTTTTATTTTCTAACTTATCCTTTGCAAAGTTTAGCTTTAGCTTGGACTATCCAACGACTAATCCTAAGTTTCAGATGATTGATGTTAGTGATAAAAGTATTGCGGCTGATAGTTTTCATGCCCCTGAAGGAATCTCTATGAAGAGTGATGGAACTTTGTTCGTTGCAAACCATAAGAAAGCAACTATCTCCATACTTGATAAACTATTTAAGCCTAAGGGAACTATTAGATTCAATAATCTTCCTGGATGGATTGATGGTGAATCTCAAGTCATGGGTATTCAAGCTGATAAATCAAATAATCTTTATATTGCACTCGTAAATTATCAAGGTGGAGCATTAGTTAAAGTTAATACGGAATCATATGAAAACAGTATTCCTAAGGTCTTACTTAGAGATCTAGGGTACGTTAATAGTGTTCACCTAGACGAATCTAATGATAGGCTTTTTATTTCTGTTAGTGACAATGGTGAGATCTATCATCTCGATCTTAAAAATGGTGATGTAAACATCATAGAGGGATTGATATTCCCTAACGGTATGGCACAAGGAAAAGAAGCTGATTGGCTGTACATATCACAAACTATGGAAAGTAATATTATAAGAATTAATCTTAAAGACACGAGTATTCGAGAGATTGTTTGGGTGGGCGGAAACGCTTTTAACTCATGGCCAGATGGGCTTACTTACTCAAAAGAACATGATATGTTTCTAGTTGCTGATAATAGATCTGGTTCAATTCTTTCTATCACTCCTAGTGGAGAGCTCATTAAACAAGTAAAAATTTTTGGTAAAGAGGGGAAGTCTGCTCCGGCCTCTTTAATCATACAAGATGGTAATGTGTTATTTACTGACTTGTGGGTTGCAGATATGCCACTAGTCTTAATAAAAGATTATCTTGATGGCGTTAAATATAAGAAAAATGCATATAAAATTCCACTTACTAATTTCTTACTTCTGTCAAAGTCTGAACTTAACTAGTAGGAAAGCTACAATTAGATATAAAGTGGAAATAAAACTAGATATCAACTTTTTTTAGATCAAGTTCAGCGAGAAAAAATTTGATTGGTATTTGGTTTTCTTATTGTTTTTGACTGTAGGTCATTACTTGCTAGAACTTAAAAAGATGACTTTTCAAACCAATCTGTACATGAAGTTAAAGCATCTATAGCGATCAGCTATTTAGATATCATTGTCTCTCTAAGAGAAGTTAGATCTCATTGCTATAGCCTTTACTTAGCCTAAAGATATGCAACTGAAGTTATCTCTCAGACTTTATGTAGTTCTAGGATATTGTGATACTTTAATAACTTCACTAAAAGTTCAGGGATCAATACTCATACTTCTTGTAAAGTAAGTCTAGTAAACCAAAAAAATAATTCAATATATTTTAAAGGTGTAAACATGAAGAGTGCCTCTATCATTGATAACCAATTAAAATTCTTATGGCTAAAAATTAGGAATGCTGATTTTGGGTAGCTAGTACATTATTTATCTCAGAGGTAGCAGTGAGCGATGATTTTGTAAGCTTTTGATATTACAGGTTCATCAAGGAAACTTAACTAAAAAAATATTTATTGTTCCCGATACATATAGGAATCACTCTATTCCAGGAATAATATGTCATCACAATTAAATGAGGCAAAAAAAAGATTAGTTGGCCTTGTTACTTACATTAAAGAAGTAAAGACTCGTTTGAATTCACCTGTACTTAGAATCAATGATTATGAGTGGAAGCAATCTATAGATGATTTACCCCGGCACCCATATATTCAGCTATTTAATCTAGATGATCCTGAAGGTAGGGTTCTGAGTATTAAAAAGCCCAAAGAAATGAGATGCCCAGCACCACCTCCTGTATTAGATGGTTGGATAACGTCTAGTTGGAAGAAAATTGATTCTGATATTTACACAAAGAAATCTAAAAATTATGAAGATGATGAAGGGCTGGTACAAACTGAGATGTTTGAAGATGTTGAAGAAAGACTAACATCTTTAAAAGAGTGGACTGTTAGAAGAAATAAGTGGAAAGAAGCTGAGCTTCCTAATGAATATGTAAGAAGAGCATTCTCTCGATTTTTTGAGCTAGAGGCAAAAATTGATAAAGAGTCTGAGATGTATCAATTGTTTATTGGTGATGGGAACTTGAGTTTAAACCATCCTGAGTATGGTGTTATTGATCATCCAATAATATTTAAAGAGTTATCGATTACATTTATTACAGATAAGGAGGAACCTGAGTTTGTTCTTTCTTCCAATGACTCTGATGTATGCTTAAATACAAGTTTGTTGAGAGTATTAGGTGTAAGTGGAATCAATCTAAATACTTTTAGAGAAAAAATTGAAGATATGTCTGTAGACCCTCTGGACTCTTCAAATACAAATGGATTTCTAAACACAGTGATGCACAAACATTGGCAAGATGGAGAAGTTTATGAAGACGATACAAGAAACCCAGATGGTCCATGTATATATAGAAATCAATTTCTTTACCTAGGAAAAAAGCAAGATAGAATCTTGGATCAAATAGACTCCTATATTGATCAAGTATCAAATATCACTGAAGTTCCTGAAATCTTTTCCAATATAATTGGACTTTCTGAGGATACGAATTTCTCTAGTGATGATTTACCTACGATTCCTAATATTGGCTCTGTACCAGCAGCTAAAAAAATTGATTACTTTCTTACAAAAGAGGCAAATTTACAACAAAAGAGAATAATTGAAGTATTAGTAAATAAGGGACAGGTTGGTGTCCAAGGACCTCCAGGAACAGGGAAGAGTCATACTATCGCAAATCTTATTGGCCACCTTTTAGCCAAAGGAAAGACAATACTTGTAACATCTTATACTCCGAAGGCCTTAAACGTAATCCGGGATAAAGTTGTAGATGAACTTAGACCTCTATGTGTTAGTGCTATTGATAACTCCAAGGAAAGTAAGAAAGAGCTTGAGTCTTCAATCAATTTTATAGATGAGATGTTATCAAAAAAAGATGAGGAAACTCTTGAGAGAGAGATCTCAGATTTTGGCAGTAAGAGAGAAAAGTTAGAAAAGGAAATAGGCAATTTAAAGTCAAAACTATTCGAAGCTGTGAGAAATGAATATATAGAAATTGTAATTGGACAAGAAAACCTACTTCCGTCAAAGGCAGGGAAATATCTAGCAGAAAACATTTCTGATAACTGGATTCCTGGTAGCGTTAATCAAGATTATTCTCCGCTTAGTAATGAGATATTTAGTGACACTGTTTCACAGCTATACAGTGTAAATGTTGATGATCAAGATGAAATATTAAAAGGTTTACCTGAACCTAATGAGCTTATCTCCCCAGAGGACTTTCAAAACTATTTAGAGCACTCTGATAAAGTAATGTCTGAGGATATGATTAAACATCGTTCAATTATCGAACAGGAGTCTATAGACTTTGTATTATTGGAAAAGGTGTTAGGTGAAGTGCAAGTAATTCTTTCGGAATTAGATAGTTTAGAAAAATGGAAGATAGACATTGTTGAAAATAGTTTACGAGGAACTGAATATACTAAAATATATGATGAATTCGAGAATTTACTTGATTCTAAGTTACCTTTATTTCAGTCAAGAGCCCATCTGCTAAATAAATATAAGCCATTCATAGCTGAACATGAAGATCCTAATGCATTGATCGCTGCTCTTGGAAATATGTCTGAGGGGAAAGGAGCATCTGCAAAGTTTAGTATGTGGAATTCAGTGTTTAATTCTGAAATTAAATTCATTAAGAGTAATTCAAAAGTTAAAGACTCTGAACCTAAAACTTATGAAGAGTTTCAAAGTATTATTTATCTCTTAAAGAATAAGATTGACCGGGATCTCCTTTGTTCAGAGTGGGAACATCTAACAACTGAATGCTCTCCTAAGTTAAGAACTGAGAAAGAGCCAGAGTTAATACTTTCGAAAATTCATAAACAAGTTATTTTATGGAAAAAGTTTAATGAAAGGCTTAGTAAAGTAACCGATGCACTTAAACTCGTAGGGATTACATGGCCAACAAAGAAACATGATGAAATATTCTCAAATGTAGAGGACGAATACAGATATACAAACACTTTAGTAAAGGAGTTTAAAGATATTGTTTATCCTGGTCTCTATTCAATGTATGAAAAGCTAAAGTGTGAGAAGTCATATGACAGTATAAAAAGGTCTATAGGGTATCTAAATTCTGAAAATCTAAACTCTAATACAGGACTCCGGCTTTTAGAGAGTCTTAAAAATAGTAATTTTACCTCTTATCAAAATGAAATAAAGAACTTTTTGAGAATATATAAACATAAAAATATCGTGAATGAGTCTGTAAAGGTGTTAAGAAAAATAGAGGGGATTGCTCCTAAATTATATACTGCCATACTTGAACGTAACATCGAAGGAATAGAAGACTTTAAGCTTTCAAGAGGTTGGTATTATAAAAGATTAACTCAGGTTGTAGATAAACTTTCGGAAGTTAATATTAGTAAGATTCAAGAAGAGATTTATGAAAAAGATAGTGCACTAAAGAAGATCAACGAAAGGTATATAGATTGTCTCGTATGGAGAAATCAGTTACAACGTAATGGTGTTAAAGAGAGGCAAGCGTTAAATGGTTGGCTTAATAACCAGAGAAGAATAACTAAAGGTGGAAAAACTGCTGTAGATCAACTCTTGAAAAAGGAAGCTAAGTCTTTACTTAAGAAATGTAAAAGTGCTGTACCTGTTTGGATTATGCCAATATCAAAACTTTTGGACAATTTTAATTTAGGTGAAACCATTTTCGATGTGATGATCATTGATGAAGCTTCACAGGCTAATATGACAAACTTGATAACTTTTGCTTTTGCAAAGAAAGTAGTTGTTGTTGGAGATGATAAACAAGTTCGTCCTCCAGGCTTAGAAGTCGATAAGCTTGGTATTCAAGGTTTAATTGACGAGTATTTAGCAGATATTCCCAATAGAAGAAACTATGATTTGAAACATAGTATATATGACATCGCGAGTGAATCATTTGGTCAGCCGATTAGGCTTGAGGAGCATTTTAGATGTGTCCCAGAGATAATACAATTCTGTAATGATCTTTCATATGATGGAAAAATTAAAGTGTTAAGGGAGTCGTCTAGTAACCCAACTAGGCCAGCAGTGCTTTCACATAGAGTCGTTGGTGATCTAATTAACGATATCAATATTCCTGAAGCCGAAGAAATTGCCTCTCTTATAATGGCAATGGTTGAATTACCAGAATATAAGGATGCACACTTTGGTGTCATTTCATTAAAGGGGCAAAAACAGCATGTTTATATAGATAATCTTTTGAGACAAAGACTCGGTGAACAAACGTATCATAGTAGAAAAATATTATGTGGTAAAGCGGGGCAGTTTCAGGGAGATGAAAGAGAAGTTATTCTTCTTTCATTGGTAGATATTCCTAAAGATGGTCCTTTGAGAATGACTGCCGCAGAAGGTGATCGTCAAAAGGAGTATAATGTAGCAGTTAGTAGGGCAAAAAATCAGTTATGGGTTATTCATTCACTTAATCCCGATGTTGATTTAAAGTCTGGGGATATTCGCTTAAGGCTAATCTCTCACTCAAATAATCCTGATGCCATTGTTGATCAATTAAAAATAGATGGAGAAAAAGCTGATTCAGAATTTGAAAAACAAGTACACGCTGATCTAAGAAGAAAGGAAATAGACTTTGTTCCCCAATATGAAATTGGAAGCTTTAAGATTGATATTGTTGTCTTCTCTGAGGATGGGGCAAAAATCGCGATAGAATGTGATGGAGATAAATATCACTCTTCTGAGGCAGCTGTTCGTAATGATCTTGAAAGGCAAGCTATTCTAGAAAGGCTCGGCCTTAAGTTTATAAGAATTAGAGGGAGCGAATACTTTAGAAAAAAAGTCAAAACTATGGAGAGTGTGTTTAAAAGATTAGATGAGCTTGGTGTAGTCCCATCTTCAAAACAAGCTCTTGAAAAGAAACCACCCTGCAGTGACCTAAGTAATAAAGTTAGAGCAAGAGCTACAGAAATTCGTAACTCATATATAGAAGAAAGTGAGGATGAAGATGAGTAAAGTTATTTCGTTCGACTCCTTGTTTGATTGCGATTTGTTTCTGGACTCCACATATAAGGGGGGCAGTAGTGGAAACGCAAGTGATGAAGCTATATCTAAAGTTCTATCCGTACAGAACTCTAGTGGATTTAGGTTTTTAGGTTCTACTAAGGACTTCAGCTTGAAATACTGTGTTCTATATACAACATTTGAAGATTCTAACTGGCCTGATTCAATTGATTATACAACAGGGCAGTTCATATATTATGGCGATAATAAATCACCAGGTGAACTACATGAAACACCTAAGAAGGGAAATGTAGTATTAAGGAATAGTTTTGAATTGTTGCATTCAGGCTGTAGAGACAAAATACCCCCATTTTTTATATTTTGATCCTAGGTAAACCTACAGAGCCAAGGTTATTTAGTGTTATATACGTAAGATCTAATTAGGCTGGTTCATTAAGAAAGTGGATTTATGAAAACAGATAAAAAGAATTCTAATATATCTCAGGCAATTTCAAATTCTTCTATAGCTTATGATTTGAAAGAGGCGATAGCTCTTCATTCTCAAGGACAAGAGCATGGAGTTTTAGCTGAAAAAGCTAATAGTATTCTTGATGCTCTCCAGGGGAAAGATGTAGATCATATTGGTAGCAATAACTTAAAAAATGGCGCTGATAGAATTGCTAATGGAATGGATATACAAGTGAAGTATTATCGCTCACAAAGTGAAACTATCGGATCTGCATTCGAAGATGGAAGTTATAAATACATAACAGATAGTGGTAACGTTATGAGGCTTGAGGTCCCAAGAGATCAGTATGGACACGCTGTAAATTTATTTAAGAAGCGAATAGAGGAAGGTCAGGTTCCGGGGGTTTCCAACCCTGATAGAGCTTCTGAAATTGTCATTAGAGGACATTTATCTTATCAACAGGCTCGAAACCTTGCAGAATTTGGTACACTAGAGTCGTTAGTTTACGATTCTTACACTGGCGCTATTAAATGCTCATGGGTTTTTGGTCTTTCTTCACTCGTTGCTTGGGCCATTAATACTTGGGAAGGAAAAAGTCAAAGGGAGTCTGTGAACTTAGCCTTTACTGAAGGTGTAAAAGCTTATGGCTATAGTGTTGTAAAACATGTTGCGATGAAGCAGCTAGTGAAAATGAATATAGATGCTTTTCAAAAGGTTCCTGAAGCAATAGTCCAGAATTTACCAGATTATGTAGTCGATAAAACCGTCAATTTGTTAAAGCCTGGTAGTAAGCATTTCACCCATAGTACAGCGAGAGAGTGGCTAACTAAAACTTTAGAAAGTGATTTAATTACTGCTACAGCTATCTTTTCAATTGGTGCCTCTTATGACCTCTTTCGATGTTATCGAGGACAGCTTGACCTTACAGAATTTCTTGAAAATAGAGCAAGGTCTGTAGTTCAAATTTCAACATCAATAGTTTTTTCAAAAGTAGGAACTGCTGTTGGAAACTTCGTTTTACCTGGAGTGGGGGGAGTTGTAGGAGGGATAATCGGTGCTATTATAGGCTGGATTAAAGGAGCTCAAATATTTGATTCTTTTTCTTCTGAAGAAAAAAAATATATATTGGATTACACAGAAAAGCATCTCAGGCGACTTTATAGGTCATTTGTTCTGTCTGAAAGAGAGAAAGAAAACTTAGAAAATAAATTCAGGCGCATAATGAGTAGTGAAGAGGGAGTTAAAAAATATATAAAAAATCTAAAAAAAGGGGATTTGGATACTTGGGATGACGAGGTAGAACGATATTGGCTTAAATACTTTAAATATGTTTATAAGAGGCGAAGCAAGATAAAAATTACAAATTCAAGAGCGCTTAAATATATCAGTTAATAAAAAGAAACTTTATTTTAAGAAAAATTTTCTCTTTCATGAACTGCCTTTAAAGGAGTATAGCACTCATATCTTATAAATTAAGTAGAGAGTTGTGCAAATTCTTTTGCAGTCTTAGAATTTTCTGAAATAAAAGTTCCGGCATCTAGGGTGCCGAACTTATTAATTACTATGAAATATAATGAAGTAGCGTTAAATAAGAAAACACACTAAACATCTTTATCAGTCGATAAGTTCACGATTTTGTTAATGTTAGTATTGTTGCCTAAGATAGATCGGGTAGTTCTGGCATATTCAGAACTCAGTTCGTAATCATTGTTTATTATCTTTTTGTGCAAAAGTATAGAAGACAAATGTGTGTTGCGTTAGAGTGACTGCTTGTTGATCAAGAACCAATCAAAAAAGTCGGCTTTGACTTGCGTCATAGTTGTGTATCCAAAATTATCAAGGTATTTTAAGGTAAAGAATTTAACTTTTTGGGAGAAAGTCATGGAACTCGTGTTTAATGCACAGCAGATTTTACAACGTGGAAAAGGTCTAACATTTGATGATGTCTTAATGATTCCAAGACACTCAGAGATTGCGTCTAGAAGAATACCTACACTTAATTCTAAGGCAACTAAGAATTACGAAATTGAAACTCCTATCATTTCTGCAAATATGGACACTGTTACAGGTGTTGATATGGCCTGTGCTATGGCCAAAATTGGTGGACTAGGAATTCTCCACCGATTCATGTCACCTGAAGAACAAGTTGAAGATGTAAAAAGAATTCAAAAATATATTAAAGAGAATAATTTAAAAGGACCTGTTGCTGCATCTATCGGTGTTAAAGATGAAGGTAAACTTCGTGCAAAACTTTTAGCCGATATTGGTGTCGAGATCCTTACTATTGATATCGCTCACGGCGATTCAGTTATGATGCTTGAAACGCTAGAGTACGTAAAAAAGACTTGGCCTCACATCGATGTAATTGCAGGTAACGTTGCCACTGGCGATGGCGTTAAGAGAATGATTGATCTTGGTGCTGATGCAGTTAAGGTTGGAATAGGTCCAGGTTCAATGTGTACAACTCGTATCATTACAGGGCATGGTGTTCCTCAATTAACAGCAATCGCAATGTGCGTTGATGAAGCTGTTAAGCATGGAGTTCCAGTAATTGCCGATGGTGGAATCAAAACATCTGGTGATATCGTTAAAGCACTATGCGCTGGAGCACAAACAATTATGGCCGGATCACTTCTTTCTGGAACTTTAGAAACTCCAGGGGAATTAAAAGGCGGAATGAAAGAATATAGAGGTATGGCCTCAAAAGCAGCGCAAGTATCATGGCGTGGTGAACTTCCAAAAGGAATGGCAGCAGAGGGTGTAGATACTCTTGTTCCTTGTAAAGGACCAGTGGCAGATGTAATTTCTGAACTAACTGGTGGTCTTAGATCTGGAATGACTTATCTTGGTGTTGATAATATTGCGGCTATGAAAGAGGTTGGTCTCTTCATGGAAATGAGTACTTCAGGAATGACTGAGTCTCGTCCACATGGAAAGGTTTAATAAGGAATTTTAATGAGTCTATTTAACGGACAAGAGAAAATAGTTCTCTCTTACCCAAAGCTAAAAGCTAGAATTGAGGGGAGAGAGAATCCAAAAGAAGAAAGAGAAAAAGCATTAAAAAACTTGGCCGAGATTCGCGCTGAGTTTTCTAAAACATATATAAAGTCTTTTCAAAAATTACTAGATTCTGCTCTACCAAAACTTTATGATGGGGTTAACTTCTCTGAGAATGGTGTAGATTTTAATAAACTAGTTAAAGAGAAGTCTGTTGTGATGGTTCCTAACCATCAATCTCATGCTGATTACGTTGCCATCAATTATATGGTTTTTAAGAAGTATGGTTTTCCTCTCTATGTAGCAGGTGGGAATAATCTAAATATCTTTCCAATTGGTAAGCTTTTTAGAAAATCTGGTTGTTTTTTCATAAGAAGATCTTTTGCTAGTGATATTCTTTATAAACTGACTCTTGAAGCTTATCTCTATTATCTATTAATGGAGCAAAAGCCTATTGAGTTCTTTTTTGAAGGTGGTAGATCTAGAACAGGAAAGCTTCTTTCTCCAAAGTACGGTCTTTATCAAATGATTTTAGAGGCCCACAGCCATCTTCCTGTAGATAGGAAGAAGGACCTAGCGTTTGTCCCTGTGAGTATCGTTCATGAATATGTTCCTGAACAAAAGTCCCTAGCAAAAGAGCTTGGTGGAGCAAAGAAAACTAAAGAGAGCACAGGGCAATTATTAAGTCTTTTTAAGCTCTTTAGTTACCAATTTGGATCAGTTCATATCAAACTTGGTGAGCCTGTTATAGCTGCTAAGAAAAACGATGATAATCTTAAAGAAGATGTACAAAACCTGGCGTTTGAATGCTTTAGAACTGTTGGCGCAAATATGAGCGTCACACCTTCAGCACTCTTAGGTCTGATTCTTTTAGATGAGCCTGCTGGAGCTCTAGACTGGACAGATATCCTCGCTAAAGGAAAGCAGATCATTGAATTCTGTGACACATATAGAATCCCTTATACTGATTCAATGCAAGAAGCAAAGCTTGAAGATAGTCTTGGCCGTGCATTAGATATAATGATTGGTAATAAGAAAATCGATGTCATTGGAAAGAGCTCAAGAAGTCACACGTTCTATGCAATCAAAGACGACCACAGACAAGAATTACTTTACTTTAAAAATACAATTCTTCATCACTTCCTAATTCCATGGGTTATTAACTATGCTTGGATTAATCTATTTAGTGGAAAGATTGAAACAGTAAGTGATTTAAAGAAATTATTCTTAGGTCATAGAAGACTCTTAAAGCATGAATTCTATCTTCCAACGATTAAAGATTTTATGGAGAAGTCATTTATTCTTCTATCTTACCTTATAGGTAGAGATATTAGCTCTCTTGAGGAATGTTTAGAGCTGTCTCATAAAGAGTTATATACAATTGCTTCTAGTCTTGGTGTGTTCTCTAGATCCTTCAATTATATAATTGAGGCGTACTATACAAGTGCTTGCGCATTTAAATCTCTTGGTGAAGCTAATGGTGACGCAGGCTTTAAGATGAGTGATTACTCTAAGAGGTTTAAAGAAATACATAAAGAGGAAAAAGAATTAGCTGTAATCGTTAAGTTCCCAGAGTCAAACTCTGAGCCTCTTATGAAATCATCTATGAAGTACTTTCTACATGAAGAGATGATTGTTAACTCTGCCGGTGAAATTAAAATTAAAAATCTTGAATTACTTAATGAAAATATCGCAAACTTTGAAAATCTCTTATTAGAGCTTAGAAAGTTTAACCTTCGTTCTCAAGCATAAATGATGGATAGTGTTAAAGAAGTTGAAATTGGCAACGGACGAGTAATTCTTAAGCAAGCAAATCTTCAGGAAGTTGATGTTGTTGCAATGCTGAAAGAAGTAGATGGCTTCATTGATAGAAGTCCGAAGCTAACTAGAGCTTCAGATTCTAGCTTTATTTACTTTTTTGATAATAAAAGTCAGGTTGTCCATGTTGGTAAAGAAATTATAGGCTTCTGTAGTAGTGACTTTTTGGAAGATTTTGATCTTTCATCTATGGACTTAGCTTCTTCGACTCTTTACAGTTATACTTACAATGGTGATTTAGAAATTGACTCAATTCTAATTAAAGAAAAATTAATTAGACAAACAGAGAGCTTTTTACCAATGTGGAGAATAAGACTTTCTGGAACAACTAGTCAGTTGATTCACTTAGAGTTCTGGAAAAGTTGATTATTTTTATAAAATAGGCCAAAATTAAAGTAATATAGCTTTAATTTTTTGCATTAGCATGATATTTCATATGCTTATGCGGTAATACAAAATTCACTTGGAGGTGATTTATTAAAGACAAGCATCGCGGCGGTAGAGGAAAGAACTTAGGTCCTCGTATTAATGACCAGATTAGAATCAATGAGTGTAGACTTATTGGCGATGACGGTACTGCTTATGGTGTCGTTACTTTAGATAAGGCAAGAGACATTGCTGCAGATCTTGGAATGGATCTAGTTGAGGTTTCTCCTACAGCTAAACCTCCTGTTGTTAAAGTAATCGATTACGGTAAATTTAAATATGACCAGCAAAAGAAGGCCAATGAGGCTAAGAAAAAGCAGGCACAGGTTTCATTGAAGGAAATTCAATTTAGACCTAATATTGAAGCTCATGATCTTGAGACTAAGCTTAAGCGCGCTGAAAAATTTCTTGATCAGGGTGATAAGATTAAAATGGTTATGCAATTTCGTGGACGTGAAATGGCATATAGAGACCAAGGTATGCTTAAATTTAAAGATATCCTAGCGACTGTTGAAGCTCTAGGTTCTCAAATTGAAGCTGATCCTAAAATGATGGGGAATAGGATTATTACTATCGTAGCTCCGACTAAGAAACCTGCTAAGGGTGTTGCTGAAAAAGCTGCTCCTAAGGCCGAAGAGAATAACTAATAGTAAAATT
This sequence comes from Bacteriovoracaceae bacterium UBA3083, assembly GCA_002366565.1. Taxonomy (GTDB): domain Bacteria; phylum Bdellovibrionota; class Bacteriovoracia; order Bacteriovoracales; family Bacteriovoracaceae; genus Halobacteriovorax. The sequence goes on from DFBJ01000007.1 coordinate 131,319, forward strand.
AGCTACTTAGCTATTTTCTTTTTTTATACTGGGACTTAACCCTGCGTTAAGTCCTTATTTTTTCTTTCTTTTTACTCAAAATATCCTTTTACAAACTCATTTAAAATTGTTATAAAATGCTGCTTCAATTATTTAGTTTTGACACGGTTTCGACCGTAGGTGAAATCAGAGGAGATTTAGCGATGCCTAAGATGAAGACCAGAAGAGCAGCAGCCAAAAGATTTAAGGCAGTTGGTAATGGTAAATTTAAAAGAAAAAGAGCAAACTTAAGACACATTCTTGAGAAAAAAGCTCACGATTGTAAGAAAAGAGCTGGTAAGACTGACTACGTAGATCAAGCAGATCTAGGTCGTGTTAAGGCCATGCTACCGTACGCATAATTAAAGAATAATAAAACTGAGGCTTGGGATTCTAACTTTAGAGTAAGAAGCGCAAAGAAAATTGGCCCCCAAGTATTCGTTAAGGAGATTTTATGTCTAGAGTAAGAAGAGGCTTTAAAGCCAGAAGAAGAAGAAACAAAATCGCTAAGCTTGCAAAAGGTTTTCACTTTTCAAGAAGAACTAAGTACAAGTTAACAGCTGACACTGTTAAAAGAGCATTACACTACTCATACATCGGAAGAAAACTTCTGAAGAGAGATATGAGAAGATTATGGATTACAAGAATTTCTGCAGCAGCAAAACAACTTGATGGTTCATACTCAAAGTTCATGGGTAACCTTAAGAAGAACGGTTCTGAGTTAAATAGAAAGATGCTTGCAGAAATTGCAGCAACTGACTTTGAATCATTCAAAGCTATCTACGAGCAATCAAAGAAGTAATTTAAAAATTATAAAACAATAATTGAAAGCATATTAGGCCACTCTTTGAGTGGCCTTTTTATTTTAGAAGTGTCATGCCTGAAAGCTTTAGTTGCTATAGGATTTTCAAACAAACATTCAATATTATCTAACAGCATTCTTCATTTTAAACTATAATGATTAGATGAGATTTCTAACTACATTAATTCTAATTTTACTTTCATATTATTCCTACTCGGTTGAGAAAGTGAATATTACGTATTATGTAATTGAAGATTCTGCAGCTCCTTTTCAAATTGTTGATGGAGTGAAAAAGAAACATTCCGGTATAGTGTCAGATATACTAACCGCTATAGACTCTGAAGAAATAAATTTATCTTCAAAAGTTTTACCATTTAAGCGAATGATCAAAGAAATGAACTCGAAAGGTTCTGGCGCATGGATGAGCTACGGTTCTAAAGTCTGGAGTGGACCTCAATCAGATGTTCTATCGAAAAATTCGTTAATAACAATTAAGCATAAAATTTTAACTTTAAAGAAAAATCCATACAATTCAATTGAAGATTTATTTGGAAAAAGGATCGCTTTTATTAGAGGTTTTCAATATCCGGGGCTTGAGCGCTATGTAAAGGATAAGAGCATAGATGTAATTAGGTTTTCAAGCCAAGAGGCTGCAATTAGAGCAGTTGAGATAGGTAGAGTGTACGGATTTCCTGAGATGGAGATACGATTAAAGTATATGATGAAAGCAAATAAGTTTGATGAAGACCTATTCTTATATAATGACATCTCTAAAGTAATTCCAAATTATGAGATAAACTTTTGTTTCTCCAAAGACTTTCCTAAAGCTACGATCAAAAAATTGGATAATAAAATTCAGCTCTTGAAAAAGAATGGAACGATTAAAAGCATTATTAAATCATATACTGACTAGTCTTAATCTCTTTAACTTCGGTATATGCTGATAATTTTGAGAGTTTCCCTATGTTTAAAGATTTTACAGATTTGTAATATTTTCTAAAATTGAGTGACTTTAAAGCTATTAGAATATTATAAATACATGAAATCTCTTATTTTTATCATAATAATATTCCCTGTTATAACATTCGCTGCTGTAGATGAGGCAAACACGCCAGAAGTCTTTCAAAGAGAGTATATTTATACAAATTCAGTAGTTCATGAAAATATTCAAACAGTTGGAGTTTACACCTGTGTTGCGCTCACTATTATAGATGGACATGGAAATGCAGCTCTCGCTCACTTTGATGCAGCAACTGATATAGAGAGTTCTCTTTCTGAGATATTATCTAATTTTAGCGATATAAGTGATCTGAGAGTGAATCTCTATGGTGGTCAGAGTCCCTATCGATTAGAAAAAGAGCTTAGAAATAAATTGCTAGAACTTGGTCTAAACAGAGTTGGGATTGTTAGAAATATATCTTCTAAAGATTCAATGAATATAAATCTTAATTTAAAGACAGGACAAGTCTCTCAATATGCTGAGATGATTTCTTACACTAAAGTTGGTGTTGCAAGATATAAGTCGGATAGATTGAAATTCTCAAAGAGAATCTATCGTCATGAAGACTCATTAGGTGGGGGAGATTATGTACCTGAATTTGATGAGAGTGAATTTGATTTTCTGACTTTTTAAAATTAGAGGCCGTACTCGAAAAGTACGGCCAGGTATTTCTAGTCTTGAGGTTCTGTCGCAAGACAAGCTGTAATAGCATCTTTTAAAATTTGGTGTTCTGCAATTAGAGTTGAAGAGTTTGATCCACCTCTTGAAGAACAACCACCATGAGTATGGATAGCAACGATTTCACTAGTTGATTCTTTTAAGATAGAAGAACCTGAGTTTCCGCCCATTGTATCAGCAACGTGACTCATAGTTGATCTACCTGATCTTGAACTAGTCGTCTTGATTTCACCTGTGTGAGTTTGCTGAGCTAGGTTTCTTTCTTTATCGTTACGATCTAAACCGTATCCAGTGATTCTTATAACATCACCTTTAGCAGGCATGTCAAAAGATACATTGTAATGACCTTGAACATCACCAGCATACTCACCAGTAACATTGTTAGGAAGAACTCTCATAACAGCGTAGTCGTTTCCAACTCCACCATTTTTATAAACGATAGACTCTTGATCGATTTCGTAAACATCTTCAACACCTGGATGTTGAATTCTTCCACGTGAATCTGACATTGGAGTATTAAACTCTGCAATCTTTAAAACAGACTTACAGTGACCTGCTGAAATAGCACATGAACGACCAATCATCGTTACAGTACAACCACCAGAACCTGTTCTAGAGTCTAGTGCTCTCGCTATTTTAGAATCTGTTGATGGAAGTCTGTCGTCAGTTTGACCACATATAGATTTTTCTGATGCATTTGATGAAAATGAAAAAGCACTTAATAGTGCAACAACCGCTACTGATTTTACTAGCATATCTCCTCCATGAAATATTTATAATAAAATCTTATAAGAGTTTGATTCGAGAGTATACTTACAAAAACTCTCATTTAATGAAATATTAGTTAGTACTTGAGCAACTAGCTCCGCCAAGAACACAGAACTTTGAGCAGTAAGGGTGATTAAGATGTATATCTTTGAATGACTCTTGTAATGTTTCACCAAGTTCAAACTCTTTATTGTATGCAATGAGAGTACAGGAAAGAACCTTTGGTTTGGATTCATTCTTCCTTTTAACAATCATTCTCTCTGTCGCACACATTTGGTCACTAGGGGATACATTCAAGATACTCCAACAGTCAATTGTGATTTCAGGAATGTCTTCTGTAGCATTCATTTCAGGGAAAATGACTAGAGAGTCAGTTGATAACTTGAGATTAATATCATTATCATTTAATAAGTTTTGATAACCTTCTCTTGCGATTTCTTCTTTTTCTTGAAATAAAGAGCGACCTGCAATACTTATATGAAAGTCATTATCATAAAGCCATTTCATACTCTTTAAAGTTGCTCTGAAAGTATCTTTTCCTCTCTCGCTCTCATGAGCTTCTTTAGTGTAATGATCAAGTGAAACCCTAAGACGAAGTAAATCTCCGAACTCTTTCTTTAGGGCCAGAAGATCTTTTTCCCATCTCTTAATTACTTTATGTGCATTTGTAAGTAGCAGGGTAGGGATATTCAATGAGAGGCATTCTCTTAGAATCTTAATGATATGAGGATTTAGAAAAGGCTCTCCTCCTGTTATGCCAATACTTTTTAAAGACCAATTATTATCACGAATCTCTTGTGTGTAGAGCTTAATATCCTGAAGTGTAAGATAGACTAATCGGTCATTTGTAGGACTTGATTCTATATAGCAATTATCACAAGATAAGTTACACAGAGTTCCTGTGTTAAACCAAAGTGTTTCTAGCTTCTTAAATGAAACTTTGCCTCTATCTTTTCCGTCAGCAGTTGTATGAAGATTTTCCCATTTTTTATATTTTTTTACTTCCATTCATTTAGGTCCCAGTTATAGTTGAGCCAGCTTATAGGAGTTTTCTTCGTTATATTTTTGTCTTTTAAATATTTACGAATAAAAGTGTGTAGACCTTTAAAGTCTAATCTATACCATTTAAATATTTTTGATAAATAGAGAGTTCCATCTTTAAAGTCATTCTTAGTTGTGTTGTTTATAAAGTAAGATGCAGCACTGTCTAAAAGTGTGTCTAGATTTTTTTCAGTAAAGGCTTTATTTTGAATGTTTGGGCAACTGATACTTGCACAAACAACTGCGAAATGAATACGAGGCTCTTTAAATTTCTTTCTTATTACCTCATGTTCAATCCAATCAAGGTTTCTCTTATGTCCTAGAAAAAAGAAAAAATCTTTTTTAAAGGGGCTACTAAAAAATGATCCAATGTCTTTAATACTTTTTATCGGATAGTTATCTATGATTAACTTTATTGTGTGAGCATTATAAGAGTTAATTAAAAGTGCAAGCTTCTGATCTTCATTAAACGTTTCATACTCTTCTTTTTTTAAAGAGGATAGCTGCAATAGATATTTATTTAAGGCCAAGGGAGATTCTTTAACTTTCCTATAGTCGAATAAGCTCTGCTTATTTTTTATATGTACATTTTCTGTGAGTATATCATTCCAGATTTTATGAGTGTGATCAAAGGCAAATGTATTTTGAATGAATAGAAGAATCAGAATAAAGTAATATTTCATTGTTCGCCTCGATTTATGGAAATAATTGTTTTTATAGAATTATACATTATATTCATTTAGAATAATCTAAAATTATTAATGGATTAACAAATTGAATAACTTCTCAAGTCCTAAATTTATAGAATCTATCAAGCGAGGTGAAGCCTCTGCTAGAGAAGATCTTGTTCGCTCTTATACTTCCCATCTCTTTAAGGCCGCACTCGGTATGGGTCTGTCTGAAGAGCAGGCCAACGATGTTTCACACTCTACTTGGTTAACTTTCTTTGATGTCGTCGCCAAGTTTGAAGGTAGAAGCCATATCAGGACTTTTCTATTTGGAATTTTTTATAATAAGGTGAATGAACTTAGGAGATCAAATCTTAAGTATCTTAAGACTGATCCAATAGAGGATATAATGGAGTCGCGCTTTGCCGACGATGGTCATTGGAGCGAAGGCTGGCCTACTAGTCCAGAGAAGGCCCTTGAGAATGTTCAAGGCCTCAGTATTATTGAAGAGTGTATGGATAAGCTACCTACAGTGCAAAAAGCTGTTTTTCAGTTAAAAGTTGTTGAAGAAGAGAAAAATGAAGATATTTGTAACATTTTAAATATTTCAAGCACTAATCTAAGACAGTTACTCTATCGATCAAAAACTAGATTGAAAGAGTGTGTAGAAAGAAAAGGTGAGAGATAATGTTTAAGATGTTCTCGTGTAAAGATATTTCAAAGGCAACTTGTCATAGTGATGATCTAGGACTTTTTGAGAGAATTAATTATAAAGTACATCTACTTATTTGTGGAAACTGTCGTAAGTATGCTCACGGAATAGAAGTTATTGGTGAGAAGTTCACTGAGGTTTTAAAAAAGAGAAGAAAGGTTTCTCCTGAAAAAGTAACACAATTAGAAAATAGAATTTTAGACAGCATTAAAAAGAATAATGGGAACGAATAAGTTTTCCATTTTGATAGTGCTTACATTCTCCACTTGCAAGTAATTCGATTATTCCATAGACCTCTTCACCATCTGGAATCCCACTTGGAAGATAGCTCGCACTTCCTCCTGCGGAGAGTGCAGTGTCTGTATAATTCTCACTGATTCTTTGCGTATCATTGCTATAAAGAGTTCTATTCTTTTCACCAACGCTTAAGTACGGCTGCATGACAGCAGCGACAGAACTATTACTTTGATGATTGAGTCCCAGTAAATGACCCACTTCATGAAGTATTACAGTTCTCATATCGTATGTACTTCCAAGGTCATCTCCATAGCCAAAATCAAAGTCTCTCTCATTAACAATAATATCAGCATGAGATAATTGATAATATTCACCAGAGCTATCAGTTCTTTTATAGGCATAGAATTGAGTTATTGCTAGAGCACCCGAAGTTACAGAATCAAACCAGTCATCTGACTTATAGACCCCAAAGACTCCATCCTTATATGACGAAAGTCCGGCTGTACCTTTAGATGCTGTTGTTCCAATGTCATAGTTAAAGAGAACTTTTCCTGTGACAGCATCATCCCATTCTTTTTGCATTTGCTCTATAGGGTCGTGCCCATTCGTATCGATATCTCCTGCAACAAAACTAAAATCATCGGATACATATAGGTTTAATGGAAGAGAGGAGTCATCCCATCTAATCGGAAGTGATTCATTTACACTGCCAGGAGCTCTTGCACCAGCACTCTGAGTTTCAACATTAGCTGTTGGTTTACAACTTGTAAGTCCTATTAAAAGTGTGAGAAGAAGTACAACCCTCATTAATGAAATTCCTATGCCCGATGTTTATGCCAATGACTATTGGCCCTATCATTCACTTGTCGGTTATAGAATAAGGGAGTTTAGGGAATTCTAGACAAAAAAGCCCCCCTTTGAGGGCCTTATTGCTAGATATTGTGTGATTTTAAGAGTTTGCTTTTGCGTGATCAGCAAGAAACTGTGAAAGCCCCTTATCTGTAAGTGGGTGTTTAAACATTGCCTTGACGACATTAATTGGCATAGTTCCAACATCTGCTCCAACCATCATTGCATCTCTTACGTGAGTACAGTGTCTGATAGAAGCCGCAAGAATTTTTGTTGTGAAACCGTAGTTATCATATACTGTTCTAATTTCATCAATTAATTGCATTCCATCATGTCCAATATCATCTAATCTTCCAATAAATGGAGAGATATAAGTGGCACCATTCTTAGCCGCTAGAAATGCTTGGTTTACAGAAAAACAAAGAGTAACGTTTGTCTTAATTCCGTTGTCTGAGAACCACTTACAAGCAGTAATCCCAGCTTCTGTAAGAGGAAGCTTGATAACAACATTATCGTGAATCTTTGCAAGCTCTTTACCTTCTTTGATCATACCATCAACGTCAGTTGCAATAACTTCTGCTGAGATTGGTCCGTCTACTATTTCACAGATTTCTTTAATAACATCTTCTTGAGTTCTTCCTGTTTTAGCGATTAAGCTTGGGTTCGTTGTAACACCATCAATAACACCCCATTTAGCCGCTTCTTTGATTTCTTCAACGATTCCTGTATCTAGAAAAATTTCCATTATATTCTCCTTAATTAGTCAGTAATTTCTGAACATAGCTTAACTGTGTAGCTCGACATAGTAAATAGATAATCGGTTATCTATTCCTATGCAGATTTTTTTTGAGATATGGGTCATAATGGTATTATGAAGTCTTTTATAATGTGGTTTCTCCTTATTTCTTCGATTCTTTTTACATGGCAGATCTATGCTGTGAGTGGAGAGAATGCTGTTGATTACTCAAAGTTTTCAAAGAAACTAGCGCAAGAACTTCAGCAAGATATATCAGAACTTGAAAAATTAGAGGATGAAGATTCATTCTATGATAAGTCAGTCGATTACTCTTCATTTTCTGCCAGAGTAACAGATAGAGATAAGACGTCTAATATCATCAAAATATCTTCAGAAAATAGAAATATTAAATTCTTTAGAGCTGGTGATGAAGTTCTCTTTAATATTGCAAGCATGAAAGATCGTGAGAAATGTGAAGGCCATGTGAGATCTGTTGAAGACAAGTATTTTGTTATTTTTGTTAAAGATCTTATCCCTTGTTGGGGAAGAACAGAATACTTTAGAAGAGGTACAGTCTTAGTTATTAAGTCATTTCGATTGGCCGAAAGAGTTCGTGAAGCTTCTATTTATAGAGGAATACTATTGAAAAGAAAAAAGAGCTTCTTTGAGCAACTCAATAACGTAAATCACTTCGTGTGGTCGTATAATCAGCAAAAAGTAAAAGTTGCGGCAAAGTACGACAGAGAAATAATGAAGATTAGAAAGAAGAAGCAAAGAGCTCTAGAAGAGCTCCAATTAAATAAGAAAGATCAAATTGTTTTACAAAAAGAATTAATTCAAAGATTAGATGGAATAGATGAAGATCTTAACTTCTATAGAATTGATAAGGATGAGTTAACAATTGATAGATGGCACCTAGATCATGACTTAGGTGTTCCTGTTGGAAAGAGACCTGGTAAAGTAAAAACTACGTTTTAGATAAGTAGTTTTTATAAAGTTCCCCAAGAAAGTTTTCATTGTAGATATGGCTCATCATATGCTCTTTATAGAGCTTTAGGCTATAAGTTGGTGCAACTCCCATCCATTCTTTAATCAACGTGTCAGGATGAGCCTGAGTAAGCCATTTGAATATACAGGCCTGTCTTAACGACTTTGGTGTTAGAGTGATTTGAAGCTTCTTTCTATATTCTTCAAAAATAACCTCTAGTCCTCTTGGACTTAGTGAACCAGACAGGATTCTATATGGATTTGCATTGAAGAGTAGTTCATCAAAATTTACAGCTGATTTAATCTTCATGTCACTTAGCTTTAAAAGATATTCTTCTAGGACTAATTTGAAAATGTTAGGAAGCGGTATAGTGTACGGGTCTCTTTTTGGATGATTAATAAGCACTCTTGGTGTCTCACCATCTAAGAAGATATTACTTGTTTTAAGCTTACTTAAGTCTGAAACTTTAAGACCTGCACCAAAAATCAAAAGCATTACAATCTGATTTCTTCTTGCTATCAACGATAACATTTCATTCTTTGACGTTGTCTCTTCTAGTAGTGATACCCATAGAGTCTTCACATCAATAAAAGGTGTAGGTCTAGGTATATCTAAAAACTTAGGAGATGTTGGAAGCTTTCTTACTGGGTTACTTTCAAATAAGTTTTGTTCAACTAGGTAGTCAAAAAATATTCTTAGTGCTTGAACTCTTCTTCTTCGAGAATTATCTGAGTTATATTTTTCTTCTAGATAGGTTCCATAAAGTTGAACCTGTGGAATTCCAAAGTTTGTAATATCTGTGTATTGATTATTTTTTAATAAGTAATGGTTGAAGCAATCAAGGTCTGTTTTATAATTTTTTAGAGTATTCTGACTCCTACCCATAGACTTTAGTTTAGTGAAGAAGTCTCTCTGTAGTTCATTTAAATCTAGTTCATTAAAAGATCTATTTTTTTGCATTCTCATACTCCATGAATATTCAAATTCATTCTATCTCTTCTAAATCTTAGTTGTCCAATTGAGCGTATGTATATTTTTCAACACGTATTGAGTTGTTTGTGCATTGTGTTACATTTCTCGCCACACAACTACTGAAAAGGAATTATCATGAAGAAACTTATTTTAGGAATGGTTATCGCATCCGTATCTATTGGAACGAGCGCTAAAGGTTTTAATGCTGATATTGATGTTAATATTGGTGGAAGTAGAAATGTTAAGAAATGCCAAGAAAATGTAAGAGTATTAAATCAACAAAACTCTAGATTAAGAACTCAATTATCTTCTTCACAATCTAGCTTGGCCCAGTGTCAAAGAGATGCTAGCCGTAATGGAAATAGTTCTCAAGTACGTCAGCTGAAAAAAGATCTAGTTCAGGCAAATAAAACAATTACAAAACTTGAAAACACTGTTGATAGAAAGAATGACACAATTCAAGACTTAAAAAGAGATATTCAAGATCTTCAAGATCAACTCAATCCTAGACCCGCAGGAATTAACCTTGCAGCAGTAGTTAAAGCATGTGGAAATATTCCATCTAGTTCTTCTACAAATAAATGTATTGTTGTTGCAAAAAAGTATCAAGTAAATGCTAAAAGAGTTGCTGCGTGTACGGCCATTACTAGCTCATTCAGTGCTGTAAATTGTGTAGAAGAAGCAGGTATAAACAATACAAATGCTAGTCAAATTAAAGCTTGTGTTCAAATCACTTCATCTAGCTCTGCAGTATCTTGTGTGAAAAGTGCTGGAGCTGGTAATGTTCCTGGAAATGTTGTTAAGGCCTGTGTTAACTCGTCTTCAAGTTCTTTTAGCCAAGTTCGTTGTGTTGAGCAAATGGGAAATTAAACCTTGTACTGACACCCACACACGTCAAACAAGAATTATATAGTAAAAACTCGGCTTAAGTACTTGTAACTACTTAAGTCGAGTTTTTTTATTGGTGTTAGAGATCAAACACCTCTTATAAAAAGTACACTAGAAACTATTTTGGCATGAATTTAAGTTATTCTTTTCAAAACTATTGAAATCAATGAGCTTATTTGCTATTTATAGGCGACATTTGAATATGAGTGAGAAACCGATGACCTTTAGTACAAACCAGACCTTGTCTGCTGTTTTTATGCATGAAAATCCTAGCGATAGCTTCGCTATGTTTTCTGATATCAGTAATGTATTAGGGGATCACCAAATTCTTCTTACTCTTCAAGAAAATATATCACATAAATTTAAGAATACATCTTTGCTAATTGAAGCGTTAGCGCACTCGTCTTTTGGGCACGAGAAGCTTGGAGACTCTACGAAATCATATGAGCGACTAGAGTTTCTTGGTGATAGTGTCCTAGGACTTATTGTTACTGACACTTTACAAGAAAAGTTTCCAGATCTTGCGGAAGGAAAATTGTCAAAGCTTAGGGCCTCTCTTGTTAATGAGCAGACTTTGGGAAAACTTGCTAGTTTTATCTGTTTAGAAGACGCGATTCTTCTTGGTAAAGGTGAGGTTCAAAATCAAGGGAATAGAAGAAGTTCAATTCTTTGCGATGTATTTGAAAGCTTAATTGGAGCTATTTATAAAGACTCCTCTTTAGAAACTGCAAAGGTTAGCTTCAATAAAATTATTGATAATTACGAAACAAAAAATAAAACAAAATTTTTCGATCAAAATAAACTTCAAGATTTTGATGGAAAGACAAGGTTACAAGAATTAACTATGGCACTCTATAAGACACTTCCTACGTACAAGTCTGTACAGCTTGAGAGTGGACTATTTGAAGTTAGGGCAATAGTCGCAGATAAATATGAAATAAGTGGAGAGTACCCTTCAAAAAAGAAAGGTGAGCAAGACTTAGCTAAGAAATTAATTGAAAAAATAAATAAGTAATCAAATACAAAACGCTAAAAGGAGCACAAATGTTAATTGAGCATCAACACCCTGATAATAAGACAATTATGGTAGCCGTTCTAGGAGCACCAAACGTTGGAAAGAGTTCACTAGTAAACTACTTACTTGGAATGGATCTTTCTGTTGTTACAAGTAAGGCACAAACAACAAGAAACAAAATTCACTGTGTATTTACAGTTGATCATACTGAAATTGTTTTAGTTGATACTCCGGGTCTTCATAAAGGAAACCAAGAGTTAAACAAGAGATTAAATGAGCAAGCGAGAGAAGGTGTTGATGGAGCTGATTTAAATCTTTTATTAATTGATTTAACTAGACCTGTTTTAGGTCAGCTGCAAGACTTTAAAGATAATATGGAGAGTGATAAGTTTGAAAAAACTTGGGTTATCTTCAATAAGTGTGACAGAGTAGAAAATTACCAAGAGCTACCTTTAAGTCTTGTTATGGATAAGATGCAAGAAATTATGCCTGAGATTGAAAAAGGGATTGTTATATCTACTAAAGATGGAACAAATATGCATAAGTTAACAGGTCTACTTGTTGATACTGCTCAACCTGGTCCTCACTTTTATGATGATGGTTCTGTATCTAATAAGAATCAAAGATTCTTTGCTACTGAATACATTAGAGAACAAGCATTTGAACTTCTAAGTGCAGAGCTTCCTTATGAAGTTGCTGTAGTTATTGATGAGTACAAAGATATGAAGCCTAAGCACGGAGAAGAAGATCCAAAGATTAAGTCTCATATCTCTGCATCTATTCTTGTAAACCGTCCTTCTCAGAGAGCTATTGTTGTCGGAACAAAGGGTGGAATGATTAAAGAAATTGGTACTCGTTCAAGAAAGAAAATTGAAGCAATGATTGGTGGACAAGTTCATTTGAACCTTCACGTAAAAGTTTCTCCTAAGTGGTTTAAGAATAACTTCATCTTAGAAGAGCTTGGTTTACCAAGAGCAAAAGATTCAAACAGAGTATGGCGAAGCAGATAGGAAATTAATATGAAAAACAGATCAATGGTAGTGTCATTAATCGGTAGACCAAATGTTGGGAAGAGTTCTCTCTTTAACCGAATAATGCAAAAACAACATAAAGCGATCACTCATGATCAACCTGGTGTGACTAGAGATAGACACTATGGAATCACAACAATCGATGATCTTCATACTGTTGAACCAGCTGATGTTATTCTAGTGGATACTGGTGGATTTTATCCTGAGAGGATAGATGAAAGAGGAAAGAATGTAGAAGAAGAAAATGCAAATAAGTTCTTCAACATTATGACTGATCATGCACGTATGGCGATACAAGAGTCAGATTTAGTCTTGTTCGTTGTTGATGTAAGAGAAGGTGCTCTTCCTTTTGATAATACAATTGCTGATTATATTAGAACAACAAAGAAGCCTTTCTTAGTTGTTGCTAATAAGTATGATTCAGACAAGCAGTTAGGTGAAGAGATTGACTTTTACTCTCTTGGTATAAATTCTGATGAGTTATTTACGACTAGTGCAACGCACGGGCGTGGAGTTACTCTATTAAAAGAGAAGATCCAGACAATGGCCGATGAGTTCTCAAGAGGAGCATTAAAAAATGCACCAGAGATCTCTAAAGGTGTAACACCTAGAGAAGAAGTTGTGTCTAAGATTGCTCTGATTGGAGCACCTAATGCAGGTAAATCTACACTTTTAAATTTACTCGTAGGTTCGGAAAGAGCACTTGTAAGTGATATTGCAGGGACAACAGTTGACCCAATTGAAGGATTCTTTGATCTTTACTTTGGTCACGATGCAAAGATTCTCGAAGAAGATCAGGGCTTCTCATCAAATGATGGACTACTTTTCCGTCAATACGAAGAATTCAGAAGAAATAATGCTGATGTTTTTCAAAAGATGGTTGATGCATACGCGATTGAAGAAGATGACGATAAGAATGTAGGTATGGAACACTTTGAGGTCGATTATGAGCTCACAACACTTGTAACTGAAGATCTAGAGGCCTTAGAGAAAAAGTCTTTTGATAAAAACTATGAACAAGTATTTGAAAGCGATGACGAAACTGAAGTAGAAGTAACTGAAGAAGTTTCTCCTACTGAAGAGGATGAAGGAAGCTTCTGGCGTTCAATTCATATTATAGATACAGCAGGTATTAGAAGACAGAAAACTGTGAATGGTTTCATAGAGTCTCAATCAGTTTATAGATCTTTAAGAAGTATTACTGAGTCCGATGTTGTTGTCGTAATGGTTGATGCTACTAACGGAATTGGTCACCAAGATAGAAGACTAATTGATATTTCTCTTGAGAAAGGGAAGTCAGTAATTGTTGCACTTAATAAGATGGATCTAATGAAGACTAGACTTCCAGATGAAAAGGCAAAAAGAGAATGGTTAGAGAACTTAAGACGTGATGTTCCGTGGTTAGGTTTTTGTGATTTAATCACAATATCAGCTAAGCAAAACAAAGGTCTTAAGCAGTTAAGAGAGTCGATTAAAAAGACAATCTTAGTTAGAAGTAAGAGTATTCCTACAGGTGAACTTAATAGATTTGTTTTTGATCTAGTTGAGAGAAATCCTGTAATTGCAAAAAGCCAAGGGGCTAAACGATTTAAAGTGAAGTATACTTCAATGATTAAATCTGGACCTCCTACGTTCTTAATGTTTACAAATAAGTCTCAAGGTATTCCTGAGCACTATAGAAGATATCTTGTGAATAATATCAGATCTGGCTTTAAGCTTTACAATACTCCTGTGCATCTTATTTTTAGAACAGGTAATGATTTAGCAGACAGAATGAAGAAGTCGAAGATGGCCATTGCGATGAACGACTAGATTGAGGAGGTAGACTTTGAGAGTATTAGCAATTCTGACTTTATTGTTGAGTATGAGCTTACAGGCAAAAACTCTAGTTATCTCAGACATAGATGACACGATAAAGCGTACAAATGTTCTGGGCTATATGCTCGGTGGTATTAGAACGACGAATCCTTTCATAGGTTTACCAGCTCTTTATAATAACTTTCTTTGCAACTCTGAGCCGACAGTTCGTGCTCAAGAGTTTTGCAAAAAATTTAGAGGTCTTAATCATTCTAACGAAAGGTCATTGATCTATGTAACTGCGGCGATTGGACGTATTCAAGTCTTTGGTCGCGAGTTCATTTCAAGATCTAACTTTCCTCAAGTTCCCGTTGTAGGTAAAGAAGCAGGAAGGGATACACTTGAATTCAAAGTAACAACTCTTAAAGAAATTATTTCTGGTGGCGACTATGACGAAGTTATACTTATTGGAGATAATGGAGAGCATGATGTTGCTGCATATAGAGCAGTGACAAAAGCTTTCCCACTTAAGAAAATCTCTACGTTCATTCATCAAGTCTATAATCCTTTTGATAAGAAAGATGAAAAAGGTGGAGTAGCTCTTGCCTCTGGTCAAGTGGCCTACTTTACAGCGAGTGATCTCGGGGTTGAGTTTTTTGCAAGGGGACTGATAACGGAGAGTCAACTGAACTCTATATCTAGAGAAGTTTATGAGTATATTTCATCTAACGACTCTATTTACTATGAGCAGGTTATGCCAAGTTGGTCTAGCTGTAGACCTTTTATATCTAATTATAAAAGGCCTGAGGTAGAACTTTCAGCAGATACTGAAAATGTTTTAGAAGTTATTGAAAGAAGATTGGCAAGAATCTGTAGATAGTACTTACCAATTCCAAATATATGACACCATAGTTGTGACGGCATCACCACCGAGGTCGTCTACGACATCTCTATAGGATCCTGTATTCTTATCAAAGAAGTTTACATTGTGGTAAAGTACTTCAACCCCAAGGTATGACTCTTTGAGTTTTATAGGGAATTCTAGTCCTCCACCCATTCCAACACCGAGTCCACCACCATTTCTGTTTGCGATATTTTCATTATCGATAAACTTATTCGTTGTGTACCAATACTCAAGTCTCGTTGTGAAGTATGGGTTTGAGTAGGTGATTGCCGTTCCTAGGTTTGCTGTATCAATATAATATTTATATCCGGTATAAACTCTTAACTGACTAACTTGAACAAAACCTGGAGCCTCCCCATTAAATCCTTCTAGGTCCGTTTGGTTAAAGTACATATTGTGTCTAGAGAATCCAATTCCTAATGAGATAGCAGTTTGAAATCCCTTGAAGATACTTAGCTGGATACCATAACTTGGATGTTCATTTTCATAAACAATCCCTCTATTTCCTGTAAAGGATGTAAGTCCTAAAGCAAATGAGAAAGTAAAGAATCTTCCATATCTATAGAATCTTTCATCTTCCATTACTTGGTTACTTTCAATATCTTCATTGAAGTTTGAAAATATATCGCCACCAATATTTAAATCTTCTTCTTCGATACTGAAGCCATCATTGACTCCCGCTTGTCCAAAAACGTTAAAAGATAGAGATAGTAGAATTAAAAACTTTATTAAATTATTGAAAAACATTTGTTCCTTATAAATAGAAGTGTGCAGCAGCAACTAAAAATGAGTCGCCAACTGTCTGTACTCTAAAGTCGTTTATTTTATTAAATGATAGACCAAATTCAATACTAAAGCCTAGGCTAGATAGACCTGTAAAACTAAATTCACTTCCCATAGTTAAATCAAACTGAAAACCTGTTTTAGAAGTTCCTGAGCCTTGCTTTTCATTAATTATTGCAGCAAGAATTCCACTATAGAAGTTTAGCTGAGGCTCTTTAAATATATTTCTATACAATTTAAAGCCAGCTCCCCATCCTCCAGTATTATCGTCAGTGTCGATTGTCGCAAGAGCTCCAATGGCCGTAGATTTAGAGTTTTGAATTTTAAAAGAGATTGCCGGGAGATCATTCTTTAACTGATTAGACATACCAATCCCGAGTCTACCTATACGGTCGTGAGCAAAAGAGCCTGAACTTAGGAGTAAAAGTGTCGAAATAAGAATGAATTTAGAGATAATTGATCTTCTCATTATGCTTCCTTGCACAAATAGGTTAAATATACTTATATTTTATCATAAACCATTCTTTCTATTTTTGACAACTTAGGGCAAGAATTCTAAAATTTCTAAAATTACAAATGTAACAATATATATAGCAGTGCACTGCGCTGCTCAGACCATTAGGATAAGGAAGTAACTATGGCCACAGCAACAACACCACATAACCCTGTAGATGAAGCATTACAATCAACTGAACTAGGAACTTTTATTTCAAGAAATAAAGTCTCTGTTATTGGTTTTGTCGTTTTCATTATTTTGGGCGTTTTTGCTTGGGGTGGATACTCTGTTTATAGCAATAGTAAGAATGATGAGCTAAGTGCAGTTGTTTATGATTATAAAGATAAAAACTTTGCGAAGTTAGTTGCTAAAACGATGACTCCTGCAGATTACACAAAAGGTTATCTTGAAATGGCCTCTAACCTTAAAGGCTTTGTTGGACTAACTCCACTTGCAATTAATAGTAGTGATGAGCTTACTAAGCAAGGTGACTTAGAAGGTTCTTTAAAAGTACTTGAAACTGTAAAAGATCAGTCTAATCCTTATGTAACTTATTTTGTTCATTCTAGAATGGCCGTTAACAATGAAGATCTTGGTAAAACGGATCTTGCTATCGCTAATCTAGAAACTATTGTTAAAGCAAATATTAAAGTAATGGAGTCTAAGACATACTTAGACCTTGGAAGGCTTTACCTAAAGAAAGGTGAGAAAGCTAAAGCAAAGACAAATTTTCAATATGTAATTGATAATCTTGGACAAGCTGAATTTGTAAAATTAGCGAAGTTATACTTAGCTGATATGGAGTCTTAGTGCATAAACTAATTTTAATAACTTTTTCGCTTTTTATTACTTCTTGTTCTACGTTGAAGAACTTGGATATTAAGGGCGTTAAAGAAAAAGAATCTGCTTTTAAAGTTATCTGGAATAAGAATCAGGATCCTATACACCAAACGGGTAATCTTCCTATTGCCTTAAATTCTCCTCTGATTCACGATGGAATTCTATATGTTGGTCATAACCAAGGTTATATGAAGGCCTACCAGCTAGATAATGGTAAGGAGATTTGGTCAGAGTATGATGATGGAGCCTACCATTCAAAGCCAGTAATTTATAAAGACTGGGTTATATATGGTAATGCAAAAGGGAGAATCTTTGCTAGACACTCTCTGACAGGTAAGGCCGAGTATATTGTTGATTTAGATGCAGCTATTGAAACACAAGGTGTTGTCTATAAAGATAGAATTATCTTTCACACTAGAAATCATAAGATTTTTTGTCTTGATGTGAATACAGGGAAGATCCTTTGGTCATATAAGAGGTCTGTACCGTATCTAACTACGATTCAAAGGGCTTCAAAGCCACTTGTTTATAAAGATAAGATTTATGTTGGGTTTGCTGATGGACAAGTCGGTGCATTCTCCCTTGAAGAAGGTGTAATTCTTTGGGAGAGAAGACTATCAACTGGAAATAAATTTGTAGATGTTGATTCGACGCCAATTCTTTTCAAGTCCAGTATTCTTTCAGGTTCTATTAATGGTGATCTCGTAATGATTAACCCAAGTTCTGGGCAAATTCAAAGAAGATTACCATATAAAGTTTCAAGAGCACCAATTGTGTATCAAAACCAATTACTCGTACCTACGATATTTGGTGAAATCGTAGTTCTTGATAAAGATTTGATTGAAAAGAAAGTAGTAAATATCTCAAAGGTTCCTGTAAGTAGTATTGTTCCTTGGAAAGCTGGACTTGCAGTTAGTTCTGTAGGAGGAGAAATTCTCTTATTAGATGATGTTAGCTTTCAAGTTAAAGAGCGTTTTCAGTTAGGCCATGCCTACAGTGGAGTTCATGGTGAGTTGGATATGGGTGAGAACTATCTAGCTGCTTTAAGCTCAAGAAATAGACTCTATATCTTTAAGTAAGTTTCTTTACTTACTTATTTATCTATATATTTTTTTATTCTCAAAAATAAGAAAGAGGCATTTGCCTCTTTTTTTGTCTCCCAAGTTTAATTTCTAAATCACGTTCTAGTTATTATTTTATCTAATGATTCTCTATGGTTATTTCTAAGTTATTGAATTCACAGTTTCCTATATTGCCTAACTATACTTTGTATACAGTATTTTAGCTTTTGTTTATGTTTTGTTTATGTTAGTGTTTAATCAGTTGTTGATCATTGTTCTTTTCTTGATAATTAAATAACTTTTATCAAGTACTATGATTATTAGATTCCATAGAGGTTTAAATGAAGAAAGTTGCAATCATTGGTTCAGGTATTGCTGGAGTATCCTCTGCATATTACCTCAATAAGCTTGGTTATAACGTCTCACTTTTTGAGGCCGCAAACTACTTTGGAGGGCATACAAATACCGTAGATATTGAGTTATCAGGAAAGACTATCCCTGTAGATACTGGCTTCCTTGTTCATAATGATAGAACTTATCCTAACCTCATTGATTTTTTCTCCGAACTTTCTATCGAAACTTTTAATAGTGATATGAGTTTTAGTGTTGATAGAAGAGGCGAAAATTTAATTTGGTCAGGAACAAACTTATTTACTGTGTTTGCTCAATTCAAAAACTTATTTCGTCCAAGATTTTACAAATTCTTAAAGGAAGTCTTACGTTTTAATAAAAACTCTCAAAAGTATCTCGATGAAAGTAAAGGTAACTTAGACCTAACTCTTGGCCAACTTCTAAACGAAAAAGGCTACTCTCAAGACTTTCAAAAATGGTACTTACTTCCAATGGGTGGTTGTATCTGGTCTACTCCAATGAGTGAGATGACTTTATTTCCTGCCTACACTTTTCTTGTCTTTAGTATGAACCATGGACTCTTGCAGATATTTAACCGTCCACAGTGGAGAACAGTTCTAAATGGATGTCGTACATACGTAGAAAAAGCATTAGTTACTGTTGAAAATAAATATTTAAACGAAGATGTAAAATCTATTAAAGAAATAAACAATAAGCTATTGATTTCAACCTCTAATAGAGAAGAAGAGTTTGACTATTGTTTATTTGCTACACACCCTCCTGAAACCTTGAAAATTATCAATGATATTGCTCATAGTTCAAAGGATCATTTGAAAGAGTTTAAGTACCAAGAAAATGAAGCGGTTTTACATTTAGACGAAAATATATTGCCAAGAAAAAAAATGGCGTGGGCAGCATGGAATTATTTATCCGCTGATGGTGCAGATGAGGATGGAGCTGTATCTGTTAGTTATCTTATTAATATGCTTCAGCCTCTGCCTGTTAAAGAGTCAGTCATTGTCACTTTAAACCCTGTCATTAATATTTCTGAAGATAAGACTATAAAGAAAATAAAGTATGAGCATCCTCTTTTTTCTTCAGCTGCAATAAAGGCACAAAAAGAAATTGAAAAAATACAAGGTGAGAAGGGAATATTCTTTGCTGGGGCATGGCTTAGATATGGATTTCATGAAGATGGAATACTAAGTGCCAAGAAAGCTATTCAATCAATACTTGAAAAAGAAAAGAAAGATCCAAGTCTTATGGAGATCTTATGAAGAAGCTATTTTTAGCAAAAATATATCATAAGAGATTTTTACCTAGAGTTAACGAGTTTGTTAACTCAGGATTCTATATAAGGTTTGATATTGCAGAAATGGAAAGGATGAGTTCTTTTATCTTTGGAGTGAATAGAGTTTCTCTTTTTTCTTTCTATCAGAAAGATCATGGATACCGTGATGAAAGGAGTCTGCAGGAGTGGGCTAATGAGCAACTTGATAAGGCAGGAATTACAGGAGTAACTAGGATTGAGTTACAGACTTTTCCACGTGTTCTTGGATATGTCTTTAATCCAGTTAGCTTTTGGTATTGCTATAGTGGCGATCAGTTACTGGCAGTTATAAATGAGGTTAATAATACATTTGGGCAGACCCATACGTATGTAGTTAAGAATCCAAAAATGAACTTACCAAAAGAATTTCATGTTTCACCTTTTTTAGATGTGAAAGGAAATTATGAGTTTGATTATACAAATAAGAATTCTGTGCACATTGATTACTTTGATGAAGGGAATCTCATACTAAAAACATCTATTTCAGGAAAAGAAATAGAGTGGAAAACTAAAAGCTTTCTTAATCTCTTTTTTACTATGCCTTTTTATACGTTTTTTGTAGTTGCTCATATTCACTATCAAGCGTTGAAACTATTTTTTAAGAAAACACAATTTTATAAACTACCAGAGAAATCTATCAAGGATATGACATATGAATGGAGAGACTAGTCAATTACTCGCTACAGGTAATGAACTTACGTATTGGAGTAAATTGTTTTTCAAAATTATATCTAAGATTAAAAAAGGTAAGCTTACAGTCATAACTCCTAGTAAGGAAACTGTCGTCTATAGTGGAAGTGAGATTGGTGAAGATGTCATTGTAACAATAAATGATTGGAAGTTTACTGAGAACCTATTTATTAAAGGCGATATTGGTCTTGGTGAGAGCTATATTGAAGGGCACTGGGATTGTAATAATATCAATGGTCTTATTAAATTAGGAATTGATAATTATGATGTCTTAAAAAGTGTGATAACTGGACAGATATTTAAAATTCTAATGTATAGGTTTAAACACTTATTTGTTAATAGAAATACAAAAGCTGGAAGTAAGAAAAACATCTACGCTCATTATGATATCGGTAATAAATTTTATAAATTATGGTTAGACCCATCAATGACTTATTCTTCTGCATTTTACAATGATGAAGAGCTTTCATTAGAAGAAGCTCAGAATAAAAAGTATCAACATATTCTTGATCAACTCCCTCTCAAAGAGGGGGATCATATATTAGAGGTTGGATGCGGCTGGGGTGGTTTCATGGAGTATGCCGCTAAGAGAAACTATAAAGTAACAGGTATTACAATCTCTAAAGAACAGTATGATTATGCTGTCGAACGACTTGCTCAGTATGTTGATCTCTGTACTGTGAAGCTACAGGACTATAGGGATATTGATGGGGCATTTGATCATATTGTCTCTATTGAGATGTTTGAGGCCCTTGGGATGGCCTACTGGAAAACATATTTCAAAAAAATAAGCTCGGCCTTAAAAGTAGGCGGGCATGCTGTAATTCAAAGTATCACTATCAATAATTCTGACTTTAAAAGCTACTCCAAGGGGAGTGATTTTATTCAGCAATTTATATTTCCTGGCGGGATGCTACCTTCTCCAAATGAGGTGCAAAAACACTCAAGAAAAAGTGGACTTCGCTTTCTTGTGGAGTACGACTTTGGGCTCGACTATGCGAAGACACTCGAGCAGTGGGAAATTAACTTTTCAAAAAAAATAGATAAAGTTAGGGAGTGTGGCCTAGATGAGAAGTTTATTCGCACATGGAGATTTTATCTAAAATATTGTCAAGGTGGATTTGAGGCCAAAAAGATAAGTGTCTCTCAATTTAATTTTGTAAAAAGAGGATAGTATGAATTATAAGATATTTTTATTTTTTATAATAATGTTTTCAGGCCTTAATGCCACTGCAGACGAATCTCTTAAGTTGATAGGGAAGGGAAACTATACTTTCTTCTTGTTAGATGTTTACGAGGCAAGCTTATGGGCATCTAATAAAACAAATATCTATGATGGAAATCTTAACTTAGAACTAAAGTATAAAATGAACTTTGAAGGAAAGGATATTGTGAAGCAAACACAAAAAGAATTTGATAGTGCAGGGGTGCCTTCTAAATTTTCTAAGAAGTGGTCAAATGATTTAGAATTTATATTCCCTAATGTTAGTAAGGGGGATCGTATTCTGGCAAGCTACAAACCTGCAGATGGGATTAAGTTTTATTTAAATGAAGATAACTTTCTAGGTGAAATTAAGGATATAGAGTTCTCTAGGTCATTTCTAGATATATGGTTAGGGCCTAAAACATCAGACCCTGACTTAAGAGATCAATTATTAGGAGTTAAAGATGAGTAAGGTATTACTTTTAATTCTATTTCTTTTTCAAGTTTCATGTGCAGATCATAGTGTATTGAATTATCAAGATGAAGAACCAAAGTTGAGTCTTAGAAGCTTCTTTAATGGAGAAATCTATGCCCTTGGCATTGTACAAGATAGATCAGGTGTTGTTATACAAAGATTTAAAGTCGATATGATTGCGTCTTGGAAGGATAATGTTGCGACTTTAGATGAAAGCTTTATTTACTCAGACGGAACTAAGAGTAAGAGAGTGTGGAAGCTCACAGAGAAAGAAGGAAGCCTATATGAAGGAACAGCTGGTGATGTTGATGGAAAGGCTAGAGGAGAAGTATTAGGTAATACATTCTTTTTTGAGTATGTCTTAAATGTACCTGTTGGAGAGTCTGTGTATAGAATAAAGTTAGAAGACTGGATGTTCTTACTTGATGACAACACACTTATGGCAAGATCTTATATGAGTAAATGGGGATTTGATGTAGGTGAAGTAACAATAGTTATGATGAAAAGGATGTAATATGACAAATACTACTAAGATTATAAATTTTTATGAGAAACTCAAAGCTGAGGATGTTTCTAGATTAGATGAAATTTATGAACAAGATGCATTCTTTAAGGATCCTTTCAATGAATTAAGATCACTCTCAAATATTCAAAAGATTTTTGATGAAATGTTTAATGAGTTAGAGAATCCTTACTTCGTTTTCATAGATAAAATATCTCAAAATCATCAACTATTCTTAACTTGGGACTTTGTCTTCACTAAGAGTGGGAGAACTTTTAAAATTCATGGTAGTAGTCATTTAAAAATAACTGAATCAGGTAAAATTTCATATCACCGTGACTACTGGGATGTAGGAGAAGAGCTTCTTCTTAAGTTACCAATTATTAAGACTCTGTATGGAGCCTTAAGAAAAAAACTATCTATTGATAGTTAAATAGGAGTAAAGGGTGTTAATTGTAAAATCCTTAGTTCTTCAAATTCTTTGGTTTTTAATTGTTTTCTTTGGCAAAGAATTAGCTGGATCTTTGGCGATAGTATTAGCTATTACCTTTCTTTTATTTGATTATTTAGTTTTCAAACCAAAGATGAGTATTGTTCGCTTTATTTCTTTAGCTCTATTCTTTTCCTTGTATGGATTTTTAAATGATATTCTTCTCATACGTTATGAAATAATACTGGCCGAGTCTTACAGTTTTAACTACTTACTACTTTGGGTTGTATTCTTAGGTTATTATGAAATTGTATTTGATCGGCTAAGGTCCTTACCTTTATGGATTACTTCTTTGCTCGGTGGTACTGGGGGATCTCTTGCGTATATCAGTGCTTCAAAGTTGGACGCTTTCATTATTTTACCTGGTCAAGAATATTACCTTATTGCTTTTGTATTTCTATCGTGGACTATTTTTTTTCCTCTTACACTAAGGGTGTATAATATGAAGTCTTTAAAGAACTACTTATTAGACAAATTAGTTTTTACCTCCTTTGATTTATCTGGATTTAAGAGACATCAGAAAGATTTTGATGACTATCCAGATTTATCAAAACTCAAGTCTCAAGTAGGGCTTTTAGATAAGACTGCCCTCGTTACGGGAGGAACTTCAGGTATTGGAGAAAGTGTTTTAACGACTCTCAGTTCTCTTGGTGTGACTGTTGATTTTATTGGAAGAAACGAGGTTAAGGCCAAATCTATAAAAGGAGTTCGTTCCAAAGGTCAGTTTATAAAGTTAGATATGGGATCATGGAAGGATATCCGTAACTTTTCTTCTGAAGCAAAATTCTATGATTATGTTGTGCTAAATGCAGGTGCTATGCCTAAGGAGAAAGTCCTAAATGAGCAGGGAGTAGAACTTCAGTGTGCTTCTCAATTGATCGGTCATTTCATGCTCTTGAATAGACTTAGACGTAATGGACAAATATCTTCTATTACAAAAATTGTTTGGGTTAGCTCAGGTGGTATGTATCTAAAAAGGCTTGACCTAGATAACCTTATTAATCCTTCAAATTATGAAAAAGTAGATACTTACGCTAATGTTAAAAGAGCACAGGTTACTTTTGTTGAAGAGCTATCTAAGTTAAAAGCATGGAAAGACTTTCAAAATTATTCGATGCACCCAGGATGGGTAGGTACTCAAGGATTAAAAGACGCCTTACCTAAATTTTATAGCTTCTTTGAAAAACGCTTACGGGGAGCCGCCGAAGGTTCTGATACAATTGTTTGGCTTCTTATCACTAATAAAAAATTAGTTAACGGCGGATTCTACTTTGATCGGAAAAAAGTTAAACCATATTTCTTTAGAAGTTATAATCCATCAAAAAAGATAAGAAAAAAATTAACAAAGGTTATAAACAGATTTATAAATAAATAACTACCATTACCTCTTTTAAGGTTCTTTATTTGTGAATGTGTATATTCAAGGGTTTCTATTACAATTGAGTTTGATTCTTGCGCTAGGTGCACAGAATATATTTGTTCTAGAGATGGGCCTTAAGCGAAAGTATCAATATATGGTCGCAGCAATTTGTTCTGTCTGTGATATTGCACTGGTTCTAATTGGTACTCTAGGTGTTTCAAACCTAATTTCATCAGTCGTTGAATTAAAAATAATAGTAGGCGCAATTGGTGTTCTATTCCTTGTATACTATGGTGTCGTTAAAATTAAAGACTTTATATTCTTCGCGAAGATTAAGAAGAGCAAAGTTGATGCTAATTATTCTAAAAAGAAAGTGGCCTTAATGGCCTTAAGTTTTACTCTACTTAATCCACATGTCTACATTGATACTTTTTTTCTAATTGGAGGATATGCTGGAAGATTTGATACCCAACAAGATAAGTTACTCTTTGGGTTTGGTGCCGGAAGTTTTTCTTGCCTTTGGTTTTTCTTCTTAGCAGGTTTTGCCTCTAAGTTCTCTGATTTTCTAATTAAGGAAAGTGTCGCGAAGTGGGTTTCTCTAGTTACTGGACTAACACTTCTTTATCTATCATATAAAATGGGACTTGATTCATTTGAGGAATTTTTAGTTTATATAAACTAAAGTCTGACCAGACTTTCGCCTGGTCAGTATATTTTAAACTTTCTTAACTGAGAGTGCGATACCTTGACCAACACCAATACACATTGTTGCTAATCCTTCTTTAAGGTCATCTCTATCTTTCATAATGTGAATTAATGTCGTTAGAATTCTTGCGCCAGATCCACCAAGAGGGTGTCCTAGTGAAATAGCTCCACCATTGAGGTTCACTTTACTTTCATCAATCTCTAACTCTCTAATACATGCTAAAGATTGAGCAGCAAATGCTTCATTAAGCTCAAATACATCAAAATCAGATACTTTCTTATTGAAGTCCTTACATAGCTTCTTTGTTGCTTCAATTGGTCCTAGACCCATAACACTTGGATGAACCCCTCTTACTGCAGCTCCTGTAACTTCTACAAGCGGAGTAAGGTTATGTTTTTTTATAAAGTCTTCTGAAACTATAACTAAGGCACTGGCGCCGTCATTCATCTGACTTGCATTTCCTGCAGTAACTGTTCCACCTTCTCTAAATACAGTTCTTAGCTTTCCTAAAACTTCCATATTCGTATCAGGTCTTGGCCCTTCATCTCTTGTCACAACATGAGAACTCTTTCTAAGCTTTACTTCTACAGGAACGACCTCATCATTGAATTTACCCGCTTCCCACGCAGCATGGGCCTTAAGGTGAGACTTAAGGGCGAATTCATCTTGATCTTTTCTAGTGATCTTATATTGTTCAGCAACTTCTTCAGCCGTTTCTCCCATTCCAAGAAGTGGGAATAACTCTTTCATCTTTGGGTTTGGAAAACGCCAACCAAAAGTTGTATCATAGAGTTTAGAATCTCTTCCAAAAGGAGTAGAGCCTTTGGACATTACAAATGGAGCACGAGTCATACTCTCTGCACCACCAACGATAAAACAATCTCCAAAACCTGCACTAATTCTTCCAACAGCATCCATAACAGCATCTAGTGAAGATCCACACAGACGATTTATAGTTGTTGCAGGAACTTCAAATGGTAGCTCTGCTAGCGTTGAGGCCATTCTTGCGAGATTTCTATTATCTTCTCCGGCCTGATTTGCACAGCCGGCTATAATGTCATCTATTTCTGTTAAATCAAAGTTTGCCCATGACTTAATATCTTTAAATAGGTGAGCGAGCATATCATCAACTCTTACATGAGATAGTGCTCCACCAAGCTTTCCAATAGGTGTTCTTTTTGCGTAAACAATATATGATTTCTTCATAAAATTCCTTATATTAAGTTTGCTTCTAGGCGCAGCTTTTGACTAGGTCTATATCTTGGGTCACCTGTTACTTTATAGAGCTCTTCTAGTAAGCATAGAATATTCTTGTGACCAATTTTCTTTGCCCATTCAAAAGGTCCTAGAGGGTAGTTGACACCAAACTTCATTGCAGTATCAATATCCTTTGGCCTTGCCAATCTGTCTTCAAGTGCAAAGTAAGCTTCGTTGATTATCATTGAGATAACTCTTGGATAAGTAAAACCAATTCCTGGACAGTCTACACGTAGACCCTCAACATTTAACATTTTAAAGAAGTCTTCAAGACCATCTTTTGTTCTTTCATCTATAGCATAGTACTCGTAACAATTTGTTGGAGATGGGAAGTTGAAAGAAACAGCTCCTCTTAAACCGGAAACCTTTTCAATAAATAATTCTCCCCAGTATGTTGTAAGATCACTTACGATAGGGAAGTCAAATTGGATATTTAAATGCTTAAGTAACTCAAGCTTTTTGTCTGGAGAGATCACTGTGAAGTCTAGAACTAGATCACATTCTCTATAGTGTGACCACTTCTCTTCAAATGGAGCATGTGACTCTAAGTCATAGAATTCTACATCTAAACCTTTAAGCGTATCATATAGTGGGTGATTTCTTGTTGCTAGGACAAGGAAATTTCTATTCGTAGTCATAGAAACCTCCATTTGTTTTCTTTCCTAAACGACCGCTATCAACCATCTTTTTTTGTAACTGATGAGGAGCAAATCTTGGTTCATTGTAAAAACTATTCCAAACTGATTCTGTAACTGAATAGTTTATATCAATTCCAATTAGGTCCATTAATTCAAATGGTCCCATTCTAAAACCACCACATTTCTTAAGTACATTATCAACTTCTTTCATTTTTTCAGTATCATAGTGATTCACTACACGAAGTGATTCTCCGTAGAAGTTTCTTGCTACTCTGTTTACAATGAAGCCAGGAGAGTCATTACAAATTGCAACTTCCTTCTTGTGCTCAGTAAACCAAGTTGTAAAGTCAGAAATTAACTCCTCTTTACTCCAATGCCCTTTGATAACTTCAACAAGTTTCATAATAGGGGCCGGATTGAAAAAGTGAAGTCCTAGAAATCTCTCTCTTCTTTCAAGTGGTAGCGATTTTGCTAGGCTTGAGATAGGAATAGAGCTTGTGTTAGATGCAAAGACAGTTTCTGAATTACAGATTCCATCTAATTTATTAAACACATCATTTTTAATCTCTAAGTTCTCAATTATTGCTTCAATGACAAGATCTGTGTCTGGTTTAATATTTTCCCAGTTACAGGCCGATAGAGATTCTTTAAACTTGTTAGTTTCTGCTTCAGAAAACTTTCCTTTAGCTTGAAGTTTATCCCAAGAGGCATTGATTGAATCAATCGCTGTCTTGACAGTAGCTTCGTTACTATCAAGTAGCTGTACTTTTACTGATTGTTGAGCAAACCATTGAGCGATTCCTCGCCCCATGGTTCCTGCACCAACGACTAGTACTGAATTAAGTGTCATAAAATTCCTAATCTCTTTGAGGCTGATCTTCTTCTTTATACTCAGGTATAACTAGTCCAACTTCGTCACAAAGTACTTCAATTTCTTTTACGAATGCATCTCTTACTTCACCGTTTGTTCTAGCTTTTAGACCAAGGTTTACGTAAAGATCATTAGCTGCACCTCTAGTTGAACCAAATACGTTCATTACTCTTGGCCACCATAGGTTTAGTCTTTCTTGTAAGAATTTCTTATCGTCTTCTTCTTTTGCTAGAATTTTTACCCACTTATCTCCGTGAGTTAAGTGCATAACTTCTTCTTTGTAGATTCCTTCAATACCTTTTTTCCAAGGCAGGTAACTAGACTGAAGTGTATCTTCAAGTTGGTGACCTGCAGCTCTATCCATTAAAAAGTTGAAAAGGATAAAATCTGTCCAGTAGTTAATGTTGTAGTAAAAAATATTAACTCTATAGTCATCTTTAATACGCTTAAAACCAATGTTTACTTCATCTTCTTCAAGCTTGTACTCAAGTTGAGTTTTTTCAACATGTCCCATTGTATCGTGACCAAGGTCTTCTAAGATCTTGTAGATTACAGAAGCATGTCTCATTTCATCTTTAACGATTTGAGCAACAATTACTTTCTCTCTTAATGTTGGTGCTTTTTCAATCCATGGCATATATCCCATAGCTCCAGAATATTCTGAATCACCTTGCATCCAAAGTAGGTTAGTTAAGTGTTTTCTGTAAAATTCAGGAAGATCTTCACCTTTATCAAATGTTCTTCCGTTTTTAATTTCTTCAAAAAGAGCTTTTTGCTCAGGAGTGTACTCTCTTGCTGTTGTCATAATCTCTTCCTAGTTTCCTTTAAAATTTGGTGCTCTCTTCTCAAAAAATGCAGATAGACCTTCTTTATAGTCTTCTGAATTTCCAAGAAATCTTTGAGCATATATTTCGTTATTAATACTTTCTTTAAATGTACTTTCAGCTGCCAGTTGAATATTCTTTTTAATGAGTTCAACACAGCTTGGTGCCATTGCATTTATTTTGGCACTAACTTCATTTGCTTTCTCAATAAGCTCTGCAGCTACAAAGTTTATAAGTCCTGCCTCTGCTAAATCTTCAGATGAAAGTGGCTCATTAAACAAGAAGAAGTCTAGTGTTCTCTTCTGTCCTAAAGCTCTTGTAAAAGTGAATGAACTTCCAGCATCTGGGGCCAGTCCAAGCTTAGAGAAGCCTGATATGAATCTTATCCCTGGAGCTGCAACAATATAGTCACATGCTAGTGCCACTGATAAACCAGCTCCTGCACTAACTCCATTTATTGCTCCAATAACTATCTTTTTTGAGTTTCTTATACTTTGAACTAGAGGATTCCATTCTGTTTCTAATGTATTTCCTAGATCTACTGGCTTTTCTCCGGCCTGGACACTTCTATCATTGAGGTCTTGACCAGTACAAAATGCTTTTCCCTTAGCTGTTAGAATTATTGATCTAACCTCAGAGTCTTTATTTGCAGCTCTAATTGCTTTAACAATTTCATATTTCGCATCAGCATTTAATGCATTATAGACTTCTTCACGGTTGATTGTGATTGTCGCTGTTCTATCTTGAACGTCATAAATTATGTAAGAGTAGTCGCTCATCTAGTTTCCTTTGTATTCAGGAGATCTCTTCTCTAAAAATGCACTCATTCCTTCTTTTTGATCTTCTGAGGCAAATGTTAAGTAGAAATTTCTTCTTTCATACTCAATTCCATCACTTAGAGACATTTCCTGTGATTTATTTATTGAGTCTTTAATAAGTTTTGTAGCAATAGGTGACTTGTCTGCAATTTTCTTAGCTACTTCAAAGCTCTCTTGTAAAAGAGTCATTGAAGGAACAACTTTTGCAATTAAGTTACACTCTAGTGCTTCTCTTGCAGATATCATCTCACCTGTAAGGGCAAGCATCATAGCCTTATTTTTTCCAACAGCTCTTGTAAGTCTTTGAGTTCCACCAGCTCCTGGAGTCGTCCCTATATTTATCTCAGGTTGTCCAAATTTAGCTTCTTCTCCAGCAATCACAAAGTCACACGCCATTGAGAGTTCATGACCCCCACCTAGGGCAAATCCATTAACTGCAGCAATGATTGGCTTAGAAATTAATGCAAACTCTTTCCAAAGTCTTAGACGTTTGTCATTTAACTGGTCCATTGCTGTTGCTTCGGCCATTTTTAATATGTCAGCTCCTGCTGCAAAGGCCCTATCATCTCCTGTGATGATGATACATCTCACTTCTGGAAGATCTTCAAGTCTTCTTAGCTCACTAACAATTTCTTGTAGTAAATCTGTTGTAAGAGCGTTTAAAACTTTTGGTCTATTAAGTTTTAATAGAGCAATTCTTAAGTCGTTATTGAATGGGTGTGTCGTTATTAGTTCGCTCATATTATTCTAGGTATCCTCTTGCAACTTGATCTCTTTCAATTGCATCAAATAGGGCCTGGAAGTTTCCTTCACCGAAACCATCATTGTTTTTTCTCTGAATGAATTCAAAAAATAATGGTCCAACGTAAGTTTGTGTAAAGTTTTGAATTAAATATCCTTCAGAGTCACCATCAACTAGAAGTTTTGCATCTTCTAAGTCTTTTAGGTCTTCTTCTACATTTATTCCTCTCTCTGGAATCATTTGGTAGTAAGAGCTTGGGATGTCTAAGAATGAAATGTCTCTCTTGATAAGTTCAGGAACTGTACTTAAGATCTTTCCACAAGTAAGGGCGATATGTTGAACACCTGGCCCCTTGTGTAAATCAAGGAATTCTTGAATTTGTGACTTACCATTATCAACTTCAGGCTCATTTATAGGAATAATTACTGAACTATTCTCTAATTGAACAACTTTTGAATTTAATCCTGTTTTAGCACCTTTAATATCAAAGTATCTTGTTTGAACCATTCCATAAATATCTTGATAGAATTTTACCCATTTCTCCATGTCGCCTTTAGGAACATTGTTTGTAAGGTGGTCAATTCTAGCAACTCTATTTGTAAGAGGTTGAGCTTTTGGATCATTATCTAACTTTTTAAACCCTGGACGAAAGTGACTATTTGGTCTTTCTACAAATTCATTAATAACATCTCCAAAACCTTTGATAGATGCAGTAATAAATGTTCCTTCTTCACATTCAACAACTTTAGCGTCAGATACCATTTCAGCACCTCTTTCTACTGCAGTCTTAATTGCATGCTTACAATCTTCAACTAGAAATGAAATCGTTGAAACACCTTCTCCGTGATTTTTGAAATATGTAGTAGTATGTGATGTTGGGTTATTATCTGAAACTAATAAGAATCTAACTTGTCCTTGAGAGTAAAGCTCAGAATACTTATCTTGGCTTTCATAAGTCTTAGAAAAACCAAATTTATAGAATAGGTCTTTTGTTGGAGTCTCTAAAGTTCCACAAGTAAATTCTAAGTGGTCAATTGCTAGAATCCCAAGTGGGTTCTTATCATTAATTTTTGATTGAGTATTGTTAGACACTAAACGCCCCTTATTTTCAGTTAATTTTTTATGGGTCATTTTGGTATAGAAATAATGGAGTTTCAAGGTGCGCAGGGGTGAAATGACGCACTTTTCTTGAGATTTGTGAAAAGTCTTTCTTAAGATTATAAATAGAAGTGATTTTTCGTAATTTCAGTTGTTTATGTATTACTTTGACACGACCTGATATTTACAAGGAGTGACAAAAGGCCTCTCTTTTCCTTATACTGTGCTCAAAAAAAACAACTGATTTAGGAAATACATATGTCTATAGAAATATTAAATGGCAATGAGCTTATTGTTCAAGGTGGCCTTGAAGCTGGATTTAACCTTTATACTGGTTATCCTGGGTCTCCGTTAGCTGATTACTTTAATATTCTCTACAAAAGAAAAAATGAGTTCCATGAAAGAGGTATTAGAGTTTCTATTGCCAATTCTGAAGCGAACGCTGCAGCAATGGCATCTGGGTGTAAGCAAGCTGGTAAAGATTGTTTAGTGGCCATGAAGTCTATGGGACTTCACGTTGCTTCAGATGCTCTCTCTGTGGGAAATTTTGCAAATCCTGGAGAAGTTAAAATTGATCCAACTACTGGTGAAGAGATCTATCCTGGTGTTGTGATCGTTGTAGGTGATGATCCTTGGTCAATGTCTACTTCAACTCCTGCAGATTCTAGATATCTTTATAAGCACCTACATATTCCATTTTTAGAACCATCTACTCCACAAGAGTTAAAAGACTGGATGAAAATAGCTCTAGAGATTTCTAAGAGAACTTCTGTTTATCAAGGTCTTCTTCTGACAACCTATATGGCCGAAGGTGGAGGACGTGTAGAAATTGGTGAAGCAAAAGAGGTTGATGGTGAAATTGTTACACTTGATCCCGCTACTTTTGATCTATCTAAGAATGTAATGGTTCCACCAAATTCACTGAAAGCAGATGTTTCAATGATTAATGATAGATTTCCTAAAGTAGAGAAGGTTTTATCTGAGTTGTCGCTTGATAAAGTGTTTGGAAAAGAAGATTCAAAAGTTGGTTTCATATCTACAGGTGTTGTATTTGAAACTCTTAAACAAGTATTAGAAGAGGGGGCTCTATTAGATCACTTTAGCCTATATAAAGTTGCCTGTTCTTATCCTTTAATTACAAAACAGTTATTGCCTTATCTAAAAGGGCTCGACACGTTAGTTATTGTCGAAGAAAAAAGAGGCTTCTTAGAAAATGAAATAAAATCATTCTGTGTCGAGCATGGAGTTGAATTAAAAATATATGGTAAGAAATTCAATGAGGGGGAAGGTTTTCCTGCTCATGGTGGATTAAGTTTTGAAATTGTAAGAGATAAGACAAAAGATTTATTCAATCTACTTGATATTAATATGTGTAAAGATCTTAAGCATGAGAATATCTCTCTAGGTCTAGATCTTCCGAGAAGACTTCCTACTTTTTGTCCGGGCTGTCCTCATAGAGAAACTTTATCTCTTCTTAAAGATTTAAGAGAAGTTCTAAAAGATGAAGAAGGGCTAAACCTTCTTTCTCATGGTGATGTTGGTTGTTACTCTCTATCTTTTCTTCCTCCATTTAAAGAGATGCATAACCTTTCTGCAATGGGTCAAGGTGGAGCTCTTGGAGCAGGTGTAGATATATTCTCTGACAACCCTTCAGTTGTACTTATGGGAGATTCAACATTCTTCCATTCAGGTTTGACTGATATTTCAAACTCATTACAAATTGGTCACAATATTACTTATATCCTTCTAGATAATGATAATACTGCAATGACTGGTCACCAGATGAGTCCAGCTTCTGGAATTACTGTTGAAGGTGTTAAGCGTCCAAGACAAAATATGCTTTCAGTTGTTAAAGGACTTGGTGTTACAGATGCGATTGATATTAATCCAAGTGATAGATATTTCTATAAGAACTTACTCGTAGATTATATTCATAAACCTGGTGTGAAAGTAATTGTATCTAATAAAGAGTGTGGACTTACTTACCACGGAAGAATGAAAGCTAAAGAGAGAAAGGCCACAGGAGCAGGTTCTACTGTAGAGAAAAAGTCTTTCTATCAAATTAATACGTCTGTTTGTGAAGACTGTAGAGCATGTGTTGAAAATACTGGGTGCCCAGGACTTACTCAAATACATGATGCTTATGGGTCTAAAGTTTCTATCGATCCTCAAATATGTGTTGCTGATAGTTACTGTACAAAAATTAAAGCATGTCCAAGTTTTGAACTTGTAGAAGTTGCAGACTATCACCCAACAAAATACAAAAGTACAAAAGAAATATCATTTGATGATTCTTCAATAGAGTTACCAAAGGCCGTTAAGAGCTTTGAAGATATATCTTCAGGTAAAGATTGGAGAATGGTGGTTACTGGTGTTGGTGGTTCAGGTGTAACTACAATTTCAAGAGTCCTTTCGCATGCTGCAAAGTCTATGAATGGAAGAACTGATCTAGACTTTAAATTTATGGATCAAAAAGGTCTTGCTCAGAGAAATGGTAATGTTACAGGACACTTATCAATATATAAGAAAGGTCTTTCTAGAGGAGCCGTAACTCCTCTTCATAGTGCAGACTTACTTGTTTCTCCTGATCTTTTAGATGCTAGTGGACAACTACAATTCTTAGGTTCTGAGTCACTTGCAATTATTGATAAGAAATTTCAGATTCCTTTATCTATTCTTTTAGATAATGGTGAGATTTCTCCTACTTTAACTGAGGCTGAACTTAGAAAGAGCTTAGAAGATAATCTAGGAGAAAGAGTTTACTTAGCTTCTATGAAAGAGCTTTGTGATGATATTCTTGGTAAGAGTGTATACGCTTCAGCAATGATTCTTGGGATTGCCTTCCAGAGTGGGAGACTTCCTTTTACTCTTGAAAATATGAAGGAAGCTTTCTCTAGTGCTATTAAAAAGGGTGAGGTTGAAACAAATTGGTTGGCCTTTAACCTTGGAAGAAAAGTATTTCTAAATGGTGATAAGTCCGTAAAGGATCAATACTTCCAGAAGAAAGTATCAAAGTTTAATCACTTTGCTCTACTTGAACAAAGTATTAGACAGTCGTTCTTACCATGGCAGAACAAAGATACATTTGTTGATTTATTTAATAGTACTTTTAAAAGACTTGAGAAAATGTTCCCATCTATTAAAAGTAGTTATCTTGCGACTTATCTTCACGATATGTATATATTCAATAGAGGAATGGACGTTCAAGACTTTTTACAGAATGCACTTCTTATTAAGGAGAGTGTTGATCTAGAGAATCAGGAACTTGCATTAAGGACTCTTGCTAGAACATATTGGGTAAAAGATGAGGTGTATGTTGCTCATTTAATGGTAAGTCCAATGCAAAGAGAGCAAGATGAGAAAGCGTACTCTTCATTAGGAAAGAGTTACAAGAAAGTATTTATCAATAGACCAGGTTTCGATATCTTCGGTAAGAAAATTGAATTTGATATTAGTCCAAAGCCTTGGATGTTAAAATCTATGCGTCACCTTCGTATTCTTAGATTATTAATGCCAGCTTGGCATAGAACAGAAAGAGCAATAAACGCTGACGTTAGAAAGAAGCTAATGGAAGAAGTTTCCTCTGCTAACCCTAGTTACTCTAAAATGAAGAAGCTAGAAAATATAAAAGGTTATAGAGAAGTTCGTTATAAAAAGTCTAACGAAAAAATGAATACGAGCTATTAGTTATGCGTGAGTCTATAAGTGCTATTTTTACAAGCGGTGAGAAAGTTTTCTCAATTAGAAGACAGAACTACTTAAAAGCATTTCCTGGCTATACTGCCTTCCCTGGAGGGAAGGTCGATAAAGAAGATCATACTAGCGATATCAAGGTTCCAGATGTTTTTACTGGATTACCAAGCTATCTATACAGTGCTCTTTCAAGAGAAATGAAAGAGGAATTAAACTTTGATCTTTGTGCTAATACTGAAAGTATTATATCTATTAAAGATGTCGGCATTGCTATAACACCTGAGTTTAATCCTTATAGATTTAAAACACATTTTCTTAGAATTGAGCTAAAAACTCCTTTTGAATTCGCTGTTGATTCTGGAGAGGCCATGAGTTCTTCTTGGGAGAATGCTGATGATATTTTAGACTCTTATAGAAGAGGGGAGATTCTTGCTGTCCCTCCAACAGTTAAACTATTTGAAAATCTTAGTAGAGATATTAACTTTACAGAAGTATTAGATTTATCACTTGATTATAACCCTGAAAGTGAAGTCCCTATGATTGAAAGTATCTATGGGGTTAAGCAATTTCTACCTTTATCTCATACATTTCCACCAGCAAATAGAACAAACTGTTTTCTGATTGGTGATGACCACTGTGTACTTATAGATCCATCTCCAAGAGATAATAAAGAGCTTTCAAAGTTATTAAATTACCTAAGTAAATATACTGTCCATGAGGTTTTTCTAACTCATCATCATCCGGATCATCATGAACATGCTGTAGAAATTGCAGCTAAGTATAATGTTTCTATTGGTCTAAGTAGAGATACTCATCAGAGAATATTGTTCAGGCATGGGAATGATTACTTTAAAGACATAGATCTTAAATTTTATAAAGAAGGGGACTCTCTTACTACTTCTCTTGGCAGTACTGTAAAAATTTATGAAGTTCCTGGTCATGATGAAGGGCAATTAGCTCTTGCTCCAGAAACATTAAATTGGTTCTTGGTAGGAGATTTAATTCAGACAGTAGGAACAGTGGTAATTGGTGCACCGGAAGGGGATATGGCCAAGTACTATCAATCGTTAGAGAGAGTTATCAACTTAGCTCCAAAGTTTGTCATACCATCTCATGGTATTTCTATTGGTGGCGTCAATAAATTAAAATCCACATTAAAGCATAGAAAAATGAGGGAAAAGAAAATCGTTGAACTTTTGGACTCAGGTCACTCTGAAGCTGAATTATTAGATATCATTTACGAAGGTTTAGACGATAGGCTCAAGCCCTATGCTATTAAAACAATCAGTGCTCATATTACAAAAATTAAATCTGAATCCAAGTAAAATCAGTCAGATAGAGTCATCAAGTTTACGAGAGTAATAACCGATAATATTAGTATGAAACTACTGATATCTCTAATATGTTTAATTATCTCGTTCCAATCCTTTGGTTTTGAACTTCCAAGTTTTAAGAGTAAGGAATTAAATATTCATCATATTAGGATGATTAGAAATGCCTACGTCGAATTTTCAAAAGATATTGAAAAGAATAATAAATATGAAGAGTCTAGCTTTGTAATGATTCAAAAGTTATTTCTTTCGGTCGCGTACGCTGATGATAGTAAGTGCTTCTTTGGAGGATGGCCGAGTCAGATGAATGGTGAGGTTTGTAAATCTCCTATGACTCATGGGAATACAACATGGGCATCAAATGTTCAGTGTAAAATGAATAAGAATGCAGCACCTAAAAGCTGTAATCAAATAATAGACTTCACTTATAACTCTTGTGGTGACTCAGGTAAGTTTAGATGTAACCCAATTCTCTTTGGTGCAGATCAAAAAGGAAAAGGGAAGTGTATCAATACAAATGGTACATACAGGAAATTAACTCAGAAGTGTGTTGATCAAACCAAAGGCACTAAAGAACTAAGAGATAGTGAGCAATTTCTAAAAGATAATCCTGCTCTCTTAGATGAGTACAGAAAGAATGTTCAGCAATTTTGTATGGAAACCTATAGACCAGGTGAGGATTACGATCACAATTATACTTGTGATGCTCTAAAAGAAAGACTTGATGGAATTGTTGATGATGTAGAGGAAGAAAAAGAAGAGCTTGTAGAAGCTCAAAAAGTGACTGCTGCAAAAGTAAATAAGGCCCTTGGTATTTTAGATAAATGTCAAAAAGACTACAATGCTTCAAAAGATGGTATTTTTTCAGAGTTCTTTGCAAGTCGTAGAGATTCACTTGATCAAATGGTTGCTTATGGGAAGTGTTCAAATGAAGATATAGATACAAGCATTAGCTCTCAACAGTTAGAAGAGCTTGTTGCTGGATTTGATAATGTATCAAATAAAATACTCCCAAAAGAAATTCTAGATGACTCTGTGAATGATGGTGTTGAGTTAACACTTAAAAATCTATTGTTCACTATGGATCAATTTGGTGAAAATATAAATATTGACGCTCTTTTATGGAGATATCCAAGACTTAAAGCATCTCCGTATAAAGAGAATGTAGAAAAGTCACTCGCAGACTTTAAGCGCGCAAAAGATAAAGGTGCTCTAGAGAAAACAAAAATTAATAAGAATGATATTGTAAAAAACTTAAATGAATTTTCAAATAAGATAAACTCACTTTGCCAGAATATTAATACTGAATATACAAGAAGAACTAAATCTAAAGATAAGAGTATCAGTATTGATGAAGGTACATTTACAAATACAGATTCAGAGCAAGCTTACTATGATGAAACTCAGGTTAAAATGACTGAGATGTATAAGGAATTTCTTGAGTCTGATGAATTGAATATTTCTAGAATTATGGCAACCGATCATTTCAAGAGTGATATCTTTCCATTTAGTAATGGTATCTCTGAGAGATGTGCGGAAGGAAAAATTGATAATATTGCTTTTACTCCTGTTGGAATAGAAGACATTGATGAGGCTATGGAAGATTATAAGGATCTAATGCTAGATGAGCTTGGAGACTTTAACAAAATGGCAAAGGTCAGAGATGATGATGATATCCAAGATAGTATCCAAGACCTCATAAAATATAGACCATACCTTTTAGGGAACTTCTTAAAGAAATCATATGGTAATCCAGAGCTACAAGATGTGTATGCGACTTATCTTTGTAAAGAGTCAATGGATGTTTACTCTAGTGATGAAATGTGGAGAATTGGTGAAGTCGCTGCGGGTGGAGCAGGTCTTGTAGTTTCAGGTGCGCTTGTGGCCACTGGAATTGGATCACCTTTAGGTGTTGGTCTCGCTGCTGCATCAAGTACGCTAATTGCTGCTGAAGGTGCCATGGCCATCAACAATTATATGGATGCAAGTAAGGCAAGTGATGCTTCTAGTAGTAGTTTTGCTACAGAGTCTATTTCTGTAGAGCAACATACGAAAAATATTGATAGTGCAGATTCAAAAAAGACGGATGCTTTAATTGCTGGAGGGACAGCTCTAGTTCAACCTTTGGCCTTTCTTACTAGACCAGGTAAGATCGCTGGAAAAAGTCTTAGTGTTGTAAAAGAGTCTGGAAAGAAAAGTTCTAAAATTGCTGATTCAGTTGATACACCTCTTAGGTTAGTTGATAAGTCTTCTGATGTTTCAAGTTCAACTCGTTTACTACCAAAACCTAAGACATCATCTGTTAAAGAACCTTCAACTTCAGTTAGTACTTATAAGCCTAAGACTAAAGGAACTTCAGTATCTGCGAAGTCTAATTCATCTCGTAGAAAGAGAGCAAGACCATCGCGTAATACTAGTTCTAAAACATACTCAAAAGATAATACTAATACTGGGTCTTATCATAGAAAAAAAGCAAGATCTAAAGCTAAAGAAAGAGCAAAGGCTAAAGAAGAAGCTGAGCTAAAAGCAAAGGCAGATGCTAAGGCCGAGGCAGATTTAAAAGCTAAAGCAGAGGCTGATTTGAAAGCTAAAGCTCAGGCAAAAGCAGAGGCTGATTTGAAAGCTAAGGCCAAGGCAAAAGCAGAAGCAGATGCAAAAGCAAGAGCTAATGCTAAGAAAAGTGCAGAGAAGAAAGCAAGTAGCTCAACTAGTGGTGAAGTATTTAAAACCAAATCTGAAGTTACGGATTATATTTTAAAGAATCATTCTATAGTTAAGAAGCTACCAACAGATGCTGCCAAAGGGTATACATTCAAAACTATTGCTGGTGTTCGTAATGTATTGAAAAATATTACAGGTAAGGACTATAAAGATGTTCCTGCTAAAGAGATCAGGAAAGAAATAAAACGACTTTCAACAATCTTTCACCCTGATAAGATTCAAGGAAAGAATGACTTCTTTAAGAGCACAGTTAAGGATGAAATGAGTATAATCAATGCAATGAAGTCAGCGTTGTAGATAGTAGGTACTATGTTTATAAAGTTTATAACTTTTTTTATATGTTCCAGCATCTTCATGAGCGTGAATGCTAAGAATAGGTTTATCACTTATACTGAAGCATTTGATGTTTTTGAAATTGTTGATGGTATTTCTCTTTGGAAAGAAGGAGTACCAAAAGGTTATAGAGATTACTACGAGAAGACTTTTGGAATCTCTAATACTGATAAGTATATGATTAAGAAGTATAAGGCGCTTCGTGAAAAATATCACTCTGAGTATCCAAAATCTGTAGATTCAATATTCACGGATAGCAAAATATCTTCAGATATTATTGTAAGAACATTTGCAAGTGTGGATACTCTTGATCAGGGTCTCAAGTTATTAAAGAAGAAAAAACTGATGGAGCTTGAAGATATAAAAGAACTTGTTCTTATTTATAAGCACTTTAAGGAGAATATTTCTGTAATTGTTAAAGAAAGCTCTCTCTTAGATTCTGAAGCTAAGAGACTGTCTAAGTTAGTTAAGAAATCTAAGCTTGAAAAAAATATTAAGAAATTAGATAAATTCTTCAATCTTCCTACTAGTAAAATAAAAGGAGGAAGGATTAAGTTAGTTTGGTGGCCACAAACAGAACTCCCATCTGTTTCATATCAAGGTGGGAGAGTAATATTAAGGGTTAATCCAATTAAGCATTCAAATATGCTTGATGAGGAGTTTTTAACAAAGGCCTTAGTTCAATCTCTAATTGTTACTCAAGGTAAAACCGTAAAAGAGAATCTCTCTAAAGTTTTCTTGGCCGAATGTCCTGGAATTAAAGATAAGGGAATAGATAAGACTCTTTGGTTAGAAGTTCCATTGGTTGAGGCCATATCTAAATATTATCTTCCTTTCCAAGTTTTAAAGAAGAAGTTTAACCCTTACTCTATTGAATCTGAGAGTCCTTGGGTTTCAACTTTTTCGAAATTCCTGTATGGCTTGACACAGCATTCCGTAAAGAGAAGGGCCCAGTTTGACCGGGAATTTGTTTCTACTAGTGCTAAATACTGCCAAAACCTTTTAAACCTCTAGAAAATCCTCGAAATTCAGAAATGCGCCCAGAGTCATTGACTCTGATCGCCTTGTAGATCTGGCCATATCTTACTAATATGATGGAACTTTTTTATCATAAATTAGGATTCAAAAATGGATGTATTAAGCTCCCAAATTGACACGAATAGTGCCGACTTCAAAGAGAATAGAGATTTTCACTTAAAGCTAAGAGATGAGTTTCTAGAACAAATCGATAAAGTAAAGAAAGGTGGAGGAGAGAAGTATGTAACTCGCCACCATGATAGAGATAAACTTCTACCTAGAGAGAGAATAGATAGAATTTTAGATGAAGGTTCTCCATTTATAGAGCTTTCTAGTCTTGCTGCAAATGGCATGTATGAAACAGATGTACCAAGTGCAGGCGTTGTCTGTGGT
This sequence comes from Bacteriovoracaceae bacterium UBA3083, assembly GCA_002366565.1. Classification (GTDB taxonomy): domain Bacteria; phylum Bdellovibrionota; class Bacteriovoracia; order Bacteriovoracales; family Bacteriovoracaceae; genus Halobacteriovorax. The sequence continues at coordinate 172,447 of DFBJ01000007.1, forward strand.
ATAGGTCGTGTTCACGGTGTTGAATGTATGTTTGTTGCAAATGATGCAACGGTTAAGGGGGGAACTTACTTTCCAATGACTGTTAAGAAGCATTTAAGAGCGCAAGAGATTGCACTTGAAAACAGACTTCCTTGTATTTACCTCGTTGATTCTGGTGGAGCATTTCTTCCAATGCAAGATGAAGTATTTCCAGATAGAGATCACTTCGGAAGAATTTTCTATAATCAAGCTCAGATGTCTTCTAAAGGAATACCTCAAATAGCAGTTGTTCTCGGTTCTTGTACTGCTGGGGGAGCTTATGTCCCTGCAATGGCAGATGAGTCAGTTATCGTTAAAGGTAATGGAACAATCTTTTTAGGAGGACCTCCTCTTGTTAAGGCCGCAACAGGTGAGGAAGTTACAGCTGAAGATTTAGGGGGTGCATATGTGCATACTCATGAATCTGGGGTAGCCGATCATTATGCTGAAAATGAAGAAGAAGCATTAATTATCACTCGTAATATTGTTGAAAATCTAAATTATACATCTCTTGGTGAATTGGCCGGGCAGAAGGAAGTGAAGTCTTTTAGCGAGCCAAAAGAAAGCATTGAAGAAATATATGGAATACTTCCACACGATACTAAGAAGCCATTCGATATAAGAGAAATTATCTCAAGAATAGTTGATGGTTCTGAATTTCATGAATTTAAAGAGAAATATGGAACTACATTAGTTACTGGTTTTGCTCGTATTCATGGACATCAAGTAGGTATCGTTGCAAATAACGGGATACTATTTAGTGAAAGTGCTCAGAAAGGAGCTCACTTTATAGAGCTTTGTGGTCAGAGAAAAATTCCTTTAGTCTTCCTACAGAATATCACTGGATTCATGGTTGGTAAGCAATATGAAAGTGAAGGAATTGCCAAGCATGGTGCAAAAATGGTTACTGCTGTTTCTACAGTAGAGGTTCCAAAGTTCACTGTAATTATTGGTGGTTCTTTTGGTGCCGGTAATTATGGAATGTGCGGAAGAGCATATCAGCCAAGATTTCTTTGGATGTGGCCAAACGCAAGAATTTCAGTCATGGGTGGAGAGCAAGCTGCAGGTGTACTTTCAACTGTAAGGCAAGACGGTCTTAGAGCGCGCGGAAAAACCGAAATGTCTAAGGATGAGGTTGCAGAATTTGAAAAACCAATCTTAGATAAATATGAAAAAGAAGGAAGTGCATATTACTCAACTGCAAGACTATGGGATGACGGTATTATTGATCCGGCCCATACTAGAGATATTTTAGGCCTTGCTATTAGTTCTTCTTTAAATAGTCCAATCGCTGACACTAAGTTTGGCGTATTTAGAATGTAGGGAAGTTTATGAGTGAATTATACTTATATGAATGTGATGAGCAAGGAGTAGCAACAGTTACTCTAAATCGTCCAGAAATTCATAATGCTTTTAATGACGATTTAATTACAGCTCTAACAAAGAAGTTTAGCGAAATTAGTAGCGATGAGACTGTTAAAGTTGTTGTTCTTACTGGAGCAGGAAAATCATTTTGTGCAGGTGCAGACCTAAACTGGATGAAGTCCATGATTGATTACTCTAAAGAAGAGAATATCAAAGATAGTCAGGCCTTATCTGACCTATTTCAAACTATTAATAACTGCAGTCGTCCAGTGATTGGAAAAATTAATGGTGCCGCTCTTGGTGGTGGCGCAGGTCTAGTTGCTGTATGCGATTATGTCATAGCAAGTGAAAAAGCATTATTTGGTTTCACTGAAGTAATGCTAGGACTTGTTCCCGCAGTTATCTCTCCTTTTGTAGTTGCTAAAATAGGAGAGTCTAATGCGAGAGCTACTTTCTTAACAGGTGATAGATTTGATGCAAGTAAAGCATCAGTGTTAGGTCTAGTCCATCAAGTTAGTGCAGACGGAGAGCTTGATAAAGATTGTGATGAATTAATTAAAAAGTTTGTAAGGCCTGCTCCTAGAGCCCAGGCGGTAGCAAAAGACCTTATAAGAAATGTTATATCTCTTCAGAGTGCAACCTATGAGCAAGTTTCAAAATATACTTGTGAAACTATTGCGGAAAGAAGAGTAAGTAGTGAAGGTCAAGAAGGTATGAACGCCTTATTAGAAAAGAGACGTCCAAATTGGAAGAAGGATTCTTAATGAGTACAGAGATCTTAAGTAAAATAGATAAAATCTTAATTGCTAACCGTGGTGAAATTGCTCTAAGAGTGATGAAGACATGTAAAGAAATGGGAATCAAGTCTGTTACTATTTATACAGAAACAGAAAAATCATATCCACATTCTTACCTAAGTGATGAGAGTTTCTCTCTTGGGATGGGTCCTTTAAGTGAGACCTACCTAAATCATGAAAAGATTATTGAGATTGCTAAGTTAAGTGGAGCAAAGGCGATACATCCTGGATATGGCTTTTTATCTGAAAACTCTACTTTTGCAAAAAAAGTTACTGATGCTGGATTAATCTTTATTGGACCAACTCCTCATAGTATGGAGATCATGGGAGATAAGAAGACTTCGAAAGTTGAGATGGAGAAAATAAAGATCCCTCTTATCCCAGGCTATCATGGTGATGATCAAAGTGAATCAGTTCTAAAAGCTGCAGCAATAGATATTGGGTTTCCTGTACTTGTAAAAGCTTCTGCCGGTGGTGGTGGAAAAGGGATGCGTGTAGTTTGGAAAGAAGAAGAATTTTCTGATGCTCTAGCATCTGCCAAAAGAGAAGCATTGAACTCTTTTGGAGATGATATTGTATTAATTGAGAAGTTTATTCAAAATCCAAGACATATCGAAGTTCAGGTTATGAGTGATACGCATGGTAATCACTTACACTTCTATGAAAGAGAATGTTCCATTCAAAGACGTCATCAAAAAGTAGTTGAAGAAACTCCTAGTATGGCGCTTGATGATAAGCTTAGAAAATCTATATGCGAAACTGCTGTCGCCATTTCATCTGGTATTAATTACAAAGGCGCAGGAACTGTCGAATTTATAATGGATGCTGATGGAAAGTTCTTCTTTTTAGAGATGAACACTCGTCTTCAAGTAGAACACCCTATTACTGAGATGGTAACGAATAGTGATTTAGTTAGATTACAAATTCTTGTTGCTGCTGGACTTGAACTTCCAATGAAGCAAGAAGATATAACTCAAAGTGGTCATGCTATAGAAGTTCGAATTTACTCTGAGGACCCAGACAATAATTTTATGCCGGCCATTGGAAAAATAGGTCATGTTGGCTCTCCAACTCTTAATAATGTACGTCTTGATAGTGGTTATGTTGATGGCAATGAAGTTACGATTGATTTTGATCCAATGTTAGCAAAACTTATTTGTTGGGGTGTTGATAGAGATTCTGCCATCAGTAAGACTCTGCACTCTCTTAACGAAGTTAAGTTTTTAGGTGTAACAACTAACAGAGACTATCTAAAGAGAATTGTAGATACCACTCCTTTTAGAGAGGGAGATACATATACACACTTTATCGATACATATAGTGATCTACTTAAGCCTGTTGAAGCAACTGATTTAGAGATTGCTGCTGGGATTGCTTCATTCTTAACGAGCAATCAAACTGAAGGTTCTACTAAAGTAGAAAACTCTCAAGCATGGAATCGTTTACAAGGATTTAGAAATATATGAAAAAGAAATTAATTATAAATTCAAATGAAGTTGAAATTGATCTGTCTCTTAATAGAGATGGAAAGGTTGAATTTACATTTAATGGTAAACAATATTCTTTTTCTAATCGAAAAGTTGATGCTGTTTCTCAGTATGTCTCAGGAGACTTAAATGCTCTTGTTTCTAGCTTTGAGAACAATTTTATTGTTGATGGTAAAGAAATGACGATTGAATCTCCAAATAGGAGTAGATCAAAAACAAATACTAGTGCTGGTGGGCATATGCAATCACCTATGCCAGGTAAGATACTTCAAGTTTTAGTTAAAGTTGGAGACACAGTTTCAGAAGGGGACTCTTTAATTGTTATGGAGGCCATGAAAATGGAGCATACAATTAAGGCCAATTCAAATGGTACTGTTTCAGCTATTCACTTTAGCGAAGGACAGCAATGTGCAGGTGGAGTTGATCTAGTCGATTTATCTCAAGAGGAAGCATAATGTTTAATAAGTTGCCAAAAAGTGCTCGAATAATTGAAGTCGGTCCTAGAGATGGGCTTCAAAATGAAAAGGTTATCTTAAACTGCTCTCAGAAAGAAAAGTTTATTGATATGCTTGTAGATGCAGGTCTTAAAACTATTGAGGTTACTAGCTTTGTGCGCGCCGATAAAATTCCTCAAATGGGTGATGCTGTTGATTTATATAAAGTAATCAAAGATAAAGATTACTTTGGAGCAGTTCACTTACCAACTCTTGTTCCTAACTTAAAAGGAATGGAGATTGCTGTAAAAAGTGGAGTATCTGAAATAGCAATTTTTACTTCAACTTCTAATACATTTAATCAAAAGAATATAAATGCCACTATTGAAGAGTCTATTGAGAGATTCCGTCCAGTCGTAGAACTCGCTAAGCAGAATGGTATTAAAGTTCGTGGATATATTTCGACTGTTTTTGGATGTCCTTATGAAGGGGAGACATCAGTAGAAGTATTAATGGATTTACTTAAATCTCTTAAAGAAATGGGATGCTATGAAATATCATTAGGTGACACTATTGGAGTCGCTAATCCTCTTCAAGTAAAGAATATTTTAGAAAGAGTATTTAAGGAATTTTCTAGTGATGAGATTGCTATGCACTTTCATGATACTCGTGGTTTGGCTTTGGCCAACATTCTTGCATCATTAGAAATGGGGGCGACTAATTTTGATAGCTCTGCTGGAGGTCTCGGTGGTTGTCCATACGCAAAGGGTGCTACCGGAAATGTTGCCACAGAAGACGTTGTCTATATGTTGGAGAGTATGGGGATATCTACAGGTGTTGATATCAAGAAGCTTTCTGCTGCGTCTGAATATATTTTATCTAGTTTAAATAAAGTATCTGCATCTAAATATCTTACTGCTTATCTCGCATCTGGAAAGTAATATGTATTCAAAACCTTATAAAGATCTTCTTGTTTCTAAAAATGATTTTATTCTCACATTGACGTTAAATAATGAAGCTATGGCAAATGCTATTAGTGACGATATGATTGACTCAATTGAAGATGTCCTATCAGTTGCAGATGAAGATGATTCTGTAAGGTGTATTATTCTAACTGGTGCTGGGAAATTTTTCTGTGCTGGTGGTGATATAAAGGCAATGGAAAGTAAGACTGGAATGTTTGCTGGAGAGCCTAATGAACTTAGATCTAGGTATGTGCGAGGAATTCAGAGAATCCCTCGAGCTATAGAAGCCTTACGTACTCCAATTGTTGCAATGGTTAATGGGGCCGCTATTGGTGCTGGTTGTGATTTAGCAATGATGTGTGACCTTCGTGTATCAAGTGATAAATCTAAGTTTGGAGAAACTTTCTCTAAGCTTTCTTTAGTTCCAGGTGATGGTGGAACATTCTTTCTACAAAGAATTATTGGATATACTAAAGCTATGGAAATGTTCATGACTGGAGATATCTATAGTGGTGATGATATTACGAGAATGGGTCTAAGTAATTATCATGTTTCTCATGAAGAGCTTACTAAGTTTACAGTTGAGCTTGCTAAGAAAATATCATCAAATGGCCCTATCGCTCTTTCTCTAACTAAGATGGCACTTAAGTCTGGAAGAACTTCTGGCCTTAACGATCAATTAGATCTGTTAAGCACTATGCAAGGAATCTCACAGAGAACTCAAGATCACTTTGAAGGAATACAAGCTTTCAAAGAAAAGAGAGCACCAGAATTCACTGGGCGTTAAGCTTAAGTTGACATAGAACTTTTTTAAATTAACAATAGTTTTATAATCTTTTAGAACTGGAATTTATGAAAAGAAGTTTTTCTCTATTTATTACTTTTTTATGCTTCTTTGCTGTTTCTTGTTCTCAAATAAATTATATATCTTCAGATAATATACCTACATATATTTCGCCCAAAGAAAATCATAATAGAAAGGCCTCACATAAAGGCTCACGAGATTTTTATTTGTGGGGGATGGTTCCTGCTGAACATATTGTAAATGTTGATGATGAGTTAGCAGATGATGGACTTTTATCAGCGGCAAGAATTGAAGTCCGTGAGTATCAAGAGTTCATGGATGTTTTTTGGACATATTTGACTCTTGGATTATATAAGCCTGTTCGTTTTGAGATCCGTGGATATGGAGTTCGACAATGAGATATTTATTATTACTTTTCTTGTTTACGAGTTGTTCACATTCTCTTAATTTAAATCCTAAGGGATGCTACTCGAAAGGTTTTGTTAAGAAGTTAGATAATAAGATTTATACAATAGAAAAGAGCATCGTAAGCTTTGGTGAGAGTTCAGAATACTATTTAAAAGATATTTTAGAATCTAAAAAAGTTGAATGTACAAAATTAAAAAATATTAATTATACCTTCAAGACTGGTGCTATAGACTCAATAATAAGTGTCTTACCTTTTATAGAAAGAAAAACGTTAGTTATAAATTATTCAATTGATTAAAGCTCCAAGGATGGTAGCTTTATGCTTAAATGCAAATTGGCCAAGGATGGCCTTTTTCTAATAAATTTATCCCAGTGAGTCGTCGTCTAGACCATCTATTAGGTTCGCAAAGAAGCCTTTTTTGTAGTCATCTGCTTCTTCTTCACTCATGTGCCCAAATGTCGTTCTGTCTTGGTGTACGCAGAAGCCTTCTTTATCTAGTTCATTGATAAATCTACTTACAAATCGGGGAGTTTCTTTTCCGTATATTTTTCTTTCTTTACAGTAGGTCATGATTAGATTTTCTTGTGCTCTCGTTATACCTACATAGCAAAGCCTTCTTTCTTCAGAGATGTCTTCACCATTTTTAATTGTATTTTTATGAGGTAGACTTTCTTCTTCAACTCCGACCATATAGACAGTGTCGAACTCTAGTCCTTTAGATGAGTGAAATGTCATCATAGTTACTTCATTTTTTCTGATATCATCATCTTCGTCTTCTTCAGTATCTTGATTGTCTTGAAGGAGTAGCTTTTCTACGAAGTTCTTTAATGTGGCGTGTGCACCATTATATTTTACAAATCTCTCTGCAGACTCAATGAAGAAGTGAACATCGTTTCTTCTTCTCTCTACTTGCTTGGCACTGTCATATGACTTTTCTATAAATTGATAGAAATTTATATCTTCAACTAATTTACTTATTGCTTGAGGAAGAGGGTGTTGTTCAAAAATTTCTTTAAATTTTGAAATTGTCGATGTGAACTCTCTAATACGCTTTTCTCTGTTTGGATCAACACTTGGATGTTGGTGGAGAGTTTCATATAGAGTTAAGTTCTCTTCTTCTGACTTCTCAAGATACTTTTCAAGCGTTCTTGATCCAATACCTCTATTAGGAACATTTAAAATTCTTCTAAGTTGTAATTGATCTTTTGGATTTAAAATAACCGTTAGGTAGGCCATTAAATCTTTAACCTCTTTCTTTTCATAGAACTTCTGACCACCAATAATTGTATATGGAATCTGATTCATTCTAAAAATTTCTTCAAAAGGTTGTGCCTGTGTATTTGATCTATAGAGGATTGCTATGTCACCAAGGTGTCCACCATTTGATTGGTGCTTTGATACCTCATCAGCAATCACTTCTGCTTCATGTTCAGTATTTGCCATTGACCATAAGTAAGGCTTGCTAGGACTCTGCTTCTGAGACCAGAGAGTTTTATCTCTTCTGTTAACATTCTCTTTAATTACTTTGTTTGCTAGCTCTAAAATAGGGCTAACTGATCTATAATTTTCTTCTAGTTTTACAACTTTTGCACCAGGGAACATTCTTTCAAAGCTTAGAATATTTGTTATATCTGCACCTCTAAATGAATATATCGCCTGATCATCGTCACCAACCACACATAGGTTGTTATGTGTTGATGTTAACCCTGAAATTAAATCAAATTGTAGAGAGTTAGTATCTTGGTATTCATCAACCATTATATACTTAAATTGCTCTGAATACTCTCTGGCAACTTCTGGGAAGTCTGTGAAAAGCTTAACCGTGAGAAATAGAATATCATCAAAGTCTATTGCGTTATAAAATTTTAACTTATCTTGATAAAATTCATAGACGTAATGAGTAGCGTGATCGTATGGATCTTCATCATCAAAGTACTCACTATCGGCATAGTCGTCTGGGCCTATTCCTTGGTTTTTTAATTTACCAATTTTAGACATTATGATCTTTTGATCAAATTGCTTACCGGCCTTAAAACTCTTTAAGGCCTCTCTCATTATTGAAGATTGATCGGCTGAGTCATATATTGAGAAGCTTTTGTGGTAACCAAGCCTTGTTATTTCTTTCTTTAGAATTTTTACTCCTAAAGAATGAAAAGTTGCCATCGTTAGGCCACGTGCCTTTTTTTTACCTAGTAGACCTATGATTCTTTCGCGCATTTCCTTAGCGGCCTTATTAGTAAAACTAACTGCCAGGATTGATTTCTGATCTATGTGAAGATTATCTACCATGTGGGCGATACGATATGTAATGGTTCTAGTTTTACCACTACCTGCACCGGCCAGAATAAGAACTGGACCATCAATTGTATCGGCTGCTTGTCTCTGTGCAGCATTTAATCCACTTAATGAAATCATAGGGTACACAATAGCCGAAATGGGAACCTTCGCCAATGACAAATTAAGAATATAACTAGGCAATAACAAAGGCCGTTGATATACTTTCTCCAAACTGAAATTAAAATATTTGATACACAACTCAATAAATTATAGAGAAGAGGAGTCTTAGCTATGGCAAAGAAGAAGGTAGCGAAAAAAGCAGCTAGAAAAGCAACTAAGAAAGTGGCAAAAAAAGCAGCTAGAAAAGTAGTAGCGATAAAGTCGGCTAAAAAGAAAGCAACGAAGAAGAAAGTTGCAAAGAAAGCGACTAAGAAGAAAGTAGCGAAGAAAGCAACAAAGAAAAAAGTTGCTAAGAAAGTAGCGAAGAAGAAAGTTGCTAAGAAAGTGGCAAAGAAGAAAGTTGCAAAAAAAGCGACGAAAAAGAAAGTCGCTAAAAAAGTAGCAAAGAAAGCAACAAAAAAGAAAGTTGCTAAAAAAGTAACTAAGAATGCAACAACAAAGAAAGCAGCAAAAAAAGCTACTAAAAAAGTTGCAAAAAAAGCTACGAAAAAAGCACCTGTAAAGAAAGCTAAGAAAACAGTAGTAAAAAATATTAACACTGATGCTATTCTTTTTGATTCAATTCTAGAATTAATCAGATCTACTTCTGCTGAAATACCTGATGATATACAAAAGGTTGTTCTTGAAGCTCTTGCTAGAGAAGAGAAGAACACTACAGCTGAATATGCTATGGGAATTATCAAAGCAAATATTGAACTTGCAAAAAGAAAGTCTCAACCGCTTTGCCAAGATACTGGAACTATTTTATTTTATGTATCTCACCCTGCAGGATTTAATCAGACTAAGTTTACAAAAATTGTTCATAAGGCTGTTGTTAAGGCCACAGAGGTCGGTTACCTAAGACAAAACTCTGTTGATTCTTTAACTGGAAAAAATGAGACTATGAATATTGGTCCAGGTCATCCTGACATGCACTTCCACGAGCATTCAAAAAACACTGTTGAAGTTAAGCTTATGCTTAAAGGTGGGGGTTGTGAAAACGTTGGTGCACAATACTCTCTTCCAAACACAGCTTTAGAAGCTGGACGTGATTTAGATGGTGTTAGAAAAGTTATCCTTGATGCGATTGTAAAAGCTCAGGGTAAGGGCTGTGGTCCAGGTGTTCTTGGTGTAACAATCGGTGGAGATAGAGGTGCCGGTTATGTATTCTCTAAAGAGCAATTACTTAGAAAGTTAGATGATACAAATACAGTTCCTGAATTAGCAGCACTTGAAAAAGATATCGTTGAGACTGCTAATAAGCTTGGAATTGGTCCAATGGGATTTGGTGGAAAAACTACTCTTCTAGGTTGTAAAGTAGGAGCACTTAATCGTCTTCCTGCAAGTTTCTTTGTTTCTGTGTCTTACATGTGTTGGGCCTATAGAAGACAAGGTGTTGCTTTAGATAAATCTAATAAAATTAAAAAATGGCTTTACTAAGAGGTAATGATGAAAAGAATAGATTATCCATTTAATAAAGAACAAATTAGAGAACTTCGTGTTGGCGATATGGTTCTAATCTCTGGAAAAATGTATACAGGTAGAGATGCTGTTCATAAGAGATTACATGACGGTACAAAGCCGCCTGTCGATTTTAATAATCAAATTATTTACCACTGTGGTCCAGTTGTTATTCAAGATAAAAAAACTGGAAAATATGAAGTTAAGGCTGCAGGTCCAACGACTTCAATCAGGGAGGAACCTTACCAATGGGAAGTTATGAGAGATCATGGAATTCTTGGTGTTATCGGTAAAGGTGGAATGGGTCCAAAAACATTACAAGGTTGTAAAGACTATGGGTGTGTTTACTTTCACGCAATTGGTGGAGCTGCTCAAGTACTAGCTGAAAAGATAGAGTCTGTTGATAATGTATTCTGGACTGACCTTGGATCTCCTGAGGCTATCTGGGAACTTACTGTAAAAGATTTTCCTGTTGTTGTAACAATGGACTCTCATGGTGGTTCACTTCATGCTGAAGTTGAGAAGAGTAGTTCTGATAAGTTAAAAGAATTTCTTTAGAAAGAGGTTAGAATGAAAGGTTTAAATAAAGTTGTTAATACTTATGATGAGGCCCTTGCTGGTTTAGCAAATGACCAACTTTTAATGGTTGGTGGTTTTGGCCTTTGTGGAATTCCTGAAGGACTTATTGATAAAGTTGCTGAATCTGGAGTTACTGGTCTTACATGTATTTCTAATAATGCAGGCGTTGATGGTTTTGGTCTTGGTAAGCTACTTGAAAAAAGACAGATTAAAACAATGATTGGATCTTACGTAGGTGAGAACAAGCTTTTTGAAGAGTTATTCTTAAGTGGCCAGATGGAAGTTATTCTTACTCCACAAGGGACTCTTGCTGAGAAAATTAGAGCTACTGGAGCAGGGATTCCTGGTTTTTATACAGCTACTGGTTATGGAACTCAGGTTGCTGAAGGAAAAGAAACTAAAGAATTTAATGGAAGAATGTATGTTCTAGAAGAGGCCTACCCTAAAGCAGATTTTGCTCTAGTTAAAGCATGGAAGGCAGACACTCAAGGAAATTTAATTTTCAAAAGTACTGCTAGAAACTTTAACTCAATGATTGCTACAGCTGGAAAAATTACAGTAGTTGAAGTCGAAGAGATTGTTGAAGCAGGTGAGTTAGATCCTAATGAAATTCAAGTTCCTGGTATTTACGTAAATCGCGTAATCAAAGGAAAGTTTGAAAAGAGGATTGAACAAAGAACAGTAAAACAAAACTAAGTAGGTGATGATATGGCATTAAGTAAAGAGCAAATCGCTCAGAGAATTGCTAAAGAGTTAAAAGATGGTTTCTATGTAAATTTAGGAATTGGTATTCCTACTTTAGTTGCGAACTACGTTCCTAACGATATTGAAATTATGCTTCAATCAGAAAATGGACTTCTTGGGATGGGTGAATTTCCAACGGAAGAAAATGTTGATGCTGATTTAATAAATGCAGGTAAGCAAACAGTTACATGTGCTAAAGGCGCTTCATTCTTTGATTCTGCAGAAAGTTTCGCAATGATTCGTGGAGGTCATGTAGACCTTACTGTTCTTGGTGCTTTTGAAGTTGATCAAAGTGGTAATATTGCCTCATGGATGATTCCAGGTAAGCTTGTTAAAGGAATGGGTGGAGCAATGGACCTTGTTGCTGGCGCTGAAAATATCATCGTGGCAATGACTCATGCTAATAAGCATGGTGTATCTAAGATTTTAAAAGAGTGCTCTCTTCCTCTGACTGGTGTTCAGTGTGTGAAGAAGATTGTTTCTGACCTAGCTGTTCTTGAATTAATTGATGGTAAGTTTCATTTAATAGAGAGAGCTCCAGGTGTTTCTGTTGAAGAAATTGTAGAGAAGACTGAAGCTGAACTAGTTATTAATGGTGATATTCCTGAAATGACTTTTAATTAGAGAATTTACCCGAAAACTATAAATGGTTTTCGGGTATATATTTTAATCTAATTTATAAATCACCACATGACTCTTCTACTGAAACATCTTTCTCATATTTCTTTGTCTTAAAATTATAAACATTAGATGTACTCCATTCTAAACACTGAATTGGTTTAGCAAAGTTTATATCTTCAGGCTTTAATTCTCGTGGAATGTCCTTTGTCTTGTAGATACATGTTTTGAAAACAAGGTTTGTATTCTTTGCTTCATCACCTGATATAAAAGAAGTTGAAGGAAGATCTGACACATATACTTTTGGATGAGTAGGGTAATCTCTTAAGATATAATGTTCACCCTCATCGCTGTATGAATTAGGGTTTTCATTCCATCGGTAATAGTCATGTCTACTATCACTTACGTTAGAGCTATTGTAGATAGGATCTTTATCAATAGAGTCTATAACCCATTCTGGATGAATAAATTTATGATAAGAACCAAAGAACTTTCTGGCGATTCCCTTTCTCTTAACACTTTTTCCATTTTTATCTACTGATTCGTTATATACGCAACCTTTTATAAATTGAACGATTCCATAATCTTCAATATGTTTGATATCTTCTGTCTCATAAGAAATATAAGCATTTGTCCCATATGATTTCTCTCTATTACTAGTAACAACATAATCGGATACTTGAAGACTAAAATTTTTCAATGTACACGTATCATTAGCTTCACAGTTCTTATTCGTGACTTCTTTATCGAGCACTATATTTCTTTGAACTCCAGCACTTACATTTAGACTGCTAAGAACTAGTAATAGCGTTAGTGAACTTTTCATTTCTTCTCCTCGTGGGCGTTTGGCGGGAGTATATACTGTATTGACGAATGAATGATGCGTCGTGTAAAGATTTCAAGTCTAACCACTATTATCTCTATAAATGGTAAAGTCCTCCTGTATCTAAACCACTATAAATTCATAGGATGGGCAATGCTAAAGACAATCTTTTCAATATTTTTAATTTCTTCATCAATGGCCTCATCAAACGATGTTGATAGGATTATAAAAGAGAATCAGTTGATAATGAACGATTTTAGCTACGTTAGAGATCTCGATATCAAAGAGAGGACTAAGATTGCTGTGATAGGCGACTATGTTCATCCGCAAGAATTTGAAAGCATAAAAGCTAATTATGGTGAGATTGAAGATAATGGTATTGATGATGATAAAAATGGTTACGTAGATGACTTCTATGGATTTGATATGCAATCTCTCAATGGAGAGTTAAGAACCCCTGTTGTCGGTGGCCATGAGAATGGAATAGTCTCTATTATGGATGCCATTCTTACTAATTTCGATCTCGTAGATAAGGTAGATATTATCCCAATTAATGTCTATTCATTTGATGGTAGATTTGATGATTTTAGATTTAAAAAACTTGCAGACGCAATAGATTACGCCATCGTTAGAGGCGCAAAGATCATCTCTATTAGTCAGGGGATTTCTCTATACAATAAGTATTCATTTCTATTTGTTGATAATGATTTTAATAAATCTATTGGCTATGTTAAGTCGGCCATTGCTAGAGCGAAAGAGCGTGGAGTAATTATTGTCGGTTCTATTTCAAATGATAATACTAGGGATCATGTGATAGAGCCCTCTGTTCCTGGAAACCTTGAAGATGTTCTTTCCGTTGCTAATGTTAATTCAAATGGAGTGATCCAAAGTGGATATGGTAACAATACTGATATTGCTTACTACGGTACAGATATATTTGTATGGGAAGGAAGATGTGATGAGTATGTCAAAGGCTACAAAGATGGGTGTACAGAGTTAAGTAAGACAAATGGTTTTACAAAAGTGACAGGAAGTTCACTATCGACTCCAATTGTAGCTGTTTCTTTAGGGATTTTAAGTGCTGCCGGAGCTGATATACAGATGAATGAAGAGCTTATTTCTCGCATAAAAAAATCATGCTCAAAGAGTATAAAGACAAGTAAAAATATTAGCTCTAGGTGTGTATTCTCTCCAGAGAAGTTGACGAAGAGTTACCTAGACTAAACATACTGCTTAAAAGTGAGCTATAAAAAGCTCACTTTTAACAAAATTTTATCTTACTCACATAGTTCTGGGAATGGAGCTTGAGGTAGAGAGTTACTAGGAATACATTGTCCTTCCCACACAGCTTCTCCTGTTTGCATATTACCAATATAAGTAGAATATCCCATAAACCAAGTAATGACTTTTTCTTCACCAGTTAGTGTGAATTCATTCATAAGTAGTTCTGGAACTTCTCCATCTACTGAGTAGCACCAACCGTGAGAACGCATTACAGTGTCACTTAAGACCTCCATAGCATCTATTCCAAGGGGAGAGTTGAGCATCTGTGAGATTCCAAATTGGCTTGAGAGATTTTGAATAGAGTTCTTCTCCAGAGTGCCTAAACTTAATTCGCCTACTGTTTCGTAACTATCTGTAACTACAGTAGAAAACACAGGACTCTTGCTGCAAGAGTCTACTATTTGAAAATCTAAAGCAAATGTATTTGTGCTTATTAAGGTAAATAGCGCTACTAAGTACTTCATTTTATGTCCTTTTTATGTATTTTTTCAAAATTTATACTATAATGATTAGAGATTGTTCACTCATTGAAGAATTTACAAATATCTCATTTAGAACAGCGATATTTGTCATACTTAAGAACAAATGGCCCATGGTTGGGCCAAGAAATAAATCATGGAGGATATATGAAAAATATCAAATTACTTAGTCTTTTTACATTTCTACTCTTTACTTCAAATTCTTTTGCCGGTGTTCTTGTTGAACCTTTCGTAGGTTTTGGAATTGGATCAGGTGAGTACAAGTCAGGTTCTCAGACTGCTGATAACACTTATACTGGTCCTCAATTAGGAGCTAGATTAGGTTATAGCTTTTTAGGATTAATGGGTGGGCTAGAATATAGAAATACTTCAGGTTCTTTAAGTTATGATTCTCACTCAGGTGGTGGAACTTGGGCCAATAGTGGTACAGATCAAGATTATTCTGGAACAGAGCTTGGTGCATTCATCGGTTATGAATTACCAATTCTTTTAAGAGCATATGTTGGATACACATTTAGTACAAAATGGGAATTAGATAACAATGCAGCTTGGCTTGGAGCTTCTGGAGATGAGCTTTCTGGTAACACAACAACTCTTGGTGTCGGTTTCACTGGACTTCCATTCGTAAGTTTAAATGTTGAATTTAGAATGATTGCACTTGATAAATTTAAAGATGCAAGTGCTGGAACAGAAACTACTGCAGATTACAGTTCTAATGAAGTAGTGTTTGGTGCTTCTCTTCCTCTAGACTTTTAGTTTTAATTAAAGTGAAGACTAGTTCCTAAGGGACTAGTCTTTTTTTCATAATTATATCTTTTTTAGTATCTTCAAAATTTGTTCTATTCCATACTGATAATTGTTTTCCTGTTTGTGCATCTACTTGTGCTTCAAAACTATTAGGAGGAGAGTCTTTATCATTCTGTATAGTAACCTGTACTTGTTCTATGTAAGTTGCTTTACCTGCAATAACTCTAATTATACCTAAGTTCTTTTTTATAAAAACCTTACTGTCTGGTCCAAGCTTACTTAATAACTCATCAGCGTATATTTTTTTCCAATTACTATTAGGCTTATTTTCAAATAATGTATTTTTATCAATTTTACCAAGGACCTCTCTATTTGTTTTCTTATCTCTTGGTCTTGGAATTGAAGCAGGTTCTCTTTTCTTGTCTTTTGTAAAAGAGTCAGAAATTATTCGTGCTTTTTTCTTTTCTTTATAAGTTGTTTGGTGAACATTTGTTCCTTCTGGGGACTTGTAGTAAGTTTGCCAACTTTTATCTTCATTTGCGTTCATTATCTTTACAGTGTAATAAACTGGAATTGAGAGTATGGCTATAAATAGGATGTTCTTAAATAATTTCATTAATCGATTACCGTGAATTGAAAGTTAATAACTCTGAAAGGGTCTGCTCCTGAATATTTATAATCTTTATACTCATCTCCAACTTGTTCAAATGGAGTATTTACATTTGATGTATAAGTGTTGCCAGTATCATCACTTGTTATATTGTGACAATCTTCACAGTTAGTGAACGATGCCCTCAATCTACAGTTAACAGTCGTTCCTGGTGGAATTGAAGGACTTACTTCTAAAAAGAATATGTTACTTGCTTTGAATTCATTTTCTCCATTGCTATCAACTAGAGTTTCTGCCCACGTTTTCTTAGGCTCAATTCTTGAGTACCAAGCAACATCTGCACCCTTTGGTGATCTAATTAAGCAGTCCTTAGTAGAGCTTGAACCACCTAAACACTCTGTCGCTTCAATTGCTCTTGAGGCCATAAAAGTTTCTTGGCTGACCCATACTGCAGCATCGTCCTGGATATCCTGGAAGAAGCATACTGGTTCAACAGTTTGAGAGTCTAGAACACCAACGCCGTTATCAAGGGCTTCTTCTGCGCATCCTGGATAATTCGAAACTGAAGCACCACCTTGACTCTCGCTAGGGAAGTTATCTTCAAAGTTATTACAAGGTTTACCGTCTTGCATATGGTCCCAGTCGTTAGCTAAAATTCTAACACCGGCCATTGTACTATTTGAGTTATTATAGAGATTAAGTAGTATACCTACGAGCTCACCCGGGCTCACTTGTCCATTACCATTGTTATACTTTAAATTTCCATTTTCAAAAATAGTTGTACTTAGTGAGCCATCAATAAATCCGTTTGTTAAACTCGTAGCTGCTGCGTTCATATCTGAATAGCTATCAAAGATAAACGCTTTTGAGTTTCCAGATCTACTATCAACTAGCAGTTGGTTCTTTTTAATTAAAACTGTCTTTTGTCTATTTAGTTCTTCAACATTTTGTATCGTTTCCGCAAGAGATCTACTACCGTTCATGTCATAGTTTTTAAATAAAAGTAAGCCGTAGTCATCGAGCAATTGCTCTAATCTTTGAATATTATATGAATTGAAATTACATAGGCTTGAGTCTGTTGCTAGGGAAGATTTAACAAACCTAGAGAACGTTTGAGAAAATCTTCTATAAGTAATAGGTTTATTTTTTTGAAGCCATTCTTTTGCATTCTCTGGAGTATGGTTAACACCGTAAGTTGCAGCGCCTTCTATTCCTATAGATGAGAAGTCACCTAAGTAGGCCATTGTTTCCATTAATAATCTGAATGTAAAAGTTCTAGCATATGAATTATTGAATGAGCATGCAGTCTGTAGGTCTTTTGTAAACGCGACTAGGAAGTGAGACATGATTTGTCCGGCATAGTGAATTTCTTCATAATTTTCTTCAGGATTATTTGGATCATACCCTAGGTAAGTAGGATAGGAGAGTCTTCCTTCTGATGTCTCACTTATTCCTGCTACGTGTAGGTCATCACTTTCTTCCATTGGTCTACTTAAATTTAAGAATCGCCCCATAGACCATTCTCCAACGTGAGCTCGGCCTGTCATATAGTAACTGAAGTAATCAGCAATTCCTTCATTTATGGCCTTACCTTCATCGTACGAGAAGTAACCTAAATTTGAATCAATTGCTACTGTTCCACTTGCTCTAGTTCTAAAGTTCATGGCGTTGTGAACAAAGGCATGTCCTAGCTCATGATAAAGAGTCGTAGGGTCTTGAACAAACTTTACATCTTCATAAATACTGTCAAAACCTAAACAAATTGAGTAAGTCGAAGGACTAAAGAATGCATTATTTGGTAAGTCATCACAAAGGGCATAGCCTCTAAGAGGTGATGTTTCCCAGGTTGATCCACTTGTAAATAAGCTCATTGGAAGTGATGTAGATAAACCAGATGGATTAGATCCATAGTATGTTGAGTAAGTAGATGAAAGATCAGTATTATATTTTGAAATCATCCAGTTCATATGTGTGAACATTTGTACTTGATCAAATTCAACTGTGCTAGTGTCAAATGCCCACTTTTGGTTCGTTGATTGATATAGGCTAGTGATACTGTCTTTCTTTACTTCAAAGCAATGTGGATCGTCTACACATGTCTTTTGTAAATATTGTCCATCAATAACAAAATCTTGAGAAGTTTTAAGTAGTGAGTTCAGATTTACTGTGTGATCTAGTGAAGAGTTTCCTGATAATATAATAGGGTTGTCATGTAATACTCTTCCATAGCCAATATTTACTGAGGCCGAAGTATTAGCAACTCCTCCTGAAGATGAACTTGATCCACCACTTTGGCTAGGAACACAAGAAGTTAAGCATAGTGTATACGCAACAAGAGCAGACATAAATATTGTCTGCTTCTTTATTTTTAAATTGAACAATCCGTTTCTTTTTAAATCTTCCATGTATTTTCCGTTAACGTACTATTTATTTACCGAAGCCTTGTTGACCACTATAGTCAGCCCCTCCGATTTGCTGCATTTGTTGAAATAAACCTTCTACTGTTCTTTGACTGCTATTAGCGGCCTGACATTGTGAGTTTTGAGTTACTTCACCAATCTTTTTCCACTCAGCTGAAAGTGAGTTATCTGTTACACTTGCAATTGCTCTGTCTGCTGACTTTGTTGAGTCTTGCATAGAGTTAAGGTTGAACTCGTACTTTTCATTAAAGCAGCTTTTCTTTTTTGAATCTTTACAGTCTTCAACAGCTGCGATAATTGCATCATTCTTATGAGCTGCACAGAAGTTATCATCTGAGTCTTCGAGCTTATTTATAATACTATTTAGCTTGTTTGCTATCACACTGTTAGCTTTTCCAGTTGTTTTGAACTTATCTGCACTTAGTGAGCCTAGTTTTATTCCTGAAAGACCGTCTTTGCTGATCCCATCTGCGGCGTCTTTAAGAGCTTGTTCTTTATCTGTGCTAACAAGACTTTTTGCATCTTTACAGTTTTCTTTGTCAGACGCTTTCTCTAGTGCATCACAGTTTGCAGACTCTAACTTACTTGCATAGTCATTAATTTCTGTTTGAGTAATCTTTGATTTACCATTTATTAATTCTTTTATGTCTGCTTTGTAATCGTCTTCAGTTCTGAAGTCATTTTTAGCAATAGTTTTTTGTAGAGGTTTTGCTACATTCTTATAGAAATCCGATTTCTTAATTTCTTTATTTAAATCTGAATCATCTCCAGATTTAATATATTTTGTTAGTTTAGACTTATACTTTTCTAGATCCGTTGGTAGAGCATCCATTGCTGTTGCCGTAAGATCTTTGATCACATCATCTACATCGTTATCATTTTCATCACAAACTCTCGCTAGAGTAGATGGATTTTTTGGTGTGTCATCATCATCTTCTGTACCTTTCTCTCTTTCATTATTTGCTCTAGCACAAAGTTTTCTATACTCAGTTACTCCGTATTCTGCTTCATTTGATATATAGTTTGCAACACCACCAACTGTTTCATAAAGTGCTTGAGCAGAGTAGTCTGACTCATCACAACCAGCTGCAGGGTTTAGATTTCCAAGTTGTTCGTATTTCTGGCAAAATTGGCCAACTTCACTCATTAGCTCTTGCTGAGTTTGTTGCATTTGCATGTTTTGTGCGTTTACAAATTCTCTATATCCCGATTCTGCATTTGAACAATTTGTTGCTAAGTTTTCCCATTTTGATTTTTGAGTCTGAATAGCATCCTTTTGAGTTGCAATATAATCATTAACAACATTTGTAATCTCACCAGATTGCTTTTGAAGAGTTTCTTTTAATTTGGCAATCTGGTCTGGTAGGTTATCTAAAAAGTTCAGAGATCCTCCACCAAGTAGATCAACTCCAAATTCACTTTCTTCATTTCCTGGCATTTCAATAAATAGCCCTTCAGGGTAGCTAAAGTTTGCTCCTGGGAAGTATTGCTTTAAGTAATCAGCATCAGCTAATACTTGTGCTTTAACTTGAGCAAGGTAAGCTTCTTGTCTTGCAACAAGTGCTGTAACATTCTTATTGTATGTTGCTTGGTAGGCCTTTATTTGAGCTTTCTTATTTTCTACTAATGTATTAGCTTCAGAGAAACATGATTGAACTCTTCCTGAACAAGTTGAAGCATGCTTTACACAAAATGCATCACTTCCTTGATCGAAGATGCCTTCTTCAGAACAAGTATTTGTAGTCTCACTTCTACCTGAACAATTAATTACTGAATCATAGATTTGATTACCAATAGTTGCAGCAAATGTAGACTCTAGTTCTTTAAGTTCGTTTAGGTAGGTCTTTGCTCTCGCAACTTGTGTCTGTTGAGATACTTGTCCAGCCTGGCCTGTTGAAAATGTATCATCTTGAGTATATTTCTGCTCACACTGAGTAACTGTTTCTCTGAAGAGACCATATGGAGTTGTTGTAATAGTTTGTGCACTACTGTTTTTATATTGGATTGAGATATTTGAACTACTATATCTATTATCTAGTTCTTGGATTTGTGCCATTTTGTCTTCTATGAACGCATCAGAGTCTAAAATGTTTTGTAATGCGATTTTATAGTTTGATAGAGCTGTTGATTTATCACCACTTCCACCAACTCTTAATGATTTAAGAATTTGTTCTGGTGAGATCGCAACACCTTTATCTTCTAGAGTCACACATTCACTAATGTATTTCTTTTTAAAATAGTTTTCTGCATCGTTTGTAAAGTTTGCGAAGTCTACGCCAAAGTTGCTATCCATTGTTGGAATTTCGTAGCCAGGGATAATTTTAGAAAGTTCGCTTTGAATACTATCTACTTTACTATTCATTCTTGATATTTCTGTACTTATAACGCTTATAACAGGAGTTGCAACACCCATTCTTGTTAAGTCTACACCGTTAATAGATTGTTGACCTGCTGAAACGTCTTTTCTCCACTGGTCAATTCCTTGTGATTCAATCTGAGCTTTTATAGTTTGAATTTGTGCATTTAAATCACTTTCAATTTGAGGCTTATTTGTAACAAAGTTTGCAGCTTCTTTGTTAACACTTGTAAGGCCAACCTTTATACCGTTCAGTCCACCTTTCGCTGCAGATGCTAGAGTTTCTGGACCAATGATATTTTGACAAGCATCAGAGAAGTAATCTGAATAATCTCTTGTTTTAGCATCTATATCGCCACTACCACCACCAAATAGCTCAGTGTTAGCATCTTCCATATCTGCAAGTAGTTTTTTATTTTCATCTCTAAAGAATTGAGATTCTTTTTCTATTTTAGCTTTTAGTTCTTCAAGTGAGTTTAATCTGTCTTGAAGAGAAGTAACCATGCCTTCTTTTGCATCTTCTAAACACTGAAGTCCTACTGGATATGATGTATTTTGAGCAGTTGATAATAATTGCTCGTACATTGAAGTGTAAGTAGTTGCTAAGTTCTTATATTGCATTGCCTGATTGAGGCCTGTTGGGTCAGTGATATTATCTTCACAAATACCTACTGGAAAAGCAGATTGTGCTTGTGAAATTTTACAGTGTGGAAAATACTTTGCTGAAATAACTTGTGGCTGAAGAGTACTCATTTGAGCAGCAACTTGATTTGTGGCCATTGTTTGCTGCATCGATTGTTGAGCAGTTTGAAGAGCCGTGTTCATTATTTGCATTGACTGATCTACCCAGTTTGGATCTTGAGCCGAAAGACTAATAGGAGAATAAATTAGCGCACAGATTGACGCTGTCGCAGATACCTGTCTTAATAGGTTCTTTTTATTTCTCTTTTGACGTCTGTTAGTTTTCATTTTTCTTTTCCTTAAATATCATCGAAAAATCTTTGGTATACACATTTCACTGTCTTATCGGATTTTTGAGTGAAATCATTAAGTTTCTACTTATTATTTTAAACGCATAACGCCTAGAGCCAAAGAACTGTTCTTCTATGAGCAATATTCTTGGCATTATGACCTTTTACTGTAGAATATAATTAATGATTCTAAGGACTTCTGATTTGTCATCATTCTCTATAAAGTGATTTTATTCACTTGTCGTATGCCAGATATATGTGGAGTTTTAGTGTCATTGATGTGATTACAATAAGTTGAAATATAATACTCCAATGAAGGTAAGTATCTGATAATATGAAAGTTTTAATTATTCGCTTGATAGCATGGTTCTTAGATTTTGCTATATCAATTGTCTTTTTTAACTATTTACTCTCTTTTGATGTTTTCATAGGGATTAGAGAACAGATTATCCAAAACTTCTTGGGACTCTCTTTCTCTCCAGTAAATTCAAATATTCTATCAAATATATGTCTTATCTACCTTTTAACAACTTCGTTTCGTTTTTATAGCTGCTTAATCTTTGGTAGATCAATTTCTCAGATGTGTATTGGGATAAAATCTAAAGATGGATTTGTTTGGTCAAGAATAGGGGGAGGTCTTAGAAGCTTTATTGAAATTCTTTTCCCGTTATCTATGCTGGACGCGGCTTTTCTTTTGAGAAATCAAAAAACATTAAAAGAAAAGATATCTGGCACTAGGTTAGTTTATAGATCTAGCTTCATCTCTAAAGTACTTACATCTTTCTACTTTGTTATTGTTCTCTTTGTAACTGTAGGATCACCCTTATTACAAAATATGACTTTTGTAGATGGGGTAGAGTTAGCCTTTTCCAAAATCAAGCTAGAGAAAATAGACAACAGAACAGACTTCTCTAAATTTAAGCATTATCCAAGTGATACATTTAAGTTGAGCTCATTTAGCTCCATGAAAGATAGTAACCTTGCTCTCATTCCATCTTTTGAAATAACTAGAGAAAAAAACAAGAAAAGGATAAGGCCTTATTTAGTAATTTATGACTTAGAGAGAAAGGTTCAAGGAGATCTTAGGCTTCAACGTAGATTCTCTTTGTTAAAAGTTATTCAAATTGCAAGTAAGTATGATCCATTGTTTAGTGTTTTTTACCCTGAGTTACAAAAAGTTATTAATAAGCCAAAAGAGCACTACGGTATAAAGAAATATGAGTCATCTTTTGGAGATAAGAAATTACTGAATCCAATCGCGAGAAAAGAAGTTCAAGATTTAATACAATCATCATTTGAACTATCATTTAATAATCTATTTAAAAGTGTAACAGAAATAGGGCCCTTTATTTCGGGGCACATTAAAATAAGAAACTTACTACTATCTCTAGTCGACTCAACTGTTCCTCCTACTGTCGATATAGTTAAACTTGGTAATTATAATTTTCTTCGACTTAAACAAACTTTTGAAGACGCATCTGATGGTGAAAAGAGTTATAGAGAATCATATATTCCAATTGAGACGCTCAATAGTAGTATTATAACAATGGAGTGGGGAACTACTGTAAAAGATGCACTCGCTAGAGAGAGCTTCAAGTCTAAGTTCTTAGGTGCTAGTAAGTGGTTTTTTGATTATAGTTCTGTATTCAAGCTCCCTGAAGAGGATGACAAGTTTAGTGCATTTTCAATTTTAGACCATTTTAGTGATCTTACAATGGATCAAGTCTCTAGAGAGAAATTAGAAAAATATACTTTTACCTATTTCTCAGAACTAAGTACTCAAAGTATGAAGTCTGGCGATGAAGCTCTTCAAAGCTCATTAATAGCCAGTATGAATAGGCTAATTTTATTAAATAATTACGCAAAGGCCAAGTCCAAAGATAAGGACGCTTTTAGTAATAAGTTTTCTAGACTTATGAGCAATTTAAAAGAAGCTCTAAAGAGTAAGAATAAGAAATTTTTTGAGGTTAAATAGATGAGTATTTTAGATGCAATTATATACGGGATAATTCAAGGTTTAACTGAATTTTTACCAGTCTCTAGTAGTGGTCATCTTGCTCTTCTTCCAAGTCTATTAACAATAAAAGATCCAGGTGTAAGCTTTGATTTGGCCATGCACATAGGTACAGCTCTTGCTATACTATGCTATTTTTTCAAAGATATATGTTCTTTATTGATGAATGCATTCCTCTTACTAGACTTAAAATCTGAAATGACTGTAGCAAAGAGACGCTCATTTCATATGATTATTGCAACTTTTTCAACTGCTGTGATTGCTCTTTGTCTAAAGGACTTTGCCGAAAACTATGGACGTAATAACTCATTTATAGCTGCGAACCTTATTGTATTTGGACTTCTCATGTGGATAAGTGACTCTTTCTTTAAGGAATCTTCTGATGAGGTTCTAGTTAGAGAGGGAAGTTGGAAGAAGGCACTGCTGATAGGTTTTTTTCAATCTTTCGCTCTATTTCCTGGCGTTTCTAGGTCTGGGATTACTCTTACAACGGCACGATTTTTACAAATTTCAAGAAATGAAGCTTCAAGGTTCTCTTTTCTTTTATCTCTTCCTTTAATTATTGGAGGGTCCATTCTTAAGGCACCTGAAATCATAAAAGGTAATGAAGCCTTTGATTTAATGAGTTGTGGTGTAGGTGTGATTGTAAGCTTTGTAGTAGGGCTTCTAACGATTCACTACTTTCTAAAGTTTATACAGAAAATTGGACTAATTCCATTTTCTATTTATAGGCTTATAATAGCAGCTTTTGTATTGATGATTCTTTAGTTTGTACCACAGTCAAATATCTGTAATACATCTCCACTTGATTGAGCAAGCTCTTCTGGAATACAGTAAACTTGGTTATTCCATCTTAAACCTTCATTGAAGATTTTTGCTTTACCATTAAAGTCATTACTTAAGTCATTACCATCAATGAATCTCTTAACTTGCTTATCACTTGATTCATGACCAGGAACTTTTAAGTCTGTGTGAGCGATTCCGTATCCTACATAACCTGAAGCACATGCTTCAACTTGACATGCAAGTTGTTGAACTGTCGAAGCATTCTTTATGTAGCCTGTGTCTTCATCAATTAGGTTTTCTGAAAGATTCTTTGCTTCCGAAGAAATATAACGATTAAAGAATACTGATAGGTTAGTGTAGTTCTTTAGTGCACACTTATTTGTATCTGGGTTAATATTTCCTGAACAGCAATAGCTAGGGTCTGCACCTTCTTCCATCTCTGTTCCAAGTGGCTGACAACAAGTAAATTCATCTTCAGAGAAAATCTGTTTCTTAGATGAGAAGTTATTTAAATCATTTGCTGCCAACTTATTATTATCATACTCAGTTGTTGCACCATTAAGAACAAAACCTGGGATTGTTTCAGCTGAGCCTGATAGACTAGAATTACTAGATAGTACTGAACATCTTAAACTAGTATCTGAACTATCTTCAATTGCAACTTGACCAACCCCAAGAAGTTCAAATTTTGCAAACCATTCTAAATAAACATTTGCTTCAGTAGAAGAA
The DNA here is from genome assembly GCA_002366565.1 of Bacteriovoracaceae bacterium UBA3083. Taxonomy (GTDB): domain Bacteria; phylum Bdellovibrionota; class Bacteriovoracia; order Bacteriovoracales; family Bacteriovoracaceae; genus Halobacteriovorax. Next base: position 197,784 of record DFBJ01000007.1, read on the forward strand.
ATAGATCTCATATTACAAGCTGGGTCATCTGGTTCGTCAACTCCATCGACACCGCAAGTAAACCCTGATTGTGCTCCAGGTGCCCAGTTAAGACATCTAAAGTTAGTCTTATCGATAGTCTGCATCTTTGATGGTTCCCATTTATGTCCACCACCGCCATTAGTTGAGTCAAAATTTCTTACCCAGTTTGCACTACAGCAAGTTCTTTGAGCAACTTCATTTAATGTGTTGTATTGCTTTTTAAGTTCACTTGAGTTTCTATTTCCACCATCAACTTCTGCAATTTTTAATTGAGGATAATTAGTAGAGTCTAGTTCCATATCATCAATAGCAGGAGCAATCGCAGTATATCTTCTTGGATCATTTATAGGAATATCAACACCAGGAATAGAGCTTGTATCAGGTGAAGTTGCATCACCATAGATTTCATTAGAAATAGTAATTGTGTTGCCAATTAAGCGACAGCACCTGTTGTTTTTAGGGTCATAGCTTTCATCTGTCTTTGGTGTTTCTTGTGAACAGACAAGAGTACTTTTCCAAAAACTAAGTTCTGAATCATGAACACCAACTTCTGAAGCTGAAGAGATAGAAAGTGTTTTATCAGTAATATACTTATTAGCTGCACATTCAAAATTGTTACTACAACTTGCTCCTGGAGCTCTTAGACATCTATTATTTTGAAGTGTTTTAGTATTGATATACTCTACATCAAAGTCTTTAGAAAGCTCGGCAATAGAGTTGAAAGATGCCAAAGAGTTAGTTGAAACATTTTGACTTCCTGCTAAGGCCTGGATTGTTCTATCAGTATTAGATAATTGAGCGTCAGTAGAGTATTGTACATAGTTTCCTGATTGATCTAAAACAGGGCAAGAGCTTAAGTAGTTTGGTTGAGCTAGGTTGAATTCAGAGCTAGTCATTCCTAAACCGTTTGCTTTGTCTCCAAGGTGGATAAGATCAGGTTCTGCGGAATTTTGATTTTCAACAATTTGAGAGTCAATGTTCTTTCCTGGAATACACATTCCTTCTACATTTAACTGTTCGATATTTGTTAGTACTTGATCACTGATAACGTCAGTTCCATTATAGTCATATGGTCTACCAAGAGTCTTAGTTGAAAATCCAAATATATCTTCAACTTCTGAGCTTAATACTTCTTGCGCAATAAGGTTCTTAGCTGACTTGGCATATCTTGAAATTTTTGTATTAAATTTACTTTTCTTCTCTGGAGAAGTGAATGCCTGACAATATGTGTTTGCTGAACAAGAGAATAACTTTGAATTATCAGTCTTGTTAAAAGTATCAGCAGCATTAACTATATTGTTATAGTTTTCCTTACATGCTGTTCCTTGATCTCTATAAACGCATCTCTTACTTGGTCCACTTGTTGTTCCATTAATAGCAATAAGTCTTAAGAAGTTTTGCTGGCCTGGAATCTCTTTTGCATTTTGATCAAAGACAGGCCATGGTGTTTGCATTGAATTTACATTTGCACAAACATAATCAAACCCTAGAGTTGATGAGCAGTCAGAGTCTGTATCACAAGAGTGATACTTCTGGCATTGTGCTCCATCACTTTCGTAATCACTCTGGATGAATGAACCTGAGCTTGGTGTTGTAGAGGCATCACTTACATCAACGCTATAAGTACTCTCAAGAGTTACATCACCATAATAGGCATTAATGGCAAGGAATAATTTATTTGTTGTTGCCTTGATTCTTCTTTGATTTCCAACTGAGAACCAAGTCACTCCATCAAATGAACCGATAACTGATCCATAATCAAAGCCATACCAATCTCTCTGATATCCATTTGCAAAGTAGAAGTGCTGTGTGGCCATTCTATCTTGCCTCTGAGTTTGTCTATCAGCTTTAGGAACATGAGAGAAAGGGATCATTGTTGCAGGTACAAAACATGCTCTACCAAATTTTAAATCGTGAGCCCTAATCTCTGAACTCTCTGGATCTGTAGCATATGGATCTGGGAAATAGCCTCCACCTTTAAAGATAAAGTTGCTTGGGAAGATTTTCGCTAAACTGCTGAAGTAGTCAGTTCCACAATAGTAACAACTTGAAAAAGTACCAGTGTTTACAAAGATATCGTAAGTTTTACCCTTTGTTACTGAAACCTCTTTAGCTTCTTTTGCAGCGCCAGATTCTCCCGTAATACTTCCGTATATTTCATTAAATCCAATATGAGTATCGATATTATTTGGCTTTGTTAAATCACCATTTGTATATTCAAACTTCATCCCTTCTTGAACAGGTGTATCAGTTGTTACATCTTGATGTTCAACACCACCATCTTGATCAAAAAATCTTACAGGAACAGTTTTAGCACTCAGAAGCACTGTTTGTTGAAGAGGTGGCTCTGATGTATCTGGTTGAGGGTAAGAGCATACAAAATCTTGCACAAGATTGGAGTCTGTCTCAAAAACTGGTTTTAGTGAACAGCTTAAGTCTGGACATTCACACATTTCACTAACTTCTTGAAGTGCTACAAGTTTACTATTTAAGACAGGGTAGGCATCTAGGTCTACATAATATGTTATCTTAATAACTTGAGTATCAAAGATTTGAAAACTATCTTGAAATTCTATAAACGATGGGCTTGAAATTGTAGCGACCCAGTCAGTTCCGTTTTGAACAATTGAGTCGTCAACATTTACAGCAATTGTTCTTGTTCCATCTGCATAATAAGGAAGAAAGAACTTTTGAGATGCTGGGAAATGATCAGAAGGTAATCCTTCGTCTTGCCCTTGAACATAGTACTTATCACACTTTGCAAGTGTTGACCCTACCAGTTCACAACTACCATCAATTTTATAAGTAACTTTTAAAGTATCATTAGTCTCAGCTGTTGTTATGTTGAAATTTACTTGCTGTGAATCTGTAAGTGTATCATTTCCTGAAAGGTCACCACTTGGACCAATCGTAATTCCTGATCTTACGTAGGCATTGTCTTTAAAATAATCAAGTCCTGCATAAGTTATTTCATGAATAGAGTGGTTTGGTAGTCCAACTGTTCCATAGTAGTCAGTATTAAAGTTTCGATCATCTTCAAGAGTTAATACAGTAGAAGACTTTGTTGAAATATTTTCGACAGTTGTTGTACAGTATGAAACTTCACCAAGCTGTGGAGTTGTACATTTATAAAGCTCATATAAGTATTCAAGTCTTTCTTGAGCAGTTGCGGCCGGGTCAGTAATTGGTGGTATATCTGGTTCTGGTGTAATTACAATAGGACACATGTAAAAATACTGAGGGTAACTTCCATAAGATGTAGGATCAATATTGACTGCAGCAAGTGCAGCTAAGTAATCTGCATCGCTTGTATCCACATTACTTCTTATCGCTTTGTCATTAACACACTGGCCTTCAACACAACAATCATACCCTTGAACAGAACAAGCAGAAGAGCTAGTACATGTGATATTAGGATCACCTGGATTACTTACTGTATTTGAAAAAATTAATTGAAGTGCATCTGTATCTACATCTGTAACAACATTTCCTGCGTCAGATAGTAGTTGAGTTTGAGAACTTTGAAATAAACCTGCAGAGCAAGTAGGACATACATCTGTAAGAGTGTAGACAATTGACTTTGTAGCATCTAAACCTGATAGAGTTGTTTGAACTCCTGGGCTCTGACAAAAAGTCCTATTCATACTTTCATCACCAGGTGATATCAGGTAATAGTACTCTTGTGTATTTGTAGAAAAGTTATAAAAGTATTGAGGTGTAGCCGTTGTTACTAGGTAGGTATTCGTTCCGCTTGTATATGAAAATACTAAACACTTACTTGAAGTTTTATTTCCATTTTTAATATAGTAATCAATTTGAGCTCCACGTAGGTAGAAACGATCATTGAAAGATACTGGTACAGTAATACCTGTTTCAGATTGAGTAGAACCTTCTTGAAAAAAATTATTTGAGCTTGAGAAGTCTGGTGATGTAGGCTCTAAATCTTCGTCTTCTGTTGATACAGTACTAGAAGTACTTGTTCTCTTGTTGCCACTACCTGACTCAACACAACTTGATGCCATAGTGAGGGCACTCACTAAAAATATTGCTTTAAAAATGTTCCAAATTCCGTTTTGTTTCATCTCTCTAATTTCCTACAGCCTACTCTTCGGAATAAATTAAGCTGACCTAAAGGAAAGGACCAAGAAATCCTTAATAATAGGTAAGATTAGCCTCTATTCTAATCTAACTTTGTGAGTTCTCTGAATTGGTGAGTAAGTAGCATAATATCAGTAAGTTAGGTCGTAGTGAGTTTTTATTTATCGGCACTAATTATGGCCATAATCATGGCCGGCACCAGATTTGCTCCATATTGGTTATGAATAGTTAATCATTTGATATTTAGTTGTCTAAGGCCGTCAAACTTTGGTCAATGTCTAAATAATTGTCATAGGTGAAGTATAGCGATGAAGTTATTTTTCTTAATTCTTATATTCTCATTACAGTCTATGGCTATCGAAGTATTTGATGGAAATGGACAGTTATCAGTTGAATATAAAAAAGTAGAACTTTCTGAGAATACACATTTTAAATTAAGTGAGACTTGGAATGTTAAAGTTAATCGATTCTTAGGTGCAGGAAATACTACAGATATTTACTCTGTTACTAAGATTGGTGAAGAAGTTGAATACGCCCTTCGTTTACCAAAGAGTGATTTTCATTATATCTATTCTACAAATCAGCTTTATCCAATTTTAGAACATTACAAAATTAAAATTCCTAAAAGACATACGACTATAGACTCAAACTTTATTCTATCTGAAGTTGTAGAAATTGCTTTTGACATGAAGACATTCTTCATAGAGACAATAGAGAGCAATGATAAAAGAATTGTAGAAGAGGCAAGGGAAGCATTACTAAACTTTGCGAAAGATACTGCAATGTTTGAGTCTATTGGAGACTTTAATGGAACTCAACTTGTTTACTCTAAAGAAGATAAAGCTTGGCTACTCTTAGATTGGATGAATTCCTATGAACTATTTAATCCATATAGAAATCAATTTTTAATCACTAAAGAAAATATTTCTAACTTAGCTAATTCAAGAAGTATGAGTGAAAAGGCACTGTCCCTATTAGATGAACTACGTTCAGTAATAAAAGAAGAAAGGCTTACTCTAGAGGAGCGAGATGAAAGATTTTTTAACTCTCTTAGCTCCTTGAGTTCTGACAAATTTAAAGAGGCTATTTCATTTCGCTGGAGTACTAGAATATTCAAAGATAAATTTAAAGAAGAGTATTTAATAAAGAAAATTAATACAATTGATAATCTAGAATTATCTAATAAGGATTTTAAAGAGATTAAAAGATTTTTTAAATTTTATGATCGTGAATCGGAGCCTTTACTTACTCTTCAACTAAAATTATCAAAAACAAAAAAAGATTTCGTAAAGACTATCTTAGAAGATAATACACTTTTTAGTTTTGCTAAAAGAGATATCTTAGAGACGACTAAGCATCACTTTATTGAGCTTGGTGGAACTCTTGAAGAACTAAGTGAAATAAAAAAACTTCTAGATAAAGACCTAAGTACTTGTAGAGAGAGCATGAAGTTGTTTTTTTAGTGACCTCTAATTAGCTCTAATAGTTTAAATAAACCACTTCTAGAAAAACGCTCTTTTAATCCAATTCGATCACCTTTGTGATAAACCATTGTTGAAGAGTTTTCATTCTTTGTAGCCCATCCAATTCCTACTGTGCCCACTGGTTTAGTAGGAGTGCCTCCTCCTGGACCAGCTATGCCAGTGTAGGAAATAGCAATGTCACATTCAAGAGCTTCTCTTGCTCCAAAGGCCATCTCCTTAGCGCATTCTTCACTTACGGCACCAAAGTTTTCTAAAGTTGAACTCTTAACTTTTAAAATATTAGTTTTAACAGAGTTGGCATAACTGACTATAGAACCATAGAAAACACTTGATGATCCTGAAATGTTAGTTATTTTAGAAGAGGTAAGTCCCCCTGTACAAGACTCCGCAAAACCAATCGTGATTTTCTTATCTGTAGCCTCTTTTACAATCAATTCTTCTAGTTCTAAATTCCCATATTGCCAGACATAATCTTTAAGAGCTGACGCTTCTATAATTGACTTGGCCTTTGAAATTGTTTCTTCTTCATTTTCTAGGTTAAAGTAGAGGACTATATCAATACCTAGTAAGTGAGGTAATGAGCTAACTTTTGCAATTTTAGATAAATCATCCCAAAGTGTAGGACATAGCTCTCCAAATATAACTTCTTCAGGTACACCCTTTGTTCTTATCGAAAATAGAGTTGTCACTTTAAAGTGATCAGAGCTGTAAATTTCTTTAAGTCTTGGTACAAAAGTATTTTCTACCATTGATTTGAATTCTCTAGGTACACCAGGTGCACTTAAGATAGTCTTTTCACCAGAATTATAGAGAAGCCCTGGAGCATACCCATTGAGATTATCTAATAGTTCAAAATCTCTAGGGTAGTAATGGTAGGCATTCTTACTTGGAGTCCACTCTTTATCAAACTTTGCATAGAGCTTTTTGATTAATTCAATAGAGCTATCATCAAAAATTAGCTCTTTTTGAAAGTGAGCGGCTAAAATATTCTTCGTAATATCATCTTTTGTAGGCCCGAGACCTCCACTAGTGATAATAATATCCACATTGTTAAATAACTCTGTAATAGAGGATTTAATCTCATTTTCGTTATCGTTAATAATTTTTATTTGCTTTAACTTAAGCCCCACTGTAGGGAGATAGGTTGCCAACCAGTGACCATTTAGGTCCCTAGTTCTTCCAGCTAAGAGTTCGTCGCCAATTATTAAGAGGGCACAGTTCATATAACTTCCTAAAAACGTTGATTTGTACTATAAATTATACCCTCAGGCCGACAGTAAGAAAAGTTAATGATAAGAGAAGTTATGTCTAAAAGAATACAATTTGTTCTCGATTTTGAAGAGGACGTAGAAAAGTACCTAAATAAGCGTCATCCTAAGATGGCGGACTATAGAATATTATCTAAGGCCCTAGATGCTAGGGGTTCAAATAGAGGTAAGAGACCTCGCTATAATTATAATGTTGAAATCATTCACCCAGGGGAGAAGTTCTCAGGTAAAACTGAAGAATTTAAGAATTTAGGTGAATTTAAGAATAAGCCAATCATTATTGGTGCTGGCCCAGGTGGACTCTTCTGTGCTCTACGTCTTGCTGAGTATGGAATTCCTTCTATTGTTATTGAGCGTGGAGAACGTGCTCATAAGAGAATGAAGCATATTGCTCGTTATTGGCGATATGGAGAGTTTAATACAGAGAATAATGTATGCTACGGAGAAGGTGGAGCAGGCTTATTTAGTGATGGAAAACTTATCACAAGAGTAAAGTCACCATACGTACAGTATGTGATGAATAGACTTGTAGACTTTGGTGCACCTGAAGAGACGGCATATGTATCAAATCCTCATTTAGGTTCAAATAAAATTAGAATGTTGATCAATAAGATAAGTGATTCTCTAATCGAGTCTGGTTGTGAAATTTATTATAATACTCGTGTTGATGAATTAATTTATGAAGGCGAGAGCGTTACGGGTGTAAAGCTAAGTGATGGTCGTACACTTCATTCTGATAAAGTTGTTCTGGCCACTGGTCACTCAGCTAAAGAAATGTACAAACACTTAGAGGATAATGCTGTCACAATGGCGCCAAAAGACTTCTCTGTGGGAGTTCGTATTGAACATCCTAGGGAATTAATTGATAAGATTCAATATGGTGATTTTGCTGGTAGTTATCTTGGTGCTGCTAGATATCGTTTAAGCTATGAGAATAAGTCGACTCATAAAGGGACGTATAGTTTCTGTATGTGTCCAGGCGGATATGTTCTCTCTTCTGGTACAGATGCCGATGGAATAGTTGTTAATGGTATGAGTAACTATGCAAGGAACTCAAGATGGTCAAACTCAGCTCTCGTAGTTTCTGTGAAGGGTGGAGTAGATTTCACAACTGATAAAGTTCTAAATGGACTTGATTTTCAACGTAATATAGAGAAAAAAGCATTTGAAGTCTCAACGGAGCTCGCCTCAGGGAAAGAGCTTCCATCTCAAACTTTAAGAGACTTCTTAGATGGAAATATAGGAAAGACCGCTCTCCCAAAGACTTCTACTCCGTCGGGTATTGTTGAGGCCCAGTTGAGTACAATTCTACCTGACTTTATAACAAAGCACTTAAGAGATGCTCTATTGCAATTTGATGAGAGGATGAGTGGTTTTGTATCTAAGAATGCTCTATTACTTGCTCCCGAAACTAGAACATCTGCTCCAGTTACTATACTTAGAGACAGAGAGTCTTTAGAGTCAACTTCTCATAAAGGACTATTTCCTTGCGGAGAAGGTGCTGGCCATGCTGGAGGGATTACTTCTGCTGCTGTTGATGGAGTGAGAATTGCGATGAGCATGATTGCTTCAGAAAAAGAGTATATTCCTAAATAAACCATGAAAATTCTTTAACTTAGCTTGTCTTACAACTCTCTTAATTGCTAGTTTTATCTCTTCAATTAGGGAGTTGTAGTGAAGAAGATTGTTTCATACTTTGTCGATAATAGTTTTATTGTGAATACTCTTAGTTTGAGTATGATTGTTATTGGTTTAATATCTTTCTTTTCAATGCAAAGAGATCTCATTCCACAGTGGAAAGATAAGAGAATAAGTATCTCTGCAACTCTACCTGGTGCTACGCCTTATCAAGTAGAGCAATATTTAACAACTCCAATCGAAGATGCAATAAAATCTCTCTCGGGTGTAGATAAGTTAATATCGACTTCTTCACCAAGCTCGATGAGCATCAATTTGAGATTAAAGGATTCTATTCAAGAAGATGAGATTGATGATCTTTATGAGAAGGTGAATTCTATTGTTCTTAATCTTGAAAGAAATCTTCCTGCAGAAACAGAGAACTTATCTGTTATCAATCATAAAGTCTCTAGGTTTTGGTTTACAACTTTAGCAGTATTGAATTTCGATGAAACGAATTCAAGTCATCAAAAATGGCTGAATAATACAGAGAGATCTTTATCGAAGATTAATGGTGTTGTTGAAATATCAAATTGGACTTCTAGGCCTCATATTTATATTAAATTTGATCAAGAAAAACTTGCTCGATATCAAATCGAGATCGATGAAATTAGAAATAATATAATAAAACGTTTTGCATTTCTTCCCCTTGGGACAATCACGAAAAATGGTGTTGATGTCAGTGTGGAAATAGAGAATGATGTTCGAGGAATAAAAGATATCGAAGATACTATTATAAATGCTAATGCTAGTGGGAAAGTATTAAGAGTAAAAGATATAGCAAATGTTGAATATAAAATTGATGAAAAAGAAACTATTGGATTTACGAATGGTAGTCCAGCGGCATCTTTAGTATTATTCAAAGATGTAGATTCTGACATTATTACAATGAAGCAAGATCTGGAAAAGGTTCTTTTAAAGTTGAATAAAGATACTCCTGGTAATCTAAAAATTATTCTTACTAGTGATGGACCTTCATTTATTCAAAAACAATTAAAAGTCTTAAACTCAAATGGAATCATGGGAGGGATCCTCGTAATCCTTATCCTGTTTGTTTTCTTTGGGATTAAGAGTTCATTGATGACAAGTTTTGGATTACCTCTATCTTATCTCGCAACATTTACTGTCTTAAAGCTTCTGGGAATAAATATTGATTTGATCTCTGTTGTTGGAATGCTACTTATTGTGGGAATCTTAGTTGATGATGCAATAATAGTTTCTGAGCTCTATATGCAAAAACTTGAATCAGGAATTGCACCGAGACAAGCAGCAATTGAGTCATCATTAGAGACTATGGTTCCAATTTTTGGTACTGTTATTACAACTGTGATTGCTTTCGCTCCAATATTATTTTCTCAGTCAAGCTTAGCGGATATTCTCTTAGCTATACCGTGGGTTGTTATCGCAGCCCTCTCTATGAGCCTACTTGAGTGTTTCTTTATATTACCTAACCACTTGGCTCACTTTGTAAAAAAACCGGTTAGACATAAAGAGTTTTCTATTTTTAATAAGCTTACTCGTTTATATAGCACTGCCTTATCTTTTGCTCTTAAGTGGAGATACTTAGTTCTAGTATTTCTCTTAGGGTCTCTCGTCGGAACATTTGTTCTCACTAAAGAGAAGGTACCGTTTAAGTTTAATCTTAGAATTGGTAGTGAAAGAGTTAAAATTGATGTTGTTCTTAAAGAGTCTGAATCTTTAAAGGATACTGAAGAACAATTGAGACCTCTTCATGAATTTTTAAATACTATTGATAAGTCAAAGTATTCTTATATTACATCTAGACTTGGTCGAAATTGGTATAATGGGATAGAGCAAGTGGGTTATAAGTATGCAGGTATAAGCATACGTTTTTCACAAGTTGATGATCTTGCACTTGAGCATAAAGAGGAAATCATTAAGCTCATTGAAGCAGAGATGTCATCTCTTAAGACTTCTAGTTTTGAAGTACTAAGTCTTAAAACAGAAAAAGAAGGTTATGAAGATAAAAAAGAAAACTCATTTAAACTTTCTAGCTTTGTTGAAGGTAATGTTAGAGATGAGGAAGTTATATCTAAGGTTAAATTAATATTTTCAAAAATTTCAGGGATTAAAGACGTTTATATTGATCCTGACCTTATCGCAACAACTTGGATGTTTGAACCTGATAAAGTAGCTCTCTATAGCTATGGTATGAGCCCTATAGAGTTGAGTTCAAAGGTTCAAGGCTTTGTTAGAAAAAGACATATTAAAGAATTCCGTCATAATGGAGAAGTTGTAAATATATATGGATATATTGAAGACGGTAAGAAGCTCACTTATGAACAACTTAATGGTCTAACTATTAATGTTGGTAACGGGCAGAAAGTTAAATTGAAGGATTTAGGAGAGTGGAAAACTGTTAAGTCTCTTAAGAGTATTGAGCATGAGGATGGGAAGAGGGCGCTGAACTTTGACTTAACTTATGATGAAAAGATTCTAAAGAAAGAAAAAATAGAAGAGCTTGTAAAAGAAAAGTTTCCAGAGATTAAATCTTTAGTTCCTGGAGTTAGCTTTGCTTTAGAAGATGCAGACTTACAAGAAAGTAAAAACTCTAAGGCTATGTCAAGAATGATGATCACTTGTGTTTTTTTGATACTTTTTGTTCTTGCATTAATTTTAAAGTCTTTTGTTCAGCCTATTATTATCGGTCTTGCTATACCTTTTGGTCTAATTGGAATCGTTTGGGCATTTTACTTCCACTCTCTACCAATTGATGTGATGGGAATGGTTGGTGTTATGGGAATGGCCGGAGTTGTTGTTAATGATTCATTAATTATGGTGACTACTATTAATAATAAAAAACAAAAAATATGGCAGCTTAGTCGTGATGATATAAGAGAAGGAGCAGTCAGTAGGTTTAGAGCTATTATTCTAACTTCTATTACTACGCTCGGTGGAGTTTTTCCTATGGCCTATGGTCTCGGTGGTGACAGTGGCTTTACTCGACCACTCGCTTTATCTATGGGGTGGGGATTATTATTTGCGACAGGTTTAACATTATTTGCGCTTCCTTCACTACTTGAAATTCAGAGAGATTCATGGAGTTTATTAAAGAAGATTTCTTATTTTCATAATTATTTTAAAGTAGATATTATCTCTGAAGACTTGGAAGCTGATTGTAATGAGAGTATAGTTTCTATAGGTCATTCTTCAAAAGATTCTATTACTGAGGATCAGCTTCAGTAAATTGAGTAAAGTATCATCTGGATTTGGCCTACTTAGATTATTGTCTAAGTATGTTTGATATTGAGGTGTTATGAAATTTAGTAATATTGAAGACGTTTTAGACATAATTCAAAATAATTCAAATGTTTTTATTCACGGTGCTGATGCAACTCCTAAACTTTTCTTAAATAAGCTATTAGAAAGATGTTCTAATGATAAGTTAACGGGGCTTTCGCTGTATCATCTTCATACTCACTTTGATATGGACGAGTATATCGATAAATTAAAAGGCAAAGTAAAATTTAAATGCTTTTTTATTGGCACAAATTTACGTAAACACTTCGACTTCGATACTGTTGATTATATTCCATGTTTTCTTTCTGAAATTCCTATTCTTTTTGCTAATGGTCATTGTCCACTTGATGTTTGTGTTATCCAAGTTTCTCCGCCCGATAAGCATGGTTATGTAACTCTAGGAACTTCAGTTGATGTCACTAAGTCTGCCGTTGATCATGCAAAAATTGTTATTGCTCAGGTAAATAAAAATATGCCAAGAGTACACGGTGATGGTTCTATACATTTATCTGAAATAGACCACCTGATTGAGAGTGATGAGATCTTATATACTGAAAAGTGCATGTCTCAAACTCCTGATGAGCTTCATATAGGAAGTCTTATCTCTTCTCTCATTGAAGATAGATCAACTATACAATGTGGGATTGGAAGTATTCCTGATGCCGTTATGAAGTCTCTACTTGGACATAAGGACTTAAGCCTTCATAGTGAGATGTGGACAAATGGTGCTATGGAACTAATAAAGAGCGGTGTTGTTACTAATAAATTCAAACAAATCATGCCTGGAAAGTCTGTTGCAAGTTTTCTTGTAGGTGATAAGGAACTGCATGAGTTTGTTGATGACAATGAAAATGTTCTTTTAAGAACATCTGACTATGTAAATAACCCTGCAAATATAAAACTTAATGATCGTTCATGTGCTATTAATAGTGCAGTAGAAGTAGACTTAACTGGACAGATTTGTGCTGATTCCATAGGTAGTAGAATTATCTCTGGAGTTGGAGGACAAATGGACTTTATGAGAGGTGCATTTCTATCTAAACAAGGGAAGGCCATTATTGCGATAAACTCTCGTGCAAGAAGAGGTCAATCAAAGATTGTCTCTAGATTAAAGTATGGTGCTGGTGTTGTAACCACTAGGGCCCACGCAGATTATATAGTGACTGAGAATGGTGTTGCTAACTTGCGAGGTCTATCATTGAATGAACGTGCAAAAGCTATGATTTCAATTGCCCATCCTGATGATCAAGAACAATTAGACAGTGAGTGGTTTAATATAAGAAAAAACTTCTAAAAACAAAAAAGGCCCAACTTTAGCTGGGCCCTTTTCTTGAGGTTAGGGGATGTCTTCAACTTTAGTTGAAGGCTGACTTAATTAGTTTGAATCATTGTCTTGAGGAGCTCTTTCATCTTCCTTAGGTGCTTTAAATTTTGTTCCACCTTCTACTTGGAAAACATATTCGATCTCTTCTGGGTAATAGATTTCACCATCTTTCATTTCGATAAAATCTTTCTTGATAACTTCAGCTGCATTCACAATTCTTTCTCTAGAATCACCTAGATTGCCTGCTTTTAATACTTCTCCACGAAAGGTTTGAAATCCTGCAGCTCTAGTCGCTGGACTAATTTGCTTTACAGAGATCTTTTGAATTTTTGCATGTGACATTTCTGTTGCAGCAAAGACCACTATCGTTGTGAATAATATTGCTTTTAAAATTTCCATAGCGTACTCCCTTAGGTTCCCATTCTTTGGGATTTCCTTCGCGAACTTCCTTTTCCGCTATTTCTGACCAACTCCTTTGATCTGTTTGTCTTACTTATTACAAGTGGCGTGCCAAAAAACAGGATAGTGTATACGATTTAAGTAGCTGTAATTGCATAGGCCTGTAAGTGTCACTTCGTACCGGTGCCAATGCGGCACTGCGCCGTGGTGGTGCTATGGCACTTATTACTGCAGAATACATAGAAATAGTTTATCCTGTACCGGTGAAGTATCTACTAATTATTCTATTTCTCTATTCTTCAGCTCTAATAGCAAAAGAGTTTAAGTGTGGAATGGCCGAAGGCTATGCTCCTTTTCAATATGTTGTAAAAGGTAAGGGGGCGGGGATAGATATGGAAATAGTAAAAGTATTTAATAAGATTGGTCCTCATAAAATAATTGTAAGTACTGGTCATTGGGATGACCTTGTCGCAGAGCTTTTTCATACTAAAAGAATAGATTGTCTCATTGGTATGGAAAAGTCGTCACGAAGAGAAGATATTTTTACTTTTTCAAATGTTGTCTACCAGAGAGAGTCTTCTATCATCCTAAGAGAAGATAGTTCTATTTCTAAGCTTACTTCTCTTAAGGGTAAATTGGTTTGTGGTGATAAAGATTCGCCGGTTGAGTCTTATTTACTTGGTCTAGAGAAAATTAGTATGCGTGTTATCTATATGGAAACAAAAGAAAAGTGTATGGTTGCATTACGAGACGGCCTAGTCTCAGCTGCAATATTGCCTGACAAAGTGTCTAATTTCTTAGGTCCCAAACTTGGCTTTAAGACTAAAGAGATACTTGATAGAGATTTTTTTTCAGATGTAGGATTTGCATTTAAGAAAAGTGACGATATTGACTTAACTAATTTTAACGCTCAATTGCTTAAGTTACATCATTCAAAGTCTTTTATAAATTTATTGAAGAAAAAAAATATAAAGGTGTCTAGGTAATAATATCTGACACCTTTTTTATTAATTTAAAATTATAATTCTGCTTCAACTTCTTGAATAACAATTTCTATTAGTTCATCTATTGATATGTTTTCATCAATCATCATTAAGTCAGAAATAGTTAGATCTAATAACGAATCAGATAAAGTGATAGGATCTCCTTCAAAGTTCCAAGCACCTTCTTTCACGTGAGTAGGTAATCCTTTTATAGGGTTATCTCTGGCAATATCTTGATTGAAATCTTCTATTACAATAGAGTTATTAACTTTTTGTAATGTTTGTCTTTTTATTTCATTCATTTCTTTAGAAATACATTCTTTCTGATCATTTGAATCCTTGCAATTCTCTTTCAAGTTTTGGTGTGCAATCATACTTAAGTACTTATAAGATTCGAGTTCTTTTACACTTACGTTTCCTGCAAAAATAGATGTACACATAAGAAATGCTATTAGTAATTTCATTATTCCTCCAATCCAAAGCTATATTTAATTAATAGTTCATTATATATTTCTCTTATATCTTTTGTTTTCTTTTTAATTCCTATTTCCCAGTTTTTCATTGGTTCGCCACCCCACATATTAAATCTTTTATACGGAGTAAAGTCGCCACAGACTTTTATTGTTTTTTGTTCAACTCTTCTTATTAAATGATCTATTGGATCAACATCAAATGAGCTTCCAATCTGAGAGCTTCTATATAAATGTATCCAACGACTTGCTCCTGGCCACAATCCGAAAGAATTACACTTCTCTTCTGTCATATTTAAAAGTATTAATGTATTTAAATAGCTTTTAAGTCTGTTGTTTTGAAATATAACATCCTCTTTTGAGAGTTGCTCATTAAAGTCAAAATCATTGGTGACGTTATCTTTTGAAATTAACATCATATATTTTAATAGATCCATAACAAAAGACTTTTCATGATAGCGAGTTAGTTTAGAACTAAAGAACTTATTAAAATGTGAAGTATTCTCTAGAAGAACTTGCACAAACATTGGATGAAAGTTTTTGACTAGACTCAGTCCTCCAGTATCATATATATTTGCAGACTCTAGGTAACCTCTAACAGCAATATGAAAGAATGATATCTTTTCATGTAAATGTTTTCTCTTCTTTTTATTCATTTTAATTGCTTTGTTATCAAAGTAGAAAATTCTTGCCTTTGTTTCTCCTAACTCTGCTACTAGGTCATCCCATAAATTTTTAGCTCTTATGTTAAATTCAAGTATTTCATCCCAGTCATTTGATTTGGTTAAAAATTCTTCAGTTATGTTAAATCCATCATTGGTAGTATGAAATCCACTATGATTTAGAGTAAATACTCGATAGAAGTCTCTCATTCTAGGTATCCCTCTTGGACTACTTGTTCTCCTAGCTTTTATCTCTTCTATTGAATAATAAGAAGATGATGTATTCTCAGAATCTCTGATTATTCTTGTAGTTATTACTTTACTTTTCTCATAATGATTGGACTTAAACTCTAGATCTTTTACATCACTTGCTTGAACTAAGTATGCGTAGTCATAGTTATTTAAATGGGCAGGAGAAGATTTATCTTCTCTTAAAAAGAAGTCTTTTGCCTTTTTTGCAAACATTCGCTCACAGTATATTGATTCTAAATTGTCTTCTGAGATAGAAGCTCTTGTTGCTACATAAGTTTGTTTCTTGTCATTTTTTTCAATTATAAAATTAACACATCTACCTTGTTCTGATCTTATATAGTCAACTGGTACATTATCTTGATATTTCTTGTAGCTATTTCCCCAAAAGGCAGAAGCACTTGTGATCATAAATAGATATGTTATTAGAATTTTAATGTTCATAATGTCTCCAGGTGCCTAAAATTTAGACATATGTTAGTCAGTATTGGCCCTAAAATACTAATATTATGCAGTTTGTATTATTAATTGCAATGTCAGAGCCAAGTTTCTTGAGGTTGATAATAAGGGAATTTGACTAGACGGTAATTAAACAGAATCTTTCAAAAATGGACCAATTATGCCTTTCTACTCTAATATATTCTATAAAGAGAGCCGATATAAAGTTAATGAAAATGATTATTGGACGAGATATTGAGATTAGATATATTGAGCAGGCAGAACTGTTTGAAGAATCTATACTTGTTCAAGGTAACAAAGGTGTAGGTAAGACATTTCTTATTTCACAATATGAGAAAAAGCATAAGAAAAACTTCCTTTGGATTTCTATTGATAAATTTAGATCATTAGAAGATATTGTAAATTTAGAAATTCAAGCACATGGTTTAGCTTCCCCCGAGTTAAGTAGTATCGAATTACTCTTAAAGGTATTTAGTAAGACTTGGTCTGAGTATGATGGAGTAGTATGGGAGAACTTTCAATTTTTGTCATCTAGCTACAAGAAAATATTAGTAAACTTTGCAACCTCTTCTCATAAATTTCCAACTCAGTTTTTTACTTCTACTGATAAAGAAGAAGAGTATGTTAAAAATCATTGTAAAATAATTTCATTAAATAGTTTCTCTCTAGATGAGACAAAACTTTACCTCAAGCAAATTAATATTAGTAATGAAGAAAATACTACAGTTAATGTTGAAGATGTCTTTGAAAAGACTAAAGGAATTCCTAAGCTTTTAAATATCTATATCCTTTCAGGAGGAGATATAAGTAGTTATTGGCAGAATCAAATTGAAACATTAAATGAGGATCAACAGGAGTTAGTAGTAAGTTTGTTGCTACTAAATAGGCCTGTTAAGTTAAATGAATTAAACTTTTTAAACGTTTCTAATGAAGACATTTCTTTGTTAAGTTCTTTACTTCTTATCGAGAACTCTCAGAATGACTATGAGTATATAGAATCAAATTTTTCATTAAATGATTTAGAGCAAATTTTCGATAGAGATATGATTTATAAAATTCGTCATAGTTTAGTTGATAAATTGATTGAAAATACTAAGGTTTCTATTGAAATAATTTATCATGTTTTATCTACTCGTAATTTAGAAACTATTAATAATTATTTAGAAAAAAATACTGCCTTTTTTCTACCAAGTCTTGAGTCACAATCTAAAACATTTCTAAATGACTTTTGCATTTTATGTGATGAGATTATTAATGAAGTTAAAAAAAGTGACCTGGTGACCACAATATTATTGAGGTATTTATCTAAGGCCCTCTTTCTCCTAGGTCGGAGATCAGATGCTTTGGAGTATTTGAATAAATATTTCTTAGAAAATACAGATATTAGTAAGTATAAAGATCAAGCAAAATATCTAATGATAGAATATGTACAACAGTTAAATAGAATGGAAGAGTTTGAACAAGCTCTTAGTTTAAGTCGTAAGTTAATTCCATATTCTAAAGACACTATGAATATTCTTTTACGTATAGAGCAAAATACTGCACTTATGAATATTGATATAGATGAAGCATACAAATTATTTAATAGCCTTTATGATGATACCAAGAATTATAGAGATGATTCTTATGAATATTACTTTGCTATGGGACAGTTTAATTTTCAGTATGCTAGATGTTTGTATAATTTAGAACAGATGGATAAGGCTGAGGATGCATTCAGTAGAGCAGCAGAATACTTTCAAAAAATATCTAAGCCGTACTTTGCTACTGTTTGTGATTTAAATCTCATATGGGTTTTAATTAAGAAGTTAGACTATGATCAAATAAGACTTAAGTCGACGAGTGTTTTAGAATATTGTCATTCTTTTGGATACCTTTACATTTCTGCAGGTATTAATGTCATTCTTGCAAAAGTAGATCGACATCACCTACAGCTTGATGAAGCATTAGAAAAAATTAATCTATCTCTAGCACAACTTGGTGATGATGCACCTTTTTTACCATATAAAGATGCAACAATTGAGAAAATTAGAATTCTTCTCCATCTAGGATATAGAAACGATGCAAATGTTCTGTTAGATGTGCTTCTGCAAAGAGGTGAGAAGTATAAGATTACAGAATCAGATGATTATAAAAAAATAAAATTAGAAATTGATATTTATAAATATGACTCTCTAGAGGAGAAAGACGCTTGGGCCCAGGTGTCGTATGATGACTACGAAGAGGACCATAGAAGTCTCTATTTACTTCAATTAGGAGAGGAGTTAGATATTTATGAAAACACTTTGAATAACCCTTTGTCAAAAGTAATGTTTTATATAGGAAAAATGTATAAAAGTATGTTGAAGGGAAGTAAAAGTGACATTTGGTCTTATACATCGAAAATAGAAAAAATTTTTGATGACCACTCAATCTGTAATGAGTACTTCTATTACTATAAAATTGTTTCTTTACTTATAACTATTGAAAAAGAAGAGAAAGATCAACGTCAAATCATTTTGAATTCATTTCTTGATGAGATTAAAGATTCAAGTCTAAGTAAAGAGATTAAAGATATTTTCGAAGTTACAGTTGCAAACCTAGTATCAGCTAACTCTAAATCGTGGACTAAGATTTCAAAAAGAGATCAGTATCGTTATAAGTTAATTGTTAATAGTTTTACTGATAGATCTGATGGTAAGTATTATTTAATTGATGGTATAGGTAAAAAACTTGTATCAGATTACAAAATTAATAAAGATTTAGACTTTGTATTTATTGATGATATTGGTGAGCTTTACTATAAAGGTGAGCTCGTTTCTGATTTTACTGGCAGAAAAAAATTACAAGACTTTTTGGGAGCGTTTCTTGAGATTAGTCCTAGGGAGATTGGTAAGGTTGAAATTGTCCCTTTAATATGGGGGGAAATATATGATCCATTCAAGCACGATTCACGTGTATATACTAATATTCAAAGATTAAAGTCTGTTCTAAAGGTAAAAGACTTATTACTTAAGGGAGAGGATGGATATTCTTGGAATTCTAAGTATTCTTTTAATTACTACAAACGTCGTCTTGATAAGGAGACGCAGCTCGATAATCGTAATCAATCTTTATTAATAAAAATATTTCAAAGGTTTAGAAAGAAAGAAGAAGAGTATTTATCTAGAAAAGTACTCGTCGAAGCTTCTGGTATTTCTGAGTCTCAGGTGAAGAGAGAACTAAGTTCTCTACTTGAAAAGGGCATTCTGGCCCAGACTGGTAAAGGAAGATCTGTTAAATATACTTTAACTATCTGATATTATGATCATTAATCGGTTCATTTATGTAAGTTTCTGTTAGTCATTTCTAATCCTGTTCTCTTGTAAATTGTGTTCAGACAACAAACAACGTTTTATTACAAAAAATAAAGCGCAACACACATTAGGAGAACACAATGAACAACATTAAGAAAACATTACTTGTATGCTTATCAGTATTATCTTTAAATATCTTAGCTGATACTGAACAAAAAATTAATTCTTGCTACCTTACACAGAACTCTATTAGGTTTTCTCAACCTGCTACTTCTGTTCATGGAGCTCTACAGGATAACTCATTTTATGAAGACTTTAGAGGTGTATGTCTAGAGAGTCTATCAGAACTCAACGTTCAACTTAAGATGGCCTTTGATGAGTGGAAGTATGGTAATCATAGCTCTGCTGTTATGAGACTTCACAATGCTTTAAAAGATTCAGCAAATAAAGTGGCCTTTGATAGCATAGATGTTCCACCTCATACAGCAACATCTATTATCAATAGTTATAGAATTTCAGAAAAAGTGAAGGAGTCTATCCATAAGAATCTACCTGATAGAAGACTTGGACTTCAAGTAGAGTTCATGATGCTTACTGAACTGATAAATATTGTGAACTGGGCAAATACAAATCTTGATAACCCTTATTACAGAAATGTTGTAGATACATATATTTCATTTGGTAATAACTTTAGTAGCATGAACTACTTTAACGATTACCTAGGTAAGGTAAAACAATTAAGTATTAAATACTTAAGATCATATCAAAAAGTTCAAGAGGCGCTAGCTTCAAATAGAGTAGAGCTTGATGTTGCACACAGCTTTGCATCTGCGGCAAAAGAAACTCTTCAACAATCAGTATACAGAAGACAATTCTGTGCAGGGCTTAGTGGTTTAGATCACATAATGCGTTTAACTGAAAGCTTTCAGTGTGGGCAGGCTCAAATACCTAGTTATAGACAAGTTAATATCGTTCGATCGACTATGAATAAGGTTGAGAGAGAAATATCGAATGTTAGAACTGGAAGATCGTCTTGTTATTAATTTAAAAAATGGAATAGGTGAAAATATGAAAACGTTATTAAGAAATATTTTATTTGTAGTATTAATTTTATCAAGTTTTTCTAATGTAGCTCAAGCACAAGGAAGAGGAACTATTAATGTAAACCAAGAAGTTGATGTACTCGTTCAAAAGTTAGAGGTCGCAAGAAAGGCCTCTATAGATTTCAAAGATGGGTTTTATAAAGTTGAATCATTGAATGATTATAGTGACGAAGTTGAATATGACATGCTTGTTCAAACTGATGTGAATGATTCTCAGAAAAAGCTGATAGTTCTAATTCCTGAAAGAGTTAGAAAAGGAAAAGAGTCAGGATTTGGATATTTTTATCAAGCAAGACCTGTATCTAGAGGAAGATCTTTAATGTTAAGTCCTATCTCTATTGGTCAGAATGGTAACTTTATAATCGAATCAGAAAGAAGTAGTTCAGCACCAGTTTTGCTCCTTTCAAAGTCTATGTTTAATGGAGAAGAGAAGAATACATTTACAATGCAGGGGAGAAATGGAGCATTAGGAAATGGTGTATTTACAATTAAGAAAATGGGCTCAAAACAAAAATACCCTAAGTTAAGTTCAACACCTCGTTCTGGGTTTTTCGCTGCAGGTAGTAAGAAGCGTGGAGCAGAGCTAATTGTAAATGATGGAATGCTGTCATTATTTGATGGAAGTAGAATAGATCAAGAATATGAAATGATTGATTTAAATGAGCATGAGATATTTAGTGGTTTGGCCCTATCTCAATGGGACAGTATGGCCGAGTATGAAGTTAGTTATGAGAACATTCAGAAGTTAGCAGTGTTTTTCAAAAACTATCAGGGCGAACAAGAATTTCTACTAATCGCATCTCCTGGTTTCCGTGAAGGACAGTACAGAATGGATGTCTATCAGAGTGGAAATGTTAGCTGGATTAAGAAATTAATTATTAACTTATTTGAATAATATTAAATTGGAGAATAGAAATGAAATTAAATAATATATTAAAAGTTTTAGTGATGAGTTTATTATTTTCAAATATTACATTTGCAAGTGGATTCTTATCAGAAATTGATGAAAACGAAGTAAAAGTAGAGAGTATTGTTACAGAATCAGAAGTTAATCTCTTAGGTGACTTTGAACTTGAAGAGCTTATTGATGAGGCATACGATTCAGTAGACCTTATTAATAAAGCATTAAACGATAGGCTAGAGTATCAATACGCTGGAAGAATATCATTCTTGCATGAAAAATCTCAAGACATTATTGCAAAGTCTGAAGCAAAAACAGATGAGGCCTTACTTAGGTTGTCATTGAAAAGAACAGCTCAGATTGGAAAAGAAATTTTAACAGTGATGGGAAGAAATAACGAAGAAAACCTAAGATGGTTATCTCACTTCTATAAAAACGGTTTTGAAAATGCTGCAAGATTAATAAATGCAAACTATATACTAGTAGGAGATATTCAATATCTTGACGAGTATGATTCATCTAAGAGGTATTTAACGTCTGCAGAGTTTGGTCGTATGGAAGCTCTTAGATTATGGGAGTACTCAAGTGGATTAGAGTCCGACACATCGAAGGCTATCTTACTTGTAAGGCTTGTATCTTATCTTGGCACAGATTTAAAGAATGATCTAAGAAGACGAGAGTCAGGAATTGCTAAGTCACTTGCAGATGTTTATTACCTACAGAAGTCAGCTTCTTATAAGAAAGTAGTTAGAAGTATCCAAGGTGGAATGATTCCTGAGAGAGATGATGTTGCAAAGCTTAGAAGATCTATTTACACACTTATAATGGATTTTAACAATAGATTCTAGTTGGCACTGATATTGCTAAATATACTAACCATGTATGTCAGATTAAATGCTAGTTAGAGACTTTCCTTTCAACTGTACAATTTTTATACAGTTGTTAGATTTAGGACACTTATATGAAAAGATTAATTTTAATTATATTTACACTTATCATCAGCTACTCGGCCATGGCAGGGAGTGTTTCAAATAAACTTCCACTTGGCCTTGTTGAACAACTATATGAGTTGTCTCTTTGGCAAGACTCATTTGATGAAAATGGTAGCGTTGAAAATGTAGAGTTAAACAATTTCCTAAATGGATTAAAGGCGAGTAATGCAGCCATTCCATCATATAAAGTTGTCGATAATATGTTTGGTAGTGAGGGGGGATATAACCACTTCTCAAGCTTATACCCAGTTAAAGTTCAAATCATAAGATATTTTCGTGATGTTAATATAGATGAGTACTCTAGAGATAAGGTTATGTTAGTTAACTCAGCGTGGAAAACTCGCTACATGAACTCTTTTCTCTCATTGGTTAAATTAAGTAAAGTTTCAGGTCTTAAGGAAATAGCTCAAGCGTTTGAAAAGAAATTAAATACTAAAAAACTAAATATAGTAGATCTTTCACCTGAGGCCAGAAAGCTATTGGCAAAAGAATCAAGTCATCATGAAGATAACTTAATGACAAAAACTAATGGGAGATTTAATGTTTCCGGTGTCTATATTTCACATCGTAAACTTTTCGCGATTGATTTTGCTCGAGACTCTATCGAAGAGACAATTATCACTTTTGTTCATGAGATGATTCATGCTGCAGATCCTTCTTTAGAAGTTGCAAAGAGAAACTTTATTGAACTTTTACCTAGTGCAAAGAGTATACTTCAAAAGTGGACTGGCAATAGTGAGATTGTAAGTGAAATAAATTTAAACTTCTTGGATAATGTTTTCTTTGAAGGTGATGAGAATCATTTAAACAAGTTTTATAAGCAAAAAAATGAAAATACATTAAGAAGTCTCTCTAAGAAATTAGACGTGGATACTCTTCCTGATGAAGAAGTTGCAATTGTTAAAGAGTGGATAGGATCTGCCTTAAGTTTAAGTGTTTTTAATGAGTACCATGCATATGGAAAGTCTCTGCAGTTTTTGAAAGAGCTTATAGTTGATTTCAATATTGTTAAAGGTAGAGTCTCTACTCATAAGAAACTCATTGAACAGTTTATTCACGGAGATGACCTATTTGTTGCTAAACTTGCTATGGCCTCTAATCCATTTTCAAATTTAAAAATCTATGCATTAAGATATAAAAAAGATAAAGATTATTTTGTTAGTTTTAGAAAGTTAATTAATTACTTAGAATATCTATATTTATTAGAAATTAAAGAAACTGTGGATTTTGATGATAATCGCTATTCAAAATTCTTAAGCTCTCTTATTACTAATGACGAAGATACTCTTACAGAGATTAGACAAACGTGGAATCAAGTTGAGAGTCTTGATTCTAGCTTGAATCCTTATGAGCTGATTACATCAAGATTGACGAATTCAACTATTGTTAAAATTAAGAAGAATCTAGGTCTAATAACTGAGAGCTTAGATAGTAATATTT
Organism: Bacteriovoracaceae bacterium UBA3083; assembly: GCA_002366565.1. Lineage (GTDB taxonomy): Bacteria > Bdellovibrionota > Bacteriovoracia > Bacteriovoracales > Bacteriovoracaceae > Halobacteriovorax. The sequence goes on from DFBJ01000007.1 coordinate 221,850, forward strand.
CAAAGCTGCAAACTTCTACAGCTGGAGTACTAGATTTACATGATATCAGTGATGCTGAACTGAAACTTATTGGTATCCAGTGGCAAGGATCTCCATTCCAAAGAGTTGATGATTCAGTAAGTTCAGTCGTTGAATCTTCACTTGAAGAGATCTCTCTCGATATCAAAAAGTACTTTGAACTTATGCCTTGGAGTGAAGATATATACTTTAAGAATAGAGGTCTAGTGTACATACAAGGTGAAACTGTTTCTCAAAAATTACTTAAGCTAAATATTTTAAGAACATCTTTATGGATTGACCACAGTTTTTCAGCTTGGACTGATACTGTTCTTGGAGCACGTGTTTTATTAGAAAAAATTAGATCAGAGGTATATTTTAGCTCTGAAGATATTACTGAAACTAGAGCTCAGCAGATTGAGGAAGCACTTGTTGTTATTTTAGAAAAATCAGGAAATGATCACGATAAAATCAATCAGCTTTCTCATCTTTTTGAAGGACTTGTTAAGCTTCAATCAAATGCTGAAGATGAAGATATGCCTGAGATTGCTAAGAGTCTCTTCGTGAAAATTAAGGCCATTAGAAACGCTCTGCAGAGAGTTGGTATTCATGGTACGAAGAAGATAAGTGAAGTGAAAGAGGATCTTTTAAAGTCTCAAGAATATTTCAATGCTCAGCTTATTCCATATGTAAAATATTGTTCAGATAAAAAGTTAAAGATTTTAAATGGAAAAGGTCAGTTTAACTCAAATTCTAGGTTTCAAACCGTTAGAGGTAAAGAGTTTAATATGATGCTTACTTGTTATAAAAATGAGCTATACGCTGTTAGACAACCTAATGATTTTACGGATTACATGACGACTACATTCACTAGCGAAGGAAAGCTTGCAGCAAAGATATTTAAAGGGTCACGTAAAATACTAATTTCTCCAGTTAAAGTGAAGGTTAAGAAGAAAGCTAAAAGAGGTTGGTTTTAGTATTAATGTCTAAAATATATAAATTTATTTATACGCTATAATAAAAAAGGGCCCTGAATTAATCAGGGCCCTTTATATTTTTTAACTTTATTTGAAATGTTACTTAATAGCTTCTCTAATCTTAGAAGAAAGGTAGTCCATTATCCAAACAATAGCTGCGATAATGATTACTAGAAGACCAACTTCGTTCCATTTAGCTAGACCTTGGTATTGCATAAGCATTGTACCAATACCACCACCACCAACTAGACCAATTACAGTCGCCATTCTAACGTTGATGTCCCAACGATAGATTGTGAATGAAAGGTAAGGTAGAACAATTTGAGGAACAACACCAAACCAAATTACTTGGATAGGGTGAGCACCAGTAGCTGTCATCGCTTCAATTGGACCATTTGAAATGTTCTCAATTTGCTCTGAGTATAGCTTAGAAAGTGAAGATACTGAGTGAAGCCATAGTGCTAGCATACCTGCGAATGGTCCAATTCCAACCCATACTGAGAAGATAATTGCCCAAACAAGAGGCTCAATTGATCTTGAAACATTTAGGAAGAATCTAACTATGCTATATATTGCCATAGTAAGTTTAGATCCATTCATAAGGTTTCTTGCAGCAAAGAAAGCTATTACAAATGCCATTGGAAGAGCAAGCATTGTCGCAATGAAGGCCATGTAAATAGTTTCAATCGCAGCAAATAAAGCCTGTTCAATAATTGCAAAGTTAGGGTTGAAAAGAGCAGTAAAAATTCTTCTCGCACCATGTAGTCCACTTGCAGATAGAAATTCTGTGATACTTACTTGAGAAATAAAGATTCCCGATACAAATGTTACGATAAGTAGAACATAACCAAGTATAGTATATGGCTCAGAAAGAACTGTTCTTTCTGGTCTACTCTCGTATAGCCCTGAAACTGCTTTACCTATTGATACTCTTGTAAAGAAAAGCACTAGTGTTACTAGAGCTCCTAATCCAAGAGCTATTAAAGGTTGATTCCAAGTAAAAGTTGCATATCTATCACCAATGAATATTTTCTCATAGATAATTTTCCATGAAGCTAGAATCATATAAGACCAGATGAATAAATCTATTCCAAATGCTCTAACAGTTTTCTTTAATTTTTTATATCCCGCACCTTTGTTTTCACCAGGAAGGGCATCTTGTACTAATGTTGTCATTTCTTACCTCTAGTTAATCAATTGTCACTTCTACAGCTTCTTCACCGTAGATTGTTTTAAACCAGTTCTCGTCAATTTCTAAAGGCTGACCTTCATAAATTAACTTACCACCTTTAAGTGCAATCACTCTTGAAGCATATTGTCTTACTAGTGATAAGAAGTGGAGGTTACATATTACAGTTACACCAAGTTCTTCGTTAACTTTTTTAAGGTACTGCATTACTGAGTGAGAAGTTGCAGGGTCAAGAGACGCTACAGGCTCATCAGCAAGTAAAACCTTAGGGTTTTGCATTAACGCTCTAGCAATTGCTACACGTTGCTGCTGTCCACCTGATAAGTTATCAGCTCTTTGGTTTTCTTTACCTTCAAGACCAACAATCTTAATAAATCTTTTTGCTTTCTCTTTATCTTCTTCAGTAAAAAGACCAAAAATAGATTTTAAAATTCCTGTTCTCGATAGAGAACCAGATAAAACGTTAGTCATAACTGTTTTTCTTGGAATTAGATTGAAGTGTTGAAAAATCATCCCAACATTAGATCTAAGAGTTCTTAGAGGTTGCCCACTGATATGAGTAACATCGTTTCCTTCAAAAGAAATTGAACCATGGCTAGGCTCATGTAATCTATTGATACATCTTAGAAGAGTTGATTTTCCTGATCCAGATAGACCAATAACAACTAGGAACTCACCTGGAGTAACATCAAATGAAACGCCTTTTAAAGCATGTGTTCCATTTGGGTATTTCTTATGTAAATCTTTAACATTAAGCATTTTTTTGTCTTCCGTTAATTATTTAAGTTTAGATTCAATATCAATTCCAACAGACTTAATCATATCTCTAAGTCCGTCGTAGTCAGCATCAGTAGTATCAACAATTCCTTGAACACTGTAAATATTTTTGAAGATACTTTTTCCAGCTTCAGTTGCAATGAACTTCTTAACTGCAGCAATGAACTTCGTTGTAATTTCTGGGTCTAAGTCTTTTCTAAATACAAATGGGTCATTAGGAATTTTTTCTGTAACTGTAACGATCTTAACTTTTTCTTCTACGTCTGGAAATTGAGTTCTTACTCTATCTCTAGCATCTCTAATCTTTCCATCTTTAGATGGAGCAGAGTAGTAAGTTGCACCAGCGTCTACTTGTTTTTGGTAAACCATAGTTACAACGTTATCGTGCTTAATTCCAAAAGTTGTGTTTGAAAGCTCAACGTTGTTATCTTTAATTATTTTTAATGGAAACATGTAACCAGAAGTTGATGAAGGATCAGTGTAAGCAAATTTCTTACCTTGAAGGTCTTTTACTGAATTAATTCCAGAATCTACGTGAGCAATAATTTGACCTTGGTAGTAGTCGTGCCCATAACGAAGAACTCTTAGTTTTGCTGTAGCACCATATTTTTGGTGAGCTAAGATGTAACCAAATGAGTTCATAACACCAATGTCAGCTCTCTTTGATCCAAAAGCTTCTACAACAGCGATGTAGTTCGTAGGAATACCTGTTTTAAAGATAAGTCCTGTTTCTTTTTCTAAGAATTGAATGAACTCTTGAGAATTAGAGGCAATAGTGTCAGCGTCAACTGATGGAGTAAAGTAGAGCTTTACAGGGTTGTTGGCAGAACCAAGTTTTTCTTCATTTACACAACCTACGAAAAGGATCGTAAAAAGTGCAAGAAGAAGAGGTGCTTTCTTCATCGTAAACATGTGTTGTCTCCTAGATTTATAAATATAAAACAATTCAATAAGTTATAAATTTTTTCGTTAGGCCTATTTATCATGAAATGTTTGATAATGTCAGTTAGGTTTTCCTAAAAAAGGATAGAAAGTGAAGAATCTGTAATATTTTCTGTTATTTTAACCTAATATAACGCTTTGCGTCCTGTCGTTTGTGAAAAATATTGGAACTTTGTTCCATTTATGTGTGAATTTTCTTTAGTAGTTTACTCTTTGAGAACTTTATTCCGTAACGAAATATATAGAAGTTTCAAAGGAAGAAAGTATGCAAAAGATGTTTATGGCCATCATTATTATAGCTTTATCTCAAATAAGCTTTGCTGATACCAAAATAAAAAGAAGCATACTTAAAAGTGGAAGGGAAATAGGCCTTTCCTGGAACTTTAAGAAAAGTGATATTTCAATAGTAAAATCTAATCTTGAGTCTCCATTCCTTTTTAAAGATGTATCAATTAAGCATTGGCAAAAAGCGAAAACCTCAGGGGCTCCAGCACTTCCATTTAAGTCATTTCTTTTAATAGGTACACCTGAAGAAATTGATATTGTTCTAGATGCAAAGATTGTCTCATTCATTGAAGATCTTATTCCATCTCCTGCTCAGGAAATGCCATGTCGATGTGAGATTATTCCATGGAAATTTTCCGCTGATTATAATGAAGACAAGTATAATAAGGACTCTCTATCTCATTTTAAAAAGGAATACTTAGGAGAGTTTAAAGGTAAGAGTATTACGAAAGTAACTGTTTATCCCATTGCTTATAATCACGCACAGGGGGCGAGATTAATTACAAATGCTAAATTAAGTATAAAGTCTAACAATAGAAAACTTGAATTTTTTAAAATAAAGGCAAGTGATAAGAATTATAATATCTTTTCTCATCGAAAATTTGAAGCTGTGCTTGCACCTTTAATTGATATTAGAAAGAAGCAAGGCTTCAATGTTAATTTCTTTGCTCTTGATGAAGTTGGAAATGACTTCATAGATATTAAAGAGTTTATTCATACTCTTTATGAGAATGAACCCTTCTCATATTCTTTGATAATAGGGCATGAGGAAGAGTTTCCTACTGAATACGTCATGACAAAGTTTGATACTAGAACTCCATCAGATATGAATTACTATACTATGGACGGTGAAGATGATGTTATTCCTGACGTTCTTTACGGGAGACTATCAGTTTCAACTCCGGATGAACTTAAGGTTGTTATTGATAAAACAATAGAGTTTGAAAAAAGAAGCTGGAGATCTCCTGCTGGGATGAGTGAAATGATTGCTATTGCCTCTGATGAAGGAAGTGCTCCTGATGATGTTGAATATGTTAGAGAGATGCAAAGCCCTTTAAAATCAAAATTTAACTGGAATAGTAATGAATTCTTTCAAGCTAATGAGAATGGGACTGCTGAGAATATCTCTTCAAGAATCAATGCTGGAAGTATTTGGCTAAATTATATAGGCCATGGTACCGGCCATGAGTGGCCTTCCGTTTACGGTAGAGAATTTAATGTCTCTGATATTGTAAATGATGAAGAGGGTGTCGTGAGACCAGTTGTCATAGACGTGGCATGCCAGAATGGGCGATTTAGCAATGAAGGAAGAATGGGGGAGACCTTCATGCGTGGTGGAGTTCATAAAGGTGGTGCAGTCGCTTACTATGGAGGAAGTGTAGATATTAGTTGGGACCCGCCTGCGATTATGGCAATTGGTATAAATAAAGCCGTAAGTGAGAATAATCAGAGGCGGCTAGCTGACGTCATTTTTGAAGGTCAGAGCTATCTACTCGAAAATATGGATGATATAGACTCTGCATTAGAAAATCTTGTGTGGTATCACTTACAAGGAGATCCTCTTTTAAACTTACAAAATCTGAAGTAACTACCTAATATTAAATAATTCACATATTCCCTCGCAATTTATTAATAGTTGGGAGGGTATAATAGGGCATGGCCTTAAATGTGAAGATTCTTTACCCATTAGATCACCCGCCCGTTACAAATCATGATGACGAACCTGTAGAGCTATCAGCATCCTCTAGTGAGTTAGATGCGGATAAAGAGAATCTTGATAAGAGTCATCTTCTTGAAAAAGAGGAAGACCATATTTATAGAGACGGACCTCTAGAACATAAGAAGAAAAAGCTAAATATTCTTACTTAGGGAGAAGGATATGAAATGGTTCTCTGTGAAGTTCTTATTTGTTCTTATTTTTAGTTGTAGTTCTTATGCAATTACATGGAGTGATGTCCCTGGTTGCTATCAAACAATAGTTTATAACGACAGTTACCTAGAAAATAGCGCTAATAATTATTCTGTAATAAATTTAAATGAGAATCCTCTTTTTTTCATATCAGTAGACGAGGAAGAATACATTGTTCATTCTGCTGTAATCTACAAAGGAAATACAAATTATCATTATCAAGACATATACTTTGAAGATGGAGCAACTTCCAGCAATGGTGGTTTTTTGAGAAGTGATTTTAAATCCTATGTGCGCTATCGTTTTTCGCCAGAAAAGGTTTTAAAGTTATCCAATCAGTTCAGTATCAGACATATTGATGGCAATACATATGAAGTTGTAGCTTTTCAAAATATTGACTTTGAAGGTAAAGCATACCTAGAGTCGGGGAGATTTGTCTTAGAAAAAATAGATTGTTATGATGATATAGCAACTGAAGAAATATTCTCTCGTGGAATAGATTTACCATTTGAGTTAGATCTTTAATTATAGGATTTTAATTTGAAAATTTTAAAAATTTGCTGTGCTATCTTGATCACAGGAGTATCACTTGGACAAGGGTTTGAACCTAAGCAGAACTCTGGACAGAATAAGTTAGAGCGAATCAACTCCATTGAACGCCATATTGTATCTGTCGATAAAACTATCCAAGACCTGAAGAAACTAATTAGCGATAAGCCAGATCTAAAAGGATTTAAAAAACTAATCGAAGATCTTTCTAAGACTCAAAAATCAATTAAGAGTGATATTGATAGCCTTCGTACCGAAGAATTAACTCAACTTAAAAAAGATATAGAGTTTATAGATCAAGAAAAAGTTGAGAAGCTAATTGATAAATTTGTCAAATATCAAGAAGACTCAGATAAGCGCTTAAAACTACTAGAAGAATCTTTAAAAGAAATCAATGGCCAACTTAAAAGTGTAGACTCACCTATAAAGAAATAAATTAAGATAAAGGGTAAATGACATCTACAAGGTCTAATCTTGGTGCCATTAAAAGTGTAATACTTCTATGTAAGAGTATAGTAGGTATCTTATTTTCTAGCACTAGTACCTTTTTCAACGCTGGGTGATTAATATCTTTTTCTTCAACTCTAGTGGTTTTATGTAATATTCTTTCGAGTCTAGAGATATATAACCAACTATGGTCTTGTAGTACTGGAGGTAAATCAGGAAGTATTACTTGGAATCTATCTAGTAATGTTGCCCTTACCTTCTTATGCTTTTCTTTCATAAATTGAAATACTAGAAAATAGAATTCACTGATAACTTCCCACTTTGTATCTGCTAGTGCGTCGTGTGCCATTTGAATGTGATGGTAGGCAAGACTAAAGTCTTTGTGATCAAAAGCTACCTGGGCCATCATGTAGTCTCTAAGGCCAAGTTTAAAATTAAGTGGTGATGACTTTAGCTTTTTACTTTTTAGCTTTATAAGTGGTCCATTCCAGATATTAGAGTGTTCTTCATAATTTCCGACGAAGACCTTAGGTGCTTCCCCAGCAATTGAAAGAGCTCTACCTTTACTTGGATTCATTGTTAATACTTGAACAGAAGAAGGAGTTAGTGTATCTAGGCACCAATTGTCTCCAAGATGTGTGGATTCTTTTCTTGGTGTCCCCATTGAGATGAGCACATCTAAATCTATGAGCTTTTTCTTTTTTAAAAGTTGTTTGATTTTTTCATGACCAGAGCATGCTCTCATTTGGTTATGTGGAGCAATGGCATATGGGTGATAATCTTCAGTATTTAGATCTTTACTTATAATATCATTGTTAAAGTATGTAATTTCACCCTTAGAGATTTTTCCTGTTTTATATTCAAGTTTATCGCCCATAAGGTCAGCACTTAACCATCTCCCGTCTGGGAAAGTCATATTGAAACACCATGTAGTGATTCCCTCTGCTTTCTTGAGGATAGAGATAGCATCTTCTAGTGTTTGTGTATTAAAAATAAGTTCATTTCCAATATCAAATACTGAACGTCCACTAATATTTAAAATATCTGTGAACTTTTGATGTAATGCTAGAGTTACTCCGAATTCATTCATTGAACTAATACTAGGGAACGGGAAACCTGTACTTGCAAATGAGTATACTTTCGGAAGGTCTGGAAAATCATAGAGTATAGTTCTCTCGTATTTATCAAAGCTACTGACTAATGGAAAATCTAGAATTCTTCCATGAGTAGGGCTCTCTTCTTTATCATCCCAAAAAAAGAAAGTTGAACAACCAATCATTGAGCTACTGAGAGAAGGCATCCACTTACTTAGGCATGAACTTAACTCAGGTAATAGGAGAGTGAAGACTAACTCTTTGGAGGAGATGTCTAATCCTTGTGAATAGTTTTCAAGCCATAGTTTATAAGTAGTATTTTTTTCTTGCTGATGATCAAAAAAGTTTGCTGCTAATTCTTGAAGTATTTTGTCTATCTTTGGGATTCCTAAAGATAGGACTGTCTGCATATGATTCAAAAGAAAAGAATGCCCATCGCGATCTTTTACACCAAGTTGGTAAAAGCTTTCTTCAGCACTTCCGATAAGTTTAACAAGCTTAATTGGTTCCATCTGTGACCTAAGGAGGATTAAATGGATATTTTAACTGTTTTTAACGATCCAAGCAATCAAACTATGCAAATTGTTTTCTTAGCTTTTGCTGTTGTGAGACTGTATTTAGAAGTCATAGGTTTTAAGTTTGAAAGATTGCCTATAACTTCTAAAATGGGAGATGGAAAAGGATTCCATCGCACAGGACTTTATTTTAGTATTGGTTATATCTTATTTACAGCACCGGGGCTTCTAATGGCTTAATAGCTTTTGGAATTCCATCATATAATTCTATAACATTATTATCTAACTTTAATACAGGGTTGATGGAAATCTCTTTTTCATTGGCCTTTTTTCTTATGTAAATCTTTACATGACATTTTTCTTCTCTAGCTGAAATCATAGATCCAAGCTGATAGAACTTACTTAATACTTGAGAGTTTTGCTTTCTGTTAAATTGAAATGATGGATCTTTCTTTAACGAGTTCCATAGCTTCCAAGGCTCTATTTCTTTATTGAGAACTTTATAAAGAGTTAAATAAATTATTGGGTCTGACTCAAAATTATCTCCCATCAGAACGAGTTCATCTGGGACACCTGTCATCATGAGAATATCTAAGAGGTGGTTTAGCTTATAGAGGCCTTGAATTTTTAAATCTTTTGGAGTGAGCTCCCCTTCAATTAGTGAAAATATTCTTCTGTAGTCTTTTAAGAATATCCCAGCTGTAAATACTTTATTCTGATAGAGCCAATCCCTCATTGAATCTTCATAGAAATGAGGAGATGCTGAAAGTATGAATGGTTGGTACCCATCGCTAATATAATTAGTGAATAGATCAAGTGATTTAGTGACAGTAGGAAATGATGATAATGGCTTTGTTAAAGAGTTATATACTTCTTTTGTACTTGAATACTTTGTATCAACTAAAGTCTTATCAAAATCACAGATAATTAATTTCTTATGTCCTTCGATAACAATAGGAATAAAACTTCCAAGGTGTATTTGAAGTCCATTGTTCTTCTTTACTTCATAGGCTTGAAAAACTGTTATGTTTTTTCGCTCACCGTTTAAAGGGATTTTAAAGTTAAAGTTACCGAAGTTATCAGAGTCATAAGTTTTTTTGAAGACTTGCTCTTTTTCCTCGTTAAGTCCTATAAGCCTTATTCTAAACTGTGAAGATCTTAGTAGTCTAAAGTCTTGAATTGGAAACTTAGGTGTGAATGATGAGAGATCTACTACTGCAGGACCTCTCCATTCTTTCATCGTACATGATGCTTTAACCGATATATAATCGTCAGTTTTAATGGCCAAAAAATGTACAAGGTTAGGTCTTTTCATAATATATCTTCTCAGTAATAATATAGTCTTGCTAGTATTTTAAGATAAAGGTTAAGAAATGCAAATACATATGCCCAACGAAATATTTATAGAGCTTATTGGTCCCGTTAACTTTTATATTGGAATGGGGATTCAAATTCTCACTGCGTTACTTCTAGGAGGCCTTGTTGGACTTGACCGTGAGCGTAAGATGAAGTCTGCCGGGATTAAAACTAACGTTCTTATCTGCCTTGGTGCATGTCTTTATACTGCTATTTCACTTATTTTAGTAACAGAGAGCTCAAATACAGATATTTCAAGGATTCCCGCTCAAATTGTAAGTGGTATTGGTTTTCTTGGTGCCGGTGCAATTATACAAAGTAGAGGGCACGTTATTGGTCTAACTACTGCAGCTACAATTTGGGTTGTTGCAGCAATTGGACTTACTATTGGTGCTGGTTACCCATTTGTAGCAATCCTATTCACATTAACAATCCTAATTATCTTAAAGTTACTAAACCCAATTTATAACTTCATTATGCTTGAAAAAGATAATAAGCCTTACCATATTGAAATTCTTTCTCATGGACGTGTTAAGCAACAAGTAAAACAAATGATTCTTCATGAAGTTAATGACATTAGTCAATTAAGTGAAGAGGTTGTTAATGTTGAGACAGATGAAAGAATATTACATGCTTATATTTCTATTCATCCATCAAGAATGAAGTTTCTTAATAAAGAACTTAAGGCCATTTTAAAGGTTGAGAAAGTTAACTTCTATATAACTGATTATGATCCGACAAACGATGACTAGAGTGTAGCCACTTTAAAAGTTAATACACCGTCATTGTAACTTTGAGTTACTTCCTTAGAATTTAGTAGCTCTTCTGTTGGAATCTTCTTAGAAAAGACTTCACTTCTACTAGATTGATTCTTTGTACCATCTTCAGATTCTACAGAGTCTGAAAACTTTCTAGTCAAAGTTATTGAAAGGCTTCTTCCTTGTGCCGTTAGGCGCACATTTTCTTTTTCGTATTCAGGAACTTCAAGATTGATTTCATAAGCTCCCTCTAGTTTTGTTATGGTAGGGTCTAAAGCTGTAATAGTGTAAAAACCATTCTCGTCTTTATTTTCAATATTTGCTTTGAACTTCATTTGACTATTTACGAGAGAGTTAATCTGATTTGTAAATTTATTTTTAATTCTATCAAGAACACTCTGATGCTCTTTCGATATACTGTTATACTTTTCTTTGAAGCTTTTATCTTCTTGTAGAAGTATATCTTTATGTTGGGCCGTCATGTTTTGCATTTCGGCCATCTGAATATTTTCTAACTCTTTTCGTTGAGCTTTTAACTTATAGTTTTGATCTATAAGTTCTTTTTCATGTTCCATTACTATGTTTGCATTCTTTCTAGCGTAGTCTTTTTCGGCACTTTTTTGTTGTATCTGATGAACTCTTTCTTGGTTTAGAAGTTTACGATCATTCTCAATACTTTTTTCATCTGCTTGTATTTTATTTTGAAATGTTGTCTGTGAAACACGCTCTAAGTGTTCGCTCTCAAGTCTTCTGAGAGTGTCCTGAGTGTTTGTATTGATGTCAGCTGCTATTGAGTTAACCTTTTCAAAAGTATCGTTGTACTTATTCTCATAGGTTGAATTTAGATCTTTGATTTTTTCTTGATTGAACTTGTTTAGCTTTTCTTGCTCTTTATCTAACTTTTTCTTTGAGTCATCAAAGCTCATTTTGATATTGCTTAGCCTTTCTTGTTTTTGAACTAATTGCTCAGCAATTTCAGCTTCATTTTGATCTCTGATATCTAGTAACTCAGTCTCTCCATTAAGTCTTTCATTGTACTTTCTTTCGTCATACATTTTATCGAGACTTTCAATCTCTTTTTCACGAGAAGCAATTAGGTTTCTTTGAGAGTCGTTTAATCTCTCTAGTTGTTTCTTTGAAAAACTTAAGTCACTATCTATCTTCATTTTTGTGCTAATACTCCAGAGTTTTCTTCGGGACCAGGGCATAACTCTTTTTGATTTCCTGTGTGTCCAACACACATCCATGATCTTAGTAGATCAACTTTTAAAGAGTTGTTACCTCCATGATAGCTAATATAGCTGACTGGGTCCAATGTTGAAGTTACTAAGTATCCATTTTTATCTATTGGCATTCTTAACTTAGACTTAACATAATATTGATAAACTCTATATTCAGCATTGGCATAACTTGAAAAAAGTAATGTGATAAATAATATCTTAATGAAGAGTAGGGTTCTCATCAAGTATTCTCCCTTCTACTAAATTTAAAAATGCTGAAATAAATAAGTTTCTCTCGCTATCATTCATTGAGAAGATAACAGTTTTTTGTCTCTCAAGAGATCTATGTTCTGAGACTCTTTTTAGGATTTTTTGCGCTTTCTTTTTTTCTACGTCAGTTAGCTTTTTAGCTTGTTCTTTATGTGTATTTATCCAAGAACTTTCAATGATAGGATAGTGTCCGTGTGTAGCCATTTCTATTAGTGAATTCATTGATGGGGACTTTCTTTGGGTTAAATTGTTCAAGCGTTTCTCCTGTTTAACAATCTCATATAAATCTTATAAAATTACTGGAGGGACATTTAGCGGGTAAGTTTTGCTTTTTGGCTATAATTAACAAAAATCAGCATGTTACGAAGAAAATAATTATTTTAATTGTGATATTTACTTAGTTTTCACACATATAGTTGAAAGGCGTTAGTGTTTATGTGTAAAATAGTAGAGAATTATGTGAGCTTATGAAGAGCTCAACTCATTTTACTCAAGGAAGATAGAAATGGTCAGGTATTTAGTCTCTCTAATATCTCTTACATTAACTTTAAATACTTTTGCACTTGTTGATTATTCACAGTCTGAAACCTCTTCAGTTCGCCCTAAACCACGTGCGAGGGCCCCTAGAAAAGCATCAGGAATGATACAAAGAAGTGCACCAACAAAATCAACAAGCGGAAGTGGATCAACTATTTTTGGTGGTGATTTTGAGCTTCAAGCTTTATATGATCATCAGTCTATTAGTGAAAGTCAGACTTCTGGTGATTTTCAAAAATTAACTCTATCAGGACATTTTCAAACACAATACAATCTTTATATGGATTTCTCATATTGGGCAGCAACTTCTGAGTTAAAAAATAGTGAAGGAGAAGATGAGTCTTTAGAGAATGAGAATGGTAGATTGAAGTTCATTCTTGGTTTCAATTGGCTACGTTTTGGTAGTGCTCAGGAAATGGCTACGGTCGACCTTTATGGTGGAGCCTTATTTAAAGGAAGTGGTGGCGTTGCAAGTACTAGGACTGATAAAGTTATCGGTGTTGAGACTTCAAAAAGATTTTACAACTTCGCTCTAGCTCTTGGTTATGAATACCACATTACTGGTACTCCTAGTGCAGAAAGTGAAAGTGCTATCGGAAATATTAATATACTCAAAACATCATTAGGGTGGATGGTATCAAATGATATTAGTTTTACACTAGAAGGTGGAATGGTTAAGCTTGCCAGCAATGACAATCCAGACAGAGTGAATAAAATTGATGAAGAAGTAGAATTTTCATATGTTAGGCCTACTGTAATTTTAGGTCTTTCTCCAAATGTAGGCCTAGAGATGGGTGGAGTATTTAGAACAAGACGTGCTCAAAACACAAACTCTCTTGTAAGTGCTAAACTTTGGAATATTCCAGGAGCGTATGGTAACTCACTTTTTGCTGGTTTAAAAATTACAATCTAAGGATAATATGAGCTTTAAAAAAGACTTCTATTTTTGCTATGAATGCAAAAATCATGTCGAAAATTTAGAAGACTTACTCTTTGTTGAAGCTGATACTTCAAGATCTTTTTGTTCCGAAAAGTGTATTGAGGCTTACTTTACTCCAATCACAAATTTCTATGAATCTATAGAAAAGAAATTAAGAAAAAAATATGCTGTAGAAACTGAAGAGTGCTTAGAGTTTTTATCGGATGTTACAATTATGGAGAAGTCTATGACAGCTCCTGATGAAATTTGGCATTACGAAAATTCTATAAATGAAAATATATATACATTTATAAATAAGGTTTCAATTAAAGAAGAGCGACCTTTTTATGTAATTATTCTATGTACTATCTATGATACTTACCCAGGCTATGTTCTACTTTCCACGATAACGGAGAGTAAATTCCTAATGGAAGAGTTTCGTATTGGAGAGGAAGTCAACCTTGCTGAACACTTTAGTGACGACCAAGAAGTAGAAGGCATAGATATTTCAACTGATGAAGTTGAAAGTATTGAACAGAAAAAATCTGAAATTTTAGCGAGCCATATAGAGCTTCATTCTCCGGCTGATATTCCAGTAGAGAGCTATGAGCTGTATGATGAATATATTGAAGCGACAATGGATAGTCCGGATGAAATCTTTAAAAATAAGGATAAGGCCGGAGATACTATTTATACCTACATTAAAGCATTTGATAAGGACGGAGTTTCGTTCTTCTATTTTGTTCTTTGTATGAGAATTGATTCAGCTTCAGAAGATGCTCAAGAATTAATCATTCCAATCCTAAATTTCCCAACAGTTGATGGCGATCTTTATAAAAGTTACCATCAAGGAGAGCAAGTCTCTGGTGCTCTTAAAAATTAAAAGACCTTAAAGACATACTGGCCAACACTTTTGAAGGCTGAGCAGTAAGAAGAATCATTGTATTGATCTAAAAACTGAGAACAGTAAATATAGGCATCAGGAGATAGAACATATTGATAGAATGGAGAAGGGTAGAAATACGCCTTGTCCTTCATAACCATTGCTCCTGTAATAGAGAAATTAGTGTATCCTGTTCTGTTTGTATAAAGAGTCACTTTATAAATTGTTTTTGAATCAGATATCATTAAACATCTTGGCTCACCAATATAGACAGATGAACTTCCACTATTATGAGTAGGTATGATACAGACTTGAGAGTCTGTTATTGGTGTCTTAACTTGAATCCAAACATCTTTCTTATTTGTGCTTTGGCAAAGAGTGTATTCTCCAAGGTGTGAGTGACTTTCAGTAAAACCTGAAACGCCATCTTCTGACCATGAACAATGAGCAATCTCAGTTGGGATTGTAGACTCATCAGTTGAAGTATCATCTGTAGAACTATCTGAACCTCCTACTGTGACCGTTCCGGTAGTAGAAGTAGGGTTCGATATATAGGAACCTGTTGTATCGTATGTACTAGATGAATACGCTGTTCTTCTATCCCTTGCGGTATCACAAGAAACAAGAGTTATAGCAATAAGTAGTAGCGAAATCATTTTCATATTTATTTTCCTAAGATAAAATCAAACCTCATCTATCTTATCGAATATTATACAAAAAATTTTAGGATTTTTCTTCAGTTTACGCATAAGTTGCCGAAAAGTCGTGTATGAAGGCAATAATTCTCTTCTTCCTTATATTGATTTCAATTGCTACGGCAGTTGTTTTAGGTGCATTCGCTCCCTACCACTTTTATAACAAAGCGCTGTACTCTGGTATAGATTCCCGTTTCTATAAAATAGGGAAGACTAGTGATACATTCCATAAAGGAAGTTACTACAATATCGACCCAATGAAGTCTGTATCTTCAGAAGCTAAAGATTTATGGGAGACATTTCACTTCGTTGATTTTGAAATTCCTCTTCCTGTAAGACATCCAATGTTTGTATTATTACCTCTTATAGAAAGAAGAAAAGATAGGCCTGTTCTAGGTGCTGTATTCAAAACTCGCGGTGGACAAGAAGTCTCTAGCTTTAAAGTTCTAGAGTCATTTAAATTTGATAAAAGAGTTGAGCATCATAAGTTATTAGAGTTGCCCTTCTTTAAAAACTATTTATTAACTATAGATGATAAAGTTCTGTGGAAAGATCTATTTACCAGAGATTTAAATATACCTTCTGGAAAATTATTTGATCTAAACTTTTGGAAAAGTCTGTGGAGAATTTCATATCAAGAGTTGGTATACAATCTTTATATTCTACAGTTAAGGTCTGAATTTTTTCCACATAATGCAACTAACCTTTCATATTATACTAATAAAAGCTTTGGGGTTATCGAACTTGTTGATGGGCATAAATTAGAATTAGGTCTTGAAGAGATTTTTCGTACTGAAATTTTTTACGTATATAGAAATGGTTTTATTCACAAATTCTTTTTGAAGACGCGACATGATCATTTAATATCTGATTCTATTAGAAAGAGAATGATGAACACTTTAGAGTATAAGCCTAGTGATGAAGCATCTTCAATTGAAATATATGCCCGCTATAAAGCTCTTCCGTACTATAAGAGAGTATCTCAAGAAGGAATGATATATTTATATGCTGGTTGGAGTCATGTCACAGGTAAGAAAGAGTTTCTTAAGGAAATGATTCAATTCCTTGAAAGAGGTAATAATTCATATAGCTACTTAGCTCCTCTATATGATTATTCATTCAAACAGTTTGGGACAAACTTCTCAATCATTAAAGATAACTTAAAAGAAAGCGCTAATGAGAGAGTAAAGCGTAAGGCACTTGAAGAAGAGAGAAGGCAAGACGATACTATAAAGAATTCGAAATCTTCTGACTTTGATGGAGATTTTGAAAATGAAGATAAGAAAGTCGAATATTTCTTAAAAAAAGCAAAAGAGTCTGACGAGTACGAAGAAGATAAGAATATTCTTTTTAAAGATTAGAACTTATATGAGATTCCTGCAAAAAGACTAACTCCTGAGAGAGATTCTATACTGATCTCTGAGCCTGAAGCAGTCTCAATTGGTTCAAGCTCTGTTACCTTGATAGATCTGACGGAGAGACCTGCAAATGCTCCTAGCTTTGAATAAGGAAGAATTCTTGCAATTCCACCGAAGCTATATCCATAAAGAACACCATTTGATTTTTGTTCTCCTCCTCCCTGAATAACTTGAAAGTCTCCCGAGAAAAGTAATCCACCAAACGCAGATATAGACATATATCTGTAATTGAAAATTGAATAATAGAGATTGGCCTCAATTGCTAGAGACTTAGCAGCTATATCTTCATTTGATGCTGAAAAGTATGTTAGTCCAAATCCCCATGATGTTTTCTTGTTAGGGGCTCTATGTTCCATTTGAAGTGCTAATACACTAAATAGTGTACTCTCTTCTCCAAATTCACTGGAGTACTCTTGCCATGCTTCACCAGCGGCTGCCTGACCAAGTGAGACTGTAAAGTAATTATTTTCTGATAGTTTGTCTTGATCTGTTTGAAAGGTTAACTCTACATCGTGTTCTGTGATTTTTGGTGTATTGATTCCACCCTGATTGAGGTCGTTTAGCAGAGCAATATCTTTTATTTGAATATATGCAACTCTTCCTGAAACAATTACTGGTAGTATTGTTCCATCCTGTTTTTCAACTTCTCCAACCTTAATTTTCTTACCATAAGAAATGTAACCAATTGGTGCTGTTAACTTTTGATCTGAGAAGATAACTGCCTTAGAGACACTTATAACGGCAATCTGTGCAGCAAGTACTTGTGAGCAAAAGATAAATAGAAGTGTCGAAAGAACAATTTTTAATTTCATTAATAAAATTATATTCTGAAAACTACCTGATTTCAAACATTTGTGAAGGGAAACTATTGCTTCATGAAAATATGACTATAATGGGTTGAGTAGAGTAGGTTTTCATTATAAATTACTAAAAACACGTAAAATAATGAGGCCCAAATGAGATTTCCAGGTAAGAGAAAAACGAAGCACTATTTTCCCGTTACAGATTCTGGAAGGATCTCTTTTGATACAGATTTTTCAAGAAAAGAAAATATATATCTTGTTGGAATTGATCAACTACTTGTTGATATTGAAGTTGAGGTAGATGAAGAATTTTTAGAGAAATATGGAATCATTAAGGGAGAGTCTTGTGTTCTGCCAAATGATATAGTTGAAGAAATTTATCAATCCCTTGCAAAAGAAAATAGAATAATAGGTGAGTATGCCGGTGGTGCGATTGGTAATACGTTACATAACTACTCTATACTTTCTGATGATAAATCTGTCGCTCTAGGAACCATCTGTAAAAATATACACGTTGGTGACTACGCATTTAAATATATTTGTACAACAAGCTCTAAAGTAGACTTTTCTCACTTACAGCCTAAAGAAGGAAATATGGCACGAGCCATGTGTTTTCTTACACCGGATAGAGAGAGAAGTTTTGCTATAGGTAAAGGGATTATGAATGAACTCTCTAGTGAGTATGTCCCTGAACATATTGTTGCAGGGGCTAGTTCTCTTCTTATATCAACTTACTTACTTAGAGATGAATCTTCACCTTTATTTAACGCTACAATGAAAGCTCTAGAGATTGCTAAAAAAGCAAATGTTCCTGTTATATTATCATTAGGGACATCTAGTCTTGTAGAAGAAAAGAGAGACTTCTTTTTAAAAATAGTGAAGGATTACGTATCTATTTTAGCAATGAATGAACAAGAGGCTTCAGCTTTATTCAATGAAACAGATCCATTACTTGCAGGAGAAAAATCTCTCGATTACGTCGATATGACTCTATTGACTGTTGGGAAAAGAGGACTTTATATTTGTGCCTATGTTGACGAGAGTATGGCAAGAGAAACTAAGGATATGATTCATACTAAATCTATCCCTGAGTATAATAAATATGAATACTCAAGAGCAATGAAGAAGTCGAAGTGTAGTAATCCAATAAAAATCTATACTCATATAAACCCATATATGGGTGGCCCAGGTGAAATTAAAAACACTAATGGGGCAGGTGATGCTGCTCTAGCTGCATTACTACATGATATTTCAGCTAATTTTTATCATAGAGAGTTAGTACCTAACTCACCAAAACATGAGTCAGATTTCTTGACATACTCTTCAATCCACCAAGTGTGTAAATATGCAAATAGAGTGAGTTATGAAGTTTTAAAGCAGAATTCTCCAAGGCTTTATCAAGGACTTCCAACAAAAGAGAAGTCCTTAGAAGAAAGCTATTGGGATCTTTAATTAGTAAGTACCTTATTTAGATCCTCTACCTTAAAAATCTTTCTATTCTTTTTAGGGTTAGGGTCTTCTTTTTTATCTATGGTTTTTCTTTTCTTTTTAGTTTCGCTCTTAACAGTCTCTAATTTAGCTTGAGTCTCAATATACTGTTTACAAATTTTATCAAGTTCATCTGGTTTTAATTCATTTAGCTTTTCATCTTCAAATGTACAAACAGTTTCACCATTGCTATTTTGTTTTATTTCTATCATGTACTTTTGATCATTGAGAAATATCTCTATTGGTCCTGAATTATCTGAACTTCTTAAAATATCGTCAATTTGTTCATTTAAGCTCAAAGAGATTGCCGATGAATTACCTATTGTTTGAGAAGGAGCTAGTGGATTATTAGAGTTACTTGTAAACTGATCAGGCTCACTTATTGTCTCGTTCTCTTGAGGATTAGTTTGATCACTAGATGATTTTACCTGTGACGTATTTTTTAGAGAATGTTTAGGTAAAACTGTACTTTTAATAGGTTCGCTATTTTTTGATGTAGAGTCATTTTCAACATTTGAAACCTCTGCTTTAACTATTTCAGTTTTATTTTTAAGTTTTTCAATTTCTTTCTTAAGCTTTTCAAGCTCAGGGTTTACAACAGATGAACTCTCTTTTGTCGTAGCTATATTTTTCTTTTTTTCATTTATCATACTCTCTAATTTAGATATGTAGTCTAGTAAGTCATCATCAGACTTTCCTTTTACTTCATCTTCTAAGTCTGAGTTAGACATACTTTCAAGCTCTTTTTTTGAAATGTCATCTTTTTTAGAATTATTGAAAAAATTAAATTTTGAGAGAAAGCTGCTCTTTTCTTCTGGGGGATTTACAGCAGCTTTTGTAGTAACATTTTGATTACTAGCAATATTTATATCTTGTTCTGGAGCAATAGGAGAGTTTACTGGTAATGAACTTGAACTCTCTGGTTTTAATTCTGTACTTATTGAAGAAGCAATTTCAAATAATTTATCCTCTTTTCCTGTTTGGGACTCATAGTACATACCGGCCATATTTGTACTGTTATTAGCTTGGGCGAAGTCACTTCTGTAGTCATTTTTCTCAAGCTCTTTACAGAGACTAGGGTACAACTGAATTTTTTCACTTATAGTATTTATAAGGTCTGATAGGGACATTGAGTTATTGTTAGAACAAGTGCTTTGAAAATTATTATTAGGAGAGGTTTTATTAATTGCTTCGGTTGTTGCTATTGACCCAATTTGATCAATACAGTTTGTATCAACTCTATCTATAAATTCTTTTTGAATTGCACAGTATGAAGTTTCAAATTGAGACTGGCAGCTTTGTTCAATTGAATCATCACTCTTGTTTGGATGATAAGCATCAAGGTTATTTGTTAGATCTCTCGAGTACCTTCTATCTTTAAAGTTTTTTAAAAATAAATTTTCAAACTCAGATTTTGATTGGTTTGGTCTTTGAATATCATAAACTTCGTTAGCAACATTTCTTATTTCATCTTCTTGTCTTTCTTGAAGGACATTCTTAATTCTATCTAGGCCTTGGAAAAAATGTTTTATTTCTCTAACACCTTTCTTCGTTGGTTTTATATTTCTTTCCGTATTTTTTTTCATATTATTGAGTGTCGATAGGGATATTATCCTTTTCGCTTCTTCAAACCTTGCAATTTGTTCGTTATTATTTTTATAGGAGTTAGAATTTTTCTTACCAAGAAACTGATCTTCTAATAAATCAAGAGCCTTCTTAGAATCATTATTATTTAAGCTTTTGATAACACTTGTAATATCTTTTTTAAACTGATTATTCATCAAGTGATTTGGATCAAGGTTTGAATCTAGTTTGTTTTTATAAACTAAGAGGCGTCCATTTTTATCGATAGTGTGGAGATCCTTTTGTTCACAATATAAGTTTTTTAGACCCAATGTATTTTTATTCTTGAAATCTTGATCTTCTTCTAGAAATGTCTCAATTAATGTAGGGTCATCATAGGCAAGGTCAGCATCTGTACATATTGCTTGTGCTAGTTCGTCAGCTGTAGATATACAGTCAATCTTACTAGACATGGCCAAGAACTTCATCCAACGATTTTTATTTTTACCTGTTAAAAGTTGATTAAGGGTTAGCTCTTTCCCTGATCTATCATTATCAATTTCTTTTAAAAAAGCTGGTAAGTTGTCTCTCGTTAAAGTCTTTATGAGTGGGTGAATATCCATTCCCGATTCTTTTACATAGTTGTTAAATTCTTCTCTTAATGTTGGAGAATTTAAATCTCGACCCTTGATAAAAGAACCAAATGAAGCTTTTAAGTTTACGGCATTTTCATCATACTTCATTCTAATATATTTCTTTTCCATCTCTTTTGGATCTTGAAAGCATGAATTTACACTTCTTTTAATATTTTGACCTAATGAAGCCTCTTGTTTTATACCATTGAGTAAATTATCAAATGTCTCATCGATGCTATCTTTATTTATTTTAATACCTAATGTGTTACCAAACATATTTTGAATACGATCTATAGCCTCTTTGGAATTACTTGCGCATCCTTTTAGATTTGCAAGGCGCAGAAATTTCTCTTTGAAGAAATTTCTAGAAAAGCAGCTTCTTACTTTTTTATTCTTTTCAGTCAGTAGGATTTCATTGTTTTTTATTGTTTGAATTTTTCTTTTAAATCTTTCTCCAATATTTTTTTGAATTTTTTGCTTTAACTTTTCTTTAAATTCGAGGTTCTTTTTTTCAAGGTCATCTCCATAGTCATTTTTTAAGGACTCTGTTACACAATCACAGTTGATATTTTCATAAATATTTGGAGATTGGTTTCTTGATTTATCTAAGCATGAACTACTTCTTTGATATTTCTTTTGGGTATTTAGAAATGTATTGAAAATTGGTTGGTCTGGACAGTCTAGATTCTGAATCTTATTGTCTTTCGTGATCTTTACTTCTTCTACGCAATTAACTTTGTCACTAATATTTTTCAAGTTCTTAGTGTTAAAGATAGAGTATTGTTCTTTAAGACATCTTATGCCTTTTTTCGCTATTAATTCTTCATTAATCAAATCACCAAATGATGATGAATTGATTAAAACTATTAATGTTATAAGAGCTGTTCTCATAATATTTCCTCATCTATATCTATTTATGTTATCGGTATAGATGAGTAAAAAGATTAGTTGTTTGCCTCAAGTACTCGAATTTACATACTTTTTAGTAGTTGTATTCGCTCTGTTAACACTTTTGATTGAGTTAGAGATCTTCCCATCACAAGAAATGATGCTCCCTTTTCAAGAGCTTTTTCTGGAGAGAGTACTCTTTTTTGATCTCCAAAATTTGCTTCCTTAATTTCATCATCAAATCTTATTCCTGGACACATTGATAACAGATTTAAATTAAGCCCATTCAATATCATCAATTCGTTAGGTGAGCATACAACGCCATCTACTTGACTTTCATGTGCTAGTTGGAAGAGGTTTGAAAAAAGCTTGTTATTATCTGATATACCCCAGATTTTTTCTATATCTTTCTGATCTAGTGAAGTCAGAATACTAACTCCTAATAATTTACACTCTGGTAGGAACTGATTTCTTGCTTCTACACTGGCCTTAAGCATATTTATCCCACCACTTAAGTGCAGCGTTAGGAATTTAATCGGAAGACCTTTTAGCGATCTTATTGCCTTGCTGACAGTATTAGGAATATCGTGAAGTTTTAAGTCTAAAAAAATATCTACTTTATATTTATTATATATTTCTTCTACAAAGTCTCTCCCGTATAGGTTAAATAATTCGAGTCCAATCTTTACGCACACTATTTCATTATTAGATCTCTCTAGGAAAGCATAAATATCTTCTTTAGACATATTATCAAGTGCAACGTAGATACTTTTCATTTTACTCATTGATGTATCTCCTGAAGACTAATAGGCTGTAGTGCCGTTAGGTCACTTTCAGTTATTGACTCTATTACGGCCACAATATTTTCTACCCTTGTAAAGCAAGGGATGGCATAAGTTGTTGCGGAGTTTCTTATGTGTTCTCCATCGGACTTAGATGTACCCTTATCCATTGGGGTGTTGAATACCATTACTATTTCATCTTCTCTAAGAACATCAATCAGAGAGATATTATTCTCTTCATGTATTTTAGCAACTTGCTCACAAGGGATACCTTGGTTCTTGATAAATCTACAAGTTCCTCCAGTTGCACAAAAAGTATAGCCTTTATCTTGTAGTAGTTTTAGATAGGGAAGTACGGCCGCTTTACTGTGATCTGCCAAGGACATGAGTATTTTTCCTGGAGTATTAATATTAGGGTAGTTTCCAAGATAAGACTTCAAAATAGCATGATTTTTATTTGAATCTGTACCTAGAGTCTCCCCTGTTGATCTCATTTTAGGTCCAAGAATAATATTGTCTTGTATAAAACGGTCAAATGGAAAAGTCGATTGCTTTACGCAGTAATGACTACTTTGATTACTATCCCAGCTTTCTATTTGTAGGCCAAGCATTGCTCGCGTAGCGATTTGTGGTAAAGAAAAATTGATCGCCTTACTTAAGAAAGGAAGTGTTCTAGACCCTCTAGGGTTTGCTTCAATACAGTATATAAGGTTGTCCTTTACTGCATATTGAAAATTAATAGGACCTATAATATCTAATTCTTTTGCTAAATCCTCAGATATCTTTTTCATTTGTTCTGTTAATTTTTTAGTAAGTCTTACTGGTGGAGATATCATTCCAGAATCTCCTGAGTGAACTCCTGCGTATTCAATATGTTCACAAACTGTGAAGACGCAATTACCTTTATGATCTCTTATTAGGTCTACGTCATACTCAATTGCTTCTTCTAAGTAAGTTTCAACTTGAAAAATCGTTGAACTCTGTTTTAGTTGATCAAGGAGAGGCTTTGGCAGGTTTTCAACATCTTCGTGTGAGTGAAAGATGTACATACTTTCACCACCTATTACATAACTAGGTCTTATGATTACTGGTAAACCTATTTCTGTTAGTGCATTGATTAAGTTTTTATATCCTTGAACTTCTTTTGCTTTAGTATGTGAAAGGTCGACTTTTTTAGTTATTTGACTAAAAAGTTTTCTGTCCTCTGTTAAGTTTAAGGTATTTAGGTCAGGACCAAGAAAATTGAATTTCTTAAATTCATTTCTAAAGCTATCTTCAATGTACGATCGAATATTTATCCCTGTTTGGCCTGAGAAAGAAGTGATGACACCATATGGATTTTCATTAATTAAAATATCAAAGAGATCTTCTGAATATAGTGGACTTAGATAAAGCCTATTTGAACTGTCATAATCTGTACTAACAGTTTCAGGGTTAGAATTGATCATTATTGATTGGATACCTTCTTCTTCAAGTTGTTGGCATGACTTCACACAAGAGTAGTCAAATTCTATTCCTTGTCCAATTCTGTTAGGTCCTGAACCAAGGATAACAACAGATTTTCCATTTTTACTCAAAGATTGAGCCTCATTTTCTTCCCAGTAAGTAGAGTAAAAGTAAGGCGTCTCTGCATTAAACTCACCAGAGCACGTATCAACAGCTTTATAGATAGGGAAGACTCTCTCATCAAATCTCTTTTGTAAGATATCTTTTTGACCTTGATCTGTTAAAAGAGCTAAATACTTATCAGAGAATCCTAGTCTCTTATAATTAAGTAAGTTTTCTCTTTCTGCTAAAAGCGTTTTATCTAGTTTCAACTTTTGTTCTGCAACGTAGACAAGTGAGACTTGGTCTATAAACCACTTTGATATTTTTGACTTTTCTTGAACTTCTTCAATTGTCATTTCTTGTCTGAGGCCCTCTAAAGCACTCAGTAGTGAAAGCTCTAATGGAGAGCCAAGTCTATCTTCTATATACTCACGAGTAATACTGACTGGTGATGTTTTTAGTTGTGATAATGTAGGAATTTCTAAACCAAGTTCAAGTGATCTAAGAGCTTTAAAGAAAGCTTCATTGAAAGATGATCCTAGCGCCAATACTTCGCCTACTGATCTCATTTGAGGTCCAAGTTCCTGGGAAGAAGATGGAAACTTTGAGAAAGGAAAAATTGGTATTTTCACTGCCACATAATCTAGACTAGGCTCAAAGGCAACTGGTGACGCTTTAGTTATGTCATTTAAGATTTCTCTTAATGTATACCCGATAGCTAGTAGGGCAGATATTTTTGCTATAGGATAACCCGTTGCTTTTGAAGCAAGTGCTGATGATCTAGATACTCTAGGATTCATTTCGATGACGACAATATCATCTTCGTTTTCTGGGTTTATAGCAAATTGTACATTTGCTCCTCCGGCAACTACACCCATGTGTTTTGCAATCGTTAGAGACATTGTTCTTAGTTGCTGGTAGCAGCGATCACTTATTGTTTGAGCAGGAGCAACTGTTATTGAGTCTCCAGTATGAATTCCGCATGGGTCAACATTTTCGATAGAACAAATTATGACTCCATTCTTATCTTTATCAACCATCACTTCTAATTCAATTTCTTTCCACCCTAGAAGAGATTTTTCCATTGTTATTGGGAACTTTAAATCACTTGTGAAAACTTCTTTCAAGTCTTCTAGATTATGAATGAGAGCAGCTCCTTTTCCTCCAAGAGCGAAGTCTCGTCTTATAATTAGAGGATATTCGACTTTTTCATTTGCAAGTTTGATTGCTTCTTCTGCTGAGTGGGCCCTAAATCTTTTTCCTGTTTGATATCCAAGTTTATCTAACTCTATTGCAAACAAAGCTCTATCTTCAGTTTTATTAATTGTATCTACATTTGCTCCAAGTAGTGCAACTCCATTGTCCCCAAGATAGTTTTCTTCTTCTAGCTCAATACAGATATTTAAAGCTGTCTGACCACCCATCGTTGATAGTACAGCATCAACTTGTTCTTTCTTTATGATTTTCTTAATAGTATCTTTTGTAATTGGCTCTATATAAGTTCTGTAGGCCATATCCGGATCTGTCATTATTGTAGCAGGATTAGAGTTTAAAAGAACAACATCTATTCCTTCTTCTTTTAATGCTTTACAGGCTTGAGTTCCAGAGTAGTCAAACTCACTTGCTTGTCCGATTTTTATTGGCCCTGATCCAATTAATAGGATCTTCTTATAGGGAATATCTTTCTTTTCAACATTATGAACATCAATCATAGGGTGAAGATCTTTCATATCAATTGATTGATGTGTATCTACTTTTAAGTAATCTTCTATCTCTCTAAAGAAGACACTTGCATCACTAGGGCCTGGGTTCGACTCAGGGTGAAACTGAACACTTTTAACCTTATGATCAGTTGAAGAAATACCTTCTACTGAAAGATCAAATAATGAAATATGTTGAATGAAAAAATCTCTATTTGAAATATTACTCTTAGAAATTTTTTCAAAACTTTTTTGATCTACTGAGTATCCATGATTTTGACTAGTAATTAAAATCTCTCCTGACACATTGTCAAAGCATGGATGATTAACTCCTCTTTGTCCGAAAGGTAATTTAATCACTTCACTTTCAAGTGCAAGAGAAATTAGCTGATGTCCCAAGCAAATTCCTCTTATAGGGATATCTGTCTTTAGTAACTCTTTTACAACTTCTATTTCTGTCGAGTAATTTCTTGGATCGCCTGGTCCATTTGAAAGAAATATGAGAGATGGTGAAAGGTCCATAATCTCTTTGGCTGTACTATTGTAGGGAAGCATCACTAATGGTTTATTTAAATGCTCTAAGTTTTTTGTAATAGAATCCTTTATACCGTAATTGATAATTACTATTGGATTATCACCTTCTTTTAGAGTTATCTTTTTATCAATTGATACTTTGGAAAGATCTTCACAAGAGAGCTGTACTTTCTCAAATTCCATTTTGGTTGGAGCTTTCTCTCTTGTCGTAACTACGGATTTATGACTTCCTTTCTTGTTCACTAGATACTTAACAAGTCTTCTTGTATCCAAATGACTTATTAATGGAATAGATATATTGTTTAAAATTTTATTTGGTGAAAAGTTTCTAGCAATAATTGTCTTAGCGTGTACTTGTTCTGACTGACTTACGCGCTCATCATATTCGTAATTACCAATATGTGAGTTTGAGAAGATTATATGTTGTCCTAGAAAAGATGGGTCCGTAATAGTTTCTTGGTAGCCACTCATTCCTGTCGTAAAAGCTGCCTCTCCCCAGATACCTTCTTTAAGCTCTTCATCATCTTCTGCGCGATTGACTTTGGCCTTAAATACTTCTCCATCATCGAAATGAATGTAGACAGTTGATTGTTCTAAAGATGTATGAAAATCAAAAATATTAGACATGAGTATGCTTCTCCCTTAATTTATAGAAAACAATGCAATATAAGAATTTTATAAGAAAACTTGAGGCTAAGAAATTAGAATTTGAAAAATGTATTCTCATTGAACCCAATGTTCTTCGCTCCATTTTGTAACATAGCTTGTATTAGTGCCATTCTAAGGTAGATTGAATTTCTAACTTGTTCATGACCAAGATAGTATTTTGAATTTATTAATTGATTACAGATCTCCACTCCAATATTTGCTGGTCCTGGGTGTAGTACTGGTATTTTTCTACTTAAAGATTCAATCATCTCTAAAGTGAATCCATACTTTTCAGAATAATCTAGTAAGTTGTTCTCTTCATTATGAGTATGTCTTTCAGTTTGAACTCTTAGTAGATAAAGAATATCTGAACGCTTAAGTACCTCTTCTCGATCATAAGTTACTTCAACCTCTTTAGGTAGTTGATCTGGTAGAAAACTTTTTGGACCAAAGAGAAGAATTTTAGCTCCAAATTGAGGTAGTAGCTTTATAAGAGAATGTCCAACTCTAGAGTGTATATTATCACCTGCTATACAGAACGTTTTCCCTTTAAGTTCAATCCCACATTCAATTAGCGTAAACACATCAAGTAAGGCCTGAGTAGGGTGTTCATTTACTCCATCACCACCATTAATTATTTTTATTGGTGGCTTCTCTTTAAACTCTGATAACTGATTTGAAACAGATGTTCTTATAATACATAGGTCAACACCTTGATCATTTAGAGTTAGTAGAGTTTGTTCCAGAGATTCTCCTTTTTTTAAAGATGATTTCTCTGAATTAAAGTCTATATATGTACATCCTAGCTTAGAAATAGCAATTTCAAATGAATGCTTTGTTCTCGTTGAATTTTCTAAGAATGATGTGGCTATGATAGGTGTTTTATTTGAAAAGTAGAAAGGAGTGTCTGAGCGATTTTTTATTCGATGGGCCAACCCTAGGACACCATCTATTTGTCGCTTACTCAAGTCTTCAATTGACTCTAAAACAGAGGGGAAATTCTCCATTTCGTTTCCTTTCCAAGTTCTTCGGAATTTGATATTTTCGTTAGTAAGTCTATTAGACTATAATGACATTGAAAACTCCTTTTTAAAATAAGTTGTAAAATATGCGAGAATATCAACCAATTGACACTGTTGCCCAAAAAGAGGCCCTCATAAATGAGTTCAAAGGTAACCTTTTTGAGTACCTTGTTGCACAAAATCTTTCTAGGCACTTCAAAATAGAAGGGGACTTTGTACGTTCTTTTGGTGGCGATATCAGAAGGCAACTTACTGAGTATGACCATTGGTTGCGTGTTAATGAACCTTCATTGATTAAACATTTACCACTTCTAGCAAATCAAGTCTCAAAAGAACTTGTTCCAACACTGCCAAGCAATGTAGATAAGATCCTTGTAATTGGAAAAAGTGCTGGAGGATCTCATAATAAATCATGGGATGAAGCAGATATAATTATTGAAGCAGATTCTGGTGTATTTCCTATTTCATTGAAGCTTTGTAAGTCAAATGCTTTTGTTAATACTAAAAGTGCAGGAATCAAAAGTTTTATTTCTCAATACTTTGATTCATTCGAAAAGAGTCAATATTTTCAAAACCTAATAAATGAAGGTGTAGAGAGAAGATTCTTACAAATGGCAAATGAGTTACATGATAAAGCTTCATTAGAGTTCTTCGGTCGCTTCGACCATCGTTGGACTGAGGCTGGATTTAGTGAATTACCTGGTCAGCTTCCTGAAGATTTCAATAAGATTGTTGTTCAAACTTATTACGACGCAGTTTTAGATGTATATAATTGTCTAACAGAGCTTAAGAATACGGATACTGAGTTATTCTCTAAGAGTATTCTTCCTCTTATTGGTATTGGTAATCCTGATATTATCCAAGTCACTTGCTTCCATAAAGAAAAGAAAGGTGAGAAGTATCTTCCAAGTGGTGTACATGTAATTAAATCAAGTGATCTAGTGTCAGGAGAAGGATTAGAGATACTCCCTCTCAAAAGTGGTATTAGTTCACTTGAACTACACGTTGGAAACATAAGATTACAAATTAGGATAAAACCAATGAATAAGTTCACAAGTGCTGCTTTTAAAGTCAATTGCTCTATTAAGGAATTAGTATGATAGATATAAACCTTTTTCTTAAATCAGCGACTCTTAATAAAGAGGACCTTGCGTCCAAGCTATCCGCCTTCTTTAATATTACAGTTGTAGATAAGGTCACTAATAATACTCTAGTTGTTGATAGTGATTGTTTTGTTGATTGGGAGTATATTGCAAGTTTGATATCAAATGAAAATTTGAACTTTGTTTTTCTGGAAGAATTCTCTGATAGGAATTTTAAAAGAGATAAATATGTAGATAGTGGAATTAAATTTATTAATAACACTGAAAGTGTATTTAAGACTTGTCCTATCGCTAAGTACAGCTCTGAAATCAAATGTAATAGACCTGTTCTGTTCTTAGATAGAGACGGTATTTTAAATGAAGATACTGGCTATGTTTACAAGTATAGTGACTCCATTATCTTTAAAGATATGATTGAAGTCATAAAGCAAGCGAATAGCCTATCTATACCTGTTGTGATTGTTACAAACCAAGCTGGTGTTGCTAGAGGAATGTATACAGTTGAAGATGTAGATAACTTCCACACAAAGCTTCTGGCCTACTACTCATCTTTTGGAGCTAAGGTTGATCACATTGAAATTTGCCCATTTCATAAAGAGAAAGGTAATGAAGAGTGGAGGTTTGACTCTCTTCTTCGTAAACCAAATCCTGGAATGCATTTAAAAGGATTAGCAAAAGTTTCTGGAACAATTTTGAATAGTCTTATGGTTGGTGACAAAGAAAGTGACCGAGTTAACCTTAAGGGGATAAGTACATTACTACTTTCTGGTAATTACGATATGAAAAATTCGCAGGATATTTGTTCTACTCGTCAAGAGCTATGTGAGAAAATTTCAAAATACTTGAATAATTTGCTTGATTTATCATGACTTAGTGCTCAGTATAAAATTAAGAATTGTTTATTAATGGAGTAATAAATGAAGATTGCTTTTGTGCTAGTATTCGCATTTTTCATCTCTATGGCAGCGCGTTCAAGAGATTTAACATATAAAGAAAGAATGGCCGTCTTGGCCTCAAAGAATCATATAGAATTAAATACTTTTTTTGTCGATCAGATAGATCCACAAGGTCTACCGCTCAACGAGTATATTTCCTATAATGTCTTAAAGAAGTCATGTTCACCCTTGACTAGTTTCCTTGGAAAAATTGATAGAGATGAAGATGAACTCAAAGATCAATCTCTGAAGTTAAGAGTTCTTTACGAAGGTTGCATGGAAGGAACTCTTGCCCTTGGACACCTTTATCAGAAGAACTTGAAGTAACTGAATAAAGTTTAGACACTATCAAAGCTTTATACATTTTCATCAATAGTTGGCATGTGAATTCAACAATATAAATTGGTATACTTTTTGCTTCTACATCAGTGAATTAAAAACTGGAGTAAAAGTGAAACGTAGGAATTTAGTCTTTTTTCTAATACTATCTCTATCACCATCGTATATTTTTGGGGCAAATACTCTATCCTCAAGTATCAATGAGATAAAGAAAACGAAAGTTGATCCTTTAATCATTAAGAAGATAGAGGAGCTAAAAGATAGAAATCTAACTCTAAAGACCCGTCCTATATTTTGCCCACTAAACTCCACTAGAAGTGATGTCATTTTAAATAGTATTAAAAATATAGAAGCTATCTTCAAAGATGATTGTCTAGACGGTAGTCAGGGAACTCTAGACCAAGTTTTAACTGGTGCTGAGGAGATTCAAGATAATATCAATCAATCTCGTGAGGCTCAAGGGCATGATCCTATTGAAATGCCTGAGTCTGATGGTATCGGAAATACGGGAATCAATGGGGAGCAAATGGCCTCACTAGTGAATGGCCTAAATACTCTCTTCAATAAGAATAGATGCTCTCACCTAGACGACACTAGCTTCTTAGAGAACTCAGCAAATGTTATTCAAAGTTTTTCTCAATTTGGTCTTTATTCAGCATCTCCAACAGGTGTTTCAGTTGCTTATGGAGGGCTTGTCGTAAGCTCTATTTTAAAGTTTATAAATAACTTATTCGAAGGGCGTTTCGACTTTAAAAAAGATGAGGACAGACTTACATTTATTAAATTAAATTGTTCATTCTATGATGTAAGAATCAAAATGCAAGAAGCTGGCATTTTGGATATCTCTACAGATGAGCACTATAAAGACTTAGACTCTGTTGAGGCCTTAATTGAAGTTCTAAATAAACATAAAGAATTCATTAAAAGTAATACCAATGTGATTTCTAATGAGCTCGAAGCAATTAGAAAGTCTCACGTTGAAATTATTGGTAAAGAGAGAGTTAAATTCTTTAAACCTATTATCGAAGCTTTAAAACCACTCAATTCTTCTTTAGATGTTCCTACATCAGCTCAAAGGGATATCATTCTTGATAAGCTTACAATTAACTATGACCTAATTAATAGTTATGTAAATAAATTCATCAACCCAACTAATGGGTCAAGAATATCTAGGCAAAACAAATCTCTTAGAGAGTTACTAGAGTCGATTGATGAGGTTTCTCATATCGAAAAAGTTATTGCGCTTGAAGAGTCCAGTAATAGTAACTTTAATAATTTTACAAAAGAACTTAAATATCACTTAACAAGAGTTGTAGAAGAGGTTTCTGATCTAAAAGATAATGCAACTGAAGAATTAGCTGATGTCGCTATCCAACTTGATGACGATAATGAGATTAGTTTTTCTAAAATCTCTAGCATCATATCATCAGGTAATGGTGTTAAAACAAATGAAGAGATTGATAAATTATTGGGTGAACTTAAAATTTTAAAAACGAAACTTTTATCTGTTACAGGTAAGAAAGAATTCTCTAGTGAAAATGGTGCAGATGGTGCTGATCTTAGAATTCTAGAGGCCCATGATAAAGTTATTAATTATATCTATGGTGATTATGGGAAAAACTTTATAGATCACATGAGAAAAAAGAGTAATAAAGTTAACAAGCTCTTTATTAAGGACTTTAAAGCATTTGCAAAAGCTAACCTTGATAAAAGAAGTGGTCACTACCATATCAAAAGTATAGATAAGCTCTCTTCAGATCAAGTTGATAAGGCATGTGTATCAGCTAAAAATCTAAGGGCCACTTGGAAGTATGCACAGAAGTGGGCTGAGATGGGCTATGATTTTCTTTCAACGAATAAAGATATATTTGGTGAAACGGGCTCTTATATTAGTAATGATAGAGATGATATCTTTGAGAATTCACAAAGTGCAATATTTGCGAGACGAATTATATCTGCCATAAAAATTGAAAAGAAAAATCTCCTTGAAGGTAAAAGTGAGAAAGTCACTGTTACTTGGCAAGGAAAAGAGCTTTCTATAAAGAAGGCGACAGAGCTTCTTAAAGACGATTTTAATTACACTCTAGGTGAAAGTATGCTCGATATTCAAATGACTAGGGAGCACAATAGCTTACTTCAAACACTATATGGAAAGTACAGGTGTGACTTAAGAGCAAATTACGAAAAATAAAAGTTGAATGGTCGCGTAAGCGGCCATTTTTATTGCCTTATAAATTCGCGCTATGCCTTCTATTCTTGCCAACTCTATCCAATATTCAACATGTTAGACTCTTATTTCTCTCTTTGCTAAACTAGTTTAGAATATGACTTGTTTTGGGGTAGAGATGGAAAAGTATGATTTTCTTATAATTGGTAGTGGGTTTGGCGGATCAGTCAGTGCCTGTAGACTTGCCCAAAAGGGATATAAAGTCGCTATCTTAGAGAAAGGAAGAGACTTTCAAGATAAGGACTTTCCAAAATCTAATTGGGATATTCGCCGATTCCTTTGGGCCCCGATTGTAAAATGTTTTGGAATTCAAAGTATAAGCGTTCTTAAAAATTTATTAGTTCTTCATGGTGTTGGAGTTGGTGGGGGAAGTCTTGTTTATGCAAATACACTTCTCCGTCCTGAACGCGATGTCTTAGCTCAAATTCCTTGGCCTAAATCATTCAATGAAGGGGAGTCCTTAGTTGAGCATTATAGAACTGCTGAGAAAATGCTAGGTGTAACTACAAATAAATTTATAGAAGAAAACGATGAAGAGATTAGAAACCTTTCGAAAGCTTTAAATTGTGAAAATACTTTTTCTCCCACAGATGTTGGTGTTCTTATGGGAGATCAACCTGGAGTAGATATCAAAGATCCTTACTTTAATGGTGACGGACCCAATAGAACCACTTGTACTAAGTGTGGTGGTTGTATGATTGGTTGTAGAGTAGGTGCAAAAAATACACTTGTTAAAAATTATCTATATTTTGCGAAGAAATGGGGAGCTCGAATCTTCCCTAATACGCAGGCCCATAAAGTCAGAAAAATTGGAGATGAATACTTCGTTGATACGATTTCTCCAGGACATTTACTCTTTAGGAATAAGAACGTATTTAAGGCAAAGAATGTCATCTTCAGTGGTGGTGTGATGGGGACAATTGATATCCTCTTTAGAAATAGGGACGTTTATAAAACACTTCCTTATATTCCACAGTCTCTTGGTCATAATATAAGAACAAATGGAGAAAGTTTAGTAGGGGCTACATCTTTTGACTCTCACCGAGAGTTATCAAAAGGCCTTGCTATTGGTGCACAAATCAAACCAGATAAGTATACAAAGATTGAAGGTGTTAGATACCCTGCTGGGAGCGATTTTATGAAACTCCTTACGACTCCTCTCACTCCTCCAGGTAATAGGTTAGTAAGGCCATTTCATATGCTTTATAAGTTAGCGATATCTTTCCCTAGCTTTCTTAAGGCCCTATTTAGTGGGGACTGGGCAAATAAATCAGTTATTCTTCTTGTTATGCAGTCAATTGATACAAAAATTAAATTTAAATATAAGAGAAATATCTATCATGGTTTCTCTAGAGGACTTGTAGGTGAACCTGATGGTAAAGCAATGGAAACCTCCATTCCTATCGCTCAAGAGTCTGCATCAATAGTTGCGAAGAATATAAATGGGATTCCATTAAATTGTAGCCTCGAAGCGGGGGCAGGTTCTGTTGCAACTGCGCACATTCTTGGTGGTGCGGTGATTGGCGATGACATAAAGACCTCTGTTGTAAATGAGAGAAATGAAATACACGGGTACCCTGGGTTATTTATTTGTGATGCAAGTATTATCCCTGGAAATTTAGCAGTAAATCCTTCGTTAACGATTACTGCTCTTGCAGAGAAGTTCGCTTCTCAATTTGAAAACATTACTGAAAATAGAGAAATTAAATTCTCAAACTAGGAATTTCCTATGAAGCAAAAAAAGAAAAAAATTAAAATTATAGCGATCTTAATTCTATTTCTAATAACTATAAGTATTGGGCTTGTAGGGATGAGTGTTCCTTTTTCTGAAATTGATAAGCTTTCTAAAGGCTATGTTCAGGTAAGTTACTCTGATGAAAAAGGTGTTGAGTATAAGGTTGTATCAAAAAGGCCAAAGGGTTGGAGTAAGCTCAAAAATATATCGAAAAATGCTACATCGGCCATTATGTTAAGCGAAGATTGGGCCTTCTTTGATCATGAAGGAGTAGATGTGTCACAGCTTAAAGAAGCTGCTCTTGATGGACTTAAAGGAGAAAATCTTAGAGGTGCAAGTACGATCTCTCAACAAGTCACAAAAAATCTATTTTTTACGAGTGATCGAACTATTCAAAGGAAAATGAAAGAGTTGATGGCAACAATTTATCTAGAGAAAAAAGTATCAAAGGATAAGATATTAGAAGTCTATCTTAATGTAATTCAATATGGTGATGGAATATATGGAATTAAAGATGCTTCAAAACATTACTTTAAAAAATCACCAAAAAGCTTAACAGCTAAAGAGGGGGCTTTTCTTGCGATGCTTCTTCCTTCTCCTATTCGATACTCACAGTCGTTTAAAGAAAAGAAGTTAACAAAGTTTGCGAGTGGAACAGTAAATAATATCTTAGATAAAATGGCCCTGGCTAAGGTTATCTCTCCTGAAAAGGCAAAATTTTTAAAGAAACAACCTCTTAATTTTGAATCCACTTTTAAGAAAAAATCACGATCTCGGTCAGGAAAAGGCAGAGGTGTTGCACGTAAGAAAAGATCTCAAAGACTCACAGATGGACGCGACTGGGAAAATCGTTATAAATATGACCCTGATCTTAGCATCTCTGAAGATGTTCAATATGACCCCGACGCTATTAATGAAGACGATCTTAAACTACAAGAAGAATTCTCTGTTGATTAAAGATCTAAACCCATAATCTCTTGAAGAGACTTTATTTTCTTTTGATTATCAGATATTGGGCATACGACCATTAATTCATCTGGTTCATACGTAGAGACAAACTCTCTTAGTTTGTTCTCTACTGTTTCTTTAGACCCTACAAATGAATATGTAAGCATATGTTCAGCAATGATCCTTTCGTTATCATTCCAGTAAGAATTGATATCTAGTATTGGTGGTTGAACCTTCTTTTTTAATCCACGTATCATATTTGTAAAAGACTGCTTTTGGCTTGTTGAGAGATACTGTGCTTCTTCATCTGTATCTGCAATAATAATATTAACTCCAAGAGTAACGTAAGGTCTCTCTTGTTGCTTAGAAGGTTTAAAGTTAGCTCTATATACTTCTAAGGCATCTTTGATTGCATCAGGTGCAAAGTGTGATGCAAAGGCGTAAGGGAGCCCATACTCTGCAGCTAGTGTCGCACCAAATGTACTTGATCCTAGAATCCATAGAGGTACATTTAGTCCAACGCCTGGATTAGAAATAATTGGATCGTTAGCGCTTTCGTTAGAAAAATACCTTTGTAATTCTTTTACATCATCTGGGAAGTTTTTAGAGCTATCTATATTTGTTCTCAGAGCCCTCATTGTTCTCTGGTCTGTTCCGGGAGCTCGCCCAAGACCCAATTCAATTCGGCCTGGATAAAGAGTTTCAAGAGTTCCGAATTGTTCTGCGATGACTAAAGGGGAGTGATTTGGCAGCATCACACCACCAGCTCCTATTTTTATAGAATTAGTCTGGCTTGCTAGATGTCCAATTACAACAGAAGTCGCAGCACTTGCTATCGCCGGCATATTGTGATGTTCAGCGATCCAAATTCGAGAGTAACCAAACTCTTCAGCGGCCTTTGCTACTTCAACACTATTTCTAAAAGCATCTGTAGCAGTTTGACCTTCATTTATTAATACTAGGTCTAAAATAGAGAGTTTCTTCATATTAACTTCTTTTGTTTATTCTATGTTTGATACTTATCAAACAATCTAGTGACTCCTGCCACGAAAGTCAATTCGACAAAATCAATTCTCCTAATCAAAATAGTGGTGTCAAAGTAGTAGTCAGTGTCAAATAATCATACCCCTTATTCATGTAATATTAATTGTTTATATTGGCCTGTTTCTTGCTTATATAGGGGTGTTATTTTAATATTCGGAGGAACTGTGACACTAGGTAAATTAGTTCAATTATCTTTACTTATACCACTTGTATTTATTGGTACATCTTGCACAAAAGATTCTCCTCGGGCCATACAAAAAGAAGAAGTTGTTGCTCAGAATGTCGAAGTAAAAGAGCTATCTAATAATATCAATATTGTTCAAAGAGTCCCTCAGAGTTCAACTTCTAATGATGATATTCTTAATGGGCTTGGACTTGAAGATTACGAAAAAGTTGCAAAACAAATCTTTATGGTTAAAGAGGCCATGAGCGAAGACTTCCCTGTTGGAGATGGGCTTACGTTTACAATGTATATTCTAAGATATCTTGCTGAAGTTGGGGACTATGTTCTTACCAATGAAGATATATCTAATTTGTTAGTTGCTTTTGAAAAAATCTCTGGTGAAAAGCTAAACGATACTATTTACGAAACAGTTGCAGGTATCGAGAAGTTAAAGTTTGGTAAGAGTGGTGGGAAATATTCAGTTAAAATATATTCTTTTGATAAAAGAAATGGAATATTAATTCCTATTAACGAAGAAAGCAATGAGGGAATGGTTAAGGAAATTATATACGCAAGAATAAAGGATAAGGCCGAAATTACTTTTGATGATGTCGATTCTAAATCTAAGACAAAAGCGTTGAAAAGATTCTTAACAGAGAAAATTACGATACCCCTAGTCTCTGAAACATTGCTACCACCTCTAAATCAGCTTCATGGTGATATTAAGTACGATCTTGATAACTACTTAAAAGAAACTAAAATTATTCCTCTAGAAATAAAGTCTGAAGGTATTTATATAAAAGTAAATACTTCCTCAATTTTTAAAAATATGAAGTTCTATCTTCGTACTCTTTACACTCTTCCTGGAAGGAAAAAAGATGATAAGTCTATACCTTCATTAGTTATGAGAATTAGAGCAAAATTAGTTAATGTTAAAATTTCAATAGATCAGTAGAATAGTTATACGCGCAGCTATTTCTTTAGCTGCGTATTACTTTCTAAACAGAGATCGTTTCTATAATATTTAACTTGTCCCTTACAAAGTATCATTGTTTTGTAATAAAAAAGTAATCATAACGCCTTCAATATTGTTTCCTTGTTCTTTTTTCTTTATGATACTTTGGATTCTAATATCGCCGTAGGTGCCGTGCGTTGTATGGTCGAGTGTATTAGAAAATGGAGTGCTCTATGTCAAAAATTAGAATTTTATTATCAGATACATTTGATCCTTGGTTTAACCTTGCTACTGAAGATTGGATCTTTAGAGATATGGATGCTGAGACACACGTTCTTTTTCTGTGGAGAAATCAAGATACTGTTGTTATCGGTAGATTTCAGAATCCGTGGACAGAGTGTAATACTGAGAAAATGGAAGAGGATAATATTAAGTTAGCTAGAAGACAGAGTGGCGGTGGAGCAGTCTTTCACGACTTAGGAAATACTAACTTTACATTTCTGAATTCAAAAGAAAACTATGATAAGGCGGTTAATAATAAAATAATTTCTAATGCTCTTGCTCGTTTTGGAGTCGAGGCATTTGCATCTGGTCGAAATGATATACTTGTGAAAAGTGATGATGGTGATAAGAAAATATCTGGATCTGCGTTTAAAGAAACTAAGGATAGATCGTTTCATCACGGAACACTCTTAATTGATGCCGACTTATCTAAGCTTGGAAATTACTTAAATCCTTCCAAGAAGAAGTTAGAAAGTAAGGGCATAAAATCAGTAAGAGCACGTGTTACTAACCTTAAAGAATGTAATCCCGAAATTAATCACGAGACTATTTGCTCTGCAATAATTGAAGAGTTCAAGTCTCATTATGGAACAGAATGTGAGGTTGAGCTCTTAGATCATGATTACTTAAAGTCTGTTGCTCACCTTAATGACTACTATGAAAAGCTTAAGGATTGGAACTGGAGATTTGGTGAAACTCCAAAGTTTAATCACTTCTTAGAGGAGAGATTTACATGGGGCGGAATAGAGGCCCATATTGATTCTCATAAAGGTCTAATCGAGAAGTGTACAATATACTCTGATTCTCTTCACCCTGAAATGATTGAGTACGTATCTAAGGCCCTAGTAGGTAAACAATATAATCCTAATGGTATTACGGAAGCGATCAATTCAGTTAAGGACGAATTACCTATGATCAGTGATGAACTAAGTGAATTAGGAGAGTGGTTGTCT
This sequence comes from Bacteriovoracaceae bacterium UBA3083, assembly GCA_002366565.1. Lineage (GTDB taxonomy): Bacteria > Bdellovibrionota > Bacteriovoracia > Bacteriovoracales > Bacteriovoracaceae > Halobacteriovorax. Next base: position 260,882 of record DFBJ01000007.1, read on the forward strand.
AAAGAAATTCATTAACTTACTTTTCTTATAGGGGAAGTCCAGTTAGAATTTCCCCCATGAATAGCTCAACTCAATCAACTTCAATCGATATATGGAAATCTTATTTATTAAACAATAAGACAATGTACCTAGTCGGTACATTAATGGTTTTAATCACTAATATTTGCCAAGTCTTAACAACTAGAATCATTGGTTGGGTCATAGACTTTTTCAGTGGCGATAGCTTTCCTACCTTCTTTGAAAAAGCAACTAAGCTTGATACCTTTTACTTCCTTTTTATTTGTATCTTCATTTGTAGAGTATTTATCACTATTGGTAGAATGGGATGGAGAGTCACTCTTGCAAGGCAGACTCATATGGCGAGTGCCATGTTGAGAAAGAGAATCTGGGAGAACGCAAGATTTTTTAAAAAGAAAGATTTAGTTACTGACTTCTCAAAAGGTAATCTAATGAATGCATCAAATAGTGATGTAAATTCATCTCGTTTTATATTTGGTTTTACTCTGGTTGGACTTGTTGATGTTATTTTTCTTGGTGTGTTAACTCTTTCTACAATGTTAATGATCAATATTAAAATGACTGTCATCTCTGTTTTGACACTTTCTATCTTACCTTTCTTTGTTAGGAAGTTATCTACAAAAGAAGTTCAAAGACATAAGGATTCTCAAAAGTCTCTTGGTGACTTTAATGATTTATCTACTCAAGTCATTAGTACAATTCGTCTGCAAAGACTTACGCAAACTGGTGGATTCTGGGAAGACAAGTTGATTGAGAGTGCATCAAACTATAAAGATCAAAGATTAAAGGCCTTATTCACTTCTTTAAACTACATACCAATGATGGGAGGAGCCTCAATTATTAGTTATGTAGTTCTTTTTACTGTTGGTATTAATCTTGTAATTAGTCAGCAAATGACAATTGGAGACTTTGTTTCAATGCAAGGATTGATTTTCTTATTACAAGATCCACTTATGGAAATGGGATTCATAATTTCAGATTGGAAGCGAGGGACTACAAGCTTAGATAGATTAAATAATATATTTAAAAATAAAAAAGAAGAATTTCTGTATCAAAAGGGTGGAGATATAAACGAAAGTGAGTATGTACTTCATGCTAAAAATCTATCATTCAAATTTCATGATTCTGATAAAGACAAACCACTTATTAATAATTTTAATCTAAGCTTACTCCCTGGAGAGAGGTTGGGTATTACCGGAGATATTGGTACTGGTAAGTCTACTCTCTTAAGTATCTTAAGTGGACTCGAAAGAAATTATGAAGGGAAGCTCTTCTTTTTTGGAAAAGACTACAATAGCTATAGTCATAAGGAATTAAGGGAGTTTATTAGCTTTGTACAACAAAAGCCTTTTTTATTCGCTGATACAATTAAGAAAAATATAGAAATGGATCGAGACCTTTCAGACGACGATGTTTGGTATTACCTAAGGCTTGCTGGCCTAGATAAAGACGTAGACTCATTTCCTGATAAATTAAATACTCCACTTGGGGAATGGGGGATTAATCTCTCTGGCGGGCAGAGACAGAGGCTTACTCTTGCTAGGGCGCTCTCTAGAAGACCAAAGTTATTATTCTTAGATGATTGCCTTAGTGCTGTCGATACAGTGACAGAAGACTTAATCTTAAATAATCTTGACCGTGAACTAAGTGACACAACTCTTGTTTGGGTCGCACATAGAAGCTCTACGCTTAAGTATTGTAATAAAGTACTAAACCTCTCTCATGGTATGGAGGTGATTGATGAGTAATCAATTTGTTGCTCGCGATGAGCAGGATGAATCTAATTTAAAAAAGAATGCACTTAATGATTTAAAGTCATTAAAGTTTTTGATTAAGCAAGGACAGGCGAGAAAAGGAAAGTTTATCTTTGCTCTAGTCTTAATGCTTGTTAGTTCACTATCAGCTATCTATTCCTCAAGGGCAATGGGTTACTTAGTTGAAGAAGGACTACTTAAGAAGGCCTTTGATGATTCTTATTTTTGGGCAATTTTAATTGTTCTTTGCGAAGTTGCGGCACTTGTTCTTCAATGGTGTGGAAGAAGAATTCTCGTTTTAAACTCCTCTGAAACTATCTTAGATATCAGAAAGAAGTTATTTGCTCACATTCAAAAACTTCCGCTTAGCTTTTATGATAAACAGCCTCAAGGAAGAGTGATTACTCGAATTACTCACGACGTTGAAGGAGTTGAAGAATTCTTCACTTCTACTATAGGTCGTTTTGTAAATGCTGGTTTTATGGCCATTATCTCTGGTACGGCCATGTGCTTAACGAACTTTAGAATTGGTATTATTCTAATCTGCTCGATGCTTCCCGCTGTTCTGTTAGTATATCTTACTAAGAATAAAGTAAGAGTAGTAAATAGAAGAATGTCGAAACTCTCTAGTGCTCTAAATTCTAAACTCAATGAGTACTTAAGTGGAATTGATGTTATTAGATCCTATGGACTTGAGAGTTGGTCTCATCAAAATTTTGACGAAGCAGTAAATGATCACCGTAGCGCTCAATTAAGTGCTAACTTTTTATACTCATGGACAAGACCTCTCACTGCTTTCTTTTGTACGCTCCCTCTTGTAGGGCTTATCTTCTTTGGGGGAAAGGCCGTTCTCGCTGGAACTATGAGTGTTGGAGTGTTTGTTGCTTTTATTAGATATTGTGAAAAATTCTTCTCCCCAATATTAATGCTCGCTCGTGAGATACATGTAATTCAACAGGCCTTTACAAGTAGTGAACGTGTACATAGTTTCTTCTCTCATGCTGAAGAGGAGACAGTTTTAGGTAAGGATGGAGAGATATCAGATCATGACTTTCAAGGCCAAATTGAATTTAAAAATACTTGGATGTCCTATGAATCAGATAATTGGGTCTTAAAAGATTTAAACTTTAAAATTAATAGTGGTGAAAAAATTGGACTAGTTGGTTCTACTGGTTGCGGAAAGACTACAACTGTTAGTTTACTTGCTCGATTATATGACTTTCAAAAAGGATCTATCGAAGTCGATGGTATATCTATTCGAGACTTTAATCGTAAATATTTACGTAGTTCGATAGGTTTTGTTTCACAGGATCCGATCATTTTTAGCGCTGACCTCAGAGAGAATTTATGTGCTGGAAACTCTGCAACTGATGAAGAAATACTCTCATGTTGTGAAGAGACAGGGCTAGCTAAAGCTATGATGGAGTCGGGGATGACTTTGGACTCAGATATTTTAGATGGTGGTGAAAATCTCAGTATCGGTGAGAAACAGCTTCTTAGTTTGACGAGAGTTTTACTTGCAGATCCAAAGATTCTTGTTCTCGATGAGGCCACGGCCAATATTGACCCAAACTATGAGAGAATCATTCACAATGCTATTATCAGTATAATGAAAAATAAAACATGCTTAATCATTGCTCATAGACTAGATACTGTGATGAGCTGTGATAGGCTCCTTGTCTTTGATAAAGGGAGACTTGCTGAAAGTGGAGCACCAGAAGAACTTCTAAAAAGTGATGGTCTTTTTGCGGGCCTTCAAAAGGCAAGTCAGAATTAAAATAAAAAATTTAAAAGGTTCTACATGAGACACATTCACACTTCTAGACATCACAAAATTGATTCCCTAGAGAATAAGTCTATATTCCAGAGAAAGGCAACTAGAGCGATAGCTCTTAGTGGTGATGAGATCCTTATGTTATACACCGAAAGATATCATGATTATAGCTTACCAGGTGGTGGTATTGATAAGGGCGAGGATATTATCTCTGGTCTTGTACGTGAACTAAAAGAAGAGACTGGAGCTCAAAATATTTCAAATATTTCGGAGTTTGGTATTTATGAAGAGTATAGGCCATGGCACAAACCTGACTTTGATATTCAGCATATGATTTCATATTGTTTTACTTGTTCTGTTGATAGAGAGCTTGGAGAGACTACTCTAGAGCACTATGAATTAAGTAATGGTATGAAACCAGTTTGGATTAATATCCATGATGCTCTTAAGCACAACGAGCATACGATAGCTAATAGTGTAAAAAAAGGCATGTCAATTGAGCGTGAGACCTATCTTTTAAATCTAATTAGAACTGAACTCTTATAGTAGGGTTAGTTACTTTTTAAATAGTCTAAAACTATCTTTACTGACTTCATTGGAGTTTCTAGTTGAGGTGTATGTCCAATATCTTCAAGCTTAAAAAATGTTAAATTCTTAACATCCCTTTGCCAAAACTTACTTTGATCAAAGGGAATCCATGAATCTTCTTTTCCCCATATTAATAGAGTTGGAGTCTTCAATTCACTAAGATTTGGAGTGTGATCTTTTAATTTCATAATCTCTTCAAAGACTTTCATATATCTATCGAAGTTTCCTTCTAATTTAAATAAGTCATAAAATCTTTCAAGATCTTGTTCTTCCATTTTATTTCTATTAAAAAATACACCTCTTGCAATTATGTCCGATGTCATTCTTGTCGTGAAGTTTTTAGCAATCCACTTGAGGAACTTATTATTTGATGTCTTTACTATAAAAGGAGGAGATAGGGGATAACCTGCAGGGGATAGAAGAACGAGCTTTTCAATATCTTTCGGATAATCTAAGGCATAGTTCCAAGCAATATAGCCACCTAGGCTATTTCCTATAACGATAGGTCTCTTAATATCTAATTTTTTGAATAAATGATGTAAGAACTCTGAATAGCCCTTAGAATTGTATGGAATCTCTTTACCATTTGTTAGGCCAAAACCTGGAATATCTATGGCGATATACCTATATCCGCTCTCGACTATTGTGTCTTTCCATTTTCTCCATGTATGAAGACTGTCGCAGATACCATGTAGTAGTACAATAGGATTTCCACTACCAAAATCACGGTAGTGTACGTTAGTGCCTCTTACATCAATGAATTTACTGCCATCAGTTTTAGAGCTCCACTTCTCTCTAATATTTTCAGCATTTGAGTATGCTGAAATAAAAATTAGAGATAGTAGAGCAAATGTTTTTACCATGAACTTTTATCTAGGAATAATCCGTGAGACATATTTACTTTTAAAGTCTCAACTTTTCTCATACCAAGTGACTCCATAAAGCCTAGAACTAGGGCTATATTTGTAACATCTGTAGCAGCAAACTTGCCACCAATCTGTTTGTCATTTAGCTTTGAGCGTTTACTTAGGGCAACTCTTAATTGAGTTTGATTATAGATATGACCTTTTTTTAAGGTCTGTTTTCTAACTGAGTAATAGTGAACTCCACCAATACCAAATATTCTTGCTGTTTTAATATACTTCTTAACTTCTGCGCTAACGTTAGCCGAGGCAAAAAATCTCGCTAATGCTCTTGCTTTCTTTGATTTTGTTTTACCAATAGGGTTGGGTGAGACATTCTTACCATTATATAGGTTTTTAAGAACTGTTTGTTTAAATGAAACACTGGCAAGCTTACCTAGGTAGTATTTGAATTCTCCATTCTCTACATAAGTCATCTGCATGCTTCCACCACCAATATCCCATACTAGAATATTTTCATCATCGTTGAATGGATGCTTTACCTTCGCACCTAAGTAACCAAACTTTGCTTCTAGCTCTTGATTTATAACTCTAACCTTTAAGCCTACATCATCTGATATTCTATCAAGTGCTTTTTGACCATTAGTTGCTTCTCTGAATGCCTGAGTTGCTAAAGCACTAAACTCTGTAACACCTAGTTCTGTCGCAGTTTGCTTTAATTCTTTAAGCTCACTGATTCCTTCATCTAGAATTTTCTGAGAAAAAGTATTGTTATTGTCATAAAGCGCCTGCTTGTAACCAACAGCTGCTTGGTCTTCAAAGAAAACTTCCACAATTTTATTTTCACAAGTATTCACTTTTGCGAGAGTCATTTTTGTTGAGCCTGATCCGATATCGAATGCGGCTCTTTTTACTAGGCAGTTGTCCTTCTTAGATAGTGAGCTACAACTCGCCAGCACTCCTAGAAGAATGATTAGTAGAAAATTACTTCTTGTAAACAAATGCTTTCTCTCTGACATATTCAATCTTTTGTTTAGAGTTGCTCTTTTTAGTATTCTTAGACTCTTTTTGCATTAAGTATGACTTGTACATGCTCTTAAGAGATTTACCTATTGCTTTCGCCATAAGAGGAGGAACTGCATTTCCAATTTGTCTCCACTGGGCTGATAAAGGTCCCATGAATTCAAAATCATTTGGAAAACTTTGAAGTGCTGCTGCTTCTCTTTGAGTAAGGTATCTATGCTCTACAGGATGATAGTAACTATGTCTGTGAGTCATAATTGTAGGGCTTGGAAGACTTCTATCTAATCTTTGATACTTTGTTTGTCTAAAACGATTTTCTCTTAGATTAACCCAATCTACACCTAACTTAAGTGAAGGAGTAAAGTACTTCTTTTCATCAGCTTCATAACGGATCCCTTTGCCCTCTGGGATTCGCTTTAATCTTCTAAGGTCTATCTTTGATTTAATTACAGCTTGCTCTAAATCGTGATTAAGGATTTCTCCAGACTTTGTCTCTAGATTACTTAAAGCATCACCAACTGTCATTGGCTCTCTATAAGTTTTAGCTATAATTGTATCGTGTGTATGCTTAGGGAAAGTAATGTCGCAATTAACTCTTGTTCCAATAAGAATTGTTCTTCTTCTTTTCTCTGGAACACCATAGTTTTGTGAAGACATCACTTGCACGTCCATTTGGTAACCAAGAGTTTTGAATTTTTTAAATATATTTTGGAGAGTTTTCTCGTTCTTCTTTGCAAGAAGTCCCGTTACATTTTCGATCACTACAAAGTAGGGCATAGTTGTTCTAACAATCCTGCAGAATTCAAGAAATAATGTATTTCTCATATCGTCCGGATTCCCAAGACCTACTGTTGAAAAACCTTGGCAAGGAGGTCCGCCTACAACTACATGAACATGATTCCCATCTAACTTTTTAAGAAGTTCTTTCTTTGTAAGTTTTGTTATGTCCCCACAGTACGTTTGCGCGTGTTTGTGATTGCGTGCAAAAGTCTCCATGGCGTGCTTATTTGCATCTACGCCTAAAACACATTTCATTCCTGCTAGTTCCAGTCCGCACGACAGGCCACCTGCTCCAGCAAAGACATCTATGAAGTTTAAAACATTCTTTGTCATTTCTTCTCTAAGTTGTGGGTTTATCTTTTAATTCCAATATATTATCGGATTAGCATGGTAATATTGTCAAATATTGATGGGGGTTTATGCGGCTTTTTTGGAATTATGTTCAGATTTTTTAAAGTCTATAGTAGTCACATTTGAAGTATCGTGATGTCGCACTGGGTCTTCTAGACGGAAATGACCATTTGGACCCTTACAAATGATTTTGTTTATATGTGAGTTCCATAAATTTCTTTGCTCACTGGTAACTAGAATTGTCTGATTAAACTTCTCTTTACTAGCGTCTAATGCATCAAAGAATATAGATTGAATACTTTCATCTAAGTACTTTTCTGGCTTTTCTAAAAATAGGTAATCACATTTATGAAATAAGATTTTTATAATTGATATGATTTTCTTGTCTTGTGTGGAAGCTTTCGCTGGATAGGTATTCTCATCATCAATACATTCCATAAGCTTTGCAAGTGCATGATGATCTGCTTTATGAAGAAGTTCGCTAATAGACTTATTGGTATTATCACGTATTCCAAGATCTAAGAGGAGATTCTCTTTTAAAGTTAAGTTTGACATCAATTCTGCTTTTTCTTCAATGTGCTTGAACCTGATAGGCCCTCTTCTTCCACAATACTTAATAAAATGAATAAAGTCTTTGAGTTGACTCTGATTGTGCTTCTGATTCTTCACCTCAAAAAGAAGTGCATCCCCAGCTAAGAATTGTGGCGTTTTTCTTGATATCATCGATAATCTATCGGTATTTCTACTCAATACCTTTATAGCAGCCGGCTAGGATATATTTGCTTCACTTCAAAATACACTAATTTTTGTTATAATTATCATTAGTTATACCCTCAAAATATGTTGATCTTTTTTGTCGGATGAACGTAAGGAAGTAGTAGATGAGTAACAAATCTAGCTCTGGTCAAAAAACTGTTCTAGTTGGAATGGATGGTGGTATCGAGTCCACGGTTGCTGCTTATTTATTAAAGAAGCAGGGCCTTAATGTGGTAGGCCTTGGTATTGTCTTTCATGAGTATCCATACAAGAGTCTAACTGTTTGGACTCCAAAGTCTCTAGAGGGTATTAAGAAAATCTGTAACCAATTAGAAATTCCTTTCTATGGAACAAATATCAACTCACTATTCTATTCTAGAGTTATTGAGCCTGTTGTTTCGACCAGATTAGCAGCAGAGCAATTTGAACCTGTTATAGCCTGGAATAAAATATTAATTGAAACTCTTCTTGAAAAGGCCAAGCTTGTTGGAGCGGACCATATCGCAACTGGGCATAAGGCAAAGGCCTTCAAAAATCAGGCAAGTGGTGTTTATAGCTTACTTGTTCCTACAGATATTTCTCTGGATGAAACCTATGGCCTTAGCCGATTAACACAAGAAGAACTATCTAAGATCATATTCCCTCTCGCAGAAATTAAGCACAATGAAGTTCTTAAGATTTCAAACCTTCTTGGTATTACATACGTCAAAGATGACTTACAGAACAAGAAGAGACGAAAAGGTTTTCTCTTTAATAAGTATTTCAATGAAGTTGTTGAGAAGTTCACAGCTCCAAGTCTTAGAAAAGAAGGACGAATAATAAGTTTTAGAGATGGAACAACTATTGTAGAGCACGATGGAGTTCATCACTATCACTTAAATCAAGAAGAAATATTTGGAAAGAAGGCCTCGCCAATAGATAAAGCGTTGAAAGTGATTAGAATTAATCCAAAACAACAAGATGTCTTTGTCGATTACCCAGATAAGTATCACTACACTCATTGCCGATTGATGAGGTTCTCTCACGATCCATCAATGGATCTATCAAAGCCAATTAGTTGTTATGTCCAGATGGAAAGCGCTGGGCCTAAGGTCCCTTGTAAGTTGTTTTTTAAAAATAATAGAGCGGTTGTCGTAGAGTTTGAAGTTCCTCAAGAGGGAGTTTGTCCACGTGGTGGATATCAAGTTTTTTATAATAAAAGGGCCATTGGTGCCACCGTTATTGGCTCTGGAGTTGTTAGAAGTTCAGGCTTTTTCGAGGATGGAGAGTATCGCGTCTATCCAAAAACAAGAGAAGAAGAAGAGTCCTTTGACGAAGATAAACCAGTAAAAAAGAAAATACATTTAGAGTTTTAATTATGAAGTATCTTTTAATTTTTGTTATTCAATTCTGTGCAATTTCTGCTGAACCATATGTTCTTAGAGATTATGAGAAAAATATAAAGAATATAGGTTCTGTTAAATCTGTAGTTAGAAAATATAAAAAAGATAATCTACTTACAAACCTAAGAGAGTTTGTTTCTTGTTGCAGACCTTCAAGAATAGTTGGAACTAAATCCCACGAGAAGGCGTCTAATTGGATTGTAGATAGACTAAAAAAGATAGACCCTACTGCACTAGTTGTTGTAGATGAGTTTACTCCTGATATTGAGCACGCAAAAAGTATATATAGAAAAGATTTTCAAAAAGAAATTGCTGGCAATTACCCTAAAACATCTCCTATCTATAAAAAATGGAATAGCTTTACTAATTCGATGATTTCTCATTTAGATAAATTAAAAACAGTTAAAGGTAAGAATATCATCTGGGAAAAGAAAGGAAGTATTTCTCCTGATGAAGTGATTATCCTTGGTGCCCATTACGATACTATTAATTACGATAAAGAAAATCTTATAATTAATCTTGAAGCTGATCAACCTGGAGCAGATAATAATGGAACAGGTGTGGCGTCACTTCTTTCTCTCATTGAAATACTTACTGAAGTTAATACACCAAAGACTGTTAGAGTTGTATTCTTAGATTATCAAGAGTTCGCTTCTTTAGGGGCGAGGGCCTATGTGAAAAAATATAAAGAAGATTTAAAAAAGGATTCGTTCGCAGGCTTTGTTAATCTCCTAATGCTCGGACATGATACTAAGAGAAATGATAAAAATTCTAGATCAAATAACTTTAAAGTTTATACAAGAAAAGAGTCGGATCCTCTTTATGGACTAGACTCAAAAATTGCAAAGAAGCTAGTTAGCGCTGGAGATAAAACTTTATCGGGAATGCGCTTTGAAATAGATGCCAATGGGTTTGATAAAAGTGATCATATTAGCTTTTGGAATGAAGGTCTTCCGGCCATCATATTCACACAAAACTGGGAAGATGACCCAAATCCAAAGAATCATACATCCAACGATTTTGTTGAGACTATAAATTTCAAAAGCTTAGATAGGGCATTTCGATTTATTAGTGGCAGTATTATCGCTTGGACTTACGATATAATTTAGTCATACCACCTTTTCCTTATGTGAAATTCCTGATAGATAACTGTTATGACTACAGTAAACATATCAAATCAAACAAAGAGTAATGAAGATACAACTATTATCGTTGGAATGAGCGGTGGCGTTGATTCTTCAGTATGTGCAGCCGTTCTAAAAGAGCAGGGCTATAACGTTATTGGTATGTTCATGAAGAACTGGGAAGAAGAAGATGAGAATGGCGTATGCCAATCTTCAAAAGAGTATGCTGATGTGATCTCAGTTTGCGAAAAACTTGATATTCCTTATTACTCTGTAGACTTTGTAAAAGAGTACCGAGATAACGTTTTTAAATACTTTCTTGAAGAATATGAAGCCGGCTTTACTCCAAACCCTGACATTCTTTGTAATAGAGAAATAAAATTTAAAGTGTTTTTAAATAAAGCACTTGAGCTGGGAGCTGACTATTTAGCGACTGGACACTACTGCCAAAATAAAGTGATTGGTGGTGAGAATAGACTTATTAAAGGTAACGATCCTGGGAAAGACCAAACTTACTTTCTTTACACGATGAAGAAAGAGAAATTAGATAATGTAATTTTTCCGATTGGTCATATTCCTAAGTCTGAAGTGAGAATTCTTGCTGAAAAGTTTGATTTATCAACTAAGCATAAGAAAGATTCAACAGGTATTTGCTTCATCGGAGAGAGAAACTTTAAGAACTTCCTGTCTAATTATATCCACATTAAGCCTGGTAAGTTTGAAACTCTAGATGGAGTTGTTGTTGGAGATCACACTGGATCTGCCTATTATACAATTGGTCAAAGAAAGGGATTAGGTCTTGGTGGACCTGGAGCACCTTGGTTTGTTGTTGGAAAAGATACAGATCGCAATGTTGTTATTGTTGAACGTGGTGAAGATCATCCAGCACTCTTTTTTGATGAACTTTGGGCGAATGAAATATCATGGGTAGGTAATGAACTTGATCTTCCTCTACCTCTTAAATGTAAAGCAAAGATTCGCTACCGCCAGGGCGATCAAGACTGTACTATCACTGAGATTAAAGATGGAACTCTTCATGTTGAATTTGCACAAGCGCAGAGAGCTGTAGCTCTTAGGCAATCAATCGTTTTCTATATTGATATGGAAGGTGAGGAAGTCTGTTTAGGTGGAGCAATGATTTCAAAAGCAGGGAAGTCTCATTACGAGAAATCCCTGGACCTTTAATTATTTTATAATTGTTTTATATTCTTTCTTTAACCCTAGGGCCTTGATTGTCTTTCGTCCTACTTCTGTAGAGTGAAGTAGTCCATTGAACTCTTGTGTAAGGCTCTTAGGACCAACTGTGATCATTGTTACTGGAGTAGAAGTATGTGAAGCTGTTGCCCATACTGCGCTCTGCTTATGTCCTAGCACTCTAGCAAAAATATTTGATCTCGTAATGTTTCCATAGGTATAGAAGGCCGCAAAGTCTTCAATATGAGGGACTTCTTTAAGTTTTAAGTTCTTATGATCTGGCCTATAGAATTCGTTCTTAGAACTTCTCATTAACTTTTTGATATCTTTATCAGAGAAAGAGTACTGCATATGTGACTCGAAATGTTCTTTCATATTAGCAATTGTTTGCTTCTCTTTTGGCCATTTTTGAACGTCACTCATGAGTTGTTGCGTTGATCTAGATTGTTTATAGATCTTGTCTAAAGTTGAAAAATCTCCATAGTTATAGTTTGATCTATAGTCTTCTCCCTTAAACTTCTCTCCTGTAACCTTAACTGGTTTTAAAACGTCATATCCACTGTAGCTAAATCCAAATCCACCTGTTTCATGATCAGCTGTAACAACAAGGAGAGTATCTTCTCTTCCCTTCATCCACTCGTGGAGTAGACCAAAAAGTTCATCGGCCCTAAGCATTTCGTGAAGTAGAAGCCCTGTATCGTTTCTGTGTCCGGCCCAGTCTATTTGGCCAGGCTCAATCATTAGAAAGAAACCATTCTCGCTATCTTCTAAGTTTTTTAAAGCTACAGAAGCCATCTCTTTTAGAGTCGGAATAACTCTATCTGTTTTAGATTTATTTTGAGTATGCCAAATTCCATCGGGCATAGCTGAGTTTTCAAATAGGCCAAGAATTTTTCCCTTTTCTGTTTTCTCAAGAGATTTCTTATCAAAGGCAAGTTGATAGTTTTTATTACTAGCAACCTCTAATAGGTTTATATCATCTTTTCTCTTTGACTTAAGAGAGATGTGAGAAGGTATTAGCCCTCTAAGCTCAGTATCATTCGTTGAGTTTTGCGGAAGAAAATGTCTAAGTCCTCCTGAGAGCATAATGTCTGGTCCAACTTCTAACATTTCTCTAGCGATTTCATTTTCATCGTTTCTTGAAGTGTTATGGGATGCAAAAGAGGCCGGAGTTGCATGTGTGATTCTTGTATCTGAAACGAGGCCTGTCTTTAGACCTTTTTCTTTAGCAAGCTCTAGAATAGTCTTTGAAACTTCTCCATGATGATCTAGACCAACTACTTCTGGGAGAGAGTATTCTCCTGTCGAGTACTGAGTAGCAGAACAAGAAGAATCTACAACGAGATTCTTTCCTGGATTTGTCATTACTGTACTAAGACTACCTGCAGCCATTAGTTTTTCTAGATTTGTTACTCTATTTTTAAAATGTTCTTCTTGAGAGTGCTTTGCAAATAACTGTAGCATAGAGAGCTGTTGAGGACCCATTCCGTCACCAATTACGAAAATGACATTCTTTATTTTTCCATTTTTTTGATAATAGTCTTTATTCTCTTTATTACAGGAAACGCTCAAAAGAATTAAGAGTGAGAGTACGAGTGCATTTTGCATAGATTTGCCCTTAGTAAATATTTTCTACAATGTTACAAAATTAATACGAATTTTCTAGGGGTAATATATATTGATTTTTCTAGGAAAGTAATAGGCCCTCAACAGAAAAATTGAGGGCTTAGTATATTTTTTAGTGATCGTGACCGCAGCTTGAACCTTCAGCATGAACATGTCCATGTGTAAGCTCTTCTGCAGTAGCTTCTCTGATACTGATAACTTCAACATCAAAGTTAAGGTTCATTCCTGCAAGAGGGTGGTTACCATCAAGAGTTAAACCTTCTTCAGCTTTTGCAATTACAGTTACGATTAGTGGGTGTCCACTCTCTGTTTGAACTTGTAATTGTTGACCGATAGTCATTTCATCAAAGTTAGGGAATTGAGACTTATCAATCATTTGAATTAAAGACTCTTCTCTTTCTCCGTATGCTTCTTTTGGCTCTACTCTTACTGAGATTTTATCATTTAAACCTTTTCCAGTTAGTGCATTTTCAAGTCCTGGAATAATATTTTGCTTACCGTGTAAGTAGCAAAGAGGTCCACCTGTATCAGAAGTATCAATTGTTTCACCTCCGTCAGTCTTTAGTGTGTAATTGATTTCTACTACATGATCGTTTTGAATTTTCATAATTTACCTTCTGTTACAATTTTTTTATTTATATCAAACTTCTTGATTTAAAGCTAATAGACTTCGGCTTTTCTTAAGCCTGTCATAGGGAAAGCTTAAGGTTAAATTGACTTTGAGATAAATGAAAAATATAGAATAATCTCTGTACTTGAAGTTATAACTCCAGTTACTTTTATTTTGTCTCTGCCAATTCAATTTAAAGTTGCTGGAGTTAGTACTTTCTAAGAAGATCTCTGATCTTAATGATATCTGCCTTTCGAGAGTGTCTATCGAGGAAAATGGCCTTACCATTCTTATTTGTTGCAAATAACTCAAAGTAGCCTCTATTCTCAAAGCCCTTAAGCTCTGGCTGTGCTCTCATTTTTGCAACATTTGGAGAGTCCATAAAATGATGAAGTTCAACTGCATCCTTATTGTCTAACTCAATAACTTTTTTCATCACTGGTACCCAAAATACCTTGTGTTGAATTGTTATGAGTTCACCTTTTTTTGTAATTGTTTTTTCGTAGAAATAGAGAGCTATCAATAGAGCAGGCAGCCCATAGATTATTCCAAGTACTGAATATGCCAGAACAACATTGATAGTATCTTCTGTCGCAATGAGCTTATTGATTGCTCCAGACACGGCTAAGTACATTGCACTAACTACTGCAATAATTGCAATAAGGTAGCCCCAGAATATCATTGGAAGTCCATAAGACTTGATAGATATTGATTGATCTTTAATTTTGACTCTATCAGTTTCATCTTCTGAAACTGGAAACATATACATTAATCCCATAGGCGAACATTAGTTAAAAGCCTGTAAATTGGCAAGTTAAATCAATGATAGACAGAAGTCGTGATGCTCTGTGATCTCTTTTATCTGATCTTGGGTATGGGAAAGAAAGCACTTAGATATCGCATTAAAAGTTTCTTGGTTCTGATAGTTAAATCTTTCCTCTTTAGGGATATCTAGATTGAAGACAGAACAGAATTCCAGCCAAAATTTTTCTTCCACCGCAGCTAGAGCAATATATTTTGCATCTGCAGTTTTATAAAGTGAATAGCAAGGGTAGAGGCCATTATGGAGAAATTTTGATCTGCTATTTCGCAGCGAGTTGGGCCAGAATGCACTAAATATCTCTTCAGTACTCTCTAGCAGATACGTAGTATGAATATAACTCTTACTTTCTTGTCTAACTTTAAAGATAACTGCAAGTAAATCAGTGGCCACTTTGTGACCAAAGTTTATTCCTGCAATTGGTAAAAAAGGAGGCGCAACTATATCTTCGTTTCTATTTTCAATATGAAGTGAAAGTAAACCAGTCATTGCAAGCGCATTAAGGTCATGCATAGCCGTCTTAGATTCTTTTGATGCCTTCATATCAACGACTGCAAGATTATGGTTTAGAGAGAGGATAGATTCCTCATCAATACCAAGGCTCTCTTGAACTTTATTTGGAAGCCCATTAATAACACCGGTAGCACTCATTAAGAGCTTTTTGATTTCTTCCTTAATAGTAGGAGATTTAAAGTCTAGTCTCAAAACTTCTTTGGAGTTATTTAGCTCCTTATACCAATCTTTGAAACTTGGATCAAATTCCGCAAAGGCTCCTGCACAGAAAGGGTCCTGGAAAATATGATCTTCTACTTTAATAACTCTGGCACCAAGACCAGCAAGAATTTTTCCTGCTAAAGGTCCTGGAAGTCTATGTCCAAAGTCTAATATTGTAACGTCTTGTAATATTTTATTCACTATCTTTTGCTTCTTCTTCAGGTGATGTTGTTGGTCTTAAAGTTTCAATAAACTCTTCAAGGCCAGTACCTGCTATTTCACATTCATTTAAATTACAAATTTCCCACTTATCTTCACCATCTCTTGTGTAATCTAGAACGAATCGACTTAAGAAGTAAGGCATGAAGTTTATAAATTTAGAATTTTCCAACCATTCAACTGGCAACTTAACAACTCTATATGCAGTATCAGGGTAACTAAGAGCTCTTAAAGCTTCTCCACAGTTAAGTGGATTCTTTAATGACTCATGAATAAAGTCTTCCTGAATATCTTTTACTTTATCTAAGTATTCTCTATCACCAAATAGAACTGCTGCTCTTCTAATAATATGAATTAGAGTTGAAGCTGGTGACTTATAAGATTGGTCCATTGAGTTTACACTTTGATTCGGGTAGAGCTCATGGTCATTAGTAGCTTTTGCTCTTGTTAGTACTTTGTCCCCATCTACAAATTCTTTAAGGATATACTCAAGAGTATCTTGGAAGTTTTGCTTAAATACTGGGTTACCAGTAACTTCATAGACTCTAAGTTGAGTTTCTGCAAAGTTAACATAGTCTTCTAGATAAGGAAGACTTGCCCCTCTTGTTGTTGAGTGACGAATTTTCATTCCTTGCTCATCTTTTGAAACGAGAAAGTTAGTGTAGAGACCTTCAAGAGTTGTATTAAAAAGTGACGATGCTTTTTGTCTTATTATATCAATTTGACAGTATTGCATTACGT
This sequence comes from Bacteriovoracaceae bacterium UBA3083, assembly GCA_002366565.1. Lineage (GTDB taxonomy): Bacteria > Bdellovibrionota > Bacteriovoracia > Bacteriovoracales > Bacteriovoracaceae > Halobacteriovorax. The sequence goes on from DFBJ01000007.1 coordinate 277,219, forward strand.
CTACAAGTGCAGAAACCATCATGAAGTTCCAACTCGCAACACCTTTATTATCAGTCATTGGAGGAACTCTCATTTTTCTTTCATTCTGAATAGCTTTCTTTGCTTTTCTAATTGTATTCCAGCCGTCTTGTGTAAAGAAGTCTGAACGAAGGTCGTAGTTAAGTGAGATAACATTTAAACCTTTATCGAAGTTTCCTTCTTTAGTGATATTAAACCATTTTTTTATTGTTTCACTATTATCAATCAAAGACTCTGTTTCATCTTCATAATTCTTTAGAGCATCTTCAAATTCTTCAATAGTAAATGTGTGGTAAAGACCCTCAACACCCTCTGAATCAGCATCTTGTGCTGTTAAGAAGTGAGCAGACTCACCAAGCATTTCAGCTTCTAAGAAGTCTAGTGTTTGAATAAGACTGTCGAAAATTATTGGGGAAGGGTAGAGAACACTTGCTTTTGAAAGAAGCCTCAATAGTCCTGCTTGGTCATAAATCATTTTTTCAAAGTGAGGAATAAGCCACTTTTCATCAGTAGAGTATCTATGGATACCTCCACGTGCATGATCGTAGACTCCGCCCATAAGCATCTTCTCAAGAGATAGTATGATGTGCTCACCTTGGTCTTTTTGAATCATACCTTCTAACATTTGCTCAATTGCCCACTCATAAAATGAGAACTGAGGAAATTTTGGAGACTGTCCGTAACCACCGTTCTTTTCATCAGCAAATTGTTTAACAGCATCCATAACTGCTGCTGGAGGTGGAAAGTGTCCTTGGTACTCAACTTTATCTTTTGGAACAAGACCTTTTGCTATTGCCTCTGTCACATTAGTTGCATTCGTTTCAATTTGCTCTTTCTCTTCTTTGAAGGCCCTTAATAGCTCAGAAGTTAATTCTTTAAAGCTTGTTTGACCTTCAACTGCATTCTTAGGGAAGTATGTACCAACGAAGAATGGTCTCATATCAGGTAGTAGAAATGCTGATAAAGGCCAACCACCACTCTGAGTAAATAAGTGACATGCTTGTTGGTAGTAGTTGTCTACATCTGGAAGCTCTTCTTTATCGACCTTTATATTGATGAAGTTTTCATTCATGAAGTCTGCTGTCTCTTGATCTCCAAAAGATTCTGCTGCCATAACATGACACCAGTGACATGTAGAATATCCCACAGAAAGGAAAATTGGCTTGTTCTCATCTTTAGCTCTTTGGATTGCTTCTGGTCCATAACTAAACCAATGAATGAGGTTATCTTTGTGTTGAAGAAGGTAGGCCGATTTCTCGTCAGATAATCTATTATATGTTGTATTTTGCGTCATTTCAGTTTTCTCCATTTATTTATCAGAAGATATTTTAAAGTATATTTTTGCTCAAAACCACCTAAAATCTCGAAATTTGGTAGAGATCTTCGTTTCCCCCGATGAACACAGGGTAAAATCTATGTACTAGACTAGACAGATCAATTTCGAGGGGGGTAAAAGCCTCTTCATATGTTTAATAGTTCTCAAAAAGAATATTCACTTCTAGACGAAAGTCTGCAGATGCTTGCGCGCGTCATGAACTCGAGCAAAATGAGAGCATGTGTACGATATTTAAATACACTAGCTATCTTTATTATTTTAGGAGTTATCTTCTCTAAAGAAACTACTCTTGGAACTGCTGAGCAATCATTAATCATAAACAAGTCAAATAAAGAGTCTACTTACTTTTTAGATGAGAAAACATATTACCAATTTCCATTGGTTAATAAGTCCTTTGGTGGAGTTCCTCTTGAGCATATTGAGAACTTCTCAAAAAAAGATACGAGAAATCTGATTGTTTCAGCTGTAAAAAATAAGAAATTAAAAAAGAGACTCTCTCGGTATATAGCAACAACTATGGAGATTTGTGAAAAGTATCAAATCGATCCATTTTGGGCATTAAGTGTAATGTGGACTGAGAGTCATTTTAATTTAAGGGCCAAAAGTTCTGTTTCTGCAACTGGGTTAATGCAAATTATGCCAGGAACAGGGGTTTATTTAAGTAAGCTTCTAAAGATGCCAGTCAAAGAAACTATTGTTTATGAAAATATAAAAGATCCAAGTTTAAATATTGAGATGGGCGTATTTTATCTAAAGCGTTTACTTAAGATGTTCAAAGGGAATTACACTCTTGCGACTGTTGCCTATAATATGGGGCCAGGTGGAGTCTATAGAAGACTTAGAAATAAGCAAGAGGTAGGGGTCAGGAATTTATATTTAGACAAGGTTAGAAGACACTATAAATTAATTTCTAAAAATTTTACCAATGGCAAATCTAAGAGATATCTCTCTCTTCAAAAGACTTTTGTTGTTAATAATCCTAAAACTTCTTATCTTTACACACGCTTATATGAAGTTGATAAAATTTTTCATTTCGTCGAATTCCCAAGCTTTGATTACCGATTGGCTCTTAACTCGATTGGTCAATTAGAAAAATCGCTCTAAATTCTCACATAGCGTCTAGTTTTGCTCTGACTAAAGTGGTAGATTATTTACCCGTTGTGTCTTAATTTTCAAGGAAGTGAGAAAAAATGTCTTTATCAAAAGTCATTGCTATAGATGGACCTTCTGGTAGCGGGAAGTCGACTATTGCTAAACAGTTAGCTGAAACTCTTGATTTACTCTATATTGATACAGGTGCCATGTTTAGAGCGCTTGCATATTGTTGTGATCAAAGAAATATACCTTTAACAGCTGGTCCTCAAATGGACGAGTTTTTATCTAATATTAAGCTGGAGTACGGAAAGTCGGAAGATTATCTCATCGGTATTGATGGAGAGAATCTTTCTCATAAGATTAGAGAGCACAATGTCTCTAAGCTTGCCTCTATCATTTCTCAAATTCCACAAGTGAGAGAATTTCTATTGAACTTTCAAAGAGACCTCGCTAGTCGAGTCGTTTGTGTCATGGAAGGAAGAGATATAGGTACAGTTGTATTTCCTGATGCATTTTGTAAATTCTTTGTAACTGCTTCAGTTGAAGTACGCTCTAATAGAAGATTAAATCAATTAAATGAAGGGGGAGAGTCTAACCTCTCTCTTGAGCAAATAATGACTGATGTTAAGAAGAGAGATGAGAGTGACATGAATAGAGAAGTTGCTCCGTTAAAAATGGCAGAAGATGCTAGCTTAGTAGATACTAGTGAAATGGAACTTCTCGATGTACTTAACTCACTGAAAGACTCTGTTCTAGCGAAGGCCAAGGGGACTGGAATCTCTCTGTGAAAATTCTAATCAATAGAACAGATGCGCTCGGTGATACAATATTGACTGAGCCTATTGCAGCCCTACTTAGATTGACCTTTCCTGATGCAGATATCAGATTTCTAATCTCGCCTATCTCTGCACCACTATTTGAGGCCCATCCGTATGTGGATGGAGTATTTCTCTATAAGAAGAAATCGTCTCTTTTAAGCAGAATAAAAACCTTAGGTAATATTTTAAACGAATTTAAACCAGATATTTATATTTTTGCTGGTGGAGATCAGTTTGTAAGTTTTTATATGTGGCTCAAAAGAGTTGATAAACGAGCAGGACTAATCTCAAAACTACCTAGTTTCTTATTTTTAAACTATGGAGTTAGACAAAAAAGATCACTCGTAACTATGCATGAGAGTGAGTACAACTTAAACCTTCTTAGAGGTCTTGGGATCGTTCATGATGTGAAAAATGAGTTTGATCTCTCTCCAAAGATTTTTATAAATGATGAGAAGAGACAGGCATCAATTGATTTATTCAAAGAGTCCTTAAAAGATGAAGGTCTAGACCCTTCTCTTGGCAATATATTTATTCATCCTGGTATGACAGGACATACTTTAAATTGGTCTTCTAGAAACTATGGAAGGTTAATTGATAAGATGGAGAGTTCTTTCCCTAATCAGTTTAACTGGATTATATCTCACACAGCGAGTGATCAACAGTATTTAGTTGGTTTAAGGGATCATATTGAGAAGACACCTCACTTACATAATAAAGTTTATTTCTTTGACGGTGGAATTAATGGTTTAAGAGACTATATGAATGTTCTCTCTACAGCCGATGCCTTTGTTGGTCCAAGTACAGGCACAACCCATATTGCAAATATTCTTGGTGTAAAAACAGTAGGTATATACTCACCAATTAAGGTTCAAAGTACTCTTAGATGGTCTCCATACAATAGAGATGAAGATAAGCTTAGATTAGTTGTGCCAGATGTTGTCTGTGGAGAACAGTTTAAGTGCGCCGGAAATTCTTGTCCTTATTATGAGTGTATGTCTAAAATTGAAGTTCAAGATATAATGAGTGAATTAATAGATTTATTAAATTTGGAGAAATAGTGACCTCAATAATCACAAAAGATAATTTTAAAAAAATAACAGAGAAGTTCTCTGATGTTGGGCCAATACTAGTTATAGGCGACATTGGATTGGATAAGTATACTTTTGGCGACGTTAAAAGAATATCTCCAGAAGCTCCAGTTCCTGTACTAGAAGTTACTAAAGAGTGGACTACACTTGGTCTAGCAACGAATATTTCCAATAATCTTTCTTCACTTGGTGTCACATCTACTATTTGTGGAGTTGTTGGAGAAGATATGCACGCAAGTAAGCTTGAGAGCCTGCTTGAAGAAAATGACTTATCTATTTGGGGAGTTGTTCGCTGTAATGAGAGACCAACTATTTTTAAAGAGCGTATAACTACTTCAACACAACAGATATGTAGAGTTGATTATGAAGACAAGTCACAGTTATCTTCTTCTACACAAGAGAGATTACTAGAGAGAATCAATGAGTTCATTCCTAATCATAGCGGTGTACTCATAGAGGATTATGGAAAAGGGACTCTTTCTAAAGAAACTATCGCTGAGGTAGTGGAACTTGCTAGAAAGCATAATAAGAAAGTCTTTGTTGATCCATCTAGAACAACACCTCCTGAGCACTATAAAGGCGTGAATGTTCTTAAACCCAATAGAGCTGAGGCAGAAACGATGGTCTCTATGCTTGGGCATAACACGACTGATGTCTTAGAGATGGCTAAAATTCTTTCAGAATCCTTAGATATACCTGAAGTAATTATAACTCTAGGTGGGGAAGGTATGGCAATCTTCACAAAAGGTGATGATAAGGTACGGATTATTCCTACAGTCGCCAATGAAGTTTTTGACGTCTCTGGAGCAGGGGATACTGCAATTTCACTACTTACATCATCTTTACTGGCCGGAGCATCTTTAACAGACGCTTGCTGGCTTGGTAACTGTGGTTCAGGTGTAGTTGTTGCTAAGAAAGGTACGGCCACTGTTAATCTAGATGAACTAGAAGAATTCTACGACGACATTTCTAAAAACTTTAATAAATAGCTTATCTGACCCTTTTCTTTGAAGAGGGTCGTCCTTTCTTTTGTCACTATTCGCTGCCTTTTACTTATTTTGTATATTTTTTCAACATCTCTTTGTCATACTTCTACACAATAAATTGTTAAGAAATATTAAATCTTTAAATGACCTGTTGTGTTATAATGAGGTCTATAGCTTTTGATCTGCAGATCATTCTATTCTGTGCTTTTTAAGGAGGCGTATCAGAGACTAGACTTAACAGTGAATTTTACATTTACACATTCTTGGCCATGGAAATTGCACAAGACTATCCTCATTTTTCAGTTCAACTGATCAATTGTTAGTTACCCAATTTTGGCCATTACTCGAAAGGTCTTGAACCTTTTAAACCGTTAGTCTTGCGGGGGATTTGCCCCCGCATCATTCCTTTCTTTTATCTATTTGATTTTACCCGCTTCGTCTTGATCATTTTCTATTCCTATGACAAAATGCGACGTTTAGAATTAATGTTCTAGCTATACTAGAATTCAAGGGAAATACGAAAATGATTAAAAAACTAGATGAGCTTTTCTCTCAGTTTGAGGGAAAAATTGATGAGCTAACAAACCAGGCCGATATTTTAAATCTAAAGTCTGAATTTCTTGGAAAGAAAGGATTGATTTCAGATGTCCTTAAGTCTCTTAAAGATGCGACTCCAGAAGAAAGGAAGGCCATAGGTCCTAAGGCCAATGATATTAAGAATGACATTACTAAAATGGTTGCTAGTAAGCTTACTGCTATAGAAGCACAAGAGATTAATGAGAAGTTAGCTTCAAATCGTATTGATATTACGCTTACTGATAATATCAAGGTTGGTAGCTCTCTTGGTGGTGGCTTTCACCCTAGAACGCTAATTCAAAGAGAAATTGAAGATATTTTCCTATCTATGGGATTTGATATTTTAGATGGACCTCATATTGAGGACGAATTTCATAACTTTGAGGCCTTAAATATCCCTGGTGATCACCCAGCAAGAGATATGCAGGATACTTTCTGGTTTCACGACCCAAATAAAGAGTCTGATGAGAAGAAGCACTTACTGAGAACTCATACATCTACTGTTCAAGTACATGGAATGCAGTCGCGTAAGCCACCATTTAAATTTATTGCTCCAGGTACAGTATTTAGATGTGAAAGAACAGATGCTTCTCACGAGATGGTATTCAATCAACTTGAGGGAATGATGGTTGGTGAAGATATCTCTGTTGGTCATCTCATTTACTTTATGAAGACAATCTTGAAAGAAATTTTCAAAAAAGAAGTGGAAGTACGTTTACGTCCTGGATTCTTTCCATTCGTTGAGCCTGGTTTTGAACTAGATATTAAATGTCTTATTTGTTCAGGAAAAGGTTGTTCTGTTTGTAAGCAGGTTGGTTGGCTAGAACTTCTACCATGTGGAATGGTTCATCCTAATGTTCTAAAGGCCGGGGGAATTGATCCTGAGAAATATAATGGATTCGCTTTTGGTCTTGGTTTAGATCGTCTTGTAATGATGAAGTATGGAATAGACGATATCAGACACCTGCAAAGTGGTGACTTAAGATTTAACACTCAATTCAAAACATTTTAGTAGAAGGAAATATATATGTTAATTAGTACTGAATGGATTAAAGACTTTGTTTCTATTCCAGATATGTCACCAAAAGACCTTGGTGTTAAATTTACTTTAGGAACTGCTGAAGTTGAAGAAGTAATTGTTATAGGTGATCACTTAGAAAAAATTAGAGTGGCCGAAATTATTGAGATTGAAAAACATCCTGAAGCAGATAAGCTAAACCTTGTTACATTTAATTACGGTGGTAAAGAAAATAAGAGAGTTGTTTGTGGAGCGGCTAATGTTAAAGTTGGTCTTAAAACTCCATATGCGCCTTTAGGAGTTTCTCTACCTAATGGTCTCTTCTTAGAACCTAAGAAGATCAGAGGTGTTTTATCTGAAGGAATGCTATGTTCTGAAGAAGAACTTGGTTTTGCTGAAGAGTCTTCTGGAATATTAGAGCTACCTGCAGATGCTCCTATTGGTCAAAATATGATTGATTACTTCAACGAAACAAAAGATGTTCTTTTAGACGTTGATAATAAATCTCTTACACATAGACCAGACCTTTGGGGACATTACGGACTTGCTAGAGAATTCGGTGCAATTTTTGAAGAAGAATTAAAAGTTCCTTACAACGATGAGTGGGCAAAAAAGTTAAAAGAAAAATTCTCAACAGATAAGTCTCCTATCACACCTAAGCTAGAAGGTGAGAGTGCTTGTAAAGCATACTTTGGTTTATCTGTAGATAATGTAACTGTTAGTGAATCACCTTCTTGGATGAAGAAGAGATTACTCGCTGTTGGTTTAAGGCCTATTAATAATATCGTGGATATCTCAAACTATGTAATGGTTGAATTAGGTATGCCTCTTCATATCTTTGATCGTGATCTTATCAAAGATGATAAAATAATTATTAAGTCTTTAGGCTCTGAAGAAGAGTTCGTTACTTTAGATGAAGAAAAGAGAAAGCTTATAGCTTCAGATACTGTTATCTGTGATAGCGAGAAGCCTCTTGTCATTGGTGGACTAATGGGTGGTCTTACTAGTGGTGTAACGGAGAGTACTAAGAAAGTATTTATCGAAGTAGCAAACTGGCAAGCAGCAATGGTTAGAAGTACTTCTACAAGATTAGGTTTAAGAACGGATTCTTCGCAGAGATATGAGAAGACTTTAGATTCTAAACTTTGTGAAAGAACTATGCTTAGAACACTTGAGTTAATTCTTGAGCTTTGTCCTGATGCTAAAGTTGTAGGTAAGTTAGAGTATGATGGTGAAGATTTAAATTCTATTCCTACTTTAAAAATAAATACATCATTCAAAAAAATTCAAACAGTACTTGGTTTAGAAGTCAGTGAAGATAGAATAGTTTCAATCTTTAAAGCACTTGATTTTGGAATTGAAAAAAACAATAACGACCTTGTTGTTACAATACCTAGCTATCGTTCGACTAAAGACATAGATTGTGAAGCTGACCTTATTGAAGAGGTAGGGCGTATCATAGGTTATGATAACATTACTCCGAGCTCTCCTAAGCTTACTATAGAGCCTGTAAGGCTTACTCCTGCACAAGAGCTACATAGAAAGATTAGAGACTTCATGGTATACAATGGTAATTCATTTGAAGTTAATTCTTATCCTCTTGTAGGAGAAAAACTTTTAGAGAAATGTTCTTGGCCTACTCGCTCTGGTTTAGATCTTTTAAACTCTATATCAAAAGATCATTCTATTATGCGTGACTCTATTGTTCCTAATGCTATTGCCATTACTGCAACTAACGTTAAGAACTTTGATCAATTCTCTTTCTTTGAACTAGGTAGAACGTATCATAAAGGAAAGAAAAACTTTGCAGAAGAAAAGAGTGAACTAATCATTGCAATGTATTCGAAAGATGAAACACCTTTTATGAACCTAGTTAATAAGACTACAAACCTTTTAAACTCTACTAATATTCCTTTTGATTTAAGTGAAAAGCACCCTAAGTTTAAGAATGAACTTATTAGTGAAGACTGGGTTGGAGTACATCCATTTGAGTTCTATAACGTACGTATAATGGGTAAAATGAAAGGTGTAATCACTAGTATTCATCCATTAATACTTAAGCAGTATAAGATAAAAGGTCATTTAAGCGTTGCTGTAGTTGATTTAACTCAAGTAGAAGCACGTCCACTTAAGGATAAGGTTAAATATAAGCCTCTTTCTAAGTTCCCTGGGTCTACTTTTGACTGCACTGTTGTAGCAAATGAGCATACAAATGTAGGAGAAGTGCTAAATTCACTTAAAAAACTCAAAATTAAAGAACTTCAGAGTACAAAAATCGTTGATATTTTCAATTTAGAGACAAAAGAAAAGGCAATTACCCTTAGATCTGTCTTTATGGACCCTGAAAAAACCCTCGATGGTGAATTTATTACACAATCTTCGAAAAAAATCGTCGAAGAGCTCGAAAAAGCCGGCTTTTCGCTAAGGTCTTAAAATTACACAAATTAAGGGTCGCTTTCGCGGCCCTTTTTAATGTCCGACTAATAGTATCCATTAATTCCTCTTAAAAACACGTAACATATTGAAATACTTTTTGTTTTCTCGAAAAAAAAATGAAAAAAAAAAGATAATAATTAAAAAAAAGGGTTGACCTTTTTGTAGCACATGCGTAGTATCCGTTCTGTTCCCAAGACATACAAACTTAGAAACGAAGCACACAATGCTTTACAAGGTTTGTCTGACTCTTAAGGGAAGCTCTTTAAAATTCGAATAATAGTTAAAGATATGACGCTTCGGCCGATTATCAAGATGAGAAGATCCCAAAAATAGTATAAGTGCTAATTAAAGTCTTGGCGTAACTAAATCTTGGATGCTGTAAAAAGTTGAAGTTAGTAACGTGGAAAATCCAAAAGCCAAGAGCCAA
>DFBJ01000003.1 GCA_002366565.1 Bacteriovoracaceae bacterium UBA3083
GTTATTGATGACCTTATCGCTTATAAATTAGGAGCTGAAAAAGTACTAATTTGTGTTAACGCTTCTAATATAGAAAAAGATTGGAACTGGATTTCTTCGAAAACGGAAGGATACAATATTCAACTAGAGAATAAATCAAATGACTATTCCCTACTTGCTGTTCAAGGACCTAAATCAGAAGAAGTTCTAAAGGCCATAGAAATTATCTGTGATGAAGACCAACTTGTTTATTACAGTGCTAAAGAGCTTACAAAAATGGGCGAGCAAATAATTGTTGCAAGAACCGGCTATACTGGTGAAGACGGATTTGAAGTATTTACTTCACATAAAATGGCTGAGACTCTTTGGGCCAAACTTCTTGAAAATGGTGCGATACCATGCGGTCTAGCATCTAGAGATGTATTAAGACTAGAAGTTTGTTATCCACTTTACGGGCATGAGTTAAATGATGAACTCACACCTTTAGATGCCTCTTTAAAATGGACAGTTAAAACTTCTAAAGAAAAGTTTATAGGAAAGGAAGCACTTGATGGTGCAGTATCTTCTAAACGACTTGTTAAGCTGAGTCTAGATAAAGGTATTCCAAGAGAAGGTTATAATATTTTAAATATGGACGATGAAGTGATTGGAGTTGTGACTTCAGGAACAATGTCTGTAGAACTTTCTAAAGGGATTTCACTTGGTCTAGTTGATAGAGATAAGTTTCCAGTAGATAAGAAATTTAAAATTAACATTAGAAAAAATAATATAGAAGCTAATTATCACACAAAAGCATTTGTTACAGGAGGACACAAGTAATGTCTCACAACATCCCAAAAGAATTAAAGTACACAACTGATCATGAATGGGCGCAACTTGAAGGCGACATTATCTCTGTAGGAATTACAGACTTTGCACAATCTTCACTCGGAGATATTGTATTTGTTGAACTTCCTGAAGTTGGAGATGAGCTATCAAAAGAAGACTCTTTTGGAGTCGTTGAATCTATTAAGTCTGTGAGTGATTTATACTCACCTCTAGCTGGTGAAATTGTTGAAGTGAACACTGAATTAGTTGATTCTCCAGAGTCTTGTAATGAGTCTCCGTATGGATCTTGGATGATTAAAGTTAAGGTTTCATCTGAAGATGAATACAATGCCTTAATGACTCCTGAAGCTTATCAAGAACACTGCGAAAGTCTTTAAGTAATATATCTTTAGGGACTTCGGTCCCTAAAGCTTATTGCAAGTTAAAAATAAAAAAAAATCATTTTCGCCTGTCAACTTCGACTAACTAATTATTACATGATTTTTTCACTTATTTTCTAACATTTAATTAAATCCAATAATAGAGTAAATTTTTTTAGTGATTGTAATTTTTTCCCTTTACGAAAGGCCATCAAACTCGCATACTGGCTCACGTTCTGAAGGGAACATCACTCGATTTTTTAATTTAATAGGTTAAAAATAACTATGATTTCTGAAACACAAGAATCTGTTCAACTTTTAAATACTGCAATTATAAAGAGTAAAGAAAAGAAGATAGATAACAATTTTGAAGACCGCTTAGCTGATGCATGCCATTCTCCTGAAATGGAAGCACTATCAGTTGCGATCACTTTTCTTTCTGAAAAGCAAAAAATTTCTCGTGATCAAGCAGCCATTTCACTTATCGAAAGAATGAGAGAACTTGACTCTATTTGGAATGATTATGTGATGATGGAAGGGATTAGTAATCTTAAAGACCTTCTTACAAAGTCTAATAGACCTACTCAATAAGAGTTAAGACTTAACAACAAATCCCCATTCTATTTGTGCCCGACCATTCTTTATTAAACCTGACGGTGGATTAGGAAATGGACCAGCTCTATTAAATGATTCGATTGCTGCATTATCTAATTCATTAACTCCACTTGTACTCTTTACCTTAACCTCTAGAATATTACCCTGTTGATCAATTGTAATCTTAAGTGCAGTGACCTTGTTTACATCACTAGCAAGCCTTCTACCGGACTTCCACATCTTCTCAGCCTGCTTTCTCAGAGAGTCTCCCCAATACTGTTCCAGCTTTTGTCTAATTCTGAAATAAAAACCGTAGTATTTATACTCTACTGTATTTAACCTCGTCATATCAGCAAGAGGAATATCGTCCATAAAGTCATTGTTACTGGCCAACCCTTTAAGTTTACGACTTCCCTTCTTAGTTCCAAGAGCTGGAGCACTTTTAACTGTTGGTTGAGTTAAGGCCAAATTACCAAGAGATAGATCTTCAAATTTAATCTTCTTCTTTTTTTTATTTTTTGTAATTTTCTTTTTCGTTGGATTCTTTGTTATTTTATTAACCTTGCCTTGGCTAGATTTTTTAACCGCAGCTTGAGCCTTTTTAATTCCAGTTTTTACTCCAAAACCTGCAGATTTAAAGCTTCCAATATTTGCAGCTCTAGTATCCTTATCTACAACTTGATCCTGTTTCCCAAGATACTTAGCATCCTTAGAGACTTCTTTTTTTCTCTTAAGTTCTGTATTTACAATTTGCTTAGGCTTTTTAGATCTAGTTTTAAACTTTAATTTAACTTTTTTTGGTTTCTTATTTTCTACAACAATTCTCTTTGTCGTTGACCAATTTACGTTTGATATTAAGAGACCTGTGTGAACTAAGACTGAGAATACAATTGAGAGTATTGCAAATTTTTTAAATTGCTTTTTTTCATTAGCTAAATTTACTTCTTCTCTTTCCATATCATTCCTTAGAGTTATGACACTCTAAGGAACTCATCGGTTTAATTTGAAATAAATTTATCTTTATTGGTTATTATAGTAATCATCTTCTTCAAGAAACTGAGTAGAATTGTCAGACTTTAGAGTTTCGACATCTTCAACTTTCTTAGAGCCTGGCTCCGTTCCCTCAACAAAAGTCTCAAGGAACGTATTCTGGCTAGAAGGGTCTGCTAACTTTCCAGTTTCTTTATCAATAGAGACATTAACAACCCCAAGTGCTGCTTGGTAGTCGTATTCTCCTTTCTTCTTTAATCCGGCCCTCATAAACTCCTTCCAAATAGGAAGTGCAGATTTCGCTCCGGTCTCTCCCCATCCTAAAGTTTTATTATTATCAAACCCAGTCCAAACACCAGTTACAATATTTGAAGAAAATCCTAAAAACCAAGCATCAACATAGTTATTTGTAGTTCCTGTTTTTCCACCGATAAAGGCACTTATATCCCTGACTCTACGACCTGTTCCATTTTGAACAACACCTTTCATTAGATTAGTCATAATATAAGCAAGTCTAGGGTCGTAAACTTGATCACCACCTAAAGCTAAGTGATATGGATTTTTCTCTACTTTCTCTTCGTTTTCTTCAACATCAATATCAAGTTGGTTATCCGCTATAACCTCTTCTTCTTTTACTTCTTCCTCTTCTTCAGTATCGCTCTTACCTTCACTGATCTCATAATTCTTTCCATATCTATCAGTAACTGAAATTATGGACTTCGGTCTTACAATCTTTCCGCCATTAGGGAATAAAGCATAAGTTGCAACTATATCCATTAAAGTCACACCAAATGAACCTAAGGCCAAACTAAGGTCTTCATCTAATTTTGCATTAAATCCAATTCTCTTAGTGAATTCGAGGATATTATCAACACCAATATCAGAGGCGAGTCTAATTGTTGGAATATTTCTTGAAGTCTCTAATGAGTTTCTAAATGTCATTGGTCCTTTAAATTTCCCATCATAGTTTCTAGGCTTCCAATTCAATGAAGAATCTACGCCACCTAGAGCTTCCGGTGAGTCCATAAGAATACTGGCCGGAGTAAATCCGTACTCTAGTCCTGCAGCAAACAAGATAGGCTTAAAAGATGATCCAGGCTGTCTATGAGATTGTATGGCCCTATCAAATTGAGATTTTTCAAAATCTGCTCCACCAACTAATGCAATCAACTCACCTGTTTTTGGATCAAGAGATACAAGGGCACCTTCTGCTTCTGGCTCTTGATCTAAGTTAAATTGAATGTACTTCTCTCCCTTAACTAGATCATAATCTTTAGATTTTTCAAAACTAGATTTAAACCCTTTCCAAATATGTCTGTTTATTCCTGTAGATTTTCTTTTTATTGAAACATGAATAACATCTCCAGTTTTTAAAATTGAAGAAGGCTTTGTAACATAAGGAAAGTACTGTCTCTCTTCAGAGATATTTCTCTCATGTGCCCATCTAAACCCTTCATATGAAATAAATCCATTTAGACCAGCATATGACACGTATACAATTCGAGAGCGGTTATCAACTCTTCGAACAACTGCTTCCAACATCTTATCTGTGTTGAGCATAGATAAAACAGGATCATTTTTTATGTTTCCTGGGTAATATCTCTTACTTCTAAGCTTATTTAAAAACTCTAAATGATGTTTTTCTCTTTCTTCTGATATTTCTTCATTTACTTCTGTTTCATACTTTCTCGTTAAATCGTCATTCAGAGTAAAGTATGTTGACTTCTTCTCATATAGTTTTTCACGTTGCTTTTTTAAAAGCTCTGCAATTTTCTCTTCACTATCTAAACTTCTAAGAGGCCCTTTAAAACCTTGCCTCTTATCTATTGCTTTAACACCTTTATAAACTTCTTTCTCTGCAACCTGTTGAAGGTCAAAGTCAATAGTCGTAACGACTTTAAATCCATCAGTAAGGAATCTTTCATTACCAACTTCTTCCACTACTCTTTGACGAACCCAATCAGTTAAATAACCGGCCTTAAATTCTCCACCTTTCTTTATTCTAAACTTTATTTTCTCAACCAAGGCAGCATTGTATTCATCTTCTGTAATTTTTCCGGTTGCATACATTCTTCCAAGAACATAGTTTTGTCTCTTTTTTGCATACTGTGGATTTATATAAGGAGAATACTTCCCCGGAGCAACAAGAAGTCCTGCAACAATAGCACTCTCTGCAACAGTTGCTTCAGAGAGCTCTTTTCCAAAATATCCTTTTATAGCAGCCTTTACACCATAGTAGCCACCACCGAGATATACTTGATTTAGATATAGAAATAGAATTTCTTCTTTTGTAAATTTCTCTTCAATTCTTTGGGCCAGTAGAAAATCTTTTATTTTCCTACTGATTGATCGCTCTCTACTTAATAGCAATGACTTTGCAACCTGCTGAGTAATCGTAGAACCACCCTGAACAACTTTTCCGGCCTTTAGGTTTGCTAAAAACGCTCTTAATACACCTAAGTAATCAACCCCTTTGTGCTCATAGAAGTTATCATCTTCTGCAGATAAGAATGCATTAATCACTCTTTTTGGAATCTCATCCATTTCTGCAATATATCGAGTCTCTCTGCCTATTTCTGTTAGAACTGTTCCATCTCTTGCTAGGATTTGACTTGGAATAGGTGGGTTATAGTCAGCTAGAGATGATATTTTTGGTAAACCAAAAGAGAAGTAAACTACGACGAGAATAACAGTTAATCCGCCAAGTACAGCTGAGCCTAGAAGAAAGCCCGTAAGCCTTAGGAGTATTTTTTTCATTTAAAACTTATTCCTTTTTAAAAAAATCACGTAATTCTTTTAGAATATTTTCATTTTTATTGATTGTTGTTTGTTGCAACTCTTGCATGTCTATAATTCTATCTAGCTCAACATTATTTCTCTTTAAGTTAAACCACTGGATTTTATCCCGATTCTGCACTGATTCAATCTTTGCATACCCTATCAGTTTACCATAAAGACCAATTAAGTAATGATTCGTTTTATAAAAGTTTAAATTTTCACTTAAAATATTTAAAACAGCGATTGAGTCTATTCCATTTCTCTTTAATTCTTCAATCTTAAGCTTTCCATTAATCAGAGGAGACTGATACTCCTTACTAGAAAGGTTATCCACTTCTAGATTTATGAGTAATACATTATATAGATTCCCTCTTGAAAGAAATCTAATCTGTTGCAGCTTCTTGTCATATATTGGAAGAACTAAGGCCTTCTTAAGACTTTCTATTCTTAAATCCTTAAACTCACTCTTCAAAAATTTATAGAGAACCGATCTCCATTCATCAGAGTAGTAGTCCTTACCTTTTAATTCTTCTAATAATGAAAAGAATTTCCACTCTATATGATCAGTAGTTAATCCTTTTGCTAGAAATGCTGCGATCACGGCTCCAAAACCAGCACCAGAATAAACACTTGGTCCCAAGTTATATTTTTGTAGGTTATCAACAAACTTCAAATAAGTTATGGAAGGTAGAGCTCCAGGGTAAAGAAATAGTGCTCTAACCTCTTGTGACTTTTGATTAACAAAATCTGCATCACCTTTTAGGATAGGACCATAACTTTGAGTCTGTCCTTTTGACTCTATCAATGGGACTAGTTTCCCTTCAGTACTTAAAAGGTCAACACCTTCATATACAGAAGAGTAGCTATACTCTCTTTTGGTAGAGCATGATGATAAAAGAATTAAAGATATAAGTATGAGGTATTTCATTCTTCTATGCTAACTTCCTTTAAAGAGTCTGATAGTTTTGTAATTTTCTTTTCAGCCTTACCAAGCTG
The DNA here is from genome assembly GCA_002366565.1 of Bacteriovoracaceae bacterium UBA3083. GTDB lineage: Bacteria > Bdellovibrionota > Bacteriovoracia > Bacteriovoracales > Bacteriovoracaceae > Halobacteriovorax. The sequence goes on from DFBJ01000003.1 coordinate 6,525, forward strand.
CTCCTTACAAAATGTATACAGCTTTGTTCCTTCTTCAAACTTTTTTAAACTCTCTTCTAAAGAAAGTTCTCCATCTTCAAGACTTGTCACTAAACTTTCTAACTCTTCTAATGATGATTCAAAGCTTTTCTTTTCTTTAGTCATGTAAAACCGTCCGCTATTATTTTGACACCACTTCCCATAAGGAAGGGCAAAAATGTCACCACTATAGTGAATTTTTTTCCATTAATTATTGAAAATATACTATCAGAAAGCTCTCAAAACATAAAATTTCAAAGACTTAGTAATAAAGGATAATTTTGCCCATGTAGAGGTTTTGGCACTGTGGTTGCTATAGTTAGGTTAGAAATGCAGTAGATGCCATGAAGGCACTACTAAATAAAATCTAGGAGAGATGACTTGAAAGAACTTTGGGTCCCACTTTCAGGCGCAATCGCTCAACAAAGAAAAGTTGAGACTATTGCTAATAATGTAGCAAACGCCAATACTCCTGGTTTTAAAAAGGATCAAGTAGTCTTCAAGGAATACTTAACCCAATTTGAAAAAGGCCATAATCAAGATATAGATTTACCTCACAAAGAATGGAAGCCTGAAGACTTCTATAGAAGTTATGGGGCAGAACACGCTAAGGTTAAAGTTGATGGTTCATTTACAGACTTTCAACAGGGACAAACTTCTCCAACAGGAAACCCACTAGATATTGCTCTAAAAGGTAAAGGATTTCTTGAGGTATTAACTCCTAATGGTGTTCGATACACAAGGAAAGGAAATCTTTCAATAAATCCAGCAGGGCTACTTGTTACAGATGGAGGAGATCCAGTTTTATCTAAACTCGATCCAGCTCTTATTCAGGCAGGAGGAGAACTCCCTTCACCAAATGAAAGAACAATTCAGCTTCCACAATCTGCAGGAAGATTAGCAATCAATTTTCAGGGCGAGTTATCTAACAATAATGGGAAAATTTCAGATCTATCAATTGTTGAATTCAACGATATTCACGCTTTAAAAAAAGAAGGAAACTCTTTTTACATCAATCAAAACATAAACAATATAAGTACTAATCAAAATAAGACAGCTGTTTATCAAGGGTTTATTGAGCAATCAAATGTGAATGCTATCCAAGAAATGTCTGATCTTATTAAAGCAAATCGTAATTTTGAAAGTATTCAAAGAGTAATCAAAACCTATGACACGATAAGTGGAAAAGGTGTTAACGAAATAGCAAAGTTCTAAGGACTAAAATGTACACAGTAATGAAAACAATTATTTTATCACTTTTCTTATTACAAGTTTCTAAGTCTTTAGGAATGTCTAGAGCATTGAATACTGCTGCAACAGGTATGGCCGCTCAAGAAATGAACGTCTCTACAATCTCTAACAATATCGCCAACGTTAACACTACTGGTTATAAGAAACAGAGAACAGAAATTCAGGACCTTTCCTACCAAACAATTCAAGAAGCAGGATCAAGATCAAGCTCCGAAACGATGAATAATGTTGGTGTACAAATTGGTTCAGGAGCAAAGGTTTCAGGCGTAAGAAAAGAATTCACACAAGGTTCTCAACAAATAACAAATAATCCATACGACCTAATGATAAGCGGAGAAGGGTTCTTTGGAGTTATGCTACCAAACAATGAAATAAGATATACAAGAGATGGTTCATTTAATGTTGATGCAACAGGAACTTTAGTAAATAAGCAGGGATATAAAGTATTTCCATCTTTCATATTCCCTCCAGGAACAAAGAGTGTACACATAGGTCACGATGGAACTGTTGAGGCCTACCTCTCAAATCAAGTTGAACCTACTGTACTTGGTCAAATACCAGTTTTCACATTTATTAATCCTGTAGGACTAAAATCAACAGGAATGAATCTTTACACACTTACTCGCTCAAGTGGTCAAGCTATTCAAAATATTGCAGGAAGTACAAACGCAGGAACAATTGCTCAAGGAGCTCTTGAATCATCTAACGTTAGTATTATGAATGAAATGACAGCTTTAATTAAGGCCCAAAGAGCATATGAAATGAACTCAAAAGTTATGGGAGTAGCAGATCAAATGCTACAAACCGTAAATAACATTAGGTAATTAATGATAAAATTAGTTTTTATACTCACATTATTATCTTCATATTCGGCATGGTCTAAACCATGCCAAATTGATATTTATCCAAAAAGTTACTTATTAACTAATATTTCTTCTAAACTAACAAAGACACTAATTAAAAAATCTACATGTGAAAACTCAATCAACAACGAGTTAATAAGATTTCTAATTGATACTAAAGGAAATACTTCTGGAAAGCAGATTTCAAGAGTTTTCAGCTCACTTGTTAATCAGAAGATAAAAATTACACCTGACAGAATTACAATCTTCAAGCTTGAAGACTATTTAACAGAGAGACTTTCTTTTACAAAAAACTGGTATATAAAAAACATAAAGGTCCCCTCTCACCTATCTGCAATTACATTAGAAGAAAATGAAAATATGAATGTTGATTGTCCTTCTTGCAGCTATCCTGGAAATAAATCGATAAGATTAGTGATCAACAATACATTAGAAGGTACAAACAAATACCATATGCTAAACGCCAAACTCCAAGTAAAGACAATGGCATTAGTGCCTAGAGGGATTATTAAAATTGATAACCAACCTCTTTCTAAATCAATGTTCAAGAAAGAAGAAGTATTCACTGACAATCCTTCAGCTCTTTTTACAAATATAAACTCTCTTGTCTTTTATAAAGTTAATAAATCTATAAACAATAGAGCACTCTTAATAAATGATCTTGTAGCTGTTTCACTAGTAAAAGCAGGAATGCCTACAAGTGTAGTCTTAGATAACGGAGTCATTTCTTTAAAAAGCACAGCGACTCCATTAAGAAGTGCTAAATTTGGAGAAACAGTTCAACTAAGATCATCAAGAAGTAATAAAATCATTGTCGGTAAAGTCATCGACTACAACAAGGTTTCTGTATCACTATGAAGTTATATAAAGTACTACTTATTATCTCAACATCACTACTCTTTTCTTGTAGTAACTACATTAACAAGATGTATTCTGATTTAGATAGACAAGATATGGTAAGAAACCAGCCACCTGTTGATGCTTTTGAGAAATATAAAAATCCTCCAACCAGCTACAGAAGAGGAACAGATTCTGGTCGTATTGCTTCAGCAGCAAACAGCCAACCGTATTATAATAGAAATCAACCTCCGGCAGTTAGAAGAAACTATAAGCCAGCACAGCAAAATCTTAAAAAAAGATATAAGGCCGATGATCTCTTAGATAACTCACAAAACAAGTCTAGCCTGTGGGCAGGAAGTGGGAACAATCGTCAACTCTTTACAGTTTTAAAAGATAAAAGAAATGGCGACATTGTACTAATCAATGTTCAAAAAACTCTGAAAAATGATATTACTCTTGAATTAAAAAGAGCATTTCCAGAAATGCCTAAACCTGTGAGTTCAGCAGATAAAAAAGATGACACAGAAAAGAAAGAAGACGATACAGCTCTTATAAATAATGATGCTACAAATGGTAATAAAATTTATGACCGTGTATCTAGTGTGATTGTTGAAGAAATTAATGAAGATCACTTATTACTTCGTGGACAAAAAAGTGTTCTCTTCCAGCAAAGAAAAAGGCTAGTTGAAATTCAGGCCTTAGTCTCTAGAAGAGATATTACAGATGAAGATACTATTAACTCTGATAACATACTTGAATCAAGTGTGCATATTTTAAGGTAATTTATGAAAAAGATTATTTTTACAATTTCTTTAATTCTCTCGCTCTCAGCTATTGCAGAGACAAGATTAAAAGATCTTATTACTTTAAAAGATGTTAGGGATAACCCTATCATTGGCTATGGACTAGTTATAGGTCTCAATGGAACTGGTGATGGCGGTGGAGAAGTAACAAATAAGTCTTTAAAGAGAATGTTTCAAAAGCTTGGCTTAAATCCACAAAATGAAGTTTCATCAAAGAATGTAGCCTCAGTAATTGTTACGGCAAAACTTCCACCTTTCGCGAGACAGGGACAAAAAATTGATATTACAGTCTCTTCAATAGGAGATGCTTCTTCTTTAGCAGGTGGTACACTTCTTGTTACTCCACTAAAAGGTGGTGATAGCGTAGTTTACGCTGTTGCATCTGGACCACTTTCAATTGGAGGTCTTGAAAAAGGTAAAAAGTTTGCAACAACAGGAACAATTCCAAACGGAGCAATTGTTGAAAATGAAATCAAAATAGATTTCGATAAAAAGAAATCGCTACGTTTTGCACTTAGAAACCCTGACTTCACTACAGCAGCTCGTATAGAAAAAACTATTAATCAAGAGCTAGGTGGAAAGTATGCAATTGCTAAAGATGCTACTACTGTAGACTTAATTATTCCTTTTCATTACCAAAGAGAAGTTGTTCATCTAGTAGCAATAGTAGAAAACTTCAAAGTAAATTCAGACTCAGTTACAAAGATTGTTATCAATGAAAGAACTGGAACAATTGTAGCGGGTGGTAATGTTCAACTGACATCAGTTGCGATTAGTCACGGAGACTTAACAATAGAAGTCAAGGGCGATGAAGCGGGAGGCTCAGATAAGCCTAACTCTCTCTACTTTGTTGACAAAAAGACTACATTAAATGACTTAGTAAAAAGTTTGAATGCTTTTGGGGCAACACCTGAAGACCTTATTTCAATTTTTAAGGCCTTAAAGAGCAATGGTGCTCTTATTGGTGATGTAGAATTTATATAAACTGGATTAATTTCCTAAAAAATGTTACAATATAGCTAATAGAGCGGTGATAAAGGATTTATCATCCCAAAAACAAGGTCAGGAAGACTATGTCAGAAATCAATAATTCAATTCCTGTAAATACTCCTATCTCAAACAAGTCTGAGAACAAAAAGTATATTCCAAAGCCATATTTAGATGCGGCTCAGGGAATGGAAAAACAATTTATTAAATTAATGATTGATGAAATGAGAAAGACCTCAGGTAGTTCAGAACCTACATCTACAGGTATGGATTACTATATGGACTTACAGAACGAAGAACGTTCAAAGGCCATGGTAAATAGAAATCAAGTAGGACTGCAAGATTTAATCTTAGATCGTATTTATCCAGAAAATAAGCGTAACCCATATGCTTACAATGCATATCTACAACAAACAAATCAAATAAGTAGACCAAAAGTAGAAATGCAAAATGCTCACGTCAACAGACGTAATGAAGCTGAGCTATACCAAGTCAGCAAGAAAAATTCAGGTTCAATTGGACTAGGCCAGGAGGCGCATCATGAATAATATTGATTCGACACGATCGAAATTTTTTCCAAATACACAAACAAATGTAACAGGAAAAAATGCGGCTAAGATAAAAGCTCTTCAAAGAAATGATGCTAGTAGATTCAATGAGCTTAAAGATATGGAAAAAAGAGATAGTAGTGTAACTATCCCTGAAGCTGTTAAAGATTTTTCAAGAATAAGAAAAGCTGTTGATGCTGCACCAGAAGTTGATAACTCAGACAAAATTGCAAAACTAAGAGATCAAATTCAAAATGGAACTTATAAAATGAACTTTGAAGCAATTGCTGACAAGATCCTTAACGAAGAAATCTAATTTATGGAACAACAAAAAAAAGAACTATATTATTTTCAAGTTACAGATCTATGGAAAAGATTGTGCGAAGAGCATTCTAATCTATTTGATCAAACATGTGATGAATACTCATTGCTTCTTGCAAGTGACTTAGACAACCTAGAGCTTAAAGTTGCTGAAAAACAAGAAACGATAAATAGAGTAAATCTTCTTGAAGATCTACGAAGTTCTATCATTTCGAGGGTTAACAAAGATTTGAATCAAAACATCAAACATGTTTCTGATCTAATTTCTTATTTTCAAACTTTTGAAGAAAATTTAGAGCACAGACATTTATTTAATTTTAATGCTCTTTTAATAGATATTATCGAAAAAATCCAAGCACAGAATAAAACAAATCAGCTTTTTATTAATAAAGCTCTTGGCTCACTAAAAAGTATTAGAGAAGAAGCTCTTGGCGAAAAAAGCTACTCTACATACAACTCGAGAGGTTCTTCTAAATCAAGAAGTCTTTCTATATAGAGGTTTAAGTGTCAGATTTATTAAATATTGGACGTACAGGTTTAAATGCTTCAAAAAAGTCTCTCGAGACTACAGGGCATAATATATCCAATGTTAATACTGAAGGCTATTCAAGACAGCGAGTAAATCAAACAACCAATATCCCTATCACGAAAGGTGGAACAATCCACGGAACTGGTGCCAGAGTAAAGTCTGTAACTAGAATCAATGATGACTTTGTTAATAAACGTTTAGAGAAATCTATTTCTAATAGTAAGTTCTTTGAACAAAGAATGGACAGAATGTCTCAGGTTGAAGATATTTTTAATGACCTTGATACCGATGGTCTGAATCAAGTAATTAACAGATTCTTTAATAGCTTTAGAGAATTAGCTAATCAGCCAGAGAATGAAACAATCAGATCAGTAGTTCGTGACCAGGCTAACCTAGTTGTTCAAGACTTTCAAAGAATTCAAGGAAGTCTTAATTCAATTTCTGCAGGTATTGATGGAAATATGGAAGCCGAAGTAACGGACATCAACCAAACTCTTGAACACATTGCCAGCCTAAATGCTAAAATACGTTCATTAGAAGCCGTAAATGAGGAAGTTGGAGACTTACGAGATCAGCGAGATCTTGCAGTAAGAAACTTAGCGAAATCATTTAAAGTACATACTTATCAAGATAACAAAGGACAATTTGTAGTTGCAGCTCGTGGAGTTGGTACTCTCGTTACAGCTACACAAGTTCAAAGACTTCAAATAGGTACAAGCAATAAAGAAAACTCTACAAATGGGTTACCTGGATCTGCCGATATATTCTTTGAAGGAAAACCAGCACATATTTTAACTAAGAAATTTCAAGGTGGTAGCTTAGCCTCACTGGCTAAAGTTCGTAACGAAGAAATCGTTGATATAAAAAATAAGATTGACTCTATTGCATATAACTTAACTAAGAGTGTAAACGCGATACATAGACGTGGTTACGTAAATAGAAAAATTGAAGTTGGTGAGCAAGGTAGTGTTTCAGATGTTGATTCAAAAGGAATGACTACAGGAATTAACTTCTTTAAAGAACCTACTGGACCACAAGACTCTGCTCTAAACATGTCTTTAAGTAGTGAAGTAAAAGAAGATCTTTCAAATATTGTTACAGCTCTTGGACCTAATAGTCCTGGTGATAACAGAATTTCTCTCGCCATATCTAAAATTCAACATGAAAGAATTGTCGGAGATGAAGAATCCACTCTTGAAGAGTTTTACTTACAAGCTGTTGGTAAAATTGGTCTAGAAGCTGGAAAAGCTAAACTAGATAGTGAACAAGCAGACGGACTAAAGGCTCAGGCCATTAGTATCAGAGAAAGACTAGTTGGCGTGTCAATAGATGAAGAAGCTGCAAATATGGTCAAGTACCAACATGCTTATGACGCTTCTGCTAAAATAATGCAAACCGCTGATGAAATGTTTAAAACAGTCATCGGAATAAAGAGATAATATAGATGTCGAGAGTTTCAGAAAATAGCTCAAGTGCTGCTCTAAACTTTTCCCTAGGAAAAGCAAAAGCAAAACTTGAGGATCTTCAAATGAAAGGGTCAACCCTTAAGGATATCTCTCGTCCTTCAGACAATCCTATTAGTAATGTTGAGGCACTCTCAATTACTTCTAATATGTCTGATAATAAGCAATATCAGCGAAATGCTGATTACGCTCTTTTACATTTAAACGTAACAGAGAAATCGCTTGAACAACTCACTGACCTTCTCGTAAAGGCTAAAGAAATTGCGATTTCTCAATCATCAGATTTTTACAACGCTGATGTTAGAAAAAATATAGCAAACGAAGTAAACCAGCTTAGAAATCTGGCCCTCTCTATTGGTAACAAAAGAGTCGGACAGAAACACATCTTCTCTGGCTACGCAACCCTGACTCAACCTTTTGCTGTTGACGGCAGCTACAAAGGCGATAAGGGACACACAACCGTAGAGGTTGCAAAAGACTTCTTTTTACCACTCAACTTGAATGGGCATGAAGTATTTTATTCATCAGATGATACTTCAGACAAAAATGTTCACCCTCTTGAGAATCTTAAGAAGTCAGTAAATGAAGAACCAGTAGACAATAAAAGAGAACTTGCCTCTACTAATGAAGAAAAACTTCATAAGAGAGACAATATCTTTGCTCAATTAGAGAGTTTATCTGTTGCACTAGAAACAAATGACGCAGGCCTAATACAAAGCCTGCTCGAAGAGTTTGATGACAGTATCTCTAGACTTATTACCCTAAGAACAAGGGTCGGATCTATTACAAGTTCTGTAATGAATTCTAAGTCACGCCTCGAGTCAGAAAATATTGAGGGAGCAACAAGAAAAAGTAAATTAGTAGATGCAGATATAGCTGAAGTATTCTCTGATATAACAAAACATCAGAATGTCTTAAAAACGACTTATAAATCCTCACAAGGATTAATGAATCAAAATCTAATGGATTTCTTAAGATAGACCGATAATTTTGTAGATTGACGCAATAAAGGCCCTATACAACAAATATTATACAAGTATTTGATAGTTTTTGCCTGTTTTTACTTGCCTTTTGAAAAATGAGGTAATATATGAACCATTGCGGATCGAATCAGGAAGGTTCACACAGTAGAGGTTTATTATGCTCGTTTTGACAAGGAAGCTAGGAGAAAGCATCGCGATTGATGATCACATCAAAATTGTTGTGGTTCAAATCAAGGGCAAGCAAGTCCGGCTAGGTATCAAAGCCCCCAAAGAAACGAAAATTCACAGAGAAGAAGTTTATAAGTCAATTCAGGATCAAAATACTGAAGCTGCTCAGGCAGACCTATCTTCAATTTCTGATTTAGCAGACGAGTTAAAGAAATAAGCAAGAATTTCCTTCTTGCACTTCTGGTCCTACGGCTGCTAGAATCATGAGGCGAGCTATTGAGGCTCGAATTTTGGAGGCCATAAGTGAAAATCAACACAACTAGATTTGGTGAACTTGAAGTAGATAATAGTGACATTATTACCTTTAAAGACGGCTTGTTAGGTTTTGAACAACTAACTAAGTTCTTCATTGTTGACCCGGGTGACCAAACACTAATTCTTTGGATTCAGTCAATCGATGATGCAAGTACAGCATTTCCTATTATAGAACCAAAAATATTTAAGCCAGACTACTCTGTTAAATTATTACCAGCAGAGCTTACTAGTCTAAGTTTAGAAAACCTAAGCGAAGCAAGTATTTACACTATTCTTACTATCCCACAAGTAGTAACGGATATGTCAGCAAATATGAAAGCTCCAATCGTAATTAACAATAAGACTAAGTTAGCAAGACAAATTGTTCTTCAAGATTCAAAGCTTGAAGTTAAATTTGAAATGTACACTAGCCTTAAGAGATACATTGTTGCTTACACTTCAGATGACTCAGTTAGAACTAACGTTAAGCTTTCTAACCCAACTGAAGAAGTTACAACAGCTCAAGAGGACACTACTCCTCAAACATCACCTACAAAAATTAGCCCAGAAGCTTAAATAAAAAAAAGCCAGCTTGAAGCTGGCTTTTTTTATATCTAATTTAATATAAAAAATTCTATAAATTTGTTTCTGTTGCAGTCTTAGATAAGTTTAAATACATTGCAGCTTCAGAGTTCATTGGCTCTAAAGAGATTACTTTTTCCCACTCTGCTTGGGCCTCAAGAATATTTCCATTACCATACTGAAGAACACCAAGAGCTACTCTAGCGTTTGTATAGTTTGGCTTTTCAGTTCTAAGCTTTTTAAGTTCATCAATCGCCTTAGAAACAAAACCTTTCTTAGCATAAACCTTAGCAATTTTAATTCTAGTTTCTACATTCTCTACATCTAGAGCAACAACCTTGTTATATTCAAATAGAGCCTCATCGAATCTATTATAAGTCATATAAAGGTCTGCAAGCTCCAGGTGCTTTAATGCAAACTTCTTATTAACATGCTGATCATCTATTCCCTCATTGCCTCTAGCACGCGTTTTAACACGCTCATTAGCCTGATTGAACACCTTCTTAGCATCTTCGTAGTGACCAATGTCATTATATAGAACAGACAGCGATATAGCTGCATCAGTGTGAGTAGGATCTAGGCTAATAACTCTATTGAAGGCCTTGATTGCCTTTCCTATTTCTCCATTGATATGGAAAATATTCGCAAGATAGAAAAGAGCATCAATAGATTTTGGGTCAACTTCTATAATTTCATTAAAAATAGCGGCTGCTTTCTTATATTCACCATTATTGTAACAATGCTTTGCTTTTTCTAGAAGTTCTGCTGAATTGAAAGTTTCCATATTTCCCCTATTACCTAACGCAATTATTGTAAACGCTTCGTAATTTCTTAATCTGAGATTGGTCGATCTGTTCTTTATACTGATTATAATATTTAGTACATATTTCTTTTTCTTTTAATTTATGTGAGCTTTCAATAACTCTTATCATAGAGTGTGCTAACAAGTCCGGCTCATTTCTAAATCTATCAATAATAGATAAGTACCTATATCTAGCAGCATCAAAGACTTTTGTTTTGAAATAAAAGTCTCCAATATACTTTTCTTTATTTAAAATCATAGCTTGAGCAAGCTTGATCTTTTCAATACCACCCTTAGTATATTCAGATTTTTCATGAAAGTTCAGAAGCTCTTGATAATACTTAACGGCCTCATGAGCTGCTGACAGATCTCTGTCAAATGTATCAGGAATTTGAGCGAAGAAAGACTCTGCAATTCTAAAAGTTACATAGGCTTTCTTAGCGTGCTTTGGATGAAAGTCTTTAAATAGAATATAAGCAGCTGCAGCCTCTACAAAACTCTCTTGATTAAATAAAATATCAGCCTGTAAAAGCTCTGCATGAGTAGCATAGAAACTATATGGATACTGAGACCTGATTGTATTTAGCTTTTCTGTCGCTAAGATATATCTAGACTCTTTCATTAAATCTTGGGCTTCTTTATAAAGAACTTCTGCTTCTGTTTTACCTGTTGGCCTTGGTGTTGAACACGAGATGAGGGCCAAACAAAATGTCACTAATAACAAGCGCACACTTACTTCCTTTGTAGCTATATAGGAGTAAGCATATCATTTGCGGCGTAGCACCGTCAAAGCAACTATCTGGATTTTACACCGTATAACTCATTATAAATTTCGATAGAAATCAACTTAAACGCCGCAGCAAGTGGAATTGAGATAATCATACCAATTACCCCAAAGAACGTAGATCCAAGTATTACACTTACAACAACCATTAACGGATGCAAGTTAACAATTTTTGATACTAAGATAGGAAAAACTAAAGCAATATCAATGCAGTTAGCTACAATATATAGAATAGCTATCGCCCCAAATGTTGGTCCCCATCCATATTCAGCAAGTCCAAATACGATTGCTGGAATAGTCCCAAGAATTGGACCTAGGTAAGGTATTACATTTGTCAGTGCCGCAACAAGCCCCAACAATAGAGCAAATCGAACATCAAGAATGAACAGACCTGTAGAGATAATAACCCCTACAATACTGGCCTCAACAAACTTTGCGAATATGTAGTCTCCTAACTGCCTATTAAATTGATGGGAGAGGTAATAAAAGCGTTCAAAAATCGAATTTGGAACAATCTTTAAAAAACTATTCTTAAAGTTTCTTCCATCTTTCAGTATAAAAAACACAAATAACGGAACGAGAAAAATCCACTCTATGACCGAACCTAGATACTTAGGAATTTGAAGCAGTATTTCAGTCGTTGCCTTCTGCCCATAATCCAATGAATTATTAAGAATTTCATCACCTACTTCATAACCAGTCTTTGACTCAATTTTTGAGGTAATTTCTTTATATTCACTTTTTAAAAAACTTTCAATTTTAGGAAGATAATACTGAACATTCTTCGCTTCATTAGTAACTGTTGGTGTTATTTTTATTAATGGATAAGAAAATAAAAATAAAATTGCAACAAATACAAGATTGACTGCAGCAGGTCTTTTAATTCCAAATCTCATAACCATCGGAATGACAGGGGTAAAAATCAGGCTTATGACATAAGCAACACTTAAGGGAATCGTTACTCTTGGAAAGAGCGATAGCGAGAAACAAAATAGAACAATACCAAAAACAAAGATAAATAGCCGTATCTTCTCTGGCTTATTAATTTGACTCTTCATTCTTCCCTTCTAGTTGCTTGATTTTATATTTCAAGCGCCTAACTTCATTAGTAACCGAAAATAGTCTATTCGCTGTTATTATAGATACGGCCTGTAACAACTTTGTTGCTATTGTTGGATTTGAATTAATTAAATTTTCTAAGTCTGGTTTAAAGATACCTAATAATTGACATGACTCTCTAGCAAGCGCTGAAGCATTTCTTATACTTTGCTGCTGTAAGAGTGCAAGTTCACCAAAGTAATCTAACTTTTCTAATGATACTATGTGATTTAATTTTGAATCGTTGGATACGTCATTAACTCGTTGATTATTTTCAACAATAATATCAACTCTTCCACTATAGATAAAATAGAAGCCTACACCAATATCATTTTGATTAAATATAACTTCGCCATCATCGAACTGTCTTAGATGAAGAGAGCTTGAAAGTAGCCTAAGTTCATTATCAGAAAAGTTTTCTAAAACTTTAATTCTTCTTAAGAATTTTGGAATAGAGTTTTTATTGGATGAAAATAATGGGTTTGATTGCCAAAAATACTTTAAGATTGGAATATCAAGCTTCGCAGGCAACTCTTTATCGTCTTCAATTTTTTTTTCAAAACTTTTATACGTCATCCTGCCCTCTTATAATAAACCAATATCTTCTTTTTTGACCCAGCCGGCCAGGCTTACAGGATGGTCTATATAAAACCATTCGCTATCTTGCTTACCTAATATAAACTTTAACCCACCAGGTATCGTTGCTTTTACATCGTATACCGCCGAAGGTCCTTCATAAATTTTCATCTCATTAAGATTAATCGCAAAAGTCTTACCAGCTAATGCTCCCTGGTGTACTCCGATAGGAGCTAACGAGAGAAGTAACAATATACTAAGAGCAAACTTACCTTTAACCTGCTTGAATTTATAAAGTAGAATAGAAAGAATCAAAAGTACCAAAGTAATACTTATCGCATACGAAACAGGTACTTGAGACATGAGCCCAATAAACTGATCCCCTAAATCATTGGATAATGAAAGATCAGCTCCTTGAATCTTAGACTTAATAACAGTTAAATTATTTAATAAGTCAGATCCTATATAGCCTTTTTTCATTGCTAACTCTAAATGGTAACGCCCTGGACCAAGGTCTCCCATTTTAGTATATACCGTTCCTAGATTATAGTGAAAATCGACGGCACTTAGCTGACTTTTACTTTCAAGAAGTAAATCAATAGCTTTATCGAACTTGCCATCTAAATATAGTGTCTCTAATGACTTTGATATTTCATTTATGTTAGTATTCGCCATGAACATATTATCAGCTCAGCAAATTAATAATGCAAGTTGCGGTAATCTATACACTTAAAAATTTTGGGGTTTTTTATGACAATTGGTGTTTCAAACGAGGAAGTTCTCGACCTTTCTAATAAGCTATTTTCAAGCATTCTTCTTGAACAAAAAAAGTTCATGGGACTTAAAGGTCCAGATGCTGGAAAAGAAAATATGAATGAAGAAATTTTAAACAAATATGAAAAAGATAAAGGAAGAGGATTCTTCTTCAAATATGTATCTTCGGGTAGAGGACATGGACCTTTCACAGAATTAGTAGATGGATCAATAAAGTATGATCTTATTGGTGCTATAGGACCAAACCTACTTGGACATTCTCATCCATTATATATCAAAGCTCACCTTGAAGCTGCTACAGGTGATGTAATGATGTGTGGAAACCTATTAACTCACCAAGAACCGCAAAAACTTACAGAAGAAATAATTAAATCAGTAAAAGGCAGCAGATTAAAGCACTTTTGGTTTTCAGGATCTGGAAGTTTTGCAAATGACACAGCCTTGAAAATGCTTTGGCAAAAGAAAGACCCAGCACATAAGCTAATTGCATTTGAAAAAGCATTTGCAGGAAGAAGTATTGCGACTCAAGACATTACTTATAATGAAGATTACAGAGTTGGACAGCCTAAGTCTATCGACGTAGACCATGTGCCTCACTTTGACCAAAATGATCCAGAAGGATCTCTTGATAAAACTCTTGCTGCTTTAAACGAATTAGTTAAAAAGAATAAAGGTCAATACTGTGCAATCATGCTTGAACTTATTCAAGGTGAAGCAGGATTTGTATATGGATCAAAAGAATACTACCAAGGTGTTTTCAAGTGGGCGAAAGAAAATGATCTCTACATCTGGGTTGATGAAGTACAATCTTTTGGAAGAACTACTGAACTATTCGCTTTTCAAATGTTTGAGCTAGATGAATATGTCGACATCGTAACTGTGGGTAAGGCCCTACAGGCTTGTGGGACATTATTTACAGAAGAACTAAATCCTAAACCAGGTCTTGTAGCAGGAACATTTAATGGATCTACTGCTGCACTTAATGCTGGTCAAAAAGTTGTGAATTACTTAAGAGAAGGAAATTTCTACGGTGAAGACGGTAGAATGAAATATTTAGAAACTCAGTTTTTAACAAGACTTTCAACACTCTCTAAAACTGTTTGCAAAGGTAAAATTGGATACTCTGGCGGTGTAGGATCAATGATTTCTTTTGAAGTTGGAGACTCATCAAAAGAGACAACTATATCATTTATTAAGAAACTTTATGAAAATGGAATTATTTCATTTATGGCCGGTAAAGAACCTACAAGAGTAAGGTTTCTACTGCCTACGTGTTTAACAGATGAACATATTGATGAAATTTTTAAGGTTATAGTAAAAACTGCTGACGAAGTTCTTTAGGAGAATCCATGTTTAATCTAAGGCCAGCTAGGCTTAGTGATATTGAAGACTTATTTGTACTTAGTCAGCACTATGTTTTTATAAGTCTTCCTTCGGATAAAGATCTGATAACAAAAAAAGTTAAAAGCTCTATAAAAGCATTTAAGAAAGCTTCAAAAGATATTAGTGAAGATACATATATTTTTGTTCTTGAAGATTTGTCAAAAGGAAAAGTAATTGGTTGTTCGATGATCCATGCCCAGCATGGAACAGAGGAAGAACCACACTTCTTCCTTACAGTCTCACAGGAAAACAAATTCAGTGAATCTATAAACACAGGCTTTATCCACGGAACATTAAAACTTGGTTACGATACAGACGGGCCAACTGAAATTGGTGGGCTTATTCTAGATCCAAACTATAGGAATAATAATCACAAATTAGGTAAGCAATTATCCTTTGTACGTTTCCTATACATGGGACTAAATAAGAAGAGATTTAAAGAGACTATTCACTCTGAGCTTATGCCTCCATTTGATAAAGATGGTCGCTCACCTTTATGGGAAGCAATTGGAAGACGTTTCTTAAACATGGAATATCATGATGCTGATCTCTTAAGTCGAAGTAATAAAGAGTTTATTCTGAGTCTTTACCCTTCTGACACTATATATGAAACTTTACTACCTCTTGAGGCTAGAAATGCAATTGGTAAAGTAGGACAAGACACTTTACCTGTAAAAAGAATGCTTGAAAGTATTGGTTTCAAATATACAAAAGAAGTAGACCCTTTTGATGGTGGTCCTCATTATCGCTCTAAACTATCTGAAATTAAGCCAGTGAAAGAGCTTCAAGATCTTCAACTAAAATTAAATCAAGATGTCGATAAAAAAGATAATAAGAACTACCTTGTTTCTTTAAAAGATAGTGATGAATTCATGGCAATAAAGATAAGTGGCACTATAAAGTCAGGTAAACTTTTAACTAGCATGAAAGAAATAGAAGACTTAAGTATCATGGATAATTCAAAAATTAATGCAATTCCACTTTAGGAGAATATATGACTTACGAATTAAAAGGTAACTTCTTTAACAATGAATTTATACAACCTCCATTCTCAGGACCAGATGCTGTAGAAAAATGGATTACAAGAACAAGTCCTGCTGACATAAGCAAGACTTTATGGAAATGTCCTATTCATTACGGACATGCTGAAGATGTTGTTGAGTCAGCAGCAAATGGTTTCAAAGAGTGGAGAAAGTCTTCGATTGAAGACAGAATTTCACACTTAAAAAAATATCAAGAAGTACTCATTACAAAGAAAGAAGAAATTGCAAAAGCAATTTCACTTGAAATGGGTAAACCTTACTGGGAAGCTCTTACTGAAGCTGGAGCTCTAATTGCTAAGATTGACGTAACAATCTCAGACTCTCTTCCAAGAGTGACTTCTAAAGTTTATAACGACATTATGCCGTCAACAAACGGATATATTCACTATAAGCCAATTGGACCTTGTTTTATTATTGGGCCATTCAATTTCCCATGCCACCTCGCGAATGGTCAGATCACAAGTGCTCTTATGGCCGGAAATACTATTATCTTTAAACCTTCAGAGAAAACATGCTACTCTGCCCAGTTAATGTTTGAGTGTTTAGCACAAGCAGGTTTCCCAAAAGGTGTTATCAACCTTGTTCAGGGTGACGGCGAGATTGCGAGAAGAATCTTAAAGAGTAGAGATATTAAAGCTGTATTCTTCACTGGTTCAAAAGATATTGGTAGATCAATTTTAAAACAAACTCATGAAGACTTAGGAAAATTAGTATCACTAGAGCTCGGAGGAAAAAATCCTGCAATCGTTCACAGTGATGTAAACATTGATTACGTTTTAGGTGAACTGATCAAAGGGTCTTTCTTAACAACTGGACAAAGATGTACTTCAACTGCAATTGTGCCAATTCACAGAAGTATTTGCAATGAAGTGGTATCAAGGTTTCACGAGTTATCAAAAAAGATAATCGTTGACCATCCAATCGAGCATGAAGAAAAACCATTCATGGGTCCATTAGTAGATCAACAAGCACTAGACAGCTACTTACTCTATGTTGGAATGGCAAAGAGAGAGGGTCTTGAAGAAGTGATGAGAGGTAAGAAGCTTGAAAAGAAATTTGACGGCCACTACGTATCTCCATCAATTCATCTTGCACAAAAATGGGACGACAAGAGTCACTTCCTATCAAGTGAAATATTTGGTCCAAACTGTACTTTCATCCCTTACGATGAGATAGAAGAAGCAATTGAAATTGCTAATAAAACTGAATATGGACTTGCAGCCTCAATCTTTACTAAAGATCACTCTCTATATGAACTAGCTTTAAGAGACCTCGACCATGGATATGTTAACCTTAACAGATCTACAGTTGGAGCATCTGCAAAGTTACCATTTGGTGGTGTCAAAAACTCTGGAAACTATCACCCAGCAGCAGTTACAACAATAGATGCATGTGTGTACCAACAAGCATCTCTAGAAATTCTTAAAGAAGAAACTGTTGATTTAAATAATATCGTTGGTTTAAAGAAATAATGAACTAAGCGGTGTTCTTAATTAAGAACATCGCTTAATTTTACTTCATTCTTAAGATCATCTAAATCCTTAAATACACTGAGACAAGTCTTTCTTACTTTTTCATGCACTTGTTCTCTATTAGCAAACAAGAAAAATGGAGAAAGGCTATCATTTAGTCCTTTGAATTGTTGATAGCTATATTTTGAGACATCTTCACGGCAAAACTCTTCAACAGAGCTAGCTCTAGAAAGTTTACGCATTAGATTCATTCTTTCTACAATCTTTGTCATACTTTTACGCTCTATCTCATCAAGTTCCTGATCTATTTTTTCTGTATATCCATTTAGATAATCTTCACTCACCTCTAACTTTAGTTTAATGAAGTTTTTATCAACTAACTCTTTCGCTTTCTCAGGATATTTAAATTTATCTTTTACATGATTCCAATTTTTATGTAGTAAACCTCTCTGCTTAATCACACTCAAGCATTGTTGAAGTTCTTCTGATGATCCTCCAGTAAACCTATTCAATATTTCTCGACTACACTCTGCAATAGACTGATCGAAAAGAAACTCATCATCTTTAAAACTATCATTTTTGAAGGCCTCATTTAACTTTTCTTCTACTTCTTTTATAAAAGACGTTTTACCCTGACATGAGTTATCACCAGAAGCTGTATATTCTCTTCCTTTAAATACGAGTTCCTTAATAAAGTTATACTTCTCGACTGAAGCGGCCCTTAATGCGTCTGGATTATACCTATAAGCAACGATGCTCTCTGCAAAGTCTTCAGCAGGATTCACCTTAGAATACTTTGATACAAATTTATTATCAGTAGATGGATCTCGTTTCCATTTGCCACCATCATCAATCCAACCTGAAATATTTAACCAGTCAGGAGATTCATCTAAGTTTCCCCTATATGAAAAATTATGAGCGAATTCATGCGTGCATATTCCTGCTTTTTCATGATGATCATAAGCTTTAACACCATCAAAAATCATAATTGTTGCATTCCCAATAACATTTCCAGAACTCATGCTTGAACGTCTTAGTGACTTCGCTTTACGAATTGGAAAAAGTTCCTTAGGAAGATCTGCAACAGATTGATGTATTGACTTAAGTTCCTCTAGTGGAAACTTCATTGTTTTATCGCCAGCAAGCCCAATAGGACTTACATTTAATTCATACTGTGAGAGAAGATACATTGCATTTTCAGAATACTCTTCACCGAATAATTGATTTAAAGCACACCTAACTTTCTTACAACTTCCAGATGTTAAATGTGAATAGTCTTTCTGGTTTGGTAATACAAAGTCTTCACCACTATACTTTCTCTTTTGCACTAAGAGATCAAACATTCTAAGCATTTGCTCACTTTCATTTTCAAACTTCGCACCGACGATAGTCTTTTCTTTCTCTATGGGTCCCTCTAATAGTTTATCATTGGTTCTTTTTAATTCACTCAGAGTTGGAACTTTTCCCTTACAAGGTGATTTCTCTATATCTTTAGAGGAAGCAGACCAGCCAGGAAGCTTCAGCTGTTTAAGGATTTCCTCGGCCATTTCTACCGCGGGACTTTTCTCAGAAATTTTATTCTCACAAGGATTAACTGCACTGGCGGAAAAAGAAAAGGTCAGTAACACAACCAAAAATAAGCCATTCACTTCAATGGTCCTGTTATTTTAATTGAGCTTAATGTTGGTTCGACACTACCTCTAAATAATAATTTCACATTTTCATTTTCATAATAGGATTCGTAACCACTACTGTGACTATTATCTTTTCTCTTTTTATATTTTCTTTCTAGATTTTTTAAAGAAGATAGCTTTACCTTTGGGTTTACAAATTTGTAATACACTTCTACCAACTTATCATTTTTCAAAGTTAGCACTAATGCATATTTATACTTTTTAATTTCAAAATAAATTTTCTCATCTTTTACATCTGCAGGGTCACCAGTAAACTTCACGAGTTCTTCTAGTTTCACATTTTTGCCAAGAAACTTGATTACACTATGAATATTTTTAGGGATTTCATTTTCTATTTCTTTCGGCAATTCACTAGCGAGTGAATTAAAGGATAATAAAATAAAGAAAACTAATATTTTAAATACGGCCATCAATAGTGCTTCTTATTTACTAATACACCAGACTCTACAGATTGTGAGAAGTCATCTTTCATTGCTCGCATCTGATCGACATCAACAGCTGCGTTCTTCTTATATAAACTCAACACCTCTATCTGCTTTAACTTAGACTGGGAATAAGCGAACCTCTCCTTCTCTTTAAAAATGAAACTTGAAGTCTCTACAAGCTCTCCATTTTCATTCAGCGCTGTATCTTTTATTTTTCTTCTTTCAAAAAAGCGTTCAATGTAAATTGCAACATTTGCACCTGCATCTACTTTGAAAGTTTCTGACTCCTCTACCTCTCCCTTACTTTTAAAAGGGAGTATCTTGGCCATTTTTTCTGAATCAGAGAAATCATGACTTACGCCATCTAGTCTTTGCCTAATAATATCTGTTAAAGAAGATCTATTCTCTCCATCTGAGGAACTTGTCAGTTCACTAATTTCCTCCGGGGTGAGTACTCTAAACACTGATGACAATAAGAAATTTTTAGCACTCATTTTGGCTTCCTTTGGATAAAACCTACTAAACTCATCGGGTATTAATAGAAATAACTTTAGCAAATAATTCCCTTTAAAATCAACAACATAGACCAATCCTCAAAAATAAACATATAGTATTGGCAAATTTTTTATAAAAAGGTGTAGACAAAAATAGAGATGCCATTTATAAATGTAACTCTCACATCTACTGGGGTGTGGCGCAGCGGTAGCGCAGCGGACTGTTAATCCGTTGGTCGTGGGTTCAAATCCCTCCACCCCAGCCATTTTTTTTCACTTAAATTATTATTTAAAATCTTTCAAATCAAATTGAAATGCTATCCTCTTTTCCTGCTTAGTTTACAATCAATATTTTATTAAGCTAAAAGGTTTAAAACTCAAGGGGTTAACTAATGATCACAAAGAAAAATATTTTCGATATAAAAACACATTCAAAAGTAAAGCAAGCAGTCTCGACTTCATATGAAGAGTTACTTCATGACTTAAGAGAAGACCTAACGGCTGGCTACACTAATGATTTTTTTAGCGAAGGTTTTCTTGATCGTTTAAAAGAAATTATTGGAGATAAAGAATTAAACTCTTATAGTGACTTAAACTTTTACTGGTCCACACTCCTTGAAAATGTCATTTACCTAGTTCAACTTCATGAAGAGTGCATGGAAGCGAAAACAGCTAAAGATGATGAAGAGTTCACAGAAGTAGAGGAAGAACTATTTAACTTTTGGAATGATAGTGACTTAACTGAAAGTTTTCTAGAGTTACTCTCTGCGGATAATGCAATCTTAGATGCCTCTAAAGTTCTTCAACCAATACTTGAAAATCAAATTGTTTCATTCTTCTATTTAAATATCTCTAAGAACCCTCTACTTGGTGAAGAGAGTTATATCTATAAAGCTATTCCTGAAAAAGGAGATAATGATCAATGTTTATATCTTGGAAGTACTAATCAACTAGTTCGTCTAGAGCCTGCTTGTGAAACCTTTCCTACTCTTCCTATTGTAGGTGTAAATAAACATCAAAACCTTATCTACCTTGAGGGTGATAAGAGATATGTTATTACAGAAGGTCTAGATCCTCTTACTATTGGAGAGAAAGAGTTTCATGTTCTTCCAAACTGTGAAAAAGGATTCTCTAAAGTAGAAGAAATAAGAACAAATATTATTAAAGCATTCAGTATTATTAAAGAGAACTCTGAAAATCTTTACAATACTCTATTAAAGTTTTCTCATACTATTATACCAATCGATGAACCTTCCATTGTTAGCTACTCACAACAACAACTCCCTGGTTACTCATGTATTAATGTGTTTGAAAGAGACTTTGTAGATCTAATTGATGACCTCTTACATGAAAATGGACATCACTATTTAAATACTCTTTTAAATTCAGAAGAATTAATCAATGAAGATGATGAAAAGATATTCTTTTCTCCGTGGAGAAAGTCATTAAGACCGATTAGAGGTATCTATCATGGTGCCTTTACTTTTTACTGGGCACTTGAGCTATTCTCAACTCTTTTTGAAAATGAAGTTCTAGAAAAGAAATTTAATAACTTCGATGAAAAGCAAAAGAATAAGATTACACTCAGATTCCTAGAAGAGTTTGAAATGCTAACATTTTGCTTTGAAGATTTAGATGCTGCCTATAAAGCTGAGAAAGTTACAGAGGAAGGAAGAAAACTTATAAAGGTTATTGAGCAACTTACTTTCGATAAAAAAGAACTTACTCAAAAAGCGATTAACCTTCTTGATGAAGAGAGTCTTAATTCTTTAAATGAACTGAAAAGCCTTCTAAAAAAAGAAGGCACTCACTATAGATTATAATTTAACGAGTCTTGCCTGCATTTCATTTGCAGGCATAAGCTCACCTTTCGCGCTGGCAACTTCAATACCTTTTTCATATATTTTCTTTGCTTCTTCTATTTCTCCGAGAATTTCCAATGTCTTTCCCAGAAGAGTATAGGCGGTAGAATATTTCTCATCCACAGTAACGACATTCATCAGATGCTCTTTTGCTTTCTCATACTCTTTTCTATAAAAGTAGACATCTGCCATACCAAAGTTAGCAATCGTATCATCTTTATCAATCTCTAGGACTTGCTTAAACATGGCCTCTCGTTGATTAATTTGATTCTCTTTTTCTTTTTCTTGCTCTTCTTTAATCTTTTTCTCTTTTGCATCTTTACCAAATTGGGCAAAAGATTTAACTGTAGCTAACCCTTTCTCCTCTTCAGCTTCTTCAATTTTACCAAGCCTCATTAGATAGAGAGATTTATTTGTATGGGCCATAACTGAAGTCTCATCTGTCGCCAATAACTTATCCATCAACTCTATTCCCAGCTCAAACTTCTCCTGTCTTCCATAAATCACACCAAGTGACTCATAAGCGTCTGAGAAGGCCGGTGTTAACTGAATAACAGCTTGAAGAGCTGAAATGGCTATATCCACTTTTTCATTTTGAAAACAGCTTACAGCGTATAAATAGAGCTCGTGTGAGAAATCCTCTAAGCTTTGACTTGTTGGATAATTTTTAAAGGTAAGATTTAAACTTTTTTCATTTTGAATAACGTCGAATGATCTATTTTCAATTCTAAACTCTCTAAAGAGTTTAACCATTGCAATACGACCAGACTTACAAATAACTTCGCCACCTTTTCTTCCATTTATCTGAAAAGGACCAAGTTCAAGCTCCTCAACTCTATCTGACTCTAAAAAAGAAGGGTAAAAACTTGCACCTCTTCCGTTTTGAACTTTAGCGACAGTTTCCTGACCTAAAAAACATCCCTTTGTATACGAGACGGCGAGGTCATTAAGTCTTGTGTTATTAATCAAATCTCCCGACTGAACATCTTCATTCCAAGTTGGCCATCCAGACTCAATTTTCAATTCAAGCTCTTCTTGTTTCGTAAGTTGCTTTATACTTGATTGGTTTTCAGTGAATGATATAGATGCTGGTACTCCAAATAGCAGTCCCGTCATATTGTCACTAGCTTCAGATACTCCAGAGATAGTAAAAAATAGCTTTCTATCATCTTTAGCAAGAGTAACTTCATCCATTATTATATATTTATCAAATTCAGCGATTGCAACTTCACTAATATCACTTGGAAATAATAGGAATAATTCATTTTCTGTCTTAATGTTGATAAAGAAGAATTGAACCTTGCCTGTTCTATCAACTCTGGAATTTAAATTAAATGTATTATAAGGCATGGAGAGGATATCATTTGTTGTTTGGCCTTGAAAAAAAGACTCTCTATCCTTTCCAGTAACTACGCAAAGATTCCAATTCGAAAGAATTCCCTTTCGACCTTCTGTAAATAATTCAAATTTGTTCATTTCTTTATTCCATTAGACTGAGAAAGATTCTCCACAACCACACGTATTTTTGGCATTAGGATTAACAAAAACAAAGCCTTTTCCATTTAGGCCATCTTTAAAATCCAAGATAACGCCTTTTAAATATATTGAAGACTTAGGATCGATAAATACGTTCACATCGCCAAAAGTACAAACATTGTCGTTATCTTTCTTTTGATCAAAGTCAATTTTATAATTGAGTCCAGAGCAACCACCACCAATAACACCAAGACGAAGACCATAATCTAACCCCTTGTTTTCGCTATCGAATATATGCTTAATATGCTCTAAAGCTTTATCTGTGATACCTACAATTTGATTATTTTCACTCATAATTATTCCATTTTCTCAATAGTGGACTAAATCCGTATCATTTATCTACTTCTATCATACAACAATATAAAGACAAACGCCTTAATTTTCCCCATTTGTCCAAATCGTAAAGGTGAATTATCATAAATATTGGAGATCATTATGCCCGTGCACTTAATAATCAGAGAAAATAATCAGGACAAGAGAGTCAAACTCACTTCTCGTCCCCTTGTGCTCGGAAGATCAAGTAAGACTCATATTCAAATTGAAGATCAAATGTGTTCAGGTAAACACTGTGCCTTCAAACTGACTGATCAGTTTAAGGTTCTCGTAAAAGACTTAGAGTCGACTAATGGTACATATTTAAATGATTGTCAGATTATGGACTCTCACCTGATGCTAGATGATATTCTCAAGATTGGTGAATGCGAAATTTTTATTGACCACGCAGGTCTATCTCCAAAGGAAAAAGCTTTCTTAACTAGAGATGAACCTACAGCACAGATTAAATTTGTAGACCTCCCATCTAATAAAAAGGTAGTTAAACCTTCTCAGGTTGTTCGTGCAAAACAGAAGGCTCAGCAGTCGCAAAAGCCTCAAGTATCGAAATCTCCAAAGAAGTTTTTCCCAGATAGCGATCAAGCCAAAGCAGCAAGTACTCCAAAGAAGCCAGTTGAATCTCAAAGCACGGATAACACAAATACTAAAAGCTCACTGAAAGATAGAATTGCAGCAAAAGGTAAAAAGATTAGCCAAAAGAAACCTGAAAGCAATACAGGGGTCTCTAATGAGCGCCAAATAGACCTTGAAGAGTCTAGTGGCGAGACTCAGTTTATAAAACTAGATGACTCTACAACTCCAGGAAAAAAGAAAGAGAAGCAATCCTTTGCATCTAAGATTAAGAAGGCTTTTAAGAAGTAGGCTTTCCTGGTATCCACCAAACTTCATCAGACCCCATAACTTTATTAGCATACCTAGATATTATAAAGAAATAATCTGATAATCTATTAATGTACTTAAGTGTTTCGGCCGGAAGCTCTCCATTATGTTGAGATTCATATGAAGTTGCGTAGCGCTCTGTTCTTCTACAGCTTGTCCTTACAATATGAAATTGTGAAGATATCTTATGTCCTCCAGGCAGAACAAAATACTTTAAAGGCTCTAGTTTAGAGTCTATTAAATCAATTTGTGTTTCGAGTGTTTTGATATCTTCTTCAGTGATTTGAGGAAGAGAGTAACTCTCTCTCTTCGTTTTCTCACAGGCAAAAATAGAGCCTATAACAAAAAGATTATATTGAATTCTTTTTAAATAAGGAACTAAGTCCAAAAGCTCAGAACTAGAAGTTTCTTCAATTAAAGAAATTCCCATCCCAAGATGAGAATTCAACTCGTCTACTTCACCATAGATATGTATGCGAGAGTCTCCCTTAGACACTCTCGTTCCACCGACAAGTCCTGTCGTTCCTTTATCACCAGATCGAGTATAAACTTTAGACTTCTCAGTCATTACATATTCCTTCTGTATCTACCACCTACTTGATAAAGAACATTCGTTATTTCACCAAGTGAGCAATAGTTAACAGTCTTTAAAAGTTCTTCAAATATATTACCGCCACTTAAAGCAACTTCTTGAAGCTTTGCAAGTGCTTCACCAGATTGAGCGATGTTCTTTTCTTTGAATGCATTCAATCTTGCAATTTGTTCATTCTTCTCTTCATCTGAACATCTTGAA
Source organism: Bacteriovoracaceae bacterium UBA3083 (assembly GCA_002366565.1). GTDB lineage: Bacteria > Bdellovibrionota > Bacteriovoracia > Bacteriovoracales > Bacteriovoracaceae > Halobacteriovorax. The sequence goes on from DFBJ01000003.1 coordinate 32,123, forward strand.
ATCTCAATTTCTTGATTCAATTGTTCTTCGAAATTATCTGCAATATATGTATTAACACCAATGATTGGTAGTTCACCATTATCTTTTAAAGTTTCATAGTGAAGAGACTCTTCTTGAATCTTTCCTCTTTGATACATACTTTCCATGGCACCAAGTACACCACCTTTGTCAGAAATACGCTCAAACTCAGCAAGAACAGCTTCTTCCACAATGTCACAAAGTTCTTCATATATATAAGATCCTTGCATTGGATTATCTGTTTTATTTAATCCAAACTCTCTATTGATAATCATCTGAATTGCCATTGCTCTTCTTACAGATTCTTCAGTTGGTGTTGTAATTGCTTCATCATAAGCATTTGTATGAAGAGAGTTACAGTTATCACTTAGTGCTAAGAAGGCCTGTAGCGTTGTTCTAATATCATTAAAATCAATTTCTTGAGCATGTAAAGATCTTCCAGAAGTTTGGATATGGTACTTAAACATTTGAGACTTAGTATTTGCTCCGTACTTATCTCTCATCGCAACTGCCCAAATCTTTCTTGCAACACGTCCGATAACCGTATACTCAGGATCTAAACCGTTAGAGAAGAAGAATGATAAGTTTCCAGAGAAGTCATCAATTTTCATTCCTCTTGAAAGGTAATATTCAACAAATGTAAATCCATTTGAAAGTGTGAAAGCAAGTTGAGAAATAGGATTCGCTCCTGCCTCAGCAATATGATATCCACTAATAGAAACTGTATAGTAATTTTTAATTGCGGCCTTACAGAAATATTCTTGAACATCTCCCATAAGTTTTAGAGCAAATTCAAGGGAGAAGATACAAGTGTTCTGAGCTTGATCTTCTTTTAGAATATCTGCTTGAACAGTTCCTCTAACTTGTCTCATGATCTCAATTCTTTTTTCTTCGTTCCAGAAATCATTATCACTTAGAGATTGTTTCATTGCTGTGTTCATAAACATTGCAAGAATAATTGGTGCAGGCCCATTGATAGTCATAGATACTGAAGTCATTGGATCTATTAATGAGAACCCTTTAAATAAATCACCCATATCATCAAGAGTTGCAATTGAAACTCCTGCTTCACCGATCTTCCCAAAGATATCTGGTCTCTTATCTGGATCTTCTCCATATAAAGTTACAGAGTCAAAAGCTGTTGATAGACGTTTAGCCGGATCATTCTCAGATAAATAGTGGAATCTTTTGTTTGTTCTTAAAGGTCCACCCTCTCCTGCAAACATTCTTTTAGGGTCTTCATCTGCTCTCTTAAAAGGAAAAATTCCTGCAGCATATGGAAAATATCCAGGAAGGTTGGCCCTTTTAATAAATCTATATTTTTCAGATATTGAATCAAACCTTGGGTAAGATACTTTTGAAATCATTGAACCTGATAAAGATTCAAACTTAGTTGGAACCTTTATCTCTTTATTTCTAACTGTGTATGAAAACTCACCTGATTTATATTGTGCTATAGCATCTTCACAAACCTTAAGCTCACTAAATACTTCTGGGTTTATTGTTTCTTTAACTTCAGCCAGTTTTAACTTTAAGTCTTCACTATCTGGCATTATCTCTGTTGCTTTTAACAGAGCTTCATAATCTTTTAATTTTTCAAAATTTTCTTTTGCTTCTTCATTATATGAATTAACTGTCGAAGAAATATCCCTTAGATATAGACTTCTTTCTGGAGCAATAATTTTTGTCTTATTTCTTGGTGCTCTTTCTGTTTTAATTCCTTCAATTTTTGAAGTATCAAAACCAAATTGAGATGCAATTTCTGCAAATAATGCATTAACACCTGAGTCATTAAACTGAGACGCCATAGTCCCAAAGATTGGTAACTCATCATCTGTAGGAGCTCCTGGGTGGCCCGCAAATAGAAGATGATTTCTTCTGTACTGCTTTCTGATATCTCTTAAAGCATCTTCAGATCTTGGCTTTTCAAATTTATTTAAAACAATGAAATCTGCTTGTTCAAGCATTTCTATTTTTTCTAATTGAGTAGCGGCTCCATACTCTGGAGTCATTACGTAGATACACTTGTCAGCCACTTTTGTAATGGCATCAGAAGCTTGTCCAATTCCAGATGTTTCAACAATTATTAAGTCATAACTTTGAGATTTTAAAAAGTTTACAACTTTTTCTATCTGTGGAGACAGTTCTGTTTTAGAATCTCTAGTTGCTAATGATCTAATATAGAAGTTGTCATAGCTTGAACTACCTAATCTAATTCTATCACCTAGAAGTGCACCTTGTGTCTTCTTCTTTGTTGGATCAACAGAGATTAGAGCAACATTGCAATCATTATAGTATCTATGAAACCTAAGAAGCGTTTCATCAATAAGAGAAGACTTCCCTGCTCCACCTGTACCAGTAATACCAAGAACTGGAGTGTCATTTGACTTAATTTCAAATGGTAAATCTACACCATCTTCAATTGAAGTTATTGCTTTTGAGATCTCTAAAGTATTTAGTTTTCTATTTTCAAAATCTTTGAAGTTAACACCTTCAAGAGTTGAGTAATCGGCCTTAGCAATCATATCTTTTATGATTCCTTCTAGCCCAAGCTTCATACCATCTTCAGGTGAGTATATTTTAGTAATACCTTTTTCATGAAGGGCCTTAATTTCAGACGGAGTAATCACTCCACCACCACCACCAAAGATCTTCACGTCTTTAGCACCAGCTTCGTCTAAAAGCTCTCTAATATAAGCGAAGTATTCGTTGTGACCACCTTGATATGAACTTAGAGCAACAGCGTTAGCATCTTCGTGAAGACAAGCATCTACAACATCTTTTGCTGATCTATTGTGACCTAAGTGGATGACTTCTACTCCATTGGCCTGTAGTAGGCGTCTCATAATATTGATCGATACATCATGACCATCAAATAAACTGGCTGCAGTTACGAATCTTAAGCGTTTCATTAACGAATTCTCCATAAAATATATTTAACACTAGTGAATTTACACCAGAGGGAATATATCGTATAAACCAGAGGTTGCAAAATCTCTTTATACATATGCAAATTTAGGCTATTATGGAGCTTAAACTGATAAATATTTACGCAGAAAGGTTATTCCTATGAGTGATGACAGAACGATAATTGTTGAGAACCCTTTTCACACGGCCAGAGTTAAACCTGTTCGAAAAGGTAAGAAACCACCGAAATTACTGGCAATTGTACACCAAAGTGGCTGTACTGGTTGTGAAGTATGTATCGCTGGATGCCCAGTTGACTCAATTGAGTTAGTTGCTGGACCAAACCCAGAAAACCCTGGTTTTAACCAAACTGTTGAAATCGACCTTGCTAGATGCATTGGGTGTCAAAATTGTTCTCAGGACTGCCCTTGGGAAACAATTACAATGTATAATACTGATGACGCTTTTACAGCTTGGGGCAATGAGACATTAAAATCGGAACTTTATGTTACTGAAGATGTTCTCGAAGAACTAAATGAAAAGAACGGCGTTGAAGCAGAAACAGAAGACCAAGAAGTTACAGCATAATTAAATATAAAAGCCGCTCTTATGAAGCGGCTTTTTCATTTCTCTTTTTTTCTAAAAATATAAAATCAATAATCAACATTCCCGCAGCAATACTTATGGCACTATCGGCAATATTAAATGCTGCAAAATGCTTTGTTCCTATATAGAAGTCAAACATATCTACAACGTACTGTAGGCTATATCTATCTATTAAATTTCCAACAGCACCTGCAAAGATCAAACTATAAGTAGTACACAGCCAAGCACTCGTGTGTCTTGTTTTCCAAATCAGCCATAGTAACCATATACAAGCAATTGTAGGTAAAACTAAGAAGAAGGTAATCCTTACAAAGTCCCCTGACCCAGCTCCCATTCCAAAAGCAGCACCAGAGTTTTGCACATAAACTAAATTAAAAAAGCCTGGTATTACCGAAATAGACTCACCCAATGTGAAATTCTGCTGTATAGCACCTTTAGTAAACTGGTCTAAAAGAATTACTCCCACAATCATGAGAGACATTTTCCAAATTCTATCCATCTATCTATTCCTAATAATACGACTTAGGGTTAATCTCATACTTTTCAATTTTTCTAAGTAATGTCTTCTTAGGTATATTTGCTTTAAGTGCTGTCTGATTAATTTTTCCCTTATTCATTTTTAATGCGTGAATAATAAACTCTTTTTCAAAAAGATCTTTCGCAACTTGGAAGTCTAACTTTATCTCGTTATCTTCAGTAACTGTTGCAAAAGTAAATTGATACTTGCTTACTTCAGAATCTTCAACAATATTATCAACTACTGAATCTTGAATTCCTTTAAAGTCTATCTGTACGCCTGACTCATCTGTGTCTTCTTCTGGGCGATCAACAATATTTGCACTCTTTTTAACAACATCTGGAAGAGAAGAAATATTTATTTGCTCAGACGATTCAATAATGAACGCATGTTCAATTACATTTCTTAATTCTCTAATATTTCCTGGCCATGTATAGTTCTTTAAAACTTCTTGAGCTTCAGGTACACACCCTTTCATTTCTAGATTATGAATACCATTAAAATATTTCACATAGTAATTTATTAAAAATGGTATATCTGACTTTCTCTCTCTCAGTGGTGGAAGATAAACTGGGAGAACATTTAATCTATAGAATAAATCTTCTCTAAATGTTCCTTCTTTAATCATTTCTTCAAATGGCTTATGAGATGCTGCAATAACTCTTACATCACTCTTGATATCTCTATTTGACCCTACAGGAGTAAATGACTTCTCTTGCAGTACTCTTAGAAGCTTAACCTGCATCGTTGGAGATATATCTCCAATCTCATCTAAGAATATTGTTCCACCATCAGCATATTGAAACTTACCTATCTTTCTTTCACTTGCGCCTGTGAAGGCACCTTTCTCATGCCCAAATAGTTCTGACTCTATTAGATTATCTGGTATTGCTGCTAGGTTTATCGTTACAAATCTTTCATCTTTCAGTGGGCCATTATAATGTATCGCCTTAGCAACTAACTCTTTACCTGTACCAGACTCACCACGAATAAGAACGGGAGTATTTACTTGAGCTAACTTTGATATCACGCCAAATACTTTCTGCATTACATCTGATTCACCAACAAACTTATCATCTCCAGTTCCTAACGAAAGGGATGGTGCTGAGAAAATCGATGTTTCAACTAAACTACGTGCTTTTAATGCTCTCTTTATTAAGGCCACTAAATTTTCTGAAGATATTGGCTTTTCAAGATAGTTATAAGCACCCTCTTTGACGGCCTTCACAGCATCACCAACATTTGAATAAGCAGTTAAAATTAAAACTATAATTGATGGGTCATATTTTTTTATTTCTGTTAAGGCCTCAATACCACTCATCTCTGGCATATTTACATCCATAACAACTAAGTCGTACTTTTCCTTGTAAACACAACTCAAGGCCTCTTTACCATTATCTGCAGTATCTACTTTAAAGTGGTGAAACTCTAAAGCTTGTTTAACAGAATCTTGTAAAACTTTGTCATCATCTACAACAAGTACCTTGTGCATAATATTTCCTTTTGTTTATTTATTTCTTAATTTTATTTTAAATGTAGTTCCATTACCAACTTCTGAAGTTGCTTCAATTGTTCCACCATGTAACTCTACAAAGTATTTTACCAGATATAGCCCGAGTCCGGTCCCTTTAATTGAGTGACTTGCATCATTTTTTACCCGATAAAACTTCTCAAATATATATTCTAATTCTTCTGGTGGTATTCCAACACCGTTATCACTAATTGTTATGTATACCCATTGCTCATCGTCCCATGTCTTAACATTTACTTCCGAGCCTTCTCCAGAATATTTTATGGCATTCTCAACAAGGTTAGCAAAAACTCTTTTCATTAAGTTTATGTCAAATTCAATTGGGTATAGAGGAGCTAAATCTAATACTACATTTACATTTTTAGTTGAGGCTTCATATCTAAGATTATCAATTGTATTTTCAACAATTGAGTTTATATCTTTAGATTGCATATTCAACGAAATATTACGTGATTCAACTTTTGTTAAATCTAATATTGATGAAATAAACTTATTAAGTTCTTTAGTCGCATCAATAATTGATTGAAGTCCATTTGCTAGTTCTATGTTGCCAGAGTTCTTATGCTTCATCACATCTGCCATTCCTGCAATTTTAGCGACTGGTGTTTTTAAATCATGACTCATTAATGAAATAAAATTTTGCTTTAAGTTTTCAACTTTCTTTAAAAGTTTTGTCTCTTCTTGAATTGCATATCTTCTCTGGTATTCACCAATTGCCCTAAATGGAACCCAAATATAATAAACGACAAACACAGTAAGTATAATATGTGTCACGTAAAGCCATAAACCTAACATCGAAAATAGTAAGTAGGCTAAGATGATTACACCAAACATTAAAGCTAACGCCATAGCAACACCAGTTGTAGGCCTCATCTTAGAAATTATTACTGATAAGAATAAAGATATTAAAATTGCCAGCACATTAGATATATCTCTTGGTACTTGTAGAATTGTTTTATTCTGAATAAAAGACTCAATAATCTGAGCATGTACCGCAAGTTTTGATGTTATATATTCTTCTCTGTTAAATGGAGTTAGAACGGTATCATCTGCATTTGATATATAACTTGGACCAATTAAGACAATTTTGTCCTCAAAAAATCCTTTCGGAAAATTACCAACCAGAACTCTATGAAATGGTATTTTCTTTATCTTACCTTTAGTAGAAACTGGATTTGTGTAATATCTAAAAAGTGTAAAAGTTGCGTCAGCTTCCTGGAGATAATAAGAGCCTTGTATTGATGTAGCATCTAACCTTTCAAGACCACGCTTTTCTCTAATAGCATTGGCCATCCAAAGATGAAAAGACTCTTCTCCTGATATATTTATCAGAGCTCTTCTAGAGATATCATCCTTTGAGAAAGTTACATTATCTTTATTCAGAAGTGATAGGGAATAACCTAGGTCTCTCAAGTCCCTTGGAGGGAGATGCTCATCCCAGTTATCCATATTTGTACCAAATCTAAATATACCACCAGTCTTCAAATAATCCTGAGTTAAGCTTTTAAACTTTTTTTGAGCCTGACCCTCTCTAGGCGAATCTGGCTCTAGTAGTCCAATCATGTAACCTACAGATGCTGGAGAATCACTCAGCAATCTTTCAATTAAGACTTCATGGGATGCATAAGTGTATGGAAAACTCTCACCGAGAAACTGATCACTCTCTTCGTCCATTGTGATTAGAACAACTTCATCTTTAAAAGAAATACCCCAATCATACTTAATTCTTAAATCATAAAAAATTGATTCTAAGGATGCGAATGAATACTGAAATAAAACCACTATAAAGATAATGGTAAAGACTAGCGGATATAGTCTTGAAGTATCTATTTTCTTTAAATAGCCGAGCAATGCTTTTAATTGTTTCAATGAATAGCCAAAGTTACTAATTTTATTAAAGGCCGTGTTTTACCTTTAAGTAATATGATAACTTCTCTTTCCCTTCTTGGTGAGTGAGGGAAATTGTTTCAGTACAAATTTGAAATAGATAAGACCTTTTTTCTACAGTATTAGTATTTATTTTAAAAAGACCTGCATCAAGCTCATGTTTTACGTCAAACTTCTCTAAAAAACCTTCAATTGCACTTTGTTCTATGGCCTTGCCATTTAATACATAATCCTTGAGGATTACAAATGGCATAAGTAGGTATTTGATCAATACGGAAAGAGCATCCAGCCTGTAGCGCTCTAAAAGACTACATAGGGCCAACGGACTTAAGATGATACTAAAGAGGACTAAATAAATAGAGTTCTTTCGAGCAATACCGTTACTTATCGTATAGCAAGCAAGGCTAAGAACTGTTTCTAACTCTTTATCACTAAGCTTCTTTATCGTATCAGGGTTTACAATTATAACAGGGCTAGAAAAAGCATTATCTATTATGTGCCAACCTCTAACCCTTCTTGAAGAATATAGACTTACTCTTGGTATTGAAAACTTCAGCCTAACATTAGAAAGCATATATGAGATTCTATTTTGATCAACCATTAGCTTTGCTCGCATAAAGCCAAGTAAAATACGATCACCAAATAGGAATTCAACTAAAATCCATACACTAAGGATAGTTGAAGCATATATTTCACCAAAGTTTGGAAGAACAATAAAGCCTAGAGCACTTGTTACAGTATAAAAGAATAAAAGAAATCCAAATAAAAACAACATATTACACATCAAACAAAGAAGGTTTATCCTTACTTTATTACACCTTTTAGATGAAAGTATAGACAAGAATTCGTAATAGGGATATAACTCACCACGTCAAGTGTTTTAAATATTCCACCAAGCCTGTAACTCTTTATTATTACACAGGTTTTCACGGTGCGTCTATCACCTGGCGCAATAGTGTGATATGACACTTTTTGCAAAATCATTTTAATAAACGCACACGGGAGATATATGCAAGCAAATAAGTTATTGTTCGGTACTGCTGGTGTTCCAAATAGTACACAGAAGAAAAACAACCCTATCGAAGGTGTTAAGCAAATTCATGCTCTTGGGCTTGATTGTATGCAATTAGAGTTTGCTCATGGTGTAAGAATGAAGGAAGAAGTTTCTTCAGCACTAAGAAAAGTTTCTTATGAGCTAGGAGTACCTTTAACTTCTCATGGTCCTTATTACATTAACCTTAACGCAAGAGAGCAAGATAAGATTGACTCTTCTGTTGAAAGAATTATTCAAACTGCTAAGATCTCTGATCTTTGTGGTGCAGAGTCTATGACTTTCCATGCTGCTTTCTACATGAAAGATTCTCCATTTGATGTTTTTGATCTTGTAGAAAAAAGTATGAATGTAATTGAAGAAAGACTAAGTAGACTTGATATTGAGATTGAACTACGTCCGGAACTTACTGGGAAGACAAGTCAGTTTGGTTCTCTTGATGAGCTAATTACTTTAACAAAGAACGTATCATCATGTGCTCCATGTATGGACTTTTCTCACTTATATGCGAGAACTGGAAAATACAACACAGAAGAAGAGTTCAAAGAAGTTCTTACAAGAATTAAAGATGAGATCGGGGAACAATCTCTAGCAAATATGCATATTCATATTTCAGGAATTAGCTCTAACTCTAAAGGTGACTTAAAGCACCTAAATCTAGCGAAGTCTAAATTTAACTGGCAAGATTTACTAAAGAGCTTAAAAGATTTTAACTGTGGTGGTTACATTATTTGTAACAGCCCTAATCTTGAAGAAGACGCTCTCCTAATGAAAGAATTTTATAATTCACTATAATAAAAAGGCCCTCTTTTGAGGGCTTTTTTTTTATTTTCAAAATTTAAAACTATAATCTAAGCTGCAATGTCTCCAGACTCAGAATACCTTTTAAGCCAATGTAAAATATCTTCATTTTCATTTGGCAGAAAAATTAAATAACTCTCACCTCGGCCACAGAAACATATTGTTCTATAATCGTATTCAATATTTGATTTGAAGATCTCATTCATTAGAAATTCTTCATTAAAATTTTCGAAAATCTTATATTCACTATTATTTAACTCAGAATAAATCAATGAAAACTCACCCCAATTTCTTGGGCATGTATAGCTCTCGTCTTTTAAATCAAAATGAAAAGAAGATGTTCCCTCAAAGTAACTCATACAACCAAAGCTTACACTTGAGCGAATTAGCTTATTTTCTAAGAAGTGATCACCGTTGGAATTTTCTATATTTAAATTTGATCTTGATTCAAAGTAAGCTGATAAGTTAGAACTATCCTCTTTTTCTTCATCTACAGAGTTGTAAGTCTCTGAGACAAGTGTAGCCAGCAATGAATCATCATTTTTATTCGATTTCATAGCTTACTTGTCGGGTATTTTACAGAGAACTTTAGTGAATTACTCAGGATTGAGTAATCCTGAGTACTTAGATTATTTTGCTTCTATTTCTAATGCTTTTTCAGCATCAATATATGTTTTTACGTTTGTTACGTTTTCTATTTTCCATGACTTATCTATTTTAATCATTTCTGCAATTTTCTTATTATCTACTCTAAAGTCTTTAGTGGTGTCACCGTATTGGTCATAACTAATTATATACGTAATAAAGCATTTTTCTTCTGAGCAGTTAGAATGAGTAATCTTAAACTTTTTCTTTTTTAGCTTTGATAGATCTGAGAATCTATCAAAATCCTCCTCCTCCATTGCCATTATTGAGTCTTTAATTTGACCACTTAAGTAATCACCCATTTCATTACGATCTAGGTCTCCATTAAATCTCGCATTAACAAAAACACTCAATGTTTCCTCTGCTCCTTTTTCTTTAAAGCAACCAGAAAGTAAAAGTGCAATGACAACAATAAAAAGCCTACGCATTTCTTAACCTCTTAAATATTAACTGGGTAAATTCCTCTATCACTAATTATATCATAGAAATCTATCCAGTTAAGACTAGAAGAATTTTGCTCCTTTATTATATAAAGGCCAAAACCATCTCTGGACTGCGTAGCGATTCTAGCACTAAAGTTAAACTCTATTGCTTGATAATACATCTTTACTGAGATTCTACTGTTCACGTTTAGATCTAGAGTATCACATGATATAAAGAAACTTTCCCTAGACCAGTTCTGAATAATACCTGCAGCTTCTCGGCCATTCTCATCTGATAAAGTAACTCTTACTTTTTGCAAACCAGAACTTCTTAAGTCTCTTCTATCAAACTTCGGATTATAAACAGACTCTTCTAACTCTAACTTCCAAATCATTACAAAAAAGAAAGAAAGAAATATATAAAAGAGATTATAAAACAATATTGTTTTATCAAAAGATTCAATAAACTGGAAAAAGCAAATGATACTGATAATTAAACAATTTATGATCAATTGAAAATAAGAGAGCTTTTTAACTAAGAAAATAGTGATGATATTTGCTAATAGTAAAAGAACAACAAAAATATAGTTCGTTGTTAATGTATAAAATTGTTCTAGGTTTAGTGCTGAGTATCCAGTTTTTAGAGAAATCACAACGTGAAGAAAAACAAATGAAAAAATTTGAAATAAAATTAGATTAAAAACGTTAGAACTTCTTTTTAATATTCTCATTTGTTACCCGGTAATATTTGCTAATTACTTATTCAATTTTATAAAGGCTATAATGCCTATATGAAACCAGAACTTGAAATAAATAATAGGTGCATTTCCTGTGATAATTGTAGGCTAATCTGTCCAGAAAAGGCCATTATAAAATTTAAGGATACTTATGCTATCGATACTTGGTCTTGTACTTTGTGCTCCATCTGCATAGAAGTGTGCCCTGTAGACTGTATTAAGCTTATAGAAAAAGGTAATGATTAATAAGTTGAAGCTACTTCATTATAGATAACTGTTACCTTACTATTCTCTTCATTATCCTCACCAGCAATAACTATATTTCCATAACCTTTTTTCAAAAAGTCATTATTTAAATTAACACTATATTCACTTCCTGCAGCATTGTAGCAAAAATGTGGGCTTATTTTATTTTCCATTAGAGCATTATTTCTTATCAGAAAATCTTTAAATTCTGACGGACTTTCTTTTAGTATTTTTCTCATTGATTTTATATATCTTTCTGTTGTTCCAAAATCCCAATATTCTAGACTTTCGGGGTGATAAACAAAAATATCTTCATTTTTATAATCTGCCACAGTATCAAAATATTTACTAACACCAACAGTAGGTTTAAGCATATCAAGATTAATGATACTTACTCCACTATACGTATAATAATCCCTTTCAGATGAAGGCTTCTCAATTGAAACTAGAGTATCATCTTTAACAACAAGTTCATTGTATTGTGACTCTGCTGGAACTTTTAATCCCAACAAACTCGCAACATAGTTCTCACTCTTTGATCTAAAGTCTGCCATTGTTTGATCGGATAACATTAAAAACTGATCTCCATTTAGGATCAAGATCCGTCCTTTATAATCTAACTTCCTTGCGAGGTTATGTACGGCTCCACCAATATCAAGAAGTTCTTCTTCAAATATTATTTCAACATTAAGTTTTTTCGACTTAACATAGTTCTCAATTTTATCTGCTTGAAAATGAGTATTAAGATAAATTTTTTCGACTCCACATTCTGTAGCGTAACTTATTTGAAGCTCTAATAAGCTCTTTTCAAATACTGGCCAAAGTAGTTTTGGAAGTTTTTCTCCAACTGGTCCCATTCGAGTGCCAAGACCGGCACCTAAGATATATGCTACATTAAGACTCATAATATTTACTCATAATTAGATTAAATAGTTCTCTATATTCAGGGTATTTCTTAAACTTATTTCTAAGCTTCTCCATTCCAAAACCTATATACTTTAAATACCTATTATCATCACGGTCTTGATTTATATATGCAAAACTACCGATTGCTTTAAATGTTCTCTGAATAGTCATCAGGTCATAAAGCCTTTCAAACTTTTCTCTATCTATTTTTTGATCGTAGGAATTTTCAATATAGTAATCTTTTAACTTTTTTATATTTTGAGAGGATAATTGAAAATAACAATCCTCTAGCATTGAAACTAAGTCATATTGACTTATCCCTTGTCTCGCATCTTGAAAGTCGATAACAACAGGCTCATCATTTTTCATCATTATATTTCTAGAATGAAAATCTCTATGGCAAAGAACCATTTCTTCATTTGATAATTCACCAACAAGTTTCTTAAACATCTTGTCATATAAATTCTCTTCCTCAGAAGTTAGTTCAACTTCAAGAAAGGACTCAATAAAATATTTCTTTGTAAAATTCATTTCAAACATAAACTTATCAACATCAAACTTTAAACTACCCCAAGAGTATTCTTTATTAGCTGGTATTTTATGAATGTTAATAAGTATATCTATTATTTTTTTATACGTAGTGAAGATTTCATTTTCATCTTGGATTAGAGAAACATGTGAGAGCAATGTTTTGTTGCCAAGATCTTCCTGTAAAAAATAACCTTTTTTGATATTGTGATCATATATTTTTGGAACTCTTACTTTTGATGACGAGAAAACATTATATACATTTAAAAAATCATTATCTGTGTCGTTTTCCATTGGTTCACTCAAGCATGATACATAACTATTTTTTTCTGTTTCTACTCTATAGTATCTTCTTGTTGAAGCATCACCAGTAAGGGAAGCTATCTCCTTAGCGGACAAATCGAAATCTTTTATTCTTGTTCTCGTATTTTCAAATAACTCTTCAATCAAAAGTCTTTCACTTTCTTCAGGTCTCACTTCGCCTTCCTTTTTATATCTCTAACAAAGTAGTAGTAATCAGGGGTTGAGTTAGCCTGCCTTCCCGAAAATGCTTCTTTATTCTTCAATTCTGATATGAAACTTTTAAATAAAAACTCTTCTCTAGAAATAAGTTGTGTATTTCCGTACTGAAGAGTGAAGTCCAATGTATTTTTATTCATTGTCTGTAACCAAATTAATAAAGCATATGGGTCATGACCTGAGCGCTTCAACACATAATACGCCCACTTATTTACTTCGGCCTTAATAGCTACAGGGAGTCTTGTATATGTAAGAATATCTTTTGTACTAATATAGCCTTTAGGAATAATTGTTTTAGCCGCATATATTTGCCTCTGGCTCACGATGATTTCTTTAGTAAATGCAGCAATAAATATTTCTTCATTTTTCATGTAGTTTACAATCAAGCCACTTGAAAAAAAGAAATTTCCTTTAGGTAAAGAAAATAAAAATGGAATATCACTTTTGATAAAATTAAACTTAGGTTTTTCAGGCTCTTTTAATAGAAGTTTATTATTTGTTACTATTTTGAAATATATTGATTCTAGGTATTTCTTTGTTTTCTTACTCAATGAAATTTTCTGAATCCCATCTGTTCTTAAGTAACTATCACCTACAGAAGAGAGTTGATCTATATAATCTCTGTCTTGAGTTAAGAATATACTCTTATCGAACTCATACTCATTTTTTTGAAATAAAGAGCAAGAGCTTAGCAAAATTGAAAGTAATAATATAATTTTAGTCATTCTTTCAATTATACCAATGACTTCCTACAATACAAGCTAGGCAAATGAAAAGGCCTACAATAATGTAGGCCCTTTTATTATTTATGTATTTATTTAACTTTTAGATATCTTCAGATGCAATGTCTCTATCCGGTAAGTAATGTAGAGTGAATCCAGCAAAAATAATATTTGGATTATGAATCATCTCTTTATTATTATCCCAAATTTCTCTCCATCTTTGGCTAGTTCCGTACTTTTCACCAGAAATAGAACCTAGAGATTCACCTACTTTAATTAGGTGTGGTAATCCTTGTGGATTGTAAGCAAATCCTGCAGAGTCATGATTTAACATCATTCCAGGAACAAGATTTTTAGCTGAAACATTTGAGTTTAGCGATGAAAGGTGTTGCCATTGTCTATAGTCACCATAAAGCTTGAAAGCAATCCACATTAATGTATCACCTTTTTCAACTGTATATTGACCACCAACGATATTAATATCAGAAGCTACAGCTCCCTCGCCCATTGTCTCTTCAGTAAGTAAAGGAGATGGCTCTGACGTTTCTGACATTGCAACTTCTTCAACTGCACCTAAGCTACCTTCATCTAATAGTAGATCCTCATCTTCTGAGTCTACGATAAAGTCAGCATCTTCTGCACTTACTTCCTGTGATATATCAGCAACATTTGCTGCATCATCTTTTTTTCTTTTACTTGAACAACTTACTCCTAGCGTTAAAAGTGCTAGCACTATGAGTATTTTTGATACTTTCATAAACATCTCCCCGTGATATCTAAAAGGTTTTCCATTACTTTTGATACTTGTCGGATAATTATATCAAGTACTTAATTTTTTTTAAGCTTTTAATCTTTGCTGTTTGATATAACAAAAAACAAGCACTTAGACCTTGCATCCATAAATAAAATAGGCATTTTTTGTGAAATTACTCAATTTCTTGCCTCTTTCATCACAAAACTTTGCTCATCCTCCTTTTTTATCTAATAATAAAGAGAGTATTGCCCTATTCAATAAAGCTGACTTAAAAGGTATTATATTTTTAATGATGAGAAATCTATTAGTTCTATTTACATTCATTTTATTTGCAAACAATTCTTTTTCGCAATCTATAGTAGATGAGTTCAATGAAGACTCTGAAAGTAATCAGCTCGCTTCTGAACTTGTCACAGAAAAGATTTCAAAAGTATCTAACTCTAAAAGAACTTACATCATCACAAATGATAACCAGTCTTTCTACAAGGGTGACTTCATTACTCTTGTCCTTGCAAACAAACTTGCTGCTAGAGCGATTGTTGCTAAGAATGTAAATAATTTAGCAGGAATAAAGATTATAAAAATATACTCATTGGATTTATTTAAAAGCTTTAATCCAGGAGTAGAAGTTCAAATTATACGTGGCGATGATAGTTTCTTTGGGGCCAAGAAGGAAACTGAGGAAGACAGAGAGGAAGCGAACCTTCTTAAAGAAGAAGAAGACCTTTTCAATGGTACATTACTTGAAGATGATCTCTCATTAGATGAAAACACAAATAGAGAAATAAAAACCGATAACATTCTTTCATTAAATGTTGGTCTTATCTCTGGACTTAATAACGATGGCACTAGCCAAAACTATACTCACCTTAATGGTATGTGGATGTACCAATTTGAAGATAATATTTGGGCAGAAATTGGATATGGTCAAAATATTATTAACGACTATCCTAGCCCAGGTTTTGACACAACAATGTCTAACTTATTTGTAAGAGCAAAATATACAATCAGTGCTCCACTCTATTCTTATATTCAGCCATATGTTGGTTTTCAAATGATCAGTGCTTCAAGTCCACAAGCAGGAGTTGACGATCCTACTGATGACATTACCCCATCACAAGCAGAACTTGATAATGAAATTCTGCTAGTAGAAAATTTGAAAAAGAGACAAATTATTTTTGGTGTTACAGTTTTAAAAAGGCTTGTTCCAGGGTGGTTTATTCGCGCAGACTTAGGCTCAGATATAATGAACGTAGGATTTAGTCTTGAATTTTAAAACAATAATTCTTCTAATGCTTCTCTCGACTGGATGTGGAGTAAAAGGTCCTCCAAGACCTCCTGCTGGCACAGCTGTTCCTTCTTACTTGGATTCTTACCTAAAGAAGAGCAACCAAGCAGCTCTTGAGTCTTCAGAAGAAGAATCAAACAAAGAAGAGTCAAAACAAAAAGTTAGTAAGTAATGTCTTTAATCATAGCTACCGGTTCTAACCTAGATAATAGATTAAAAAATCTTCAAACAGCGAAAGAGTCACTTTCCTCATGCTTTAAGCTAATAGAGGAAAGTAATATTTATACCTCTAAAGCAGTTGATTATGAAAACCAGCCGGACTTTTATAATCAAGTTCTCTCTTTTGAAAGCCCAAATATTCACCCAGATGATCTTATGAGTAAATTACTCTCTATTGAGTCAGAACTAGGTAGAACTAGAGATATCGATAAAGGACCACGCATTATTGATATTGATATGCTCTTTTTTGATAGCCACACATCAAATACTGATCATCTCACACTACCGCATCCAAGACTTTTTGAGCGAAGCTTTGTAGTTCTTCCGTTAATGGAGCTATCTTGCTTTAAAGAATTAAGTATTAACTATGAATTTAGTAAAACGTTCAACAATTCCGCAACAGTACTACTGTACAACTAAAATAATTGCTCCCTCATTGACCCCAAATCTTTATACTCCTATAATTTTATTCATACTCATTCAGTAAATTTACCAATGCAAGGATGCAATTATGGTTAACTTTGACCTTTCAAGTGAACAGAAAGAAATTAAAGAGATGGCAATGAAGTTTGCTAAAAATGAAATGATGCCAAAAGCTGGTGAGTTTGATGAGTCGGGTAAAATGCCGATGGATATCCTCACAAAAGCCTGGGAACTAGGACTAGTTAATACTTGCATTCCTCCCGAATTTGGTGGAACAGGCTTCTCTACTCTTGACTCGATGATCATTACTGAAGCTCTTGCTTACGGCTGCCTTGGTATGAACACAACATTGATGGCAAATGACCTGGCACTTCTTCCAATTGCACTCGGTGGTAATGATGAACAAAAGAAAAGGTTCCTAACTCCATTCACAGAGTCTTATAAGATAGCTTCTTTTTGTCTTACAGAGCCTGGAAATGGTTCAGATGCAGCAGGACTCAAAACTACTATAAAGGAAGACGGAGATCATTACGTTATTAATGGTCAAAAGATGTGGATTACAAATGCGGGATACGCTGACTTATTTGTTATCTACTGCACAACTGATCCGGCTTTAAAGCACAAGGGAATTTCTTGTATTGTACTAGATGACAAAAATGTAGCTGGTCTTGAAATTGGTGCTAAAGAAAAGAAGATGGGACACCGAAGTTCTGATACTCGTGCAGTTACTTTTACAAATGTACGCATCCCTAAAGAAAATTTGATTGGAAATTTAGGAGATGGATGGAACTTAGCAAAAATGACGCTAGATCACTCTAGACCGATGGTTGCCGCTAGCGCGGTGGGTGGAGCGCAGTGTGCATTGGATCACGCTGTAAAGTATGCTAAAGAAAGAGTACAGTTTAATAAGCCTATAGCAGGTCACCAAGCAATCCAGTTAATGGTTGCAGATATGGCCATGAAAGTTGAGGCTTCAAGACTCCTTGTTTACAAAGCTGCATGGCTTTTAGACCAAGGTAAGTCTAATACAGAACTAGCTTCATATGCTAAGGCATTTGCAGCTGACAAGTTTATGGAAGTGGCGACTGATGCCGTACAGATCTTCGGAGGATACGGTTACAGTAGTGAATACCCAGTAGAAAAGATCATGAGAGATGCCAAGCTTATACAAATATATGAAGGGACATCTCAGATACAAAGATTGGTAATTGCTAAAGAAATTTTTTCAAGGAGCTAACAAATGAATATCTTTGTTTGCATAAAACAAGTTCCGGACACGGAAACAAAAATTACACCAAACGGTGATGGTACTTACATCGAAACAAGTTCGATTAAGTGGATTATGAACCCTTATGATGAGTTTGCTGTAGAGCAGGCCCTATTAACTAAGCAAGCGAACAGTGGTTCTACTGTTACAGTTGTTAGAGTTGGTGGTGTTAAAGACACTGAAGCTTTAAGAACTGCTTTAGCGATGGGTGCTGACGATGCAATTCTTGTTGAGTCTGATGACAATTTAGATTCTTTCATGACTGCAAAAGCACTTAAAGGTGCTATTGAGAAGTCAGGAAAGTCTGCTGATGTTATCTTCACAGGAAAGCAAGCTATTGATGACGACTGTCTTCAAGTTCCTCAACTTCTAGCAGGAATGTTAAATATTCCTTCAGTATCAGTAGTTGTTGGATGTGAAGAAGCAAGTGGAGCCTTTACTCTTAAAAGAGAAGTTGAAGGTGGAGCACTAGAAGTTTACGAAGTTAAGTCACCTGCATTAATTGCATGTAACAAGGGTCTAAACACTCCTAGATATGCTTCTCTTCCAGGAATCATGAAAGCAAAGAGAAAGCCTCTTGCACAACACTCTCTTGCAGATGTTGGTGTTAGTGATGCTGACAGAAGAGTTAAATACTCTAACTTCCAACTTCCACCGGAAAAACCAGCTGGGAAAAAGTTTGAAGCGATGGACGAAGCTGTTCAAGCTTCAGTTGTAGCGGAAGTTGTAGGCCTTCTAAGAAATGAAGCGAAGGTAATTTAAGGAGTTAATCATGGCAAAGGTATTAGTATTTACAGAAGTTACATCTGATAATGTAAAGTCTGTTACATATGAAATTTTAGGAAAACTTGCTGGTAATGATGTTGACGTTGCAGCTGTAGGACAAGTTCCTGCAGGAGCCGTAGCAGAACTAGCAAAGTATGGTGCAGCAAATATTCACTCTCTTAAGGGTGACAATTTAGACAAGTATTCTCCTGAAGGATACGCAAATGCACTAAAAGAATTTATTGGTAATGGTGGATATGATTATGTATTCGCAGGATCTACTTCTCTAGCAAAAGATCTATTCCCAAGACTTTCTGGAATGTTTGATGCTGGTATGGCGTCTGAAGTTACTAACTTTACAATGGATGGTGGAACTTTCGCAGGAACAAGACCACTATTTGCTGGAAAGTGTTTAGCAAAAGTTGAAATTGAAGGTCCAAAGCCTCACTTTGTAACTGTTAGACCAAATGCTTTAGGTATGCCTACATCTGAAACCCCAGCAGCAGGAACAGCAGCAGATGCTTCTGTAGCAGCTGGAGAAATAAGAGCAGCAATTAAAGAGATCATTAAAGGTGCTTCTGAGAAGCTTGACCTTACAGAAGCAAATATTATTGTTTCTGGTGGTAGAGCAATGAAAGAAGCTTCAAACTTTAAAATTCTTGATGAGCTAGCTGATGCAATTGGTGCAACTGTTGGTGCTTCAAGAGCTGCAGTTGATTCTGGATATGCTCCTCACTCAATGCAAGTAGGACAAACAGGTAAAACTGTTGCTCCATCACTTTACATTGCTTGTGGTATTTCTGGTGCTATTCAACATTTAGCAGGAATGAGAACATCGAAATGTATTGTTGCAATCAATACTGATCCTGATGCTCCAATCTTCACTAAAGCTGATTATGGAATTGTTGGAGATTTATTTCAAATCGTTCCAATTCTTACAGAAGAACTAAAGAAGATTATGTAATTTTTTAGGGCCATCTTTAATTAGGTGGTCTTTACATAAAGCAAAAAAGCCAGAGTAGTTCGCTACACTGGCTTTTTTTATATCTGGGGGGAATTTTATATCTTATTTAGATGCTGGTGCTCTTTCAGTTTGTCCAAAAGAAAATCCTCTCTCTTCTGTAATTCTTGCAAACTCTTCTTCTGTTTCCGGCTCTATAATTTCTTCTTCTTCGTCTTCGTAGTATGCTTCTTCATCGATCTCGTAAATATTGTTCCCTTGAGCTGCTCTTGAAAACTCTGCATCTTTTTGCTCTTCTACAACTTCAATTTTATCAGAAGTAAGGTCTCTCATTTCTTCTTTTGCATATGCAGCTTCTTCTTCAATTCTATTTAACTCATCCATCTTTTCTGTAGTAACAAAGTTTAACATTGCACCTTGAAGAGGACCTGTAGCAAATCTTACTCTAAATCCATCTTTACCGTTGTTAGTAATTATTCCTGTTACTTCACCACTATTTGTTTCACCTGAGAACTGACCTCCGGCTTTTATTTCTGGTGAGTTGATAAAACTAAGTGGTTGCTCGTAATTCTTTCCAATTCCTACTACAACACTAAACTCTTCAATTCTTCCAGATCCAACTACAATGTTACCAGAAACAATATTTTCACCTCTTAATACATTTGGATCTTTCGTTGGGTGAAGTGCTCTTTCTAATACTAAGTCTTGTACTCTTTCGATTACTACACCAGTTGTATTTTCTTCTTCAACTTCTACAACTTCTTCAATATTTGCAACTCTTGTTAATTCTTGAGTTTCAATCTTTTTAACAGCTTCTATAATTTCGTAACCTTTACCAAATTGTCTAAATAGAGCAATTGTTCTTCCACTTTCATCTAAGTAAGAAACTCTAAGTATCATTGGCTCTTCTTCACCAACTTTAACAAGTGAAGTACCAACTAATTCAAAGTTCATTTCTACTGTATTTTCTGACTCATTTGCATTGAAAACAACATCATTGTTCTCATCTTGAATTCTTCTAATTTCCCACTCACCATCAATGATGCTTGAGTTTAGCTTGTTTAATGGAAGGTACTGAACAGCAGGTCTCTTTGCTGACTCAGAAGCTACATGTCTAACAACTTTTTGATCATCTAGTCTCTTAACAACTTGAACAGTGTTCTTGTTCATAAACTCATTTGAGTTAAAGTTGGCATCTCTAACCGCTTTTACTCCAACAAGTACTGAACTAGCAGTTAAGAATCCTGTTAATGTTTTAAGCGTCAGTAGTGACTTCATGATTTTCTCCCTTTCAAACTTACTTATATATAAGCAAGTACCGTGCCAAGCGTCATAGGTTAAAAACAAGACGATTTACACTAGCCGGGACGATTAAACTACTGATATTACGTTAATTAAAATTGATAGGGATTCTAGAAATAAAAAAGGCCGTCTACTATTTGGACGGCCTGTATAAAAAGTATATAGATTATTGAACAATGAGCCTATTCTGGCTGAACTTTAGTTCCTTCGTAATCACTATGACTTACTCTAAATCTTTTAAGAGCGATTACAACAAGGTCATCAACTTTATAACCTGTGTTTTCTGCCATTCTTTCGAATGCATCAACAATTTCTTTCTCAACATTAACAGTTAACTCTTTTAATTCACCTTTATTATGCTCTTGTGTCTTCAAACTAGTTCTCCAGTTATATTATTTTTATTTACTTACTCACTACTTTTATAGCCTTTTTCTTTCTTAGAGAAACAAGTCCGGCGGTAACCTCAAAATCATAGAGATCACTATTACTATAAATATCCGATACTAATGAGTATTCCGTCAAGACGCTCATTAGCTTAAATTCTGTATCAGTGACATTTGCCCCTTCTGAGACAAAGTCACCATTCAAAACTAAACGTAAATCCATTGCCGGCCTTAAGGCCTTGGATTCACGGTGCTTTATATATAAAGACTGAGAACTAGTCTTAAAGTCTTCATAAGTAAGACTGAAGTTCTTATGTTCATCAAGTACAACTTCAGGCTCAACAATAAACTTTAGTGGAGTGTGATCCATATCGTCGAATAATGACAGATATAAAGCTTTCTCACCCTTTAAACCACCGTAACTACAGTCTACAATGAAGCCATCAGAAATTAAAACAATCCCCAAATACTGCCCACTTGTACGGTTTAAAATATTAATTCTTCCCGTAAATCCAAATGTAGTTTGCTCTTCAATGGTTCCAAGTAATGACAAATTAATCTCCTACTTACCTAAAATCTTAGAAAAGAAACCCTTTTTCTCTTTACCATTCATTTTAGTATCTACTTTTGTAGCCAGGTCCATATAAGACTTCCAAACAGGCCTTCCCTCATGCTCTGATGAAGACATATAAGGAATACCTGTATCAGATCCTACTCTAAGAGCAATTTCCATTGGGATTTCACCTAGAAAATCTGCTTTTAACTCAGTACAGGCCTTCTTTACTCCGCCCTCTCCAAAAATGAAGTATTTCTTGTCTAAATTATCATCTGGAACAAAGTAGCTCATATTTTCAATCATTCCTAAAATTGGAACATTTACTTTTTCAAACATTTTCATCCCTTTTCTAGTGTCTAAAAGGGCCACTTCCTGAGGTGTAGAAACAACTACAGCAGCATCTACTTCAGTCGCCTGAACCATACTCAACTGCATATCACCAGTTCCTGGAGGAAGATCGATAATTAAGTAATCTAATTCTCCCCAATCTACATCAAAAAGAAATTGGTTTAAGACACCACCAAGCATTGGTCCACGCCAAATTACAGCATCATCTTCTTGGATAAATAATCCAAAAGAAATAAATTTTAACCCAAATGACTCTATTGGAAGGATTTTCTTATCTTTATTGGCCTCAGGCTTAGCATCTCTCTTACCTAGAAGCATTGGCATTGAAGGACCGTAAATATCTGCATCAAGAATACCAACTTTATATCCTTGGTTCTTTAGAGACATTGCTAAATTTACAGAAACTGTAGATTTACCAACACCACCCTTACAAGAAGAAACAGCTAAAACGTTCTTAACATTTGGTATACGCTTCTTGTTTGCTCCAACAGGCCCATGCCCAGTCTTTATAGCCGCCTGCTCTTTCTTAGGAGCTGCAGGAGCTGCTGTTCCACTGAACACGTCTTTAGAGTCTTTAGAAACGGTCATTATTGTAATATTATCTTCTTCAAAGTCAGCTTTTAAGAGCCCATAGATAGAATCTTCTATTATTCTTTTTTGAGCAGGAGAAATTCCTTCACGATCATATTTGATAAGAATATTCTCACCATCAATTTTGACCTCTGTAATTCTCTCTTCTGCACCGAGAGTCATCCCTGTTGCTGGGTTCGCAATTGTACGAATTAAATTCTTGATCTTATCACTCATGTATTACCTCTTTATTAGTCTTTATATTTATATCTCGAAATAACTTATTCGTTAAGGACAATGATCCAAACTTGACTGAAATTGTTGAATAATACGAATTAATTTATTGGTAGCACTCAGAATCATTCTCTTATATCATGAAGAGTACAAAGCTCAATCTGTTGAAAGGAATCGACCGAATGTCTGAACCATATAAGAGAAGTATCATACTGATCAATCCAAGATTTCAGATCAAATTCAGTATCTTGGTATGTCTATTTTTATTTATCTCGAGTGTATTCTATCCACTAACAATTTATGATCTAGTTACAAAATTAGTAGAGCAAGCTAATGCTACATCCCCAGATATGGCGGCCAAAATGGCCACATATAAAAATAACCTGGTTTTTGTTCTTGCACTTTTTCAATTAGGCTTTACTGCAGTAACTTTCATAGCTTGCCTACTCTTTAGCCACAAAATTGCAGGACCAATATACAAAGCCCAGAAATATCTTGCCGCTATCAGAGATGGTGAAGGAAATGGTAAACTATACTTCAGGCAAGGGGATTACTTCCAAGAGCTGGCAGATGATTTCAACGATACATTTGAAGTCATTCAAGAGGACTATAAGAAAGATATGGTCTACCTGAGCGAAGTCTCCTCATACATTAACAATCTTACCATGGTGGTTCCAGAAGATAAGAAAGTCGTTTTAGATGAAATAACTTCTAAGCTAAACGAAATTCAAGATAGGTATCATACGATATACTAAGAAACTTACAAAAATGACAGGAGGTCATCTTTGTTAAAATTAGCAACGATTGCTGCATATACATTAATTTCTTATAGTACATTTGCTGTAAGCACTGGTTCACAAACCTTTTCTATTAAAACATCAAAAAATGATGAGAAGTTTGCCCGATCTTTCCAACAGTTCTACAAAAACATAAAGAGAAATAAACTTCACTACAACTCTATTGCCTTAATGGGAATGAGATTGAAGTATACTTCTGCTTTTCAAGAGTATTCTCCACTTGTAAAAACATTACTTAAGTTCAAAAAAGCAAAGCTTAGTACTGACGAATTTCATACTGTTTGTAAGCCAAAGAGTTTTGACCCTAAGAATACTCCTGATTTAGTAAAAAGATCATATGCTCACTTAGATAGTTACTGTAGATGGAAGTTTTTACAAAATGTTTCAAAAAGTAAAAAAACTAAGTCCATTTCATTTAAGAATTTAGATTTTCTAAAGTATGCCCTTCCGTATTACTTAAAAGAAAAGAGTAGAAGTAATCTTGCGAGTTATTTATCAAAAATTGATAAAAAGTCTAACCTTCATAAATTAGTTTCTGATCTTATGACTGAGCAGTATTTAGAAAATCAATTAAAGCCAAACTCTGATCACTTAAAATTTATTAAAATCAATAACGCTCTCACAAGTTATGTTCAATCTACAGGACTCAAGGACACTTCAGAGAGAAATTATTTCACAAAAGCTTTTTACGAAATCAGAGCTGACATAAAGAAGTTCATTGCTAATGAGCAATATGATCTTGCGTATCAAACAGGACATCAACTAGTAAGCTTTTACGATTCTAATAAACAATACATCAATGCAGATAAAGCATGGTTAAATATTCTTACAACGGGTAAAAACTTTCTCTACAAACAAGAAAATGACAAAGCTCGATTCTTCTTTGAATATGCGTTAACAATTTCTACAAACGACCAACTTGATGAATCTATTTTTCAACTTCTATGGTCAGATATTTTAATTGGAAAGTATAAAAAAGCTGTTAGCACTATTGAAAAATTTCAATTAATAAAAAATTATACTAAGTACAACTCAAAAGTTAAATTTTGGATTGCTTATACACTTTATAAAAACGGTGAAAATGAGTTATCAAAACACCTTTTTACGACACTTACAGAATCTTCTCCTTTAAATTTCTACGCTATTATTTCTTATAAGAAATTACTTGATATTTTTGATGTAGAAGATAAGGCTAAATTACTAGGAAAGTACACAGAGCAAGTTAAGCCAAATGTACCTAAGAATAAAAAGTATTCTAAGAACTTTATTTCATCTCTAAAAAGACTTTCTCTTTGGCTAGATCTTAATTTGGATGCATTCTCAAACAATGAAATTGCTGAAATTATTTCTAGAGATTCAAAGTATGTTTTTCAAGATAAGAAAGTAGCTAAGAAGGTTGAGAATAAAGAGCTTAGAAAGTATTTAATTGAACAATTAGTTACTTTATTTACTAAAGAAAAAAAATATCTACATTCATTTAAGTTAGTTCATAACTCTCTTGAGAAAGATGTATTTGAATTAGATGCTTTTACTTTGAAGAATTTATTTCCTTTTCAATATCTTCAGAAGATAAAGAAGATAGATAGCTCAATCGACCCTCTTGTTGTTATTTCTCTAATAAGACAAGAGTCTGCTTTCAATCCTCAAGCAAGATCTCATGTTGGTGCTAGAGGCTTGATGCAACTAATGCCTGCTACAGCGAGGCAATATAAAAGAAACGTTAGAACATCTCATTTAAAAAGACCTGATGTTAATATTAAAATCGGGATTACTTATTTGAAGAAACTTCTTAAAAAATATGATGGTAATTTAATTTATACACTGTCTGCTTATAATGCTGGAGAATCACGTGTTAAAAGATGGAAGAAGAATATTTTTATAAATGAAGATCCAATGGTAACTATTGAATCCATTCCATTTAGAGAAACTAGAAAGTATGTGAAGTTGATTTATAGGAATATATTCTTTTATAACTTACTCTCAAATAAAACTGTCCTCGAGAAATCACTCGAAGACAGCTTCTATGTAAGTTTAAATACTAAACGTTAAATCTGAAGTGAATAACATCTCCGTCTTTTACGAGATATTCTTTACCTTCAATTCTAAATTTACCTGCTTCTTTGACCTTTTGCTCTGAACCTAGTTCAAAAAGGTCATCGCAGTGATAAATTTCTGCTTTGATAAATCCTCTTTCAAAATCTGTGTGAATTACACCAGCTGCTTGAGGTGCTTTATCTCCGGCCTTAAATGTCCAGGCACGAACTTCTTTTTCACCAGCAGTAAAATAAGTTCTAAGACCAAGCATTTCATAAGCAGTCTTCGTTAAAGTTTGAAGTCCTGATTGCTCAAGTCCTGCGGCCTCTAAGAATTCTTTCTTTTCTTCATCTGTTTCAAGTGATGCAATTTCTGATTCTAACTTTCCACAAATTACACTTACTTCAGCACCTTCTTTAGCTGCTAATTCGCGAACACTTTTTATGTAATCATTATCACCATCAACACAGTCTTCATCTACATTACATAAGTAAAGAACTTGCTTCATAGTGATTAAGTTAAGTTCAGCTACAAGCTCTCTCTCATCATCAGAAAGCTCAAGAGCTCTCGCTGCTAGACCTTCAGTAAGATGCGCTTCTAACTTTTCTAATATTGGATGTTGAGCCTTTGCCTTACTTGAAATGTCTTTATTTTGATTCTTCATAAGCTTTGGAAGGTTTCCAAGCTTTTTAGTTACAACTTCAGCGTCAGCAAGTGCTAACTCGATATTAATAGTTTCAATATCATCAATTGGATCAATTCTTCCATGAACATGGACAACATCACCATCATCAAAACATCTAACAACATGAATAATTGCATTCACTTGTCTGATATGACCAAGAAATTGATTTCCTAAACCTTCACCCTTACTTGCACCTTTTACTAAACCTGCAATATCAACAAATTCAACGATAGTTGGAATTGTCTTACTTGGTTTAATTAAAGATGTAATCTGCTCTAATCTTCTATCTGCAACACTTACAATCCCTACGTTTGGCTCAATAGTACAAAACGGGTAATTTGCTGCTTCTGCCGGAGCTGAAGTTAATGCTTGAAAAATTGTTGATTTACCAACATTTGGAAGTCCTACGATTCCACAATTTAATGCCATACCTATATCCTCTTAAATTATTTTCTTTTTACTATATGTTCTAGCTGCGCTTTGAAAACCTTTTTCAATATAAGCTTCTACCGCTTTTGCTGCACCTTTTAAATAACTTTCTAAAAACTCACCATCTTCTCCATGGTAACCAGAAAGAACCCAATTACTCACTGAACCATGTACTGGACGTCCAATACCTACTCTTAACCTCTTGAAATTCTGCTTACCAAAGCATTGAGCAATAGATTTAAGCCCATTATGACCAGCTAGACCACCACCATCTTTATAAGCGACAGTTCCAAAGTCTAAATCTAACTCATCGTGAACAACTAAAATGTCCTCTAGAGGAATTTTAAAGAAATTTGCTAATGGAGCAACTGATTCTCCACTTAAGTTCATGAAAGTTAACGGCTTTATAAAGATTATCTTCTCACCATCAACCTCTAAAGTTGCCATCTCACCCTTGTACTTATCTTGCCATCTCAAATCTGCTGCAAAAGATAAATTCTCAAAGATTTGCCACGCTATATTATGGCGCGTATTTCTATACTCTGAGCCTGGATTTCCCAGCCCAACTATTAATTTTGTCATCATCTCACCCGATTATATAAATAGAGAACTTACAGAATCATTATTGAAAGTTCTATGAATGGCCTTTGCTAGAATTTCGGCGGTATCCAACACATGGATCTTATCTACAGACTCCGCCTCAGGACTGAGAGGAATCGTATCAGTAACAATTATTCTATCCAACTCTTCTGCTGAAGTTATTCTATCAAGTGCTGGACCAGAAAATATTGGATGTGTTGCACATGCGTAAACCTTAAGGGCACCATTATCTTTAAGCGCTCTACACGCTTCTATTAGCGTTCCGGCCGTATCAACCATATCATCAATAATGATACATTCCTTGCCTTCTACGTTACCAACAATATTCATGGCCTTCGCAACATTCTTTCCGATACGCCTTTTATCAATCATTGCAATATCTGCTTTTAGCTTCTTTGCATAGTGACGCACTCTCTCCACTCCACCAGCATCTGGAGAAATAAAGATTGTATTATCGTTAAAAATTTCACTTCTGATGTATTCTAAAAGAACAGGCGAAGCATAAATATTATCAAATGGAATATCAAAAAAGCCTTGAATCTGACTAGCATGAAGATCCATAGTGATAACTCTAGTAGCTCCTGCTGCTGTTAGAATATCTGCTATTAACTTTGCTGAAATAGGAGTTCTAGGCGAAGCCTTTCTGTCTTGTCTAGAATACCCATAGTGAGGAATTACGGCGGTAATTGAAGCTGCAGATGCTCTCTTAAGTGCATCTATCATTATCAATAATTCCATTACGTGGTCATTAACTGGTGAACTTGTTGACTGTATAACAAAAACGTCCGCTCCGCGGACATTCTTTTCTATTTCACAATATATTTCGCCGTTAGCAAATCTTACTAACTGTGGGTCTACTAATGCAACATCGAGGAATTGGGAGATCCGAGAAGCAAGCTTCGGGTTTGAAGATCCGGAAACAAGAACGATCCGCTTCATATAAACTCCCATCAAAAAAAAAGATGGCTGGGCTGGAAGGGTTCGAACCTTCGCATGTCAGAATCAAAATCTGATGACTTACCACTTGTCGACAGCCCAACATATTTTAGAATTATCAATGAATATACTGATATACCGCTTATTTGACAAGTACCTATCTAATCAAATCTCCACTTTTTTCACAGTTTAACTCACCCATTCTTCTTCCACGAGTCAATAAAAACTGCTGAAACACCTTAAATGAAGTGGTACTACCGTAGAGCCTTAGCCCATCTCCACTTCTTTTAGAGTCAATTCCGGTCCAAATAACACCCAAATTCCAACCATCATAGAACACAAACCAGTTGTCATAGCCATTATTTGAAGTTCCAGTCTTTCCAAAGAAGTTTAAATCTTTAAGATTCTTAGAGACTATTCTTTTAATCGTTGTCTTGGTCGGATCACCCAATACATAAAGCATAGTATCTTCCCAGGACTTCTTCCCACTTCGAACCTCATCGCACTCTCTTTTGAGAATTCTCTTATAAACTTCAAATAATTCATACGTTGATAGCTCAATAGAGCCTAATAATTGACTTGGATATTGAGCTAGAGGAACTTGTAGCGAAGGAATATAGTCTAGTGTTAGCTTCTCAATTTTATCAAAACCATAATCTCTAGCCAGGCGAACAAGAGGCCTATTCAATGACTCCTGTAATGCTCTTGATATTGTGACATATTCATCTTCAACTTTATGCGACTCCCTAGGAGACCATTCACCAGAGTTAAGATTAAGGGTGATCTCTTTTGACTCTACTTCATCGCTCCACTTGAGGCCTAAATATGTCATTAATGTATAGTAAATAGGCTTAAGCGCACTACCAACAGAATTTCTCTCTGCACTTATTGCCTTAATTTTATCTCTTTCCCATTTTGAATAATATGAGAAGTATTGCTTATTCTTAAGATTTCCCATCACCATCTTAATGGCGATATCTTCTTCTTTATATTTCTTTTTTAGCCCACTTAAGACTGAGATTGATGACTTTACTAAGATATATTGTTCATAAGAACTAATCCCACTATCCTCTTGCTCTCTTGATATATATATCAAGGGCCTATATCTATCGCTAAGTGACCTCGTTTTAAGATCTATTAACCACTTTTCCCAGTCACTATCTTCCCAGACTCTATCTGCACTCTTTGAGAAGAGATTCATGTCCACTAATTTATTAAAGACCACTTTAGATCTCAACTTCAACCTGTCTAGGTGAGAGAGAGGGTTATAATAATATGGACCCTTAAGAAGACCTATTAAGATAGCGGCCTCAAAAGGATCAACCTCATTAGGCTTTTTTCCAAAGTAAAATAGAGAAGCTGAATAGAGCCCTTTTATTCTAACGCCATTGAAACTTCCCCAAAACACTTCATTGAAGTAAGACGTCAGAATTTCTTCTTTCGAAAATTTCGTTTCAATATATATAGCAACAATCATCTCTTTAATCTTTCTCTTGAAAGACTTTTCATTACTATAAAAAAGATTTTTTACTAATTGTTGAGTTAGTGTAGATCCACCTTGTGCCAACCTTAACTCAACTATATCTGTGGCCAGAGCTCTAAAGATTGATTTTAGATCAACACCAAAGTGATTCAGAAATCTAGAGTCTTCAATTCCAATTAAGCCTTTCCAAAAGACAGAAGGCATTTCACCAAAAAGTACTCTTCTTTGATAACAAGAAGACTTCTCACATTCATTCAGAGCAACTCTTGGAAGCTCTATTTCATCTTTCGTTAGAAAACCTTTTTGATACTTTGAAACCTTATCTCTACTAACTAGTAAATCAATATACTCATCAAAACTCAGTTCACTTTCAGTAAAGAGCCAGTAGTCATACAAATCTGTTCTATTGATATAGACATCACTGTCTATCTTGGATCTAGAGACCTCAATTGATTTACTTTTATCAAACCTATTAATTCTCTGAGCAGGAACTTCACTTATTGTATGAATGACAAAAATTGACGCACCTACGAGAGCAATAACCATTGCGATTAAGAGTACTAGAATTATTGATTTTATATGACGCGCCATTACCAAAGTATTTCTCTACATTTTTGACTTCATTTCTTCTTTTCATATATTATCATGGGACGTTCAAATACTTAAATTCATTTATTAAGGAGTAACTTGTGTTACGTAAGAAATTCATCTATTTATCTAAGTTTGCGGCCCTAGCTGCATTAACAATAAATACGACTCAAGCACTACCAATTGACTGGCATGGTGTTTTTGGTGTTGATACAACTCTAATCGATAACTATAGAAAAATTAAAAATACTACAGATAATAAGCCAATTGCTTCGAACATAGGTTCACAAGAGATTGGTCTTGGAAGTGGTAATGAAAAAGCATCTTTTCAAAGTTATATCTTTAGACTTAACCCACATATTATTGTTAACGATACTGCTAGTTTCAAAGCAGAGCTTACTTCTGGATATGGAAGAGGTGGTCGTTTAGGAGATGATAGTACTACTGATAACACAAATGATAATTTTGGAAATGCTCTTTATATTCAAAATAAGTCATCGAGCTCAAAAAGCATTGTAATCAATCAAGCCTATATGGAGCTATACTCTGACACAGCTACTTATATTATTGGACGTCATTCTAGTGATTGGGGTCTTGGTGCAGTTTATAATTCTGGTAAAGACACATGGGATAGACACGCCTTCTCTAGAGATGGTGTGACAGCAAAAATTAAGATTGGTAACTTCTTAATTGAGCCTTACTGGGCAAAGATTGACTCTACAGGTTCTCTTTCAAGAAATACAAAGTCTAGCGAGATTGGTGCTGGACTTCTTTATGACAACGTTGATAGAGATATTGCTTTTGGACTTCTTTACTCAAAAAAGAATAATAAGCAAGACAATCCAACTACTGATACAAACACAACAGGTGCTTCAAGTGCATACGCTCTTGGAGAAACAGATGTTAAAGTAACAGATATCTACTTTAAGAAAATTTTTGGTAACTTTAAATTAGAAGTTGAAGTTCCTATCATCAGTGGAGAACTTGGAAAGGTTTACAATACTGATTCAACAAAAGTAAACTCAAAATCATTTATCTTTGAGACAGAATATAAAGTTAGTGATTCTTGGACTATTGCATTTGATTTTGGTTCGATAAGTGGACACTCTGGTTCTAGAACAAGTTACGAAGCAATGTTTTTAAATCCAAACTATCAAGTTGCTAATCTCTTATTCAGATATAATCTTCAAGCCATTGGTAATACTAATCACAATATTTATGATTCTTATATGACAAATGCTACATATGCTAAAATTGCTGGTGAGTACAAGTCTGATAAGTGGTCATGGGTTGCAGCAATGATTTGGGCCAAAGCAAATGAAACTGCTAAGCTAGGAGAGAGCTCTTATAACCATACTAACAATAAAGTCTTCACGGCTAATGATACTCAAGAAAGTGATCTAGGTATGGAAATTGACTTAAACTTTGACTACCACTGGAATAGTGCTGTGAAAGTTGGTGGATCTCTTGGATACTTATTTGCTGGAGATTACTTCTCTTTTACAAATGATCCTTCAAATAAAAATACTGCAGACAATTCTTTTGCTCTACAGTTAAATTCATCAATTGAATTTTAATTTTATAATTTAAATTCTTAAAATAAAAAAAGCTCCGAAAGGAGCTTTTTTATTATCTATTTTAATAAAGGCATAGCAAATTGAGGTGTTCCCATGTTGTACATGGAAGACTGACCCATTGAACTGGGTGCGTTTCCAAGAATACTGAAACTATCATAAGGAGAAGGAGTCGTTTGTAATGAAGCGACGTCCCTATCATTTTGTTCTGCAAGCTTTCTTTGAGCAGAGTCATAATAAGACTGATAGTAAGAATACTTCTGATTATAACCATCTACATCTGCTTGAAGAGCTGACATCTTACTCTCAAACATTTTTGTTCTCATGCCTTGCTGCTCTTGCCAGTATTGACATCTAATTGGATTATTCATCCCACCAAACATACTACTTCCACAATACTCTTGATATTTTGAATACTCATTCTGCTGAAACTGAGTATATTGAGTCTGCATGCTTTTCTGAGCATTTGTATACATTTGTTGAGTAAGATACATTGGTGTCGACTTTCCTTGTGCTGCTTGAGACACAAAGCTCCAGTCTTTTTTATCTTCACTCTTATACTTCTTAATTCTTTTTGCAATTTTATTTTCTGCATCTTCCATATCTTGCTGTCCATCACAATCAAGACATACTTTAGATAGCTCTGAAGAATTTGAATAAGCTGTTAATAAGTCTTTACCTGTACTGTGAAGGTTGTGAACTTTCATAGTCTCCACACCATCTGTCATACTAACTTCTGAAAGACCTGCAAGCGCTCCAGAGACTCTTTCAATTCTACTCTCTAGAATTTCTCTTTGCTTAACACTTGCTTCTGATTCCGAATCTTCAAGTTCTTCGTACTTAGCCAGCGATCTAGATAATACTTCTTTGGCAGGCTCAGCAATTTCACTATTATACTTTCTTGATAAGGCCTGTATTTCTTTTGCTATCTTCTTAGCCTTTCTTTTATGTGACTTATTTGAAGGGTCATTGTATTTTTCAATCTGACTTAATTTTTCTTCTATCTGATCTACAATCTTTTCACTTTTATCTTTGATATCTTTTGTTAATAGTCTTGCGTATACATCTTGAATTCTATTTTGTAGTTCAGAACTATTTCCAGTGTCTTTTGTAATCAAACGTTCGATGGCATAAATATCGCCCTCTTTTGCTGATTGACAGGCTGCTCTTGCTAAATCCCATTGCTTATCAAAATCAGATTTGAATACAAACTTTGCATCTTCACTTGAGTCTTTCTCAACACCATAGTCTTGAATTTTAGTACATGCCCATGCACCTTCTGAGTCATCGATTGTTTTATCTTCATATGTGGAATAGTTATTATTTTCAAACACAGGACTTGCAAAAAGTATTTTTGAACTTTTATCTGTGTCCATATCTTCTTGCATTTTCAAGAATGATTTAGAGTAATCAAACTTCTCTGAATTACTATCCATTTCATAACCAGAACCTTTTTTAACTAAATATTCATTTTTAACTAAACATCTAGTAACTTTTTCATCCATAGTCATGTTGCTTAACAATGCACCAACGTCGCCTTTCTTTTCTTCTTCTGTAATAAAGACATCGTCTTCTGTGAATTCTTTTAAGTTTATAAATTGAATTATATGATTATTTTCACTATCTAGTATTCTATTTACTTTCAGTGTTGCACACTTGGAAGCAAACTTCTTCAACTCTAATTTAAATTCTTTTTTAGAGTGGGCCTCTATAATTGGGAGCTCTCCCCCATTTAAGAATTTCAACTCATTCATTGAGATAATATTATTCTCTTTCACCTTTTCTCTACACTGAGCAACTGGAATTTTTGAAGTCACTACAGTATCCGCACTTACGTTTCCACGACCTGGCTTATCTGAGTTTGAACGCCTTCCGTCCTTCTCACCAGAACCAACAACTTTAATGTTTTTGATGGAAAACTCTTTTGCTAATACAGATGGCGCTAAACTACCAATTGTTAGAAGTATTAAAAGATTTTTATTAAGGCTCATAGTTTATTCCCAATTATCATTTACGATAAAAAATTCTATCTCAATAACATTATCGGGGTTTTGAATTTAAACTTGAATAAAAGGCTTAAAGGTGTCTAAAAACAGAGACTTAGACACCTCAAAACAGGAATCAATAAATTAAAATTGGTCGCTTAACAAGAATCTTTTGGCCTTTATCATTCTCTACCGGCTCGCTATCTTGAATAGGCTCTTTTTTAGAAATATTAGCCTCTTCAAGTTTTTTATACCTGAGAGCTCTTTTTTGTAAGTTATCACCAGTATTATTAAAAATATTCAAACCAAGGAAACGTACATGGTAGTTAACTCGTCCTTGATCTTTTATTAGGATTTGCTTTGGTAGCTCATGTCTTCCGTTAAATAATATGTAGTCTGAAAAAAATGATTCAACTTCATCTGTTCCCTTAACTATCTTCATTTTTACTAGTCTATGCTCTTCATTTGTAAACTTTGCAGTTACTCCATTAAGATCTAAATTTAAAAAGAAATTACGACCTTCTTTTACAAGCTTTAATGACTGGCTTTCAGAGTACATACTCATTGCTTTAATTTCTTGAATCTTCTTTTTCTCTTCTTCATCTTCACTCTCAAGTGGTGACTGAAGTTCTTCTTTTATTTCTTCATTTTCTTTTATGGCCGTTAAATACTTTTTATATTTATCAAATAATTCAACTTTTTCTTTATTTAGAGAATTTTTATTACTTACAAAATTCTGTGAGTATCTCTTTAAAATACTTGAAATCGCTTCTGATTTATTTAGCCCATACATTGTCAGCAGAGAATAGAACAAAGACCTTTCAACAAGTTCATCACTTTTAACTTTTGGAAGAAAGTTATTTAAAAATAATGTACTAACAATATCGTCATTACTCATTCTTCCTTCATTATATTCAACCTGAAGAAATTTAACCCTATCTTCACCTTCAATACTGAAGATAAATTTATAGTATGAAGGCTTAAAATACTCTTCTTCTGTTGCTTCTCTTTCAATCATTGCTTTTAAAACAATTAAATTGCCATCAATATCCTGGCTGTTAGGATTTCTAAAAAGTCCTTCAACACTTGGTGCCACAGCAAAGCTATTAGACGCTAAAGTAAGCAGTAAAATAAAAGAGAGTATTTTCATTTTAAATCCCATACGTTTTCATTTTTTCTTTAATAATATTTATCATTAAATCTTTAGTAGATTCATTTCTTAGAGCAAACTCTACCGTTGCATTCAAAAAGCCTTCAATATTTCCAGTATCAAATCTATCTCCTTCAAATATGTGAGCATAGACTTCATCTTTACCTGCAAGCATATTGATTGCATCTGTTAGCTGATACTCACCACCAACACCACGTGGAATATCATTCAAACATTCAAAGATATTACCTGAAAGAATATACCTTCCTGGTGTTGCTAAATTTGTAGGAGCTTCACTTGGCTTAGGTTTTTCAATCATGGTTTTCATAAGAAGTGTTAGCTTCTTTTCATCAATGAATTTCCCATCAACGATACCATATCTATAAGTTTCAGAATTTGGAACTTCCATAACTCCAATAACAGATTTACCATTATTATTCTTAGATACTTCCATCAGCTGCTTTGTAGCTGGAGTGTTGCCTCTAACTATATCATCACCAAGTATAACAGAAAATGTCTCATCTCCAATAATTGGAGCTGCACAATTGATAGCATGACCAAGTCCAAGCTGTTCTTTTTGTCTAACAGTAATGATCTCAATCATCGAACTAATATTTTGAATTAATTCAAGCTCTTTTATCTTACCATTTTGCTCAAGAAAATTTTCAAGCTCTAAGTTTCTATCGAAATAGTTCTCAATTGAACCTTTTCCTGAAGATGTAACAAATATTAATTGTTCAATACCTGACTCAACTGCTTCCATAACGGAGTAATGAACCATTGGTATATTAATGATTGGTAACATTTCTTTAGGTGTTTGCTTTGTAGCTGGTAAAAACCTTGTTCCTTTACCTGCAACAGGGATGACGGCCTTCCTAATATTCACTATACTATCCTTGAGTAAACTTTAATTTGGAAAATTTATGAAATTTAGATTATCACATTTATCACTATTGTCCATCTGTCTTGCCTTTACGCTATGTGCTCAGGGGAGAATATTGGAATATGAAACAACTAGATTAAAGTCTACAGCTGGAGCTGGTGCAGCTTCTCTATTAGTTGAGGAATCTATTTTTCTAAATCCTGCATCTATTTCATTTTTTAATATAAGTACTTTCTACTTCCAAAAAATTAGTACAGAACAAACTCCTGATGGTGGAGAAGTGGCTGAATCTGATGCTGTAAGCTTTATTGCTGCAGACACTAAAGGTGCCTTAAAAGGTGCTATCGCCTATACTAAACAAAATAAAGGACTGGAGCATAGAAAAACTATTGCTGGTTCAATGGCTTCACCTCTTGGGAAAACAGCATCATTTGGAGTTAGTTACCAAAACATTACAGAAACAACTGTAGATGATTTTCAACAAACAACTGAAGAGGACTACAAGAAGTTTACACTTGGAGTTACTAGAATACTTTCTCCAGAGTTCACAATGGGTATTATTGCTATTGACCCACTAAGAGAAAGACCTCAAGACTCTAAAGCAATCATTGGTTTCCAGTATGTATTTAAAGATATTATTGCTGTAATGCTTGATGGTGGAGCAGATTGGAAAAATAATCTATCTTCAACACTTGTTTGGAAAACTGCTGCTCAGGTTAAATTTTTAGATAACTTCTACTTAAGGTTTGGTACGTATAGAGATAAAGCTATTAAAGAGCGTGGTTCTGGAGCCGGTATAAGCTGGGTACAACCAAAGCTTACAATTGAAGTAGCACTAAAAAACTCAAAGTTAGAAAAAGATACAGAACTAGATCAAATTGGAGAAAAAGTTCAAGAGACTTCTCTTTCAATGTCTTATAGGTTCTAAGTCATGAGTGAAAACAATAATCCTCCTGAAGAAAAAAAGCGACCAGAGGGAATTACAAACTCATATAGAGACAGACTAAAGGCCTTAAAACAGGCGAGACAATATTCTGCAGCTGGGGATATTCCTAAAGCTGTAGAAAGATATTCTACATATCTCTCTACACTAGCATCATACTTTGGTGTTACTGAAGATAAGCTATCACCTAGCTTCTTTGATACAGAGAAAGAAATATCTGAACTACTTCTTATCAGTCATGCATATTGGGATCTTTCTAAAGCCTATGACAGAAGTCCAAACTTACACAAAGAATCTATTAGATGTTTAGATCAATTTGTTAAATTTACAAATGGTTTCAAGTATCAGCATATCAATGCCCAAATGCTTAAAAAGTTTATTAAAAGAAAACAGGCCCACAACTTAAAAGCATTTCAAAATGCTTATACTAAGATACAAATTGAATCGAAGGGTTGCTTTATAGCAAGCTATAGCTACGGAACAGATCATGTAGTAACAAATGACCTTCGAAGGTTTAAGCAATACATATTAAACTACCGCTTTGGCCTTAAATTTGTTGAAGCGTATTATAGTACCTCTCCTTTAATTGTTGATATATTAGAGAGGTCAGGTCTAGTCGGGTCTTTTTTAAACAAAGTAATTATTAGACCAGTACTATTATTAATATCTAAATCAGTAAGAAACTTATAAATGGGAATCATTAGAAAACTTATATTAAAAGAGTGGTTCAGATTCTTTATAGGATCTGTAATTTCTTTATTTTTGCTAGTTTCAGTTGCAAACCTCATTTCTGGTTTTTTAAGAGGGAATGTTACAGCGACTGAAGTAATGATTAATCACTTCATTGAAATCCCAGGTTATTTAAATAAAATATTTCCAGTTTCTTGTTTGATGGCCAGTCTATTTAGTATCAACAAACTAAAAACAAGAAGTGAGTTAACTGCTATTTTTGCCTCTGGATATTCTAGAAAGAGCTATATCATTGACCTAATATTTGCCTCTTTAGTTGTTACTATTATTCAATTCCTAATGAGTTCATATGTTTCGCCCTTCTTTAAATCACATAGAGAAACACTTATTTCTGGATCTACACAGAAGTTCAATAATCTAAGAAGCCAAGGCCTAAGGTCTTCAACTATTGGTAGTGGAAAGATGTGGTATAAATCTGAGGATTATTTCATTTCTTTTACAAATTATAATCAAATAAAAAAAGAATTATATAACGTTAATCTATATAAACTCTCTGTAGATAACTACCTTGAAGAAATTCAAGCGATGGATAAGGTTCAATGGAAAAAAGGTATTTGGGTTGGAAGAAATGTTATTCGCTTAGACAACTTAAATCAAAAGTCATTTCCTAAAGCTGATAGCAATAAAGAAGCAATAGTTAACTTATATGAAACACCTAATGAGTTGAGACAGATTGAAGCCGATATCACAGTATTAAATATCGTAAAACTCTGGGAATATATAAAGCAACTTAGAAGTAGTGGTATTAATATCAATGAATACCTTGTTCTTTTTTATGATAAGTTCGCTAACTCAGTGATCTGTATAATATTTGCGATTTTGGCATCAGTATCTATATTCAATCCAAATAGAAGAAGTAGTTCATTTGGGAAAAATATTGGAGCTGTCTTTTTCTTCACTATCCTATATTGGCTAGTTTACTCTTACTTAATAGAGCTTGGAAATAACTCTAAGGTTATACCTGTAGCAGCGACCTTTTCTGTTCCATTATCATTTACTCTAATCTTAATCTTTATATTCTCTAAAAATAGGAAGCTTTCTAAATGACCTCTCTTAGCTCACTAAAAAAGCTTACCCTTTTTTCAATTCTCTTAGTCTTCTCACTATATATTTGGGACATTGGTAATTTAGATGCCATACGACAAGGGACTGAAGGATTCTACCTACAAATTGCTAAAGAGATGTTTGAGAATAACTCTATTTTGACTCCCCTATATAATGGAGAGAATCACTGGTCTAAACCTCCTCTTCAATTTTGGATGGCAAACTTCTTTTACCTCATCGGTGGTGGACCAAGCATATTCCTATCAAGGCTAGTAATTGTTTTCTTTTCTATTTTCACAATTGCTGTGGCCTCAAACATTGTTTCAAATGTTTTAAAAAAACCATTCTTACTAATATTTGTATATATATCCGCAACTCTTGGAATGTTTAAATATTCACGTATTTTTATGATGGAAATGCCTCTTACGATGCTAACCACAATTGGTACTCTTTACTTTTATCAGTACCTAAACGATAGAAAACATGCAATTCATCTAGCATCAATATTCTTAGGCCTATCTGTACTAATAAAAGGCCCAGTGTCTCTAGTTATGGCCGCAGGTGGAATCGGAATCTTTCTATTAATACAATGGTATATGTTTGGTTTTAAATCTTCGGAACTTAAAAAAGCCGTGAGCTGCCTTTGCTACTCATTAGCCATTGCTTCAGTCTGGTTTATCATATGTACAGTTAAGTACGGTCATGAGTTCATTGATTACTTTTTTCTAAGAGAAAATCTTGGAAAATTTGCTTCAAAGTCTTATCCAATCAGGCATGTCTTCCAAGGCTTACTCATTTTTTCTCTTCCTTGGAGTCTTTATTTACCTACAAGTATTGCCCAAATAAAAGACCACTGGAAAGACTTAAGAAATGATCGATTCTTAATGTTTTCTAATTGCTGCTTTTTGGTATTTTTTACTCTTTGGTTAATTCCATCGCAGAGGTCCCATCACTATGCAATGCCTTCACTCATTTTCTTTTTGATTTCTAACTTCACACTATTAAATAATTATACTTTGAGTGAAAAGAGACAAAAAATGATGAATCTGGCCAATTACACTATTGCTGGACTGATGGCGATTACAGCTTGCCTATTTTCATTCTTACTAGTTTTCAGTGAAGTAAACTCTTCAACATCACTTACTTTAAAAGTTATTGCGACAGTCTGCTTACTTATTCTAGGTGCTTTTCTATTTATAAAGAGTAAGAAACAGCTCTCTAAATACTTCATTGCTCTATTTATTATTGGTAACTTATGGAATATTTTTATTCCATCTTTCATACTTCCTTATATGCCCAAAAAAGTTATTTCACTAATTGGTAAAGCGGAAGTAAGTGCTGCAGTAAGAAAGCCCTACTTTATTGAAGAAGCACTAGAGAGAAAAGTTCACTGGATTGGTGGAACCAAAATAAGACAATATATTCTAGAAAATAACCACTACTATATTACACACCAAGCTACAGTTGATAGGTACAACCTTAGAGACCTCACTAATGTTGTAACTACCTGGAAAATATGGAGACGTGGAGTGAAGGCAAAGGACGCCCTAGATGCTCTAAGTACTAGAAATATTGATCAGCTGAAAGATACTGTATATCTCTTAGAAAACAAGCCCTTGAAGTAGACTTACGCGCAGCTTCCATGCTATAAGGGCTCATGGAAAATTCAAACTTTTTAGACAATTATAAACTTGAAGGCGAGCTCCTTCAAATCTTTACTTACCCGGCCCCAGTTCTCAAGAAAGTTGCAGAGCCTGTAACTGAATTTAATGACGAACTTAGGACTCTCTGCAAAGATATGCTTTTTACAATGTATCATGCTCCAGGAATTGGACTTGCGGCTCCTCAAGTAGGAAAAAGCATTCGCCTTTTCGTAATGGATATAGATTTTGATCGTGAAGAAGTAACAAGAGCAGACGGTACAGTTGATCATGTTCTTTCAAACTTCAACCCTCTTATTTTTATTAACCCTGTGATTAGCAATACTCACGGAGAAGTTCTTTATGAAGAAGGGTGCTTAAGTGTTCCTGGTATTTATGAAGAAGTTAAGAGATTTGAATCAATTACTGTCGACTACCAAGATATGTATGGCGAAAAGCAATCGATCAATGCCGAAGAACTTCTTTCAATATGTATTCAGCATGAGAATGATCATCTTGAAGGAATCGTATTTCTTGAAAGATTAAGTATGCTCAAGCAAAACTTACTGAAGAAGAAATTTTTAAAGAAGAAAAAGAAAGAAGGTCTTTAATATGAAAAAATTGAATGTTATTTTTTGTGGAACTCCAGACTTTTCAGTTCCTGCATTAGAAATGCTATTCAATCATCCTCATATTAATCTATCACATGTCATAACTATGCCAGATAGACCTGCAGGAAGAGGACAGAAACTACAATCTCCTCCTGTTGCAACTTTTGCCAAAGAAAATAGAATTCCTCTCATACAGACAGAAAATATCAACAGAGAGGAAGATTTCTTAAATAAAATCAAAACAGAAAAAGTAGATGCTATTGTTGTATTAGCATTTGCTCAATTTCTGGGTTCAAAAATTTTAGAACTTCCAAAAATTGGTTGCTTTAATATTCACACTTCTCTTCTTCCTAAGTATAGAGGAGCTGCTCCAATTCAATACGCATTATTAAATGGTGATAAAGAAAGTGGAGTAAGTATCCAGAGAATGGTTAAGGCCATGGATGCTGGAGACTTAGTTCATTCATTTCCAATGAAAATTGATATTAATGAAACAGGTGGACAACTTTACACACGCCTTAAGTTTCAAGCAGCATTAAGCTTGAATACATTAATTTATGAAATACTTGATAACTCTGTAACCTATACGCCACAAGATCACGACTTAGCTACTTTTGCACCAACTCTAAAAAAAGAAGATGGTTTTCTAGACTTTAGCAATAAAACTTGTGATGAAATTCACAACCAAGTAAGGGCATTAATCCCATGGCCTGGTACATGGTGTAAGCTAAATGGAAAAAGATTAAAAGTATTCGCTGTTGAAAAATCACTTAAAACAACAACACTAGGAAACTGTGATACAAGTGATGGAAACTTACTCATTGGCTGTAAGGACGGAACTCTTCGACTTACCGATATACAAATCGAAGGTAAGAAAAGAGCAAGTGACTCTTCACTAATAAACGGAATGCAAAACTCAACAAAAGAATTTAAAATAAATTAGAGAGTACCTATGATAATTTCACCTAGCTTATTAGCATGTGATTTTCTGAATATCGAAACTGAACTTAATTGTTTTAAAGATTTTAAAGACACTTGGTTTCACTTAGATATTATGGATTCACACTTTGTTCCAAATTTAACTTTTGGACATCCTATTGTTAAATTAATATCTCAGAAAACAAAGATACCTCTTGATGCTCACTTTATGGTTAGTAATCCTGAATTCTTTATTGATACTTTTAAAGACTATAATATTCATAACTTTACGTTTCATATTGAGTCTACAGAAAACGCTCTCGAACTAGTAAAGAAAGCTAAGAAAATATATCCAAGTGTTGGAATTTCTTTAAAACCAAAGACTCCCCTATCAGACATTACAGATGAAATTCTTAAAGAGTTAGATCTAATTTTAATTATGTCTGTAGAGCCTGGCTTTGGTGGGCAATCATTCATAGAAGATAGTTACGAAAGAGTTAAATACTTTAATAAATTTAAAAGTAAATTTCCAAAATTAATGATTCAAGTTGATGGTGGAGTAAGTAATAACAATGCACAGAAACTTAGAGATTCGGGTGCTGATAACTTAGTTGCTGGTTCATATATATTTAAAGACGGACCACTAACTTACAAAGACAAAATTGAAAGTTTAAGGAGATAAGAATGTCTAACGTTGAAAACATTATTTTTAATGGACAGTCATTAACAATAGAACAAGTGCACTATATTGCTTTTTCAAAACCTGGAAAAGTTACTGTAAGTATTTGTGAAAAAGCACTAGAGAGAATGAAAGAGTCCCGCGCCTATGTTCACAATATTGTAGAAAAAGGTGAGCCTGTCTACGGTATCAACACAGGCTTTGGTGCACTCTCAAGTATGCATATCAAAAAAGAAGAGCTAGCAACTCTACAGCTCAACTTAATTCGGTCTCACTGTACTGGTACAGGAAAACCGTTTAGCCGTGAAATTACTCGTGCAATTATGATTCTAAGAGCAAACTGTCTCATTTCTGGATACTCTGGTATTCAGCCAGAGATTGTACAGCTTATCCTAGACTTCATTAACCATGACATCAATCCTATAGTTCCTGAAAAAGGTTCTGTAGGGGCATCAGGAGACCTTGCTCCTCTCTCTCATATTGCCCTAGCCCTTATTGGAGAAGGCGAAGTTATTTACGATGGAAAACATTCAAACTCAAACTTTGCCATTGATCAGATAGGTAAAAAGCCTGCAGTACTTGGTCCTAAAGATGGACTTGCTCTAATAAATGGTACAGCAGTTATGGCTGCAATAGGCGCCTGCGCTGTTGTAGAAGCTACTAATATAATGAAAATTGCAGATATTAGTGCAGCTCTAACTCTTGATGGAGTTCGTGGAACTTCTAAAGCTTACTACGAAGGGATCACAGGCCTTAAGCCACACCCAGGACAAATAGATGCATGCAACAATCTAAATAGCCTATTAGAAGGTTCTGAAATAAAAGACTCC
Organism: Bacteriovoracaceae bacterium UBA3083; assembly: GCA_002366565.1. Taxonomy (GTDB): domain Bacteria; phylum Bdellovibrionota; class Bacteriovoracia; order Bacteriovoracales; family Bacteriovoracaceae; genus Halobacteriovorax. The sequence goes on from DFBJ01000003.1 coordinate 75,795, forward strand.
CATGATAATTGTGGAAAGGTACAAGACCCTTACTCATTAAGATGTGTTCCACAAGTTCACGGAGCATGTAGACAGACTCTAAAGCATGCAAGAGAAGTTATCTCTATAGAGCTCAACTCTGTAACAGATAACCCACTTATTTTTCTTGAAGAAGATAAAGTTGTAAGTGGTGGAAACTTTCATGGTGAAGCATTAGCACTTGTTATGGATTATCTAGCAATGGGAGTTGCAGAAATCTGTAATATTTGTGAGAGAAGAATCGAAAAGATGATGAACCCAAGCTTCTCTGACTTACCAGCATTTCTTACAAAAAACTCAGGATTAAACTCAGGACTAATGATTGCTCACGTAACAGCTGCAGCTTTAACTTCTGAGAATAAATATCTTTGTCATCCAGCTTCAGTTGATAGTGTTCCAACTTCAACAGACAAAGAAGATCACGTATCAATGGGTGTAACTTCAGGAAGAAAACTTTTAGAAGTTATTGATAATGCAAAAACTGTTTTAGGGATTGAGCTTCTATGTAATACACAAGCTTTAGATTTCCAAAGACCTCTTAAATCATCAAATGCTCTTGAAGCCGTTCATAAGCTTGTTAGGAAACATGTTCCACCAATTGAGGATGACAGAATATTCTATAAAGATATGGATAATATAAAAAGATTAATTTCTTCTAATGAAATTGTAGACGCTGCAAGCGCACATGTAGAAAAAATAAACTAGGAACTAAACGATGAGTTTAAAAGCTTTTAGAAATTTTTCTCAGATTGTAACTCTATCTAAAGCTCATCAAAAAGATGGGCGAAACCTAAGTCCTGAAGACTTATCTGTAATTGAAAACGCTTCAATCGTTTTTGATAGTGATGAGATTGTTTGGGTTGGAAAAGATAAAGAAATGCCTGGAGAATTCTTATCTGTTCCAGCAGAGAGCTTCGAAGGTAAGTCTCTACTTCCAGAGCTTGTAGACTCACATACTCACCTTGTTTTCGGTGGAGATAGATCATCTGAGTACTCAATGAGACTCAATGGTGCTGACTACCAAGAAATTGCAAACGCAGGAGGAGGAATCCTCTCAACAATGAATGCAACGAACCTTGCCTCCTCTGAAGAGTTATTTGAACTTGGTGTAAAAAGAATTGAACAAATTTATTCTTATGGCGTTGGTACTATTGAAATAAAAAGTGGGTACGGACTAAACTATGAAAAAGAAAAAGAGTGCTCACTAATCATTGATAGACTTAAAGAACACTTTAAGGGCCAAGTTCAAATCATCAACACATTTATGGCAGCACATGCTGTCCCTAAAGATTTTAGCTCATCTAACGATTATGTAAATCAAGTTGTAATACCACTTTTAAAAGAGTTATCAGAAATTGGAATTATTGATGCTGTAGATATTTTTCATGAAGCTGGTTACTTCGATGAAATTGATACTCAACAACTTTTTGATGTAGCTTCATTTTTAAATATCCCTGTTAAAAGTCACGCTGATGAATTCAAAGACAATAAGGGAGCAATTCTAGCTGTTAAAAACAATGCATTAAGCACTGACCATCTCTTATGCACAGAGGCCGATGGAATAGATGCCCTAGCAAATTCAAATACTGTAGCAACCCTTTTACCAGGTACAGGATTCTTTCTTGGAAAGCCACAAGCAGACGCCCAAGCGTTTTTTAGCGCTGGAGTAAAAGTTGCGATTGCATCTGATTATAATCCAGGATCATGCCATTGTGACAACGTACTACTTGTTGCTTCTCTAGCCGCCCCAACTTATAAAATGAATATTGCCCAACTATGGTCTGCAATCACATTAAATGCAGCTCATGCCTTAAATTTAAAATCACAAGGGGCCTTAATACCAGGGCTAAAACCACGCTTTACAATTTTTGATGTCGATAATATTGATAAAATCACGTATCACTGGGGAGCAAACCTTTGCATTCGCTAATAAGTGCTCTTCTTTTATTCACTCTGCTCTCTTCATGTAAAAGTGAAGCTCCACAAGAGTGTGCATGTACTTTCGAATATGCCCCAGTATGTTCAAATGGAAAACAATTCGATAACCAATGTCTTGCTAAGTGTAATGGTGCTGAAAATATCACCAAAGGCGCCTGTGATTGCAATATCAACTCTGGCGAAGTATGTGCGACACCACCTATGAAAGAATGTCCTGAAGGAATGATGTGCACTCAGGTAATGCCTACACCAAAAGTATATCCAAACGAATGCGAGGCCTTAAAAGATAAGGCCCAGATCATTAAAATGAAAAATTGTAATTAGTTTTTTAGAAGCTTATCAAATTTTTCATAGACTTCTTCGGAGCTAAAGTCTTTAGCTCCATTTGAAACCTGAATAACTTTACCTTTATGATAAATAATAGAAACTGGAATAGCTGAAACCATATATTGCTCAAGAATAAAGCCATTTACATCTGCAACATTTGGAAAATTTAATTTATATTTCTTTTCTATTTTTTTGATGTTCTTCAATTGATCTTCATCATCTTGATTAATACCAAAAACTTGAACTTTAGAGTCATCATATTTTTCCTTCATTTTTACAATCGAAGGAAACTCTATTAAACATGGCTTACACCAAGTCGCCCAAAAGTTGAGAATAACAATTGGTGCTTTAATTTCTTTAAACTTTATTTTCTTATTCTTAGTTGTTGTTACTTCTAACGAGCTATAAAGAGATTCGTAATGAGTATGTATCTTTTTTTCTGTTTTAGTCGCATCAGCTTTTAAATCAAAAAGATTAAACATTCCCTGTCCTACACCTAGAATTGTAAGAAAGGCCAAAGCTATATAAATTGGAAAATATTTCTTCATTGAGACCCCTGTCTCTTTAGATTAGCATTTAGTATAATGGAAAAAGTCGATTTATTTAAGCAAGAATTCAATTCCCACCAGCAAGAATTACTACAATATCTCGACGCAAATATGCCCCCAGAGCAACTTATAGTCAACAATAAGGGTCAGGCTTTTATTGAATTCCTTTTTATTCTACTCGCAATGGTCATGATTTCTTTCGGAATGCTCAAGGGATTAAATAGTTCAATATCACAGAGATGGCTTGGAACTGTTAAGGCCATTGCAAAGCCAACACCCTCTGACATACAATTAAGATAAATTTCATTTAATCATTGAGGATAATATGAATTACATACTCTCTATAGATCAGGGAACTACTGGAACGACAGCTGTTTTGATTAACGCTAAAACAATGAGTTTTGTTGACAAGGTTAACAAAGAGTTTCCACAAATATTTCCAAAACCATCTTGGGTTGAACATAACTTAAATGATATCTGGGAATCAATTGAGTACACCATTAAGCAGATTATAAGAAAAAATAACCTGTCACCTGATCAAATTGTATCAATAGGTATAACAAATCAAAGAGAAACAACATGTGCCTTCAATAAGTCTGGTGCTCCTCTTGCCAATGCAATCGTATGGCAGGATAGAAGAACCAGTGAGCGTTGCCAGTCTTTAAAAGACAAAGAAAGTTTTGTAAGAAAGAAAACTGGACTTCAGTTAGATTCATATTTCTCAGGAACCAAAATGAATTGGCTACTAGAGAATAATGATAATGTTAAGACTGCATATGAAAATAAAAACCTACTCTTTGGAACTATTGATTCCTTCATCCTATACAAATTAACAAGCTCTACATCTCATAAAACTGAAGCTAGTAATGCATCTAGAACTCTTCTTATGGATCTAGAGACAACTGATTGGTGTCCTGAATTATTAGAATTATTTAATGTACCAAGAGAAACTCTACCAGAAATTTGTGACTCCTTTACAGATTTTGGAAAAACTAAAGGTCTCTCATTTCTTCCAGATGATATTCCTATTACAGGTATACTTGGTGATCAACAAAGTGCTCTATTTGGACAAGCTGGTTTAAACTCTGGAGACTTGAAGTGTACCTATGGAACAGGTGCATTTATGCTTTTAAACACCGGAACAGAGATCAAGGAATCAAAACAAGGACTCCTTACCACTGTTGCATATAAAGAAAACGGTAAAACCTTCTACGCTTTAGAAGGTAGTACATATATTTGTGGAGCTGCTGTTCAATGGTTAAGAGATAACTTGGATATGATTAGAAAGAGTTCCGACATTGAAGATCTTGCGGCCAAAGTCAAAGATTTAGATGAGATGGAGCACGTAATGTTCTTACCATTCTTTACAGGTATTGGTTCTCCATACTGGTCTAGTGATGCTAAGGCAGCAATTCTTGGCCTAACCAGGGACACTGGTAAGCCACACATTGCAAGAGCATGCTTAGATGGAATGGCATTATCTATTAATGATTTATTACAAGCTATGGCCTTAGATACTGATACAAATATTCAAACATTGAAAGTAGATGGTGGCGCCGTTACAAATGAGCTTCTTATGAATATTCAATCAACGATCTCTGAAGTCGAAATTATAAGGCCAAAGGTCATTGAAACAACTGCTTATGGTGCTGCCCTTGCTTCGGCCATAGGCGCCGGAATTATACAGAAAGAGAAGATTTCAGAACTTTGGCAAAAAGATTGTTCATTTAGTGGATTTATTAATCAAAAAGAACACTATCAAATGAAGAAGACAAAATGGTCAAAATACATCCGCTCCCTTTTTTTATAGGGGGCTTAACTCACTGAAAGTATATAGCTGATCGGTAATTCCTTCACACATTAAGCAAGTCTTTTGCCATTCGCATCATGAACTTATATGTTTACCGCTATTAAGGTTAATTTCCATAGAACTTACTCTTTTTAGGTGAAAATATGAGATTCTTATTTAGCATTCTATTAATTCTACTATCGCTTACTTCTCAAGCAGATACTAAATTCTATTCTAAATTCTCTCCCCATGAAGGAGCTGAAGCATTTGAAATAATATATAAAAAAGTTAATAAGTCTCAAAAATATGTATATGCCACGATCTACTCTTGGTCAGATAAAGGGATAACAGATTCATTTAAAGAGGCACTAGAAAAAGGTATCGAAGTTAAGATAGTACTACATCCAAGCTTAGCTAAGAAAAGTAGAATTCAAAAAGTAGCTACAGAACTAGAAGCTCTTGGCGCAGAATTAAAAATTGCAAAAATGAACATGCATGAAAAGTTTTTTCTTATTGATGATAACTTCTTATTAAACTCATCTGCTAACATGTCAGGTGGTGCTAAGAATCGCTATAGTGAAAACTTTATTTTTCATAGTGATGAAAGTTCTGAAGGTAAAACACTTATAAATCAATTTAAAAAAGAATTCGCTATACTTTGGAACTCAGGAAAAGATATTTTCACATCAAATGAACCTATCGCTAAAAAGTTACCATTAAACAAACTTGAAAACCTTCCAGACTCTTCAGAGGTCACACTTCTCTCTAGTTCAATGAACTACACAATCAAAAACAACAAGCCTTCCTCAAAAGCATATAAGCTTGGAAAATATTATACTTTATCTAGAAGAAATGGAGTTAAGAACCAAACCTGGAAAGTTAGAGATACTATAATTAAGCACATAAATAATGCTAAGAAAAATATCTACCTATCACTGAATCATTTCAATATCAGAGAAATATCTGATGCTCTTATCAAAGCGTCTATTAGAGGAGTTGATGTAAAGTTAACTGTAGATAATCAAGAATTTAAATCTAAAATTAACAATAAAGAAATGACTCCACAGTTTGTTAAAGACTGGAAAAAAATTGATGGCAACTCAAAGAAAGAGGCTCCTGTTAGGGTTAAATATTACTCTCACTCACCTTCGCCGAGGCACTGGTTACTAAATCATCATAAGTTTATATTAATAGATTATGATAAAAATGATTATGAAAACACTACCCTTATCTCTGGTTCATACAATCTAAGTAAGACTGCAGAACATAATCAATTTGATAATATGGTCATCTATAAAACAGATAGAAACAAAAGACTATATAAGAGCTTCAGAGCTGAGTTTTTAAAACAATGGTCTTGGAATAGAGACTCTTCAGACAAACCAAAAGAAGACATTTTAAAACAATTTACTAATTTAAAAAATAACTCATCTATCTCACTTCACGCAAAAGAAGCCGTAGCACTTTCTTGGTCTGAGATTTTCAAACTAAGAAAAAGTGTTCGAAAGATTGCAAAGAACTTATTTAAAGGACTATATCGTAATAAAGATTGTCTTTACTACGACATAAAAACTAACTCTTTTTGGGGTTGTCCAAGATAAAACTATCTAAGAGTTAGTCATATCGATTAACTCTTTCTCTGTAATAATTAAAATCCCTAAAGACTGAGCCTTTTTTAATTTACTAGAACCACTGGTCTGATCATTTGTTACAAGAATATCTGTATTCTTTGTTACTGAACTAACGACAATACCACTAGCATCTCTAATCTTAGACTCTATTACAGATCTCTTTTCAGATAATGAACCAGTAATACAGATTTTTTTATCTGTTATTTTTGTTTCATTTTTAACTAGCTCTTCAAAAGTAAATCCTTCTTTCTCTAACTCATCAATTAAATCAAACTTTGATTTTAATGATTCAAAAAAGTCTACTGATGACTTTTCGGCAAAGCCATCAATTGCTTGTAACTTTTCAGCATTTAGCTTTCGAATTTTATCTAGGTTATCATATCCAGCAAAGACAACTTTTTCACATTTATTATAAGCACCACCACTGATTCCTAATGCTGAAAGAAAAGTTATTAAATCAACTGACTTACTTCCTTCTATTGCATTTAACAGTTTTGTTGCTAGCTTTTCTTTAACCTTATCTAAACTTAAAAGCTTTTCCATATCTAATTTATATAGATCTGAGATTTTAAGAATTAGCTTGGCTTTAATAAGTTCCTCTAAACGCTTAGAACTTAAATCATCAATTCCAATTTTTTGTATATAATTAAGAATACTTTCCTTAACGATTGCGGGGCACTCTTGATTAGTACATATTAATCTAATATCCACTTTTTTAACTTCACATTCACAAGATGGGCACTTCTCAGGGTAAGTAAACTTTTTATCAGAGCTTTTAATAACAGATAGAAACTTAGGTATTACTTCTCCAGATCTAATAATTTCTATCTCATCACCACTCTTGAGTTCAAATTGATTTACTAGTCCGAAGTTATGTAAAGTAACCCTTGATATTTTTGCACCACTTAGCTCTACAGGCTCAACATTTGCTACTGGAGTTAGAATTCCATTTCTTGAAACTTGCCATAAGATCGATTTAATTTTTGTATTCTTAGATTCACCTTGGAACTTAAAGGCCATTTTATATCTAGGATGATGTGCCGTTTCGCCAAGCTCTCTATGCCATTTCTGATCATTAAAGCTAAAAACAATTCCATCTATAAGGTAATCTCCTGCAGACATGAATTCTTTTGCATCATCAATAGTAGAGACAAGAGAGCTAGCATTCTTATGTAGTGTATACTCTAAAGTTTCAAATCCTTCCTTTTTTAAGAAAGACATTTTTTCAACCTCAGTTGTAATCTCTTCTTTTCCAATTAACTCAAAAGCTTTAAAGGTTAACTTTCTAGATAACTGTAAATGATCTTTTCTAGAGATTAATCCCGCAACTATATTTCTTTGAGAAGTAGGCTTTTCGAGACCTAAAGAAATCATTTCATCTGACAACTTAAAGAAGTTCTCCTCATCACAAAATATTTCACCACGAACTTCTATACGTTCTTTCTCACTAATATTTTTTACAATCGAATTTATCCACAAGGCCTTTGAAGTTATATTTTCTCCATAACTTCCATCACCTCGAGTTTTTGCTAAAATAAGATGCCCATTTTCATATATTAGAGAACAGCTCATTCCATCAATTTTATACATGGAGATAGCTTCTTTTCCGCTCATCCAAGACTCTAATTCTTCTAGCTTATAAGTCTTAGCTAAACTAAGCATTTTTTCATCATGCTTAACTTTCTTTTCTGATTTAACAAGAGATCCGACAATTTTTAGAATTGGACTTTCTGGACACAGCTCTCTGAGTTCATCTTCAAGCTTGTCGTATTCATGATCTTGGATTTCTGTTTGGCCTTGGTAATAAAGCACCTTATGGTGCTCTATTAATTCTTCTAGTTCTTGAATTCTATTTTTCATTATATTTTTTAGAAGTTAAATCTAACTCCACCTTTGAAAGCTGTATCTTTAAGAGACATAGAACGTCCCCCTGAAAACTTCGCCTTATTACTATTAAACTCTATACCACCATCTATATCCATATTTGGACTATAGTTATGGCTTCCCCCAATTTCTATACTGTAATTACTACTAGATTCATCCTCACCATACAACAATGAATCTTCTTCGTAGCTAGAAGTTAACATAAACTCTAAACTTAGGTGTGCCCTAAACTTCTTCATCAATGGAATGCTTCCTCTACCACCTAAGACAAGGCCGCTGAATGCCACTTCACCAATTTTGTCAGAAGATAAATCATCATGCCCATAAGTATACTTAGCATATCCAATAAATGCATCAAGCTGTGGCCCATAGAAAAAGCCTAAAGGTAGGTATCTGTAACCAAATTTTAGTTTAAATTTACTATTTGTTGTTGAGTTTGAATCAACAGATAAATTTCCACTACTTTTCTTCTGAGATCCAAAGTTCGCACCAAGCTCAAAACTACCCCAATAATTTCTTGTTGCCCAAACTTCAGCCTCAACATTTACACCCATTAATAATCCACTTAGACTATTAGTTGCTGTACCTGTTGTACTAGATACTTTACTTGAACTTAAAATACCAAATATTCCGACAGTTCCTAGTTTTCCGAATGCATAATCATTATTTCCATCTGCTTGCTCGTATGGGATTTTTAGAAGATCTGCCTTTTGAGAGTTATCATCTTTTTTTAGAATTACCCAATCATTGATCTCTGCTCTTTTTCTAGTCTCATACTTATCTATTTTCCCTTGTGCCTGTGTTGACGTTACATAGAAAATTCGTCCACTCGCAAGCTTCTCTGTTTCCCAATCAACTATTTCTTTAAATAAAGGATGTCTTTTCTTTTTAACAGGTCTTACTATATCTACTGAATCTCCAGAGAAGACTCCGTACCCTTTTCCAAAATCAACCGTAAATTGATTCCCTAAGATACCAAGAATTCTTCCGTCATAAGGAATATTCTTTTCAAATTGGTCTAGCCAGTTCTTTATAGTTTGTCCTATTACAACAGGATCATTACTTGTTAGTTTAAGATTTTCTTTAAAATATATATCAGATCCATTATCACCAAGAACTGTTAACTTTACTTCAACACCTTCTCCCTCACTAACAACCTCAACTCTTATAATACTTCCAGCTTTTGTCTTTTCTGCAACAACCTTCAACACATCTGGAGTATGGAGATATTGATTAAGGTTTTTCTTATAGTTACCTAAAATATTTATAATTTCTGAGTTTGATTTGTAATAACACCATTCCGATGTTTTTAAGTATCTTTCAACTTCCTCAAATACTTTAAAACCTAAAGCTCCACCTATTGAATCCTTTACAGGAAGGAGCATACATCTCCTCATTGACTGACTTGCATTAATATTTAAAGAAATTACTATAGTAAAAAGTATTGCGAATATTTTAATCATAATTCTGCCGGTAGCTCTGGAAGCTTGTCTGGTTTTGCTAGTCCTTCATAAATATCAACTAACATTTTTAATTCATCGTTTTCTAATTGAATTGATTTCAATTTCATTTCTAATTCTTGAATTTTCAATTTTGCTTTAAGTAATTCACCATCATCATTATTTTTAGTTTCATACTTTTTATAATTCTCATTGCTCATGAAAATTAAAAATTTGCCATTCTCTTTCTTAAATTTAACTCTTTCAGACTTTATGTATCTTCTAATAGTTGAAACAGATATATTTCGTATTTGTGAATACTCAGCGATGGATAGCCATAAACCTTCAATTTGCATAATCACTCCATGATTTATGTAATTATAATCATTTTATTCAATTTAGGGTGATTAATCAAAAATAAGTATTACTTGATCAAAAAAGGTTACTTTTTTTTAATTCAATACGAGTCTATAATCAATTCATGCAAAGAGTAGATATATCAAATTTCAAAAATAAAAAGACGGCATTAATAATGTCCGGTGGTGTTGTGAAAGCTGCAGCCTGGCACCTAGGCGTAGCCCTAGCTCTTGAAGAGCTTGGATTTACACTCAAAAATAATAATTCACCTGAAAGTGAGTTGGAGATATCTACTTATGTTGGCTCTAGTGCCGGCTCTCTTATTGGGCTCTACTTTGCTCAAGGCTTTAGGCCAATTGATATTATTGAGGCCACAATCAATAAGAACAACAGTAAGATTAGAGCAATTAACTACAAGGATATGCTTAGCCTTAAAAAGCCACATGCAGCCCCTACAAGCTTTTACGACCCACTAGAAGGATTTCCAAGCTTATTAAAGAGGTTATTTAAACCACTATTAAATGTATCTGGAATTTTTAGTACACAAGGACTTCACGATTACTTAATTGAGAATGTGATTGCTGAAAAAACTTTTGAAGAGCTTAAGGCCGATCTCTTTGTTGTTGCTACTCAACTAGATCACTCCAGAAAAGTTATATTTAGCAAGTATAACTACCCAAATCCTAGTCATGACAGTACAGCAAACTATTATACAGGAATTCCACTTGCAGAAAGTGTAACTGCTTCAATGAGCGTTCCTCCCTTTTATAGTCCTTACCCCATTAAAAATCCTCACACTGGTCAAACTGACTACTATATTGATGGTGAGATTAGAGAAACCCTTTCAACTCACGTCGCTTTCGATCATAATTGTGAATTTATCATATCTTCTTGGACACATACTCCTTATCATTTTCACGATGAAATAGGTTCTCTTGTAAATTATGGCCTCCCTGCGATTTGTACACAGGCTATATACTTAATGATTCAAAAGAAGATCGTTGCTAACAGAGCAAGAAGAGAGCTTTCAGCTGATATCATTAGTACTGTTAATGATTATCTCAAATCAAATAAGTTTGATGAGAAGCATAGAAAACAATTAACCTCTATTTTAGAGCGTAAATTATCATATAAACCTAATGTTCACATGATCGATATTTATCCAAAACACGATGATTATCAGTTATTTTTTAGAAACTCATTTTCTTTAAATCCTGACAAAACATCTGAAATGGTATCTGCGGGTTATAAAAGAACAATAAATATTTTCAAACGGCACGAATGGGAAAGTTAATACTCGTATTTTTATTTGTTACTAAGTCATATGCATTGATTCCAGAAAACTTCTTTCAAGATGATTTAACCATCATAGAAAGTATTGTTCTAAAGAAGAAAGTAGAATATTTTGATCTCGGTCCTCTCTATAAAGGAGATCAATTTCATTTTTATGCTCGCGACCCTCAGAATCGAATCTCAAATGAATTTCCAATACCTAAGTATTTTTATAATAAAGTACATTTTTGGTTTAATATCTATACGCTCTACGATTCAAACTACTCAGTACTTCATGATAAAGTGAATATGAGTATTATATATGATGTTATAGACTATACCTCTTTAGCAAAATCAGGGTTAAATCATCATACTAAGTTTGCTCTACAGTCTAAGCTTACTCTTAATAAAGTTGCTGAACTTAAAAAAGTCTTCAAAAACCTTGGTGCAAACAAGAACTTAGGACTTAAAGAACAAAGCATTTTAAAAGTATTAAAGAATGCTCGAATAAAAATACCTAAAGGAAAATCAAAACGCTCTAGCTTCTTTAGAAAGCTAGCACAGAACCTTAGAGCACAGACAGGACAAAAAGATAATATTCAAAGTGGTTTAACTAATATTCAGCCTTTTGAAAGCTCAATGAATAAATACTTTGAGAAGTTTAAGCTACCAAAAGAGCTTAAGGCGATTCCTTTCCTTGAATCATCTTTCAACACAAAAGCTCGCTCGAAAGTTGGTGCTACTGGAACTTGGCAGTTTATGAAGTATATTGGTAGTCATTTTATGGATATCAATAAATATGTTGATGGTAGGATGAATCCACTTCTATCTACAATTAGTGCCTTGCACTTATTAAAACAGAATAAAATGATTTTAAAGTCTTGGGACTTAGCCGTCACTGCCTACAATTCAGGGCCTAAACACTACATCAGGGCCAAGAGAAAGCTTAAAAAGAAAGATGCTGACCTTGAGTATATTTTAACTCACTATAAGCATCCACACATCGGATTTGCTTCTAAGAACTTTTACTCTGAATTCTTAGCTCTTGTCTATTCATTGGCCTATAGAGAGAACTTCTTTGAAAAGCCTAAAGGCGATCCGCACGACAAAGTTCAAATATATATCACAAAGTGTACTCAATCACCTGGTTGGTACTTTAGAAATATAAAAAAACAAGATCCTGAAGCAAGGTTGATTAATCTACACTTTAAGAAGAGAAAGTTAAAGGCCAGACTTCGTAAAGGTCAGACAATATTCTCAGATGTTAATCTGAATCCTAAAAAGTATTATAAGTTACCTGATAAATATATTACGAAGAAGTACCCAAAGAATTGGTCAAAGCTTGTATCTAGAATGCGTTGTAAAAAGTAATGCTTTTTACAACTGCTCTACTATAATTGTATTTGATGAACAAAATGTTTGAATTACATCTTTTGACTGATCTGAATATTCAACTTCAATATTAATTGTTCCTGTTGTATCACCAATCATAAATGCTTTCTTTGCAAAGTCACTTGCTTCTGTATTGAACATACCATCTTTATCTAAGTATAATTGCTCAATTCCTATTGGTCCTTTATAACTTTCACTTGCTACTTTCATATCAATAATATTCTTACTGAAGTTTACTTGTATTAAGCATTTATTATCTAGGTCTCCAATTTTGAAAGTATCCATTACATAGTTTAGGTAATCTTTACTAGGAACATGTAGAGCTTTTTTATCCATATAGCCTACGTATATACTTTCTCCAAGATGTCTTAACTCTAGATACTTTCTCATCCCTAGAGGTAAAATAGGTCTTTCTACTTCATATAAGTTTAGTCCTATCGATTTAGAACCTAATCCAGTATTAAAGTATCTAACATCATCACTATCAATATTTAATTCTAAATCATTTTTACCAAGTAACTTTGTTTCAAAGAGTTCAATCTTTTCTTTCTTAGATTGGATATATGTATTTGATTCATATAAGACGTGATCTTCTACTAAGTGAACTATCTTTTCACCTATTTCATCATTTAAAGTAAGGTATTGTATTAACGTATTTCCTGGTTCAACACCTACGTATAATACAAATCTATAATCATCACCTTCTTCTACTTGCTTAAATCTATCATTTAATAAAACTCTTTCTATATACTTATGATCAATGTCCACACTATCAGTAGAGTCATCTAATTCAACGAGTAACATTGCTCCTCGTATTCCTTCAAATCTTTTAAAAACATCATTTCTTTCTAATAAAGGTATATTAACTAAAAAGTCTCCATACTCTAAAGGTAGTTCTACAATTGTTGGAAAAGTATCACTACTTAAAATGGTTCCTCTTATTGTTGAAACTCTTTCATTGATCATCTCTTCAATTTCTATTGCCCCTATAGAACCACTGCTGATCGGCTCTCCGAAGCTTACGTCACTTACAAATTGAAATGGTGTTGAGTTTTTCTTCAAACCATTATCTATAATTCCAAGAGATGTTCTAACTGTTAACTTTGCATTTGTTGGATTAAATCTTTTTTCATTTGCACTTAAAGAAGACTGTATAAGTTGTGAGTAGTCATTTTGTTTTATACTTTCTTCTTGCTTATTTTGATTACTCTCGAAAAATTGATTGGCCATACTTTTTTGAGTATCCACAGTTTTATGAGTATCCACATTTGCTTTAACAATTTTTCCTTGTGGTAATAATTTCATGGCGTCATCAATTGAAATAACTTCTTCCTTTAATGGATTTTCTGTCATTGCAACGATTTCTTTTTTAATTACTTTCTTCATCTCTTTATTAGATGCTTTTACAATTTCTTCTTGTTTCTTTTCTGAGTAGTCAAAAAATAGAAGTTCATCACTTTCTTCTTTTTTAACTGATTCTTTATTTTTCTTTGTATCTTTTTTAGCAACTACATCCTCAATGCTTACATTGTTTACAAGTTCATTTATTAAGGCCTCTTCTTCTGGAGCTAACTTTTCTGTTGCAGATAGAGTTGTTTTAATTGCATCTTCTTTTACTTCATTTATTTTTTCTATTGTTTCAACTTTAGTTTCTTTCTTTACTGATTTAGTTATTGCTACTTTTTCTTCGTCTATATTAAATTGACTATCCAGTGGAAGAGAAAAGTTATTCAGTAGACTTGCAATAGCGATGGTTTTTACCATTGGAACCTCGTAAGCTTTTAAACTTATTAATTTTGAATTATTTATTTCTAAGCCTTTTAAATTTCTCTCTCTTACCTTTATTGTCTTGTAAGTCTTCGCTACTGATTCTTTCTTATTAAATCTCGCGACAGAAATTCTATACTTAGATTCTAATGATTTTTTTAGTACATCACTCTTAGTTGTTTCTTTAACAGATTCATTAATGATAAGAGTTGTTTTAGATAACGTCTCAGAGGCTTTTATTACACCTTCTAAGCTTATTGTTGTCTTATCTGTAAGTAGTTTATAGGTATGCCTGGAAACCTCGACTGAGGCGACTGTGAAGAGAGCGAATATGGTTGTTAGAAATACATGTTTTTTCATTACTAGTATTTCTATTTTCAACTCTTATTTCTTAATTTTAAAGCAATAAAACTTTGCCTAGTGATTTTGTGAATAGGCAAATGAGTAGGCAAAAAAAAAGACCACTAAAAAGTGGCCTTTTGGATATTCAATCTTAACTAATTTTAATTATCTCTGCTTCTTACAAAGTCATGAAGTTGAATTCTAAGCTTAGCTCTTTCTTCTTTTCTTCTGTACTTATCAATTTCTTCATCAGAAAGACCATGAGACTCTTCAAGTCTTTGCTTAGCATTTTGTAATGCTTCCATAGCTCTATCTTTATCAATCTCTACAGCTTCTTCAGCAACATTTGCGAGAATAGTAACTTTATGGTCAAGTATTTTACAAATTCCTGTAGTTATTCCAAAGAATCTATCAGGGTCATCTGCACCACCAAAAATTGAAAGCATACCAGTATCTAATTTTGTCACAAGATGTGTGTGATCTTTTAGTATATTGATTTGTCCTCTTTCAGTAGGAACCAAAAGTGCTTCAGCAGGAATATCCTTAGCAACAATTGCATATGGAGTTAAAACATCTACTGTAAAATTATTCATACTAATCCCAAATAAACCTGAGGATGCAAGCACCCTCAGTTATTAATTAATTACTTTTAAGAATCTTTTTAGCTTCTTCTTTTACCATATCAAGGTTACCCATTAGGTAGAACGCTTGCTCTGGAAGATCATCACATTCTCCAGCAAGAATAGACTTGAACCCAGAAATAGTATCTTCGATAGAAACGAACTTACCAGGGTTACCAGTAAACTGCTCAGCAACGAAGAATGGTTGAGAAAGGAATTTTTGAACCTTTCTTGCTCTACCAACGATAAGCTTATCTTCTTCAGATAGCTCATCCATACCAAGGATAGCAATAATATCTTGAAGTTCTTTATATCTTTGAAGAATCTCTTGAACCGCTCTTGCAGTGTTGTAGTGCTCGTCACCAAGTACTTCAGCTGATAGAATTGTTGAAGAAGAAGTCAAAGGATCAACCGCTGGGTAAATACCGATCTCAGCAATAGATCTTGAAAGTTCTGTAGTCGCATCAAGGTGAGCAAATGTAGTTGCTGGCGCCGGATCCGTATAATCATCCGCAGGAACGTAAACGGCCTGGATTGATGTAATTGAACCATCTTTTGTTGATGTAATTCTTTCCTGCATAGCACCCATTTCTGTAGAAAGAGTTGGTTGGTAACCAACGGCAGAAGGGATACGACCAAGTAGTGCAGAAACTTCTGAACCAGCCTGAGTAAAACGGAAGATATTATCAACGAAGAAAAGAACGTCTTGCTTTTCAACATCACGGAAATATTCAGCTACAGTAAGACCTGTAAGTGCTACTCTCGCTCTTGCACCTGGTGGCTCATTCATCTGCCCATATACCAGAGCTGTTTTATCAATAACGCCTGACTCACTCATTTCATCATAAAGGTCACGACCTTCACGTGTTCTTTCACCAACACCTGCGAATACTGAGAAACCACCGTGTTGAGTTGCAATGTTGTTAATTAGCTCCATAATAAGAACTGTCTTACCAACACCTGCACCACCAAATAGACCAATCTTTCCACCTTTTAAGTATGGAGCAAGAAGGTCAATAACTTTAATACCTGTAAAGAATGGCTCTTTTGAAGTCGATTGATCATCAAATGTAGGAGCTTCTCTGTGAATATCATTTGATGCTTTATTACCGATAGCTCCTCTTTCATCAATTGGCTGTCCAGTAACGTTTATAATACGTCCAAGAACTTCTTTACCAACTGGTGCTTGAATAGCTTTACCAGTGTCAACAACTTCTAAACCTCTTGCAAGACCTTCAGTTGCATCCATAGCAATACATCTTACTACGTTGTCACCTAAGTGTTGAGAAACCTCAACTACAAGGTTGTTTTTTTCATCAGAAATAACTTTGTTTGTTAAAGTTAGAGCGTTGTAGATCGATGGTAGTTTTCCATTAGGAAATTCCACGTCAACAACAGGACCCATAACTTGCTTAATGTACCCAATATTTGTCTCAGACATTACTGCTCCTTAGCCATTTAATGACTCAGCACCTGATACAACTTCGATTAACTCTGTTGTAATGGCCGCTTGTCTTAATTTGTTCATTTTAATAGTTAGTTTTTCAATTGCTTCTTTACAGTTAGAAGATGCTGAGTCCATCGCACTCATTCTTGAACCATGCTCTGCTGCTATACCATCTAAAAGAGATGTATAAATAGAGCTGATAAAAGTTTGAGGTATTAATGAATCAAGTATTTCCTTTGGTGTAGGCTCGTACTTGAAATCAAATGGAAACTTTTCCTTTAACTCTTCTTTTTCTTCTTCAGCTAGTGCCATTGGTAGAACCTGCTTTACACAAGGTTCGAACGCAATTGCTGATTCAAAGATATTATAAGCAACATAAATTCTTCCGATTTCACCTGTTTTAAACTTTTCTGCAAGTTCTTCACAAATATCAACCATTTCATTATATGTTGGCTCATTCTTCTCAAAAGAATACTCTTTAGCTACTACAACTTCTTTCTTAACTAAGTCTTTTACTTTCTTACCAATGAAGTAACACTCTAGTTCTTCATCAGTTTGACTGATAAAATTCTTAACCTTCTTAGAAAGTTGAGAGTTGTAACCTGCACAAAGACCTTTGTTACTTGAAATAATAAGAAGAGCTGACTTCTTATTATCACTTTCTACTAGATATTCGTGGCTGTAATCTTGAACTAAAGCAGAAACAGTCTTGATCGTATCTTCAAGTTCCTTAGCATAAGGACGAGAATTCTGAATAGCCTGTTGAGCTTTATTCAATTTTGCAGCAGAAACGAGCTTCATAGCAGAAGTAATTTTATAAGTACCTTTAGTACTTTTAATTTTCTTTTTAAGCTCTTTAATATTTGCCATTATGGCTCCTCATAAAGAGGAAGAAGTATAAACTTCTTCCAAATTAGTATTTAAATCCTGCTACGAATTCTTTAATAATTGAAACTAGCTTTTCTTCATCTTGAATAGCTTTCTTTTCATTAATTTCTTTAACCATATCAGCATGTTTAGTGTTGATTAGATCTACAAGACCTTTTTCACACTCTTGAATTTTATTAACAGGTACTGAATCTAAAAGACCTTTTGTAGCAGCGTAGATACCAATTACTTGGTCTACAACTTCCATAGGAACATATTGACCTTGCTTAAGAAGCTCAACAAGTCTCTCACCTTTTGAAAGCTGAGCTTGTGTAGCAGCATCTAAATCAGAACCAAATGCAGCGAATGCAGCAAGCTCTCTAAATGAAGCTAGGTCAAGTCTAAGAGTACCAGCAACTTTTTTCATTGCTTTAATTTGTGCTGAACCACCAACTCTAGATACTGAAAGACCAACGTTAACAGCTGGACGTACACCAGAGTTAAATAAGTCAGACTCTAGGAAGATCTGTCCATCTGTAATCGAAATAACGTTTGTAGGAATATATGCCGAAACGTCACCTTCTTGAGTTTCAATAACTGGAAGTGCAGTTAATGAACCAGCTCCAAGCTCATCAGAAAGCTTTGCAGCTCTTTCTAGAAGTCTCGAGTGTAGATAGAAAACGTCCCCTGGGAATGCTTCACGCCCTGGAGGTCTTCTAAGAAGAAGTGACATTTGTCTATAGGCCTGAGCTTGCTTAGTTAAATCGTCATAAACGATAACTGCGTGCTTACCATTGTCTCTATAATACTCACCCATAGTACAACCAGTATACGGAGCAAGATATTGTAAAGGAGCTGTATCAGAAGCAGTTGCAGATACAATAATTGTATACTCAAGAGCTCCAGCTTCTTTTAGCTTTTGTTGTACTTGTCTAACAGTAGAGTTTTTCTGTCCAATCGCAACGTAAATACATACAACATCTTTACCTTTTTGGTTGATGATTGTATCGATTGCAACTGCAGTCTTACCTGTCTTACGGTCACCAATAATTAGCTCACGTTGCCCTCTACCAATTGGGATCATTGAGTCAATTGCTTTGATACCTGTTTGAAGAGGCTCATGAACTGGCTTTCTTGCAATAATTCCTGGTGCTTTAATTTCAATCTTACCGTATTTGTCAGAATTGATTTCACCTTGTCCATCAATTGGCTCACCAATTGCGTTAACAACTCTACCAAGTAAAGCGTCTCCAACTGGAACTTCAACAATCTTTTCAGTTCTCTTTACAGTAGAACCTTCTTTAATGTTGTTATCGTTACCAAGAATGGCCACACCAACGTTGTTAGCTTCAAGGTTAAGAACCATACCTTTAGTACCTGTTCCAAATTCAACAAGTTCACCGGCCATAACGTTCTTAAGTCCAAATACTCTGGCAACACCGTCACCAACAGTTAGAACTGTACCTACTTCATCCACTTGTAATTTAGTTTCGAAATTGGCAATTCTACTTTTAATAATGCTCGTAATTTCTTCTGGGTTCATCGACATTTGATACCTCTTTAATAATTATTCACTTAATACTGAATCTTTAAATTTTGCTAATTGATTATCTAACGAAGCATCAAGCTGTAGATCTTCTACAGTTACTTTGTAACCTGCTGTGATGTCTTCATTTTGTACATATGTTAACTCTGTTGCTAAACCTAGTTTTTCCTTAAGATAAGCTGTCATCTTAGTTTTAAACTCAGGAGATACATCAGAATCACTTCCCTCAATTGTCCCTCTTAAGAAACCTTTATTATGATCGTCGATCACAATTACTTCCTTAAAGATTAGAGGAAAGATACTTATTCTTTTTTCGTTAATTAAAAAATTAACAAAGTTAGTTACGATTGGAGAAAGTCCAAGTTTTGAAAGAACTTCTTTCATCACGCTTACTTTTTCTTCAACAGTAAAAACATCTAAGAACAGTACGTTTTCTAGATTGTTGTTCTTATTAATAAGAACATTTAATTCCGTAAGCTCTTTCGCAGCATCTACCTTAGCTTCTTCTGCTAATTCGATAAGTGATTGAGCGTAGGCTTTTGCAACAATTTGTTCTTTCATTACTTAACCACCAAAAGTTAGATTTCAGAAACTAGATTACTAGTAACCTTGTCTTTATATTCTTTATTTTCATTAATCTTAGATTTTGCTTTTGCAATTACTTCATCTACTAAAGATGAGTTTATTGCTTTGATTGCTTGATTTTTTTCGTAGTTAACTTTTTGATCAGCATCAGTGTTTAACTTCTCAATCATTGCTACAGTTTCTTCAGCATTTTGTTTCTCAAAGTTTTCAACTTGCTCTTTAGTTTCTTTCATAATCTTTTCAGATTCTGCTTTTAAAGAGTTCATTTTCTTTTCAAACATATCAAGCTTGATTTGTGCTTCTTTGTCTTTTTGTTCAGCTACATTATAAAGAGCTTCTACGTCTTCAGCATTTTTTGTAAAAGCTGCACTGATTGGCTTTCTTAAAAGAACAATCATCACAATCACTAGTGGAATAAAGTTCCATGCTGGAAGCATAAGTTCAGAAATGTGACCTCCGTGGGCCGCTCCGCCAGCTGCTTGTACTTCAGTAGCTGTTAGAATTAAAGCAATTAACTTCAACATTCTATATATCCTTATTAATTTGTTAATTTATTTACTAGATCACCAGATAAAGAATCAGCTTCTTTCAGTACATTACTTTTATGTACTTCTAGTTCGGCCATAAATTCTTTTCTCTTAGCTTCTACTTGAATATTTAATTGGTTCTCAACTTCTTTAAGCTTAGATTTTTGAACATCTAAAGCATTATTCTTTTTATCACTTAAAAAAGTAAATGCTTCTTGATTGGCTTTGCTAAGCTCAGCCTTATATTTTTGAGCAAGCTCTTCAGCTTCTGCAAATTTCTTATTTGCATTACCTTCTAATTTTGTAGTTTTATTTTCTCTTAATTCTAGAACTTCTTGAAGCTTTCCAAAAAGTGAATACTTTAAAACAAAGTAAAATACTAAAACTAATGCCAGCTGATAAAAGAATGTAAAATCAGCACCTAAACTTTTAAAAATATTAAGGAAAGTATCCATACTGCTTGGGCTCCTAACTCTATTAATTTCTCTCTATATTGGAGAATTAATTTTACTATTCATGTGTATAAACGACCTTAATGAATACTTTTAAGGGCGTATAACGTCAAGGAATTTAAGAATTATCTGTTAAGAAAAATGTAATTCTGACACGGCTATTAGTACTGTTTTTATTTACTAATTGTCTTGATCACGCATTTTAGTAGTACCGTGAAAAATAACGCCCTCTTCTACGATTAAGCTTGGAGTTGTTATGGTTCCTTCGAATCTAGCTGGCTTGATGATTTCTACTCTACTTGAAGCTTTAATATTACCTTTCACTGTTCCCGATATTAAAATCACATTTGCATTCACATCTGCGTTAATTATCGCGCCCTCTGAAACAATAACAGTATCATTTGAAAAAATACTTCCGTTTACAATTCCTGCAATTCTTGCAACTCCATTAAACGAAAGGTTGCCTTCAAACTTACAACCTTCTTCAATAATTGCCGAAATATCTTTTTCACTGTTTTGCATATGGCTTTCCAATTATTGGTTCTATAGGACCATTTCTTTATTGCCCCCATAGAACCAGTTTCTACCTGGTCCTATGGGACCAGTTTTTTAACTATTCATTAAATATTCGAATATATCATTGAACTCTGCTTCATTAGAATACTTTAGAACAATCTGTCCCGCACCATTCTTCTTTGAGTTCATTTGAAAATGAAAACCAGTTTTCTTTTCTAGTTTTTGCTTTAAAGAATCTAACTTCTCATCAAAAAATGGATTTGCAGTTTTTGGTTCTTTAAAATTTTTCTTAGACTTAATTAGTTTTTCTAATTCTCTAATTGATAAGTTATTTGCAACTGCTTCGTTAGCAAATCTAATAGCTTTTTCTCTATCTTTTTCTGCTGCTAAAACTTTTGCATGTCCAAATGAAAGAAATTCCTTCTGAAGTAATTCAATTACATCTCTTGGCAACTTTAAAACTCTTAAAAAGTTTGCAACTGTAGATCTTTCTTTTCCAAGCTTCTTAGCAACTTCTTCCTGAGTAAGATTGTACTCATCCATTAACTGGTAGTAAGCAAGAGCTTCTTCAACACAGTTTAAGTCTGATCTTTGAACGTTTTCAATGATGGCCATAACCATCTTTTCTCTATCAGTTGCTCTTTTAACAACTGCAGGTATTTTTGTTAAACCTGCAAGCTTAGAAGCTCTTAATCTTCTTTCACCAGCAACTAACTCATAACCCTTCTCTAACTGAACAACTATCACTGGTTGAATTACACCATTTTCTTTAATTGATAGAGATAGCTCTTCAAGTTCTCTTTCTTTAAATATTTTTCTTGGTTGATTTGGATTTGTTTTAATTTCAGAAATTTCAATCATTGCTGGTTGATACTCAACAACTGTTTTAACTTCTTGTGTTTTCTCTTGTTGTGACTGCTCAGCTTCACCAAAAGACATTTTATTTTTTAAATTACCAAGTACAGCATCATTATTTGCGCCTGATATTAATGATCCTATACCTTTTCCAAGTGCTACTTTCTTTGCCATTGAATACCTCGCCTATTGTAACTGGTCTTGTGATTGAATTTGAGAGTTCTCTAAATTTGGAACCTCTGGCAACTCTGTTGCATTTTGTTCCTCTACCGGTAACTCCGGTAATCCTTCAGCCTCTCTCTCTTTCAAGATCACTTCCTTGGCCAATGCTAAGTATGCTTCACTACCTTTTGATTCAATATCATATAGAATAATAGGCTTTCCAAAACTTGGACATTCTGCAAGCTTAACGTTTCTAGGTATAACAGCTTCGAATACTTTCTCTCCGAAATGCTTTCTAATTTCACCTGTAACTTGCTTATGTAAACTAGATCTTCCATCAAACATAGTTAAAAGAATTCCATCCATTTTTAACTGTGGATTCAAACTAGTTTTAATTAATCTAACTGTATTTAATAGCTGCGCTAACCCTTCCATTGCTAAATACTCTGTTTGCATCGGTACTATAAAAGTATCTGCAGCATTTAATGCATTCACTGTTAAAAGCCCTAACGAAGGTGGACAATCAATTAAGATATAATCGTAATCATCCATTATAGGTTCAAATGCCATCTTCAGCTTAGCTTCTCTAGCAAAAAGGCTTACAAGCTCAATTTCAGCTCCTGAGAGGTTGTTATCACTTGGGCATATATGTAAATATGGAAGTTCTGTTTGATAGATAGCTTCTTTAATAGGAGCCTGTCCGATCATAGCGTGATATACGTTACAAGCCGTATGCTGCGTCGCATCAAGCCCTAAACTTATACTTCCGTTTCCTTGAGGGTCTAGATCAATAACTAGAGTTCTCTTTTCAGCAACTGCCAGGCATGCTGCAAGGTTAATGGTAGAAGTCGTTTTACCAACTCCACCCTTTTGGTTCATCATAGCAATGATTTTAGCCATTTAGGTCTCCCCTAGGATTGTTTGTGTGTTTTAAAAATTTAGATTAGTTGCGATAGATTGACAAGATTTTTAATCTCTTTTTTTAGTGTTCCACGTGGAACAGTTTTATTTTTCAATCCAATTAATGTTCTACCATCCGTTCCCTCTAGGTCATAGAACAACTCTTCAACGACTTTCCATTTCTTTTCAACTGGCTCAAGCTCTTCAAGCTCATAGAAAGAAGGTCCCTTATAGAAGAAGACTGTCGTTTGTTCTCTATACTTAATTAGTGGTAGAAACTTTTCAATTGTTCCTACTGCTTTAAATGTAATAACAACAGGTACATCAATGTTAACTGTTTCAACTCTATGGTGATAACATTTTACATTTTTAAG
Source organism: Bacteriovoracaceae bacterium UBA3083 (assembly GCA_002366565.1). Lineage (GTDB taxonomy): Bacteria > Bdellovibrionota > Bacteriovoracia > Bacteriovoracales > Bacteriovoracaceae > Halobacteriovorax. The sequence goes on from DFBJ01000003.1 coordinate 99,350, forward strand.
GCCAAGCTTTTCAGCTATCTCTTGTACTACTTTTGCCTTCTTTGCTCTTGCTTCAAACCCTACAAATTTTTTATCAGGATAAAGATATGCTAAAGGAAGAATCGGAAAGCCTCCACCAAACCCAATATCAACTACTACCTTAGTACTCTCTATAGATTTTTTAAAAACGTTACTCACCTCTAAAGGAAGAACAGAGTCTACAATCTGCTTCTGATAAAACTCATCGAATGTAGTAATTCTTGTAAGGTTAATACCTTTGTACTCACCTGTTAGTAAATCATGATACTTCTTTGCAAATTCTTTCATTGAATAATATTTCCTGCCACAAAGGCTAAAGTTGCTGGCCTAATACCATCTATTCTCTGCAACTGAGAGAATGTTGTTGGCTTAACCTCTTCTATTCTCTGTCGACATTCATTTGATATATTTCCACTTACTATACTCTTCCAATTGATAACTTTCTTTCCAAGCCTATAAATACGTTCATTTTCTATCGTAGATCTATTGATATAGCCTTCATATTTGATTGATATAGCACAAGCATAAATTACTTCGGGAGAGAATGATGCTCCTCTGTTCGCTAACTCTCTTTCAAGAGTTTCAACTGGATCAACCTGACTTCTTCTTATTAACTCCTCGAGAGTTATATTTTTAGATAATTCACCATAAGATACAGATTTAAAGTAATTCTTATTCTTTTCAGTTGCATAAATACTTGTCTTCTTAACAAGGTTCCAAAGAATATCATACTCATCTAGGAAGCTTTGCTGATACTCATCAACTTCTGTATTTAAACCTAGAGAGTTTCTATATTTTGCCATTCTATTTATAGAGTTATCTTCTCTTACATAAAGACGGTTTTCTGATCTTGCAGTAAACAATCTGTAAGGCTCATCTCTTTTATTGGAGATTAAATCCTCAACCATCACACCAATATAAGAATCAGATCTATCTAAGACTAATTTATCTTTCCCAAGTAAAGAAAGAGCGGCATTTGCACCAGCAATAAGACCTTGTCCAGCAGCTTCTTCATAACCAGAAGTTCCATTAACTTGGCCAGCAAAATATAAACCAGGTAAATCAATATATTCTAAGCAATCACTTAGTTTAGATGTATCTACAACATCATATTCTACAGCATAGCCGTAAATTTCAATTTCACACTTATCAAAACCTTCAATTGTTCGTAAAAACTCTAGTTGTACTTCTTTAGGAAGGCTTGTTGATACACCATTTGGATAAATTGTACTTGCCTTTAGCCCTTCAGGTTCAACAAATACATGATGAGTATGTCTATCAGGGTATCTAAAAGCTTTGTCTTCTATACTTGGACAATACCTTGGTCCAACACCTTTAATTTGTCCGTTATAAATAGGAGATCTTTCTTTATTTTCTCTAATAATATTTAATGTATTTTCATTAGTATGTGCAATATAACAAGACACCTGTTCAACAAATCTTTTATAAGGATCATTTAAAGATGAGAAGTTTTTTGTTTTAGGATCACTCTTTTGCTCTACAAATTTAGAATAATCTAGAGAATCTTTATTAACTCTTGCTGGTGTTCCTGTTTTGAACCTAGTCTCTAGAGTTGATACTTTAGAAAATATCTCTTTCATTCCTGGAGACATTTCACAATCAACTCTTCCACCGGATGTTGACTCTTCTCCAGTATGGAGTTTCCCGTTTAAAAATGTTCCTGTAGTAACGATACATTTCTTAACTTTGAAATTATTTTTTTCTGTAGAGATGGCGTAGCAACCATCACTTTCTTTTATAGATACTACCTTTTCTTTAACAACATTTATATTACTAACCCTATTGATGTAGGCCTCAGCATTCTCTGTATATAAATCTTTATCAACCTGCACTCTTGTAGATTGAACAGCATATCCCTTAGACTCATTTAAGATTCTGTACTGGATCGCAGAGCTGTCTGCTAGTCTACTCATCAATCCACCAAGAGCATCAATCTCTCTTACAACTTGTCCTTTACCTACTCCACCAATAGCTGGATTACATGGGGCTGAAGCAAGTCCAACACCAGGCATAGATAAGATTAAAACCTTCAAGTCAAATTGAGCTGCGATCCATGCGGCTTCAACGCCTGCATGCCCACCACCAACAATTGCGATATCATAAGTTTGCATAAACATCCTCTAACTTGTTCCACGTGGAACTTTTTAGATCAGTAAGTAGAATATGTTCCACATGGAACAATTATAAAAATGTGTAGAGAGATTTAAACATTTTGGTGATAAAAGTCTATAAATAATTGAAAATATTGTAAAAAAACCCTATTTCCCTATACAGAAGTTAGAGAAAATATTATTTAAAACATCATCAGGAGAGATTATTCCTAGTAATTCCGATACTTTAGCATCTAGTATATTTAATTCTGAAGATATAATTGCTATATCGTCAATGTTTTCAGTAAGTGCCTGAAATTGCTTGAGTGATAAATATATATTATTTATACACTCTCTGTGCCTTGAGACAAGAAGAGGATTATCACTGCATAGAGAATTAAACTTATCTAAAACAAGTGATTGAATAACATCTTCTAATGGTTCTATAGGACCAAGAGTTTCGTTATTAACTGCCCCCATAGGACCAATATTTTCTGGTTCTATAGAACCACCTTTCGTAATTTCTACTGCCCCCATAGAACCATTATTTGAAACTGGTTCTATAGAACCACTCTTTAAAAGTGTATAAGAGGTAGTATTCATCGATAAGTCAGCGATTAATGCATTATCTGATACTGGTAACTTATTTAAAAATTCTTCAGTATTGAAGTTATTTAATTGGTCCAAATGTGAAATGATAACCAAATCAAAAGTCTCATTTTGTAGAGAGTTATAATCTTCAACTTTTGTCTGAAGTGGGTTTACAACTAAGATCTTATAGAAGGAAGTTGAAGAGATCTCAAGTGCTCTCTCTATTCCTATTTTCTCGATGTGGTCATCAGTCTCTCTAATACCAGCGGTATCAACTAGTCTAAATGTATTTCCCTCAATACTAAGATATTCAGATACATAATCCCTAGTAGTACCTGCTTGATCTGAGACAATGGATCTATCGTTAGAGAGAAGCAGATTAAAAAGTGAAGACTTTCCTGCATTAGTTTGACCAACCAAAGATATAGATGGACTAACTAAATCACTTTTACTCGACTGAACTCTTCTCCATAAAGAAGTAACTTTTTTATTAAACTCTTTAAGCGCATCATTAAGAAGAACTTCACACTGCTCCTCACCTACATCTTCTGAGAAATCAATACTAATTTCAACTGATGACTTAAGTTTTAAAAATGAAGCATGAAGACCTAAATATTGGTTATGAAGATCACCGGAGAGAACTTGTAGCCCCTGATCTAACATGTATGAAGAACTTGCATTGAGTAATAAATCAAGTCCTTCTACCTGTGAGAGTGTAAGCTTTTTGTTTTTTAAAGCACGGTAAGAAAACTCACCTTCTTTAGCAGCACGCACTAGCCCGCTATTTATAAATAGAGAAATAATTCTCTGAATGTTTATTTGATTACCATGAACTCCAAGCTCAAGAATATTTTCACCATTGTAGCTATGAGGATTTTCGAAGTAAGTTAAAACAACTTCATCAACTGTAGTTTCTCCATCTAATAGAGCGCTAAAGTGACTATATCTTTTTTTGATTTTTTGAAGATTTATTTTAAAGAATTTTTGAAAGGAATTAATATTTTCAAATCCAGAGATACGAATAAGGCCTATAGCACTATTAGTCTGTAAACCAGTACTGCATGCAATAATAGGCCTATCATCGTATAAATGGATCATAATTAATCTGTAAGTCTATAAACTAGAAGTTGTTGACCTACACCATAAATAGTTGAAGTGAAGATATATAAATTAAGCCCAGCAGGTAAATCCTTCATAATGAAACCAAAAACTAATGGCATAATCATCATTACTTTCTTCTGAGTAGGATCAGCTGTTGGAGATGGGTTCAGACGTGTCTGAAGGGCCATAGCAAGTGCCATAAGTACAGGTAGTACATAGTATGGGTCTTTTATCGAAAGATCGTGAATCCACCCAAAGAATGGTGATCCAACGAACTCTTCAGCATTATAAAGAACTTGATAAAATGCAAAGAAAATAGGCATTTGTGCAATTAATGGAAGACAACCACCTAATGGATTAGCTCCAGCTTTCTTGAAGGCCTCCATAGTTTCTTTCTGCATTCTTTGAGGATCATCTTTAAATTTTTCTTTAAGCTTTGTTAACTGTGGCTGAATTTTTTGCATCTTCTTCATAGACTTGAAAGACTTATACTGAAGAGGAAACATAATCGTTCTAATTAAAAGAGTTAGAATGATTATTGCAATACCATAGTTAGGAAAATAGTCATGAACAAATTGAAGGCCTCTAAGAATAGGAACTGAAATAATTCCAAAGAAACCAAAATCAATTGAAAGGTCTAATTTATCACCTAGTTTAGCAAGTAAATCGTAATTCTTTTTAGAGAAAACAATTGAACCTTCAACAGATTGAACAGAGTTAACGAAAGAAGATCTAAACTGACCAGATTCAGTAGTGCTAAGTCTTGCTGCTAGTGGTTCCTTGAAAGTCATAGCAAAGATATGGAAATTGAAATCGATTGCAATCCATCTCATTTTTCCATCTTCTTCATCAATGTCACCAACAGACATATGTTCAAGATCTTGAGTATAATAGCTGAACTGTCTTATTTGTCTGTTTTCCTCTTCTCTTTTCTTAGAAGTGAAAATAACTCTAAAATCAAATGGATCGCTAGAAGAGAATCTATATGAAACTTTACCCATGTCATCCATAATGAATTCAACATCAATTCCAAGTTCAGAATTAGTACCCTTTATATGAGCATTATCTACTTGGCTAAAAGCAAAGTTATGTGAAGCAAATCTTGCTCCTTTACTTATTTCAACAGCAAAAGGCTTCTCTACACCAGTAGTGGCAAAGAAATCAAAAGCTGCACCAGGATTAACAAAATCTTGTATTGAAAGATCAGAGTTAATAACAACTGAATGATCATTATTATTTAAAGTAAAACTCTTAAGCTCAACAGGTGCTGAAACATCAGTATTAGCTACTGCTGGAGCTACTTCAGATGCTTGAGAATTAATATTCTTCTGCATAGACTTAGCTTTAATTTGCTCACTTGCTGCATTTTCGACGATTGGCTTTTGCACAGGTGCAAAATACGTTTGCCAACCAAATAACACTAGTCCAGATAGAACTACCGCTAAAAACATACGTTTCTGATCATTACTCATTTAATAAACTCCAATTAGGAATGAAAATTTTTGTTTTGATAAATACCACAATGGTAATAGCTAGGAAAGTTTTGATTCTATAATGTCTTAAGTAAATGATTAAAAGATTCTCTAAGACACTTTTCCTGTTCCTCTACAGAAGAATTCTTTTTAGTGATATATGGAGAAACGATAACTAGAATATCAAGCCCCTTCTCTTTTAAAGGGGAGCATCTAAACATATCACGCATAATTCTTTTATACCTGTTACGAATTACAGCATTTCCAACCTTCTTTGTGATTGAAAAACCAATACGGGAATGAGAATTAGACGTAAGAACGCGTGAAGGCTTGTAGTAAGCCATTAACCACTTTGATTTGAATCTTTTTGAATTCTTCCTTAGATAGGAAAAATCCTGGGCCGATAAGAGACGATAGGACTTATCGTAGCCATTATCGACCATAGACTATTATTTAGAACCAGTAGTAACAGTAAGTTGCTTTCTACCTTTAGCTCTTCTAGCGTTAATTATATTCTTTCCGCCAGCTGTAGACATTCTCTTAAGAAATCCGTGAACTCTTAATCTTTTCTTTCTTTTCGGTTGCCAAGTTCTCTTGCTCATCGCTCCACCTTATCTATGTATTAACATTTAACTTTAATTTACGAAGGATAACATTTACACAGGGCTTTTAAAAAGGTCAATGGCCCTTTGCAAAATTTTACCATTCTTTTCATATTTTTTGGCCCTGCGAAAAAAATAGCAAGATTTGTTTGGAAATCCCATTTGGCCATGCTAAAAATTTGCACCCACACAAGCAGAGACTGAAACTACACACAGCGGAGATAGATACAGATGAGCCAAGAGTTCCCATTCGAGCATTTCCTAAAGTCCAACAATAGTCAAAAAACAAATGATGTTTTCAATGATAACAGAAGTTTAAAGGAACTCAAGTTCCTAAAAGATGACATAGAAGAACAATCTACTAACAATGTGGAAGAAATATTTTCAGCTGAAGAGTTTGAAACAATTGAGTCATCATTCCTAGAAACACTAGAAAGAAGTCTAAGTCCTCAGAAATACAATGCTTACTTCACAGGTGTTTTCAAACTTACAAATATAACAATGGATTCAATTGTTTTTAATGTAAGCAATCAACTTATAAAAACAATGATCCTTAAACATTGCGCAAATGAAGTAAGATCGACAATAAGAGAAGTTCTTGGAAAAGAGTACGAAGTCATCATTAATATAGAAAATCAAAATGATACAAAAAGTACTTCACAAGAAAATCAAGTCATAGAAAAGCCTAAGTCTGCAAGTGAAGCAACTTTTACATTAGACTTATCACCTACAACTAATGACAAGCTTTCTAAAGTTGAAAGTCAATATATTCAACACATGAGTGATCCCGGAATGAATATTGACCCTACTAAAACTTTTGACAACTTTATAGTTGGCCCATCGAACAACCTTGCACATGCAACAGCAGTAGCAATATCAAGAACACCAGGTGATCAAGGGAAGTATCCTTCTCTTTATATACATTCAAATTCTGGACTTGGTAAAACTCACCTACTCTACGCAGTTGCAAACGGTATTAAAGATAACTTCCCTCAATATGTTGTTTACCTAACTACCGCTCGTGACTTCATGAAAGAATACATAGAGTCTGTTAAAACTAAAACTGTAGATGCCTTTCAAGAAAAGTTCACTAAAAAGATAGATGTTCTAATGATAGACGATATCCATGAACTAAAAGGTAAAAAAGGAACACAAGATGAATTGTTCCACGTGTTTAATGGTCTCTACACTAACGGGAAACAATTAATTTTTACGTCAGATAAATCTCCAGAAGAGATAGACGGTATTGAAGAAAGAATTAAAACAAGACTCCAGTGGGGACTTGTTATTGATATTCAAAAACCTGACTTTGAAACAAGAATTGCTATATTAAAAAGAAAAGCTTACGAACTTGATCTATATCTACAAGATGACATCTTAACTCTGATTGCCAACTCTATTAAAACCAATATTAGAGAGCTTGAGGGATCACTAGTGAAGCTGTGTGCATACGCAGACGTTATGAACGTAGAGGTCGATACAGAGATGGTAAAAGACATTCTAGGATTGAGCTCAAGTGATGTAGAAAGAAAAATCACATTAGACATTGTAGCTAAAGCAACATCACAACATTTTAAAATTCCAGTTCCAGACCTAAAATCTAAGGCTAGAACCAAAGACATAGTAAATGCTCGTTTTGTAGCAATGTTCCTCTCTAGAAAAATTGTAAATGCGACTCAAGAAGAGATTGGCCGCTTCTACGGAGGAAGAGATCACAGCTCAGTTGTACATGCAGAGAGAACAATCAAAGAAAAAATGATCAATGATATTTCACTATCAAGAGATATAATCACAATAGAAAATACTCTATAAATAAAAATCAAATAAACATTTAATTTTTTGTAGCCCTCAATCCGAGGGCCTGCATTCACTTATCAACTTATTAACATTTGATTAGTCATTTACTCATATTTTTTGGTGAGTAAATGAATATTCAAAAATAGTTATCCACGGCCTTCTTATGGATAAGTTACCGAGTTATTCATAACTCACGGCCCAAAAGAAAAACTCACAACTTATCCACATAGGCCGTGAATAACAAAAGCTAGTATTGATCGAGGGTTTGATAGAAAATTAAGTATTATAAACAGATGTGGATAACTATTATCAACAGATTTGGCCAAGTGAACAAAAAACTTATTAACAAGTGAATAAAATGTGAACAAATTCCTAATAAAAAGGAGAAATAACAACAAGCAACAATAGCTACGCAAAGTGTTGTGAATAAGGCCGTGAATAGAGCGGTATAAAAAATTATTTTAGTGGATGAAAAAATAATATACGAAACTGCTATTCCAAATCCACAAAGTTATACATATTAACTCATAATTAGAAAGTTACTGAACTCCCCTTTATTATTGAAATTTCCAGAGTTATAAACTTATCCACAGCGTATATATAATATATATTAATTAAATATAAATATATAAAGGAAAAGGAATTCAAAAGAATTTGAAAAAGTACATTGATTTAGTAATCTGATAAGGATAAATATTTCTACACGAAATTAAGGGAAACATAAAAATGAAAATCAGACTTCACACAGAAGATTTAAAATCAGCTTTGAATAAAGTTCTATCGGTTGTAGACAAGAGAAACTCTAGACCTATTTTAACTTACACGTTAATCGAAACTTCAAATGCACAATTAAATATATCTGCAACAGATTTAGAAGTTTCTTCGAAAGTAGTTATTAACGCTGAAGTGGATAACCCTGGTAGATTTTGTGTAAATGCTAAAAATATATTTGATATTTTAAAAGAATTACCTGGAACAGAAATAGAACTTTCACTAGACGATTCTTCAAATACATTAAAATTAAATTGTGGAGATATTCACTACTCACTTTTAATTTACAAAGCAGATGACTTTCCTCAGTTAGTTTTTAACCAAGAAGTGAATAAATTCAAACTATCAAGTGAACAACTTGCAAATATAATTAATAAAACTTCATACGCAGTACTTAACGACGAAACAAGATTATACTTAAACGGAATTTACCTACAAGAAATTGATTCTAAATTAAGAGCTGTAGCAACTGATGGTCATAGGCTTTCACTTTTAGAAACTGATCTTTCTGAAAGCAATAACGAAACACTTATAAATGGAATTATTATTCCAAGAAAAGGTATCTTTGAAATAAAGAAAATTTCTGAAACTTATCCAGATACAGAAATAGAATTATCAGTTGATGATACTTTCCTATACGTAAATGCTAAAAATGAATATTTTCTATCTGTAAGATTAATTGCAAGAGAATATCCTAAGTATCAAGCTGTTATTCCAAATAAAACAACATATACGATGACAACTGATAGAAATTCATTCTTTGATGCAATCAGAAGAATTAAGATTATGTCTAATGAGAAATCAAATGGTGTAAGACTTAAGCTTGCAGATCAAACAATGACTTTAACTGCAAACCATCCTTCTCTTGGTGATGCTATGGAAACAATGGCCGTAGATTACAATGGGAAAGAAATGGAAATAGGATTCAATGCAAAGTACTTAATTGATACTTTACATTCATTTGATGAAGGAGAAATCTCTCTTGAATTAAATAATGAATTAAGTCCAATTATTATTAAATCTAATTCACTTCCTAATTACTTAGGAATTATTATGCCTCTTAAGCTTTAATGCAAAGTTTTAAAATTTCTAAGCTGCAAGTAACTAACTTTAGAAACTTGCAGCCAGACATAATAGAATTCAATAGTGGTATAAATTGTATTCTAGGTGAAAATGGAAATGGTAAAACAAATATATTAGAAGCCCTTCACGTTTTAAGTACAAGAAAATCATTTCGTAAAAACACAGGTTTTCCACAATTTTTAGGAATTGATTGTGAACAACCTGAGATAATATTTTCTTCTGTATTTTTAGATGACCACGAAAATAAAATGAGTATATCTGCAAAGATGGATTCAACATCAACTCATTGGTACGTAGATGGTCAGCCAATGAAAAAAAAGATTGATCTCAAAATAGTTTTCATTAATCCATTTGACTCGTATGCATTTCACAATACATCAAGCTTTAGAAGACAATGGATGGATCAGCATATATCGCAGATAGATAATAATTATAAAAAATGTTTATCTAGATATAATTCATCTCTAAGATTTAGAAATTCATTGCTCAGTAAGAAGCCTTCAATGTTTAGAGAGCAAATTAAAGCAATTGATATAGAGCTTGCTAGATATAGTTTCATTCTTACAAATACTAGAATCAATTTTTTAAACAATATTGAAAATTATTGTACGCAGACATTTAAAGAGATTTTTAGTGAGGAACATTTACTAAAAATATCACTTGATTCAAGAGTTATTGGACTTAATGAAAATGACATATTTAACATGTTGCAAGAAAGGTTGCCAAAAGATGAAATTGTAGGACACACAACTTACTGTGTTCACAAGGATGACTATGTGCTTCTTTTTGATGGTTTGAATTCTTTTGAATATTGTTCTCTAGGACAACAAAAAATGAGCTATTTGAGCCTCTTATTTGCCTATATCGAGCTGTTTAGGTATAACTTTAACTCCTTCCCTATGGTACTAATTGATGACGTCTCTGGTGAGCTAGATAGAAACCGGTGGCAAAAATTAATAGAGTACTTAGAGAAGAGTTCGTTTCAAGTTTTAATAACTACAGCGAATGAAAAATTTAAAGAAGAATTAGAAACCATTCATGGTGCTAATAAAATTTATGTCCAAGCAGGTTCAATCGCGAACATGCCTAATTTAAGATGAATTAGATATTAAATGGATTTATAGGAGTATCTTTGGAAACTGAAAACACATCAATTTCTAAGGTTGGCGAAAAATATGATGCTGACCAAATTAAAGTTCTAGAAGGTTTAGAAGCCGTTAGAAAGCGTCCCGGAATGTATATCGGAGACACGTCTAATAGAGGTTTACATCACTGCGTTTATGAAATTGTTGATAATGCTGTTGATGAGGCACTGGCTGGATATTGTACAGAAATTAGAGTCATCATTCATGTGGATAACTCAGTTACTGTTGTCGATAACGGAAGAGGTATTCCAACAGACATGCACCCAACTGAAGGATGTTCAGCTGCTGAGCTAGTTTATACAAAACTACACGCTGGTGGGAAATTTAATGAAGACGGTGGAGCTTATAAAGTTTCAGGTGGTCTTCACGGAGTTGGTGCTGCAGTAGTTAACGCCCTATCTAAATGGGTGAAGATGGAAATTAAAAAGCATGGAAAGTTACACCTTCTTAAATTTGAAAGAGGTGAAGCAGTTTCTCCTCTTGAGATTATCGGTGATTTAGATGATCCAAAAGAAACTGGAACGGCAGTTACTTTTAAGCCAGATAATGAAATATTTGAAGTTCACGAATATAACTACGATACACTAGCTAATAGATTTAGAGAGATGGCCTTTTTAAATAAAGGTTTAAGTATTTCTTTAAAAGATGAGCGTTCTGATAAGAAAGACTTATTTTGTTATGAAGGTGGTATTGCAGAATTCATTACATACCTAAACAGAGCAAAAAGTCCTGTGCATAAGAAAGTGATTGCATTTTCTCAGGCCAGAGAAGATTACGAAGTAGAAGTAGCAATGCAGTGGACTGATTCATATTCTGAAGTTCTATCTGGATATGCAAATGCTATTTGTACACCAGGTGGTGGAACACATATCTCAGGATTTAAAACTGCAATAACAAGAGTTTTAAATGCGTATGCAAAAGAAAATAATTTATTAAAAGGGTTAAAATCAAATTTAACTGGTGATGATATGAGAGAAGGTATGACTGCCATAATCTCAATTAAGTTACCTGAGTTACAATTTGAGGGACAAACGAAAGATAAATTAGGAAACTCTGAAGTTGAAGGTATTGTAAACTCACTTGTTGGTGAGCAATTAAAGCAATATCTAGAAGAGAATCCAAGTTTAGCAAAAACAATTATTAAAAAGTCTGTAGATGCTGCGGCAGCAAGAGAAGCTGCGAGAAAAGCTAGAGAACTTACAAGAAGAAAATCTGCATTAGTAGTTTCTGGTCTTCCTGGGAAGATGGCAGATTGCCAAGAGAAAGATCCTGCTCGTTCAGAAATTTATATTGTTGAGGGTGACTCGGCCGGTGGATCTGCTAAGCAAGGTAGAGATAGAAAAACACAAGCAGTTCTTCCACTTAAAGGGAAGATTCTTAACGTTGAAAAAGCACGTTACGATAAGATGCTTGCCAATAATGAAATTAAGATGATTGTTCAAGCAATGGGAACAGGAGTTGGTAAAGAGCAATTTGATATTAAAAAACTTAGATATCATAAAATTGTAATTATGACCGATGCCGACGTCGATGGTTCTCACATTAGAACTTTAATACTTACCCTACTCTACAGACAATTTCCTGAGTTAATTGAGAATGGTTATGTGTATATTGCACAACCACCACTCTATAAATTCAAAAAAGGAAAATCAGAGAAATATCTTAAAGATGAAAAAGAGCTTGAGTCATTCCTTACTAGTAATGCTTTAAAAGATGCTGAGATTATCGCTAAAGGTGAAAAGATTTCTGCTAATGAAGCAAAAGTACTTGTGAATAAGTATAGAAATTATATGAAGACAATTGAAAGTTATGATGTTCATTTTGATTCATTACTTCTTAGACAATTAATTGAAAGATCAAGTATCACTTCAGAGACATTAAAAGATAAAGTTGCACTTCAAGCAGAATTAGATAAGCTAACTGCTTATTTTAAAGAGCAAGAAGTTAATACTTTAAAGTCTTATACATTCTCTATTTCTGAAGATTTAGCTCATAAATCAAATCAGATTAATATTAACGTTAGAACTACTGGTAGAACTAAGAAGTTTAAACTTAATACTTACTTTATTGAATCTCCAGACTATGCAGATTTAGTAAATGGTTTTGATGGAATGAGTTCATTTATTGGTTCAAAGTTTTCTATTGAAAAAGATAAAACTGGGATCAAGGAATTTGATTCATTAAATGAATTTGCAGAACATATTATTGTTGATGGAAAACAAGGTGCTTATATACAACGTTATAAGGGACTTGGAGAAATGAACCCAGAGCAACTTTGGGAAACAACAATGAATCCTGATAATAGAACTCTTCTACAAGTACGTATTGAAGATACTATTGAAGCTGACCAAGTATTCTCTGTTCTTATGGGTGATAATGTTGAGCCAAGAAGACAATTTGTTGAAGAGAATGCACTGAACGTTAGAAACTTAGACGTATAAGGAATAAGTATGTCAGATGAAAATAATACACCAGGAAATGGTGACGGAATAAATCACGGAAATATTGCACCTATTGCAATCCAAGATGAAATGAAAAGTTGTTACCTTGATTACGCTATGTCAGTAATCATTGGTCGTGCACTTCCAGACGTGAGAGATGGTTTAAAGCCAGTTCACAGAAGAGCACTATATGCAATGTACGCTTTAAATAACTATCACAATAAGCCATATATGAAGTCAGCACGTGTTGTTGGTGATGTTATTGGTAAGTATCACCCACATGGTGACTCTGCTGTTTACAATACGCTCGTTCGTATGGCGCAGGATTTCTCTATGAGATATGTACTTGTTGATGGTCAAGGGAACTTTGGTTCTGTTGATGGTGATGCAGCTGCAGCGATGAGGTATACAGAAATTAGAATGAAGAAACTTTCAGAAGAAATGCTGAAAGATTTAGATAAAGATACTGTTGATTGGCAACCAAACTATGATGACTCTTTAAAAGAGCCAAAAGTTTTACCAACAAAAGTACCTAACCTACTAGTGAATGGTTCATCAGGTATTGCTGTAGGTATGGCCACAAATATTCCTCCACATAACTTAACTGAAGTTATGGGAGCATTATCAGAGTTAATTGATAATAGAGATATGACTATTAATGAATTAATGGCCCACATTCCAGGTCCAGACTTTCCTACTCATGGTTCTATTCATGGAACTGAGGGGATTAAGTCTGCTTACCATACAGGTCGTGGAATAATTCAAATTAGAGCTAAAGTTGATATTGAAGTTCATGGAAAACAAGAAAGAGAAAGAATTGTTATTACTGAGCTTCCTTACCAAGTTAACAAAGCAAAGCTAATTGAAAAAATTGCTGACCTTGTAAACAATAAAGATATTGAAGGTATTTCTGATATTAGAGATGAATCTTCGAGAGAAGGTATTAGAGTTGTAATTGATCTTAAGAAAGGTGAAATAGCGTCTGTAATTGTTAATAGACTCTATAAAGCAACTCAACTTCAAGTTTCATTTGGTATTATATTCTTATCAATTTCTAACGGTAGTCCAAAAGTGATGAACCTTAAAGAAATGTTAGAATGCTTTATTGATCACAGAAGAGAAGTAGTAATTAGAAGAACTGTTTATGAGTTAAAGAAAGCAAAAGAAAGAGCTCATATTCTAGAAGGTCTAAAAGTAGCTGTTGAAAATATTGATGAAGTTGTAGAAATTGTTAAGAAGTCTGAAGGTCCAGCAGATGCTAAGGCAAAACTTATTTCAAGATTTGCTCTAAGTGAAATTCAATCTCAAGCAATATTAGATATGAGACTTCAAAGGCTAACAGGTCTTGAAAGAGATAAAATTATAGCTGATTACGAAGCTATAATGAAAGAGATTGCTAGACTTGAAGAAATTTTAGGATCTGAAGTTTTAATTAAAGGTATTATTAAAGGTGAATTTGAAGAGATAGTTGAAAACTATGGTGATGAAAGAAGAACTTCTATTGTTGCTAAGGCTGACGAAATTCAAATTGAAGATCTAGTAAAGAATGAAGATGTTCTCGTAACAATTACGCATAAAGGTTACTTAAAGAGAATGACGATGGACACTTACCGTACTCAAAAAAGAGGTGGTAAAGGTGTTAAGGGTGCAAATAATGCAGATGAGGATTTCTACACAGATATCTTCACAGCTAATACGCACTCTACAATTTTATTCTTCACAAATAGAGGATCTGTATTCTCTAAGAAAGTTTATAATATTCCAGAAGGTACAAGAACAGCTAAGGGGAGAAATATTGCTAACCTTATTCCTGTGCCTCCAGGTGATAAAATTAAAGAAATCATGTGTATTCCTCCAGAGGAAGAAAGAGAAGGTAAATTCTTAATGTTCGCTACTGAAAAAGGGCTAGTTAAGAAATCTGCACTTACTGATTATAACAATATTAAGCAGTCAGGACTAAGAGCTATCAAAGTTCAAGATGGTGACTCTGTATGTAGTGTAAGAGTTAGTGATGGATCTAAAGATGTTCTTCTTTGTTCTTCATCAGGAAAAATTATTAGATTCGATGAAGCTGATGCAAGACCAATGGGTAGAGTTTCTCAAGGTGTTAAAGGTATAAATATTGATGATAGTGAAAGAATCATTGGTATGGAGCTTATTGATGACACTGTAGAGATCTTATCTATTACAGAGAATGGATACGGAAAGAGAACGGCAGCAAGCCAATACCGTAAACAAACTCGTGGTGGTAAAGGTATCTTAGCAATGAGACTTACTGAAAAGAATGGTGAGATCAAGCAGATTAAGCCAGTTTCAGATAAAGATGACTTAATGGTTATTACTGATAAGGGACAAGTTGTAAGAACTAAGATCTCTGGAATTTCACTAATGGGTAGAGCAACTCAAGGTGTAAGAATCATCAAGTTAAAAGAAGGTGAAGCAGTTGTTTCAGTAGAAAAAATTGTAGAACCAGATGATGATATAGATGAAACAAACACAGAAAGTTAAAATATTGGCGCTGATTCTAATCAGCGCCTTTTTTATTTCATGTGACTTTACTCCTAGGCTTCATAAGAAAATTTTAGGTGCCCAGGAGTATATACGTCTTCAAGAGTATCGAAAGGCTATCTCTCAATACGAACTAATACTTAAAGATAATCCACCAAAAGAAATTAAAGTTAAAATTTATTACCAACTTGGTGAGCTCTATTCTATTAACCTTGGTGAAAATGCTAAGGCCATAAAATATTATAGAGAGATTAAAAAGTTTACTGACTCCCCTCTCTGGTTAGTGAAATCAGAAGAAAGAATTGGAGAAATCTCTTTTACTTATTTAAAAGATTATAAGCTTAGTGAGAAGAGTTATAGGTTATTAGTTGATTTCACTCCTAGACTTGAAAAATTTGATTTCTATCAATTTAGATTGGCACAAAACTTTCTAAGAGCGAATGAATACGAGAAAGCATATAAAGAGTTTTTAAAAATCCAGTCGAGTTCAAATCATAAGTACTATGTTCAGTCTTATTATCAGTTAGGCCTTCTCAACTTCCAAAAGAAAAACTGGAAAGAAGCCGTAGATGATTGGAAAGAATATTTGAAGCGAGAAACAAAGAAAGAAAATTTAGTTCAAACAAAATTTCTTATGGCTAATGCTTATGAGACAATGGAAGAATTGAAAAAGGCCTACAATCTTTACTACTCAATTTTAGGGGAATACCCAAATACCGAAGTATTGCAAAATAGGTTGAATTCTATTTTTCATAGAAGAGTCTCTAGGAAAAGATAATGCTAGATAAGAAATGGGTGCAAGTTACCGGATTGGCGTTAAGTTTCCCATCAACAATTTTAGTTGCTGCATATGCAATGAAGGTATTAGTGGAAAAAGGCTACCTTGGTAAGACTACAGGGGTGTTGATTTTTCTGGCCATCATCTTCAATACAATATACTTGATGGTCTACTATGCTTTTAAAAACAAAAATAAATCTTAAAAAATTCTTTTTAATGTCGGTTCCAACGACAATTTTTTTCCTTTTGTTCTCAAGAGGTTGGAATGATATTACTGGAATTTTAATTGTTTACGTTGCAACAGTCCTACACTTGGGAATGTTAGCAGAGGCAGTCTTTGAACTTGTAAAAAGTCAGGTATCTGATGGACATATTCATCATGTTAAAGATAAGATCATGTATTTATTCGCTGGAAAGTTAACGATTCTCATTTTAAGTCTAGTAATTAGTCGACAGATTATGGGAAATAGGATAATTATACCTGTGATAAATTACGTAATTCAAATATTTATATTAACTTTTAGTATTAGATCTAAAGGTCGAGAGTAAACATGAAAAATATTTTAGCGCTTTTAACACTTTTAACTTCTTCAAACGCATTAGCTGCAGGTGGTTTCACTTGGATAGGTGCTGCTCAAGAAGCTCTTCATACTCACTATCCGTGGCATGTAGTAACTTTCGTATTAATCGGAATTTTACTAACAGCTGTAGGGTTAATTTACAGAATGAAGCTTTCTTCTATTTCTAATCCTGTAATTCCTGACAAAGGATTTACTTTTAGAAACCTAGTAGAGGCTTACGGTAAATTTATTTACACTCAGTGTAACGCTGTTCTTGGTGAGAAAGATGCTCCAGTTTATTTCAAATTTGTAGCAACAACTTTTATTTTAATCTTTGCATCAAACTTGATTGGTCTTATCCCAGGTTTCTTACCTCCGACTGAGCACCTTTCAACAACTATGGCACTTGGATGTTTCTCATTTATTTACTTCAATGCAAAAGGCTGTAAAGAATTAGGAACAATTAACTATCTTAAGCATTTCGCTGGACCACTTTGGTATATGGCCGTGCTTATTTTTCCAATTGAAATACTTTCAACTTGTATTCGTCCAGTTTCTTTAGCGCTTCGTCTAAACGGAAACATGATGGGTGACCACAAAGTTTTAACAACATTCTTAAATCTTGAAGTAATGGGATTTAATATTGCTTGGCTATTTGGAGCAGTACCATTCTACCTTCTTGGTTTATTAGTATGTTTTATCCAAGCTTATGTTTTTACAATGTTATCAATGGTTTATATTAGTTTAGCGACTGCTCATCACGATCATGCTGAGCACCACTAAGAGAATATAGACTTATAATTTTTTCCTCGGTAGAGAGATGCCGAGTTTTTTGGAGTTCAAAATGAGAAATATCGTTTTAGGTTTCGCAGTAGCAGTACCTCTTTTATTCACTTGGCAAGCATTTGGTGCTGAAGGTGGAATGGACACTCAATCTGTTAAGTACTTAGCTTACTTCTTCGCAATGGCAATCGCTGCTTTTGGTGGAACAGCTGCTCAATCAAATGCTGCTTCTGTAGCTCTAGAAGGTATCGCAAGAAACCCATCTGCTGCTGACAAGATTCAAACACCAATGATTCTTGCTCTTGCACTAATGGAATCACTTGTTATCTTTACTCTTATCTCAGTTTTCCTAGTAGGATAATTAAGATAGTTTAAAACAAGATCTTAATGAGGCCACTCTTCGGAGTGGCCTTTTTATTTTTAAATCATTTCAATATCTTTTTCTATTTGCTCTAACTTTCTATAGATTGATTCCGAAGACTTTTGGTAACTAAGGGAATCAATATCTTTCTTAATTTTACGTAAATCTCTTTCAACCTGATCAGCAATAATACTGATTATTCTTCCCTCATTCTTATCTATATCCAACGGAATTAAAGCTAGGGTACGTTCGAGCTTAGTAGTTAGTCTTGCAACTTCAGACTCTAAGTGTCCTGCTTCACCTGCGATGACTTTTCCGTGCATAATCTCATTATTTATAAGTGACTCAGACTCATGAGGACTTCTGGAAAAGCTGTTAGTACTTGAAATTATAGCTAAAAGTAAAACAGATAGTTTTAGTGTTTTCATATCCTTCTCCGACAAGATTTATAGAACTATGATATGCCCCTATAGGTCCAAGGAGGGGATTTTTGAAACATTTTCAAAAGGTGTTAGGAAAATAAACAATAATGGGTTTATAGATGAAATATTAGTTATTTATAAATGTTTTGTTCTATGAAAAAAAGACATAACTATCTGAAAGCTATAGATTTTATGTTATAAGCACGCATGGATATAAAGATAGATGAACAATATATAAAGATGTGTTTTAGCCTAGCTAGAATGAGCGTTGGTCAGGTCTCACCTAACCCATTGGTTGGCGCAGTAGTTGTTCAGGATAATATTATTATCGGTAAAGGAAAGCATGAGTTCTATGGTGGTCCACACGCAGAGCCTAATGCTATTTTAAACGCCACAGAATCTGTAGAAGGGGCAACACTCTATTGTAATCTAGAACCGTGTTGTCATACAAATAAGCAAACACCTCCGTGCACTAACCTAATAATTGAAAGTAAAATTAAAAGAGTTGTTATTTCTAATTTAGACCCAAACCCTGAAGTCGCAGGTAAAGGTGTTAAGAAGTTAAGAGAAGCAGGTATAGCTGTAACAATTGGTATTCTTGAAGAAGAAGGCTTTGAGCTAAACGAAGTTTTCTTTAAGTATATTCAAACAAAGAAACCATTCGTGCATATTAAGCTCGCGCAGACTCTTGATGGAAAAATAGCAACAAGTTCTGGTGACTCAAAATGGATTAGTAATGACTCTGCTAGAGAGAGAGTTCACGTTTGGCGCCAGAGATATGATGCCGTATTAGTTGGTAGAAATACTTTAGAAAAAGATGATCCAACACTTAATATTAGAATGGGTGTAGATTCAAAAGGAAAGACTCCTTATAGAATTGTTTTAGGCTCTATCCATAAAATGGAAACTAGCTACAAATTATTTCAAGACGAAAACTCAAATAAGACAATTATAGTTACTAGTTCAGAATCATACTCATCTTGTAATCAAGAATCGCTAGATATATTTGAAACAAATAGAGTGAAAATTTTAGTAGTAGAAAAAACTGGGAATTCATTTGATCATGCAGATGTTCTTTTGAAACTTGGTTCTCTAAAGATTACGTCAATCTTAGTTGAAGGTGGTCAGAGTGTGATCACATCTTTTTTAGATCAAAAACAATTCGATAGATTAAGCCTATTTATTTGCCCAAAAATTATAGGGAATGGAATTTCTTACTATAAGAATGACTCTAACCTATTGATGAAAGATGCAATTGAGTTTTCTAATTCGAAGATTGAAAACTTAGATGGGCAAATTATTTATCATGCATACTCTGGGGGCCAATCATGTTTACAGGATTAGTAAAAGAAATTGGAACAGTTAAATCAATAAATGGAAACCAAGAAGGTAAAGAGTTAGTTATTTACTCTAAGAGCTTAATCAAAGATATTGAAATTGATGATTCTGTTGCTATCAATGGTGCCTGTCAGACAGCTGTTAGAGTTGCTGATGATCATTTTGTAGTACAAACAATTCACACAAGTCTTGAAAAGACTACACTTGGTAATCTTAAAGTTGGTGAAGAAGTTAATTTAGAATTAGCTCTACAATTGAGCGACAGACTTGGCGGTCACTTAGTCCAAGGTCATGTAAATGCTATGGCAAGTATTGTTGATATTCAAAATAAAGGTAAGAATTATCTATTAAAGTCAAAAATAGATAGAGATCAGATGAAGTATATTGTGAAAGAAGGCTCAATTACTATTGAGGGGATTTCACTTACTGTTGCTGATTTAGATAGAGAACAAAATACATTTACTGTCTCAATTATCCCTCATACTTGGATGAATACCATCCTTAGGAATAGAAGAGTTGGTTCAATTATAAATATAGAAGTTGATATCCTAGGCAAGTATGTTGAAAACTTGCTTTTTTATAAGGGAAGTCATAAAACGTCAGAATCACAAATGAGTGAAGAGTGGCTTAGGTCGAAAGGTTTTTAAATGTTTGATAGTATTGAAAGCGCCATTGAAGATATTAAACTCGGAAAAATCATCATCGTAATAGATGACGAAGATAGAGAGAACGAGGGTGATTTTATTATGGCCGCAGATAAGGTTACGCCAGAAGCAATTAACTTTATGGCAACTTATGGCCGTGGTTTGATTTGTACCCCTATAACAAAAGATAGAGCAGACGAACTTGAATTAGATATAATGGTTAAATCAAGTGGTTGCGTTAATAATACTGCTTTTACTGTCTCTATAGATTTAGATAATGGTGGAACTGGAATATCTTGTGAAGACAGGTCATTAACAACACTAGCACTTACTGAAAATTCAACAAAAGCTGCAGACTTTGTTAAGCCAGGACATATCTTTCCATTAATCGCTAGAGATGGCGGTGTATTAGTACGAAATGGTCATACAGAAGCAGCTGTAGACTTTGCTCGATTAGCTGGATGTCATCCGTCAGGAGTAATTTGTGAAATCATGAATGAAGATGGAACAATGGCAAGAACAGGAGATCTTAAAAAAGTTGCTGATAAGCATGGACTTAAATTTGTAACAATTAAAGATCTTGTAAACTATAGAAAAAATTTAGAAAAAAAAAATGCAATAATGACATCTGAAATTGATTTTCCAAATAAGTTTGGAAACTTCAAGTTGAGAATGTATGAAGTTGAAAATACTAATGAACACCATGTAGCAATTGTTAAAGGTGAAATCTCTAATGACTCACCTACTCTCGTTAGAATTCATTCAGAGTGCTTTACAGGAGATATCTTTGGATCTCTTAGATGTGATTGTGGTGATCAATTAAACAATTCGATGAAGTTAATTGAAGAAGCAGGATCTGGTGTGATCCTTTATATGCGTCAAGAAGGTCGTGGAATTGGTTTACCGAATAAAATAAAAGCTTACGCTCTCCAGGACCAAGGCTTGGATACTGTTGATGCAAATAGAGCTCTAGGCTTTGGTGATGACTTAAGAACGTATGATGTTGCAATTTCAATGTTAAAAGATATTGGTGTTAATAAAGTACAACTTTTAACAAATAATCCGCTTAAAGTATCTTCACTTATGGATGCTAACTTTGAAATAGTGAATAGACACCCTATTGAAATATTAGCTAATGATACAAATATTGATTACTTAAGAACAAAGAAAAATAGAATGAATCATTTACTTGATTCTATAAATTAGGAGACATCTATGGCCAATTTAATTGAGGGAAACCTATCGGCTGAAGGAAAAAAGTTTGCAATTATTTCTGCAAGATTTAATGAGTTTATTACTGGTAAGCTAGTTAATGGAGCTGTGGATTGCCTTAAGAGACATCAAGCTTCAGAGAATGATATTGATGTTGCTTGGGTTCCAGGAGCTTTTGAAATTAGTCTAATGGCCCAAAAACTTGCTAAAACAAATAAATATGACGCTGTAATTTGTCTTGGAGCTGTAATTAGAGGAACTACTCCTCACTTTGATTACGTTTGTTCTGAAGTAGCAAAAGGTGTATCAAAAATATCTTTAGACACAGAAGTACCTGTGATTTTTGGTGTAATCACTACAGATACAATAGAGCAAGCAATTGAAAGAGCTGGAACAAAAGCTGGTAATAAAGGTTGGGATGCTGCAATGTCTGGAATTGAAATGGCCAGCCTAATGAGCCAATTCAACTAATGAATAAAGATTCTAAAATAGAAGGTGTTGGCTCTTCATTTAATGAAGAGCTATTCCTAAAGTGTAGATCAAAGACTATAGAGGCCGTAAAGCTTATAGCCTCTAAAATCAAACCTGGCATGACAGAGCTTGATGGCCATAAAATAATAGACCAAACACTAGATGAACTTGAATGTGAAAAGAAGTGGCATCCTAGTAAGTTCAGAATTGGTAAAAATACACTAAAATCTTTCAAAGAAAAATCAGATCTCACAATTACCTTAAAAGAAGACGACATATTCTTTATCGATATAGGACCTGTTTTCTATAATCATGAAGGAGATTATGGAGAAACTTTTGTTGTGGGTAACTCAGAAAAATATTTAAAAATTAAAGAAGCTAGTGAAGAAATATTTAGAGTGGCTTCAATTGCAGCAGAGAAAGATAAACTTAGCGGTGCTGATTTATATGACTTTACTGAAAGTTATACTCATAAGTTAGGTTATAAATTTAATGAAGAAATGAAAGGCCATAGACTTGGTGACTTCCCACATGCAATCTTCACAAGATCAAATCTTGCAGATACTGATATTATTCCACAAGGTAACCTATGGGTACTAGAGGTTTTAATATCTCACCCTACTGAAGAATTTGGTGCCTTCTTCGAAGACCTAATTAAAATCTAAAGAGAAAATTGATAGAGAACTATTGAGCTTGAGCATGCAGCATTTAAATGCGCAACTTCATCGTCTATAGGTATTCTAATAATGTCATTACTATTCTCTAGAATATTACTCTCTATACCATGACCTTCACTTCCAATAATTACACATGCTTTGTTTGAAAACTTATATGAAGGAAGATCAATTGCACCACTTTGATTTGCAGTACTAATAATTCTAAAACCCTTTTCTTTTAATAAAGTAAGGTCATGATTTAGGTTTTCACTTTTATAAACTTGAACCTTAAATATATTTCCCATTGAAACTCTTATACATCTTCTCGCATAGGGAGAGCATGTTTTAGAATCTATGATGATAGAGTTAATATTAAAGGCCGCACTATTTCTAATTATAGTTCCTATGTTTTCAGGAGATGTAAGTCCATTAAGAATTAGGACTTTATCCTCAAGATCATCTATCGAAATATACTTAGGTCTTTTGGCCAAAACCATCACTCCGTGGTGAAGTTTATGTCCAACGATTTGTTCCATAATATCTTTAGAAGCAGTAAAGATAGGGGCATTCTTTTCTGCAAGTATATCTGAATACTTTTCAATAAACTCTTTATGAGCAAACACTTTTAATATTTCAGTTTTAGAGTTTAGAAGTTTCTTTACGACTTTCTCAGATTCTACAATGATTTGATCTTGAAGATTCAAAGATTTATCTTTTAAAGAAAGAAATTCTTTAATTGATGGATCACTTATTTCATTCACTTCATTAATAATCACTTAAGAATCCTCTTTAAATATTTTCCTGTGTAAGAGCCTTTTACCTTGGCAACTTCCTCAGGTGTTCCTTCTGCCACAATTTCACCACCATTACGACCACCCTCAGGACCAAGGTCAATAATATAGTCAGCAGTTTTTATTACATCTAAGTTATGCTCTATAATTAGAACAGAATGTCCTTGATCAACTAAGCTATGTACAGCATCCAAAAGTATCTTAATATCTTGAAAATGAAGACCTGTCGTAGGTTCATCAAGAACATATAGACAATGACCTTTAGTCATCTTCGATAGCTCTTTAGAGAGTTTAAGTCTTTGTGCTTCACCGCCAGAAAGTGTTGTCGCTGACTGACCAAGCTTAATGTATCCAAGTCCAACAGAGACCATAGTCGATAGTATTCTATTCATTTTCTTATGGTTCTCAAAGAATCCTGCTGCTTCTTCAATACTCATATCTAGAACATCAGCAATGTTCTTACCTCTATAGAGTATAGAAAGAGTTTCATTATTGTATCTTGAGCCATTACATTCACTACAAGTGATATAGACATCAGGAAGAAAGTGCATTTCTATTTTCTTAACCCCATTACCTTCACACTCTTCACAACGTCCACCTTTGACGTTGAAGCTGAATCTACCTTGCTTATAACCTCTTATCTGAGATTCTGTGGTCTTTGCATAAAGTTTTCTAACTTCATCAAAGAGTCCAGCGTAAGTTGCAGGGTTAGAGTTAGGAGTTCTACCGATTGGACTTTGATCTAACTCAATAATAGATTTGAGTGGATCTAGCCCTATGATTGAGTGGTAATTAGACCTTCGGTATAGATTCTTATTAGCTCTTAATATATTTGTTTTAATTGCTGGAACAAGTACTTCGTGAATAAGTGAAGATTTACCAGAACCACTCACACCTGTAACACACACAAGCCCACCTAATGGAATCTTTACAGAGACATTTTTTAGGTTATTATGCTTAGCTTTTTTGAGTTGAATAAAGTCTGTAAATTGTTTTCTTTCAGCAGGAATATCAATCTTAATTTGCCCACTTAGATACTGAGCAGTTAGAGATTTTTTGTTTTTTAAGATCTCTTTAGGACTTCCCTCGGCAACGATATTTCCACCATGTATTCCTGCTCCTGGACCGATATCAATTATATGGTCAGCTTCTCTCATTGTATCTTCATCATGTTCAACGACTAGGACAGTGTTACCCAAATCTCTTAATGATTTAAGGGTTTCAATAAGTCTGTCGTTATCTCTTTGATGGAGACCAATACTAGGCTCATCTAATACATAGAGGACTCCAGAAAGAGCCGATCCTATTTGAGTAGCGAGTCTAATCCTTTGGCTTTCACCTCCAGAAAGAGTGGAGGCACTTCTATTGATTGTTAAATAATCTAATCCAACATTAACAAGAAATTGAAGTCTGTTTTCAATTTCTTTTAAAAGTTTTTCTGCGATTAGCTTCTTTTCACCTTTTAGCTTAATATCTTTAAAGAAGTTAAGAGCTGAAAGTATATCCATTTCGGATATATCCATAATATTTTTCTTCGCAAGCTTTGTACTTAAAGCAATTGGTTTAAGTCTATGCCCATTACAAGAAGAACAAGTAATTATGTTCATATATTCTTCAAGTTCTTTTCTGACTTTCTCTGAACCTGATTCTGTATACTTTTTTTCAAACCAGCTTGTTATGCCTGGAAATGCTTTTGAGAATTCATAATAAGAACTTTCAGATGAGAACTTATATTTATAAACCTTATCACTTCCATTATATAAAATATTTTTAAAGCTTTTAGGCAGTTTCTTCAATGGAATAGAGAGGTCAACTTTTTCTTTTTCTGCAATACTTAAGATCATTTTATAGAGAAAAGAGTTCTTTTTACTTAGAGGCTTTATAGCGCCATCTAAAATAGAGATTCCTTCATCTGTGATCATTCTATTTAATTCAAAGTCTTTCTTTTGACCTATTCCATTACATGTTTCACAAGCTCCTAGAGGTGAATTGAAAGAAAAAAGTCTAGGTTCTAAATCTGGAAAAATTTCACCTGTAGTAGCAGATATATTTTTTTCACTAAAAGTTAATACTTCATCATCGCCTACTAAGATATTAACAGTCCCATTACTAAGCTTAAGGGCATGCTCAACAGAGTCAGTAATTCTCTTTTCTATATCTTTTTTAAGAAGAACTCTATCAATGACAATATCGAAAGATTTTGCAGTTTTAGGTGCATCATCTAACTGAACGACTTCTCCATCAATGAATGCTCTTACAAAGCCCATCGATTGATATTTAGTAATTTCTGACTTTAAATTTATTTTCTTACCATTAATGATTGGCGCCATTATATGTAGCTTTGTCTTAGTCGGTAAATTTAATAGCTCTCTTACTATTTGTGTTGGAGTATACCTTCTAATTTCATCACCTGATTCAGGATCATATAAAGTCCCTGCTCTAGCAAAAAGTACTCTCATATAATCATAAATCTCAGTAATTGTTCCTACTGTAGATCTTGGGTTTCTACTACTTGATTTTTGATCTATTGCTATTGCTGGAGATAGACCAGTAATTGATTCAACATCTGGTGGCTGGTATTGACCAAGAAATTGTCTTGCATAGCTTGATAAACTTTCAATATATCGTCTTTGCCCTTCAACATATATAGTATCAAAAGCTAAAGAACTCTTTCCAGAGCCTGAAGGCCCCGTAATAACAGTAATTGTATCTTTAGGTATTTTAAGTGAAATACTTTTTAAATTATGAACTTTGGCTTTGTAGATTTCGATATATTTATTGTTGCTCATCTAATAATTTCCTATTCACTTTTATTGCTTCTTTTAGCATGTAGTAACACCCACTGAAGTCAGCAACACCCTTACCATAAAGATTAAACGCTGTTCCATGATCAACACTCATTCTTAAAAATGGTAAACCAAGAGTAATGTTTAAACCGATAGTTCTATACTTATCTTTAAAGAGAGGTAGGCCTTGGTCATGAAACATATAGACTTTTAATTGTTTCTCTTTATTGCCTGTATAGAAGTGAAGAGTATCTCCACTGACTGGGCCAACTGTATTAACAACACTATTTAAACTTTTAATAGCATCATCTACTACATGGTCTTCGTTACCGAGTAACCCACCCTCTCCACAATGTGGATTAATACCTGCAAAAATTACTTCTGATAGAGGATAAAAGTATTTATTAAAACCATTCATCGTTTTAGTTACTTTCTCTATTATCTGAGCTGAAGTTATTGAACTCGATACTTTGGCTAGTGGGATGTGGTCTGTAATGAGAAGAGTGGCATCTTCATAGGCCTTAAAGACCATGCAAAGGTTTTGTATTGAATAGCGATACCTTAAGAATTCAGTATAGCCTTTTCTTAATTGATTGCTGTCTATTAATTGATCTTTAGACGTAGGTAAAGTAAGTAGAATATCTTTTTCTGTAATATTTTCTAATGCAAGATTTAAAGATTGTGTACTTTCAGGAAGTCCTTCATTCGCGCATTCAATATAGTTAAGAATATTTGAATTAAAATGAATTTGATCGTTTAGGATTTGATAATTAAAGTTTAAGAGTTTTAAATTTTGTTCAATAGTTCTTCTATTTACTACTAATTTAAAACTCTTTTGTTGTATGGAATTTAAAAGGCTAAAAGATTTTAAAAAAACCTCAATTCCAATTCCAAGTTGATGGCCTTGAGTTACATAAATCATTTAGAAACAAATGTTTTAATATAGTGTTTGCTAAGTTCCCTTTTGTACCAAAGGTCTGTAACTTCACCTGCCTGGTCACCCATTAACTTACTACGAATTTGAGCTTTAGCATTCAAGTAAATTTGAGATTCAACAAGGTCTTTTTTCTTTACGAAGAAGACATGAAAAGTATCACCGAGCTTTATAGGCTTAGTAAACTTTCCTTCGTCAGTAGCTTTTAATAATGCTTTTAGATTATTAGTTAATCCATCTTCAGTAATATCACCTAGTACATTAGTTTGGACGTCTTCGTAGTTCTTAGGAAGGACACCATTAACTTGAAACTTCTCTAGCGTTTCAGGGAAGTTTTTAAGCATACCTTTTTTCATTTTAGTCTCTTCAAGTGAAAAGTCGACAATTGTATACTTGAAAGCCAGAGTTTTATCTTTTGAAGTTTTGTAGAAATAGTTCTTAACTTCTTGATCAGTTACAGAAATTAAAGGTCTGATAATTCTTCCGTTAAATATATTGAATTCAATAGTCTCTCTAATGATTTCGAAGTACTCGTCGAAACTCATGTTATTAGACTTTAAAAAGTTCAATAGTTGAGCTCTTGAAAGACCTAACCTCTTTTCAATATTTGTAATTTCACTTTCAACTTGTTCATCATTTCTAATATATCCAATCTCACTTAACTTTTCTCTAATCAAAAGTCTTTCGATCATAATGTCCAAAATCTCTTGGTCAGTATAAGTAGTTTTTTTGTAAATAAGTGGAGAGATATTTTTTCTACTAGAGATATTATTTTTTACTCTTTTTATCTGACTCAAAGTAATTACTGTGTCGTTGAATACAGCAATTGTTTTATCTAATAACTTTGCGTGAGTTTGTGAGTAAGTAAGAAAAATAATAGAGATAATTAGTTGCTTCATTGTTAATCCATTTTTTATCAGAAACGATATTTAAAAATAGATTAACAAGAAGCATTATTCAAGTTATTTAAGGAATTCTTCGTTTATTTTAATTTTTGCTTTTGCACGTAGTTCAGAAAAGTAGCTATCTAGTATAGCGTCACGTTTTTGATCGTAAACAATCTTCTTGTAAAGTGCGTTATTAATGCTTTTTACGCTCTTGACCGACATTACTTTTATGATGTGATACCCAAACTGTGTTTTTACCGGAGGAGTAATGAAGTTATCACTCTTGCCTTTAATAGCAGCAAAGTATTCAGGTGCTAATCTTATTGCTGGTTGAAATCCCATATCTCCACCATTTGGAGCAGTAGAACTTTGAGAAAACTTATTAGCTAGCTCTGCAAATAACTCAGGCTTTTTCTTTAATGTGTTATAAACTTTTAGAGCTTGGTTTAGTGCTGCTTCGTTTTCTTCTTTTTCAGGATTTGTTCTTACTCTGAAAAGGATATGTGCAGTTCTATATTCAGGATGTTCTTTATAATACTTATCAACATCACTATCAGTAACTACAATCTTTTTTAACCTTGGTTCAAGGTCTTTAGAGATTTGTGCATGATACATGATATCTTCCATCTTATATTTAACAGTAGGATCTTTATCAAGGTTTCCTTTCTTAGCTCTTTTAATCCCTAAGTTTCTGTTAATGATGTCATTTAAAACTTTTTTCCTCGTAACTCTTTTGTCTGAAACAAACATCAAGTTTTCTTGGTAAGTTTTTTCAAGCTCTGATTTTTTTATGCTAACCCCATCTACTGTGGCCACAACAGGATCTTTTGCTCCAAGTGTTGCCGTCGATAAAAGTAGTATAGAAGTTATAGCGAGTGTTTTTCTTAGCATATCGCAAATCCCTAAATGGTTATTATTCCTTAATAGTTTATCAAAAAAAAAGATAACCTGTGGAAAAAACATCAAGGAGGAAGAATTTTCTCCGCAAGCTCTTTAGAGAACTTGAGAAATTCACTCTGAGTTAACGTTTCTTTATGCGTGTAGATTACCTTAAAGTCAGGTGTAAGCTGATAGCTTCTAGGTCTTGATAAGAAGAAGTCGAGCATTCTATTTCTAAGAGCTTCATTTTCTTCAATATATTTCTTATCAAAACTAAGCGTTGCTAACCTACCACCTACTTGAATTGTTTTAAGTGAAGCATCAATGAGAATCATTCTGACTTCAAGTGTAGTGAATAAATTTTCTAGTTCTTCAGGGATAGCTCCATAAACATCTACAAACTCATCTTTAATGTTGAAAAGAGTTTCAAGTTCATCGCAATTAGATAATCTCTTATATTGCTTGAGTCGCTCGCTAGAGTCCTTGATATAGTTTGCAGGAATATAGCTTGGAAATGGAGTCTTAACTTCAACATCTTGTTTGATGAGCTTTTTCTCGCCACGAAGCTCTTGTATAGCTTCTTTAAGAAGTTGCATATAAAGCTCTAGACCAACATTATCGATTTGTCCTGATTGCTCTGCCCCTAGAATATCTCCTGCCCCTCTAATTTCTAAATCACAAGTTGCAATGTTAAATCCAGATCCCATATCTGCATAAGTCTGAAGTGCTTTAAGTCTTTTTTGAGCAACTTCTGAAATAGGTTTGTGTTTTGGAATAACAAAATACGCATATGCTTTTTTGTCTGATCGACCAATCCGACCTCTTAATTGGTGAAGTTGTGCGAGGCCGTAGTTATCAGCTCTATCAATGATCATAGTGTTAGCATTTGGAATATCAATTCCAGACTCTATGATTGTTGTAGAAATTAGTATTTGATAAGTACCACTGTAAAAGGCACTAACTTTCTGTTCTAGTTCTTTTTCTGACATCTGTCCGTGAGCGTAAACAATCTTAGCTTCTGGGACAAGTTCTTGTATGTAGCTTGAAAATTGTTCAATATCACTGACCTTGTTGTGAACAATAAATACCTGGCCACCTCTGTTAAGCTCTTTTTTTATGGCTGTCTGCAGAGTTAGGTCATCTTCTTTTATTAGGTATGACTTAATACTTTGTCTTCTTGGAGGAGCTGTTTGTATTAAAGACATCTCTCTAATACCTAGGAATGAAAGCTGTAAAGTTCTAGGTATCGGTGTAGCAGTCAAAGTTAAGAAATCAACATTCGCTTTTAGAAGTTTTAGTTTTTCTTTGTGTCCAACACCAAACCTCTGTTCCTCATCAACAATTACAAGTCCTAAGTCTTTGTATTTCACTTTATCACTTAAAAGTTTATGAGTTCCTATTAAAATATCAATTTTCCCATCTTCTAGTTTTTCTAAAACTTCTTTAGTTTGTTTCGCTGTCTTAAAGCGTGAGAGAAAATCTATTTCAACAGGAAACTTATTAAATCTTTTAACAAATGAGTTGTAATGCTGAAGTGCTAAAACTGTAGTTGGAACAAGTACGCAAACTTGTTTTTTATTGAGAACAGCATTGAAGGCAGCTCTCATTGCAATCTCAGTTTTTCCAAAACCAACATCCCCACATACAAGATGATCCATAGCAATTGGTTTTTGCATAGAATCTAACACATCAGAAATAGCGTTCAACTGGTCCGGAGTTTCTTGAAATGGGAAGGCCATTTCGAAATCTCTATATTCTTGGTCTGGTGGATTAAAAGGAAAGCCTGAAGATGATTGTCGCTCAGCTTGAAGTTTTAAAAGGTCAAAGGCTAGCTTCTTTGCAGAGTTTCTTGCCTTAGATTTTAATGTGGCAAATTTATTTGTTCTTAAACTATCAGTTGAAACACTTGCTGTACCATCAGAGTGCTTTTGGATTAGGTTCATTTTATATACAGGAACGTAAACTTTATCGTTACCTTTATATATAAGAACTATGTAATCAGATTTTGAACCACCAATATCTAAAGATTCTAGGCCTTCATACTTACCTACTCCATGCTCATTATGAATTACATAGTCACCCTTCTTTAATGTTGAGAGTTGTTCTGCAAAAACGTCAACACTAGCTTTTTTTGTAGTTTTAGTTTTTCTCAGTTTAGTACTAAAAATATCAGCTTCTGAAAGTATTAGTGTCTTTTCTCTCTCGTAAAAGAAACCTTGTGCGAGTTTAGACTTTGTAAAATGAAAACGCTTTTTTAAATTTGGATCCATCTTAAAAATTTCCATAAGATGAAAGAACTCATTTTTTGAGTTGTCATGTTCATATGAAAAATAGATCTCACCACTTAATTGAAATTCTTTTATTAAAAACTCAAACATCGCTTTAGTATATTCTGGCTTACTTAATGATGGATTGATTGATTGATTTAGGTAGCCTGTAGAGGGAACAACTTTTAACTCTATTGAATTACGAAGTTCTTCATTGAGTACATTAGCATAAAATAAATCATCTATAGATATATGTGGTGTTTCTTGAAGAGTTTTTTCAAGATGTGTGTCATATAGTTTATTTGGTTCTGGCAGTAAATTATCATTGTCTAGGTCTTGCCATTCTAGTTCAAATTCAACTCTCAGTTGCTCAAAGAAGTCATTATATGCTCTTGAAAACTCAACATCATTGAATAGCGTTTTTATAGAGTTCTTCGGTAGGTAATCTAGCAGAACTTCGCTCTTATCAAAAAATAATGGAGTATAGGCTGCATAGTTATCAAAGAGATAATTATCTGAAAGTGAAGCAAGTATCTCTTTTCTTTTATTGAATCGATTCTTTTGAATCGTTGCAGGCATTGGAATATTTTCTCTAAGCTTATGTGCGAAAGTATCTTGAACTCCAAAAATTTGAGGAGTCGGTGTTATACATATACTTTCCAGTTTCTTATCTTTTAATGATTTTTGAGTTTCTAAATCTATTAAAAGAATATCCTCAATCATGTCATCAAAATAAAGAATTCTAATCGGTGTAGAGTCTATTGTGTAAATATCAAAAATTTCACCTTTAGAAGAAAAGGTACCCGGCTCTTCAATACTTGGTGATGAACTGTATCCAAGAGAAACTAGTTTTGCAGCTAATTGATCAGGAGAAATAATATCTGAAACTTCTATTTTAAAGTTTTGTTCTTTAAAGAAATCACGTGGAGGAATTCTTAACGAAAATGATTCAAAGGTAGAAATCAATATAAAAGTATCATCTTCATTTATTGTTGTTAAATAACTTAGTACTTTGAATCTTTCAAAGAGAGCTCTCTGCGATGTAATTGCTCCAGAATATGGACTTAAGTCATGTC
Organism: Bacteriovoracaceae bacterium UBA3083; assembly: GCA_002366565.1. GTDB lineage: Bacteria > Bdellovibrionota > Bacteriovoracia > Bacteriovoracales > Bacteriovoracaceae > Halobacteriovorax. Next base: position 131,835 of record DFBJ01000003.1, read on the forward strand.
CTGGAAAAAATAAAAGTTTTTTAGTTATTCGAGAGGCCTTAAAGTTTTCATAAAGATTCTCCGCTTGATCCGCTGAGTCGCAAATAAAGACAAAACTATTTTTCTTTATAAACTCTATATCTTTTTCACACTCATTTATTATAAATGAAAATTGCGCACTGTTTAAACCTGTTATGTGGAGATTGTCTGAATTATTATTGTGCCAAGAGTTAATTTTTTTAATGACTGATTCAAAGATCATATTATTCGCCTCGTTAAGCCTTCTTTAATAACACAGGGCTGAAAAAGTTCCAAGTTTTGATCTTATACATTCTATTATTTTAGTTTTGGCGCAGGGCGAAGCTATGTTAAACAGTCAACTATTAAAAGAAATCATAAGAAAAAAAAGATTTCAAAATGTTTCCAACATGTTAAGTATCATGTATTCTTTTAGGACCGAAAAAGTATTTAAAATGGAGCAATGAATGTCGTCATTCAACCTAGACGTCTACATGCCTGTACTAATCCTCGTCGCTTTTGCAGTCGTTATGGTAGTCGGAGTTTTAGTAGTAGGTATTTTAGTAAGACCTAACAACCCTAATGATCTTAAGTTATCCGCATACGAATGTGGTGAAGAGCCTGTTGGGACAGCTTGGTCAAACTTTAACATTCGATTCTATGTAATCGCGCTAATCTTTATCATCTTTGATGTTGAAGGAGCTTTGATGTTCCCAGTGGCAGTTGTCTTTAAAAAGTTCAACGAAATTGGTGAAGGAACTGTAGTTCTTGCGAGTTTATTATTATTCATTTCTATCTTGATTGAAGGTGTAGTCTATTGCTGGAAGAAAGGCGATCTTGACTGGGTAAGAAGTTACCAACTACCTGAAACAGAAAAGGAAGAAGGTAAATAGATGAATACTACTATTGTTAGTTTTTTTACAAGTAACTTAGGGATTGAGGTAACTTCACTTCAAGCCTTTTTAATATTTGCTTTTGCATGTTTTATCGTAGTTAACCTTTGTGCTGTTATTGGTGGTTTAGGTACATACGCTGAAAGAAAGATTTCTGCAGATTTACAAATGAGAATTGGTCCAAATAGAGTTGGACCTTTTGGTATTCTTCAATTTCTTGCTGATGGTGTTAAGTTAGTATTAAAAGAAATAATTATTCCAACTCAAGCAGACAAAATGCTTTTCATGGTTGCACCTATCCTTTGTATGGTTGGTGTATTTGCAACTTTAGCAGTTGTTCCATTTTCAAGTGGATTTGTTCTTTCAGATTTAAATATTGGAATCTTCTACTTACTAGGTGTTTCATCATTAGTAGGTGTCGGAATATTTCTAGGTGGTTACTCTTCTAACTCTAAGTGGTCAATGCTTGGTGGGATGAGAGGAGCAGCTCAGATTATATCTTATGAAGTTCCTGTTACTCTTTGTATCTTATCTATTGTTGTAATGGCCGGTGGTCTTTCAATGACAACTTTAGTTGAAGGCCAAGGTGGTTTACCTCACCAATGGTACATTTTTCATAACCCATTCACATTTATTGGTTTCTTTGTTTTCTTTATTGGAATACTGGCTGAAACAAATAGAGCGCCATTTGATTTACCAGAAGCGGAATCAGAACTTGTTTCTGGTTACCATACTGAGTATTCAGGTATGGCATTTTCATTCTTTGCTTTAGCAGAGTATGTAGAAGTATTTGTAGTGTGTGGAGTTGCTTCAGCATTATACCTTGGTGGATATAAGGTTCCATTTGATTTAGGAAATGGAGTACTAATATCAAATATTACAGGTGCACCACCAATTGTAAGTAACGGTATTGGTCAGTTACTTCAGGCAGGTTCATTCTTCACAAAGACATTTGCTCTTTATTACATTGTAATTTGGATTAGATGGACACTACCAAGACTAAGAATTGATCAACTTGTTTCATTATGTTGGAAATACTTAACACCAATTTGTATTTTTAACTTAATCGCAATTGCTATTTGGATGTGGGCTTTTGAAGGTCACTCTGTATATGACTTATTTACTACATGGCTCCACTCTCTGGGTGGTGGCGGTGGTCACTAAAATAAAGAGGATTTAGCATGTTTATTAATATCATGTTCATACTATCTGCCTTATTAGCTCTTTCTGGAGCGTATGGTGTGGTAGCAAGTAGAAACATTATGCACGCATGTGTGTATTTATTAGCAAGCCTTTTTGGAGTTGCAGGTTTATACGCAACTCTTGGGGCAGACTTTTTAGCGGCAACTCAGATGGTTGTTTATGCTGGTGGTGTCGTAATCTTAATGCTTTTTGCAGTAATGCTTACAGGTGGACACAAGGAAGCGGTTAATAAGTTTGGTATTAATAAGATACCTTCTATGGGGACAGTAAGAACCTTTATAATAGGTATACTGTCAGCTTTAGTTCTTGGTTCTGTTGCATTTAAGATTTTAGCAGGAATGACTAAGCAGGTTCAGGGTGAATTACCTGAGTTTACATCAACAGTTGAAAAGCTTGGTGTACTGCTACTAACAGATCATATCTTAGCTTTTGAAATATCATCAGTATTACTGTTAGGTGCCCTTGTTGGTGCTGCTGTAATTTCTAGACCAAGGAAACAATAATGGTATCACTTCCGTCATTTTTAGTTGTTTCACTAATTCTTTTTCTTGCAGGTATCGCTGTGATGATTGCAAGAAAAAATGTGATTGCAATTTTACTAGGTATTGAATTGATTCTTAATGCTGCGGCATTAAACTTTGCGGCCTATACAAGATTTATTAACAATAATCTTGATGGTCACGTAATGTCATTATTCATCATTGTTATTGCAGCAGCAGAAGCAGCTGTTGGATTAGCAATTGTTATTAGATTCTATCAAATTAGAGAAAGTATCCATATTGATGATGCTACTCAATTACAAAGCTAATTAGGAAGGTTGATTAAATGGATTATACTATTTCAACTATTGCACCGATTGTCTTATTTCCGTTCTTTGCGTTTGCTATTAATGCATTCTTAGCTCGTAAAGCAACTAAAGTAGCAGTATTTATTAGTTGTGCTGCAATCGCTTTATCATCAGTATGGGCAATCAGAATTTTTAAAGATTTTATTTTCGGTAACTATGCTACTGATCATTATGTTCACAAGGTTTTCACTTGGTTTGATCTTAATGGAGCTGGTTTAGAGTTTAATGTTGATATGGGTATCTATATAGATAACATGACAGCAATTATGCTTTTAATGGTTACTGTTGTTGCAACACTAATTCATATCTTCTCAACATATTATATGAAAGATGACATGAATTACGGTAGAAACGGTAGATTCTTTACGTATATGTCACTATTTACTTCAGCTATGCTGGGGTTAGTTCTTTCAGATAACCTTTTCTCAGTATTTATCTTTTGGGAGCTAATGGGATTTTGTTCTTACAGCTTAATTGGACATTATTACGAAAAAGAAAAGGCCGGAGATGCTAACGTAAAAGCATTCATGACAACTAGAGTTGGAGATGTTTTCTTCTTACTTGGTATTCTTGCTATTTGGACAAATATTGGTTCAGCAAGCTTTGTAGATATTTACGCGTCTATAGCTGATGGGTCATTTGCTTCTCATACTGCTTTAGGTATTCCTCTAGCAACATTTGCTGGTCTAGCAATCTTTATGGGAACAATTGGTAAATCTGCTCAGTTCCCTCTTCAAGTTTGGTTACCGGATGCGATGAATGGACCAACACCTTGTTCAGCTCTTATTCACGCTGCAACTATGGTTGCCGGTGGTGTTTACTTATCACTTAGAATTTACCCAATATTAGACTTAGGTGGTTTAACAACTCTAGTTGCTTATATCGGTGGGATTACAGCATTTGGTGCAGCAACAATCGCACTAATTCAAACAGACTTTAAAGCAGTACTTGCATATTCAACAATTTCACAGCTTGGATACATGGTTCTTGGTGTAGGTGTTGGGTCTTATAATGCTGCATTTATGCACCTGATTACACATGCAATCTTCAAAGCATGTCTATTCTTAAGTGCTGGTTCAGTTATTCATTCTTTACATGATCATCACACGCATGAGCATGTTCAAGAAATGCCAAGAATGGGTGGATTAAGACATAAAATGAAATTTACTTGGTTTGCAATGTGGTGTTGTACTCTTGCTATTGCAGGTATTCCTTTCTTCTCAGGATTTGTATCAAAAGATAGAATCTTAGGTGATGCACTAATTATGGCATTAGAGAATAAAGCAATGATTGTTCCTGCTCTTCTAGGTTTTGGTGGTGCTCTACTAACAGCATTCTATATGTGTAGAATGATGTTCTTAGCATTTCACGGTGAGCCAAGAGATAAAGACCTGTACGACCATACTCATGAAGAGAAATTTTCATGGAACAGAAACTTACCTTTATTAATACTTGCTGTATTTACTTTAGGTGTTTGGTTCTCAGGTTCTCTTACAGGTCAGAAATTACTTAAGGTTGCCTCACCAGAAGGAAAACTTGAGTGGTTCTCAACACTTGTAGCGAAACCAGAAGTATCTAAATTTACATCATATAAAAGAGAAGCATGGGGAACTGTAGACACAAGAGAAGCTGTACAAGTTGCTCCTTCTCACTACGATCCTGATCATGGAATGACAGAAGAGGAAGCTCATCATGTACACCATGTTCACCATATTGGAGCTATCGTTTCAATAATCATCGCTTTTAGTGGTGTATTCATTGCCTTTATGATGTATATCAAAAAGTCATGGAACCCAGGATGGTGGGTAACTACTTTCTCTGGTTGGTACAGAGCACTTCAGAATAAGTATTACATGGATGATCTATACATTAAGGGTGTTATTGGAAAAGGATTACTACCTTTAAACAATTTCTTAGCCTGGTTAGATATGGGTATCTATGACCGTTATATCGTTGATGGTTGGGCAAAAGTAAACAGAGGTTTCTTTACTTTCGCAAAATGGTTCGATGATTTATGGGTTGATACTGTTATGGTAGATGGAACAGGAGCGAGTGTTAGATTGTTCAATGTTATTTTAAGAACATTGCAATCTGGAAAGATTCAATTCTATTTCATCATGATTATTGTTGTTTTAGCTGGTTACATATTAGCATTATAAAAATTATTTTCTATATAAAGAGGAGTTGACGGTGAGTGGAACGTCGAATTTATTAAACTGGATTCTTTGGATGCCGATGCTTGGTGCTCTAGGTGTATTACTTATTCCTAAAGCAAAAGAAAACGCTATTAGATTTTGGGCCCTAGCAAATACTGCTATTACAATGGTTCTAACTGCAAAACTGTGGATGGGATTTGATAATTCTATTGCAGGTATGCAAGAAGCATTTACTGTTAAAATTCCTTGGATTAAGCAATTCAATATCTTCTATCACTTAGGTGTAGATGGAATTTCTCTTCCAATGATCCTTTTAACTTCAGTGATTTTATTCATCTGTATTCTAAGTTCTTGGACTGTTAAGAAGCAAATCAAAGGCTACTTTGCATTGATTCTTTTCCTCCAGAGTACTATTTACGGTGTATTCTTCTCATTAGATTTCTTCCTATTCTATGTTTACTGGGAAGTAATGCTAATTCCAATGTTCTTCCTAATTGGTATTTGGGGTGGAGAGAACAGAGAATATGCAGCTGTTAAATTCTTTCTTTATACTTTCTTTGGATCAATCTTGATGCTTGTTGGTATGGTTGCACTTTACCATGCAACTGGTAAGGGTGTTGACTCATTCGATTTATTAGCTCTTAAAGCAAGTGCTGATGAATTTATTAAAATGAAAGTAAGCCTATTTGGAACAGAAGTAGCATTTGATAAGCTATTCTTTATGTTTATGTTTATTGGTTTCGCTATTAAGGTTCCAGTATTTCCATTCCATACATGGCTACCTCATGCACACGTTCAGGCACCAACTGCAATTTCAGTAATTCTAGCAGGTGTTTTACTTAAGATGGGTACTTACGGTTTCTTAAGAATCGCATTTCCTATCTTTCCTGGAGCTGCTGTTTACTTCTCAAACTTTATAGCAATCCTTGGTCTTATTAATATTATTTACGGTGCATTCTGTGCGATGGCACAAACAGATGTTAAGAAACTAATTGCATACTCTTCAGTATCTCACATGGGATTTGTAATGATTGGTATGGCCGCAATGACTTCTCAAGGTCTTAACGGTGCAGTTCTTCAGATGTTTAACCATGGTACTTCTGCAGCGATGATGTTCCTTCTTATCGGTATTCTTTATGAAAGATCTCACCACAGATGGATTGTTAGACCAGATGGATCAAAAGGTTTTGGAGGATTATATACTCAATTACCAGTATTCTCGATTGTCTTTATAATTGGTATGTTCGCAGCAATGGGACTTCCAGGACTATCAGGATTTATCTCAGAAGCGTTAATCTTCTTTGGTATCTACCAAAAATTTACAACTATGACTGTTCTTGCTCTACTTGGTCTTCTGATCGGTGCAGCTTACCTACTTTGGATGTTTAAAAGAATGTTCTTCGGTGATGTTGTTGAGGAATGTAAGTCATACACAGATATGAATGCGAGAGAAATTTTCTATATGATGCCATTATGTGTAGCTGTAATTCTATTTGGAATTTGGCCATCACCTATTTTAGATATCATGAAAGCTTCAGTTAATTCTCTAGTAACTTTATTGGCGAATTATCAGTAAAAAGGTGTAAGAAATGCTTTTAAACTATTTAGCAAGTATAGCCCGATTCACTCCAGAGATTATTTTGGTAGTGACTATGATAGGTCTTCTGTTTGTTGAGTCTACATATAGTAATGATGCTAAAGGAAGCAAGAAAGGCTACCTTTATGCAACAGCTTACTTAGGTCTACTCTTCACATTAGTAAAATTAATTGGTTCTCTAGGAGATGCTCCTGGAGGAATCTTTACTAATGCTTTAACGATTGATCCTTTCAGTACTTTAGCCAAAATTATCATGGTTATTGGAACAGGAGCTTCGATTTACTTAAGTAGAAGATCAGATGATATCTACGATAAACTTAAAGGTGAATTTGCAATTATTGCAATTGGCGTTCTGATTGGTGGTATGCTTCTAGCTTCTGCTAACAATATGTTAATGCTTTATATTGGTATTGAAACACTTTCAATTCTTTCTTATGTTCTCGCTTCTTTAAAGAAGAACGATGATAGATCATCAGAAGCTGGTCTTAAGTACTCTCTATATGGAGGTATTTCTGCTGGTATTATGCTCTTTGGAATGAGTCATATTTTTGGTGTTGTAGGTACAATTCAATTTGCAGGAATCGTCGATAAGATACAAGCATTAGATACAATGCAAGTTGCTATCCTAATGCCTTCTTTCTTAATGTTCTTTGCAGGTATTGGTTACAAGATTGCTTGTGTACCATTCCACATGTGGGCTCCTGATGTTTATGAAGGATCTCCACTTCCAGTTACAACATTCTTCTCTATTGTACCAAAAATTGCTGGTATAGCAGTTCTAGTTAGAGTGACAATGACATTCTTTGGTGGAGACACAAGTGCTCTACAGATGACTTGGGTTGGATCTTTAAGTGTGATTGCAGCGTTAACAATGACTGTTGGAAACGTTTCAGCAATTGGACAAAGATCAGTTAAGAGAATGCTAGCTTACTCTTCAATCAGTCATGCAGGTATGATGATGATGGGTGTTGTTTGTTTATCTGAGATTGGTGTTACAGGGATCATTTTTTACGGTATCACTTACCTATTTATGACTCTAGTAGCTTTCTTCATTACTTCTTTTGTACAAGATGAATATGGAAATGATCACTTTGAAAGATTTAATGGATTAATTACAAAGCACCCATTAATGGCAATCTTCATGATTATGACGATGTTCTCTTTGGCAGGTATTCCGCCATTTAGTGGATTTGTTGCTAAGTTCAATATCTTCAACGCACTTATTGATAAAGACTTCTATGTTTTAGCTATAATTGCCGGGATGAACTCTGTTGTAGCAATTTACTATTACTTAAAAATAGTAAGACTAATGGTATTTAAATCTTCTGAAAGTGAAGAAAAAGTTAGTGGTTTTGGATTCACTAACCAACTTGTAATAGCGATCCTAACTGTACCAGTTCTAGTGCTTGGTATATTCTGGGAAAATATTATAGTTGTTGCTAATGGAGCTAAGATCTTTATCCAATAATGGAAGGTCTTAACTTCAATATATTCATAATTATTTCATCTGGCCTAAGTATTTTACTATTTACTTGGGCCTTTTTTGTTAAGACTCGAAAAAGTAACTTTAAAACAGATATTGAAAAACAGTTTGTAACGAGTTCAGTGAAGAACTTACGTAATACGATGCAAATATCACTAAGTATCCTGGCGATATTTCTTTTATCTCTAATAATAAAGAATTGGACTCTAGAACAGCTATTTACTAGGGAAAACCTTTTATTATTAGTACCTTTTATTCTATCATTGATTATAATTTTAAGAATAGATCCTCAATCACGGAAGAATTAGATTGAATAGTTTAAATAATGGGCTGGTTCCTGTTGTAGCAACAACATTTATTATCGTATTGTTTATAGTCATTATTGGACTAGTTGATAAACTATTTAGACATGAAGCCATTGCAACATATAGAGAGTCCTTAAAAAATTTTAGAGTTGTAAGAGTGTTTAAAATTAACTTTTTAAATACATCTCTATTTTCTTTAGCACTCTCGCTCATAAGATTTAACATACTCTTCTATCTCCTAATTAAGACAATAGGTAATATGCTTTTTGGAAGTGATACTGACCTCTTTAGTATCAATTATGTTATTTCATATATTGTTGTATGTGAGTTTCTATTTTTTCTTAAAACAAAGAAGAAAAATGAGATTAATGAATTATCAACGATCTCACTTTCTATTGTATTTACTCTAGGACTAATAGGTCTTTATAAATTAAGTTCAAACTTGATTGTTGAAAAGAAAATATTCTGGTTATCATCTGACTATGCACTAAGTAGTTGGAGTATTTTAGAGTTTCCAACACTTATCCTTCCCGTCTTTTATATTCTTGTTTCACTATATACAAGAATCATAAAGTCATCTGTAGCGCTTAGGTATAATAGTGTAGACAGACTATTTGATTATTTAAGTAATAACTTACTCTATATATATATGGTTTGTTTATTTCTCAGAACAATCGCAGGTGGTGTAACGGACTTACAAATACTAGGTTCGTCAGAGTTAGTTCAAGTAGATAATATAATTTCAATTATTATTAAATTTACAATCTTTAGTATTATTACCAGACTACTTATAAGATTTTTACCTTCTATAATAGACTTTAAAAGAAGAGACTTAACTCCTTTAATATTAATACTAGGTTTTAATATTGTTCTCGTACATTTCTTAAAGGGAGGACTATGATTACTATGTTGATCGTTCTTGCTTTTATCGTAGCAAATATTGCAATGGTAATTTCAAACAAATCTAGCTTTAAAATATTATTTAGTTTTTTAACCAGTTTAATAGTCTTTATATTTTTAAATAATATTAAATATGAATACTCAGATCTTTATATAACATTTGTTATATTTATGAATTTTATATTCTTAGGTTACGTGAAGTTTTCACAAACAGGTAGAGTTAGAGTACTTCCCTCTTCTAGAAATAGAATGACAAATAATCTAATTCCAATAGTTAGTACTTTGATATCAACATTAGTAGTTGTGATCTTATTAAATAATGTAAGTGATGAAATTTTAGAAAGAGATATCTTATCAATGAAAGAGAGTGCATTTAATTACTTTCAAGACTTTAATATAATGTTTGTTACAGGAGTAACGATAACAATTTTATTTTTCTATATAGTTAAAAGAGTTAAAGAATAATGACTTATATACTACTAATCTCTCTAATATTTATAACATCTGCTGTATCTATCTATATGATGTTTGCAAGACAAAATGCAGTAGATAGTTTTGTCGGCTTAAGTCATATGTTTACACTCTTTGTCCTAGTGTCACACTATATAGAATTGATAGAAAAGATTTCATTTGAAGGGTCATTGATTATTATTTTCGGTGTCGTTTTTGTAGTGACGGCGTTGAGTATTTCAATAATTAGATTTAAGCAATACCAAAGTAGTGGTAACAGTAACATAGAAGGATAGTATGTTTGAGTTAATTCTAATTACATCTTTATGCTTAATTCTAATTGATAGAAAGTTAACTAACAAAATGATTCCTATTGCTATTCGTGCTCTTCAGATAATCATATCTTCATACTGTATATATAAGAACAATATGGGGCCGAGTGCAAATATTCTTGGCAGTGAAAGTGTATCGACACTCTTATTCTTTTTAGTATCAGTACTCTTCTCATTTGATATTGAACGACTCAAGTATAGAAGATATTTTAAAGAGCTATTATTTCTACTGACAGCAATCATTATCACTACAAATAGCTTACCTGTTGTAGTTGTTACGACTCTTTTTGTGATAACAATCTTTATATCTAAAAGACGAAAGTACTTTATAGACTATATATCCCTATTTTTACTTTCATTAATATCTCTTATTTATTTTTCCGAATTATCAACTACAGTTCTTACAGTTAAAGATTCTTACTTTCTATATTTGACAGAAGTATCAGAGATGATCTTTTACCCTTTGATTGTATTATTTGTATTTGTTGAATTCTGTAGATTATGGGGAATGAAGAGAGATGTAAGTACGATACTTACTGTCGTTCCATTAATATTTGCTTATAAATTCAAATTGGCCAATAGTTTTGAGCAAGACCTTTCAATGTTGGTGGGATCACTTTATTTAATTTATATTTTAATGATGGCAAGAAAAGTCTTAAACAGTAAGAGTATAAAGGAATCTTTAAAATATCTCTTATCTATTTCATTGTTCACTTCTTTTGCATATTTTACACTTGGAAAATATGAAACTTCTTTAACATTTACTCTTTCTCTGATGTTCATATTCACTCTCTATAGAGAAGCAATGAACTTCTTTAGTAATGAAACTGAAGTAAAGAAAGTGATAACATTCTTTAGTTTAATAAACCTTTCAGCAATTCCTTTGAGTTTTTCTGGATTAGGCATAATTGATGCTTTGAGCTTAGCAGGTGGCCCTGCTGTTTTTTCATATCTAATTATAGCAATGATTGCATCAGTGATTACTTTAGCATTTACACTAAAGAAGTATGGAGATGATTTATTTGTAAATTTATTAGAAGGGACAAGTAAGGTTAAGGTCGTCACGGTTATCTTGTTTATAACTTCTCTTATGCTAATCTTTTCTAATCTATCTCAATATTTAGCAAATAAGAATAATGTAATGAGGCTAGAGTCACTTTTGTTTGGAAGTCAATTCGATATGATTAAAAATACCGGATTCAATTATAATTTAATCTTTATTCTATTTCTTATAGGAGTCATTGTTATAGGTTATCTTGTAAGAAATATAAGCGACAAGCTTTCTTGGAGGGTTGCGTTTAACTTTGATGAAGCTATAAGAAGTATTTCTTTGAAAGAGATTAAAGTTAAACAAGCAGCCTTAAAAGAGAATAGTGTAGAGAGTGTTGTTAAAAATGAAAGAAGTGAAATAGAGATATCAAGCTTTAAAGTATCATTTTTAATACTCACAACTTTTTTAATAATTAGTTTAGTAATAATAGAGCTTTAAATGATAATAATATTTTTAATATTCACCATTATTTCTTTATTTTTAAGAACAAAAGAATCAAAGAATATTCAAGAATGTATTCCATTCTATATTGTGAGTACAATTTCCTGGATATCGTTTCTATTATATTTATATTTAGATACACCAATTTATCTCTTTGCAACTTTTGAAATAACTACCTTTTTAGTAATGCTATCCGTAGGGAAAAAGCTAGCAAGATTTTTTCAGCTCAAATTTATTTCGTTTTTTGTTTTGTCACTGATGTATATATTTGATGGAGTATTTCAACAGGATATCTTATATATCTATGTTTTAATTTCTACAATTATTGCTCTGACATCTTCTTTCAAAATTGATAAGAAAATTTCATTCCCGTTTATATTATTTAATATATTCTCTTTAATGAAAGCTCGTGAATTAATAGAGTCACCATTTTCTGTAACACTTTTTGTAGCAGGGATAATTATGATCTTAGTTTTACTAGCTAAAGATAGATTAAGGGGTCTTACTCTACAGTCAGATAGAATTGCTTTTCTTTTATGGCTAGGGTTATTTACATTTTCAATAGACTTGTACTTTCTTTTGACTGGGATAACTCTACTGTTAATTATAAGCATTATACGAACTTTTAAACCGAAAGGTTTAGTGAAGATGATCGATATGTTCCTATATCTTGCATCACTAATAATTTTGATACCATTTTTAAAGGTTTCTTTCTTATTAGCAGTTGTATGGTTACTAACCTTTTCTATTTGTTTATTTAACAATGGAAGACTATTAGAAAAAGGTGAATGTCATGATTAGTGTTTTAGAGCGATACGACTGGCAATTAATGACACAGCTTCTACTTGTGTTCTCAATTTCAATTTCAATTTTATTTTTTGATAGACTAAGACGATATTCAGAAGTTTTGATTGCATTACCTTTCTCACTCTGTGTCGGCTTATCTATATATCTATCTAATAATCTAGTAAGTTATTTTTTCTTTTCAGAAATCCTATTTATAGTTTCCAAGATTATTTATACTAAAAGCTATAAAGAATATAATAGTAGATTCTATGAGAATGTTAGGTATATTTTTTGGATAATAATATTCTTTGCTTATTATAATTCGTTTGGTTCATTTGATTTTAACTCTGTTCCTAGAAATACAGGAATAGAGTTTACATTTGTGATTGCCTTACTTTTAAGTTTAATCTTTCTAATGATTTTAAACTTCGTTCTACGTAAGAAATGTGAGAGCACGACTGTAATGGAATCTATTGGCTATGAAATTTTAACGGTCTCTATCTTTAGCTTAAAAACAATATTAATTATATCAGACTTAACAGATTCAATGCTTCCAAAGCATCACTCAATTCTAGATATCATCATAATATTATTTATTATTATTGGGTGTGGACTAGCACTACAATTTTATAAAAGCAGTAATATTTTAAAGCTTAAGTCTGTAGTTAGGGCCTTGGTAATCCTTTCTTTATTTCCTTTACTTATTATTGGAGAAAATCGTATTTGGGATAGTTACTCACTTTTTTCTCTACTACTGATTACTGGCTTTATAGCATTAGAGTTAACGATGAGTTTTCTAAACAAAAGCAGAATTAAACTTTTATTGATATTTGGTCTTATTTGTTTTGTTTCTGGCCTATCTCCTTTTGGCCATATTTTCATATTGTTTAAAAATTTAGCTGACAGTGATAATCAAGTTATTCTCTTGGTTGGTATCATTACATCTCTGTTAACTCTGTCAGTTGTATCTAAAAGAATTTATGAATTAAGTTACATAGATGAAGAATGATAAATTGCTGAAATAATAGGAAATTCTTTCCTTCGTCCTGTTTGAACACTTGGAGTCATTATGCGTTATAATTAGACGTGTGATGATAACTTTAAACAGGCCCTAATGAGTAAGAAATATAGAGTAAAATTATTAAATAAGAGAATTGTAGGTCCGTTCGTACTTGAACAGATTGGTGAGCTATATGCAAAAGGACACTTGTTAGGTGATGAGAATTGCCAGGTTTTTCCTGTCGGTGATTGGAAAAGTCTTAAAGACTTTGATGAAATAAAATCCCTTATTATTAAAATTACAAAAGAAGGTGATTCTCCTGTAAGTAATGACAATGATAAGACGCAAACATTTGCACGAATAAACAAGCCTAAGTCAGATAAGAAAAATAGCGCTGTAAAAGATAAAAATTTTCAAGAGTTTCAATATAAAAAAGAAGATATAAGTCGTGTTGACTACGGTGCTCTTGAGGAAAAGTTCCAAGAAGAAGCAAAAGAACTTGAGGCTATTGAAGAAGAGCTAGGTCATGTTGTTGAGGATGAAATTGTTGAACCAGAAGAAGAAGGTGTAGAGAAAACAGTCATTATAAATAGAGCTGCTCTTAAGCAAACAGATGTAGATAAAACAGTCATAGTTAATCCTAACCCTTTTAGAGAAGAGGTAAAGGATATAAATGAAGAAGAACTACCTCCAATTGATGATGAGAATGAAGAAGAGCAAGAAGAGGAAGAGCCGGGAGAAAAAGTAGAGGTTTTAAGTACTAGTGAAGCTACGGAATTTATTAATATAAAAGAAGTTTTGCCAGACATTAATCAAATAGCAAACTTGGCGGAAGAAGAATTTAAAGAAAAAGTTGAAGAGCAGATAAAAGCAGAAGAAGTTATTTCTCCTAAAAGTAAAGTAGAGAAAACTAAAGTTGATGTTAAAGAAAAGACTAAAAAGAAAAGAACAACACCTATTGTAGCACTCGCATTTATTGTTATTCTTTGGGTTCTACTCTTTCCTGAGAAAGAAGTTAAAGACTTAGATCCTGTCAGAGTAAAGATTCAATTTCCAATACAGGCTGAATTTTTAGATAGAGTAAAAAGTCTTGAAGCTTTAGATAAAGGACTTGAGTATTACTCACAAGGTACATACCAATCTAAAATTAAAGCATCTCTTGAGTTTAGTAAATCCTTGCATCACCAATTTAAAAACAACAAGGCGCTTGGTTACTTAATCTTGACCTACTCTGAAATATTTGAAAACTCTTCAGATGAAAAGAAGGCCATTCGAACCTTGTTTAAACTTATTGAAATAGCTCGAAGTAAATTATTATCAGATGAGAATATTGCTGCTGGTAGTGCATTGTTTTATAAAAAAATAAATAAATCTCAGAGTGCAAATAGAATTCTCGAAAATTTCATTCGTATAAACAAGCCTACTGTGAAAATTCTTACAGTATATTTAAATGTACTAATTGATGTTGGTAATTATATAGAAGCAAGAAAAGTATTCGATTTACTTATTAATGTAAAAAATAAAAGAGAAGATACATATTTAAGTCTTCTTAACTTTTATCAAGAGAATGATCTACAAGATAAAGTTAAAGAGCTACTAACTGAAGCAAGGAATTCATATCCAAGATCTATTCCTCTATTACTTATGTATGCAAAATATCAATTTGATATAGGTGATTATAAAAAGTACGAAGCAGTACTAAAAGTCATTAAGGGGTTGAACTCTGGAAGATCCCCTCGATATTATGCAAAATTTTTAGAATACACAGGTATTTTAGCAGCGATTAAAAAGGATAATAATAAGGCCGCTAAACTATTTAGAGTGGCCTTGAAAATACATGAATCTGATGAATTACGATCTAAGCTTTCACTTTTAGAATTAGGTGGTTCAAGTAATGTTGAGAAAATTATTCTAGAAAGTAAAATTGTAGAATTAATGAAAAAGGCTAAAAGTGCGATCAAAGAAAGAAAGTGGGAAATTGCATTTATAAACGCAATCAAGGCATCAGACCTGGATAGCTCATATATTCCAGCACAGCTCTTACTTGGAAATATTCAAGTAAAGCGAGGGTATTATGAAGATGCTATTAAAACATTTAATAGAATGAAGAAAGAATATCCTCTGAATAAGAAAATAAATGTTTATTTAGTAGAGGCCTATATAAAGGCATATAAGTTGAATAAGGCAGAGATTGAACTTAGAACTATAGCCCAGTCTACATTGAGTGATAGTTATATATTTTATTCATTACAAGCAAAGTACTACTTACGTCGTGAATTTTATGAGAACGCAATTTCTAAATTTAAAGAGAGTATTAAAAGAAATCCTGTTAATGATGATGATTACTTTCATCTAGCAAAGATTTATCTTAAGTTTAGAAAGTTTAAGTCAGCTAAAAATATGCTGACAAGATCTATTGCTCTAGACCCTGTTAACGTTGAATATCATAGTGCTTATGCAAATATACTTTATGAGCTTGAAGGCGCAGAAACAGCAATTGGCTATCTTAGAAACCTACTGAAGCAAAATGTAGATAATCCTAAAATCTTAGGTGATATCGCTATTTACTACTATAAGAATGGTCAAAACTTAGAGTTCCAAGAATATAAACAAAGAGTTGAAAAGTTAGCTAGTACTGATGCTAGCTTCTATGAGTTTTTGATTTATTCAGCAGAGTTAGATGATCGAGATGATGATGTAATTAAGTATGGAAAAGAATTGATTAAAATTAACCCTGGCGATTTAGATGTTCAAATTAAACTAGGTAAAAGTTTATATGAGAAAAAGCTGTATAAAGAAGCAGTGAATATGTTTGAGTCGATTTTAACAAGATTATCCACTTTCCCTAGAGCAAACTATTATTTAGCTAAGACTTATATTGGAATGCGAGATATAAAGAAAGCTAAGATTATGGCCGAGCGTGAAGTTAAAAATAACCCCACTCTTGAGTTTGGATACTATATCCTTGGAGAGGTTTTTCGTTTAGAGAAAAACTATAGAGAAGCCGAGCTTAACTTTAAGCGTTCAATTTCAAAGAATGGACGCTATGTTGAAGCTCTGATGGGAATGGGATGGATTAAGTGGAAGCAGGGATATCTTGACCGTGCTCGCGAGTATTATTTAAAAGCTCTTAAAGAAAACCAGAATAATGGTGAGATTCATAGAGCACTTGGTTATATATATAAAGAGATTGGGCAGAGTTCTTTGGCCATTGATTCTCTACGTGTTTACTTGGATCTGACTCCAGCAGCAAAAGATAGGGCGCAGATTCAAAGATTAATGAAGAGTTTGAAGTAGATTTTATTGTGACGCACATGTTTTAATGATCTTTTTTTAACTTTCTTCTTTTTACCGTATTGCTATTTTGCTAAGAATTACGTAATATATGATTTCCTAATAAGCGGAGGATTGGCTGAGTGGTCGAAAGCGGTGGTTTTGAAAACCATTGACCCGAAAGGGTCCGCAGGTTCGAATCCTGTGTCCTCCGCCATTTTTTTGGGCTCTTTGAAATACAATTGCGGAGACATGCCCGAGTGGCCGAAGGGAGCACCTTGCTAAGGTGTCGAACCGTTTGACGGTTCCGAGAGTTCGAATCTCTCTGTCTCCGCCATTTCAATCATTACTAATTCATTAAAAAATTAAAGTTTCAATATAAGTTAATCGTTTAATTATTATCTTCAATCCATGCGTATGAACTTTCTGTATTACTGAGGTATTGGTCCTCTAGCATAAACTCTATGAGCTCTTGCTGTTCTTGCTCTGTAAGGCGTGGAGTAGATAGATTAGTTATACTGAACTTCACACCTGCAACGACAATCACTAAGCAGCATGCAAGTGCGATTGATTTAAAATTGAATACTCTAAAGATATCAAATGAAGAATCCTCTATTCTTTGATGGATTTGGTTCAATTCATTCTTTGGCACTTTAGGTGCACTGTTATCACTTTTTAATAAGTTTTTTATATCGTGATCATTCATTTTCTACTCCATTGTCTTTAAGGAATGTAGTGAATTTATCTTTCGCGTAGTGAATACGAGATTTAGCAGTACCTTCTGAGATTGATAGAGTTTCGGCAATCTCTTTTTGGCTATATTCAAACTTATAAAAAAGTATGAACACTTCCCTATGTTTTAAGCTTAGTCTGAGAAGTGCTTTAGAAATAAGGTCTTTTAGTTCACTATCTTCATTTATAGACACTGAGTCGATCTCATTTTCTAAGGTTACTTTATTTTTTCTCAAGTGATCATATGTCGTATTCATTGCAATTCTATATAACCAAGTTCTAAAGGATGATTGATTTTGAAATGAATCAAATTTATTCCAGGCCTTAAGAAAAGTATCTTGGACTATGTCATCAACATTTTGATTTCTAACCATCCAGTATATAGCAGATCTAATAAAATCAGCATTATCGTAATAAAGCTTATTAAACACCTCTTTCTTCTCTTGAAGAGACTCTTCAGAAAGAGGTGTTAATATATCTTTTAGTATCTTTATCAAGAACTATCCTTATCTATTTTTAGTTTTACTTCTTTTTACTTCTTTCTTTTCTCTTCTTCTTAAATTTATCTTTTCTTTTACTTTCATGCTCTATGAACTTCTTTCTTTGCTCTTCATTTAGAATATTTTTCATAGTAATCATCTTTGAAAATCTTAAGCTTTCTAGCTTAGCTCTTACTTCTGTAATTTCTTTATGAATCGCAAGTAGCTTCTCATCTGATATGTTCTTTAGAAATCCCTGCTTCACTTCTTCTTTAAGTGCTTTAACTTTTCCTTTAAGGGCCTTCATCTCTTCTCTATTTTTCTTTTTCGTTTCTTTATATTCTTTAAGTTTTGAGTACTGCTCTTTTGTTAAATTCAACTCTTTGAACATTCCTCCCTTTCCTTTTTTACCTCCTACGCAAAGTAGAACAGACTTATCCTTTCTACCCTCCTTGCATGTTCCCTCTCTCTTTCCTTTTTTCCCTTCAAAAGAGCATACGTCTCCCGAGGACTTGCTTTGGCATGATGCTTTTCTAGCTTCAAAATTAAACTCTTTTTTAGCGTGAGCATTATAAGTGAATAAAAGAGTGATCATTGTAAGACTGAATAATGGCTTCATAAATATCTCCATGAAAATAGCTTTAGTTGCTATATAGTCCTTAGACGTTTGAAATGGGTGAAAAGTTCAATTTATTTTAAACTCTAAATGTCCGATTTTACGGGGTATTTAGCTTTCATTATAAACTAAATCTAGATTATTTGGAGAAGGACAAAATTTGCTCAAAGGAGCTAATAGTATGAAATTCTTACTTTTGGTGTCTTGACAGCAGATCGAGTAACCGCTAATTTATGTTTTAAATGTGCACCCTTGGCTCAGCTGGATAGAGCATCTGACTACGAATTAGAAGGTCGGGAGTTCGAATCTCTCAGGGTGCACCATTTCTTTATTCCTTTATAATCCACTTTTTCCATAATTAGGTAATGCTCTAGCACTAGGGTCACTTACTTTACAGTTTTCCCATTCTTGATTTGGTAGCCATATCGCTTTGATTAAATGAGATTGTCCGGAGTAATGCTTTTCAAATATCTGCCTATAAAGGAACGCTTCCTTAGTTGTTGGTGTGCAGTGTGGAAAAAGCTCATTGCTTTTGGAGAACTCCTCGTCAGTAATCGTTATCTCTGCCAATGTCTTTAGATAATCAACACTTGAGTGTCCTACAGCATCGCTGAATGCAGCTTTTTGTCTAAAGAGTATGTCTTGAGGAAGATAGTCTTCAGTATCGAAAGCTGCCCTTAGTAAGTATTTACCATGTCCAGTTGTATTCATTTTTAGTTTCGGAGGAATACTCATAACGAACTTAACAAAGGCTTTATCACTAAAGGGAACTCTAGCTTCAAGAGAGTTTGAGCTAATACATCTATCGGCCCTAAGTACGTCATATATATAAAGTTCTTTCATTCTCTTTGATGCTTCTTTTTGAAACTCTGTAGGTGATGGTGCGAAGTCTGTGTATTTATACCCAAACATTTCATCGCTACACTCACCCGTCATTAGAACTTTTATATCTGTTGTATCTTTAATATGTCTGCAGATTAGATCCATGCCCAGGGAAGCTCTGATTGTAGTTATATCAAAGCTTTCGAGTCTGTATATTAGACTATCTATCGTTTCTAAGAGATCTGATTTTGAAAATAAAAACTCAGTGTGTTCTGAACCAATATGATCAGCAACAATTTGTGCATACTTTGTATCAATAGGGTCTTCTTTTATTCCTACAGCAAACGTTTTTATCTTTTTGCTGCTCTCTCTTGCTGCAATGGCGCAGACGAGGCTACTGTCTAAACCTCCACTAAGTAGAAATCCAACCTTTGCGTCAGAATCAAGCCTTTTGATTACTGCTTGTTCAAGAAGCTGTTTAATTCCTTGGAGAGACTTGTTTACAGAAAGGTCTTCATCTATCTCCACGTCATGAATAGAGTCAAACTCATGAAAGCTAACTCCATCAAAAAAATGACCAGGAGGAAATGGTTTTATGTCATAGCAAAAGTCTTGTAATGACTTAACTTCAGAAGCAAAAGCAATAGAGTTATCTTCATTTTTATGGCCGTAGAATAGAGGTCTTATCCCTATTTGATCTCTTGCTGCTAGAAGTGTTTTTAGTTTTGAGTCCCAGATAGCAAAAGCAAATTCTCCATCTAAGTTTTTACAAAGCTTTTTTAGTCCAAACTTCTTATAGAGTGGAAGTATCACTTCACAGTCAGACTTAGAAATAAATTTTTCATCTGAAAGTAATGTGTCTTTAATTTGTTGATGGTTGAATATTTCACCATTACAGACAATGGCGTCTTTATCTGTGTTTTGAAATGGTTGCATTCCATCAGTTGATAAATCCATTATTGAGAGTCTATGAAAGGCCAGTATTACATTATTTTCTAGTTTTAGAATTTGTGATTGATCAGGTCCCCTGTATTTTATTTTATTAAAACTATCCTTTTCAATCTGAGTTAAATCCTTACTTCTAAATGCCATAAATCCACACATAAACACTCCTTGGTGTTAATTTATCGGTTAATGGTATACTTTTGTGAGTTATTATCAATATATAATACTAATTCCTGAATATTATTTAATCTTGGGTAGGTTTCTGTGATAAAATGATAAAAAGTGATGGAGTAAACGATGGATAATTATCAAATTGATAGTCTAGATAGACGAATAATTGAAGAGCTACAGAAGGATGCTAGAAGACCTTTTTTAGATATCGCAAGAAAGTGTAATGTTGCAGGAGGGACTATTCATCAAAGGATAGAGAAGCTAAGAGAAAGAGGAATAATCACAGGTAGTAAAATTACAATTGACCATAAGAAGTTAGGCTATGGAGTAGAGGTTCTTTTAGGTATTCACTTAGTAAATGCGAAAGTCGTTTCAAAGGTTGTAAAGAAACTTGAAAAGTTTCCAGAAGTCGTTCAGTCATTATATACAACTGGAAACTATGCACTTTTTATTAAGGTCGTTACTAAGGACATTGATCATTATCACAACTTCCTAGTAAAGAAGCTTCAGGCAATTGAAGAGATTAGATCAACAGAATCATTTATATGTCTTGAAACGCCCATAGATAGAGAGCTTCAAGTTTAGTTATGCACTATGCTTTCTCATAATCATTTCATTGAAGACATTGTTCCAGTTAATGAGGTTTTTATGAGAATTTTCAACAATAGCATTAAAGGACTTTTTCTCTAAGGGTTTAAACATGAATCCATTAGCTCTTAATTTATAGCAAGCAGTGAAGTTTATAAGGTTATCAGAAGCTGTAACAATTATTACTTCAGTACCCGCTTCGAGATCTATAATCCTTGATAAGAGGCGATCTCCATACATCTCTTTCATATTTATATCCACAATGGCAATCTGTGTTTCATTTTCTGTCATGAACTCAAGGGCCTCCTTGGGAGAGGTAAATGCGTAGATGTCATATTGCTCATTATTTTTTAAAAAGTTATTCATGAGGGCCAATGCCTCAGGATCATCATCTACAAGAACTATTTTGATTGGGTATTGAAGTATAAACATAGTATTCTCCTAGTAGTATTATATCGGAAAATTAGTCTTATACTTGGTTAATAGGGCAAAAATTAAGATAATATTACCTTAAGCGCTAGAGGGAAAAGTAATGATTGATATTTCAAATTTAAAGATTAGACAAGATATAGATAGGGTCCATTTATTGCAATGGGGACATTTTTCAATAATCTCTCTGGCTTTTGTAATAGAGGGATTTTTAAATATAAAAATCTTTTGGACGCTCTTTTCTTTAATCGGATTGATGATTTTCTATAAGCTCTATTTTAAAACATTGAGCGATTTATACTACTCTTTCTGGACATTTACTTTTGCAACTGGAACATTCATTTTATATAAGCTCTATCATATTGTGATGACTCAGAGTGAGCTTCAATTATTTTATTTATATTTAATTGCAGGAGTAATTCTTTCAATTGAATCTTATATTCTACTCTCTCCTATTTACTACCCACGTGTTTCTTGGTGGGAATATGACTTTAGATATAGAGATGATTCGAAGGTAGAGTTCTTGTTTGAAGATAAGAGATGTGAAGCAAGGTTAACAGATTTAAGAAGAAATGCTGGATGTCTTGCAGCGTTTAAAGATATTAATGTTGGTGAGAAAGTTAAAATATTTGCTTCTAATGGTGTTAAAGATTTTAGATTTCAAGTGGAGATAATGAGTAGAAGAAGATATTCTCTTGGTAGGCCAGCATCACATGGAGTAAAGTTTATCTTTGATGATGAGTACACTGAGTCGGAGTACGAAGAATTCCACAATTACTGGTCAAATGAAAAGGTATTCAAAAAGAAAACAAGATATAGAAAACAAGGTTCAAATGCATAACTTCGAAGAATATAAATGGATGATGAGTGTTGCAATGGATGAGGCCTATAAGGCCTACTCGATAGATGAAGTTCCTATAGGGGCAGCTATTGTAGATGAGTCTGGGAACGTATTAAGCCAAACTCATAATGAAAAAGAGCACAACCATGACCCTTGTGGGCATGCTGAAATATTAGCAATCAGAGAGGCTTGTAAAAAGCGAGGAAATTGGAGACTTAGTGGTTGTACAATCTTTGTAACTTTAGAGCCTTGTCCAATGTGTTTAAGCGCACTCATTCAAGCTCGTATAGATAAGTTAGTCTTTGCAGCCTATGATCCAAAAGGTGGTGCCATCAGTTTAAATTACAACCTTTATAAAGATAAGAGATTGAACCATAACTTTAGTGTTGTTGGTGGTGTAGGTCATTTTGAATCATCAAAAGTTCTTTCCAGATTCTTTAGAGAGAAGCGTTCATCATATAAGAAGTGATTCTCTTTAACATATGCCCCTCTATAGAATAGACACATTAAATCTAAATTGATAAAAATATAATTATTATTGCGGAGAATTGGCCGAGTGGTCGAAGGCGCACGCTTGGAAAGCGTGTAAACGGCAACGTTTCGAGGGTTCGAATCCCTTGTTCTCCGCCATTTTACATCCTTTAAATTTAACAATCATATTAAATAGTAGATCGACTAGTTTACTAGATGCTTTCCACTTGAGTATTTTTCTTCTTACTTTTCTCATAGAAATTAAAAAAGATTATCAGTGAAAGAAAATACTCTTGTACTTCATCTACCATTGAATACCAGTATGATATTGAAGAGTGCCAATCCATCTCTAGAGTAGGTCCAAAAGTATTTGAATACAGGATAATCACTGCACCGAAGAAAAATGCAAATGCATAAAAGCAAAGAGAGTTAGTAATCAGAAGAAGATAAAGTGAATATTTCTTTTTCAGATATTTGTTATCTTTATAGAGGCTTATAATGAAAACTAAGTTTAAGACTAGGAGTAATAAATCTCTTAAATCCAGGAGATCACCAAAGTTTAAATTATGTAGATTTGGCTCCGCTTGAGAGTTGAATTGAGATATTAAAGGGCTGTAGTTAAATATATCTCCAAAAAGAAAGTATCCCCATGATATTTCCTCCATTCCGTATCCAAAGCAAACGAGGGAGATAAGTAAGTATGGTAGTGACTTAGACTTAAGAAAGAGTTTAAATGTTATGATTGATGCAGCAATTATAAAAATAAAAGATAAGTACTCATATAGTCCATTCTCTTCAAAAATGAAGTGCGTATAAGAAGGTATACTATTCGGGAAAAAGAATAGAAAAATTATAGAAAATATAAAAATAGATAATGAAGCAATTTTATTAAATGTGAACATGTATAATATATTATTATAGATTTAACTTTTGGTCTAATTAGAAACGTTGAATGATGATAAACAGAAAAAATAAGGCCAGATACTATTTCTGGCCTTTGTTATTCTTTTAAACTTATTTAAGCTCTACAGTAATAACCTTTGCATTATGTTGATTCTCGATTTCTATATTTAAGATGCTTTTCGCAAGAGCAACATATTTCTTTTTTCTAGAATAAAACTTTCTAGCTTTTAAAGTAGATATTACATCGGAAGAAAATTCATTAGTATCAAATTGTACTGATGTGTATTTTGTTAACATTCTAATGAAACAAATTTCATCACCTTGTTTTGGTCTGCAAAACTCACCTTTTATACGGTAGCTTAATTTTACGTTAACTACGCTTTTATAAGTATATTCATATTCAGTACATCTAACTCTTCTTTTGTCTTCTATACAGTATGTTTCGTATGGAACTTTTGAAAGTGTTACTTTTGATAGCTTCATATCAGCAATCTTAATATCTTTTGCATTAATATCTACAGCTGTAGTAGCAGCAAAAATATTAAATGTTGTTAGAAGCGCAATAATAGAAATTAAACTTTTCATAAATTCTCCTTTAGGATTTAAGTTAGGTTGTTTTTGGAATGAAGGCACAATTACAAAATAAATTCTGTTAAACAATAAAAGGTAGATTTTGAGGATTAAAAGACAGACTTATGTCTAAAAATAAGCCGTTTTTAGGACATGATAAGAAATGATGTCCATCTTTCTCTATTATTAATGGCTTAGGTACTTGAAATCTTTGAAAATTATTCAGGAGCCCTAGATCTTGAAATGTTTAAATGGTACTTGTTTGAGGTTCAATCGAAAGGATTAAGTTAATATATATGAATATTAGAGAGCAAGTAGCTACAGATCTGAAGAATTATTTGAGTCAGTACAATGACCCAAAGAAAGCTATTCGCCTCGCTTCTATTAAGATTGGAATTCATCAAAAAACTTTAAAACGATTAGTTGAATTAGAAAATACTCCAACCTATTTAACTCTTTATAAAATATACCGTGAAATTTATGGTGTTAGAAACGACTCTGTTCTCATACAGATGGTTCCTGAAATAATTAAGACTGAGTTAGTTAAGGAAAATCCAAAAGATGTGCTTGGAAATGTTCAATTTAATGTAGATGTTGAAGATCAAATTATTGCAGACCCTGTTTTCATGGATATTTACTTTCTTTCAAATGCTGGAGTTTTAACGAGAGAATATATTCAATTTAAATTTGGTGAATATGGATTAACAGTTGTAAGTAAAATGTTGAAAGCAAATATTTTAGAAGTAAATAGTAATGGCCAATTTATACAGGGGAGCAATCAAGCAAATCTCTCCCCTTCAACAGTTAAGAAGGTTGGACTTTACCTGGTTAATAAATATTTTAAGGCCGATAATTGTGATGAAAAAGGAAATAACTTTTGCGGAGTGTATGTTGAAGGGTTAACTCCTGAGGGACTTAATGAATGGCTCAAGGTAGATTGTGAGGCATTTAATAAAAAAGTTGAAATATCAAAAAAGCATAAAGATTCGCAGGGACTTAAAGTATTTACATACATGGCCACAGATATAATGAATAAAAGAGATAGCTTATGAGAATGACATTGTTTTTATTTTTAATATTTTTATCAGTCCCTTCTTTTTCTTTTCAGGGTGGCGGAGACTCTGGTGGTGGCCCAAGACCTGAAGCTGGTAGAGAAATTCTTCAACTACAAGCTGAAGCACAGAGAATAGCGTTATCAGATATGGAACTTAGAAGTGTTGTTGTTGAAAAAGTACCAGCTAAAAGAGAAAGAGAAGCTTTCTGTAAAAGAAAAGCATGTAATAAGAGCATTGTTGAAGAAGTTAAGAAAGTGAAGGTTGAAGTAAAATACAGCACTCCAGAGGTTCGCTGTGTAGAAAATCGTAGAGGTAAAGAGAGATGCTTTGATAGATTTTCAGTAAGACACAAATCTATATACTTCGATATAGACTTCTTTTCAGAAGAAGTAATCGAACAGTTAAAGAAAAGAAAGCTATTTTCTAAAAAGAGTAAATTCATAGAGCTCGCAAAAGAGAATATTACTATAGATATAATCGAGAACGATAAGGGTCAGGTCGTAATTCTTGAAGTCCTATAATTTTGAAGGGTCATTTCTTGGCCCTCTAATATCAATAATTTCACTATATAATCACTGCTAATTGACATCAGGCCTCTAAGAAAATATGATGGCGGTCGGTAGTCTGACTCACGTCAATTGTATTCATGGTGAACTCCGCCAGGTCGGGAACGAAGCAACGGTAACTTTTGGTATGATGTGTCGTTGGGTTGGGCTGCCCCTTTAGATTCTACAATCCCCCTTTTTCATTGCCTAAATCCATTAATTTCATTACCTTTAACTAACGAATTTATTAATCTAAGTGGATAGTTTTAATGTCTTATCAAGTTCTTGCAAGAAAATGGAGACCCAAGAGATTTCAGGATGTTATTGGCCAAGGTCATATAACAAAATCTCTTCAAAATGCTTTGTCTAGAGACAAGCTTGGGCATGCCTATATATTAACTGGAACGCGTGGAATTGGAAAAACCTCAGTTGCAAGAATCTTTGCAAAAGCTATTAGATGTGAAAATAAGCTTGAAGACTCTAACGCATGTGGAGCTTGTGATAGCTGCTTAGATTTTGATAGTGCAAGTTCAATGAATGTCGTTGAGATTGATGGTGCATCAAACAATAGTGTTGATGATATCAGAGACTTGATAGGAAATATTCAATACTTACCAACAAGTGGTAAATATAAAATTTATATAATTGATGAAGTCCACATGCTTTCAACGAGTGCATTTAATGCACTTTTAAAAACTCTTGAAGAGCCGCCAGCTCATGCTATTTTCATATTAGCGACAACCGAGCCGGAAAAGCTTCTTGGCACTGTTCTCTCAAGATGTCAGAGATTCGATTTTAGAAACGCTGTAGTTTCTGATTTAGTTGATCATTTGAAGAAAATATCAGAAGTTGAAAATATTCAATTTGAAGATGAATCAATCATTAAGCAAATCTGTATTCAGGGAAAAGGCTCAGTTCGAGATACTCTTTCATTATTGGACCAAGTTTTAAGCTTCTCTGAAAATGGAGTGATTAACGAACAGAGTGTTACTTTTGCTCTGGGCCTTGCTAAGACATCTGTAATAATTGAACTAGTTAGTGATATTATTAATGGTGACAAAGAGAATGTCGTTAAGCTTTATAAGAACTTATTAAATGAAAATGTATCAGTAAAAAATATATGTCATTCTTTATTGGATGAGTTTTATTTATTTATTTCTCAAATAGATCACACTGAAAATTTAAAGAAGAGATGGCCTAAGGTTAACTCTTCAGAGCTTCAGCCAGGAGAAGTTTTTTGGATATATGAAAGTATTTCAAAAGATGTGGCCTGGACATTGTCATCACTCTCTCCAGAAAATTGTACTGAGATTGCATTACAAAAAGTAACTCTTCGAAACTCTTTTTTTGAAAAAGGTGAAATACCTAAAAAAAAAGATAATAAAACGATTGTAGAAGAAGAAAAGGTTGAAGCAAAAATAACACCAGACAATACAGTTGAAGAAAAAATAACACCTATAGAAAAAGTCGAAGTATCTGTTGAGAAGATTGTTGTTAAGGAAGAGGAATCTCCTATAGAAGCAACGGAAGAAGTTAATGCAACAGAAGAATTTTCTAAAATGAGTACTGCTCTTGAAAATGCTGAGAAAATAGAACGACCAGCTGTTGAAGAAGAAGCTCAAAAGACAACAAAAGATGAAGAAATACTTCGAGAGAAGTCCGTAGAGGATTTGCCTAGAGATTGGGATGGTTTTTTAGCCTTCTTATTTAAGGTCTCTCCAGCATCTGCCGCAAACCTTGAACAAGGTAATATTCTCTCTCCTCTTTCTGTTTCAGATTCATCTGTATCAATTGAAATTGGTTTTCCAGAAACAAGTAAAGTCTTTTTAGATTATTTAAAAGAACAAGAATCTTTTGATAAATTAAAAGAGCTTGTTGCAAACTTTTTTAGTGTTGAAGTTGAGAAAGTAAATCTACAGTTAGAGTCAGTAGATGAAGAACAGGCTATTGATTCAGAATTTAAATCTAAAGCACAGATAAAACAATTAGAAGAAGAAAAGATTGAAGAAAATAAAAAGGATAGAATTAGAAGTCATCCGTTTATTAAGCAAGCTGAAACAATATTCAATTCTAAGATAGATAAAATAGTAATTACAAAAGATAAAAATAATTAGGAGCTTTTTATGGCAAAGAACTTAAATCACTTAATGAAGCAAGCACAAGTAATGCAACAAAAGATGTCTACTCTACAAAAAGAATTAGAGTCTAGAGAACTTGATATTTCTGCTGGTGGTGGAATGGTTAAGATTAAAATAAATGGAAAGCAAGAAATATTAGAAATGAAAATTAATCCTGAGTGTGTTGATCCTTCTGATGTAGAAACATTAGAAGAGCTAGTTCAAACAGCTGTAAATCAAGCAGTTAAAGAATCTCAAGACATGGTTAGTGGAGCTATGAGTAAAGTTACTGGTGGATTAAATATCCCAGGGCTTTTCTAGGTAATTTGTGGAACTTCCGGAAACTCTACTAAATGTAATAGATCAGTTAAGTAAAATACCTGGTGTTGGTGATAAAACGGCAACTAGGCAAACTCTTATATTGGCAAAATGGTCTACGGAAGATTTAAACTCTTTTGGGGATGCTATGAAGAATTTAGCAAACCTAAAAGCGTGTATAGATTGTGGAATGTATTCCGATAATGATCAATG
The DNA here is from genome assembly GCA_002366565.1 of Bacteriovoracaceae bacterium UBA3083. Lineage (GTDB taxonomy): Bacteria > Bdellovibrionota > Bacteriovoracia > Bacteriovoracales > Bacteriovoracaceae > Halobacteriovorax. The sequence continues at coordinate 160,364 of DFBJ01000003.1, forward strand.
CGAAATATGTTCAGACAGTGAAAGAAAAAAAGATCAATCAATCTGTGTCGTTGAAAATGTTACAGACTGCTTGGCAATTGAAAGAAGTGGTAATTATAGCGGACTTTACCATATATTAGGCGGAGTTCTAAATCCATTGATGGGTGTAGGTCCTGAAGAACTAAAGATTGATTCTTTTATAAAGAGAGTAAGGTCATTAGATGTAAGTAATGTAATTCTTGCTGTGAACCCTTCTGTAGAAGGTGATGCAACTTGCTCTTATATAAAACAAGTTCTACCTGATAATATTGAAGTAGATAGGATTGGCTTTGGAATACCTATGGGTGGAAGTCTTGAGTATCTAGATACAATGACAATTGCAAAGGCACTTGAAAATAAAAAGAAAATGTAAACCAGGGAGTGGTTTTGTTTAGCCTAGAAAATTTACCAAAACTAGCGCATGAGTTCTTTTCAGAAGTGGCTGATTTGTCTCAGTTAACAAATAGTAGTTTATTTCTTTGTAGATCAGATGGAGTTCCCCTTTATGTGAAGAATGAGTTAAATTCTGAATTTGATGATGCATCAGTAGGAGCGCTACTTGGTGGTGTATGGCAAGCTGCGAGAGCGATGGCCTCATTTATTCCTAATTCAAGTATGGAAGAAGAGTATCGATTAAGTTTTGATACATCTGACAAAGGAATCTATATAGTTCCAGTAGACCTTGATGGTGAAGAGGTTTATCTAGGATTAATTTACTTCAATGAAGTCAATCCAGGTATGGTAAAGGCAAAGCTAAGAGAGATTAGCTGGAGATTATCTGAATTTTGGACAATGGTAAATATTAAGCCAGAGGTTCAAGATTCAAATTTATTTAATAATATTACTGATGAAGAGATGGATAATCTCTTTGCATCAACAATACAATAATTGAGGACTAGATATGTCTTTTGTGAATTATCATTCAAAAGAAATTAACTGTAAGATTGTTTACTATGGTCCAGGCCTTGGTGGAAAAACAACAAATATACAGCACGTTTATCAGAAAACATCTGGAGACTCTAAGGGAAAAATCATTTCATTAAATAATGAAAATGAGAGAACACTTTTTTTTGATTTCTTACCATTAGATCTTGGTGAGATTAGAGGTTTTAAAACAAGATTTCACCTTTATACAGTTCCAGGGCAAGTATTCTATGAAGCGAGTAGAAAGTTAATTCTTCGTGGTGTTGATGGTGTTGTGTTTGTAGCTGATTCTCAGGTTGAAAGGCTTGATGCAAACTTAGAAAGTTTAAAAAGTTTAGAAAGTAACCTTCTAGAGCAAGGTTATGATATGTCTCAAATTCCAATTATTATGCAATGGAATAAGAGAGATTTACCAAATGTTATGAGTGCTGAAGACCTATCTGAAAAGTTGAACAAATGGAATCTTCAAGAGTTTGAAGCAATTGCAACACAAGGAAACGGAGTTTTCGAATCTCTAAAGCATATTAGTAAGTTAGTACTTATGAATTTAAAGAGTGGTGTAGAGTAATATTAGAGTTTAGCGCTCTTTTCTAAGAAGTTAAGCATTACTAAGTGAGTTTCAAGTAATGCTTCTTGGTTATAGAAACTTGATCTTGTTCCTATTAAGTGATGGCCACGAAGAATACCTAGGTTTATTCCTTTAAAGTAGTCTGGGTATTGTGAGTTCTTTGTATCTACTACACCATCGTTATTTTCACTACTTTGAAATATGAGCTTAGTTAGTACCATCCATATATGACTTTCATACCATTCAGACTCTAAACCAACAGCAGAGTAAAAGTGTAACTTTGGTAACTCTTTATGATTTCTTTGAAACCAATTCGATTGGTAATCACTTGAGAGAGATTGTTGAAACTCTTTCATCATAATATCTTTTTTATTATCAATGTATTTGTAGAGCTTCGTGTTTTCAAAGAAGTGGATACTATTAATCATCTTGAATATTTTCTTTTTCAAATGATCTGAGCCAAGTATTGGTGAAGCGATTGTACTCACTCCTTCAACATGTTTTTCAGCCCACTCTTTTTCATTCTTTAAGAAGTGAAGAGTATCTAGTCCTCCCTTAGAAAAGCATAATAACCATAGCTTTTCATTGGGGTTTTCTTCACTATATCTTTTTAACTGTTCAGCTAATAATTTAGAATTGTACTTTGAAGACTTAGCACCGTTAACGTTAGCAGCAATGTACTTAATACCCTTAGTTTTAAAGAGATGTTGAGCACCTCTTTCAAATGCAGGGGTTGAAAACATTTCATTAAAAACGCCTGATATAAGTACAAGCGTTGAATCAATTTTAGGGATTGAGATTCTAGATGTATGCCCAGCCGTTTTGTGGGAATAATCTAGCTCAAGGTATACTGCTTCAAATATTGCAGCTTCATCATATTTTGAAAAAATATGACGATCCGATTTTGCAACAGCTTCAATAATCTCTTGAAAACCTTCATCTTCTATAAAATTATTTCTTCTATTAAAAAAATCAATATGAGCATGAAGATGTCTCAATGTTGAGTGTGAGATCCAAGTACCAGAGTTTGTTAAAGTTTTAACAAGGTGACCCATTGATACAATATTAGGTTGCCTGATAAAAACTTCAACAGCTTCGATTGAGTCTCTGATTGACGTACGAGTAGCGCTCTCTAAGAAGTTCTTAGTGTGTTGTTTGTATGATTGATACTGTTTAAGGTATTTCATACATGTATCTTTTGTCGCTATTGCAGGTGCCATATTACTTAAATCCACTTTCAAATTGAATGTGCCTCGAGTAGAATTGTGTCATTAACCAATTTGAGTAGTCAAATATTGATGATACGAGGGAATGATGGCCGAGAAAGCAATTGGAATTATTGGTGGTAGTGGAGTTTACAATATCGAAGGTATTGAAATTATAGAAGAACTCTCTGTCGAGACGCCTTTTGGAAACCCTTCAGATAAGGTTATTCATGCAAAAATTGACGGTGTTGAATTTTATTTTCTTCCGCGTCATGGACGAAATCATCATGTTTTACCGCATGAAGTTAATTATTGCGCAAATGTTTACGCGTTAAAGTCAATTGGTGTTGAGTACTTAATCTCTGTATCAGCAGTAGGATCTTTAAAAGAAGAGTGTCCTCCAACAACAATGGTTTTACCTGATCAATTTATAGATTGGACTAAAGGTGGAAGAAGAAGAACATTCTTTGGTGAAGGAATTGTTGGACATGTTTCAACAGCTTGTCCTATAGAAAAAGGTCTTCAGAAAGTGTTAGAAGATTCTTGTAAAGAAGTTGAAGCTAGTTATCATTTAGGTGGCTCATATATTTGTATTGAAGGGCCTCAGTTCTCTTCAAAGGCAGAATCAAATATTTATAGAAGCTTTGGAGCAACTGTAATTGGTATGACAAATGTTCCTGAAGCTTACCTCGCAAAAGAAGCAGGTATGGCCTATGCAACTTTAGCGATGGTTACGGATTATGATTGTTGGCGTGAAGATGATCATTGTTCTGTTGAAGAAATAATGAAGGTTATGAATAGTAATAATAAAACAGCACAGAAAATAATTAAAAGTGCATTGAAAAATATAGAAAGTAATAGGTTTGATTTTGTTAAAGAAAATACTTTTGCAATAATGACTCCTGAAGATGTTATGAATTCTAAGCAAAAAGAAATTTGCAAAGTGCTAAAGGCGTAATGACTTATAAAAAACATTATTCAGTTTTAAATAAAGAAGTTGTGGATATTCTCAATGAAAATTGTGAGCAACTAGATAATATAAACTTTGCAGATATGACATTTGGAGCAGGTGGGCATACTTTCGCTCTTGCCGGAAAAAATGAAAACATTAAAGTGTATAGTGTTGATCAAGACCCAGATGCACTTAAGAATGGAAGAAGCCATATCGAAGAGTTGGGATTAACTGAAAGAGTTTTCTTAAATGATATGAACTTTGAAGAGTTTCCTGATTTTATAAAAGAAAATCATCCAAATTTAAAATTTAATGGAATAGTTGCAGACCTTGGTGTCTCTAGCCATCACTTTGATCAAGGAGAGAGAGGGTTCTCTTTTCGCTTTGATGCACCTCTCGATATGAGAATGGATGCAGATAATGATGAATTAGAAACTGCAGCTTATATCGTAAATAATTATTCAAAAGAAGATTTAGAAAATATTTTCTTTAGGTATGGTGAAGAAAAGTTCTCTCATAGGATTGTGAGAAGTATTCTAGAAAAAAGAGAAATTGCCCCTATAGAAACTACTAAGCAGCTAGAACAGTTAATCATTAACTGTTATCCAAAGAAGCTACAGTTCGGAAAAATAAATCCAGCAACAAAGTGCTTTCAGGCCTTACGTATTAAAGTTAATAAAGAATTAGATGTTCTTGAGAGAGTAATTCCAGGCTTGATAGACTTACTTGATATAAATGGTCGACTTGCAATTATAACTTTTCACTCTTTAGAAGATAGAATTGTTAAAAACTTGTTTAAAGACGCTGTGCAGGGTGAGATCCCTTATGAGTTGTATAGTAAAAAGCCTATAGTCCCTTCTCATGGGGAGTTAGAAGAAAATCCACGATCTCGAAGTGCTAAGCTTAGAGTGATTTGTAAAATAAAAGAGAAAAAATCAAAGAATAAGTATGCACATTTTTCAAAAATAGGCGAAAATAGATAAAGGGGCATGATGCTCCACCTTTTATAAGTTGTTTTATTAGGCAAGAAGCTTAGGAGACAGCAGATGGCTGCTAAAAAAAGAAAATCCAAATCTAAGTCTAGATCAAAGAATACTATTACAAATTCTGTATCAGAATCTTTTAGAAAAGTATTTCTCAGTTCCCAAGGATTACCAATAATGCTGACATTATCAGTGTTAGGAGTATTATTTGTTCTTTTTAGAATGAAGGGAATAGAGCTTAACTATAAGATTACTAATATGAATAAAGATATTGAAAAGGTCGCTTTAGAAAGTAAAGAGCTAAGGGCTAAGAAGGCTAGACTTCTATCAGTTAAAAATTTAAGAACAATAGCTAGGAAATATGAACTTAAACAACCTAAGCAAAACCAGGTAATTGTAATTCCTTAATTATGGAAGATAGTAAAACTAAAATAAAAATATCATTCTTTGTATTCTTCGCACTATTCTCTGCAATATTAGTGAAGGCCTTTATTGTTCAGGTTGTTGATAAAGAACTACTTCTTTCAAAAGCAAAGAAACAATTCTTTAGAGAGAGAACGACTTATCCAAAAAGAGGAAGCATTCTTGATAGAAATGGAAATCCTCTAGCAATTAATGTTCAAACTTATAGTATTTTTACTATTCCTAAAAATTTAAAAGGTGACTACTCAACATATAAAAAAGTTTCAAAGATAGTTCCAAGCTTAACGTATAAGAAAATTCTTTCCATTATTAAGAAAAGAAAGAAGTTTACTTTCTTAGCGCGTAAAATTGAACTTACATCAGATCAGGTTCAAGAACTTAAAAATCTTAAGGGTGTACACATAGAAGCAGTGGCGAAGAGATTTTATCCTAACCATGAGCTCTCAAGTCAAACTGTAGGATTTGTTGGTATAGATAATATTGGCTTATCTGGAATAGAATATGCTTTCGATGAACAATTAAGAGGAAAACCTAAAATTACAAAGTATGTAATTGATAGAAAAGGTAGACCTGTTAAATTTGAAAGTACTCAAGTTGGTAGCGGTGCTAAAGATATAGTTCTTTCAATTGATAAAGACCTTCAGTCTATTGCTGAGAAGGCCTTAAAAGATACTGTTGAAGAGTATGGAGCACTTAGGGGTGGTTTTGGAGTGATGAACTCTGAGACAGGTGAAATTCTTGCTATGGGGAATTATCCTAACTTTGATCCGAATGAGCCACATAAATCTCCATCTAAAAATAAGAAGCTATCTTTTATAACTGATCCATTTGAGCCAGGTTCTACTTTTAAAGCATTAACGATAGCATCAGCACTAGAGCACAAGATTGCTAGGCCAGATACGAATTACTACTGTGAGCAAGGAAAGCTTAGGGTAGAAGGTCATGTTATTAGTGAGGCAGAAGCTAAAAAGAAATTTGAATGGCTATCTGTTACTGAGATTTTACAACACTCATCTAACGTAGGAACAACAAAAATAGCATTTGATTTAACTTATCCAAAATTAAAAGAAACTTTAAAGAAGTTTAAAATTGGAGAGAAGACAGGTCTTGAACTGGCAGGTGAATCAAGAGGGATTTTCAACGACGAAGAAAATGTGTCACCTTTAAGCTTAAGTAATATAAGCTTCGGTCAAGGTGTTGCGACAACTGGTATTCAGATGCTTTCAGCATACTCTGCCATTAGTAATGGTGGTTACTACATAAAGCCAACAATCTTAAAAAGAGATAAATCAGAACTAAACGATGAAAATAAAACTCAAATTATAGACTTTCAAACATCTAGAGAACTTAAAGATATGCTAGTTGAGGCCGTAGAAGATGGTACTGGTGGTAGAGCTAGAATTCCATACTTCACAATTGCTGGGAAGACTTCTACTGCTCAAAGGTCTGATAAGAATGGTGGCTATAGTGGCTATATTCCAGGATTCTTAGGATTTCCAATTGGCACTAAAGATAAGTTTACTGTTTATGTCTATGTAGACAAACCAGCGCGTGGAAAGAAGTACTATGGAGGTACTGTAGCAGGTCCTGTCTTTAAAAAGATTGCTCAATATATTCTCTATAAAGATAGAAACCTTGGTAACCTAACAGTTAAAAAGAAATTCAATACAAAGAACTCATTTGATACTGTAAGAATCAAACATTCTTCTACACGTATTGTTAAAGGTGGAGTTCCAAACTTTCAGGGGTTGGATAAAAAGTCTGCAAGTCGTCTTGCTAGAAAGTTAGGTCTAAAGATTATTCACAATGGAATTGGAGTAGTATCTTCTCAAAGTCCTGAAGTGGGTGTAAAAGTTGAAGGTGAAACTTTAGTTAGACTTTACTACCAACCACCGAGCTATGAATAATTCAAAAATAAAAGAAATTTTAAAAGACCACTTAGTATTTGAAAACACTATTGTTAGTGATGAAGTAACAAGTGCAACTACTAACCTGCAACTCGCTGATGAACATTCCATATGTTTTTATCACATAACAGATCTACCCAACTCTAATCAATTATTTTTAGATCGTTTAAAAGAAAGTAATTGTAGAAATTTAATTCTTTCTAAACATGTTGAAGTTGAGGGCGTTAATGTTTGGGTAATAGATCATAAAGATTTTTTAAAGGCACAAGAGGCCATTGCAAATTGCCTATATCCAAATGATGGGTCTTTAAAGATTGCGGGAATAACTGGTACTAATGGAAAAACAACTGTCAGCTATTTAGCAATGCAGATGGCAACATCTCTCGGATTTCCATCTATTTCAATTGGAACAATTGGTATTAGATCATCTAAGGAAATTTTAGAAGATGATATTTTAAGTACTACTCCTAGCTATCTAGAGCTTAGAAAAATAATAAATAAATATCAAAAAGAGTATAAGTTCATTTTTATGGAAGTTAGCTCTCATGCTCTCGCCCAGTCTAGACTGTACTCTACTGAGTTAGAGTGTTGTGCTTGGACTAGTTTTTCTCAAGATCATTTAGATTATCATAAAGATTACGAAGACTACTTTAATGCTAAATTAAAAATTGTTAAGAATTCTAAAAATAAAAATATTATAGTTCCAGCAATTGAAGATGACTTAATTAGTATGTTGAAAAGAAGCGGGAACTTAGTTGATCCTGTGTCTTGTGAATATAGTTCAGAGTTTGATGTTGGTTTTAAGGCTACATATAATCAGGCAAACTTAGCTGTAGCTAAGAGAATGGTTGAACTCATTTCAGGTCAAGTCGTTGGAAGAGATATTTTAAAATCTCTCACTCTTCCTGCTGGTAGATTTGAATCAATTCAATTTAAAGATAACATTGTTATAGTAGACTACGCTCATACTCCAGATGCTTTAGAGAATATTTGTGAAACAATAAAAAAAGATTTTTCTAGCTTTCATTTAGTTGTTGTTTTTGGATGTGGTGGAGATAGGGATAAATCAAAAAGACCTCTTATGGGAGAAGCTGTTGCTAAGTATGCAGATAGTATAATTGTGACTTCAGATAACCCTAGAACTGAGAACCCTGAAAAGATAATTGAAGATATTCTTCCTGGAATTACAACTCCTTTTGAGCAAGAAGTTGATAGAAGAAAGGCCATACAGCTTTCTTTGAAAAATATAACATCTAAATCTGTTGTTTTAATTGCGGGTAAAGGGCATGAAGAATACCAAGATGTAATGGGGAAAAAGACTCATTTTTCTGATAAAGAAGAAGTGTTGAAATATATTAAAGAGAGTGAGAATGTTTAATTTAAATCTATTGAATATATTTGATGAAGATAAATTATTTGAATCAAGAGTAGTTAGTCTTTCAACAGACTCTAGAACTTATAACGGAGAAGAAGTATTTTTCTGTTTAACTGGTGATAGTTTTGATGGGTTTAACTTTATAGATGAAGTTCTAGAGAAAAAGTGTGAAGTTGTTATTTTTAAAAATACAGATCAAAACCTTATTAAAATGGAAGACATCTCCACTAAATACGGTGAAGTGACATTCATAGGAGTAGACTCACCTTTAGGTGCGTTACAGGAATTAGCAAAAGCTAGGATTCATGAGTTTAAAAAGCATGGTGGATATGTTTTCGGTATTACTGGGTCAAATGGAAAAACAACAACTAAAGAAATGCTTACGCAATTGTTAAGGTCAACTTTCGGAGATGAAGTTCATTCAACAAAAGGTAACTTTAACAATCATATCGGAGTACCTTTAACAATTCTTTCTGCAGGAAGTAATTGTAAATATATGATTGTTGAGATGGGCTCTAATCATCTTGGAGAAATTAGAGCTTTGAGTGAGATAGCTGAACCTGAATATGGAATTATTTCAAGTGTTGGAGCTGCTCATATAGGTCTATTTGGAAATATTGATAATATATTCAAAGAGAAAAAATCTTTATTTGATTATGTTAAAGAAAATAATCAAGGAAGATCTAAGTTTGTTGTAAATGGTGATGATTCATATTTAGGTAAAATTCCTAAAGATGACATCTTAATTAAATTTGGAAATGAAGAAGAGTATTCACCTGCTTTTTCTAGTGATGAAGTTAGGGTGAGTGAATCAATTGTTATTAAAAATGTGAATATCCACGAAAAATATAATCTTAATAATTTAATTAGTGCCCTACTTTTATCATTAAGTGTATTTCCAGAGAATACTGATAAATTTATACAGGCCGCAAATGAATATAAAATACCATCACTCAATAGGTCAGAATGGATTGAGAAAAATGAAAAAAAGATATTTCTTGATGCCTATAACGCGAATCCTACTTCAATGGAATCATCACTTAATTCATTTATAGATAATATGGCCAAAAGTAATATTTCTTTAGAAGAGACTTTATTTGTTCTCGGAGATATGAATGAGCTTGGTAAATATACTGAAGGTGAGCATAAGCGTATTGGAGAAATTCTTAACTCCAAAAAGGCTAAACATGTAGCATTTGTGGGGAATTTCTCGAGTTACTATAGCCTCGGCTTTGAGAGTGATCATGTGTATTCGAAGAAGGTTGAACTTGAAGCAGCTTGGCCAGAGTTATCAAAAAACTGCAAAGCAATATTTATTAAGGCCAGTCGGTCTTTACAACTTGAGTCATTAATAGATATAACATAGGTCAGACTCACCTTTTCATGGAAGACTTATGCTCTATCATTTTTTATATCCTCTGAGTCAGGATATCTCAGCTTTTAATATCTTTAGATATATTACTTTTCGTACTTTCGTTGCATTTTTAATTGCGACTATCGTTTCTATTGTTTGGGGTAAGTACTTCATCAACTTTATGAAGCGTAAGCAATTTGGACAAGTGATTAGAGACGATGGTCCACAGAGTCATTTGAAGAAAGCGGGAACTCCTACAATGGGAGGAGTTTTAATTATTGCAACAATTATGCTTTCAATGGCCTTTTGTGCAAATTTCATGTCAGCACCGGTTGTTACGACGCTGGGTGTAACACTCTCATACTTCCTCTTAGGATTTTTAGATGATTATCTAAAAGTTATGAGAAAGAACTCTGATGGGATATCTGCTAAGGGGAAATTGCTGTGGCAATTTTCAACAGCACTTGTTGCAGGATACTTTCTCATCTCAAGAGGAGTTATCGATACTAGTCTCTACTTACCTTTTGTAAAAGGTCCTGTTCTAGACTTAGGTTGGTATTATATATTATTTATAGCGGTTGTTGTTGTTGGTTCAAGTAATGCTGTTAACTTAACAGATGGACTTGATGGGCTAGCAATAGGACCTATAATTACAAGTGCCGCAAGTTTAGGGATTATTGCTTATGCTGCGGGTCACAAAGAAATAGCTGCTTACCTCTATATCCCATATGTTGAAGATATTGGTGAATTGATGGTTATTTCTGCTGCCATAATAGGTGCCGGTGTAGGCTTTTTGTGGTACAACTCTTACCCAGCGCAAATATTTATGGGTGATGTAGGATCTCTAAGTCTTGGTGGAAATCTAGGTATTGTAGCAGTTCTTACTAAAAGTGAAGTCCTATTCGTAATTATTGGCGGTATTTTCGTAATTGAAGCTATCTCTGTAATCTTACAGGTTGCTTCATATAAAACGAGAAAAAAGAGAATATTTAAAATGGCTCCGATTCATCATCACTTCGAATTGAAGGGATGGCCGGAACCGAAAGTTATAGTAAGATTTTGGATTATTAGTATTTTTCTAGCAATGTTTGCAATTGCAACATTGAAAATGAGGTAAATAAATGGAACGTTTTCAAGGTAAGAAGGTCCTCATTGTTGGTATTGGAAAAACAGGCTTTACGCTTATTCATTTTTTCAACACTGTTGGATGTGACATTAAAGTTACAGACATCAAGCCAATATTTGATTTAAATAAGGCCGTTAAAAAGCTTAAGAAAATTCAACCAGCTCCTCAAATGACATTTGGTGAGCATAGAGAAGAAGACTTCTTAGAAGCAGATGTTGTTGTTTATTGTTCAGCAGTAAACCCTGAGCTTCCTCAGCTTGAGTTAGCTCGTCAAAATGGAAAAGAAGTTTACTCTGAGTTTGCTCTTGGAAATATTCTTTGTAGAAAACCAATTATTGCTGTTTGTGGCAGCCAAGGTAGAACAACAGTAGCTCATATGATTGGATATACACTTAAGCTTGACGGTAAAAATGTATTCATTGGTGGAACTTCTGAAAGTTCATTCATTGAATACTCAATGCTACCGAATAAAGATGAGATTGATTACGTAGTAGTTGAAGTTTCATCTATTCAAATGAGAAAGCTGACAAACTTTCATCCAAAGTTAGTAGTGTTTACAAATATTTCAGAAAACTACCCTGAGAAACATTTTAATTCAGTTGGTGAGTACATTGAAACTAAACTTAGTATCATTAAGACTTTATCTCCAGATGATACTCTTGTTGTGAACTTTGATCAGCTTGCAAATAATACATTTTTTAGAAATGCAAACTGTCAGACTTACTGGTATTCAAGAAAATCATTTGTGACTATGGGTGTAATAAATGAAATTCAAGGGACACACTTCCACGACAGAAGAATTCACTCTAACATTAATTACCATTCTGAATTTAAAGTAAATCAAATGAGAATTATTGGACAAAATAACAGAGAGAACTTACTTGCAGCTATTACAGCATGTAAGGCGTTAGAAGTTTCTGATAAATCAATTCAAACTTGTATTACAAAATTTCCAGGAATTCCTCACAGACTTGAATTCTTAATGGAAAAAAATGGAGTTGATTTCTATAACGATTCAAAAGCGGAAACTATGGAAGACCTATGTACTTCTATTAAAGCGTTTAAGAAGCAAGTTATTTTAATTGCTGGTGGTAAAGACGTTGAAGATTTTGACTTTGAGCCATACGCTCCTGATATCATTGACCATACAAGAGTTGTTGTTCTTGTTGGAGAAAGTAAAGAAAGAATGAACAGAGCTCTTCAAGAGCATCCTCAAACTTTCATTGTAGGTTCTTTTGAAGAATCAATTCTACTTGCTTATCAAAAATCTAGAACTGGAGATGTAATATTACTTTCTCCAGGTAATGAAGCATCGGATTTCTTTAGAGATTATGAAGAGCGTGGAAGTTACTTTAAAAAATTAATATATCAATTATAGAAAAAATAGGGAGCTACTAGCTCCCTTTTTTTTTATATTCCTTGCGCCGATTACAGAACCCATTTAAAATAAACTTATGAATAACGACTTGTCACGGATCGATAAGCTTTCCAAATATTTAAAATTTTCTCTCGGCACACTTATCGTAATTGGCGTAATTATGGTCTACTCTGCAAGCTATATGTATGCGAAAGAGAAATTTGGAAACTCCGGATACTTCTTTATTAAGCAAACTATGTTTGTTCTTTTTTCTCTTGGAATTGCCTTCGTCGTTTCAAAAACAAAATATAAATTTTGGTTAAAGTTTGCTTTGCATGTGAATTATGCAGCATGCTTTCTACTGACTTTAACATTTGTTCCAGGTTTAAAGACTGTTGTTAAGGGAGCAAATCGTTGGCTGAGGATTGGTGGCTTTACACTTCAGCCAGGTGAGTTTGTAAAGTACACGATAGTTCTAGTATCAATAGTATTCTTTGAAAAGTTTCAAGAGTTCGATAGAAATAAAAAGATTAACTACTTAGTTTGTATGGGTCTTCCATTTATTTTATTAATTCTACAACCTGACTTTGGAACATTTTCAATATGTTTCTTTGCGATGAGTTTTGTTTGCTTCCTATCCTCTTTTCCTCGTAAGTACTTTTACTCAGCCTTTATTACTGGGATAGTCGTTGGTGGAGCTGTCTTGATTTCAGCTCCTTATAGAGTTAAGAGGCTTCTTGCTTTTTTAAACCCATGGGAAAATGCTCAAGGTTCGGGGTTTCAAATCATTCAGTCATGGATTGGGTTTGCTAACGGTGGCTTCTTTGGAACAGGGCCAGGTAATAGTATTGAAAAACTCTTTTATCTTCCTGAGGCTCACAACGATTTTATATTCTCTGTTATAGGTGAAGAGTTTGGCTTTGTTGGAGTTATGGCACTTGTTCTACTATTTCTTAGCGTGATCTTCTTTGGATTTTCTTTAGCTATGAAAGTTAAACTTAGAGACGGCTCTCTTTTGATGGCTGCAGTGATTTTTGTTGTCGGTATTCAGAGTGCTTTAAATATGGGTGTTGTGTTGGGGCTCCTTCCAACTAAAGGATTAAACTTACCTTTTATAAGCTATGGTGGGTCCTCACTTATGAGTAATCTCTTTGGTATAGGTCTATTTTTTGCCGTGCTGCGTTCTTATCGTAGTAAAGATAGCTCTTCATCTTTTAATACTAGTACTAATTCTAAATCACCTACTACATCTAGTTTTCAAAACCTAAGAAATCAGGCATGATCTAATTTAACTCATTTAGAGCTTAAGTTGGAGATCTTATGTTTAACCCTTTAAAAGATATTAAAGTTCACTTTATTGGTATTGGTGGAATCGGAATGAGTGGAATTGCTGAAGTTCTGCTTTCTCTTGGATACAAAGTTTCTGGATCAGATATATCTGAATCAGCAACAGTTGCAAAACTTAGAGGTCTTGGAGCAGAAGTTTTTATCGGCCATAAGGCAGAAAATATAACTGATGCAACAGTTATGGTTTACTCATCAGCTATTGATGATACAAACCCTGAGGTTATCCTAGCAAAGGCTAAACGTTTACCAATAATGAGAAGAGCTGAAATGTTAGCAGAACTCATGAGACTTAAGAAAGGTCTAGCTATTGCTGGTACTCATGGAAAGACTACGACAACAAGTTTTCTAGCAACAATTCTTCACGAGAGTAAGTACGATCCTACTTATATTATAGGTGGCATTGTTAAAAACTTAGATGGCCATGCAAAAGTTGGGAAAGGTGAGTTTCTTGTTGCTGAGGCGGACGAGTCTGATGGTTCATTTCTTTTATTAAATCCAATAATGTCAGTAGTTACAAATATAGATAATGATCATATGGATCACTATGGAAGTGAAGCTAACCTACTTTCTTCATTTACAGAATTTATAAATAAAGTACCTTTCTATGGTTTAACAGCATTAAATGCAAATGATGAAAGATTAATGGCGCTAACAAAAGATGTTAAAAAGCCATGGGTAACTTTTGGTATTGAAATTGATGCTGACTTTGAAGCTCGTAACATTAGATATGAGGGGAACTTTGCAATTTATGATCTCTTTTATGATGGAGAGATGAAAGTTGAAATAAAGATTACTATTCCTGGTAAGCATAATATTTTAAATTCATTAGGTGCAATTGCTTTAGCTTATAATATGGGTGTTCCTTTTAAAGATATTGCTAGCTCTATTATCAAATTTGATGGAGTTGGAAGAAGGTTTCAAACGTTATTGAAAGAGGATAAGTTTGAAGTTATTGATGACTACGCACACCACCCTACAGAGATAGACGTTACATTAAAGGCAATGAAAGAAACACGCCCTGATAAAAAGATTGTCGTTGTTTTTGAACCACATAGATACAGTAGAACAAGAGACTGTTGGGATTCTTTCTTACATTGTTTCAACTCTGCTGACAGAGTTTATATTTCTCCTATTTACCCAGCAAGTGAAAGTCCAATTGCTGGAATAGAAAGTGATAGATTAATTTCAGATATTAATCAGTTACATCCGGAGCTAGTACATAAGTTAGATTCAATTGAGAATATAGATACTATTATTAAAAAGTATAGAGATGATAATGTTACTCTAGTTACTTTGGGGGCAGGATCAATTGGGCGAATTATTAGAGAGAAAACAAATAACTAATGAATGTAGAAAATATAATTAAAGATATTGAGGGTGTAGTCTTTGAGGCAAATAAAGATTTAACAAAGTTTAGTACGATGAGACTAAAGAGTGTTGGAGATTTATTAACAGTCGGTAGTATTTCAGGTTTGAAGTTATGTTTGAAAGCGTTAGCGGAAAATTCTATTGAGTATAGAGTTTTAGGCATGGGTGCAAATCAACTACTAACTGAGACATCAAATATCCCATATATAAAATTAGCTCTACCTTTTGATAAGTCTTACTTGTCTGAAGTGAGAGACACGTACCTTTTACCAGCTTCTGTAACATTGAGTATCTTATCATCACATGCTGTAAGAAATGGTCTTAGAGGATGGGAAGCATTTACTGGAATTCCTGCCACGTTAGGTGGGGCTATTTTTATGAATGCAGGAACAAACTTAGGTGAAATAGGCCCATTGGTTACGAGAGTTTTCACGATTACTAAAGAAGGTGAAGAAAAGATCCATACAATGAATGAGGATTCTTTTAGTTATAGAAAACAAAACTTTCTGGAAAACGGTGAATTTATTTATCAGGTTGAAATGAAACATTTGGGAATAGATCCAAGTGTTTCTAAACAAATTAAAGAGTATTTAGAGTTAAGAAACCGTACTCAGCCTCTTAAGGAATGGACCTGTGGCTGTGTTTTTAAGAATAGTAAACATAAGAGAACTTGCCTGGCCGGAAAATTTATTGATATAATGGGCTTAAAGGGACTTACATACAATGGAATGAGAATAAGTCCAAAGCATGCCAACTTTATGGAGAATACAGATTCTTCTTCACATAAAGATGTCGTCGCTCTAATAAATATAATCAAGGATGAACTTCTACTTCAATACGGTGTCGAATTTGAAACAGAAGTAAAACTTTAGGGCCATAAATGATAAAAAACTCTTCAAAATTAAGATTTCTGTTAATCACACCAGTATTACTGTTATTGGTATTCATGGTGGAGGAAGGAGTTACTTCTTTAGGTGTTGAGAAAAGACTTGAGGTTAAATATAGAACTTCATTTGGTAGATGCCCATCTAGAGCTGCAGGAACATTAACTCTTCAACTTATTAAATCTTTTGAAAAAAACAAATCTCTTAAGGATGTAAAAACTAAGATTGTTAAAGATAAGCTAGATGAGAAGCATTTTATTTCTTCATATAAAGTAAAATATGATCCTTTAAAAAAATACCTACATTTCACATATGAATGTCCTGAACCATTAATGAAAGTTCAGATTTATAAAGAAGGTGGACTTGAGTCTTATGAAGCTGTTCTAGTTGATAATGGGAAACTATTTGATCCTACATATGAAGTATTGTTAAGAACTGAGGATAAGTTAAATTATGAACTTCCATTCCTTGCTCTTCCTGTAGGAGATATGGATGAAAAGATTCAAAAAGATATAACAACTTTAGTTTCTGGAATGCCGATTAGTTTTAGAAAAAAACTGGCAGAAGTAATTATTAATGACGATAAAGAATTGACAATAATACTATCGTTAAACAACCATCCATCAAGTGTTTTTATGGGCCCAGATGAGTGGGCATTGAAAATGACTAAGTTAGCCAAGATAGTTAACTATATGGAATTAAAGAAGAAAATACCCGCAATTATTAATCTAACAAATTCAAAGAAAGTTGTTGTCAAGTTTAACGACAAATTCTAAAATTTTCATAACACCTTATTTTAAAAAAAGAAATAGGGCAAAATCAACGGATTGATTGAAAATCAGTGAGAAAGGAATCTCATGAACGAAAAAAACATCATAGTCGGCCTAGACGTTGGCACAACAAAAGTCTGCACCATAGTTGGTGTTCAGGGTCCTAATTCAGAATTAGAAATTATTGGTATCGGTACTCACCCTAGTCATGGGCTGAAGAAAGGCTCTGTTGTAAATATAGATAAAACAGTTCGCTCTATTCATAGCTCAATTGAAGAGGCTAAGTTGATGGCCGGAGTAAATATTAGTAGTGCAACTATTGGCATTGCTGGAAGCCATATATATAGCTTCAATAGCTCAGGTGTTGTAGCAATTAAAGGTAAAGAGATAACTCCTGCTGATGTAGATAGAGTTTTAGAAGCTGCTAAAGCTGTTGTAATACCTTCTGATAGAGAAGTGTTACATGTTATTCCACAAGAGTTTAGAGTAGATAATACAAATGGGATTAAAGATCCTGTTGGAATGTGTGGAGTTAGACTAGAGGCACATGTTCATATTGTTACGGGTTCAATTCCATTAATTCAAAATTTAGTAAAGTGTGTTGAGCAAGCAGGAGTTATTGCAAATAGAGTAACTCTACAGCCGATAGCTTCATCTGAGTCAGTACTTTCATTAGAAGAAAGAGAAATGGGTGTTATCCTAGTTGATATTGGTGGTGGAACTACTGATATTGCAATCTGGAAAGAGGGAAGTCTTATTCACTCACAGATTATTCCTGTAGGCGGAAACCATTTTACCAATGACTTAGCTATAGCTTTAAAAATACCACATGCTGAAGCTGAGAGAATTAAAATAAATCATGGTTGTGTTCTTGCCGAACAATTAAATCAATCAGCTCATATTACAGTTCAAGGACTAAGCGGAACAAAACCTAGAGAAGTGCAATTAAGTTTAATTGCAGATGTTCTTGGTGCTAGGGCCGAAGAACTATTTCAAATTATAAGAAATATAATAGCAGAGAAGAATCTTGGTAACGAGATAACTGGTGGTATTGTTCTTACAGGTGGAGGAGCACTTATTAAAGGTGTTGCAGAACTTGGAGAATATATTGTTGAACGTCCAACAAAGATTGGATACCCAGCACCTTTTGGTGGAATGACAAATATAATGCAAAATCCAAAGTTTTCTACAGTTCTTGGCCTATTGATAGAGTCAAATAGAAATGAGCTAGTTCATGTAGATGAAAAAGATATTAATAACAATCAAATGGATTTGATTGGGAAATTTAGTGATTCCCTAAAATCTGTTTTCAAAGAAATTTTTTAATTAGGGGGCTCTCATGTTTGAGATGACAGAAGAACAAGCAATTTTAACAGATGGTGCAAAAATTAGAGTAGTTGGTGTTGGTGGCGGTGGATGTAATGCCGTTAATACAATGATTAAGGCCGGTCTTACTGGTGTTGAATACATTGTAGCTAATACTGATCAACAAGCACTTAACGCAAACTTAGCACCAACAAAAATTCAATTAGGTGCTGAGATAACTAAAGGTCTTGGGGCAGGTGCAAATCCAGAAGTTGGACGTAAGGCCGCAATGGATGAATATGAAAAACTAAGTGAAATCCTTCAAGATTCTGACATGGTATTCATTACTGCTGGTATGGGTGGTGGAACTGGAACAGGTGCTGCTCCAGTAATAGCTAAACTAGCTAAAGAGCTTGGTGCTCTTACTGTTGGTGTAGTAACAAAGCCATTCTTATTTGAAGGTAAAAAGAGATTCCGTCAAGCAGATGCAGGGATTCAAGTTTTAGAAGAAAATGTAGATTCATTGATTACTATTCCAAATCAAAGACTTCTATATATGGCGGGTGAGAGTTTATCACTTGTAGATACATTTAAAAAAGCAGATGAAGTACTTTTGAATGCTGTTAGAGGTATCTCTGACCTAATCAATACAACTGGTCATATCAATGCTGACTTTGCTGACGTTAAGACAGTAATGGCAAACAAAGGTCTTGCTCTTATGGGAACAGGTCTATGTTCTGGTCCAGATAGAGCGATTAAAGCAGCAACAGAAGCAATTAGTTCACCTCTACTTGAAGATATTTCAATTAATGGTGCAACAGGGATTATTATCAATATCACTGGTAACGGTTCACTTACAATGCATGAAACAAATGAAGCTGTAACACTTATTATGGAAGCTGCTGATGATGATGCTGAAATAATCTTTGGTACAGTTATTGACGATACAATGGAAGATAATATCAAGATTACTGTTGTTGCAACAGGTCTTGGTGGTTTAGAAAAAGTAGCAGCTCTTCCACAAAATCGTTCAGTACAAATGGTAGAGAAATTAAGACCAGTACAGAGACAACAAGAAACACCAAACTCTTGGAGACAAGAAGATTCTGTTGAAACTGTTAGAGAAGAAGTTGTAGCAAGAGAACCTCAACATACTGAGACTCAACAACAAACTTGGTCTGAACCAGTACAAACTCAACATGTTGAAGAGAGAGAGTTTGTTAAAACTACTCCAGAAGAAACAACACAAACATGGAGAGAGGAAAAGTCTTGGAATGAAGAACCTGCTTATAGAGCAACAGAGGAAACCCAACAAGGCACTTTAGCTCAATCTATAAAAGATGCAGCAGCAAGATATGAGACAACTAAAGTTGAACAACCTCAACATACTCAAGCGAGAAGCCATCAAGAAAATGCTTCTACAAATAGAGCAAAGTCTATCGCTGAGAAATTAGGTTTTATTAACTTTGATGAAGATGAATTAGATACTCCGGCTTTTTTAAGAAAAGATGAGAATAGTTCACAAAAGAATGCAGAATTTTAGTTGAGTTGCCCCCCAACTCAATAATATTAAGGCGTCTATAATTCGTTATAGGCGCCTTTAAAAAATCCATTTTAAATTTATATTACTTGTTCATTAAGCTTGCCGCGTGATTAGCAAGATTTTCAATAAAGTTTGGAAGGATTGAGATAGTGTCTTTCTTGAATTTTTCTGGGCATTCAATTAGTAGTTTTGAGTTACTATATTTAATATTTGTTAAAACAAAACGGTAGCCTTTTTCTTGCCAGTTTTGCCAGCTAAGAGCGTAATCTTCTCTCGTAAAGTCTCCTCCACCAAAAGGAGTAGATCCTTCTCCTGGAATTAAATCTGCCATCGTTATAGCATGATCAATTTTAACATTTGATGCAAGAAGATCGGACTCGTATTGAAGGATTTTTTTGTCATCAAAAGATCGTTTTGGAGCATTGACCTTATTTTTATTCATAATCTCATCAATAGCATTCTTTAGATTATCATTTGTCATTTGTTAAACTTCCTTTAAATTTAGCGATCTCTTTTTTTAGAGTTTCTTGATCATTTTCTTTTACATGAAGTTGAACATAGGTCTCTATATAATCGTTTTCAACTTGAATTTTATATTCATTGAGAATGTAAGATGGAATACCTTTCTCTTTCCAGAGATGTTGTTTGAATTTGTAAATATAAACACCATCTTGTGGATCGTCTGGGGTTGTTCTTTGGTTTGTTATTGGATGCCAAATATTATCTGCAAAGGTATTAAAGTGTTCAGGGCAAAGGTTTACTTTATCAATTTGTTTTAAACAATCTACACAATACTCTTCTTCACAGATGGCGCATATACCGACTGAGTTTTTATGTTCATGATTTTTGCAAACACCTATCCCTGGCTTTGTTACAGGGTTTTCTTCTTCTGCAACTTCTTTTTTTGAGTCTTGTTGTTTGTTACTTTTTAGATAATTAACAAAGATTAAACCTGCTATAACAACAAGAATAAGTATAAGAACTAAAAGTAAGATGATGATAACCATCAATGTAGTGTCTATAGTCTGATTCATTGGTTAATTATAGCGGAACTATACGAAGTGGACAACGGTTATAGGTTTGTATCCAAGTAGATTTTGTGCGTATCGTCTGATTACGATTCTAATTTCGTCTGCAGTTCTATCAAGGAGCTTAACTTTTCTTCCCGTAAGTTCACTATTTAATAAATATTCAAACTCTTCGGTGTCATTTTTAAAGAAGTTCGGAAGTCCGTTAAAAGAGTATTTGAATTGGACTTTTCTCTTCAAGAGACTATCCGTTTTAATTGAAACAAATATTGTTCCTTGTGTGGCGAGCTTTCTACGGTTAGAGATATTTTCTCTTTCTATCTCTATTCCTTTCCCGTGAATTAAGACGGGCTGCAATGGCGTAGACTTACTTACATTTAGCTCTAGTAAACTATTAATACTAATTTGATCAAAGTTTAGAAGTTGAATTGGTTTTGCTGAAGGAAAGCTTTCTTTGATGAATTCAATATGTTTTTTTAGAAATAGTGATTCCCCATGAATTGGAACGATATAGTCTGGTTGGTAGCTTTCATATAGTTTTAAGAGATCCTTTCTACCTGGATGACCTGATACATGAATAAGCTCATCTCTTGTGGAAATTATATCTATACCCTTTTCTGTAATTTCATTTTCAAGTAGAGAAATCTTTTTTTCATTACCTGGAATTGCTTTTGAGCTAAGTATAAAGAGATCATTCTCTGTTGGTTTAAAGTGAGTGTCCTCACCTTTTGCAACTCTACGAAATGTACCTCTAAAGTCTGCTTGGCAACCACTAAGAAGAACAACTAGTTTATTCTTATTTGGTAAGGATGCCTGATCGATATAGAAATCGGAGTCATCCATAAGACCTCTCTCTACAGCAGATTGAGCATAACTTATCATAGATCTACCATAGAGAAGAACTCGTCTCCCCGACTCTTTTGCTGCTTGAACTACAGACATCACTCTGTGAACATTAGAGCTAAAGCAAGTTAAATATATATTGTTATAATCTTCTTTGAAAACTCTTTGAAAGTTAGGAAGGATGTCCCCTTCTGACGGAGTATTTAAATTATTAGAAAGTATATTTGTACTGTCTGCTAAAATAATTCTCTTTTCGCAATCTTTTGAAAGTGAAATAAGCTTTTTAAAATCAAATTCTTTTTCATAAGGAGAATTCGAATCAATCTTAAAGTCTGAAACCATTAGAGTGCATTGTCTGCTTTCTTTATCTTTAATTAACAATCCAAAGGTATCTGGAATTGAGTGATTGACATGAATAGGATGAATATCAAAATCACTAAAACTAATAACAGAATCAGAATAATACTCTAAGACCTTCTTAGATACTTTTGCGTAATCTAGTTTTTTTCTTATTAATAAGGCCGCAAATTTTGGTGCATGAATAATTATTTCTGGATATCTATTGATAACATGAATGATTGCACCAATATGGTCTTCATGTCCATGGGTGATTACTAGGTCTGTAGGAGGGTTTTTATCTAGTTCTGATAAATCAGGAATAAGATAGTTGATATCAAAGAAGTCTTCGCTTGGAAAAAGGATTCCTGCATCAACAATGATATTTGTATTCTCACCAATGAACCTGGTCATGTTTGAGCCTATTTGCCCTACACCACCAACTGGTTGTATTTCTAATATACTTTTACTCATGATTTAAATTAACCTGATGGCCATCTAAATCTAGCTCACCTCTATTTAAGTTTGTCTGTTGGAGGCAATACTCACCTAGTTTGTATAATTCATTTACCTTAGCTGAAAGAATTGAAGCTGCAATTGATGTTTCTTCACCAATAATAAAGTCAGCATAGTCTTTTTGTGGCGCCAGGAATTTGTTATACATTGGTCTTACTGTTTCATAGTACTGAGATATGACAGACTCTAGTGTTCTGCCTCGCTCATTAACATCCCTATTTATACGTCTAGCAATACGTATATCTGCGTCTACATGAAGGAAGCAACGGATATCCAGTAAATCACGGATTTCTTTATCAAATAAAGAGAAAATACCTTCAAAGACAATTACATCTGAAGGCTTAAGAGTTTTGGTTTCTTTAAGTCTAGCTGAAGTAACAAAATCGTATACAGGAACTTCAATAGGATTTCCTTTCTTTAACTCTGTAAGGTGAGTTCTTAGAAGTTCCCAGTCAAATGCAGCGGGGTGATCAAAGTTAGCATTACCGTTTGCTGTATAGTGTTCTATAGGTTGCTCGTGAAGGTAGTATGAGTCCATATGAAGAATAGAGATATCTTCTGAAACCATATTTATTAACTTATTGGCAAAAGTAGTTTTTCCAGAGCCTGAGCCACCTGAGATACCTATTAGATACACAATAATTCTCCATTGAAGTTGTAAAAGTCGACTTAAGCTAACATAATAATAATATGCACTTATATCAATAATGAGGATAAAAAATACTCGTTGTAAAACAGGGATTGTAATGCAATTTAAGCAACTTAGCAGAATTATTTTATTATTAACTATCACTCTTTTCACATTCTCTGAAAATGTTGAAGCAAAAGCTATTAAAATGGCCATTTCATCTGCGCCATCGAATTTAAGTCCTTTCTATGCGACTGATGCAAATTCTCAAAATATTAATAGGCTTGTTCATTTGACTCTGACTGACTTTAGTAAGGATATGAGTTTTGTTTGTCGATTTTGTGAGAGTTTTGAAGAGAGAATGGATGGAAAAAAACACATTATAAGTTTTAAACTTAAACAAGATGTTAAATTTTGGGATGGTGAGACTGTAAGTGCAAAAGATGTTTATAACTCGTGGAAATATTTTACAGATAAAGAATTTATAAAATCAAAGTTTGGTTTTGGATTATCTAGAATTAAAAATGTTAAAGTTATTAATAACTTTCATGTTGAATTGATTTATGATGAATATAACCCAGATAACCTTTCTGACTTAGCTCTATTAAAAATAGTAAAAATAAAAAAAGATAAAATTGTTCCTAATATTTCTTTCAAAGATATAACTGGAGCAGGACCTTATAAAATTAAGTCTGAATCAGAACTTGAAGTTGTCTTAACACCTGTTGTAAAGGGGAAGTTAGACCTTGTGTTCAAAGTCGTGAAAGATGAGACAACGCTTGCTTTGAAATTAATTAACAAAGAAATAGATCTATCTTTAGCTTCAATTTCACCTAGGAAATTATTTTGGTTGAAAGAAAATGTTAAGGGTATTGATTTTCATAATGTTGAAGGAACAAATCTAATATATATGGGTGTAAACCATAAGAATGAATTTTTAAAAGATTTAAATATTAGAAAAGCTATCTCGTTACTTATCCCTAGAGAACAGATTATTAAATATAAACTAAAAGGAACTGCTTCTCCAGCATCTAGTTTTTTCTCTGAAGCGTTTACTGCTATGTATATTGAGAATGGCTTTGATAAATATAATCCGAAAGAGAGTGAAAAGCTTTTTAAAGAGTCTGGGTTTACAAAGAGTGAAGACGGAATATGGCAAAGATCTGGAAAGAAACTATCTTTAACATTTAGAGTTTCAAATAATAAAAATACGATTGAAACAGTTGAAACAATAAAGGACTTTTTAAAGAAGGGTGGAGTTGATGTGACAGTTTCTGTGCAAGAGTGGGGAACTTTTTACAGGAATTTGAAGCAAGGTAACTTTGATTTGATTATTGGACAATGGGTTGGTTTTACTGGACCTGCGATACTACGTTTTGTATTTCATAGTGAATCAGTGCCTCCAAATGGCGCAAATCGTGGAAATTTCATTAATAAAGAGTTTGATCAGCTAATAGATAAGGCGACAATTGAGCAGGATGAGAAGAAGAGAAATAATTACTATAAGCAAGCTTTAGAGATTTCAAATCGTGAATATTCTTATATAAACCTTTGGCACCCAAATATTATCTGGATAGGAAGAAGTTGTATAAAAAATATTGATGTACAACCAAATGGGAGCTTCCTTCCGCTCTTAAAAATGGTTAATGACTGTGAGTAATAAAACGTTCTGTGAAGTAAAAGTTGTCTTTAATAAAGTTTCTCGTGAGAAGATTGAAGACTTAAATTATAAGGCCATGGGTGAGTATGGCTGTGATGGCGTACAAGAGTTTAGCATTGATGAACCTACTGTCGATAAGATCTTAGGGGAAAGAGCGTACTCTGGTGGAGATATTCCTTTTTCAGTAATTGATGAAGTTGATGGTGTCGCTAGTAATGATTATTTGAGCCTTGTTTATTATTTTTATGAGGGAGAAGATACTAAGTCTACTGCAGAGAATTTTCTGTCTTATGTTAAAGAGTTAAAAATTACGGCTCTTGTAGAGTTAGCAGAGAAGCCTTGGGATGATTGGAATCAAGAATGGAGAAAACACTATTCAGAAATCTTTGTTCATGATGAATTAGTTGTTATTCCTGAGTGGGAAAAAGAAAACACATCGAGAAAAGATAGTGAATGTGTATTTATCTACCCCGGAATGGGGTTTGGAACAGGAGAGCATCAGACAACATATCTTTGTCTGAAGCATTTCATGGATGTTCTACCAGAGCTGAATAAGGAAGATTCTTGTTTAGACTTTGGTTGTGGATCAGGAATATTAGGGATTGCAGCAATAAAGAAATTAAATATTCCTGTGGTTTTCTGTGACATTGATCCTCTTGCTTTAAATAATTGCCTTCAGAATCTTGAATTAAACTTTGAAGGTGGAGACTTGAGTGGAACAAGTTTAGTTAGTCGAGCGAAGTTTCAAAACGATAAAAAACATAAATTAGTATTTGCGAATATTTTAGAAAACGTTCTACTTTTAGAGAAAGACTTATTACTGGAGTCTCTTGAAGATAATGGTTACTTGATTATTTCTGGACTGTTAAATAATCAGGTCGAAGGAATAGTTAAAGAATATAGTGAGTTAAAAATGTTATCTACATTAGTGAAAGATGATTGGTCAGCAGTCTTGTTTAAAAAGTTATGAGAGCAGTACTTTTAAATAAAGAAATTAATGAAAATGATATTGGTAATGAGTTAACACTCGATGGTGATAGCGCAAGACATCTGATTAAAGTCATAAGGATTAAGAAGTTTGAAAGAATTTTACTTCTTAATGGTCAAGGGTGTAAGTCAGAAGTAGAAATTACTCATATTGATAGAAAGACGTTAACTCTTAAAGTTATATCATGGCAACAAGTACAGGATTCTAGACGAATTAGTCTATTTCTAGGGTTGCCTAAGAAAGATGCTTTTGAATCTATTGTTAAGATGTCTTCTGAAATTGGAATTAAAAATATTTATTTATATCGATCCGATTTTTCTCAACATCCGATAGAGATAAATGAACGAATTGAAAGAATTGAAGAAAGTGCAATTGTTCAATCAAACAATCCTTTCAAGATCAACTTTTATGATGTTTCAACTTTTGAAGAGGCTTTTAGTAAATATTCAAATGTCGTTCATTTCTCGACTTTTTCTAATTCAGAAATTAAAGAAGACAGATTTGATGATGAAGTATTGATGGTGATTGGTCCTGAGGCTGGATTTTCTGAAGGTGAAGAGGACGTAATAAATAGTTTTAAAAATGTATCTGTTTTAAATTTAGATACAAATATTATGAGAGCTCCGACAGCATTGGCCGTTGCAAGTGGTTACATCTTAAAGAGTTTTTGATTGATGCTTTATGTCTTTTATGAGAACCTATAAAGAGACACTTAAACAAAATTCATAGGTGAGTTAATGGAAAATCTAAATTCAAATGAAAACAAACAAAATAAAGACGTTGTTTTTAATAATGAGTTTAATTTAGATGATTTTGACTTTAAACCTCTCAATGAAGGCCTTGGTTTTCATCATGAAGAAAGAAAGAATGGAATTCTTCCTCAAGCAAATAAAAGAAACCAACATATATCAGTAACTAGAGAAAACTCTTCTACAACAAGAACTTCTAATCTTGGTGTAAGTAATGAGGGAATAACTAGAAATGGTCTAGAGTCAATGAACTCTCTTTCTGCTTTTTATTCAGAGTCTCAAGTTATAGAAGAAGCACCAAAGTTAAAGGCTTCTGACTTTGAGCCAAAAGCTGTAGAAATTAAAGTGACATCATCAACTAAGCAATTTTCTGCTTGGCTTATAGATGTGCTCGTTGTTGCATGTATAACGACTGGTCTCATGGCGCTATTTGTTGCAGTGTCTGGATTATCTATCTCTCAATTCTTTGAAGTGATAGGACAGAAAGATTTAATAATTTTTACAAGTGTATCGTTTTCAATATTTTACTTGAGTTATTTTTCAATCCTAGATCTACAAGCAACTCCAGGTAAAAGCTTATTAAAAATAAGACTCGTTCGAGAAGATGGTAAAGGAATTCTTTTAAAAGATAGTTTTCTTAGGTCTTTTATTACATTACTTTCATTTGTAACTCTTGGCTTACCTTGCTTAATTGATTTTCAAGGAAAGTTAACTGATACAAAAGTTTCAGAAGATGTTTAAACTATCCCCGCAAGCAAAGAATTTTTTAGAAGAAAATAAAGGCAAGAAAATTGTCTTCACAAATGGTTGCTTTGATATTCTTCATTCAGGACATGTTGCTTATTTAAATGAAGCTAAGAAGCAAGGTGATTTACTTTTTATGGGTCTTAATTCTGATGACAGTATAAAAAGGTTAAAAGGTGAGTCTAGGCCTATCAATAAAGAGAAAGATAGAAAGTTTATTCTTGAAAATCTTAGATGTGTTGATTGTGTAGAAGTGTTCACTGAAGATACTCCATATGAGCTAATAAAGGCCGTTCAGCCAGATGTTCTTGTTAAAGGTGGAGATTGGAAAATTACTGATATCGTTGGCCATGACATTGTTACGGCTAAGGGTGGAGAAGTAAAAAGTCTTATTTTCGTTGAGGGATACTCAACAACAGGAATAATCTCTTCTGTTCAAGGAAGAGAGTAAGAAAATATCCTATAAGCTTATAATTTTATCTCTGCACTGCTTGTAAAATAACTTTTGGTTTTAGTGTAAGCTCCGTTTTAATAGATTTTGATATTAGACAGTTTTCTTCAGCTTGTTTAAGAAGTTTTAGGTATGGATCTATATTACTTTTACAGCAAACCGTTAATTTGGGGGATATTGTTGCTTTGGTGAATTGGTGCCCTGAATTTGTTTTCTCAAGGTGAGCGTCCACTGTTACCTCTAAGTTCACCCAATCCATCTTTTTAAATCTTGCAAGAGCCTTAAATGTTAATATGTAGCAACTAGTAAGGGTTGCTGAAAATAGATCTTCAGGTGACCAGCTATCTTCAGGTCCTTTGAACTCTGGTGGAGGTGTGATTATTAAATCATCTTTTCCTAGAGAGGATGTCTTTAGATTTACCTGGTCTGGTAAACCAAATGACTTAGTTGTATAAATGGCCATATTAAATCCCATGCCTGTGTAGTGTTTAAGTTTTTATAATATATATTAAAATCTATTGTATTAAATTGATCTTAATCAATGTTTAACTAAAATAATTGTTATATTATGAATAATTAATAGCTTAATATGGTTTTTATATTCATAAATTAGATTTGGACCTTTATCGAAAGGTTGTTGTGTTGGGGAGCTTATATGTCACATTTTAATATTGGTGCAAACAAGTGGGATAGTGAGGATAAAGTTGCACGTGCCCAGCTTATGGCAAATAAAATAAAAGAAGAAATTGATCTTAATAAGAAGTTTGATATTTTAGACTTTGGGTGTGGAACTGGACTTCTTGGTCTAGAGTTTCTAGAACACGCTAAATCACTAGTCGGTATTGATAATTCATCAGGTATGTTGGCAGTCTTTGATGAAAAAGTAGAGACCTTACCGCATGTTAGTTCTTTAAATATAAATCTTGAAAATGAGTCTCTAGATAAAGAATTTGATCTAATTGTAAGCTCAATGACTTTTCATCATCTTGATAGGCCTTCAGAAGTTATTCAGACATTTTCTAAAATGCTCAATAAGGGTGGAAAGATATTTATTATAGATCTTGAATCTGAAGATGGCTCTTTTCATCCAGATAATAGAGGAATGGGAGTTAAGCATTTTGGTTTCTCGAGAGAAGATCTATCTATGTGGTCTGCAGAAGCAAACCTTGAAGTTGATATTAAAACGATTTCTTCTATAGATAAGAATCAGAGAACCTATAGTCTGTTTATGGCCTCTTTTAGTAAGTAGTTTATCCAGGTATTACAGTCTCAAATATATAATTGAATACTTTCATAAGGTTATCATTACCCGATCATCCTGGTCGGGTATAACTTGTTGATTTTACGGCAATTTTTTCCACTTTTTACTCAAGTATATTTCCGAGTAACCGTTTAGGTTATTAACTGGCTCATTTGGGGTGAGCCTTTTATACATCAGACACGGCTGTTTGATTCAACTTTTCACGGAGGTAGATTATGTTTCGAGGAGATTAGAGATGGGTTTAAGAATTAACACAAACGTACAGTCATTATCAGCACAAAGAAGTTTAGGAAACGTTAAGAAGTCACAAGGTGATAACCTTGAGAAGATGGCTTCAGGAAGTAGAATTAATAAGGCAAGTGATGATGCCGCTGGTTTAGCGATTAGTGAAAAACTAAAAGCAAATATTAGAGGGTCACAACAAGCTAAGAGAAATGCTGGAGATGGTATTTCAATGATTCAAACTGCTGAAGGTGGATTAAACGAAGTATCAAACATTCTTGTAAGACTGAGAGAACTTTCAGTTCAAGCTGCTTCTGATACGATTGGCGATTCTGAAAGAGAGTTTTCAGATTTAGAGTTCCAAAACCTTGTACAGGAGGTTGATAGAATTGCAGGTTCAACAGAGTTTAACGGACGTAGTCTTTTAAATGGAGAAGGTGATACTGCAGACTTTCAAGTTGGAATAATGAATGATGACTTCAACGATAGGATCTCATATAGACCACAAGACTCAGCTGCTACGGCAGATGCAATTGGAGTTGGAGGTTTAAGTGTAGCTTCTAAAGATGGAGCTCAAGAGAACTTAGAAAACATTGATTCAGCGATCAATAAGATTAACGGTAATAGAGCAAACTTAGGTGCTTTACAGAATAGATTGCAATCAACGATTTCAAACTTAGATGTAAAAACAGAAAACTTAAGTGCAGCAAATTCGAGAATTAGAGACACAGATGTTGCTCAAACTTCATCTGAATTAACTAAGGCAAATATTCTAACTTCTGCTTCAACTTCAGTTTTAGCTCAAGCGAATAGCTCTCAAAATGCAGCTCTAAAGCTAATTGGTTAATCACAAATTTAAAAAATTCAAAGTTTAAGAATGGCCCCTCTATATGAGGGGCTTTTTTGTGTCTAAAATCAACTCTTCTTATGTAATGACAATAATAATAGTCATATTTCTTATGCCAACTTTGGCAAAAATCGAGCTTAGCAAATAACATACCAAAAAAGTCAGACTCTATGTGTATGAAATTATTCAAAAATGAACTCTTTTTTTTAAGTATCTGAGCAAAAGGCTAAAGTATTTCCCTGTGTGGGCGATATGGTTATTGTCTGACAAAAAAGGTCAGGCGGCTTTAGGGAAAATAAAAAATAAATATTTCTTAGGAGGAATATCATGGGTTTAAGAATTGCAACTAACATGGCTTCACAAGCCGTACAGAAAAATTTAAATGAAGTATCAAGTAAAAGTCAGGGAAGTTTAGAGAAACTATCGTCTGGGAAAAGAATTAACAAGGCCGCTGATGATGCTGCAGGTTTAGCGATTGCTACTAACTTAAAAGCACAAACAAACGGTTTAAGACAAGCAACAAGAAACGCGAATGATGGTGTTTCAATGGTACAGACTGCTGAAGGTGGTTTAAACGAAGTATCAAATATCTTAGTAAGACTGAGAGAGTTAACGATTCAAGCTTCTTCAGACACTGTAGGTGATACTGAAAGAGGATTCCTAGATAAGGAATACCAACAGCTAACTACAGAAGTAGATAGAATTGCAGACTCAACAACATTTAACGGAACAAATCTGTTAAACGGAGAAGGCGGTGGAACTCTTGATATTCAAGTAGGTGCATATGCCGGAGAACAAAATAGAATTCAATTTGATTCAGATTCAACAAATGCAACTGCAGATGAAATCGGAGTCGGTGGAACATCAATTGCTGATAAAGGTGATGCCTTAGATGCAATTGCTGATATAGATGGCGCTATTACAGCGGTATCAGGACATAGAGCAAATTTAGGTTCGATTCAATCTAGACTACAGTCAACGGTTGCGAACTTAGAGACTCAAACAATAAATCAAGATAGTGCAAGATCGGTAATTGAAGATGTAGATGTGGCAGCAGAAACTGCAAACATGGCCTCAAGTAACGTTGTTAAGAATGCAGGTGTAGCAGCATTAGCTCAAGCTAACCAGATACCGAACTCAGCACTAAGACTAATTGGATAATTAAAAATGTGGGTGCTAGTCACCCACACTTCCTAAGCCCTAAGGAACGAAAGTTCCACTTAAGCCCAATCCATCCTAGCTTCGGCTAGGATGGATCTTAGGGAAGGAAAGGAAAAGTATGAACAGCTTACTAAAAGTAGAAAATCAAGAGAAAATAAAAAACGAACTATTGGAAGCTTTTAAAAGTAAGTATGCCGTGTATGCGTGGGGCTCATTCGGAGGCCACATCATTAAAGCCGATCTACAATTCAAATCAATCAAATTCAATCAAAAAAGAATAGTTCTATCTCCAACAACTATGAGTCGATCTTACTTAGAGGACTTACTTGGTGGAAGTGGAAAAATAAATTTAGCTATTCCTCAGATGTCTCTTTTATTTGAAGCTGAGTATATGGATTATGATGATGATCTTGTTGTCTCATTTCCTAACTTTCATAAGTTTTACGATAGACGTAAGTCTGAAAGAATTGATCCTTTCATACCAATGGATATTACTTTCAAGCACAATGGAGTAAGTTTCAAGAAGTCATGTAATGATATTGCAGTAGGAGGCTTCTCAGTAATTCTTACAAAGAATGAAATGAGAAAGTTTGATATTGGAGATATTATAGAGAATGTTGAAATTTCATTTCCATTGAAATCAATTACTCTGAAAGTAAAAGTGTCTGGACTTGTAAAAATGAATCCTTATCAGGATGAAAAGAATCCCTATGGTGGATCTAGATTGTCATTAACATTTGAAGGGAATACTACTTTGATTAAAAAAGAGGTTCTTCGTTTGATAAATGGACAAAAAAAACTAGTCTGTGATATTGATAGATAATGATTATAACTTCTATTTCTGATGTTCATGTTAAAGAATCTTCAGATGAAAAATTTGAACTTCTCAAGAAATTCTTCAACCACGAGATTGTTAGAAAATCACAATACATTATTTTAAATGGAGATATTTTTGATATCTTAATAGGTGGTAAAGTTCAGTACTTAAAGAAGTATGATGCCTTTTTTCACCTTGTAAAAGAAGCTATAGAGAATAATGCCACGATTGTATATATCGAAGGTAATCATGACTTTCATATTGAAAGGTTAATTCGAAAGTCAGTTAAAAAGCTAAATATAAGTAGAGAAAAGTTTATTCACGTCAAACACTACTTTGATGTTGATGTATCTGGAAAGATTGTTCGTTTTACTCATGGAGATGATGTTGAAATAGAGAATGATCGCTATCAAAACTATAAGAGAAAAATTAATAATAAACTTGTTAAATTTCTTGGAGATTATATTGTTCCATTCAAGTTTATAGAGTGGATAGGCCATAACGCCTCTAATAAGTCTCGTGAGAGTAACGTTAATAGGTATGAGTTAAGTGCTGAAGGACAAGAATTTATTAGAGATAAATTTAGGCGTTCTAGTGAGGATTATTTCTCGCGTAATGAAATTAATGGTCTTGTGTGTGGACATAGTCATTGTAAGGATTATTACAAATTAGATGATGAAAGGTATTATATAAATAATGGTTTTGCCCCAGCTTCAAAATCTTTTATAAAGATAACTGAAGATGGAGCAAGTTTTGTTGATTTATAATTGTGCCATATCTCTTATGTATTGCTCTTTTTCTTTAATCTGAACTTGTGATGTGTAAGAGTAAGTTCTGTTGCTTTCTTCCCTTTTTGAAACATCTATCAAAGTCTTTGAGAATTTAGCAATTTGAGGAAGGTGAGTAATCGCAATTACTTGAGATGCTTTTGAAACTTCTTCTAGTGCTTTTCCAATAGACACTGCGGTTTCTCCCCCGATTCCAGTATCAATTTCATCAAATAGAAAAACTGAGACAGTGTCACTTTTTGATAATATTTGTCTCAATGAGAGAAGTATTCTCGATAATTCTCCCCCTGAGGCAATTTCTTTGACTTTGAAGTATCCCTCTCCAGGATTTGTCTCAGCATTAAATGAGATTTTTGAAATACCATTCTTGGATAATGTTTTTGCTTCCTCAAGTTCAACTTTTATAGTCGCTCCACTCATACGGAGCTTACGAACTTTCTTTGTAAGCTCACTAGATAGTTTAGAAGCAAACTGTACTCTGTTGGTGTGAAGCTGATTTGCTTTTGTCCAGCAAAGCTCTTTTGTTAAGTTTATTTTGTCTGTTAACTTTTTTACTTCAAGATCAGAATTTTCTAAAAGCTTATATTCTTCCTGGAAATTCAAATAGATACTTTCAAGTTCATCTGTATCTACATTAAATTTTCTTTTTAATTTTTGATATGAATCTAGCTTTTCAATAATATCTTGAAGTTCATCATCATTGTTTTCAAAATCTATTTTCTTAGATATAGAAAAAGAAAGCTCAGAGAGAGACTCTTTAGCCTCTGAAAGTAGTTCAGCTTCATTCTCACTCAAGAGATCATATCTATTGGTTTGAATATCTAGTTTATTGATAAGAGATAAAATGCTTGTATTAGATTCGCTTAGTATATAGTTTGCTTCAGTGAAGGACTCTGCCTTTTTTTGATGATCTAAAATTTGATTTTTAACTTCAATGAGATTTTCTTCTTCCTTTGAGCTTGGGTTAACTTTTTCAAGTTCTGCGATTTGAAACTCAACATAATCTTTTCTCTGTGACTTTGTTTTGTTCATTTCAATTAATTCTGAAAGCTCATTTTCTAGTGTGGATAATTCTTTGAAGTGAGTAATGTACTCTTTCTTCTCCAATGACATATTACTATAGTCATCTAGAAGAGCTAATTGATAATCTTCACTTAAAAGCTTTTGGTTATCAAATTGGCCAACAAGGTCGACATATCTCTTAGCTATAGTACTTAATGTTTGCAAAGAGCATTGTTGGAAATTTAAATAGGCCTTAGATGAACCTTCGGCAGTAATTATTCTTTTTATTAGAATTTCATCGTCAGAAAATGGATGACCTAATTCGTTAAAGTATGACTTTATCTCTGGATGATTACATTTGAAAACAGCTTCAACTGTAGCAAACTCTTCATTTTTTCTAATGATTTTTTTGTCAGCTCTGTTTCCAAATATTAACTGTAGTGCATCTAATATAAGACTTTTCCCAGACCCGGTCTCTCCTACTATAACGTTAAAACCATTTGAGAATAAGATCTCTTGATTTACAAACGTTGCAAAGTTATTCATTGTTAGAGATTTTAATAGAAGCTTTTCTTTTTTCATCTGCCTTCTCTTTGTCCGTGTGTTAGCTTTTGTTTTAAAGTTTGGAAGTATGTTCTGTCATTGTTTTTAACTATCTTTGCATAGCTATTTTTCACTTTTGATATTTTTACAATACATCCCTTCTCTATATCAATTGCCTCTTGTCCATCTAGTGTAAGGCTTAAGTGACTCTCTTTAACTGGGAATTTAACTTCTATTTCTTTTGTATCTGGAATTACCAAAGGTCTATGGTTTAAGCTGTGTGGGCAAATAGGAGTTAAGAGTAATGCATTCACATCCGGATGTGTTATTGGACCACCTGCTGCAAGAGAATATGCAGTAGAGCCAATTGGTGAACTTATGATAAGTCCATCTCCTGAAACATTGAATATTAGTTCTGAGTCGCATTCTACAGATAAGGTAAACATTCTTGAGATATTATTCTTATTAATAACTACATCATTAATAAAACTTCCCTTAAATAATTCCTTACCTCTTTTACTTACATTAACTCTATAGAGAGGAAGTTTTGCAATTTCAAAGTTTCCTTTTAATGTTTTTGCAAGCTCGTCAAAGTAATCGAGTTTTGAAAATTCTGTGATGAAGCCTAGATTTCCCATATTTACGCCAAATATAGGTGGAGACTTTTTTGTACATTTTCGAGTCACGCCAATAATGGTACCATCACCACCAAGAGTGATTATGAGATCTAGATTGTTGATTTGATCATCTTCTATAAAACTTACATTCTTAGGTAGCTTTGTGAAAATGGTATTAATACGCTCTTCTTCTTTTGCTAGAAAGGAAACGGTTTTCTTACGTCTGATTAACCACTCTGTTAAATTTGGAATTGTAATTGCAAATTCAGAAACGTTTCTTGGTTTAAGCAGTATTCCAATATTTTTAATTATTTTTGTAGTCAATTCTTACTCTCTTTCTAAAAATACCATTAATGCATCTTCTATATTTTCAAATGGCTTTCCAAGAACTTTGCAGCGATAGGAGTTAGCCTTCTCTAGTATTTGAGGTGAACTATAGGCAGTTATAATGACAAATAACTTACCAATTTCTTCGATATTGTACTTCTTTTTGGACTCTTCGATAATATCAAATCCAGTAATATCTTGAAGCATTAGGTCACAAATCACACGATCATAATTCTTTGAAAGAATTCTTTCAATGGCCTCTTTGCCAGAAGAACATGCATCTACAGAAGCACCTTTCTTCTCTAATAGCTTTTTTAGAGACTTTTGAATTAATAGTTCGTCTTCTATTACTAAAATTTCCATAACTTATACTAATGGTAGAGTGAAAGATACACTAGTCCCAATATCGTCCTTTTGTTTTACTTCAATTTTGCCATTCAGTTTCTTTATCAAGTTAGAGCATATACTTAGCCCAAGGCCTGTACCTTTCTCTTTGGTTGTTATGAATGGTTTGAATATTTGATCCTTAACTTTCGCTGGGATCCCTGGTCCTGAGTCGGATACATTGATCTCAATCTCTTCTAGCTTTTTAATTATTGTAATTTCAATCTTCTCTTCTCTAAAGTCGTTGCGATTACTCTTTATGGCCTGGGAACTGTTAATGATCAGATTGAAAAGAATCTGAGAGAGCCAGGTTGAGTTTGAATTAATGATATAGTCTTCATCTGTTTGAAAATTATAAAATGTTAAATCTTTTGGAATTTGTTTACTTTCACTCTTTGTTAAAAGAATTGTTTCATTTATCACTTCTTGAATATTAAACTTGTCGTAACTATCTTCTTCTCTATAAAGCTTAGAGAAGTTATCAATAATTGTCTGACATCTTTTACTATTTATAGAAATATTTCTAATGAATGAAGACATCTCGTCATCGAAATCTTCTAATAGAAGAAGGTCTGATGCCATATTTAAACCAAAAAGAGGATTACTTAACTCGTGCTTCAAGGTATTTAAGAGCTCACCTAGTAAAGATATTCTTTGATGATGGTATATGTCAGATGTGTTTGCCTCATCACTTATTCCAACCTCAAAAAACTTTTTACCGGATAGGTCTTTAATAGAACTTAGTTCATTTAAGTCCTGAATGTTTGAATATTTTGCAGCATCGTTGAGAGGCGTATTGTCTAAAAAAAGTGGGTTAGGATAAGTTTCTAACAGAGACTTATAGACCTCTGTTTTTAGTTTATTTAGTGACGCTATCAATATTCCTTGTATTACATCTGATATAAAGTGAATAGATGAATTGAATATATTAATTTCCATGTCTGATGGAGTAAGAAAGTCATTTCTAGATAAGATCACTAAGATTGAATGTTTTGAGAGTTCAATATCTTTAGCTAAAAAAGTTCCAACTACACCTATGTCAGATTCTAAAATAAGAGATTGGTTGAATAGTTTATTTTTACTTTTTTTGACTAGATTAAATATTTTGCTGAAAGTTGAAACTGAAATTTCTTTTTTACTATGACCTAAGTTTGAATCATAAAAGAATGTTTCAATTATAGGACTTCCCTTTTCATGAATAAGTATCTGGCAGGATTGATAAGCTTTGAAGAGCTTAGACTGCAAGATGTATTCTGGAAGCTCACTTGTATCTTTAATTTTTAAGGATTGGTTAATAATGAAATTTTTAAATTCTAATATATCAATAAATAACTTTAAATCAGATGAAGAATTTTTAGAAATATTGGAAGTTGTAAGCGTAGTGTATTTTCTTGTTTTTCGTTTCTTGGTACTATGACCAGCATTTAAAAGCTGATATATAGCGTGTGGTGATGTTGACGAAGAAACTTTAAGAACAGGTTCTCCTAAAATTGAGCCACCTTTATGAATATCATATAGGCCATCATTTCTATAGATAGAGTAATCTGCATGAATTTGGGCTTTTGAGAATTCGATATTTGGAGACGGTGCAAATACACCGACTCCTACACTATCTGATATGTATAACTTTAGAGATCTCTGAGCTTTTTTAGTTCTGGTATGGCCTTTATTTTCCACTGAGTCAGGTTATCTATAAGTTCGTACTCTAGCAAGTCGTTCAACATAATAATGTCATTTTTCTCTTTTGCTGGAATAAGCCCTTTCATAATAGAAAGTAAGTGTATTTCAAGAGTTTGAAATGTATTAGTGTTTTTTAGTTGCTCTTGATGTCTTTTTCTTACAGTTCTATAGATTTTTGCCATAAGTTGAACATATAGATCCATGATTTCAACAACTTCACCAAACATCATATTGGCTTCTTTTTGTTTATTATCATTTTGAAGCTCTATAAATACTCCGATCTTATGGATTATTGTATCAATATATGATGAGCAATCATTTAAAGCATCAAAGGCGAGCTCATAGCTACTTGTTGTCGAAAAGTTTATATCATCATACTTTTCAACTGGTAGAGCTAGTGAAGACTGTTCTTCTTCGTATGATAGTTGTCTTCCATTTATGTCAATTGAAGTTATAACTTCATCATCATGAAGTACCTCGTTAAGTACAAAGTTCATGAGATCATTAACACTAGCATCTTGCTCTGGTTTAGATATCGTTTTGTTGTTAACTGTTACTGAGACCATCCTGGTTCCTACCTTATAGTTGTTTGAGGTTTAACTGTTTTTGATTTTTGATTTTGAGTTAGTGTTTTTTCACAAAGTTCATACATTACACTAGTAGCATTAGCTTGATCATGGAATGAATAGAATGAACTTTCTGTAAGTTGAACTAAGTTATCTCCATGAAGGTTTGCTCTGGCCATCTTTCCAAAGTTTATCACAGGGCTAAGTTGTGGGTGAGTTTCAGATATAATGCCTGAAAGTCTTTCTATCTCATCAACTTTTTTAGAATAATCTTTTATTTTATTTAAATTCGGAGTTTCACAAGATATTTCCTCTAAAATATATCGAGAGTACTTCTTACCAAACTCACTTAGCTCAAATAACTGTTGTAAGCCCTGCATATCAATTAAGAGCTTTTGATGTGTTTTATCGCTAATTATAGGGAAGTCATTGTGACCTTCAACTTCACTAAATAAGTAACTCCACGTGATAACAAAGAATTTTCTAATAGTTTCATCATAAGTCGCTTGGTCCTCTAGAACAGATTCTAATGAAAGAAGTCCAAGAGAGTTATAAGATGATTTTCGTATATTTATTGAATTTAAGTGAAAGTGAGAAAGCTTTTTATTCAATGAGTCTTTCGTTAGATCCTCACCGCTTGACACAATGGTTAATGCTTCATTGACTGTCTGGTATGGAATATCTGCGTGGCATTGGTAAAAGTCACAAGCAGTGTCAGGCTTACAAGGAAAGCATTTTGTTTGTGGAGATAAGTTATAGGCCCCAGCAACGTAAGGAACAGTCTCAGCAGTTCTAACAGGCCCTAGAGATATAGTTATTATAGGGATCTTCTTTAGTGAGGCTAGGTGACTTACCATTGAGTCGTGACCAATAAACATAGAGTCATCATCTAAGAGGTTTTTGAGCTCTGTGATATTGTGTTTACCTGTAAGGTCATTGA
This sequence comes from Bacteriovoracaceae bacterium UBA3083, assembly GCA_002366565.1. Classification (GTDB taxonomy): domain Bacteria; phylum Bdellovibrionota; class Bacteriovoracia; order Bacteriovoracales; family Bacteriovoracaceae; genus Halobacteriovorax. The sequence continues at coordinate 198,871 of DFBJ01000003.1, forward strand.
TACGCTCTTTAAAAGAAGATAATAAAGGATTCTCAATGATCTTTTTACAAGCTTCCTGATCACTTTTTGATCCAACAAGAAATACTTGTTTATTCTCATTGTCTCGTAGAAATTTAAATATAACTTCTACCCATTTGCTATCTCCCCAGACCTTTTTCTTATCTGAGGCGAATGGATGAATAAATACTTTGTTTTTGTTTCCAGTTTTGACTGTGTTTTTTTCATCTTCTTTTGGTGCAACACCTATGATGAGCTTATAAAGATCAACAAGGTTAAATGAGTTTAAGCTCGTTTCTAAAACATTTGCATATAAGTATTGAGACCATTTATCTTTTATACTTATGTTAGCATTCTCATCATAGTATGGACCAATCTTATGAGAAGCAGTAATTAGGCTCATCAAGTAATTTGCAGTTTTAGAGTAGGATAGATTTACACATACATCTATATTGTGTGTAGATATTCTCGCTTTTAGTTCTCTAATATTATTAAGAGAGTTGTCTAAGTTTACTACAGGGCTTTTTAAGACAAGGTCTTTTAAGTCAATTGTAATACACTCGTCAAAGACTTCATCGATTTGATCTTTTAGGTGGTTTGCAAATTGCTTTCTAGCAATTAGTAATAGCTTATACTTATCTCCATGCTCTTGGCGTAAAGACTTGGCAGTTTGAATTGTTTGAATAATATCGCCAAGGCGAAGTATTTGTACTATCGCAATAGTTTTCTTAACATTTTCAGGAGGTATCTCTGTACTATCTTTTTTAGCTGTTTCCATGACCTTCCTCTTCTAGTAATGAGGCCAAGAATAGAACTTCTAAATCTTCTTGAGATAAAGTGCTTCCACTTGCTGTACTGGCCTTAATCTCTTCGATCTTATTAACAACTTCTGTTGCGAAATTACTCATACACCTTCCTTGGCATAAATTATAATGTTTCTTGATGAACTCTATTTGATACCATGTTTTCAATCACAGTATCTGCTTCATGCTTTCTAGAGTTTTCTTCTACTATCTTAAGAACCTCATAAACTTTTTGAAGTTCATTTTTCATTTTATATAGTTGTTTTTCTACATCTTTTACAGAACTTTCGATACTATCTGATGATAGTGACTCTAGTCTTGCTCTTAAAAATAAGCTTGGGATTGCAGTCATTGTAGAATCTTCACAGTGGGCCATTAAGTGACCTAGAGAAGTGATGAAGTTTTTAGACTGGTTAGCTCCATCTCCGATTTGAATCAGTGAGCGTATTGCACCTAGTAAGTCTTTAGTTGTTTCTGTAACAGCTTCTTTTTCATTTGAAATCCATCGTCTAAAATTTTCACCTTTTAGTTCAATAATCATTTCAGTAAATGAGTCATCATTAGTTTCTAGAAGAGTTTTTGAAATATACATTCTAGAAGCAATTCTTTGAACTTCTAGCTCAGTGTTAACATTACCCTTCACTGCAAAGTATGAAGTTCCGAGAGTATCTTTATATGGTCTATAAAGTGTATATCCTTCTCCAATATGAGTGCTGTTGAAAGATTTCGAACCAAGTAGCAGGAGTGTAGAGTTAACAATATCTTCAGATCTTAAGTCGCTATCTATATCGCTGCTTGAAAAGCTTCTGTCTTCTATACTTTTTGATAGAATAAGAGATTGTTCGTTGATAGATCCTTGTTTTAGAAATGGAGATGCTCCTAGGCTTACTTCTAGGCAAGGAGTTTCAACTAAATCACTTAGATGTTTAATTGCAGTGTCCGGTGTGATTAAGCAGTCTAAGTTAATTACAACACTTGTTAGCGCATGAAAGTCAGATTCAACAGTGACTAACCTACCTTCAAAGTGATCATTTATCTTTGCTGCTCTTTCTTTCTCATCGTCTGTTGGTGCAATCAAGAGCATTGTTACAATGTCTTTTGAATGAAGGTTTTCGATCACTTCTATGATGATATTTTCTGGTATGTTTTTAGATTCTTCTGATGTGAATAATTGAATACCAACTATCTTTTTAGTTTTTCCTTTTTCTGCTTGTCTAAGGAAATTTATATTTTTAAATGCATTTTCATTATGGTTAGCACTAGTTTTTAGTTTTAAGCTATTCTTACTAGTGGTTACTCCAACCATTTGGTGATAAACATCATTGAAGTGCATAGGTGAAAAATCTAATTCAGTAATAACTTCATTTAGAAGCATTCCCCAGTCTGAATTGTATGAGTTTTTCATTTCTGGTGTAAATTGAAGACCTGTCATTTTGTCAGAGCTTAGAAGAGAAGTAATATGTGTTGAAACTCTTTCGTTTGAAAAGTTTATAACTTCGTTCCAGTGCTGTGTTGTTACTGCACTTAGGTCTTTATTAAATTCTTCAAGGGCATAACCATTATTGAAGATTTCACTTTTTGTAAGTGTAATAATTCTTTTTCTATCAATCGTATAAATGTTAGAGACACCTTCAATATTTAAAGCGGCTTTTTCAAATTCTTTGTAAACGAGAATGGAGACTTCATAGCCTCCGTTTGCGACCATTGAATTAATCAGATGTGCTGAGCTATAGATGTCACCGAATCTTCTTAGATTTATTAAAAGTACTTTTTTCATTTTATTCTCTTCCTTCTAACTGAAGTGATCCCTTAACCATTTCTTGAAAGGCCATAAGAAAGTGATCGTCATTATTTTTTAAGGATTTACTTGTGTAAAGTTTTTCATCAATCGCTGAAATTACATCTAGGTCTTGGTTTAATGTACTTACACACTCTTTAACTAAGTCAGAACTAATATATTCTGAAAAACTACTAACTGTTCTTGGGGCCTTATATGAAAGTAGGTTTTTAAAATAGTTTTCATAAAGGTTGAAGCTTGCAGGGTGACTTATAATCCCTGGCTTATTTAGTAGATAATCTACAAATTCTTTCTTCTTATAAAGTTCTACAATTTCTTCAGCGGCATAGATTTCTAGATTAGAATTATTTATTACTGAATATTTCTTGTAGTCACTAAAAACTTTTTCATTTGGTTCTATAACGATAATTTTATAATTCTGTCCCCATTCTTTTTCAAGAAGAAGAATGGCCTCTTGTATGTGATAGCCAAATCCAAGGCCAAGAACGAGAAGTTCATTTTTAACTTTAATTAAAGTCTTGTTCTTCTCTAGTAGAGTCGCAGCTTCTTTAATCGGATTGTAAATTGAATGTAGATGTACATCATTTACTACAGGAACTTTATGTTCTGTTTTAGATACTTTTACTTCATATCTATATAAAGATAGTTCTTCCATGGATTTATCCTTAGTGATATATAATGAATTTGAATTTTCTTTGTTTGAGTGATCAGACACGCTTGTTACCTCTTCCTTAAGGTTAAACTGTGAATTTAGAAGGAGAACGAATCCTAGTTCTCGCTCCTATATTTCCTCATGTCTGCGTATTTTTGTCAATGAGATTATAAAAATTAGCCTATTAACACTGAACTCATAACGACTTGATTTATTATGAGTTCAGGAAAAATTAAGGTTATTTTTTAGTACTGTTAAGGTTGTAACCCTTGAACTGCTGCCTAGATGTGAATATCGTAGCAATTTCCTTTGTTGTTTCCATTTTTTGATTTTCTAGAAGTTCTGAAGACTTTAAGTCTATTGCTTGAACTTCACAAGACCAATTATAAAGATCACTTTGCCACGCTTTTAGAATTTCAACTATTTCTGGAGTAACTTCGTCGGCCTTTAGGGTAGAGACCATATCTTCAATTTCTGTTTGAAACTTTTCTAAAACTTTTACAATTCTTTCTCTGTTGTCGGCTTCGAAGTTAACTAGGTTAATATCTCCTCTTGAAGTTGCAACATAGATATTATGTGTAATTTTTAAACCACTATCCAGTAAGGCAGTATGTCTCATAAGTAGGTTGTAGATTCGATTTATCATTAAGCCCCCTGTTGCTCATTTTGAGCACTTTCTTTTCTGAGGGTTTTAATTGCTTGTCCCCATCCTTCATAAAGAGTGTTCAGTACATTTAGACAGCCCTGTAGTGGTTCTGCTTCAATTTTTATATTTGCCTGTGTACTTGAAAAAAGTATGAAGTCATATAAAGAAGAGAGTTCTTTCGCAATATCTCCTCCAACTTCAAAGTCTAGACTATTGTTAAGCTCAATAACAATGTCTTGTAACTTACCAATGTGTTCACCTTTGGCAGGGATGTTTTTTTCATCAATAGCTTCTATTGCCTTTTTACAGCTTTTGATTGCTGCTTGATAAAGCATTAGTAAGATCTGCTCTTTACTAGCCGTGTGAATCGACGTTTTTTTATAAGCTCCTAAACCATAACTCATAACCACCTCCAATGGTTAACCGAGTTGAGTCACAGGATTAGATCCTCCGCCCATGGCGGCGATACCTGATCCTTGACTCTTCATTCTCGAAATTGTTCCTTCTAATCTTGCAAATTTATCTTTTAAATTTTTTTCTTTCTGTTCAATCATTCTTTCTTTGTTTGTGATTCTTCTGTCTATTTGATCTATGTTAGACTGCAGTGAATTTTTTCTAGTCTGTAATAATCCATTAGGAAATTGGAGTGACGCTTTAGCTGTATCCCCAAGGTGATCTATAAAACCTTTTGTCTTTCCATCTTCAGTGAAATGACCAGTAAGGATTTGTGTTACTAACTTGTAGTTAGAAGAAAGATTATTATTAAGGACTTCTGTCTCAACTTTCAGCATACCGTCACGTTGAAACTTAATACCTAGATCACTGAATCTCTTGAATCCAAATTCAGTCTTAATGTCTTTAAAAACTGTGGCCCTCAAACGTCCTTCAAGGGATTGAAGCATGATATCTCCACCAAGAGTTCTTGATGTATCTGTTGTTTCGTCCATTGTATTTTGTTGTTTAATAAAGCTAAGTACGGAATTAATACTATCTACTAGTCCTTGAACTTTTCCAGTAACGGCTTGTGTGTCTTCATCAATTTTTAATGTGAATTCTTCTCCTGGACGAGCTTTTTTAAGATCTAGTGTTACACCAGGGATTAGTTCTGAAGCTTTATTTTCAGGAACCTCTATTTCAAAACCATCTAGCTTAATCTTTGCGTCGTGTGCTTCTCTTTCAAATTCTAAATAGAGGTCATTATCTCCATCTACAAAGTAGAAGTATGGAAACTCTGCACGTTTCTCATCACCAGTCTCCTCAAGAGATAAGATCATTCTCCAAGGCTCATCACTACCACTACCATCATTGACAACGGAGGCTCTTAGACCGTTCCCAGTGTCTTGATTGATTAGTTTTGAGATTGCATTTAGGCTTGAGTTTTCTGAATCAATGTATATTTCTTTACTTTCTCCATCTGGAAGAAAGTACTGTATGAATCCGACACCGACATAACTTTCATCTGGGTTTTCGAATCCTGATGTCATCGCTGATGACTTTTGGGCCAGTTGTGATACTTCAATTTGGTAAGTTCCAGGTTGGGCAATATTCTTATCTGCGTTTACACCTAGAATATCTTCATTTGTTTCGACTTTAAGCTCTCTAAGAGACCTAGCACTAGCATTTTTTAAAACACTTCCACGTATGCCTTCCATGAGCTGTATCAGCTCACCAACGAGTGCTTTCTTATCGCTAATCTTTTCTTTACGGGTTTCCATGCTTTTAACAGGAATCCTTTCAGCAGCGATAATCTGCTTAACAATATCTTTTGGGAGCCCTGTTGCTATGGAGCCAAAAGAAATACCCAAATCTTCCTCCTGAAGTTTCTTCTCTCATCCTAAGAGAAGTCGGTATACGCCTTTTAATAATAGCATATGGAGTGTTCGACGCAATGAGACTAACTATGAGGCAGTATTTTCTACGCCTTTGAAAGGTGTATTGGAAAAGAAATTATTATAAATACTTAAAATGACTTTCGGTAAGTTAATTAATGGCCTAAAATAAAAATGGCCGGATTGGGGATCCGGCCGTTTCGAGCGAGTAATGGGTATTTGAAATCAATTAAGATTTTCAAATGTTGTACTAATATGATCGGTTATTATGGATAATACTTTAGAAAAAAAGTCAGGAATATTCTATTTAAAGTCTAAGTTCTTCTTATATCGTATAGTTATATACTTTTCATTCCTTTTAATACCCGTCTATGTACAAAAATCACTTGAATTAAAACCTATATATCTATTTATATCTATGATCCTTTATTGCTCATTCATTATGAGTCAGTGGTTTTTTCTTGGGAAAGAGATAGATCATCGTCTAAAGATATACTTCCGAGTGAACTCATCCATTGATAGAGTCGTTTATCGCCTGTTCTTGGGGATGTTCTTTTTTATTCTGATATTCAACCTACTTTATTTGTTACCATCAAAGTGGGTTTATAATTCATTCTGGATTATATGGGGTTCATTAGGATTATTTTATTCTTGGCCTACGAGAGGAAAAATAATACAAGAATCAGTTACCACAAACTTTTCAGAGTTTAGATACCTGGATAGTTTTGAAAAAACTCTAGTCTTTTTAATTGTAAGTTTGATTCTTTTCTCTGTTCCTGAAATGCCAGCTTTGGCTCAAAGTGATGCTTTGATTTTCTTTTTAGATCCAGGTCATCAGATTAATCAATTGTTTTGGAATTTCTTAACGGTTACTTTCTATCCTTTTAGAAGCTACCCTAACCTTTTTAAAATTGGCTGGATTACATACTTCTACATCGTAAATATCTCGATGTACCTCCTCACCTTTTATGCCCTTCTTAGATTCTTTATATCAAGAAGATTATCCTTGCTGGGTGTATTTGCATTAATTTCGTCTTGGAGTGTTTCAAAGATTATTGGGAACAACTTAGGGACAACTTTAATAGATACATATTCGTTAGTTTGGATATGGGGAATGTTATGGGTTACAAAAAGCTCAACTTATAGAACAGGTCTATTTATTGGTCTTTTAGGATTCTTTGGAACAATTATCAATCATTCTTATGCACTTATTTCTCTGATTCAAATTGCAATGCTGATTTATTTCTATCTAAAAGATAAAACGACTTGGTTTAAAAAACAAACCCTTAAGTACGCTTCGTTTGGATTAATACTTACACTGATTACATTTGTAATAAATTTTGATTTTTCTAAAGTTTATAACCCTGGTGGATTAGTTGTTTTTGATAATTTAATTAGTCTTATCGATAGAAAAGCATTCTTTATTTTGTCCTTTTTTGGCATGGCAATTATTCTGGTAAGAAAGGCCCTTCCTCAGTTTAAGAGTTTTCAGGTTCTGAAATTTGGTGCCGTAAAAATGCAAGAGTTAGTAATAGGATTGATTGTAATTTTAATTTTTGGAACATTTGTAAATACTTCAATGGTAAGTCGCTTTTCTCTTCTCTGGGTTGTTACTTTATTTAGCCTTATTCCTTTAGAGTTAATTTTCTTACATATTAGTAGGTTAAGATCTAGTCGTAATATGATTTACTTGATCTATATTCTTATCTGTTTACTCGATTCTCATTTTGAAGGGCGTGTAAAAATATTCTTAAAACTATTTGATAGTTAAATATTAAATCTGTGATAAAATTTATGTGAGAGTACGGTTAACATTGGAAAAGGAGTTTCTTTGTTTAAATCGGGGCTCACCCATCAAATATATTGCGAATTCTTAGACTTATTTGAATTAACTAATTCAAAGGTACACTCTTCACCATTTGTTTTCGTAGACCCTCAGAATGGAGAAATCAGACTTGTGACAGGTATGTCATCTAATTCTGATGGAGACATTATTACAAGTTCTGTAGCGTCTCATGGTGAATTGGAAACATTCTCTACTAGAGAATAAATCTAAGTTTTAACTTATTTACTATTTTTTATAGTAAGTATGTCTACAAAGTCAGAGTCACTTTGATACTGTTTTTGACGGCTTTTTTAGAGTTGAATTGTTAGTAATTTTTAACAATTTATAATGATTTTGTGGATAACGAGATGACATATAATTTTAGAAAGTAAATATAAAAAAGAAGCAATTTGTGGATAACTTTCCTTTTTTTGTGAATACCTTTTGTTGCGTAATGTAAGAATGTTTCAGAGTGTTAAGCTCGCCGTGTTAAGATACTGAAAATAGGACGTTCTAAAGACTAACTTAATCGCTTCAAATAATTGACAGGGGGGCTAGGTCATTGTGGATAACTTGCTTGTTTTTGTGAGTAAAACCATCCTGTCAATATATTTATTTTAAAAACACGACTTTTTTTGGTGTAAGTATTAGTGTTAGTTTTGTTAGGTATTAGTTTTGGTTTTAAGAAATAAGAGAGATGAAGAGTGATTAGTGAAGAAATTTTAAATAAATTGCGTGCTGAAGTGTTAGAAATTGTAAAAAAACGAGTGAAAAGCTCGTCATTACAGGAGTCTCTGGGAATTACTAAGAAGTCAGATTTTTCAATTGTGACGTTAGTTGATCAAGAGATTTCTGATTTGGTACATCTGACCCTGAAGCACCTAGTTAAAGATGAAGGTTATCATTTCTTTAGTGAGGAGGAGCAGGTTAGCTTTGGTTTCCCTTCAATTATTTTAGATCCAATAGATGGCACAAGAGAATTGGCTCAGGGGCTAGGTGAGTGTGTAGTATCACTTGCCTTGATGACAACATCAAGTTCAGGGTTTGCCTGGCTATTTAACCCATTCACGGGCTTTGAGTTAAGTTCATGCTCTAAGTGGGTGGAGCCTGTTATTTTTAATAATGATAAACTTTTTGGATATGTCTCGAAGGGAGACTTGAAGAAAGGGTTATTGAGTCACATTAATGACATTGAAAACTTACAGATTGTTGCTAAAGGAAGTATTGCTTTTAAGCTGGGATTATTGGCCAGTGGGGCATGTGACTTTGTTTATTCTAAGACACCTAAAAATATCTGGGACATTGCCGCAGGAACATTACTTTGTTGGGAAAGGGGTTACAAGCTTTACCAACTTGGTAAAGAAGTAGATTGCCTAGACGATGTTAGAATTGATGGTGAATTAATCTGGTGTAGAGAAGAGAATATTAATACTCTCAAAAATTCGTTAGTGAAATAAGAATTCATGTTTATTATAAAGTAATTTAATATGTAATAAGTTGCAGATAGCCTCCGTGTTGGGAGGTTATTATGCGAGCACTATTTAATTCAAATTATCCAATACTGATCCAAGGTGAAACAGGTACTGGAAAGACCAAATTAGCAAAAAAAATTCATACAACTTCAAGTTATAAGTACAGTCCTTATGTAGAGTGTAATTTAGCAGGAATATCTGACAATCTTTTTGAAAGTGAGCTATTTGGACACACGAAGGGATCGTTCACTGGAGCATGTTCTGATAAAAAAGGATTTTGTGAGAAGGCAGGTGATGGAACTCTATTCTTTGATGAGATAGGAGATATAACTTTGGGCCAGCAAAAAAAACTACTACAAATTATAGACACAGGGGAGTTCTATAGGCTTGGCTCAACAGTGAAGTCGACTTTCTCCGGAAGATTTATTTTTGCAACCCATAAAGATCTAGAAAAATTGGTAAGAGAGGGCTCGTTTAGGGAAGATCTATTTTATAGGTTAGGAGGAGTCTCTTTTACATTGGATCCTATTCGTAAAAAAAGTGAAGAGAGTAGAATTGAGAAAATTAATAATTTTATTTCTGAGGCTAAGAAGAAGTACAACATTAATAGAATGAGCTTTAATCAAGACGCGTTGGAGGCCCTATCTTCATATTCTTGGCCAGGTAATTATAGAGAGATGAAAGCTACAATTGAATTAGTAATGCTAAAAACTGAACGCTCAGAAATAAATTTAAAGGATTTACCGTATAGGTTTAATTCTATTTCTATTGAAAATAGTAGTTTTAAAAGACAGGTTTCAGAGTTGGAGAGGAAGATTCTATATAATGAGGTTGTAAATAAGGGGGTAGGTATTAATAAGGCCTCGAAATCATTGGGTATTAGTAAGACCACCTTAATTGCAAAGTTGCGTAAATATGGTATTAGTGACCAATATATAGATAGAGTTAACTTGAAGATCGCCTAGGATGCGATAAGGTTTGTTCAATGGGTTTTAAAGTACAAGATCATTATTTTAAGAAAGCTAAAAAAGACGACTTCTTAGCGAGAAGTGTTTATAAACTCGAAGAGATTGATAAAAAATATAAAATTATCAAGAAGAATGATTTCGTTGTTGATTTTGGTTATCACCCTGGATCTTGGGTTCAATATACAAGCCGTAAGGTTGGAGTTGATGGAAAAGTTATTGGTATAGATATAAGACCATTAAATAAAAAGTTACTACCTTTGAAAAATGTCTCTCTATTTGAAAAAGATATTTTTGATGTTGATACTACTGCACAACTAGGTGCAGATGATAAATTTAATGTTGTTCTATCTGATATGGCTCCAAATACTACAGGTATGCGCTCAGTAGATCAGGATAGGAGTTTAAACCTTGTTGAAAAAGTATTCGAGGTAATGCCTGTATTCTTAAGAGAAAACGGTAATATGGTCATTAAAGTCTTTGATAGCCATCAAGCACAGAAGTTCTTAAAGGAACAAAAGAGTATGTTTAAAGAATATGATTTTCTTAAACCAAAATCTACTAGGTCTGTGAGTAAAGAATTTTTTGTCATTGGGCGTGGATATAAGGCATAATAATTCCTTATGAAATACTTAAAAAGTAAAACCAACTTATATATTATTATGGCCTTGGGTCTTTTCTTCTCTGGATTAGGTTTCCACAACATGTGGAAGACTATGAAGAAAGAAAAAAGGCGCGAGGAAATAATAACAACTCGTACTTTAATAAAAGAAAATCTTAATAAAGCTTTTAGTTTTAGTAAAAAAACCTTCCCAAAGAAAGTTGATTTAAAAGAAGAACAAGTAAATATCAAATACTCATTTAATAATGATTTAACAAAATATATAAAAAGAATTTTAAAAAGATATCGTTCTGATTATTCGTCAGTGATTGTGATCGACAATGAAACTGGTTATATTCTTTCAGCTGTTGGTTATGAGAGACAGGGAAATCAATTCAATATTACTCTGCCTTTTAGTTCAACACACCCTTCTGCAAGTTTATTTAAAATTGTGACAACAGCAGACCTTCTTGAAAAGTCTGATGTTACTAAAGATAGTATTTTCAAATTCAGAGGAAGAGGAACAACTCTTTATAAATATCAACTTAAAGATAAGAAATCTAGATGGCAAAGAAGACAGTCATTTGAAAGAGCATTTGCTTATTCAAATAATGTGATTTTTGGAAAAGCTGCGATTAAAAACTCATCTGGAGAAAGACTATTTGATATGGCCGCAGACTTTGGCTTCAATGAGAGACTGATGGAAGAAATAAGTTTATCTAAATCTGTCTTTGAAATGCCTGATACTGATTATGAACTAGCAGAAAAGGCATCTGGTTTTAATAAGAAAACAATGATTTCTCCAATTCATGCAGCTGTGATGGCATCTGTTGTGGCTAATGATGGAGTACTAAATTACCCAAGAGTTGTGACTGAGATAAATGATAATATAAATCAGAAGGTCATATGGAGTCCTCAACATAGAACAAAAAGAGTTTTAGAAGTTGGAACATCTAGAGAGCTACAAGAGCTTATGGCCGCGACAGTTAAAAGAGGAACAGCGAGGGGATCTTTCAGAAGACTGAATAGAAAACTCCGAGAAGGTTTAGAGATCGGTGGGAAAACTGGTTCAATAACTGGTGGAGTTCCATTTGGAAAAAGAGATTGGTTTACTTCGTACGCAGTGCCTACTAATAAAAATCAAGGTAAAGGTATCTCTATTGCTGTTATGAATATTAATCTTGAAAAATGGTATGTTAAGTCGTCTTATCTCGCGAGAAAAGTAATAGAATATTACTATAAAGAAGTAAGTCCTTTAAACGATAATGTATCAACTTCTGAAAAGACTAAATCGGATAAGGATACATAATGGATGACTTCAATGAGTTTGAAGCTCATGAGAAAAAGCCTACCAATTTAAAAAAAGAAGTACTTTTAATAATATCTATTATATTTGTCGTTTTAATCTTTAGGTCATCTCTTTATGAGCCATATCGTATTCCTTCTGGATCAATGATTCCTACTCTTAGAATAGGAGATTACATCATTGTAAATAAGTTTGCTTATGGAATGAAGGTTCCTTTTTCAGATATCGCGATGGGAGATATTAATTTAACTCCTAACTATATCTTCAAGCAAGAACTGCCAAAGAGAGGGGATGTTGTTGTTTTTAAATTCCCAAAAGACCCATCAATTAATTATATAAAAAGAGTTATTGGGTTACCGGGTGATACTATAGAGATTAAAGATAAAGTTGTATACGTTAACGATGTTGAGACTATTTCTAGAAAGATCGAATCAGCTCCTTTCTTAAAAGATATGGATACAAAATTCAAAAAACATAAGCTTAAATTTTTTAGAGTAAAAAATAAAGATAGAGAATACGTTATCCAGCAAGATAGTGATAATTACTTTCTAGTAAATAAAGACAAGATTACTGTTCCTGAAAATGAAATCTTTGTTATGGGTGATAATCGAGATTTCTCATATGACTCTAGGTTTTGGGGAACAGTACCTCTTTCATATATCAAAGGAAGAGCAGAATTAATTTGGTTCTCTATTAGCTTCCCATCTGGAGAAGATAGTGACTTTATCTTTAGACCTTCTCGTATTGGAACTTCAATTTTTTAAGGTAAGTCTCGTTGCGCCATCATTACCATCTTCTGATTGCCAATCTAGCTCTTTAAAACCTTTTAAGTGAGTTCTTAACCACTTTTTAAGTATACCTTCACCGTGTCCATGGATGATATTTAAAAAAGGAATATCACCATTGATGAGTTCATGAATAGAGTCATCAGTTAAGCGCTGAAACTCATCAAGTCTCATTCCTCTTCCATCAATTTCAAGCTTTCCCGAAACAGATTTTGTAAAGTTAACCTGTATAGATTGCTTAGGTGCCTTTTGATGTGTTGAGGGAGATAAATTTTTAATGCTCATCCATAAAGTCATCTTTCCGTTTAGAATTTGGACTTCTTTCTTTCGTATGTTTACAGCTGTAACTTTTAAGTTTCTATTAAATGTAGGAGAATAAACAAAGTCACCAACTTTAATGTCATTAATTGAAAGCTTTTGTTGTGCAACTGTTCTACTTAGATGATCTGTGAACTTTTGTTTTTTGGGATCAGGAATACTACCAGTTAGTGAAATAACTTTTTTGTTGAATTGCTTCCTAGAATCAATCTTTCCTTTTTTCGTTTCAACTAAAAGAGATTCTGCTTGAGAAATGATTTTATCGAGTTTCTTTTTATACTCAGATGTAATGCGCTCTTTCTCAAGAAGAACAAGACCGTCCATAGACTTTTTTTGATTTTTTAGATTTATATTTAATTGTCTATTTTCAACCAACTTCTTATCAAGCTCTGCTTTCTTTTGTGAAAGCTCCTGAAGTAGTTGCTCATATGAGAGTTGTTTCTTGTCTAGTATATGCTCAGCTTTACTTGAGATAGTATTACTGAGACCAAATTTAGAGGCCAGGATATCAAATATCTTAAAGGCCATGGAGCTTCCAGGCGACCCAAAATTAAGCTTATATGTAGGTTTACTTGTTTCGATGTCAAAACCAACATGTGATGAAATATATTCTTTAGATGAATGAATGTAAGTTTTAAAAAACTGATGGTGAGTTGAAATTATAACTCTTGCATCAGAGCGACTGTGAATTTGCTCAAGAAAAGAAATTGCTAGAGCGGATGCTTCCTCTGATGAAGTAGAATTAAAAATTTCATCTACAACAATTAATGAATTCTCTGATATTTCACTGAGAAGTTCTAAATAGTTTTTAGCTTCAGAAGCGAATGAACTCAGGCCACTAGAGAGATCTTGCTGATCATGAGAAAAATAATATATTCCTTCAGGGAGGAAGATATTACATTCTCGTGCTGGAACATAAAGGCCCATTGAAGACATAAGATAACATAAAGTGATTGATTTAAGTGTTACCGTCTTTCCTCCAGTATTTGGACCAGAGATAATAATTCCCTTAGAATTACTTTGTAGCTTTATGCTGTTTAGAACACAGTTCTCAATTAAAGGATGAAAAAAATCCTTAATATAAATTTCTTTTGTCGTGTTAAGGCTGGGTCTAGATAAGTTCAATTCATAAGAGAAGTTTGCTTTTGTTCTAATTAAGTCAATTTTATAAAAGAAATGAAGAGCATTAAGGGGTGCCCTTTCAAATTCTAAAATAGTAGAGCAAAAGTTCTTACAAATTTCATTAATAATAGCATCTATCTGTGCCATGATTTGTATACGTTGGTTACTTCTCTCTCTTAATTCATAAGGCTCAACAAAGAGAGTCATTCCTGTGCTAGATTTTGCAACAATGACACCGAGTTTTGAATTATACGAATCAGATCTAATCGCAAGAACATATCTATCATTGATTATGTCATGTTCACTATATTGAAGAACTTTTGAATATTGATCCTTCTTAGCAGCGATAGAAATATTTCTTCTTAGGCCTTGCTCTAATTCTCTTAGTTCTTTATAAAGAGGAGATAATTGAGGATGATTCTCGAGACTTTCCTGTCCATCTTTAGAAACAAGAACTCTAAATTTATTAATAAATTTATTTCTAATTTTACTTTTTATTGATTGATCAGGGTAATTATGTTCAATGTTAAAAGTTTCAAATAATCTCTCAAGAGAGGGGTAGTTTTCTAACAACTTACAAATAGTATTTAATTCAGATAGGCTGAGAACTATATTCTTTTCAACTGATGAAAGTAGTCTCTCTAGCTCATCAGATCTCGGAATTGAATTAAAAATATCAGCAATATTTGTATTGTATAACTCTTCTTCTTCAATAAACTTATCTATAAAGCTTAATTCTCGATTTATAATATCATTAGGTTTATAATTCAATAATTCAGGAATAATACCTTTGGTATATTCAAAGTAAGAAAATGAACATAGTTTATCAAGTATCTCATTCCAATCGAGATATTCTAAAAATGAAGATGAATTATTTAATAAGTTGAGCGCCATGATTCAAACTGTTGCAGATTTAAATAATATTATAGAAGAGTACAATAGCTTATGTGTGATTGACCAGAGAGTTCGTACCCCAGTTGTACAAAAAATCTTTTCAACACCACATTATATTTCAATGTCACTTCGATTACCTGGTAAATCAATATATTTATACATTGGCCGAGGCCAAAAGTATGAGGGAATATTCATAGGTAAGTCAGCCGTACCGTCAGAATATCGTATTAGAGATAGATTTATTGAATTTTGTAGAAAGTATGTTCAGGGAGGAATTGTACATAAAATAGAGACTCTTTTAGAAGATAGAGTTGTTAATATTTATTTCACTAAGAGAGAGTTCCATTATAACTTAACACTTTTTTGGAAGGGAAGAGACCTGTACTTCTCATTGCATGAGAAGAATGGTGACACTGAGAGGATTTTTTGTAGCTGGCTTGGATGGCAGGAAATGCTTGAAGGGAATACGATTAAGAAAATATACGATGGTATTGGAGCAGGTAAATATAAGGCTGAAAAACCTTCAAGCAAAGTATTCTCTGATAAAGAATACTTTGAGAAGTTAAGTGAAAATGTTGATGTACATAAGTTTCCAAAGAGGAAAAAGAAGTTTTTCCAAAGAAAAATTCAAAATATCGAAAGAGACTTTACCAAAGTTAGAAAGTGGAGAGATTTGAAAGAATTGATTGAGCAGCCAGACTTTAACGTACCAAATAGTTATCGTTTTGAATTAATAGGTGTTCCTTTCAAAATAGATATGAATTTCAATGAGTTTAAAAAAAGAGATATTATCTATAAGAAAATAAAAGCATTTAAGAGAGCTGAAGTTATTTTAGAAGATAGATTGTCAAAGACCAAAGAGGAATTTAGGAAATGGGTAAGTGGAGACGTTTATGTTGTTAAGGGTCTTGGAAAAACTGTTGAACCTGTTTGGAGAAGCTCAAAAGAAGACGTTAATACTCAGGTAAATACTGTCAATAGAAAAATATATCAAATATCTGCAGGGGTTGAACTTGCTGTTGGCCTAGACAGTATGAGCA
Source organism: Bacteriovoracaceae bacterium UBA3083 (assembly GCA_002366565.1). Taxonomy (GTDB): domain Bacteria; phylum Bdellovibrionota; class Bacteriovoracia; order Bacteriovoracales; family Bacteriovoracaceae; genus Halobacteriovorax. The sequence continues at coordinate 214,924 of DFBJ01000003.1, forward strand.
ATGATTGGCTGAGAAAGAACTGGAGTAAAAAAGAAGACCTTTGGTTCCATATTGATGGAGATAAGAGTTCTCATGTATTTTTAAAAAATAGTATAGGGGCCTCGTTAGATGGTAAGTTGCTGGAATTAATAGGGAGTGTGCTTGCTCACTATAGTGGCTATCAAGGAGAACAAGTACCAATGGTATACACTCAGGTAAAGAATTTAAAGGCGGTCAAAGGGGCTGCTGGTAAAGTTATCTTTAAAAAAGAAAAGAGAATTGATGTATATGTTGACCCTTTGTGGAAGGAAAGAATTTCAATCATTTCGTGAAGTTAGAATAAAATGTAAAATAGAATAAGTTTTTTAAGACTCAAATCTGAGGTAGTAATGAGAGTTGTAAGTTTATTCGTTTTGATAATAATGTCGCTTAATGTTTCTGCATTAAATATTCCGGAAGTAAATGAATTTGATATTCGCTACTATCATCCGGAAAGCTATGGTTTAAAAGATTTAGTTTTTGAAGTAAGAGTATCAAACTTAGTTGATACTCTTAATAAAAGACAAAGCTTTGGAAAAATTGAAGATCTATATTTTAAAGTTTATTGGATGTTCCCTGGACAATATCAAATTCAAGTTAATGGATTTCCTAAAGGCTTTGATGAAGTTAAGTATCAATTAAAACAGATGATCAAGAACAGGTTAGACTTTGTTGTCCCTCTAAAATTAGCACCTAGAGTTAGAAGTTATGAATTAAAATACTTTAAAACAAGTAACGGTAAAGGTGTTAAAGGTACAGATAGAACAGGTTCTCGACCAGTATCTGAAATTCAACTTAAGTTTAAACCAAATGGAATGCTTGAAGAATTCAAAACATTTAGTCCTACCGGTGTAAACTCCTCTACTTTTGAGTTGGGAGTGAAAGGATGGAGTAACAATAAATGGGTAGTAGATAAAATGACTGTTAAGCTAATTCAAGGAGTTCAACTAACGACTATTGAAAATGAATTTGATTATAAGTCATACTCTGGCTTTGGATTCCCATCAAAAGTTGATATATCAACAACTCAAGAAATAGTAACTAACAATAGTGGTAAACCAAATAAAAGAACAATTCACTCCACTCTAGAGTTTGGAAAATATGAGGTTAATACAGGGAAAGCTGTTCGGTTTATGACAAAGGGAATAAAAAAATAGATGAATGTTTTGAATAAATTTTTCATTTCAGTATTCTTAATTTTATTAGTTTCTTGTTTTAAGCAAGATGCCCCAGAGGTGTTTTCTGATCAGAGTAGGACAAGACGTGATTATGATCAGCTCAAGGCATGTTCTAATATTACATTTTATGAAGGGTTTCTATATAGAAATAATCTAATTGATTTATTTGTATGTACCAGTTGGGATAAGAAGTTTGTCGAAATGTATAAGGCCCTAATTGATACTCCAGAAAATAATTGGAATGACCTTGTCTCTCCAATAGATTCTGTGTTTTTTGGAGATAGAGAGAGGCGAGATCGATTTATTCAATATTATAAAAACTTAGATAGTGATGGTGCTCTCGATGATTTAGGAAGGGTGATAACAGCACTGACAGATACTAACTTTTATGATGGCTTTAACGCCCTATTTGATTGTGCTGAAGATAATGAAAATCCATCTTGTAAGGATAGAAACGGTTTAATAGATAAATCAGATATTAAAAATATGCTTACAATTTTAGATAGAAGTCCAAATCTTTTACTAGAAATTGCAAAAGTTATAGATGGATTTAATAATGCACTAGGAAGTGATGCTGAAACTTTTAGAAGAGAGATAGTTAAGTTTAATAGCACAAGCTTTTTTAATAAATTGAGAATAATGATAGTTTCTGAGCTGGCTCAGAAGTATTTAGAAGGTCTTGGATCTGGTGACTTGAGATTGTTAAGGGGAGCATTCTTAGCAAAAGAGCCAATCTCTGATAATAACTGGATAAGTCATTGGGTTAAGAGAAAAGATGTAACAAGTAACTACATTAATAAATTGGTGAATATTCCTGTAAAGGAGCAACCTCAACTTGTAAGAGACTTGAAAGTATTGAATAGTCTATATAGCAGTGAGGTATCCTGCTCTGACTCTAACTTACAATTATCAATAGATTTAAAGTCCCTTGTTGCAAATACAATAGAGCATTTAAAAAAAGATGATGTTGTAAAGTTTTTTGATTCTTTAATATTAGCTTCAGAGTCTGTTGTATATGCAAGACCAATATGTCCAGAACTAACAGATGCCAAGAGAGTTGTCAGTTATTATGAATATACTCAGAGACGTAACGTTAATCATACTGTGGATCTAGCAAATGTATTAAAGTACTCAGTTGATCTATTAGCGAAAATGCCAACAATTGATATCGTAAAGTTTTCATTAGAGCTAGTTGATTATGATCAAGACTATCTAATCTCACTCCTTACAAGTGACCTATTTAATGTTTCAAATGAGATAAACAGAGTCGTTGCAGAAAACAGTAATGATTTTTACTCATCAGGTCTTTCAATTCTGAAAAAAGCTGATGAAGATATGTTCTACTCAATGGCGTTTGTTTTAAATGACCTTTTTTCCCAACCTGAGTCTGCTGATTTATCTGCTTGGGCAAAATCATGGCTGTTTTGGAATGAGCAAGAGCAAAACTTTCTGTTTAACTTTATAGACGTTCACTTAGATTCAAATACTGACTATGTAAGACTTTTTTCGTTTTACTCTCAGTTTTTGAAGGAGCTATCAACTGATTGGTCAAAAATAGGTGAGTTTTATAATAGAGATGAAGAGAGTAAGGAAAGAACATTTCAATCATTAAAAACAGTTGTTTCTAATTTTTCTGGAAAGGAAATCTTAGCTGACTATAAAAAATTCTTCTCGCGTGATCATATTCTCAATCTTTTAAAAGTGATTACAACTAGTGGGAACAATGGGAGTTTTCAGCTCCGTAAACTTTCTATTAAGAATGTAGATATAAAAGTTAATTACAAGACTCCAGAGATTACACTTGTAACGTCATCACAGAGAAATAGTGAAGAAGTTGTAAAGTGTGTTAGTTATCTTGCAGAAAAGAAATCATTATATGAATTATCAAAAGAATATTCAGAAAGCTGTAGAAGCTTAAATAATTCATACTTTTTAGATAATCTATCTGAAGGGATATCTAAAAGTCTTTTAGCGTTTGAGGACTTGTATCCTACTCAAAACTTTGAATATCTTTTTAAGCCGGGTGGAATCTTATCTCCAGAAATGACAATGTGGGGAATGAGCACACTTGTCTCAATGAATGAGGAATATGAAAAAGATGACAAAAGTATAAGTTTTTTACTGAACACATTGAAGAAATATTTATTTGATCTTGGAAATGATGGAACAAGAGGAGTTTCTATCATTAAGTCTGTGATGAGTCTTGGGTTAGAATGGATGGGAAATGACTCTGAGATTGGTTTACGAAATGGTGTCGTTGGAGAGCTCGTACGTAATAAAGAAAGAGTTGATATTTTATTTAAGGAGCTTCCATCTTATATTGAAGAATTTGAAGACTGGAATAGAACCTATGTGGAAACACGTTATGTAGAAGATATAAAATATTCCTGTCAAAAGTATATAAATATTCATGTTGGTGGAAACGTATGTCCAACAGAGGAAGTTGCTAAGGACAATATCAATTCAATTGTGAAGCAAATGGTTACACGTTATGAGGACTCCGAAGGAATACCAATTCAGTACCTTTTAAAGGCAGCACTTCCAGAAGGTGGAGTTCAAATACCTTTAGATAATAGAGATTCAAAAAATAAGAGGTTAAGCTTATATGAATCGTTTAATTATCTTTATGATCTATCTGACAAATCTCTTAAGGTTAATAAAGAAAAAGTTAAGTATCTAGATCGACTTAATGGGGATAAGCAGTACTTTACTATGACTACTTCAGAGAGGATCGACCATGTTATACGAAATGTTGCTTTTAGGGATAACTACCTTGGTGTGCAATATTTAAACGCTGTAGTAAAAGGTGAAGATTATACTGATGTCGTAAAAGAGAAAAAACGATTAATGGGGATTTGCTTAAATACACCAGGCGTGAGGTGTGGAAAGTCGATGACTAAAGACGAGAGAAGAAAAGGTAAGAATGCGTATTGGGCCTATGATGGATTGATAGATGTTAATAATGGAAATGATCTTGAACCAAGAATGAAATATGGCGAACTGATGCAAGCATTTATGTATAGCTTTGTAGCCTCATCAGCTCTTGAAGCTCAAGAAGTAAAACTTTTTCCTTTAGATAATCACTTACTCAAAAAACATAATGGGAAGGCCTTGGGATATATTTCTGATATTGCAGGATTTAGTAATTTAGGTAGAGTTGTTCATGATAGAGTTGGTAGAACAAGAGAAGAGTTTTTAAGCTTTATAAATTCAGCCCAGTTTAAAAGAGTTAACGAGATGCTATTTTCTAGAGTATCCGAGCAAGAGTTAGTCGAAGTCTTTGAGGAGTTACTAAATACTCTCAGTTCTGATGACCAAGATGTTGTTGCAGACTTAGTTGAATGGATAAATAGCTTGAGCTATTCAGAGTTAAGAATTACTGAGGAAATTATTGCGAAAACAATTTATATATCGACTTTTTTAGGTAGTGAAAAGCAGGTGTATGGAGTAGGAGATACTGAAGATTTTAAAAACAGTACTTCATTTGAATTTATATATATTTTAAATCAAATAATGAAAGAATATAAATTATTAAAGAATAGCTTTAGTGATCAGTACGTATTAAAGAATGCACTCTCTCCTGCGTTAAATAGTGTTAGTTTTATCTACGAGAAATTGAGCCAAGAGGAAACATCTAAGAAATATTGGTTCCTGCTTAATAGTAGTTATTCAGCAATTAGAGAATTAATGTTTGTAAGGGGTGGAATAACTCCATTGGTGAATAACGTCATTAAAAAGGGTAGACCTTCATCAATATTTGAACTCGTAATAGACTTATATGGATATCTAATAAATGTTGAGGAAGTAGGTTCTGAAGATCTTAGAGACGTTATGGGCATAGCTTATAAATCTAGTGTCGGGTCAGACTCTCTATGGAATTACTTAGAAAGCACCTCTGTCAGAAGTCTTTGCTCAATAGAGAGTGAATCCTGCTTTAAAAATGAAAATTATGATGATCTTAGAAGAATAAGTTATGTGTTAAGTAGAGATAATAATCTAGAAGACACTTTAAATTGGTTACTTATTGAAAATAAAAAAGAAATTTTAAATACAGTAAATGACTTTTTTCCATATTTGAAAATAGTTAAATAGAGGTAGTTTTGAGAGAAGTTAAATTAAAGAAAACTGCTGAGAGGCAGCTTTCAAATTATTGTGTCTCACTTTATGAAAAAGATATAGAGACTAGTATTAAATCATTTGTTCCTGGGGAGTGGGTCAAGGTTCGAGGTGAGAAATTAGATTATGTAGGGTTTTTAAACCCAAATGTGAATGCTGGACCTGTCTTAAGGGTAATAAAAGAGTTTGTTGATAGAGAAAGTGCTGAAGAAATAATTTCAAAACTTTTAGATGAGGCATTAAGAAGAAGACAAAGGTTTAAACGATATACTAATTATAGACTTTGCTATGGTGATGCAGACCTTCTTCCCGGATTGATTATTGATGTTTTTGAAAATTATGTCTTAATTCAAATTAATACTGCAGGGATAGACTCTCATAGAGAGTTCATTAAACATAAGATAGAAGAAATGTATAAAGAGAAGAAAGTAGTTCTGTTTGATAATGAAAGTTATAGAAAGAACGAAGTCTTACCAACTTTTGAAAATATAAGTATTGATCAGGTTGAAATAAATGAAAGTGATTTCAAGTATGTTATAGAAGGCGAGACTATTCAAAAAATAGGTTATTACTTTGACCATAGAGAAAATCGCTTAAAGTTAGAACGCTTCTTGAAGGATATTTCCCCCCTTGAAAGTGGCGTTGATTTGTTTTCTTATGTCGGTAGCTGGGGACTTCACATGCTTCGTGGTGGAGTTCAGAATGTCGAGTTTGTAGATCAAGCGAATATGCAAAAAAATATTACTAAGAGTTTAGAGCTTAATGAGTTGGAAGATAGAGGAACATTTACGAGAAAGGATGTGTTCTCTTTTTTAGATCAATGTCTTCAAAAAAACAAAAAATTTGATATTATTGTAAGTGATCCACCAGCATTCAGTAAAAGTGAAAAGAATATAAAAAAAGCACTGGGTGGGTATGAGAAACTACACTTTAAATCTATGAATATTTTAAATGATGAAGGTTACTATATAGCAGCTAGCTGTACACATGGTGTTTCCGTTGAGGACCTAGATCAAACTGTCTTAAAGGCCTCTAAGAGGTTAGGTAAGAGAGTTCAACTATTAGACATTGGTGTACAAGGTTGGGATCACCCTTTTGAAAGTCTTGGAAGTAAAGCATTCTATATTAAATATTTGTTATATCAGGTTTATAAATAAGGACGATTATGAGCGCGATTAGAGAAAAATCAATTGAGGCTTTGGCCGAAGCTAAAAAAGTTATTTATGGTCAAGAGAAAATGCTGGACGCAATTTTGGCAGCTCTAGTGTGTGAAGGACACCTTTTGATTGAAGGGATGCCTGGTCTTGGAAAGACAATGAGTGTTTCAACAATGAGTAAGTTGTGTGACCTATCTTATAAGAGAATACAGTTTACACCTGATTTACTCCCATCAGATTTGATTGGGACGATGATTTATTCTCAGCAAAAAGAAGAGTTTTCTACAAAGTTTGGACCAATATTTACTCAGCTATTATTAGCCGATGAGATAAATCGATCTCCTGCAAAAGTTCAAGCAGCATTACTGGAAGCAATGGCCGAGAAGCAAGTTACAATAGGTGACAATACCCATAAGCTATCTAGTCCTTTTGTTGTTCTTGCTACTCAAAACCCGATTGATCAGGAAGGGACATATCAGTTACCAGAAGCTCAGCTCGATAGATTTATGATGAAAATTGATGTTGATTATCCTGACTTTGATGCAGAAAAGAATATTCTAGGTCAAAAAGGTAACTTTTTAGATGAGATTAAATCTGTATTAACTACTGATGATATTCTTTCTATGAAAGAAGAAGTCGAATCAGTTTATATTGATGAAAAAATTAAAGATCTAATTGTTAAAATGGTACATGCAACAAGACCTGGAAATGAGCACTTTGATAAAGAGTTTGATGGAGCAATCTTAGCCGGAGGGTCTCCAAGAGCTTGTATATGGCTATATAAGATAAGTAAATTCATAGCTTATATGGACAACAATGACTTTGTTACACCTGGACACCTTATGGAAATTGTATCTGGTGTTCTAGGCCATAGATTAATTCTAACTTATGAAGCCTCTATTGATAATTTAAAGGGTGCTGATATTGCAAAGAGAATAGCTGAAAAGTTAATATAATGAACTTAAAAAATGTAAGAGAAATTGTAGGTGGCATAAAAGGTTCTCTTTTTAAGAACTCTAATGGCTACTCTATTGGAATGCTGAAGTCTCACTTCAAGGGAAGTGGACTACAGTTTAAAGAGCACATGGTTTACTCTCATGGTGACGATGTTCGTTTTATTGATTGGAATCTTACAGCTAAAACTCAAAGTACATTTGTTAAGACATTTGAAGAAGAGAGAAATGTTGAAATTGTAGTCGTTCTAGATTTATCCTCTTCTATGTTCCTTGGTTACAAAGGGGTATCAAAACTACAGGCATCATTGGAAATTTGTTGTTTGTTGTTTCTTCTCGCAAGTGAAACAAAGGATCATGTTCAAGTCGTAATTTTAGGAGAGAGCGTAATTTCTCTCCCGAAATCAACAGGTGAGAAAGGGATTGCAATGCTCGTTGCAAAGCTTGAGGAGCTGAATATATTAGATAAAAGTGGAAAAATTAATTATAATTTTCCCTATGAATCTTCTGATGATTCTGTAGATAAAGAAAAAGCTCTCAAGTACTTAAGAAGAAATAAAGAAGTTGTGATTTTGTCTGATTTTATTAATTTTCTAACTCCTGAAGAGTTGAAAAAGATGGCCTATAAGAAACATGTACATTGCTTTAGAGTAATTGGACCGTTAGATGAGGCAAAGAAACAGTCATATAGTATTTTCACAAAGAACTTTTCTGGAGCAGGAGTTCTTGGTGAAGTTCACAGAACTAAAATAAATGAAATTGAAGATATTCTAGGTAAGAGAGTTAAAAAAATAAACGTTAAGGATAGATATTTAGAAGAGTTTATTAAGGAGATGATGTGAGAGCACTAATTCTTTTATTTGTACTATTCTTTTCAATTCTTAATGTTCACTCTTATGAGGTGACTGGTTCTGTCGAAAATATTGGCTCGGATGTTACTATATTGGAAGGAGAGAGCTTTCTTGCAAAAATTTCAATATGGCCAATGACGGATGAAAGTTTAGAAGAAGTAAAAAGAAGCCTTAATGGTAAAATGTTTCTTGATTATTTTTATATTGCAGATGTTCAAGATATACGTTTTTCAGAGAATAATTCAGATGTTGTCGTTGCACACGTTAAAGCAGTGCTAACAAAAGCATATGAAGGAAAAAGTGTCTTTATTTGGACATATAAGAGTTTGACCATACCTTTTGAAATAAAAAATATTCAGCCTGTTAAGAATGCACTAGAAAAAGATTTTATTATTCTTAACCAAAGGGATGGTCTTTGGGGACGTTCGTTTGAATATGTCCCATATATTATAGGTATTCTTGTATTTATACTTTCGCTGTTTGGTTTTAATAAATACTCAAGAGTTAGAAATCAAAAACTAGCAAGAAAGAAAGTGTTTGAAGCTTGGAGAGAGATATTTTTAAATACTAATAATAGAGAAAGTGTAGAAGATATTTATAAAAGAAGAAATGAATGGCTTCCTTTAGTTGGAGGTGAAACTCCACCAATTGTGAGATTCTTTGAAGAGCTTGATCGGGTTCAATATAAGAGAGACTGGACAGATATTGAAGAGCATAAGGTCCTTGATGCTTATGATGATATAAGAGGTATTTTTGAAAGATCTTGAGTTTACAGCATTATATAACTCTTCATGGGGGATTTTAGGTCTTATTATTTGGACTTGTTCTTTCTATTATCTTATGAAGAAGCCTGAGTTGTTACTCCCTTCTGGAATGATAAAAAAATCGAATGGATTAAAAAGAACTATTGTTTGGTTAGTTGGTGCAATTGGATGGTTACTTGTTGCATACTCTTTGACTCAGCCAAGAGTTCCACAAGGATTTGCAAAAAATAAGATAGAAGTTAATGATATATTCTTTGTTGTAGATGTTTCTCGTTCAATGTTAGCTGATGATTTTAAACCAAATCGATTAGAGGTCGCTAAAGAGAAAATTGCTGACTTTGTAGGACTCCGTCCAACAGATAGAATTGGTCTCATTATGTTTTCTGAAAGAGCATTTACATTACTCCCACTAAGTACAGATTTGAATTTAATTAAACAAATGGTTGGTGAGATCAATGTTGGTGGAATGCTAGGTAGTGGGACAAATATCGGTGATGCTTTAGGTCTCGCTGTAGCTCGAGGAGCACAATCTCTTGCAAAAAATAAAGTTATAATTCTCATGACGGATGGAGTGAGTAACGTAGGTTTTCTTACGCCTGTGCAAGCTGCAGAAGAAGCACGTAAACAGGGAATTAAGGTTTATACTATTGGTATTGGAGGTCGTGGAGACGCAAAGATTCCATATGGAAAAAATATTTTTGGACGACAGAGATACCAAAATATTCCAGGTGGTTCCATTGATTTTAAAACATTGAAAGAAATTGCAGATAAAACAAATGGAAAGACATTTGAAGCACAGGATGAAAAAGCTTTGAAGGATGTTCTTGCTGAAATTGAAAAACTTGAAAAATCAGAAATTAACTCAAGTGCAAGAGTTATTTATAAAGAATTATACCTTAGGTTTTTAATATCAGGAGTTGCATTGATTTTATTAGCATCTCTTTCTAGAAAATATGTACTGAGAGAGGGAGGAGTATGAGTTTTGAATATCAAAAGTATTTAGTCATAATAGCCCCTTTTTTAATTTTATATTTCTTTATATTTAAAAAGAATGACAAAAAGTTTTATCAATGGGTAGAAGACCATTGGTTTCTAAAAAGATCTTGGTCTAACAAGGTTAGCCGAGTTTTATTTTTCATTTTTATTGTATTGTTAATGTTGTCGACATTGGATTTGAGAGGACCTGAGGAAAAGATTGAGACCTCTATTCCCGATCAAAAGACGGTTATTTTGATTGATAAGTCAGCAAGTATGCTTGTTGAAGATGTAAGGCCTAATAGATTTAAAAAAGCTGTAATGATGGCAAGGCACTTTGTAAAAAAAGCAGCAGGTCATCAAATATCAATAATTGTATTTTCTGATACACACAAACGAGTAGTGCCATTCACAGATGATATAGATCTATTAGACTCTATATTGGGAGGACTCTTAGGACTCGATATCAATGTTGGTGGCTCCCAGTTGTCTTTAGCGATAACAGAGGCTACGAGCTATTTTAATTTAGGTAAAGAGTACACAGGTGGTAACTTGTTAGTTTTTACTGATGGTGAAGAGCATAATACTTTAGAGAATTTCAAGTTAAATGAAGATGTAAATCTTGCCATTGTAGGTGTTGGGACATTGAATGGTGGCCCAATTCCTTTACGTCGTACTGGGGGCGGATTTCAGGGTTATAAGAAGTTTAATGGCAAGGAGATTAACTCAAGATTGAACGAAGAAAATATCAAAGACTTTGTTAATAGAACAAAGAACTCAAAGTATTGGATATCTTTATCTTATAGCTTGCCGACAGATGAGATTTTAGATTTCTTTAGGCTTAAGTTTCAATCAAAATTAAGTAAGGGGCAAACTAGAGTTAGACCTGTGCTTGTAAAGTATATTGTTATACCTGCAGTATTAATTTATTTACTCTCTTTTATATTCTCATTACGACGTTCATATGTTGCACTAAGTTTATTTTTTGCACTTTTAAGTTATCCAGATTATTCAAAAGCTCAAGATAAGGAAGAACCATCACCGCAAGATGTAAAAGCTGCAATGCTTTTAAATAAAATGAAAAGTGGTGACTTAGATGAAACTTCAAGACTAAAAGTTGCAGAAGAGCTTCTCAAGCTAAATAAGGCTAAGGAGTCGAGTACAATATATCAAGAGACAATTAAGAATATAAATAAATTCCCAAATGAAGCCTTATTGAATATGGGGACGAGTCTTTTAAAGTCCGGAAAAATACCAGAAGCCTTAGAGTTATTTGAAAAAATGAAAAGTAGTAATAGGTTATCAGCAGAAGAGCAGAAGGTTGTAGAGAATAATACTCTTAAAGCTATTTTGAATAAAAATCAAAAGAAACAAGAGCAGAAAAAGAAAGAGCAAGACGAAAAAGAAAATAAGAAGAAAGATCAGGACGACAAGAAAGACAGTCAAGGTAACGATAAGCAAGATAATAAGGATCAAGAAGATAAGAAAGATAAAAAAGGTAAAAAGAAAGAACAAAAGAATAAAGGTGGGAAAGAAGGCAAAGAAAAGAATAAGAAACCATCTGATGGAAATGAAGAAGAAGATAAGAAAAATAAAGATAAAGATAAAAAAGAAGATGAGAATAAAGATAAAGAGAAAAATAACAAAGAGAAAAAGAAAAATAAATCAGTTAAAGATAAAGAAGAGCAAATAAAAAAGAAGCGAAAAATGGTTAAAATACCTGCAACTTTGAAACAACTGATGAATGACGATAGAGGTCTTCAAAAGAGATTTTTGAAAACAAACATTGGTAAAGATAAAAGAAGTGAAAAAAGAGATTGGTAATGATGAAAAAAATAATTAGCATTTTTCTACTGTTTGTATCATTTGCATGCTTTTCCTCAGAGAAAGTATCTGTGACTATTCAACCAAATAGTCCAATTGTGAATGAGCCATTTGAATTAATATTTAAAATTAAGCTTTCAGCTGATGAAGAACCATATATCTCTTTTGACCCAGGAGGAGCATCTGTTACTGGAAGAAGTAATAGAGGTGTGTCTCTTAGAACAACTATTATTAATGGTAAATATACTACAAGTAAGGAAGTTACTTATGTATACAATCTTTTAGCTACTCGAAGTGGGTCTTTATATATTAAAAATATTAAAGTTGATTTTGGAGCAGGAATAAGTGAAAAGATTAAAGACTTACGAATTAATGTATTACGAGAACCAAAAAGGCCTAAGGATATTTTTGTTATGGCCATACCTTCAAAAGATAAAGTCTATGTAGGTGAAGGTTTTGATGTTAATTATTATTTATACCAACGTGTTAATGTTCTAGGTAGTGAGTTAGAAAAATATCCAACTTTAGGAGACTTTCTAAAAAGATTTCACCTGGTTAACGAGACAATTGAAACAGTTAAATATAAAGGAGAGCTTTATAGAAGGTCTTTGAAGTATTCTGCTCGACTATTCGCTCAAAAAGCGGGAACAGCTAAGCTTGATCCCCTAAAGATGAAAGTTCAGTATTCTGCAGGCTCTAGAAGAAGTAACTTTGGATTTGGTATCCAGCTTGGAAAAGTTAGGACTAGAAGCTTTCAGAGTAAACGTGTTGAAGTAGAGGTTATGCCACTACCTGTTGAAAATGTACCGCCATACTTTACAGGCTTAGTTGGAGAACACGACTTCACTCTTAAGTTTCCTAGAACAAAATATGTTGTGAATGAAGCAATAGAAGCTAAACTCGAGGTTCAAGGTGTTGGAGCTCTTGAGGCCTTTGAAGCGCCGAAAATATTAAAGCATAAAGATCTAGAGGAGTTTGATTCTAAAGGTGAACTACAGCCTGTAAACAACCAAGTTCAAAAGAAAATGTTTGAATATACTTACTTAGCTCGATCTGCCTTTGATATAGATGAGCATACTGTAAAAGTTGCTTATTTTGATCCTAATCAAAAGAAATATATTACAAAAGAGATAATCGTTCCAAAGGTTACTATTTCAGGAGGAGCCGTTAAGAGCACTAGCTACTCTAATACTGAGTCTAAGGAAACTCCTACTCCAAAAACAGAGAGTAATGAAGCTCTTGGGACTGCACCAGGAGTTGTTGGTATCAATCTTGGAAAGGCTAAGAGTTCTAATTTAATAATAAATATAGTTAATATAATTCTTCTTATAATTTTACTACTTGTTGCGCTTTGGACATTTTTTGTAAAGAAGAAGTCTTCAGACCGGTTAGACATCGCAAAAAGTATTATAAAAGAGATTTATAAAGGAGACCTTTCATTTTCTTCTTTATATAGTGTTCTTAATTTAATATCTGATGATATAAATATGAATATCACAGATAAAATCAAATCAAGTAGTCTGACAGAAAACTCAAAGAGTTATTTCTTATCACTATTAGAAGATTTAGAGCAAAATACATTTTCAACAGAAAAATCTAAAAATGTTAAGATTAAGAAAAAATATTTTAAAGAACTACAACAAGTATTGAGATAATGAAAAAAATTGAAAGTCTTAAAGAAATTGAAGTTGGCAAATTTGCAATTACTATAGGTAATTTCGATGGTGTGCATATAGGGCATCGTTCTATCATTGAAGATATTCAAAAAAAGTGCAAAAGAGACAATCTACACTTTGTGTTAGTGTCGTTTAAGCCACACCCTTTAAGAATTCTTTGTCCCAAAGAAAACTTCTTATTAAACACCTATGCCGAAAAAGAAAAGCTTTTAGATTCTCTTGGTGTTGATTATTTTCTAGAAATCCCTTTTGATAGAGACTTGAGTACACTTGATCCGAGTAGCTTTTTAGATAAATATATTCTTAATAATAAAAATATATCTTCTATCTATATGGGACATGATTTTGCTTTTGGGGCGAATAAGGCTGGAAACTTTCTATTTGCAAAAGATTACTGCAAAGGAATACTTGTTGAAAAATTGAAGGAGTATAACCCAAAAGATGAGCATATATCCTCTTCGGTAATTAGAAAATTAATCGATGCTGGAGATATTGAAAAAGCGAATAGACTTCTTGGTCGCAATTTTTTCTTAATGGGAACAATTGTCAAAGGAGCAGGACGTGGTAAGCAAATAGGATTCCCTACAGCAAATATTTCTTATAGTACTGATCGAATTACTCCCAAGGTCGGAGTATATATTACAACAGTAGAGATTAGAGAGATGACGTACTTTTCTATTACAAATATTGGTTTCAATCCAACATTCTCAACAGATAATCACAAAACAGTCGAAACATATATATTTGATTTTGATGATGATATTTATGGTGAAGAGCTTAAAGTATCTTTCTTACATCGAATTCGTGATGAAAAGAAGTTCAATAGTGTGAATGAGCTTGTAGATCAAATTAAGCTTGATGTTAATTTTGCAAAATCATATTTTAAAGAAAGATCATGCTAAAACTTGCGCTTGTAGGTAAAAATATAGCACATAGTAAATCTCAGGAAATGTATGAAGGTATATTGAACGAGAAGGTTGATTATCGGCTATTAGACTTTGATTCAGAAGTTGATATTACTCCAATAGAAGCAATCTTTGATGAAGTCATAGGTCTTAGTATTACATCACCTTACAAAAAACACTTTTTGAAAGATGTAAAAATGACTCCTGAAATTCAAAGCTTAGGTGCAATCAATTGTATCTTTAAAGATGGGGCAGATTATAGAGCAACGAATACTGACTATTTAGCAGTTAAAGAAATTATTTCTAATAGATTTTTTTCTAAAACGATAGTTATATTAGGTGATGGAGTTATGGCCAGTATCACGACCAAGGTGCTGGATGAATTAGGTGTGAAGTTTAAGCAATTTTCGCGGAGATCAGATGGTGACCTAAATGGACTAAATCTATCGGGAAAAAATCAGTTGATCATAAATACTTGTAGTAGGTCTTTTGAGTTTAATAATCATCTATCTTCAGATGCAATATTTTGGGACTATAATTACTCATATACTCCCCATATTAATTACTTCAAAAATCACAATGTAGATTATATAGATGGGCTAGAAATGCTTCATCTACAAGCAAAGCATGCATTGAAATTTTGGCGAATACTTGATTAAAAAGCCGGGGCAATTCTAACCTATTAAAATTCTTTAAATAGTTTTTCCATATTTCCGATAAGATATATATAAGTACTTTTAAATACGGTGTTTTATGTTCAGGAAAGAGTTTGCAGATGTAATTGGCAAGACGGGAATGATTCCTATTAAGGATCTACGCCCTCTATTGCTCGATAAAAGCCCTGCAAAAGTATCTGAACTCGGATTATTAAATCTAACTTTCTTTGATGATATAAAATTCGCAAAGCAAGTTGCAGAAAATTATAATCTAACATTTATAGACTTATCAAAAGCAAAAATCCCAGATAAAACAATAAAGTTAATTCGTAAAACAGATGTATTGAAATATAGAGTTTTACCAATTCAAAAAACGGCTAAAGCGGTTAGCCTAGCAATATTTGACCCGTCTATTGTCAGTCTTAAAACAGAATTACAAACATTGTTTCAACATCCTGTTGAATTTATTTTAACTAATATTAGCTCTTGGGCAAAAATCTTCGATAGGGTTACAGAGTCAATAGATGAACTCTTAGAAACAATTAAAGAAATAAAATCTGATGACTCTAAAAAAGAAGAGTCTGTTAACGAAGAAGATATTGGCGAAGATGTCATTAGATTTGTGAATAGAATTTTAGCCGATGCATATGTCAGAAAAGCATCTGATATACATATTGAACCATATGAGAATAACTTTAGAGTAAGGTTTAGGGTGGATGGAACTTTAATGGAAGTTGCAAAGCCACCCAAGACTCTGATGGCCCCAATGACTTCTAGAATGAAGATTATGGCCCAAATGGATATTTCAGAAAAACGAAAGCCACAAGATGGAAGGATAAAACTTTCTGTTGGTGGTAAGCCAATTGATTACAGGGTGTCAAGCCTTCCAACTCTGTTTGGTGAAAAGATAGTTCTAAGACTTTTAGACCAGTCGAATCTCCAGCTTGATATGACAAAACTTGGTTTTGAAGAGCAACAGTTGAAAGTATTCAAAGAAGGTATTCATCAACCATATGGAATGTGTCTAGTGACTGGTCCTACAGGATCAGGGAAAACGACAACTTTATACTCTGCTCTCGCTGAATTAAATGTTGTCGGTAATAATATTTCTACAGCAGAAGATCCTGTTGAATTTAACCTTGAGGGAATTAACCAGGTCAACGTAAAAAAAGAAGTTGGTCTAACTTTCCCTTTTGCTCTTAAAGCATTCCTTAGACAAGACCCTGACATTATTATGGTTGGAGAGATTCGAGATTTAGAAGTTGGTGAGATTGCTGTCGAAGCTGCTTTAACAGGTCACATGGTTCTCTCAACTCTTCATACAAATGATGCCCCTTCAACAGTTACGCGATTATTGAATATGGGGATCGAGCCATTCCTTGTTACAGGTGCTTTGAACGTGGTAGTTGCACAAAGACTTTGTCGTAAGATTTGTACATCTTGTAGAGCTGTAGATACTAAAGTTACCAAAGAAGAAATTGTTGCATGTGGTATAGCACCAAGTTCTGCAGAAAAAATAAAGATATATAAAGGGAAAGGTTGCGATGCTTGTAATGGAACAGGTTACAAGGGAAGGGTTGCAATTTATGAGGTGATGGACTTATCACCTAAAGTAAAAGAATTAATTTTAAAACATGCTTCTTCTGATGAGATTAAGAAGCAAGCAATAAAAGATGGAATGAAAACACTTAGAATGTGCGCTCTAACTAAAGTCGCTAAAGGTGAAACAACACTTGAAGAAGCTTTAAATAACTCTAGTGCTGATAAGTTTTGATGGAGTATTAAATGTGTAGTGATGAAACAAAACCAGACAAAACCTTTACGAAGACAAAAAAGGCTGGAGCTGAAGGTGTCAAGATCCAACAACTGTTTAAGTTAATGGTTGAGAGTGGTGGGTCTGATTTACACTTAACTGTAGGAACCCCTCCGGGGCTTAGAGTTAATGGTGAAATCGTAAGAGTTAAAATTCCTGCCTTAACTGCAGTTGATACAAAGAGGCTAATTTATCAAATACTAACGGAAGAGCAGAAAAATGAACTTGAGAAAAATTTAGAGTTAGATTTTTCATTCGGAATTAAAGGACTTGCTCGATTTAGATCCAATGTGTTTTATTCAAAGGGTGGAGTGGCAGCTGTTTTTAGGCAAATCCCGAGTATCATTCCAGACTTTAAAGCACTAAGACTACCAAATGTTCTTTTGGAAATGACAGACGTAACCAATGGGTTGATTCTAGTTACAGGTCCTACTGGGTCAGGAAAGTCGACTACTCTTGCAGCTCTTCTAGATCGTCTAAATGAAAATGAGACGGGACATATAATCACTTTAGAAGATCCTGTTGAGTTTGTTCATCCTCATAAGAGTTGTATTGTTAATCAAAGAGAAATAGGAACAGATTCTTTAAGCTTTAAGAATGCAATGAGGTCTCTACTCAGGCAGGATCCTGATATTGTTCTCGTTGGAGAAATGAGAGATGTTGAAACTATTGAGGCTGCACTGACTATTGCAGAAACGGGACACTTAGTTTTTGGAACACTTCATACAAATAGTTGTGTTCAAACAATTAACAGAATTATAAACGTGTTCCCTGCAGATCACCAAGACCAAGTGAGAACACTCCTTAGTTTTGTTTTACAAGGGGTTGTTTCTCAGCAACTGCTTCCAAAGTCATTCGAGCCTGGAAGGTGTTTGGGGATGGAGGTACTTGTTCCTACTCCTGCAATTCGAAATTTAATAAGAGAAGATAAAATACATCAAATTTATTCTCAGATGCAGATTGGACAGGATAAATCTGGGATGATGACAATGAATCAAACTATTAAGAAGCATGTTGATGCTGGATTGATTGATACTGAAACAGCAATGAGCTATTCAACAAATCCAGAAGAGCTTGCAAAGCAATTGGGAGTTAAGGGTAGGTAATGGCCAATTGGAAGTATGAAGGATTAAATAGCGAAGGAAAACGTGTATCTGGATCTGTTGTTGCAACATCAGAAAAAGAAGTACGAAGAATCCTTCGTAATGAAAAAATTCGCGCACGTAAAATAATACCACCTTCAATTCTTGAATTTGATTTGGGGGATTGGATGGTAGAGAAAGGCTTTGCAGCTCCCTTTGGAGCTAAAGAGCTGGCAAATTTTACTAAGCAGTTATCTATAATGATAAATGCAGGTGTTCCAATCCTTCAAGCATTAGAAATTATATTTAAATCTGAAAAACAGCCAACTCTTAAGAAGTCTGTTAAGAATATTGCAAGGGATGTTGGAGAAGGGCAAACCATTGCTGAAGCAATGGAGAAGCAAAAAGGTTTTAACAAACTCTACTGCAGTTTAGTAAAGGCGGGTGAAGCAGGTGGTATCTTAGATACTATTTTAAATAAGCTTTCGATTCATCTTGAAAAGCAAGAGAGAACTAAGGCACAAGTTAAGTCTGCGATGATGTATCCATTTATTGTAACTCTTGTAGGTATAGGTGTTATTTGGGGGATGATGGTTTTTGTCGTTCCTCAATTTGTTGGTATGTTAGAAGATACAGGGCAAGAGCCACCTTGGATTACCCAAATGGTTATTGATACTTCGGACTTCCTAGGTATGCACTCTATGAAGATGATGGGAGGAGCATTTATACTTGCTGTTTTGATTAACTCTTTTATTAAAACACCTTCAGGGAAAGTTATCTTTGATCAGTTCACAATGAAGATGCCAATATTTGGCATGATCATTATTAAAGGTAATTTAAGTACATTTTCAAGAACGCTCGCAACAATGCTAAGTGCAGGTGTATCACTGATTGACTCTCTGGATATATGTATTGAAACCATAGATAACGGAGTCATCGCAAATGATGTAAAAGTGATTAGAAAAGAAGTTGTTCAAGGAAAGACTTTAACTGAACCACTTATGAAGATTGATTACTTTCCAGATATGGTTTCTCAGATGATTAAGGTGGGAGAGCAGACGGGTCAAATAGATCAGATGTTAGAGAAGGTATCAGACGTATTTGAAGACGAAGTGAATGAACTCGTTGGAGGTATGACTAAGATGATAGAGCCAATTATTATTGTCGTCTTAGGTGGGATCATTGCATGTATTTTAGTCGCTATGTATTTACCAATGTTTATGAGTGCCGGAGGTGCTGACTAACTTGTTGAGTTTAGGTGAAAAAATAAAAGATATAATTTATTTTCCCTAAAGTTAAAATTATTATTAACGATGATATAATAATTAAGATTTATCAATACTAGATGTTTTCTTTTAGTTGAGTTCTCAATACTTAGCTACGAAGGAAAGATATAGATGTAAAGATAGAATACTTTCACTTCTCTAAATGAAGTGGAAAAACACTGGTCGATCTCAATTCGACAAAAAAACTAAGGGGAGGCTTTATGAAAAGCTTTAAGAATGAAGAAGGTTTCACGCTTGTGGAGCTAATGGTGGTTGTTGCAATTATTGGTATTTTATCAGCAGTTGCTATTCCAAACTTTAAAAAGTATCAGGCAAAGACGAAAACGTCTGAAGCTAAACTCCAATTATCATCTATTTACTCAGCTGAGACTGCTCTGCAGTCAGACTACGATGCTTATGCGTCTTGTTTAAGAGATGCTGGTTATATACCTCCGCAAAACGGAAACTATTATGCTGTAGGATTTGGTACAGGAGATACTGGTGGTAGTGCGACGATTGTAGCCAACGGTGGGGCATGTACTACAGGTGCTGGTAATACTGGTGGTGATGCAAATAAAACAGTTGCCGGTAAAAAAGCAACTCAGTCGGCTAACTTAGGATTTACTATTGTTAGAACAACTGCAGGGCTAACTTTAGGGACAAACCAGGTTGAAGCTGATGGGCTTGCATTTGTTGCGGGAGCTGTAGGTTATATTGATTCTGATAGTGCAAAAGCTAACGTTGCTGACATTTGGGCTATTGATGAAAATAAAAACTTAGTTCACGATGTACAAGGTTACTAAGAAAAAATAATTTAGAGGAAGGATTATTCCTTCCTCTTTCTCTTGCTCGGACGATACTTTTTCCACACCTTAACAGCTCTAAACTTATTATCAATTTTTATATATTTATTTCCATCGAGATCTACTGATTGACAATTTTCTTTTTGATCATTTAAGCAGTTAAGGTCAATTTCAGCCTTTAGGCTATATAGATTATCTTTTAACCTATCTTTCAGTTTTCCTCTCGGAGTATTATTGTAGTGATTCAATAAAAGAGTAAAGGCTTCCTCTAATCCTCCCGTTTCTGCTTGAATTCTGCTGATTAACCCTGGAAGATACCTTGAATGTGGTTTGGCTTCTGGTGAATTAAGTGCAACTTTATATTTTCTTAGTGCAGACTCTTTATTTCCCAATTCGAAATAGTCATTGAATGCACTATTGTAGTTAAGCCAGAAATCATTTTTATATTCCTGTAATCCTAAGTTGTAGATATCTGCGGCTCCAATTACATCATCTTTAATTATTGAAAGATAGAGTCCACCATAAAGATAGTTTTGATAAAAAAATGGATCGAGAGACGATATGGTCTTAAAGCGATAGTACATCCAAGAGTTTCCATCTCTAACTCTTTCGATGTCACTCTCAAGCATTGTATGTATCCAAAATAAACTAGAGACTAATCTTTTTTGACCAACTGAAAAAATATTAACTAGAGATTGATTGAAGTTTAAACTTCTCTCTTCTCTTGAAATATTCAAAGCAGGAAGTCGAATATTGTCTTTAAGAACATTTGATATAATTAAGAATGTGGGTATTATGATTAGGGTAATATATTTTTTCATATATACATTCTAATCTTGGTAGGCAAATGTTTGAAGTAAAAGATATAAAAAAAAGCTATAAATCAGATTTTTGGTCTAAGCCTAATGATGTGTTGACTGGTGTGAGCTTTTCAGTTGAAGAAGGGCAGGTTGTTGGTTTTCTCGGTGCAAATGGGGCAGGGAAAACAACATTACTTAAAATCATGATGGGTTTCTCTTCTATGGATAGTGGAGAAATTCACTTCTTTGACCATCAAGAGTTTAAAAGCGTAGCCAAAGACATTGGGTACCTTCCTGAACGCCCTTATTTTTATCCACATTTAACTGGTCGTGAGATGGTTGAATTTATGGGAACTCTTTGTGATTTTAATTCAACAGCTATAAATGAAAATATTAACAAGTACGCAAAGCGTTTAAAAATAGACTTTGCACTCGATAGAAAAATTAAAGGGTATTCTAAAGGAATGCTACAAAGACTTGGTATGCTATGTACGCTAATTCATAACCCAAGGTTAATTATTTTAGATGAGCCATTGTCTGGCCTTGATCCACAAGGAAGAAAAGACATTAAAGACTTGATTGTAGAATTATCGAATGAGGGAAAAACGATATTTTTTTCAAGTCATATTGTTAATGATGTTGAGGAAGTGTGTGAAAAAGTTGTAGTACTCGATAAGGGAAAAATTGTTTACAAGGGAAGTATAGTTGATCTAATTAATGAGAATAGTTCTCAAACAGTTGTGGTCACTTTATCTCGAGAAGTTTTAGGACTTAAGGAGCTATCTCTTTCCCTTTCAAATATAAACGACAAGCCAGTTTATACAATTAAAGAGAGTGATAGAGAGGAATTCTTAGCGATTGCACTTCAGAACAAATCTAAAGTTTTAAAACTAGTCACAAGCACTCCTACTCTTGAGGAAGTTGTTTATAGCACAGGTACAGTATCGTGAAGTCATTAACTGTCGCAAAGTATACATTCTCTGAATTTATTCAAAGTAAGGTCCTATATAATATATTCTTTTTATCTCTTGGATTACTAGTGTTAACTTATGTCGCTAGTGAGTTTACTTACGGTGCTCCAAATAAAGTAGCCCTTGATTTTGGATTAGGGGCGGCCAGTATATCAACTCTCTTAATCTCTATTTTCTTAGGAGCAAATTTAATTGTCAGAGAAATAGAGAATAGAACTCTCTATATGATAACTTCAAGACCAATTACAAGAACAGAGTTTTTGCTAGGTAAGATGATTGGTCTAATTGGAATAGTGATAATTAATACTCTAATTCTTGCAAGTGTTTCACTTTCTCTTTACTTTTTCTTGGGTGGGGAGTGGAGTAACTTAATTATATTTTCATTTATCTTTATAATATTAGAAGCAATTATTGTATTACTTGTCGTCATATTATTCTCATTAGTGACAAATACAATATTAGCAGTGGTAAACACATTAGTAGTATATGTTTCAAGTTATGCAATATATGAGGTGGGTAAAACAACTTTTGCAAGCAATAATATTGTTTTTAAAAAAATGATTGAAGTTGGAAATTTTATTCTACCAAGTCTATCAAACTTTAATATCAAAGAGTATATTCTTTATGAGAAAATGATAGAAACACCTAACTTACTCTATGGTTTCTCGTATGGTGTAGTGTACATATGTTTTTTATTATTTATTGCAATATTAATCTTTAACAAGAAGAATTTAGATTGATCACTCTTAAGATACTTGCATTTATATTTGGATCCATGATCGGTAGTTTTTTAAATGCGGTGATTTATCGAGTTCCTAGAAAAATAAACATAGCTGTTCCAAGATCTCACTGTACGAAATGTAAAAAGCAAATATATTGGTATGAAAATATACCAGTTCTTAGTTATATATTTTTAAGAGGGAAGTGCTCAAAGTGTAAGGCTCCGTACAGTGTTCAATACCCCCTGATAGAAGCTTTTGTTGGTTTAGTTGCTATATTTTTAATGCCTAGGACTTATGACTCAATGGCTTTAATGTATTACTTCTTATATTTTAGCATCTTTTGTGCTCTACTTTGCCACTTCATTATTGATATAAAACACCAAATACTCCCAGACTCTATTAATATCTATCTGGCATTAATATTTTTCTGTATTGCTTTCATAAAATATACACCTATTTATTATCTATCAGGTGCAGCGATTGGATTTTTATTTCCATACCTTGTAACTCTTGCCTTCTACCACCTTAAGGGTCAGCAAGGTTTAGGTGGTGGTGATATTAAACTCTTTGCAGCGCTTGGCATAATCCTAGGTCCCGTGGGGATTATTAACAATATTTTCTTAAGTTGCTTCTTTGGCGCTATTTTTAGTCTTGTGATGATGGGCCTTGGAAAAATGTCCAGAACTACAAAGTTAGCATTTGGACCATTTATAATAATTGTCGCGGTGTTTCAAATCTTCTTTCCTGCTTTATTTAAACAGTTTTCGTCATTATGGAGCATTTAAGCTTAATCCTATGCAGTAATTGCTTGAAATCAATAGTTTTAATGCGTTATAATTTAATTGCATCGGAAGCATCAAGGAAATTTTTTGGATTCAAAAAAAATTATTAACGATTTAATCTCTCAAGTAAAAGAGGTCTTAAAGATTGGACCATCTGGATATATTGGTATTGATATAGGACTTAGTTCTGTAAAAGTAGCTCAATTAGATGGAAATGGAGACACAGGGTATAAGTTAGTCGCTTATGGATCTGGATCTTTACCTGAGGGCGCAATAATTGAAGATGATATACAAAAAGAAGAAGAAGTCGTTGAAGCAATCCAAACAGCAATAAAGAATGCAGGTATAAAGTCAGTTAATTGTGTCTTCGGACTCGCTGGACCAAATACTGTTGCTCGAAAACTTCAGCTGGCAGGTGGATCTGATGAAGAGATTGAAGATCAAGTAAGTTGGGAAGTTGAGCAGTATATTCCTTTTAGTCTTGAAACATCAAAGATATCTTTCCATGTCGTTGGTGAAAATGAGGGGGGCGGTATCGATGTTATTGTCGCCGCTGCAAAAGGTGAGATTGTAGAATCATATCGTAGCCTCTTAGAACAAGCAGGACTAAAGCCTAGAATTTTCGATTTAGGTCTTATTTCTGTCGTTAATGTTTTTGAACTTGTATATAGAGATAAATTGGTTGATCCAAATGAGTCTTGGATATTGATGGACTTAGGTTCAGAAAAAACAGAATTTATAATTTATAAAAATAATAAAATTATGTTCACCAAAGAGATAATGATTGGTGGTGTAATCATAACTGAAGAGATTCAGAGACAGATGGGTGTAAACTATTACGAAGCCGAGGATCTTAAAAATCACGGTGATGAGAATGGAAATTTACCTGAAGAAATACTCGAAATTATTGATAGTGTTGTTGAAAGCTTCTTTGCAGAAATAAAGAAGACAGTCGATTTCTATATTAGCTCAACTTCTGATGAATCATTCATAGAGTGTGTTTTAACTGGTGGAAGTAGTCTTATTCCTGGTTTAACAGAAGGTCTAGAGGCCTTACTCGGTATTAATGTAAGTATAATGAATCCATTTGAAGTCATAAAGTACGATCCAAAAAATATAAAAGAAGAGCAATTAAACGAAATTGCTTACCGAGGGGCTAGTGTTCTTGGTTTAGCGATGAGGTCTCTTTAAATATGATTAAGATTAACCTTCTTGAACAGAAGAAACCTTTTAAAATGCCAGTCGTTCTAGGAATAGACATGGCTGACCTTAACTGGAAGGGATTGGCCTTAGTTGGAATTCTTAGTTTTATTCCAGACTTCTTTGTTTATCCTGAATGGGAAACGGAGCTTGAAGAACATCAAGCTCAGATAACGAGACTTCAAAACAATAATAGAAAGCTTCAGAGGGATCTGAAGAAAAACGCTGGTGTTAAAGAAAAACTAGCAGCATTTAATAAGCAAGTTAAAAAGCTACAGAAAAGAACAGTTCAGGTTGATTTAATTTTAAAAGAGAAAAGAAACCCTAGCTTAATAATGGAGAAAATTGCAAGAAAGCTACCTGATGATATTTGGTTTGATTCTTTTTTAATTGATGAAGACAAATCAATAACTATTAAGGGAGGAGGAATCCTTTATAAAAGTATTGGAGATTTTATCTCAAGTGCAAATAGTGCAGGTTTTTTTGAGCAACCATTGAGTTTAACAGAATCAAAAACAATGGAAGAAGGTAGAACTGGAGAATATAGAATTCAAGTGTTCACAATTAAAGGTAAGATCGATAAGTTCGATCCTTGGGCACAATAGGAAAGTGATTTGAAAAAGCTTATAGCAAATTTACACATTATTCTATTCTTCTACCTTTCATTTGAAGTGTTCACATTGTACCAAGAGCATACAGAGAAAGTAGAAAGGATGGAGGGGCAAATCCCTGCATTAACTGCTAAAATTAATAAAAATAAAAAAGAAAAAAAGCAGCTTTCAGCATATTTAGTTGATGTAGAAGCAGCTAAGGAAAGAATCGAACTAGTCGCAACAGAAGTGGAGAAGATTCAAAAAAAGTTACCAGATGTTATTGATGATACGAAAAACCTTTCATTACTTAAACATTTAGCTGAAAAGTTAAATATCAAGAGTATTTATCTAACCCCACTAGAGGAAATCACAAAAGGTTTCTATGTTGTAAAAAGATATAGCATGAAAGCGTCGGGAACATATTTACAGTTTTTGATGCTAATGGAGCAAATTGGAAATACTCAAACAATTTTAAACGTAAAAAGAATCTCTCTTGAAAATCAGCAAAAAAAGCAAAGAGGGCGGTTTCAGATAATTAATGCAGATATTATTATTGAAACTTATCGTTACAATACAGGATACCGTGAAGATAGAGGTATCGAAGAAATAGAAAAGTCGTTAAGCTCTAAAAGTAACGTAAGAAAGAAGCGTAAAAACCCAAGAGTAAAGAAAAAGTAGGCAAAGTGAAGATCATCGCAGTACTTATATTCATGATTTCTCTAAGTGTTTCGGCCCAAACAGGGACTGTCGCATCTCCATCTCCAAGTATTTTAAAAGCTAATTCTATGATTAAGAATCCATTTGAATTACGAGACCCTTTTAAGCGTGAGTTGCGTAGAAAGAGAAGTGGTAAGAAAGTATACCCTGGTAGTCGTACAGTATTTTCAAATATACAAACAATAGACAATACTCCTCTTGATAGAATTAAAATCACAGGGATTCTAATTGGAAAAGAGAGAAGGGCCGTTGCTAAGACTATTGATGAGTCTGGAAAAATAGGTGATCAATCTTATATTTTAAAAGAAGGGATGAAGTTGGGAGAGAATAGTGCTGAGATTAAAGCAATCTTACCCGGCGGAATCGTATTAGTTGAGAAAATTCGTAATGTATATGATCAGGATGAATATTTAGAAACAATAATTCCAGTTGCAAGTGATTGAAAAAAAATAACACGCAAATTTTTCCTGTGATATAATTATAATGATTTATAGTTTCTAAAATGGAAACGTTTACCTTAGGAAGAGGTTGGAATGAAGTTGAGAAGTTTTCTTTTTAAACTCGTGTTAATTACTTTTGTCATATCAAGTAGTGTTCAAGCTACGACACTAGAACAAATAAATTTCAAATTGAAAGATGAAGTTGCAAAGTTAGAGTTAAACTTTGACAGTAATGATGCACAAGCTAAGAAATTTCATGTCACTGAAGATAAGCAAATAATAATTGATCTCAAAGATGTTCAGGCAACAGATAGAGTTATAAGAGCATTTGATACTTCAGAATTCAGTGGAAGTATTGTGTTCGTATCTGCGTATAGAAAATCTTCAAACCCAAAAGACCTTAGAATAGCAATTCAGTTAAGAGATAACGTTAGAAGTATCCTTAAGAGAGAACCAAATAAGATCGTTGTAGAAGTAGAGAGTCGTTTTGGTGTATTTACTCAAAGAGCTCTAGAAGAAAATAAAACATATGATGAGAAAATAGCAATAGATGAAAAAGAAGTTGGGAAGTTAAGTATTCCAAAGTCTGACAGTGTGGAAGATATATTAGAAAACCTAACTTTGTCTGGAAGAAAGAAGTATATAGGTAAGAAAATTACTTTCAATATTAAAGATTTGGGAGTCACAGATATTTTAAATATGATTGCCGATGCTTCAGGATTTAATATTATCTTAACTGATGAGGTTAAAACTCTACCTCCACTCTCATTAAATTTAACAAATATTCCTTGGGATCAAGCCCTTGATACTATTTTAGGGTTAAATAAACTAGTTGCAAAAAAGAATGGTGTAATCTTAATGGTTACAACATTTGAAAAAGCGGCTGAAGAACAAAAGAAAGAGTTAGAGCAAAAGAAGCTTACAGAAAAAGAAGTTCCACTGGTAACAAAAGTATTTCCAATATCATATGCAACGACAAAAGAATTGATTACTGTTCTTACAAATTATGTGACAGAGAGAGGGACTCTAAACGAAGATGTAAGAACGAATTCACTAATTGTAAAAGATACAGCTGATACAATTGAAAGGATCAAGAAGATTGTAGAAGTTCTAGATACTCAGACACCACAGGTTTTAATTGAATCAAAAATTGTAGAAGTTAATGAGAGTTACAGTAAAGAAATTGGTCTACAAAATGGTGTAAACTTTGGATATGACCCAATCGGAGAAGTTGGAAGTGCTTCTCCTTCAGTTGTTGGATCGACATTAGATCCAGGATCAAACGGAGGTCCTGGTTTTTCTTTCAGTTCAGCACCCTCTACAGGTGATGGTGCAAGATCTCTTTTCGGTTTATCAGTATCTAGATTTAATAGGCTGTTAAACCTTTCGTTTACATTACAGCTTTTAGAAACTGAATCTAAAGGGAAAATTGTAGCCAGTCCAAAAGTAATAACACAAAATAAGAAAAAAGCGATTATTTCAACAAAAGAGACAACGTCATTTTCTAAGTCATTATCAACGAGTACTTCTGCTACTGAGGTTACATTTGAAGAGGCAGAAGCAAGCTTGAGTCTTGAAGTTACTCCACAGGTAACGAATGAAGGTTCTATTTCGTTAGAGCTAGATCTATTGAAGCAGCAGTTTGGTACCAGACCGTCAGCCTCTGCACCACCTGACAAGCAAGAAAGAAGAGTTGCAACTAATGTTTTAGTTGATAATGGATCGACAATTGTAATTGGTGGTGTGTATAACTATGAAAAGAGAGAGTCTCACTCAGGTGTTCCTTTTTTGAAAGATATACCTCTCGTAGGCTGGTTGTTTAGAACACCTTATGCTCCTGAAGTAATTAAACAAGAGCTTTTAATTTTTCTAACACCTCGAATTGTTAATCAAGAAGAAGCCGGAATAATAGAATAATCTAAAGGTTGTATGGTACAGAAGAGTCAAATTTTAGATAAATATTTAACTGCACTGGAGAAAGATCCTAAGTCTAGGGTATTTGCTCCATTAGCAGAATATTATCGAAAAAGTGGTTTGTTAAATCAAGCTATTGAAACTCTGAATCAGGGCATCAAGTATAATCCAGATTATGTATTGGGTCATCTTGGGTTAGCGTTTTGCTATTTTGAAAATGGTGACGCAAAAAGATCATATGATATCTTAAAGCCTTTAATTGATTCTAATAGAGATAACCTTAGAATGTTGAGATTGTTTTCAGATACATGTCTTGACCTTGGTAAGTCAGAAGAAGCTCTTGAAAACTTAAAATACTTACTTTTTGTTAATCCAAAAGACAAAGAGGCCGCAGAAAAAGTTAAAGAAATCGAAGCAAGTAATGAGAAATTTGGCTCTATAAAATTTAGTCTTCAAGACGCGTTAAGTGACTCCGATTCTACAACGAACTCAGCTCCTGAAGGTATACAGTTTAATATAGATGAATTAGATACAGGAATAGAGAAAGAGAAGAGTATTGATGAGTGGACTAAAGTTGATTTATCAAATGAAAAAGCTAAGGAAGATGATTTCTTAGATTCATGGTCAATGAATGAAAAGCCAAGCTATGAAAATGAAGGTCTTAAAGAAGAGATTACTTCTGAAAGAGAGTTTAAAGTAGAGCAACCTAAGACTACAGGTAGTCAGCCAAGCTCTCCTGTTATTACTCATACTTTAGTCGATCTGTACTGTAATCAAGGTTACTTAGATAAAGCAAAAGATCTACTAGAAAAGATTTTAGAATTAAATCCAAATGATCTTAAAACAAAATTAAAGCTACAAGAAGTTGATCGTGTTTTGAATGACTCATTTATTGATGATGAGGAATTTGAAACAATTCCAGAAGAACAGACACATCTAGAAGAAGTGAGTCTTTCAGAAGACGCAAAATCAAAAGAAGATACTTTTAACGAAGAAGAAGATGAGCTGGAAGGTCGAAATAATCTAATGAGCTTATTTGACAAGAAATTCAATAACTTCCAAATTGATGAAGTGATGAATGAACCTTCAGATAATGTAGAAGAAATTGTAAAGGGTGACCCAGTAAAAGAGCAAAAAATAAAAGAAGTAGAAGAGAAGTTATGGTCTTTCCATAGAGCTCTTTGTGCTAAAGCAAAAACAGTTTTATCTGTCTGATAGAACATCTTAAGACTTTACAACCTGCCGTAGGGTTGGTAATTTGACGCATTATTCAATTTTGTAAATTTAGGTATTTGAGGCTACTTCATGGCAAAGAAGTTCATGGTTATAAATGGACCAAATTTAAATTTATTAGGCACTAGAGAACCAAATGTTTATGGAAAAGATACTCTAAAAGATATTGAGGAGTATACCTGTAAACAGTTGAGAACTATTCTTGAAGAAGAAGTTGAAGTTGAATGGTTTCAGTCAAATTTAGAAGGTGAGATCGTTGAAAAAATTCAACAATTAGTTAATGACGAATTTGAAGCATTAATTATAAATCCTGCCGCATACTCCCATACATCAGTAGCAATTTTAGATGCATTAAAAATGTTAAATATACCAGTAGTTGAAGTTCATATGAGTAATACTCACTTGAGAGAGGCGTATCGTCAGGAAAAGTTGACGGCCAAAAGCTCGACTATCATAATGGAGGGGCTTGGGAAGAAGGCCTACTTATTTGGAATACTTTCACAATTATTAAAATAGAGGATTAGAAAATGGCACGTGAATTACAGACAACAGAGTTAAAAAAAGGTGTAAGACTAGAGTTAGATGGTAAGCCTTACCACATAATGAAAGCAGACTTCACTAACCCTGGTAAAGGTTCAGCATTTACAATTTGTAAGTTAAAGAACTTAGAGACAGGTGCTGTATTTGATAGAACATTTAAATCAGGTGTTGGAACTGGTGTTTATGAGCCAGATTTAGAATTACTTGTAGTTGAATATATGTACTCTGATCCAGATGGTTTCAATTTTATGGACCAAACTACATTTGAATCAATTCACGTAACAAATGAACAAGTAGGAGATGCCGCAGGTTATCTTCAAGAAGGAATTAAATTAGATTTATTATTTTATAAAGGTAATCCTATCGCAATTGATTTACCAAACTTTGTCGTGTTGAAAATTGCCGAGACTGATCCAGGTCTAAAGGGTGATACAGCTCAAGGTGGAACTAAAGTAGCAATAATGGAGACAGGTCTCCAGGTTAAAGTTCCACTTTTTATTAAAGAGGGAGAGATCATTAAGATTGATACCAGAACGGGCGATTACATAGAAAGAGCTAAATAATAGGAAATTAATATGGATTTTAAAGAATTAGAAAAGTTTATTGCAATTGCAAAAGAAGCAGGTGCAAGTGAATTAAAGTACCAAAATGAAGACAAGAAATTTGGAATATCGTTTCCAGTCGCTGGTGCAACTCCTGTTGCGGCACAAGTAATGAGTGCTCCTGCAGCTTCTCCTACTGCAGCCGCTAATGTAGCTGCTCCTGCAAACGATGGACTTGTTGAAGTAACTTGCCCATTTGTTGGAACATTTTACAGAAGTCCTTCTCCAGAGGATCCTGCATATTCTAAAGTTGGGGATAAAGTATCTAAGGGACAAGTTCTTTGTATCGTTGAAGCAATGAAGATCATGAATGAGATTGAGTCTGATGTTGCTGGCGAAATAGTAGAGATTTGTGTTGAAAATGAAACTTACGTAGAGTTTGGACAAGTTTTATTTAAAGTAAAACCTTAACAACGAGTAAGTAATGAAATTCAAAAAAGTACTAATTGCTAATCGAGGCGAGATTGCTATTAGAATAGCAAGAACATGTAGAGAGCTTGGTATTTCTACGGTTGCTGTTCATTCAAGTGCAGATGAAAATTCATTGCATGTTAAACTAGCAGATGAGTCTGTTTGTATTGGACCAGCAAAGCCAACATTAAGTTATTTAAATATTCCAAGTATATTATCAGCAGCTGAAATTACAGGTGCTGATGCAATCCATCCTGGATTTGGGTTTCTTTCTGAAAATAAAGAATTTGCAGAAATGTGCTCAAAGTGGGGAATCGAATTTATCGGTCCAAATGTAGATTGTATTGAAAGAATGGGAGATAAGATTATCTCTAAGCAAATTGCTGAAGCCGCTGGTGTACCAATACTTAAGCCTATTTCAGTAAATGGTAGAGATGATAAAGATATCTTAGCTGACGTTGAAAAAATGGGGCTACCTGTATTAGTAAAAGCTTCTGCTGGTGGTGGTGGTCGTGGAATGAAGAAGATCGAAGAAATGAGTGATCTTCTTGTTACAATTTCAAGACTTAAGACTGAGGCAAAAGCTGGCTTTGGTGACGATACATTATTCATTGAAAAGTTTGTAACTAATCCACGACATGTTGAAGTTCAAATTATGGCCGATAGACATGGAAATGTTCTTCATCTTGGAGAAAGAGACTGTACGGTTCAAAGAAGATTTCAAAAAGTCGTTGAAGAGTCTCCATGTCCAGTTCTTTCAGAAGAAAGAAGAGTTGAGATTTGTGATTCTGCTGTAGCATTAGCTAAGCATGTAAATTATGACTCTGTTGGTACTGTTGAATACTTATATGATCAAGATGAAGATAGATTCTACTTTATGGAAATGAATACACGTATTCAAGTAGAGCATCCAGTAACAGAGCAGAGAACAGGTGTTGACTTAATTGCTCAACAAATACTGTCAGCTGCAGATGAGAAACTTAAATTAAAACAAGAAGATATTAAGTTTGTTGGACACTCAATTGAATGTCGTTTAAATGCAGAAGACCCTAGTACTTTTGCTCCATGTCCGGGAAGAATACTCCACTATCACAGACCAGCAGGTCTTGGTGTTAGAGTTGATGACTTCATTTATTCTGGCTACAATGTTTCACCATTTTATGACTCTATGTTAGCTAAAATTATTGTTACAGGAATAAATAGAGAAGAATGTCTCAACAGAATGGATAGAGCTTTAGAAGAAACTGTTATTGAAGGAATTAAGACAAATAAGTCTCTTCATTTAATGATTATTCGAGATAAAGACTTTAGGGGCAATAATTACGCTACTGATTTTCTAGTTAAGAAATTGAAGTAAAATAAGAGTTAAGTAATTGTATTCATTTGAATACTTTATAATTTAACTCAAGATATTTTATGAATGACTTATTAGAAAATTTAGATAAATTGGTTTTAGAAAATAAGCTTTCTAAGGCCAATTTAGAAATCAAAAAATACCTTTCTAAAGATTCAACATTGACTCAAGAACTTTTTGAAAAAATACAAAAAGTTTTTGAGTTAATTAACCAAAAAGATATTTCATTAATAAGAAAACTTATCGAATTAAGTTTGATTAATCGATTAAATTTACGTCCTTATATTTTAAAAGTTTTAAAACAAATTAATGAAAGTGATTTTTATTATATATATCCATTTGCAAAAGAGTACTTTATATCAAATGGAATGTTAGAAGACTTTGAGAATTGTTTTTTAAGGTTCAAAAAAAATATACTTAAGAATAAAGCATACACATGTTTCTTGAAAGAAGTTGAAGAGCTTCAAGGTATTGGAATAGACATTGATGTTAAGACAGAAGAGCTGTCGCTCGCTTATTATGGCCAAGGGAATATAGAATATTTTGAAAAAGAATATGAGAACGCATTAAGAAGAAATAAAAGAACAATCCTTAGTAATGTAATGGTCGACTTTGAAGATCCTATATGGAGAAAGCAAAGTTTTATTATGAAGGAGACTGTTTTAAGGAATAAGGGAAGCCTTCTAGTAGAAGATAAAAAAGAGTTTTTAAAATCAATATATGAGCTCTTACTTGTTAATAATGAAGTTGAGTCATGTTTGCTCTTATTGTTGGAGTATTCATGTGAAATGAGACATAAAGTATTAGCAGAAGTCGTCTCAAAAGCATTAATGAATAAATACAATGGAAATGCTGAAGAACTTAGAACGATTACTGCAGGAATAAAACATGAAGAAAGAGGACAGTTTGAAGATATAGATTTAGCAGATGATCTTTTTGGTGATGAAGTAGAAAAACAAGATATGACAATCAGAAGGTTAGTTAATCAAATAAATATATTAAAGGATGAGAGAGATCTAGAAGGTGCAACAAAACTTTTACAGAAATTAAAAGTATTAGATAGTGATCATACGTTAGTAAAAGAGCTTGAAGAAAAAGAGCATAAGATAAAAGGTTCAAAGCTTTCGAGAGTAAAGAGAACGTTGTCCGAAATAGAGCAAGATTTAATTAATGAATTATCTGTATATTGTGAAGCTGAGAGCTCAGCTGTTAAGGAAGAAGAGAGCTTTTTAAAAATATATACAAAGAAAACAGTCGATTTAATGCCTATTGATGAACTTTTACAACAGTATAGAGAATTAATATATTCATATAACACGTTAGGTTTTTATGAAAGTTCTCTAAGAGTCATTGAAAGAGTGATAAAAGAAGGGCAACTTGAATTAAAAGAAGAAGTAGAAGCACTGTATTTAAATATAGAAATTTTACGAATGTCTCAAAATTACTATGGGGCATTAAATATTGTAGAGAAGAGTATCGAAGAAAAAGCAATGACTGATAATGAAAAAGTATCATTTTATTACTTGAAAGGAGAAATTCTAAGAGAGATTGGCAGACGTAGCGACGCACTCAAGGCCTATTCTAAAGTATCTTCAATAAATAAGAGATATAGAATGGTTGCGTATAGGTTAAAAGAGATTGAATAAACTTAATAAAATATTAATTCTATTTTCAATTTTTACGGCATTTTTAATAATGTCTGCGTGGAAGTTCGTTCAGTCTGAATACTTTGGTTCTATTATCTCTAGTGAAATAAATAAAAATATTAGTATGAAGCAGGATGTAGAAATATCATTTTCAAATATTGAAATTGACATGTTTCCTCCAGCAACACGCTTAAAAAATATTACGATTGTAAGTTCAAGTCAGAGACATAAATTTGATATTAGTGCTGGAAGTCTAATGATGGGGTTTAGCCTTAGTGATTTTTTTGGCAATAAACTTTCTATTCATAAAATAGGGCTTGAGGATGCATTTATAGATTTAACTGAATTAGAGTTAGAAGAAAATAAAGATCCTCTTATTCCTGAAAATATATTTCCAAAAATAAAAGACATTTTTCAAAATGATCTACCTATAAGAGTAGGTGGAATAATCTTAGAGCGCTCAAGCTTAAGGTCAAAGTATCTGAATGGGAACTTTAGAAAATTAGATATAGATCTTTATAAAAGTGTTCTTGAAGCCAATATTAGTGGATATGGCATAGAGATTAATAAGAAAATTATTAAGAATAATGATTTGAATAAAATAGACTATTTATCTGTTGAATTACATTTAAATAAAAATAAGCTCTTATTGAAAAAAAGTGAATTCTGGAAAAACTCAGAGAGTGCTACATTTGAAGGAGCTTTGATATTTAAGGATAAATTACAGTTTGAGGGGGAAGGCTATTTTAGGGGAATGCTGGAGAATCTACATTTTCTTAGGAGTAATAAATTTTATAAAGACATATCACCTAAAGGTGTAGTGGAAATAAAAAGTAATATAAAAAGTGACTTTAAAAAAACACTTAATCTTGATGGCTCTATTCGAATTGTAGATTTAGAGACTCGATACGCTATTGTAGATAGCGCATATCTAAGTTTTACAAAAGATAGTAAGAATATACTTGTTAATCAGATATTTGTTGAAGATAAGTCTGGATCTATTGAAATGAAAGATCAGATTAAAGTATATGATCTTGAATCAGAAAAGATAATCTTAGAAGATACAAAACTAAAGTTTTCAAACTTCCATACGAATTCTCTATTGTACTTTCTTAAAGACTCTCTAGATATATTAAAAGGGAAACTATCTGGTAATGTTGTCGCTAAATGGAGTGAAGATAGAGTTAATTTTAATATCTTGAATGGATCTAGCTTGAGTGAATTTACGCTTGAATCGAAGACTAAAACCCCAGTTTTAAAAAATGAAAAAATCACTATAAATGAATCTATTATAAGTGTGACATCAAATGGTGAAGTTGACTTAGTATTTGATATTGGAACAGGCCTTATCACAAGACTTCGTGGTGAAGGACATATTGATAGAGATAAAGTGAACTTTAGTATAAAAGAATCAAAGGCCAGTTTCGAAGAGATTGGGCCAATCTCTGGACTTCCCCTCTTTGGAGAAGGTGACTTTGAGATGGATATCATAGGTGCAGGGAGTGATGTCAATTTTGATTTTGGATTAGACATGTCTAAGGTTAAGATCTTAGACTTTAATATTGAAAAGCTTAAAGGTAATTTAGAATTAAATATGAAGGATCTGGTACTGTCTTTAAAAGGTGTAACAGGTAATTTTAAAAAAACATCATATGTCTCTAGTGGCTTTATTGATTTCGAAAAAAATAAGTTAAATCTAGGTATAAATGTTAAACAAACAGAGTTAGAAGATGCTCTTCATATTTTAGAGCCAATAACTAAAGATTTAGATTTTTTAAAGTCAAAATACTTATCTTTAAATTTTAGCTCTAAGATTAAGCTAACAGGAGGCCTTTCTGCAGATGAACTTAGGGTATATGGAATCTTAAGTGGTCAAGACTTTACAGTCTTAAAAGAAAAGGCAGAGTCATTATTATTTAATTTTGAATTCTCTAATAATTTATTGGCACTTAATAATATTAAATTAAGACAGTCTTCTTCTGAAGTAATTGGTAATTTCAAAATAAATACAAAGAGTAACTTCTTTGAATACGATGCAAAACTAATAAGTGGTCAGCTTGAAGACTTTGAAACGTATAGATTTTTAAATTTAGGATACTCTTCAGAGATTTCTGGAGAATTCTATGGAAAGGGGACAGTTGAGGATTTTTCTACTCGATCTCACTTAAAGTTTACAAATAGTTTTCTTGGAAATGTTCAAGTTCCAGAGTCTTTAGTGACAGTATATAATAATTCAAAAGAGGTGTTTTCAAGTGGTAACTTTTTAGGGGATAGAACTTCTTACAATCTTTATTTAAATTTTGATAAAAATAATCCTCAAAAGTCATATATTAATTCTTCATTAGACTTTAAAGAAATAAAAGAGCTCGTTGGAATTATATCTAATCATAATATGAGTAATGAAACAGTTTCGGGCTTAATAAAGGGAAATCTTAAAAGTAGTTTTTCTTTGTTTGATCTTGAGAATATGTCTGTGGATTTAGAATTAGAAAAGCTTATTTTTAAGAAAAGTGATGAGGTTGTCCGCATTAATGGCAATAATGCAAGAATCTCATTAAGAGATGGTGCTGTTGATTCTGTTAACTTTAAGTTAATAAGTAACAAAAATAATTACTTTACTGTTTTTGGAAAAGGCAGTCTTTCTGATGGAATTGATTTAAAGCAAGAGTTTAAAATTGATTCTTCTTTTCTAGAACTATTATCTTCTAAAATATCAAAGTCTAGTGGAGATATCTTCGGCGAAGGAAGTTTGTCAGGGCCAATTGATGACCTCTCTGTAGAGCATTCATTTACAGGAAGTAATATCTTTTTAAATATTCTAGGAATTCCTAGTTCATTTTCGGATATCTCTTTTGACTTAGTTTTTGAAAAAAATAGTTTGATGGTAAATAAGGTCAAGGGCCTTTTTGGTAAGGGAGATATTGAAGCAAAAGGTTTTGTGAAGTTTCTTCTACCTTACCCTGAAATTGATCTTAATTTAAATTTCTCAAATAGCTATATTCCACTTTTTAAGAAAAGTGGAATACTTGCCTCAGGACTTGCTAGAGTTGAAGGTAGAGAGTTCCCTTATCTATTAAATGGAAGCGTGAGTATCTTAAATGGAACTATTAACGACGAGTTACAAGACTTGTCTCCTCCTAGTATTTCTGGAGCTACAATAACTACTAAATATGTACCAGAGAATAAATTTGATAATAAGTTTGATCTTTTTGATCTCGACCTGTCAGTGAGTTTTGATAAGCCTATTATTGTTAGAAATTTATTGACCGACTTAAGATTACTTGGAAATGGTAGAGTTAGAGGAAAGCTTTATAAGCCTACTGTCAGTGGAGTGATAGAGGTTGTTCCAGGTCTAAGTAAGTTACTCTTTAAAGGTAATGAATTTATTTTAAGTGAAGGAACGATTGTTTTTACTGAAGATAGAGGGCTTGTTCCAGAGTTGAACTTTACAAGTAGTAGTATTGTTAATCAATACTCAGTAAATCTAGATGTTTATGGGATGGCAAATAATCCTCAGCTCAATATTTCATCAGATCCATTTCTGAATCAAGAAGATATTTTTAGTTTACTTACTCTTGGTTTTACATCTGAAGTCTCTGACCAACTTGAAGAAAAAGAAAGAAGATCTGCCACTACACTTGGTATTGGTACCTTATTATTTGATCAATTATTAAAAAACCAGGGGTTAAGTTCAAACCTTGGATTGAAGCTAAGTGTTCTTCCTGAGTTTGAAGAGAATGAATCTTCTTTATTGAAGGGGAAGTCAGGTGTTTCTGATAGTAAATCTGGAAGATATAAAAGTGCTACAAAAATTAAGCTTGAGAAAAAAATAAGTAAAAATGTAGACCTATCTCTTGCAAGTACTGTTGGTGGAAGTGCTGAACAGAAGCAGGAAATGAATGTTAACTATAATATTTTAAAGAATGTTTCACTTGAGGGAGTTTATGAAATAAACTCTTCAAATGAAGAGCAATCAAAAGAGCCTAGATCATTTGGGGTGGATGTAAAGATACAATGGACATACTAAGATATATAATTTTACTATTTATATTCATTCTAGTTCCAGATACTTATGCGAAAGATATTAGCTCGTTTACATTAAACTGTAGTGGAACCTTGCTTAAGTGTTCAGATATACGAACTGACCTCAATAAAAAGATAAAGATTGGCTTATCCTCTGAGACAATTAAGGATTATTTGAATTTAGTTTTATATGATAATTCAATTTCAAAATTATCTTATTCTGTTGAGAACGAAAAGTTAGATCTCACAATTTCTTTTTATAAAAAAATTGAAGTATTCAAAGTAAATCACCTTACAGAAATTGATACTTCAGCAATCGAGAAACTTGTTGGCTTAACTGAAGGTTCTTACTACAAGAAAGAGGATGTAGAAAAAGCAAAAGAGCAGATATTAAATTACTTTATTGAAAGAGGTTATACAAATACTAAGCTTAGTGTTGATACATTTGAAAAAGATTATAGGATTACAATACTATTTAGAGTTGATACGGGTCTTTTTACAAAAGTAAAAGATATTGAAATTGTATCTACTAGTCCGAAGGGAGCGGTTGAATTAATTTCTCGTAGATTCAATAAATTTCAAAATAAAGTTTGGAATAAAATAGATCTAAAGTTTGAAACAGAAAGACTCTCGGCAGATTTATTTAACCAGGGATATTTTTCTAGCTCCGTATCTATTTTGGATAGTAAACCTTCTAAGAGCTTAAATAAAAATGAAGTAAGTATTAAAATCAAGGTTGAACTTGGAGATAAGAATAGTTTCAGTTTTCATGGAAACAATATTTTTACTCATCAAGAAATATTACTAGCGTTGAAAGATAATATTAAATCAAACTTAGGAGCATTTAAAGAAGAAGATTTAAGAGCTCTCGTAGTGAAGATGTACGAGAACATTGGGATCTTTAACACTTCCGTAAGTGTTTATAGTAATTTAGGAACTGATAAAGATGGTCAGTCGTTTGTTAATTATTTCTTTAAAATAGACGAAGGTATTAAAATCATTGCGAATAGTGTTTCATTTGTAGGGAATATAGAAATACCTATAGAAGATATAAAGAAACACTATTTTGATAACGCTACTGTGTTAGCAAGTCGTGGTTTTTTAGATTTAAACTATGTGAATAACTTCACAACACTTCTAAGAGCTAAGTATTTAAGATCGGGGTATGTGCAAGTTGATGTTGGTTCACCAAGGATATCGTATAATAAACTTAGAACAAGAGTTGATATCGAATATAGAATTAAAGAGAGACAAAAAGCTATTCTAGAAAGAATTGATTTCAAGGGTGTACCACTTGATTATAGAGATGAGATTAGAAATCTTTTAACTAATGTTAAAAATCACCCAGTAAATGTTCTTGAAGTTGATAGTGATATTGATAAGACAGTAGAGTTCTTAAAATCAAAAGGCTATTACTTTGCAGTCGCAAATAAATTGAAAGCTGAAGACGTACTAATATATGATCCTACTTATACGACCTCTACTTTAAATGTCGATATATATTTAGGAGATAAGGTTACATATAATAATGCTCTTATATCTGGTTACTCAAAAACAAATAGAATTGTAATAGAGCGAGAAATTGATTTCGATGCAGGAGAAGTACTTACACCGGGGAAAGTTCAAGGATTAAAAAATAGGCTTACTTCGTTAGGTCTCTTTTCAAGTATAGAAATTAAGCCACTTTTTGATAAAGAAACGAAAACTTATAATTTATTAATTCAGGTTCAGGAAAAAGATTTTGGAACAGCTTTCTTTGCTCCTGGTTATAGAACAGATATTGGATATAAAATTTCTGTCGGAACTAATTATAATAATATAAGTGGTATGAACAGAATTGGTACTTTGAGAGCACAAGTAAATAGAAGGGATAGTTATAGGGCCTTTGACTTGAGAAGAAAAAATGAAGAGAAAGATATGCTTGAGCTTCTGTTTAGGGGAAACCTAACTGAGCCATACTTCTTTCCAGATGTTTTTGGCAAAAAGCTCGAAGCAGATATGGGATTTTCAATTGAAAGAAAAAGATATTACGAATTTGATGCTGATAGGTTGAGAATTTCTCCTACGTTATCTAAAAAGTTTAATGACTATTTCTCTGCATCTCTTAAGTATCAATGGGAGAGGATTAATCAATATGATGCATCTAGTGAAATAAATAATGATGACTTTAATATTGGCGGGATTACTCCTGGCGTTTCTCTAGATTTTAGAGATGATCCAATCACCCCAAGAAGAGGTAGCTTTTTTAGCCTGTCTGTAGAGTTTGCAAATAGCTTTTTTGGTTCAATGGATAACGACACTATAAAGGTAAACTATTATAAGTTAGTGTCTCGAAATCGTTTTTATATCCCTTCTGGAAACTTTGTTTTTGCCTTGAGTGCGAGTTGGGGTGTTCAAAAGAATTTTTCTAATAAACTTAAAGTAGATAGCGATGGTAATCCAATCCTAGATGCAGATGGTAATACACAGTCAGAAGGCTATATTCCC
Source organism: Bacteriovoracaceae bacterium UBA3083 (assembly GCA_002366565.1). Lineage (GTDB taxonomy): Bacteria > Bdellovibrionota > Bacteriovoracia > Bacteriovoracales > Bacteriovoracaceae > Halobacteriovorax. The sequence goes on from DFBJ01000003.1 coordinate 255,395, forward strand.
TCTATTAAGGTCTTTAGGTTAAACGGTGTAGATATTGTTAGGGGTTTTGCTGAGGATGAAATTAATGTCCTATTAAATAATAGTGATATTGGTGATACAGTAATTAGAAATAAGGCCTATTTTGCAAATCTAAAATTCGAAGCTAGGTATTCTGTTACAGATACTTTTGTGGCGGGTCCATTTTTTGATGCTGGTCGTGTATTTGTGGATAAATTCCAGCCTTTAAAGTTGAGAAGTGCTGTAGGGGTTACTTTTAAGTATATAACTCCAGTTGGATCTCTCGATTTTGACTATGGTGTGAAAACTAAGAGGTTTAGACGAGATGCACAAGGAAGAGAGAATTTTGGTAGATTTCATCTTTCTATAGGTTATTTCTAAGTATAAATTATTGTATTTAGATTTGTTTGTATAAAATTGGATGAGTTTGATTTTTGGTCTTGACTAGTGGCCCAATAATCCAGTATAAGGTTGAACACTCGTATTTTGAGTTATTAAAAATTAATGTAATGCAGTAAAATATTTTTACTTGGAAGGTAGTTTATGTACACGCAGAAGTCTTTTGTATTGAAGCCAGCTGACGCAGACAAAAAGTGGCATCTTGTAGATGCTCAAGATAAAGTTGTTGGAAGACTTGCGACTGAAATAGCAAATATCCTGAGAGGGAAAAACAGTCCTAAGTATACTCCTCACACTGATTCTGGTGACTTTGTAGTCGTAATCAACGCTGAGAAAGTTAAGTTTACAGGTGCAAAATGGGATAACAAAGTTTATCACTGGCACACAAACCACATTGGTGGATTAAAATCTAGAACTGCTAAAGAGCAATTAGAGAGAAAACCAGAGCAGATTCTTATGAATGCTGTTAAGGGAATGCTTCCTAAGAATTCTTTAGGTAGAAAACAACTAACTAAGCTTAAGGTATTCGCTGGTGAGGCACATTCTCACGAAGCGCAACAACCAGTAGCTTTAGAAATTAAATAATTGAGAGGAATTGCAATGGCTACTAAAGGTAAAACTTACGATGCGCATGCTGTAGGAAGAAGAAAGACCTCTGTTGCCAGAGTCTACATGACAGAAGGTTCTGGGAAAATTACAGTTAATAAAAGAGAATTTAAAGAATACTTTGATAAAGGAACTAACAGATATGTTGTTAGCCAACCTTTAAACTTAGTAAAGCTTGCTGACAAATATGACATTAATATTAATGTTCATGGTGGTGGAACTACTGGTCAAGCAGGTGCGGTTAGACTTGGAATTGCAAGAGCAATTTTAAAAGTTGATCCAGCACTTAGAGGCGAGCTTAAGGCAGCAGGATTCCTTACAAGAGACTCTAGAAAAGTTGAACGTAAGAAATACGGTCTTAAGGGTGCAAGAGCTAAGTACCAATTCTCTAAGAGATAATAGATTATATAATTTACATATTAAAGGCCCACATTGTGGGCCTTTTTTATTTTGAGAGATATGAAACATACTCATATAAAAATAAAGGGAGCAAAGACTCATAATTTAAAAAATGTTGATGTGAGCTTTCCTTTAAATTCTATAACATGTGTTGCTGGGCCTTCTGGTTCAGGTAAGTCATCTCTGGCCTTCCATACTATTCTTACTGAATCTAAAAGAAGATTCATGAATTCCTTTCCAAATGATGTGAAATTTTTCTGGGACATTCCTCAGTCTGCTGATGTAGATGAAATCGTTCCTGTTTTGCCTGTTTGGGGTTTAGCTCAGCATAACCCTGTCGTTGGGGCTAGGCCAAGTGCTGTAGACTTAATGGGTGTGGGAGATATATTTTCTAAGTTGTTATTTCAGTTAGGGAGAAGTTACTGTTCAAAGCACTTGCTTCCTCTTGAGTTGGTTTTATCTACACTTGAAATGAAGAATTACTTAGAAGAGCAGGACATCTCTGATAAAGCAGTTATTCATTTTTTTCTAGACTCTGAAGACTACTTAAGAATTCACGGTGAAGACTTTTATCCAGCGAGATCATTTTCTGATGAGGTAAGTGAGTTCAATAAAGATGATAAGTATTGGGAGCTTTTTAGATTAAGAGCTTCTAAATTGGACACAATAGAGAAGAAGCTTGCAGAGCAGGGACTGCTAGATGCGACTGGTTCTGTTCTTATATATATTCCTGAAAATGATTCAAAGAGAATTTTTAAAGTTACTAAGAATAAGCAATGTAAAAAATGTGGAGAAGTTGAAAAAATAAAAATAACTTCGCCCTCGGTGTTTTCACCATTTACTCCTCTTGGGGCTTGTTCTGATTGTTCAGGTCATGGGAAGAATTTAGAATATGATAGAACGAAAATTGTTAAAGACGATAGATTATCATTAAAAGAAGGGGCCGTTAATTTCTTAACGTACTCTAGATTTAGTCATATTGAGCCATCGATGCTTAGAGAAGCAAAGAAGGCAGGATTTGATGTTACAAAGCCATTTAAAGATCTTTCAAATAAGGTATGGAACTTTTTAGAGAAAGGGGCTGGTCAGTATTGTGGTCTATTTGAGCTCTATGATTATTTAGAATCAAAGAGATATAAAAAGAATGTCAGAATTCTTATTAGATCATTGAAGACTGAAGTTCTGTGTGAGTCTTGTCTTGGGACACGACTTAAAGAGGATATCCTACGAGTTAGGATTCCTATCGAAAAAAAATACTCCTTAAAAGAGATACTGCTCTTTGACTTTAGAGGGTTACTTGAGCTTATTATCAATATAAAAAGTAAGAAAGATAAAATTGAAAACTGGAAAGAAGTTAAGAAGTTAATTTCAAGTTTAGAAAGAATTTTACACGTAGCAATTGACTTAGGTTTAGGTCAAGTTAAGCTACAGGATAAAGTAAAATCTTTGAGCATCAATAATTATCAAAAAATATTATTAGTTAAGTATTTATCTTTTGAAGGATCAGGTTCTCTGTTCATATTGGATGAAGCTAGTTTAGGCTTAGACTCTGATGAAGTTAAAGTTCTTTGGAAGTATCTTGTTAAGCTAAAGAATGGTGAAAATACGATTATCTTAGTCGATCATAATGACTTCTTACTACGTAAGTGTGATGAAGTTATCATGATGGGTCCTGGTGCTGGACATATGGGCGGTGAAATCGTTTATCAAGGTAAATACAAAGAAGAAAAACAAAAGGTAAGTTCATCTCGAAAGAAGACTAAACTTGATACAACAACAATCTCAAAAGTTAGTTTTGGAGATTACTCTAACTGTGAGATTAAATTTAAAGTTGGTGGGATTAATCAGATTAGAGGAAAGAGTTATTCAGGAAAGAAAGATATCTATATTGAGTCTCTTGGAAATATTGTTTCTGAGGTACTAGGTTTAGATAAAGTCTCTAATCTAGAGGTGAACTTTAGTAGGCCTAAGAATTTATTTAAATATGATAAAGTTCTAATCTTAAATTCAAAGTTTAATAAAGTAAGCTCACGCTCAACTGTTGGAACAATGATTGGTCTAACTCCATATATTAGGAAGCACTTTGCAAGTTTAGCAGTCTCTAAGAACTTAAACTTAAAGGAAGGACATTTTTCACCAAACTCAGAGTTAGGAAAATGTTCAACTTGTGAGGGAAGAGGAATCCAGAGTATAGATATGCAATTTTTAGAAGATGTACAATTTGTCTGTGAAGATTGTAATGGAATGAAGTTAAAGCCTTTTATAGCCACAATATCTGATGGGTATCACACTGTTCATGAAACATTAAGTAGTCCTCTTAGCGAAGTCTTACCAAATTTAAAATTAACTCCTAAGGGGAAGAGAATTTGGGAATACTTAAAGATCTTAAACCTAGATTATTTGAGTTTAGATAGACCATTGTCGTCTTTATCTGGTGGAGAAAAGCAGCGATTGAAATTACTTTCAGAGCTTCAAAAGGAGATTGTGGACTCTTTAATTATTTTTGAAGACCTCTCTTTTGGACTATCTCATCGAGAGATTTCTCGTCTTGGTGAATTTGTGGAAGGCCTTGCAAATAAAGGCAATACGATCATTTTAGTTGATGAAAATGAGCATTTCTCAGGTTTTGTGGACGAAATTATCCATGTCTGACTAGTTTCTAGTACCTTAGCAATAGTAATAATTGAGTGAATTCGTAAAGTTTTGTCAAAAGTACCCGATAATATAGGTAGGGTAATAAGCTTAGGACAAAATATGCTACGAAATTTCATAACACTATCTATTCTCTTATATAGCACGGCAGTAGTGTCTGCGACATTCATACCTCTCTCTTTAGAGAAGCAGATGGAAAATGCGGATGGTGTTTTAAAGGGTCAGTTTAAAGGTCTTGAGTATCGTAAGATATCAGATAATAAAATTATCACTGAAGCTACTTTTAGTATTATAAAAAGTGCCGGGATTAAACAAAGTGAAATCGTAAATAAGAATAACTTTAAAGTAATCTATCCTGGTGGAAAGTGGCAAAATTTAGATTATAGAGTTTCAGGTGCACCTAGTTTTCAGCCAAATGAAGAGGCCGTACTAATCCTTAAGAAAACTTCTCTTGGATATACCGTTAAAGGTTTAGGGATGGGGAAGTATCAAGTTGTTAAAAATGAAGACAGTGAATACTATAAATCTTCAGTTTTTCCTAATCATGTTAAATTAGGAACAATATCAAAAAATAATTTCGAAGATGCAATTTTAAATGAATTTGGACATGGAATGAAAGCTGTTCAGTCTGATAAATTTGTTAATATTCCATTGAAGAGTTTAGAAAAAACAACAATACCATCGAGTGGTAGATTTCCTGCAAGTGAAAAAAGAGGACCGGCCTCAGAGAGTTTAGACAGTAATGAAGAAGATAGTTCCGGAAATCCAATATGGATTGTGGTTATCTTTGCTCTACTTGGAGCAATGTCTGTATATACAATTAGAAGATCTAAGAGAATGAAATAATGAAGAAGATCGTCTTTCTCATATTTCTTCTTTTTCAGTTTTCAACGTTTGGATATGTTGTAAATAGAACGGATAGTGGTGAGTTTATAAAATGGAGTTCATCCAAGAATATAAATTTATTTCTTTCTACATCGACGCCAGATTTATCAAGTAGCGAAGTTCAAAGTATTGTATCTAACTCTGTTAATCAATGGTCTAATCGAATTAGTAACTCAGTTAATATTTCTGTAAGTAATGATGGAGAAGTCTCTGGAAGAAATGATATTTACTTCCAGAGTAATAGTGAATTTTTTAGTGATCCATCTATTGTCGCTGTTACTCAATATGTTGTAGATACCAATACAACTTATATTCAAGAAGCAGACATTATTTTAAATGATTCTATTCATACTTTTTCTTCAACTTCTACTAATACAAAGTATTTAGGAAATGTGATAACTCATGAAGTTGGTCACTTACTGGGAATGGGTCACAGTCAGGTTATCAATGCCTCAATGTTTTATGAATTAAGAAAAGGACAGTCATCAATAAATGAAGATGATGATAGTGGAATTCGCTACTTATATGGATCAACAACTCTTGGAACTATTAGCGGAACAATTGCTGGTGGTAATGATGCAACTTCAGTATTTGGAGCTCACGTATCAGCTTTTAGCCTAAAAGAGGGAAAGATTATTTCTGCATCTGTATCAGACTCAAATGGTGATTTTACAATTAATAACCTGCCTTTAGATGATACATACTTTATCTTTACTGAACCGTTAAATAATTTAAGCTCTCTTCCTGGCTATTATGATGTAGCTAAGAAAGACTTCTGTGACTCTAACAAAGATTACAAGGGATCTTTTTTCCAGAGATGTTTTGGAAGCGATAGAGGAAATCCATACGGAATCAAAGTGGACTCTTCTGATAAGAATATTGATATTGGTACAGTTTCTATTCGTTGTGGTTTAGATGTTCCTGGAGATTATAATAGAGCAAAGGGAGGAAGTTACGATATCTCTCTTGTTACTACTGATGTTAATAACTACTATGTTGGAAGTTCAAGTGTAGGATTTTTTAATTCAAGATTAGATTCTGGAAGTCTAGTATTTGATGATACTGAGGACGAATATAATTTAGATTTATCTCTATATGATCTTTCTTCAAAGTTTCCAGGTAAGAGTTTATACCTTGAAGTTCAAATACATACACAACCTTTCTTCTCTCCTCTAAGAGTTGTGACAACTCTAGATCACGAAGACTTTGTTGTACCGTCTGTATACCCAGATCTAAGCAGTAGTATACCTGTAGACTCTGATGGAAATTATGATCTTGATGTAAAGTTAAACATTCCTCTCTATGCTGATAGTTCTAAGAATGTTTATTCATTAAAGGTTTTACCAAACAATATTGATCAGCTCTATAGTAGTGGGATCATTTCAGATATATTCTCATCTGGAAGATATAATTATAATGAAGAACGACATTTCTATTTCATTACAACTAGGCTTGTAGAGAAAGTAGGTGATGATTATCTTGAAGTAAGTGAGAAAAATTACGGTGAAAGAACAGATAATCAATCTTGCCTAGATGCAAGTGCTACATATACAGTTTCTGGAAATGTTGTGGGAGAGGGAGCTGTCTCGTTGAGAAAGTCTTCTCAGAGTGATGATTCTCTTGGTGTTGCATGTGGAACTATTGCTAGTACTGGAGGAAATCCCCCGGGTAATGGGCCTATAGTGTCACTAATATTTCTCGTAATGTTTACTGTTTTGGCCAATAAATTCAATTCTTCTAAGTTTGTTGAATAAAAGGACTTGGATTCCTGTAGTATAAGTATCATAATATTAATGTGTTAATGACTGATTTCATTAGGAAATTACATTATGAGAAAATGGATTTTTTCAATATTACTTTTAGTGCTAACTTTTAGCTCTTTCTCTCAAGATCTTATGGGGGAGAGAATTCGTCGAATTTCATCCTCTAAAAAATCTGTCTACTTTGATAGTGGTATCTTCCACAACGGTGGTCCAAAGAGAAAATCGGGGCTTAAGGTAGTAAGACATTCTTATTCTCAAAAAAGAGGATACGAGAGAATTGTATTTGATTTTGATACCAAAGAAATTCCAAGAGTGTATGGAAATATATCTTCTGATGAGAAGAAGTTATATATAGACCTTTTCGATACTAGTCTTGGATCAAATATGAATTCTTTGGGTAAGAGTAAGTTTGTCGAAGAAATTAAATTTTTCCCGATCAGTAAAGATTCACTTTCTATAGAGATTACATTTAACAAAAATGTAAATGTAGATATTTTCTATCTGAATTCTCCAGGTAGATTAGTTTTTGATATTAAATAATTAAGGAGACATCATGTCAGATCATGAAAATGATTATCAGGTCGAGATTAGACCTAGCGATATGGAAGAAGTGGCTTTTCCAGAGTCAGTAGTCATTATTCCGATAATGAATAGCCCAATTTTTCCAGGAATGATTGCACCAATTATTCTAACAGAAGACAAGTTTACTCCTGAGCTAGATGAGCAACTTTTAAAAACTGGTTATATAGCACTAAACCTTGTTAAGTCAGATTTAAAAGATGAGTCAGGAGCATTTGTTCCTGAAGAAGAGTTAGATTTAGAGTCTCGTGAGATATCATCAAAAGATATTTATAAGGTTGGAGTTCTTTGTAAGGTTGTTAAGAAGCTTAAATTACCAGATGGTTCCGTTAATATCTTAGTACACGGAATTAAAAGATATAGAGCATCTGGAATCTCTCAAGAAGCACCTCTTATTCTAACAAAGATAGATGTTTTTGAAGATATTCTTGAAACAGATGAAGAACTTGATGCATATACAAGATCAGTAATTAACCAAGTTAAAAAACTGAGTGAAATAAATCCTTACTTTAATGAAGAAATGAAGCTTGCGATGCTCAATCCTCCTTCTCCAGGAGCATTGGCTGACCTTGTGGCTTTTGCAATTTCATTAGATATACCAGAAGCACAAGACTTTTTAGAAACACTTGTAGTTAAGAAGAGATTCGCAAAACTATTAGTTTATTTAAAGAGAGAAAAAGACGTTGCCGATATTCAAAAGAAAATTTCAGATGAAGTTAATGATAAAGTTAATAAGTATCAACGTGAGTACTTTCTACGTGAGCAATTAAAAGTTATTAGATCTGAACTTGGAATGGATGAGGATGAAAAATCTCGTGATCTCAAGAGAATGAGAGAACAGATTGAAGAAGCAAATCTTCCTGAAGATACAGTAAAATCTATTAATGAAGAATTAGATAGACTTGAAGTTATTCCTGAGTCATCTCCAGAGTATAATGTTGCAAGAACTTATATTAACTGGATGATTGATCTACCATGGGACAAGTCAACTGATGATAAAGTTGATATGGATATGGCCGCAAAGATTCTTGAAAAAGATCATTACGGTTTAGAGAAGGCTAAAGAAAGAATTTTAGAGTTCTTAGCTGTTAGAAAACTTAAGCCTGGTTATGATGGAACAATTCTTTGTCTTGCAGGTCCTCCTGGTGTTGGTAAAACTTCTTTAGGTAAAAGTGTTGCTGAAGCTCTTGGAAGAAAGTTTTATAGATTTAGTCTTGGTGGTATGAGAGACGAAGCGGAGATTAAAGGTCATAGGAGAACATATGTTGGAGCTATGCCTGGTAGAATTATTCAAGCTCTTAAGAGAGTAGAGGTTAATAACCCTGTGATCATGCTTGATGAGATAGATAAGCTTGGACAATCTTTTCAGGGAGATCCTGCTTCTGCATTATTAGAAGTTTTAGACCCAGAACAAAATACAACATTCATTGATAATTACTTAGATATACCATTTGATTTATCTAAAGTTTTATTCATATCAACTGCAAATTACTTAGGAGATATTCCAGAGCCTCTATTAGATAGAATGGAAGTTATTGAGCTAAGTGGTTATACAATTGAAGAAAAAGTTTCTATTGCTAACAAGTGGGTAATTCCAAAACAGCTTAAAAAGCATGGGTTAAATAAAAGCGACTTTTCTCTAACTATTACAGTTCTTAAGAAGTTAATCTCTGATTACGCTAGAGAGCCTGGAGTTAGGATCATGGAGCAATACGTTGCTAAGCTTTGTAGAAAAGCTGCAATGTTAAAGGTTTCTGCCAAGAAGAAAGGAAAGAAGTTCTCTCCTGCAATTAAAGATTTAGAAAAGCTTGTAGGTCCAGCACGTTACCAAAGTGATGTTGCTCAAAAAACTGTTAAGCCTGGTGTTGTTACTGGACTTGCTTGGACATCGTTTGGAGGAGAAATTCTTTTCATAGAAACTATTCCTCTTGTAGGTAAAGGTGGGTTCAAGCTTACTGGTCAGCTAGGTGATGTAATGCATGAGTCAGCTAATTTAGCTTATAGTTATGTTAAGAAGCTACTTCAGCAAGAGATTGAAGAAGAGATGAAGAAGAAGTCTTCTAAGAAATCAAAAACAAAATCAAAAGCTAAAGAAGGTGAGGAGCAGGAAACTCCTGAAGATTACCTTTCTGATCATGAGGTGCATTTGCACTTACCTGCTGGGGCAACACCAAAGGATGGACCAAGTGCAGGTATTACAATGGCGCTAGCTCTTTATAGTTTAGCAACAAATCAAAAGATCAGACCTCAACTTGCGATGACTGGAGAGTTAAGTTTAACTGGTAAAGTGTTGCCTGTTGGTGGAATTAAAGAAAAAGTTCTTGGTGCTAAGAGAGCAGGAATTAAAGAAATTATTTTACCAAAGGATTGTGAGAAGGATCTTATTGAAGTTCCTGATAGACATCGAAAAGGTTTAAAGTTTTATCCTGTTGAGCATTTCGACGAAGTATTAAAAATAGCATTTAAAAAGAAGAGATAAAAAAAGGGAGCTAGAAGCTCCCTTTTTTTATAAGTAAATTTAATTTTTTCTAGAATTCGTCAGAGTCATACTCGCTAACAGGAGCATGCTTAACTTTACCAGCTGCAATTTCTCTTAGTGCAGTAACAACTTCTTTATTCTTGCTTCTTACTAAAGACTCAGAACCTTCTCTTAGTTGCTTAACTCTTTTTACTGCCAGGTGAACAAGCTCGTATCTGTTTTCAACTCTTTCCAAGCAATCTTCAATTGTAATTCTGGCCATATGTATCTCCGTTTAATTAAATATATGAATATTTCTAAATATGATAATTTTAACTCAATGTCAAAAGCTCGTCTAGTTATACATTGCATCAATCTCTTTATCAAACCTTTTTAGAATTACTTTCTTTTTAAGTTTAAGAGATGGTGTTATTAGCCCTGTTTCAGGCGTGAACTCAATAGGTGCGATATAGAAGCGCTTAATTGACTCAAAGCTTGCGAGATCAGCATTTACGGCCTCTACTTGCTCTTTGACAAGGTTGATAACCCCTTGATTCTTTGAGAGTTCCTCTATTGTAACGTTAGACTTTAGATTGAGGGCCGCAAGAATATCGAGGAAGGACTCTTTTTCGATTCCAACTACACCTGTGAGGTATTTCTTCTTGTCACCAACCACCATGAAGTGAGTAATGTATTTTCTAACCTTTAATAGATTTTCTATTTTTTGTGGTGCGACATTTTTCCCGCCTGATGTAATAATTATATCTTTTTTTCTATCCGTTATTTGAAGATAACCACTGCTATTTAATCGACCGATATCACCACTTCTAAACCATCCATCTTTAAAAGCTTTTTCAGTTTCTTCATCATTTTTATAATAACCGCTAAAAAGAGCAGATGATTTTACAAGAATCTCTCCATCGTCATCAAATTGAAATTGAGTATCTCCAAGTGGTAATCCAACTGTTCCGGGAATTTGTTTGGCCACAGGGTTTACGCAACAAGGAGCGATAGTCTCCGTTAGTCCATACCCTTCTAAGATCGTGAGGTTAGCATTTCTTAAGAACTTTATAATATCAATACCAAGAGGAGCTCCTCCTGAAACAAAGAAGCGAATTTTACCACCGAAGCGATTGTATATTTTTGAGAATACAATTTGGTACGCCAAGTTTCTTGCGATAAGCACACTGCTAGGAGGTGATTGATCTTTTTCTAGATAACTAAAATATTCAGAAGAAACAGACTCGGCCCACTTGAAAAGCTTTTGCTTTATTATTCCTTCCTTCTCAATCTTTTCTTGAGTTTTTGCATATATTTTTTCAAATATTCTTGGAACCGAAATCATAACAGTTGGTTGAACAAGTGGAATATTATCTATTAACTTATCAATACTTTCTGCGTAGATATTTTCTATTCCAAGTGAAAGGTGAAGCATGGAATCACATCTTCCTAGTACGTGTGAAAGAGGAAGGAAAGTTAGAAGCCTATCCGATTCATCAATATTATGCCCTAAGGCCGATTGTACATTCTGAAGCATTGACCAAAAGGCATTATGTCTAATCATCGCTCCTTTGGGTTGTCCTGTTGTTCCAGATGTATAAACAATGGATGCTAATGAGTCGTCTTGAACACTGTCTATAAGTTCTTCTAAGCGATTAGGCTTATCAAGAACAATGACCTTTCCTTTTTCTAACAATTCTTTATGTGTATAAATTTTAAAATGTTTACTACATTGTTGAATCAATTCTTGATTTTTTATCTCACCAAGAATAACAATTGATTTTATATTCTTAATTTCATCAATTACTTCACATATTTTTTTTAGTTGCTTTTCACTGTCTAATATTAGTAGTGAAGAATCAGAATGATTAATAATATAGCTAACTTCTTCTTCTGTGTATGTTGGATATATTGGCACAACTGTTGAGTTTAAGCAGAGGCATGAAAGATCATATATATTCCATATGTATGAAGTGTCTGCAAGAATTGAAACCTTATCGTGTGATCTAACTCCAATTTCTTCAAGAGCTGTAGCTATTTTTGATATATGTTCATAATACTCGTGTGTCGTGAGTGTATTAATTTTTCCATTCTTAACCCATCCAATAGATTTAGACTGAGAGTTCTTTTTATATTTTTTTAAAAGAAGAGATGGAATATTTTCTTTAATCGTCATGATTTATTTTTCCTAGAATTATGATTGATAAGAATCAATCACTTATTAAATGATTTTACATACTTAATTTTAATATATCTGGTGAAGAAAAGGAAATGGGAGAAAGTTTGAACAATATAATTGTAGTATCTATTTGTGAAAGATTTATTGGATATAAAAAAACTATCATGTATGAGTTTAGATTTTCAGGAATATTTAATGGACATAGGATAAATAAAATAAATGTTTATTCTAATGTGGAGCTTAAAGTGGGCAAGCAGTACCTGTTAAACTTAAGCGTTAAAGAGTTAGAGTCTTCTTCTTTAAATACTCATTTACTTTCCTCTAGAGAGCTAAAAAAATATGTTTAAGACAATAAATGTTGTGTTATGATTTATTTTGGAGTCATTATGGATACAACAGTAGAAGAATTAGCATTAGGTGAAAGAAAATTCCTTCATGAGTTAAGCAATCATATTGTAGTGGCGCAAGGAATGGGAGCGGTGGCGTTGAGGACTCTTCAGTCTTCAGAGGATGATAAAGTTGATCCTAAGGTTATTGAGAAATTAGAGAAGTCGTTAAATGCTATGAATAAAATGATTAGTGTAGTGAAAGAGCGTAGAAAAAATCTACACTCTATAAGTAAGAAGACTATTTAACTTTTACATTAACTTTGTCACCAATCATAAAGCTTCCAATATCATATACCTTTGCATCTTTTCCGATATTAATATCTTTTAAAGCTGCAATCGCAGTATCTTTTTCTGTATGAAGAACTTCTAGCTCTCCTATTTTAACTTTATATTGATATCTCTGTTTAGTTTCATAAGGGTCTAATCTTGAAATAGTCCTATAAACATCGAGAGTCGTTCCAGAGTCAACACCTTGTTCACTTCCAATATTTACATAGAAATTCTTATTAATAGTTTCGTTTTGATAACCCATAGGTAAATCTTGAACGATACTAAATATTATAAAGTCACGGGCAAACCCCATGCTTGCAGTAAACATAAAAATAAATATGGCGATAATTTGCAGGTTTATCTTCTTCATTATAATTCCTAAGTAGCAGGTTAACCAAAATGAATTGGTCATAACTACTAATCGTAAGAATTTTCTTTAAACTAAAATGATCAATTAATTTAGGTGAAATTTGAACAGAAGTATGGAGTATTTTTCCTAGCGAGAATGTAAAAGGGGCTACTTAGCCCCCTACTTTTTATTCAATCTGAGATATTTAAAATTATTGTAGATAAGATCTGAGTGACGATAATTATTCAATCTCTCATGATAGAGAATGTAGTTTCTCGAGTAATATTGCATAACCCATGGAAGATCATCATTAATTATCTTTTCCATCTTCTTCATAATTTCTATCTTCTCTGGTCCATTTGGTAATACTTTCATCTTATCAAATAAGGCATCAAAGTCTTTATTTGAATAGAATGTAGAGTTCGGACCTGGAGCATGATTCTTTGATATTAGTAACTGTAAAACATTCTCAGAATCTGGGTAGTCTAATGCCCATCCATCTTGCCAGAATTGTAATTTTCCATGTCTCGCTTTCTCTAGAAAAGCTGGAAAGTTGTTTAATGCAACTTCAACTTTGATACCAATTTTTCCGAGTTCTGATTTTACAAAATCAGCTTGTTGTCTATTTGTTGCACTAACTCCTCTCACATCATAAGTAAGAGTAGGTAGTCCTTTTCCATCAGGATAACCAGCTTTCTTCAAAAACTCCTTAGCCTTATCCATATTGTGTTCATAAGGTAATTGAGCTGATGGGTCATACCCAGGAATTCCTGGAGGGTATATTGAGTTAGACTTTTGACCAATATTATTTGTAAAAACTTTTATATATCTTTCGACATCAATAGCATGAGCAATGGCCTTTCTTAGGTTTAAGTTCTTTCCAAGAAGAGGATCTTGCATGTTAAATGATAACCACCAGTAAGTAAGAGTCGGAAAAATTTGAAGCTTTATTTTTTCACTCTTTAGTTCTTTCGTTAGATTTCCATTTGGATCAACAGCGGAGCTGTAATTGTCTTTTGGGATAATTAGAAAATCAATTTTCTTTGCTTTAAAGTTAAGCCACCTTGTTTGAGCTTCTTTATAAACATTGTATTCAACCTTATCTATAAAAGGGATTACTTTCCCTGAGTCTTTAAGAAGTTTTCTACTATTTGCTATCCTATCTCCTTGCCCTGGATAAAAGGCTTTTCTGTAGTTTTGATTCTTAATAAGCCTTAACTTTGTAGATGATACCCAAGAGTCTAACTTGTATGGTCCTGTCCCAATTATTTTATCATTAAGGTTATTTTCATACATCTCGATTGCTTCTATAGGCATAGGAGAAGTGAAACTCATTGCAAGAGTGTAAAGCATTTGTGGATATGGTTCATTTAATTCAATAACAAGAGTGTGATCATCCGGAGCTGTTAAGCCTGATATGCTTGTCGTTTTAAATTTACTAATATCTCTACCAACAGACTCTCTAAACTTATTTAAGCCTTTAATTTTTTGGTCAAAGAGCCACCAGCCATTACTATTTGTAGGTAAGTAAGCTAGCCTTTTTATTTGATTTATAAAGTCTTGAGCTTTTACAAAACGTGGCTGTCCTTTAAATGCAGGATCATCATGATACTGAACACCTTTCTTGATTTTTATTGTGTATTTCTTACCATTGTTCTCAATAAGGGGAAGAGACTCAGCAAGTAAAGGTTGTAATGTATATGGTCGTTTTAAGTAGTGATACTCAAAGAGTTGTTCATATCCTTGATAAACTATAGAAGCAGAAATAGTATCATAGCTATTTGCAGGATCTAGTGTAGAGATTTCACCCGATATTGATACGTTTAAAGTATTAGGATCACCTTCTTTTTTACATGAAAATATGAGTAGAGTAGATAGAATGATCAATAATTTTGCTAAATTCATAAAATTCCTTTGTTCATTTAAAATTTAGCATAAATAATTTTGAGTGTGAACTTTGTTTAATTATTGAGAGAGTTTACTTCGGGAATTAATAGCTCTAATGCTTCTATTATACTTTCGAGATCATGACCTTTTGTTAAGCAAAAACGAATGACTTTCTGCTTGGTTCCTTCAAGGTTATTGTTGAGTTGTGTAGGGCTTATTGTTCTTAACTTTTTTGTAATCAGTTCTTCTAATTGGCTTGTGATAGTGACTTTATAATCTTCAAACACTTCTAGGATTACTTCGCTAGAAATATTGAGGTGCTCTTCTGCTAATTTATTCTCAATAAGTGATGGATGAAACCCTTTTTTCATTAAAGCTTTTGCCCTTGCAGTGGCGTACTCATATTCTTTTAAAAAACCTTTCTCTATCGTTACCTCTATAGCCTCATTGATATGAGAGTCTTCAAATCCTTTAGACTCTAGTTTTACTCGTAACTTATACTTAGAGTAATCTCTCTTAGTTAAAAGTTTTATTATATATAGATAGGCTGATTGAGCTGAAGATTCTGTCTGATTTTTCATAGAATAAAACCAAGGGCCAAATATTCATTTGGGCCCTGGTTATTTGATAGAAGTTATTGAATTGTTTTCTTTGTTTTTTTAGCTTTTGTTTTCTTTGCTGTTGGTGCAACTTCCTCTTCTAGAATTTCACCTGTTTCTTTGTCTACAGCTTCTTCTTCAAGTGTTATCAAGCCATTTTTTGCTAAAACTTTATTTTTGATTTCTTCAAAAATATCATTGTTTTCACTTAGGAATGTTTTAGAGTTTTCTCTACCTTGACCAATTTTGGCATTATTGTATGAGAACCATGCTCCAGCTTTTTCTACTACACCGTGCTCTACTGCAAGATCTAGTACGTCACCAGTTTTTGAAATACCTTCTCCATACATAATATCAAATTCAACTTGTTTAAATGGAGGAGCTACTTTGTTTTTAACAATTTTAACCCTCGTTCTATTTCCTACAACCTGGTCACCATTCTTGATCGCTCCAATTCTTCTAATATCAACACGAACAGATGCATAAAACTTAAGTGCATTACCACCAGTTGTTGTTTCAGGATTTCCAAACATAACACCAATTTTCATTCTTAATTGGTTAATGAAAATTACTGTTGTATTTGATCTAGAAATTGATCCTGTAAGCTTTCTTAATGCTTGAGACATTAATCTTGCTTGAAGACCCATATGTGAATCTCCCATATCTCCTTCAAGCTCAGCTCTTGGAGTAAGTGCAGCTACAGAGTCGACGATTAGAAGGTCAACAGCAGCTGAACGAACAAGCATATCAGCTATTTCAAGTGCTTGTTCTCCAGAATCTGGTTGAGATATAAGTGTGTTTGGAACGTCGACTCCAAGCTTTTCTGCATAATAAGTATCAAGTGCATGTTCTGCATCGATAAATGCTACTGTTCCACCTGCTTTTTGGCATTCTGCTGCAGCGTGAAGTGTAAGAGTTGTTTTACCTGAAGACTCTGGTCCGTAAACTTCAATGATTCTTCCCTGAGGAATACCACCTACACCAAGAGCAAGGTCAAGACCAAGACAACCAGTAGAGATTGAAGGCACTTTTTCTAGTTTCTTTTCAGAATCTAGTTTCATAATAGCACCCTTACCGAATTGCTTTTCAATAGTTGCTAAAGCTAGGTCTAATGCTTTTGATTTATTTGCGTCTGTTGTTTTTGAAGCCATTTTGTCTTACTCCTACATTGATTATTTTTTAATGTGTGATTACGTAACGCTATCACTTTAAGTGCTGTTAGGCACGGTCAAACTTATGCAAAAAAGTCTACTTTATTGAAATTCAAGTGCTTGGAATTAATGATTTTAAATAGCACTTAACTCAAATTCTGAATAAACTAATCAGTTGGTTTATAAATATAGTATTTGCGTAAGTAGTGCGTAAGTCAAGGATAAAATGCGTAAGTTGCGTAAGTTTAAATAACGCCCAGCGAATTTATACCTAAATAGACAATTCCTGCAAAGATTCCGCTGATAATATCATCTAGAATGGTTCCGCTTCCATGGGACACTTCTTTATCAAAGTAACTTGCAGGCCAAAATTTCACGATATCGAAGAATCGAAATAGTGCAAAAATTATTGTATAGTGTAGGACAGAATGTTCCTGTAGGAATAGCCATGTTGTTGCAACGCCTAAAGATTCATCAATTACAATCCATGAAGGATCATGTACTTTGAGGTTTCTCTGAGTAAAGTCAGCTACAAAGCATGCTCCAGTTGTGGCTATAACTAGAAAAGGAATATACATAAAGAAAGGAGCTCCAAGAGTTCCGAGTCCATATAAGAAGGGCATTGTAACTAGAGTTCCAAATGTTCCTGGGGCCCAAGGGAAAAATCCCGAACCGAATACTGAAAGGAATATGATATCTATATTTTTTAGGCTTGGTTTGTTTTGTTCTGACATGAGTTTATGGTATTTTATTTTATTCTTTAAGGAAATAGATTAAATGGTAAGACCAGATTATTTATCAAATTATATGTTCGATTGGGAAACTTTAGATGTTGTTGTAGGCGGTAGATCTGCTCTTGACTCTAAGTTTTTTGTTGCTCCTTTGATGGGAGCAGAGCAGGTAAACCAATTTCTTAAAGGTTATGGTCTAGATCCAAATGACCCTATTAGTAAGGCGGAACTTTTTGGAAACTTTCAAGAGGCGATGCAATTTGTAAGAAGGTACTTCCTTAAAGAAGGAAACAATGAAGGTTTAGACTTAAAGATACCGAACTCTCTTTATATGATTACCGATGTTGGTGATCTTCTTTTAATGGCCACTGGTCAAAAAGAAGGAATTGATAAAGAGGAAGAGCTTTGGGCCGAAATAATTCTAAAAGTTATGCACACAATTCTTCATGTTGATAAAGATTTAAGATCAACTTACTTCTCTGTGATTCAAACTCAAATATTTGATAAGTTCTATAAATATATAACTAGAGACGCTGATAGCTTATACCTTTCTTGTGGTACTGAGAAAATTAAACTCGTTGATTTTGAGACAAAATCTAAAAAGGCTAGGGAAAGTGTAATCATTAAGCTGTTACATAAAGTTGAAAATGTTGCAGAAGAGCTTTTTGACAGAGTAGGTGTTCGTTTTATCACTGAGACAAAGTTTGATGCTCTAAGAGTTGTAAACTTCTTAGTTAGAGAGAATATAATTATTCCTCATAATATAAAACCAAGTCGTTCGATTAATACATTAGTTAATCTTCAAGAACTTAAAGAAAAGTACCAGAATATAATTAAAATGAGTCTTCGTAATGACCTGGCTGAAGATAGATTTGTTAATGCTATCGAAAGAGAGATTGCAGAGAGTGAATCAACTATAAAAGATGATAGAAATAAGCACACATCTAAAAAGTATAAAGCAATACAATTCACTTGCAGACAGCTTATAAAGTATAAGAATCCATTTTTTAAAGAATTTAGTGCTGTTCGTAAGGCAGCTAAAGCAGATGGAGAAAGTGAGTTATCAAAGAGTATAATGAACTTGGATTTATCTATGATTGCTCGTGATGTCCGATTTTTCTATCCTTTTGAAGTTCAAATAGCTGACCTTAAGTCTCATAAAGAAAATACTGAAGGTGAGGCCTCTCATGCTGAGTATAAGAAAGCGCAAACTCGATCTGCTATGAAGAGAGTATTCGGAACTCTTATTAAGTATAAGAACCTAGAGGTCTAGCCTCGTGTTATAAAAGTTTCAATTCTTGAATTTGTTAATTCTGGAAAATCAATTTGTGGTACGTGACTACCATCTTTTAAAATATATAATTTTGAATTAGGTAAATATTCTTGAAGAATTCTTTGAAGATAATTTGGAATGACTTTATCTGAATCGCCACCAATTATAAGTGTTGGGGTGAAGATATTTTCTAATGATGAAATAATGTCATGATTCTTCATTTCTTCTAAGAGGTGGAAGAAGATGTCTTTAGGTAGTTCACTTATCTTCTTCATATAAATTTGAACGAAAGAGTCTTCAACTTTCTTAGTATTAAATCCTCCATCAAGCACAGCTTTTCTCGCTATAGGGTTTTTATAAGAGTTCTTCCAAATAAATTCAAATACTGCAGGACTATTATTTGCAAACTTTTGTATGAAAGGTGATGCAATATCAACAATGTTTGAATCAAACATAATATCTTGTGGAGGAAGAACTGATCCTGATATTAAGATTGATTTGTATATATTATTTGGATAATTTTTACAGAACTCTAATGTGACATTAACTCCCATACTGTGACCTATCATAATAGGTTTAGTTATAGAGAATGTATCTAGAATACCTTTTATATCAGCTGCGATATTTTCAAAAGTACATAGTTCAATTTTATCTTGTCCTGAAGAGCTGTAATGAGCTCTGTAGTCATGTACTAATATTTTGTAGCCTAAACTATCAAAATACTCTTCTTGTGGGGTAAAGTGTCTACGGTTACACACAAGTCCATAGTTGAATACGATAACAACTTCATCAGGCTTAAGTTCTTCTTTTTTGAAGTTTGTTAAATAGAAAACTCTTGTTCCATCATCTGAATAGTAATAGTCGGGGTATTCATTTTTCATTATATTTTATTTTCTCTAGATAGATAAATTCTTGTTCTATTAAGGACAAAATCTCTTCGAGCTCCGGTGATTCTTGAATTCTTTTCTTATATAAATGTTCTGTGTCTGTTATTGGATCAATATGACTGTATTCAAAATGAGAGATTTTAAACATTAGCTTGTTATAGGTAAGTTCATCTCCAACCTTTATTGTTTTCTTACCAGATATTTTCTTTCCATTAACAATGTAAAAAACACCTGCTTTCACATTTTCAATATAGAGTTTATCTCTCTCTACTGTGATTTTGAAGTTCTCACATGAACTCTCAGTAATAGTATTCTTACTAGATTTTCCTAGTGATATAATATTTCCATAGTTCTTATGATGGCCTAGTAAGTAGGGATTAGGTGAATGGACGATTTCGATATCTATCATATTAGATATTTTATCAAATAAACTCGAAGCTAAACAGTAGAAAAAACTTTAGCATCTTTTGCCAATTGCTCTAGTTTTGCTTGAGTAATAGAACTATTTTCATTGAGTATTTCGAGGGCGTCTTTTCGAGCCTTTTCGAGCAAGTGAAAATCTGTAATGATATTTGCTATTTTTTTATTATTATTACTACCTGA
Organism: Bacteriovoracaceae bacterium UBA3083; assembly: GCA_002366565.1. GTDB lineage: Bacteria > Bdellovibrionota > Bacteriovoracia > Bacteriovoracales > Bacteriovoracaceae > Halobacteriovorax. Next base: position 275,451 of record DFBJ01000003.1, read on the forward strand.
TTGATCTTTACCAAATACATCTCCTGCTCCTCGTATCTTTAAGTCCTCTTCTGCAATTTTAAAACCGTCAGTATGATCTTCTATTACCTTTAGTCGAGTTATACTTTCTGATGAAACTTTGTTGTCTATAACTAAAAAGCAGAAACCTGGCTTATCTCCTCGCCCAACTCTACCTCTTAACTGATGTAGAGAACTAAGGCCGAATCTTTCAGGGTTCATGATTGCCATAATTGTAGCATTTACTATATTTATACCGACCTCTATTACACTGGTGGCAATTAAAATATTTATATCTTTATTCTTAAAAGATGTAATCGTGTCATTTTTCTCTTGAGAATTGAGTTGACCATGAAGTCCTTGAATATTGAGTTGTGGAAAGAACTGATTAAATTTTTTGAGAACCTCTTCTAAGTTAAGCATGTCTTGTTTTGGGCTTTCTGTAATTGCAGGAACAACTATGTAAACTTGTTCTCCCATTTGAACTCTTGTGTTGATAAAATTGAGGAAGTTTCCAAAGTTATCTGGCTGTACAATTTTTGTTTTGTGTCCTTTTCGTCCACTTGGAAGCGCACTTATAGTTGAGATATTGAGATCTCCATATTGAGTCATACTTAGACTTCTAGGAATTGGTGTTGCAGACATTATCAAGCAATGTGAACCAGGTCCTTTTCTTACAAGTTTTAGTCGCTGCTCAACACCAAATTTATGTTGCTCATCTATAATAGATAAACCAAGAGCTTTAAATTCTACGGAGTCTTGTATTAGTGCATGAGTTCCAATTATAAATTGAGCTTCTCCATTTTTACATTTTTTGAGAACTTCTGATTTTTTCTTCGAAGATAGTGATCCAACTAGAAGTTCTGCTTCAACACTTAGATCTGCACAGTATTCCTTAATTTCTTTGTAATGTTGATTGGCTAGAGTTTCTGTAGGACACATAATGACTGCTTGAAACCCCTCATTGATAGCAATAAGAGCAGTTGTTATTGCAACGGATGTCTTTCCACAACCTACATCTCCTTGAAGTAGTCTCATCATAGGGACTCCGGAATTGAAGTCTGCACATATCTCACTAATGACCCTTGTTTGATCCGAGGTCAGAGTGTATGGATAGATTGATGAAAACTTTTTTAAATAATCCTCTCCACAATTTATCTTTATTCCTTTTGGGCGAAAATTCTCGACACGCCTTAGGTGAATTTTAAATTGCTCCTCAAGAAATTCTTCATAAATTAATCTTGTACGTGCTTCTTCAAAAAGACCTAGATTCCACTCTTTTAGTAAGTTTGTTTTTCCATGAATAAGAAGAAATGAATCTTTCAAAGTTAGAAAATTGTGTTTATTTAAAATATTTACTGGAAGTATATCTTGAATACTTGCCCATAGTTCTTGTGGAATTTTATCAATAACCTTTTTAATATTTGTAGAGTTCACTCCATTTATTGTTGGATATTGAATTTTTAAATGTGGAAGAAGAATGTCATTTTCTTCTGTATTTGGGAGAGAGTCAGAAAGCATACTTTCAAAATCTGGGTTAATTATTTGCTTAGCTTCACCATATATTTGAACCTTACCTGAAAACTTAACGTAATTTAGCAGTTGTATTTTTTGTGCAAGAGATGGATAGGCGTTAAACCATTTTAATTCCATAGTTCGTTTAGATAGGTGGTCTTGAATAATTGCTGTGATGTTTAGCAGTTGAGCTTGGTTTCTTCCTCTTCCTTTAAAACTAGGAAGGGACCTTACTGATATAACTTTCCCAATGCCCGTAAATAAGCACTCTTCATAGGCGTTTTCAAATTTCTTTATAACTGGAATAGGGTATATACGAAGAGGAATTATCCAAAGTAGTGATTGTAGTGTTGAATGTCCGAAATCAATAAGTGACTGGATACTTTTTGAAGGACCTTTACGAGAAAGGTCCTCTAATTTTGAATCCCATGTGAGATTAGATATATTCGAAGGACTCGACTTCATATTCTATATCACCCTTAGGAGCTTTTACGATAACTGTATCGCCTTCTTCTTTACCGATTACAGATTTTCCAAGCGGTGACTTATAAGAAATTTTACCTTCTTTCATATTTGATTCTATTTCACCAACAATCTTAAAAACAACAGTTTCATCCTTATCAATATCTAAAAGAGTTACAGTTGCGCCAAAGACAATTTTATCAGTTGAAAGAGTTTTTGGGTCAATCACCTGAGCCCCAGCAATTACGCCTTGGAGTTGCATGATTCTACCTTCAACAACAGATTGCTTTTCTTTGGCTGAGTGGTATTCGGCGTTCTCTTTAAGATCTCCGAGTTCTCTAGCTTCTGAGATAACAACTTTTAGCTCTTCTCTTTCTACTTTTATTAAGTGGTCTAGCTCTTCTTGAACTTTATCAAAGCCTTCTTTTGTAATTGGTGTTTCGTTACTCATAATTTACCCTTAATCTTTAAATAAAGAATTTGCCGCATTTAGCAAATCATTCTGGTTGTCTCTTGCTGCGCCATTACCAGCTAAGGTAAAATAGTCACAGAAGTTTGCCTTGTCTTTTTCGACAATGCGGTCTGCGTTAGTTTCGCGACATTCGTTATATGCTGTTTTGTCATAGAACCCACACATTTTACAGCAATGTACACTTGCATAGCAATATGGGCACTCTTCACTTCTTAAAACCTTACTATTTTGTTCAAGATCCAAGGCCTTGTTGCATGAATGACAGTTTATCTTCTTTTCTGTAGTCACTAGAAGCTCCACTTCTTTTCTAAGTAAACTGTCTTATAACTTGTACTTTTAGTATTGCCTAGTCCTGACTGGTTATATTCAATCTGTGGTAAGTTCCTCTTGTTGTATTCCTGAATGGCCCTGTCTAGATTCTTCTCGTTGGAAGCTTCATAGGTTCTTGCCATTAGGAAATTGATAACAATCGAAGTAATTCCACCAATCAATAGAGTTTTCTTGTTACTACCTGTTGAATTGACAAAAAAGCTTGAAATAATCATTGATGTTCCAAGAGTACCAAGGGCAGCATTGTGCCACTGCACTTTAGTACCATCTTGATACTTTTCTAAGAAGTCTGACGCCACCTTGTCTTTTTCTAGATAATGCCTAAGGCCTTCGCCTTTTTGAGTAGCATTTGAGTCTATCAAGACCTCTTGTTGATTAATAATTGCTGTTCTCGAGCAAGTATCTTGTGCAAGTACACTTACTGTAGAAAATATAAATATAATAATTGTTTTGATTATTTTAATCAGTTACTCCTAATTAGTTAGATCAATATTAACTTAAATTACCTTCTTTTAAAATAGACATCGGTGGGATGCTTTTGCCCGTTATTTGTGTAGTGTGTAATGAGTTAAGATAAGTATATGGATTTAATAAAAACAGGTATCGGAATTACCAAAACAATTCGAAATGTTTCTCGCTTGAGAGAAATTGTCATTATATTTGCCAGGCATGGTTTTGATGAATTTATATCAGGGTCTATAACTCAACTTATTCCAAACTTTGTATTACCGAAAAGTAAAAAAGGTATAAAGAAAGAACTGGAAGAAGAGGGGCATAGAGACTGGGGTGAATTACTTGGCTTTAGATTAAGAAAATGTTTTGAAGAGCTTGGCCCGGCCTTTATTAAATTCGGGCAGCTGCTCTCTTCTAGAGAAGATATTTTTGATGAGTCTTTTATCTCTCAAATGAAACTCTTGAGAGATCAAGTGAAGCCTGTTCCTTTTGATGAGTCCGTAAAGATTATTAATGAAAGTTTAGGGGAGCCTTGGAAGAATGTTTTCTCTGAGATAGATCCATGCCCAATTGGTACAGCTTCTATAGGGGTTGTTTATAAAGGTAAATTGAAAGATGGAACAAAGGTTGTTCTAAAAGTTCAAAGACCGAATATTAGAAAAGTAATGATTACTGACTTCTCTATTATGAGCCTAGTATCAGCTCAGGTTGAAAAAGTAAGTGATGAGATTCGTTTTCTTGGAATATCTAGAATTGTAAAAGACTTTTCAATCTCATTACAAAATGAATTGAACTTCAATATTGAAGCACTCAATAGTGAAAAACTAAAAAAGAATTTAAAGGCTCATGATAACGAGGAATTATTCTATATACCTAAGGTTTATAAAGAATATAGTTCTGAAAGAGTTCTTGTTATGGAACTTCTTGATGGAACTCCTTTTAGTGAGTCAGAGAATATTAAAGATGATGTTGAAGAGATTACTCCTTTACTCCAAAAAGGATTAAAAACATTTATTAAAACATTCTTGGTTGATGGGTTCTTTCATGCAGATCTTCATGGTGGAAATTTCTTCTATTTAAAAAATGGTCAAATAGGCTTAATTGATTTTGGTCTAATGGGACATTTAAGTAAGAAGGGGAGAGAGAATTTCATCGCGATTATATATGCTCTCCTTACTTTTAATTATGAAAATTTAGTTTATGAGTTTTTAGATGTCGCAGAGTATGAATCTATTCCAGATGTAGATGTGTTGATCTCTGATGTTAGAGATGCTCTTTCTCCATTTGTTGGACTAACTGTCCAGCAAACAAATTTCACAATTGTCTTAAGGGAAGTAATAACAACTTTAAGAAAGCATGAAATCTTTCTACCTAGAGAATGGTTTATTGTCTTTAGAGCATTAATTACATTAGATGGTGTAGGGAAGAATTTAGGAATGGATATTGATCTATTTTCATTAATGGAAAATGATATCTATAATATTGTTAAAAATAGCTTTAAAAAAGAAGATCTTGTTGAGGAAGCTATTTGGCTTGGTAGAGATTTTCTCTCTAGCTCTAAGGTTATACCAAGGCATATAAAGTGGTTTTTAAAGGACTTTGCAAAGAAGGGATATGCCTTTGAGGTTATGCATACTGGACATGAAAAGCAATTCGACCAAGTAACAACTGCTATACTATTCTTAAGTCATTCACTACTTGCATCTGTCTTTATTGGTTCCGGAATATTTCTTATTGGTAATCGTATAGTAGATCACTTTGCAGATATTCCTACTGTAACGTATATCCTTTGGGCAATTGCTCTTGGTTTACTTTTAAAGGGTTACAGCTTGGCCCGTAAACTGTAGCTAAATAGAATCTAAACCTGCTATGTAAATAGCAGGTAATATATCTGAAAATTCACTAATTGGATTAGGTCCAAATATTCCTGTGATAAAATCCTCTGCTTTAAAATCAAATTCAGCATTTATATATTTAACTTGAATCATGTCGTCTTTATGACCAAAGATTGAGAGTTGGTCATTTGTAAGAGCGGATAAGAAAAATGAAAGTTTTTGAATATCTGCAATTCTAAAAAATGCTCCATATAAAATGTCTTTTTTGTTAAATGTACTGTTATATTTTTCAGGAAGCCAAAGCATATAATCACTCAAGTCTTGAGTCGCTGATATAATGTCATTATCAATTGAGGCAAACTCATGGATTATATTATTTAAGTCATTACCTTTATCTTTTATAAAGTATGATGAGATTTTATTATTATCTTTTTTAATAAATAAAGATGCTGAAGTGATTTCTTTTATTAGATCCCAATCATTCTCTGACCTTTCAAGTGTAAGCAGGTCTTGGTTTTGATATATTCTTTTTATTTCATCTAATTCTGTAGGGGATAAAGATTTAAAATTTGTTTTAATCCAATCTGTTGAAAGATTTTCATTTAAAAGTTTCTTTTTTCCTGTCTGTATAACTCCACCAGCTTCATAGAACTTAAATCTATTATAAAGAGGCTTGAGGTCTGACCATAGAAGAAGAAGAGAATTATCGTTTGAATACCTTTCAATAATATTGTTGAAGAAAGGGGTGAAGTTTCCTTGCTGTTGATACTTTTCATTTAAAGCTATTGCACCGATCAGTGCAACTTTTGTTTTTACACCTTTATAAGATAAGTTTCTTTCTTTAACAGCTATATGTCCTATGACTTTATCTTCATCAATAAGTATATGACAGTTTTGATGGTTCAGCGGACCCATTAAGGGGTAGAAGTCAGTTAGGAAGCTTTGATGAGAAGGATACTTAAACTCTTTTTCAATTAGTTTAATCGTCTCTTCAAAGAAGTCGGGAAAATGTGCAAGTGTGCTTTGGATATATTTACTCATAGTTCATATTTTAGCTGAGAATTACTTAAATAATTATTTTTTTTTGTATGTTTTTTAATCACTTTATAAGTCGTTTGAATTGACATATATGGATATTTGCATCTTAAGTTGCTGTTTTTATTGGTTGGTCGGCAAGGTTTGCCTGTCTAAAGATTAAACACTTTTTTCTAAAGAAAGGTTGAGAAGCGTCGAAGAGAGTGTTGAAGGGTATGTCACGGACGACATACAGATTAGTAAAACTTAGTTTTACTGACACTCACATCAAGGAGGATGAAATGGGACTTCGTATAAATACAAATGTTGCGTCACTAAATGCCCAGAGAAATTTGAGCGGTACGCGTATCAACCTTAACAAGTCGTTAGAAAAACTATCGTCTGGTCAAAGAATCAACAGAGCTGGCGACGATGCAGCAGGTCTGGCAATTTCAGAAAATTTAAAAGCACAAATCAAAGGGCTTGGACAAGCAAAGAGAAATGCTGAAGATGGTATTTCATTAGTTCAAATTGCTGAAGGTGCACTTGGGGAAGTTTCAAATATCTTGATTCGTCTTAGAGAGCTATCAGTACAAGCCGCTTCGGATACTATAGGATCAACAGAAAGAAAATTTCTTAATGTTGAATTCGAACAATTAACATCAGAAATGGATAGAATTGCTAACTCAACAGAGTTTAACAGAGTACCTCTTCTAAACGGTACTGGTGCAGTATTTGATATTCAAATCGGAACTAGAAATGACCCTATCAGTGATAGATTAACATTTGATGCTTCAAGCGCAGACGTTAATGTCGCGGCCTTAGGTCTAAACCTTGCTTCAGTTGCAGATAAGATTTCTTCTCAGAACTCTCTATCATCAATTGACTCGGCTATTGTTTCTGTTTCAGGTATTAGAGCTGACTTTGGTGCTCTTCAAAATAGATTACAATCAACAATTAATAATATTTCAGTAAGTGTAGAAAACTTATCTGCTGCTAACTCAAGAGTTAGAGATACAGACATCGCTGCAGAAACAGCAGAGTTAACTAAGCAGAATATACTTATGACAGCTGGTACATCGGTTCTATCACAAGCGAACTCAAGTACAAAGAACGCACTAAGCTTAATTCAATCGGCCTCTCAAGGGTAATTCAGTGGCTTCGGTCACTAGGATTTTGAATTAACTTAAACTTTGTATTAGGAGGACCATATGTTTGGACCAAATGGATGAATAGTCTATAGCAATTGCTTATCCTGCAAGATTCAATTGCTTTAAAAATAAGAATACAAAAGAACAAAGAATAAGAACAAGTAATTAAAGAATAGAACAAAAATATATACTACTACTAATAATTTTTTTGAACATGAGGTTCGAAGTACGCCACAGGAGGTTGCAGATGTTTGAAGGAGATTAATCATGGGAATGAGAATTAATACTAACGTTGCTTCGCTATCAGCACAGAGAACGTTAAGTACAACAAATAGAAAAATGAATGACAACCTGAGAAAACTTTCATCAGGTGAAAGAATAACTAGAGCTGCAGATGATGCTGCAGGACTCGCTATAAGCGAAAACTTGAGGGCCCAGATTAGAGGGATGAGACAAGCAAAGCGTAATGCTAATGATGCGATCTCTCTAATTCAAACAGCCGAAGGTGGACTAAATGAGATTTCAAACATTGTTATTAGACTTCGAGAACTCTCAGTACAAGCTGCCAACGACACGCTTGGACCACAGGAAAGAAAGTTTTCTGACATCGAATTTCAAAACCTTAAAGAAGAGATTGATAGAATCTCAAGGTCAAATGAATTCAATGGAGTTAAGCTTCTTGATGGAACAGGCGGGAGAATGGAGTTTCAAGTTGGTATCCACAATGATCCAATCAATGACAGACTTGTCTATGATGGTACAGGTGCAGATGCAACAATTGAAACGCTTGGGCTCGCAGCAGACAATGTTGCCTCTAAAGAGGGAGCTCAGTCTTCGCTACAAAAACTTGATGATGCACTTGTGCAAATCAACGGAATTAGAGCCGGAATGGGTGCTCTACAAAACAGACTCTCGTCAACAGTCAACAACTTGGGGATTAGTGATGAGAATTTAAGTGCAGCTAAGTCAAGAATTAGAGATGTAGACATCGCAGCTGAAACTGCAGAGATGGCTAAAAACAACATCCTAATTCAGTCTGGAACTTCAGTGTTATCGCAAGCTAACCAGTTCCCGAACATAGCTACTAAATTACTTGGTTAAATATTGTTCTTTATTGCCCATGCTTCGAATGAAGCACGGGCATTTTTTCGTTTATATTCCAAAAAATTAAATAGTGCTATAATACCAGCATGGAAAATGTCACAACTCTTGTACCTAAAAAAGAAAAAACAATTTTAATATTCGGTCTTTCATCATTTGTAGGATCTAATCTCGCTGAATTCTTTAAGAAAGATTTCCGAGTGGTAGGTACTTATAATAAGAATCCTGTTTTTATACCAGGTGTCCTTGCTCTACCTTGTGATGTTTTAAATAAAGAAGAAGTTCAGCTCGCACTCTATGCTTTTAAGCCAGATATCACTATATATGCAGTAGGTCTTTCGTCACTTATGGAGTGTGCTAGAAGTCCTGAATTGGCAGATGCTTTAAATGCTAGTGGATTATTTAATGTTGTAGAATACTGTCAGCGTTACAAGTCTCAAGTGTGCTACATCTCTTCTGGATTTGTATTTGCCGGTGAGGATAAACACTATATCGAAATGGATATACCAGATCCAAATACTGTTTATGGAAAAACTCAGGCTTCTGCAGAGTTCTATATTCAAAAGTCATCATTAAACTATGTCATTTTTAGAAGCTGTAAGCTTTATGGAAGAGGACATTTAGAAAATAGACCAACAACTTTTGATAAAATTCAGAAAGACTTTATGGATAGGAGAAATATCTCCTGTGACGATACAGTTAGAACCGGATATTTAGATATCTATTACCTTGCTATGATTTTGAAGATTTGTTTTGAGAAAGGCGTTAAGAATAGACTCTTTCAAATAAGTTCAAATGATACAGCTACATTTAATGAGTTTATAAAAGAGTATTGTGAAGTCTTTAATGAAGGAACAAGTTTAGTTCAAAAGGGGAGATGGAATTTTCCATCAATGTCTCCAGCTGAAGATCAACTAAAGTTTGAGCTTGATATATCTAATATTGAAGGGTTTCTAAATATAAATATGCCTTCGATTAAAGAATCTCTAGAATTAACATTTAAAAGATTTATGGGGAAGGCTAAGACTAGAAGTGGTAGGTCATCAAATAGTGATGAGGTTACTTTTATCTAGCAGAGTTTCTAATGAACTCTGAAAGGTAGTGTCTTACTAGAGCTTCCGTTTCTATAATCTCGCCGTTGAATCGCCAAGTAATATCATTGAATGGCCCAAGGTGAGCTCTTACTTCATGTACTCCTTGAGAACCTGTAGAGTCAGTAGATCTTAATCTTGCAGAGAATACCTCTTTACCGTTAGCTAGAAAACCAATTGTGATTAAATCAGCAGCTTTTCTTGCGACGATAAGTCTAAGGCTATTTCTAAATAGCATGAAGTCATTGATCGTATTTGATATTTTAAAGATTTTAATGGCCGAGCCGGATTGGTGTGATCCACGGTACTCATTGAATTTTGAGACAAATATCTCAAACTTTTCTCTTAGATCATCCATATACTCAATTGAAGACTCTTCTAACATATGAAGAGGATTTAGGTGGTCGTTGAAGTTCACGACTCCAGACTCTTCCATATTAATCTCTTCAAGAGCTAAGCTCTCTATCCACTTTGTTGAAACTTCTTTCTGTTGGTTTATTTGATCCATATTACAATCATCCGTAACTGTTCGTTTTCTGTCAAATTTTTAGTGGATTAAAGAGTAAGAAAAGAGGGTCAGGAGCTGTCAACTTGGAGTCTTCCGCCCGCCATTAGACAGGTGGTTGCAGTAATTAATTATTTTAGGCTTCTCACTCCTTAGGATTACTCCAAAGTGCAAGCTTGCTCACCATAATCAGGGACCGCCTCCGTGAAAGAAATTGTAGGGCGAAAAAACTATTATTGCCAACTACAAGACCCATAACCATTATACCGTTCTTTTCTCTGATTTATACAAGAAAGGTAAAATTTATGTGATTTTAGTACTTTGTCTATATTTACTAGGAAAAAGTTGAAATTGCTTCGATGTGTCGCGTTCTGCGTGTATAATCAATATTAGTAGAGTAATTAGCTAGGTTATTGATTTTTTGGATAACTATGAAGTTTTTCTTAAGTTAGATGAAAAAGTAACCGACATGATTATTCAAAGGAGTAAGTTATGAAGAAAACTTTGCTGGCCTATTTGAAAGATGAGAGTGGGCAAACTTCAACAGAATATATTCTTCTAGTTGCGGTTGTGGCTTTAATTGTATTCAAGTTCAAAGATGTAGCCTCTACAAGATTAAATAAGATTACTGAGGACGTTTTTGGTAAAGCTGAAGGTTTCGTAGACAGTATAGAATAGTAGGTTATTAACTCTAATTGCTAGGGTGAAAGACCTATTATTCTTAATTGTTCACCCTCAAATTACTAGGAATTATATTCCTAAGTGTCTTATCATACTTAAATTTCTGTTAATTTAGATACATGGTAAAAGGTAGAGCCGGACAGGCCCTCATTGAGTATCTTATTCTATTCGCATTCATGTCTCTTATCGCTTTGAATATGGTGAAAGGAATGGGCGGAATGATGTCTGACTCCATTCGGAGTATTGGTTACCAACTCACACAACAGTTAACAATTGGTGTCTGCGCTGAAGAGTGCTGGTATTCTGATTACCAAAATAGGACGAAGTAATGCCAATAGCAGTTTATCTCTTTCTTGTTGTTCAGCTATTCTTTGTCGCATCAAATGATATTGCTCATAAGAAAATTTCTAACTTTTGGCCTTTGATTAATATTGGTTTTTATATAATAAGTATTTTTGTTTTTCCAAATCAGTATGTCTTTAATTTAGAAACATTTGTCTTCCCGATAGCCTTTCTTGTCGTAGGTATTTTCCTATTTAGCTTGAAGATCATGGGAGCGGGAGATTCGAAGTATCTACTTTCTTTTTATTTATTAATTCCTGTCTCATTGCATGAAACAGCATTTATATTTCTAGCATACTCAACAGTAGTAGTTGGTCTTTCATTATTGCTTACAAATATAATTAAGAGAATAGATGTTATTAAACTAGCAATAAAGACTAGAAATATAAGATTAATTAAAACAATATTCGGACAAAGGTTTTCTTATGCTCCTGTAATACTTGTTTCTTGGCTATGGTTTGGATGGACAATAAGAACAAAAATCTTCTATTGAACGAGAATGGGCAAAGTGTTGTTGAATACATAATGCTACTTGCAGTAATTAGTGCAATATCTTTCTCAATTATAAATTCTGATCGCTTTAAGGATTTTATGGGAGAAGATTCTTCATTCTTTGCTGGTTTACGTTCACAAATAGAGTATGCTTATAGACATGGGTATCTAAATAGTGAAGCAGATAGGTCTGATGATAACTATAGTGGTCCTCATGAAACATATTACAATATAGATGACGGTCAAACGCGCTTTTTTTCAGGAGGGGACCAATATCCGTAACTCTTAATAAGGAAGAAGGTCAATCTACGATTGAATTCCTTATGACTTTTATATTTTCATTTGGGTTTATATTTCTTTTATATAAAATCTCAATAGATGCAACTAGTGGATTCTATATCCATTATGCAAATTATATGGCGTCAAGAACCTACCTAACAGTAGAAAATAATAGTGCCAATGTTGCAGGGTCAGATAATTTTGCATTTGAAAGTGCAAAGCAAGTTTTTGAGAGTTATAAGCCTGAAGTCATGATTAAGGATTTTAATGGTGGAATAAGTGTTAATGATCCAGAGTCTACACCGAATGCTCTATATGTTGGAACTGTTGTAGATTACTCTGTTCCATTTTCCTTTAGTAACTTAATTGGTGGAAGAGATCCAGTATATTATAAATCAGAGTCATTCTTAGGGCGTGAGCCTACTAGAGCAGAGTGTCTCGCAAGAGTATGTAAAGTTATGCAAGATATTGGTGCAGAATGTAATACTCATATAACCTTCTTTGATAATGGCTGCTAAGTTTAAGAAAAACAAATTTTTAAATGAAGAAGGACAGGCAATCTTTGAATTTGTCTTGTTTCTTCCATTTATTATTTTTCTTTATACTGTCCTAATAAATTTAACAAATTCGTTAAATGGTTCAATTAATCAACAGAAAGCTACAAGGGGATACTTTTATCGCCTTCTTAAAAACGATTCTAGGGCCCCAAATCGAATAGATATTGAGTTTCTTGTTGCTAGGGGAATGAATGTTATTGGACCAGTGAGTGTTGGATGGAGAAGAAAGTCTGTTGGAGACACTCAGTCATTTGGTACATGTTATAAGTTTATGAACTTTTTTGGTAATGAGACTAGCGAAGAGTGTGATGAATTAAGAGAGGGAGAGGTAACTTCAAATTTTGTAAAGTTATTCACTTTCTATGGCGTATGTGGTGAAACATATATGAAATCAGACTCTGGATACGTAGAAAATACTAATTTCCTCAGGAATGGCCGCTTCGCTGGCCAGCTCGGATACGACCAATGTGTCCAAAAATAAATATTTAGACTGACACTTCTTTCCCCATTCTTAACTAGTGAAGATTATTTGTTAAAATTAATAGTAGTCACTTAATAAGGTAAGAGAATGAACACTAGAGCACTTACATTGGCCTTAATTATTGCAGTCTTTGCAATGTTTATGGTTTACACGTACATCGACGATGAGAAAACTAAAATCATTAAGAAGTATGGTAAAGAACAATCAGTCGTTATCGCAAAAACAAATATCAAAGAGCTCGAACTTATCGATGACTCCAAGGTAACAGTTACTTCGATGCCATCCAACTTTGTGCATGAGAAAGCATTTAAAACAATTAAAGAAATTCAAAACACGGTAGCAACAGTACCAATTCTAAAAGGTGAACAAATTACAAAACCTAGAGTGAGTTGGCCTGATGAAAGAAGTGGTTTATCGAGGCAGGTTGCAGTAGGTAAACGTGCAATCTCTCTAGATGTTTCTGAAAGAGCTTCAGTAGGTAAGCTAATAAAGCCAGGTGATAGAGTAGATATCCTCGCAGGTATTGATTATGCTGGTGGTAGAAAAGACTTACAAAAGATGAAAACAATTCTGCAAGATGTTCTAATACTTTCTACTGGTAAGAGTATCTCTGGAAACCTTCCAATTATTGGAGTTAAAACTCCGAGAGTAATTAAAAAGATGAAGCTTAATACTTACAGTGATTATGGAACTGTTACGTTAGAGCTTGACCCTTACGAAGTTCAGAAACTTGTTTTTATACTTAGTTATAATTCCGGAACACCTCCGTATCTTGCGTTAAGAAATAATACAGATAAAGAAGTCGTTCGAATTAAATCGACAAAGCTATTTGATATCTTAGGTGAAGATGCATCGGAAGCGAAGATATTCTTCTCTGAGAAATATAAAGGTCAAGGGAATTGATGAGACTTATAAGTTCAATTTTTATATTCATGATTTCTATAAATTGCTTTTCTCAACAAGGAAAAAATATTCCTGAAAAAAAGGTTGAGGTTGTACTGGGGATAGATCATGTTGAAAAAGTTGACTTTGCTCCATCTACTAAGGTTCAAGTTGGTAATGACACAATTTTAAATCATGTGATTATTCCCCAAAAAAGAGAGATTACATTTAAAGGACTAAAACCTGGTCAGACTTCTGTAATTATTCGAAATACAGTAGGGGATATAAAGGCAAAGTTTCTAGTTAATATAACTGCTACAGATCAATCTAAAGTCGTACAAGAGTTAAAAGAATTTCTAGGCGATGTAGAGGGTCTAGAGATCGGAATTAAGGGGAACAAAGTCTATGTTGGTGGGGAGATTGTTGTTCCTTCCGATATCGGTAAAGTCATTGTCGTTTTAGGCGGATATCCTGACGTTGTTCAACTTGTTGAACTCTCTCCTCAAACTCAGAGAGTTATTGCAAAGAATATGCAAAAAGAAATTCAAAAAAGTAATATGCCTGATGTTACAGTTCGTGTTGCTAATGGACTATTTATGCTCGAGGGCGTTGTAAGTTCAGATGTTGATAAGACAAGAGCAGAGCAAATTGCAGCTGTCTATGTTCCAGATATGATTCAAAATCTTGCAAGGCGTACAGAGGCAGTAAAGGCGGCAGAAAAAGACATTATTCAAAACTTTATTAGTGTGAACGCTAAGAAAAAGCCTGCACCAATTCCTAAGTTGATAAAGATTTCAGCACAATTTGTAGAGCTTACAAAAGATTATAATAAAATTTTTGGATTCAAGTGGGAGCCTGTTCTTGCTGGTGGTGGTGGAACCATTAGTGTTGGAAAGGGAACTGATGGTGGAGTTACAAGTTCTTCGAGTGGAACTCTTGCTGGAACAATATCTAATTTATTCCCACGACTTGCCTCAGCTAAAAGTGCTGGTTACGCAAGAGTTATTCAGTCTGGTGTAATTATAACTAAAGATAAGATTGCTAGTAAGCTTGTTAAGAAAAGTGAGAAGCCATTTGCAATTGGAACTGGAGAGTTTGTTAGAAGTGAAAGTGCAAGTGCAGGTTTTGACCTTGCAATAACTCCAACAATTCTTCCCCAAGAGAAAATTGATCTTAGTATGGGAATAACAGTTAGTGCAAATGTTGGTGATCCTCCCGAAACAACTTCTAATACTATCCAAACAGCATTGGTCGTAAAAAGTAAAGAGAGTGCTGTTGTTGGTGGTGTGGTCGTGAATAAGTCATCCACGGATTTTGATAGAAACCCTCCTGGAGGTGTGGATGAAGTTGAAGATGGAAACACTTTATTTTCATTTGTGAAATCAAAAGCCTATTTAACAAATAAATCTCAGTTCGTAGTATTTGTAACACCAGAGATAATAGAGTCTGCGTCTACAGGAACTGAAGAAATTAAACGTAAGTTTAGAAGTAGAAGAAGATAATGGCCGGACATATAATTACAATTATTGGTGGAAAAGGTGGACAAGGTAAGTCTCAGATTGCTGCGAACTTAGCCTTTGCCTATGCTGCTGAATCAAGATCTAAAGTTCTTCTTCTAGACTTTGATAAGAAAGCGAGTGGAGATCAGAACTTTATCACAGGAATAAAGTCTCGAAAGACAGTAAAAGATCTTTCCGAGTTCTCTGGAGCTATAGATCCAAGATCTATTATGCAATTTGTTACAGCTCACCCAGCTGGTGTGAGTTATATCGGTATGCCAAGTGATCCTACTGCAAGTGAGAGTATCAATGCAGATGGATTAGGAAAGACTTTAAAAGCAATCACTAATATTTATCCACTTACAATAATAGATGCTGGAAGTGAGATGAATGATCTCGCAGCTAAGGCCTTAGAGTTTTCAACAATGATTTTTCTTGTTGTGACTCCTGATATTTTAGCTTTAAACCAAACAAAAAGATTATATTCAGATTTAGTTACTATGATGTTCCCTAAAGACATGATGCAAGTAATTTTAAATCAACATCAAAAGGGTCATCCTGTAACACCTGAGGTCGTAGGTAAAGCTATGGGAAAACTCCCATTTGCTAATATTCCAAAAGATGATCAGACATGTGTGATGGCACTGAATCAAAAGAAACCAGTTATGCTCATTGCAAAGAAAAGTAACTTTGCAAAAGGGATAATTGAATGTTCCCGTAAAATAATTCAAAAAAATATTCTAAAATCTCTTGCTAAATTAAATAAACCCACAGATGTAGGGGCAAAGAAAGATAGCTCGGGGCAGATGGATGGTAAGGCGAAGAATGCTTGGACAGAGTTAAAGTCAAGAATTCATAAATCTCTTGTAGATGAAATGGATTTAAAGAACTCTGACGATAATGATCCTAAGGCCTCAATTATTATGCGTGAGCAGACCAAGAAAATGGTCGTAGAACTCTTGAGTAAAGAAGATACTAAAAGTGTTTTTCAATCAAGAGAAGATATGAATCGAATAGTAAAAGAGATTCTAGATGAAGCTCTTGGTCTAGGACCTTTAGAAGATCTTTTAGCAGATAAAGATTGTTCTGAAATTATGGTAGTTGGACCAGATAAAATATTTTATGAAAAAGATGGAAAGGTAAAAAAATCAGAGATTACATTTACTAATGATAGACAAGTTCTCAATGTTATTGAAAGAATTGTTGCTCCTATCGGTAGACGTATTGATGAGAAAACTCCTTATGTTGATGCGAGACTTAAAGACGGCTCTAGAGTTCATGCAATCATTCCACCATCAGCTTTAGATGGTTGTTGTATTACGATAAGAAAGTTCCCTGAAGAAGTCGTTACGTATAAAGATTATATTAGATGGGGTTCTTTGACTCAAAGTATGGCCGACTTCTTAAGAATTGCTGTTGAAGGTCATCGAAATATTGTTGTAAGTGGTGGTACAGGTTCAGGTAAGACAACACTTATAAATATTCTTGGAGGCTTCATTCCCGCCAATGAACGTATTATTACTTGTGAGGATTCGGCAGAGCTAAACTTTCCTCAAGACCACGTAGTTCGTCTTGAAACACGTCCACCTTCTCTTGAAGGAGATGGAGAAATTGATATTAGGTGTCTTGTTAAGCAAACCCTAAGGATGAGACCTGAAAGAATTGTTGTTGGTGAGTGTCGTGGTGGTGAAACGCTAGATATGCTTCAAGCAATGGGTACTGGTCATGATGGCTCAATGACTACAGTTCACTCTAACAATCCTAGAGAATGTATTGGTAGACTTGAAACCCTTGTTCAATATGCAGGGGCTGGGATTAGTCCAAAAGCAATTAGAGAAATGATTGCAAACTCTGTTCATATGATTATTCAACAAAAGAGATTAGATGATGGGTCTAGAAAGATGACTCACATTTCTGAGATTGGAGGAATCCAGGGAGAGGTAATTACTCTTCAGGATATCTTCTTATTTCAACAAAGAGATATAGATAAAAATGGGAAGATCATAGGGGAGTTTCAAGCAACCGGGTTCATTCCAAAGTTTATCGAGATTCTAGAGAGGAAAGGTTATAACGTACCTCGAGGGTTATTTACAAATAATACTGGAGAGAAAAAAGGTGGTGGTTCAACACCTCCTCCGGCTTCTGGAGGTGGGGGAAAATCTCCTAGTGCTAACGATGGCAAACCAAGACCAAAGCAGAGACCAAGTGGTCAAGGTAAACCAGTAAAGAAGAGGCCTAGTTAATGAGTTTCTTTATTGCATTAATTGGTAAGTCTGGTGTTATTGGATTAATAGGAATCGCGTTATTCCTGCTATGCTATAAGCATTCCCAAGGAATCTTTAATTGGATTGAAAATCAGACCTTTGGAACTAGAACATATATTATGGAAAAGCTGGAGCTTCTCTTTATAGAAATTCCAGAAGAGAAGATTACATACGCTCTCCTTGGTTGTTCCGTTGGGCTTGGTTGTTTTATGTTCCTCTTTTTTGGAATATTAGGGCAGTGGGTTTTAGGTTTTATCTTAGGTTTATTCTTTGGTTTTATTGGTTTTAAAATACCTAAGCCTCTTATAAATTATCTCGTTGAAAGAAGAATAAATGAATACTCAGGCCAGATGGTAGATGCTCTAACTCTATTATCAAACGGAATTAGGGCGGGGTTATCCGTTCCTCAAGCTATTGGAATGGTTGTAGATGAAATGCCTGCACCAGTTTCACAAGAATTTAATATGATTTTGCAACAGAATAGAATTGGTGTTCCCCTGGAGGAGTGCTTCGATAACCTCTCAAAAAGAATACCTACTGAAGATAACGATATGTTTGTTTCCTCTATTAATATCCTAAGAGAGACCGGTGGTAACCTTGCTGAAGTCTTTGATACTATTGTTGATGTTATTAGGGAGAGGGTTAGACTAAAGCAAAAAATTGATACGTTTACAGCTCAAGGAATGTTTCAAGGAGCTACCATCTTTCTCATGCCATATGGGATTGGCCTTATCTACTTCATCTCTGATCCAGAGTCAATAAAACCTATGTTTACTCATCCCCTTGGAATTGTGCTTACTTTAGCGGCGCTTGCTTTTGACTTTGCTGGTGGGTTTGTCATTCTAAAGATCGTAAAAATAAAGGTTTAGCTAGTTAGTTAAATTATTTTAAAGTTCTATATCCAAAGTACCGATATAATATACGAGAGAATTATAGTGCTCAAAAAAGGATTAATACATGAAGCTTGTTAAATTACTCCTATTATTATTTTTAATTCCTGCCACAGCTTTTGGTGGAGTTAATCTTAAGAACGGAAACTTCTACATTTCGTACACAGACATTATCGTGCCTGGTGGAGGTCATGATCTTGAAATTGTAAGGACGTACAATTCTAAATCTACTGAAAAAGGTTGGTTTGGTTTTGGTTGGGGTTCTGACTATGAAACATTTCTGACAGTTTCGGCTGATGGTTCTGTTATTGTTCATGAGAACGGTAGTGGTGCTAATACTAGATTTGTTCCTAAAGAAGCAGTAGATCCTGTTGCAGCAGCTCAAAGAATCATTGAAGCAATGAGAAAGAGAACTTCTGTTACAGAACAAGTCGCAAAATCTTTAAAGGTTAAGCTGGCTAATGATGCTGAATTAAGACAAGCCTATGCTAGAAAGTTTAGTGTAAAAGCACAGCTTGCAAATGGAACAGTTCTTTATTCAAACACAAGAGGTCTTCAGCAAGTACATAAAACTAGAGATGGGTTCAAGCGTGTTTATAATGACGGTAAGGTTCAATTCTTTAATAAGGATGGAAAACTCGCTAAAATTAAAGACAAGCACGGGTATACTATTTCTTTTGAATACAAGAATGGTAACCTTCTTAAAATCAAAGATTCTCAGGCCAAGCAACTATTCTTTGATTGGTTTCAAAATGGTAGAATTAAGAGTATTTCTTCTACAGCAAATAAGAAGACAGCTTATAAGTTCGAAGGTGATGATCTTGTTGAATCAACAGATGTTGCTGGAAATACGTTCAAATACTCATATGATGCAAATCATAACATGAAGTCAATTAGCTACTCAGATAAGTCAAAAATGGAGATCAATTATACTCCTAGAACGCAATTTGTTGAGTCTGTTAAAAGTAGAAGTGGTGACTTAACAAGCTATAAGTATGATTCAAATCCTAAGAACCCTGACTTTCACTATTGGACAATTGTTACTAAGAAATCTCCAAATGGTAAGTCTGTATCTAACAGATATGAGTACGAAATCAAAGCAAGACCAGATGGTTCTCAGTATACATATAGAATCTTAACAAAGATTAATAACCTTAAGACTGAGACTATTTACTCTGAATGTTGTTCACTTCCGCTTAAAATTACAAGAGGAAATCACGTAACATCTTTTGAGTATAACGATAAAGGTTTGCTGACTAAGAAAACATCTACTAAGGGTGACTATATTGAACTTTCTTATCACAAGAAGTTTAACAAGATTACTAAAGTAGTTAATAAGAAAGGTTGGACGAACTTTAAGTATGACGAGAAAAGTGGAAACTTAGCTAAAGCTGATAATAGCTTTGGTAAATCTGTTCTACTTATCTATGACAGAAAAGGTCGTATAACTAAGATGCATGACTATGATAAGAACACTAAGAAAAAGAGATCACTATCATTTGTCTACAATGCTCAAGGTAAACCAGTTGAAATCAAAATGGACAATATTGGGAAAATCAATGTTCAGTATGACAACTATGGTGAGATCAAGAAAGTTGAATCTAAGGCCGGACATAAAATGGCCCTACAGGTTACACAAGCTTTTCAATCGCTATTAGCAATTGTTAAACCAGCAGGTGTTAATCTTAATCTATAAAAGCCAATTAATATTGGCACTAGATGCTATAGGCTTTTAGTTATTTGAGTTAGATTTTGAAAAAAAAATAAATAAGCGTATAATAAAAATAGATAAAGTTAGGAGAATAACATGAAAAAATTAATAGCAGTTTTGCTAGTCCTAGGTTTCACAATGCCAGTCATGGCTGCTGAAGGCGAAATGAGTGAAGATAACGTTAAATGCGAAGAGATCTTTCAAGGTCAAGGCAATAAAGGTGTGATAGCTCCTCCTAGCGAAGAGAGACCTAATAAAGGTCCTAAAAGTGATCATGAATCTTAATCGTTAACAATTAATAGTTAATCAGTAAGCCTAGACTTCGGTCTAGGCTTTTTTATTTTGTTTACTTCTTAATCAATGTCAAAAAAGTAGTCTATTTCTCAACAGTAAGTCCTTAAAATAATGATCAATTTTTGGCATGTATCCTGCTTATACTTAGGTACACACATGGGAGAAATATATGAAAAAACTAATTACTATTACAGTTCTATCACTACTATCAATTTCAAGCTTTGCCAGCGTTGGAGAAAGCTCTACCGAATGTCTTATGAACCAGTCTACGCAAGCTAGAGTTTCTGGGAAGAAGGAAGTCGCACAGAATATAGATGTTAGAGAGTCTGAGAAGGCCGCTAAGACTACTACACGTGAACAATAGACTCCTTGTCAGATAATGCAGACAAAGCCGTTCTAAGGCCTTGTTTGCCTTTTTTCTTGTGAGTATATAGATGGTATAATTTTAATAAAAAAATTAGGACTTCTATGTATCAACAAAATATCCAAGATATAGTACAGCTTCAAAGAGATAAATATAGAGAGAACTCATATATTGAGTTTCAGAAAAGAATTGAACTTTTGACTAAAGTTCAAGATGCTATAATCAAATATGAAAAAGAAATCTTAAACTCTCTTTTTCTTGATTTAGGTAAGCCTGTATATGAGGCGCAACTTTCTGAAGTCATCTTCGTTCAAAATGAAATTAGATCTATAAAGAAAAACTTAAAAAAGTGGATGAAAAAGAAGAAGGTGAAAACTCCTCTTATTCACTTTCCAGCAAAAAGCTTTATTCAAAGTGAAGCCTATGGAAGTGTCCTTATTATTGCTCCCTGGAATTATCCTTTTCAATTACTCTTTTCTCCAATGATTGGGGCCATCGCCGCAGGAAATAGAGTGGTACTTAAGCCGAGTGAGATTTCTGAAAATACATCTCATCTAGTAAAGAAGATGATTGATGAAGTCTTTGATAAGGAGTATGTCGCTTGTATTGAAGGAGGAGTGAAGGAGACAACTGAACTTCTAGATAGTCACTTTGACTATATTTTCTATACTGGAAATTCCCATGTCGGTCGTATCGTAATGGAAAAGGCTTCAAAGAATTTAACTCCTGTTACTCTCGAGTTAGGAGGGAAGAGTCCTACTTTTGTCTTTGGGAATTCTGATCTTGACTTAGTTGCAAAGAGAATTATTTCGGGGAAATTCTTTAATGCTGGCCAAACCTGTATCGCTCCTGATTATATTCTTGTCGATGAAGATAAGTATGAAGAACTTGTTGATAAACTTATAAATTATATAGAGAAATTCTATGGGGAAGTACCGTCAAAAAGTAAGGATTATGGAAGGATAATAAATGAATCTCACTTCAATAGACTCCTATCTCTCATAGAGACAGATAGCCTTCTTTGTGGAGGGAATATATCTAGTGAGAATAAGT
This sequence comes from Bacteriovoracaceae bacterium UBA3083, assembly GCA_002366565.1. Classification (GTDB taxonomy): domain Bacteria; phylum Bdellovibrionota; class Bacteriovoracia; order Bacteriovoracales; family Bacteriovoracaceae; genus Halobacteriovorax. Next base: position 297,166 of record DFBJ01000003.1, read on the forward strand.
TCATTCCCCCAACTCTAGTTAGTGCAAAAGAAGGGGATCAATGTATGAAAGATGAAATATTTGGTCCAATTCTTCCTATTATGAAGATGGAGAATTTAAAATCAGCAATAGACTATGTTGTTAAGGGTGAGAAGCCACTAGCGATGTATATATTCTCAAATGATAGTAAGGTTCAAGAAGCAATTCTCAATAGAGTGAGTGCTGGAGGCGTTACAGTAAATGATACCTTAATGCATATTACAAATGAGCACTTACCTTTTGGAGGTGTTGGTACAAGTGGTATGGGGTCATACCATGGTAAGAATTCATTTGATCTATTCTCTCATCAGAAATCAGTTTTTAAGGCGTCTACGGTGATGGATCTACCAGTGAAGTATCCTCCTTATTTTGGAAAAATAGGTCTTGTTAGGTGGCTTATGAGGTTTTTTGGCTAAAACTTATACAGTGTTAATAATTTCTACAGTGTTAAAACCTCTAACTTCTTAATATTACATATCTTATTTTTGGCATACTTAGTGCATTAATATTAGTAACTAACAATATTGTCCTCGGGAGGGATTTATGAAAAAGCTACTATTATTAACAGCACTAATTGCAGGATTTTCAACTCATTCATTTGCTGGATCAGTAGGTGAGTCAGACACTAGCTGTATAAAGAATCAATCAACTCAAGCTCGTGCATCGAAGAATGTAAAAGAAGTTGAGGTTCAAGCTGAAGAGCAAAAGAAAAGTACATCTAAAGAATCATAATAAAAATTATCCATGTGTAATAATAAAAGCCGAGTTAATATGACTCGGCTTTTTTTAGTACATTTCTTAAAAGCTCTTTTTCTTCAACAGTAAAATTATCATGATTTTTTTCAATATCAGCTTCAATTTGCTTCATTGATTTTTTCACAGATGAGTACTTCGTTTTTACTTGGTCACTCTTGGCGGATGTATTAGAAAATAGGTCTTTACCTATTTTTGATCCATGTTCAACACCATTGTTGAAATTGGACTTAACAGCTTTGTATATATTAGATGTATATGGTTGTGTGAATTGATTCATATGCTCAAATATAGGTTTGTCTGCTAATGGGAACGATAAAATGACAAAACTAATTGAGAAATAAAGAAAAAACTTAAACATAAAAAACATTTTAATTATCCTTTTCCATTTCAATTTCTATTTTTTCTATTGATCTAATTAAATCTTTTTCACCAAACGGTTTTGTTAAAAAATCTACGGCACCATTTGATATTGATTCAATTATAATACTTTCCATATTAAGGGAAGACATCATTATTATTTTTGCTTCTTTTGAATTTTCAGAAATTATTTTCGAAAGCTCGATTCCACTCACTTCTGGCATGACAATATCAATTAGAAATAAATTGGCGTCTGTCCCAAGGAGTGGCACCGCTTCATTAGCACTAGAGGCCTGTCCTACAACAGTAAATCCATTTTTTTCAAGAATTTCAATTAGAGAGTTTCGTGAAAAGTCAGAGTCGTCCACTACGACAATTTTGAGGTTCTTATTTCTTGTATTGCTCATAAATCACTTATCCATGTGTTTTTTTAACAATTGTACCATAAAAAAAGGGAGCTAAAAGCTCCCTTTAAAATTATGCCGCAACAGGCGGTAATGTATTTTTATTTTGTTTTCGTTTTGGTTTGTCTGCTTTGTTCTTCCATCCTACAAGGGCAACTTCTAGAACTTCATCAATAGTCTTAACAGGAACAAAGTTTAGCTTCGCTCTATATTCTTCTGGAATATCAACTAAGTCTTTCTTATTCTTCCATGGAATGATGATTGTTTTAATATTCATTCTCATCGCAGCTAAGGCCTTTTCTTTTAGTCCACCAATTGGTAGAACTTTTCCTGTCAGAGTAATTTCCCCAGTCATTGCCACATCTTTTCTAATAGGCATATCTGTTAGAAGAGAGACAATAGTTGTCGCTAGAGTAATACCAGCACTTGGTCCATCTTTTGGTGTTGCTCCTGCTGGTAGGTGAATGTGGATTTCATTCTCATCAAATGCACTTTCATCTACATGTAGCTCTAGAGCTCTACTTCTTATATATCCAATTGCAGTTTGGGCAGACTCTTTCATTACATCACCAAGTTGACCTGTAAGAGTTAGACCCTTACCTTTCATTTTTGTTGATTCGATATAAAGAATCTCTCCACCATGTGCTGTCCAGGCAAGACCTGTTGCAACACCAACTTCATCAAATTCCTTCTCGTCCTCTTTCGTATAGATTGGAGGTCCAAGTAGAGTTTCAACTTCGTTTGGAATAATTTGTGTTTTCGTTACTTCACCTTTTGCAATCTTTGTCGCTACTTTTCTACATAGAGCGCCAATTCTTCTCTCAAGGTTTCTTAATCCTGCTTCAGATGTAAAATTCTTAATTACTGTTTGAACACCTTCATCTGTAAACTCAATGTGATCATTAGTAATACCATTTTCCGTCATTTGTTTCGGGATAAGATATTTCTTAGTAATGGCAACTTTCTCTTCTTGTGTATATCCAGAAAGATTTAGTACTTCCATTCTATCTCTAAGAGGTCCTGGAATATTTTCTAGAACATTAGAAGTCGCTATAAACATTACATTTGATAGATCAAAAGGAACGTTTAGATAGTGATCTCTGAAATTCATATTTTGCTCAGGATCTAATACTTCTAGTAATGCACTTGAAGGATCACCCTTGAAGTCTCCACCTAGCTTATCCACTTCATCTAGTAGAATAACAGGGTTATTTGTTTTTGCTTGCTTTAAGGCCTGAATAAATCTACCTGGCATTGATCCAACGTATGTTCTTCTATGACCTCTTATTTCAGCTTCATCTTTTACTCCACCAAGAGATATTCTTATAAATTCTCTTCCTGTTGCTTTAGCAATAGACTTTCCAAGAGAAGTTTTACCAACACCTGGAGGCCCAGAGAAACAAAGTATAGGTCCTTTCATTTGACCTTCTTTTAGCTTTCTTACTGCAAGGTATTCTAATATTCTTTCTTTTACTTTTTTAAGGTCAAAGTGATCTTCATCAAGAATTGCCTGAGCTTCTGCTAGATCATAAATCTCTTCTGAGCTTGCTGACCAAGGAAGGTCAGTTAGCCATTCAAGGTAAGATCTTAGAATGCTTGACTCCGAAGAATCTGGATGCATTTTTTCAAGTCTAACAAGTTGCTTTGTCGCTTCTTTTTCAGCCTCTTCTGGCATTTTACAAGCAGCAATCTTATTTCTGAACTCTTCAAATTCATCTTCTGGCTGTTCTGCAGCCTCATCACCAAGCTCACTCTTAATGGCCTTGATTTGTTCTCTTAGAAAATATTCTTTTTGTGACTTATTAATTTCATCTTTTGCAACGTGCTTAATCTTCTGTTGCATTGCTAGAATCTCAAGCTCTCTAGAAAGAATATCATTAATCTTATGTAGTCTTTCTATTGGGTCTAGAACTTCTAGAATCATTTGTGCTTCACCAACATGGAGATTTAGGTTGGAAGCAACTAGGTCTGCTAAGCGACCTGGGTCTTGAATATCTTCAAGTACCATTAAGATATCTGGAGAAAGAACTTTTCCAAGAGTAATTACTCTTTCAAGTTGCTCTCTAATATTTCTCATTAAAGCATTAACTGCAACGGCACCAGACTCAACTGCAACATCTTCTACTTTTGCAACTTTTGTTACAAAGAATGGATCTGTTGAATCAAAATTAACAATACGAGCTTTTGAAAGACCTTGGACTAGAATTTTAATTCTACCGTCAGGAAGCTTTCTCATTCTCATTATCATTGCCACTGTTCCAAGCTCAAATATTTCTGATGGCTCAGGTGCTTCAGCTGTAATATCTTTTTGGCTCGCTAAAAGGATTAATCTATCCGTTTTATTTAGAGCATGTTCAACCGCCTGAATCGATGATTCTCTTCCCACGAATAGTGGAAGAATCATAAATGGATAAACGACAATATCTCTAATCGGTAGGAGGGGAAGTTCCTCTTTGAACTCAATGTTATCGCCCTCGTAATTAGTAACCATATATTCTCCTTCAGATGGTCTTTTTGTAACCTTACTTCTTTCACATAGGTCATCGGGAATATTTGTCTAAGTCTTTAAACTTTTTATAATCTTTGGTATATTTTTTTTGAATCATTTAAGTAACTTAGTCAGGTATTATCCAATAATAGGCTACTTAGATTCTGTATTAATGTGAATTGATCGGTTGTTTCAAATATGCGATCATTTCCCTCTTGTTTTATTATAGTTAAAGGATGTTTATGAAATATGAAGTTGGTACGGTAATTCTTTCCGCAGGGGCAGGAACTCGAATGAATTTAAGTCTTCCTAAGCCATTGGCTCCTTTTCTAGGTAAGTGCCTTGTTGATTACCCTCTGAGTCAAAGTATAAAGATGATGAATATTGTGGCCAAGGAAAAGTCATTTACTGGGTTAGTTACTGGTCACGGTAAAGAATTAGTTGAAGACTATATTAATGAAAATTATAAAAATCATAAGATTTCATATGCATTTCAAGCAGAACAGCTTGGTACCGCTCATGCACTAAAGTGTTACTTCGATCAAATAGAAGACGCTAGAAACTGTGAATATACACTGGTTATGTGTGCCGATACACCTCTAATAGAAAGTGATTCACTAGAGCTTCTATATAATGAGATAAAATCAAATAACCTTGACGGTGTAGCAGCAACTTTTAAAGTGGATAATCCAAAAGGTTACGGAAGAATTATTAGGTCTAAATCTAAAGGCTTTCATATTGTTGAAGAGAAGGATGCTAATGAAGAAGAGAGACAAGTTCTAGAGGTAAACTCTGGAATGTATGTTTTAAAAACATCATTTATCCTAGATCACCTTTACTCAATAGGATCTGAGAATAAGTCAGGGGAGTTTTATCTGACAGACCTATTTAAGGATGACTTCAATGTTTCACCTATATTGTTTGAGAATCCTTCTTCTTTTATAGGGGTAAATAACCTAGAGCAATTAGAGAGATCTGAAATCTTAATGAGAAAGAGAATTATTTCTTCTTTAAGAGAAAAAGGCGTTCGCTTTGTTGATTCTAGGCATACTTACGTTAATACAGACAATATTGGAGAAAGAACTTTTATTCATCCAAATGTTTCAATAGACCATCAAAGTATCATTGGAAAGAATGTAACAATTGAGCCTGGTTCAATTATTATAAACTCAACGATTGAAGATGGAGTGACAGTTAAGGCGTATTCACACTTAGAGGAAGTTACACTTAGATCTAAATCTGTTGTTGGTCCATACGCTAGACTAAGACCTGGTGCAGATATTGGGGAAGAGTCGAAAATTGGAAACTTTGTAGAGATCAAGAAATCTAAGCTTGATCGTGGAGTGAAGGTATCCCACCTTAGTTATGTTGGGGATGCTGAAATCGGCGAAGAAACTAATATTGGGTGTGGTTTTATTACTTGTAACTATGATGGAGCAAATAAGCATAAAACAAAAATTGGAAAAAAGAGCTTTATTGGCTCTGATTCACAGACTATAGCTCCAGTTAATATTGGTGATGAGTGTTTTGTGGCCAGTGGTTCTACCGTTACTCATGATATGAATGATGGAAGTTTTGCTATTTCTCGATCAAAACAGGTTACAAAAGAAGCTATGGCCAAAAGATTTCTTAAATCTAAATAGAAATACTATAAATAATATCCCTGTAAAGACATTTAGAGCTTCTTTACAGGGCGTTCCTTATTGGAAAACTCTATTCTAAATGCTATCTTCTACAATTATCATTGAGTAATTTTTTTTGGGTGACCAGGAGATATATATGTGTGGAATTGTAGGCCATATTGGGCCAAAAGATTCAGTCGAAATTGTACTAGAGGGATTAAGTAGACTTGAGTACAGAGGCTATGACTCTGCTGGTGTAAGTTTTATTGACGAGAACGATAGTCTTCAAATTTATAAGAAAAGTGGAAAACTAGAGAATTTAAAAGGTCTTTTAAAAGATAAAGATTATAAGGCAAGAATGTGTATCGGTCATACAAGATGGGCCACACATGGAGAAGTTAACGATGTTAACTCTCATCCTCATATGAAAGATCATATTTCAATTGTTCATAATGGAATTATTGAAAATGCTTCAAGTCTTAGAAAAGAGCTAGCAGCAGAAGGTTATGATTTTAAGTCTGAAACAGACTCTGAAGTTTTTCTTGCTCTAATTACAAGAGAGCTTGCAGCTGGAAAAGAATTTAAGCAGGCCATGCTTGATAGCTTTAAGCTTGTTGAAGGTCATTCAGCCTTTGTTGTTTTAAACGAGAATGTTTTAGAGATTATGTCGATCAAGAAGGGAGCTCCTCTAGTTTGCGGTATTAATACTGTTGATTCTGAAGCATTTGTTTCTTCTGATCCATATGCATTAGCGGGTATGGCATCTCAGTTATACTTCCCAGCTGATAATGTTCTTTGTCACTTAAGTGCAAAAAACAAGAATTTAATTAACTTCTATGATTCAGAAGGAAACCCTACTGATGACTTTATGTCTAAGAAACAAGACATGTCAGTAGGACCAACAGATAAAGGTCAATTTGAGCACTTCATGTTAAAAGAGATACATGAGCAGCCAGAGCTTATTAGATCTTTAACACAGTTTTACTTTCACGGTGAAGGGTTAGAGAGCCTAAAGAAAGCTGGAGAGTTTGTTCCAAGCAAGTTTCATATTTCTGCTTGTGGTACAGCTTACTATGCAGGTTTATTAGTTAGAGACTTTCTTGAAATGTATAATAAAATACCTTGCTCGCCAGAACTTGCAAGTGAGTTTAGATATAGAAATCCATTACTTCAAAAAGGGGAAAGTGGACTATTCATTTCTCAATCAGGTGAAACTGCAGATACATTAGCTGCGCAAGAGCTATGTACTAATAGTGAATTAAAAACTCTTTCAATAGTGAATGTTGATGGATCTACTTTATTTAGAAATTGCGATAATAATCTTTTAATTAGAGCAGGAATAGAAATCGGTGTGGCATCAACTAAGGCCTTCACTCAGCAGGCCCTAACGGGAAGGCTTCTTTCTCTTGCTCTTACTAAAGAGTTAAACGATGAGGCTTCTAGAGTTAAGTTAACAGCTAAGTTTTCTCTACTCGCTGAAAAAATAGATCATTTAATTTCAAGATCAGAAGAAATTAAAGTTATTGCTGAGTCTATTCATAACCATAAAGGTTTCTTCTATACAGGTAGAGGTGTTTACTTCCCTGTGGCACTAGAGGGTGCATTAAAGCTAAAAGAAATCGCTTATGTTCATGCTGAAGGTTATGCCGCAGGTGAGCTTAAGCACGGTCCAATAGCTATGATCGATGAAGATATGGTTAATGTTGCACTCGTTGGGCCAGAGCTATTTGAAAAAACGGTATCAAATATTCAAGAGATCAAAGCAAGAAAGGGAGTAATCCTCTCTATTGGACCTAAAGATAATGAGGAGTTAGCGGAGCTTTCTGATTATTATTTTGGAATTGACTTTGATGGACTTGATGAGCTGTCACCAATATATATCAATATTGTGAACCAACTTCTTGCATATTACATTGCAAAATATAAGGGAACAGATATTGATAAGCCTAGAAACTTAGCAAAATCAGTAACGGTAGAATAAAATGGATTTAAGTGGATTAAACGAGCAACAAAGAAAAGCAGTTTTAAGAACTGATGGGCCAGTGATGATTTTAGCTGGTGCAGGATCAGGTAAAACTAAGACTCTAGTGACTAGAATATCTTACCTTTTAGAAGAGTTGCACGTTAGTCCATTTCAAGTTTTGGCCTTAACGTTTTCTAATAAAGCCGCGAGAGAAATGCGCGAACGTATTAGTACAATGGTTGAAGCCGATATTGGGGCCCTTCAGATAACTACATTTCATGCATTCTGTGCAAGAATTTTAAGAAGTGAAGCAAATTACTTAGGGCTTTCAAAGAACTTCACAATCTACGATACATCAGAACAAAAGGCCGTAGCGAAAGCTATTCTTGGTAGACACGGAATATCGACAAAAGAAACTTCTCCATTTGAAATCCTCTATTATATGGATAATTTGAAAAATCATGGACACTATCCAGGAAGAGATATCTCTGAGTGTGACTATGAAATAGATGAGAGTGATTCGTTTTTTACTTTTTACCAAGAGTACGAGGCTGAACTCCATAAGGCGAATGCTGTCGATTTTGGAAGTCTAATCACTGGAGTTATTCAATTATTTGAAAAATTTCCAGATGTACTCAAGCGCTATCAAGAGAGATTTAAGTATCTTCTCGTAGATGAGTATCAAGATACGAATAGGGCCCAGTTTGAATTAGTGAGAATGCTGAGTGAGAAAACTAGAAATGTTTGCGTAGTTGGTGATGAGGATCAGTCTATTTATTCTTGGCGTGGTGCTGATATAAGAAATATCTTAGATTTTGAAGAGATATTTTCAGATGCTAAAATCTTAAAGCTAGAACAAAATTATAGATCTAGTAAAAATATTATTGAAGCTGCCACTCATGTCATAGCGAGAAACTCTCAACGAAAAGGTAAAGACATGTGGACTGAAAATCCACATGGTGAAGATATTGAAATTATCGAATGCTTCAACGATAAGAAAGAAGCAGAGTTTGTTGCAGAGAAAATTTTAAAACTTTCAAGAGAAGGCCATCCACATAAAGAAATGGCAATTTTCTATAGAACTAATACTCAGTCTCGTTTGATTGAGGATTATTTAAGAAAAAGTAATATTCCATACAGAGTTGTTGGTGGAGTAAAGTTCTATGAGAGAAAAGAGATTAAAGATTTAATTGCTTATATTAGAGTCGTTGTTAATGAAAAAGACTCCTTAGCATTAAGTAGAATAATAAATGTTCCAGCAAGAGGGATTGGAGCGACAACTCTTCGTAAATTAGAAAATGAAGCGGTTACAAATAATTGCTCTCTTTGGGAGATGCTAGATACAGTTGTATCAAGCCCTGAAGATTTTAAGCACATTAGACTTTCTGCTAAAGTAAAGTCTGCTCTAAATCACCTGGTGACTCTTATAAATGAGGTTAGAGTATCTGTCGATTCAGTAGCTCCTAGCTCGTTATATGAAAAGCTTCTACACGAGTCTGGATATTGGGAGTTTTTAAAGTCGAGTAAAGATTATGAATCTCAAGCAAGAATGGAAAACCTTGAAGAATTTCAAAGTGCCATTGTTCAGTATGAAGAATCAAATAAGAATCCTACACTATTAAATTTCCTTGAAACAATTACTTTAGATACAACGACTAAGTCTGAAGGTGAGGAAGAGTCAAATACGGGAGAAGTATCTCTGATGACAATTCACGGGGCTAAAGGTCTTGAGTTTCTTTATGTATTTGTAACTGGAGCAGAGGAAAATATATTTCCAAGTTATAAAAGTCTTGAAAATGGTGATACTGCAATTGAAGAGGAGAGAAGACTCTTTTATGTTGCCATGACTAGAGCGATGGAAAAGCTCTATATTACTTTTGCTCAAGGTCGAATGTTATTTGGGCAGTTAAGATTTAATGGACCTAGTAGGTTCTTGAATGAGATACCTGAGAAGTACTACCTATGGAAAAAGCCTAGCGGTGGAACAATGACGTCCGGATCTTCTTGGAATAACAACAGCAGTGAAGGCTTTGATGACTTTAATCAAGATCAATCATTTGAAGATGAGGCAGTATTTCAAGTAGCTTCTTATGAAGATAAAAACAATGCTCCTAAGCCAAAGTTCCCTAAAGGTGTGGCCATCATTCACTCATTATATGGACAAGGTATTGTTCTAGAGTCCAGTGGTTTTGGTCCAGAAGAGAAGGTATCAATTAAGTTTTCTGATGGTGCTCGCAAGAAATTCTTAGTGAAGTTTGCTCCTCTCGTTCTCGCTTAGTACTGATTCCCTTTAGTCAGGTACATCATTAGTGTTTGACCCAGTCGCTGTAAATTGTGATAATGACTTCTAGCAAAACTCAAAAGGATTTGAAGCATGAAGTCAAAAAAGTTATTAATCATAGCCTCGGTTATTGGCGTTCTCTCTCTAGCTATTTTTACTGGAGCTTATTTTTACGCAAAATCATTAGTAACACCTGAAAAAGTCAGAGAAATGTCTCTAACTTTCTTAAAGAAGACCTTTCCTAAATCTAAAATTGAGCTTGGTAAAACCGAAATAAATTTTGGGCTATCAATAAATGTTAATGTCGATAGTCTCTCAATTACGGGGCCAAAATATGATTTAGCAACTTTGGAAAACCTAAGTATTGATGTACCTATCTTTTCTATCCTTACAGGTGGAGGAGATTTAACAATTTCCCTTAAATCACCAAATGTTCATTATATAGAGTCTAAAAAATCAAATAATTGGAGTCTGGCCCTCGCTCAGCCTAAGAAAGTCTCAAAGGCAGAAGCTGTAAAGAATGCACCAGATAAAGTTGCAACATCCGCAGCAATTGGAATACCTACATTTCTATTAAATAGTACTGCAAGTTTAAACGTTAAGAACTTAATCCTGCACTATCATCTAAAGGATGGAAGTAAGGGAAGTATAAACTTAGAGAAAGTTCTATTTAAGAAGATTGGAGTTAAAACTTCTAGTGCTTATGAAATTAGCTCAAAGCTGAACTATAAAATGAAGTCTGGTGAAACTGTAGACTTAAATGCATTACTCATTGGTCAGTTTAATCTTACTGAAATAATTTCAAAACAAAGAATTGAAACAGTATCTGTTTTAAAAATGAGAAATATTAAGCTCCCTGGACTTACTAAAGAACTACCAGAAATAAAAGCTGAGGTTAGTACTAGTGTTGAGAAGAGTGGGAAAATTAAAATTGATTCAACAGTTTCATTCTTAGAGAAAAATAAGATTTCAATGTCTGTGCTTCTAAATAATGGGAGTGTATCAATTGATAAGATTAACACTGAACTCTTACTTAGCGATCTACTTGAAATCGGAGATATACGAATTGCTTCACTATCTCCAAAAGCTAGTAGTATTAACTTAAACGGAAGTTTAAAGGTTAGTAAGAAGGGCTATATTACACCTAATCTTAAATTCTCTCTAGGTCCTGACTTAACATATGTAGACAAGAACTTTACAACAAGAACAACTCTGACGGGATCACTAGTTAAGAAAAGCTTTAGTGCAAAGGCCGAGGCAAAAGTATTAGATGGAACTGTGATTTTTCAAAATGTAATGGAGTTAGATCTTAACAATCCTCCTTCAGCAAAAAATATTCCAAAAAGTAACACTCTTTTAAATATTCAAAATATCTCAATTACTGAAGGTTTAATCCAAGAGATGTTATATAAAGGTTCAATAAATAAATCTACAAGTACTGAGTCCACAGGTTCAAAAGCTGTAGAGAAATCAAGTGAGCCTGCGCCTGTTCCACTTATTCCACCTGGTGATCTCACTATTAAGATGAATAATGTGAAAATAGGGTCTAAGCCTTTTAATTTAGAGTCAAAGATAAACTTATCAAAATCTAAGATAGAGATGAGTGATACAAGCTTTAATTTTTCAAACGGAAGTGGAACATCTTCAGCTGTTGTAAATTTAAATCAGAATTCAACGAATGGAGTATTTGATTTTAAATTGAAAAAGTTCGATCTCATTGCTCTTAAGCCGTTCCTGCCAAAAGAAGTTTTGTCTGCTGTATTAGGAGTGTTTACAGGAAAGGCAAATGGTAAATTTTCTCTAACAGCAAAAGGAACAATTTACGATGTTTTAACAGATATTAAAGCAACAAATGGAGAGTTGAAGGGTCTTAATCTTGGAGATTACATAAGACCAATTCTCATGAAAATTCCAAAAGTAGGTGAAAAATATGCAACTAAAGAAGTTGATGTAGATGGAAAATTCTCAAGTCTTTCTTTAAATGGACGATTTACTGAAAAGTTATACTCTATCAAGTCTACTAAGTTTGTAGATTCAAAAAAGTATTTAGAGATTACAGGAAATGGAAAAGTTAGCCCTCTGGCAGATAAGAAAAGTCAATTTGATGTGGTTTATAAAGATCTTTCAGGGAAAGTCTCTAAGGTTCTAAAAAAAGAAATTGGAACAGAAACGGTACCACTTAGATTAGTGGGTAATGGATTCTCTTTAAAACCTGATATCCAATATACACTTAAGAAAGTTTCTAAGACTGCTGTGAAAGTACAAGCAAAGAAACAAGTGAAAAAGTTTTTAGATAAAAAAGGTAAGAAGAAAATAAATAAACTATTAAAAGGACTGTTTAATTGAAGAATATAATAAGCCCTCTGACATGGAATAATGGAATATTAAGTTTACTTGATCAGAGAAAGCTTCCTTTAGAAGAAATTATTGTTGAAAATAGAACAGTTGAAGATGCCTATAATTCTATTAAAGATATGGTCGTAAGAGGAGCTCCTTTGATTGGCTTCACTGGTATCTTTGGAATGGCCCTATTTGCTAGAACTAATAAAGAAGCAAATGTTGAAGATTATATAAAAGCAGCAGACTATTTGAATTCTTCTAGACCCACTGCTGTGAATCTAGCTTATGAGTTAGAGAGATGTGTTGAGATTGTAAAAAGTGCTTTTTCAAATAATACCTCATTAGAAATTGAATCTTTATTAGTAAAGTTTGGATATGAGCAACTTGATCTTATCCATAGAGACAATCTTTCAATGGCCGAAACGGCAATGAAAGATCTTGAAAATAGGCTTGGAAAGAAAAAATATAGAATAATGACTCTTTGTAATACTGGGTACCTTGCCTGTGGACCAATGGGGACTGCTCTAGGTGTAATTTCTCATTTATATGAGAATGATAGAGTAGAGCACGTTTACGCGTCAGAGACTAGGCCATATATGCAAGGAATTAGACTGACATCTTATGAGTTAAAAAAACAAAATATTCCACATGATATTGTTGTCGAAGGTTCATTTTCATATCTTATGAAAAACAAGCTCATAGATGCAATATTTATCGGTGCAGATAGGATTGTTAGAAATGGTGATACGGCAAATAAAATAGGGTCATCAACTCTTAGTATTGTGGCAAAACACTATGGCGTTCCATTCTTTGTTGTCGCTCCAACAAGCTCTTTTGATTTCTCATCAGAATCTGGAGAGTCGATTCCTATTGAAATGAGAGATCAAAATGAAATTCTTTTTGTAAGAGAACAAAGAGTAGCACCACTAGAAACATCTGCTCTGAACCCTAGCTTTGACGTTACAGATGCTGAATGTATAACAGGTATTATTTGTGAAGAAGGGATTATTAGTCCTGTAAGTAAAGATAATCTTTTAAAGATAACGGGAAGAAAATGATAAGAGCAAGTATTGATATTGGTTCGAATAGTTGTCTTCTTTTAGTTCTAGAGATTAAAGGTGAATCAATAACTACTCTAGAGAGTCATTCCCGAATCACTTCCTTAGGAAAAGATTTAGATGTGAATAAATGCTTTTTAGATGAGTCTATTAAATCAACACTTCAAGCATTAAGTGACTACAGTAATATTCTTTCAAAGTATGATATTGACTCTCGTGAAGTTATTGTCACAGCGACAGAAGCATCTAGGGTTGCAAACAATTTTGATGATCTATCAGTTCCGGCCAAAAAAGATTTTAATTTCGAAATTCAAAGAATTTCTGGAGAGGGAGAAGCTTTCTATACTGCTTTCGGTGTAGCTATGGGAGTAGAAGATAAGTCTTCAAATATCACTATCATGGATATTGGAGGAGCATCAACTGAGCTTATAAATGTTCAATTAGATGACTTTAAGATTATTAATTCTGTAAGTCTTCCTATCGGTTCAGTGAGAGCAACCAATTGGATTAAGAATAAAGCTTTTGATGTTGAACTCAAAAAGATTCTTGGTGAATATGAGCTAGATTCTTTTAAAGTAAAGAGGCTTATCTGTGTTGCTGGAACTATGACAACTGTTGCTGCAATTATTGAAAAAATGAGCACGTTCAATGAAGATAAAATTCAAGGGTTAACTTTTTCAAGAGAGTCCTTAGATTTATTAAAGGCAGAACTAGAAAATAAATCTGGAGATGAAATTCTCGAGCATTACCCTATATGTGGTAAAAGAGCTTTTAGTATCTATGGTGGTGCTTTAGTTGCGAGTAAGCTTTCAAGTTACTTAAATGTTTCTGAATTTGAGATATCTACTTATGGCCTTCGTTATGGTGTAGCAATAAAGGGAAGTATTGATGAACGATTTATCTAAAGAAGATAATTTTAGAGATATTGTTAAAATAAAAAAAGGATCCGTTTTATTTCATGAGGGAGAAAAGTCTTCATACTTATATATAGTTGCAAAGGGAAAAGTTCTCTTAGTTAAAGAAGATGAAGATGGAATTCGCTCTCTTGGCATAACAGGTGAGAAGAACTTCATTGGTGTGTTATCAATGTTTAATGATGAAAAAAGATACGCCTCAGCGATAGCACTTGAAGATACGGACGTATTTATGATTAAGAAATCAGATATACGAAAAGTACTAAAAGATTGTCCTGAATGGGTTACGAATATAATGGTTACTTTGACTGATAGGCTTCGTGATGTTGATGAATTAATGCGCGAGCATCGAGTCGTTTCTAGTGAATTAGAGAATGATTTTGAGTTAAATAATATTGAAAAGAAAGAAATGAAAGATGCTTTAAAGGAATATAGAAGTAGAAGAGGTATTTAGATAACCTCTTCTATGTTTATTTTAGTTTAGCTTTATTTGCTGTCTTCTATTTAGAGTCGCAATTGTTTGAACAATCTTTTCTCTAGCTTTTGAGATAGAATCATTTTCATTATTCAATCTAGCTTTCATTGCATGATATGCCTTTTCTGCATACTCTCTTGGTAGAGAAGAAAGTGCCTTCTTTTGGAATTCAATAGAACAAGCTTTTATAGCAACACCAAAGACTCCTGAGTGAACATTTCTACACAATGTCTTTAGATCAAATTCATTCAATTTATAGATATCATTAAAAGAGATACTCTTTTCTTGAAGTTCCGCAGCAAGCTGTGGATTTCTTTTTTGAATATTTTTAAATAATGTCGCCTTTTCTTCCTCTGGCATTATTTGGAGCATTTCTATTATTTGAGCTTTTCCATTAATAAAAACTCCATTCGGTGTATTATTCGCGTCCATAATCTATCTCCAGTTACTAGGCTTCTTCCCACTTCATTTTTTCTTTCATATATCTTTGGCGGGCATTATCAATAGTATTTTGATGTGATTCTACAAGGTGTTGAATTTCAGTTTCCTGACTTTCTTTAACCTCATTTACTTGATCGTCATGAGCTTTTCTTAGATTCTGTAGCTCTTCTTTCAGTCTTTCATTTTCAAGCATTACGTTTTGGTTTTGCTTTGATCTAATATCTGAAAGCTTTTGCTCTAAGTCTATTTCAAGCGAATTTATTTTCTTTTCATAATTGTCTTTTAAACGACTCAATTGAGTTTCATTCTTTTTAACTTCTTTACCAAACTCTCTCTCATGCTCATCTCGGAGCTTTCTAAGTTCTGAGTTGTATCTTTTTTCCTCTGATTCTTTGAATCTGGAAGCTTTAAGATGGGTAATATTTGTCATAATTAGACTCACGAGAAAATGTTTTGCAGATATGTACTCTGCGACACTATAATTTTACGAGATCAGTACTAGTTGTTACAAGGAGGCAAATATGACGTCTATTGATTCGAGTAAAATATACCTAGTTAGCGGTAAGAGAACTCCGTTTGGTAAGTTTGGAGGATCATTAAAAGATATATCTCCGGTAGACCTCGCAGTAACTGCAGCAAAGGGCGCTTTAGAAGATTCAGGCCTTAGTTCTGATAAAATTCAACATGTTATACTTGGAAATGTTGTTACCTCAACTACTGATACTATCTATGGTGGACGCCATCTTGCTCTTAAACTCGGATGTCCTGAAGAAGTTCCTGGCTATAATGTTAACCGACTTTGTGGGTCGGGTATTCAATCTATTCTTGATGGTTTTAGAATGATTAAGGCCGGTGAGCATGAGTGTGTACTTGCTGCTGGTACTGAAAATATGTCACTTGTTCCTCATTTAACTTATGGTGCAAGGTTTGGAACGAAATACGGACCATTGAAGAATGTAGACATGTTGCTAGATTCTCTGACTGATAAGTTCACACAATCTCCTATGGGGATTACAGCTGAGAAACTCTCAAAGAAATTTAATATTAGTAGAGAGGCATGTGATGAGTACTCACTAAAGTCTCATCAAAAGGCCACGAAAGCCTATGCTGATGGACATCTACAAGGTGAAATCACTCCTGTTACTTTAAAAAGAGGTGTATGTGAGAAAGATGAGCACTTAAGAGAAGATGCTTCAATTGCAGATATGAATAAGTTGAGAGCCTCTTTTCAAGAAGGTGGAGTTGTTACTCCTGGATCTGCTTCAGGTATTGTTGATGGTGCAGCTGCTGTTATTTTAGCTTCTGGAAAATTTTGTCAAGACAATGGAATCACTCCAATGGCCGAAGTTGTTGATGGATGTGTTGTAGGTGTTGATCCAACAATAATGGGGATTGGACCAAGCCCAGCAATTAAGAAGTTATTAACTGCAAATAAAATGGAATTAAAAGATATAGATCTTGTAGAAATTAATGAAGCCTTTTCGGGACAGACTCTTTCTTGCATTAAAGATTTAGATCTGGATGACTCTAAGTTGAATATTTGGGGAGGAGCAATAGCTCTTGGACATCCACTTGGCGCATCAGGAACACGAATTACTTTAACGCTTGCTAGACAATTACATGCTGTTAAGGGAGAATTTGGAATTGCCTCTGCCTGCATAGGTGGTGGTCAAGGAATCGCAGTATTAATTAAAAAGGTTTAGTAAAAATAAATGGAAAAAATCTTAGTTCATAAAGAAGATTTT
The DNA here is from genome assembly GCA_002366565.1 of Bacteriovoracaceae bacterium UBA3083. GTDB lineage: Bacteria > Bdellovibrionota > Bacteriovoracia > Bacteriovoracales > Bacteriovoracaceae > Halobacteriovorax. The sequence goes on from DFBJ01000003.1 coordinate 314,028, forward strand.
GATGAGTTTCGCTCTTGGTTAGGTTTAAATATTGAATCTATTACCTGGCAGGGGCGTTTTCATCATGAATTTGAAGAATTCTGGAAGTTATTCTTCTTAGATGGACTTTCTTTAATCCAGATCTCAGCAAGATTTGACTACGCAACTTCAAATACAAAGATAGGACCAATAATCTCTTGGTTCCAGTGGGTGCGTGATAAGTTTATAAGCTTTATATTCATAAAAAATGAAATAACAATTTTGGAACTTTCTCAGCAATTGAATATGGGTGTGTCTGAACTTGCATCTACTCTAAGAGTATTCTTTGTTGAGGTGTATCCTCATTATGAAGACTATTTTTCAGAAGTTTTCCAAGTTGGAAATAAGGCCTCACCAAATATTTACTGCAAGTATAAAGACTTGAAAGATAAGTTTAACTTAGAAGAAATTTTTAGAGGAAGTCATGAAGAAGAAATCATGCCTGCTTTAGAGGTTACTCTGTATGACGAATGGTCTATTTTTCTTGAAAAAATGAAAAAGGATCTCTTTCACCCAGAATTTAATTTATCAAAAATTAGAAAGAATGCCTCTCTTAAGAAGCAGGCCATATTTATTGCTGAAGTCTTTGTCTTACTACTTGTTGGGACAGGAATTTTCTATGTTTTAAAATATGGAAATGAGTCTTTTGAAAAGTATTTAACTGAAAAGATTTCTGTCTATGAGCCTCAGTTTAAATGGCTAGATAAAAACTTAACTTTTAAGCCTACTGAAACAGAAGAAGAAAAGTCCTTCCCTTTAAATATAGGTGCCATTGAAGAAGTTGATGATACGGCTAGCCAGCTTGGTGAAGTTTTAGTTGAAGAAGAAAGACTTGAGGCGGAGTCGGAAGTTGTTTTAACTTCAATGGACTCTCTTCCGCGAGATTTTGAGATTGCAGGTCTTGAGCAATCTGAATATGAAGAATTAAGACAGCGTGGTTATAGAGACTCTAGATACGGTAATACAAAAGTATACCGTGTTATGATGAAGTCTGTAGATACAAGTAGAGTTAGAGTGAGCTTAGATGATCTCTTGAAAAAATATGAAGTTACTCAGGTAGATAATGTTAAGCCTGGTTTAGCCGTTCCAGGTGGATATTACTATAACCTCTATGTACCAAGGGCAAAGCTTAAAGAGTTTATGGCCCAAGTTAATGAGGTAGATGATACGGTTATTTATGAAAGTAGGACTAGGACTGTGAGGAACCCTCCAGGAAAGAATAAAGTTTTTATATGGGTGAAGAAATTATGAAAAAAATATTATGTTATTCAATGCTTATGATTTTAATTACTTCTTGTTCTTCAAGTACAAACCAAGCAATTAAAGAAGACGTGAATGAGAAAACAGAAGAAGTAACTAATAAGGTAAAGAAGAGGAAAGGCTATTGCTCTCCTCTAGATAAAGCTTTAGATAAGTGTAAATAATTTATTACATTTGACCGTCTGGTATTTCAAAGAGTCCTTTTACTTTTCTAAGTAGAGTGTGACTCTTACCTAGGTAGTACCATTGTCTAAAAAAACCAATAACCATTGAAGCGATAAAACCGTAAATAACTCCTGAGTGAGTTGTTTTGGCCACAAGTCCTGTATCGTGTGCTCCTCCTAAAAGAAATCCGATCATTCCAAGAATTAACATTAAGATAGTCCATGGAATTGTTTGTCTCTTACAAAGGTCTGCCTCATGAACAAATCTTTTAACCTTTTTAATATATGGAGCTAAATCTTCAGGAGCTTCTTCGAAAAGTTCTCCTAAGTTATTTTCTGAGTGTAGGATTAGATCAATATTGTTTACAAGCCTTGCAACCCCAATGAAATAAAACATCACAAATGCTTGAGCAAAAATAGTATAAATGAAAACCATAATGGCCAAGTGAATGTGTGAAAGATCGACTAAATCATAACCTAAAGCTTTTGATGCTGTGAGTAAGACTGTGCCAACCATGATTAAGATCAAAGTTCTAAGTAAATTTGCCATTTTCTGTGCCCGTATAAGTTTTTATTCAATTGTCATAATAGTGTAGATTTGTTACTAAAAGCACTATTAAATTGAAAATGAACATAGTCCAATAATAGGCAATTGAAAAGGCTCAATTCGATGGCAAATGCTGAAGAAGAACCAAAGAAGTTAATATTAAAAGGTGACAAGAAGTTACTTGAGAACCCTTTTGTAGGAAGCTTGGTAGTGCCAATAGCGATCGTACTAGTGGGGGCTTTGATCATTTTTGGTGTTACAAAAATGCTTTCAACAGAGTCTTCTTATAAAGACCATGTTCGTGAGCTACAATCAAAAGCTTTTGGGAATAAGTGGATAGCTGCTTATGAATTAAGTAAAAAGATTGGGTCTTCGCAGATTCCTGAAGAAGATATTCCTTGGCTAGTAGAAAACCTTTCAGATGTTTATACTAACTCGCCAGACCCTAGAACTAGAGATTTTGTTGTAGTGGCATTAGGTGGTTTAAGAAGTGAGCTTGCTTTTCCGATACTAGAGGCAGCACTTAAAGATAAGAGTTCAGATGTTCGTTTTCATACGCTTGTAGCAATTGGAAATATGCCACAAGGTATTGAATTTAATTGGGAGTCTTTAACTCCTTATTTTAAAGACGAAGATCATGCAATAAGACAAGCTGTAGTATTAGCAGTTGGGACTCATAGAGCGAAGGCCGTTGAGAACTTAGTTGTTGGAAGCCTGAGAGATGATAGTGTAGCGGTGAGATATTCTGCGGCGACAGCTCTAGTTTACTACAAGAATGAAGCAGCAATTCCAATGATTAAGCAAGTTTTAGATTTAGGCACTAATAGCTCATTTGATGTTAACCAAGTGACAAATTTAAAACTAAATATATTGAATGCTATTGAAAAAATGAAGTGGAAGAAGATGATTGGCCTTGTGCAAGGTGTAATAGAGGGGAATAATAATCCAAAAATTACAACAAAAGCGCAGCAAGTCTTAAATGAATTGAAAAATTAAGACATTGTCGGCATAATCTAACTACGTAATTTTTTAGAATTAATATTAAATAAACCCTGTTAACGAAGCAAATGCGCTTGGTTTTCGGGGTATTAAACTTTTTGAAGGTTTGAGAATGAGTACTGAAATGAAACAAAGTTTAAACCGTAGAGAGTTCTTTAGTTACCTCTCTGTTGCTTGGATTGCTTTTTCTGCCGCATGTGCAGGTCTTGCAACTTTAGCATTTCGTTTTTCTTATCCAAATGTAAACTTCGATCCTGAGATGGATTTTATCGCAGGTAAGCCTGGTGATTATGAAGAGGGCGTTGATGAGCGTTGGAAGAATGGTTATGGTGTTTGGATGGTTAAGCAAGAAGGAAGACTTGTTGCACTTTCAAATATTTGTACTCACTTAGGTTGTATTCCTAACTGGCTTCCGTCAGAGCTTAAATTTAAGTGTCCTTGTCATGGTTCGGGTTACTACATGAGTGGAGTTAACTTTGAAGGACCAGCTCCAAGACCACTTGAAAGATATAGTATTTCTCTGACAGCAGAGGGAACAATAAAAGTAGATAAGACAAAGGTTTATCGCTCTGAGAAAGGTCAGTGGGATAACCCGAACTCTTACTTAAGTGTTTAATTTAAAAGTTAGTAAATAAACTACAAAGGTATAAAAGATGTCAGAAAAAGGTTTGGCACAGAAAGTTCGTGAAACACAAGTTTGGAAGTCTATCTTTAGACATGGACCACCAGATAATGCTCGTAACAGAGCAAGTGTTGTAGCGGGTAACGTGTTTCTTCATTTACACCCAATTAAGTTAAAGAAGTCTGGAGTTCAACTTGGATACACATGGTGTATGGGTGGACTTACATTCTTTATTTTCTTAGCGCTAACTGTTACAGGACTTCTCTTGATGTTCTATTACAGACCAACTGCTGAGTATGCATATAACGATATCATTGCACTTAAAGAGCACGTTCCTCTCGGTATTATGAGAGAGATTCATAGATGGGGTGCTCACGCCATGGTTATTACGGTTTGGTTACATATGTTCCGTGTTTTTATGACTGGTTCTTATAAACCACCTCGTGAATTTAACTGGGGTATTGGTGTAATCCTTTTAGTATTAACACTACTTTTATCATTTACTGGTTATCTTCTTCCTTGGGATCAGCTTGCAATTTGGGCGATTACTGTTGGGGCGAACATGGCAAAAGCAACTCCATTCATGGGTCATGGTGGTCCAGGTGCTGCTCTAGCTCAGATTGGTGATTTTGTAATGGTTTCTGATAAAAACGACGTACGTTTCCAGCTTCTAGCAGGACGTTTTGTTGGTGAGCCAGCATTATTAAGATTCTATATTCTTCACTGTGTATTCATTCCACTTGTTGTTGGTGTGCTTATTGCGGTTCACTTTTGGAGAGTAAGAAAAGACGGTGGGATTTCGGCTCCACTTTAGTTGGTAGTTTTTAATTTTAAGGATATGAAATGAAAGAATTAATTAACTGGTTAGCTGATCCTATTAGATCGTTTCCAATTTTCACTTTTTTGTTTTTCTTGATGATCAGGTATTACAAAGTAGTGGGAACTAAGAAGTTTGCATATTGGGGACTAGCTGTAGTTTTACCAATTGTTGCTTGGTTTTGTGCGGATCCAAACTTTATTAAAATTATACTTTGGCCGGATAATATTCCGATCAATATCATTATAATACTTTTAACTTTCTTAACATGGTTAAGTCTTTATAAGTGTGCTGAGAATGATAAGAGAATTGAAGCTGGTGAGTGTCCAATTGAGGCGCTACCAGAGAACAGAGAAAAAGTTTGGTGTTGGCCTAACCTTGTATATACAGAGTTATTTGTAATTATCGCTACAACAATCTTCTTAGTTGTTTGGGCTATTATTTTCAAGGCTCCTTTAGAAGAGCCAGCAAACGTAACTTGGGCTCCAAACCCAGCGAAAGCACCATGGTACTTCCTTGGTCTTCAGGAAATGTTAGTTTACTTTGACCCTTGGATGGCCGGAGTTATTCTTCCTGGGATTATCGTAGTTGGTTTAATTGCAATTCCTTATATTGATATGAACCCTAAGGGGAATGGTTACTACACTTTTGTAGAAAGAAAGTTAGCCATCACTTCATTTTTATTTGGTTGGTTAGTACTTTGGATTTATCTAATTATCGTGGGAACATTTCTGCGTGGGCCGAACTGGACATTCTATGGACCATTTGAGTACTGGGATTTTCACAAGGTTGTAGCTGAGTACAATATCAACTTATCTGAATATATTTGGATTAAAATATTAAATGTACCAATGCCTAAGAATATTCTTTTAAGAGAAATCTTCGGAATACTTGGAACAATTGGATATTTAGTAATTTTACCTCTTGCTTCTCTTAAGCTGAAGCTTGGTAAAGAGCTTTATGAGAAATCTGGAGCTATTAGATATTACATCTTTATTTTCTTATTCATTATTATGATGAGTTTACCAATAAAGATGGTTTTAAGATGGTTAATTAACTTGAAATATATTGTTGCACTACCAGAGTGGGAATTAAACTTATAACCCCTCGGGTGTGAAAAAAGGGAATACTGATGAGTAAGAAGCAAGAGCCAGGTATGGCTTGGAATATGCAGAAACTTAATAAGATCTTTGCATTTCTTTCTGTTGCATTTTTAGTAACTGTTGTTTGGGTTTTTCTTGATGACTATATTCGTCCTTGGAAAGCTGTTCAGCTAAAAGGGATGCAAATTAAGAAAGAGAAAATTGCTAAAGATATTAAAGCAGCAGAAGAAGAAATTAGTCAGGATGAGCTTGCTAAGCTTAATATGCAGCTAGAAGCATCTCAAAAGACAGTAGATTCTCGTAAAGAAGATATTCTTAAGGCCGAGGAAGAACTTAGGTTAGTTAAGAAAGACTTAAAGAATGAAACAATTGTTGGTGGTATTGCTAACTCTCAAGTTTCTGCTGTTGGTTTCCAGTATGGTGTAGCGCACGCTGAGCATGCAAGTAATGCAGATGATCTTTACGCAAAACTTCAAGTTAAGAAGAAAGAGTTTGCTGATTCTACAGAAAGAAAAAAGATTCTTCAGACAAAAGAGAAAGAATTATCTAGAAAGATTAGATCATATAAAAAAGAAGTTACTGATACTGAAAAGAGTATTCAGAACATCGTAGGTAAGAGAGATCTTCTTCTTGGAGCTAAAAATAAGCTTAAAGTAGATCCTGTGTTTGTACTTAGAAACTTACCATTTATTGATTTTATGGATCCTACTTTAAAGATTCAGCAAGTTGTTCTTGATAATATTACTGATGATAGATACTTCAGACACGTTCCTAAAGTTGATCGTTGTATGACTTGTCACGTATTCATCGATAAAGAAGGATATGAAGCACAAGAAAATCCTTATAAAACACACCCTAACTTAGACCTTATGGTTGGAGCAAAAGGGAAGCACCCAATGAAGAAGTTTGGTTGTACAACTTGTCATGGTGGTGAAGGGCACAGAGTTAACGACTTTAACTCTGCAGCGCACATGCCAAAAGACGACGCTCAAAAGAAAGAGTGGGAAGAGAAGTACAACTGGCACGAGCCTCACAAAGTTCCAATCGTTCAATTCCGTAAAGGTCAATACGAAGCTGGTTGTGTTAAATGTCACAATAATGTTGAGTACATTCCTGAGGGAACAGTTGTTAATGATGGAAAGAGAAACATCAGAAAGTTTGGTTGTTATGCTTGTCATAAAATCGAAGGTTGGGAACACAATAGAAAGCCAGGTCCAAGTTTAGAGAAGATTGCTTCTAAAGTTAGCAAAGAATTCTTTATGAACTGGGTATGGGATCCTAAATCATTTAATAAGCATGCAAAAATGCCTCAATTCTTTAACCAGACAAATAACAACACTCCTGAGTTTGTTAAAAAGAACGTTACTGAAGTAAATGCAATTGCAGAATTTGTATTTGAAAAATCTAAGAAGTATAAGCCATTTGCTAAATACACAGGTGGAAATACTGAAAGAGGGAAGAAGCTAGTACGCCAAGTTGGTTGTATGGGTTGTCATGGTGTTGAAGACTTCGCTAAAGAGTCTAAGAAAGTAGATGCTTTTGTAGGGCCTCACCTTTCTGGAATCGGATCGAAAGTAAAGAGTCCTGACTGGATGGTTTCATGGTTATTAAAACCATCTCACTATCAAGAAGACACTATCATGCCTTCGTTTAGACTTACTAAAAGAGAAGCAAACGATATTACTGCTTACTTAATGTCTAAAAAGAATAAGAAATTCGAAGAGCTTAAGTTTGAAGGTATTAATAAAGACCTAAGAGATGAGCTACTTGTTGAGTACTTCGCAGCATTCGATCCTGAAGATGTTGCTAAGGCAAGACTTGCTAAGCTAAGTGATCATGAAAGAACAATGGAGCTAGGTTATAGATCTGTTGGTAAGTATGGTTGTTACTCATGTCATACTATTGAAGGATTTGAAGGTAGAGCTCCTATTGGTCCAGAATTGACTAAGTTAGGTTCTAAGCCATTAACTCAATTTGGTTTTGGTCATGAAAAAGTAGAGCATAGTAGAGATAAGTGGATTCAAGCTCACTTACTAAATCCTAGAAGATGGGATAACGGTGCAGATAAGCCATTTAAAGATTTACTAAGAATGCCTCAGTTTAACATGACTGAAAAACAAGCAAGTGACATCACTGTAGCTTTACTTGGTCAGGTTTCTGATAGAGTTCCAGTTACTGGTGTTAAGCAGCTTGATAAAGATGAGCAAGTTGTTGCAGAAGGTATGAAAGTTGTAACTAAGTATAACTGTATTGGTTGTCACCAGATCGATGGAGATTATGGGGATATCCTAGCTCTATACGAAGATGATATTAACCAAGGTCCACCAAGACTTAATGGTCAGGGACATAGAGTTCAAGCTGATTGGTTTAACTACTTCTTAAGTAATGTTTACCCAATTAGACACTTTGATAAAGACTTTGCTGCAACTCCAATAAGAATGCCATCGTTTAATCTTTCGAATGAAGAAAGAAATAAGCTAGTAGCACTCTTCCAACATAAGTCTAAGCAAAAGACTTTTGAAAACTTACCAGCTAAGGTTGAATGGCTACCTGGTGAGAGAAGAGGAGCATTAAAGTTAGTAGAGTCTCTTGGTTGTAACACTTGTCACGCAGGATTACCTGGAAGTACAGATGAGCCAACTGCTCCAAACTTAAAGTATGCTAAGAAACGTCTACGTCCATCTTGGATTAAGAAGTGGTTAAGTGATCCTCAAGCAATTATGGAAGGAACTCTGATGCCATCATTCTGGGAAGACGGAGAAAGCATGGACACTGAAGTATTTGGTGGAGATGCAGAAAAGCAAAAAGATGCTTTAGTTAAGTACTTACAAGAAATCGGTGAAGACAAGTTTTCACCTAATCAGAAATAAATATTAAGGATCCAGCAAGTCTGGATCCTATCTACTAGATGTAGGAGAATTGTATGGCCGGACATAATACGGAAGTAGTAGCTCACGAAGGAATTATTGATTTCCCTAATGATCCAGATTTTGGAAAAGCTAGTCCTAATAAAATTGGAATGTGGTTATTTCTTGGAACAGATGGAATGTCATTTTCTGGACTTCTAATTGCTTATGCCGTTCTTAGATGGACTAGACATTGGCCAGCACCAGCTGAAGCACTTGGTGGTGTAGCTCTTTCTGGTTTCATGACATTTATTCTAATTTGTTCTTCAGTATCAATGGTTCTTTGTATTGATTCTTGTAAGCAAAAAGATAGAAAAGGTCTTTTAACTTGGTTAGGACTAACAATTCTTGGTGGAGTAATATTCCTAGGAATTCAAGCATACGAGTATATTCACTTATCTCACTCTCTAGGAATGACATTTGCTAATTATGAGCATGGAAATAACTTATTTTCATCTACATTCTTTGCAATTACTGGTTTCCACGGACTACACGTTTTTACAGGTGTTTGTTACCTGATTTATATGTGGAAGTTAGCCTATGATGGAAGATTTGATAATGGTGATTATACACTACTAGAGCTTGCTGGATTATTTTGGCACTTTGTAGACCTTGTTTGGATCTTAGTTTTTACTTTTATCTACCTACTATAATATGAATAAATTAAGACTAATGACTTTTCTTTTTCTAATTACTTTCATCGAGAGCGTTCAGGCCTGTCCTGGATGCGCGGGCTCAATGGGTAACCCTAAGGATAAGTACTTAGTCTATATTCTTTCTGTATTTATCATACTTTGCTACATACCTTTTTATTACCTTTATAAGACGATAATTAAGTATAGAAACTTTAACGAAATAATTGAAAATGTTAAAGAAGCAGAGTAACTCTAGCGCTTACGCTGTTATTGGTCTGATAAGTGTTATTACAATTTCATTTCTTGTGTGGCTGATTTATTTTAAAACACCACATACTGTAACAAGTGATTGGGTAACACAACTTCCTGCTACAAATGCACTTTTAAATTCAATTTCATTTATTTTCTTATGCTGTGGTTATTACTTCATTAAGAAAGGTCAAAGATCATTACATATTAAATGTATGATCTCAGCAACAGTCTCTTCGTTCTTATTCGTTGTGAGCTATATTACGTATCATCACTTCCATGGTGATACAAAATTTCTAGCGACAGGTCCGATTAAGTATATCTACTTTACTATTTTAATTACTCATATTTTTCTATCTATCCCACTCGTGCCACTAGTCTTATCTACTTTGTGGAATGCGTATAAAGAAAATTATGTAACTCATAAAAAGTTAGCTCGCATAACTTTTCCTATCTGGGTTTATATCTCTGTTACAGGTGTATTAATTTACCTGATCTTAAACAACTTCAATGTTTAGTTGAAAAGTCGTATTTAAAAATATAGAAGTAAGCCTAAGTTAATAGGTTTAATTATGATGAGAATATTTTTAATCACACTAGTATTATTATTAAGCACTGCTCACTCCAAAGAGTACAAGATCTTTAATCCTAAAAGAGATTCTGTTTGGACTCCATATACCTATGTTATAAATGGGACATTTGATGTTATTCAAAACCCTTATTGGTTTTCTCAAGATAAATTCTCTGGAAAATTAGAAGAAGTTTGGAATAGAGTTAGAAAACCAAATGAAAATATAAAGAAAGATGGTGGATATAAGAAACTTTTTAACGATGAGTTCTTATCATCAAGAGTTGTTCCAAATATAGGTCTTCATTTTATTGGTGGATCTTATGATACATTAAAACTTAGAGAATACTTTGAGCATCATGGCTATCCAATGCCAGGACTTTGGTCATTTCTTTTTACTTATGCAGCCCATATGGGAAATGAAGCGCTTGAAACAAGTTATCACGATATTTCTAGCCATGATCATATTGCAGATTTATATGTCTTTGATTTAGCAGCGTTCTTTATTTCTTATAATGAAACCTATATTAACTTTCTTTTAGATGATCTTAATTTGAAGTCTTGGAATTTTCAGCCTGTATGGTCATTAAAGTCAGATGATTTCTTTAATACGGGATTAAATTATGTCGCTAGGCCAAAGGTTCTTCAGTTTTATGATGATAAGTTAAGGCCTTTTATATACTTCGGTATGCAAAATATTGCAGGACTAAGCTATCAGTATGTAGAGGACCGTATTATCTCACTCGGTGCAGGTATGTCTCTTACTGATCCTTTAGAGCAGAAAGGAAGATTTGTTGTTTCTCTTTTTCATGAAACAAATGGTGAGCTCGATGGTTCATTATTTATTAATGGAAGTGAAGACATGAGTTGGAGATTAAATCTTTACCCAAACCTATTAAGATATAAAGATATTGATCCAGGCTTTATCATTGGAAATAAACGTGGGGGCGGACTTAGTCTAGGGCTAAGTGTGAATATGCCATTTGGTCTTGGTACAGATCATCTATAACTAAACTGTAAATAGCTTCTCGCTGTATTCAGTATGGTCATGGTAAAGTGAAAATCCAAAACGAAGTCTATTCTTTCTAGAGTCTGTTAAAACTCCATTACTCTCAAGCTTCTCTCTAATTGAATTTACAAGCTCTGTGCTTTCTAGGTTAAAAGTTAGAAAGTGACCGTGATGATCAATATCGTCTACTAAGAGATTATTTCTATTTAGATGGGGGTGATTAATTTTATCCAAGATCTTTAGGAATGATTTTTGACATTCTTGTACATGCTTGTGAATAAGTGACGAATTTATATTTTCTTCTTTAAAAAGTTCAAGAACTGAAACTAATCTATATAGGGCCGTGTAATCTAGAGTTGACCCGGCAAAGCGCATTCCATCTTTTGGATAGGCAACTTCATTATCGTTAACATTTTCTAGAGTTGAAACCTCAGCAAACCATCCTGTATTGAGTGGTCGTAGGTTACAGTTCTTAGGAATGGTCATGAAACAACAACCTTCTCCAGCACCTACATACTTATAGCTACCTGCTATATAGAATATTTTATCTCCAATTTTAGAGAGATCAACTGGGAGTGCCATAAACCCATGATAGCCATCTATGATTATAGTGGAGTTATTCTTAGAGATTTCCTCAACTAGAAGATTTAGGTCTTTAATAGCAAGTCCGCTATTAAAGAAGACATGAGATGTAAAAACAACATCGAAACCTTCGTGACTAGCTTTAGAAAAGCGCTCTTGAAATGTCTCTATTGGGAGAGTTGGAATTACCGTGGCATCTATTAAATCGGCTTCAATGTAGCGGTTAAGCTGTCTTGAAAAAGAATAGAATTCAGAGTCAGTGGTTAATATTTTTATCTTTCCTGAAAATGAGCTAAGAATTCTTGTAACAAGCTCATGTGTATTAGGAGCGAATGTAATATCATTAGGTCTATTAAAGTTCAGGTGATCGCTAAGTAGCCTTTGAGCAGTACCTACTTTTTCAGTAAGTATATACTCCCACTTATTATCAATCATCTTACAAGAGTCTTCCCAGTATTCTAGCTGCGCCTCTCTTGTGCAATCAGGCCAGTAATGATGGCTGTGGCAAGCAAAGTGAATTTTTCCTTCATTGGCCTTTAAAAACTTAGAATAGAGACTCTTATATTTATTCATTAAAATGAAACCCTAGGTTCTTCTTTATATCATCTGGTAGTGATGGAAGTTTAGATCTTGGTATTAGAAATGTAGAGAGATTAAATAAGTCTAAGTAAACTCTATTATTTTCTGCAGCCATTTTAAGGTAGTGGTGACCAGAAGATCCTCCTGTACCAATCTTTGTCCCTAACATTCTTTGCGCCATAAGAGCGTGTCTATATCTCCAAGTTGTAAATAACTCATCCATATCCATTAGAGTTGTTAAAAACTTGTATGGTAGGTGGAGGATAGGCTCATCTCTATATAGAAGTATGAAGAGAGCGTTTAATGTAGCTTCTCGAGATAATGTTCTCTTTCCCATTTCTATAAGTTGATTGTGTCTAGTATCATCTAATAAAGAGGCGAAGGTTTCACGAGTTGCATTTAAGTTCTCAATTTGCATCGCCATCCCTCTAGAGTCGAGAGTTGCCTGGTTTTCATGAATTATTTTTTCATCATCATCTAAAATGAGATTGATTTGCTTTTCGTATTCACTCCAAAAATCAAAGCTTTCATTTTTAGTGAAGGGAATACGCTCAAGCCAAGACTCCGCTAACTCTAAGATAGAGGCAGAGGATTCAATCTCAATAATTTTCTTTTTATCTTCTTCGTTTAGTCTTCCAAGAAAATACTCTCTATCAACTTCTTTTCTATTGCTTGTCTTAAGTCCCATTAAAACTTCAATTTCTCTAAATTGAACACTTTGAAATCCTGAAGCAGGAACAAGTAGGTCTCTAAATTCTAGGAAATCCATTGGAGTCATTGTTTCCATTACTCCAAGTTGATCAACCAGAAGTCCTTGGATTTTAGTTATCCTCTCAAGACGAGCTACTACTGTTGTTAGATCTTTTTCTTGAACTGTTTTCCCTGAAAACATTGTCACTATAGATTTTAACTCATGAATGATTTGCTTAAACCATAACTCATATACTTGGTGAACAATTATAAATAAAGTTTCATCATGAGCTTCATTATTCTCAATTTCTAGTGATTTTGGGTACTGAGTATCTAACAACTTATTTAGTTGAAGGTAATCGCCATAATAAACAGGTTCATGAGGTTTTCTAGACATTCAAATTTCCTTATTTTTTTTAAAGGTTAACTAAATTAGGGGGAAATGAAAATAAATATCAATCTGTACAAAATTCAGTTCAGTGAACTTTGATTGCCCTATAGCATTAGATTTGATAACTCTACTTCAAAGTAATTAGTTGGAGAGAATATGTTTGCGAGCAATCGTCATCCTAAATTTAGGAAACTCTTAAGTATCTGTATTTTTACAGTTTTCTTCCTTATTCTAGTTGGTGGACTAGTGAGAAGTACCGGTTCAGGATTAGGCTGTCCAGATTGGCCTAAGTGCTTTGGACAATACATCCCTCCTATGAGTATCTCAGAGCTTCCAGTTGATTATAAAGAACAATATAAAGTTGCTGGGAAGGTTATTGCAGACTTTAACCCTGTGAAAACTTGGATTGAGTATATAAATAGGCTTGTTGGAGCAACAACTGGGATTCTCGTATTTCTTATGGCCCTAGCCTCATCAAGTTATAAGAATGAGAATAAATCCATTATCTATCTTTCTTGGGCAACTGTATTTGCAGTAGGATTTAATGGATGGCTTGGATCTGTTGTTGTTTCTACACACTTAAAGCCAGTAATTATCACATTGCACATGCTTGCCGCTGTCGTCACTATTTTCTTACTGATAGAGGCGAAGGTCCGCTCAGATGAAAATAATTTACTTTTTCACCTAAAGAAAGAAGTGGGTAAGCCTTTAAAAGGATTCCTTATTTTTATTATTCTCCTAACTTTTGGGCAAATTATCTTAGGAACTCAGGTGAGAGAGGGGATTGATCACTTATCTCACGATGGAGTTGCAAGAGATTTATGGATATCTAAGCTTGGGCTTGAGTATTTTATTCATCGTTCTTATTCTGCTCTAATCGTTATCGCTCATGTTATTTTATTTATGAAAGTTTCTAAGCTAGGAAGTGTTCACTCTCGAGTGGCCCGCTGGACTCAGATAACTTGTGTCATTGTTCTTGTTAATATTTTATCAGGAGTGACTCTTGCGTACGGATCTGTTCCTCCTGCAGCTCAGCCTATTCATTTACTTTTTGGGTTAATGCTTGCTTGCTCACAGTATTTTTTATTCACTTTAATTTCAAAATCAACTGCTCTTGAAGAGTAGTCAGTTAGAGAGTATATAGTTTAAGTAATGCACATATTAATTAATCTCACCATTATTCTTACTTACGTCCTAATTATTCTGGGGGGGATTGTTCATAACACTGGCTCAGGGCTAAGTTGCCCAGATTGGCCACTATGTTATGGAAGTATTATTGCTGAGAGTTCATCTCAAGGGCAGTTCTTAGAGCAGTTACATAGGCTTCTTGCTAGTGGTATCGGCTTTCTTTCAATTGCTATCTTTCTACTTGGAAGAAAATTTAAAGAAGATCAAAATAAGTTTTATAAATATACTGTTGCCTGTCTTTTTCTTGTTATTCTACAAGGTGGATTAGGGGCTTCAACGTTTTTTTATAAGCTTCCAACACTAATATCTACAACTCACTTGTGTATCAGTTTAATATTCTTCTGTAGTCTTCTGTCTATGAAAAGAGAATATCAATCAAGTGTTTTAGGTAATTCTCTTAATGTAAATAAGGACGAGTTTAAAAAGGTATACGATCCAGTACTAAAAGATGGAGTATTCTTTTCTCTTGTTGTTGTGGCCATCCAGGTTTTTCTTGGAGCCGTAATGAGACATAGTGGTGCAGGAAAAGTATGTGGAGCAGGAGAGTTTTTTCTTCAGTGTGTTCACTACCCATCAAACGAAGTTCTCTATTGGTCATCTATTCCTAAAGTACAGTTAAACCTTGCTCATAAATACTTTGCAGTCATTGCTCTATTCACTGTTATCTGGAATTGTTCTAAGGTTTATCTTTCTAGTTTAAAGTTCAAAAATATATCTATTAAATTAAAAAACTCATTAGGACTTCACAGTATTTTAGTTATTGTCCTCATATTGCTTCAAGCAATTTCAGGGTCACTTGTATCTAAGTATGACGTAAGTGTAGCTCCGACAACTATTCATTTAGGAGTGGCCACACTTCTTATTTGGTCTCTTTGGAGTTTAAGAAATAGGCTTAGATATTTAGAGGAAGATGTTCTTGGAGCAACTGAGCATACTTTTATTAGTGATGTTCTTGAAATTACAAAATTAAGACTAGGTATTCTTGTTGTCGTGACAATTGTCGTAGGCGTATTTGCAGCACCTGGAGAAATTAATTTCTTTAAGGCCATATTTGCTCTGATACTTATGACTATGGTTGTTTGTGGCTCAACGACTCTCAATTGCTACATAGAAAGAGATGTCGACAAGTTGATGGATAGAACAAAAAATAGAGCTCTTCCTTCTGGAAGAATGAAGCCTTCAACTGCTTTAATTATTGGTTATGGACTTATTTGTATAGCTCTTCCATTAATTGCAATTTTTGTTAACTGGCCAACAATGATTCTTTCACTAATTGCTGCTGTTTTATACTTATTTGCATACACTCCAATGAAGCTTAAGAGTGAATTAGCTCTTTTTGTTGGTGCAATTCCGGGTGCAATTCCTCCAGTTATGGGGTGGACTACGGTAACCGGCAAGATTGATGCTATGGCAATTATCCTTTTTACAATTCTTTTTATTTGGCAAATCCCACATTTCTTAGCAATAGCAATTTATTATTCAAAAGATTATGATGCGGGGAGCATAAAAGTTTATCCAAACAAGACAGGTTTCGATAAGTCTAAACGAGATATCTTTATCTATACTATTATATTAGTACTAAGTTCTCTTGGCCCTTATTTGATCGGCTATGCGAGCGTTGGATATTTAAATACAGCATTAGTTTTAGGTATTTTATTCATAATTTTATCTATTTTTGGATTTTTTAAAGACACAGAATCGAAGATTGATCGTTGGGCAAGGCAGTATTTTTTAGCATCTATTGTCTATCTACCAATTCTTTTATCATCTTTGATTTTCTTTAGCTGAAATCTATAGTAGAAGAATCTAGAATTATCATACTTTTATATATAGAATATAGTGACTTAGATCTCTAATTTAATAATTTTTAACTTCATAGTTTATTGAAAGGTTTTATCTATGACTGTTTTATCTGCTGCAGTTGCAAATACTGCAAAAACTTGGACTCTTTGGGAGAGAATGCAAACTCCTGAGGATATTTCTGTTAATGGCCACTTAATTGATTGGCTCTTTAACCTCACAACTTACCTGAACTTGTTCTTCTTCGTTTTGGTGTGTATTGGAATTTTTGGTTTCTCTTACCTGTATAGTGCTAAGAGAAATAAGAAGGCTTATTACACTTACGGGAACAAAAAGGTTCACATCATTGTTCTTACTGTAATTGGATTATCAGTATTCTTAGGAATCGATATGAATATTACTAGGATTTCAAACGAGGATTACGTAGAAGTATTCGCGAATTGGCCTAAAGAAGATGAGAAGCCTTTAAGAGTCGAAGTTATGGCGCAACAGTGGGCGTGGCATTTTAGATATGCTGGGCGTGATGGTGTGTTCAATACTGAAGATGACGTTGTTCAATTGAACGATCTTAGATTACCAATTGGAAGAAAGGTTATCTTCCAGGTTGTTTCTAAAGATGTGATTCATTCTCTGTATTTCCCAAATACTAGAAGAAAGGTTGATGCAATTCCTGGTCGTATTACAAGACTGTGGTTTGAGCTGACTAAAGATGGTTACTACAATATCGCTTGTGCGGAAATGTGTGGAACTTATCACTATAGAATGAAAGCTTACTTAACTTCATATACTCAAGCTAACTTTGAAGAATGGATGACAGAAGCAGAAGACAAAGCAATCGCCCAAAATGATCGTGAAAACGCTGATCTATATTGGGGATGGCCTTGGACTTGGTAAGATTAAACGAATTAGTTATTAAGGAGATATAGAGCAATGGCTTTTTACGAACAACATATCCATGATGCTCCAAAAACTTTCTTGTCGAAGTATATTTTTTCTTACGACCATAAAGTGATTGGAAAACAATTTCTTTGGTATGGAATCCTATTCCTAGGAATCGGGGGGATGATGGCCCTTATGATTCGTTGGACACTGGCGTTTCCTGGACAACCATTCCCAGTAATTGGAAATTTCTTATTTCCTTCTACAGGCGGAGTTGTTCCACCTGATACGTATGCGATGCTTTTTACAATGCACGGTACGATTATGATTTTCTATGCAATTACACCTATTTTGATTGGAGCGTTTGGTAATTACCTGATTCCTCTAATGATTGGTGCAAGAGATATGGCATTTCCACTATTGAATATGCTTTCATTTCATATTGCAGTTGCTTCTGGTGTACTACTTCTTGCTGGTTTATTTACACCTCTTGGAGCCGCCGCTGGTGGATGGACATCATATCCGACTCTTTCAACTCTAATTGGTTCACCAGGTGTGGGACAGACTCTTTGGACATTAGCTATTTTTGTTCTTGGTGTTTCTTCAACTATGGGTGCAATTAACTATATTACAACAATCATTACTCTAAGAGCTCCTGGGATGGGATATTTCGATATGCCTCTTTCAGTTTGGGGATTAGGTCTGACTGCAATTTTAAATGCAATCTTCCTTCCTGTTCTTGGTGCTGGTTGTTTACTACTAGTTTTCGATAGAGTTTTTGGAACAGCTTTCTTCCTTGCAGGTGCTGCGGCAACTTCAGGAACTGGTGATCCAATCCTTTTCCAACACGTATTTTGGATTTTCGGTCACCCGGAAGTTTATATTTTAATTCTTCCAGCGTGGGGAATCGTGTCTGACCTTCTATCATTCTTTGCTAGAAAGCCAGCATTTGGAGCTAAGGCAACAGCTTTATCAATGACGACAATTACAATTCTTTCAACAATTGTTTACGGTCACCATATGTATACAACTCAGATGTCTCCGCTGTTAACTCAGTCGTTTATGACTCTGACGATGACAATTTCTATTCCTTCAGCAATCTTTTTTGCAAACTGGTTAGGAACAATTTGGAAAGGATCAATTCGTTTCCATTCTCCAATGCTTTTCTCTCTTGGAGTAGTATTTGTTTTCGGTCTTGGTGGTTTAACTGGTCTGTATTTAGCAACAGTAACAACTGACCTTTACTTACATGATACTTACTTTGTAGTAGGTCACTTCCATTACACAATGGCAGCATCTGTTTTACTTGGTGGTTTTGCAGCAATCTATTTCTGGATGCCTAAGATGTTTGGGACGATGATGAACGAATTCTGGGCAAAGGTTCACTTTTGGATCACTATGCTTGGTCTAAACGGAATCTTCATGGGAATGATGGTTGTAGGTTATGCAGGTATGCACAGAAGACTATATAACCCGTTCGTATATGAATTTATGGAAAGAATGATTCCAATCAACACTTTTGTTACTTGGTCTGCAATTACAATGGGTCTCTCACAGATAATTTTTGTGATTAACTTTGTACATGCAGTTTTCTTTAAGAAAGAAAAAGCAAGTGCTAACCCATGGGAAGTTGGAACTCTTGAATGGACTATTCCATCACCATCTCCTCACTATAACTTTAAGGAAATTCCTGTTGTTAAGTGTGGGCCACATGAATATGGAAATCCAAATTTAACTGGTGATAGAGACTTTCAATATCAAACTGAAGAGCTTGTGTAGATAAATGAATACTGTAATGAGCAATACAACATTAACGAAGGAAAGAGTTGGAAGACAAATTACGTCTTCCATCGCGATGACTGTTATCTTAGTCACTTTCTCAATGTTATTTGCCTCATTACTTTTAGGCTTTACTGTTTTTAGATTAACGTCTGATGTATGGCCGCCAATGGGATTTGAAAGAGTTGATCTTTTTCTTCCTACAATAAGTACGATTTTAATAGCAATAAGTAGTTTCACTTTTTGGAAGTATGAGAAGCTATTTTTAGCAGTGAATAAAGAAAGAAAGCTATGGCTAGGTTTTACTATGGCCCTAGGGTTTTCTTTTATGGTCATGCAGGCAATGCTTTGGAGTGACCTACATTCAAAAGGGATTTATGTACAAGATGGTATTTTTCCATCAATCATTTTCTCTTTTACATGGACTCATGCTGCACACGTTGTGGTTGCATGGTTTCTATTATTTTATTTGGTACCAACACTCAAAGAGGGCATCTCAGTAGAAAAACTTGAAAATAGAGTTTTTAATATTGGGAAATTTTGGCACTTCTTAGGTGTTGTATGGTTAATTATGTATATAACGATTTTTTTATTTTAGAGGAATGACATGAAGAATATGGCTAAGCTAATTTTAACTCTTCTTATCCTTGGTGCTTTTACTTCTTGTAGTGAAAGTCACTTTCGTGAAGATAAAATCTTCGCTGGTGGTAAGTATGTAACTGCTAAGACTTTAAATAAGGGTAAGACCATTTATACTGAGTACTGTATGCCTTGCCATGGTGTTAACGGTGACGGAAAAGGTGTTGCTTCAAAAGGTATGAAAGTACCACCAAGAGACTTTACTCAAGGTATCTTTAAATTTGGTCATGTTCTCTCTGGAGAGTTACCTCATGATGAAGATATTTATGAATTACTAAAAAAAGGTCTAAATGGAACAGCAATGCTTCCATGGGATTTAAAAGAAGATCAGGCTGATGCCGTAGTTCAATATATTAAAACTTTTGCACCTGAAGTGTGGGAAGGTAAAGATAAAGAGCTTGGAGCACGTGTTGAGTTAATTGCTGACCCATATGGTTTAGCTCATAAGTCTGCAGCGATTGCAAAAGGGAAGGCTATCTATCACGGTGAAGCTAACTGCCAGTCTTGTCACAGAGCTTATATCGGAGTTGAAGAGTTAGGAAAAATAACAGAAGAAAATCCTAGAGAAATTGATATGGAAGTTTTCCAACAAAAACCTCAGGAAACAGAGTGGGGATTCCAGAATGTACCACCAGATTTTACTTGGGATTCTGTAAGAAGTGCACGTTCTGTTGATGATTTAGCTAGACGTCTTGCTTATGGAGTTGGTGGAACATCAATGCCTGCTTGGAAAGATACAATTACTGATGATCAGATCTGGGCCGTTGCTTATTATGTTAAAAGTCTTATTGATATGAAAGATACTCAATTAAGAAAAGACTTAATGAATGCAATTAAAGCTGAAAACAAAAAATTTGGGAAATAGGTAAAGATGTCTACTTTCGTAGGGTACGCTAGAAAAAATACGATTATCGAAAAGCTTGTGGCAAACAAGCTTTTTTGGTTTTTATTTATAGCTTTTACTTTTTCATATCCAATATATAAATCGATAAATAGAGAACTACCTCCACCTCTTCCTAAACTCTACAAAGTTCCAGAATATACTCTGACAAATAGTTTTAATAAGCCATTTGGTAGTAAAGACTTAGAGGGGAAAATTTATATTGCAGGATTTGCTTTCACAAGCTGTCCTACAACTTGTCCTGCTCTTATGGAAAAAATGGATAAGATTCAAAAAAGGGTAAGAGGACTTGGGACTAATATTGCATTAGTTACTTATACAGTAGATCCTGAGTACGATACTCCAGAAGTTCTTTTTAAGTTTGCTAGAAAGAGACACGCTAATCCCTATGTATGGACTTTTTTAACTGGTTCTGAGGCCGATCTAAAGAGAACTATTATAGATGGCTTTAAAGTGCCAATGGGGAAGCGAGAGCCAATAACAGGTAACGTTGATGGAGAAGAAGTTTCTTTAATTGATATTGCCCATAGTGAGAAATTTGTACTCGTAGATAAAAGTGGATATGTTCGCAGTTATTATGAAACAGATAAGCACAGTATTAATCAAATGATGATTGATGTTGGTCTACTCGCAAATAGTTTTGAAAAATAAATAAGGAGAATCATAATGTCAGAAGTTCATCACCATAGTCATAAGAAATTATATATTATTATATTCTTTGTACTAACTATTTTAACTGGAGTAGAGATCCTAATTCCAGAGTTAGAAATAGCTTATTACTTAAAAGCCTCTTCACTTGTTGGACTTGCTTTAGGTAAAGCATTTGTTGTTGCATACTTTTACATGCACTTGAATGAAGAAACAAAATGGTTAAAGTGGATTGCTGCTGTTCCATGTTCAGCATTTCTTTACGCTGCAGTTTTAATTGCAGAATCAATGTTTAGATAATTTTAAAAGAATTTATTATATAAAAAAAGCTCCTTGATGGAGCTTTTTTTTTGACTATCACAGCCTGCAATACAAGCTGTGATATTTAAGAAAATGATTATTTGTATTCAGCTTCAGTCATTAATTCTTTTGCTGTCTCTACAAAGTTTCCAAGAGTTCCAACATTAATTTTATCAACTTGAAATGTTCCAAAATCTCTAAGAGTCGTACTGATTGAAGCACTAGCATTAACAGGATATTGATCGAAAGCTTTTGCTACAGGAGCCTGAACTTCTTTTGAACTTAGGTATTCTAAAAGCATTGTAGCTTCTTTTACGTTTTTAGAATATTTTGTAATTCCAATTCCAACACCATTTACATGAGCATTAGAAAAACCTTGGTTAGCAAAGAAAGGTCTTACTGGATATTCTGAATCTGCTTCAATGAATGGAGCAAGGTAATAAGAGTTAACGAGTCCTACATGGCATTTACCTGCTGCTAAAGCACGGATAACATCACGGTCACTTGAAGTTGGATCCATTGAAAAGTTTGCAACCCATGACTTAAAAACATCTAATGCCTTTTTAGCTCCAAGATGTGCAACTAGAGAGGCCGAAAGAGCTTGGCTATAAGTACTGTTTGAAGTTCTAACACAAAGTTTACCTTCCCACTTTTTATTACCAAGATCAGAGTAAGAAGATAGCTCAGTAGGAGAAACTAAATCTCTGTTATACATTATTACTCTTGAGCGATAAAAAATAGTGAACCAGTTTTTATTAGTCTCTATAAAGTTAGATGGAACATTTTCTTCTACAACCTTAGAGTTAAAAGATTGGTAAATACCTTCTTGAGTTGCAAGGTTATGATAAACAAGATCTTTATCTAGGTGTAAATCTGCATCAGAATTAACACCATCGTTTTTAATCTTTTCAATTAAGTTTTTACTTTTACCTTCTACTATATTTACAGAGATACCTGTTCTTTCTGTAAATGGTTTGAATACTGCTTCTAATTTATCACCAGGATAAACAGAGTAAATAGTTAATGATTTTTCTGCAGCATTTACTGATGAAAGTAATGTGCATGAAAGAAGTAATGCTTTTAAACTAAGTTTCATAAATAACTCCATATTAATTGTGTGCAAGATGTATATGAAAACAAGTTTGAAGTGTCAAACTTATGTCCTGATTGTAAAACTATATATTTATAAGATGGAAAGATCTGAGGAAAGTGACTTTTAACAATAATATGATGCAAAAATAGTATGGGCCTATAAAGAGATGTAAAAAAGTAGCTATAATTTTTTGCATTAATAAGAAGAAAACAAAAAAAAGAGAAAGGATTAATGTTGAAAATAGAATTAATAAAAAAAATAAAAGATTTTTTATAAAGAAATACGAAAAATAAGAAATAAAAATAAAAAAAAGAATAAAAAAATAGAAAATTTGAAAAAATAATTGAAATAAAAATAGAAAATTTGAAAAAAGTTGCAAAATTTTTAATCAAAAATGAGTGTTTTTGTAATTATTTTAAAAAAAATAGAAAAATTTCAAAAAATAATGAAAAAAAAAGGCTCAAGTCTTAAAAAAATAGGATTTTTAAAGAAATGAGCCGAAAAATCGAAGAATTTTTATAGTTGAACAGAGATTGTAATGATTTTATCGTTTAAATTAATACGATCTAGAACATCCAAACCATCAATTACTTGGCCAAAAACAGTATAATTTAAATCTAAATGAGATAAAGTTGTAAGAGCTATATAAAACTGAGAGTCCGCACTATCAACGTCTTCCGGCTTTCTTGCCATGGCTACAGTTCCCTTAATATGTTGAAGTTTATTGAATTCAGACTTAAGTTTTTCTCCACTTCCGCCGTTACCTGTACCTGTTGGATCGCCAGTTTGAACAAGAAATTTAGGATGTACTCGATGGAACTTTAGCCCGTCGTAGAAGCCCTCTTGGACTAATTGAAGGAAGCGAGTAACTGTGTTTGGAGCATCGTTTGGGTATAGTTTTAAAACAATATTACCTTTAACAGTTTTTATAATGACTGATTCGTGAGATAGCCCACTATCACTGACTTTCAGGTCTTTTGAAGTGATAATTTTTGAGCTATTTATCTCGTTAAAAGTGATGTTTTTTTCTTTTTCACTACAACTTGTAATTAAAAGAGAAAGAAGAATTGGAAGAATAAGACGAAATTTCATAAAACCTGCTTTTTTTAAGTGTTTTTTGTTGAGATTAGTAGTGTGAGCTAATACTGAGTATAACCAGTGACTTAAGTCAATAAAATCTCACAATAGGATTATTAAAAAAAAAGTGAAAAAACACAAATAAATTAAAATTCAGTGTTGACAGGTGAGCTAGGAACCCATAGATTACGTTCATCGAAACAAACACAGTTTGGAAAGCACGGGGGTGTAGCTCAGTTGGGAGAGCACTTGCTTTGCACGCAAGGGGTCGCAGGTTCAACTCCTGTCATCTCCACCAATGCTTAATTTGTTTCGGCTCTTTAAAATTCGAATAATAGTTAAAGATATGACGCTTCGGCCGATTATCGAGATGAGAAGATCCCAAAAATAGTATAAGTGCTAATTAAAGTCTTGGCGTAACTAAATCTTGGATGCTGTAAAAAGTTGAAGTTAGTAACGTAGAAAATCCAAAAGCCAAGAGCCAA
>DFBJ01000013.1:0-740955 GCA_002366565.1 Bacteriovoracaceae bacterium UBA3083
TGTAAATGGAAATGTAAAAGCAACAGCTTTTTATGGTGATGGTTCTAACTTAACAGGAGTCAGCTCAAGTAGTTCAAGTAGTATAGCTAATGCAACAATAAATGCAGACTCAGATACGAATGGATCAGGAGATATTTTATTCCAAACGAGAGGAACAACAAGAGCATCAATTTCTAATTTAGGCGATATGACTATTGGAACGACATTACATACAGGTTCTGGTGTAACAAGCTTCAGTGTAGGTTCTGCAACAGAGCCAAGCGTAATATCTCTTGGAGAAGATACAAATAATAAAGGTGCTATCACATGGGATGACACTGATAACTACGTCTCTATTGGAACTAGAAGTGCAAGTACAAACTATACAGATACTCTAGTGGTTAAAGATGGAAAAGTAGGAATACTGACTGATACTCCTGATGCTCTCTTAACAATTGCACCAGGTAACCAAAACGTAAATTCAAAAGCAGTTGGTCTAGAATTTATAGGGTCTTATTATATAAATGGTGGTGGTAACAATGCTGCTGGTATTTCGTCTATACTCACGAGTAGATCAGGAAATATTAACGTCCCATATATAGCAGCGATCCGAGGAATTCAAAAATGTACTCCTACAACGACATCAAGCTGTGGAGATAACTATGGAGGATACTTTGAATTATCAAATGACTCTACTCATGCAACAGGAACTGTTAGTGATGGTTCTGCAATATATGCGTTAGCAAAACACACATCAACTTCTGTGCCAACTACAAAGATTTCAGCAGCAGAACTCAAAGTGAGTGTTGCAGCAAGTGGTACAGTGACTGAAGCAAACGGAGTTCTAGTGCGTGCTCCTTCAAACTCAGGAACAATTACAAATTTCAACGGTCTTTCAATTGACTCTCTTACAAGTATAGGAACAGTAACAACAGCAAATGCAATTATATACAATCATTCGACTACTCCTTTTGCAGTAAAAACTGATGGTAAAGTAGGCATTGGAACAAGTTCTCCATCGAATAGATTATCAGTATCCGGTCCCGATGATTCTAGTACAGGACCAATAGTAAATATCCATGGTTCAGTCAATAATCAATTCGAAGGTGGTAGAGTAAGATTCACAGAGAGTGGCGCGAACCTTCAAGGTGCCTATATCCACTATGACGCCTCATCAGCTAATAAGCTTCATATCGGTGTTCATGAAACTGCAGACAGTCTTATAGCAAGTGATACAAATATTATAACTCTTCTTAGATCAAACGGAAGAGTTGGTATTGGAACAGAATCACCTAGTGAAGAATTGGAAGTTAACGGAAATGTTAAAGCGACTGCTTACCTCTATACTTCCGATAGAAGATTTAAAAAGAATATCGAAACTGTAAATGATCCACTAGAAAAGGTGTTGGCGCTTAGAGGTGTTTTCTTTGATTGGAGAACAGATGAGTTTGATCAATTTAACCTACCAAGTGGTAAAGAATATGGATTTATTGCTCAAGAAGTTGAAGAAGTTGCTCCAGAACTAGTGAGCACTGGGGAGAATGGTTATAAATCAGTAAAGTATGGAAATATAACTTCACTACTTATTGAAGCATTTAAAACTCTAGAAAAAAAGATTTCATCTTACTTTGAAACTAATGACGAAGAAATTAAAGTCTTAAATAGAAAGATTGCATCACTCGAAAAAGAAAATAAAGAACTTAAAGGTAAATCTATTCACAATGAGAAGAAACTAGAGCAGATGGAAAAGGACATACAACTAATCTTAAAAAAGATAGATAAGTAAGTTGGACTTAATGAGAATGACAAAGATAATCATACCATTCCTACTACTCCTCTCTCTTAATAGCATCTACGCTATTAATACTGTTAGTACAGGTTATCAAATAGCTCCAGACGAAATTAAAACTATAATTGCTCATGATATGTGTAAGAAGGTATGGAACTCAGGTTCGACCTCTCAGTTCATTGCAACCAAGACTTCCCCGGAATGGTTAAACTTTATTGCAAATGCTCCATCAGATCTTGATGTTAGATCATGTAGAGTTGACTGCGCTACTCTATTAGAGACAGGAATCACCACTTCAGGAATTTATAATTTCGATATTGATGATGCTGGTCCTATTCCCTCAATGGACTACTACTGTGATATGACAAATGACGGTGGTGGATGGACTAAAGTTTTTAAACATAATACGGCCGGAGGATATTTTTCAAGTATCACCGATGCAAAATCTAAGAACACAACACTACCAAATGGAAACCTCTACTCTATCCTAGACCAGCTAGACTCTCTAAAGAGCGATAATGGATTTACTTTTAGATATAGAGACTCAACGAATGCAATGCAAAGTATTTGGTTCCAAAATAGTAATCCTATCTATGATTCAAAAGTAGTTGGATACCAGGGGATCTCCATAGAAGACTCGGGAAATTACTGGGGCGGACTGGAGTATGGAAATAGAGAATCAAGTGGAAGAAAGAATTCAAATAAATCCTTAATTGATGGCTCAGTGGAACATTCCAATTGGTGGTATAGCGTAGGAGCTACAGTTGCCCATATTGGAGGCATTCCTGCCTTTCACGACATAAGTACAGATGAAGTAGAACTCTTTGTACATACAAATGGACTATATCCAAAGAGTTGTTCACACATAGTGGAACTAGGAAATCATAAGGGTGATGGAGTTTATACAATTTATCCTGATCAAATAAACCCTATAGATGTTTATTGTGACATGACAACACTAGATGGAGGTTGGACACTCTTCTACGCGAACTCAGCTGCGTCTACTATGCCTGTAAAGAAATCATGGAATCAATATAGAGATGAGAATTACGGACTTGTTGTGACTGATCTAACATATGCCTCAGCAGATACAGGAGGTATGTTAGATACAACACTTTTCAAATCTGCCACTCAAGTCATGGCAAGAGATATTGGAAACTGGGCGGCAACAGACTACTCAATTGTTACATTCCACAATAATAAACTATTCCAGGATTTAGTAACTTTAGACATCGTTAATGAAGATGGAAATTGTCACAATATGCCAGATGGCCAATCTTTTCACTTTGAAAATAGTAACACTGCAAATTACTACTTTGATCAAGTAGATGGATGGAATACATCAAAGGTTAGCTTTGGTTGGATGGACTGTTTTACTGGCTCTGATGCTCAAACAACGACATCCGATGTCCACAACCATCCAAGACACTATATGTATAATACAAACGGCGTAACAGATGGAACGAGAGTTCGAGGAATTGGTGGCTTCAACTCTGGTGATACAAATGCAATTGCTAGGTATTTCCTAAGAGACAAAATAGACAAACCTCAAAGCTGTATGGATATCCTGACTAATGGAAACTCAAAAGGCTCAGGAACATATACTATATACCCAAGAGGTACAGCTGTATCCGTAGAATGTGATATGACAACTCATGGTGGAGGTTGGACAAAAGTCTGGCATGGTTACCCTACTCAAGCATTTACAAATTCTACAGCTGACGAAGTATACTCAAAATCTAATAAAATACCTTTTAATCAGATGATGATGAAAGGAGAAAACACTGGTGAAACTGTTGTAGATCAAACAATGGAAACAGCTTATCTCAACGACACGATTGTCGATTACTATCAAAGTGTTGTAACTCAATCAAATGCCAGCTCCCCAACAGTTAGCTTTCATGACTTTGACGGAAACCAAGACGTAAAGCTTGTGGCCGGTAACTTTATGAGAGGCTACGGAAATGAATGGAGATACTTCTGGACTTGTGTAAATGTTAGATCAACTTCAAATATTTTTATAGGTGGAACTTACGCTCCAGGTTGTAGCTCAATTTCAAGTTTCAACCAGGCATCTATAACGACATGTACAGGAACAGGAAATTTATACTGTGAAGATGCTTTCACGAGTACAGAAGTTGATAGTGGACTCGGTCTTACATTAAAACAATATCAAGAAACATCAACTTGGGTCAGGACTCTTCCATCAATGACTTCATGTCGTGATATTCTAGACAATAATTATTCGCACGGAAGTGATGTCTATCTAATTGACCCTGATGGCCCTAGTGGTATCAATCCTCCATTTAAGACTTATTGTGATATGACAACAAATGGTGGAGGCTGGACATTAACATGGTCAAATACGAGAGAAGGAACTAATAAGCCAGTAACAGGAATAAGTTATGCTGACGCTATTGACACTCTTCCACGTTGCTCAAGACCAAACTCCTCAGACGCACTTGATAGTTCGGGAGACTGCTCATATCTATCACTCTCTACAATGCTTCACAGTGATTCAAAATATGTAAACTATTACCTAGGTTTAAAGCACTGGGACAATATAGCTCAAGATGGAACATTCGAACTTCTATACCAATGGGAGTACGACTATGATGTAGGCATTACAAATTCGTACAAAGTGCTAGTTGAAAACTTTGATGCCACTAGTAATTACAAACTTACGATGCACAATTATCAAACACTGGTTGGAGGCGTAAGCTCTGCTCAATATAGCACGCACTCAGGTAAAGAATTTACCGCCATTGATGCAGATAATGATAATAACGGAACTGATAACTGTGCCACGTTATATAGTAATACTCCTTATTGGTATGACAGCTGCTGGTCAGGAAGTATTAATGGTGGAGGTGAAAATAGTGACAATAGCACACTCCATTATAACGGTGCCTATTACACTAGTTCATCTAAAGCATGGGGAACAGCAAGTGATGGACAAGGCGCTGGTAATGGTTGGATATTTATAAGAGAAAAGAAGAGTGAAAACTTTCCTAGTAGCTGTAAAGATATTATAGAGAAAAATCCAAATTCCTCTAGCGGTATCTACGCTATAGACTTAACTCCTGCAACACCAGAAGATAGATTTGATGTTTATTGCGATATGGATACAAGTGGTGGTGGTTGGACACTCGTTGCATACTCTAACGGGACAGCCACAGCGAGCTTACCTAATAGCTTTATGGAAAGTTCATATAATACGAATTCTATAGAAAAACGCGATAAAGCAAATTATTATTCGTCAATAGATCCAGAAAACTTCTCCATAACAAATGGAACGACAGATGCAATGTTTGTCTCACCTTCTTACAATGCAGGTACTCCTTATATAGATACTGGAATTGGAACTTGGGACTATAATACAGAGAGATGTACTGGAACACTTAGACATACGAGTCGTACTGCCGGATGTACTTCACAAAGTGCAAATGACAACTACTCTGCATCCGATGCATTTAATATTGCAATAGAATCAGGAAATGAAGGTATTGTACCGGCCTTTAAAGCAACAGAAGTTTGTTATAATGGAAAAGGAAGTTGTAGCTTTCAATTCTACTTAAGATAATAAAGAAAAGAGGAGAAAATCTCCTCTTACTAGCCTACTTTGGTGTTGCATCTACTAGGTGCTTACAATCCCAATCAGACTCTCTATGCCAGCTTAAAGTATGTAATCTTAAGTTTACAGGAGACTTAGACTCTTTTGAAAAACTTAAGTGAACACTTTGTCTTAGTTTATTTACTTTCTTTTCCCAAGAGAAAATTTGATTATACAAATTAGCTGTTTCTGCAGCATAAATATCAACCTCTGCTCCATCAAAGTTTCCACCAATTGTTGGCTCCGCGCATGACTTAATTTGTGGATAATCTAATCGGTGATAATTAGTAATTCTACTTTGCAGTGGAATTACATCTTTAACATGTCTTTCATTATTTGTAGTGAAACCAAATCTTAGATGTAATCTATAACAGTGACTTCCAATGACACTTACATCTTCAGCATAGTCTAGTTGAACATAACAAGAGGCTCCAGTAGGCTTGTGATTATAATACTCTTTTCCTAGGAGAACTGATCCCTCTGGAAAGTTAAATGTCGTTGCAAATGCCGATTGAATAAAAAGAAAAGTTAAAAGAATTTTCATGTAATCTCCTTTGATAAAAAGGAGTATTACATGAAGCTATTAAATAGAGGATGCTACAAATTGTTGCAGGAAACTAAGAGAAGAACCCTCCTCCCCATTTTCCACCTTTCTTACGAGGCTTCTTTTGTTTCTGACCAGGCATTCCAGGTAGTCCAGGCATTCCTCCAGGGTTTCCAGGCATTCCCGGCATCCCAGGCATTCCGCCACCTTTCATCATCTGCATCATACCACCCATCATTTTTTCCATTTGACGGAACTTTTGAAAGAAGTCTTTTACTTGAGCATCTGTAGTTCCAGATCCTCCAGCAATTCTTTTCATGCGAGATTCTTTTACGATTTTATAATCTTGTCTTTCTTTCTTAGTCATTGAGTTAATAATAACTCGCATACGCTTCATCTCATCTTCTGCTGGAGAAAGATCTCCAACTTGTCTAAGCATTCCACCCATACCAGGAATCATTTTTAAAATAGAAGACATAGAACCTAGATTCTTCATCATGTCCATTTGCTTCATAAAATCATCAACAGTGAACTTACCTTTTTCAAGGTTCTTCATCATGTTTTCAGCATCTTTTTCATCAATTGAGTCTTGTGCCTTCTCTACTAGAGAAACAACATCACCCATATCTAGAATTCTTCCAGCAAGTCTATCTGGGTGAAAGAGCTCAAGATCTTTCATCTTCTCACCAGTAGAGATATATTTAATTGGAACACCTGTTACGTGTCTAATTGATAGTGCTGCACCACCTCTAGCATCAGAGTCCATCTTAGAAAGAACAACACCTGTTAGGTTAACGGCCTCATGAAAAACTTTAGCCACATTAACGGCCTCTTGACCAGTCATTGCATCAGCAACCATTAGAACTTCAGGATTGAAAGAGTTAAGAGATTCTCTTACTTCTTTAATCTGACCCATAAGCTCATCATCAACATGGAGTCTACCTGCCGTATCAACAATAACAACATCGTATGAGTTCTCTTTAGCATATGCCATTGCTTTTTCAGCAATAATCTTAGGGTGAGTAGATAGATCAGAATCAAACCAATCCATATCCATACTCTTTGCAAGAGTAATCAATTGGTCCTTAGCTGCAGGTCTGAATGTATCAGCAGGAACGAGAAGAACTTTCTTATCTTTCTTCTTTGAAAGGTGGAGAGATAGCTTTCCAGAAAAAGTTGTCTTACCTTGACCGTTTAGACCAACAACTAGAATAGGAACTACTCCGTCTCTATCTAAATTTACTTCTTCATTTGCAGTCCCCATGATTAGAGCAAGTTCATCATTTACAATTTTTATGAACTGCTCTTCTGGGTTAACTCCAGAAATAACCTTTTCACCTAAAGATTTTTCTTTAACAGCATTTATAAACTGCTTAACAACTTTAAAATTTACATCAGCTTCAAGAAGTGCTGTTCTAACTTGTTTTAGTGCGTCTTCAATATTACTTTCAGAAATTTTTCCATTTCCCTGAAGGTTCTTAAAAGCATCAGCAAATTTCTCACTTAAATTATCAAACATTTCTATCCTCTATTTTATTTCTCTTTCTATTATTTCTAAACATTCACTTGGAGTCTTGGCCTTAAAGTTTGGACCAGCATCATTTAAGTAGTCTTCATTTACGTGAGTACACCAAAGAGCTGCTATTGACTTACACCCAAACTCCTTAGCACCTTGTATATCTGTGATGCTATCTCCAATCATAATAACTTTAGACTTATCTACACCTGGTAACATCTCTTGCAAACCTTTAGGGTGAGGTTTGGGAATTGTGTCATCTAAGCATCTAAACTCATAAAAGAACTTAACCACATCTAGCGACTTAAGGATAGATATTGTACTCATTCTGTCACGAGCAGTCCAAACATAGAGTCTATAGCCAGATTCTATAAGCTTAATGAGAAGATCTTTCATCTCATCAAATAAAACGTATTTAAGTTGATCTTGGTTTGAAATTTCAATCCATCTCTTAAACAAAGCATCCCTTATTGTCTCATCAGATATATTGAGTCCAAATCGCCAAGCAAGATCATGCATATCAGCTGTATACTTATCTACAACCTCAGATCTTGGAACTTCACGCTTTAAAACCTCACTAAGTAGCTGTTGTAGGCCTTTAATTATCCCCTCTTGGCTAGAAATAAGCGTCCCATCGCAATCAAAAACGATATGTCCTTTAATTTCTTCAACATTAAGCATAAAAAAACTCCATTTCAGCTTCCCGAATCTGTAAGATTTTGCTAAAAACTCGGCATGAATATTACACAAGTTACACCATTTTCAAAAGGTCTGCAGGAAAAAATTGATCTTCTCTCTAAAAGACGTGAAGCAATAAAACTTGGCAGCGTGTCATTCGCCTCTCCACTTCTGTTAGCGCCTATGTCAAATATCTGCGCCTTCCCTTTTAGACTATTAATGGAGGAACTCGGCTGCGGTGGTACCGTGAGTGAGCTCATCTCTTGCCATGGGATTAATTACGGGAATGAGAAAACGATAAGAATGCTAGGAATTCATCCTGATGAAAAGCATGTTGGGATCCAATTATTTGGTGAAGATGCACAGAGCATGGCCAAGGCCGCAAAAGTGGCACTTGAGAGTAAGCCAAAGTTCATAGATATCAACATGGGTTGCCCTGTTAGAAAAGTTGTGACTAAAGGAAGTGGGTCAGCACTGCTAAAAGACACAAGTAAACTTGGTAACTTCTTTGGAACAATAAAAGAAGCAATTGATGTTCCTCTAACCATAAAGATAAGAACTGGCTGGGATGATGAGACAATTAATGCCTCAGAAGTTATTCATATAGCCAAAGAAGAAGGTGTTGAATTTGTCGCTATTCATGGCAGAACAAGAACACAACAATATAAAGGTCAGGCAAACTGGGAACTTTTAGAAGAAATTGCCAGTGAGAGCCCTCTTCCAATTATTGGAAATGGAGATCTTCATAGTGCGAGTCTTGTAAAGAAGAGAGTCGCAAATTCAAAATGCGACGCCTTTATGCTGGCACGAGGTCCTTTAAGAGATCCATTCATTTTCTTAGAGAGCTATATACAAGACGGTGAAACTATTTCTTTTACTCCTAGTGATTACTGGGAAATTACAAAAAGACTTTTTGAGTATAATCAAATGTACACAGATAGAGAGAGAACTCTTCTTGTCATGATGAGAAAGCATATGGTTTGGTTTGCTGCAGGCTTAAGTAACGCTGCGAACTTTAGAAATATGATTTTTAAATGTCCTGACTTGTCGGACTCAATGAAAATAGCAGAAGACTACTTTCTCTCGCTAGAGACAGCAAGAAAACAAATAAACCCCGACGAAGCATTCATGACATCGGGGCATGGATAATTATTTAGTTTGAAGCATTCCAACGTGTCTTGTTTTAGATAGAGAGTGAACGTATGCTGCAATGTCTTTAATTTCAGCAGGAGTTAACTTCTTGATCTTTGCATACATCATTGAAGTATTTTTAGTTTTTCTTTTCTTACCTTGAATGGCAGTTACTTGCTCAACAATATAAGCTTCGTCTAATCCAGCAATTTGTGGACCTTTTAAAAGAGCGACTTTACCATTCTTAGCTTTTCCCATTGCATCTTTGTTGTGACAAAGGGCACAGTTCACTTTCTTAAAAATCTTCTTCCCTTTTGCAATATCACCAGCAAATGAGTTCATTGAAAAAAATAGTACGG
This sequence comes from Bacteriovoracaceae bacterium UBA3083, assembly GCA_002366565.1. GTDB lineage: Bacteria > Bdellovibrionota > Bacteriovoracia > Bacteriovoracales > Bacteriovoracaceae > Halobacteriovorax. The sequence continues at coordinate 9,610 of DFBJ01000013.1, forward strand.
CCATCATTAAAAATGTGTTCTTCATTATTCTATCTCCTAAGTGTTTAATAGAGTTTATCAAACCTATGATTATCTTTAAATTTAAAAAGAGTATTGCAACAATTTACTGCATGCCTAGATACCTACTCCTTTTACGGCTTAAAGTCCATATTCTTGAAGTTAATCTCTGTATTTCACTATAATGACTCAAATACTTGTCACAATAAAAAACATATAAAACAGGTAAGCTACTGAAAGTGCGTCTCAAATACCTGACCTTTTCCCTAAAGCTTTGAGCAATCTGTCCGATAAGAGATAATAGTATACAAGTAAATTGTAAGGAAATTAATGAGCACTAAGGCTAAAATCTATTCACTAACATTGATCACTGCCATAATCAGTGGACCAATGACTCTTGCTAAAGAAGAGAGTATGAGATGCGTCAAGTCGAAAAGTGCACTAAAGATCCTAGAAAATAAAGTATTCGACAACTCCCATGCTGGAGAATCCAATGAAACACTTAGGGACCTAGAGGCTAAAAAGCTGAAACTTGAGGCCCAAAAGTCTATTCTCGACACTTTTAAAAATATTCATAAGCAAAGAGAAGAGTTTTCAAAAAGATTAAACCCAACAAACCCGAATTCATTTTATTCAAAATCAATGAATGCAAAAACTGCAGTTCAAGAAACACAAAAACAAATTATTAGTAATTATATTTTAACTTCAATCACAAGTAGTATTTCAGCAGTTCTAGAAAAGGATAACTTCTTAGATACTGCAGATAAAGAAATCTTAAATAGTGAAGAATGGAAAAATGCTAACAGTAAATATGAAAAGTTCAAAGTATTAGCTGATGGAAATCCTTACGAATATATAAAGTCTCGATGCGAAAATCTAGATTTAAAAAACAACTCTAATGACCCGTGTACAAACTTTACAGATATTGAAGAGAAATCAGTATTAACTATCTTCATGCAAACAAATCAAGATATGGTTGGTGATGTAACAAATAACTTTTTTAAAGCTTATGATACTGCTAACAAAGACGGAACAAACTTAGATGAAACTTTAAAAGAAATTCAAAAAGATAAAATCACAGACTATGTAGATATAGATAAACTGAGTAAGGAAAGAACAATTCTCATCTCTTCTCTATTAGAAAAGAATGAATCAAATGGTATATTTGATACTGAGAACCTATCTAATTTTTTCAAAGTAAACTCTATTGATCCACAAACTGATATATTCACTTCAAATCCAATGAAATCTAGAACTCCATCATCGAATGAGAGTCATTCATTAGAAAATATTGTAGGAATGGAGAAAGACTTTGAAAGTGCTAAGGAATGCTTCACTAAGAAAGCATTTGGAATTAACGTACGCTGCACAGGAGATAAGGATATAAATAAATTTTTCAATAAAATAAATGATTTATCTTTTAGCAAAGTTAATAATCCTGATGACCTTAAAGAAGACTTACTTAAAAATAAAGATATTAAAAAGCTAAATGCAAACTCTCTTATAGATGGAGTCGCGAAAAATGAACTCAACTCTCTTGTAATGCTAGGAGGAGAAAAATCTAATAAGGAAAAGTACCTTCAAATGAAAGAGGTCTGTAAAAGCTTAGCTCCATTTGACAATGAAAAATTCGCACAAAGCCTTTGGGAGTGTGTTGATAAATTAAATTCAAATAATAAATCAATGGCTGGAGTTGAATCAAAGAAGTCTGAAATTGATTCAAAATTATCTTCTCTAGAAGAAAAGTTAAGAGAACAGAGAAAAGTTGCAAATAGTAAGTATGGAGATCTCGTAAAATATGCAGCTGCAACAGCAAAAGAGTACTGTAAGGATAGCCCTTCAGAATATTCTCAGAGCTGTGTAGGAAGTGATAACAATATTACAACCCTTGTTTTTGGAAATGAAAGCTTTCTTACGAATTTAGATAATATAGAATGGAATATGTCAGGAAAAAAAGAAACTGAAAGCATCTTAAGTAATGTGAATCAAAAATGTAATCCTTTAGTTACAGAAAGCAGACAGAAGTCTGCGGCAAATAAACAGATCAAGAAAAACCTTAGTACTGAAGGTGACTCTACAATTAAAAGTTTATGCACATTTGCAAAAAATGATTTAAAAAGTTTAAATACAAGAACTCCGACGGCAAAACAAAAGGAGTTCAGAAGAAACTTTAATACTCACTATGATAGACCTTCTGGAAAGATGGTCAGTACAAAGAAAACAGGAATAGGAACAATGATTGCTAAATCTGTTGGAACTTCCCTAATAAATAATGGACTACCTCTGTACCTACAAAATACTTCATTTAAAAATAACCTTCCCTATCAAACAGATATGGCCATGTATCAAAAGAATTACTTATACATCATGAATAATCCTCAGTACTGGAGTACCAATCTATTTACAGGTTATGGAGTTACAAGCGCATATAGTGGCTATACCTCAAGCACTAGCTACTACAATTTTTCGAACTAGACACAACTAGACAAGTAAAATGGGCAACTATTTACTGCATGAACTTACCGATTCATCAAACATCTATTCTTTACAGCAAAAAGGACAACAAAACCAACAACTTAGTCCCCTTCCAATAACACCTAGATAATATGAAATTTAAGTCCAGTAATGTCGTAAAATAGTAAAAAGACAATTTTACCTAGGTACTTTTAAAGTACGTCTTTTTTTAAACAAAGCTCATAAATACCCGATTAGATACTGAGGAGTCGAGCTTAAGATGGATTTTAAAAAATATATAAATATTCTACTTTTACTATTTGCAGTCACACTTGTGTCATGTGTTGATGCTGGTAGTGGTGGAAAAAGAAAATCCTCTTCTTCTCAGGAAGCATCTGCAGATGAGGTTGATGATTCTAATAGTGAAGAGACTTTAGATGCATATTGGTTCTTTGACGGTGAGAAGGTTGAAGGAACAATTACAATAAATCAGAATATTCAAACTGTAGGTTATCTAAGAGGTTTAACAATTCATAACTTCTTAAACACAGATAGCAACTCTTCTAAACAATACTGTTTAGTAGGCAGTTACCAAGATAATTCATTACCTAAGAATACTTTAAATGTAAGAGCTGTTCCTATCGTAATTACAAATACATCAACTGCTAGTATTGAAAGACTTTTTAGAATCGACTTCATTGATGAATCAGTGAATTCAGTTCAGTGTGGAGCATCTGTAAGTGTATTAGACTCTAATGGGGAAATTGATACAACAAGAGCACCTAATCCAGCTTTCTCTCCAGCAACAGTATGCCCTACGTGTACTAGCTCATTTACAACAAGTAATATTAGCCTCTATGAATATTCATCTCTTGCAATAAGCGATAGTACAAGAATTGAATCTGCATTTTCAGGTCTCGCGACAACAAATCTTAGAATAAATCCGGCCAACACAACAACAGATCCTGTTAGTAGTTGTACTAACTCACAATGTGCTGCCGAAGGTCTAGACTGCTGTGTAGATGGCCAATGTGTAAACGATGCTGCGATCAAGCCAAATGTAGATATTTCAAGTTCTGAATACCTACAAGCAAAAGCTGAAGTTGACGTAGATGCACTTAACTTTTTAAAATGGCCAAATATTTATTTCATTTGTCCAAATATAGTAAGACCTACTCCATCGGATCCTGTTGTCACAGATCCTGACGCAGGAGCAGACGAAAGATTTCAGGCCCTACTTAAGCAGTATAATTGCTTAACAGGAGCTGAGAACGAAGACGGTGCAGACTATTCAGCATGTGAACCAACCTACGATGATGCTGCATATACAGCAATCAAATATGATGTTTGGGATCAATGTGGGTGTGAAGCAACTGAAGAAGATAGAGATCAAAAATGTCCAGACTTTGGACTCCAACCAGTATTAGATGAAAATGATGAAATCATAGAAATTATATGTAAAGTACCTGCTGCTCCAAGTGACCCTACACCTGTACAGTATCTTAATGAGCCAGTTTCAGTAAGAAGTGTACCTCATAGATTCTTTGATACTACAGGACAGCTTTGGGATGACCTTACAGAAATAACTAGTACTTCTACAATTCAAGAAGGACAAGTATTTGCGTATACAGATACATCAAGTAAAACAGATCCTAATCCAACTCAATTTAGTATGAATGCTATTCTAGGACCAATGAATGCACAATTAACAGGAGCAATGCCTGCTACTCAATTAGATGTTGAGTTTGACCAGGTCTATGTAATTTCAGTTAACAGTGGATACTATACTCCTTGTCCACAATGTGCTGATGACTCTTGGTTCTCTACTTTTAAATCTCACCCTTCTTCTTATTACGGGACAGGGCTTCAATCTGTTGGACATACAACTTCAAGAGATAGCTACGGAAATAATACGAATGGTGGAAATTATGAAGATACAATCTTTGGAAGAGCTTGTTGGCTTCCTCCTACTATGATTCCTTTTAGTCACAATCCAAATACGAATTTAAGTACACAAAGAATGAATAGACTTACGACACAAGCGGCTCTATACGCAAACGGCTACCAAAGAGATTGGTTTGGTTTCAATAAAGGCGCCCTCATAGGATCATTCAATGGAGTCAACTGGTTTGCTATCGGGAAAGGAAGAAGAGTTACTTCAACTTCCACAAAGCTCTACCTAGCAATTAACGGAGCATTTGCAGATCTTGCAGATAAGACAGATATTTTAGTTAACGTCGTAACTGATCAAGGCGGAGACACTGCTGCAGATTACGACTTTAACCCTAACCTATCTCTAAATGATACAAGACAAAACCAAGGCGCTTCATGCCAAGAGGCCCATCAGTGTAATGTAGATAGTGACTGTATTACAAAATTAGGATGGGAATATGCATGTGCAGACGTAAGTCAGCATAGATCTAAATGGCCTACCTTTGATCTAAATGGAAATGAAAAAGCTGACGATGAAATCGACTCTCTTTCATTTAGCCAAATAATTTTTGGAACTCAACCTTCTACTGCTTCAAGTAAGAGATGTGTTTACAGAGGTTCAGGATCACTCTGCTCTACTTCTAGAACAGATCTAGGCTCAGCTTCAAAGCTCTTTCAGTGTGCTCCAAACTTCTATTGTGCAAAGATGGATGAAGCTGAATTTAATGCTGAAGTTATTAGGTCTCCAAATATTGTATCTAATATATTATTTGGACAAGAAGCTGATGTTCTTGGAAGACCAAAGTACTACCTAGGTGGAAATAATACACAATCTTTAGAGTCAAATCTAAAAGTAAATGCAGATGGGACAATATCTTACGACCTATCGCAAGCTCCTCAAAATATTGTAGAGACACAAATCAAGCACAATATTGCGGCATACTTTTCAAATAATGAGTCAGATGTTCGACTTGGCGATATCGGAGTTTGTAGACCAGGTAAAGATATCTCTCAACCTACTCAAGAGCAAATGCAACAAACAAAAGACAATCAAGGAAGAACTGATTACATCAATCAAATCTCTTCTTGTGACTCGACAGCAACAAATGGAACACTTAGAGCTGTCGCCTGTCCAGTAATTGATGAAGATGGAGACTATGTAGACTCTCCACAAATCGAAGATATCAATGAACAAAATATGTGTGGTGCAGAGTCAGTTTCTACTATTAACGGAAACCTACAGTCAGTATTCTTTGAGATAGAAGCTGCTGATATCAACTCTCTTCCTTCTTTAGTGGATCCAAGAGTTGTTCAAAATGCATGTTTAAGAAAAGCAGGAGCTGTTTGCCAAACAGACCTAGATTGTGGACCAGGTAAATTTCACGCAGAGACTGCTCTCTTCTATGATCAGACACACTTTGGTAACACAGAAGCAGAACATAAGTTCTGGCAAGAAGGTTTAGTGTGTGGGCAAGCACAAGCAAAGCCAAGCTTTACAAGTGATAACTTTGATACCTATGACATGTCACTCAACAGATGCTGTAGAGAGACAGGAGCTACAATAACAATGTTTACTGAAGGCCCTACTTCACTTGTTCCTAGTAATGTTTCAAGTAATAATGCAGGTTCTGAATTAACAGTTACAAGATACCCACAAAATGGTCCATCTGCTGCAGGTAGATACTCACGCTACTCTATAGTTACGGCACAAGATAATACAGCAGCAGCAATAACAACTGCGATGAGTTCAGAGACTGCTTTAGAAGATCTACATCAAGCTCCAATTGTCGAAGCTAATGCTGCTCCTAAAGCATTTCAATGGAAAACACTTAACGACACTGCACAGAGAACATGCTGTGGACGTGGTTGGGTTAGAAAATTTGCAGATGGAACTAACGATTGGTCTAACTCTAGTAGATTAAATATTAACCCAAGTGACTTTGGATGTTTAAATACTCAGTCTAAATTACAATTTACGAGCGACCCTGAGGGAGACCTTGGTGTTAATAGTGAAAACTACTACGGTGACTTTTCTAGATTGTGCCAATCTCCTGCAGACAATGGTGGATGTATACAAAACCCTATTACTAAATCAAATGAGTTTGAAGTTGTTGCTCCAAGCGCAATATCTGTAGCAAACTTAGTTTTAAGTACTCTACCTGATGAAAACCCAAGTAGTGGTACTCTTCTACAAGTAAATGGACTTAGTTCAGATATCCCATATATGCCTACTCCACTAAGACATGCTGAAAACTTATCTAGTGAAGGACCATATAATTACTTCCACAATAGTGACTTTCATTTAGCGATAAGAGTTGTTATTCCGACTTATATCTCTGTCTTAAATGACACAAGTCTAGGTCTAATACAAGATGTAAGAGTTACTAGGATTAAAGATGGATCAACATCAACAACACTATCTTTAACTCCAAAAGCACCTATAACTTGTGATGCTGGACCACAGGATGAAAACTCTTACTGCTTAAGAGAAGTTGATGGAAAAGTTGTATTAGATGTCAGAATATCTCCAGAACAAGATGGGACTGCAGACGACTCATCAGATGAAAATAACTTTGATTATGCAGGACTAGAGATAGAGTTTATGAATCAAAATACTCAACTTGCTTCTACTTATCCTATGGAACCAGGAAATGACCTATACTACCTTACAAAGCTAGCGAGACTAGAACTTCTAGGAATTCCTCAAATCGTTTATGAGCCAATTTACTGTAACTCAGACAAGAGTAAACTAGTTGGTGGGATATACAACCAAACAACTAGAACTGGATTCGATACAAACTCATTTGATTACAATGCTTCAAATGATAACGGAAGAAGTATATCTCAAATTTATGACTCATCAGTTACAGATACTGAAGCCAATCCAAATGACAGAGTTGTTAATGCGGATGGAATTATTCAAACACAAGTATGGTCAGATAATGAATTCATGTGCTGTCTAAATCTTGGTGAAGAGACAACTGATGCAGGACTTTGCTGTAGTGGTTATGCACCAGATCCAGACAGTAGCTCTAGCTCGGATGCTGCAAGAACTTGTAAACTTCCTTCAGGAACAAACTTAAACGTTTACTTCAATAAGTTTGTTTCAGGAGACGGAATGGGAGAAGATCAACCTGGTGGTGGATTAGAAGATACTGACTTTGTTCCTGAAACTGGTGAAATAAAGCTCAACTCTACAGCTTATTCAAAAATCAGATCTCTTGGTGCAGCATATTGTGGGTCTGGAGAAATTAGAGGTGGAGCAGCATTTGGATACTTCTACGCTGAACCAAATACTGGTAACTACTTTCAAAATGGATCATTAGAAGATAGTAAAATGTGGTCTATAAATGACTCAAACCTAGACTATGATGATGCAAACGATACTGGTTTCGTAAGATTTCTAGACGGATATAGATGGAACCAACATACTTATTGCAAATAATCATTTTTTTAATGTAGACGCTCGCTTTAAGCACCGTTAAAATTAGTATATGTTAAAAGTTTTGGCCCTACTTATTTCAACCATTTTTGCTTCAGAAGTAAAATTTCTTCCATATATGGCAGAGCATGAAAACTTAGGTTGTCCATCAAACTCACACTGTTCTAAGAAGATCGGCCTAATTAGGCATCAATGGACTGGAATAGCAAAATCAAGTTCTCCAAATAAAATAAAGAAAATGCGCTCATTCACCTCTTCTTACGGTGCTTTACTACCTGTTTGGGGTCGAGAATCTTCAGAGACTAATAAAGACCTTATTCTGTGGGACTCTTCTTGCAAAGGTCACAACAATGAAAAGCTAGAATCTATAAAATTAATAGAAGTATTCACTAAAAACTTAAACTCTCTAAATAAAGAGAAGGACCTACTCGTCCCAAATGTCATTATGACAAATAGAAAATCTAGTAGAGTTCGAAGTGTCCTAAGAGGAGATGCTCCTATTTTAATTGATGGTGATGACTTAATTTATATAAAAGAGTCTGAAGGTTTCTATTACGGCTTAAGGTTGAAACTTAATGGGTCTATCTCAATTGAAGAGGTTCCTAAAGTTGAAAACTACCCTAGTGAAGTTAGTTGCTCAGATGATATTACTAAAGAGCTCCTTAAACTAACAAGTGTTAAGCATTTATACCAAGGTAGTTATTGTAAAATTATTTGGAATAAAAAAATGAAAAAGTATGAGACGCTAGCTTTTGGCTGGAGTTGTGATTAATGAAGAAAAACTTCTCAATATGTGCATTCAATGTAGAAAACCTATTCCTACCTCCTTACAGTAATGAGGAATCATATGTTCTATATAAATATGAGAAATCAAAAGATAAAGTAGAGAGACTGGCCAAGGCAATTAAAGATATAGATAGCGATATAGTATTTCTATGTGAAGTTGGAGGAGAAGACTCCCTTAAAAACTTAGTTGAAGAATACCTCGATGGTGAATACTTATACTCTCTAATTCCTGGGAACTCAGAGAGAGGGATTGAGCTCGCCTACTTAATAAAGAACGATACAGACTATACGTTCAAACACTTCACTCATAAAAGACGTCCTTTAAATTTTAATTATCCTCACGAAGAAAAAGAAAACTATTATCAAATGAGTATGGGAAAGAAGAGAGTTTTTCCTTCTCACCTTCCTTCACGAGATATTGCAGAACTTAGAATCTTTAAGGGTGATAGTGATAAACCATTTCTAATCCTTCTAGGAGTTCATTTAAAAAGCCAATTAGATAAAGAAGGCATTGATTTCGGTGGCAGGCTTAGAAGAACTGCAGAGTTTAAGCAACTTGTAGAAACATATAATGTTCTTAATAAGAGATATCATAATAAAGTACCTATTCTGCTCTTAGGTGACTTCAATGGTAAGGCCTGCAGAGAAGAAACAGATCCTGAGTTTAAAAACTTATATGAATCAACAGATCTAGAAGATGTACTTGAAGTTATTAATGAGCCAAAAGAAGCAAGAGTAAGTATTCATATTTTTGACAAGCAAGGAAAAGATCAAGGTCATCAATTAGATTATATATTCCTTCCGAAAATGCTACATCATAAAATAGACCCTAAACTCAGTGGCCTCTATAGTTACAAGAATGAAGATGGTGTTCCATTCCCTAGACCAACATCCCTGTACGAAAGGTATCAGCTTCCATCTGATCACTTCCCTATTGTTTGTACAATTAAAGATTTCCCAAACTAAAATCAACTACTTAATGTGTTGCAAAGTGACTTAAGATCCTCTTATTGGCATATTTTCTTAATGAAATTACTCGCACTTACATTTTTCTTCTTAATATCAATAAACACCCTTTCTAGCACCGTAGCAATTCTGGACAATGGAGTAGATTACACTCACCAAGATTTATCAAATAATATCTACCGCAATATACATGAATTAGAGAATGGAAGAGATGACGACAGAAATGGATATATTGATGATATTCTAGGTTGGAATTTTGTAAAAATGAATAATGAGGTTTTTGATTTTACGCGAGAAGTCTACCTAACGAGAAAAATAGAGAGATACTATATTTTACGTGCAAAGAAATCCTTAGGAACAATCTCAGAAGAAGAAACAAAAGAATACAATGAGCTTAAAAAAGATAAAGAATTAAAAAAGAAAAGAAGTGAGTTCGTTTCTTGGATGCATGGAACACACGTAGCAGGAATTGCAGCAAATACAGACTCACTTCCAGAAGAAATTTCTAGCTCAGATATTGAGCTTGTTTCTATTACCTACCTAGGGAGCGCTGAATTTGGGCCAGCATTAGCTCCATCTTTTGAAAGAATTAATTCTAATAATGTTAGTGAGCAAAAGAAACATCTTAAAAAGTATTGGATTAGCTTTCTTAAGTGGCAACTCAATAAGTTTAAGCTTGGAGTTGACTACGCTGCCTCTAAGGCGAGTGTTGTGAATGGATCTTTTGGGCAAAGTTTTGAAGGCATTCAAAGCAGAATAAAAAGTTACTATAAGAAACAATTTAATGAAGACCTTAGTGATAAGGTATCATTCCAGCAGACAAAAGACTTTATGGAAGAGCTTATTAAAGAATCAACAAAGATTCTAAAAAAGCATTCTAATACTCTCTTCATTTTTTCTGCAGGAAATAAGAATAATGACTCTGATATCTATATACATTTTCCAAGTGCGATTAGGTTAGAGAACTCTCTTTCTATTGGTGCATCTTTTGATTATATGGAGATGGCCTACTTCTCTAACTTTGGTAAAAAAACTGTCGATATTTTTGCACCAGGAATGGCGATAAAGAGTACTATTCCAAGACAAGAATATTTAAGAACAAACGGAACAAGTCAAGCTGCTCCATTTGTATCTAACATAGCAGTTAAAGCACTCTCTCAAGCAAAGCGTCTAAATATAAAACTTAAGATCAATGAGTTAAAAAGAATAATTCTAGAGACATCATTAAAACTAGAAGATCTTAAGTTGAAGTCTGTATCCGAAGGAATTATTTTTCCAGAAAGAATATACCAAGCAATAAGATACCTAAAAAAGTATACAGTTAGTGAAGCAATATCAAAGTCTAAGATCAAGTACCCGACTAAAGCAGTTGCAACCAAAAAACTTAATACTGATGGTCTTCTTCTAGAATTACCTACTAATTAAATCGGGAATTGATTCGTTCAACATTTCCGTTTTTTATACTATTAAAACATTCAAATTTCATAGAAATCTCCCGATAAGAAGAATAGGAATATCTTTATTAAGGAGTGATCTTCCATGCTTAGTAAATCTAATTTTAAAACAGCAGTTGCACTAGGATTAAGTTCTATAGTTATCTCTTCATGTTCTACTGGTTATACATATAAAAAACCAGAATCATTTGATGAGAAGATTAGTAGATACGAGGCTCGTAGTAGAAATACAAATCTTGTTCCAGAAGTTCAGATTAGTGAGAAGTTCTCCTATAGAGAAAAAAGAGGAAGAGGTCCTGCTTCAATATCAGAGGAATCAGATAGAGATGATGGATTAAATCAATATAATAACAAAAGATTATACTTTCTAACTTTATATTCACAATATAAAGAGATGATGCCATTAGCCTCTAGTGATACTGTAGGTCTTGAGCTAAATCACTGCCCAAGCTTTCATACAAGCTATTTAACGTACAATGAAAGTGCACCGATGAAGTCTTCTTCTAAAAAGTACAAGCTTCCTTTTAATGATATGAAGATGATGAGTGATGCAAACTTTATGGCAAACTACCCAGAATTTTTTCTACCTGTAGCAAAGAGCAGTACTCGCCCAAGAGTTATAGATATAGCAATTACTAAGAAACTGAGTGCAAAAGAAACAAAAGAGCTCGTTGAGCAGTCTATTGATCTACATCTATCTAAAACATATAGTGAATTAAGTGAGCTATGCGACACTGGATCAAGCTCAAATTACTATATTTATGAGAATCTAATGACTCACATTAAAACGAAAAGTAAAATATCGCCAGATAAGGTTGGTCTACAAACATTATTTAAGACGACTCTATTTTCAAATATGGCACTTACAAACTCTATAAAAAAATACCAAAAAACAAAATCTAGAGGTATCGCCTCTTATGCTCATAAGCAGAGCTTTGATAAAGAAGTCATCAAAAGGCTTGAAGTCCCATGGGTAGAGAGTTACCTAAAGAGTAAATAATTCAATCTAAGGCCCTAATAAGGGCCTTTTCTTTTCTATATGATATAATAAATTTATGACTAAGAAAGTAATAGTAAGCGCATGTCTTGCAGGCCTAAACTGTAGGTATGATGGAGACAATAAGAAGCGTAATGACATTGTAGAGATGGTTAAGCGTGGAGAGGCCATTCCTGTCTGCCCTGAGCAATTGGGAGGCTTAAGTACGCCTAGAGAGCCCGCTGAAGCAGTAGGAGATCAGATCCTTACAGTTAATGGTCGTGATGTCACTTTCGAGTATCAAAAAGGTGCTCAGGAAGCACTTTTAATAGCAGAACTAACTGGTGCGACTGAAGCACTCCTAAAAAGTAAGTCTCCTATGTGTGGAGCTGGCTCTGTATACGATGGAAGCTTTAGCGGAAAAATGAAAGAAGATGATGGTATATTTACTAAATTATTAAAAAAGTCTTCTATCAAAGTAACGTCGGTAGACTAAAGAGTTGTAGGAAACTCTAGTGTTACTCTCGTATTAGAACAAGAATTATCGACAAATAGCCTCCCCTTATGTTCAATAGCAGTTGATGTACAAATACTAAGACCTACTCCAGTACCTTCTCCAATATCCTTGGTTGTATAAAAAGGCTCGAACATCCTCTCTTGAATTTCCATAGAAATCCCTGGTCCACAATCAACAACAGAGAAAGAAATTAGATCATTGTTTCTTGTTACAATTATCTTAATCCAAGGTTTATTCATACCTTTTATTTCATAACAAGCATTATTTAAAAGATTAATAATCACTTGAGTGATTTTAACCTCCTGACACTTAATTGCAGTATTTTTATCAACATCAACAAACTCAGTCGTAACAGTTATTCCCTTCTCATTTATAGACATTTCACAAAGATCTAAAACGCGCTCCAACATAGAATGAACCTCTACAACCTCGAAAGATTCTTCAGATGTATCTCTAGAGAGTCTTTTAAGAGAAGTAATCGTTTTAGTCATTCTATCAACAGTTCTATTAATCATACTTGTAAAATGCTTTAATCTTTCAATATTCGGGGGATCTTCATTTAACAAGTGAGAAATCTTCTTCCCACTAAAGGAGAGAACTGTGAGTGGATTATTAACTTCATGAGCAATATTTGCGGCCATCTCCCCTAGACTAGCTAGTCGAGCCGAGTTTATGGAAGCGGCTTTCTGAAGTTGAATTTCTCTCTCTTGCCTTTGAATCTTATCATTCGTCTCTAGATTTGCTTTGGCAACTCTATCGAGCATATTATTGATTGAGTCTTTTACATAATCAAGCTCATCAATATTATTAGACCTTTTCCTAAGTGTGAGCTTCTCTATACTTTCAGAGTTAAGATCTACATCCTTTAAGAAATTAACAATAAAGTCTAAATGCTTGGTAATAAATATTCTAAAAAGATAGAGCATCGTGAAGATGATCATTAATGTTTTTATAAATTGACCAAAGAAGAAATGAATAAGCCTAGAAATAAGGTTATCATTAATATGGACTTTAGTTGCCCAGATAACAAGTTCACCTAGCCCATATGTAGACTCTTCATCAGTTATGACTAATGGAAATTTAGTCGAGAACTTGTCTATATCATCAAAGCCTGGTTTAGTATTTTTATAATAGACCTGACCATCTTCGTCGTAAATAGCAACACCTACAAAGTCCCTTAATTTAAGGATAGAATCAAGCTGAACTTTAATTTGCAGATCATCTAAGTTCCAAAGAGATCGTGATAGAGAATTTCTACTTGAACTCCCAATATGACTAAGAGTTTGTAGAACATAATTAATATCTCTCTTGTACTCAATGTAATATTGTAAAGCTGTTGTCACGAGTGTGATTAAAGATGAAATTAATAAAATTGCAATCATTAGCTTACGTCTGAGAGATATAAAACGTTTCAATTCCTTACAACCTTGTTATGACAAAAATCTACCATAGCATATGTATTAAAAAAAGGCCTCACATTCGTGAGGCCCTGTTATGCAGATTAATTTTTAAGCTTTTAATTAACCGATAAGCTTAAGAGCGGCTTGTCCTTGAGAGTTAGACTGTGCAAGAACCGAAGTACCAGCATTAGTAAGAATATTAAGTTTAGTATTCTTAGCAGTCTCTGCAGCAAAGTCAGTGTCTCTAATACGAGAGTTTGCAGCATTTAAGTTCTCTGAAGTTACTTGTAGGTTATTAATCGTAGAACTTAGTCTGTTCTGCTTTGCACCTAGCTCGGCTCTTTGACCTGAAACCATTTGAATTGCAGTATCTAAAGACTCTAGCCCAACCTGAGCATCTTCTTTAGATGATACGCTTAGTCCATCCACTCCCATATTTGAGATTGAAGAGTTAAGCTTATCCGTATCAAATGAGATTCTATCCTGGAACTCATCGTTATTTATACCGATTTGGAAGTCATACTTATCTCCAGCACCATTTAACAGTTTTTTACCGTTAAATTCAGTCACTTGAGAAATACGTTCCATCTCTTGCTTTAAGTTTTGATATTCTAAGTCTGTAAACTTTCTTTCAGAATCCCCTACTGTATCAGAAGCAGATTGGATTGAAAGTTCTCTCATTCTTGTTAAGATGTTACCAATTTCTGATAAACCGCCTTCTGCAGTTTGAATCATTGAGATACCATCGTTAGCATTTCTTTCAGCTTGATTAGTTGATTTAATCTGAGCTTTCATTTTTTCTGAAATTGCTAAACCTGCAGCATCATCAGCCGAACGTACAATTCTTGTACCAGACGATAATTTGTTTAAAGTTTTAGCTTGTTCAGTGTTGTTGTTACCCAAAGTTCTTTGAGCAGATAGTGATGTTGTGTTAGTCGCAATACGCAAACCCATATGATTCCTCCTTGTTAGTCCGTCCTTTCTAAGACTTGATCACCATACCGTGAGGATCAATAAGCATACTGCTATAGATGAATTTTAATGAAACAGTCGTTGTGACCTTTGTTTCATAAAACTATTCGGAGGGGATTGAATATACTTAAGACTTTTTTTACATATTTTTTAATTTTATACCTGACTAAAAAGCTTTCTAAGTAGTTATTTTTTTTCACTATATAAAGAGAAATCACATAAACTTTAAGAACAAAAATGACGATAAAAAAGTATGAGTGCAAAACCATTAATATTTGTATATCCCCTTTCAGAAACAATGAAAAAGCTTAAAGAAGCTGTAGAAGAGATTTCAGAGTCAGAGGGAGTTGAGGTATACGAGGTCGATGACCTATCAGAAATATCTCAATTAGTTCCAACTGTTGGACAGTCATTATCAATTTATGGGACACCAAAAAAATGTGCAATGTCACTAAAATCCCTAAGAAAAATAAATGCAAAACTAAATTCAAAAGTTCTTTTAATAAATGAGAAAGGAATACCAAGAAAAACGCTTGATAAGTTTTCTAAGATTGGCCTAACTGAATTTATTCAAGAGCCAGTTGCTGCCAAGACCCTACTCTACAAAGTAAAATTACAATTAAAGTCTATTGTTAATGATCAAATGGATGAAGATGAAGAATCGGGCGTAAAATCCTCTGGAAGCTCTACAGAGGAAGATGAAGATTCGATGTATAAGTCTTCTAAGAAAAAAAGTGATGAAGATAGTGAGGATGGCCTTGATTATCTTACAAAGAAAACCTCTAAAAATGCATTAGAAATTGAAGAAGCTGAAGAGAAGAAGAAAAAAAATAAATTTCATGAAGAGGAAATAGAATCTAATTGGCAAGGTAAAATAAAGAAGGAGCATAGCTCGTATGATGAAGAGGAAGCTTCTAAAGAGATTGAAAAAGAAGATGAAGAACCAATTGACGGATACCTTCGTGGTAAAGAAGAAAAATCTGAAGTTGAGATAGAAGAAGAGAAAAAGAAAAACAAGTATGTAGAAGAAGAGATCGAAGGTCACCTAAAAGGGAAACTGAGAAAAGAACTCGAGGAAGAAGAGGAATTACCAAGTAAAACAGAAGAAAGCTTCTTAGATATTGAAGAGAAAACAAGAGAGCTTCAAAAGAAAGCAGAAGAAAACTCTACATACTATAAAGGTAAAATAAAAAAGAATGAACAAGATGAAGAGGAAGAAGACCTCTTAAAAACAAAAAATGAAAATTCTCTATCAGTAGACGATGAAGATCAAGACTATCTCGAAAAAGAAGAAGATATTGAAGAGTCAGAGGGCCGAAAAAAATCAAAGAACACTGATTTAGAAATTGAAGATAGTGAAATCAAGCAAGAGCGAGATGAAGAAGAAGAGGATGATAAAGAGCTTAGAGAAAAGAACAAAAGTGCATTAGAAGATGAAGAGAACTCCCCTTCTGAAGGTCAAGTTGAACACTTAGAAAGTGAAGATGAAACAGGAGAAGGTTCAACTGACAAAATTGACAAGTACCTAAGAGGCGGAAAAGCTCGTAAAGATGAAGATCCTGATGAAGGCGAGAAAAAAGACTTAAAGGTTCAAAATGAGATCTTTATTGATGAAGAATCGAGAAAAGAAAAAAAGAATAATCAAGAACAAGACTCAGAAGAAAAAGACTATAAAGATGAAACAGATATAAACCTCTTAGATGAAGAGGAAAAAGATGAAGACCCCTTAGAAGATGACAATACTGAAGTAGACAAAGACTTTCTAGAAAGAAAAAAAGATACAGACCTAGATATCGAAGACTCTCTACAGAAAAAAGATAGAAATGATGAAGATGATGACAGTTCTGGGTATAGGACAAAGAAATCGAAAGAATTAGAATCAGAAGAGGCTCGAGAAAAACGAGAGAAACAAGATCAAGAAGAAGAAAGAAAAAATAAAACTCATGAAGGCCAAGTTGATGATTTAACGCAAGAAAAGTTAAATGCCAATAGCAAGGTTGAAAAAATACAAACTCACTATAGTAGTGAAGCAAGTGTTAGCCACATAGATGATGATTGGAGTTTTGCGAAATCCGATAAGAAAAACACTGAAGAAGAATTAAAGAAGAGGACTGAAGACGAGTTTAGCTATGGGGACAAAGTTGACCTCGGAGAGCAGACAATTGATTACCGTAAGTTAAAAGATGAATTTGGTGGAATTACAATTGATAGAGAAGGTAATAATCTCAAGAAGACAGGTCCAAAATACTACGGTGGTGACTCGGCAAAAAAACGAACCACTCCAACCTACTATAGAGAAGATGAAGAAGTACTAGAGGAAGAAATTCAAGAGGAAGAAGAAAATGAAGAAAATGAATCCTCGGATATAATCTATGTACCCGACTCTAAAGGACTTGAACATGTCGTACGAGTTTTAAACTTCTATAATTCAGACGATTCAGCAGAAGAATCTACATATAAATATATATTTAAAGTGATTCAACAGAACTTTAATGGTGAAGTTGCTCTATTCTACTATGACGAAAAGAAAGGGCAAACAAAAGAGGCCGGAAATTCGCTAAACCTTCTTAGTGAGATTCAAAAAGAAGAGAAAGAACCTATTTGGAAAAAATTAAGATCTAAACAATTCTCTTTGTGGAAAGAGACTAAACTACCTACATGGAGTGATATAACATTCCAGAGCTCAAATATTGAATTCATCTACCCCTTCTACGAAGGAACAAGTCTAATGGGATTTGCTGTAACATGGTTTGATTCAGAATTTAAAGAAGAGAGATGTAAAGAACTTGAAGTGACTCTTGAAACACTTAGAGGATTTGTTATCTCTAACTTTAGAACTAATATGAATAGTGGTGAATATCAAGGCATTGACAAGACAACAACAACTAAAAAAAATCCGGTCAAATCATTTCTTGGAAAATTCTTTAGAAGGAAAGCATCATAATGAGTGTTGTTAATAATTATTTCTTTATTTCACAAGAAGACCTTGGGGGAAAGAGAGTTCTTCCCTATCATCTATTTATTTATAATCCTAATAACGAAAGCGTCAGCCCTTTCTTAAAGGCGAACTCACCACTCATAGAAGATAAGAAAGACTTTCTTGAGTTTATATTAAGTAAAGGCGGCAGACTCGCAGTCGATAAGAAACAAAAGAAAACATTTCTAACGACACATGCTTTAAAAGAAGAAGATGTTGAAGGGCTTCAAGAGGTCGTTCATCACCTTGAAGAAAAGAGAATCCAAAAGATTCAAGAGTTAGAAAAGACAATAGACATTATTGGCGAAGTAAAATTTAAAGAAGAGTTTCTAAGTGCTGTAAAAGATAATGATTACTCAAGTATGATTGAAAGAGTAAGAATGGAAACTGAAACCTTTAGTGTTAGAATATCGCATACTGTAAGTCTTGCAATATACCTATGTGAAAAGCTTTTAATAGAAGACAGCTTTGTGAATAGGATTGTCGCTGTCTCATACTTTCTTGCAAAAAATTGCGATATGAAAGATGAAGAAACACTAGGCGAATTGATTTGCGCAGCTTTCTTTAGCCATATAGGAATGACTCAACTCGATTATAACTTAGGTCATAAACCACATTTAGAATATAATAAAGCAGAATTGAAAGAATATAGAAAACACCCTAACCTATCCCATCACTTACTAAATAAAAGTGAGGTAGTACTTAGCAATAGATGTATGAATATAATATTCCAACATCATGAAAGAAATGATGGTTCTGGTTTCCCAATGTATAAAAAAGGTGAACATATTGATCAACTTTCATTAATACTTGGTGCCGTATCTCATATATTTGAGTACTCAGAGGGAAAAGTTACTGGAACAAAGACAGATATGAAGAGCATTATAAGAAATTTGAAAAATAAAACTTTCACTGCTGGACTAGAGTTCGAGTTTGGAGATAAAATATACGAAAGTTTAATTTATATATTAAATACAGATTCTGAAATAGAAGAATCTGCTTAGGAGATAAAATGGCCCTTAAAAGTGATATGAAGATTCTCGTTATTGACGACATGGCTACAATGAGAAAAATCATCAAGAACATGCTTCAACAAATTGGATTTAAGAATATAACAGAGGCTGATGATGGAGCCACTGCATGGCCTATGATTCAAGAAGCACTGGATAGCCCAGAGCCTTATGAGTTTATCGTTTCTGATTGGAACATGCCACAGATGAGTGGTTTAGATCTTCTAAAGAAGGTACGAGAGACTGAAGCTCTTAAAAAATTACCTTTCTTGATGATTACAGCAGAGGCAGAACAAGGAAATGTTGTGATTGCAGTGAAGGCAGGAGTAAGTAACTTCATCGTTAAGCCATTCTCAGCAGCTGTACTAAAAGAAAAAATAGAAAAGATTTTTTAATAAAGGATCCAGCATGAGCTTACTAAATGACCCGTCAATGAAAGAGGTTGTTGATGAATTCTGTGATGAGTCCTTACAGCTTTTTAACGAGCTAGAAGAAATCTTAGAAGAATTTGAAGATGACCCTACTCAGACAGAAAAACTTGAACAGTTTGGACAAATTATAGATAGAGTTATGGGATCTGCAAAAACAATTGGCGCAGATGAAATAGCAACATTCTGTGAGTTAGGTAAAGCGATTGGATATAAATCGAGTCAAGTCAATGACACTGCCCTGCTAGAAGTAGTATGTGCAATTATGTTTGACTCTTTAGAGCTATTAAAAAAAATGATTATACAAATTAAAGAGGGAAAAAGTTCTTCTTTTGAAGCGACTAGCTCTACAGCATTTGTAACTAGACTGAAGTGGCTTAAAGATAAATTTAATGATATAGAGCGAGCTTCTTGCGCTGCTGACCCTGACGCAAATCTTTCACAAACATCTATTGATGATTTGATGAGTAGTCTTGGGTTATAACTGGAGTAAAATATATGAGTAATCAAAGTAACTTTTTAACTTTCTCAAAGCCATTTATCGATGCAGCAAAGAATGTATTTGAAACGATGGTCTTTACTAAGTTAGACCCACAGAAGCCAGAAATAAAAAAAGACTCTATTTCTAAAGGTGATATCTCAGCAGTCCTAGGACTAAACGGAGAAATTGAAGTAGATGGAGTAGCTAAGCCATATAAGGCCATGCTAGTCATCTCTTGGCCCTATGACACTTACTTCAAGGTAGCCAGTGCTATGCTAATGGATACTTTCACTGAGTATAACGATGAGATTGCTGATGTTGGCGGTGAAATCTGTAATATGATTATGGGTAATGCTAAAAGAGATTTGGCAACACAAGGTTATACATCAAATATGGCAATTCCTTCAATGATAGAAGGTGCAAAACATAAAATTTCATACCCTGCGGGAACTACGGTAATTCTTATTCCAATAAAGTCTGCACATGGTGAAATGTATATTGAACTCTGCTATAGTCAAGCTGACTAAGAGAACTCTTCATAGGGGAGATTTGATCTCCCCTTCCATATATTTAAATTAATATCGTATTCTTTCTTATCTAAATCTAAGACATCAACTTGGGCAAATGACAATTGTTCACCAGACGGATTTTTTCCAAAATCTAAATTGTACATTCTTGTCCATGTTCCAGTATTGATAAAGATTCCACCTTCACTAAAAGATCTAAAGATTGGTTCGTGTGTGTGCCCTACTATTAGACATTGTGTTTCAGGCCTTTCTTTAAAGAAGTCCATTGTCAATGTATCATAATCTTTAAAGAGCTCTAGTTCATTTACACAATGCTTATACATCTTCTTTAAATTTCTTTCTTGTTTGAAAAGATATATAGATCGAACCATTATAAAGTAATAAGTTGTAGCAAAGAGAAATCTTAGCGTAAAAAATGTGTCATAGATAAGTCCATTAATTATAAATTTTCTAATAGGACGAACAGCATTTACGTGGTCTCTCTCTTCTTTAAACTTATTTATTACCCTCGTAACATAATATGATCCCCATGGAGGTAAGAAGTACTTCTCTCCATCCTCAGACTCTACAATCGATTTCACAGGGTGAAAATGATGTGCTAACTCATACTCGTGTCCATGCTTTAACACTACTCCAGGAACGGGAATATACTCGCCATTGTTATTGAGTTGTATCTCCACACGGCTTCTATTTTTTTCATCAAATAATTCATAGAACCTTGTACGCAGAGATTCAAAAACAAACTCTGCATCATGATTACCAATAATATAAACTAATTTCTTATTCTTATGAGAAACAAATCTATCTAATGCATCTAGAACTTCACCATGAGCATCAATAATCATTTCAAACTTACTTAGAGCCGCTTTCTCACTCCAAAATTCATCATCAAAATAATTAACAAAAGGGACAGCTAAAAGATCGAATAGATCTCCATTAATAATTAATTCAACATCTCGACTTAAATAATCATCCGAAGAATAAAAATCTAGAAAATCAACAAGCTCTTTATCAAAGTGAAAGTCTTCAAGGTAGTTTCTCTTACCATTAACCATCACCCCTGCACCTAGATGAATATCAGAAATAACGAGAATGGATTTATCAATTTTATTTTTTCGAAGGAATCTCATATGCCTTTTTTCCAAAATCGAGTATCACTTTCTGAAATGAAGGAGAAAGTGGGATGAAATAGTATTTAGTATTTTTATGAAACTCTAATTCAATAGATTTATACTTTCCAGGCTTAATTGTAACTATTTTTCGAAGAGAGCCACTATCGGTTGCAACCTCACCTATTAACTTAACTAAAGTTTTATTTTCAATAATCACACTAACTTTTTTGGACTTCTTCACTGGAGACAAAACCTTAAACTTATTTGTGAAGGCCGTAACAATGAAAGCATCAGACTTCTCGAAAGAGAAGGAAGGATTACTAAATAAAATAAACATAAGAGCTAGGTATTTCATAGTAACTATTCTATCAAGTTATCGAATTTATTTGGAACGGCAGAATTTGCCAATAACACTCAAATACTTACCTCTAGGGCACTTCTTACCGAAAAGTCAGTATGAATGGTTTATTTTCAAAACTAAAAAACAAAAAAAGTCAGCAATTCTTAAAGAATAGAGAACACAGGTGGTTCTATGACTCCCCTGCAGTTTTAGAAACTTTTTCACAGCTATACTCAACAACTAAAGACTATAAGAAAATTAAATCAATACTAGAGAAAATTGTATTCGTACAAAGTAATGGCCAATATGCTTGTGCTGTTAAATCTGATGTTAATATAATTATTATTTTTCCTGAACTTATATTCATTATGAAAAATGGTCAAAAAGAACAAGCTGTTGCTGTTCTACTCCATGAGATAGGTCATATAGCATTAGAACACCAAAAAAAAGGTACTCCCAATCAACAGGCACAAGTAGAAGCAGACTTTTTTGCTGCTGAACTTGGTTATGGAAAATACTTATTTGAATTTCTAAAAAATCAGAGACGTAACCCACAGATAGAAACAAGGCTAACAGCACTAAGTAGAGTTCTTAATACTCCAAATAACTAAGAAGAAAATCTTTTGTAATCACAAAATGACCATTATAAATACTTCCCTCAACATGCTCAGGGTTTAAAGTTGTTCTAAGTTTTATACTAAACTTATTCTCATTAACACTTATAAGGGCTGCATCTTTGAATCCAAAGAATTTTCCAACAGATGGGTACAACATTTTATAGAGAGATTCTTTTGCCGAAAATATTAATGTATCAAGTTCACTTTTAGAGAGTTCACTCTTATCAATATCTTCTTCGGTCTTAATCATTCGGTAAATATTTTCTTTCACTCTACCAACGGATTCAATATCAAGTCCTACACCTTTAATTAACTTGGAGCTAGCAACAGCTGCAGCGTAAAAGTCTTTAGAGTGAGAAATAGAACCTACAAAGCCTTTAGGCCAAAGAGGCTCTCTCTCTTTTCCTATTTTTACTGCTTCCGTATTTCCATGCTCAGACAGAAGTAGTCTGGCTATATATCTTCCCTTTTGAAATTCTTCTTTACGGGAATCACTTGCATCATTAAGCTGAGATGGAACATCTATAAGAGAGTATTCTTCTAAAGAGAGACTAGATGAAGATACAACTAGAACCTTACCTCTAGACTTTAATATATTATTAAAATCAATATTTTTCATTACACCAATACTTTAAGACTTATATCTAAAGAGAATATAATAAAAATATTATTTTGTAATGCTTAACTTAAGTTAGAGCTTGAACCAGTGGAATATATAGTAATGAAAGAATAGAGCTTAATAAAGAGACTCTTCAAGACTTTGATCATAATTTATTAATAGATCGTTTGAAAATTCCATTTCATAAACACCAGCATCACAAAAAACAAATCTAACATCTGAAACAGACTGATTCTCTTGTGACCTATTAAACATGACCACAGGGTATCTAGTTCCATCAGAACATAATTTTCTGAAGTTACTACGTAAAGTCATAGAGTTGAAGTTATCAACGTGATTATAAATACTTCTAGAAGAGAAAGTTACAAATTCACCAGACTTTAGAAGCTCTACAACATCACCGTTTAGGGCCTCGACTCCAGTATTTAAGTATGCTTTTCCCATATAATTAAAAATATATGTCAGTGTAATAGAAGTTCCAATACAGTTATGACAAGTTTCTTCAGGGATCTTACAAACTAAGGTATCGTTACATACATCTTGGCACAGAATATCATCTTCAGCGCAGTAGAGACTTAACTCTTTCCTGTATTGATCATTCCAAGTAGATTCAACAGTTGCTGCTGTAATATTAAAACTGAATATAAAAGCCAAACCAAGCTTAAGTATATTTCTCACTATTTATTCCTCTTAATTGCATTACATTTTGTAGCAACTTTATACTTTCCAACTCTACATGACGACTTATTATGAGAGGTTGAGTTTCTATAAAGCTTTACTGTTACTGGCTTATCACAGCTAGACATCTTAACAAGAGCACCACTCGTTCCAGCAAAAGTTATTCTTTCTATATTTCCACTTAATTCTTCTGTTAATGTCTCAGCAATTTTCTCTTCACAAGAATCAACTAGACATCTCTTCCCTTTACGCAGAGAAGAAACACAAGACTTAGGGATTTCTCCAAACCTTCTGTATGTTTCAGAGATATGATTTGGGTTGGCCTCCCACGATCTTGGAATATTGTCAGGATCCTTAAGACCTCTATAAAGTCTAAATACTGCTCTAAATAAGAAGAATGATGGTCCTACTTCACTAGATAAGTGAGTGAGAGAACTAGCTACACTTTCAAAATTTAGTCTACAGCTTATACACTCTGAGTGAGATCTATTATTGTTCTCATCCATATCTGAAGCAGTTCTAACATTTAAGTTATTATCTTCATTTGAGTTACAAGCACCAACACTTACACCACCAAATCTATAATTATCGTAAGGACTATTTGCTCTTCCAGCAATGGAAACCATACAAGGAACACCTAAGAGTGGTCCAAAGTCAGCAGCTAAAGAAGTTGTAATCTTAGTTTTATCGTATCTTGTGTCGTAAGAAATTCGACCATCTTTAACAAGTTGGTTAAAAGATGTTACTTGACCAGGTTTTAAATCCAGTCTTCCATATATTACGCCAGGAGTAGCAACAGAAAGAGCTGCTTGAGACATATCCGCAAACAAATTGAACAGAATAGACTTAGTCTTAAACCATGGATCGTAAACCTTACAAGCAGTTCTTTCAGCATAAGGATTAAAAAGAGCGGGAGTTTTTATTTCCTGCTCAAGATTCCAAAATGTTGAAGCATATTGCGCAACTGAATAAAGATCAATTATAGATTTTAAAACCTTTCTTGAACAATCACTAGAGTTTGCACAAACAACTTCTTCTAATTTATTTGTTTGAGCATATGTCTTCCATGCAATTAATGGCTTATTTGTTTCTAGGTACGTCTTATTCTTTTCAACAGCAGTTGATTTGAATTTATTTTCATAAACCTTCTGAATATACCAAGGAGAGAATCCTGTTTTATCTAATGTGAAACTTTCATCCCAAATACCTTTTTGATTTAAAGCTGCACAACCAGACATCACCTTTTCTGCGATAACAGAGTAGAAATCAAATAGCTCTTTAGTTTTGTTTTCTGAAATATCTGCAGCAAGTCCATCGATAAGAGTTGTCTCTCTTAAAATCTTTAACTTTCCTTTAAGGAAACTAAATTCATCATGGTCAGCAAAGTTATATTCAGCACAAAGGTAGTATAAATCATTCTTTAATTCAGTATCTGTAGACTTTGAGTCTTTAAGTAGACTAGAAAATCTTTTCTCAAGTAACTTAGAGATATTCTCTGGGCTAATATTAGCTTTAGTTATATTTAATGTAGAAATAGCATGGATTAGCTTTTTCTTCATTAGAGCTCTAGTTCCTGTGAAGTTTTCTTTAAAGTTAGCAAGCCATGCCTCAGCATTAGCAAAACCACCGAGATCTAGTTCATCAACATTTACAGAAGTAAAAGGGTCTGAAAGTAAATCATCCTGTGGACCTTCAGGTACACTAGAAAGAACATCTAAATTAAGAGCTGTTTCTCTAAAGTCTTCTTTAGCAAATTCCCTCATGGCCTGTTGAGCAAGGTAGTCACCATTACACTTTGGAACTGTTATAGACTTACAACCATTTGGTACGATTAAAACAGAGTCCTCAATTGCAATTCCCTTAAATACACTTGCAAAAGGAGAAGCAATTTGTTGCATCTCTGGAGCATTTCTAAATGCCCAAGAGAAATATAATTTAAGAGAGTTCCAATAATCAAATCCTTTATCTTCCCATCTCTTTTCTTTTAAATTTGGTATTTCTAATTGATAAGCAGCTACTTCTAAATTCGTTTGTGCTTCAAAGTCATCACAAGAAGCTAAGTATTTCCCTGAGTCAAGAGCTGCTTTGGCGATTGATTCAAGAGCACTCCTATCAGGCTTCGTTCCATATAAGTGAGCCTGGAGTGGAGAGAACTTTTTTAAGTAGTGACACTTTAGTTCTGTATGACGTTTCTTATTTTCAAAGTTTTTTTCAAGTATGTAACTATCTTTTGAGTGGAAGTTATCTACAGTATAAAACTGAACAACTTTTCCAGATGCTGAAGTATTCTTTGATGTAATTTTCCATAATTTTTCAATATAGTTATCTAGATCAGAGCAGTACTCATCATTACGACAATTTGCCATAACATTTTTATAGTTACCTGGGATATGCAGATCATCTCTAGAGATATCTGCTGGCAATAATGGTAACTCTCTATTCATGATTTTCTCATGAATAAGTTGAATCATTTGAACAACGGAATATCTAAATACTTCAATTCCATATTTAGTAAGTGTATCAGTATCCTCACCTCTAAGCTTAGCTAATCTATAAACGGCCTTAGCAATATCCGTATTTGTAACTAATAGAAAAGAAGTGTCAGTTGGGTCTTTAGAGTCAAGAGCACATCTTGCTCTATTAGAAAATCTCATATTATTAAGATCAAATTTAACCGAGTCAGAATCTACTGACATCCAATCAGAGGCAAAAACATCTGTAGATGTTATGAATGTAAATAATAGCGCAACAGCTATAAATATTTTTTGCATACTAATCTCCAAATTCAGTATCATTTATACCAAAATTTGAGTGGTTAAACTTAATAAATGTAATTTATACTTGGCAGACCTACACCTAGAAAACAAAATAAAGGTACCCTTAACCTACTGAAAAGAGTACCAAAACTTCGGTTATTGCATTGTACAGCCGTTAGCCTTATTCATGATAGTTGTATAGAACATAATCATTGCTTCATCAGCTGGAGTAAAACCTCTTCTAGTTCCACCCTCTTCAGTCATTAGACCATACATGTATCTGTTAATTGCATAGTAAACTGATCTTGGAGTTCTAATTCTCTGAGTACACTTCCCTCTAGAATATTTAACAGTAAATCCCCAGTACTCACTATTACCATCAGTTTGGTAACCTGAACCACCAGTATAAATAGTTGTTCCTGAACCATTATCTTGCTCACCTTCACCAACATTGAAAGAAACTTCAAAACCACCATAGTTATTTGTTACTGCATGAAGAGTACAAACTCCAGCATCACAAGCTAGCTCAGCATCTTGATCGATTGCCATAAGAATACTATCGTCAGCAAATCTTTCAAATTCAAATTCTCTTTCTCCACCGGCGAATAAATCGTCAACATTTGTTGCAAAAGTAAACGATGACATAAGTAGTGCCGTCATTAAGATTATTTTTTTCATAATTACCTCCGAAGTAATTGTCATATGTATTATTAATTTTCTTTAACTATTAAAGTGTTACTACTAATTTCAACATTAAGGTCAGTGTGATAACCATCTACTGCAAATTTAAGTAAACAAGCTACTGGATCTGCAATTACTAATCCCGTTGTCTCTGCACAACTCTTTGAATCAGTGAACCTTGAATCATCATTGTGATTCACACTATATGATGAGTTCGAATTCCCATTAGATGTATCTTCATGGTCCAAAACAAACTTCTCATACGCTAGATTTGATTCAAACTGAATTTGACATACTAAAAGTCCAGAATCGTCATTTCCATTTCCGTTTCCGTTTCCGTTTCCGTTTCCGTTACGATTAGACAATCCATTAGTATTACCAGAAGTAGAAGCAATAGGGTGACATAACTTAACACCAGCATCTAAAGGAGCGCTTTGATCTTCCAAAAGAGTTACTTCTAGAGAAGCTGTAACTTCAATTGCATTAAGGCTCCAAGATCTAAAGAACTCGCTATCTTCTTTAAAGTAATGTCTAACTCTACAAAAACTAACACGATCAACAGAACCAACTTGAGGAAGCATCTCACTCATCTGACTTGGCAGATAAGAGAAGTCTTCATTAAACAAGTTGAACGAATGGTTATCTTCATCCAAGCATTCAACATCAGTTTTAGTTAAAATGTTTGCAGACTCAGTATAAGTTTGTCCAAACAGTTGCTTATTTTTAAAGCTATATTTAGGAGTAATTTCAAACTCACCAGCAGAATCTTCATTGATATTTTTCCAGCAAAGATCTACGAAATACTCTGTCCCGTACTGCTCAGTACCAAGTTGAAACGTTAGAGAACTATTTCTTAAAACGTAGAACTCAGGGTTCATTGTTGCTACGACAAACCCTTCATTATTAACAAAGCCTGAGTTATGAGAAGGGATAGATGTTCTTGCATGAGTAGACCCAGCCCAAAAAGAATCATCTCCAATATTATTTAAATCTTCATAATTAGTGAAAGACCTTCCACTATACTTCATGAAATCTATACTTGTTGCCCCACCTGATGTCCCTGAACAAACACATTCACAACTTACAGAGTCAGATGAACAAGAAAGAGAAGGATCACATAACTGAGTAGGGTTAGATCTCGAATAACACACTCTAGCCGAAGGCTCTTCATGCTTAATACCAGCGTTGCATGCATAAACAACTCCATCACTAAGGTTTTGAGAACTAGTACCGCATGCTCCAACAGAGTCATGTGAATGATTTTTCAAATGTCCATGAACTGCAGAAAAATCTACACAGATATTTACAAAGTTTGGATTATTCTCACTTCCTGCATGACAGAGAGTAATCTTATTCAGATCATTGCCACTATCGCCGCATACATTTCCAGCACTAACTTGGAATGAAAAAGACGCTAACAAAAACAATATATTTACAAAACTCTTTTTCATGATTACCTACTACACTGAATTGTTGGAAATGTTTCCACAACTCTACCTGTATAATCATCTCCATAAAAAGATTTCTTAGAAAACTTAAGGTTTTCCATTAAGTAATCTCGCCCTTCTTTTTCTAAATCAAAGTTAACTGTAAACTCTAAAAACTTTTTCCCATTTTCAAAACAATTATCTTTAGAACTACAAACTTTCTCATAAAGAGGTGGCCAATATTTATTATTCAAATACGATTGAAAAGTACTTAAAGATCGATCTACTCCATCAAGAGACCCATCAAAGTCCAACTGACCAATAATTTCAATTAGAGGGACATACTGGTTACTAACAATAGATTCAATAAGAGGAATAAGTCCGATTCTTCCTCTCGATGAGAGTCCACCTAAATTATTGTTACGGAGGAAAAGTCTTCTTGCAATATCACCATCAAAATATTGAAAATCAAAATTTGGCTCTCTATATTCGATACGAACTCTATATTTGAACCCTGTATCAAGAGCACCTTTTTCAATATTTCGACCTGCTCCATATAAAATACCTTGCCACTGACCTGGAGCAACTGCACCATCATACCAGCTTGTAAGATATTCCCACTTACCTTTAGAGAAAACTTCTAAAGTATGCTCACCTACAATTGGTTGAGCGTAATCACATGGGGATGAACATAATCCTCCAGAGCATTTTCTTTCACAACGAGTATCAACAACTGTAGGAAACTTAAACTCAAGAAGCTTCCCTCTAGCTTTTACCTCGGGCTTAGCAAGATGAATTTCTTTAACATTAAACTCAGATGGAAATACTGGCCTTAGGACCCCAAAATCATCAGCTGGTTGAACAACCTCAGCAATTGGATTTATAGACACTCTTACTTCAGAACCACCTATACCAACAAGATCATTATTTTTACCAGTGGCAACATCTGAAGTGTAGATATTTAAGATTCCGTTAAAGTCCTTTGCCGTTATTTTTAGTTCTTTTAACCCTTCATCTTTAGTACATTTAGGCTTGATCCCCAGTTCCACAGAGATATTACTATTAAAGCCTGGCTTGAAATAACAGAACCTTCCAGTAAAGTCTGCCGCATGCTCAGAAATTCTAGTAATTTTACAGCCAATTTGATCTTCAGGAATTTGAAGACCGATAGGCCCCAGTTCTGTGACTTTTACAACTAAGCACTTGTTTAAAAAATCTCTTTTTAAAGCGACCTCTTTTCCTTGATCTGTAGCTGAAACTGGATTCTTTAAGTCTGAATCAATAATTGTACACTGTCGTCTTGCACCATCTTCAGAAAGAGAATATGTTTTATTTCTATTACTTAAAACTAGATCCTCAACACCTAGTGCGATCATAATAAATCGTCTCTTAGCAGCTGTTAATTTACAATTAGTGATCGAAGTATAAGGTGCAGAGCTAAGTATTTTATCTGCAGTATAAAATATTTCTTGTTCATATACAGATGAAACAGCAATATTCATTTGTTCAGGCGCTACAACATCACAAGCAAATAAATCACTTGAAAATATTAACATGAATAATATAAATAATTTTGTCATTTCTTCTCCAAATATCAACATGAGATACTTTAAACTAAAAAAAGTGCTGGGGATGTTCCCAGCACTAATAAACTAATTAAAGAGCTGGGTCTTCAATTGAAGTTCTTGTACAAATTTTAGCAGCTTGAGTTTCCCATGGTCTAAACTGTTCTTTACCAGATAGTTTATGACCTTCAGTGAATGTGTATCTAACACGACAGAAGTTAGGAGCTTTCTTACCATGTCCAGTAATATTTCTTCTACCGTTAGCAACACCTGTATTTAAACCAAGACGTTGGTTGTGAATTAAACGGTAAGAATCATCTTCATCAAGAGCTTCGTTACCAGGAGTCTCGTTAACATCGTAAGATACTTCATTTTGGTAATCACAAACAATTTCAGACTTAACTTTAAGGCCCGCAACGTTTGCATAACTAGAGTAAGTATCTGATAAGTTTTGAATAGTTGCTTCGGCTTTAGCTACCCAGTTAGTATCGATACCTGCATTGTGGTAATCAATTTGAGGGCCTCTATAACATACATCTAAGAAGTACTCAGTTCCAAAAAGCTCTGAACCAAGATTGAAAGATAAAGAACTAAGTTGGTTATCAAAATACTTACCTTGCTTTTCACCAAACATATCTACGTCATTAGAAAATAGAAAGTTCTTTGTTCCATCAGCAGCAAAGCTAGCTTTTTTATTACGTCTTGGGTAACGATCATCATGGTCAGACCATTTAGTATATTTAACTGATGCAAAATCTGTTAAGTAGCTACCATCAGTTCCAGAACATACACAATCACATGACTTACCTTCTTCACAAAGATTTGGGTTACATGAATTTCTTGGATTAGTTCTTTCGTAACATACTACATCTTGAGCTTTTGCATGCTTAATACCAGCATTACATGGGTAAATAGATGATCCTGAAGAAAAAACAGTAAAATCAAAACTTACTTCAATAGCAGAAGCAGAGTTTGCAGCTACTAGTAGAGCTACGGCTAAAAGGGCTTTTTTAAATACATTCATGTGTACTCCTTATAAAAAAAGCGGTTGATAATTAAACAAATATTTTTAATCTGTTACTTTTTAATGAGGAATTAATATGATGAGAATTATTGAGAGTCAACACTTTCTGACCGAACAATGAAAAAAAAACACGTCTAAGTTATTAAAAATGTAGGGAAGTTAAGCCTTAACCTCCAACTACCTGTATTTACTCATAAAAAAATAACTAGACAAGTAGTCGGATTTCCTTTAGTGACTTGATTTCATCTCTAAGCTTAGCGGCAAACTCAAAATCGAGCTCTTTTGAGGCCTGTTTCATCTTTTTAGACAATTCTTCGATCTGCTTATCTAAAGAATCTGCATTTAGATCTCCAGAAAGCTTCGATTTAGGACCTTTTGCAGTTTTAGTACCTTTTGAACCTCGTAGGGTTTCTATTACCCCTCCTGACACTTTCTTAGAAATTGTGATGGGAGTTATTCCATTTTTAATATTATACTCTTCCTGTATTGCCCTTCTTCGCTTAGTTTCACCAATTGCCTTTTCCATACTCTTAGTATTCTTATAGGCATAAAGAATTGCTTTTCCCTCAGAGTTTCTAGCCGCACGACCAATCGTTTGAATTAAAGATCTTTCTGATCTTAAAAAACCTTCTTTATCAGCATCTAAAATTGCAACTAAAGAAACCTCAGGAATATCTAATCCCTCTCGCAAGAGATTAATCCCAACTAAGACATCAAACTCTCCTAAACGAAGATCTCTAATTATCTCCATACGCTCTAGAGTATCTATATCTGAGTGAAGATATTTAACTTTGATTCCTGCACCCTGATAATAATTAGTCAGCTCCTCAGAAAGCTTCTTAGTTAAAGTGGTTATTAAAACTCTTTGATTTTTTTTAATGGTTTTTTTAACTTCTATAAGTAAGTCATCAACCTGTGTCGTCGCATCTCGAACCTCAATGATTGGATCTAAAAGTCCTGTCGGTCTAATGACTTGCTCTACATACTCCCCTTGAGTTTTTTCAAGTTCATAATTACCAGGAGTCGCAGAGACATAGAGAACTTGATCAAGTTTTTTTTCAAATTCAGGGAAGTTCAGTGGTCTATTGTCTAGGGCAGACGGAAGCCTAAAACCAAAGTCTACTAGATTTTGTTTTCTGGCCCTATCCCCTCTATACATTCCTCCTACTTGAGAAACAGTTATGTGAGACTCATCTATAATCATTAGAAAATCATTCTTAAAAAAGTCGATCAATGTTGGAGGAGGATCCCCCTCGTTACTACCAGTGAGATGACGAGAATAGTTTTCAATTCCAGAACAAAATCCCATTTCCTCCATCATCTCTAAGTCTAAGAGAGTTCTTTGTTCTAGCCTTTGTCTTTCTACAAGTTTTTCTTGTGCTTGTAGCTCTTGAAGTCTAGACCTAAGTTCTGTTTTAATAGTTTCAATCGCCCTCTCAAGCTTTTTCTCACTAACAACGTAATGTGACTTTGGATAAATCGTAACTTTCTTTAGGTTTTGTAATACCTTTCCTCGAAGTGGATCAACGATTGATATAGACTCGACAACATCATCAAAAAATTCAATTCTAATTACATCTGATTCTTCAGAAGCAGGAAATACTTCAACGAGATCTCCTCTTACTCGAAAACAACCACGAGAAAAATCAATATCATTTCTCTGAAACTGAATAGCAACTAGATCTCTCAGTAGTTGGTCTCTATCTATTTCATCATCAACAAATAAGTTAATTTTTTGAGATTCATATTCGTCTGGTGCACCAATACCATAAATACAACTTACACTAGCGACAACAATAACATCGTCTCTT
The DNA here is from genome assembly GCA_002366565.1 of Bacteriovoracaceae bacterium UBA3083. Lineage (GTDB taxonomy): Bacteria > Bdellovibrionota > Bacteriovoracia > Bacteriovoracales > Bacteriovoracaceae > Halobacteriovorax. The sequence continues at coordinate 42,559 of DFBJ01000013.1, forward strand.
TCAAGTAAGTTTCGAGTGGCACTATGGCGTAATTTATCAATCTCGTCATTAACACTTGCATCTTTCTCTATGAAAGTATCTGTCCCTGGAACATATGCTTCCGGTTGATAGTAGTCATAGTATGAAACAAAATACTCAACTGCACTCTCTGGAAAGAACTCTCTAAACTCTGCATAGAGCTGAGCAGCTAAGGTCTTATTATGAGCAAGGATAAGAGTTTTCTTTCCTAGGTTTTTTATCACATGGGCCATAGTAAAAGTTTTACCTGATCCCGTAACACCAAGTAGTGTCTGTTCAGTTTCTCCGGCCTTAAACTTTTCAGTTAAACTTTTGATTGCCGCTGGCTGATCACCACAAGGTGTAAACTCTGAATGTAATTTAAAAGTACTGTTTTTATCTTTCATGTTTTTTTATATCGGTTAGAATAAGTTTATGAACATAACTAATCACCAATCTCTCTCCTATAAAAGAAATAAGCTTTTCTTAGATAATCATTGTATTAATTCTATAACCAAACACATTAAAACACCATTCTATCTATACAGTGTTAAAGCATTAGAAAGTAATTATCTAAACTTTTACAACGAAGCACTAGAGAATCAAATTAAAGACCCCCTTATTTGCTACGCCCTTAAGGCAAACTCAAATATTCACCTTTTAAGGAGACTAAAGCGAATGGGTGCTGGTGCAGATATTGTCTCTGGAGGTGAATTAAAACAAGCACTCAAGGCTAAAATCTCTCCGCAAAAAATTGTTTTCTCAGGTGTTGGAAAATCTGAGGAAGAAATTAAACTCGCTCTCAATTGTCATAAGAATGGAATTTATTCTTTCAATGTTGAAAGTATTGAAGAGTTAGAGATGATTGGAGATGTGGCAAAGACTTTAAAAAAGAAAGCAAGAGTTGCGCTGAGACTAAATCCTCAAGTGAATGTTAAAACTCATAAGCATATTTCGACAGGTGGCAGAAGTCATAAATTTGGAATTTTAAAAGATGATATTGAGAAGGCTCTGAGAAGAAAGAAGCTCTGGACTCACATTGACCTTGTTGGAATGTCCATGCATATAGGCTCACAATTAACTTGTCTTAAGGCCACAGAAAAGGCCCTTAATGAGCTTTCTAAAATATGCTTAAATATCAATCACGATCTTGAGTTTCTCGATGTAGGAGGAGGTTTAGGAGTACCCTATAGTGAAGACCAAACCCTGTGCTCACTACAAGAGTATATGTCCTTGATCAAAAAAGTTTTAAACAAGCATTTCATAGAGATTCCAAGGGTCGTATTTGAACCAGGAAGATATATAGTCGCGAACTGTGGACTACTCGTTACTGAAGTAATCAGAACAAAACAATCTGCTCATAATAAATTTATTATAGTTGATGGTGGAATGAATGACTTTGTACGCTCGTCTCTATATGGAGCATACCACCATGTTCTTCCTATATCTAAAAGGAATGGTAAATTATCATCATGTCATGTCGTGGGGCCAATCTGTGAAACAGCAGATTCATTTGCAAGTGATCGTGAACTACCTCTATTAAAATCTAAAGATAGAATCTGTATTGGTGATGTAGGTGCCTATGGGCACACTATGAGCTCTACATATAATATGAGAGAAAAAGTAAAAGAATATATAATTGGTTTAGATGGAAAATTAGTTAAATAACTGATCAGCTCTAATACTGATCAGTCTAATTAAAATACTCGTCGATGGCCGTACTTACTTTCTTAGTATCATCACCATTTGAAAGTGAAATTTCTTGCGCCAGTAGATCTCTACATTGCTCAAGCATCTTCTTTTCACCAAAACTTAAATTCTTCTTATCTCTTAAAAGGAATAAGGCACGCAGAACATCTGCAATCTCTAATAAAGATCCAGTCTTCACTTTTGCCATATATTCTCTATATCTTCTATTCCATGTAGAGTTATCAACTTCTACGTCATGGTTTTGTAGTAATTCATAGACCTCATTGATCTCATTACTTCCTACAAGTTCTCTAATACCGTTTTCAGAGTTCGTAGGAACCATTACCGTCATACCGTTGGCAATAATTTTGATGATGTAAAAAGATAATGTCTCTTCACCAACAATTCTTTCTTCGACATCGCAAACCTGACCAACTCCGTGTCCAGGACATACTGCATAATCGCCAATATTAAACATAGAAACCTCCGTAAAAATACTCTCTTCATTTATATCTCGACGCAGCGCCTTTAACAATTGACCTTGAAATAATTACATGTGGTGTGGACTTTATAGACAGGAAATTATAAGCGACTTTTCTTTTAAAATCAACAACTTACAAAAAAGGCCCTAATAATCTTAGGGCCAAATTCATTATTCTAAATAAATTTAAATTAATCTATTTTGACTAGAATCTAGCTAGAACTTCGTTTTTATCGAAGAAATAGTTGATTTCTCTGTCAGCAGAAGCTTGAGAATCAGATCCGTGAACAGCGTTTTCACCGATTGATTTAGCATAAAGCTTTCTTAGAGTACCGTCCGCAGCTTCAGCTGGGTTAGTTGCTCCCATAATCTCTCTGTTCTTATCAACAGCACCTTCACCTTCAAGAGCCATAATCATTACTGGCGCAGAAGTCATGAAAGATACTAGTTCACCAAAAAATGGTCTATCTTTGTGCTCAATGTAGAAACCTTCAGCTTTTTCTTTTGAAAGTTGAACAAGTTTTGCAGCAGCAATTCTTAGTCCTTCGCTCTCAAATTTAGCGATGATGTTTCCAATATTATTATCTAAAACTGCGTTTGGCTTAACGATACTTAGTGTTCTTTCCATTATATTTCTCCTTAAAAAAATAAATTATTTTTTACCTAATACTTCTTCCATCTTGTGACCTAGTTCAGCAGGAGATCTAGCGATAGTTACACCACATTCTTCTAAAATTCTGAACTTTGCTTCTGCAGTGTCATCTCCACCAGAGATAATTGCACCAGCATGTCCCATTCTCTTACCTGCAGGAGCAGAAGCACCAGCAATGAAAGATACTACAGGTTTAGTCATATTTTTCTGGATCCATCTTCCGGCATCAGTCTCAGCGTTTCCACCGATTTCACCGATCATGATAACTGCTTCAGTATCAGGATCTTTTTCAAATAATTCTAATACGTCGATAAAATCAGTTCCATTTACAGGATCTCCACCAATACCAACACAAGTTGATTGACCAATATCTCTTTGAGTTAATTGGAAAACCGCTTCGTAAGTTAAAGTACCTGAACGAGATACAACACCAACTTTACCTGGCATATGGATATGACCTGGCATAATTCCAATCTTACACTCACCTGGAGTAATAAGACCTGGACAGTTAGGACCGATTAAACGTGTATTTGAACCTTGAAGTGCGGCTTTAACTTTAACCATATCAAGAATTGGAATACCTTCAGTAATTGCAATTACAAGTGGCATTCCTGCATCGATACACTCTAAGATTGAATCTGCAGCAAATGGAGGTGGAACCATAACCATTGCAGCATTTGCTTCTGTTTTATCTACAGCTTCTCTAACTGTATTGAAAACTGGGAAACCTTCATGAACAGTTCCACCCTTACCTGGAGTTACACCACCAACAAAGTTAGTTCCGTAGTCTCTAGACTGAAGAGAGTGAAAAGTTCCCTGCTTACCAGTAAAACCAATAGTGATTAGCTTAGTGTCTCTATTAATTAGAATGGCCATTACGCCTCCCCTTTTGTTGCTTCAACAACTTTCACTGCAGCATCTGCAAGATCGTCAGCAGCAATAATAGTTAATTCAGACTCGTTAAGAATTTTCTTCCCAAGTGCTACGTTTGTACCTTCAAGTCTAACAACTAGAGGAACTGTAACTCCAAGAGATTTTGCAGCTGCAACAACACCTTCGGCGATAATGTCACACTTCATAATTCCACCAAAGATATTAACTAGGATGGCCTTAACGTTTGTATCAGAAAGAATGATTGAAAAAGCTTTTTCAACAGTTTCTTTAGTAGCCCCTCCCCCTACATCTAGGAAGTTTGCTGGCTCACCACCGTGAAGCTTAATAATATCCATAGTACCCATAGCAAGACCGGCACCATTTACTAGACAACCAATATTTCCATCTAAAGAAATATAAGAAAGACCATACTTAGCAGCATCAAGCTCTTCAACTGATTCTTCTGTTGGATCTCTCATTGCTTCAATTTCAGGATGTCTGAAAAGAGCATTGTCATCAAAGTTTAGTTTTGCATCTAAAGCAATCATTTCACCACTTTTAGTTTTCACTAGAGGGTTAATCTCTGCAATAGTACAATCTGTAGCGATATAAAGATCGTAAAGCCCTTTAAAGAATTTTGTAGCTTCTTTAACAAGTTCCTTATCTTTAATACCAATTCCATAAGCAAGCTTTCTACCAATGAATGGAGTAAAACCTGCAGCAGGATCAACTGCTACCTTTATGATTTTCTCTGGAGTTTCTTCTGCAACTTTTTCAATTTCTACACCACCTTCAATAGATGCCATAAAAGTTGCTTTACCCGTTGCACGGTCTAATACGATACCAGCATAGTATTCGTGCTCAATCTCACACCCTTCTTCGACTAAAAGTGTAAGCACTTTCTTTCCTTCGGGTCCTGTTTGATGAGTCACTAGAGTTTTACCTAAAATGTCGTTAGCATGTGCCTTAACTTCATCCATATTCTTGGCAAGTTTTACTCCACCAGCTTTTCCTCTACCACCAGCATGGATCTGAGCCTTAACAACCCAAACATTTCCACCAAGCTTCTTGGCTCCTTCAACGGCTTCGTCGACGGACTTAGCTACCTGACCACCAAGAACTTTAATTCCAAATTTCTTCATCAGTTCTTTGGCCTGGTACTCATGTACGTTCATGAATCTCTCCTAAGTTTTTATTTTAAAAATTGATTTTCATAATAGTGGCAAGTTGCACATGATACTAGGTGCTATGCTTCATAAGAGATTGATTTTTTATGATTTTATGTCCAAAATCAGTATTATTTCTTAGTTTACTATAAAAAAGGTTGAATCAATGCAGTGCGCCAGAGAGTATTTTTGTTTAGAACCCGCTAAATTTCGCCTTGATGGTGGAGCCATGTTCGGAATTATTCCTAAGCCTTTATGGAATAAAGTACATCCAAGTGACGAGCAAAACAGAATAGATCTGGCGCTAAGGCTCATAGTGATAAAGGAAGATAATAAAATTATCTTAATAGATACAGGAATTGGCGATCACAATCCTGATAAATTTAATGAACGCTTTGATGTACGTACAGAGATGCAACCGCTAACACTAGCGCTTAAAGAAATTAATCTAACTCCAGATGATGTTACGGATCTTGTTCTAAGTCATCTTCACTTTGATCATATTGGTGGTATCGGAGAGATGGTAGATGGAGTAATGACTCCTATATTTAAAAATGCCAAGTGCCATATCCATAAAAAGCACTATGACTACGCCCACTCTCCAACAGAGAGAGATTCAGGCTCATTTCACTGCAAGAACTTTGACCCTGTTGTCGACTGGTATAAAGATAACTCTTTGATGGTTTGGCACGACGGTGAAGAGGGAAAAATATTAGACTTAAAATCAGGTCCCCTAAACTTTAAATGCTCTCATGGTCATACTCCATTTCTTATGCACCCTTATGATGAGAAGTTTATATATCTAGCAGACCTCATACCTACATCTAACCACGTCCACATTCCATGGGTTATGGGTTATGACATTAGTCCAGGAGTCACGACAAGAGATAAGAGGGAGTTCTTAAGCTTCATCTTTGAGAAAGACCTTACTATGATCTATGAACATGACCCTATTTACTGGGGAGGAAAGCTAGTTGAGAGTAAGCATGGATTTAGTTGTGGTGAGAACTTTAAACAAATCGAAGAAAAGGCCTACAAGCTAAATCTATAGCTTGTAGTTATCGAGAGATTTTTGAATCTCTCCCATTTTGGTTTTAGATGTTTCATGTAGAAATAATGAGCGCTTTACAAATAATTTCATAAGGCGGTTTCTATTTTTCTTTCTAAGTCTTTTTACTTTCTTAGTCATAGTAACCATATCAGATGCCATTTCACCGACTCTCTTTCCTTGCTCTAATAGGTCCTCAAACTTTTTAGATAAGATAGGGTCTGATATATCGTACTCTTTATATTTTTTATGAGTTTCTAAAATCAACCCCTGTAAAACAGGTCCAAGATTTTTACTATATAGGATTTCAAATGATTCAATTTCTTTTCCTCTACGAATAGAAGTTAAAACATCTTCATATGTCTTATAGATCTTTGTAGATAATGATGAGAATGTCCTATAACCCTCGATAATGAACTTTAGAGGCTTTGCCTCAGCTTCATTAGTTTTTTTCCTATAGTTTGCAATACTTGTTTCAAAGTCTTCTTTTGTCCCAGGATAAATAAGGCTCTTACCTCTAAAACGTAACTGCTGCTTAGGCTTTAAAAAGCTCAATTCAAACTTTGAATATAAATAACTATATGCTCTATGCTCAACACCAATAGGTATTGCAAGCATTTGTACATAGTACTCACCAGAAGCAAAACGATCGCCTTTAACTATCTTCACCTCAGGAAATCTTGCCACTCCATTTACGGCAATTCCCATAGCTGTTGCGACAATCTTATTCTTTGAAATTGTTTTATTACTAACTGAAGTGAGAGTTAAGTAAACCTTAGATTTGTGACTGATATTTGTGGCCAACATTAATTCTTTTGAATTCTTGGACATAAAAACTTCAGCTCTTACATCTCCAGTAAAAGAGCTACTTCTTATCTCCTCTACTTTCTCAATTGTGATAGATGAGAAATCATCTAAATTGACGTGAGATTGAGCACTTTCATATATAAGGTAAGCAGAGATGACTAAGATAAGAAAACAAGAAGCCACAGCTGAAACAAGCTTATAATTAACTTTGCGAGTCTTTTTGTCTGTCTCTATTTCACTCCAAACATCTTCAGATACTTCTTGATCACTAACATCGAGAACTGGCTCTTCCTCAACAGCTTTCTCGGTCTCTTCTTTCTTATTGAACTCTAAAACGTCGGCCTCTTGAACGACCTCAGTAGCAGGAACTTCTTGAATATCCTCTTCGAAGACTTCCTCAAAAACTTCTTCTTCAACCTCTTCTTCGTCCTCTTCATCATCTAAGGGAAGCTCTATAGTAGGTTCTTCGTCAATAATTTCAACAGGAGTGCTAGGTAAATCTGGTAAGTCTGGAATATCAAAATCTTCATTCTCAACAGCAGGTACCTCTTCTTCAGGAAGATCTGGAAGTTCAGGTAAATCAGGAAGTTCTTCTGAAGCTTCTTCAGAGGCTTCCTCAGCTAGTTCTAAAAAAACATCTTCAAGCGGAGGAAATTCAGGTAACTCTGGAAGCTCCTCAGTAATCTCTATAGGATCTTCGAATATCTCTTCCTCTTGTACCACTTCCACGGGACGGAATTCTTCAAATTCCTTAAGAGGGCACCAGTTTTCGACCCCTTCTTTCCAAAGGGGGACTTCATCATCAATTCTGCCAGATTCCAACATTTCTAAAACTTCTTCTGTCGAAAATGGACCTAGATGATGATCTGATTGAAAAATAAACCAAGACTTTTCCATATCTTAGTATGTTAGCTTGCAATATAGAATTGCTCAAGCACATAGATTTATTATATTCATAACCAAATTTTGCCTAAATTAATTTAATGAACTAGGATGCGGCCATGAAAGAAGATATAAATGGAATACAACAACAATTACAAAAAAGAAGTTCTAGCAAGATCAAGATCCCTCCTATCTCTGAGTCTAACCTTAAAGAACTCAGAAATATTTTTCTTCTAAGCGAATCAGACCTTGGAGTCGTTAGAAATGGTGGAAGAAGAGGCTCAGCCTATGGACCTAAGGCCATACTAAACACACTCTTAAAAATGACTGTTCATAAACAAAAGAACAACGCTTTTAAGTCAATTCGCCCTAAGAACTCAGAAATTCCTTTTGATGAACAACAACTAGAAGACTCACAGTTAATAAAAGAAGTAATAGAGTCATCCAAAAGTAATATTTGGCACCTAGGTGGAGGGCACGACCATATTTATCCACTTCTAAAAGGACTTAATACAACAAACGATAAAATTGTCGTCATTAACCTGGATGCTCACCTAGACACAAGAGTCGATCCTATATTTCACTCTGGAACACCTTTTAGACAATTTGCAAATGAAGTCAAAGGACAATTTAAAATCATACAGCTAGGTATACATGACTATGCTAATGAAGAAAGTAACTATAAAGATCTAAACGGAAGTGAAATGGATGTTTACACTGTGTCACAACTTAGAAGAGAGACTTCAAACTACACAACGACAGCTCAATTTCTAGACACAATAACTAAAGACTATTCAGATCACACAATTATACTGAGTTTAGACTGTGATGCTATTTGTGCTGAATCTATGGAAGCTGTAAGCGCAGTTAATCATAATGGACTACAAATAAACTTTGTTAGAGATATTTTCTCTTGGTACTACTCTCTCTCACAAGAAAGAAAATACTGTGGAATCTACGAGTACAATCCAATCTTCGATAATTTATCAAATAAAGGTTCTAGGACTCTAGCTTCATTAATCGGGCCATTTCTTTAAAAAAGATAAAAAAAAACCCATGAATAAATTCATGGGTCTTTTTTTTGAGAGACATTTTTTGGAGATATGAAAAAATCCTTTCTTCGTAACTCCTACACACACACTTAATATATAGCAAGAGCCGTGCCAACTTTTTCAAAACAGAAAAATAGTATAAAGTACTGATTTTACATTAACAAAAACGCGGTGCTGCAGACATTTTTATGACAAAGAGAGAAAAAGGGAGTCAATTAACTGACTCTCCTCTAAGAAATTTTCCGAGGTAATATGAGGCATCTTCCAGTGCGTCATGAGCTGTTTCTCTACCAAAGATAGACTTAACATGTTTCCAAATTTTGCGGGTTTCAATCTGTACGATATCTATTTCGGCCATGAAGCCATCATTTAATTTATTAACAGAAATACGGCCTTCCCTATACTCGTCTGACTCAATTTCAACAAAGTACTCTTTTGGAAATTCTATCTTCAACTTGAAACTCACTTTTAAATTTTTCAAAACTTTAGCGCAGCCACTATAGAATCAAAGCAAATGTTTTAGCAATAACGCACAAGTCCAAGCAAGATATATTAATCATGACATCTAACTTTACCTCTAATGCATCTGTATCTGTTATTTATTCCAGGACTCCACTTAGAGTATATTGTTGTCCAGCTTGCATATCCTTCATCGGCACAATCATCAAATGCCTCGGCACGGTAGTCCTCAACTGCAGACCTTCTATGTTCAGCTTCACTTGCAAATAAGTAATCAGTACAACCACTTACTTTTTTCACAATTCTTTCTTCCGCCAATGAATTATATGAAGCTAATAGTAATATAGTTAAAAGTATTGTTTTCATTTTTCCTCCAAGTTATTTAACTATGTAAATTGCTCTTCATAATTTGAAGAGCAATAAAAATAAGATGTTATTCTTGCGTACACCTTTCAATATCACAGTGCATTTGATGATAATTCTTTCCACATTCCGTCATAGCTCTTCTTTCTGCTTCAGAACGTCTTTCACCTTCACCGTAGAATACATTTCCAAAGGCCTCTACTTTACAGCTCCATACCTTATCTTCATCCTCCACGTTTCTAAGAGAGATTCCTTTTAATTCAAATTTCCCTTTACACTGATCATCAACCCATACAAAACCACCAACGATATCAACACCGTATGTTTCATTTTTAAAACATTTTTTCCTTGAGTATTCTTTCTTCAGTTTCATTTTTACAATTGTTCCAGTGACATTACATTCTTTGTAACCTCTCTCACTCTTACAATCTAGATTCATTTTGCTTAAAAGAAAGTCTCCAAAGCCTGCTTGAGTATTAAAAGTTAAAAGTAGTGGTAAAATGATGTGTGTTAATTTCATGTTGTTCTCCTTCATGATTAGTAGTTAAGAAAAAATATTCATTTCCTTTTGTGTGAGAGAGTTTTAACTTCAAAATGAATTACAAACCATGAACAAAAATGAACATATGCACGAGCCAAGAATAAGTGTAAAAAATATATACATGACGTATGTTTTTTATACAGATGTCCACCCCAAAGCTTTTAATTTCAACAACTTAAGATGGCACACATATTGCTTTTAATTCTGTATGCTAAGAAGACTTCTATATATATTACTTTGGCCTATGCTTACTTGTTCATTAGTGAATGCTGATAGTAGTTTAGAAATGATTGACTATTCTTTCTTCAACCAACTCCTTAATTCTAAAGAATATGAGATAGAAAAGAGCGAAAAAATTATCAGCAAAGGTGTGTTCTCACCTACTGCTAAATTCTTTGCAGCACATGAAAATGCCTACCTACAGTCATTCATTGATAAGAGTGTAACTAGAATAATCTTGAATGATGTTGGTATAAATTTTTGTCTACTTTATAAAGATGATGTTCAAATCATTAAAAATGCAACAGCAGTATCTCATCCAACAGCGCAGTTTATCTCTTCTCAATGTAAACGAATGATTATAGCTAATTATGGAGAAGAATATTTTAATAAAATAACGCCCGAATCAAAACCTTTTCATAGAAAATTTATCTTTGTAATTGGTGAGAATGAAAATAAGCCACTTAAGAGCTGGACTAGCTTAATGAATACAACATATCTCATCTTTGAAAAGACTGAACCTACAATTGAAATTTATAAGAGAATTATACATGAACTCTATATTGTTCATGATCATTACTCAACATTAGGTAAAGGTATGTATAATTCTATATCGAAAGAACAATATAAAGTATCAAATGGTAATCTCTTTTCAATCGGAGCCAAAAAAGACCTTGAGGAAGCACTCGGTCTTTTACCTATTCCTCTTATAAGATTCAATTTTACAATAGCAAGAGCACATTACTTTGAAGATCTAACCTTAGATGCAATTTACGAGCTGAATCAAATGGATGCACCTCAACAGTTTAAGAATATACAAGCAGTAAGCTGTTGGGAATATATTCGTGGACAAGGAACTTTACTCTTAGATTATCAATATCTATTTCTTCCTTTTCAGTATTTAATTGAAGAAGAAGAAATAACGAAACTTCTAGTTCCAGGATACTACCTCAGTGAACAAGCTTTTAATCAAACACTAGACTATATCATAGATAAAAACTTGAGCTTTCAAGATCGTTCAACAAAAGAATCGAAAAACCTTTGTGAGTTCTTACTAACTCCTATGATGAGTAATGTTGGATCGTTCTACTCTCGTGGGCCAAAACCAAGAATAAAAGGTGGATGGACAGGTTCAGATAATTCAAAAATAACACAGAGTTCAATAAAGAAGAACTTGCTAGACATAGAACTCACAAAAGATATTCAGCATATAACTCCAAAGCAAACAGTGAAGGAAGTAAGTGATGAAATCCAAGAGTTATTGGACAATTACATAAGGGATATTTATGACAAAAAATGATCCCAATAAAGAGCTATCACTTATTGAAGAAAATATAAGTAATGGAAACCTAAAATTAGCAGTAAAACAAATTGAACTCTTCATTCCTCAAGAGCAACACCAGATGAGAGTCATCGAGCACTTAAAAGCAAAAATTTTACTAATGAAAGGACAATACAAAGATTGTGTGAATCTTATTAGCGATATTGAGAATGAATTTGGTTTTCACATAGGACTCGCTGCAGATAAAAGCTGCGCGCTTTACATGATGGAAGACTACCTCCGATGGAAAGAAAGTGTAAAAGTGCTAAATTCACAATTGGAAGAAGCAAAGTCTGAAATCTCATATAAAACTTATATAAAAACTGCAATTTGTCTCGCAAAATTCAAAGAAGAGCTTGGAGAAATCTATGAAGCTCTTCAAATATACAAAGAACTAATTGGTTCATTGAATAAATTAGTGGATGACTACCCTATGGTTCTAGCTCAAATTGTTAGACTAAAGTCTAAATGGCAAGAGTCTAGTGATCTAGTAGAGCAATATGGTGATCTAAATGCAATAAATGAGCAAAGATATAACGAAAACTTTAATATCGAATTGAACTATTCTCTATTCATTGCAGAGATGGAGATCATTGATACATATCTCGCGATTAAGAGATATGAGAAAATAAAAAATAAATTAGATAAAGAAGATCAAATTTTATTTTTGAGTGAATTAGTAGAGCACAGCCTCAGAAAAGATATCGAAATCCCTACTAATATTTTTAAAGAATATTCTTCTCTTGAAAAATTCTCATATGATGAATGTTTATATAAAATTTATACTAATGAAGATCTTAATATACCTTCAATGACTCTTTATTCAATACTTACAATTCACTATCTTCTAATTTTAAAAAATGACAAACATAAAGCATCACTATTGAAGAGGTTTCATTTATTAATCCAAGGCCTTTCTTCAAAAACAAAGAAGATGTGGTTATCAAAAATAGAGACGAATTCAGAGGTAAATATAATGCTCAACAATACAGAAATTTCTTTTGATGGAGCAAAGCTCAACCTAGCAAAGAAAAAGATCGCTCTTAATATTATCAGGGCGCTAACAGGAAGGTCTAAAATAAGTTTAGAAGAGTTAACAAAAGAGATATGGGATGCTGAATATAATGAGAGTTATTATCATAGAATAAGAGTTGCAGTAACAAGAACAAATAAAACTATTTCTAGCGCACTCTTCATTAGTGATCTCTTCAGAATAGATACAACTAATCTCTATCTTTCTAAAGGCATTTCCATTATCGAATAAGCTCTATTCTTCTTTCACTCCGTTATCAATTATTTGATTAAATTCTTGTAAAGAGAACCTCTTTCTTGATTTCTTTTTCTCGGCTTTTTCTTTAGAAGATGCTGGAGATCTTTTATTTATCTTCTTTTCTATCTTTGCAATTTTCTCTTTGCTTTTATCAATTACTTTAATTTCACCTGTAGCTTCATCTTTTTCTAGAAGGATTTCTTCTCCACCTTTTGTGATAACTTGTGATCCAAACTCTTGATAGAGCTTTTCGAGCTCATTTTGAGCTGCTGAGCTGATATCTGAGAAGTTTTGATAAGAAACTACATTGTTTGAACTTGGACCTTGTAGTTGTCCATCACCAACCTCTGTAGCTGAAAGAAGTGCTCCTGTAGAGTTTGTTTTAACTGGGCTAGCGATTGAGCGCCCTGTTGATACTTCAACTGCAGGTGCTGAGGCAGCACTGCTGATAGGTTGAATACTTTCACTACTTGCTTGTACGCTTGATGAAGTAGAAGAAGAGCTGTTTGAGCTAGTGTCTGAATTACTTCTTTTCGTTTTTGAGCTTCCTGAATTATTGCTACTTACCCTAGAGAGAGGGCTTAATTTTGTATCAACTGGAGCCTCTGCTACAGCTTGCTTATTATTACTTTGTGCTGCAGAACTCGCTGTGGCTTCTTTCTTTTTATTTTCAAGCTCAGTCTTCGCCATTTCTAGCTTCATTTTCTCTAGTTCAAGTTTAAGTTTATTTAATTCAATATTATCTTCATTTTCCTCTTCATCTTTACCAAAAGCACTCTCTATGGTGCTACCAGCCCCCGTGACTTTACTAACTTCATTATTATTTAAAGATTCATTATCACTAAGCTTAGCCTCTAGCTCTTTAATTCTATTTTCCATTAGCTCTTGATAAGTTGGCTCTATATTAGAGTTATTAAAATCTTTTGCATTTAAATTTGGATTAAGAGAACTGAAGCTATTATTAGGTAAGCTAAAATTCATATCTGGATTCGAAGGAAGTGTTCCAAAGTTCTCACCTGTTGGGTTTTGAACCATTCTCTCATTTTTCTCAGATAATGAATTACTAGAATCGACATCTGATGCTTGAGGACTACTATCACTTGTTTGTGTTGAATCAGTATTTTCAGTATTTACTGTATCATCCATAGCTGCAAGCTTTTCAGCCTCCTCTTCAATATTGAAAGTAGAAAGCTCTGAAGATTTTAACTTTGGTACTTCTGGTAAAGATATTTCATCAATTTTAGGTTTCTCAAGCTCATCGACATCAACAAGACCATTTGCAGATCTTCTAGCACGCTCAATTATACCAATACTACTATCGTCAGTTGATTCAAAATTATCTTCTGAGTCTTCATTACCGCCTTCGCTTTCCATAAAAAGAGGAGAATTCGATAAAGGAAATAGCTTCTCTTGGTCGAAGGTTTCTTTTTCTACAATAGCACTATTTAAGTTCTTATAACTATTCTCTATTACACTGTCATCAGTCATCCCCATTGAGACTTCCCAATTATTTTTTCCAGTTGCTAATGTATCCGATACAGCAAGTTTAACCCCTGACGAGAAATTGAACTCCATAAGACCTTCTTCGTCGAAACTAAGAAGATTACGGTCAAAAATATTTTCTGATTTTATATTGATATTTGGAATATTAGATTTTTGAGTTGAAGCACAGTACATCTGATCAACCTTAAATTTCTCATTTGGATAATATTGCGATCTGACTTCTTCTACAGAGTCCTTATTCAAATCAAAACTTAGTTTATCATTATCAGAAATTGCAGAGCATGACTGTTTCAAAACTTCTATAAGTTCTTCACATTTCTTATTAAATGAATTTACAAATTGATCTTCTAAATAACCTTCTAAGTATTTTACAATTGATGCAACATCAAGCTCTTTTTTATCAAAGACACCTTGTGGAATTATCTTATCAAAATATTCAAGATACTCATCAACATCCATTTTTAACATATTACCAGTCTTTAGAGTTCTCCCTCCAATCTTTGGTAAATTAGGTAAATCCTTGAATAAAAAGTGCTCATTCATAGACATAATAAATGCAGCATATTTTCTTTTCTCTTTTGAGTCCATTTTTAAAAGATGTTGACTAATATTTATCTCACTCTTTTTTCCTGAATGCCATCGATCTTTAATTCTTGTTGCTAAGTCTTGAATTAGTTCTCTATATTGAAAGTCACCAATAGTAGTATACTTTGACTGGCTCTTAGGTAATCTCTTATTAATTCTATTAATGAAAAATTCATCAGAGTCTATTTTCTTAGAATGCTCTTCTGTGGCTAAATAAGTTGGATAGTATAGGAAATCCTCACCGTTAGTTCTGGCACCTCTAGTCGTATTAATTTTAGGCATAGAATCAATACCTATTCCCTCACAATCTTCACAATCTTTAAATGCTAGAGATAAACTTTCTTTTAATTCTACAAGATGGTCTTCAGTACAGGTAGGTGAAATACTTTTTTTCAACTTTTTAGAACTATCACAACTCTTTCGAGCAAAACTCTCTTCAAGCTTTTTGTACTTTGTAAGACTAGGTAGGTTTCCCATCTCTTTGAAGCTTAATTCTTTATAGTCTTTTAATGCTTTAAAGCTATTTAAAGCGATATTTTTCTTACTCGTTTGTAAAAGTTTCTTTTTCCATTCTAGAAGATCTTTATCTGAAACTTTTGATTTGTAAGATATCTCATTAACGCATCCACAAAACTTGTCTTCATCTGAATATTTATCACAGTCATTATAAAGACCAACTTTCATTAACTCTTGAAGTTGCTCACTTACTATCCCTTCTCTATTGCCTTCACAGATAGCCTGGGCCATTTGTCTCTGCTCTTTTGCAGCGGCCTTAACTTCTTTCATAGTAAATAATTTTCCATCCTGCTGCACAGAATCAACAACTAGCTCTCTCTCCCCAGGTAAGGCCCAAGTATTATTGAAGCTCAATGTTATAAATAAAAATGTGATTGCAGAAACTACTTTACTCATACTGTTCCTATTCGGTCGGTTAATCAAAAAAATTTAGCGACTCAAGTAATATTATACAGCCTATGTATATCGTAACCTCAATATTCATCAGTACTTACTAACTTATCTTGTGCTTACAGTAGCTTAGCTTGTGTTGGTAATAATTATTATTTACGCACAGCAGCCTCAAGATATTGTCACTTTCTACAAATTAAAAATATTGCTTCGCTCATTTTTTATGAAAATGGCCATCAGCAACAAAAGAAATCACTTAATTTATCGTAATCACAGGAGTATAATTTCCATATTCAAAAAAACTGAAAGAAATCTATTCACTTACTTTAAAGGGGTAAACTTCCTATGGCTTCATCAATGCTAAAGTATGCGACGTCATCCGTCGTAAAAAAACAGGTTATGGGCATTACAGGACTATTACTATGTGGCTTTTTATTGTCGCATTTAATTGGTAACTGTTTAATGTATCTAGGTCCGGAGGCGTTTAATACTTACGCCCACACTCTCGTCACAAATCCACTTATCTATGTAGCGGAGGCGATTCTTGCAACAATTTTCCTAACTCACATTGGACTAGCTGCTCAATTGACTTATGAAAATAACAAAGCAAGGCCACAGAAGTACTACGTAAAGCAAAAGACAGGAAGAGGAGCAACATTTGCATCTTCAACTATGCCTTATACGGGTTTAATTATCCTAGCTTTCCTTATTCTTCACTTAATTCAATTTAAGTTTGGACCAGAGTACGTAATCACTCATAGTGGTGTTGAAATGAGAGATATCTATAAGACTGTTGTAGATTACTTTCAAAGCCCAATTGCAGTTATCTGGTATATCTTCTGTATGATTGCTCTAGGTATTCACGTTAGCCACGGTTTTTGGTCTGCATTCCAATCAATTGGATTTTGGCATCCAAAGTACACTTGCCTACTTAAGTGTTTAGGTAAGGTTTTTGCTGTAATAGTAACTGTTGGTTACTCTGCACTACCGATCTTCTGTTACCTTCAGGGAGGAAATTAAGATGACTGAAATAAAGAAACTAGACGGAAAAGTTCCTGCGGGAAAACTTCAAGATAAATGGGATCAACACCGTTTCAATATGAAACTTGTTAACCCTGCAAATAAAAGAAAATATAAAGTAATTGTTGTAGGTACTGGTCTTGCTGGTGCTTCAGCTGCAGCAACTCTTTCTGAACTTGGATATGATGTAAGTACATTCTGTATTCAAGATTCTCCAAGAAGAGCTCACTCAATTGCAGCTCAAGGTGGTGTTAACGCTGCTAAGAACTACCCTAACGATGGCGATTCAATCTGGCGTCTATTCTATGACACTATTAAAGGTGGAGATTATAGAGCAAGAGAAGCCAATGTTTATAGACTAGCTCAAGTTGCAAACAACATTATTGATCAGTGTGCTGCTCAAGGTGTTCCTTTTGCACGTGAGTACGGTGGGACTCTTTCTAATAGATCTTTCGGTGGAGCTCAGGTTTCAAGAACATTCTATGCTAGAGGACAAACTGGACAACAACTTCTACTAGGAGCTTACTCAGCACTTATGAAAGAAGTTGGTAAAGGAAAAGTTAAGTCATATACAAGAAGAGAAATGGTTGAGCTTGTTGTTGTTGATGGTAAAGCAAGAGGAATCATTACAAGAAATGTTGTAACTGGTGAGTACGAAAAGTTCTCTGCAGATGCAGTTCTTCTTTGTACTGGTGGTTATGGTAACACTTACTTCCTATCTTCAAATGCAATGGCATCAAACGGTTCTGCTGCTTGGAAAGCTTATAAGAAAGGTGCAATGTTTGCTAACCCTTGTTACACACAGATTCACCCTACTTGTATTCCTCAGCACGGAGACTTTCAATCTAAGCTAACTCTTATGTCAGAGTCTCTTAGAAATGATGGACGTGTTTGGGTACCAAAAGATAAGAATGAAACAAGAAAAGCAAATGATATCCCTGAAGAAGAAAGAGATTACTACCTAGAAGAGAAATACCCTTCTTTTGGTAACCTAGTTCCTAGAGATGTTGCAGCTAGAAATGCTAAGCAACAAGCTGATATGGGTAAAGGTGTTGGTTCAACTAAAGTTGCCGTATACCTAGACTTTGCAGATGCAATTAAAAGAGAAGGTATCGAGACTATTAAAGCTCGTTACGGAAACCTCTTTGATATGTACGAAAGAATTACAGATGAAAACCCATATGAAGTGCCAATGAGAATTTTCCCAGCGGTTCACTATACTATGGGTGGTCTATGGGTAGATTACAACCTTATGACGACAGTACCTGGTTGTTTCGCTCTTGGTGAAGCAAACTTCTCTGATCACGGTGCAAACAGACTTGGAGCTTCGGCACTAATGCAAGGCTTAGCTGATGGTTACTTCGTAATTCCTTATACTCTTGGAAATTACCTAGCAAGTGAAGGACTTATCAATAGTGATGTTGAAGAGACAGCTCCTGAATTTGATGAAGCACTAAAAACTTCAAAAGAAAGATTTGATAAGCTTCTAGCAATTAACGGTACTAAGTCAGTTGACTCATTCCACAGAGAACTTGGTGTTGTAATGTGGGATTATGTTGGTATGGCAAGAACTGCTGAAGGGCTAAGCACAGCGATCACTAAAATTAAAGCTATCAGAGAAGACTTCTGGAAAAACGTTAAAGTTACTGGAACAAATGATGGTGTAAATATTGAGCTAGAAAAAGCAAACAGAGTTGCTGACTTCTTAGAGCTTGGTGAACTAATGGCCAGAGATGCTCTAACAAGAGAAGAGTCTTGTGGTGGTCACTTTAGAGATGAGTACCAAACGGAAGAGAATGAAGCAAAAAGAGAAGATGATAAGTTCTGTCATGTTGCAGCTTGGGAATACACAGGTGATAACAAAGAACCTATTAGAAATATTGAAGAGCTAAACTTTGAAAATGTAGCTCTAACACAAAGATCGTACAAGTAACGCCAAAGGTAGGAGATTAATATGAGTTCTGATAATTTATTGACTTTAAATCTAAAAATTTGGCGTCAAAAAAACAACAAAGAAAAAGGTGAAATCGTTGATTACACAATCGATGGAATTTCTCCAGATGCATCTTTCTTAGAAATGTTAGATGTTTTAAACGAAAAACTTATTGCCGAAGGAAATGATCCTGTAGCTTTTGATCATGACTGTAGAGAAGGTATCTGTGGTATGTGTTCATTAATGATCAATGGTCAAGCACATGGTCCAGAAGCAGAAACTACAACTTGTCAGCTTCACATGAGAAAGTTCCAAAATGGAGAGACAATTGTTGTTGAACCATTTAGAGCTAGAGCATTTCCAGTTCTAAAAGACTTAATGATTGATAGAACTGCATTTGATGACATTATTGCATCTGGTGGTTTTGTTAATGTTAATACTGGTAACGCACAAGATGCTAACTCAATTCTTGTTCCAAAAGAGAATGCAGAACTAGCAATGGATGCAGCAGCATGTATTGGTTGTGGTGCATGTGTTGCTTCTTGTAAGAATGCTTCTGCGATGCTTTTTGTATCTGCAAAAGTTTCTCAACTCTCACTTCTTCCTCAAGGACAACTTGAAGCAGAAGAAAGAGTAAAGAACATGGTTTCTAAAATGGATGAACTTGGTTTTGGTAACTGTACTAATGAAGCAGAATGTGAAGCTTCTTGTCCAAAAGGAATTTCTATCAGCAATATTGCTAGAATGAACAGAGACTTCCTTTCAGCTGCAGTAAAAGCAAAAGACTAGAAGTAAAATTAAACTCAGTTTAAAAGTAAAGGCCCTCTTCTGAGGGCCTTTTTAATTTCCAATACTCTAAACAAGTGCTAACTTAAATTTATGATTATCTATAGTGAAACGACCAAATCTTTTTTAGATAAATTGATTATTCTTACAAAGGAAATAATCAAAGATGAGCTAGATTTTCCTTTTCTAAGAAAAAGAATCCTAATAAATAGCACTTACTACCCTATTAACTTCATCTGCTTTGAACACTCAAAGACACTGGGGTTCTATGACCCTAAACTCTTCCAAATTGGAATTAATAAAACTCTAATGTTCAAGGCCCAAGATCACCTACTTAAGAATATTATTCGTCATGAATTGGCGCACTTTCTATGTCATGTATACTTTGGTGATCAATGCAAAGCTCATGGTACAGAATTTAGAGATATATTTACCCAATACAATTGGGATAAATCTTTTTCTAAATCAACAATTCAAATAGAAGAATTTAAATCTAAAGAAAACAAAGAGTCTAAGATTTTTGAAAAAGTACAAAAACTCTTAAAACTTGCTGAATCTAAGAATGAATTTGAGGCCAAGCTAGCAACAAAGAAGGCCAATGACTTAATAACTAAACACAATCTCGAAAAAAGGTCTATTTCAGACGAAACAGAGGATGAAACCTACGTTATTCGTATTGCTAGCTTTAAGAAGCGCAGTGAAATCTACGATGGAATCTATGAGGTGATCTCGAACTTCAATGTCTACCCCATCTTCAACCAGGGAAGAGGCGGAGGCTATCTAGAAGTAGTCGGAAGTAAGGTTAATGTCCAAATAGCTGAATATACGGCAAACTTTTTAATCAACTCTATCTTAAGTTTGTGGAAAAAAACTCAGAAGGAAAACCCACACCTAAAGGGACTTGTGGCCAAGAACTCCTTTATTAGGTCTTTCTGTAAATCATTATCAGAAGAGTTAAAGAAAGAGAGAAGTGAGATCTACTCTTCTAAAGACCTCATTAGTCTATCAAGTGATCTGTCTTTACATATATCGCGTGCCTATCCAAAACTGAGACTAAGTTATTCAAAACAGAGGAAGAATGACTCTGCAGCGAGTGCCCTTGGGAAAAAGCTAGGAAAGAAGTTTAAAGTTAAGTCTGGACTATCTGCCGCTAAAGAAAAACTTCAAATTTCTTTTACAAAAAAATAGTCTCCATTTTTAATCTTAATGATATAATTATAAATAAATTTATAAGGAAATAGTAAATGAAGTTAAAAAGAACAAATCATAAAATTATTGCTGGAGCATTACTGATGGCGCTTGCTGTTGCTTTAGGAGCAATGGGAGCACATGCATTTGAGAAAACTCTCAGTGTTAAAAACTTAGCGACCTTCAAGACAGGAGTTGAATATCATATGCTTCATGCCTTTGGTCTTATCTTCCTTGGTATTATGGATAAAGTTTTCCATGATAGATTCAGAATTGAGAGTACGCTATTTGCACTAGGTATAATCCTATTCTCTTTTAACTGCTATATTTACGCATTAACTGAGATCAAAGTATTTGCTCTTCTTATCCCTGTTGGTGGCGTTACATTTATAATGGGTTGGCTATCTCTAGGCCTAAGATTTTTTAAGATATCAAGAAAAAACAATGATTTAGAATAGATTATTTTTCTTTAGCTTCGCTTTAGATCGACCGAATAGTTTTAGGTAATAAATTTAACTTGGGGATGTGTGTGTCGACAAAAAAACAAATAGATAAGTATATAACGACATGTACTACTATATTTAAGATGTTTGACCACGACGTCGCAATCTCCAAGAATAAAGCTAACCTATGGCACTTCACGGCCAGAAGAACTGATAAGAAGTACCTCGTCTACTGTGCACCTAACCTTACAAAAGTTAAATCTATAATTAAAATTGCGCTGAAAAAAGTTACAGCCGAAGCAAAGCTAGTCGTAATCTGTAATACATTTACTGATGAAGAAAGAGAGCTTGCGGAGCAATTAAATTACACTTTAGTTGATATTCATACTTTGAAAAAATATGGTACGGATATGTTAGAAACGAAGGCCAAAGAGGCAGCTTAGACTTGTTTTTCGTCAGGACCAAATAGCCACTTATGTTGTTGGCCAATAACTCTAAAGAGGCTACCACCCTCTTCATTCCACTTAATAACATTTCTAAATCTTTCAAGCGGGAACTCTTCATTTAAATTGTATGAAGGAGTTAAGCACCAAGGAAAACTTAAGCTATCATTCATTGATAGTAATTCATTATACATATCAACTGTCGCAGCGTAGTCCTCTGCACTTTCAATGACGGCCTTAATTTGAAATTTATTTGGATAGTTTTGAATTAGTTTATTTAAAACTTGAACTCTCGTCTTCACACCTGTTGAAGGAGTTTTAAAGTCCATACTTATATAGTCTAGCTTTGTGAAAATATCATCGACAACTCTAGTTCCTGCGGCTTCAAGGTTAACGTAGTAACCTCTCTCCTTAAGAGTTTCAAGAAGTGATAAGACTTGATCTGTATGACTTGGATGTAGAGGGTCTCCACCTGTGATTGAAACTCTCTTCATGCTCTCACCACCAGCATCTTCAATAGCAGTTAGAACCTCATCTTTCGTCCATTCCTTACCAGTAAAGTCCCAAGTATCTTTAGAGTCACAGTTTAAACAACCAATAGCACAGCCTTGAAAACGCACGAAGACTTGTGGAGTTCCAATATGAACACCTTCACCTTCTGTTGCAGAATAAATAGAATTTATTAAATACGATTTCAATTGCTTAACCTTCCTCTAAGACATTCTTTATACCATAGAACATGGTCTGCAAATGCTAGACACTGTAGTCTTTACACAGCTTTTTTAGCTCTATCAAGGGTATTGCTGATAAATTGGCCAAGATTTGGTATATTAAGTGTATATGAGTGATAAAAAAGACCGTTTAGGTAAAGAAATTGATGTAAAAAGTGTTGATTTAAGAAGGCTAAAGCTAAACGCTGCAGACCTTCCAGGCCTTGTTGAATATGCAACAAACGCGAGTAGTGCCTTAATTAATCCAGAAGATGAAGGAAAAATTAAGAGCCGTGCTTTAAGGGCCATGCATCAACAAACGGCCAATCAAATGGATCAGCTGCTAGAACAAATGCAACCTCTAATAGAACAGGCAGCGAAGCTAAAAAAACGAGTAGAAGTAAGTGAAATAATCTACAACGCTAAGATGTCATTTGAGCCAATGATTGGACAGATTTATCACCTCTATTTAAAAAAAGATGAAACTCACCTCCTCTCTATAATCGGCCCTTCAGAGTGGGGAGTTGAAATGCCTTACAAGGAATGTATCGCAAGTGTTGAACTCCTAGCAGACCATACGTGGCAAGTACTGGACTAGGCTCTATTCTTTTGAATATCAGTTTGAAGACATCCACTTTCATGTTATTTTTAATATATGGAATTAAACACAGAATTTAATAGAGTTATCAAAAAATTACAAAATGATGAAAGGCCTCTTACGAAGTATAGCCCTGAAGAGTTTGAACAATTAAACACTATCTGGAGAAACCTTCTAAAAGAAGAAAAATACGAAGACCTTCCTAAGGTTTATTGCCTTCTAGATAATACTCAAAACTATTCCGATGTATTTACAGAAAATATTTATCAAACATTTTCTCAACTAACGAACCCAGAACTAATTGTTTATAATCTAAGCGCAGCTAGTAAGCACATTATAGCTTTTCATCATAAGAAGGGTGAACGTGTTCCATTTGAATTAATAGAAACTTTAAAAGAGCTACTAAAAAATAAAGATGCTGAAGTTCTTGAATGGACACTTAGAACAATTGAACAACTAGGAAGTCAGGCAATATTTTTAAAAGATGATATAATTAAAAGTAAGCCAGGTATTTTAAGTTTATTTGATAAACATAAAAAGGCCTCAAAACAAATTATAGAAATGCTAGAAAAGAGATGGAGTCCTAGAAAATGAGTTCTGATAATTTTGATCCACAAGCAGCTTATGAAAAGTTAATGAGCGCAACGAATGCTGTTGGACAAAAACACTTTATCGACGACCCTGAAGCTTATCAAATAAATATTCGTCCAGATAAGACTGTATCTCCAGGTAAGTTTCTTAACGACCCTATTTTACCAGGTGGATATAAAGCACATCCAACGACAATAAGAGCAATGCGTAAAGATATCTTTGTTGGTGGAACTGAAGTCTTTGAGGATCTTCAATTTATTATTAACTGTGAAAGCTGTAACACCGAGTTAGACGTACAATTCTGGCATTTCTGCCCTTACTGCGAAGCACAGTTTCCTAAGTCACGCGTCAAGTGACTAAAACCTCGTTCACTTGTCAACTTTTGTAAGATTAATACAATTTACGAGTGCGCACAGTCAAAAGTACATTACTTCTAAATAAAAATAAGACTAGCAAATGTAAGAAATTGAAATACTAGATAACTATCAATCGAGTATTTCTTAAGATACAACTGGTCAGAAACACACACACACACAACACACTACACAGGAGAGAAAACTCATGAAACGTGAAAACAGTTACCTGAGTGACAAGCAAATCGAAAAATTAAAAGATACGCTTCTCGCAGAAAAAGAAAGAATCTACAATAAGTCTCAAAATAGTGAGAACTACTGTCTAGACAAAAACGAACTGAGTGATCCTGTTGATGAAGCATCTGTAAACGTTCAGACTTCACAAGAAATTAGGTTTAGAAATCGTGATATCTTCTATTTAAAGAAAATTAATAAAGCACTTACAAAAATAGAAGACGGAGTCTATGGACTTTGCCAAGAGTGCGATGATGAAATTAACTTTGAAAGACTAATGGCAAGAACTACAGCTGAATTATGTATTGGTTGTAAGGAAGAAGCTGAACTTTCTGAAAAAAATAATTTCATTCAAAGAAAGTCTAAGTCTCTAGGTAAAACATTATCTGAGCTTTCTTCAAAGTAATTTATTCGGAGAATTTATTCACGGCCTAGAACTTCTAGGTCGCTCCACTCTCCAATTGGGTGATAGAAGAATGACTTCTCCGCATATTTAACTGGGCTTAAGTTTTGAAATTTAGCAGCTACTTCTGCTTCTTTTCCCCAGTCCTCTTCAAATAATTCAATTTTAATCAATCCTTCAGATACCTCTTCAAAAGACTTAAACTTTATCCCCATAGAATGATCTGCTAGATTCTTTAAAAACTCTTCTCGCTCAATATCTTTGTCTACAAGACTCAGAATCAATGTCCCGGCCTTATACCCGTCACATCTTCCGTCACTATCAGTAAGCCCTACAGACTGAGTCTCAAAGCCACTCTGCTCTATCTTAAGCCATACACAGTAACGAAGTGACTTCTCTGTGGCATTTAATACTAAGCTAAGTCCATGACCACTACAGAAGGCCATAGCATCTATTTCACCTTCAAAACTAGTTGGAAGGTTTAGATCATTTATCTTACTTAATGTTTGATTATTTAATTCAACACTTATTCCTTGAACAAAGGATGAGGCCTTCACGCTTTGGGCCTCTTCTTTAATCCAGCAAGTACCTTGATTTAAAGATTTCACCTGAATATCTTCAGCAAATGATACTGTTGAAAATAAACTCATAAGTGATAAAATAAGAAGACTTTTCTTCATAGTACTTTGCTCCGATATTTACTGTATTTAATCTATCGGAAATAAAACGTACTACTTTACACAGACTTTATTTTTCTTATAAATATAAATAAATTTAACAAGATAGAGAGAAAATGACCGACCAAAAAGCTCAACTTATTAAGGAAGTAACCTACTCATTTTACGAGAAGGCGGTATCAGACTTTCTTATTGGCTATCAATTTAGAAAGATTCAAGAGTTTAAATCTGTTGACCCTCTCTCTCCTCCTTTAGAAGCATTTAAATCTCATTTACCTAGAATAGAAAAGTTTTGGCGTATTCAATTACTTGGGGAAAGACTAACTAAAGAGGATAAGAGGTTTGATCTAATCAATATTCATAAGGCATTAAATCCCAATAAAGGTGAAGTCCTACGTTGGGTGAAGCTTTTTAACGCCACTCTCGATGAATACGAGTGTGCAGAAAATAAAGATCTTATAAAAGAGTGGAGAAAGAAAGTATCTGAATTTGAAAAAAGGTTTTTAACATTCCTATTTTGATTCGACTGGATTTTTAGCATCATAAACTTCTTTGATGAAGCTTTCTAAAACAGGCTCACCTCTTACATCATCAAAGAACCAATTCTTAGCATAGTATTGATTATAAGTTCGTGCTGCTTCTTTTGCATTTTCTTCAGTATCAAACTCAATTGCAATCAAATCAACGAGCCTAACCTTAATTCTCTTTCCAGAGCCTTTTATACAGCCTTTGGCCTTATAATTTTCACAGAGAATTCTCTTTGTAGGGTCTGTAACAATAATCAACTCAATATTTGGATCTTTAGTCTGCGCCATTCTCCACATCTGACTTGCAGAATAGCGCTTCTCTTCTGAGCAAGATGTTATAGATAGTAGAATTGTAAGGAGTAGTATTTTTGCCATATTGTAATTATATACTAATATGGCAAAAACTAGAAATGGTGAATTATTTATTCTTCTTGTAACGTGGAGAATGTCTTCCACCGACTTGAGGTCTTTTCTTTGCAACTTTTTTAACAGGTTCTTTACTAGCATTAGATCTAGCAACTTTTTTCTTTGTTAGCTCTCTCTGCATTTTAGTATTAATTGTAGTTAGCTTAAGAAGAGATTGCTCCTTAATAGACTCATTAATTCTACCAATAAGATTTAAGTCTCTAGAAGTTACAAAGTTATATACATTACCTTTTCTTCCACCACGTCCTACACGACCACTTCTGTGAATATAGAAAACAGCTTCGAATGGAAGGTCATAGTTAAGAACCCAGTTTAGAGAAGGAATATCAATTCCTCTAGCAGCGATATCAGTACATACCATGATTCCGCCTTTATCTCTAAACTTCTTCATAGAAGCATTTCTATCTTTTGCTTCCATCTCTCCGTTTAGTATAAAGAATCTCTTACTTGGATATTTTCCTTTTAAAAATTCATAAAGCTCAGTAGTTGTTTCTTTTCTATTACAGAAAATCATTCCACTACCATTTGCTTGTTTATCAATGAAAAGCTCAGTCATTTGATTCTTTTCTTTTTGACCTAGATCAATATTGAAAGTTTCAATATCTTGCTTGATTGAGTTTCCACCAACCTCAAGCATTTTGAAATCAACTTTACTAAAAACTTCTTCTTTGAATTTATCAAAGTCATTTGGCATCGTTGCTGAAATTAAACCAACAGTACAACCATCCCATTCACAGTATCCCCAAAGCTTTTGAATATCTTTGAAGAATCCCATATCTAAGAGAGTATCTGCTTCATCTAGAATAAAGTATTTAACTTCACTAAGAGAGAGTTCTTTCTTCTCTAACATTTGAGCTAATCGTCCAGGACCTGTGATTAGAATATCCATTGCTGAAGTTCCAAGGTCTCTACTCTTTTGACCTTTTTCACCACCAAGTAATTGTCTTACTCTTAATTTTGCAAAGTGAGATATATCTTTGAACACTTGGTAAACTTGTGATGTCAGCTCTTTAGTTGGAAGTATGATTACAGCTTTTGGTGCTCCAAGAATAGGTTCAGCATTTCTGTCTTCATTTTCTTTTATACTTTGTACAATTGGAAGTGCATAAGAAAGAGTTTTTCCTGTTCCTGTTTTACCTAGAAGTGAAATAGATTCACCATTAGCAAGTAGAGGTATTCCTTTTACTTGAACAGGAGTTGGAGATTTGAAGCCTTGATCTTCAATAAACTTAATCAAATCTGCGTTTTTTAACAATTCTTCAAAATTGGCCATCTTTCTTTCTTCCTTCAATAAATTATAAGTCTTCGATTTTTAACAAATGAGACACTTAAAGTCATCACCTTTAAATTAATTACATGGATAATTTTCTGTTTAATATTGGATAGTTAGGAGTCAAAAAAGATTGGCCCCAAGAAATGGGGCCAATTAAGTGTTAATTTAGAAGAATAATCTGAAATTTCCAGAGTAGTAATTTGATACTTTGATGTCATCAACACTATCTTTAACTGCAAATTTTCCTTCAAGATCAAGTTGTAGAAGCCATAATTTAGCTTGTACACCTAGAGTGAAGTGTTCAACATCAACTTGAGTTCTAAAGTTTAAAGCAAGTCTTTCTTCCCAAGCATGCATCCCCCAGTTTGCACCAATATATAGTCCATCGGCAGCACTATAACCACTTCTCATGTGAGTTCCGGCGTATGGTGAAAGCTTAAAGAAGCTTGGCATATAATCAGCTTGAGCGTGAAGTCTTATAAGAGCACTGTTTCCAAAAGAAGGAGTTCCCTCTTCTTCAGAAGAGATCTCAGCAAGCTTAACTTCTTCAACAGAAGCAAATGCTGAGTAGTTAGAGTTCTTATAACCAAATCTATAATCAATAGCTGCATTGATAAGTGTATTTTCAGCAGTATCAATATTACCACCACCACCAAGTAGTAGAACACCATCAACACTCTTCTGAATATCTAATCTTCCAAGACCATAAAGTCCGAAAGTACCAAAGAAATGCTCACCTTTTGTATAATCAAACCAAAGACCTGCTTTAGCTTCAACTTTTGCATAAACATCAACTGCAGGAGTATCTGTAGTAGTTGTTGCAATTGAAGACTCATAAGGAATTTTTGTTACGTTATAAGTATCCTTTATGTAATCAGCTTGAGCTTGTGAAATGTCACCCGAAGATACACAAAAAACTAATAAATCATCTCCATCACTAAGACCTGGATCAGAAAGACAACTCTTAAGAGAAGATCTTACATTTGCTGGGATTTGATCTAGATTATCAATAATTGTAGAGATACTGCTCTGCTCTTTCTTAGGAGTTAATACAGCTAATATACCACCACCAAATCTAAGGTTTGGTTCGAAATCTATATCAAATGCTTTAAAAGAAAATAATGGAATTCCAAAATCAACTTTTGCTCTTAGAACTTGCTCTTTATCATAGTACTTCTCTAATATTTCATTTGCCTCATCAAGGTCATTAGAAACATTTCCTGAGTTTATTTCACCAATTCTCTCAGCATCATCAACTAGGTCCATTGCATCTGTAGTAATTGCACCATTAATATTTAAATAGAAATCATGCCCGTAAGGTCTAAGCATTTCTTGAGTTTTAAATCTGTCATCGATCAGTTTAGCACGATCAACGATATCATACGAAAATGTATTCGCAGTCAAAAGCCCTAAACATCCTGTTAGGACAATATTCTTCCAAGTAATCATTCACACTCTCCCTGTGTTTTAAATTTCCTCTATTATCAAGATATTAAAGGATATATTCTACAGGGAAAATTTGTTTATTTATAAATAAAATAAAAGTAATTTTTCATGACGATTGAGTAGTAATAGCTTGCATATAGAGTCAGTTACTTTAAAATAAAATTATAGAAAAATTAAATAAGGTATTCATTCTTGAGCAAAAAAATCAATTACGAACTAGATATACGCTTTCCTGATCAATCTCCTCATAGAGAGATAATAACTAATAAGCTGTCTCTAGGTAGCTCAAGTAAATGTGACCTTTGCATAGAAGACTATAACTTATCTCCACTTCACCTAAGCTTTAGAACTCACAATGGCATACTCTCTCTACACAATCTTGGAGGGACAAATACTACAACTCTTGGAGCTCAAGAATTACTCCATGGGAAAATGTATATACTAAATATTGGAGATAATTTAAAGGCCGGCGATATTGAAATTTTAATTAGAGAAGGAGAATTCATAGAAGAAGACGATACTCCTGATGAATTAAAAGAACTCTTTGAGGAAGCGACTGATCCAAACGTTGTAATTCCAACCGAAGACCTTATTAGTTATGATGAAGCCTCTCCTTCAGAATTACTGCATGATGAGGAATATGAAGATGAGCCTGAGGGTGAAAAGCAATTTAACTTTCAAGATGCTAATGAACTTATTGATGACGACGAAGAGTACGAGGAAGAAGAAAGTGACAATAAATCTATCGTTCAAAAGTTAACTAATATTTTTAAGTCTCCAAAGATAGATATACAAAAAGATATTATAAAAAATAATAAAAATATATCTATTACTAAAGTTGCTCCAGGCTTCTTTCTAAGGTTTTTTTCTTTTATATCTTTAACAGCATTAAGCTATACAATTGTAGACCAACTATTCCCAATACTAGAAGTCGATACACATATTGATTCTCATCTAATTGAATTACAGAAGCTACTTACAGAAATACCATACTCAAAATATCTTAACTTAACAGTGTTGAAGGTTGCTTTAACTTACTTAGTTCTTGATATATTTACAACATTACTTATAGGTCAAAGTTTAACTTACTCCTTACTAGGAATTAGAAATGCTGATGGAGCTATAGCAAAAAGAATAAAAGGTGTTATCAGAAGTTTGATTGGAATAGTGACTGCTCCATTTTTAATTTTTGATCTTCCTTGTATTATTAAGAAGAGAACACTCAAAGAATTCATCTCAAGGTCCAATTTACATGCACCATCTAGGATTCTACAGTTCTTAGGGATTTTTATAATCACTCCCCTGCTAATATTAAGTCCACTTTATACTCCTATTCTCATTAATCTTGAAAAATTTAAAGCAACTGAAGTTGTTGAGCAACGTCCCGTTTCTTTTTCAAAAAATCAAAAGCTCATTGCTAAGGAATGGTCTAGTGCAAATCTTAAATTAAATTTTAAAGGAAATGTATCAGAAAGACTTTTAGTTCTTCCAAGCGTAAAAGCAACTAAGAATTCTCTCAAATCTTCTATTAAAATAAATAGCATTAAGAATTTAAACTCTTGGACAAATGTATCTTATCTAAATGAAGTAGATTTTATTAATAGTATTCGTCCATTATTAGCCCTTAATCCAATGTCTTCTATCCACTATCCAGAACTATCTTCAGAAATTCATACGGAAAAAGATGGAGATAAACTATCAACACTAGCTTTTAATCAACTGTTCTTATTACTAAAAAGATCTATAAATCTTGACCCTTTATTATTTCAAGATATCTTTCTAAACCACGGGCCCTTCTTAAAAGACTTAATAGGAATAAATAAACTTCTAACTGAAAACCTTAATATTCAAGAAAATGACTCTTTAACTGTATTTAAGAATAACGATAAAATTTTAATTGGAAATACTAATAGAACAACCAAAACAATTAGAACAAAATATTTAATAATTACACGAAATTTAGTTTCAACTAACTTTAGAGTGAGCACTCCGAAGAAGTACTTTAAGTACACTTCAAAAATGGTAGAGAATTTATTCCAAAACTCTACCGCTTACAAAATAACAAAGTCATCAGAAAAATTTAACTGGGCAAACACACTAGATACTTTAACTTCCATCACAGAGACTAAGAAAGACTTAGAAGACTCAGAGCTTTCTCATATTTATGAATACTATTTTGAGTTTACGAGAAAGTATTTAGCTGAAATGGCCAATCAGAAAGAAGAAGACAAGACAGTATTTAAAAAGTCGCTAATTTCTGAAATTGAGAATATTACAGACTATCTAGAGTCTACTCTTGAATTTAATGAATTCCAGAAAGTTTCAGAACTAAACGTCTCTCTAAAAAGACTTATTGAGAAGTTTGAGGGTGAAGATTTAGAGTTTTTTAGTATAAATGAGTAAAAATACTATGGAAATCATTCACATTTTCACTAATTAACTAGAAATTCTCCTAAATTTCTGTCATAAAAATCTATAATCTATAGTTAGGAGTACCGTACATGTCCACAATTCAGGACCGAGTAAAAGAATTTTTTAGCTTTGAGTTAACACATGTTGATAAGAACTCAAAAGCAAGAGCTGGCGTAATAAAAACACCAAACGGAGATATTCCAACTCCTGTATTTATGCCTGTTGGTACTCACGGTGCAGTAAAGGCATTACAGCCAAGTGTACTAGAAGATATGGATACTAAGATTATCCTTTCAAATACATATCACCTTCACCTAAGCCCAGGTTCAGACCTAATAAAAAAGGCCGGTGGACTACATAAGTGGATGAATTGGCCAAGACCAATTCTTACTGACTCTGGAGGATTCCAGGTTTTCTCACTTCAAAAGAAATCAATTAAAGAAGAAGGTGCTGAATTTAGAGATCAAAAAGGAAAAACAGTCCTTCTATCTCCTGAAACAAGTATCGAAATACAACAAAACTTAGGTTCTGATATCATGATGGCCTTTGATGAGTGTATTCCTTTCCCAGCAACTAAAGAATATACAAAAACATCTATTGATAGAACTCATAGATGGCTAGATAGATGTATACAGTCATGGACAAACCCTAAGCAAGCATTATTTGGAATCATTCAAGGCTCAACTTACGATGAGTACAGAAAAGAATGTGCTGAAGAACTTATCAAAAGAGACCTACCAGGTTATGCAATTGGTGGAGTTTCTGTAGGTGAAGGTCCAGAGCTAATGGAGAAGATTGTTACTTTTACAGCTCCTCTAATGCCAGTTGATAAGCCAAGATATGTTATGGGCGTAGGTAATCCAGAGGATTTACTTATGATCTGGGAGCATGGAATCGATATGAGTGATTGTATTATTCCTACAAAATTTGCTCGTGGTGGAACAGTATTCACAAATAGAGGAAAAATAAGAATTAAACACAAGAACTATAGAAGAGACTTCTACCCTCTTGATCCAAATTGTGATTGCTACACTTGTAAGAACTTTACAAGATCGTATGTAAAACACCTATTTGATTCTAATGAGATCTTAGGTGCAATTCTTGTAACGGGTCACAATATCGCCTTTTATAAATCACTAGCAGAGCGAGCTAGAGAGGCAATTCTTGATAATAGATTCTTAGAGTTTAAGAAAGAATTCCTAGAAGGCTATAACACTTCAAAATAATTTACTTCAAAGGGCCTATTTAATGGCCCTTTTTTTATGTATATAATTCAAGATTAATGAAAGTTTTTTCATATTCATATATAAGAACTTATGTACAAAACTATCTTCTTAGCACTTCTATCTCTATCATCTTATGCCTCAATCAATGAGGTTGAATTCAATAATATTCCAAAGCAAGTCCTCGAAGTAATGAATGCTGAAATTCAAGAATCAGGTCTAGATATTAAGCTCAACTTGAATTGGGAAAGTGAAATAAAAAATGCTGGAGCTAGTAGAAATGAAAACTCAGGGCTAATAAATTTATATGGTGGTTATGCCCGAATTAAAGAAGTGACTAAAGAGAGTTTTGCTCAAACGACTTGCCATGAATTAGGACACCTTATCAGTAAAGGCTATAGAGTAATGCCTACACTAAAATATGCTTCAGAATCTGAGGCAGATTACTTTGCTACAAAAACTTGTCTACGAAAGTACTTCTCTAAATTCCCAACCAATAGAACTCCAACAAAGTGGCAAATAGCTCAGTGTAATAAGACAGGCCCTAAGAACTTATCCCTTTGTACAGACCTTTTAATTTCTTCGAAAGACTCGCTACAAGTAGACAAGTCTCTTACACCAAACCAAGAATGGGAAGATCATACTCAACTAGATACTTCAAAAACAGATATAACACTCTACAATGGTTATGCTACTGTAGGATGTAGATATACAAGCTATGTTCATGGCGCCTTAAATCTAGAGAGACCATCTTGTTGGTTAAATGATAAATCCAAATTATCAAATGAAGAATATCTACTTGATGTTGATTATCCAGAAGCTATGTATGTAGCAGATGTTAAAAATATATCCAAAACACACTATGGATGTACCTTTGAATTAAAAAATATATCTTTCTTTAGAGGAAGCTTTTTAGACCCATTAGATATGGGAGAGGTACTTGGGGAAAAAATATACGTTTACGGAAAATGTAAAGTAAGTGAAAGTAAATCAAGCTCAGGAACAATTAGCTTATTCAAAGATAAGTTCTACTATAATCTAGAAGCAAGAGATAAATAGAAGGGCCAACTACTGTCCACAACCCTTTTCTTTATCACAATGATCTTTAAGGTTTTCTATTTGAGTCAAAGTATCTGGGTTATCATTAAAGGCCAACTCTACTCCACCTAGATCTCTCCACCCAGAATAATAAACTCCTCCATCTGAATTAATAACCATTCGATCAGAACAACTTTCTTTGGTCCTGTCTATTCTGCTTCTATAGCGATTGTTGTCTCTAATACAAAGAATCGTTTTGCCATTCTTATCAATTATATAATCAGATACTAAAACAGCGTGAGTTTCCATCATTTTATTTTTTTTAGTAAAAACAATTTGAGGTTGCTGGTTATTATCAATCTTTTCTTTAATTACTTTGAAGAATTTTTCAGACTCTTCTCGCTTCATAGCACCAGTTGCAAGACCAACACTTAACCCCTGAGTACTCATAGCTCTATTTGCCCAACTATGAGCAACTTTGTCAGCTATATAACTCTCAAGGCCAGGCACACCTGATAACTCTCTTAAGTTTTTAATACCTGGAAACTTTGTTGGCTTATTATCGACAATATTATCAATAAGTTCCTTATAGTAACTCAACGCTTTACTCTGTTCTGAACGATCTTTAGAATTTAAACTATATTTTGGTTTTGCATTTTCATCAAAAAATGCCAGACGATTAAATTTACTTGTCACTGAAGCATGCCCCCAGCAAAACCCTTGAGTAGCTTCAATGTCACCACCACCTCCACCATTTCGAAATGAAAGAGAATTATCTCTGGTGGTTAAATCTGACATCTTCTTTAGATCTGGACGCTTGAATATCTCAAATCCCTCTGGACACATTCTAGAACAAGGGCACTCATCAACACTACAACTTCCCCATGGAACACAAGAACATACATTCTCTCTAATAGCATCAGTTATATTTTGAATTCCCTCCATACCAGGAAGTACAGACTTTCTCTTAACCCAACACTCTGTAGGAATAGGTGCTTTACTTGCCTTTTCTTCCAAGTCTTCATAGGCGCTATCGCTTAAGTAGTTACCGACTGCTTGAAATGGCTTTGAAACTAGATTCTTTACTGCATATCCAGCACCAAGCATATCTTGATTACAACTTGTAAAAAGTAGAAGAAGAGCTAGTGATAAGATATTTATTATATTTGCTCTTCTCACTTTAAATCTCCAAGTATTTTAACTAAGTACAGTCTTGAGCTCTCTTGATCTTTAACAGCTTTTTCAACATTGAGTATATCGTTCTTACTTAATTTCTTTCCACCTTGATATTTAATAAGGGCCTTACATGCCTCAATGCTCCAAGCAATTGAGTTAGGGTAAGCATCTACTTTACTTTTACAAGCAAGGTCTAGTTTCTGACTTCCCATAACAGCAGACCTTAAGAAGTCGTATTGCAACTTAGTAGAAAGGTCTCTATCTTCAACACTTTTAGAGTTAATAAGAGAAAGCGCTTCTTTATATTTTTTATCGGCAATTAGTCTTTTAATTGAGCTTTGTTTTGTGAACTCTCCATAGAAACCTTGGTAGTCTTTAGTCCCACCTTCAGAGAAGAAGCTTGTGTTAATGAAGTTCATATATTTTTTTATTCCCACATCTTCTATTTTTTTAGTTTTAGTGAAGTAGTCTAATGCTCTATTGTATGTTTTTTTAGAGATAGACTTTGATGATGCATATTCAATTGCAAGAAGGTTTATGTAGGCTTCTGTTTTATCAGAAGTAACATTGAGTTTTAGAGCTTTTTCATAATACTCTAAAGACTTATCGTAGAATTTGTAATTGTAGAGTTCTCTACCCGCAAGGTTATATAAGAGAAATTTATCTTCATCACTTGAGTTTTTCTTTTTAATTTCTTCAAGAAATATCTTTTCGACAGCGGCTACATTCTTATTACTTTCAAAGGCGAATGTATTTTGAAATACCAACAGTATTAGAAGTAAAAATAGTTTCATAGTTACCTTTCTCTCATAGTCTGCTGAAAAGCAGTTACATACATTGTATATAATATCTGAGTTCAATGATAGAAGACTACTTTTTTACCTATTAACTAGTGGTAATCATGGAAAGGAGTAACAAGATTTAAAGCACTTAACGCCCTCTAAATCTTGTCACTTTAATAAATTATTCTTCGATGGCCATAGAAATCATTTTTGTCAGCTTCTCTAGGTCTTCTAATTTTACATTATGAAATAGAGATATTCTGAATTGATTACGACCGAGTTTTCTGTAAGCATCAATCCCATTTACTGAACCTTCAGCTGCAAAAACTTTAATTAATGCTGCCGCATCATACTTTTCATCTAGGTCAATTGTTGCAACAGCTCTAGATCTAAACTTATCGTCTTCTACATAACAGCTTAAATAATCTTTTTCTGCCGCCCAACCATATAGTAAGCTCGCCTTCTTTTCAGCGTACTCAATTGCTTTCTCATAACCACCAAATTCGTTCATAAGCTTTACTTGCTCATTTAAAAAGAAAATAGTCGAGATCGATGGAGTATTATACGTTTGGTTTTTCTTACCATTACTAATC
Organism: Bacteriovoracaceae bacterium UBA3083; assembly: GCA_002366565.1. Lineage (GTDB taxonomy): Bacteria > Bdellovibrionota > Bacteriovoracia > Bacteriovoracales > Bacteriovoracaceae > Halobacteriovorax. The sequence goes on from DFBJ01000013.1 coordinate 78,648, forward strand.
GCTGCGTCCCAGCTCATAATACCTGGAATATATCTATCTTTAGCTTCTTCAATTTCTTTAGATCTAGCAATTGCTTTAGGAGACATAATCGCAACCCAAAGACCACCTTCAGAGGCAAATACTTTTTGAGGAGAAAAGAAAAAGACATCTGTCTTAGAAACATCACATGCTACTTGCCCAGCACCACTTGTTGCGTCAACACATAGTAAAGTGTCATCCCCTACATCAGGTAAACTATCAATTTGAACTCCTGTAGAAGTTTCATTTAATGTTGTAGCTATAAGATCTGAACCTTCAACATCAGTTGTGATAACTCCATGCCCGTATTCTGAAGCGACTTCACTTGCTTCAATCCATGGTACAGAATTACTAGACTTGAACCACTTCTGAGAAAATTCTCCACAAGTAAAGTGAGTTGCTTTATTCTTAACAAGCCCAAGCGCAATCATATCAAATAAAAATGTTGCTCCACCATTACCAAGAACAACTTCATAGTCTGAAGGAATATTAAAAAACTTTGCAAGTCCTTCTTGTACTTCTTTTACAAGGTTCTTAACAGCTGGCTTTCTGTGTGATGTACCTATTAATGTATTTCCAGTTGCAGCTAATTTCTCTAGAAACTCAACAGGAACAAGTGAAGGTCCACAACCAAAACGTGGGTCACTAGGTAATAATTCAGCCGGTGTTTTATAATTTTCAAACATATCTCTTCCTTGGTAAATATTTCTCCTAATAATATGCCTTATTCATACTTTGAACAATGATTTTATTTTTGTTCAACCCTTTATTTAGTTGTCATTCTGTAGCTCATCCCTAAATATATTCCTATGAAAAAAATATCTTTAGTTATACTCTTTACACTCAGCACCATAAGCTTTGCACAAACAAATAGCTCAGAGCTTTTCTCTATCAATGATGTATTTATAGGTGGTGGTTCACTCACACAGTTTGTTGGAAAAATTCAAACAGATGAGTCTGGTTCAACTAATAGTTTTGACTTCCTACCTTTTATTGCAGGAGGAGCAGAGTTTCAACTCTACGATGCATTCTCATTCCTTCCACAGCTTGCAGTCTCTTTTCCAAAATCAGGTAGAGATGAAAATATAAATAAGTTAACCTATTGGCTTCAGTTCCCTGTGGCCTATCGCTATGAGACTTTCCAATTAAGTATGGGGCCAGGAATTCTATACAACAGAATTTCGGCAAGTGGTGGTACAGAAAGCCTAAGTAATGGTGTTGGAACAACAGACTTTCCTCTTCCTAATGGTAGCTCAATCTCAAGTAATCTGACTTTAAATCTTGCACTTGGTTGGAACTTCTACCAAGATATTTCAGCTAAAGTTGAAAGCTGGGTAATTAACTTAACTGACAGTGAATCAAGATCTTTCAACTATGCCATCAGTGGTTACTACCACTTTGGAGAAATCAAATGGTAAAATTCACATTAATACTTAGTTTCTTAATGACTGGTCTAAATACAATGGCCTTCACATTAAATACAAATTTTGCAGCGGCATTCCCTGGCGAAGAAGTAAGCGTAAACTTGGCAACTCATGATTGCTCTAACCTTCCTTATACAAATGATGAAATACTCTCTATGGCAACAGAGGGAGTTAATAAGTTTTGGAATAAAGTTTCAACAAGTAAATTAAAAATCAGGAGAGGACAACATGTAAGTGTCTCAAGCGATTTTGAGTCTGGAGCCTTATGTACTTCTAATACAAATGGATGTGTAGCTAATCCAGCTCTCTCTGGTCAGTCTCAGATACTAATAAGTTGTAACTCAAACTCAACAAACTTCTCTTCAAGTGGAGTACTGGCAGTAACTGCGAATGTTAATACTTCTGGAGTTGATATTATTGGCTCAGTAATTTTATTAAATAATATAGATTATTCTCCAGGAGAATCTGCACTAAGTAATCTTTCAAGAGAATCCTTCATATCGGTACTAGCACATGAGATTGGTCATGCTGTGGGACTAGGACACTCCCCAGTGAAAGATTCACTAATGTATTATGCCAACATTTCTAATAGAGTTTCATTAGGTGAAGATGATATGGATGGAATTACTTATCTTTACCCTCGAGAGCAACCTACATCATGTGGTAGTGTTGCTTATATCCAAGATGACTATAAAGGCGGAAAGCCAATCGCAAGTTTACTACTTTTAATTGGCCTTATCACTCTTTCACTTAAGACTAGAAAAAAAGCACTCCTCTCTTAAGAGAAGAGTGTTCCTCTTTTTTCACATTCAGCTTCATACTCATTGAGCCACTGTATTTCTTCTTTATTCATTAGGTCTTTATTAATTAAAGCATGATCAAAACCAATCCAAACGACAGGTTTGAAAGTAAGCATTCCCTCTAGTGTTGGGTGTGCTACTACTTCTGCAATATTTTCAAGCCTAACTCCACCAAAACCAGGAAGGTAAATACCAGGTTCTATTGATCCGAGATTTCCCTCTTTAAGAGGTATTGAACTTGTAGGAGAAAATCTAAGTCCACCTTCGTGAACATTTACACCTACCCCATGACCTGTTCCGTGAGCGTAGTTAAATCCACCCCTAAGGATTGGAGTTCTAGCAAGTGCATCTATATGAGATCCCCAAGTCCCCTCAGGAAATACTGCATTTTGAGCGTTTAAAAGACCTTTTAAAACAAGAGTGTAAATTAGCTTTTGCTTCTCAGAGGCCTCACCTTTTCCAAGAAATATAGTTCTCGTTGTATCGGTAGCAAATCCACCTTCAAAGTATCCACCAGAGTCCATAAGAGCAATCTCACCGTCAGTTGCAAACTTTTTAGGAGAAGGACTTGAATAGTGAATAATTGAAGAGTTTGCACCAAAACCTGCAATCGTTCCAAAACTATGCCCCTTCGCTCCCTCAAGAGAATAAAACTCTGTAGTCTTATGATAGAAGTCTAGTTCAGAGACTTGTTCACCATTATGAAAACTACTCTTTAACCAGTTTAGAGAATTTAGTATGGCCCTATCACCAGAAGTAAATGCAGCATCAATATACTCCATTTCTTTCTTTGTTTTAATTGCATGAACTGGGATTATCCCACCTTTAAGTGCAGTTAAATTATTCTCACCAAATCTTTCTCCAAGGCAATTGAAGTCAGTCAGGTTAATAAGAGCAGGGTCATAATATATTTTTTCAATATCTGAATTAGCAGGAAGATCTTTTGAAAATTCATCAATGCTACATCTATGAACATTTATAAAATCATCTTCAAAATCAATTAAGTAGTTATTTGGGATTGCTAACTCAATTCCATCTCTTGTAGCAAAGCATCTTGCCATAAAGCTACTTTGAAAAGGAAGTCCATAACCTCTAAGGTTAGTTAACCAAGAAATAGAATCTAATGAGTTTAACCAAAGACCCTCACCTTCTTTTAATATTTTTCTAATCTTATCTTTTGAAGAGCTGAGCTTCTTCACCTTTGAAAGAGTTGCATCTTTAGTAAAGGCCTGAAAAGAAATAAAGTTTTGAATAATTTTTGTATTTCCAACTTCTACATTTTCAACAATTTTAGAAAACTTTGAAAAATGCCCCAGTGGAGTTCTATCACCATCAACCCAAAGACTTTTAAGTCCAAGAGCAGTAATCTTCTCTAATGTGGCCTCAATAAGAGATTGTCCAAATGGACACTTCTCTACGATTACACCATCAGCTTTAACTTCAATATCTGCTTGTTCGTGATATCTTCCATCAACGAAGAGATGACACTTTCCATTTGAAAGCAGTAATACCTCTGCTACAGAGCCTGAAAAACCTGAGAAGTAGTATCTGAGACTTTCTTGCATAGGAACATATTCATTCATAAAAATATCAAAACTTGATATATAGGCAGCATCTATTGAATTCTTCTTTAAATAGGCTGCCATTTCCTTTAAATGCTCTTCAATTACTTCTTTTTCTAAAAAAAACGTATTTCTCAAGATATTCCTCACTTTTTTCTTTAATTTTTTTTTCTTTAGCCGAAAAGTATAAAAAATGAATTTATTAATAATTTAGCCGGCTTATATCATGCGTTTGAACTTAACTAAAATTGTCTATGTTATATTAAGTGTTTTTTTTCTAAAAATCGCAGTCGCAGATACTTTCAGGACCAATGAATCAAGAGGCCCTGCTAATTCTTCAGTAACTATTACGGTGCAAGATATTCGTTAACAAGCTTATCAAAATGCTCACCTCTTTTTATATAATTCTTATATAAATCAAAAGATGGAAAAGCAGGTGAAAATAAAACAACTTCTGTTTCACTAATATTCTTTATACACTCTATCACTTCATCAAGACTCTTAAAATATTCACAGTTAAACTTTGATCCTGATTCGTTAAACAGTAATTTTCCCGACTCACCATAAAAGTATAGCCTTGATATATTTTCTTTATATTCATCTAGCTTCGAGCCAAGTTCATCACCATGACCTCTAAGCTGTCCTCCTAATATTAAATTAATCTTTAGGTTTGGATAAGAAAACACGCTCGCCTTAAGCGCCGTAAGAGTTGCTTCCCAGTTTGTACTCTTAGCATCATTAAAGATTTTTAAATTTGTTTTACCGGGACGCTTTTGTAATCTAAAAGACACGCCATGAAAGTTAGAAAGAGTCTCTATCCCCAATCTCCAATTAACTCCAACACTCTCAAGTAGTGTTGTTGCAAATTTTAGATTACTTAGATTGTGCTCTCCTATTAAATGAAACCTAGACTCAAGAGAAGGATCTATAGAACCTAATGAACTAGGAGTATGAAGCTTAACTACTTCACAGCTTGGATGAAATTCTTTTTCAAATACTCCTAGATCTCCAATAAAGACCTTTTCGTTTTGATTCATTCTATCCGTGATGTGAAATTTTGCTAAAGCATAATCTAAGACTCTATTATATCTTTCACCATGATTTTCAGAAATATTAAGGACTGCAGCTACATCTGATTTAAAGCTCACCATACTTTCTAGTTGGAAACTAGATAGCTCTAAGATTATTACATCTGCAATACTTCTGCGTTTCTCTAGAATTTCTAAAGCATAAGTTGCCAATGGTGTTCCAATATTCCCACCAAGAAAGACCTCTTTTCCAGCTCCACGAGCTAAAATATCTATAATAGTAACAGTTGTAGTTTTTCCATTAGTTCCTGTAACTGAAATGACTTTAGTTGAGTCGAGGTCAATTGATCGATAGGCCAGCTCAATTTCAGAAATAACAGGTATATTCTTCTCAAGAGATTCTTCTAAGAAGCTACTCTCTCTAGCAATCCCAGGAGATAGAACAATCAAATCAGAATCAGCAAGAGCTCTACTGAGTTTGGGATCAGATTGGCCAATAGTAGTACAATCCTTCAATTCAGCTAACTTTGGTGCCCATTGATCAACATTTCCACTATTTACTGCCGTAATTGTTGCTCCAAGAGCCTGGGCTAGCTTCAAACTGGCCAGGCCAGAGACACCCACTCCGATAACTGTGACTTTCTTCCCCTGTAAAGACAAGCTTACTCCCTTTTTTGGACTTCAAATTTGAGTCTAAAGGCATTATAACAAGGAAAAAAATACTTTTGGAACTACTTTGAACTATAAAGAGCACTTTAATAGATTAACCGAATTTCTATCTCCCTATGAACCACTTTGGAACAGGGAAATACTAGAAAACTATCCACAAACAATGGAAGTCTATAATACTGCCTGGATTGAAGACCTAGCTCAACTCTCTAAAGAAGACTTATGGAAATTTGACTGTTTTGCTGACACAGAGAAGCTACAGGATAAGTCCCTCGCTCAAATGATGAATTCATTAACAGATCTGACGAAGTTAGACTTTTTCACATACTCGTCGAAAAGAAACTTTCCTGATTGGGCATTTAGAAAAGTAAAAGAAAAAAAGAGACATGAGATAACACTTATAACTGCTTTAATTAATGATATTCAAAACTCCTCACATCACTCTCATACTACTGATATTGGAGGAGGAGTTGGTCACCTCGCAAGAGTTCTTGCCCATTATTATGGAGTAAAAACAAAGACCATAGATATCAACAAAGAGTTCCAGATCTCTGGAGAGAAGAGAGCAAAGTCTTTCCCTCTGCCAGAAGGAGCCAACGAATTAGAGTTCATCAATATGAACTTTCTTGGTGAAAGTGATGCTAAGAAAATGAAGAGTGTTTTTCCTGAAGACTCTTTAACATTAGGTCTACACACTTGTGGAACGCTTGCTAATGCTGTTATTGAAACACATATTAAAATGAAGACAAAGTCACTTTTAAATTTTGGGTGTTGCTACCTAAAAATGAATCCGGATAGTGATACAAACCTTTCTAAATACTCTAAAGAAAATAAAAACCTCTACCTCTCTAATTGGGCGTTAACACTAGCATCAAGAGGATATGCAAGTATGGACTTTAAACAGTACTTGCTAAAAGAGAGAGTTAAGTCTTTTAGATTTACATTACAACTTATTTTAGATGACATATTTGGAGGGCCCCATTTTATTTCTGTTGGAGATTCTCATTCGAGAGAGTACTGGGGAGAATTTTCTGACTATGCCTATAAGAAACTTTCAAATCTGAAGATAGATCATGATTACGACCTAAAGAAGCTTCAAGACTTCTACGATAATACAGATACACAAAAGAAAGTAAAAGAAATGTATCTTGGAAATATTATTCGTTGGCAATTTGGTAGAGCGCTTGAGCACTATATATTAACTGATAGATGTTTGGTACTTGAAGAAGCGGGCCTAAAGGTCCAGATGAAGGAACTCTTTAACGAGTCCCTTTCACCTAGAAATATTGGTATCTTTTCTACTTTATCTTAAAAATAGCATTTCGTAATAAGTTGGTAGTGGCCAAAGGTCATTAGGAATTAAATCCTCTACAGTATTACAAGATTCAGCAAGTTTCTCCGAAAGAGGAAAAACATTGTTAGCAATTTCTAATGAATTCTTTGCTGCATCCCCATTTAAAGACTCACAAGCATTTGTAAGATTTAAGAGATTTGCATAGAGACTCTCTACAGTGAAATTTAGTTTCTTATAGAGTTCTACTTCAACAGAAGACTCAAGCCCTATTTCTTTTTGAACTTTAATAACCTTACCTAATCTCTTCTTATACTCTAAAGTTGCAGGAAGAACGCTCTTCTTTACTAAGTCCATTTGTGTTTGGAATTCAATTTCACGAAGAGTATTATAATTTTCAACAAGAACATTATATCTCATCTCTAATTCATTTCTTCTAAAAATACCTTTCTCAACCATGTACTTTGTTTGCTCTTCATCTAAAATTGCAGGAAGTGCATCAGCCGTTGTTTTTAGGTTTGGTAGTCCTCTTTTCTTTGCTTCTTCAACCCACTCATCAGAATATCCGTCACCATTGAAGATAACGTTCCATGAGCTTTGTAACCATTTTCTAGTTAACTTTATAAGCGCCGTTTCAACAGAAGTTTCTTTAATTTCTTTTTCAAGGAAAGTAATCGACTCTTCAAATACTTCAGTTACTGCAGCATTAAGAATACTCAGTGGGAAACTAATAGATTGAGCAGAACCTACAGCTCTAAATTCAAACTTATTGCCAGTAAATGCAAATGGTGAAGTTCTATTTCTATCTGTATTATCCATCATTAAATTAGCAAGCTGTGTAGCACCTAAATCAAGAACGACCTTCCCTTCTTCAGAGATAGTTTCACCATTTTTAATTGCTTCAAATATTTTCTCTAAATTTGAACCTGTAAAAACTGAAATGATTGAAGGAGGAGCTTCGTTAGCACCAAGACGGTGATCATTCCCTTGAGAAGCAATTGCCATTCGAAGAAGCTTTGCTCTTCTATGAACAGCTTCAATAACAATTGATGTTACAGCTAAGAACTTTAAGTTCTTTTCAGGCTTTGTACCAGGCTCAAGTAAATTAATTCCATCGTCAGTCGCCATAGACCAATTGATATGTTTTCCAGAACCATTAATCCCAGCAAAAGGCTTTTCGTGTAAAAGAGCAATAAAGTTATGGTTTTCTGCCACTTCTTTAATCACGGCCATTACTAATTGATTATTATCCGCAGAAACATTTGCTTCTCTAAAGATTTGAGCAATTTCAAATTGCCCAGGAGCAACTTCATTATGTCTAGTTTTAGCAGGTACTCCAAGCTTGTGAAGTTTATAATCAATCTCTTCCATACAAGATAAAACTCTCTCAGGAATTCGACCAAAGTAGTGATCATCTAATTGTTGATTTTTATGTGATAAAGAACCCATTAAAGTTCTTCCTGTCATAACTAGGTCAGGTCTTGAAAAATAGAATGCCTTATCAATAAGAAAGTACTCTTGCTCAGCTCCACAAGTCACTGAAACTTTCTTAGTATCTGTGTAGCCAATCATATTCATAAAATTAGTAGCTACTTCATTAAGACTAGTAACTGACCTAAGAAGTGGAGTCTTCATATCTAAAGCATCACCATGATACGAAACGAAAGCTGTAGGAATACATAATGTCTTCCCATTTACGGAATCCATTAAAAACATTGGTGAAGATAAGTCCCAAGAAGTATACCCTCTTGCTTCAAAAGTTGATCTTAAACCACCATTTGGAAATGAAGATGCATCCGGCTCACCTTGCATAAGCTGACCAGCTGATAGTTTCTCAATAGGCATTTCACCATCAAGGTCTAAGAATGCATCATGCTTTTCAGCAGTAGATCCAGTTAATGGTTGAAACCAGTGACAAAAGTGAGTCGCACCTTTAGATGTGGCCCATTCCGTAACTGCTTTAGCTACGATATCTGCGTGTTCTTTTTTTAGCTTAATTCCAGATGTTGAAACTGAAAGAAGTTCATCTTTGATTGTTTCAGGTATTCCAGGAGCTGTTAGATAGTGAAATACATTCTCACCATAGTACTCACTGGCCTTTTGAAGATTTCCATTGATGTCTATAGGACGATCAAATGTGCGTTCATTTCTGCTTACTGCAAGTTTTTTGGCCTCAATTCTAGAATGCTTGGATGGCATTTAAATCTCCCTGTCGTCCTGCTAAGGATCGAAAATTAAAAGTACTTTAAAATTTTCTTACGATAATGAGAATTTGTCTAGTGTGAGGAAAATGTTAACCGAGTAGTTCGCTTTTGCCTAACTTTACAGAAGTGCTACATATGACTGAGTCATACAAAGTAAAATTGTCGCAAAGAGAAAAAATAGAACTTTTGCGATAACTTCTTGAATATCATCTGGCATCATAATTTCAATCTCCAATATATTGAGACTCTATATATGACAAAAAGAGTCCCTTATCGCAACAAAAAAAGAGGACCGATAGTGGTCCTCTACCTTAGAGAAGAAACTTCTTAGTTTTGGCTTCATCAATTGATTTAAGCGATTTAATTGTTCTTGGTCCATGGTCCATTAAAACTTTCACATTTGTTATATAGCCAAGACGTGAGACACAGAAGTTATAAGTCTTATTAACAGTTAAGAATTTATCATATTTTTGGAAGTCACTATTTAATATTCTCATTCCATCAATTGCTATAATTTCATCACCAGCATTCAATCCATACTTGTGAGCAGGTCCATCTAGCTCTACAGACTTAATAATTACTCTGTCTCCATTTGTTGAAGTTGTGACTCCAAGAGAACTTGCTTTAGATTCAGTATATTCAACTTCAATAGACATCTCTTTTAAGAATGCCTCAAAATCTATTTCTTCAGTTGAAGTGATCATGCTTGAAAACTTATCACTTACTGTCTTATTCGTAAGAGATTCAATCATAGAATAAACTTCATGATCTTCCATACCTACGTCTGGATTTGCTTTATACCTTTCCCACAGAAGATCTAATAGATCGTTAATCCCCTTACCTTCTTTTACAAGGAGTACATTCAATACAAAGAATACTAATCCACCCTTAAGATAATAAGATATTGAAGAGTTGTTTGAATTTTCATCTGGTCTATATAGCTTTATCCATGAGTTGAATGAACTATCCTCAAGAGAGTGAAACTTTCTTCCAGGAATTGAAAAGTATCTATTTAGATTTGTAGTCATTTTCTCTAGATATTCTTCTAGAGTTGTTAGACCACATCTATAAACAAATAACTGATCCATAAAGCTTGTAAGCCCTTCTGTAAGCCAATGCATTCTTGTCTTAGCTTCAGTTAAGTAATCAAATGGGCCTAATTCTTTAGGACGTATTCTTTTTACATTCCATGTATGGAAGTATTCGTGAGCAACGAGTTCTAGCCAGTCAGTATAGCCTTTACGATCAATAATAGATCTCGAACAATATTGAAGTGCTGTTGAGTTCTTATGCTCAAGTCCTCCAAAGAGATTTGGAGCAAAGTGAGTTATAAAAGTATATTTTTCATATGGTATTTCACCCATAGTTTTTGAGATATGTTCAACAATCGTTTTGATATCTGCTTTAAAATCAAAGTCATTTTTCATTGTTGATCCAAACCAACAAAGTTCATGATCAATTCCATCGACTCTAAAACCATCAGTTTCCTGACATCCTATTTCGATAGGACTATCAATTAGATCATCATAGTTTTTAGCTGTGTATAGAAAGACTTCTCTCTTATCCGAAATATCTTTTAGACCGGTAGTTAACTTCGACCAAATTGGTGAGAACTCAACTTCTACTTCAGGGTCTAACATTTCTTTACCAAGCACTCCCATATAAATTGTAGGTCCATGTAAGAAGGCATGGCTTTCATCAATGTGAGAAGTTCTAACTGTTAATTCGTGACAGAAGACATCGTAGCTTATTTCAAAGTTTTCACTATCACCTTTGATTTCACCTTTAGTAAAATCTACTTCATAAACACCCTTATCTACTTGTTCGTAGTGAAAGAACTCTCCACCTAGATTTAATGCTTTAAAGTTTTGAATATGCTTTCCATACTCTCTCATAAGATATGAGCCTGGTGACCAAGAAGGGATAAAGAAAGATAATTTAGAGTCCGTAGCTTCTCTTTTACCGTGTATAGTCACACTTAAGTAGTGAGTTTTAGGGCTTTCTATCTTTAACTTATACTTCAGTTTCATTTATTTGATCCTTTTTTTAAAAAATTCTTGAAATTAAGGTCTTCTTTAAGCTAGAAGCATAGAAAAAATGAATTTCAATTTTGAAAACTTACATGACAAACTTATTTTATTCAAGTTTGACACAACACACACAACACAACACACACAAAAGAGAAATCACTATGGCCTTTAAGGAAAACAAAATTAACCCAGATCTTGTTGCCAAACCTGTGGTCTATTTTACAGAAAGAGCTTTTGATCAGCTTAATTTAATTCTGGAAAATGACTTTACACTATCAGGTAAATACTTTCGTATCCTCATCTCAGGAAAAGGATGTGATGGATTTACATATTCTGCTGGATTCACAGATATCAAAGAAGAAGACTTCCAAGTTAAAATTGAAAATGTAGATACTGACGTAGTGATTCTACTAGACCCTTTTGCTGCCTTCTACTTACAAGAAAGCTCTGTAGATTTTGTACAGGATCTCGTAAACGACGTTGAAGGTTTTGTTATTACTAACCATTTACAAAAAAAGTATGCTGGAAAATTCTGGAGAAAAGCTCCAGAGAAAACTCCTCCTCTACTACAAGAATAAAAATATATGGATTACCGATATCTAAAGGCCTTTCTTTATACTGCAGAGTATGCAAGCTTCTCTAAAGCTGCTGAGCAATTAAAAATTGCTCAATCTGCAGTGAGTAGACAAATTAAATTGCTAGAAGAATCTCTTGATGAAGAACTGATTATGAGATCTTCTAAGAAAGTGTTACTTACTAATAAAGGTAAGGAGTTATTCTTAGTAGCAAAACAATTTGATGAAATGACTTCCGATATCTTTCAAAAAGAAGACAAGAGAGCATTGAAGATTGGTATTCTTAATGGCCTTCTAAAGAACTGGTTCACTCCCTACTTAATAAAGTATTGTAAGAAATATTCAAGAGAGCTGTTAATTCATATTGAAGATCAACCTCAACTTAAAGCAGGTATAGAGGACGGTCGCTACGACATCACATTCTCAACAGATAATTTACAATCTGAACTTGTGTCTTCTCTAAAGCTATTTCATGAAAGACTAGTGCTTATATCTAAAGATGAAATTGATATAGAAAATTTACATTTATACAGATGGATAGTATTTAGTGGTGGAGATAATCTCTACAAGATTAGTAAGAAGCCAAGTGAATCAATTATTACAGTGGATTCAATTGATACAATTCTTAGTTTAGTAAAAAGTAATTTGGGGATTGCTGTTGTTCCAGATCATGTCTTGAAAAAGAATGAGAACTTAAATATATACAACTTAAAAACTCTTCCTGATTCAGATATCTATATGACTACGCTTAACTATAAGCAGATGCCTGCTCATATAAATGAAATGACTTCCATCATAACTTCTAAGTAATACTTCTATTGCTCTACAGAGAATAGGAAGTCATTTCCTTGGTAGATTTGCCACACTTTACCATCTTCAAAATCACCGACACAATAATCTAAGTTCTTACCAGAGATTATGTCTTGCAGACCATCTAGTGCATCTCTGTACGGTAATTCTTCATCAGGAAAGTAACCTCTAAATCCATTAATTGCTCTACCAAATAGCTTAACGGCTTCGCTATGGCTTCTAGATTCACAATTTAGATCTTTATAATCAAATCGTTCATCAAAGTGTACCGCCATAGCTTGATCATAGTCCCATCTTGCAGACTCTAGGGCCCAAGAAACTTCTTCAATGGCCCTATTGGACTTAACCGGGTTAGATTTTCCAAAAACTGAAGCTGATATAATTAAAAATAAAATTAGAATTATATTTTTCATAGCTTTTAATCCCAACGGTTATAGAGGACGTTTATATTTTCCATCATATCTTTAGATACAAGGAAATATCCGTCATCGTTCTGTAAGTAACAAATTTTAGAGTTACTTATTCCTCTTACAATTTCACTACATTTAACAATGCTATTGTCTTTATTACTTGAAATTTCACAATCAAGATTTCCATAAAGTTTTTTCACTGCTTCTCTAGCAAAAGAAGAAGGGTTAGATTCAAAATCAGATTCAACATCAAACTCATTAATTACAAATGACTTACTATCAACAGAGTGATCATCCGAAAGGGCTGCACTACAGTCATAGCTTGCATTTGCCAGTTGAATTGAACTGAGGACAAGAATTAAAGATAATAAATACTTCATAGGTCACCTCACTTTTTTGTTTTGTACGACCAAATTATCTATGTCTGAAATATAGGCCAGGAGGTGCTCTTTTTAAATAATATTAGTCGGATACAATCTATCCAATAATTAGATATCAAATAACGCAACATTCACATAATTCGATGTAAAATTCTGTAAGAAGGTTTGATTAAACCATTTTTTCTGATGAATTCGAGAGTATCAACTCTCCCTTTTCAACTTTTTGTCTTACGACCTGCATCACTTTCTCAACGCTTTCCTCAACTTCTGAAACAGGACGAAGCTTACCATTTAAAACGGCCTGGATTTCCTCACGAATAGAAGTCGATACATTTTCAAGAATATGCTTTCTTAGCTCTTGTGATGCCAGTCTCAGGGCCAAGGCAAGGTCGTTTAGATTAATCTCTCTAAGTAGTTCAACAAGCATTTTAACTGTGATGAACCTTAAGTCTTCAAAGACAATAAGGTTCTTCTTTAATAGCTCTGCCATATGAGGGTCTTTCTTTGCGATATCAGTAAGAATTCGCTCTCTCTCCACCATAGATAGTGCTGAGAGCATCTTAGCAGCCTCTTTCACTCCCCCTTTGAATAACATCAGCTCTCCTAGTAGTGCTTATCTCCACCTATTAAGTAGTTTTTAACATAGTCCTCAACTCCATCTTCCAATGAAGTAAATTTGAAATGAGGAAGAAATTCTTTAAACTTAGTCATGTCTGCTTGAGTATAATATTGATATTGATTTCTAAATCTCTCAGGCATATCTATGAATTCAATATTCTCTTCTTTTCCCATGGCCTTAAAAGTTGAAACCATAAGGTCATAGAAGCTTCGAGCACTTCCTGTTCCAAGATTATAAATCCCCGAGAAGTTTGCAGAGCTAGGGTTCATCATTTCGATCATAGCTCTAGCAATATCTTTTACATAAATAAAATCTCTAAGTTGTTTTCCATCTTCAAAGTCTTCGCGGTGAGATTTAAAGAGTTTAACTTTTCCAGTCTCAAGAATTTGACCATAGGCCTTATGAACAAGGGAGCGCATATCTCCCTTATGAAATTCATTTGGTCCGTATACGTTGAAGAACTTTAATCCAAACCATTGCGTTGGATGTCTATCTTGTTTTAAAACCCACTCATCAACTAGTTGTTTAGAGTATCCATATCTATTAAGTGGAGTTAAATCTTTTATCTTTGAGTGATCATCGCTATATCCATTCTCACCATCGCCGTAAGTTGCAGCAGAAGATGCATATACAATAGGAATATCTCTTTCAGTCGCGAGTTCAAAAAGTACCTTTGAGTACTCTACGTTGTTTCTCATGAGATAATCCATATTAAGCTCTGTAGTTGCAGAACAAGCACCAATATGAAAAATAAAACTTACCGATTCAATAACTTCATCAATAATTCCATGGAGAAACTCATCACAGTTAAAGTAATCATGATATTTTAATCCTACTAAGTTAGACCATTTTTCTGACTCAGATAATCTATCTACAACTATGATATCTTCTCTTCCAAGAAGGTTTAACTCTTTTATTAAAACACTGCCGATGAAGCCTGCTCCACCTGTAACTAAAATCATGACTACTTCCTTAACTAAATAATATATTAAATATAATACACAATATTAGCTAAGTTAGCCATACTTCATGGCCATTAGAAATCACCACTTATACTATTTTAACCTCTCTCAGAAAGCAGTACTCAGTCAATAATCAACAAATGTGCGAAGTTATATTCGCCCGATAAATCAGGCTAAACAGTCATGAGCGAAGTATTCTAAACACCTGAATACTCATAAAATGCTTAGAAATAGTGTTAGTCGTGAGAAAATCAACAATGTTGAACGTCTGAGGTGCTTATGAAAATTATTACTCTTTTATGCCTACTTACTTCTAGTAGCTTCTTAGGAAGAAGTGAGGTGAATTCGCAGTTGTCACTAAAGTCATCTACCAAATGTACCCCAAATTCATCACCAGGCTGCAAAGTAAGACCAAAAGTAAGTTAAATCTCTTTTGCCAAAAAGAATTATTTACGACACAATAAATAAAATAATTCTAAAGGTAAAAGTATGAAATATATAATAATAGCATTATTCGCAACCCTATCTCTTAATGCTTACTCTGTTAAATATTCCAAACAGAAAGTTTACCTAAAAGGTAAAGTGAAAGAAGAAAAGACTTTTACAATTGAAGATATATCTAAACTTCCACAGACCACACTTACTATTAATGATCCATATTCAAAAAATAAAGAGATTGCCTTTGAAGGAATTTACCTTTCTAAACTCTTTGATCTTTATGCTAAGAAGTCTGCGACTAAAATTGAAGTCATTGCAATTAATGATTACAAAGTAATAATCGATATAGATTTCGTCAGAAGAGAAAAAATGCTTCTAGCAATTAAAGGTGATGGAAAGTACTTATCGGTAAGAGAAAAAGGTCCTGCTAGAATTGTAATTCCGGGAAAAGGAAAATTTGGAGAAGGGACCTTAGCTAAAGAAGGTGTAAACTGGGTTTGGTTTGTAAGGACTATTAAATTCCTGTAATGCAATATACAAAACTTCTTAGAAACTCCATAAAAAGTTATATTATCTTGGGAATGACCTTTCTCTTTGCAGGGCTATTCATCGGCATCATTGGGCACTGGACCCTATCAGTAAATAGAAACTCTCTTCAAAGAGTATACTCTTTTAGACTATTCTCTAGAGGAAACTTTCAAGTCATTGCTGCGAACCTTCGATCAATGACATCTCTCTCTCAAGCTATCTATGAAAAAGATAATGAAAAACTAGAAGAGGGGTATCTTCACCTTGAATCTGCTTATGGATTCCTAGTGTCACTAGACTCAGAGCTCTACTTACAAGGAAATGAAAGTTCCCTTGATGATAAGCTTGATACTTATGATCTACTTCTAGATCAGTATTCTGAAATTTTAGAAAACCCATTTTCAAAGAAATCATATGAGAGAAGTCTTGAACTTCAAAAGAGAATCAGTCTATTAAATCAGTACCTAGGGTATGCAGAGTCTGAATTCTGGAAACAAAGAGCAGAAGACTTCGAAAATATTCGCCTTAGAAATAAAAATATTGAGAAAATATATTGGACCCTAGTCTTCTCATTCATCGTTGGTCTCTTTATCTTAATTTACTTTTTCCTAGAGCGTCTAAAACTAGAGGCGGTACTAGAAAAGCAAAGATTAGATATGGTTGCAAACTCAAGACTGGCAGCTCTTGGGAGTTTTTCTGCTGGTATTGCTCACGAAATCAACAATCCATTAACAGTTATTCAATGGAGATCAAAGTCCATAAAGAAACATCTTGAAAACATACAAGATAAAAATCCTAAGTTAAAATCTGATCTTGAAAGTATTGAAAGCAATACATTTAGAATTGATAAGATAATCAAAAGTATAAAAACTCTATCAAAGAACGCTGAAAAAGATCAAAGAGAAAATGTCCTTATCAGCTCAATAGCAGAACAATTAAACGATATACTCTCACCTAAGATAGCGACAGAGCATTTGAACTACAAATTCATTACGAACTGTAGCGACCAACTAATCTATGTAAGAGAAGTACAAATTATTCAAGTTCTAATAAATCTCATTAATAATAGTATTGATGCCATTAAAGACTTAGATGCGAAATGGATAAGAGTAAGCATTGACCGTAAGGCCCATCACTTTGAAATTTCTGTAACTGATAGTGGACTTGGAATACCAAAGAGGCTTCAACCTCACCTATTTAATTTATTTTTCACTACCAAGTCTCAATCAAAAGAAAATTCAGGAATTGGTCTATCACTATCTCATCAAATAATTAAAGACCATAACGGAACACTTTCCTACAATGCAAAATCAGAAAACACACAGTTTATTATAACTATTCCAATAAAAGAAAATTAAGACTTATGATGTCTTTCTAAGTAAGGATGAACTACTAGTGCCACTGCTAGAATTCCTACTTCAAATAGGACTGTCAAAGGCAGCCATAGCCCAAGCATTGTAATAACATCGGGAGGAGTAAGTATTGCACTCAGAGCTGCAAATCCTACATAGACATAACTTCTAACAGAACGCAGAGAGTACTTTGTCACAAGCCCCATGAATCCTAAAATTAAAAGTAAATTTGGTAATTGAAATATAATTCCAAGAAAGACTAAAACTTTTGAAGCTAGAACTAAGTACTCTTTAAGAGAGATCGTAGCTGTAACATTAGATACGCCAAATCCCATTAGTGTTTCAAAAGTAAGAGGAAATACAAGGAAATATCCGAAAGCAATTCCTAACCAGAAGAGAACAAAGCCGACGAGAAAGAAAGGTCTTACACCCTTAGCTTCATGATCATAAAGACCTGGCTTTATAAATTTCCATAACTGCCAAAACCAAAGTGGTGATGAAACAATGACACTTGACCAAAAAGCTACTTGGAACTGACTAAGTACTTTATCTAAAAGACCAAGGTAAATAACCTGACCACCTTCATTCTTTAGAGCTCCCCTTAAAGGAGTCAAAAGCATCTCAGAAATGACATCTGCTTGCGCATAACAAACAATAAAGCTAATCGCTAAAATGGCGACAACTTTCACCATTGTTGATCTCAATTCTTCTAAATGTTCAACTAAGGACATTTCTTTCAATGAATTCTCCAGTACTTACGGTAGATTTCCTCTCAATTAGTATGTTAAAATCTTAAGAAAATTGGTCATATACCGATATACACTTATATATGAGAATCAAGTTTTTGGCAAAGAGAGTGAGCTTGAAAGTACTTTTGACATTTATACTATTTATTAGTTCATTAAATATTTTGGCCATATCTGAAAGAAATGATCTCTTATATTGTCTAGGACAAGAAGAATTAACTCTTCATAGCTCCAAGAGGACTGGTCCTCACTACTTCCTTAATCAACACTTTATCAACGAAGCGGCCTCATCTGGGGAATTTAAGCTTAAGAAAAAGTACTATCATGAAATATGTGAAATCAGAGAGTTTCCACCTTCTATTGGATTACTAAGAAATATACTGCTCTACGAGTCAGATATCTTCATCACTCCAAAAGTCGAAGATGAAAGCTTAAGAGCATTATACACAAGTGGATATGAGGCATTTATATCTGAAACTCCACAGATATTCTTTCAATTCCTTGCCCTAATTCAAACTCAAACAAAATATCCTCACTGCCTCAAGGAAAATATTCCTAAGATAAGTGAACTGACAAATAAGTTTCAATACTTAAGAGAAGATCTCGATTTAAAAGAATTGTTAAAAGATAAGAAATCAATTGATAAAATATTCACTAAACTCAAGTACCTCGACTCCATCTATCAAGAGTGCGATGAAAAGCAAAAAAAATTAGATAAGAAGATCAAAACGAAGAGTAATTCCTAATTTACTTTCTGCATACTCATGGAAAGTATTTAATATATATTCGGAGTTCTCTTTAGGTAAAACTTTAAAAGTGATAGCGTGACCGCTCGCTGACATAACTTCAATCGTGTACTTATTGAGCTCCTGCTCCTTCATCCACTTCTTTTTGAGGTCATCTACTTTTAATACAAATTCGCTTGGAGTTAGTCCTAAAGGACGTATTCTGTTGCCTTCTGTATCAAACTGTAAATCTAATGCCTTGCCCTTATCTTCTTGAATAAGCAGACTATTCTTTACTTTTGAAATAGTTTCGACCACATCATCTTTACAGCTGCCACATCCAATTGAGGCCTTTAAATGATCTGCTACATAGAGTAAGTCTGCTTTAGGGTTTTCTTTTAACAACTCACTAATCTGAAGTTCAGAAACACCAAAACAGCGACATATTAATTTCCCAGAAAGCTTAGAGCTCAGGTTCTTATAATTATGATTACGACCTTCATATTCACTTAGGGCCAACTCAAAAAGATACTCAGGTATATTTACTAACTTCGTACTAAAGAAGTCCCTATGCTTTTCTTTCCAAGAGTCTATAACTGAGGATAGCTTAGAGAGAGGAACTCTCTCTAACTCAACGGCTAGCTCTTCAAATAAATCGAATAACTCATCATCTTTTGGACACTCAAAGTAGAAACCTTCGAGCCTAGATTTATTATTAATATCTAAGTAAGCAGTATAGACTTTCTCTCCTACATGAGTGCTGGCCATACCTGAAATCAAAAAAGGCTTTTGATTAAACTCACTCATTAAAGCTTGAATTCTCTCTCTTCATCAGACCTTAGAGTTAAGATATCATGTCCATCTTCAGTACAAAGAATTGTGTGCTCAAATTGAGCGGACCATTTTTTATCTTTTGTAATAACTGTCCAGTTATCTTTTAAAACTTTGCAGTGTCTACTTCCAAGATTAATCATTGGCTCAATAGTAAAAGTCATCCCCGGCTTAATTTCTGGGCCAGTTCCTCTCTTACCAATGTGAACGACTTGAGGCTCTTCATGGAACTCTCTTCCAATCCCGTGCCCACAATATTCTTCAACTACAGTATAACCATGTCCGTGTGCAATCTCTTGAATTACGGCACCGATATCACCTATATGAGCACCAGGACGAACTTGATTAATCCCCTCTCTCATACACATATAAGTCACTTCAACTAATTTCTTAACTTCTGGAGCAACATTACCAACAAAGAATGTCTTATTTGTATCGCCATGGAACTTATTTAAGTAAGTAGTCACATCAATATTTAAAATATCTCCATCCTTTAAAACATCTCTCTTAGAAGGTATCCCATGACAAATAACCTCATTCTTAGAAGTACAAATAGATTTTGGAAAACCATGATAATTTAAAGGAGATGGGTAAGCTCCATTTTTAACTATAAAGTCGTGGCAAAGCTTATTAAGTTCTTCAGTAGATGCACCTGGAACTACATGAGGCTCAATAAATTCAAGTGTTTGAGATGCAAGTTTACTAGTTGCTCTCATCAGCTCTATCTCTCTAGAAGATTTAATTGAAATCATACCTTTACCCTTTATTTAACTTTATATAGCGTTAAGGGGTATTTTTAAGTTCTAAGACTACTTAAGTCAATGGCCTTTACCTAATTTCAAGGCATTGTTAGTCTTTAATCTTTACAATACCGCTTGACGCCATTCGTCACCATTTATATAAAAATGTTGAATAGACAGGGGAAAATTATGAATAAGCATTTAATATTGAAGGTTTCACTTGCACTATTTCTTTTAGAAAGCTCCTTTGCCGTAAGTCAGCTAGAGAAAGATATAGAAAAGCCAGATCTCCTTTATAGACATAGTTCAACCGTGGTTGGACAAGCGACACTAATGTTTGGTGATAGTGAAGAAGCCTTTATTCATAATAGAGATACATTTAAAGAGCTAACTACACTTATTGAAAGAGTTGATGCCTATTCAAATCACCTAGCATCCTCACTTAAAAGTACACTCTCAAACGGTAGAGTTGTAAATGGAGAGAAAGTTTACCACATATCCAGTCTTATGAATGTGTACCACGGGATAAGCGTTAAATTTAATGAACTAAATACTTATGCAAGGCCATCAGGATTAAGTAATTTTTTAGATGTACACAATAAAGTAAGGTTTGGGAAAGACCTACTTTGGCTTGCGACATATACGAAACTCTATAAAAGTTTTTACACTAACTATGTAAATTACTACACCCATATAAATTTAAGAAAGATTATCAAAAACTTAATTGAAACAAAGCGCGATGCTGGGCAAATAAAAATAGACGAACTTTTCGTAATGGCCTCACATGTACTTGAATCAGAAAATAGAAGTAAAGTTAGAGAGTTCTTCAGAGCATATGTAAATTACAAAGAAAAAGTATTAAATGAAAAAAATTTTCAAAATATAATTGAACTCCTTTTCTTTGAAATAGATAAAGAGGGAGTAATTGATAGTATTTTGAGCAAGAATTTAGTTAATATTTCTAATTATACTTTTACTGACTCTCTTATGTCCTTCTTTGGTAAAGTAACAAATGCAATAAGTGGTATCTTTGGAAACCTCGTTGGAAAGGTAAGATGGCGTCATGGTTACTTCTATAAGGACAAGTATGTTGAAGAAAAACTTATTAAGAACCTGAAGCCGTTAGATATACTATTTGAAAAAACTCCATTCGCCCTCACCGATGCATTAATTCCTGGCCACTTTGGTCATGCAGCCCTTTACCTTGGAACAGAAGAGCAGCTTAAAGAAGTTAATATGTGGGACACAAAAATAATTAAACCTTTTCATAAAGATATAAGATCAGGAAAAATAATAATTGAAGCAATAAGACCAGGTGTTGGCTTAACAACTTTAGAAAAATTTATGGAGATTGATGAAATCGCCATAGTCAGACAGCCAAATGTAGAAAAAGACTTTTTTGAAACAATGAGTATTTACAAAAGAGCCTTAGATCAACTAGGTAAAGAGTATGATTTTAATTTTGATGTAGAAACAACAGATAAAATTGTTTGCTCTGAGCTTCTATTCTTTGCATTTGGACAAATTAACTGGCCTACCGTCTATATTCTTGGAAGGCCTACAATTTCACCAGATAATTTAGCGGAGCTAACATTTTATGATCAGTCCCCTATTAACTTTGTACTAAACTACTGGTCAAAGAAGAAAGGTGAAGTAATTGAATCAGATATCAATGAGTTGGCAGAAAATATAGGCTTTGTAAAAAACCAAGAAAGAAGTACTAGTGAAAAACCATCATTTGATAAGAAAGAATATAAATGTAGAACAGTTGTAGATAAAAAGTTGCGATCAGGTAGTAGAAGAAGTAGACGTATTCAACGAAGAGTTTGTGCTGTAGGATACGAGAGAAAAGTCTACAATCAAACTGAAAGCTATAGAGACCAACGAAATGGATACTTTGAATAAACTAGATGTCATTAGAATGAGTACCTCCTCTTATCAAGGGGAGGATTTTGAAGAAATAGAAAGAAATACTCTAGAAGCTAAGTTTAATATCCAATATAAAAAAGAAGTCGATAGCTCTACAAAGCATATACTTATAACCAATAGCAATACAGATACGTCAAAGTTACCAATATCCGACAGGACTCAATTAATAATTCATCCAAATTCAGGTTACGATAACTTCTCAAGAGACTTTGTTAAAGATTGTCCTTGCCCAATTATTACTGGAAATGAAATTCGAATGAATGCTGTAGTAAACTATACGATTACAGCACTTCTTGAGCACTTAAACAAATTAGTTCATCAACCCAAATGGGATCGCTCTAGGATTTGGAATAGAAGTCTTATTGAGATGAAAAATATTCTTATTATTGGACACGGCCATATTGGAAAGAGAGTTAAAACAATAGTTGAAGCACTCGGAGGGTCTCCCAATATATTTGATCCATTCAAAGGGTATCAGGACTTAGATTTTGAAAGCATTGATATTGTTCTACTTTGTGCCAGCCTCAACCCTACGAGCCACAAGATAATTAATGCAAAAGCTTTAGAGAAGGTATCTAAGGATCTACTTATTATTAATGGTGCACGTGGGAAACTAATAGACCAAAAAGTACTAATTCAATTTCTTAAAGAAAATCAAGATTCATTTGCTTATCTAGATGTATTTGAAGAAGAGCCCTACCTGGAAGACGAATTCAAAGGTATCACAAATATGTGCCGAACTTCTCACATTGCAGGAGTGCATAACCAACTGAATTCCAATATAATTAAATTTGAATGTAAAATAATAGAAAGCTTTCTAAACACTCATGACATAGAAGAGTTTAAATCTATCAATAGAGACTCTCTTCTTCAGGAGAAAATTAGAGATGGCTATTTAATATAGGAAATAAATATGAGTAATAGTTTTTATAATCTGACAAAGAATCTACTATGCGCTCCAGGTAATGGAGTATTTACAGTTAATACGGCTAAAGAAAGAAAAGAAAAGCTTCATAAGGCCCTTTATAAAACAACTGATAGTGTTGAAACTCTTTGGGAGAAATCAATCGAAGGAAGTTTAAATAGCTCTAGTCCTATCCTCCTTGGAGTTTGTAGTGATACAGGAGGTGGAATCCAAAGAGGTGCTAACTGGGGACCATTATTTCTAAGAACTACTCTATTAGAAGAGCATCCAGAATTAACTTATGATGATATTGGAGATATTAGAGTCATTCCTCACCTTCTTCACGATAAATATTTAAATGACGAAACAATTGAAAGCTGTAGAAATGCACTTTACCAAGATAAGAATTCAAAATTTCCAGTAAGTGCTTTAAGTCTTGCAGAAGAGTTTTGTGATAACCTACATGAGTCTTTTCCTGAGAAAAAATTATTTTCAATTGGTGGTGACCACTCAGTTAGCTATCCTCTAGTTAAAAGTTACTTAAAAGCAAAGAAGAAACAAGGTATTAAGGCGGCTATTATTCACTTTGATGCACACACTGACCTACTTGTAGAAAGGCTTGGTATTGATATCTGTTTTGGAAGTTGGTGTACTCACATCCTACCATTTTTAGATTCACCAGAATATCTAATTCAGCTAGGAATTAGATCAAGTGGAAAAGATAGATCTCACTGGGAAAATAGTTTTGGTGTACAACAATTCTGGGCCCAAGAAATTCAAGAGAAAGGAGCCAGCAATATTGCCAAAGGTATCCTAGAGTATCTAAAAGCAGAAAAAATTGATGAACTTTACGTAAGCTTTGATATTGATGCTCTTGATGAAAAGTATGCAAGTGCAACAGGAACTCCTGAGCCAGGAGGACTTGATCCAGAACAGGCCATAACAATTATTAAAGCACTAGCAGCTGAATTTAAAATCACGGGAGCTGATATGGTAGAGATAGCACCACTAGTTTGTGCAGATCATGTCACTCACCCAGAACCTCAAACGACCTTAACTGTCGGAGCAGCAATTTCTGCAACATTGATAGAGGCCCTAAACAATGGCGATTCTTAACTTTCCACCTATAGAGCAAGCAGATGAAAATGGTCTACTTGCTATTGGTGGAGATTTAGACATTGAGTCACTACTTAAAGCATATCAAAATGGTATCTTTCCTTGGCCTATATCAGAAGATTTCCCTCTCGCCTGGTTTGCTCCAAACCCAAGAGGAGTTATAGATTTTAATGAGTTCCACTTACCGAGAAGTTTTAAGAAGTTTCTAAATAAGACAGATATGACTGTAGAATTTAATCAGAACTTTGAAAATGTCATCATTAATTGCTCGCTAGCGAGTCGAAAAGATCAAGCAGGAACTTGGATTACAGATGAAATTATCGAAAGCTATATCAACCTCCATAAGGCCGGATACGCCTACAGTGTTGAAACATACCATTTTAAAGATGGTGTGAAGAGAATGGTTGGAGGACTTTACGGAACTTGTATAAGCCAGTTTTTCTCTGGTGAATCAATGTATCACATAGAGGATAACGCTTCCAAACTTGCTCTCTACACACTGATCGAAAAACTTAAATCAATGGGTGTAAACTGGTTGGACACTCAAATGGTAACTCCAGTTGTTCAAGCAATGGGTGGTAAAGAAATTGATAGATCAGAATTTATGCAAAGACTATCTAAGACAAATATAGATTCATTCTTAGTACCTAGTATTAAGTCCTAACCCTTTCTCATACACTCTATTCATAGATTGATCCGACACTTTTAAAAGATAACACCCCTTCATTACAAGATTCAGAATACTCTGCCTAAATAGACCATTTTTATGGAATCTAATTGCTGAAGTCCTACTAACGTATGGAAGTATTTGAGCTGGGTAAAGTTGATTTAGTTTTTCACTTAGAGCAGTATCTTCAAAGATAAAGATTTCAGGAACGATGGGGTCATGTGAAAGAAGAGATTTCTTAAAAAAGATACAATGATCTAAATATACAATAGAGCGAATCTTCCCTCTAACTTCATTAGAGTACCAAGATGTGAATCTCAGAAGAGGATGCTCTTCAATAAAGCGATGATAAAACCCTCCCCACGTTATAGATTCATAATTATTTTGTAGGTATTCAATTCCAGCAGTATCTATCACACTTCGAGGGTGGTGAAGAATAATTAAGTCATTAGAAGCTTGAGCAATTCCAATATTCAATCTCTCTGCTCTAGATGTGGACATTGATCGAATAAGTTTTATAGAATAGTTTTCAAGAAGATCTAGAGTTCCGTCGGTACTGCCACCATCAACAACTATAATTTCAACATCTGAAAGCTTTGATAATTTATCTAAGCTCTCTTTTAGAAGGCCCTGCCTTAATTCATCAAATACAGAAAAAACTATAGATATATTAGGACTGCTCATTTCTTTCAGTTAAATCAATGGTCCAAGAACTCTCACCATGCGAGGCAAGTGAGCGATAATCTGAAAGTTCGATAACCTTTGGATCACAGACCTCGCGACATAAACCACAGAAAATACATTTCTTTACATCAAGAATCATACTCGTAAGTTTATTATTATCTACTTTTACATCTAAACTAGTTGTAGGACACACTAGTGCACAATCATTACAACCATTACAGCTTGTAGGGTCTACTAATTCAGGTAACCCCCTCTCTCTTTCATTTTTAAGAATTGCTGATTTTCCCTTAATTAATATACGAAGAGATGTATAGCTATACGCTCTTAGAGACTTTAGTATTGCTCTAGTCGTACTTATAGACTTATATAGTTCACGTTCTAAAATCATCTATCTAACTCTCCTACCACTATATTCATAGAGGACAGTGAAACCATACAATTATCTAGTCTCGTTCCTGGTAACATACGAGAGAAAGCCTGTGCAGAAAAGAATGATGGTCCTTTGATTTTCACTCTGTAAGGTTTATTAGTTCCATCTGACTCAATATAGAAACCTAATTCACCATTAACCGCTTCAGACATAGAATAAATACTCGACTTCTCTGGCGAAAACTTTAAAGGATTTAAATCAACTTCAGAGCTATCTACTTTAGTCTTGCCAGACGGTAGACTATCTAAAACTTGAGAAATAATTTCTAAAGACTGCCGCATTTCTTCTACACGAACTAAGAATCTATCGTAACTATCTCCATTTATTCCTAGAGGTATTTCAAAATCTACATCTTTATAAAAATAATACGGAGAAACTTTTCTAATGTCGTAATTAACACCACATGATCTTAAATTAGGCCCAGTGACTCCTAAGTCTATTGCTTCATATGCATTTAGGGGAGCAGTCTGAAGTCTATCTTTCCAAAAGTTTGCTCTATTCAAATGAAATGAAAGCTCATTACATAAAGTGTTAATTTGTTTTAACTCGCTTAGAGAATCATTTATCCAACCTACTGGTAGTGAAAAATTCAAACCACCAATGGCACTTAAATGATTCCCCTTTGAAGATCCATTTAAGGAATAAAATATTTTTCCAACCTTATCAGCAATACGTCTAGCAATTTGAACTCCTTCAAAGATACCAGTCGCTTTAATAGTAGATGCAATACATTGTGCATGATCAGAGACTCTTGCAAATTCACAGATGACCATTCTAATGGCCTTTGCTCTATCAGGAATCTCAATACCAGCAAGTGTCTCAACAGCTTTACACCAACCAACAGAGTTTGCTGCACTTGAGAAGAAGTTAAGCTTATCTGTCATTGTAGATATTTGCCCATAGAGCATCTGCTCACAATTTTTTTCTATACCACGATGTAAGTAGCCCATCTCTAACTTTGAGCGAAGGATATAATCTCCTTCAACTTCAAAGTTCATCTTCATTGACCCTTTAAAACCTGGGTGCATAGGGCCTATAGAAACATTTTCTATTAAATTTTCTTTATATTTTGGGAGACCTAAATTTCTCTGAAAGTTTTCTTTCTCTTCATGTGGTTCATCGCTTAAGGCCAATTTAAAATCTTTTCTTAAAGGATGACCTATAAGGTTCTTCGGTGTTAAAAGTCTTTCCTCACTATCTTCACCAAAAGAAACTCCAAACATTTCCCAGACTTCTCTCTCACACCAATGAGCATTGGTCCAAATACTAGTAGCACTTGGTAAGATTTCATTATTATCAATATTGAAGTTTATTTGAACTTTAAGCCTAAAGTGCTCTTCCATATTTAATAAAATATAATTTAACTGGAATCGCTTATCTAAGGCGCTAGAGTCTTCATGCTTAGTAGATCTATCTATACCGATTATATCTAAAAGCATTATGAAGCCATAGTTATCTCTAAGCTGCTTAAGAGTACTTCTTAAATCTTTAGTGTGATCAACGACGACAGTATTTAATCCGCTGCAGATAATTAATTTATCTAAGTATTTTGTAGCTAATTGATTACGAATGCTCACAGGCCATCACTCCTCTACTCATTCTATCTTTTAAAAGCTTCATTCCTTTAGTTATTTCTTCAGGACCAGGAGGACATCCTGGAATAAAAATATCTACAGGAATCTCCTTAGATATATCTGGGACTATATTGAAAGATGAAAAAGGGCCGCCACTCATAGGACATGCGCCAATAACGACTACCCATTTCTCTTTTGGCATTTCATTATATATGTCTTTAAGGATTGAAAACATTTTAAGGTTTATTGATCCACTAACGATCAGTAAATCACTATTTTGCGCCTCAAACTTCTCAGAGAAAAAGTTATCTTCTAAGTACTGATCATCAAAAATAGAATAGTACTCATTTGAACAACACGCTGTAGCAAATGTAAATGGAACAGTTGAGTGTGTATTCACCCAATTATGAAACTTACTTAAAAATGAATCTGACCTTGTGGTAAGAGCAAGGTCCTCAATTCCACTAGGAGATTGAACCTTATCAAACCTTAGCTTAGGCATTTTTGCCATGTAAGCTCCTTTATACAATATCTAATTATATTAAGGAGATAACCAGCAAAAGTAAACTAGCCTATCTTACGATTAAGCTTTCAAAGGAATCTTTCATATCCCCAAAATTGGACCAATTAACATCCTGCGGAAAAATAGATAATTTTTGCCTTCTGTCTTTATCACAAACGTATCCATCACCAAGGTCACGAACCCAAGAGTAGAGTTTTTGATGACTCGCACCATTTCCATGATCATATTCTATGAACCTGAAGTGATCCTGGAATGAGCCACTGAGACCAGCTTGTATATTGATACTCATATCAAATGCACTATTGAGCTCTCGAGTAGTACAGTTTTTAATACTATCCTTAAACGAGTACATTCTTTTTCCAGAACTTGTGACAGGATTCTTTACCCAAGCAGTTCTAGAACATGAGTAAATATACCCAGTCTCTTCAGTATTAAAGAATGATGTTAGATAACTAAAAAACCACATTCTTTCTTTATCACTATTAATACTCGTATCACGGACAAATTGTTGGCAAGTCTTGTAACGATCTTTATATTTTGAGTAAAAGTGCTTAAAGAAGTGTGAAAAATCCTTTATCTCTAGCTCTCTTTCTTTAACTTTCGCAGAGCGTTCTTCTAATCGTTCTGCACTTACAACGTTGCCAGTAAATGTATCTCTTTTTACAACAACTTTAGTCTTATTCTTCTCAGGCATATCCTTAGCTAACTTTCCACTTTCTTCATATGCTTTGATGGCCTGAACAGTCTTCCATGTATAGTCATAAAGAGCTTGGCAGCTATTTCTAACAGTTTTCATCTCATCAAAGTTAAAGAGATGGCCTTTTGTTAAAGCAATTTTAAAAGCTTCTTTAGGACCAATATTTCCAGTAATCCTATAACTAGGAGTTGGTGTACCACCAGAGAGCTTTCTACCATTTGAATTTTGGATAAATGCTACGGACTCGTCCCAATCTATAACCTTCTTAAGTTGATTAATATTATTTACTTTTTTTAACTTCGGATCTGTAGGACTAACTGCAACGAGTAGTATTCTTGATTGCCACTTATTAAAGCCTCTACATGGGTATGAATTGCAATACTGTAACAATACCCCACCTACTATACGAATTCTCTGAGATCTAGTTGGAGCTATTTCAAATTCTTGAAAATACCGACTTTGGCCAAAGACAATTACTTTTTGCGGACTTCCTAATTGATCTAACAATCGAGGGACGATTCCTTCAGAATAAGGAGGGCGGTCAATTGTGCCAGGATATTTTTTCCATACATCTTCCTGTGAACAAAAATTATGTTTTCTATAAAGCTTTCCAGATCTTAAATCAATTTCATACTTACTCTGAGAACCGACAGGCGTCGTCATCACAAAATTTAAAGAATTATCAGTTTTTGAAGCAAATGGTACTAAGTCAAAAAATGGATGGATAAGATACTCACCATCATAGCTACGATCATTATAGAGCTTATCCGTTGCCATCCACGAAGGCTTAGCATTGATAGACTCAACTCTTTGCGTTCTCTTAGCACAAGCAGCAGAGAGCAAGACTAGACATAAAATTAATGTCTTTTTCATTTAGAACATCCCTATTCATAATATTTTAAACTTAATTAATTTTAACACAGTGTTCTTAGCTTTCAAGCAATCTCATTTTTTTAAAATCTTTGGCTAGACATTTCAAAATACTCTGGTAAAGTTGTGTTTATAATTTCTGCCCTGGTGATGAAATCGGTAGACATACGGGATTTAAAATCCCGGGGCTTCACGGCCGTGCCGGTTCAAGTCCGGCCCGGGGCACCATCTTAAAAAACCCTTGTTTTTACAAGGGTTTTTTTTTGCCTTAAAATGAATTATCCAATCACATTTTTTCTACTTAAGGGATGTAATGAATAGTTCAAATCCAGTCACGATTATAGCTGTAAGAGATGTTTCTAAAACTTCTAAACTTTTCTCAACTCTTTTTAATTGGAAAAGTACTCATGGCGGAAATGAATTTGATATCCTTGTTGACGAAAATAATATTCCTTCACTTTTAATTCACGATTTTAATACAGATGAACATAGAAGGTTCAAGGGCCTAAATCGAAGATTAGGAGTAGGATTATCTATTTATGTTTTCGTAGATGATATCGATAGTATTTACAAAAAAGTAAAACGAAAGAAACTTGAAATAATAGAACCTTTGCTCTTAAACGATAACTCTCAAGCTAGAGAGTTCACTTTTAAAATAAGTGAAGGTTATCAGTTTTCAGTCTGTGACTCTAGTCATTGGTTATTTTGAATAGGTGCCGATTAGAATTTAGAGTGGAGAGACTCGTCTCCTAAAGCTATATTACATACTTCAGGTAATAAATAATTAGGCTACTTGCTTTGTCTTATTTAAATAATTATTGATATAGAAAGTGATATCATCTTTCGCTACTTCAGGAAGGTCAACAAACATTAAGCCAATACCTTTAGGTCTTGCCGTAGATATATTCTTAACCTGTGCAACACACTGAAAAGGATTATCAAGTGCACCAGCAGAGAATAAAATTCTCCCTTTTTTATCAATTGTTAAATCATCACTTAACTTATTTAACTCAATGAAGATTCCACCAAGACTGAGACTCGTACAATAACCTCTATGCTCTACTCCATTAATTTCAAAAGTAACAAGCTCATAAAAAGGCACTCTCATAGATGTTCGTTTAATAAAGTATCTAGTATTATTCCCAGACCCATGCGTAGATACAGGTACTGATAATTCGAAAATATCAGATTTAACTTTATAAAACTCGGTACCTTTTTTGATTTTTACATTCTTGTCTAATTCACCATTGATTTTCATATTATATATTTCAGAGAAATCATAAGGCCCTGTTGGCTCTTGTCCATCTCTAGCGACCATCCAAATACGTTCATTAGTAACTTCAAAAGCATCACCAATTAAACGATTTAGTTCTTCATCATCACTCTTATCTGATAAGTCATTAACAGCAAGGTTATCATCATGAACTTCAGTATTTTTAAATTCATCAATTTTAAGCATCAGAGTTTTTTCTCTACTCTTAGCTTCCTCTAATTCTTTCAATTTCTCAGAATAATTATCATTAACACCATCAAATTTTTCATTGAGGGAATCTATAATATCCTCACTCTGCTTCTTTAATTTATTAAATTGCTCACTACGTTCACTATAGTCACGTTTTAATTTCTTATGAGAATCTGATAAGTCATTGTAAGCTTTCTTATATTTAGCAGTTCTTTCTTTTAAAGAGTTATACTTAGTGATCAGTTGCTTGTTGTCAGATCTCAAGTTATTGATAAGCTTATCAATTTTTACATCTGATTCATAATGACCATCTCTCTCATCGTATAATGAATCCCTTTCAGAAGTAATAACTGCAAGCTCATATTGTAGTGACTCAACCTGATTTCTAGACTTATTAAGTTCCTCTTTCAAGTGTTTAACTGAAGCATTTTCTTCAACGAAACTACTTTCAATTTTCTTTTTATTTCTTTTAACTTCTAACTTATAATTCTGTTCTAATTCTTTAAATTGAGATGCAAGATTTATATATTTATTCTTTAAACTCTTCTCATCAGAAGATTCACTTTTTCGTAAAGACAATTCACTATTGAGACTAGATAATTCATGCTTTAGACTAGATAATTCTGCACGAGAGCTCTCTAAATCTTGATGAAGGCTCTTATTCTCAGAAAGTATTTCTCTATATTTATTTTCAAATTCATCTTTCTGCATAACAAGAGAGTTAAGCTTACTACGATCATCAGAAAAAGACATATTCATTGAATGAATCTCTTTAGAATGCTCATCTTTAATCTTAATTATTTTATCATTGAAAAACTTTTCGATATCTTTTAATTCATTAGTCAGTAGACTAATCTTTTTCTCTAAAAGTTCCTGCTCACCACCTGCTGGTCCACGCAAAAGATAGTCCATGGCCTTTGAAAGTAATTCATCATTACGACTAGCTTTAGGTACTGCATTCTTATCTTGCCTAAGTAATATTTTCAATTGTTTATTCTGAGAGCGTTCTAACTTAAGAGCATATACAAGTGATTTATTTCTCTCTGAAAGTTTAAAGTTAACTTTTTCAATTGATAACGACTTATCTAATTCAAATTGATGTTCAGTTTTTAAAACACTTACTTCCCTAACAGCATTAGCTTTTACTTCCTCAACTAACTTTAAGCTATCAATTTTTTCATTCTCTAGCTTTACTAATGAATTATTTAATTCAGAATTTTCATTCTTAAGATTTTGAATAATATCTTCAAGTTCAAGATTGATTGATTTAATACCTTCGAGTTCATAATTTTTTTCTGCTAGCTTACACTCAGAATCTTCAAGCATTATTTCTAAAGTACTTTCTTTAGACTCACTGATTGTTTTAGAGAGTCCTAAAGTATATTGAAGTAAGTACTCATAGTCTGAGTCAATATCAGAGGAGAATTCACCTGTAGGTAGTTTATGAGGAGGAGTAAAGTCAGGACACTCTTTTGGATCAGAATCTTTAAATTCATAAAACGTATCTTTTAATACGCGAATATCTTGTACTAAGCACCACTTCTTAATTCTAAGATCAAAGACATAGCTATTCCCATCAAGCTTTCCGCTATCAAGAAGAGATACAATTTCAAAAACATCAATATGTTTTAGAACTTTGTCTGAATTTTGAATGAGATAATACTTAGTAATTTGTTCCTCCAAAAGACTAATCTGACTGACTTATCGGTACAATTAGTGATAAACTCAACTATTTTAATGCCAAAAAATTTAATTTTATGCCCTAACTCACTATTTTTACATGAACACACTTTTGAAAAAAAAGATTTATAACTTCAAAAATGAGCTTCTAAAGCTTCATGACCCTGCTCGCTTTAATACACTCTGTGATGAATTCTTCGAGTATAATTACAGTTCTGTAGAAGAAAGCTTAGTAGATAATGCAGCACCTATAGAATTGTATCTAAGTGAAGCTTTAAAAGAAGAGGCATTAAATACTAGTTGGTATGACTATTACCAACTTATGAAATATACAAATAATAAAGTATTAGATGTTGGGTCAGGATATTCAAAAGGAACTCTTCTCTCTTTAACTCTTGGGTATGGAAATATCTATTCAGTAGAATTTGTGCCTGAACGTATTCAATGGGCTATAACTAAGGCATTAGAGCTCAATTTGGATACGTCATACTTTAAATACGCTGATGCATTAAGCATAGATCACTCAGAGTTTGATATTTTTCTTATATATCAGCCGACAGGAAAATTTTTAACAAGTCTATTAAATAAACTTACAATATTTGATGATAAAGAAATTTGGGCAATAGAATCTCACGGAGATCTGATCTATAGACTAAGCCTAGACACACGTCTAATACATAAGAAACAAATACTAAGCTTAAGTTCAAAGAGACACGACAATTCAATTTACTCCTTCAAAACACAGTGTAATGACCTCACTCCTCTATTAGAATTTGAAAAGTCTTTATATAGTAAAGAATATCTAGAATATTCAGACTTCAATAGTATTTTTGGGAAGTTTTCATGGATAATGAGTACGAAAAATGCATTTGTAGATTATATAGATGGAGTGGCGACACTAGAAGTTAATGGTAAAAGAATAACTTTGGAAAAAGAACTATCAAACTTGAAGTTTGTGAGTTCTCTTAATAACTTTCAAAAAAAATATTTAAACCAGTCTTATATAGACTTTAAAGGAAGAAGACAGAGAATTATAAAAGTTATTTCCTATCCTGAAGACTCACTTGAACTAAGTACTTCAGGAAGAATTACTTTATAATAACTATGCCGCTTTCTTTTTCTTAGCTTCACTAAGAGAATGTACATTCTTTTTAAGCTCTTTTATATCTTCTTGTAAGTCTTCAATATATTTATTACCTTCTTCGACTTCAGCATGTTGCTTAACATTCTTGCCCAATAAATCTTCTATTAAGCTAACATATCTATTCTTAGTTTTTTCAAGCTCAGTAATTAGGACTAATTGCTGTTCCTTATCAG
Organism: Bacteriovoracaceae bacterium UBA3083; assembly: GCA_002366565.1. Lineage (GTDB taxonomy): Bacteria > Bdellovibrionota > Bacteriovoracia > Bacteriovoracales > Bacteriovoracaceae > Halobacteriovorax. The sequence continues at coordinate 112,643 of DFBJ01000013.1, forward strand.
AGCTAATATCTCGATCCTTGCTTGAAAGAGAGTTAAATTTTTCTTTCATTAAAGATAACTCTTGTTTCTTTGACTTAATCTCTTCTTTCATCGTCGATACATTCATATTTGAATCTACAAGTGTTGAATTCGCCTTTTGAAAATTTGACTTATACTTAGAGACCTCAAGCGATAGTTGCTGAGAAACCTTAGCAAGACTAATAGACTCACTCTCCTTCTTAGAAATTAATTGTTTTCTTATTTCAATCTGAGATGCCAGTTTATGTAATTCATCATTATATTCTGATATTGTAGAAGTAAGCCTTTTATGTCGGGCCTCTCCAGTTATAAGCTTAGAGTTTAAGTCTCGATACTCTTCTTGCTTTCTTACAACATCAGATTCAAGAGAACTTCTAACTCTCTCGAGATTGAGAATCTTCTGCTCTAACTCATTTCTATAAGAGATTGTATCATTAGATAATTCTGTAAATTCACTCTTTTTAGATCGTAATTGATTCAGTTTTTCATTACCAGTATTTAGTTGAGATTTAAGCTCTGCATTTCTCTTACCGACTTCTTCAAGTTCACCTTCTAGTGAGCTTATGATGCTTTTCTCACCATAAACTTCACTTTCGATTTCCTGAAGTTTCGTATTGTATAGATTATTCTTTTGCTCTAGAGACAATTTTTCGTCAAACTTCTTGTGCTTTTCTGCTTTTAAATTTGTATTCAGTTCTTGATAATGCTCACACTTACTACTCGCGATATCAATTAAAGAATTCAGCTCAATAATATCTTCAGAGATATTTCTTTTTTCTTTGAGAATTACTTTAATTTTATATTTTAATTCATTGAAGCTATTCGTTAGGGACTCTAGCTGTTCGTTTCGACTATCTTTTTTTAATTTTAAAGAATCAAGTTGCTCGGCCTGCCTTTTAACATTTGCTTCAAGGTTTCCAAATTCTATTTGCTTATACTCAATTTTTTTTGAAGTTCTCTCACATTCACTTTTTAAGCTTGATAATGTTTCAATGTTTATTTCACTAGCTTCAAAAGCCTCATTGATAGCAGTATCAAGTTTTTCACTCTCTTGAGTAACTACTTCTAACCTACTCTTATATTGGCCAACAAGATTCTCATTCTTACTATTTTCGTGTTTTATTTGATTAAGCTTTCTAGACAAAGACTCTTGACGTACTTTCTCTGACTCTAGAGTACTAAGCAGTGCCTCAGCTTCTCTTTTTAGATTAAAACTTTCATCTTCAACTTGATCAAGTCTCCTTGACTTCAACTCAAATATCTTAGAATATTTCTCTACTTCTTGTTTTCTTTTTACAAGTGTTTCTTTCAGCTGGTCTTTTTGATTTTCAAATTCATCAATACTTTTCTGCAATTGAAAGATTTTAGACTCATATGATTCAATGACTGTCTTCTTAGATGCAATATCTGAACTTAGTGATCTATTGTCCTCTGTTAAGTTGAACGCTATAGACTCGTACTCTTTACATTCATTATACAATTTCGACTTTTTAAGGTCATATTCTTTTACTTTAGTCTTAAGCTTATTGCTTTCAAATATTAATGATTCTTTCTTTGTTTTTAATTCATTTATCTCAGCTTCAAATTTCTTAATATCTACTTTCAACTGTTCAAATTCACTAGAAACCTTAGCCTCTAAGGACCTTCCATTTTCAATATCTTCTTTTAAAATCTCTATACTGGTATTCTTCTGGTCAACCTCTTTATTTTTTAGCTCAATATCTCTTAGAAGATTTTTTATATTCTCTTTATTTACAGATATCTGTTTTTTATATTTATTAATTAAATCTAAATTTGCCTTATGAATCTCTTCAATTTCGTTTTTATCTCTATGAATACTTGCCAACTTCTCAGTTAAAGCACCATTTTCTTTTGATAACTTTGAAATCTCTTCTTTTGATTCTTTCTTCTTCTCTCTAACCTTATTGAGCTCTTTCTCAAGGGAGGAATTCACTACAAAAAGATCATTCTTTTCACTACTTAAACTATCAATTTGTCTTGATTGTTCAATAATCTCTTCTCTTAAACTCTTAAGAGAACTTCTAAATGTATTATTCTTATCATTTTCAAACTTTTGTTTTTCCTCTAAGTCTAATTTCAAAATATTTAAATCTTTTAATTCTTTTCTACTTTTAGACAAAGTATCATAGTCTTTCTTACGTAATTTTCTTAGAGTCGTAATTTCTGATTGCTTGGTACTTAACTCTTCACTCTCTTCCTTTTGTAATTCTTCACTTACTTCGCCAGAGTTTAGTTCAACTTCTTCCTGCTCTACACTTTCTTTAACTGGGACATTTGAGTGATTCTTCTGATACTCATCTTTATTGAAGGTCGGAGGAATTACCTCACTTAGAGAATAATTAAAATCAAACTTGTTAGATTCCTCAATAATTGGAGGATAGAGACCTAACGTCTGGTCCTCAAAAGAAGAAACAGTCTTCTCTTTAGTCATACTCTTTAACTTTTCATGTAAATTAAACTTTTTCTTCGTCATGAAGACCCTCATATTACGCAATTTGACTCATATGTCTTATCGAGGATCATTTGGGGAAAATTGAATGAACGTTATTTAATTTGGGGAATTGGATAATTTTGCCTAAGACCGAGAAGAAGCCTCAGTCTTAGGCAAATTATTAAATATGTATTGCTCTATCTTCCGTTGCCGCAAGACAAGCTTCTTTTAAACATTCTGTATACGTAGGATGTCCATGACAAACACGTGCGATATCTTCAGCAGAAGCTCTAAATTCCATTGCAACTACAGCTTCACCTATTAGGTCAGCACACCTAGCTCCAATCATATGAACACCTAAGATCTCATCAGTTTCTTTATGTGCAAGAACCTTTACAAGCCCGTCAGACTCGTTCCCAGCTCTTGCTCTACCTGATGCCTTAAATGGAAATGATCCCTTCTTATATGGAACCTTAGAGGCCTTAAGCTGCTCTTCAGTTTGACCAACCGAAGAAACTTCTGGCCAAGTATAAACAACACCAGGAATAAGATTATAATCAAGGTGAGGTTTTTGACCTGCAAGTAGCTCAGCAACAAAAACACCTTCTTCTTCAGCTTTATGAGCAAGCATTGGCCCTTTAACAATATCTCCAATTGCGTAGATATTATCAACAGATGTCTTAAGGTTAGAATCTGTTACGACAACTCCCCTCTCATCAACTTGAACACCAGCATTCTCAAGACCAAGTCCATCAGTGAAAGGTCTTCTACCTACTGCAACAAGACAGTAATCACTCTCTAGCTTAATTTCTTTTCCATCTTTATTTTTCTTAGCTGTAACGGTAACTTTCTTACCTTTTGCTTCAACAGCTGTAACACCATGACCAGCGTAGAACTCCATTCCTTGCTTTTTAAGAACTCTTTGAAGAGTCTTACCAAGCTCACCATCCATAGCAGCAATCATTGAGTCAGCATATTCAACAACAGAAACTTTTGCTCCAAGTCTTAAAAAGACCTGTCCCATTTCTAGTCCAATAACTCCACCACCAATTACAACTAAGTGCTTTGGAACTTCCTTAAGCTTTAAAGCTTCAGTTGAAGTAATAACTCTTTCTTTATCAATTTTTATAAATGGAAGAGTCGAAGGCTTTGAACCAGTCGCTAAAACAATATTCTTTGCTTTAACTTCTACTTCTTCTTTTTCACCTTTAACAATAACAGTAGTCTTATCTTTTAAAGAACCAACTCCACGAAGAACTTCAATTTTATTTTTCTTCATTAGAAAATCAATTCCACCACAAGTGTCAGTTACAACTTTCTGAACTCTTGCACCCATTTTAGATATATCAACTTTAACTTTACCAGTTTCAATACCATGGTCTGCAAAGTGGTGAGACGCATCGTAAAATCTTTCAGAAGACTCTAACCATGCCTTAGATGGAATACAACCAACGTTTAAACAAGTACCACCAAGAGTTGGATACTTTTCTACGATAGCAGTTTTAAAACCAAGTTGTGCCATTCTGATTGCACAAACATATCCACCAGGACCAGAACCAATTATTACAACATCAAATTCTTTCATTATATTCTCCTAAATTAGATATCAAGTAACATTCTAGAAGGATCTTCAATTAATTCCTTCACTGTTTTTAAGAAAGTTACTGATTCTTTACCATCTACTACTCTATGGTCATAAGAAAGCGCTAAATACATAATTGGGTGAATTACAACTTCACCATTTATAGCAACTGGTCTTTCTACAATATTATGCATTCCAAGAATCGCAGACTGAGGAACGTTAATAATTGGAGTTGAAAGCATAGAACCAAAAACACCACCATTTGTGATAGTGAAAGTTCCACCTTGCATTTCATCTATACCAAGTTTTCCATCTCTCCCCTTAAGAGCAAGACGACGAATTTCTTTTTCAATTTGAGCTAGACTCATACTCTCAGCATTTTTAACTACTGGAACAACTAGTCCCTTTGGAGTTGAAACAGCAATCCCAACATCTGCGTAGTCATGATAAACAAGGTTCTCACCTTCGATCTGAGCATTGACACCAGGAACTTCTTTAAGTGCCATAGTACATGCCTTTGTAAAGAAAGACATAAACCCTAATCCAATATCGTGCTTATCTTTAAATGCTTCTTTATATTTTGATCTAAGGGCCATTACATTAAACATATCAACTTCATTAAAAGTTGTTAGCATAGCCGTTTCATTCTTAGCTTCAGTTAGTCTCTTAGCAATTGTCTTTCTAAGACGAGTCATCTTTTCAACTCTCTTTTCACGACTTACACCACCAGAAAGTTCGACTTTCTCTGGAGCACTAGGAGCCGCTGCTTTTGCAGGAGCTGCTTTAGCACTTGCACCCATTGCATCAGCTTTAGTAATGCGACCATCTTTTCCTGATCCAGATACAGAATCTGCTGATACACCTTTTTCATCTAAGATCTTTCTAGCTGCTGGAGATGGATAATTCTTATCTCCACCAGTACTTGCAGCTGCTGCTGGAGCTGGTGCCGCTTCAGTTTTAACTTCAGCTTTAGGAGCATCACCTGCAGGTGCTGATGCACTAGTATCTAGAGTAGCAATAACTGCTCCAATCTCTAATTCAGCTCCCTCTTCAGCGGATTCAGCAATTGTTAAAACTCCACTTGATTCAGCAGGAAGTTCTACAGTTGCTTTATCTGACTCGATCTCACAAAGGATTTCACCTTCTTCTACGTAGTCACCAGTTTCTTTTACCCAAGCTGCTAATGTAACTTCAGTAATTGACTCTCCAATACTTGGAATTTTAATTTCAATACTCATAATTCAACCTTTTATTTGGCAAATGCCTTATCAATAATTTCTTGTTGTTCTTTGTTATGTACGGCCATATATCCAGTGGCCGGAGAAGCTGCAGACTTTCTAGAAACACAAGAGATATCACTAAACATATCTCTCCATCTTAGAAGGAATGTCCATGCCCCCATGTTCATTGGTTCTTCTTGAACCCATACTTGTTTTGCACCTTTGTATTTCTTTAAAACTTTATCAAGTTGTTTTTGAGGTAGAGGGTAAAGTTGCTCAACTCTTACAATTGCAACATCTTTTCTCTTATCTTCTTGCTGCTTATTAAGAAGATCATAGTAAACCTTTCCAGAGCAAAGAAGAACTTTCTTCACATCTTTAGCTGTTACATATGAATCATCAATAACCTCTTGTAGTCCACCTTTAGAGAACTCCTCAACAGTAGATACACACTGAGGATGTCTTAATAGAGACTTTGGAGTGAATACAATTAATGGCTTTCTAAATTCCCACTTAAGCTGTCTTCTAAGTGCATGGAACATATTTGCAGGAGTTGTAAAGTTACAAACAACCATATTATTTTCTGCACACATTTGAAGATATCTTTCAGGTCTACATGAAGAGTGCTCAGGACCAGATCCTTCATATCCATGAGGAAGAAGCATCACGATATTACTCATTCTTTGCCACTTACTCTCACCTGCTGAAATGAATTGATCCATTACAATTTGAGCACCGTTTGAGAAATCTCCAAACTGAGCTTCCCAAATATTAAGCGCTCTTGGTGTTGCTTGCGAGTAACCGTATTCAAAAGCAAGTACTGCGTACTCAGATAATAGAGAGTTATAGATATGAATCTTTCCTTGTCCCTCTTCAATATCTGCTAGTCCACAATGAGCTTTATTCGTCTCAACATCAAATACTTTTGCATGTCTATGAGAGAAAGTACCTCTAATAACATCTTGACCAGTAAATCTAATATTTGCATCTTCAGAAAGAAGAGTACCGTAAGCTAAAAGCTCTGCAAGTGCCCAATCAATCTTGTCTTCAGCAAACATAATTCTTCTACCATCAAGAATTTTCTGAGCTTTTCTTAAAGTATGGAATCCCTCTGGTGTAGAAGCAATTGCTTCCAGAACTTTTTTAAGTTCTTTTACAGGAACTTTTGTACTTGGAGACTTGTCAAAGTCTTCAGGCTTAGACCAACGGAGGTTCTTCCACTCCTTATGAGGTCCACTTGATTTCTTTGGAAGTGTATTTTGCTTAACATTATTAAGTCTATCTGCAAGAGTTGTTTTATAACTATCTTGCATTTCTTTTGCTAACTCTTTATTAAGAGAACCTGCTTCAATTAATCTTTCTAAGTAAAGCTCTCTTGGGTTTTTAACTTTTGAAATAAGTCCGTATAGGTGTGGCTGAGTATACTTAGGCTCATCACCTTCATTGTGACCATGCTTTCTATAACAAACCATATCGATGAAGATATCTTTGTTAAACTTTTGTCTAAACTCTACAGCTAACTCACAAGCGTAAACAACATGCTCAGGATAATCTCCATTTACGTGAATAATTGGAATATCTAATGTTTTAGCAACAGATGTTGAGTAATGAGATGAACGAGCATCAGTAAAGTCAGTAGTAAAACCAATTTGGTTATTAATCACAAAGTGAATTGTTCCACCAGATCTATAACCCGGAAGCTCAGACATCTGAAGTGCTTCGTAAACAATTCCCTGACCAGCAACTGCAGCGTCACCATGAATAACGACAGGGATAATCTTTGACTCATCTTGATAAGCAATATCAACCTGCGCTCTACAGTAACCATTAACAACTGGAGATACAGTTTCTAAATGCGATGGATTTGGAAGAATCTTTAGCGTTACATCCTCACCGTTTGTAGCTTCTTTAACAGATGTAAATCCCATATGGTATTTAACATCTCCGTCACCTTGTCCTTGCTGTTGCTCTAAAGAGTTACCTTCAAATTCTGAAAAGATATACTCGTATGTCTTTCCAATAATATTTGCCAGAACATTTAGTCGACCTCTGTGGGCCATCCCAAATACAACCTCTTTAGCACCAAGCTCACTTGATCTATTAATAATCGCATCAAGACCAGGAATTGTAGACTCTCCACCTTCTAGTGAGAATCTTTTTTGACCTGTATATTTTGTTTGAAGAAAGTTTTCAAAAACATTTGCTTCATTCAACTTTTCTAATATTCTTTTTTTCTTTTCAATTTCGTAATTTACTTCTAGAGAGCCTACTTCGAACTTGTTTCTAATCCATCTTCTAACTTCAGTATCGTTACTGTGCATGTACTCGATACCCATTTTTCCACAGTAAAGCTTTTCCATCTTATTTATGATGTCTTTTAGCTTACAAGGACCAAGTCCTACAAAGTCACCACAAATAAATGTCTTTTCTAAATCACTTGCGTTTAAGTCGTATTCAGATAAACCAATTTGAGCATTACGGTCTCTTCTTTTACGAATTGGGTTCGTATCAGAAAGTAAGTGACCTCTAGTTCTATAAGATTGAATTAATCTAAAAACATTAAACTCTTTTCGAAGTCTAGCCTCGTCAAAGTCACCGCCTCCACCAGGAGCAGAACCAGCAGCGAACTCAAAGCCTTCAAAGAATTTCTTCCAAGAAATATCGACTGATTCAGTGTCGCGTTTGTAGTCATCATAAAGTGAGTCAATAAAAGAAATGTCTGAACTAGACAGGTGTGAGAAATCAATTGGGTTTTTCATAGTTAAAATCCGTTTTTTATACCCGAGAATTTATAAAGTATTTTAATAATATTAATATATTACTATGTTAACAATTCGTGAAGAAACTTTTTAGCCAAGGCAATATATGCGCCTAAACTTATTTCAACTTATTCTATTGAACTAATTTGAGTGAAACACTTGAGTCTTTTACTTCAAGTTTTAAACACTCTTCCTTTTGCTCTGGTGCTTTATCGCATTCATCTTTCTTTTCACAGATCATGCAGTCTTCACCCATAACTTTACCAAGTCCACCACATGAACCTTTGAGCTTTTTATTACTAAAAATAACACCAACTGCCATTCCAGCAATAGCGGCCAACATTACAACAAGCGAAACTAAGAACATTTTCATGGTAATTACCTACTTAAATAGTTTGTTAAACTCAGTTGTGCCTTTAGCGACAAAGTTTTTCTGAGTATCTAGTTTATATATAAAGTATGCTGATAACTTTAGTTGCTCTGCTAACTTCATCCCCTCTTCATAACCAAGAGACATCAGTGCTGTTGCCCAAGCATCTGCATCCATACAAGATCCAGTATTTGCAACACTAACACTTGCAAGAGTGTGAGCAACAGGTCTCCCTGTTTTAAAGTTTATTGTATGTGAGTAGTTTTTATTACTTTGAGTAAAGAAGTTTCTATAGTTTCCACTAGTGGCCAAAGCTGCATCATTTAAACTAAGAACTTTTTGATAAGACTTCGAAGGGTTCTCGATATCTGGTGATTCAATTGCAATCTTCCATGGATGACCCAGCTTAGAACCTTTAGTTCTAACTTCACCACCAATCTCAACCATATAATCAGTTATGCCTAGCTCCTCTAAAAGTTTCGCAACTTCGTCCACCCCATAGCCTTTAGCTAGAGATGATAGATCAACATATACATTGGCATTATTCTTTTTCCATAATTTCTTATCTAGATCCAGGCTAATCATCGAAAGGCCAACGCCTTTCATCGCCTCTTTGATTCGCTCTTGGCTTGGAACTTCTCTCTTACCACCTGGACCGAATCCCCACAGGTTTACGAGAGGGCCAATAGTTGGATCATATGACCCATTTGTAAGATGACCAATTTCTAAAGCCCTATTTGTTACTTTTAAAATCCCATCAGAAGCACTACTCCACTCCAAGCTAGTACTTGAATTGAACTTAGAAATCTCCGAAGTTTTTATATAAGTCGACATGCTTAAGTTAATATTTTTTAGCAGCTCAGCAACTTGTGAATTCACTTCTTTACTAGATAATTTGATATCTTTTTGAGAGTACTTAATATGATAAGTTGTCCCCATTGTTTGGCCTTCTATTTTCGGGAACTTAGAAGCCTTTGAACATGAGTAAAAACTTGTGAGCAGAATGAATAAAATCAATAATCTATACATTATTGCTTATTACCAGATTTGAGACCCTTTAGCCATGAATTTACTTAGACATTTTTAGAATTATTCGACTTCCCTGATCTAAACTTTCAATGATCAGACTCCCGTTCATAACCTGTAAATAAGATTTAGCCAGAATAAGTCCCATTCCAGATCCTACTTCTCCATCTGAAGATGGAGTTGGTTTTGATTTAAAGTCACTCTCTAGATTTTCCAGAACTTCCAATGGAAATCCACCAGCTTGATCTTCAATTACAAGCTCTACTTTCTTATCCACTTCTCTTCCATAAATCTTTATTGAATCATTCTTCTTAGAAAATCTGATTGAGTTAGATATAAGTGGGCCAATCACTGTATTTAAAAATGTATTTCTAAAAGCTATAAATTCAAAGTCTAATCCAGTGCTATCAATCTTAAGCCCTTTTTCATTAACTTGGTTACCGTATTGATTAGAAATAAAATCGATAACCTCCTTAACCTTTATAGATACTAGCGCCTCCTTATCTTTATTCTTAGAGAAGAACTTCTTAGTACTTTCAATAATCTTATAGATTAGGTCCATTGATAATTCGATATTTTCAAGACTCTTACTATTATCTTTACCAAGATTAGAGATGGCCTTTTGAGTTTCAAAATAAATAATTGTTAAAGGATTAGAAAGATCATGAATAACTGATGAGATTAGGTGGTGATTTGAATCAATCATTTTCTTCAAAAGATTTACTTCTGAATGACTTCCTCGAAGATCACAGGAGAATTCTCTAAAGTATATCCTTGAAAAAGTATTACCAATGGCACTTACTAAGTTAAAAAGATCTCCAAGATTTTCATTAATCTCTTCATCATGAGCAAAGTAGAGAATTCCTACGATAGTATTACAATCAAGAAAGATTGGAATTCGTGAAATGACCTTTATATCTTGATCACTAATTACTTCCTGTTGCTTGTGCTCATCTACACTAACGACAAAGTTTTGTGGAGTTAGTATATTTTTTCTTAAATCTTCTCTTACAGAATTAGAAAGAAATAACCTAAGCTCTTTCTCTTCTTCTCCATTAGAAAATAGCATTGTAGATTCAAGCTTTGCTGGCAAGATTTCAGGAATCTCAATAAAGCCTACCATTTGAAAAGGTACATTTACTGAAACGGATTTTAAAAAATCATGACAAGTTGTTGATTCATTAACTTCTTCAAAAAAGCTTACTTTATTATTATCTTCCATGCATAAAGTTTAAGATAATTATCAAGAATATCAAAGGGACATATTTTCCATATAAATGAATGAATTAGATAATTATAAATACTGTATACTTCTCTAAACAGAAACGTTTTTCCAATCTTATTTATCAGTTAGAAGTTAACTATGCTTCTTTTGTTTTTATAGCTGTTCCATAAGCAAGAACTTCAATACTTCCAACACTTCTTCTTCCTATATCATTTGAAATTGAAGAAGTTTCTATTCTTACATTTACAATCAAATTATAATCGAGAGCATCTTCCTTCATTCGTAGAACAGCTTCCCTTCTAGCTCTAGAAATAAGTGACTCAACCCCTTTCAGTCTTCCACCAAAGAGAGACTTAATAGCTGTAGTAATTAATTTAAAGTAATCAATAGAGACAACAGTCCCACCAATAGCAAGACGCTGTTCAAGAATATCGCAATTTGGAATGGATACTTTTTTCAAATTATTCAGTTCTACTGAACGTGTTGCTCTTTCTCTTTTTCGAAGAGATTTAATATGTCTTTGTTCGTTGTAGCTTCCTACTGCGAGACCAATAAAGAAAAGGAGACCTACTCCAAGCAACTGCTCCATTACTCTACTCGTACAGCTGTTCCGTAACAATAGAGCTCTGCAGCTCCTTGTGCAACAGATGAGGTAGAAAAGCGTACATTAACAATAGCATTAGCACCTGCATTATTAGCACTCATAATCATTCTATCTAGTGCCTCTTTGCGTGACTCATTTAAAAGTTCACTGTAACCTTTCAATTCTCCACCTACTATATTCTTTAGTCCGGCCATTAGATCTCGTCCAAGATGTTTGGCTCTAACTGTTGAGCCAGATACTAGACCGCAATATTCAGAAATTGTTTTTCCAGGAATTGTTTCAATATTTGAAAGTAACATGTCATCTCCTAACAAATGTATTAGAAAATGGTAAATCAGATGTCTTTAGTAAACCAGATAGAAAAAATGGCCAAGGGGGACTTGGCCAATATAGAGTTATTTATAAATCACAGTCAATAGCTGTAAATATCATTTCAAAAGGTAAATCGCTTCCAAAGAAACTCTTCTTTTTAGATACCATAGTCAATCTCGCTGAATCTATATCATTATAAATTCCACAAGTATCTTCTTCATCAAGATTAAGTCCACCAAAGGCAAGGTCTTTAAGTTTTCTATCATCATGAATTAATTTCTTATCTTTCTTTAATACTGAACAGAATGATAAAGTCACGTTATAGCCAACAATATCTCTGCCTTCAAAAACTTTTTCAATCATTAGTAGATCATTATTAAATCCTTTACCAATGAATGGCTTACCTTCTTTTGAAGAAGTCATTCTACCTTTAGATGGTAGGTTCATTCCAAAAATAAATTGTGCATCATCTGTCTCTGGATATAATGGATCATTTTTTACAAAGTATTGAATATCTTCTTTTAAACGACCTTCAGAATTTGTACTAGAAGCAAAATCGTTTTCGCCACATTGATGCTTCTCTTTTAAATCAGAAAATATTTTTGAGTTACCTACTAATTCAGGAAGTGATTTAGATAAATTCTTTACATTAGTTTCAATGTTTTTATTTTCATCAATATGAGAAATTTCACAGTTAATACAGTCCTCAGACGCGAGTGACCTAGAATTAGAACCAAATAAGTTTGGTCCAACTGATATTGCAGATAAAAGCATTAATGCCACAAATTGTAGATTTCTCATATATCCCCCTCAGAATAAATTATACTTATATATAAGCAATATGAATGCCACTTAGAGGATGAGATTACGAGCACTTATACAGATATAAGTGCTCATTATTTAGTCACTGACTAATTATTACATAGAGAAGAAGCTAAGACTTACTTCTTCTTACGTTTCTTAGATTTTGGATTGGGCTTTTTCTTCTTAGAGTGAGGGTCATTACTATTCAATTCAGCGAAATATGGATGATCAGTGACTACAGGAATCTTTTCACCAATTTTTGCTTCAATACTCTCAAGAAGTTTTCCCTCTGAGGAAACACAGAAAGTTATAGCGACACCTCCATGCCCGGCTCGTCCCGTTCTTCCAATTCTGTGTACATAGTTACTAATCTCTTCAGGTAGAGCATAATTAATAACATGAGTAATATCTAAAATATCAATTCCCCTAGCAGCGACATCGGTTGCTACTAAAAGACGAATTTCTCCAGTTCGAAGTGACTCTAGGGCCATTTCTCTTTGAGTTTGAGACTTATTACTATGAAATGAATTACAAGATATTCCGTGTTGTTGAAGATCCTCTACTAAAATATCTGCACCAATTTTTGTTTTACTAAAGAGAAGAACCTTTGAAAGGGACTCATCTTCTAGTAAGTGTAAGAGAAGACTTAATTTATTCTTCTTCGTTAAAGTATAAAGCTTTTGCTCAATCTTCTTAACGACAGTTGATTCAACGTCAACTTGAACTTTAACAGGGTCTATTAAAATGTCCTTAGAAAGTCTTTCAATAGTCTTAGGCATTGTTGCTGAAAATAACCCCACCTGCTTTCTTACAGGAAGATGAGAAATGATTGCTTTCACATCCTGTAAGAATCCCATATTTAGCATCATATCTGCTTCGTCTAAAATAAATGTTTCAACTTCATCAAGAGAGAGACATCCTGACTCTATAAGATCAATTAGTCTTCCAGGAGTTGCAATTAGAATATCTACACCTTCTTTTAAGCTCTCTATTTGATTTGCCCTTCTTGCTCCTCCGAAAATAACGAGTGAGGAAACACCTTCTACTTCACCTAAATCTTGAACAAATTTTTCAATCTGTGTAGCAAGCTCTCTAGTTGGAGTTAAAATTAAAGCACGTACATGCTTTGGAGATGTTTCAATAGGGCTCTTTATAATTTTGTCTAGAATAGGAAGACAAAAGGCTGCAGTCTTTCCTGAACCAGTTTTAGCTATTCCTAGTAAGTCACCTCCACTTAAAAGATGGGGAATGGCCTTAACTTGTATTGGACTAGGTTTTGTAAAACCAAACTCACGAAGTCCTTCCTTTAGAGATGGAATAAGATTTAGTGAATCAAAGCTTTCTGTATTTTTCATAATTATTTCTACTTATAGTTTTCAAATTAAATGCCTGTATACCACGGCCACAGGTATTTATCTAACTAGTTCAGTGATTGTAAATCCATATATATATTTCTAAGTGCTTTAAAGCTAACAAAACTATATGTACCTGAAGCTGAGATCTTAGATGTTATTTCATCTAAAGCAAGAGTAACGTTTCTCTTATGTTGTGGAAGATACTCTTCTCTTTCAGACTTAGTCATTTTCTTTAGTATAAGATGGTTATGGGCCGAGATAATGGCAACACTTCTCATCTCATCCATAAGTATTCCTTCAAGAAACCGGTCATTAAAACCTCTCTGTGAAAGCTTCTCCAAAGTCTCAATCATATCTAGATTTCTAAATTCAGCTTCAATAATTTTGTGACTAAAACTCTCTAGGACTTCGCCTCTTCCCATATCTGAATTAGTTCTAATAATTAGATTGTCCATATGACTCTTATCTATCTCTCCCTTTGCTACGAGCTCAATAGATGCACTTTTGGACTTAAAAGCTCCACTAACCTTCTTTGTTAGTGAACTTAGAACTGACGCTTGAGATGTAATAGACGCAAATATCATCAATGAGATAACAAGAGATTTCATATATATTCCTATGGTTGATTAATTTTAAAAAATTATTACACAGGAGCTAATCAGTAAGGAAAGAATCTTAGTTTTGATATAAAGATTATATGTACAAAGTTTAAACAGACATAGCTATTTAAACTCTAAGATGAACTCATCTGAGAATATGCACAAAAAAGGCCCACAAAGTGGGCCCTTAACTATTTAGAATTTGATTAGTGTCTATCCACCAAAGTCATCAAGCATGATATCTTCTCTCTCAACACCTAAGTCAATGAGCATATCAATTACACACTTGTTCATAATTGGAGGTCCACATAGGTAGTACTCACAATCTTCTGGTGCTGGGTGATCTTTAAGGTATTCATCATGTAATACTTGGTGAATAAATCCTTTATATCCTTCCCAGTTATCTTCAGGAAGAGCATCTGAAAGTGCACAATGCCACTTAAAGTTCTCATTCTCTTTTTGAAGCATATCAAAATCTTCAACATAGAACATCTCTCTCTTAGAACGTGCTCCGTACCAGAAAGTGATTTTTCTATCAGTCTTGATTCTCTTTAATTGATCAAATAAGTGAGATCTCATTGGCGCCATACCAGCACCACCACCAACAAATACCATTTCTTTCTTAGTATCGCGGGCAAAGAATTCACCAAATGGACCAGAGATAGTAACTTTATCACCTGGCTTACAATTAAAGATATAAGAAGACATCTTACCTGGAGGAGTTCCTTTTGGAGCTCTTGGAGGTGGAGATGCGATACGTACGTTAAGCATAATCATCCCTTCTTCTTCAGGATAGTTTGCCATTGAGTACGCTCTGATTGTTTCATCTTCTACGTAAGAGATATTATCCCATACTTTAAATGTATCCCAATCACCTCTGTATTCTTCTTCAATATCGAAGTCTTTATAATCAATTTTCAGACCTGGAGGTCTTTCAATTTGAATAAATCCACCTGCTTTAAATGGAACCGACTCACCTTCTGGAAGATCAAGAATAAATTCTTTAATGAAAGTTGCAACGTTGTGGTTAGATCTAACCGTACATTCCCACTTCTTAACACCAAAGACTTCATCTTCAACTTCGATTTCCATATCTTCTTTAATAGAAACCTGACAAGCAAGACGACAACCCTCTTTCGCTTCTCTCTTAGTAATATGTGATAATTCTGTTTCAAGAATCTCACCACCACCAGAGTGAACGTGAACCTTACATTGACCACAAGTACCACCACCACCACAGGCAGATGATACGAATAGTTTTTGATCAGCTAGGGCGTTTAATAGTTTTCCACCAGCTGCAATTTCTACAGTTTTTTCACCGTTAATGCTTAATTTAATACTCCCAGAACTTACTAACTTTGACTTTGCAAAGAGAATAATAAGCACTAGGGCCAAAACAACGGCAGTAAACATTAAAACGCCAAGTATAATTTCATTCATAGTTATGACCTTTCTTTATAATACTTAAAGTTGAATACCTGAGAATGAGAGAAAACCTAAGGCCATCAGACCCACAGTAATAAAAGTAATCCCTAATCCTCTTAGTCCATGAGGTACGTCACTGTACTTCATCTTCTCTCTAATACCTGCAAGTGCTGCAATAGCAAGGGCCCAACCAACTCCTGAACCAATTCCATAAACAGTACTTTCTGCAAAGTTATAATCTCTTTCCACCATAAATAGTGACCCACCAAGAATGGCACAGTTCACTGTAATAAGAGGAAGGAAAATCCCTAGAGCAGTATAAAGCGCTGGAAAAAACTTATCGAGAATCATCTCTAAAATTTGAACCATCGCTGCAATAACACCGATATAAGAAATAAGTCCTAAGAAAGACAGATCGTATCCAGTGATACCTGCCCATTCAAGAGCGTTTTCTCTTAAAAGGTATGTATAAAGAAGGTTGTTCACAGGAATAGTAATTGTTTGAACTACTACTACAGCTACACCAAGACCAATTGCCGTCTTAACTTTCTTAGAAACTGCTAAGAAAGTACACATTCCAAGGAAGAATGAGAGAGCAAGGTTTTCAACAAATACAGATTTTATAAATAAACTTAAATAATGTTCTAACATTTCTTACTCCTTCTCAACTTGATCAGTTTTCCAAGTTCTTAGGGCCCAGATAAATAATCCGATCAAAAAGAATGCACTTGGAGCAAGTAGCGCCATACCATTAGTCTGGTACCAACCACCATCACCTGTCGTTTTAAGAATTTCGAAACCAAGAAGTTTTCCACTTCCTAGTAACTCTCTAAATACTGCAACAAAGATTAGTACAATACTGTATCCAATCCCGTTCCCAAGTCCATCAACAAAAGACATAATTGGGTTGTTCTTCATAGCAAATGCTTCCGCACGTCCCATAACAATACAGTTTGTAATAATTAAACCAACGTAAACCGACATAGACTTTGCAACATCGTAAACAAATGCCTTTAAAAGCTGATCAGTTAAAATAACTAATGAAGCAATTACCGTCATCATAACAATGATACGAATACTAGAAGGAACATGGTTTCTAATTATTGATACAAAAAATCCTGAGAAAGCTGTTACAAGTGTAACGGCAATACACATTACTAGTGCAGTCTCCAACTTAGTTGTAACAGCAAGAGCAGAACAAATCCCTAGGATCTGAAGTGCAATTGGGTTGTCATCAAAAAGTGGAGCAAATAGTGTTTTCTTGAGGCTCATTACTTGATCCCTCCGTCTCTAAACTTAGCTAGGAATGGCCCATAAGCATCATCACCTAACCAATATTGAATTGTTCCTGACACACCAACAGAAGTAAGCGTAGCACCAGAAAGACCATCAATCTCAGTCTCATTTTTTGCTGCACCTTTAACTACTGTTAGAACTGGCTTGAAGTCTTCTCCAAGAGCAGTTTTACCATTCCAAGTTGCTTGCCAATTTGGGTTATCAATCTCACCACCAAGACCAGGAGTCTCACCGTGAGCATAGAAACCAATACCTTTAACAGTAACTGTATCAGGAGCAAGAGCTAGGAAACCATACATTGTAGACCAAAGTCCCTTTCCATGAACTGGAAGAACGATCATTGTAGTCTCTCCAGCATCTTGAATAAGGTAAGCCTTAGCGATTTTTGCTCTAAATCTAATTTTACCAGCATCAATAGCTGTATCAATTCTTTTGTTCTTGTTAGCGTCTTTTGCAGCTTTCTTTTGATCGTAAGCTTCAACATCACCTTCAACAACATCACCAGTAGAAAGATCTACTAATAATGGACGAACATTCTTATATGCTTCATTAATATCTTCTTTAGTCGCAGTCTTATCTACTAGACCAGATGCGATTAATAGATTCTTCTTAACATCTAACTTCTTGTTAGCTTCTTGCATTGGTTTTAGTGAAACTGCTGCCCCAGATACTAAGATCGAGCAAACAATACACAGAAGGAATGCAACAAGTAGTGTTTTTCCTGTTTCGCTTTTCATCACTCCTCCTTAAGCCTTAATACGAGCTTGTCTCTTTTTGATATGACCATTAACAACAAACCAGTCAATTAATGGAGCAAAGCAATTTGAGAAAAGAATCGCTAGCATTACACCTTCCGGGAATGCTGGGTTAATAACACGAACTAAGATAACCATAAGACCAATTAATGATCCGTAGTAAAATTGTCCCTTATGAGTCATTGACGCAGACACTGGGTCTGTTGCCATAAATACAAGACCAAAAGCAAATCCACCGATAACTAAGTGCCAGTGTGGAGCAAGTCCAAACATTGGGTTAGTTTCAGAACCAATTTGATTAAGAACAAATGCAAATAACATAGCAGAAACAAGCATTGATAACATGATTCTCCATGATCCAATTCCTGTTACAACTAGAACTACAGCACCAATTAAACAAGCAAGAGCTGAAGTCTCACCCATTGAACCTGGCATAAATCCTAAGAATGCATCCATCCAGCTAACAGAGATAGCTGACATACCACCGATAGCAGCTTGACCAAGAGCAGTTGCTCCAGTGAAACCATCTACAGCAGTCCAAACTGCGTCACCTGAAATTTCTCCAGGGTAAGCAAAGAATAGAAATGCTCTAGCAGTAAGTGCAGGGTTTAAGAAGTTCTTTCCAGTTCCACCGAAAACTTCCTTACCAAATACAACTCCAAAAGAAATACCTACAGCAACTTGCCATAGAGGAATTGTAGGAGGAAGAATACAAGGAAATAGAAGTCCTGTTACTAGGAAACCTTCATTAATCTCATGCTTTCTAACAGTTGCAAAAACAACTTCCCAGAAACCACCTGCAATATTTGTTACAAGAAATACTGGTGCAAAGAATAAGAAACCGTAAACAAAGTTTGAAATACAGTTTGTAGGATCAAATCCAAGACCAAGAGCGGCCATAACTGCGCCTCTCCATGAGTCTACTGATGTGATACCTTCAGCAGCTAAAACTATGTTTGCTTGAAGACCTGTATTGTAACAAGCAAAAAGTAAACAAGCAGTCAGTGCCATTGCCACAGTTGTCATCGTTCTCTTGAGATCAATCCCATCACGAACGTGTACAGACCCTCTACTCACTTCACCTGGTGTATAGATAAAAGTGTCGATCATCTCATACATTGGGTAAAACTTTTCTAAGCTTCCACCTTTTGCGAAATGATGATGTTGAGAATCTAGAAAACCTCTTAAAGCTTTCATCTAACCTTCCTTCTCAATAGTTGTTAAATTTTCTCTAAGTACTGGACCGAAGTCTTTTTTACCAATGCTGGCAAAAGTACAAAGTGCCAAATCTTCCTCATCAAGCTCTAAACAACCAAGTTGTTGAGCAAGCTCAGTATCTTTAGTAAGAAGTGCTCTTAATAATTGAGTAGGAAGAATATCTAAAGGTATAACCTTCTCGTACATTCCAACTGGAACCATTGCTCTTAAAGAACCATGAGTTGTCGTTGTCATGCTAAATTTCTTAGAAGGTGTGAAGAACTTAGATAAGAAAGTTCTTTTGATAGAAAACTTATCAAAACCTGGAGATTGCCAACCAAGAAATTCTCTCTCACGCCCTTCAGCTAGAATAGAGATTTGGTTATGGTAACGTCCAAGGTATAGGAATGAATCTTCAGTCTTTCTACCATTTAATACTGAACCAGAAATAATTCTTAGCTCACCATCTAATGTCTCATTAGCAACGATATCTAAGATATTTGCTCCTAATTGAGTTGTAAGAAGTCTTGGATTCTTAGCTTTTGGACCAGCAACAGCAATTACTCTCTCTGTCCAAAGCTTACCAGAAGTAAATAGTTTACCAATTGCGATTACATCTTGGTAACCAGCATGCCAAACAACTTTTCCTTCATGTACAGCATCTAGGTTATGAATATGTGTACCAACTAATCCAGCAGGATGTGGTCCAGCAAACTCATGAACAGATGCACTTGAAGGTGCTTGAACCTTAGATCCAGAAGCTTTACAAACAAAAGTTTTCCCTTCTGTTAGCTTAGAAAGTGCTTCAACACCGGCCATAAAGTCTTCAGAGTACTGACCAATTACTTGTTCAGGATTTGGAGCCAGAGGATTTGTGTCCATTGCCGTAATGAAAATAGAATGTGGTTTATCATCAAGCATTGCTACTTTAGAAAATGGTCTCATTCTTAGAGACGTCCACAGTCCAGACTCAAGAAGTAATCTCTTAACTTCGTCAAAAGAAAGTTCTGAAACATCCTTTTGCTTGTAAGACTCAAATTGAACTTGTTCAATTCCTGTTACTTCTATAACAATAGTTTGAAATGCTCTCTTAGCACCTCTGTTAATCTCAACAACTTTTCCATTTGCAGGAGAAGTAAATCCTAGTCCTTCATTCTTTTTGCATTCAAAAAGAACTTGACCAGCTTTAACAGTGTCACCAACTTGAACTTTCATTGATGGCTTCATCCCAACGTAGTCAGGACCTGTTAAGGCCACTCTTTTAACTTGCGGACCAGCTTCGATTGTTTGCTTAGGGATTCCTGCTAAAGGAATGTCTAAACCTTTTTTAATACGAATCATGGTAATAATAATCCCGTTAAAACGTTAATATGTTTAGCTTATATACAACTATATAAAAAAATAGACTTTGATTTTTTATACTCCTATGAACGCAATATGTAACTAGTTCATATTAAAGAAATCAAAAAAATAATTTTCTTAATATTTATTTAAACAAAATAAATTTTAATCCCAAAATAAAAAAGGTGCCGCAGCACCTCGTCATACTCTGGAATATACGTAGAAGTTACATCTTTAAAAGACAGCACTTCTTGTACTTCTTCCCACTACCACAAGGGCAAGGGTCATTTCTACCAACCTTTGGCCCAGCGCGTTTTACCGCATCTCTAAGAACATCACCTTCAACGAAGAACCATGCGTCATCTTCGTAAGTAAATGTCGCTCTCTCGTGGTGCACAACTTCTTTGTCTCCGACAACATATGTCGCTTTAAATTCAACAATACCACTCGTGTCACCTGGCTGACCGTCTACAGTTTCAACAATATCGAGCTTCTTCCAGTCACTTTCTTTAGACCAGATTTCAATTTCTTGTTTATTAAGTTCGTCTCTACTGCCCTTATCTTGCGTTGCAACGATGTAATC
Source organism: Bacteriovoracaceae bacterium UBA3083 (assembly GCA_002366565.1). Taxonomy (GTDB): domain Bacteria; phylum Bdellovibrionota; class Bacteriovoracia; order Bacteriovoracales; family Bacteriovoracaceae; genus Halobacteriovorax. The sequence goes on from DFBJ01000013.1 coordinate 133,566, forward strand.
AACTTCGTGCTTAGCAAATGCAGCATATCTTGAGCGCATTAATTGCTCTGCAGATTTGGCTTTTTCAGACCCACTATGTAATGGCCCACAACATTTTTCATATTCTACTTCGTAACCGCAAGGACAGCTCATGTCTTCTCCTAAGAATTTTTTTGATTATTATTCTACTATCTAAAACCTAAAAAGTAAGTCAGTAAAAAAAGTATTTTCCTCTTTAAAGTGAAATTTACTTTCTAAAATTCTAGACGAGACGAATGTGAAATGTTTTTTTATTTCTTTTTGATACCAAGACTTTGAGCGTCTAATCGCATACTCATCTTTGAACTCGAGGTCTTCTATCTGACGATCTAGCTCTTTATCAGTTGGAACACTAAAGTAGAGATACTTCATCCTTTTAGAAAGAATAGGGAGAACCTCCCTTACCTCTTCATCTGTTAAGTATTGAAATACTGATGTACAGATACCTAGGTCAAAGTGTTTAACAAACCGTGCATCCTGGCACCAAGATAGAAGATCCATATTATATAATTTCAGAGAAGTAGATTCTACTGGCTCTATATTTCTTTTTTTAACTTGGTCAAAAACGTATTTAGACGGCTCAATACCAAGTGCCCTATAAGGGATAAACTCTTTCATCACTGCTTGAAAAAGGTGACCTAAACCAAACCCAAGGTCAGCAACACTACTAATATCTATATAATCTAGGTCAAGTGTCGCCTTAATATACTTAGCATGATTCTCGGCATTCCCAATTCCATCCATCTCATCTGGAGAAGAGTAATTTACATCCCAATAATCTTTAGAAAAGCCTTCACTACCTTTAACTGAACTCACGATAATTCCCTATTAAAATTTATACTTCCAAAGTAACCAATAAAAACTCTATAAAACCCAAGCCCAATTAGCCCAAGCCAAACCCAAATTAATTGATCACCATAGAATGAATATATAATAAATGGTAAGAAAGAAAAAAGAAATCCTAGGAACATATGCTTTCTAACATAATCAAATCTTCCTAACCCAAATAATAATCCATCATACACATATGTCGCACACAGAAAAAGCTGAGAAAATGCAAGGTAAGGCCAAATAGATTTAACAACTGAAATCACAGCAGGATCATTTGTAAATATGCCAATCAATTGCCTCTCTAAAACCATGTAGAAAAACGTAAATGAAACACCGAAGAAGAGAGATAGAATTAGAAGATTTTTTTTCATAGACTGAAAGCTTTCAATATCATTTATTGCTTTGAATCTAGATGCCAGGATATTCCCTGTTAACGCTAAACCATCAGTAAAAAAAGAAGAGAATAGCCAAAATTCTAAGAGTATTTGGTGAGAAGCTAAAGGAATATGTCCGAGTCTAGCGGCACTCTTGGTGCAAATAAAGAAACTTCCCGTAAGTATCATCGACCTACAGAACATATTAAATGAGTTCTTACCAAAACTAAGCCACTCTCCTTTTACTTCAGCAATAAAGAGTGACTTAAAAACTATGGCCTTAGTATTTAGGACTAGAATAAAACTTATAACAGCAGTGAAAAATGCTCCAATAACTGATCCCCATGCTACAGCGGCAAGACCTAAATCAGTAAATTCTAAAAAGATCCAAGACAACCCTGAATTTAACAAAGTGGAGATGGCAATTAGTATAAAACAAGACCTCACTCTTTCAAATCCTCTAAGGATTGAAATAAGAGTTCCTCCAATAATTAAAAAAGGCTGACCGACTAAGCGAATATGAAAGTACTCAAGAGCAAGAGGACGTAACTCTCCCTCTGCGCCAACAAAGTCAAAAACTGGAGAACTAAAAAAATAAAGCAATATAGAAGAAATTAAACCAACTAAAATTGAAAGAAGTATTGCGACCTTCACTCTACTATGAATTTGATTAGAATCACCAAGAGAGTAGGCCTCACTTACAGACTGAATTGATGTATGAATGAGGAAGTTAAATACCCATGTAAAAGAACTAAGAATGACCACGCCAAGAGATAGAGCTGCGAGCCATGTCGTATCTCTATTACCAATTAAAGCGGTATCAACGATTCCTGTTACAGGCTCAAGTAGTGATCCAAATATATTTGGGAGAGAAAAAAAGAAAAGCCCACCGAGAGTGAGCTTTACAGAACTAGAAATTGATTTCTCAACCACTAAGGCTTATTTACTGCGAAGTAAATGGCAATGAAGAATAATGTAATAAGACCCCAAAATGCCTTCGGCTTAATGTCTTTAGAAAGTCTTTTAGCAAGTACTGGACCGGCAACTGCAATAATAAGCCAGATAACCATCTTAACAATAACCCAAGTTGGGAAACCTTCACCATGAGAAACACCAATACGAGCGAGTAGTCCCATACCTGAAACAAGAATTAGTAAACTTGTAATTCCTGTAATAATTTTAATATGTTTTGGCTGAGTAGAATAATAACCTACAGCAAGGCCTACAACAGTAAGTAAAATACAAAGTAAGTGTAGTACTTTATAAACTTCATAAGAGATCATAGAATTTCCTTTCTTTTTTGCTTAATTCTTATTTTTTTCTTCTAAATTATTGATTAATTTCTTCAACTCTACAATAGATTTAGCAATTTGTTCTTCTTCTGTAGAGATACCTTTAAATATACCTTTAAAACGTTTTGCATAATCACCTAAAATTGCATTTGCAAAGAGAGCGGTATATACAGCAAACATTGCTGTTCCTAAGAGCATTAACATAATACTGAAGCCTTTTCCAGCAAATGTGACAGGGACAACGTCTCCATAACCAACCGAAGTAACAGTAGCAAAGCAAAACCAAACAGCATCAATAAAGTGATCCATCTTAGGATTTACATCTTTTTCTATATAGAAAATCCCAACAGAGCAGAGAAAGATAAAGAAATTCCCAAATATAGTTAAAGCTATAAACTCTAACGATGTAACGAGGTCAAGAATACGCTTATAAATAATTTTATTACTATTGGTCACAATTGCTCTCTTTTTCTTATTAACTTTATTGAGTAAAATAATTATATGGCAAATTCGGACAATTCAAAGAAAAAAGAAAACAAGATCTATCGCGGCGCATATAAATATATGAGAAATTCAAATATATACTGCGAAGAGACATTTGAAGTTTTCAAAGATAAAGCAGACTCAAGTATGCTCTTTCAAAGTCAAATAATGTCTCGAGTTGCAACTGGAGAGCTTTTAAATATCTCAGTGGATTTTAAAATTAATAAAGATTATATCCCTACCCTTGTTGTTATCAATAAAGTCCTTGGGAATAACAATGTTGTTGAAACATACTCCTTCAATAGTAAGAACAATACAATTAACTATACGTTCGAATCTGCAACTGAAACTGAGAAAGCAGTTTTAAATACCACTCCAAAGTTTTCGATCTCAACACCTGCAGTATGTACAAGTATGCTCCACCTAAGGTCCAAAAAGTTTGATTCTACTGGAAAAAATATATACAACGTTCTTTCAAGCTCTAACCAATGGAGCTATGAGGAAGAGCCTGCCTTTAATGCCATTACAATCAGAAGAATGAACCAGGCCAGTGAGACCAAAACTATTGACGGAAGTAATGTTCAAGGAGTTGATTACAAAATTGAACAAAAAGAAGATAGTGATGAGTATGATAAAGATACTCCAAACCTACGCTGCTTTGTTAGTCAGTACGTAACCATTCCTTACTTTCTAGAAGATGGTAAAGGAACGAAGGTAGAAATTAAATATCTTAATAACCTATCTGAAAGAGAGCTAGATTAAATACTACTCACATCTTTTTCGAACATTAACATTATCAAGAAATGCTTCGCGAGCGATATGACATGTATGCTTTAAATTAGCTTTATCTTTTTTGAGTTCTTTTTCAATCTTCTTTGCTGCCGATACCAAACGCTCTTTTAAAAGATCTTTATCCTTAGGGGAACAACTCTCTCCATCAATATGATTCGACATTAAAGATGAAAATGATTCCGTCTCTAAAGTTCCTACAGTGATGTCTAAACTATCGGCATGGTCTTGAAGAGAGCAGTGTTTGAACTTCTCTCTACTCGCATAGTTGAGTATATCTTCAACTTCATCTTTGTTACAAACTTCTTTATATTCATAAATGTTAACATCGCTTGGAAAGATTTCTTTTTCTGCATTTACTTCATAGAAATGCTCATAACTATAAGCAGTAACCATATCCTTCAATTTTAGAAGAGTTATAAAAGAAGCACTTTCGCTACAGCTAAGCGCCCAAGTAGATGAAATATTAAAGCAAAGAATAAGTATAATTTTTTTCATAGATTGAATTATAAGTGCCTGAACTCATATATACAAAAATCAAGCACTTATAACTAGAGGAAAACCTTAAAAAGTAGTCACTAAAAGATCTCTATTGAATAACGAAGTCTTTCACCTGCTCACAGGCCACATCAAGAGTAGTTCTCTCTATCTGATAAGGCTCCATTAACTTTAGAAGTTGTTGCATTGTTCTTCCCTTCCATGAACGAATACGAGAATCTACAACGATAACTCCACCAATATCACTTTCAGTCCTGAGTAGCCTTCCAAGTTTTTGATGAAGAGATCTCGTTCTATGAGAGAGGTAATAATCAGTAAATTCATTTCCAATATTAGACTCATAGAAATCACGTCTATCTTGAATGACTAGGTCCATTCTAAGATCAGGAATCTTATCGACAAAAACAAACTGGAGAGCATCGCCAGGAATATCAATCCCTTCCCCAAAAGACTCCATACCTAAGAGTATTCCTGAGTCTGAGTTCTTAAAGTCTTCAACAACATTATTTCCCATTCCCTGAATAAAGAGAGGGATCTCTCCATCAAATTCTTCAAGAAGAAGCTCTCTAGCAATTTCAAATCTAGAGCGAGCAGAAAATAACAGAAGACTTCGACCCTTTAAGTCTCTAATTAGTTTTGAGATCTTCTTAAGAGTTTGTGGAACAAAGCTCTTATCCCAAATAGGAAGTGTGTCATCACAAAGAAATACCTTCGTCTTATTTTTATAGTCAAATGTAGGAGGAAGATAAAAGCCAGACTTAAACCTTCTCTCAGGCTCCAGATAAGTATAACCTGTTGCCCACTCTATTCCTCTACTACCTTGATCTCCTTTATCGTTACCAAGAGTCGCTGAAGTGAAAACGACGGAATCGGAAATTTCTAAAAGACCTTGATGTAGAACTTTTCCTACATTTACCGGTGATGCACTAACACTTAGGCCGTACTCTCCGTGGTATTTAAGAGATTTTGTATAACCTTCTTTTTCAACAGGCTGATCAAGAGCAACTTCTAATGCTTTTTGAACATCATCTAAGACACCTACAAACTTTTCAAAACGAGTAAAGGCCACAATCTGATTTTCATCTGTAAGCTCTTTCACATCCCACCTTGAATGATATGGAAGAAGGTAGTTATTTAAATTAGTAATAATGAATCTAATCGAATCTAAATGATTAAAGATCGCCATCCCTAATTCATCAGTTCTCTTTCTATTTATCATTGGAGCTTCATTCCAAAAGATATCCGTATACCTAGGACGCTTTTTAAAGTAGCTCTCAACAACTGTAGGTAAACCATTTAAATGATCTTGAAGAAGCTGCTGAGTATTAGTAACTTCACCTCTTATATTTGTTATTACACTTGTACTCTCTCCCTCAGTTGTTTCATGCTGAGCAAGTAAGTAAAATAATGAACCAATTCCTTGATTATGAATTAAGGCCTTATTTAAAGAGTTTAAATCGGATTCAGAAACTTCATAAGTAAAGGCACTTGTCGTCTCTCCCTCAACCTTATGAGCTTCATCTACAACCACATATGCTGGTCTTGGAAAACTTCTAGGCCATGAGAACATTAAAGCGTGGTTACCTACAATAATATTGGCGTCTTTAGCTTCTCTGAGTCCTTTTATATATGAGCAGTCACCTTTAAACGGACAACTCTGACCGGTACAAGATCTGAAGTCTACAGTTATATCATTTTCTTTTGTTGAGAAATCTTCAATTTTTCTCTTCATTACAAACGGGAGATCTCCACGAGTAATCTGATCATCAACATGTGCTCTCGAGTTGTAAAAGAAAACAAGATCAAAGAACATATCAGTATATTTTTCTTTAAAGTCCTTAGTATTTGTTAGCAAGTCCTCTTCTTCAACACTCTGTCTAAATAGCAACTCACAGAGATGGTTTCCTGATCCTATCAGCTGTCTAACCTTCAACTCATCATCATTTAAACCGAGAAGCTTTCTTAGCTGAGGCACATCTTTAGATACCGCTTGATGCTGTAGAGTTTTAGTTCCTGTTGCTACAAGAACTTGCTTTTGTTCAGAGAGAGCAAAGAGAGCGGACGGAATTAAATAACCTAGAGTTTTACCTGTCCCTGTTGGAGCTTGAATTAAAGAATGTATTTTATTTTTAAAAGATTGCCCTACTCTAAGAGCTAATGTTTCTTGGGATTCTCTATATCGATAGAATGGAGTTTTTGTTTTAACACTTTCTTCATCTCTAAATATATTTTTTATATTCTCACCGTTGAAATCCAGAGAGAATAACTTTTCTCCTGCATCTACTTTTTCATTTACAGGATGAATCGTCTCCCAGGCAATATCACAATGGTAATCAATATCTAGCTCAACACTTTCTGCTAACTCTTCTAGTTCATCGTCAGAAAGGCTAAAGAAGTTATAATACCAATAATCAGTAAGATTATATTTTTTAAATAAACTATTAACAGTTGCCTGAAGAGCAGCATCTCTTCTCACTGTTGCAACAGCAATAATTAAGACTTTAAGTAAATCTACAGAATCTTGGAATCCTCGGTGTTCTTCATGGTCAGCAATTTTCCAATCACAGATAAAGTTTTCTAACTTTAAAGAAGACATATTTGGGAATAATAATGAAAGAAAGTAAAGACTATCTTCATATGACTCTCTTCCACTACCATCATCAATTTTAGCAAAGTGCTCACTTAGAAATGATTTTTCGAAATCTGCATTATGAGCAATTATATGATGGCCAAAAACATCCATCACCTCAGGAGAGACAACCTGCCAACTTGGGGCGTTGAGAAGCATCTTAGAGTCTATTCCTGTAAGTTTTTTAATGAACTGAGAGAGTTTTCCGTCATATTGAACTAGAGAGCTATACTTTCGAATAAGTGTAGTTCCTTCATATTGAAGATAACCCACGTCAATGATTTGATCGTAACTTGGGTCAATACCTGTTGTTTCAATATCAAGTACGGTCCAACGTCCAAGAGGATGTGTCATATATAGCTCCAAAAATAACTTCAGTTTGTGTGCTGCAAATGCTTATAGATATTGGCAATATCATCATTTTATCTTAGTCTGTGAAGCTTAAATGACAAGGAAACCTTATGAACACAGCACTAATTTTTCAAATTCAGTCGATTTTGATTCTATCTCTCATGATATTAGGTGTTTACCTTCGAAGAAAAAGAAAGACTCACGTAAAAATAATGTCAGTCGTCATAATTTGGGATATCCTATTAATACTGCAGATAGAATTGACTAGAAGCGCAATAGTAAAAGCATCACAAGTTATGACAAATCCGATGATGCTAAAGATACATCTATTCTTTGCTATCGGTTCAGTTGTGCTATACGTACTAATGATTATGTCTGGAAGAAAGCTTTTAAAGGGCGATATTTCAGTTAGACCAAAACATAAGAAGCTAGGTTGGACAACATTAGCTTTTAGAACTTTAACACTTGTAACGAGCTACTGGGCCGTTTCAAAATAAGAGATAGGATAAAGATGAACTTTGAAGAATTAACAGCACTTATTCAATCACAAATCGAAGACGCAAAAGTTCAGGTAACTGACCTTACAGGAACTAAAGATCATTTAGGTCTTCTTGTTGTAAGTGATATCTTTGCTGGAAAAATGCTAATTCAACAACACCAGATAATAATGGATATTTTAAAAGAAAAATTAAAACAAGAGATTCATGCAGTTCAAATTAAAACAATGACTCATGAACAAGCTAACGCACAAGGTATACAAATATAAGGAGTTTAATATGAGTAACGATAACCCATTTAATATTTTAGGTTCAGATAAAGTTCCACAAGAGGGAGCAACTGCTGTAACAGAGACTACAGAAACAAATGATCTTAATGAGAGAATTAAAGCTCTTATTAGCTCAAGTGATATCTTTCTATTTATGAAAGGAAACGCAGCAATGCCACAATGTGGTTTCTCTGCAAATACAATTGCTATGCTTGATGCACTAAACGTTAAGTATAATACTTTTGATATTCTTTCAGACATGGACATCAGACAAGGTGTTAAAGAATTTTCTAACTGGCCTACTTACCCACAACTTTACTTTAAGGGTCAACTTGTAGGTGGAAATGATATTATTACAGAAATGTATCACTCAGGTGATTTAGCTAAAGTTCTTGGAGCATAAGTGGAAAAGTTTGCAGACCTATCAGAATGGTCACCAAAGAAAATGAGAACGCTTAGAAATAATCTTAATAATAGATTAGCTTCTTACAAGACTTCTGGAGATAATGCAAAACCTCTTCAAACTAGTCATGCTCTTTACGGTCTTTCAGAGGAGAACTGCCAAGAACTCCTAAAGAAAGTTACAAAGCTATTAAAGAATAAAAAAGCATAATAAGAATAAAAAAGGGAGCTTCTAAGCTCCCTTTTTTTATCTACTCTTCTAACATTGACTCATCAAACTCACAGTTATGATAAACTTTTTGAACATCATCGTTGTCCTCTAGGACATCAATAAGCTTCATAAATGTTGGGATGTGCTTTGGATCTAATTCTTTATTAGTTGTTGCAACTCTTTCAAGTCCAGCTTCCCTCGCCTCAATATTCAACTCAGCTAGCTTAGCAGAAGCATTTCCAAAATCTTCCATTGCAGTAGTAACAATAATGACATCTTCATTTTCAAAGTCTACATCTTCAGCACCGCCGTCGATCATCTCCATCATAAAATCGTCATTATCCATTTCAACTTGAGTCTTATCTATAGCAAAAATTCCTTTTCTATCAAAAATAAACTGAAGGCATCCATCTTTACCAAGTGAGCCATTGTACTTATTAAAAGCTGCTCTTACTGAAGATACTGTTCTTGTATTATTATCAGTTGCAGTCTCTACAAATACAGCAACCCCATCAGGGCCATACCCCTCAAAAGTTGTTTCAGTATAATCCTCACCACCAACGCCTGAGCCTTTATCTATTGCTCTTTGAATTGTATCCTTTGGAAGGTTTTGTCCTCGAGCATTCTGAAGTGCAAGACGAAGCCTAGGGTTCATATCTGGATCAGATCCACCACCAGTCTTAACCGCAACAGTGATCTCCTTAATAAGCTTTGTGAAGATCTTCCCTCTTTTTGCATCCTGGGCACCTTTTCTATGTCTAATGTTTGCCCATTTACTATGACCTGCCATAGTTAACTCCTAATTGTATTTTATTAAGTTTAGGATACTAGCAAAGATGGAACGAAAGGAAAACAGAGGAGAATTTGAAATTATTTAAGTGATAACTCTTTTTCGATAACATTGATTAAGTCATCTAGATCAAATGGCTTAGAAAAGAATTCCTTAGCACCTGCATCAAGAGCATCTTTAATTGAAATATCAGCTTGTCCAGAAACAAAGAAGAACTCTGGTCTTAGGTTTGTGGCCATAGAGTTAACCTCTTCTAAGACTAACATTCCATTACCATTAGGCATTTTATAATCAGAAACAACAACATCAAATTTATGGGAACGGATCTTCTCAATTGCATCGACACCACAGTCAGCAGTCATCGTTTGATATCCGTAGTAGTTAAACTCTTCTTCCATCAACTCTAAAATGTCCGGTTCATCATCTACAATAAGAACCGTATATTTGTTGCGCTCAATCATAGATATATACTACTCGGGAATAGCGTTTTTGGAAACCTTAGAGAAAAGAAATCTCACGAGTAAGTAAAGTGATAACGCATATAGACCAAAGTTTAAAACAAAGTACACACTATAGGCTACGACACGTATTAGGGCCTGAATGAAAGGATGTTCAATTATATATGGGACATATTGCGGGGCCGTTTTATAATAAAACTCTACAAAGCTTTGGCCTAATTTTACCTTAAGAAGATAGTGATCTCGAATATATCTAAAATAGTTTAGAACGTAATGTTGTTCCATAAAACCAGCTGAAATAAAGTAACATTGATTTTTTTCAAGAAACTCAGCAATATCTAAAGGAGTCGCACTCAATGTAGAAGATAATGGAGTGTAAAAACCATAGTAGTCACGAACAGCGAATGAAATATTATAAGTACGATTATTTGTTAGATTTTTAGCTTCAAAACTTCCACTGGCCTCTGGAGTAACATCATCATCTATAGAAAGAATCTCATTAATTCCTGCGAGCCCAAAACTACTATTATAACTACTTACATCAAAGATAGCGATATCTCTAAAGTTATTCTGAATTGCTGAGATAGTATAGTAGAACTTTAGACGCTCATCACCTTTCTCAACACTAGTTAGCGTATTTGTAACAGATGAGTCATAAACGGCTCCACTAATATTTAACTCAACAAATATTCCGTCAGTTCCACTAGTAGGATCAGAAATCGATGTATCTACAGCTGTTTGAGAAAGAAATAAGTAAGTTGTAACAGTTATTGGTGAGCTAAGTGCGCCTGTACAATCAATTTCTGCAGAATCACATATTGAATCAATTGTGAAACTAGACACTAAGTCTTCACATGTAGAAGCGGTTGAACATCCTGACGATGAACGAGAAACAAATAAGTAATTTGTACTAGCGTCATCTTTTACGTAAAGCGTCGGATACAAGACATTTGTATCATCTGTATTAACAACATCAATCGTAGTATTAAGAGTTAAAGTACTATCCGCTTTAAAAAGAGAAGTCGTAAGAATGTGGTTATTTGACTGAGTTGTACCTGAACCAGATATAGGGATATACAACTTAAGAGGAGCACTCGATGAAGTACCATCCCCTCCTAAAGTATTATAAACAGAGTATATATTACCAACATTAACCACTGGCGCTGTAGTGTCAGAGATTCTAACTGTGCTGGCAGAAGTAGATAGAATAGAAAGAGTAAATAGAAATCCAAGTATAAAATATTTCATCTTTTTGATTATCTCAGTAATATAGGACTTTCGTCAAATTTATTGCTCTTGTCAGCTAAAGCTAACCATGGAATATTACATAATTATGAAAAGAACTATCATTATACTCTCACTATTACTTCTTCAGTCTTGCTTAAAGCCAGATGAAGTTCAAAATAAATTTCAAATCGTAAAATCGATGGGCGAAACTTTAGAAAAGCAATATTCTACGATACCTCATATCTCAATAGAAGATTTTCAGTCCCTAGATAAAAATACTTTTATTTTAGTCGATAACCGTTCAGCTCCAGAAATTGAAATAAGCTATATTCCAAACTCTATTACTCAAAAAGTATATGAAGAGAATTTGCCTAACTATATTGGAAAAAAGGTTGTTGTTTACAGTACGATTGGAAATAGAAGTTCAAAATATGTACTCATCTTAAAAGATAAAAATATTGATGCTTATAATTTGAAGGAAGGTATTTTGGGCTGGGCCCATAGAAAGCTCCCCCTATTAAGTTCAGGAAAAGAGACTCAAAGAGTACATGTATATACTGATGCTTGGAACTTTACTCCTGTTGGTTATGAAGGAGTTTACAAATAAACTCACTAGTCTCTATTAACGGAAAAATATCAGATGTAAAAAATGCTAAAATTTCAGTATTTGATAGAGGCTTTCTCTATGGAGACTCTATTTACGAAGTCACTCAAACTTTTAATCGTAAAATATTCAAGCTAGATGAACACTATAGTCGGTTACTTTACAGTGCAGTCAAGATGGATATGCCTGTAGAGGTTACAAAAGAAGAACTTGAAAAGGATATACAAGCTGTCCTTAAAGAGCTTGATACTGATAATGCTTACATTAGAATTATCATTACTCGTGGTGAAGGGGAAATAGGACTAGATCCTGCTCTAGCAACAAAGAGTAATCTTATTATTATTGTAAAAGAGCTCCCTGAAAATCCATCTTGGTGGTACTCAGAAGGTGTCCACATGATTATTTCTCATACTATGAGAAATCCTAAAAATGCAGTAGACCCTAGAATAAAATCTGGAAATTACTTGAACAATGTCATGGCCATTAACGAAGCTAAGAAATTAGGAGCCTATGACGCTATAATGTTAAATGCTAAAAATGAAATAACAGAGGCTACCACATCAAATATTTGGGTGGTAAAAGATGGAGAAATCATCACTCCTCCTGTTAAAGCAGGCCTACTTGGTGGAATAACTAGAAAGTCTCTACTAAGCCTAGCAAAAGAAAATAGCTATAATATTAGTGAAAGAAACTTTAATGAAGAGTTTTTAAAGTCAGCAGATGAATGCTTTCTTACAAGTACAACTAAGCTTTTGGTTCCTATTACAAAGGTTGATAATCAAAATATAGGTACAGGTAAACCAGGACCTATAACTCTTGAACTATTAAAACTGTATAAGAAGGCCAACAATATTTAGGTATCAAAATGGAAAATAAAGCACAAAGTAATGCTCGTAAATTATTAACAATTCTTCTTGAAGATAAATATAAAAGAAAACGCGCTCCTTTTATTGTTACCGTAGGAGTAATCGCTTTACTTGTGATTGTAATCTCTTTTTATAGAAATAATCAAAAATCACAAGATGACTACCTCATAAGCCGTGAAGAAAAGTTAAGTTATAAGGATATTGATTTGGCACTTAAAAGAGGTGTTAACTTTGAGTCCCTTGGAAAAGAAAAAAAACATATTCTATACTACCTTGCAAATGGTCCCTACTCCCTAGAAGCTATAAGCTACTTAAAAAAGTCAGGGGTAAACCTCAAATCACTCAATGCTCAGAGTAAAAATCCACTCGAGGATATTCTATTAAACCTAAATCCTTCCCATAAGAACTTAGAAGAAGATTTCTATAAAAATATTTCGACTCTACTAAGTTTGGACCTCACGATTAGTGATACTACAATTAGAGAGGCCTCTAAGAAATGTGAAGAAAGCTCACTTATGACATGTTTAAAAATTGCGTTCTACTATAAAGCCCTTGGAAAAGTAGAACATGCCACAAGCTATGCCAAACGGTCTTGTTATACATCTAATGACAACTCTATTTGCGCCATAGCTAAAAACTATATTTTAAAGGACTAGGAAATGATTCAATCAAAAAGTACTCAGCAATTAACTAGAGAAGAGTTAAAGCACGTTCTTAGTGTTGCCAGAGGAGATGGTGAAATAGATATTCTAATTAAGAATGTCAAAATTATGGATTTAGTAAATGGTGGTATCAACGATAGTGCTATTGCAATCGCTGGAAAAACTATCGCAGGAACAGGTCTTGAATACCTTGACCAAAAGGCCAAGAGAACTATCGACGCGAAAGGTGCTGTTGCAGTTCCAGGTTTTATTGACGGTCACTTACATATTGAATCATCTATGATGCATCCATTTGAATTTGAGAGATTAACATTACCCCTTGGGACAACCACAGCGATATGTGATCCTCATGAGATTACAAACGTTATGGGTGATAAAGGCTTTAGTTGGTTTTTAAGATGTAGTGAATTAATGAGTCAAAATCTCTTTGTTCAAGTGAGCTCTTGTGTACCTGCTCTGCCTGGCTTTGAGACTAATGGTGGTCCATTCCCTCTAGAAAAAATGAAAGCATACAAAAACCATCCTAATGTCTTAGGTCTAGCAGAGATGATGAACTTTCCTGGTGTGATAAATGCGTTTGATGATGTTCTAGATAAAGTTGAAGAGTTTCAAGAAATGAACCTAGATGGTCATTGCCCATTAGTGCAAGGTAAAGATCTCAATGCATATATTGCAGCTGGTATTCAAAACTGCCATGAGACAATTACTCAGGAAGAAGGTAGAGAAAAACTATCAAAAGGAATGGCGCTAATTATTAGAGAAGGTTCTGTTGCTAAAAATTTAAAAACTTTAGCTCCTCTTGTTACAGACTTCAACTCATGTCAGTGCTTACTTTGTACTGATGATAGAAACCCTTATGAAATCTTTAATGAAGGACATATTAACTATCTAGTAAAAAAGATGATTAATGAAATTGGTATTGAGCCTCATGTTGCTTACAGACTAAGTTCTTACTCAGCAGCTAAGCACTTTGGACTTAAAAGACTTGGACTAATTGCACCTGGAAAACAAGCTGATATTGTCCTCCTAAGCGATTATAAAAATGTTGAAATTAGTGACGTTTTCATGAAGGGAGTCCCTGTTAAAGAGTTAAAGATTGAAGATTCATTGAAAGAGAATCTAAAGAAGTCTTGTCCTCCTATTGAAAATACAATGAAGAGAAAAGAGCTTTCAAAAGATGAAATTAAGTTTGAATTCTCTGAGGGTACGTACAATGTTATTGAAATTGTTAAAGACGAAATTATAACAAACCACTTAAAAATCAATCATGATGGTAAAAACTTTGAATCAGATGATATCAAAAAGATTTGTGTCATCGAAAGATATGGAAAAGGCTCTAAGCCGGCACTTGGTCTTGTAAAAGGCTCAGGACTTTCTTCAGGCGCTATAGCCTCATCTGTTGCACATGACTCTCATAATATTATTGTTATCGGAGAAGATGAAAGTGATATGACAGTCGCTGCTAATAAGTTAATTGAAATGGGTGGTGGTTTCTGTGTTGTTAAAGATGGAAAAGTAACGGCTTCACTTGCCTTACCTATCGCGGGATTACTTAGCTTAGAAACTGCAGAGGTCTTAACAGAAGGTATTATTGAACTTAAGAAAGCTTGTAAAGAAGTTGATGTTCACTTAAATGAACCTTTTATACAAATGGCATTTCTAGCACTTCCTGTAATTCCTTCTTTAAAAATTACAGATAAAGGCCTAGTTGATGTAACTAAATTTGAATTTATTGATCTTAAAGATTAATTCAAAGTCCCCCACGCAATGACTTAAATTGCGTGGGAAGTATATAGTCTCTATTGTAATTTTTCGTTTAATAAGTGAAGTAGAAGTTCTTCCTTATCCATCTTCAATTTATTTTCTTTTAAGTACTTATTTAGCTTCTCTTCTAAGAGCCTACTTGAAGCAATTTTTTGTATTTCAAACTTCTCTTCTGCTGTAAATCCTTTAGTCATTACATAGTTGAAAATATCTTTAATTTCTACTTCTGGTCCTAGAGATGAAAGAGTAGCAAAAGCAAGTTCCGCTTCTTCAACCTCATTCTTATTAAATTGTATCGAATATCTTCTTGGAGCTTCTTTAATAACTTGTTCAGTAGCTTTTATTGAAGGCTTTTCTTTTTTGATCTTCTTTTTCGTTGCTGTCGGCTTGATAGTCTTTAAGATTTTCTTGCCTTCTTTTTCTATATCGTCCATATCGTCATCAAGAATAGAATCAGAAAACTCAAAGTTTCCCTCATTGTCCATACCGATAATTCCGATACCTTCTAACTCTCTTTTCTTAGCTTCCTTGATAGAATCAAAATTCATGACTACTCCTTCAATCCTTGAATGGTTTTAGCTATTTTAACATAAGGTATAATTTTGATGTAGACACAAGGTGCCATGAATTATTCGATTCAAATATAAGTATTGTTTCACTTTCTAATATGTAAGAATATCTACCCATGAAGACACTCTTAACTATTTTTTTGCTTTTAACTTTTACTTCTTGTGGAACCATAACAAAGAAAGATGAATTCTTTCAGATTGACTCAAGCCCTCGTGGACTTAAAGTTCTTGATGAAGATGGGACATCACTTGGAGTCACTCCCTTTGTTTCACTCTCAAAGCAAAAGAGCTCTAGTAAGTATTTTATTGAAGGTGATAAAAAGAGTTACCGTCAAAGCTGCAGCCTAGATTGGCAGCACTCTATGATTCCATCTCTTTTAATTATGCCTATCGCTATTCCGGTAACACCAATTATATCGACACTCTTTATTGGTACTGATTACTTAACTGATAACCTCTTTTCTTGCTCAGATCTTTTATATATATCAACAAAAGTTGAGCTAGGTTCTCAAAACAAAGAAATAAAAACGATTGTCCTCCCTGTTTTTGAAGGACAAAACTATAATATACAAAAACTAATTGATAAGGCCTCAGATGAGCTTGATGAGAATTATAATATAATTCCTTATTCTGACTCACTAAAACTCTTTTCAAAGTATGGAGTTACTGAAGAGAGATTTTGGTCTCTAAGTAATATAAAGAAGCAATCACTTCTAAAAGTGATCAAAGATAGTAATGCTACAAATATTATTATAATGAAAATCAATAGAAATAAAGACTTTGAGGCGCAAGTTATCGATCTCTTTACGAATAAGCCTACCTCTAAAAGTATTACTATAGAGTCTGAAAAGTCTCATCAAAGTAAAAGCTTTACCCACCTAGCACAAGAGTACATTTATTTCATTCCAAATAGTATTACTCTTGGTGGACTTAAGACCTATGCCTATTTTGAAAATGAGTCTCAGGCATCATTTTCAACTTCTAAGAAAAACCCTAATAACCTTCACTGGTTAATGAGTATGTGGGCCTTCTCAAGTATTTCCTCACCATATCTATTCGATACATGGGACTATGACTTTAGACTCTCCCCACAGGTTTCTCTTCCATCCTTTAGAGCAGAGTTCCCTGATGGTTACTCGGTTGATGTTAATACATATAATGCTTCCTATGATCTATCCCTTACAGGTCATACACCGCTTGGCTCACTTAGTATGTCACTTGGGATGGGAATGGGATATTTTGAAGGAGAAGACTCTCTAGGAAGAAGTATTGATGATACTACTCCTCTTTTTCACTTTAATTTATCGTATGTTGCATTTTACAATGAGAGGGTCTTCTTTAAATTCTCTCTAGACCAGAATCACTATCTTGGAGATAGCGAAAAGATTAATACTTACGCTTTAGATAAGAGTTCAACAATTTCATATAATATTGGTTACTACTTTCCAGAACTACAGAATATTTTTAGGTAGTTCACATCTTCAATAGAGTGACTTAAGAATAAGGCCCTAATCATTAGTAGAAACACTTGTACTTATTTTAACTTTATAGCTCATTAACTTAGTTGCAAGCTCGTCAAAGTGTTCCTTTGCCTTGTCACTCCAGTGTAATAAAAGACTATCGTAGAAGACTTGAATTGATAAAGTAGACTTATTTGGCTTTTCTATTGAGCGTTTATCGACATGGAGAACCTTTGATATAATCTCAATAGATTTCAATAAGTTATCTGGGTTAGAATCGGGAAAGTGAATAATATACGTAAGACAGACTTGGTCATCAGACTTTTCAACTAGGTTTTTAACAGGAAATGTATCTAGAAGTTCCTCATTTATCCCGACAAGACCCAAGTGAGAAAGGAGTAATTTTTTTTTGATATCTAAAATCTTCAATTCTTCTCCCGAAAATGATAAAAGATCGGATAAAAACAATAAAATCTAATGTATTGGGTGAAGAATTGCAAAAACTATCCACTACTTACAATAGTCTACACCATGTTTTGCATTGACAGAAGTGCTCAAATTGTATAAAACCATCGAACACGTATTCCAGAATTTGACGCGGGGTCTTAATATTAAGATGTGATACGTGATAGCCATATACCCCAAGTCACACATTAAGGAGTCTGAAATGGCAAAAGCAACTACGGGTAAAGCTCGTTTTAAAATTCAAAGAGCATTAGGTCTAGAACTTCCAGGTCTAGGTAAGCCAGGTGCATTAGAAAGAAGACCATACGGTCCAGGTGTTCACGGAAACAGAAGAAAGAAAATTTCTGATTACGCTGTTCGTCTTAAAGAAAAGCAAAAGTTAGTTTACCACTACGGTTTACGTGAAAAGCAACTAGTTGCTTACGTTAAAATGGCTAAGAAAATCCAATCAAAGCCATGGATGGAAACACTTCTATCAACTCTTGAGTCAAGACTTAACAATGTTATCTTTAGACTTAACTGGGCACCTTCAATGTCAGCTGCATCTCAAATGGTAGCTCACGGACAAGTAATGGTTAACGGTAAGAAAGTTGATAAGTCTTCTTTCATCGTTAAAAAAGGTGATGTAATCACTCTTTCTGACAAAGGTTACGCAAACCAACTTTACAAAGCTTCAATTGAGTCTCCAAGAATGGCTACAGTTCCAGCTTGTTACAATATCGAAGCTGATAAGAAGAAAGGTACTATGATTGACCTTCCTCTTCCATCAGACATTCCATTTGAATTCGAACAACAATTTGTGATCGAATATTACTGGAAAGTTAAGTAATTTCAAAAAAGTTACAATATACGAAAGGCCTCGAAAGAGGCCTTTTTTTTTGGTCAATTTTTATACCAATGCTAAATTTGCTTATCACCCTTATTAATTCGAGTCTTTGGAAGAAGAATAGAGTGCGGCTTAACTGTCACTTTTTCACCTACTACAACATCTCCCATAATGGATGCCTTAAGCCCAATAGTTGCGCCCTCTCTAATGATCGTTGGAGCAATTACTAAGTATCCACCCTGTGCATAGTGAGCAAAAAGCGTTGCAGAACCACCAATAGTCACATTATCTTCAAGAGTGATGAGGCATGGATCTGAGATATTAGTTGTATTTATCATTACTCCCTTACCTATTTTCATTCCCATCATTTTAAAGAAAAGAATATTGATTGGTGTAGGAGTCACTAGATCTAAAAATGTATATCGAACAAGTTGAACGAGAGCATTGTGATAATACCAAGGTAGAGATTGAATTGAGAACCAACCACCTCTCCATGGCCGTAATTTTAAAAACATAATTTTATTAAAAAATGGAACTACAAAAATAATACTAATTCCATAAAGTAGATAAGCACATCCAATTGAAAGGGAGATAAGAAGTGGTCGAAGGAAAGTAGCATGAGACCATGTGTATTCAATAAGAAGGTAACCAGGTAATATTGAAAGCCCCAGACAGAGAATATAAGTAATCCCAATTGGAAGCATCGCTAAAGCAAAACCAGGGCCCTTAAACTTTCTGAACATGCCCTCTATAAATCCGGCCATTCCCTTAAGGTCTGATGTTGTAGCGTGAACATTAACTCTACTTGATTTCTTTTTTCTTTCCTCACCGATATGAGGAATATCTTCTTCTATATTATTTTTATTTCCGTCTTTCATGTAGGAAATTATATCATAATTTTAATTTTTTGCTCTAAGATCTGTAGAGCTAAGTGACATAAATTCATGTTCACCAAGAATTGTAATTTTTAGAGCTTGGTTAACATTCAAGATACTCTCTCTAGCACTTTCAATTTCTTGGAGCGTATGATTCCGATTAAGTACATAAATACTAGTTAGGTGTGATAAAAGGGCCTCTACGTCTTTCCATTTAAGCAATGAACAAAAGTTATCATCGCCTACTAGTAGAGACTTCTCAGTAAAGTAAGTATTAGGTAGCCAGTCAATAGTTGGATTTACACTTTCCAGTCCATAGAACCCTGGGAAAATTGAGTGAGAAGTACTTTCAAACTTCCTAGCAAGCTCCATAAATGATTTGAAGAAACACTCGAGTTCAATCTTTTCTTTCCATGGGTTTCTATCAGGAACAATTATAATATTTTCTGAAGGGCATCGTTTTAAACATTCAGTATGTCCGTCATGCCAAGGGTTGAAGCTTCCTCCAAAAAAAGTTGCCTGCTGATGGTTAAAATTCTTTTTAATAAATATATTTGGAAGAATACTTAATTCTTTATTATAGAGAGGAAATAGCCTTCCAAGAGCTTCACAAACAACTGCTCCATCACCTTTGAGAAATTTATCTATAGAGAGTATATCTCTCCACTCATACCCCTTAAATAAGGTAGGAGTAGAGGTAACTGAGAAGAAAGCTTGTATATCTTTTCTTTTAGAGAGCTCTACGCATTCAATATCTAATTCTGAAGGAAGTGAAGGAACTTCTCCAGGAACTATCAAAATAGATAAGTTTCCATCAACAATAGAAAAATGTGAAAATGCTTTACGCATTTGCAGTTCCTTGAATCTTGTGTGCAGTCACTAGATCAAAAGTATATATTATAAGAGCACACCAAATCAAACTAAATGCATATGCATGAGACTCAGTAAATAACTCTCCATAGATAAATACAGCTAAAACAAATTGAAGAGATGGTGCAATATACTGAAGTAGACCAATACTGATAAGAGGTATTTTTTTTACAGCGTAGTTAAACCCAACCAGAGGAATAAGAGTGACCACTCCAGCAAGAGATGTCAAAACTTGCTCGCGTACACTTATCTTAAAAAATGTAAGTCCAACCGTAGTTTCTTTGTAAATGAAGAAGACAACAATAGGAATCAAGCAAATTAACATTTCAAGAAATAGACCTTCCATAGATGGAATATTCATTTTCTTTCTCAGTAAACCATAAGTTCCAAAGCTGACTGCGAGAAGAATTGAAATCTCAATTCTCCCTACTCCTGTTGAGAGTAGAATTAATAATCCAACAAAAGCAAACCCTACAGCAATCTTCTGCCTAGGCCTTAATGTTTCTTTTAAAATAAATACACCTAATGCAACATTTATAAGAGGATTGATAAAGTAGCCAATACTTGCTTCTAATACATGTCCACTGCCAACCGCCCAGACAAATAGAAACCAGTTCGTAAATATTAAGCCTGTTGTAAGAAGAAGGTTTACTCGTTTTTTCTTAGTGTCTATACAAAGTCTTAAATTCTTCCATGGACTTTTGATCATGAAGTAAATTAAGAAAGTAACCACACCCCATAGGATTCTATGGCCAAGAAGCTCATAGGAATCTATTGCAGAAAGCTCCTTCCAATATATTGCTATTAGACCCCAAAATAAAAAAGATAATATACCTGCGATGTATCCTGTATTCATAAGGGCTTTATAGCAATGTCTAAGGTGTGGGACTAGAGAAAATAGTTTAATAAGGCGACTTTACATGGTATTTTAATCAAAAAAGGTAAATAATATCTATGCAATTTTCTACAAATATTGAAGGTATCGAATTTCAAATAGTAGTTGAAAGAGACGACCAATATAAGTCATTCAGTCCATTATCTAGCTACACGATACAAGATCTAGATGATTTACGAGAAGATCTTATTAGAATCTACTCTATTGAAGTAACTTCAACTAAGGATGGAGTTTCTTTAAAGCATTATATCCCTGGAGTCTTAATGTCGGCAGATGAAGAGGAAATCTCTGAAGAGCTAGAAGATGCCATGGCAGACTTTGGTATTGTTGATCATGTTCTCAAGCACTGGAACCTTCATGATTCTAATAACTTAAAACCAGAATGGGCAAAAGTAGAGTAATTGTACAAAATCTATACGCCCTAGTAATCATTTCATCATTTATATAATAACTCTCTGAAATTCATTATAAATAGATATTAATTTATTTATGAGGACCCCATGAGAAATCTCATTTTCATATTCATTTTACTTATTTCAGCAAATACTTTGAGCTCTGAGCTTTCTAAGTTTGAAAGTAATTTGGATAGAATAAACTCAATTAATAAATCGGATGACCTTCATTTCGAAATTTATCAACACACATTAAACTTAGGTTCATATAGTCTTGAGTACTTATGGAAAAGACCACATGGTAATGGACTACTCCTAGGACTCGTTAAAGACAGTTGGTCAAAGTATCTTGAAGAAAGCAAACAATTCAAAGAAGAGCTTGATAAGGCCATAAATGACTCCTCTACTCCTAAAGAAGCACTACATGCTCTTCAATTAATTGAAAGAACACAGTCTTTATATGACACATATATGAGTAACACTGCTTTAAGAAAAATATTACTCGACCAGTCTTCTATTTTAGATAAATCAATTGAGACCTTTTTCAAAAGTGTTTTAGCGACTAAAGTAAATAAAGCTTTACCAAAAATTATAAAAAAGGCCAGCTCACTACCTATATTTGAGAGAAGTAATTCTGTAATTCTTTATAAGAGTTCTATTAATGAAGATATTTCTCAATTTGCTAATACTGATAAATTTCTAACAGACTACATTGATAATGTTCTTACTGTTGCAACTTCGGCGATAAGTTCTGGTTTTGGTGCGATCGCAGGTCCTATAGAATGGGGCGATGGTGGCCAACTTAGAGACGATAAATTAGCTCAAGATAAAATCTTTAAGGACTTAAGGCCATTAGATATTATTTTTGAGAAGAAGGCATACAAGTTAACTGATTACACTATTCCCGGTTACTGGGGACACAATGCTGTATGGTTAGGAACAAAAGAACAACTTATTAATAAAGGCCTTTGGGAAGCTGAAGAGCTCAACCCTTTTAGAGAGCAAATTGAAAATGGAAACTCTATTTTTGAGATGAGAAAATGGGGTACGGTATTTGCTTCATATGAGAAGTGGATGGACCTTGATGACTTTGCTCAAGTTCGACTTAAAGGTATTGAAAATAAATCAAAGAAGAGTTTATTAAAAATATATAAAACACTCTCAGAGCAAATGGGAAAGAAATATGACTTCTCATTTAATGCTGACACAGCATTTAAGATCACTTGTTCAGAAATCATATACCTTTCTTATGGTGATGTTAAATGGCCTCTTGATTACATACTAGGAAGGAATACAATTACACCAAACTCAATGGCAGAAGCTATTTTCTATAACAACTCTCCAGTTGAATTTATCTCTTTTGTTAGAGGTGACAGAGAAAATGGAGCTAAGTTTTATACTAAAGAAGAGTTTGGAAACCTTATGAATTTCTCCATGCTTAAGGATGGATCTTTTGTTCAAAACTATAATAAATGTAATATTCAATATGAAAGAACAAGAAGAGGGCCAATTACTTTCAAAAATAAATGTGTTAAAAAAACGAGATCTCTCACATTATAATAAAAAAGTCTCTAAGAGTTAATAACAATCACTTTCATAACGATAGACCTTCTTAACCAACTTCTTTTCACCTAAGAGTTGAGCTATAATCTCACCTGTTTCATCCATATATAAATGAAGAGCAACGGTCTTCTTATGAGTATTATTCCTATAGCTGACATCTCTTGTCCCAAATAAAGTTCTATAACGAGTACGACAAGAGTTAGTTTTGTTATCACAATCAAAATATCTCTCAACCCAAGAACAGCTTTCTTGATCTCTAATGAGCTCACCTTTTAAGACTTTTGAGTTTACCTTTGCATAAACTCCAAACTTCTGTCCGTGCTGGATAGCACTTAGGTGCCATTCACCATCCTCATGAGGAATCTCTCTTCCTTCAGAGCTTTGAAAGATAAAAGAATGCCCTTCCGTTTCAATAGAAAACTTAGTTTTAGATTTTAGATATAATGTTGCAGGAGTTAAACCTGGACTTATACGTACTTCTTCATTGTTTTCATCGATTAATGAAAAAGGTCTAAAGCTGTGTAGCCCACCCTCAAGTGAGTTACACGACTGAAGAAATAAAATGAGAATAAGTAGAAAGAACTTAGGCAAAGAGTTATCTCACGAAAGCAGAACAATTAGCTGAAATAGTAGGCCCATCATTTAGAGGACCTGTAAATACCTGCGAAGAGTGAGTTCTAACTCTACAATTGTAACGGCAATCAAAAGTTCTCTTAGCTAAGCTAATTCCACCCATGTGATTTCTAAAATAAATATCATACGTATAATTCATTACTCGAATAGGTCTATGTGAATCATTCCAAATTTCACAAGTCAGAGTTGGACCATAAATAACTTGTCCTTGAACAATTCTTCCTCGGTAGTTTTTATTCTCAGTTTTTTCAACGGAAAATGCTTCTACGCTAAGTAAAAGAATACTAAAAACCGCTACTAATTTAATTAGTCTGGTCATATCAAACTCCTTTTTGAATATGTGTATCTTTTATTATGGAAAGTATTTAGTTAAATGAGAAATGAAAAAAACTGATAAAGCCTCACTTTTGAATGTGAGGCTTGAAAATTATTACTTACATTTTCCTTTTTGAACGTAGTTATTCTTAATTCTCTCAACTTGTTTCTTGCCGTACCAATGTTCATTATGCGGCACGCCATTATATTTAACTCGATACCAGTCTTTATTACGACTGTGCTGTTCTACCATACAGGCAGAAGAACTTACTGATGCCACATCTCTCTCAGCTATAGACGGCGAGTTTGACGCGACATTGCTACTTGAACAGGATGCGAATAATAATCCTGTAGCAGCAATTGCTAATAATTTTTTCATAACATTCCCCTTGTATTCATGTAGATTACCTATCGATATTTCAAGAGAAATACTTTAGTATTTTAGTTGGTTTTATTGTTTTTATTGAAAAATTAAGAAAATTAGAGGCTTTTTCGTGACCAACATAGTGTTTTAATGTAAATATATTAGATAATTATGATTAAATTTTTGTTTTAAGAGGAATGACTCCATGAGTAATGAGACTACGACTAAGAATGTAAAAGTATATGAGACATCAATTGTTCCAAAAGGTGAAAAAATGGTTCCGGCCAGAAAACACGAAATGGTAGCGACTTCTCTTCAAATTGAAGTTGTTCATATTCTAGTATTCTTCATTATTTTATTTGGGATTTTTGCTGGTCTATGGAAATCAGCTGTAAAGGCAGAGAAAGCTGAAGACGACAAGGCTAACTCAACAGGTCTTAACCACAAATAGTTAAAACTCTAAGAAAAAGGTCACTGGCCCATCATTGGTAATAGTGACCTGCATACTCTCTCCAAATACACCTTTTTTAACGGTTACAGTCTTCTCAAGTAATGAGCAAAACTTCTCAAAGTATAAATTAGCTTTGTCAGGCTCCATTGAGTTATCAAAACTTGGCCTATTTCCCTTTTTCCCGTTCCAGGAAAGAGTGAATTGACTTACAGCTAAAATTTCACCATTTGATTGAAGAATATTTTTATTCATTCTACCTTGATCATCTGAGAAAATTCTAAGGTTAAGAATTTTTTCTACAGCACTAGATATTGATTTTTCAGAGTCACCCTTCTCAAGACAAACAAGTAATACCATTCCGGAATTAATTGCAGCAACGGTTTCATTATTAACTTCTACGGATGATCTACTCGACCTTTGTACAACTATTCTCATTTTTTAAGATGCAAGTCGGCTTTTTTTATATTTAAGGCTATCTGAATAGCCTTCTTGAAGAGATTTATAGTTATCAAATTCTTCCTTAATCATCTTTTGTAATTCAGCTTTCTTCTGATCAAGGTTCTTCATTCTATATTCTTCAACTTCGTTGGAAAGTTTCTCTTCTACGACTTGATCATTCTCAAGGCACTTGTATATCTGCTCTATTCTATTCGCTTCTTCTATTTTATCTTGAAGTAATTCTAT
This sequence comes from Bacteriovoracaceae bacterium UBA3083, assembly GCA_002366565.1. Taxonomy (GTDB): domain Bacteria; phylum Bdellovibrionota; class Bacteriovoracia; order Bacteriovoracales; family Bacteriovoracaceae; genus Halobacteriovorax. The sequence goes on from DFBJ01000013.1 coordinate 158,943, forward strand.
TTCTTTTTTCCAAGCATTTATTTGTTTTTGTGCATTATCAATTGAATGATTTAATTCACTTATTGAAATCTTATTTTTCTCACAATCATATAAAAGAGATTTTTTGTCTACGAAGTTTGCACGCTCTAGCTCTTCTTTACTATTTCTAATTTTAATCATAAGAGAGTCATACTCTCTTGAGATTGCATTCCTCTTATCTATTTCCATTAAAACGCTTTTTAGAGAAAGCTCGTGTTCAGCAACAAGGGCCTTAGACTTCTTCAAGTCCCCCAGCATACTTTTCTTTTTCTTAGTAGAAATAGAGAGATCAATACTTCTATAGTCATTAGTTGGATCAATCATTTCATCTACAATATCAGCAGTATTTGAAATAGTTAGCGTTCTTGTAATATCAGGAATAACAAAATCCTCAATAGACTCATTGAAGAAATAAAACTGCTGTTCTCCAAATCTGATTTTATCTTTGCAAGAAACTTTAGTTTCAACATTAGGTGGTACTTCATTTCCATTTATTTTAGTTTTATTAGAAGACTCTAAATCTACAATATAAGCTTCATTATCTTTTATAATAATTTTAAAGTGAACCCCACTTACTCTGTGGTCATCAACAGTATAATCACAGTCCTTATTTCTCCCAAAGGTCATACCATGACTTAACTCGATAACAACTTCTCTAGAAAAGTCGAAAAAAAATGGAACTGCTTTATCTGACACTTTAAAACCCCTTCAAATAACTCAACTAATAATATTCAGTAATACTATTATAGAATTGTATCGGTCATTTTCCTGTATAAATTAGTATAAATCCATAAACTACTGTTATCTCGTCAACACTCAACTTCTAATAAGGCAAAGAAGAGTTGGCAACTTTGAAGAGCTTTCTTTTACTTAAATCAGTAAGAGAATATAGATAAGGGGATATAAATGAGACTCGTAACAATAATCTTCATTATCAATATATTTATATTCAAGACCTTTGGTGAAGATATTGAGATAGGACAAGTTGTAATTTTAAAGGGAGAAGCTCAAGTAGTAAGAAACTCTAGTACCATCAATATGCAAATAAATGATTCAGTAAATGAGTTAGATATTATTACAACATCTGAAAAGTCTTTAATAAAAATCACATTTATAGATAAGACTAATTTAATTCTTGGACCAAGTAGTGAACTAAAGATTGAACAGTTCTCCAAAAAAGATAGAATCAATATCTTCAATTTTCTAAAAGGTAACTTTAGAGTAAAAGTGCAAGAAAAAGTTACAGCAAATCAAAAAGTTGAATTCCTCTCAAATCAAGTTGCAATAGGAGTAAGAGGTACAGAGTTTCTAGCCAATTCATACATGGCGAATTCAAAAAAAGTATCTGATGTTGCCCTATTAGAAGGTAAACTTAATACTGCTGTTGCACAGACTAAAAGTTTCACCTTGAAGGCCGGAGAGGTCATCAATACAAATACCTACAAAGCTTCTAAAGAGATCTCAAAAATAGATCCAAAACTATTTGAAGAACTATTGAAGGATGAATTAAAATTACTTCCCAACTTATTAAGCCCTACTGCACCTATAAGGTCATCCAATACTGACTCAACCTCTACAAGTACACCATCCGTAGCACTTCCACTAGCAGGTGTAGGAATCGCAATTGGTTCATCCATAGGAACATCACCAACAATAGGAAGTAAAGCTTTAGAAGAAGAGAAACCAAAAGAGAGTGAATTGATAATAGTAGATAAGAGTAATTTAAAAAATGAACCATGGGATATAAGAGATGCAATATTAAGACAAAAGGAACTTAGATCAGAAAATATATGCTTTTATTGGTTTTATAAGTCTCTTCCTGGTTCTGGAGAACTAGAGAGATTTAGAAGGGAGAGAGATTGTGATGAGTTTGAAAACGACTTATAAGCTATTAACCTTTTTACTAATTGGACTTCTTATTAATAGTTGTGGCTCAGCTAAATTTGTCCCCACTACTGATATATGCTCCCTTGAGAAGCATTGGAATGACAACCTCTACCAAGTAAAAATAAATGATAAGAAGATAAGTAAGCATTGGTATTTAAAAAACGATGCGATAGATATTACGAAACTACTAGCAAAGAATAATAAATGTATGTCAAATTAGATTGATAGAAGCTGACACTGATCTGTCTTGATATCAAACTTAACAGATTTATTCATAATAACTGTATCCGAAAGAGATGCTGAAACCTTGAATCTCTCTATCCCACCGATTTGTAACCAAACCTCTGATACTGGACCAAGATGAATAATCTTTTTAACTTTTCCTTTGTATTTTCCGTCTTTAGTAATCACGCATGCTTCAGGCCTAATAAGCATATATGCAAAGTCACCAGGTTTAATTTTAGAATCGTAACAAGAAACAGTGAAAGTATCTAACTTATTAGATTGTTCAAATTCACTACCATCACCTTTTGTAACAGTCCCGGCCATTAGATTTACAGAGCCAGTAAAGTGCGCCACCCAAGCATCGACAGGTCTAGTGTATACTTCTTTAGCTGGTGAGAATTGCTTTATTCCTCCATCATTCAAAACCATAACCTTATCAGAGTGAGAAAAGGCATCTTCAAGATTATGTGTCACGATAAGAGCTGAAATCTTTCTTTCTTTCAAGATTTCAACTAACTCACTTTTTATTTCATTTCTTAAACTACGGTCTAGGTTAGCAAAAGGCTCGTCTAAGATAAGTAATCGAGGATGAGTTACAAGGGCCTTGGCCATCTCTACTCTACTCTTTTGTCCTGTAGATAATTCATTTGGGTATTTATGATCTTTATATTGAAGTCCAAAGACTTCTATCATGTCTCTAATAGCATGATGTCTTTTTTCTTCATTCTCTTCAATAAGATGAGTTCCAATGTTTTCAAAAATTGTTTTACTATTATCTAATGACAACTCTTGAGGAACATAAGAAAACATATGCTTAAAGTCTTCTATCGATTTTTTTTCATCAAATATGATACTCCCTTCATCTGGAGAGATTTCCCCTGCGATCATTTTAACTAAGGTACTTTTTCCTGTTCCACTTGGACCAATAATACTTACGATTTCATTTTTAAATAAATCAAATGATAAGTTTTCAATAGCGGCAATAGATTTATGATCAAATGACTTTCTCAAGTTTTTGACTTTAAGTAATGTCTTCAATGTTTAGTCCTTACTAAAATTGCAAATAATAGGCTTAACAAGCTTCTTATAGTCTTCTATTTTTATAATAAAAGACTTCGTTAATATTCCTGCATTAAATGCAATCATTTCGTTTTGAAAAATTGATTCATCTATATATAAATCAAAGTCTTGCAATGGCCTACCAAACGGAGGGAGTGCTCCTTTAACTACAGAGCACTTACTCATTAACTCATCCTCAGTAGCAAAACGTAACCTTTGAGAACCAAGTATCTTCCTTACTTTATTAGAATCAACCTGAAGCGCTGCAGAAATAACGAATAACCTAAATCCTTTCTTATCTTTGAAAAGAAGAGTTTTACCGCCAATTTCAATACTTTCACCTCGAAGTTCAGCCGAGAGTTCACAAGTCGGAGCAATATCATGATCGACTTCTTTATAAGTTACTGAATTCTCTTGTAAATAATTTCTAATTTCTTCAGTCTTGTCCATGGCCAAAATTACACAATGGGCCAGAAACTGTAAAGAAGCACTCTAAATTTGACACATATTAAAAAGAGATGAATAAATACCTTTCAATTAAGGAGAATCAAATGGTTTCAGATATTTTTAACCCAGAACTCTGGGATGAAGTAGAAGGTTTTAACTTTACAGACATTACGTATCACCGTGCTAAAGATCAGGGAACAGTTAGAATTGCATTCAATAGACCTGAGGTAAGAAATGCATTCAGACCAAAGACTGTTGATGAACTCTACCATGCTTTAGATCATGCAAGAATGAGCTCTGATGTAGGTTGTGTACTTATAACTGGTAATGGACCATCACCTAAAGATGGAGGCTGGGCATTTTGTTCTGGTGGAGATCAAAGAATTAGAGGAAAAGATGGTTACAAGTATGTAGGAGATGAAGGAAAGCAAGATCCTGCGAAACTTGGTCGTCTACACATATTAGAAGTTCAAAGACTAATTAGATTTATGCCTAAGGTAGTAATTGCTGTTGTTCCAGGATGGTCAGTTGGTGGTGGACACTCACTTCATGTTGTTTGTGACATGACTATTGCTAGTGAAGAACATGCTATTTTCAAGCAAACAGACCCTGATGTAGCAAGTTTTGATTCTGGTTATGGGTCAGCTTACCTAGCAAGACAATGTGGACAAAAAAGAGCAAGAGAGATTTTCTTCTTAGGTTTAAACTACTCAGCTCAAGAAGCATTCGATATGGGAATGATCAATAAAGTTGTACCTCATAAAGATCTAGAAGATGTTGCTTTAGAATGGGGAAAATTAATTAATTCAAAATCACCAACAGCGATGAGAATGTTAAAGTTTGGATTCAACTTATTAGATGATGGACTTGTAGGACAGCAGCTCTTTGCTGGAGAGGCCACAAGACTTGCATATGGAACTGAAGAAGCACAAGAAGGTAGAGACGCCTTTTTAGAGAAAAGAGATCAAGACTACTCTAGCTTCCCTTATCATTTTTAAAAAACCAATACACAAATAGTATTTTGACGCAAGCGTCCAGTGTAAAGATTATCACCCGATGGCCAATTCGGGTGGTAATTCTTATATTGCGCACATGAAAAAAGTATTCTTCTTTTTTATTAATTTTTCAATATGTATGCACTTAAACGCTGGTTCATATAAAGTTATCTATGGCGAAAATAATCGTTTCGAACCCAATGAGATAGAAAATTCAGAAATAGTCCATGCTTCAAAATCAGTAGCTGCAATAATATCAAACTATTCATTAAAGAAAATTGGTGACCAAACAGAGATAGTCTCACTCAACCTTGGTGATACTATAAACTATTGCGCTAGTGTTCCATACCAAGAGCAAACAGTGGCAGCAAGCTGCTCATCATTCCTCATAGCTCCAGACATAATTCTTACAGCAGGTCACTGTATAAAGACTGAATGGGAATGTAATTCTAAATCCTTTGTTTTTGACTATAGACAAGATCTACTAGGAAAAAAAGAAGGGCCCTACAAACGCTTTAGAATTCCGAATTCAAATATTTATAAATGCTCTAAAATCTTAGATCGAAAGCTAGAAAGTGATGGCAATCTAGAGGATTGGGCAATTATCAAGTTGGATAGAATAGTTAAAGATAGAGAACCTCTAAATTACAGAAAATATGGAAAAATGGATACTAATTCTAAACTTTCATTAATAGGGTTTCCAAGTGGTCTACCATTAAAGATAGCAGAAAAAGGAAAGATCAGAAATGATGAAAACGAGCATTACTTTGTTGCAGAGTTAGATGCCTTTCACATGAATTCAGGTTCACCTGTAATAAATGAAAGCACATTAGAAGTTGAAGGTGTTCTTGTCAGAGGCGAGAAAGATGTAGTCAACACTCTTGGTTGCTACGACTTAGTTGTATGTAAAGAAGGTACTTGCCGTGGCGAAGATGTATCCAGAATTACAACTATACCTTTTGAGAAGTATATTTACTAAAGAAAGAATTGCACCCCCTCAGTCCATTTAAATGAATCAACATTATCCGTAGTAACTTCATGAGAGTTTATGTTCAAATCTTCTTCAATCACTTGGATTTTTTCAACATGACTCCCCCAAGAATTAAGCTCTTTTAATTCAAGAAGATCATTCTTTAACTTATAAACCTCATTGTCTTCACCTTCAACGGTACAGGTCACTAAATTCTTATCTTTCTTATTATTTGTAGCCCCTGCAACTATGCCTCTACGGTGACACGCTCTAATAAATGTTTGTCTAAACATTATCCCCTGAACTTTACCAAATACTTTAAAACTTTCTTTCATTTTACCATCCTTACCTTTGCAAATAGTATCAAAGTGTATAAATTTGAGAAATGAAAATTTCAAATATCCCATTACATTCTAGCTGGAAATCTTTACTCAAAGATGAATTTAAAAAAGATTATTTCAAGGACTTAGAGAAATTCTTAAGTACTGAAGAAGACAAGAATGAAACTATATTTCCAAGCAAAAACAATATCTTTGAGGCCCTAAATAAAACCGCTCTCGAAGATATTAAAGTTGTTCTAATCGGTCAAGATCCATATCACGGGGAAGGCCAGGCTCATGGTCTAAGCTTCTCTGTGAAAGATGGTGTTAAGATACCTCCTTCCTTAAGAAATATTTATAAAGAATTAAATAGTGATATGGGAATAGATATTCCTCTACATGGAAATTTAGAAAAGTGGGCCAATGAAGGAGTTCTTTTACTAAATGATGTATTAACAGTTAGAAAATCTCAAGCAGCTTCTCATCAAAAAAAAGGATGGGAAAAGTTTACTGATAAAATCATCGAAATTGTAGATAAAGAATGTGAGAACGTTGTCTTCTTTTTATGGGGAAGTGGTGCTCAAAAGAAGGCAAAAAAAGTAGATCAAAATAAACACTTTATCATAAAGTCAGTTCACCCCTCACCGCTCTCTTCATATAGAGGTTTTTTTGGAAGTAAACCTTTTTCAAAATGTAATGAATACTTAAAGCAAAATGGTATTACTGAAATTAATTGGAATTTGTAATGATTAAAACGGATAAACTAACAAAAAGCTTCAAAAGTTATAAAAAGAAACCAGGTTTTATGGGTTCAATAGAGTCTCTATACAAAAGAGACTATACCATAAAGAATGCAGTAGAAAGCTTTGACCTAGATATACCAAATGGTCAGATTGTCGGATTACTTGGGCCCAATGGTGCAGGAAAGACAACTCTGATGAAAATGTTTACTGGAATTATTGTTCCTTCATCCGGTGATATAAATGTACTTGGTTATAACCCTAGCGAGAGAGAAAAGTCGTTTAGAAAGAAAATAGCTCTTGTAATGGGTCAAAAATCACAATTGTGGTGGGATATTCCAGCAATGGATTCATTCCTATTACTTCAGAAGTACTATGAAATTCCACAAGACGAGTTTCAACAAAAAATAGAACATATGAGTAATATTCTTGAAGTTAAGGACCTCCTACATATCCATGTAAGAAAGCTATCCCTTGGAGAGAGAATGAAGATGGAGCTTATGGCCTCACTTCTTCATTCTCCAGAAGTTATCTTTTTAGATGAGCCTACAATTGGATTAGATCTTGTGGCCCAAGAGAGTATTAGAAAGTTTATCAAAGATTACCATGCAAAAAATAATTGTACTATTATCCTTACTTCACACTACATGGCCGACGTCCAAGAACTATGCTCTAGAATTGTTCTTATACTAGGAGGAAAGAAAGCCTATGATGGAACAATAAAGGACTTTGAAAATATATTAGGACATGAAAAAAGAGTATCTTTTTACTTTAAGGAAACTGTAAACAAAGAAGATGAACTCTTCAAAAATCACAAACCAGAGTGGAGTTTAGAAGGCCATAAGGTGGAGTTACTTGTTCCTGAAGAAGAGCTCAGATCTATAAGTGCAAAAATTATTCAAGAATATGATGTAAAAGACTTTAATACTGAAACTCTCCCTATAGAGAAAGTCATGAAAACGCTTATATCAAACCCAGAGATTCTTAGTGATAGGTAAATTTCCGAATCTTCAAAAATGGATTCAAACTATTCGTATTTCATGGTCAACACAAACAGCGTATCGCTTTAACTTCTTCCTACAAGTTATTGGACCTTCCCTAGTCTTCTTTTTTATAAAATATAATCTTTGGTCTTCTATTTATAATGGAGCTACAGATCTAGTTATCCAAGGATATACATTTGAAAAGATGATCAACTACCACGCTTGGAGCCTTGTGGTGGCCCTAATTGCTGGAGGATATGCATCACACAACCTAGCAGAAGATATTAGAATGGGCCGAATCTCCACCTATTTAATCTATCCATTTAATTTTTGGGAATTTCATACTGCCTCATTTATATCTTTTCAATTTTTACAAACATTTATTTCAGCAATAACTATAGTCTCTATTTTACTATTAGGTATATTTGATTCACTAACAATCGTCTCTTTACTTAATGGTTACCTGTTTTGCTTTCTTGTAAGTCTAATGTGGTTCTCATTACAATATATGACAGGTATTCTTTCATTCTGGCTTGAAGAGACATGGATTCTCCGAGTTCTTTTGCAAATAATGTCAGCATTCTTATCTGGTGCAATTCTACCTCTTGAACTCTACCCGGAATGGATTGTTAAAATTTTAAACTATACTCCTTTTCCATACTTGAGCTACTACCCGATAAAAATATTTCAAGGAGAGCTCCCATTATTAACCAGTGCTCCATTGATTATCATTTCATGGACGGTCATCTTTGCTTTAATTAATAAGTTTATCTGGAATAGAGGGATGAAACTATACACAGCGGCGGGTATGTAATGAAAGAATTAAAGCACCACTTAAGTGTATATAGAATGTTTGTCAGTACTAGCTTTTCTCAGTCTATGAGCTTTAGACTAAACTTCTTCCTGCTTATTTTAATGGATATATTTTTTTATTTCTCAAGCTTGATGACCGTAAGCTTTATCTTTGACCACGTTCAAACAATTGGACCTTGGAATAAAGACCAATTAATGTTCTTCATCTCATTTATGTTATGTATCGATCACCTTCATATGACATTAATAAGCGAAAGCTTTTGGGTTCTCTCAAGAGATATAAAGTCTGGAAATATGGATTTTACAATTTTAAAACCAATAAGCTCTATATTCACTTGCTTCTTCAGACATATAAGAACATCAAGTATTTGTAACACTATAATTGTATGGTCATGCCTTATTTATTTTGGAAGAAAGGTTGAGCTCGATCTTCTATCATGGCTCTGTCTTCCATTCTTGGTTCTGCTAAGCTTTACACTATTGGCAATTTTAGAATTTATCATTTCAACAAGTATGTTTTGGATGACAGAAGGTATGGGAATAAATTTTTTAAGAATGCAATTTCAAAATCTAAGCAGATGGCCAAACTTCATCTACTCTTCACTTTCGCGAAAAGTTTTCACTATGGTCATACCTATACTCTTGATTGGCTCCGCTCCGGTGCACTTCATATTTGACCACAGCACTTGGGACTACCTAGTCTATCTAATAATCGCCATTGTAGTAAGCTTTGGAGTTTTACAAATAATATGGAAGAGAGCAATTAATCAATACGAATCGGCCTCTAGTTGAAAAACAGGGGTCCTGGACACGGTATGCGCTGCTAAATATGCCCAGGACCTTACTTAGGGATCACTCCCTAAATTCTTTAAAATCTATTTATACTTTATTTCTACCAGTATATTGAGGTGCACTCAAGCCTGGGAAGTTTAAGATTTCTTGATAATTATCAGCTTCCCCAGATAACTATTTAATATTACGTTTAGATAATCAGCAAATTCTAAAGTTGAGAATACAATTCATTAATACTTATTAACTAGTATTAAGAATGAAGGGGGTACTTATGCCAGTCCCAAAGAGCCTTATGGCCTACATTGATTCAAAGAAAGTGAACTACTCACACATACTTCACCCTGCAGCATATACAGCTGAAGATGTGGCACACTCAGTTCACTGTCCTAAACACCAGCTTGCAAAAGTTATTGCAATACATGCTGATGACAAAGAACTCTTAGCAGTTCTACCAGCGAGTGACATGCTAGACATTAAGTCCTTGCAAAAGGAGTTAGGAGCTAAAGAAGTTACACTTTTCTCTGAGACGGAGCTAAAGACTACATTCAATGACTGCGAAATTGGTACGACTCCAATTTTTGGACATTTATATGGAATGGATGTCATCGCTTCAACAAATCTCTTAGAAGATGCTGAAATTTACTTTAATGCGGGAACTCATACAGATGCGATGAAGTGCACAATGGATGATTTTATCAAAGTTGAACATCCAAAATTTGCAAAAATTTCGACGCTCCATAAAGATAATTTTGTTTGTAGAGATCTAGAATACTAGCCTTTTCGTGACAATTTCCCCTATTTATGGAAGAATCTTTCCAAAGGGGAAATTATGTCAAAAGAACTCGAAAACTTTAAAGAACAAGTTTTAAAAAATCTACGCAACCATGGATATCCTGAAAAGAGTATCTCTTTTCCTTTAGAGAAAATGTATGAAGTTGCAGATAATAAGGGTCTAAGCTTCAATAAAGTCCTTGAGCTTTTAAAAGAAGAAGGTCACCACAGTGAGCTTACTGTAGATAAAGTTATATTCTATAAGTTTGAAGATGAAGTGATTGATGAAAACTTTATGGATAAAGCACAAGATATGATGGCAAATATGACTCCTGAGCAACTTGAATCAATTCAAGAAATGATTCTAGGAATGAGCCAAGAAGACAAAGAAAACCTTCTCAAGAAAGGTAAAGACATGGGTATAATCTAAAATACTTATGAAATACTTCTACAATGTTGAACTCTTTTATGATGGTCAAAACTATTTTGGATGGCAGCGACAAAAAGACTTCAAATCAATCCAGGGCACTGTCGAAGCTGCCTTGGAGATTATCTCTCCAACATCACAAAAAATTAGAACAATGGGCTCTAGCAGAACTGACACAGGAGTTCACTCAAGGGCCAATATATGCTTTATTCAACTTCAAGAGGACTTCACTCCTTCTGATCTATTAGAGAAATTAAACTCTATTCTTCCTGAAGATATAAGAGCTAAGAGATGTGAGAGAACCTATAGTCATTATAAAGTTATCTACTTTGCTGAGAGAAAGCAGTATATCTATGTTTTTAAAAATAATAATACCCCTGAAAGTTCACATTATTTCCATAATATTGAGGAGCAGCTCAATATAGAAAAAATGAAGGAAGCGGCAAAGATATTTGAAGGCAAACACGACTTTACTAACTTTTGCTACAAGGCCTCAAAGAATTCTGAAAAAGTCCGAGAGATCTTCTCTTGCGATATAATAGAAGACCAAAAAATTATAACAGAAAATGATTGTTTAAATTCCTATGCACTAGTAATTGAAGGAAGTGGATTCCTTAAACAAATGGTTCGTATCATTATGGGAACTCTTATCAACGTTGGATTTGGAAAAACAACAATTGAAGATATACAAGAGTCTCTTTCGACAACTGAATTTAGAAAAACAGGCTTTATTGCACCAGGAGCTGGACTATATTTAAACAGGATAGACTTTATCAGAGATCCATTTAAAGGCCTAAAGTCTAAGAAGAAGAAAAATGAAGCAACTAACTAAATATATAAATAACCTCTTCTTTGTACAAAATGCTCCTACAGTTTTTGAAAAAGCTTATATCGATATAAACAAATCAAAATCATATAGAGAGTACTGTAAAGAGCTCCACCAATTTGATTTTCCATGTTGGAATACACTAAGTATTACTCAAAAATCATTTTTAGAAACTCAACTTTCAAAATTAAAAATAAATAGCTTATTAGATATTGGTAGTGGAAATGGAGAGATTACTAAGTACCTCTGTCATAAGTATAACTGCAAAGGAACTGGAATTGATTTTGCCCAGTCTCCTTCAGATAGTAAGAAAGTAAAATTTATCAAGACAGAATTTCTAAAGAAAAAATTAGAAGAAAAGTATTCAGTCATTATTTCTATAGATTCATTCTACATGATTAATAATTATAAGAAGTATTTAAAAAAGATAATGAACCTACTAGAAAGTAATGGAACTGTTATTATTATTTTTAGTTTAACGATGGATTCTTTTGAAAATTCAAAAATAAATAAAGCTCTTAATAAGTTAAATCTAAACTACTCTATTACAGACTTCACTCAAGATGACTTAGCATTTTGGACAAAATCTGAACAATTACTAGACCAATATAACGATAAATTTGTAGATGAAGGAAAATTTAATCTATGGAATATAAAAAAGAAAGAGACCGACAAAAACATTCAACTACATAATAGTAACAATATTAGTCGCTTGGCCCTCGTCATTAATAAGGGATAATTTTTCTATCTCAAAGTATTTCTAGCTCCATTATATACTTTACCTAAGGGGTACTTAATGAGCACTATTGATAATAGCTACGAACATTCACAAGAACTAAGAAAGCTAGACGTTAGACGACGAGAACAATTTGATGAATTGAAGAAGAGTTATGAAGAGCAGATTGACTCTACTGAAGTCGCAAATGAAGAAAATGTTGATAACATTATCAAAACATACGAAGAAGACAGAATTGATACTGCTAAATCATATGAAGTACAACTTGATGGTGCTACAAATACAACAAAAGAAAAGATAGTAGAAATCAAGGCAAGACATAATAAAGAAATTGAAGAACTTAAAGAAAGCTTCAAAGAAGAAAGAATTCAAAATAGAAATGATTTTAGAAGAGAGTTACAAAGAGTTACAAATAACTTTCAAGAAATTTTAGAAAAGAAAGATCACGAATTAGAGCAAGTAAAGCTTACCAATGACAAGCGTCTCGATAAAGCAAGTAAGAGAAATTTGAAAGAGATATCAAGTGTAAATGAAAGCTACCGTGAAAAAATTGAGGAGCTTCAAGAGAAGCAGAAGCTTGAAATAGAGCGTATTGCTAAAAGCTATAGAAGGAATGTTTAATAAAACATTCCTACCCCAAGTAAGTAACTATTATAACTTTCATCTTCAACTATCCCATTATCAGATACAGAGCTAGCTTTAAATCTCAATGAGATCTTCTCACTTACTTGAGAACTCACTTGTAGACTTGTTTGAAAGTAATCCCTCACACTCCCTGAACTAGGTTTTAATAAAGAATAAAAATAGCTACTTTCTAAAATAACCTTAGTATTAAAAATATTTAATCCAATATTAAACTTTACATTAGGCCCTACCTTAAAGAAGTTCTTAAAGCTTGAGTGTCCCTCAATTCTTGCTCCCGTTAAGAAGCTAATCAAGAATAAATCACTATGTTTTGAAAGACCCATATTTAGATTAAAGCTTCCTTTATGAGAGTTAAGCTTATTTTCTTCTAGGATTGGATTTACTCTTACGTCTAAACTCCAAGATGTATTTGTGTCTAAAAGTTTAAAGTCAGGTAAGCTTTGAATATTTGCGACTATTAATTCATTCAATCTCACGTTCTTGTTTTTTAATCCATAAGTTAGATCTAAGCTAAAAAACTCAATATGAGACCAAGGTTCATAGCCCTCGGCAGGATCAATTAGAGAGTGAAATGAAGGCCTTAAATTGAACGATAGGCTACTGAGCTCATTTACCTCACCATAGTAGAAATCAACTCTCCTTGGAAGATGCCCCTTTTCAGGAGAGGTAGGAATACTTACTTTTATTTGTTTTGATTTTCCTTTCTTTGAGGACATTGAAAGTATTTTCTTTTGTGTTAGTTGAAACTCATTTGAAACAGTATTTTCATGATCGTGTCGAATATAGTCGAGATAATGAACTAATGAATTTAAAGTTTTCCTGTCCCCTTCACTTTTAGTTCCTTTCAATATTTTTTCAAAGTCTTCTTTTTGGACATTAGATAAAATATTATAGTTTGCAAAAAACTGCTTTCTAAGTGAAGGGAAATACCTTGTACTTTCAACAAGCCCATAATTTTTTAAAATCCTAAGAAAATCAGTCGGAAGAGCATAGCCCTCCATCTCTTCGTCAAACTTCTCATTAGTAACGAGAGCAAGTAATCTTGCCAACATAGAAGTACAATTTTCATCAAAGAAATAGTAATCAAAGTTAGTATTTGCGTAGAGTTCCCAGATATGATTCACCAATGAATCCATCTGAAATTCATTCAGCTTTAACTTGTACTCCCATATATCTCTAGACTCAACTTTAGAATACTCTCTTAAAGTTAAATAGAAAGGCTGAACATCAACAATGCCTTTATATCCTCCAAAGAGTCCTTTCACAGCATACAATAAGCCAGGTGTATCATCTGCCTTAGCAGAGAAGGCCACGACATAGTTAAACATATCCTTACTTAATGAATCATTCCCTTTTTTATTAAACTTTAAAAAAGTATGACCAAACATAGATGATGGATTATTTACAAATGAAGATGCAAAAACGAGAGAGAGACTCTCTCCTTTTACTGCAGATTTCCAACTTTGAAAGTACGGACAATCAGCATCTTTAACTTTTATTTCTGGGAAATGCTCTTTTACAAATTTAAAACGCTCAGGGAAGGCACATTGAGCAGGAATCTTCTGAGGAGTATAAGACTTATCAATTTTTTTAAAAGAATCAATTGTTGATACTAATTCCTCTGTATAGTTATACTTCCCATTTGATGAAAGAAAGAAGCTATCAGAGTCTGCGTAAGACTCTGAACTTAACAGTCCATCATGGAAATGAATTAATTTCTTCCAGTATTGTTTGTTTGAAATTACTTTAATTTTTTCATGAAGAACATCACTGGCCCTAATATTAAATGAACAAAGAACCAGTGTGAAAGTTATAGATAATCTTAGATAATATGACAATTTCTTGAAAGCTCCTGATCACCTTGAACTGTTTGAAGAATATTCTTAAGAGCAGCCGAAGGAGTTGTTGATAACTCTGGATAGATCTTATCAAAGTTCTTTTGGATCTTTGCGTTGAATTGAGTTGAATTACCACAACCTATCAAACCAGAAAATGCTGTTAAGTAACTTCCCTCTCCAAGAGCAATTTCTTTTTGAAGTTGGTAATAGTTTGCTTCAGCAAAGTGAATGATCTTACTCTCATTTTTTACAATACTATGTTGAGCACAGCCAGATGTTCCAAAAGTCATACCAAGAGTATTTGAGAAAGTTGCATTTACAAATGTTCTAGTGAATGAGGAGATAAGTGAATTCTTTTTAAGAACTGCCCAACCTAGACCACATCCAGAAGATGAATCAGCGGCAAATGCGTGTGTAGAAATAAGTAATGAAACCACAAGTAAAAGCTTTTTCATTTTTCCTCCATGAAAAATAATACTTAATATTTTAAGACAATGAATAATATTAATTTACATTGCCTTAAAATACAATACGCATACTATTATTTGAGTAACTTTGCTGCCTCAAGGATAATCGACTCTTTTAGTCTCACTTTATAATTAGGGTGAACATAGTTAAATACAACCTCACCTTTCTTATTTATTAAATATACTCCAGGAACAGGAAGGATATGATGTGATTCTCCAGATGCTTTATCCAGACTAATACCATAACCAAGGTATTTCTTATTTGTTTTATCATCCACTTTAAAAGCAAGTCCAAATGCTTTAATTGCATTAGCTTTACTATCTGAATATAGAGAATATTCTAATTTATGTTTTTCAACACTTTCCTTTAATGAGCTTGGAGAATCTGGGCTAATACCAACGATTGACCACCCTAGCTTTTCTAACTTCTTTTCAATTTTTCTTAGTCCTTGTAATTGAAGATTACAGTAAGGACACCAACCACCTCTATAAAATACGACAACAGATTTCTGACCTAGTAATTCTTTACTTAAGTCTACTTCTTCTCCATTTATATTTCTTACTGTTGAACTTGGAACTGCAGCTCCATTCAATAATGGTGAAACTTCATAAGCATTGTTAACTACGCTCTCTTTTTGATGCCCTGTAGAAGCGCAGCTCACTGTAAAAAATAAACTTAATAATAATAAGAATTTCATTTTGTCTCCTCGACTACACAATTTTTAAGACCGGCCTCTAAGCTTGATCCAATTAAACCTTTACCTATAAATACAATTTTATTTGTTCTGATATCATTGTTCCAGTCTCTACCATGATCAAACTTAAGAGATGAGTAAACCCCTTGGAATAATACTCGTTGATCATTCCCTAAAAAGTTCAATACACCTTTTGACCTATAAATTTCGTCTTTATATTGAGAGTAAAGAACATTTAAAAACATTTCAAATGACTGTGGATTAAGAGCACCTGAGAACTCCAATGAAATAGAGTTAACTTCATCACCATGAAAGTGCTCAACTCTTTTATAACTAACACCTTCACCTATTGTGACAATATTTTCTTTTCTGTCTAAAATTTCAAGTTGTAAGTGCTTTGGATGATCTGTTAAGAATATGGCATAATTACCATCATATTCAATATTTAAAATATTACGACCAGTCTTCTCTCCTTCAAAATCAAGAAGGATATGTTCATCAACATTTAAATTTGAACCTCTTTTAGATCTTCTTTGAGGTGAATAAAAGATAGAAGAAGCATAACTACTAACTTTATCTGTTATAGAATCTCCATCAATCTTAAAGAAAACAAGTCTTTCATTGTGATGAATATGATTAACGTTAAACTTATAAAATCCTGCCTTAAGGTTTATCACTCCTCCCCAACTGAAAGGATACTCTACTCCAGATGACTCAGGCATTGTTTGTTCAATCATAGAAAGATCAAATGAATTCTTACCCATTACTTTATCTAAATCTACTTTGGCATGTGTAGTTTCAATAACAGATACATGGGGATTTCTCTTTAGTATATCTTCTTTAATTTTATCAATTTCAGCTCTCTCAATAGAGTCTACTTTATTTAAAAGAATTGTTTCACTGAAAGCAATTTGATCATAGAAGGCTATTTGTTCATTATTTTCAAACTTTTCTACATTCTTATCAAAGTGAGCGCAGTCAACAAGACCAATAACTGAGTCTAGTGAAAAGGAAGCGCTTAAAATATCGGAAGAAAAAAATGTTTCGATGATAGGTCCAGGATTCGCCATTCCTGTCGCTTCGATTACAATATGCTCAAAGTCTTTTGATTTTGAAAGTAACTTACTTAAGGATTCCACGAGGTCACCTTTCATTGAACAACAAATACAACCGTTACTCATTTCTACGAAGAGATCATCTGAACCTGAGAGAATCTCATCATCAATTCCAATTTCTCCAAATTCATTTTCAATGACAGCTATTTTTTTTCCATGATCACCATTTAATATATTATTAATAAAAGTAGTTTTTCCTGAACCAAGGAAACCAACAACGAGTGTAACAGGTATGAGTTCTTGCATGGCAACAATCCTATTTATAATTTAATTATAGTTAAATTATTCTACCTTAAAATCCAATTGTGGCTAGTATCTTGATTCTTTGTTAGTATAAATCTATGAACGAAAAAGAAATTAAGAAAATTATAAAAGATTCAGGACTAAGTTTCACTAAGCCTCGTGCTGCTATATTAAAGCTATTAACACGTGAACATGGACCATTCTCAGCAGATGAGATATATGAAAAGCTAGATGATGGCCTCTGTGATCGTGCGACCCTCTTTAGAACACTCAAGCAATTTAAAGAAAAAAGTATTCTTAACAGTATAAGATTTGATGAAGATTTTGCCAGATATGAATTCAATCACCCTGGTCATCACCATCACCATATAATTTGTAAAAAATGTTCGAAAGTAATAATTTTAGATCATTGTTTTGTTG
Source organism: Bacteriovoracaceae bacterium UBA3083 (assembly GCA_002366565.1). Taxonomy (GTDB): domain Bacteria; phylum Bdellovibrionota; class Bacteriovoracia; order Bacteriovoracales; family Bacteriovoracaceae; genus Halobacteriovorax. The sequence goes on from DFBJ01000013.1 coordinate 176,375, forward strand.
AGGAAATAGATCAGAAAATTGAGTTAATGGGTTACAAAGATGTTGAACACAAACTTGAATTTTTTGCAGTATGCCCTGACTGTCAAAATAAATAACTAGCAGTGCTTACAAAAAGAATCTTTGAAATTAAAGAAGTGAGCACAAACTAAAACTAGCCCAGACACTACATTCATTACAATCTCAATATCATGAATGTGATGAGTTCCCATACCATTCTCAGCAAATAGATGCAGAAGTAAAGCTATAACCAGACCACTCAATCCGATAATACCGAGGAAGAGAGGTCTGCTTTTTTGTGTATGCTTATAAGTTTTTAAAAAGCTTAAAAGTGCTATTGGCGCAACTAATAAGAAGAGAACAATATGGATAAGAGCACTTTCGAAATACTCACCAATTGCAGGTGCTGCCATTAAAATAAAAGGAGTAGCAAGACAGTGAATACAGCAAGATAATGAAAGCATTATACCGACTTTATCCATTCTTTCTTGATGCGTATGATTCATTGAGACCCCTTAATTTAATAGAGTTATACTTAGTATCACATTTTTATGCAACTAGATTGCAAAAGAAACATCATTTTTCCCAGTATTTCCCTAAGAATTGGTCTCGACCTGAGTTAAACCTATAGAATTTATAGCGAATTGGATTCTTCTTATAGTAATCTTGATGATAATCTTCAGCTGGATAGAACGTAGAAGCCTTTGTTATCTCGACAACAATCTCAGATTTAAATATTTTTTGCTTAGACAGCTGCTTTTTTGAGTTCTCAGCTTCTTCTTTTTGCTTCTCAGTAAAGTAAAATACTCCAGGCCTATACTGTAATCCTCTATCTACGAATTGTCCCTGAGCGTCAGTTGGGTCTATATTTCTCCAAAAAACGTCTAATAATTTCTTATAACTTACCTTTTTGGGATCAAACTTAATTAAAACTGCTTCAGTGTGACCTGTTATCCCTCTACTAACATCTTTATAAGTAGGGTTTTTAGAGTCTCCTCCTATATATCCTGAGGTTGTAGAGATGACGCCTTCTAGCTTATCAAATGGATGTTCCATGCACCAAAAGCATCCGCCAGCAAAAACAGCTTTGTTCACTTCAGCCGAGAGGGCCAAAGGTGTTGAGAAAATTAAAAGAGAAAGCAATAATAGAAGATTCTTCATTCTAAACCCTTGATTAGTTTGAAACTTAAGACTTATTTAAGCTCTTTCACTATTAGTGTGTGAAATTATAATTTTGTTACATTTATTTCATATTGTTCTAAGTCTTAACTAGAGGTCACTTCTTTGAACCCGTCTTTACTTAAGTTGTTCTCTTCGATTATCATAATGAAATAGACTAAAAAAATATAACTTTAAAATATCCCAAAATTTATGAAAAAGACTGATCTACTAATATCAAAAAAATCAAAATCTAATCGCGTATTCATTCTCGCTCATGGAGCTGGTGCTCCTATGGACCACGACTGGATGGAAAGTTTAACTGAGAAGCTAATAAATAGAGATATTCAAGTTATACGTTTTGAATTTCCATATATGGCCCAAAGAAGAATTGATGGAAAGAAAAGGCCACCTAATACGAAGAAAATACTTTTTGAAACGTGGAGAGAGGTTTTCTCTTTAGTTGGTGGAAACAATGTTTATATTGGTGGTAAATCAATGGGTGGACGAATGGCCACTCTTGTTGCTGATGAGTTAAATCCAAAGGGTGTGATTTGCTTAGGATTTCCATTTCATGCACCAGGAAAACCGCCAAAAGATAGAATTGATCACTTGAAAGATATAAAAACGAAAATACATATCTTACAAGGAACAAGAGATACTATGGGAACATCTGAAGATGTTGACACCTATGAATTAAGTAAGAATATAAAGATTAATTGGTTTGAAGATGGCGATCATTCATTGAAGCCAAGAAAGAGAGAGACTGGCAAAACTCTAGATGATTACCTAGAGCTTGCCGCTATAAAAATAGATAAGTTAATGTCCTAAGCAACTACAATATTAACAATCTTCTTAGGTACAATAATTTTCTTCTTAATCTCTTTGCCCTCTATCCACTTTTGAATCTCAGCGCTTTCAAGAACAAGCTTTTCAATTTCATCTTTAGAAGCATCTAAAGAAATATCCATTAAAAATCTCATTTTACCATTTATAGAAATAGGATACTTATGAGTACTTTCTATTAAGTAAGACTCATTAAGTTCAGGGATAGTTGCAAATGAAATACTTGTTTCATTCCCAAGCTCTCTCCATAGTTCTTCACAGAAGTGTGGTGCAAACGGTGATAGTAAAGTAACTAGATCACTTAAGATTTCTCTATTATTGCACTTCAGTTTTGCGAGATCGTTAACACAAATCATAAAGGCCGAAACAGAAGTATTAAATGAAAATGTATCAATATCTTCGTTTACTTTCTTAATACAAGTATGAAGTACTTTTAACTCTTCAGGTGTTGGCTTAGAGTCAGTAACTGTTAGAGTTTCATCAGTGTAGAATAAATTCCAAATCTTCTTTAAGAATCTATGAACACCTTCAATTCCATTTGTATTCCATGGCTTTGACTGCTCTAGTGGACCAAGAAACATCTCATATAAACGAAGTGTATCTGCTCCATACTTCTCAACGATAGTGTCTGGATTAACAACGTTGAACATAGACTTACTCATCTTCTCAACTGCGTAACCACAGTTGTAGATCTCTTTACCATCTATATTTTCAGTAATGAAAGTTGCATCTTTAAACTCTGGTCTCCAGGCCTTAAACGCTTCCATATCTAGCTGATCGTTATGTACTATATTTACATCAACATGAATTTCTTGTGTGTCATACTTGTCTTTAAGTCCAAGAGAAACAAATTCGTTCTTCCCTTTTAATCTATAAACAAAGTTAGAACGTCCTTGGATCATTCCTTGATTCACTAAACGCTTAAAAGGCTCTTCCTTACAAACGTAGCCAATATCAAAAAGAAACTTATTCCAATAGCGAGAGTAAATTAAGTGTCCCGTAGCGTGCTCTGCTCCACCAATATAAAGGTCAACATCTTGCCAATAGTTATTAGCTTCTTTAGACACTAGCCCTTCTTCATTATGAGGATCCATATAGCGAAGGTAGTAAGCCGATGATCCTGCAAAACCAGGCATTGTAGACATCTCTAAAGGATGACCATCTTTAGTTTTCCAGTTCTCAGCTCTTCCAAGAGGAGGTTGTCCATCTTCAGTTGGAAGAAACTTATCTACTTCAGGAAGTTGAAGTGGAAGATCATCCATACTTAGAGGAGTTGGAACTCCATCTTTAAAGTAAATTGGAAATGGTTCTCCCCAATATCTTTGTCTAGAGAAGATTGCATCTCTTAGTCTATAGTTTGTTTGCTTTTTTCCAATCCCTCTACTTTCAACTTCATAAATCATTTTCTTAATGGCCTCTTTAACCTTAAGTCCATCTAAGAAATCTGAATTCATCATTGTTCCATTTTTAGCATCGTAAGACTCTTCAGAAATATCTCCGCCAGAAACAACTTGTGTAATAGGAATATCGAAATGCTTTGCAAAAGCATAATCTCTTGAGTCATGAGCAGGTACGGCCATTACAGCTCCTGTCCCATATCCACCAAGAACATAGTCACCTATCCAAATAGGAATCTCTTTTCCAGTAAATGGATGTATACAGTAAGAACCTGTAAACACACCTGAGACTCGTTTAACGTCTGCAAGTCTATCTCTCTCACTTCTTTTCTTTGTAGCGGCTAGGTAGTCCTCTACTTCTTGCTTATGTGCTTCTGTAGTTACAGTTGAAACATAATCACTCTCTGGAGCGAGAACCATAAATGAAACACCAAAAATTGTATCAGCTCTTGTTGTAAAGACTTCTATCTTTTCAGAGCTATCCTTAATATCAAACTTAACCTCTGCACCAACAGATTTACCAATCCAGTTTTTCTGCATTTCTTTTAGAGAGTCAGACCAATTTAATTCATCTAAACCATCTAATAATCTAGGAGCATAAGCTGAAACTCTTAAACACCATTGTTGCATCTTCTTTTGTTCAACAGGGTGAGATCCACGAACAGATAATCCGTCTTTAACTTCGTCATTTGCAAGAACAGTCCCAAGACCTGGACACCAATTCACTGCAGTCTCAGCTAAGAATGCTAGTCTATAATTTTGAAGAGTATTTTCTCTTTCTTTTTCATTGAAAGAATTCCACTGCTCAGCTGAAAACTCTTCTATTTCACCAGCATGTGCATTTACTCCAGCACTACCTTTCTCTGATAATACTTTTATAAGTTCAGAAATTGGTCGTGCCTTATTTTCATCTAAATCATAGTAGTGCTCAAACATTTGTATAAATGCCCACTGAGTCCACTTATAGTATTTTGGATCACAAGTTTGAACTTCTCTATTCCAATCATATGAGAAACCAATCTTATCTAGCTGCTCTCTATATCTTGCAATATTCTCTTTAGTAGTATCTGCAGGATGTCTTCCCGTTTGAATAGCATATTGCTCAGCAGGCAACCCAAATGCATCATATCCCATTGGATGAAGAACATTGAAACCTGCTAGTCTTTTAAATCTTGTATATATATCTGAAGCGATATAACCCAGAGGGTGACCTACGTGAAGTCCAGCTCCTGAAGGATATGGAAACATATCTAAAATATAATATTTTGGTTTAGTACTATTTTCTTCGGCCTTGAAAGTTTGATTTTCATTCCAATACTTTTGCCACTTTGCTTCAATCTCTTGAAAATTATAACTCATTGCAACATTCCTTTTGGGAGACTAGATAGAACTCTGAATTTTAAAGGGTATTTTTAAAAATTAATGGGCAAATTGTACAGGAAAAGGGACAGGAAGCCAAAAGGTACTAGACACCTTTTGGCATAAAAAAACTAAAGTGGGCTACAAGTTCTTAAACAAAGTTCCCTTTGAGTTCTTTCTGGTATTGTCGAACATTGCTTTACACAAGCAGGTGCTGACTTATATCCGTTAGAGTAATCCTCTAAACATGAAGCCATTATAGCACTATGACATTGTTGGTAATCCGCTCTATTAGTAATTTCTGCACAAACTTCACTCGCTTCAACTGCACAAATTTTGATTGTTGACGCAGACACGCTTGTCATAAGTAGCGCTAAACCTAAAATAGCTAATAATTTTTTCATATTCACTCCTATTAATTTAATAAGAATGTTTTCTATCTATTACTAAGGATATAGCCAATCGATGATGAATTTTTTTCTTAGTATATGTAATAGAATGTTGGACAAGGCCACGACTTCTTGTTGGAGGAGCTATTTCAGTACGGAAAAACAGTAAGATAGCGACTTAAACAAGAACTTCAAACGAAGTTGGATCAAGAACAAGTTCTCCTGCTTTCTCCTTCATTCTAATAAACTTAACAATCTCATCCTGTGCCTTATTGATGGCCGACGGGGATTTAGGTTGATCAAGTTTAAAAAGGAATTCTTCTCTCATTGTATCTGTGACCTCACTAATCAGGTCATAAATAAGCTCTTTACTCGCAAGTCTTAATGAAGCTGCTAAAAGATCGAGGTTCACTTCAAGTAAGAATGACCTCTTCATATCCAAGGTCATATATCTTAATCTATCAATGTTTTCACTTTGTTCGCGAATATTATTGGCCAATGCCAAGTTGTCTTCAGATATTTTTCTTATTACTTTTTCTAATTCTTCTTCACTTAGACCATTAAATGTTGAAACATCTAGACCTTTTTGTTTCAATTGTTTTTTTGAAATTACAGTATTGATTGACTTAAATATTACACTTTCTAAAGAGTCGTTAAACTTCAACCCCATCAGAACAAGCTCAGATCTCTTCTCTGAAGAAACACTATATTTAGCACTATAACAAATTGTTGCAAGTATACCTGTAGACAAATTCTGATCAGATATTGCCGTAACATAAACAGTGCTACCCTTTAAGAACTTATCCGCTTCTTGCTCGTGAATAACAAAGCTCAATCCATTAACAGAAAGGTCTTTTAAAACACATGACACACTCTCAATGTCTTCATCCTTACCTATCTTCAATGAAACATTTTTATAGTCCTGATATTTAAATGAGAATCTCTCTACAGTTCTTCTCTCTCTCATCATTAATTCAACAGGCGTCTTCATGATAACATTTAGACCATCAGTCTTAAATGCTTCTTTTTTGAAGAGATAATCCTCTTTTGCATAGTGAATAAAAATGGGATTATCTTTCGTTAATTGATAATCAGCATTTGTGTAACCATCTTCTAAGTGAATCGTTGTTGTTGAGTCTGTAACCTCTAGAAACTTTGCTGAAAACTTTATTTTTTCTGTTCCGCGATTTTGCCAAACAGTTACACTATCCCCACTATTCATTACATGAAGTAATTTATCTTTAATTAAATCTTTTCTATGAGTTGACCACATTTTCATAAGTTGAAACGCTCCTTAGCTTATTACTATTCTCTCAGAAATTTTATAAATTTAAAGAGAGAATATTATTTCAACCATTTATTAAAAAAACTTAATGTATGACCAGTACTTAATGTTTTATTAGCTCTCTTTCGTACACCATGACCTTCGTCAGAAAATAAAATTAAAGTTGACTCTATCCCTTTATTCTCGAGAGCTTGTTGAAATTGAATAGCTTCACCTGCAGGTACACGGGGATCATTTGCTCCCTGAATTATTAATAATGGTGCCTTTACCCTATCTAAATAATTAATTGGGGAAAGCTTCTCAAGTACTTCCTTGTCCTTTTCTAAATAACCATATTCTGTCTCTCTAAGGTACCTTCTATGCTCGGCAGTATTCTCTAAGAAAGTTACTAGGCTACTCATACCTACTCTTGCTACACCTGCATCAAAGTGTTCTGAGAAAACAGTCATTCCATATAAAGTTGAATACCCGCCATATGACCCACCTGTAATTCCAACTTTTGGCACAACACCTTTCTTGGCCCAAGTTTTCTTAATAAACAAAGAGCAGTCTCTTATATCTGTAATAACTGAAAGTCTTTTTCTACCATTGTCTGAGTTAAGCCATTCTTTTCCATAACCTCTTGAACCTCGAACGTTTGGCATAACGTAGATAAAACCTCTCTTAGTATAAAGTTCAGCTGTTGGACTAAAACCAGGTAAAGATTGAGACTCAGGACCTCCATGAAAAGAAATAATGACAGGACATGTTTTCTCCTCACACTCTTTAGGTCTTTTCACAAACATAGGAATTTGAGTTCCATCTTCAGCAGGATAGTACTCCAAAGACCACTTTAAATAATTGGTTGTATCAATCTCCGGAGAACTTGGGATTGTCCATTCTTTAAGTGTAGCAGTTTGCCAATTATAAACGTAACTAACTCTTGGGCGATTATGAAAGACTTGTCCAAAAATTGTATATTTAGAATCATTAGTAGTGGAACCAAAGAAAGTATGCGTAGCACTTCCAAGCTTAGGGTATGAAATTGGTTTAAAAGTCCTTCCATCAAGTGCTTTAATCTTGAAGTAACCTTTATCATTGTACTGAAGTAGAATTCTTGAGTAGTCCTTAGTTAATGAAAACCCCTTAATATTCATGTCTACTTTTTCAGTGATTGGATCAAATTTTTTACCATCGAAAAGATAAAGACGTTTAAAGTTATCGAACTTATTTGTTAAGACAATATACTTTCCAGGTATAGATGAACTACGGATACTGTATGATTCACTTTCACCTTGCCCTAAAAGAGGTGTTGATTTATTTGTTTTTCTATTAAATAAATAATACTCGCGTCCAATATTTCCAAGAGCGTGCCCTAAGATCATCTCATCATTCTTTAAGAGTTCAACTATCCACCAATATCCATCGCCCTTATATACAAGCTCTCTTTTTTTACTTTTAATATCAAATTCATATATTCCCCATGTTGTTGGAGAAATATCATTTGCTCTATAATATATTTTTGATCCATCATCATTTTGATCAAGGTAAGAAACCTTTACTTTGCTTTTTCCAAATATTTCAATTAACTCTCCACCACTCTTTGCATCTTGTAGAAATAAAGTTGGATATTCATCGCCACCCTTGTCTCTTGAAACAATTATGTATTTTCCGTCGTTTGTAATATCTTGAAGTGATGTCGCATTCTCTCCCCCTGTCATTTGAATTGGAAAAGACTTTGGACCTGAAATCTTCCAAATTTGTCTAACACCAGTAACAGACCAAGAGAAGAACATTTCTTTTCCATTAGGAGTAAGTTGTCCAAGTCCAGTAGAGCGAACTTCATTCTGAGCTTCAATTTCGGATGAAAGTTCTTTAGGTATAGGCTTAGGTGAGTACTTCTTCAACACTTCTCTATCTATTGCATCTACACCATGGCCTTGATATCCATTTGAAGTACTCTTAGAACAAGAGCAAATTAATAAACATATTAGAATTGAAATGATTTTTGAACACATACTTTATCTCCATTTAACAATAGTATAAATGGAGAATTTCAGAAGTCTATTACTCTATTGCACAAGATTTTTTATCAATACTGTAAAACTCTTTTTTATTAAGTAAATTTGCTTTCGACTTTTCAATGTTAAGCTGGTGATTAATTTTTATTAATTCTTGTTTATCAAATATACTGGCACAAATTAGATCACTCAACTCTATATACTTTATCAAAACTTTAACTACTTTCTTTTTACCAGACCTATTATCACTTGCTGATGCCATATAGCTTACGTCTTTTATGGCCTTAGTGTATTCACTGATTTCGTTCAATCCGAGTGTCGCCGCAGTCCCATAGACCCTATCAATCATTTGACCAACTTCTTCAAATTTTGAATTATCTTCGAGCTCTGTACTAATAAGTGAAGAAATTGAAACAGTCATAGAGTTTCTAATTTGCTTAATTTCATCTACAAAGAATGTCAGCATTTCCGCGTCCATATTCCTTCCCAATAAAAGAGTTATATAAAGTATAAACAATATCGGCATAGTCTCTTTACTTTTTTAACTTTACTTAATTAATATTTATGTATTTCCAATATATTGAGGTACTTAAGTAAAGAATAAATAAATAATTAACGATTACAGCAGTGCCAAAAAAGTAAGTAAAAAAGACCTAAGTTATTGTAAATAATCAGGAGAAGGTTTAAGTATTAGCATGATTAAAAATACAGCAATCTTGAATAGCCCTCTTTGTAAGCTAGATCTTCAATTCAAAGGAAGTCTTGTGGCAGAGTGTATACAAATTGTTCAAAGAGAGCTCAAAGACAAAGGTATTAATTTTAATTTTCATTACTGGATTTCTGACGACTGGTTCTGCCCAGATGGAATATCCGGAATAGCTATCCCCTTCTATTTACTAAATCCGCAAATCACAAAACTTGAAAAAGAATACGTTGGTTTTGTTGAAGGCATTACAAAAGATGAGTGTTTAAAACTTATTAGACATGAAGTAGGACATGCAATTGATAATGCATATGAACTTAGAAATTGTTTCCAAAGAAAAGAGATATTTGGAGACAGTAATACAAAGTATCCAAAGGAATATATTAGAAAACCTTTCTCAAAGAACTTTGTTAAACACTTAAGTGAAAACTATGCTCAAGCTCACCCTGATGAAGATTGGGCAGAAACATTTGCAGTATGGCTAACACCGGATTCAAACTGGAAAAGAAAGTACTCTACATGGAAGGCCATTAATAAATTAAACTATGTAGATCAAAAGATGAATTCTTTAAAAGGAAAAAGGCCTTTGAGTTTATGTCGAGATACAGTAGACGAAATTCAAACTCTTGGAATAACCCTTAGAACCTATTTAAATAGAAAAAGCAAGTTAAAGAGAAAGTATCAAACACCTATTTTTAACAATAACATAAAAAGAGTTTTTACTACTGGAAGTAAAACGAATGCACTTAACTTTATAAAAGCGAATGAGAAAGACCTTTGTTTAAAAGTTGCAAAAGCAACAAATCAATATCATTATATAGTAAGAGATGTTTTAAAAGAGCTTAAATCAGAGTGTAAAAAAAATAAACTTACACTTAGAAAGCCAGCAAGAGAAACTCGTACTTCACTTGTAAACCTTTTAAGTAAATCAACATTACTCTACATCAAACAAGGAAAGAATAAGGTCGTCATGTGAAAATACTCGTTTTAATGCATAAAGATCTAGTTCCTCCTGAAAATATTCAAGAAAATAATTTTGATAAAGATGAAGTCCCATGGATAACTGAATATGATGTTATAAATGCTCTACTAGAGTTAGGTCATAAAGTTAAAGCTTGTGGAGTTATTAGTGATTTGAAAGTAATCAAGAATGCTATTGATGAATTCAAGCCTACCTTAATATTCAATTTGCTAGAAGAGTTTGATGGAGAAGTTCTATTTGATCAAAATGTTGTCAGTTATTTAGAGCTGTTGCGAGTCCCTTACACTGGATGTAATCCTAGAGGTTTAATGCTCGCCAGAGATAAAGCTCTTGCTAAAAAAATCTTACTTTTTCATCGTCTCAAAACCCCACATTTTCAAGTATTCCCTAAGAATAAAAAAACAAAGAAAGCAAAACATCTTAATTATCCTCTTATAGTTAAGTGTTTGACAGAAGAAGCCTCCCTCGCAATAGCCAAAGCTTCAATTGTGCACAATGAGGAAAAGTTAATAGAGAGAGTAAAATATATAAATCAAAAGATTGGTGTTGATGCAATAGTTGAAGAATTTGTAGAAGGCAGAGAGTTCTATGTTGGCGTAATGGGTAATTATAAAATTAAAACCCTACCTGTTTGGGAATTGAAATTTGAAAATGTAGAGCGACCAGAAAAAGAGTTATACTCTAACCGTGCAAAGTGGAATAATAAGTATAGAGATAGAAAAGGTATCAAGACAGAACATGCACAACTTGATGACGAAGTAGTTAAAAGAATAAATCATATATGTAAAAAAGCTTATAAGCATCTAAACTTAAATGGTTACGCGAGAGTTGATCTTAGAATGAATTCAAATGGAGATATCTATATAATAGAAGTTAATCCTAATCCAAATATTGCACGAGAAGACGAGTTCGCAACAAGTGCAAAGTTTGAAGGAAAGAACTACACTTCTCTACTCACAGATATCCTAAGATTATCAAAGTCCTGGGCAAAGAAAGTATAATTCTGAGTCTGTAGCTAACTGCTTAAGCAACCTTCTTCCTCTTCATAACCTCATGTATCTTACTCAAGAGCTTTTTCTCATCGAAAGGCTTAATTAAGTATTGAGATACTCCATGATTAATAGCTTCAACAACATGGATTCGGTCAGAATCAGCAGTAACCATAACAAATGGAATTTCATTGAAGTCAGCATTTCTTTTTAAATAATCAAGAAAGTGAATTCCATCTAGTTCAGGCATTTCCCAATCTGCAAGAATCATATCGATCTTCTTATTCTCCATATAAGATTGCTCGACAAAATTAACAGCTTTTACACCATCTTTTTCAGTATGGATGTTTTTATAGCCATTTTTGCGGAGTAAGGTTCTCATGTAATTGATAACGTCGTCATCATCATCAACAATTAAAATATTCATATTTGGATTAATTCTCATGCCTCATTATAGGAAGTAATAATGAAGTAAAATCTTTAAAAATATTAAAATATCTACACTATTCTAGAGAATCTAGCTTATCGAGTAATTTTTTGATTCCTGCTCTAAGAGGAACTTTTGACTTTACTGCTTCTTTTTCTAAAGCAATTAAAAATTGATAAGGAAGTCTTTTTTGTAACATATTAACAAGCCAAATAGGCAGCGATCCTTTTGGGTCAACTAATAAAGTCATCAAAACTGAAGAGTGTGCCCCTTTTCTTCTAAATTGAAGAGTTCCAAATGTCACATTTGCTCTAACAGTGTCTTCTGCAAATGGGTACACATCATCTTTTATAGAGTATGTATCAACAACAAGGTATTTATTCTCTTCATCTAGTCTTAACTCATTCATCTGAACCATATCTCGATCAGCAGCAGGCCAAGGAAGGTCATTATTTGTATATGTAATAGCTTTAAGGTCACTAAACTCTTTAATCGTAGATTTTTCTGTTATATTTGGGGCCCAATTAATTGTCCCCTCGACGTCGCGAAGAGTTGCTAGAATATTTTCAAGAGGTGCTACAAGTACAGCTTCGGCCTTAAATCCAACAATACTAGAGTGCTTTGACTTTTGAGAGTAAACAGTAATTCCGTCTTTAGTATAAACTTCTTCCCAACCATTTGGGTTGAAGAATTCATTAAAATTATTTTTAGCAAATATCGACGTTGATAATAAAAAAATTATAAAAAAAGCTATAGACTTCAAGTTTGTTACCTCTATAAAAACAATCAATAAATGCTATCACAAACTTTCCTAATTTATATGGGGAATATATGACGACTGTATAATTAAACTATAGATATCAATAACTTAGAATTTTCTCAACATAACAAAGTTTTTCATGCATTGCTCAATTAAACTAAGAGTTTCAACTTCAAGAAAGCTTGATGCTTCAGAATAGGCATCTTGAATAGAGAATTCGAACTGATCATCTGTTTCAATAAATAATCGCTTTAAAGGAATATATTTCAAGGAGCTCATGGCCTTTGATTCTTTCTTAAACAACATATTACCGTAAGAAAAATAATGTCCAAGATCAACAAGCTTTTGAGTCATCTCATCATTACCATTATAATCATGAAAGACAAGCTTTCCCTTATAACCCACTTTTTTAACTGAATTTAGTATTTCTTGATATGCTCTTACACAATGAATGATAATGAACTTATCTTCCCTTCTAATAGCTACTTCTAATTGAAATTCAAAAAAGTCTACTTGCCTTGAAAAATCAATTTCTCTAAAAGATCGATCTAATCCTATTTCACCAATACAAAGAATATTTTCATTGAGTAATATTTGTGCAATTTTATCTTTATCTAAAGGATCAAAATAATCTATCCACCAAGGGTGAATTCCTCCACAACGAAAGTCTCCCATTAGAAGCTCACCACTTCCCTTCCTTAGATCAGCATTATAAAAATTCATAATGCCATCTTCTTTTTCTGGTGAATGTGTATGAAAGTTAAGAATCATAAGACTATTATAAATTGAAAAGAGGAATATTCAAAATGAATCTATTTTGAACAAATGGCCTTTACAACTTCACTAGCTGCGATAAAACCAATAGTGCCTGTAACAAAACTTGCGCTTCCATAGCCCGTATAACAATCAAGTCGGTAACTCTTTTGTTCTTCTTTTTGAATCTGACAAACAGATCCATCTTCATTTGCTAAGAACGGCAATTCTGTTGAAAAAACACTCACCACATTGAATAAGCTATCATCTTTTGGAAACGAGTATTCTTTTCGAAGTTGCTTTCTTACTCTTTGAAGTAACCTGTCATTCCAAGACTTAGATAAGTCTTCAACAATCACTTTAGAAGGGTCTTGCTTTCCCCCTCCTCCACCGACAGTTAGAACAGGTAGATCTCTTTTTACACACTCATTTATGAGCAGAATCTTACTTTCTAATGAATCAATTGCATCAATGACGTAGTTATACTTTGTAGATAGAATTGACTCTGCAGATGAAATAGTAAAAAAGTCTTCAATTGAATTTATAACAACTTCAGGATTTATTAGCTTACAACGTTCCTCAAGAGCATGAACTTTTAATCTACCAATATTTCCATCGAGCGCATGAAGTTGCCTATTTACATTTGTAATACAAATATCATCTAGATCAACGATCGTGACTTCACCTACTCCAGATCTAACGAGAGCTTCAACCGCCCATGAGCCTACGCCACCAATTCCTATAACACAAACATGTGCACTACTAAGTGCTTTTTCAGCATGCTGTCCATATAGTCTTGAAATACCACTAAATCTAAAATTATCTTCACTCATGTTTTTTATTTAACATACGTTAACTCGATTGGAAAAATTAACTTTTAAACGTATGTAATAAAAGTCCTCAGGGGGCATTTTGACCTTACTTTTACAATAAAATATTTAAAATTCTCACTTTTCCCTAACTTTTACTCACATCATTATTACTTTATTACAGATTATGAAATTTTAATTGCCCCTCTCCTTACGTGTGTGATGTTATATAAGTAAGGGAGAATACATGAATAAATTAGGTTTAATAATTTCACTAAGTTTGCTTTTTACACTAGCTTCTTGCGAAGATGAAGTTGCTAAATGTGAAGATACTTTCCAGGATGACTATAACTCACTCAAGCAATCATTTGTGAGTATTTACAGTCCGACGTCATCTACCGAAGACTTCAATACACTCACCGACTCAATTTCAATTTTTGTTGAAAAGTATCCTTCTAAGTGCTCAGTTAATGATGAAGTATACGACGTTACAAAAGATTTAAATAACTTTGTTTCTCAATCTACTGTAGTCAACCTAATTACTCCAAAAGTTATATACGGAAAAGATGATAGATTAGAAATTGCAGACTCTCCAGATCCTAGACACGCTGAATGGGCAAACGCAGTTGCTGTACAAGTATCAGGAACTAAGATCAGTGAGAATGGTGAACTTATCTCTGCAACGATTCAAGAGAGTATGGGCCTTTGTCCTACAGAAGAGTTTGCAGATCAAATTAATCCAGGTAGATGTTCAGGTTTTCTAGTTGGCGAAAATACACTTGTTACAGCAGGTCACTGTGTTGAAAACCAGAGCGATTGTAGTAACTATAAATGGGTATTTGGATTTAAGTCAGACAGCAATAGTGTTCAGCAATCACAAATATACTCTTGTAAAAGTATCATTTCACAACAGTTAAGTGGATCAACAAATGCTGACTTTGCGGTAATAGAATTAGATAGAAATGTAGAGAATGCAGAGCCTCTAACTTTTAGAACTTCAGGAGAAGTTAAAAAAGGAGATTCTATTACAGTAATGGGACACCCATCAGGTCTACCAATGAAAGTAGCTTCAGGAGCAACAATTAGATCAACGTCAGATGACTGGTACTTTGTCGGGAATCTAGATACATTCGGTGGGAACTCAGGTTCTCCTGTTTTCAATACAGATACTGGAATAGTTGAAGGAATCCTAGTAAGAGGAGAAACAGACTACTCTTGGTCAACAGATGCAGATGGAAACTCTTGTAGAGTTGTTTACCAGTGTAGTGATGACTCATGTCGTGGAGAGGATGTTACAAGAATAACAAAAGTAACTGGACTACCAAAGCAAGTAACAGCTGCAGACATACTTGCAGAATTCTTTGACGGCTCTGAATTATCTCTAGAAAACAAAGGTATCGCTTTTAATGTACAAGTGAAACAAGGTGCTGATAAGTACTTAGCAGGTACAAAATTCTTAGACCTATGTGCTATGCATACAGCTGAAAATGAATCGCCAAACGCTTGGTCAAATTCAACCGTTGTAAACTGTGATAATCAAGAAGCACTATTACAAGTAGTTGAAACCTATAAAAAATAAAAAATCTTTTTAACAAAATCTTCATACTCCTTAGATATGCTTTTAATAGAAGGAAAACTAAGGAGTTTAAGATGCTCTCTACACATTTACATCCTATTGCCGAGGCCGACGAAGAAGAAGTAGAAATGTACTACAAGGTCGAAGAGAAAATGGTCGAAAATGGCGATCTAAAAATGAGTAATGAAGAACTTTACGATGAAATAGACACTCACCACAGTGTGTACTTCCTAAAAACTCATGAACATTTTCACTATTTTACTCTTTTAGCAGCAATGTATATCTATTATATTGCCTACGAACAGTATGTTGCCTACTCCGGCCCATCGTTTTTTGGAATCATTATTGCGATACTTGGAACAGCAATGCTTCTTGTGAGCTGGCTTGTTGCTCACCCCATCTTAAAGCATGAAAATGAAGTGAAGCAATATTATCAAGATCATCGAATGTTATTCTTTCATGGAAAGGATCATCAAAAATTAAATAGTTTAAAGTAGTGCACTTGGAGCTAAGTGAGCATTGACCACTTAGTTCCATCATACTTATAGTTTTGAAGCTTCAATGTATTTTGAGAACATTTTGCACAAGGCTGATACCAAGGATCAGACTTAACAATTTCCCAATCAGGATCAATTGTCCCCTTGAGTTCATCAAGAAGTTCGACACTAGTTTTCCTAAGTTCAGCAAATCTCTCATAAAGAGTTCTTAGAGGACTAGTAAATATATCTTCTAGAATTAGAGAGTTTATTTTAGAGGGAATTTGAGTTTGAATTAGGTCTCTTTGAGTAACATAACGAGCATTACAGTTTGAGCAACAATGCACTTTTAGATTTTCTAGTTTTTCATCCTTAAACTCATTCAACTGAGTAAGAGGATCTTTATCAAGCTCAATACATCTGAAGTATATTCCTATGATCGCTCGTAACTTCCAAAATAAAGTTAAGCTCCAAGGGTCTGAAAAGTGAATATCATTCAAAGTACCAGCTCCACCAAAAGCTTTAGTGTAGTGGTCGTAAGAGTCAGAGAAATTTTGATCTAACATTTTCTCAACTGAAGACATCCAATGAGACCATTGGTGATGATTTTCATAGTCTAAGAGTGCTGAAAAAGAGCTTAAAAAAAGTTTTAATTTATCTTGCATTGATTTCACCTCGATTCATATTTTATAACAAATTCAGACCTTTATGTCGTGTAATTCTTTTCATTTCCATTGTACTTTCAAGTACTCTCTGCTACTTATCAGGGTTATGACAAAAAAACCTGAATTACTGCTTCCTGTTGGAAATATCGAAATGTGCCAAGCTGCTATCCACAATGGTGCAAATGCTATTTATGTTGGCATGCCTGAGTTTAATGCAAGAGGTAGAACTACTAACCATAGCTTTGATCAGCTTGCTGAAATCATAAAGCTTTGCCACACCTATGATGTAAAAGTAAATGTTGCATTTAATATTGTGATTTTTGAGCAAGAGCTAGAAAAGGCAATCGAACTCTTAAATAAGTTACTTCCACTCTCCCCTGATGCAATCATCGTTCAAGATTTAGGTCTTGTAAAAATAATCAAGGAAATTGCTCCTTGGCAAGTTGTTCACGCCTCAACTCAAATGACAATTACAAATGAATTGGCGATAGAACTTACAAAAGACTTAGATATTAAACGCTATGTTCTTGGTAGAGAAAATAGTTTAGATGAAATAAAAATAATCAAAGAAAAAACAGATAAAGAATTAGAAGTCTTCGTACATGGTGCTCTTTGTGTTGCTTATTCTGGACAGTGCTTTACTAGTGAAAGTATTGGAGGAAGAAGTGCAAATAGAGGGCAATGTGCACAGAGTTGTCGTTTTGAATATGACTTAATTGTAGACGATAAGAAAGTTGACCTTATAGACCAGAAGTATCTAGTTTCGCCTAAAGACCTTTGTGGAATCGATGAGATTGGAAAACTTTCAGAATTAGGTGTCGACTCTTTAAAAGTTGAAGGAAGGCTTAAGAGTCCTTTATTTGTAGCAAGTGTCGCAAGTACATATAGAAATGCAATTGATAATGGCGAGGTCACAAACGCTCACAAAGAGAATATGGCCATCACCTACTCTAGGGGATTTTATCCAGGCTGGCTTCATGGAGTTAACCATCAAGATTTAGTCGATGGAACATTCGGAAGTAACAGAGGGCTAAAAATTGGACAAGTCCAGGAAGTTCGAAATAGATCAATTATAATTGCATCAGATAAAAACCTTGAGAAAGGTGATGGATTATTATTTGCGAGTGTATCTGATCCTAAGAAAAAAGAATCTGGTGCCATGATTTATGACATTAGAACTTTAAAAAATAGAAGATTTGAGATTTACCTTCCAAAAGAATTTAAAATAAATAATGTGAAAGAAGGATATAACGTTTATCAAACATCCTCACCACAGTTAGTGAAGAATCTTTCTAAATCGTTTACAGATAAGACTTTACTATTAAAAAGACCCATCAAAGTCGAGCTGACTGCAAAAGTTGGTCAAAGTTTAAAAGTTAAAGTTTCTTTAAATGAAGTAGAGATTACAATAAGTGATGAGCTCATCTTAGAAGAATCAAAAAATGAATTAAATCTTCAAAAAATAAAAAAAGAACTAACAGCACTTAGTGCAACCCCTTTTGAGTGCTCATCACCAGAAGTTTTTCTTTCAGATATCTCTCCATTTATACCAAATAAGTCTCTTAAGAAATTGAGACAACGAGCAATAAATGAACTTTTAACTGCTATTACTTCTGTACCAGAAAGAGAACTCAATACATTTAAACTTCCAGAAGAATCTTTATCTGAGGAAGCAATTAACCCTAAGATTAGATTACTATTAAGAGAAATTTCACAACTTGAAGAAGTACTTCCTCTGCTATCTGAAAATGAGAAAGTTAAAGATATACTAGACTGTATTATTTTAGATTATGAGTTTGGAAAAGATTATGCACAGTCATTAGAGTTGCTAAAAAAATCTAATATAAAGTCTGCCATTGCAACAAATAGGATTTTAAAGCCAGGTGAATATCATCACTTAAAGCTACTTCTAAGAATAAAACCTGACTATATACTTGTACGAAACCTAGGGGCTCTACAGTATATAAAGGACAGTGACTCTAAACAAAAGCTGATTGGAGATTTTAGTCTTAACATTACAAATTCTATAACTTCAAGCTACCTTTTCTCAAAAGGACTAGAAACTCTTACTCCAAGCTATGACTTAAATAGAGACCAATTACTTTCTCTTGTTCAACATAGCGAAAATAAGAGTTTCGAAGTTACTATTCATCAGTATATGCCTAGCTTTCATATGGAGCATTGTGTTTACGCTGCATTTTTATCCAACGGGACATCTTTTAAAGATTGTGGAAAGCCATGTGAGAAACATAAAGTGGAACTACATGACTCTTTTGGAAATAAGCACTTCATAAAAGCAGACTCTGAATGTAGAAACACTATGTATAACGCAACATCAATCTCTGCGCCTACACTATTAAAAGAATGTATTCAATTTGGTGTATCTTATTTTAGAATTGAAGCATTACACGAAGATGGAGCAACTATATTCACTAAGCTTCTTGCCTTTAGTGAACTTCTTCAGGGAAAATTAAGTCCAGAAGAGCTAAATACTCAATTAGGAATCCATGAAAACTATGGCCTATCATCAGGCCAAATTTTCAAGGAAGACACTTATATCGACAGAAAGAAAGACTAGAGGGCTTCAATCAAGTCCCTATTCTCTTCAACAGGTAGAGAAATATCAATATGAAGACCTTCTATCTCTAAGTTGCCAGAGTCACTATTTCGCTCGTAGTAGTTACTTCTCTCAACTCTAAAGAAGTCTATATAAGTCCTAGTATCTAGGGAAAGTCTTACCATAAGGCTATCACCCTTTTTCAATTTAAACTTCATCGGTGGTAATGTTACTGATAACTCACCTTCTGCACTATCCTTCAAGTAGAGAGATGTTCTACTAAGTCCAGAGGCCATACTATGAGGAATTTGCCACTCACCACTAGCTGTATTGAACAAAGATATAATTAAAGAACTCTTCCATAATGAGCTAGAAATATTCAACTTTAATTTTGGACTTCCATTTATCGTTATGTCTTCTTCAGCTTTACCTTTGTAATCAAGATAAGCATATTCATCTATATACGTTCTATTACTCAACTCTGCGACAGTATTAAGACCAAATAGTTTCACATTTACTGCTGAAAAATCCTCTTCAATATTCTTAGAGACGCCACCGTTAGATAAATCTCTATATTCATTGACCAAAGAATCAATATTTCCTTCTAAAAATTTATTTCCAAAATCTTTATTAAAAAAGTCACCACAACCGTGTCCTTTATGATGAAGATAGAAAAAGTTCTTTTTAGGTCTATAAGATTCTTTTTTCAAATACTCATAAGCTAAATATGTGTCTCGTCCATCTTGATCATTATCAGTTCCACCAACATGAAAGATTGGAACATTTGAGTCTTTTAATTTTTCTAAAACTGACCTATCTTTTAAGTAATCATCTAAGCTACCTGAATTTTGAGCGACAATAAGATCATTCCAGTCTGAAATATCTCTACCGTAAAGAATATTGTCAAAGTCTTCAAAAGAGGTTTCCTTTGTTTGAAGAAAATCAACTTTTTCACTGAAGAGATGTACCTCTTTCATATTCTCTCTCTCAGCAATATATTTTAACAAGCTTGATTCAATAGATCGACCTGCTGTAAACGAGTCTGTCTCTGCTTTAGATGGCGCACTACAAGCAATTGTAGAGACTAAACCTTCAGCATTACTAGCAGCAGCAGCTAGAGCATTATAACCATCATATGAAACTCCATATGAGATAACCTTTTGGTTTGAAAATTCCTGGCTCGTTATCCAGTTTATTGAATCTCTTGAATCATCAATATTTTTCTCATGTAACCATTTAAAAACACCAGAGCTAGCATGAGAGCCACGATTGGACTGCATCAAGACATTGAACCCTTTGTTCAAAAATCTTGTCGCCATTTGTATATAGGTACTAATTGGAGATGTATGTAAATACGGAGTTTTGATTATAACTGTTGTTTTTTTAGTATTATCTTTTTTAAATAGTAGAGATGATAGCTTTTCCCCATCACTCATATCAACAAAGAGATGATCTACACTTAAGTGTGAAGAAGGCATAAAATAATAATCTCTAATTTTATTAGAATCATCTACATTGAAGAAACCATATAAAGAATTATTATCAGCTAGATTAAACTTAACGATACTAAGAGGATAATGATCTAGGACCATATCAACAGATAAGCATTTGCTTGATAACTGTTCAATTTGATTAATATACATTTTGAAATAATTAAAATCTACGTTTTCTGAAAAATGTTCCTCAAACTCAAAAGGATTCGCTAAGTCTTTATTACTAATTAACTGGCATAGAGCTTGAGAAGAACTCACAACACTTTGACCTGAAGATATAATTTCATTATTTAGTGCAAAAGAACTCTCATGTTCAGTCTTAGAGCTTTGTACTTGATTTAAAGATTCAATTTGTGATGTTGCTTCAGCAAAGCTACTAGCGTCTTCTTTATTAGCACAGGAAATAAGTCCAAAAAGTGCAAATGCAATAAAGAGGCTTGGCTTGCTCATTAATTATCCTTGATTATAGTTATTGCCTAATAAGAGCAAGAATTGTACCAAAGATAAGCATCTGGAATTGAGATGTAATTTAGAAATGAGTCGTCTAATAAGTAAACACGTGTAAAGATTTGTACAATAAATGGCAATAAAACAAGCTCTATTCAAGATTACAAAGGCTTACAACACGACAAACAAAAAACACCTAATAAATTTTACTTTCTTAAACTCACTGTAATTGACTATACCTAGAAGTATAATATTGAGTATTCTTTAGCTAAGCAGAAATCGCTCCTCTCGTTTACATTTTGTTAAGAGACAATATGGAAATGAAATACTTCATAACTATAGGTCTCTTATTACTCTCTCAAGCTATACTTGCTGGTTCAGCTGCGACCAAAGTTCTTATGCATGTAGAAAATCAAGTAAGTGTCGTTGAGGATAAAAAGACTAATCAAGAGATTACAATAAGGAGAGATCTAATCTTAACAGTTCCAAATCAGATGTTAATAATCCAAACTCCTCATAATTCCATAACAAAATCATCTGGAAAAAAAGGAGAAGTGAAATCTATTGGCAATAATAAAATTGATATTTTCTTTTAATAAATGACATCAATAGTAAAACTCCCAAAGTAATTCCCAGGAGGTTTATTAACTCCTATCTTTGCTAATGTTGCTCCTACTTTTAAAGCTTGCTTTCCTTTAGAATTTAAAAGACCATTCGCTCCAACTAAAGGTTTTGATTTAAATTTATGTACTTTAATTTTCTTAAGTCCAGCTCCATTAAGAGATATATAAATTTCAAGAGGAAGAATGATAGTATAAACCGTATTAGCATCTCCTTTAATTATAAATCTTGCATTATTTGGTTCACTCCCCTTTGGAGATATTACTTTCTTTGAATCCCCCTGAACCAATGTTCCAAAATTAAGATCTTGTTTTTGAGTAATTGATATAGGTAGCGCGTAACTATAGAGTGAAAATAGTAATACAAAAAAGTTAATCATAATCTGACTCCTTCAAAGAAAATACTATCTCCATCAATTGGCATTTTAAATTTTTTAGTAAATTCCTTCATCTTACATCCATCACATAATAATTTAAGAGTGTAATCTCCAGGTAAGATACCTTGAGTGTAAAAGTAGCCATCCTTCTCTATTTTAAAGGTCTTTATTTTTTTTCCTTTAGAGAGAATACTTCCTTTAATTTTTGCTTTTGAAGCCTTTCCTTCTATGAACTCAATCTCACCTTCAACATCACCTTCAATTCTAAGAGGAAACTCCACGAGAGCCGTCTTACCTGGTCTCCCCCAGACTCTCTTTCCCATAGTTGTCGGTCGAAGATAGATATTATCAATTCCTTGAAGACTTATTTTAATATCCGTAGGGGCTAAAGGTTGAATAAAGGTAAAAAAAGCATAGCCTTTTTCATCTGTTTGCTGCCTTTCATTTCCTGAGAATCTATAGAACTCAATATTTGGAATATTCTCTTCACCATTATCTCTAACGTTATTACCATTTAGGTCATGGTAAGCAAGCACTTTTATATTTGCATACTCACTCGTTCTTTTATTGAATAAGTTAACACCGCTATCTTTGTCATAAACAAGCCCATAAGAAAAGTTCACACCTACACCAAGCTCGCGCTCACTATTTCCTTCAAGAGATATACCTGCATATATCTTCTTGAACATTTTATCGGCCCTTAGCTTAACAGTTGTTATCCTTGGTATATATTCATAAGTAACACTTGATGAATAACTATGCTTTTTTCTATTAGAAAATGAATAGCCTATTTCACTATCCATAAGTCCGTCCCGATCAGTCCTTGTCGTAAATTTATATGTCGATCGACCAGAAGTGAGTCGAGAAAAGAACTCATCTACAAGTATATTATTTTCAACATTGATTGAATTTGAAAAGTAAAGATTTTGAGCAGAGAATGAAATACGGTTTAAAATATCTAAATACTTTACTTCAATTCCATATTTCTTTTTATATTTTATACTATTGTACATTTGAAGATTTGGTATAAATCTTAAAGGTAATATAAAATTACCATTCCAAGAATAATCAACAGGATTCACCTGTCCAAGGTAGTCTGATTGAACTCCGGAGTTATTAATATACGAAAGGTTTGTACTTACACCAGCAAAGTTAAACTTAGCAGATGTTTCAAATGCCCTTTGTTCTCCGTCTGTTATATAGCTTGTATCAAAGAGTGTATTATTTAAAAAAGTACTAACCACTCCTCCGTAGTATTTTTTAGATATATTTGTTCGTACATCATAATTTTTAACTGTACTTAAGTCTAACTGGATTCTATCAAATAGGTTTTTCGAAATTGAAAGATTATAATTATCTTTACTATTCTGGTCCTCACCAAAAGAGCCAGTGACGGTAACTGCATTATTCTTATTAAATGAATTTGTAATATTTAATGTTTTATTTTCATATCTTCTCTCACCTTTTGGGCCATAAAAGATAAATTTAAATCTGTTAACACCATAATAGAGATCAACATTGTTAAATTCATATCTTTGATTGATAGAACTACCAATTTCTCGCCCTATCAATATATCATTGTGATATAGCTCTACTTCCCATCCACTCTCTAAGAAGCCTGAGAAATTTTCTTTTGAGAAGTTGATTGGCCTAACAAGAGATCTATTTGAAAAATAGGCACCAGTAAGCTTTTTACCGCCACCCACGAGGCTTACTCTTGGTGCATTGAAATGTATCGCCTTTAGTTCACTTAGGCCTAGGTCACCGAATATACGTCCCCTATAGTCATTTCGCTCTAAACTTAGCCAATATGATTCTTGTTTTTTCCCGACTCCTCGGTAGTCCGTATAAAGTTCTGACTTTAAAAACTCTGTTGAAAGTGCCGTTTCATGCCTGATTGATGAATTTATACTACCATTTCTTGAGCGATATGAATCAACGGCAATATCTTGATCAAAATTGAAGCCATCTATCCATTCTCTTTTATTTTTCTCTATAGGGTAAACAACTTCATTTCTTCTAGTCTTACTTTTTTTTGATTCTCTTCTATTTCTTTCTTCTGGAGGAAATAGTGAGTCATATTCTAATGTCATAGAAGAACTCAAAGATTCAATTTTGAATTTAATTTTAGTTATAAACTCAAATAATTTGATATCGACTAATAAAAAATCCTCTAATGGAATTATACGATCACACTCGAAGTCATTTAATTTACCATCCATTAAGAATTCACATTCATTTAAATCAATTCTATAACTATTCTTTTCATTGAATATAAAACCTTCAATGACTCTCTGATTTTTTGCAAACTTATACTCAACACCAATAGAGTCAAAGAGATCCTCTAGTGGAAGGTACCATCGATTATTTTTATTATATGTTAATAGGCCCTCATCAAGTATAAAGTTTGCTTTTGACTTTATTAGCATAATCCTTTCATAGTTATACCAATCATCCTGAGCAAATACATGGCCCATAATTAGGAAAAGAAATATACTAATACTTATCTTCAAAATTTAAATGTATCCTTAGCGACAGGTTTTTTTGCGAATTCATTTTCAAAAAAACGAATTTCGTAAAGTCCACTCTTTCTCTTGAAGTCTTCAATCTTGAAAGTAAACCTTCTCTCTGGAATATAAGAGCTTACTCCATTAACAACTGTAATGAACTCTTCTTTATCTTCATTAATTTTATAAATTTTAAAAGTACCAAAAGGAAAAATAGATTTATCTTTTTTCATAATGACATGGAAAAAGCTTTCCTTATCATTTGAACTGATAGAAAAGTCCTTTAATTTTATACTGCCTTCTACATTTCCATGAGTATAGATAATTGGAACATTAATAGCGACTCTTGCATCTATCTTCATCATTACAAGATTATTTCTAGCCCCATCCTGTTCCTCTTCTTTCTTTATAGGCTCAAACCTTATATGTGCGCGGTAGTCACCTGAAGAAAGCTTTGACGTTTTCCTCACCATAAATCGAACCACTTGTTCTTCATTTGGTGCCAGCGTTACCTGACGAGGAGAAAAGCGAAGGAATTTTATAACTGACTGACCCTCAACCCCAGGATCCTCAATTCTTTTCATCTGGCCATCAAAGGACTGCTTATAGAAGACTGCACTCAACTTATAAGTTGTTTTGAAAGTTCCCTTATTTCTTAATGTGATAGTAGAAACTTTTGACCTTGTTGAGAGCCTAACCTTTGTTGGAAAGACTTGTAGATTTGCACTTATACTTATTGAACAGAAATACAAAAAACTCACCACGAGGATTCTTAACTTCATTAACTTCTCCATTTTTTCAGTTAGTTACTGAAATCATCTCAAAGAATATTCATATTAGTAAGTAGGAAATAAGAAGCCCTTCAAAGAAAAGAAGGGCTAATATATGCTATGTGATTGTAATTACTAGTAAACTACATCAACTGTAAAGTTTGCAGCATAACTACCAGCAACCTGAGTTCCTGATAATGCAGCTCTTGTTGCACCCACTTTTAAAGTCTGTGCTCCAGATCCATCAAGTAGACCATTTGCACCGGCCGCTGGCGTAGAAACAAATGAATTTACTGCAATTTGTTCATCAGCAGTTGCTCCTGAACCTGTAATCATTGTAACTGTAGCATCTGCAGGTAGCGTAATTGTGTATGCAGTACTTGCTTGACCTGTAACGGCAAACTCACCTGCTGTAGCGTCTCCTGGAGCTACAGTCGAAGCTCCATCGCCTTGAACTGCTGATCCAAAGTCTAAATCAGCAACTTGTGAAATATTAATCGCTGCAGTAACAACAGCAAGCGCTTGAGCAATATCTGAAGCGGCCTTTGTTGAGTCGATTGACATAAACCCAGCTGTTGATAAACCAAGTACACACATAGTTGTTGAAATTTTCTTAAAAGTCTTTCTCATCTTTCCCCCTAAACCTGAAAAGTTAATTTTATTAATATTGATAATAAAATATCGGTTAACTTTATTAACTCTTAAGCAAAATCATACAATTAGATGATTTAAAATCAATTTATCTTTACTTAACAAGTAGTTATAGGAGTCTAAATCAAATAAAATCCCCTTACACAAAGGTTGATTTAACTCTCCTAGGCGGCAGAGGTTTTCGAACAAACATAGAGGGTGAGTTGTTTCATTGTAGTTTTATTATATGGCTTATTTATGTATAGGATTTTATCAGTAGGCCCAAAGATTTCGAGATAATCATCCCAGGAATATTGTTGAAATGCAGTACAAACAATAAACTCCGTCTGAGGATACTCCTCTCTGATATGCTTAATGGTTTGGATGCCATCTATTCCAGGAGGCATTCTTATATCCATGATTACCAAAGAGTAAGGCGTCTTATTGCGATAAGATTCACGAACCTTAAGAACTCCGACCTCTCCTTGAAAACAGTGATCAAGAGTGAAGTTCATTCCAAGGTTCTTAGTATTCATCTTTTCAATAATTTTCTTATATAGTTCATGCATCTCTTCTGAGTCATCAACCATTAGTATTCTATGATCCATACTATAATTGTGGCCTAAAAAGGCTTATAATTACTTTAAGTTTAGATTAATAAATAGAATGCTTAGGAATATCAGTATGATAAAGGTCGCAATACTCACTTGTAATGAAATAGACGTAAATGCTTATAATGACGATAACCTCATTATTCCCCTATTAAAGACACAAGAGATAGAGGCAGTTTTTCAAGTATGGGATGATCCTAAAGTTGATTGGAGTATTTTTGACTGCGTGATAATAAGGTCAACTTGGGATTACACAGAAAAAATAGAGAAATTTAAATCATTTATCGAAACGCTTCCAAAGAGTGTGAAACTATTTAACTCTCAAGACATAGTGCTCAATAACTTTAACAAGTCCTACCTCTTTGAGTTACAAGAAAAAGGATTTGAAATAATCCCTTCATTAAAAACTATAGTATCAAAAGATACAATTGAAGAAGCTTTCAAAAAGTTTGAATGCGATAAGGTTATAGTTAAACCACTTATTGGAGCTGGCGCCTCTGGTATAAAAGTGATTACTAAGGATCAGTTGAATAGTTCTACAGAAAGTATCACAGAAGAAATTATCCAGCCTTTTCAAGAAAGTATTTCTACAGAGGGTGAGATCTCTCTAATATTTTTTAATGACAACTTTTCACATGCAATCTTAAAAGTTCCAAAAAAGAATGACTTTAGATCTCAAGAAGAATTTGGAAGTAAAGTTACTGCATTCACACCTGACTTCCAGACAATAAATTATAGTAAGGATGTATTAGAGTCTATTACAACTGATTCATTATTTGCACGTGTTGACTTACTAAAGAATGATAAAGGTGAATGGAGGTATGTAGGAGAAGTTGAACTTATTGAACCTGCACTTTACTTAAGCTTTGATGAAGACTCTCCTAAGAGATTTTGTGATGCAATTGTTAAGAGGCTTAAAAGCGAATAGCAATGACTTCTGTTCTTTTTACTTTACTCAACTCAAGACTCCATCTAACCCCTATTATACATGAGTCATCATCAGTTTGAAGAAAGAGATCTCCTTCTCCTACTCCAGTTTGAGTTCGAGAGTCTGATGAGTGAGGAGTTTTAGATGAATCAAAAACTCTCACTTTAAAAAAGTTTTTAGATTCAACAGTAGGAGCTGACATCACAATTGCCATATGCCCACTATCTCCACTTTTAGGGACATTATCTTTCTTCCAACACAGAATATCTCCAACTTTGATCTCGTGAATATAGCGTGTATAGATTTCTCTACTCTTAGCATAGTCAAAGTATTCATTACTTTTTAAATTATCTTTCCCTTTACTCATTGACGAGAAGAGCTCTTTATTTTCTATTTTTAAGATGGAAGATATTAGGGATGAGCAATCGCAGAAGTACTCCCCACTATAAGACTGGAAAGTACCACCACGTAGAAACTCTGTTTTACTTAGAGAATTCTTTATAGTCTTAATACTTTTAAAAAAAATATTATTCATTATTCTAAGATTTTTATGAACTTACTTCTATCGAATCTGATTTGTTCACCGTAGACACCTTTCTCATCTCTCTTTCCTATACTAATGACCATAACTAGGTGCGCCCCACTTCCGAGATGAAGAATATCTTTAATTCTTTTAGAGTCAGCTCCCTCCATAGGACATGAGTCATACCCTAATGCTCTTGCTGCTAACATAATATTTTCGCAACCTAGAGCTGTGGACTTCGTGGCCCAAGTAATCATCTGAGAATTAGATACAGGTTCTCTAGGAGTTACTTTTTTAAACCCTGTGAAGAAAATAGCTATTCTTTTAAAAAAACCAAAAAGGCTTAATGGTCCTTGAGTATAAACAAGTGGTACTAACTTTTCATAATAAGTTTTAGCGGCAGCAGGTACTCCCTCTTTTTCATTTAAAAGATTGAGCATAGTTTTAGAATTCGCTCTCCACGTATCAGTTCTTGCGATACAAACAATCAGTTCAGGAGCTGTCGCGGCAGCAGGTTGAGAAAGACATGCCTCTACAAGTGCTTTTTTCTTGGTTGCATTCTTAACCCAGTAAAACTCCCAAGGCTGAAGGTTTGATGAGTTTGGAGCAAGTACTGCAGCATCTAAAATCTTCTGCATATCTTCTTCTTTTACTGGTTCATCTTTAAAGACTCTGACGCTTCTTCTACTTTTGATAACTTTAAAGAACTCTTCACTATTAATATCTTCTAAGTTTTCTCTGTAACCAGTGTCTGCAATTTCTGAAAAGATGTCAGTACTCATTTTATCCCCTTAAAATAATTCAATAAAAGCTTAATTGAATTTATAATAATAAATGCCTTTATATAAGAACTTTCTCTTATGTCCAATCGTCTAACCTTAAGATTACAGGGAGTAGCTAAATTTTCTTGATCTACATAAGGTCAATCGATAAAACTCTGAAAATATGTCACGCTCCTTTATTTTCTCTTCCCATTGAAGGTATATATTTATAGATTCCGTCCCATGAAATACACAATAATATTCCTATTACTATCAATAAGTATCAACTTGTCAGCAAAGGAAAAATTCCTCTGTTCGGTACTAACTCTACATAAGTACAAATCAATAATTCCTGAAAATGAGTACGATAAAATTAAGCACTGCTCTTACTCGTGTATCTTGAGTAAAGAATGTAGTGCAACTGAAAGCTGGGCCGTTGGTGTAGCTAAAGAGATCGCTGATCTCTTAGGATATGGAACACCAGACTTCGAGGACCTAGAGGCCAATAAGAAAGGCATTAAATTAGGCCAAAAAGTAAAATCTATCAAATACTGTTTACCAAAGTGTAGAGAACTATACGACCGTGGCAATATATGAATTGGAGACTAGTTAGCCTTGCTTACCTGAGTCTCTTTGCTCTATCATTCCTAGATAATGGTCGCTCTCCTACATATAATTCTATTCTATCAGACCTAAGTATTGGCCCAGCTAAAGGCTCTTATATATTCTCAATCGCAAGTATTATTAGCTTAGTCGTAAACTTCACGGCATCAAAGTGGTTACCAAGGTTTGGCCCTGTTGTATCAGCTAGAGCTGCGCTAGTCCTAATGGCGATAAGTGGCCTACTAATGTACATCACGGGTCACCAAGCAAGTTATACTTACCTAATTATTAGCTCTATTTTCCTAGGCTTAGGCCTTGCGATCTGTACAATCACAATGAATGTCCTCGTAATAAAAGGCTCTACCGACACTCTAAGAAAGAGATTATTCTCGGGACTACACGCAATATATGGATTCTCTTCATTGCTTGCACCATTTCTCCTAGCTTTTATCATAAAGCTTGGAGGTGATTGGAAAATATATTTTGTCGTAAGTGGGTTCATTGCTTTCTTAGTAATTGTCATAACTGCCAAAACAGAAACTCTCCCTCAAATTAAAGAAAGTGAAAATAAGGAAAACCAAAAGGTTCCCTTAAAGTTTAGAGTTCTCTTTGGCCTGCTTCTAGGAGCATATGTTGCAAGCGAGCTCGTCCTTTCAAGTAGACTTCCTTACTATCTCAACACTGTTTTAAAGTATGATGAAGTAACCTCTGGATATTATTTAAGCTTCTTCTTTCTTAGCTTAAGTGCAGGTAGACTTCTGTTCTCTCTTAAAACTTTTAACTTTAAGAGTGAACACTTAATGATCTTTTCACATATAACAACAATGATTTGTTTCTTTTGTGGAATATATATTCATCCCCTTTTTCTAGGACTTTGCGGTTTTACAATGTCATACGCCTTCCCAATGGGGATGGATTTTCTAGTTGAAACCTTTAGATCTAAGAGTGATTATATGATCACTTCAGTGATGACTTGGATTGGAGTGATGTTGGCCTCCATGCATTTCATCTTCGGTCTAGTTAACGAGTCTTATGGTGCAGATATAGCCTTACTTCTGTGTCCACTACTTACTTTCATTGCACTTTGCGCCTTAATTATTTTCCTAAAGAGTGATAAAAGACTTCTATGAAAATAGTTGCAATATCAGATACACACCAGACCTACCTTACGGATCTACCTAAAGGTGATATTCTTATTCATTCGGGAGACTTTTCTCTCTTGCCCAAGAACGTAAGTTCTAATAGAGAGTTAATGATAAGTGAGCTCTCTGACCTTAAGAGCTGGTTTGACTCTATAAGAGATAACTACAAGCATGTCATTCTTGTTCCTGGAAATCATGACTGGATTTTCGAAGTCGACTATGAATTTGCATCAAATTTCTTAGAGGGAGTTATTGTCCTAAATGATAGATCGATTGAAATTGATGGTCTAAAGATCTGGGGAAGTCCAATCAATCTTGAATATAGAAACTGGGCATTTAATAGGGCCGCTGGAGAAGAGATACTAAAGCACTGGAACTCTATCCCTAAAGATACAGATATACTCATTACCCATGGACCACCGCTTGGAATATTGGATCAAGCATTCCCTGAGGATAATAGCCCTGAACTTGGGGATATTGACTTATTAAATACTGTTATGAATTTAGAATTGAAAGCTCATATTTTTGGACATATTCATGGATCGCATGGTGTCTTAGAGAGAGATGGGACTTTATTTGTAAATGCAAGTATTATGGATGAGAGTTATAAGCCTACTTTTAAACCTATTGTATTTGAACTTTAAATAAAAAAACCAGAGAGAGAACTGAATCTCTTCTCTGGCGTCTTAAGATTTCTTTTTTTAAAATCTATAAGTAAAATCAATATTACGGCCTTTAGTCTTCTTGATCGTAATTTCATTCTTACCAATTTCGATTTTTACAGGAACACTATTGCCCTTCTTAAAAAATCTTTTCATAAACTTCTTCACTGTAGAATTTGAAGAATATAGAGTCTCATTCGAAACAACCAAATCCCATTCATCTTCTTCAACTGGTGCCATTATAAAGTTTACAAATGCCCCTACCCCTAACTGTAATTTAATTTGTGGACTACTGTCTCTTTCTATCTTACTACCTGTTATGTATAGGTTAGTAATCTCTGAAGTGAAGTTATCATCTTCAAAGTTCATTTCAACACGTCCTCTCGTCTCAACCTTAACTGTCTCGTGGTACTCTACGCCTGCGTTGTCATTCTCAGCTTGATCTTTACTCGCAATGTATATAGCTAATGACTTATCAACTGATTCATCCATAATCATATACTTTGGAGCATACTCATCTTTGAATCCACCTTTACTAATTTTCTCATGTCTTGGATGAGAATAATTTTCAAGAAGACCAGCATCTACATAGAAAACACCCTTCATAGCTTGCTCTTCAATTCTATAAACGTTTCCTGTAGTCTTTGTCTTAGCTTCCGTTTTTCCTATTTCTTCACCGTCAGTAAAGTTAAACATTGTAGGATATGTATCCATTACAAATGTTCCTTCTTCTAGTCTTCTATTTGATGGAATGTTTCGACTCTCAACTTTCTCTTTATCAGCAGAGAAGTTTGTTGTCGAATATGCATTATTCTTAGTTAATACATAATTCCAAGGCTTAGTTTTAGAAGTGTATTCAGAACGATTACCATCTAATAACGCCTCTTTTGCATATACTTTTACAATAGGTGTCCCTACAGGAAGAATCTCTCTTAAGTATGCAATTGCTTCATTATTCATTCTTGAACACCCAGAACTTCTAGGGTTAGCAAATAAATTCGTGAAGTAATCTTTAGTAGCTTTAATTAAACTATCCTTATCAGATCCCCATCCCACTGTACCGTGAGTCCATTGAGCGTTGTGATTAGGACCAACATAAGCTGTATACCAGCCAAAGGCTCCACGCATATCACCTTTTCTCTCTCCATCTTCTTTTGGCATGTACTTACTTTTAAACCATTTTAAAAATGAAGATCCTGCCTCAGGAGGCATAGGGTATCCATCTTGGTACCAAGAAGGATAGTGAGCAGCATGGTCTTCGTAAAACTTCCACCAGTCAGTAATTCTATATGAACCAACATAAGTTCTTGTAGCCTCAGTATCCTCACCTACCGCCATTTCAGATTCCATAACCATCTTATTTACACAAACGTCTTTAGAGTTACATGACTTTTCATAAACTCTAAGTCTTTCTGTAGCAATATTTTGAATAACAAAATACTTACCATCGAAGTCTTTATAGTCGACAATTCTGTCTAGTAAGTAACGAAGTGAAACAAAGTACTTATCTGCAGTTTCAATATCTTGATAACTTTTTCTTTTGAAAGTAATTTCAACGTAGTCTTCTTTTCCAGCGAGGCCGTTTAAGCTTACGACAGTAACTTTATCGTTCTTCGCAAGAAGTCCTAGTCTACGACCACCTTCATCTCTAACAATCAAGCCAGTTGTTGTGTAATAGTTCTTTCCTACTTCAACTTCATCAATAGAAGTCATTGCTCCTACCATTTTTTCTAAAGTAGCTGTTCCTGTATTAGGATACTTCTCATTTCTACCGCCACAGCTCGTAGCAAGTACGCCAGACATGGCTAAAATTAAAAGTGATTTATTCATAGATGTCTCCTGACAAATCTTTTAAATTTCTTTGACGGGAGGAAAGTACACAAAACGACAACGCATAGCAACAAACACTCTCTTATCTTGTAAAGATTACAATTGCTAAGTTATTGATATTAGTTTCACTCTAAGAATCTCAGATATATTCTCTGAAATGACTAATAAAGAGTATAAGAAATATTAAATCTTTACTTGAAATATTAATGCATTGGTCCTACATTCGATGCACCTCGTAACTTAGGAACCTTAGTGATCAAAATAGCTGCTATTTGTCTTCTTACAATCCTTACTAGTACTTCTGCCTTTGGAAGAACTGAGAATTGCAACTCAGCTTGGAAAAATCTAACGAGATCAAAAGTCATCAAATTAAAGTATAAGAAGCTAATTGGAATTTGTGATGAAACGGCTAAGAACAAACTAAGTTCAATAATTAGACAGAGACGTAGTTTAAACTATAGAGATGCTAGAGTTAAAATGTTTGGTAAAATTGATAACCACAATGGGAAGGTTTGTTCTGTGTACTCAAAAGAGTGTATAAAGACAAAGTCGATCCCAAACCATAGAGTTATGAATGCTGAGCATACTTGGCCAAAGAGTAAGGGCGCAGGCAAGAAACCGGCGGTAAGTGACCTACACCATATTTTTCCAGCAAATTCAGAAGTTAACTCTATAAGATCAAGCTACCCATTCTGTGAAGTAAGTAAAACCCAGTGGACTAATAATATGTCTAGCCTTGGGAGTGCTCAAGGGCTTGGGACTTGTTTTGAGCCACCAGTTGAGCATCGCGGAGAAGTTGCAAGAGCGATGTTCTACTTTGCAGTTCGTTATGGAAAGAAAATATCAAGCTATGAAGAAAGATGGCTTCGTAAGTGGCACAACGATGACCCAGTAGACCAAAATGAAATAGATAGAAATAGTGAAATTTTACAAATTCAAGGTAACTCAAATCCATTTATAGATCAGCCCGGTCTAGTTGAAGTTATTGAGGATTTTTAGAAAAAACATTATTTCTATAGACTCTTTGCATCTATAAGTTTTCACAGATTCATTTGTCAATACTCCCTCTTTATAGGTAGACTTTCCCCTCATACACACAATTGAGAGGAGTAACTTTCCATGAAAAAATTGGCAACAATTATGGCCTTATGCGCACTATTTACATCTTGCGTAAAAGAAGGCTCAAGTAAGAAGACATTTGTTTACTGTTCAGAAGGTAGCCCTACTGCATTCAACCCGCAGATCACAACAGACGGAACTTCAAATAATGCCTCTGCGCATACAATCTATAATAGACTTGTAGAGTTTGAATATGGATCAACAAAAATTGTTCCTGCTCTTGCTGAAAGCTGGGATATCTCAGAGGACAAGCTCGAATACACATTTAACCTTAGAAAAGGTGTAAAGTTTCATACTACAAAGTACTTCACACCTACTCGTGACTTCAATGCTGATGATGTTCTTTTCTCATTTAATAGAATGAGAGTTGAATCTAATCCTTTCCACAAGATAAGTGGTGGAACTTATGAGTACTTTAATGGAATGGATATGGGCAACCTTATCAAAGACATTGTTAAAGTTAATGAGCATTCAATTAAAATCATTCTAAATAAACCAGAAGCTCCATTTCTAGCAAATATGGCAATGAGCTTCATGAGTATTCTTTCAAAGGAATATGCTGATAAACTGATTAAAGAAAACAAGCTTGGTGACATTGATAACATTCCAGTTGGAACAGGTCCTTTTGTTTTTAAATCATATCAAAAAGATAATATTATAAAGTTTGAAAAGTTTAAGGACTTCTTTGCAGAGAAGGCTAAAGTAGACAGACTTGCTTTTGCAATTACTCCAGATGCTTCTGTTAGGTACCAAAAACTTAAAACTGGTGAATGTCATTTAATCATTGAGCCTTCTCCAGCAGATTTAAATTCAATGAAAGAAAATAAAGATATTACATTACTGCAAGGTCCTGGACTTAATGTTGGTTATCTTGCAATGAATGTTTTAAAGAAGCCATTTGGTAATCTAAAGGTAAGACAAGCAGTTAACCACGCATTAAATAAGTCTGCTTATATTGATGCTATTTACCTATCACATGCAAAAGTTGCAAAAAACCCACTACCTCCAACAATTTGGTCATATAACGACTCAGTAGTTGATTACGATTACAATATCGAAAAAGCTAAAAAACTTTTAAGTGAAGCTGGATACCCAAATGGATTTGAAACAGAAATTTGGACACTTCCTGTAACTCGTCCTTACAATCCAAACGGAAAGAAAATGGGTGAAATGATGCAGGCGGATTTAGCGAAGATTGGTATTAAAGTTAAGCTAGTCTCATACGAGTGGCCTACTTACCTGAAGAAATCATCTGCAGGTGAACATGCTATGGTTCAACTTGGTTGGACTGGTGACAACGGAGACCCTGACAACTTCCTATATACACTTCTAGGTTGTTCAGCTGTAGAGGCTGGATCAAACTACGCAAGATGGTGTAACAAAGACTTTGAATCACTTGTAGTTAAAGCAAAAAGAGTTACAGATTTAGAAGAAAGAACTGCTCTATACGAAAAAGCACAAGCGATCTTTAAAGAGCAAGCTCCATGGGTTCCAATTGCACACTCTATTATCTTTAGAGCAATGAGCAACAAAGTAAAAGGATATAAGATAGATCCACTTGGTGGAGATATCTTTAAAACTGTGGAACTAAAATAATGCTAAAATTTATTCTCAAAAAATTATTAGACCTAATCCCTACTTTAGTAGGGATTTCTATTCTCTCCTTCATTCTTATTCGTTTAGTCCCTGGGGACCCAGTGATGTTAATGCTTGGAGAGCGTGGTGCAGACCCTGTAGTTTACGCAAAAATGCAAAAGGCCCTTGGTCTTGATCTACCAATGCATGAGCAATACGTAACATTTGTGAAGAAGGCCTTCAGTGGAGATCTAGGAACAAGTATCGTTTCTAAGAGATCTGTTACTAGTGAATTCTTTGCAAGATTCCCAGCGACATTAGAGCTTGGATTATGTGCTATTGCTTTTGCAGCAATCGTAGGAATACCTTTTGGTATTCTCGCAGCAATAAAAAGAAACTCCTTCTATGATTACTTTTTAATGGGTGGATCGT
The DNA here is from genome assembly GCA_002366565.1 of Bacteriovoracaceae bacterium UBA3083. Classification (GTDB taxonomy): domain Bacteria; phylum Bdellovibrionota; class Bacteriovoracia; order Bacteriovoracales; family Bacteriovoracaceae; genus Halobacteriovorax. The sequence continues at coordinate 212,533 of DFBJ01000013.1, forward strand.
TAGTTGGATACTCAATGCCAATTTTTTGGTGGGGTCTTATTCTAATTCTCTTCTTCTCAGTTCAACTTGGAATAACTCCTGTATCAGGAAGAATTTCAATTATGTACGATGTAGAAGTTGTTACAGGATTTATGTTAATTGATACATTACTTCCAAGAAATCTAGCAAGTGAAGGGATTGGACCATTCCTTTCCACACTCTCACACCTTATTCTTCCGGCCATTGCAATGGGTACCATTCCTTTAGCAGTCATGGCGAGAATGACAAGGTCGAGTATGCTTGAAGTTCTTGGAGAAGATTATATAAGAACGGCCAAAGCAAAAGGCTTACCGATTAAGAAAATCATTGCAGTACATGCTTTAAGAAATGCGCTTATACCCATCGTTACAGTAATTGGTTTAATCTTTGGATCAATCATTACTGGTGCCATACTAACTGAGACTATTTTCTCTTGGCCAGGTATTGGGAAGTGGCTTGTAGCGAGTATCAATGCAAGAGACTACCCAGTCATTCAAGGTGGAGTACTCTTTATTGCGACAATGATTGTTCTGATAAACTTAATGGTGGATTTTATCTACGCCATTGTTAATCCAAAAATGAGATAGATTAAATGGAAAATAATATAGAAGAAAAAATAGATCATCCACTTGTAGAGTTCTGGCAACAATTTTCAAAGAACAAAGGGGCTATCTTTGGTCTCATAATTATTGTTCTCTTCACTCTTATTGCTTTACTTGCTCCACTACTTTCTCCGTATGGACCGACAAGTATTGATCCAGAGTTTTTGAGAATACCACCTGCATTCTCTGAAGGTGGAACTCTTAAGTATATATTCGGAACAGATGACGTTGGTAGAGACCTACTAAGCCGGCTCATTTATGGTGCACAGATATCCATGTTAATTGGTTTTTTTGTTGTTATCATTTCTTGTGGAATCGGAACAATTCTAGGACTACTGTCTGGTTACTATGGAGGCTGGGTTGATAGAATTATCATGAGAATGATCGATATACTTATGGCCTTTCCTTCTATCCTACTGGCTATTGTTGTTGTTTCAGTAATGGGTCCAGGTATTTCAAATGCAATTATAGCTGTTGCCATAGTAGCGATTCCTGGTTTCACAAGAATTGTCCGTGCTTCAGTTTTAGCGGAAAAGAAAAAACAATATGTCATGGCCTCTAAAACATTTGGAGCTAGTTCTTTTAGAATTATGTTCTTTGAAATTCTTCCAAATTGTATGGCCCCACTTATAGTTCAAGCTTCACTTGGGTTTAGTGATGGTATTCTAAATGCGGCTGCACTTGGATTCTTAGGACTAGGAGCTCAAGCCCCTACTCCTGAATGGGGAATTATGCTTGCAGATGCGAGACCATTCATTGAGAGCTCTCCTTGGATGGTGACACTTCCAGGTATATGTATCTTACTAGCTGTACTTGGATTTAACCTTCTTGGTGATGGGCTTAGAGATGCTCTAGATCCTAGGCTTAAGAGGTAGATATGTTATTAGATGTAAAAAACCTTAATTTAAAATTCCAAACGTCTAAAGGTGTTATCCATGCCATAAGAGATCTAAGCTTTAATATAAAGCAAGGTGAAACTTTGGGAATCGTTGGTGAGTCTGGCTGTGGAAAATCAATTACAAATTTAGCATTAATGGGACTACTCCCCGATACAGCGGACTTAACTGCTGATAAATTAGAATTTGAAGGCAGTGACCTACTAAGTTTAAAAGAGAAACAGTGGCAGAAAATCAGAGGTGCTGATATTGCAATGATTTTTCAAGACCCAATGACGGCCTTGAATCCATGCTTTACTGTAGGCTACCAAATTGAAGAGACTCTTGAACTTCACAGAAAGGATCTATCTAAGGAAGAAAGAAAAGAGTTTGTTTTTGAACTTCTTGACCAAGTAGGAATTCCTGCTCCTAGAGAAAGAGCTAAGTCATATGCTCATGAGCTTTCAGGAGGAATGAGTCAAAGAGTTATGATAGCTCAGGCCATTGCTTGTAACCCGAAGCTATTAATTGCTGATGAACCTACGACAGCTCTTGACGTTACAATTCAAGATCAAATCTTAAAACTACTTAAAGATATTCAAGCTAAAAACAATATGGCGATGATTCTAGTAACTCATGACCTTGGAGTTGTATCTGAAAATGCAGATAGAATACAAGTTATGTATGCAGGCGAAGTTATAGAGTCAGGGACTTCTGAAGAAGTTATACACTCTCCAAAACATCCATACACTAGAGGATTACTTGACTCTCTACCAGGAAATGGTGATACGAGCTTCAGAGCTCCTCTCTCATCAATTTCAGGCATGGTTCCTGACCTAAGGTTCAGACCAAGTGGATGTCAGTTTAATCCAAGGTGTTTTAAGTCTAAAGAAGAGTGTTCGAGTTCAAGACCTATGTTAAATCAAGAAGATCATCAAGTAAGTTGCTTCTTTCCACTGAGTGAAGGTTAATAATGATTTTAGAAGTTGAAAATTTAAAGAAACATTACCCTATTACAAAGTCATTTAAAGAAAGTGCCTTAGTTAAGGCACTTGATGGAGTTAGTTTTAAAGTTACAAAACAAAAAACTCTAGGAATCGTTGGTGAGTCAGGTTGTGGAAAATCAACATTGGCAAAAGCATTGATGGCGCTTGAAACAAGGACAGAAGGAAGTATAAAGATTGAAAACAAAGAAGTTACGGCATTAAGCAAGTCAGACTTTAAAAGTGCAATCCAGATGATATTTCAAGATCCTTACTCTTCATTAAATCCAAGAAAGAAAGCATGGCAATTAATCAGTGAACCACTATTAATAAACTCTAAACTTTCCAAAAAAGCTTGCTTTGAAAAAGCATGCCAACTAATGGAAAAAGTAGGTCTTCGTCCAGAAATGGCACAAAGATATCCACATATGTTTTCTGGTGGGCAAAGACAACGACTAGGAATCGCTAGAGCTCTTGCTCTTCATCCTAAAATCTTAATATGTGATGAACCAGTATCAGCGCTAGATGTTTCCATTCAAGCTCAAGTTTTAAACCTTCTGATGGAGCTTCAAGATGAAATGGGATTAACATACCTTTTCATATCTCACGATCTACATGTAGTTAAACACATTAGTGATGATATATTGGTAATGTATCTTGGAAAAATTGTTGAATATGGACCGAGGGAAAAAGTTTTTGATAAACCTCTTCACCCATATACTAAGGCACTTATTGCAAGTTCACCTTCAGTATCTATAGATAAGAATGAACATGAACCAATATCTGGAGAACTACCTTCTCCCCTAAATCCCCCAACAGGTTGTGCTTTCCATAAACGTTGTCCTATGGCCACTGATCGCTGTGCTGTAGATACGCCAGTTCTAGAGACTAAAGATGGAAGAAGCGTAGCCTGTTTCGAAGTCTAAAAAGTATACACCCTCTGTAATTCTTACAGAGCGGTGCTAGCTGACACTAAAAAAGAGTATCATTTCGACTCCAGTAATTATTGGACCCAGTTTTCAAAACTATAAGCTAATGCTTTCATTAAAAAAGAATTGGCATCATTGTCGCATAGTCATATGCAACATATAGCTTTAAAAAGGAAATAAGAAATGAAAGATAATTCACTTGTCATCAATTTATTGAGAAAAAAAGAGATCTTTTTCACTGTGCTCTTACTTTTATCGCTCACTTCAGTAAATGCTTTGGCAGTAGAAAAAGAGCTCGTCACAATAACAAATGACGACACTCCGACAGTATTTAAAATGATCATTGATATAGATGAGAATTCTGATATTTTAAAGTTTTATAAAGATACATATGACTCTAAAGAAAAGATTTCTAGAGACGACATCCCACTTGAGAAAATATTAGAGGGTGTAAATTTAGAAAAAAGAGATAAATACGAAGTCGTAAATTTAAAGAGTGAAAACTTTGCTTCACACAATGGTGGAAACTTAGAGTTAGATACTTTATACAATGGTGCAAAGGGCACTAGAAAAAGCTACGATTTAAAGATTGATAGAATTGGTAATCAATGGGAAATACAAAAAGATGGTGAAAGAGTAAAAGTACTTCACCTAAAATCTAATAAAGTATTTCTACTTGGAACTGTCGGAATTAAAGACATTGAAGTAAAAAGATGAGTCTTGGAGAAATACTTACAAATAGAGCTGCTTATAAGCTCACTTTCACTTACCTAATGGTAATGACTTCAATTATATTAAATAGTGAAATGAAGCTAACTAAGCGGCTACTAACTCTATTTCATCCTTAAGAGATAGTTTTCTTATTTCCTTTTGCAACTCTTTCTCCACAATACTTACAAGCTCTCCAAATATTTCACCTGGATCGTCATTAGACTCTAATAAGTTAATTTCTGAATATGGAACATAGAAGAAGTATTCGTCTCCGCTACTGTAGTTCGCATTATTTCGATTACTCATATTTGCGAGACTACTTCCTTTTATTGATATTTTATCATTTGATTTTTCAATATTTGCCTTAAAGTTCTGAACAGATTTAAATGAATCTACATTTTTGAATGAGTCCATATTAATATTCATAGCAATAGATTCACACTTAAGAATTTTATTATAGTCATGACCATCAATTGATAAAATTAATCCCTTCTCAGAAAGTTGAGTCATTCTCACATGGATAGTATTTAATGGAGACTCATTAATCTCTGCAACGAGATTAATATCTGCCGATAATCTAAAATCTCTTAAAGGTAAGTATCCTGTTAAGAGCTTTCTATAGACAAAGAAGCTGTAAATAGATTTATCCATCCATCTCATAGAAGTTAACGAAATAAAAGGCCCTGCTTCATGGTGAAGAGAGACTAGAGTACTTTTTTGAAAGTCATGCCATGTGGCCTTAAGTCTTGGATCTAAATACGCTTCATATAGTTCAAAGAGATTTGATTTTACAGTCTTAAAGTTTCTCTGGTACCAAATTGGTTTGGCCTTCAGAAACTCTAATGCATTATCTATGTAGTTAACTTGATGAGCATCACTTCCAAGAGATTTTTTTTGTAATTTACAAGTCTCTCTCCAATTGGCCCAATGAAAGAAGAGTTCACCATTAGAGCTAATTTTATAATTGTCTTTAAATGAATTAGAGTGAATGTAATCTACAAACTTCATATATCCCACTTTGTTTCCGATGAAAGAGATTTGATAAGTAATACTATAAAGAACATGGTGAGAGATCATAGTTAAATTATGTTAACTTGAGAGTCATCTTTATTTTTAATTACTTAAGCTATATTTAATAAATTTATACTCATCTATGGATGCTCAAAAGTGCCAATAAAGTATGCAGTTCAATAGATTTTTAAGAGTTAGCTACTATTTTTAAGACAAAATATTCCCCTATAAGCTCAAATCGACAGTAATTTAAAATAGCGATATCATTAGAATATGACTGCTTTCGATGCGCTAAAACAAAATTCACTAAGTTTTAAACTTCTTCCAATATCAATAAGAGAACTCTTTTATTTGGGAGAGACTCCTTGTGATATTTTTGGCATGTCGGATGGACTCTTTAAGTTAATACTTAGAAAACACTCCTTTATAAATGGACAAGTATTAAAAGATCTTATTGCAAATAATCACTCAACTATCTTTGTCCTTCAGGATCATAGAAAAGCATTAATAGAGCTTCAACAAAACAATCTAAGAACAGTGACAAGATCTCTATCGATTGGTGATCCTATCGAAAAAGGAAGAAAGCAAATCAGTCTACTTACTCTCAATATGAGTTATCTGTATTCTGATCCAACCAATGATGACACTCTCAATCTGCAATACCAGTCAGTGAAGAATCTCTGCGCTTTTCTTTATGAGAGGCCTGAGATTCATGAAAGACTCTATAAGGAGTTTATTAAACAAAAACATCACTTTATTTTTGCACAACCACTTCTAGCGTCATTGTTTCTCATTGGTATTTTAAAACAAAGCCATGTTTATAGTTTTAAAGAAGTTGAATCACTCTTTATAACAAGTTATTTCAAAGATATTGGTATGAGTGTTATCCCTGTAGAGAAGTATGATCAAACATCTCTATCTGATGAAGACTCAGCACTTTTAAGTTCTCATCCAACTACTAGCATCCATATTCTTCAAGGAAGAATTAAACTCTCCCCTGCTCATCTAGCTGTTATAGAGAATCATCACTTATTCTCGTTACTGTCCAATGACTTACACATTCCCGATACAACAAAGTTAGATGATAGAAGTGTTAAAATGATCAGTGGATTTGAGACAATGATCGTCTCTATTACTGATGTCATTGCAGCAATGATCACTCCAAGGCCCTACAGAAGTGCTACATCGCTATTTGATTCACTAGATTTAGTGAAAGCATTAATTAGTGAAGACTACCCTACAGAGTTTCGATTAATTGTGACCTATTTTAAAAGCGTCTTCTTCAAAAACAAGTAAAGTATCCGACTATTTTGATCTAACTCTATGAAATTATTTACTTTTTTCTTTTACAATTCGATTTGAGTATTCCATCATTGAGAAGAGGGAAAAAATTGCACGGACCGCAAATTTTCCACACTGCTCAATTGAAATTTTCGTTTTCGTTCTAAGGAGGGAACATGGCGTCGAATCAACAAGAAATTAGTCCTGTTACAGGTATCATTGACGAGTGCCAAGTCGTAATTGACTTTGGTGAGCATGAAGGTAAATCAGTACTAGAAGTTGCTGATGATATTCCTGATTTCTATGATTTTCTTATCGAGAGCCGTGAAAAAGGATCTTGCATGATACGAAGATCTAAAGATAAGTGCTTCAGACTATACGTAGCTTCAACACTTCAATAAAAATTTAAAATAAGAGAATATAATTAAATTGACCCTATCAAAGGGTCAATTTACTAAATCTACTCGCCTAGAACTAGGCCTCTTCCTCTTGGGTCTGAAACACCATGAAGTTTTCCATCTTCCATTGAAACTGCTTGAACTCTACACCCAAGTTTCTTGAACTTAATTTCATGTTCCATTCTTTTTAATTCTTTGATAGTTCGTGCAGGTAATCCACTCTCCTCAACGTAGAGAATATTTGGTTTCCACTGATGATGTACTCTAGTGGCCGCAATTGACTCATAAAGAGGCATCTTGTGGTCTAGATAGTTCATCACAGTCTGAACTACACAAGTTAGGATACGAGTCCCAGAAGGAGAACCAAGCCCTAATACGGCCTTACCATTCTTTGTCACAATAGTTGGTGACATTGAACTAAGAGGTCTCTTCTCAGGTTCCACTAAGTTCTTCTCTCCACCTACTGCTCCAAATAAGTTATTGGCACCTGGCTTAGTTGCAAAGTCATCCATTTCATTATTAAGAAGTATACCTGTGCCTGGAACAACAACTCCGGAACCTAGATATCCATTTAGAGTTTGCGTAGAGACAAATACATTTCCCTCTCCATCAGCAATTGTAAAATGTGTTGTTTCTGGTGATTCATACTTTTGCACAAGCTCACTATCGTTTTTAGCATCGAATTTAAATGGGTCATTCATATTGGACCATAGTGTATTTAAAGCTTTATTTTCAGGGATAGAGAAACGTATATCATCAGCATATTTCTGAGAAGTTAACCCAGTAACTGGGACATAAGTAAAGTCTGTGTCTCCAAGATACTTAGCTCTATCAGAGAATGCTGCCTGCATAGCTGATGCTCTTAAGTGAACAGTTTTAGAGTGCTGTACTCCATATGTGCTTAACTTATCATTTCTTAAAATATTTAAAATTTGAATAATATGAACACCACCAGAACTTGGAGGACTCATCGAGAATATTTCGTAACCATTATATTCTCCTCTAATTGGACTTCTATACTTAACATCATACTTATCGAGGTCTGCTTGAGTCATTAGACCGTTAAGTCTTCTATGCTCTTTAACTAGAGATTTAGCAATTCTACCTTTATAGAATCCATCTCTTCCCTTTTTAGAAATAACTTCCAAAGTCTTTGCTAGATCTTTTTGAAGAAGTAAGTCACCTTCTTTTAAGACTTCACCTTTTTTATTACAAAAGATTTCACACGTGGCTTTATATCTCTTTATAATATTTTCTCTTCTAGAAATTGCGTATGCAAGTTCTGGATAGATTTTAAAACCATTACGAGCTAGATCTATAGCATCTTTTAGAACAACACCTAGCGGTAACTTTCCATGTTTTTCATGGAGTTCAATCATACCTGCAACCATTCCAGGTACTCCGGCTGAAAAGATACCATCAATAGACATTCTAGAGATCACTTCTCCTTTATCATCTAAAAACATTTTCTCATGCGCATTAAGAGGAGCCTTCTCTCTAAAGTCTACAGTGAGAGGAAAGTCTTTATTTCTTTTAACATCATGATAAAGAGCAAAACCTCCACCACCAAGTCCAGTTGATTGAGGTCTCTCAACAGCTAAAACAAAAGAAGCAGTTGTTGCGGCATCAATTATATTTCCACCTTTTTTAAAAACTTTATATGCAGCCTTAGAAGCATATGAGCCCTGAGTTACGATACTAATTTTTTTCGAAAATTTCTCGTGGTCTTCTTTTTTCTGCCCTTTTGCCAACTTCACATAATGAACTTCCTTCTCATAAGGAACCGAGATCTTAAATGCTGAGCAAGAAACTAAAGTTGCTAATGATGCTAAACATCCTAATGTATATATTTTTTTCATAATTACCTCTAAAATTTTACGTGCAAATACTCTAACTATTTATAAAAGAGCTGACTAGTCCAAACCTTAATTGTTCATGAATTCAACAACTTAAGTCTAATATTTTATTCATTTTTACTCCCAAAGAGAAATCAAATACTGATCTAACACAATCCTAACAAAGTGAGCGAAGCAAACTGGTATAAATTAATCAACTATTTTTAAGAATTACGCTTTAAGGAGCAGACTAAGATGAAGAGTTTATTTTCACTAATACTAGTATTACTAATGGCCACAAACACTTACGCTGTAACTAAAGTTAACGGTGCCGGTGCAACATTTCCATACCCAATGTATTCAAAATGGTTTTCTGAATATAATAAAAATAATAAAGATGTTCAGTTCAACTACCAGTCTATTGGCTCAGGTGGTGGAATTAGACAACTGATCAAGCAAACAGTTGACTTTGGTGCATCTGATGCTCCTATGAAAGAAAGAGATATGAAAAAAGCGGCTTGGCCAGTTAAGCATATCCCTACTGTTCTTGGAGCTGTATCAGTTGCGTATAACTTAGAAGTAGACAGTAATTTGAATCTAGACGGAGAAACTCTTTCTGCAATCTTTCTTGGAGATATCTCAAAATGGAATGATGGAAGAATTCAAAAGCTAAACCCTTCAGTAAAGCTTCCTAATAAAGATATACTTGTAGTAAGAAGAGCAGATGGATCAGGAACAACTTCTATTTTCTCTGACTACCTTTCTACAGTTTCAACAAAGTGGGAATCTAAAGTAGGACGAGGAAAATCATTAAAGTGGCCTGTTGGAATTGGTTCTAAAGGAAACGAAGGTGTAACAGCAACTGTAAAGCAAACTGAGGGATCAATTGGATATGTAGAACTTGCATATGCACTAAAGAATAATCTTCCAACAGTAGCACTTAAGAATAAGGCCGGAGAATTTCAAAAGCCGTCTGTTAAAGGTGTTTCTCTTTCAGCAGCAAGCTTAAAAAAAGATGCAAAAGTAACAGCATCGATCGTAGATGCTGCAGGTAAAGGTGTTTATCCAATATCTGCTTTCACTTACATTCTACTACCAGTAAAAGAAGAAACAGTTCAATTAAAAGAAGTTAAAAAGTTTCTACAGTGGGCGCTAACTAAAGGCCAAGATATGACTGAAGAACTCCACTATGCTCCTCTTCCAACATCACTTGCAGCAAAAATGCTTGAAGAAATAAAATAGGACTAAAAATGGTTAGAGATATTGAAAATATTCAACATAGTTTTTCTACAGAGAATGATGGAAATATCTCTAAAAAACAGACCTTCTTAACATACGGCGAACAAGACAAGTTCGCCTACTATCTTTTAAAGTTAGTAGCATCGCTAGTGATTATTCTCCTTCTAGGAATGATCGCGATGCTTCTAAATTCATCACTTTCTGCAATTGAAGAGTTTGGAATTGGTTTCGCATTAAATGATAATTGGAACCCAGTAGAAGATGAGTTTGGCGCCCTTGCATTCCTTTTTGGAACGCTTGTCACTTCAGCTTTAGCAATTTTAATTGCGGCTCCTCTAAGTATCTCTGTTGCAGTATTTATAAATGAAATTCTCCCTACCAAATTAGGTAAGCTTATTTCTTTATTTGTAGAAATGATTGCGGCCATCCCAAGTATCGTATTTGGTCTTTGGGGAATATTTTTCTTAGGACCTTTTGTAAAAGATGTTTTAACTCCATTTTTAAAAAGTAACTTTGGTTTTTTACCTCTATTTCAAGGAGCAAGTTTTGGAATTGGTATACTTACCGCTTCAATCATACTTGCAATAATGATTACCCCTACTATTACATCAATCTGTCGAGAGGTTCTTAAGACTGTTCCAAAAATACAAAAAGAGGCCGCCCTTGCACTAGGTGCGACTCGATTTGAAATGATAAAAATTGCACTAATCAAACCTTCATTTTCTGGTCTTACTGGAGGTGTCGTTCTTGGATTAGGAAGAGCTCTAGGAGAGACTATGGCGGTAGCAATGGTTATTGGAAACTCTCCAACTATTACTGCTTCTCTATTTTCACCAGCAGCGACAATGGCGTCAGTGATAGCAAATGAATATGCAGAAGCCGATAGTGATCTTCACTTATCTGCAATGTGCTATATTGGACTACTACTCTTTCTCGTAACATTTATTGTTAACTCTTTTGCTCGAGCAATTGTGTGGAAGAAGCAAAGAAAGGCCAGAGGATAACTTATGACTTATCTACATTGGAGAAAGTTTAAAAATATTGCTTTCCACGCTTCACTTTACTTAGCCGCAATTATTGTACTGCTTCCTCTATTTTTAATAGTCTCCTACGTCTTTAAAATGGGGGCATCCTCTCTTAATTTAGACTTCTTCCTAGCTTTCCCAAAGCCTGTTGGAGAAGTTGGTGGTGGGATGAGACATGCAATAACTGGTACATTATATCTGGTTGCTATTGCGAGTATAATCTCAATCCCTACAGGACTTCTATGTGGGATATACTTAAGTGAGTTTGGAAAAGGAAAGGTGGCAAACTTACTTAAGTTCTCCATCGATATGCTAACTGGGGTTCCATCTATTATTATAGGGATATTTGCCTATATATTAATAGTTGTTCCACTCAAGGGTTTTTCGGCAATGGCCGGAGGAGTTGCTCTTAGTATCATAATTCTACCTATTGTCTGTAGATCTACAGAGGAAATACTTAAACTTATCCCTCAACATATTAGAGAAGCAGGTCTTGCACTTGGACTTCCAAGATGGCGAGTTATTTTAAATATTGTAGTTAAAGGTAATCTATCATCATTGATTACAGGAGTTATGCTTGCAATATCAAGAGCAGCGGGAGAAACAGCTCCCCTATTATTTACATCATTTGGAAATATGTATCTTAGTTACAGAATAGACGAGCCTATGGCTTCTCTACCTGTACAAATTTATAATTACGCAATATCTCCTTTCGACGACTGGAGAAGACAAGCATGGGCCGGAGCATTTGTTCTTATTACTATTGTACTAGGGATAAATCTCTTATCTAGACTTCTAGTAAAAATAGGAGGGCTAAGGCACCTAATACGAAGAGGTATAAAGTGAGTAGCGATATTATTCTACAAGTTAATAATTTAAATGTTTGGTATGAAGACTTTCATGCAGTTAAGGGTATTACTGTTGGTTATCCCGAAAAATCAATTTCAGCAATCATAGGGCCTTCAGGTTGTGGAAAATCTACATTCCTAAGATGTTTAAATAGAATATATGAGGAAGTCCCTGGAGCAAAAGCGACAGGAGAGATAATACTTGAAGGTAAGAATATACTAGATAAAAGTGTCGATCCTGTTGAGCTTAGAAGAAGAATAGGAATGGTTTTTCAAAAGCCAAACCCCTTCCCTGCTATGAGCATATTAGACAATGTCACTATTGGGTTAAGACTACAGGGTATAAAAGATAAATCATACTTAATGAATATCGCAGAACAATGTCTTAGAAAAGCGGCTTTATGGGATGAAGTTAAAGATAAGCTTCATAAGCTGGGAACAAGCTTGTCGGGAGGACAGCAACAGAGGTTATGTATTGCTAGAGCTTTAGCTGTAAACCCTCCAGTACTATTAATGGACGAGCCAACATCTGCTCTAGACCCTATAGCCTCCGCAAAAATAGAAGATCTAATGAGCGAGTTAAAGAAAGAATTCACTGTAATTGTAGTTACTCACAATATGCAACAAGCTGCGCGAATTGCAGACTACACTAGTTTCTTTGTACTAGGAGACTTAATAGAACATGGACTAAGTTCAGATATTTTTACAAATCCAAAACAACAAAAAACAGAAGATTATATAACTGGTCGATTTGGCTAGAGAGGAAAATCATGGAAATATCTAGTGCAGACTTAAGGGAAATGATCTTAAAAATGGCCTCAACTGTTGAGGCCATCGTTGATAATTCATCTAAGTCTAGTGTTACAATTCAGGAAGTATTTGAATATGAAAACCAAGTAAACAAGTACCATACCGACATAGATGACCTCGTCTTTAAATATATAGCTCTTAAGACACCTGCGGCAACAGATTTAAGAATTGCTCTTTCAGTAATGAAGATAAATTCAGAGCTAGAAAGAATTGCAGATCAAGCTGTAAATATTAAAAGAAATATGAAAAAATTAAACAATGAGTATCAACAACTTACTGCTCTTACAGATGAAGTGAAAATGATGCTTCAAAATAGTATCGATGCTTTTGTAAAACTAGACTCAAAGCTCGCAACAGATGTAATTCAGCATGACCACTCGGTTAATGAATTATATCGAGATATAATGCGAGATTTTGTTCAAGCGATGAAGGTAGATAAAGTAGACCTTGACGAAGGATTCTCCGTCATTAGAGTTGCAAAGTGCCTAGAGAGAATTGGTGATCAAGCAACAAATATTGCAGAAGATGTTATCTTCTTAGAGTCAGGTGCCGATATTAGACATAATGCTGATATAAAGTTTGGACGAAGAAAAGAAGATAAAGTAAAAATAGAAGGACAAAAGGAATAGTAATGTCTAAAAACCATATTTTAGTTGTTGAAGATGAACGAGATATTTCCGATCTTTTAAAACTTCAACTAGAGTCAATGGATTACTCTGTGACTATTGTTGAAGATGGAGATGCTGCACTAGAGCTAATTCAATCTCCCCCATCAGAGAGAGACAATAATACTCCCTTTGACCTATTTATCTTAGACCGCATGCTCCCAGGAACAAATGGTCTAGAAATCTGTAAATTCCTAAGACTTTTTAAGAAAACAAAAGATAAACCAATTCTTATGGTAACTGCACTAACAAAACCAGAAAGTATTATTGAGGGCCTTGACTCAGGTGCTGATGATTACATCAATAAACCTTTTGATATAAACGTTTTAAGTGCAAGAGTAAGATCACTTCTTAGAAGATCTGTACAACTAGAGAACTCATCTCAATCAGTAGAAGAAGTCATTAACTTGGGTCCAATATCTCTTGATATGAGCCAGTGCAAGGTATCAATCGATGACAATGACTTAGATCTCACTTTAAGTGAATATAAACTGATGGTGGCCTTCCTAAATCAGCCAGGAAAAGTTTTGACTAGAAATCAGTTAGTTGAGTTCATCCAGGACGGTCCAGTTCATGTTACAGATAGAACTATAGATACTCATGTATTTGGGCTAAGAAAAAAGCTTGGGGAGCACTCGGAATTAATAGAAACGATTCGAGGTATAGGCTATAGAGTTAAAAACTATGTCTGAAGTTAGCACTAATCAATTTATAAATAAGATACCTTGGCGATTTTTTAAAAAGATTGCACTTTCTCAAATTATTCTTACAACGATTGTAATTCTAGCAACTGGTTTTTCAGCACGCTATTATCTAAAAGTATATATTACAAACCAATCTCTTAACCAAGTTGTTGAGTCTCTAGAGATTATAAAACACTCTATTACTACTCATAGTATTAATCCTGTTTCATGGTGTGAGTCTTTAAAACTGAATTGGTCTACTCGCTACACTCTAATTGATATGCAAGGAAAGGTGTTATGTGACAACTATCTAGATATAAAGAAATTAGACAACCACCTTTATAGACCTGAAGTACAGGATGCGATAAAGAAAGATTTTGGTACATCCAAAAGATACAGTAGTAGCTCAGAGTCTGATATGATCTACGGGGCAACAAGTCTTACCTCTAATAAAACAGAATATATAATCAGACAAGCAGTACCATTAAAACAAGTCACTTTAGCAATGGAGAGACTTGATAAGTCTATCCTAATCTTCTTTTTCCCATTAATTATCATCACATCGTTATTAAGTCTTTGGACCTCTCTACAGGTATCATTTCCACTACGGTCTCTAGTCACGAAAATATCAAACCTAAAGAATTTAAAAATTAGCCCTAATGGTCTAGAGTCAGCAATTGCAATTGATGATGAATGGCACTTAGTTGAAAGAACTCTAGATAGAGCAGAGAGAGAACTCGCAAATTATATAGAAGAACTTCAACTAGAAAACAAGAAATTTTCTATCCTTATGGAAAGTAATTCTGACGCAATATTAGCGATTGATAATAATGAAAATGTATTATTTATAAACAAGCGTTACCATAAGAATTTCATCTCAGAAGAACTCTCAAAAGCAATCAAAGATAAAAAGGGCCTTAAGCTTATAGAAGTTTCTAGGAAATTAGAAGTTCATGACTTACTTAGAGAAGCATTGAAAGATAAAGCGAGTTCAAAAGTTAGAAATATAGAATTAGAAATGGTTGGAAGATCAGAAAAGGGCTGGTTTGATATTACAACAAGCCCTTTAATATCTGATGATGGACAAACTTTAGGTGCAATTTGTACTTTTAGAAATATATCACATAAGAAACTTGCTGAACAAATGAGAGAAGACTTTGTTACAAATGTGTCTCATGAAGTTAGAACTCCTCTAACAGCGATGAAGGGATATGTTCAAATTCTCCAAGGAATTAAAGAAGTAACAGAAAATAAAATTGTTAAAGAAGCTATTTCTAAAATTGAACATAACTCCAATAGACTTACACTATTATTTCAGGAAATACTTAATCTCTCAGTAATCGAATCCAAGCATAAATTATATCTTACAGAAACATCTACTGAAGATATAACACAAACAGTTCTACTGAATTTGAAACAAGTTCATCTAGGTAATGATAAAAAAATTGAATGCTTTTTTAATATTGAAAAAGTAAATATAGATGCAGCATTGATTGAACAAGTTCTAACAAACTTGATTGATAATTCCTATAAGTATGGAAACCCAAACGGTAATATTATTATACGCTGGGAACCAATTGACGGTGCATTCAATTTATACGTAGAGGATGATGGACCAGGAATTGATATTTCACATCAGAAAAGAATTTTTGAAAGGTTCTATAGAGCGGATTCAAGTAGGTCAAGAAATCTTGGAGGGACTGGTCTAGGACTTAGTATTGTGAAACATATTGTACAAAAGCACAAAGGTACAATAGTTACATTTACTAATGATAAAGGTGGAATTAGCTTTAAGATAACTATCCCGCAGGCGAGTTAGGATAGAAGTTTTAACACCTTATTTGGATTGCTATTAACAGTCTGAAGCATCATTACGGTTGCATCTTTCTTTATTTTTGCTCTCATATTATTTGAGGTCTCTTCTGCAACATCTGCATCTCTAATTAATGATTTTGCTTCAGTTAGGTTTTCCATACTAATATTTATATTGTTATTCATTGACTCAAGTCGATTCTGAGAGGCGCCAAGCTTCGCTCTAGATAACCCCACTTGTCCCATCATTTTATCAATTTTTTCAAGAGAATTTCTAGCAGTTACTTTCGAGCTAAGGTCAATTGAGTCTAGCCCAAAATTTCCTTTTGCATCTAAGATCTTAGAGAGATTATAGCTAACTCTATCCTCTGAAATATTATTATTCACACCAATTTGAAGGTCGTAACTGGAAGTACCATTTAAAATACTATTGCCATTAAATTTACTAGACTGTGTAAGCCTCTTAACTTCATCTTTAAGCTCTCTAAATTCTTTATTCGCTATCTGTCTTGCAAAGTCATCAACAGTGTCAGTAGAGGCCTGAATTGCAAGTTCTCTCAAACGAACACCAAGTCCAGACAACTCACTGAGAGATCCTTCAGCAACCTGAAGCATTGAGATACCGTCATTCATATTTCTTTTGGCCTGTCCTTGCGACACAAGCTTTGCTCTCATTTTTTCAGAGATGGCCAAGCCTGAAGGATCATAAGAAGCAGATAGAATTCTATCTCCACTCGAAAGTTTGTTCAAAGCAGATTTCTCTTCCTCAGAGTTCTTATCTAAGTTTCGAAGAGCTAGAAGTGAATTTGGATTTGTATTAATTCTCATATCTATCCATATAGAGTTTTACCACTCTATAAACAAATCGGATAAATATGAGTTCTTAGACAGTGTTAGAGGCTATTTGGTGTTTTGAGGTAAAAACTTCCGCTTATTTTCAAACACCAGACAACTTTACTATTGTGCATCGAGATTATTTAAATTATTAAATAACCTTCTTCCCTTTTCTAGATAAATAATTTGTTTATCACTAGTTAGGCATACAGATTTAAAATTATGCCCCATCAATTCCTCAAGAGACTCACCTTCAACATTTACGTCATTAAGAATATTAACAAATGACCAAAGTCCTTTTAAATTGAATTGATTTTCACTTTTTTGAAAGACAAGAGCTGGCATAGAACTCACCTTTTCAAGACTGTTTTGGTCAAAGTCATCAATATAAAGACTAGATTGTGATAGATATAAATCACATCCATTTTCATCGTCTGAAACTTTATAAATTTCAGCAAATGAATTCATACAAATGCATAGAAATACTAATAAAAGTATGACTCTCATAATTTGCTCCTCTTTTTTGAGCAAATATATCAATTTTTAGGACGGTAAGTTAACTATTTGTAAGAAATATAGCGGGTGTCAAAACTTTAGACAAAGTCATCCCCCCTCAAACCATAGGTTTGAAAGGGGAAGCAGAGTAATGAGCACTCTTATTGTATACTTAAGTCTAATGTAGACTTACATGCTTTCTATGAAGCCTCTGCTCAGATTTAATTTTTCTAGGCAGTGCACTTTTCATTTTTCTAAGTACTTTTAAAACGGATGCATATGCATTCCCTGCTCTACCTTCCATTTTAAAAATCTTTCCACTTGCCTTAAATCGAACGGCTGCTTTGTATAGCCCACCTTCTTTAGAAATATCCCAATTAATGTTTGAGAATTTCTCTTTGTTTTGAGAAAAACGTTGCATCTTCTCTTCAACAAAATCATTTAAAGAACTTGATTTGTCTACGTGATGATAACTAACTTGCATCTAAAACCTCCGATGTTAAATAAGTTTTTTACTTATCTAAGAATTATATTACCTATAAAAAATAAAAATCTGTTTAGGAACAGTCACAATATTGTAAAGTTTTAGTGAATTTCGCCCGACCTTTTTACTTTTCTGACAAATGACACACCCCTATCTCTTATCTATTTGCAAAAAAATACTAACTTTAAGACAATATAAGTAGTGTATTAAAATTTAAGGAGAATTAATGAGAGTTATTGATTATATAGAGCAAGGTGGAGTCATTATGTACATTCTACTGGCCTTAAACATTATTGGATTTGCTATTATGCTTTCAAAGTTCTTTATACTTTCTAAAGAAACTAAGAGGTCAAACCAAGTTGCATCAAACCTAAGTGAAAAAGTTAAAACAGTAACTAAAGATGGTGATACAAACTCAATAATTGAGATTGCAAAACAAGAACTAGCAACTCACATAGCTGGTCTAGAGAAAGGACTTAACACTGTTAAGATCATTGCTTCTATCTCACCTCTACTTGGACTTCTCGGTACAGTAATAGGTGTTCTAGTTGCTTTTAGAGTTATGTCACAAACAGGACTAAATAACCCAGCTTCTTTTGCTCAAGGTATCTCAATGGCCTTAATCACAACTGTAGGTGGAATGATTGTTGCGATCCCTCACTATATTGGACATAACTATTTATTAGGAATGCTTGATCAGTTTGAAACAAGACTAGAGAAAGAATTATTGTCAGACGTACTATAAGGATCAGTAATGAAGAAAAGAACTAGAGAAGCAGCTGCTCCTGATATTACACCGATGATTGACGTAGTCTTTCTTCTTCTTATTTTCTTTATGGTATCAACTGTATTTAAAAAAGATGAAATGGCACTTTTACTTAATCTACCAAAGACTGAAAAAGGTGAAAGTGTTCAAAAAGAGCAAAAGACTATTTATATAGAACTATCAAAAACAGAGATTGCTTATAATGGTAAGAAAATTCAGTTTGAAGCTATTGAAGACTCTCTTAAAGGTATTACAACAAAAACAATACCAATAGATCTAAGAATTGATAAAGACGTGAAGTATGACAGAGTCGTAAATTTAATTAGTAAATTAAAGAAATACGAACTTACAAATGTTTCATTGATTACAGATGAGTAAGATATAAATTCATCAATTCATTAGAAGTATTTCTCCAATGAAATTTTTGAACAAACTCATGGCCCTTTTGGGCCATTTCTTTTTGAAGACTCGTATCCTTTAAAATATCAACCATAGCATTACTAATATCTTCAATTGAATAAGGGTCTACGTATCTAGAGCTAGGACCTCCAGACTCAGGGAAACAGCCTCCCTTGCTTGTAATAACTGGAGTCTTAGAAAATAGCGCTTCTATAATAGGTATCCCAAACCCTTCATAGAACGATGGGAAAACAAATAATTTAGCAAGTTGATAGATAGCCGGAATATCTACATTTTCAGCTTCATCCAAAATCCGAACTCTATTGTTCAAATTGGCTTCACTTATATAGTTTATAACATCTTGTTTATATTTCTTTCCCCTACCAATGAGAATGAGGTCTTCTTCAATATCTTTATGAACTTTTTCAAAGGCCTTTACGATACCCAACGTATTTTTATTTTCTTCCATTGTCGCAATATGAAAAATGAAAGAGTTTTCAAGACCGTACTTCTTCTTAACTCTAGTGAGCTCTTCTGCCGATTTATCATAATAAAAATCAGGTGAACAGCTTTGATAGACTACGTGAATCTTCTCTTCAGGAACCTTAAGGTACTTTACGATATCAGATTTAGTCTGCTCGCAAATTGCAATGACAATATCACTATTTTTACAACTATAAGAAAATTTTCGATGATATGTTTGTCTATCAATATAAGAAAAAAATTGAGGAAACTTCAAATAAAGTAAGTCATGTATTGTTACAACTTTTAAAGTATTAGTATTATCAATACCTATAGGAAGCTCATGACTTAGACCATGATAGATATCTAGATGACATTTATTTATTTCATTTTTTAATAAAAGACTTCGCCAAATACTAGGAAATGTTCTTTCTAAAAAACCTTCAGGAGAGATGGTCGAAAAGTTTGAACCTAAACTTTTTGACCATTCGATTAATTCACTATTCTTTGATTCTGGAGAAAATAGATAATATTCATTTTCATCATAGTATTCATCTAAACTCTTTATGAGAGTTCTACTATAATTGCCTAAGCCTCTTAAATTGTGGAGTGCTCTCTTTGCATCAAAACCTATTTTCATTTTAATATTCTAACTTAGAATATTTAGAATGCCTAGCTCTCACTAGGTATGATTAACTTTTGACCTTTGTAAATTCTATGACCTCTAAGGTTGTTGGCCGCAACAATTTTATTAATTGATGTCTTAAACTTCCTCGCAATAACCGTAAGGTTATCCCCTCTTCTTACTCTATAGCGACTTATAGTCATTGGAATCTTAAGCCTTTGTCCAATCATAATCTTACTAGATCTAAGTCTATTCGCCTTTTTAATTTTTCTAACTGGAAGACCAAACTTTTTAGAAATCTCAATAAGATTGTCCCCACGCTTAACTTTGTAAACAGAACTAACCTTTCGACTAATTGTTTGAGTTACACTACGCTTTGCAACCTTAGATCTTTTTGAATAATTTAATCTTGCAAACTTACTTGTATACCCTTTTGGAACTAGAAGTTTAAAAGGTCTTCTTCTCGTTACTGCAACCCAATCTTTTTTAATTTCAGGATTTAGAACTCTCATTTTCTTAAGACTTATATTTAAGGCCTTAGATATTTTAGATATTGAGAAAGACTTTTTCGCAACGACTTCTTCTACATTTAGATATACTTCTGAATCATATTTTTTTGCTTTAAGCCCGTATTTTTTTCTATTTTCAAATAAGTACTTTGCAGCAGCGACTTTAGGAACATAGTTTATTGTTTCTCTTGGGATCAATTTTTTTCTTACTAGCTCTCTATAGTCTCTAGTATTACCTCTACGGATTGCATTTATAATCCTGTACTCTCCAGCATTGTATGCACATAGAGCTAGTTCCCAACTACCAAAAATATTATATAAATCTTTAAAGTATCCAGCTGCAGCATGTGAAGCTTTATAGATATTTCTTCTTTCATCTAAGTATCTGTCGATCTTAAGTCCGTATCTCTTACCTGTTCCTTTAATAAATTGCCACGGACCTACAGCTGAGGCATGAGATCTAATATGAGTATTATATCCAGATTCAATTAGTCCAACATAGAATAAGTCAGTTGGAAGTTTATGTTCTTTCAAAACACTTTTTACGATCTCTTCAAACTTTACCCCATTCCCCATATGTCTTTCGAATCTTGCCTTCTCTCTTTTTGAAAAGTACTTCTTCCAGAACTTATAATGTTTTTCTTTATATCTTAAATTGAGGGCATTTTTATTTGTAGACTTTGCAACGGCAGGAAATATTTTTTCTAAAAATGATTTATCCTGATTTGTGCTCTTTTTTGTTTCTACAATCTTCTTTGGTAGTTTTTGTTTAACTTCTTTAACAACTTTAACTTGAGTATCTTCAATACGAACACTTTCATAAGTTTTGTTTGAAGTCAGTGATGCAATATTAGCCTTAGGGTGTTGAGTCTTTTCCCCTATTAGTGGTCCAATGTGGGAACAGCTAGATACAAGTATAGACAGAAGTAAAATAGTCGGCTTTTTCAAAATATCAAATCCTTGACGCAGTAATGAGTACTGATATTTTACAAAAGGAATTGAATTTTTAATACGCGGAAAGTTTTTGGACTAAAAGCCAGGATTGATTTTTATAAGAAAATCAAATTTAGTTTTTAGTCTAAGATTTGCTTTTGGAACTGCATCTACTTTTAATCTAATATCTATTGAAAATGTTCTATTATTTTCTAATATCTCTTTTATTCTTCCATTATCTATTTTCATTTTAAAGCATTTAAACTCGCAGTTATCTTCAATTTTAGATTCTCTTTTATAGCTAAAAAGAATTGTAGAGCTCTTACCATCGTAAACAGGATTTGGCTCCTCTGTGTCTAGATATACGGGTCTACTTGAAGTTATCCCCGTAGGTAATTTATCTACAATTAAGTACACATCTAATGATTGTACAAAACTCAAATCTACTGTGGCCTCTGTATCTTCAATGGCTTCACCATTGGCCTCAATCTTATCAACTAGTAGAGAGGTTGTATCAACAAGCTCAACCTCAGCACCAACAAACTCTACTTCTTTTAAAATATTAAAGTTAATATCATCCAACTCAGGAAATTCATAAGTCATCGTTTCAAGTTCTATAAACTGTCCATCACCTTGTTGGAGTTCAATATCAGCAAAACTAGCAATTAAGCGCTGAAGTATATCTCCAACATCTCCACCAATTCCCCTAACTTCACCACCAAAGGCATCAACATTTATATCATCAACACCATATGTGAGCTCGACAGCATTATCTTTTAGCTGAGACTCAAGAGTTTCAATACCAAATGCAGGTGTAATCTTCTCTTTCGAGCAGCTTGTACAAATTAGACCTAGCAATAAGATAAGGGTTAAGTTTCTCATGAATCTCCATTTAATATAATAGACGCAACAAATCATACAGTTTCCATAAATAAAAACAACATTTATGTATATTTTTCAACAGAAAAAATATGAATAATTTCAGGTAATTATCCGCATAGATAGATTTTTCACACACACTATTAATTAAAATTAATTTAACTATAATGACTCCATGCACAACTACGTACTTCATATCATTTTAATGGTTATGGCCTGTATATCAACTTTGGATATTAAGGCCGCAAGCTATGACACTCTCCCAAAGGGAGTGAGAATTGGTGGTTACAGGCATGTACTAACTGATGGCATCAGCTCTGACTATGGATCTAGTAGTACGGAAAGCAAGTATGCACTTAAAGAGAGTCTCGATGCTAAAAACTTAGAGTCTATTAATGATGCGACTAAAGAATATTTCAAACAACTCAAGAATATTAATCCGGCCGCCTACGACAGTTTTACCTTTGGAGAATACACTGCTGATGCTCAAGGTAATGTATCTGTTAATGGATTTGGTCTTGGTTGGGGAATAACAAATAAGATAACAGCTTATTTCTCTGTTCCAATTTATAATGCAAATGTGAAGCTTAATATTGAACGTACAAAGAACAATAATCATATCGATACATTGAATAAGATAGATCAAAATGAAAATCTCACTGCAGAACAAAGAATAATAAGAGATATCACAGCTCAACTTCCAGATGCTAAAAAAGAGTTATTACAATCTATAATTGTTAATTATTATCAATATAAGCCCATAGGTAATTGGGAAGCTCAGGGCCTGGGAGATATTGAAGTCGGCGCAATTTATAAATTAATCGAAGGTCCTGACTACGGAGTGGCCATTGCTGGAGGTATTGTTCTCCCTACAGGAAGAGAAGATGATCCTGATACACTACAGGATATTTCATTTGGAGATGGACAAACCGACCTATTTGCAGAGGTCTTCACAGGAAAAAGTATTTACAAACGAAAGCTAGACTTAGATCTCAACCTAAGGCTAACTTACCAAGCATCCTCAGAAAAAAGACTGCGAGTTCCTGAGAGTTATGAATTCCCTCTATCTAAGCATAGTGACACCTTCAAAGAAAAACTTGGAAATAAAGTAAATCTCTCTTTTGGACCCACCTACCATTTTACAAACTGGGCATCACTGGCCTCAACATATGGCCTTGAAATGCAGAGTGCCTCTAAGTATGAATCTAAAAATACAAAAGCAAACGATATCTTAGCTCATAACTCAAGTAGTGAATCACATTATATAAGACTTGCTGCAAACTTCAGTACAGTATCACTTTATCAGTTAAAAAAGTTTGTAATGCCATTGAATATTTCAATTAGAGCACAAACCAAAATTGCTGGTCGAAACACTCCGAAACATTCTCAATATGAATTAGATTTAAAGTTTTTCTTCTAATGAAGATGAGATAAGAAAACCACTCCACCGTCTTCATACAAATAATTATAAGGGTCTTTTTCTAAAAGTAAAAAGCCATCAAGATCTAAATAGTCTGCTCCATATGCAATATTTATAGCAGAGTTTATTCCTAATGAAGTTTCAACCATGCAACCTACCATCGTCTTCATTCCAAGCTCTCTTGCCGTTCGAAGCTGATTGAGAGCTTTGAAGTAACTTCCAGATTTCATAAGTTTTATATTTACACCATGAAACTGATTGGCAAGGTCTCTATTTACTTCTCCATTAGTTATAGACTCATCAGCAAAGATCTCAACAGGACTAATAGGCTTCAACTTTAAATATTCTTCATGAGAACTACTTGGAAATGGTTGTTCTAAGAAGTCGATATTTATTTTTTTCAATGGCCCTTCTAGTAACTTCATTACTTCGTCAGGGTTACTCCATCCTTCATTTGCATCAATTCTAAGCGGCCCTTCATAGTTTTTATGAACTTCATTTATAAAATCTAAATCTTGCTCACCACCTACTTTTAACTTTAAAGCACTGAACCTTGTTAGATTATTCTCTTTGATAAAACTTTCAACTTTAGCTGGATCCATAATAGGTATAGAAAAAGAAGTTTTAACTTTAGATAGTGAATTTGAGCCGATAATCTGGGCAACAGACATTTCTGCAACATGGGCCATATTATGAATAAAGGCCGACTCTATTCCAAAACGAAGAGAGCTCGAGATGTTAACTTTCTGGAAGACTGGCTCTAGATCCGCTAAAGTAGTAATAGAATTAGGGCAAATAGATACAAACTTATCAAATTCTTTTTTTATTGATTCCATTGTTTCTCCATATCTGGAGTTAAATGCAACTTCACCAAGTCCAAGAACACTATGACTATTATACTCGACTATTAAATTTTTCTTAATATCGCAAGAGTTTCTAGAAATCGTCCAAGAAAAGCGTAAAGGCAATTCAATTTCTTTAATTTTCCAATTACTCATAATGACAACCTTCCACTCTCAACTTATTATATATATTGTTATTACTATTATCCCCTGTTTTGCTATGAATTTAAAGCTTGAAGATTTGTCTCAGTATATTGTTTTAATTATTTTTGTACTAATTATCATCAAAGTACTTGGTGATGGTGTAGTTGGAAGTATTTATGAGCTACTGACTGGAAAGAAGAAACAGGATGACTTCGATATTGATACCATGATCAATCGAAAGAAAAGTCAGTTGAACTTATCTCCTGAAACGGCAGTAAATATTAGTAAAGATCAAAGTCTTAAGGAGAAAGTTAAGCTTCTTAAAGACCCCAATGAGAGCGAGCTTCTTGAGCTGTTACAATCTCTAGAATGGGGAGATATAAAGCTTTCCTATGCCCCCACATCAGTTAAACTTCTTAAAGAACACTCAAACACAAAAGGCTTAGGAAGAATTTCAAAATTCTTTTTCTCACTTTCACTACAAGAAAAGAAACAAAACTTATTAAATGATTGGAAAGTCATTTACGAAAATACAATTCTTTGGACAAATCTTATAAATAACTCTGAGTCCCAACATGAAAAGAAGGCCTTAGTATCTTTTAAAGATCTAAATATTACTCAAGTAACCAAGATGAATGATCAACTAATACATCAAGAATTAGAATCATTATTAGATCCTACAACTATAAATATCATCAAATTTAAAGACAAACCTTTCTATCATGTAAGTCCAACGGAAATTTTTGAACAATATTCAGAAAAAGTTAATCTTTTCAAAAGCTTGAGCCCTATTGTGCCGATAAATAAGGAAAGCAGTAACAAGTGGGCTGAAGAGGTACTAGGTTTAATTAGTGGTGAATACAGTGATGAAGTTATAAAAAAGCAATACAAAGAGTTAACTTCTAAAATTCACCCTGATAAATATAATTCTCTCAACTTGAATCAAGAACAAGTCTCTATATTAAATAGTAATCTTGCTCTAGTGAATAAGGCCTACACATTATTAAAAAAATAGGTGTCTTATGCATAAGAAAAGAGAACAGTTAGTTGCCCAGTTAGAAGTTGAACTGGTAAAAATCATTAGTGAAACAAATGGTATATCTCTCAGTGATACATTAGAGCTTCTCTTGCAATCAGTAAAAATGAAAGAGAATGCTCTAGTAGAAAAATCTCTGCTAGAGTTTAATCATCTTCTTACTGGTTTCCAAATAGATGAAGTGGATATTAATACACTTCTTACCCACCCTGTTGGAGAGGCTCTATTTGGATTCTTTAAATCATTCCCTATTCCATATAATGAAGAACATATACACCTCACAGGATCATTAAACGCAGAGTTTATTTACCCTAGATTAAAAAAGTTACTGGAAGGTGAAAATAAAGAACTTTATGAAAAGAAAATCAAAGACGTCTATGGAGAGAGTTCAATTCCTATTAACTCTATAGATGACGTAGATAATTTAATCAGACTTAAAGATGGTGAACAATTTGGTAAATATCTTGAAATTCTCTACCTTGCAAAGCTTGTACTAGTAGATAGAAAGTCACATGAGGAAGCTGCTTACCATATGGCCCATGAGCTCTATACTAAATATAATGTAGGACAAATCAGACTTAAGTTCACACTCTCTCGATCAACATCCATAGAGTCTGAAAAGATACCTGGAATAGAAGATATTACCGAAGAAGATGTTGTACTTGGTTTGTATGATGGATTTAAACGTTTCCAAAAAGAGAATTCATTTTTTAAATTCTATCTCTCACCTAGTTTTAGAAAAGAAAATAACTTCTTTGATTCTGAAAATTACAAAACAAAGCAAGATCATTTCATGGCCCAGGTAAATTCGTTACTTACGATATTAGATAAACATACATTCTTAAGAGATTATGTATCAGAAATCGATACTGTTGGTGATGAGAAAGAGCTATATAGAAAAGTACACTTTAAAGAGATGAAATCGGGGTTACGTAAGCTTCAATATAATGGATTTCAAATTCGCTCTCACCACGGTGAGACATGGAAGACGCTAAAGAAAGGTGTTCAATCTGTAGATAATGCTATGAACATCTGGCATTTAGATACTCTTGAGCACGGCCTCTCTCTTGGAATAAATCCAAACTTTTATTATCACTCTCTGATGCAGAGGGTTCTTGAAAAAAATCAAAAAAGTGAAGCTCTCAAAGAGAGAAGCCAAGAGTTTAATGAAATCCAAGATATGGAATGGCAAGATGTAGGAGTTAGAGAAAAGCTCCTTCGTGGAACGCCACTAAATGATGAAGAAATAACAACCTTCACTAAAACAAAGTTTCATACTGCCCGCGAAGTTGAACACTATCAACATGACGTCTTAAATAGAATGATTAACAAGCAGGTCTCACTTGTGGCGCTCCCATCTTCAAATTTAAAGCTGACGGGGTGTTTTCCAGATTATAAAGATCACCCATTTTCGTGGTGGGAAAAGAAAGGTGTAGACCTTGGAGTTGGTACGGATAATTACATTACACTATCAACAAACTTTATACAGGAAATGTTAATTCTACTCTTTTCAGATCCGATAAATTTGAAAATTACAAAATTACTAATGGTATCAACTAAAGAAAGTAGACGCCCATTTATAAGTCATCTACTTTGGGAATTAAGAAAGAGTATTCTTAGCAAGATAATTGATTAGTTATCTCTCTAGAGACAGTCTCCGGAGTGATATCAACCATACATTTTTGCCATGTACTTTGAGAGCACTTACCTCTTCCATCTTTAGTGCATGGTCTACAAGAAAGCTCGACCTCTAGAGTTTTAATATGAGGACCTGTAGCAAATCCAAATGCAGTTGGTCCCATTAAGGAAATTCCTTTCCTTCCAAGTATATCTGCCACATGAATTAACCCAGTGTCTGCGGATATTAGAAGTTTAGACTTACTAACAATTGCACAGCTTTCTATTAAGCTTAGCTTTCCAGCAAGATTTATCACTCTCTCAGGTGCTATATTTTTAATATCCTCACAAAATGTATCACCTGGACCTCCAAGGATAGTAAAGGTCTTATCGGTATTGAGCTCGATTAACTTCTTCCAATGAGAAATAGGCCATCGCTTCATCTCCCATGCAGCTGAGGGAGCGATAACAATTGAGTTATCATCAAAGGAATCTGGAAGAGACACATTAGTAAAGTCCCATTGTTCAGGAGTAAATTCTCTAGCATCTTCAATTCCCCACTTTTCCAGTGGAGACAAGTAACTGATGATTCCTCTATAAGGGTTTTCAAAATAATTCTTTCTGAAAGTAAATAATAATATTCTCTTTACTCTCTCCTTACTTCTTCTTAAGAAATGTGGAGGAAATAAAAATAAAGATAAGATCTTAGAGCGAAGATTAGAATGAGCATCGTATACGTGAGTATAATTTTCTTTTCGAAGCTCCATGGCCAACTTGATTAGTCCGAATAGACCTTTCTTCTTATCAAAGCTCCAAACTTTATCAACACTCTTATTCAAATCTAAGAGTGAACTCATATCACTGCGCGTAACCCAATGAATATCACCAGGGATATTGCTCTTAACCTTATTTAGGACACTCATACATTGTACGATATCACCAAAGCTTGAAAATCTTATTATTAATGTTTTATTCATCTTAACTATAATACCCGATTTTTTTTCATTTGCCCAAGAGTAGAATAAAGACTTATTATTGTTTAATAGCCAATAAAGAGAGATTTTATGAAAAATTTATTACTTATATTTATACTATGTACTTCAATCAGTGCTTCAGAAGAAAAAGAGGTCATTGCGACGCTATGGCATGAATTGGGTCATCCCCCTATCAAACAAAATAGTAGCCTCAAGAAGGTAGATAAAGTCCCTAGTATATTCAAAGAAAAATCACAAAAGAAAGAGCTCTCACCTGGTCAAAGAAAAATAGAAGAAATCAAAGCTAGAAATAGAAAACTAATTAGAGAAAAAAAAGTAGAGAGTCATGCTTCTACTAATATCTATGATCAAAAAAGAGAGGGATTAAGCCGCTATAAAAAGATTATAGAAAAAACCTTAACTGAGCAAAAAAATGAGATAGAGAAAACAAGAGCGAGATGGAAAGAGTCAAGAAGAACATTTTTAAAAAATATTCCTACTTACAAGAAGAACACCTTTGAAATACAAAGCGTAAACTCCAAGTCATCTCAAAAAGAACTAAAGCTACTTCCAGAGAATCAATCTTTAAATAAAGGCTCTGACTACTACGTCATAAAAAATGCTTTCAATATAAATGTTAAAGATCAAGGAAAAAGACCGACATGTAGTGCATTTGCAGGAGCATCTGCTATCGAAATACTTCTTCGTCAGTCAAAGTCCTCTATAAGTGTATCCGAACAATATCTTTACTGGTCATCAAAACCTTACTGTCAAAAATCTCCTTGCTCTAAAAAAGGGAGTTGGATCAGCTTTGCATATGACAAAAGTATCTCTGCTCAAGGATTTGATATTCCAAACTCTGTTGACTGTCCCTATAACGCTAAATCAGAACCAGGAAACGAGACTCAGATTCCACTTATAAATGGATGTAGAAATGGAAAAGTTAAAGTTGATAGATATAAGAAAGTTAATAGCTCAATAGAACTCTACAACTCTCTAAACAGCAATCACCCTGTCATCATTGGGGTTAAGCTATCACCTAACTTTTATACTACGAATGGAATCATTACCTACCAAGATTCTCTTGTTAATGGTAAAATGGATCAGCACGCCAATGGTCATGCCCTACTACTAATTGGACACATGAAACTTCCAAAGAAATTAAGATCTGAAGGAAAACTGTGTTACCTTGCCGTTAATAGCTGGACCAAAGGATGGGGAGCTGGAGGGTATGCTTGCATAACTGAGAAATGGTTATCTAAGTATAAGGTTGCTAATCCCTTTATGGCATTAACTAAAGTAAGGAGTATTTAAAATGGCATTTAGCCTACAAAACTTTACAAGCCTAATAAAAGTCGCTGCACAAAATAATGCAAGTGATGTCCATATAAGAACAAATGAATCTCCTAGCTTGAGAATTAATAACGACTTAATCCCTGTACAATCAAAACCATTTAGTTCTGAAGACATTGAAGATATCATTAATATTATTACACAAGATAAGAAACACAGAATTGATCTAGAAGACTTAACGGAACTAGATGGTGGTATGGAAATTGAGTCTCTTTGCAGGCTTAGATATAATATTTTCAAGTACAATGGAACATTTGGTATTGTGCTCAGGTTAATTAAGCTCCAGATACCTACCATTGATCAACTCAATCTACCTGCAGTTATTAAAAAAGTTTCTGAAACACAAAGAGGCTTAATTCTAGTAACTGGAGCAACAGGGTCTGGAAAGTCGACAACTTTGACGGCAATGATTGACCACATGAATACTACACGAGCTGCACATATTGTGACTCTAGAAGACCCTATTGAATACATTCATAAAAATAATAAATCTAGAATTTCTCAAAGAGAAATTGGAACTGATACACCAAATTTCTCAACAGCACTAAGATCTGCTCTAAGACAGGATCCCGATATCATACTTATCGGAGAAATGAGAGATGCAGAGACAGTATCTATAGCATTGAAAGCTGCTGAAACTGGTCACTTAGTACTCTCAACAGTTCATACGACAAATGCCATATCAACACTGAGCCGTATCATTTCGATGTTTCCACACGAAGAACAAGATGAAATAAAGAAGAGATTAGCTGGCTCACTTAAAGCAACAGTATCTCAAAGAATGCTAAAGGCGAATACAAAGTCAGGTATAGCAATTGCTCAAGAAATTATGCTCACAAGCCCAGGAATCAGGGAGTGTATCTTAGGTGAAGAACCTCTCAACCGCATAATCAATATAATTAGAGAAGGAAAAGGAAGATCAGGCACAGGCTCACAAAGCTTTGATCAACATATTATGGACCTCTATAATAATGACCTTATCACTAAAGAGACCGCTCTAGGTGCTGTGGAGTCTGAGTCTGACTTCTTACAAATGCTGGACTTTGAGTAGACTATAAATTGTCTATAATAAAAGTCCCTGCAATATAGTCGTGTAGGCCTCTTCTTCTTTTATTTAATGGAATCATTAAGATTCCAATAACAGATAAAATTGACAGAGGTTTAGCGATATATTCTCTTATTATAATTACACCAAGAGGAGCTTTTGGCTTCAAGGTTCCAATTATTTTCAGTTTCATAATTCTCTTACCAAGAGATCTTTGAGTGGACGTCGTCGGAATGATCACTAATATAAAATGCATTATAAAAGAGATTGCAGCTCCCCCAATATCAAAGAAGATATAACTACTAATCTGTGGCCCTAGGAACTCTTCAACTGATTGCCCTACTTCCGCAAAAAATGGAGATGCAAGTTGTCCAACAGCAATAATAAGAATTAGGATAATAAGGTCTATTAGAAAAGCAATTACTCTTCTCCAGTGAGCAGCAGGATCGATAATATCTCGACCCTTTATTGATGTGCCACCGGCTTCTCTTGCCATTTCTCTTCGGGACTTTCGCTGTCTTACAGAATGAGTATCAAGGTTTAGTTTCTCTTCTCTTCGTGATTTATTTAGAAGTGGCTTATTTGTAACCTTCTTCTTCTTTTTTGGGTTATCTATTTCAAAATCCCAATCATTATCATCTTCCATGACTTAGTCTATTCCTATACTCTTACTAAAGAGCTTTAATTTCTGCAACGATACGGTCTACTTCTTTCTTTGCTTCATCACAGGAAGCTTTCCACTCCCCGTGACTTAGGTCTTTATTTAGATTCATAAGCAACTCACCTAGAACAATGGTTGCTTTATTAAATTCTTGTAACTTAACTACTGCAAGCTGCTCATCTTCTAGATTTTCTAGCTTGTTCATAATTTCATCTAGTTCTGTATTATCAATACTCATTTATTTAACCGCCGTAAGCTTTTTACCTTTTTGCATATGAATCATATCGTTGATGATGAATAAAGCTTCTTCTAAACCAGCATCTTGACGAAGTTGTTTAGTCCAATCTTCATTTCTAGTTTTAAAGTCTTCCTTCCACTTTTTCTCATCACCTTTTTTGATTTCTTCATGCATTCTTACACTATCTTCATAATATGAGACAAGTAGATCTTTATTTTCTTCATCTAACTTAAGTTTTTCAGACATTTCTTTATTTCTTTTATCTTCAGCAATAACTTTATCTATGTTTAAAGAAATTTTTGTCTCTTCTCTTCTCTTTGTTAGGTATTCAACAGATTCTTTGATCTTATTAAATCTCTTAGAAGCTTTAACTCTTTTTCCACTTCTTTTCTTAAGAGTGCTCATATCATACTTATTTTTTTCCCAGTGAGAGAACTTAAGAGGTTCAACTCTATCCCATGGAAGAGAATACTCTAAGTCTTGCTCTCTACTCTTAGTGTATTCATAAGGATCAGGAATAACGATATCTGGAGTTACACCTTTATACTGTGTAGATCCACCTGTAACTCTATAAAACTTTTGAATTGTTACTTTTAAAGCACCCATCTGAGAACCAAATAGTTGCTGTAAAGGACCGTGACTTAGATTTAATACTGCTTGAACAGTTCCTTTACCATGTGAATGTGCTCCACCAACGATTACTGCTCTTTCATAGTCTTGAAGTGCAGCAGCTAGAATTTCAGATGCAGATGCTGAGAATCTATTTGTCATAACAATTAGAGGGCCTGCATATGTAACACTTGTATCAGTATCATTTAGAACATCTACATTTCCGTCATGATTTTTAATTTGAACAATTGGACCCTTCTCAATAAATAGTCCAGACATTTGTTTAGCATCTTCTAATGCTCCACCACCGTTATTTCTAAGGTCTAGGATTACCCCATCAACACCTTTTGTTTTAATTCTTTCAAGCTCTGCTCTAACATCTGCAGTACAGTTAATTGCAGAGTTTTCAAAATCTCTATAGAATTTAGGCACATGGATATATCCAACTTTAAGCCCCATCCCTTTAAGTTCTAAAACAGATGATTTAGCAAATGATTCACCAATTTGAACAACATCTCTCTCTATATTAACTTGCTTTCTTGATCCATCGGCCTTCTTTACTTTCAGCTTTACGATAGTTCCTTTCTTTCCTCTGATATATCTAACAGCATCATCAACTCTCATACCTACAAGGTCAACGAAGTCGCCAGTCTCTTGACCAACAGCTAGAATTAAATCATCAACTTCAAGTCCCTTCTGTCTCCAAGCAGCTCCACCAGGAACAATTTTTACAACTTTAATATATGGATCTTCTTCAGAAAGAACTGCACCAATTCCCTCTAAACTTCCAGAGATATCAATGTCAAAATCTTCTTTTCGTTTAGGTGGAAGATATTGTGTATGTGGATCATAAATTAGAGCAATAGAATTAAAGAATTTCTCTTCGTAGTCATTTCTATCATCTTTCATTAATCTACTAAAGAAACTCTTATACTTTTTAGAAATTCCTTCATGTGCTTTTTTTCTAATTTGAGCATCTGTTAGAATTTCTGGCTTATCCTCTTTCTTCTTAGACTTCTTTTTAACTTTTTCTTTTTTATCGTCTTTCTTAGGATTTTTTAAATCATCTTGCTCTTCTTTAAGACTAAGGTATCTATTTAAAGTCGCTTGTTTGAAAACTTTTCGCCAATGATTTTTCAACTCTTTCGTATTTTTAGAAAAGCTTCTTTTCTCAGGATCAAGTTCTAGAGTCTCATCAATACTCCAGTCAAATTGCTTTTTAAAAATCTCTTGTCTAATCTTATCAACTTCAACAACTCTAGATCTTAAGATTTTAATAGATTCATTAACAAGCGAATGCTTACCAGACATCATCTCTTCATGCATGCTTGATTTATACTTATTTAACTTTTTAAGGTCACCTTTTAGGAAGAACTGCTTTCCATAATCAACTTTCTTAAAAAATTCATCAAATGCTTTCTCAGAGAGATCTTCATTAATTTTCAACTTTCTATAATGATAAGTTTCAAGAGCATTACGTAAAATATTTCCAATGAGCTTTTCTCTTTTCTCATCAGGACCTACGTCTGCAGTAATTAAGTCAACATCACGGACTTCTTCTTTCTTGAAACTTGCTTGTGCTACTTTAGCAGGCTCTTTAGCATTAACCTGTAGCCCAAAAATAAGCGTTAGTATTAACAGAAAGTTTGATTTTCTTTTCATTTTATCTCCAACTGAGAATATACGATAAAAGTATATTCCTGTAATTTTACGTCTTTATATAATACGTCTAAAACTCGACGCTATAAAGTAAGAAAAATATCACAGTTAAGATTTATTTTTGTTATGGGAATGTCAAATTTTTAACGGCCTAGAGAAGTCAACTAATTGATGACTTCTTCACACTCACCTAATACATCGATTCGGTAAACCTCAGACTCATCAAGTGCCTTCTCCATTAGCTTTGTATAGTCAAACTCCATAGAGTAGTTTCTCATATAAACATAATCTGCCTTAATCACAGGATGCTTAGGAGAAAAAAGGCTACAAGCATCATCATGAGGTATTACTGAAATATCATGAGTGCCAATTTTTTGAGATAGTCTGATGATTTCAATCTTATTAAAACCGACTAAAGGCCTCAAGATCATTTTCTCTGAGAACTTATCCATCACAGACATATTTTGCATTGTCTGACTCGAAACTTGTCCTAGAGCATCACCAGTTACAATGGCCTGTGCTTTTACTCGACGAGCAAGTAAATTTGCAGTTTCAACCATATACTTTCTAAAAAGAATTGTTCTATATTCTTCATAACAATCTTTAGCTATTGTATTTTGAATTTCTCCAAACGGAACAACCCAAAGTCTACAACCTTTTTGAAACTGACCTAGCACGCTACAGATACTAAGAATTTTCTCCTTAACCTCTTCTCCAACATATGGGTAAGCATAAAAGAAAATAAAGTCTTGTTTGCATCCACGCTTAGACATCATATAACTAGCAACTGGAGAATCAAATCCACCAGAGATCATTGTGATCACATGTCCACTACTCGATACAGGTAGACCACCTGTGGCCTTTAGCTTTTCAGTTGAAATGAAAATATTATCTTGCATAACTTTAACATCAATCATGATCTCAGGATTTCTCACATCTACTTTTAATTGAGAAAATTCTTTAAGTAGAAAGTGACCAAGTTCTCTTTGGAGGTCCATCGAACCATATGGAAATGTCTTATCAACACGCTTACATCTAACTTTAAAAGTTGTTATTTTTTCACCTAGCTCACCCTTAAGCTTTTCTACAATAGTAGGAAGAATTAAACCCTTTTCACGTTCAATACTAATAGCCGGCTGAACCGTTGATACACCTGGAACTTTCGCTAATGAATTAATACAGTCTTTAGAAAATCCAGTCTCTGATTCAGCAACAAGCCTCTGTTGATCATTTTTAATACGAACTTTTTCTTCAGTATTATGAGCTTTAATAACTAGGTGAACATGCTCCCTCAATGTTTTGAAGTAATGCTTTCTATTCTTACCTTTAAGCCAAAGTTCGTCGATATTTACAATTAAGTGCTTATACATATTTTAATCCTATTATAATCTTTTTATATCTTTAATAATATTTGAAATCTCTTTAACAAATGTAGCAACATCATCTGCAGAAGTTTCTTTGGAAAAAGAAATTCTCAAAACAAACTTGTGTTTAGATTGATCGATCTTCATTGCATTGAATCCAGCATTAAATCCCTTAGCTTTAGAAGAGCATGCTGAAGAACTCGCAACAAAGATATTTTTCATTTCCAAATGTCTAAGTACAATATCACTTGAGATCTCTGGAAGTAGAAAACTTAGTATGTAGGGAGATGTATCTTCTAAGGAAAAAGGAAATGTAATTCCCAAGTTAGAGTTCTTTAACTCCTCTCTTATAAGAGAGTTAATCTTTTTTACTTTTGAGAAGTTGGTATCTAAGTCTTGAAGCCCTACTGTAATAGCTTCACAGAAAGAAAGAATAAGAGGAGTATTTACTGTTGAAGATCTTAGTCCAAACTCATGACCTCCGCCGTGAAGTTGAATCTGTAACTCTACTCCACTTTTTATAAATAAAGCTCCAATTCCCTTAGGGGCTCCTATCTTATGACCTGAAATAGTATAACTATCAATATAGTCAGAGAGATTGATATCAACCTTAGTTAATGCCTGAACACCATCGATATGAAAGTGAATTCCCGGGAACAAGTCTTTGGCCTTCTTTGCTAAAGACAAAATATCATATCGGTTTCCACTTTGATTATTTACATGACTTAAAACTACTAGTTTTGAGTCTTTATCTAAAGAACCTAGAAATGAATCTTCATCAATAATTCCACCGTCTAGAAGTGGAATTTCAACTAACTGAGAATTTAAACTTTTCACTGGTTCAGTTGTTGAAGGATGATCTCCTAGTGAATAATGAACTCGATCTGTATCTGATAAATCTAGCCCCTTAATTGCTAAGTTATTAGCCTCTGTCGCAGAAGAGAGAAATATTAAGTTATCTTTCTTTGAAGCTTTCAAGGCCTTCAAAGTTACTAGCCTGGCCCTTTCTACTTTTTTCATAGAAGCCTTTCCAAGCTTATGAGCCGCTGATGGATTAGCAAAGTCCTCACGAAGGGAGTTAATATATATATTTAGGGCACTTTCAACTACTGGAGTTGATGCTGCATGATCGAGATAAATCATTCAAATTCCTTACTTTTTTGATGGGCCATCATGCCCTAACTAACACCCAATGTCAAAAACAGAATCGGCTACAAATACCATAATAATAAATTGAATTAATTGCATTTTAACAGCTACAATTGCGGGAGTTACTTAGCGCTCAAGAATTAGATCCCTAAGAACATAATAGCATCAAAAGGATATGCAAATGGCACAAAAAGAGCTCAAAATAATAGGATGGAGAGAGTACTGCTCTCTTCCACTTCTAAATACTGATAAAATAAAAGTTAAAGTAGACTCAGGAGCAAAGACCTCTTCCCTACACGCTTTTGATTTAAAGATATACTCAAGACTAGGTAAAGACTTTGTTAAGTTTAATGTTCATACGGAAAGTAATAAGAAAGAAATATCTATTCCCTGTAAGGCAAAAGTTCTAGAGTATAGAAATATAAAGAGCTCAAACGGCCAAGTTGAAAGAAGACCTGTTATTGAAACAACAATAAACCTATTAGGTGAAACATGGACAATAGAGTTAACATTAACAAATAGAGATGAAATGGGATTTAAAATGCTCTTAGGAAGAGAGGCCATTAAGAATCGCTTTCTTATAAATGTAGCAAAATCTTTTTATAGTAATAAGAAAGGAACGAAGAAATGAAACTAGCCATCCTATCAAGAGAAAAGAATAACTACAGCACAAGAAGGCTCGTAGAGGCGTGTAAAGCAAGAGGACATGAAGTAAAAGTTCTTAATACACTTAAGTTCGCACTGGATCTTGAAGAGGGTGATCCTGACCTCTACTACAAGCAGAAGAGATTAAGTCATTACGATGCTATTTTACCAAGAGTCGGAGCATCAATTACTTACTTTGGAACAGCTGTTGTAAGACAATTTCAAGCAATGGATGTTTACTCCGTAAATACAGCTGATGGTATCTTAAACTCAAGAGATAAACTAAGAAGTTTTCAAATTCTTAGTAAGCATCATATTGGTCTGCCATACACAACATTTGTAAAAGATAAGAAAGATATTATTCCAGCAATTAATCGAATAGGGGGAGCTCCTGTCGTTATTAAACTACTCGAAGGAACTCAGGGTGTTGGTGTTCTTTTAGCACACACTATGGAATCGGCAACTTCTATAATTGAGCTACTTCAAAGTCAGAAACAAAATATTTTAGTTCAAAAATTTATAGCTGAAAGTAAGGGACGAGATATCAGAGCTATTGTTGTTGGAGATCAAGTAATAGCAGCAATGAGAAGAGTTGCACAAGGTCAAGAGTTTAGAAGTAATGTACACAGAGGTGGAAAAACAGAACAAGTTGAGCTCTCGGAAGAATACAAAGAAGTTGCAATTAAAGCCGCAAAGATAATGGGCCTTGGTATTGCTGGAGTTGATATGCTCGAAGGCAAAGATGGTCCACAAATTATGGAAATCAACTCTTCACCAGGTCTTGAAGGAATAGAGGGATGTACAAAAATAGATGTAGCGGGTGCCTTTATTGATTATATTGCTGGACAAGTAGACTTCCCAGAGATTGATGTTCGACAACAATTATCAGTAAGTAAAGGATTTGGAGTTTCTGAATTATTTATCCCAAAAGAGTCTGGCTTTGTTGGAAAATCAATTATTGACTCAGGACTTCAAGAAAAAGATATAAATGTTCTAACTCTACATAGAAATGGAAAGGTCATCCCTAATCCTAAAGGAGAGAGAGTTCTCGAAGCAGGAGATAAATTATTTTGTTTCGGAAGATTAGAGACAATGAAAGAGCTTATACCTCTAAAAACAAGAAAGAGAAGAAAGCCTAAAATTAAAAAGTTAAAAACTACTGACATAAATAAAGCTAAAGAAGTTGAAGTAAAAAGTGAATAAGTCAAAAAATAAAGACCCCGATATTTTAAAGATTGGAGATACATCTATAAAGCGCGGAGAGAGAGTAGACCTCTCTCTTAAAGTTGGTGCTCTATACGACCACACTCCCCTCTCAATTCCTCTTGAAGTCATCCGTGGAAAACTTGGAGGACCTACCCTATTCATAAGTGCAGCAGTTCATGGTGATGAACTTAATGGTGTAGAAATAATCAGACGTATTTTAAAAAGAAAAGAGTTAAACCAACTGACAGGAACTCTTATACTTATTCCAGTAGTAAATGTTTTTGGATTTAATAATAAATCAAGGTACCTTCCAGACAGACGAGACTTAAATAGATCATTTCCAGGGACCAGCGCAGGATCTCTAGCTGGACGAATGGCGAGACTTTTCATAAAAGAAGTTGTTGAAAAATGTACTCATGGAATAGACCTACATACTGGAGCTATCCATAGGGCCAACTTACCTCAGATTAGAGCATGCCTAGAGGACGTAAAAACAAAAGAACTTGCTCAAAGCTTTGGTGTTCCAGTAATTATTGATTCAAAAATTAGAGATGGATCATTGAGAGAAGCTGCTCGTAAAAAGAAAGTTACTACTCTCCTATTTGAAGGTGGAGAAGCACTACGCTTTAACGAAGATGTTATAAAGTCTGGAGTTAAAGGGTGTATTTCTGTTATGGAAAAAATAGGAATGATAAAGAAGAGTCCTAGCAAGGCAGCAAAAAAGAAAAAGAAAGTATATATTGCAAATAACTCTTTCTGGATTAGATCTCCACATAGTGGCGCTGTAAACTTCTTTAAATCACTAGGCGACAATATAAAAAATGGAGACTTACTAGCGACAGTCTCTAATACCTTCGGAAGAGAGGCCACTAATGTCTACGCAACAGAAGACGGGATCTTAGTAGGACTAGCAATGCTTCCACTTGTAAATCAAGGAGATGCCTTGTTTCATATTGCGACATTTAAGGACACGACCAAGGTCAAGAAAGCTTTAGATATATATAGTGAAGACCATTAATGTAATATTAGTAAGTTAAAAGATTATACAGTATAAGTAATAATTTCAATCTCCCCCCTACTGACCACTGAGAATGATATAAAGCCTCATTAACCCTATACGGAGATGTTAATGAGGAAGCTACAGCTTGCCTTACTCACATTTATTTTTTGCTTCTCAATTGAAGCATCAAAGAGAACAGAAGATTTTATATCTTCTGCAGTATCTCTACTTCCAAAAAAGCTACAAAACATAAAGGTCGATATTACATTTGAGAGAATGAACGAAAATACTCTTAACTCTCCTTGTAACTCAGAAGGGTTTATTTATGGAAAGTATAACAATAATGTAATAACACTCAGTGAACAGTTTCTTAATCATTTAACTCCAACTGAAGAAATTCAATTTACTTGTAAACATAAAAATCTTTATAAGACAGCATTATCGACTCTAATTCATGAGTACTTCCACGCATATGAAAGCACTTTAAAGAAAAAGGAAAAGCTTCATCAAAGTGATGAGTTTCTTGCTCTTGGTTTTTGGAAATTAAATGCAAAAAATAAAAATTTAAATATATACGCTGAACGGTCGCCAAATAGATATGAATACTTTTCACCAAAAGAGTTTATGGCAGTAAATTTTGAATACTTCATTCTAGACCCAGAGTATCAGTGCCGAAGACCAAACCTATACAATGCGTTCAGTAAGAAACTATCACATACTCCTTTTAAAGGAGTTCAATGTAATTCAATTTACGATGTTTCAGTTACAGATACTCAACAAGTAGAACTTGTTGAAATTAACTTTAATAGAGTTCGAGAAGTTCATTACTTATATGCTTCAAAAGGAAAGGCGGCCATGAGTCGTTGGGGACATAGTATGTATAAGCTAGTCCTTTGTGATGAAGACTGGACACTTCAGAAATGTAGAACCAGAGGAAAGTTTGTAGTAATTGGATTTCTTGCTCAGGTTGAAGACATTTCTGTAAATGCTATAAAAGGTATTTTTGGAAAGTATCCAAGTGATATGACTATTACCACTCTAAATGCCATGAAGAAGCAATATAATAGAGCTGAGCTTAGAGATCTTGAAAGCATTCCTCTAGCGTTTGATAAACAAGAAAAAGAAAGATTCTTAAATCACTTAATTCGTATTTATTGGGAATATTCGGGAAAGTATTACTTCTTTAGCAATAACTGTGCAGATGAAGCATTTAAGCTCATACAAATTGCGAAGAATTCAAAAGAGTCATATTCTAAAAATATCTTAACACCTGTTGGTATTTACAAATATATTAAAAAGAACCAACTTTCGAGAGATTTTTCTTTTACTGATAGAGATCAAAATATTAGTAATGGTCTTTTATATAGTAGTTATGCCCCAAAGTTAAACACAAGCTTTCTAAGGCTCTCATCACAATTTGAAAATGATTTTAAAGTTGAGATCAAGAGACCTAAAATTAATAGAGCTGAAAGACACTTTAGCCCTAAAACAAAAAAGATAAAAGATATACACGCCTACTCTCTACTTTCGACAATGAAAAGAAGGGAAATTATTAACAGTGTTATAAAGGTAAAAAACAGAACAAATATCTTAGATTTATATGCCATTGAATCTCAAGCAAACTTCATTACTAACAATGAAATTTTCTCAACAATTCAAGATTTAGCAACAGATAAAGAAATGAATTCAGACATAAAGACACTTATCTCCAAGATAGTTGAATTAAAAAACATAATCACTTTTGGAACAGAAACAAATAATAATGGATATGGTATCCCACAAGATGGAGACCTAGACAGTACTATTTCTGATGAAGTCTATGCTGCTGAAGAAGAGCTAATCAGAATGAAGGCACTACTACAGGATAGATATAAAGACGAATTTAAAGATGAATTCTTATTAATGGAAGAATCAAATCATAATAAAACAATAATCAAAAATGCACTTCGAAGTGTTTTGTAAAGGAGAAACAGATGAAAAAAATGATTTTAAGTACAATGGTATTACTATTTGCTTCACAACAAGTATTAGCACACAAACAAACAAGATGTACTACAAGAAGAAATAGCTACGGTCAAAGAGTTGAAACATGTAGAACAGTAAGACACAACCACAGAGGTGGATCTAATTACGGTGACGGGTTCTTCGATGGACTACTGGCTTCATCACTAATCTTAATGACTTCTTCGGACTTAGATAATGACTACAACAGAGACTTCCTAGAGTCTGAAATTTCTTTTGCATTATCTTCAGCAGAAGAAGGTCAACTTGTACTATCAGCAGAGCTTCAACAGCTTGTTGACGATACAAGAGAGCTTAACCAAGCAAGAGATCTTACAGATGAAGAAATTCTTGAAGCATACTTATTACTAGAGCAATAGAATATTTATGCGCCACAATCTCTAATATTGTGGCGCTATTTTGAACAGTGTCTACTTCCTAGACAGCATAACCTCCTGAAAACATGTAAAAATAATGGCCCAAGTATTGCTTAATATTAGAGTATGAAAATAGTCTTACTATCTCTATTCATAACAAGCTTCTCACTCTCATATGCTAGTGATGGTGAATATCGTTGTGACTCTGTTCAAAACGTTAGCTTTAGAGATCTTTCTAGTAGAGTTCTCTCTATTAGTTATCATATTGAAAAGGTTAAAGAACTACAGAGTAATGGGCTTAGAAGTTCAGCTTTAAACGTGGTTCAAGATGGAATGAATAAGCTAGAGCGAACACGCGAACTTTATAAGAACACAAGATTTTGTTATTCATTATCTAAGAGAGTTAAGTATCAGAAAAACTTACTAGTTAAACATCAAATTGAACTTAGCCTTCTAGAAAGTGGCTTAAAAAAGTTTAATGACTGCTCATATGCCCTAATGAAACTTGAGAAAGAGACAGAGTTAGTAAATGAAGACTCTAATTCTCTTTATGAGAAATTTATTGCTACATCTAAAACAATAACTAAGGCCGAACTAATTAGAAGAGATAAATCTTGCGACACAATTCATCAAGATAAAATTTCAGCACTCCTTATTAAGCAGAACAACCTTCTTTCAAGACTTTATCAAGATCGACAAGACTCATAGATTTTGCCTATCATCAATTAGGTTTTACCAAATTGACCCTTCGATAAAAACTCACCATAATACTATTAGTTAATAAAACAACTGAAAGGAGTTTGTTATGAACATTAATATTGGAATAGAAGAAGGGAAAAGAGTTGAAACTGCAAAAGGTTTAAGTCACCTACTTGCTGATAGCTATACTCTTTATTTAAAAACACATAACTACCACTGGAATGTTACAGGTCCAATGTTTACAACATTACATACTATGTTTGAAACACAGTACAATGAACTTGCGCTAGCAGTTGATGAGATTGCAGAAAGAATTAGAATTTTAGGAGTAAAAGCTCCAGGTACATATAAAGAATTTGCAGAGCTTTCTAGTATTAAAGAAGATGATTCTTCTCCAAGTGCAAATGAAATGATCGATGGATTACTTAAAGGTCATGAGCAAGTTGTAAATACTTCTAAAAATATTCTACCTATACTAGAAGGTGGAAATGATGAAGGTACACTATCTCTTCTTAGTGCAAGAATTGAATACCATGAGAAAACTGCTTGGATGCTAAGAAGTTTACTAGAATAGTTATCTACCTAACAACGACTGGATACCTAGCTTAAAGATATACTTTATTCCTAGTTGTACAGTCGTTGTAACTCCCTCACTATCAAATTGATACCTATCAATTGATGTGTAGAGATTAAACCCTTTATTTACTTTAAAAAAGTTAATCCCTAGACCATATGCTAGTCCACCATGGCTTTCATTTTTGAAACCATAGGTGCTAGCAATTGCATCTCTAGTATATGAAGCTACGTCAGTTTCAAGAGTGTGATCTAATTTATAAATACCATACCCAAATTTAAAATAGAGTCTCTTATTAAGAAAGAGATTCAAGTTTACTGAATATGTTTTTTGATCATGAATGATTTTATTAGAGACGCTATCATGAATAATATCACCACTAGCACTTACACCAATATATGAAAACTCAAGAGCAAGAAAACCACTTCTAAAGCCAAGAGTGTACCCTAATCCAGTTCCCGTAGGCTTAACATTATACTGCTCCATTGGCTCATAATTCACTGTAGAGTAATTTCCGGCCACACCAATATATGTAAATGCACTAACATTAATACTTATTAAGAATGAGATGAATATTTTAAATAGGTACTTTTGGGACAAATAAAGCTCCTCAATTTTATTCATTGTATCATTTTGTTTCTCAAGATTCCTTAAGGAAGAGTTTTCCGGTAGTACATTTATCCCCCTATAAATTGATACTATATAGATGGAATGACCAAAGGAAGCTCTATGCCTAAGTTCAAAAAAAACCTTTTAGCTCTACTGATTTCATTATTACTACTCTCTTGTAATCAAGAGCCCATTCCAACAACATCTAGTTTTGTAGTTACACCGGGAGACATAGTGGTCTCAAATATCACAAATGACTCTGTTATAGTCTATTCAAGTGATGGGACCTTTAAAAGAGTTCTCTATGATGTCCAAAATAATGCAGAGGTACCTTACGGTGTTGGATGGAAGCACGATACTTTAGAAGTCATGGTAGCCGTTGATGGATCCGATAGAGTCATGGGGATATCTGCCATTGATGGATCTACTCGAACAATAATTCAAAGTGCTAGTCTTTCAGGAAGTATTAGAGGAGTTACTCAACTAGAGGATGGAAGTATTCTTGTTGCTGAATCCAATAGTATTGAAAAGTTTACGACTGATGGAATTAGAGTAACGGATGGATTTCCACTTAATGGTGGAATCAATAATGTAGAAAATGTTTTTGCAAAGACAGATGGTGGATTCGTTGTATGCGCCAGAGGTGGAGATGTAGTAAGAACTTATCAAGCTGATGGAACTATGGATGATTCAACTGCTTCAGGAATTGCAAGTACAACAGATGGCTACGGCTGTACAGAATTAGATGATGGTAACATTGTTACAGCTTGGTCTGGCAGTACGGATACAATCTCTTTTTATGATTCAGGTTTAGTAGATGCAGGTTATTCATTTAATGACTCTTCCACTCTCCCAAATCCTAGAGGTGTAGCGCAGTTAGAGAATGGAAATATTGTTGCGGCGGATGCGACTTATCATCACTTAGTTGAAATTGACTCTACGACTGGTGACTTTGTGGGTATACTTGCCAGCTCAGGACTTTCTACCCCAAATCAAATAATTGTTATCCCTGACTTCCTATAAGTTCAGAAGAATTTGTTTCAGCAAATTTCTTTTGCTGCATTTTAATTCTAGCATTTCTTATAGTGTGATCTGGAACTCTCTTTAGTTTTGAGGCCATTCCAATCTTAGATAAAGACCAAATCGTCCACTTACTTGGATCAAAGTGGTACCACTTAACTCCATTTCTATAGTCTGCTTGAAAAGTGTGGTGAAAATTATGGTAACCTTCTCCAAAAGTAAAAAGGGCCATGATTGGACTATCTTTAGCAGTATGATCATCTGAATAAGTTTTAGAACCAAGTACGTGACATAGAGAATTGATAAAGAATGTTGAATGATGAACAG
Organism: Bacteriovoracaceae bacterium UBA3083; assembly: GCA_002366565.1. Classification (GTDB taxonomy): domain Bacteria; phylum Bdellovibrionota; class Bacteriovoracia; order Bacteriovoracales; family Bacteriovoracaceae; genus Halobacteriovorax. Next base: position 257,213 of record DFBJ01000013.1, read on the forward strand.
CTACAATTCTAGCAAATCCAATCACTGCAAATCCACCTAAAGTACTACCAAGGAAATATCCAACAACACCAGGAAGAACAAGTCCTGCTAGCACTGCAATTTGTAGATAGTACTTATGTTGCCATACAACCATCTTATCTCTTAATAAATCTTTAGACATTGGAAATTGATCAGCAAACTTAGAAGGCTCTCTAAACATTACCCATCCCATGTGTGCCCAAAAGAAACCTCTATTAATATTATAAGGATCTTTTTCTGTATCACAGAACTTATGATGAACACGGTGATCACTTCCCCACTTTAGTAATGAGTTTTGAAAAGCTGCTGCACCAAAAATTAGTAAGAACAACTTAACTGGAGCAGATGCTTCAAAAGTTCTATGTGAAAATAGTCTATGATAGCCAATTGTAATTGATGCTCCACAAAAACATGCAAGAATTAAAGCTGCAATAAATATTGAAGGCATAAAACCATCTCTATAAATATGTAATGCCGTAAGGCCTATGGCCGTTAGTGGAGTAAGAATAAGGAATAATGTATTAACCCAATCGATATTTTTAAATTTCATGATGCCCAGCCTCCGTGTGTAAGGACAAGTTAAGAATATCAAGAGTTATGTATATTGATTGTAAAAGGAGTGTAAAAGTAGTTAAGTTACTAGGATTTAAGATAAAAGGACCCATTCGGGCCCTTTAATTTTAATTATGAATTTAAGTTTCTAAGTACGTATTGAAGAATACCGCCATTTTTAAAGTAGTTTAACTCATCTACAGTATCTACTCTTGAATCAAGAATGACACTCTCTGTCGTTCCATCATTTTTAGCAATAGTCATTTCAAACTTCTGTTTAGGTGAAAGTTTTCCATTGGAAGCTTTTATTGAAACTTTTTCAGATCCATCTAGACCAAGTGTCTTTCTAGTTACCCCTTGTGGGAATTGTAGAGGAAGAACACCCATACCTATTAAATTTGATCTATGAATTCGTTCAAAAGATTCAGTAATCACAGCTTTTACACCTTGAAGATTTGTACCTTTCGCTGCCCAGTCTCTTGAAGAACCTGTTCCATATTCTTTGCCTGCAATGATTACGAGTTCTGTACCATCATCTTTGTACTTCATTGCTGCATCGTAAATAGACATTTGCTCACCTGTCGGAAGGTATTTTGTATAGCCACCTTCAACACCAGGAACGAGTTCATTCTTAATACGAATGTTTGCAAACGTTCCTCTCATCATAATATGATGATTTCCACGTCGTGAGCCGTAAGAGTTAAAGTCATATTGCTTAACTCCTCTTTCTAGCAACCATTTTCCTGCGGGTGATTCTTTAGTAATGTTTCCAGCCGGAGAAATATGATCAGTCGTAACTGAGTCTCCCATCAGGGCAAGAATAGAAGCGTCTTTTACTTCATAAGTATCTATCGTTCCATCTTTAATATTTTCAAAAAATGTTGGGTTTGCAATATACGTTGATTTATCATCCCAATCATATAACTCACCTTCTGGAGACTTAACTTTTTTCCAAAGATCATCACCTTCAAAAACATTAGAGTATCTAAACTTATACATATCAGACGTAATATGTTTCAAGACAACTTCTTCAATTTCTTTATTAGAAGGCCAAATATCTTTAAGAAAAATATCATTTCCATTCTTATCTTTTGCTAGCGCTTCTGTAGCAACATTTACATTTAGGTTACCTGCAATAGCATAAGCTACAACGAGCGGAGGTGATGCCAAGAAGTTAGCTTTAACATCTGGAGATATTCTTCCTTCAAAGTTTCTATTACCAGATAGTACTGAAGTCGCAAGAATATCATTATCATTAATAGACTTAGAAATTGGAGCAGGCAGTGGTCCAGTATTTCCAATACATGTAGTACATCCATAACCTACAAGGTTAAAGCCAAGAGTATCAAGATGCTCTTGTAATCCTGACTGTACTAAGTAATCAGTAACTACTTTTGAACCTGGGGCCAATGATGTTTTTACCCAAGGTTGAGTTTTAAGACCAAGCTCTACCGCTTTCTTAGCGACAAGTCCTGCAGCAATAAGTACAGAAGGGTTTGAAGTATTGGTACACGAAGTAATTGCAGCAACAACTACGTTTCCATGTTTCATTTTATATTCTTTACCTTCTACATCAAATTCTTTATTTAAATCTTTAGGATTATATCCAAATGTTTTTGGGAAAATTTCTTTAATAAATTCAGTATTAGCTCCATCAAGAATAATTTTATCTTGTGGCCTCTTAGGACCAGAAATACATGGAGTCACAGTAGCGAGATCAAGCTCTACTACGCTTGTGTACACAGGATCCACTTCATCATCGTGTGCCCAAAGTCCTTGCTCTTTTGCGTAGGACTCAACGAGAGCAACTATTTCATCATCTCTTCCTGAAAATTTCATGTACTGAATTGTTTTGTCATCAATTGGGAAGAATCCACAAGTTGCACCATACTCAGGGGCCATATTCGCGAGAGTAGCTCTATCCGCAAGTGAAAGAGCTCCCATACCAGGTCCAAAGAATTCTACAAACTTCCCTACTACACCATGGTTACGAAGAGATTCAACAACATTTAAAACAAGGTCAGTTGCAGTGACGCCTTCATTTAATTTTCCATGTAATTTAAAACCTACAACTTCAGGGATAAGCATTGTAACAGGCTGACCAAGCATTGCAGCCTCAGCTTCAATACCACCAACTCCCCATCCAAGAACTGATAGGCCATTAATCATAGTTGTATGAGAATCTGTACCAACACAAGTATCAGGATAAGCAAACGTTTCTCCATCCTTATCACTAGTCCATACAACATCAGCTAAGTACTCAAGATTTACTTGATGAATAATACCAGTTCCAGGAGGAACTACTCTAAAATTGTTAAATGCTTTTTGTCCCCATTTTAGGAAATTATATCTTTCTGCATTTCTTTCATATTCTAACTCAACATTTTTTTCGAAGGCTTCTTTTGATCCAAAATGTTCAACTTGCACAGAGTGATCAATAACGAGATCAACAGGGACAAGTGGATTAATTTTTTGAGCATCTCCACCAAGGACATTCATAGCATTTCTCATTGCTGCTAAATCAACTACTGCTGGAACACCTGTAAAGTCTTGCATCACCACACGTGCTGGGTGATAAGCAATTTCATGGTCAGACTTTTGAGTATCTGCCCAACTATTTAACGCTTCAATATCATCCCAAGTAACACTTGTACCATTCTCATTTCTAAGAAGGTTCTCAAGTAATACTTTTAAAGATTTTGGAAGTTTATCTACATTTTTAAGACCTAGTGCCTTTGCTTCTTTAATTGAAAAATAAGTATATTTCTTACCATCAACACTAAGGGATTTTTTAACCTTACTCATTAGGGCTCTCCTCTTTAAAAATAAAAACAATGTTTTCTATTTAAGAAGGTAACAGTAGTTCGTGTAATAATCAATGTGGTGATTTAAGTGACTAGACGGAAGCTAAACAATAGGGCCAAGATCTGGCCCTTGAGGTAATCTTTGAGTAAATTAAGCGTCTACTCTGTCAGATAGTAGAGCCCATCGCCCACCACCTTCAGATCTAATCATATAGCCTACAGTGTGAAGCTTTCTTCTTAGGTTATAAAGGTGTACATCAACAGTCTTTGGGTGAACATTTGTTCTTCCCCAAACTTTTTGAAGAATATCATCTCTTGTAACAGTTCTATCTCTAGAGTCTAAAAATAATGACAGTAACTGCTTCTGCTTAGAAGTTAGATTATCAATATCTGTACCATCAATTTTAATTTTCTTAAGTCCAGAACTTGATAAGCTTGGTCTTGCTGGCCCAGAAACAACATTTTCAATTTTTACTAAGAGTTCATTTTTCTTAAATGGCTTAGTTAAATAATCAAGAGCTCCCTCTTTGAAACAAAATCTAAGAGCATCTATATCATCAATTGAAGAAACAATGATAAATGGAATATTTAAAATATTAGAGTCTTTTGAATTAGTTAAGAAGTTTAAAAAGTTTCCATCTCCAAGCATTAAGTCAGCGATAATCATCTGTGGAAGTTCATCAGTAGGAGTACTTTCTAGAGCAATAGTAAACTCATCTAGTCTTTCAAAGTATTTTGTCGAATAACGATGATCGAGAGTTTGTTCATAAACAAACTGGCAACCTTTGTCATCTTCTAGTACCCAAATTGTCTTATTTGTATTTATCCCATCACTCATCTAATACCTTCATATTCACTTTAATCTCAAAATTGTCATTAGATGAAGTTACACTTGCTTCATAAAGGTCAGAACTTAATAATATATCATGCCCTAGATTCTTCCTTAGAACTTTTGCCCCAGGAGAAGAAGCTACATCTAAACTTTCAAATAATTTCTCATCAACTGCTATATTACTACTCAGTGTAAACTGACAATATTGAGAGTCAAGTTTTTTTAAGTCCAGTTGTACTTGAAACTCAACTATTTGCCCTTTCTTGAGTTCTTCTATATAAATCGCGATCATTGAAAAGATAACGCTATGTATCTCGGCACAAGATACGTTCAGCTTCCACTCTTCATTTGTAGCATTTGTAATGAATGTTATTTTTTTAAACTCATTCCAAAAATTAATTCTTGAAGTCGCTAGAACCTTCTCAAGAAAATCACCTGGAGTTAGTACACTTCCACTTAATGCTGCTTTTTTTAAATAAACTCTATAAAATGATATAATATCAGTAAGTTCGTCAAGACTACTTTCAAGTCGAGATAAAAACTTTTTTCCCTGATCTGAAGTATGCTCCTCAAGTTCATCTACACAAAACTGCATAACATGTACTTGCCCTGCAATATCGTGAGCCGCAACACTTGAACTTTCAAGCATAGCGTCAACATAATTTTTCAAATCTATCTTGGCCATATCAATACCCATGTTATTGTAATTTAAATTATATGTGATTTTCTTCAATGCATCTAGACAAATAAATTTTTCTAAACATATTTTTTAAAAAGACATTCTTATATCTGCATGTTAGTAGAATTGCATGAAAAAAGATAAATTCTTCGCAGAAGAAATGAATTCAATAAAGAGCTTCGAATTTAGTCACGATGTCGCAGAGGTCTTTGATGACATGGTGAGTCGATCAGTACCATTCTATGATGAAATACATCGTATCATTTTAGACCTAGTTGATAGGAAATATGAAAATGGTGCAATTTACGATCTAGGCTGCTCTACAGCTACTACGATATCTATTCTTGATAAACATTTTAAAAAGAGAGGCATTAGTTCGCCTGATTATATCGGAATAGACAACTCTGCCCCAATGCTAGAAAAGGCCCAGCAGAAGTTAAAAAAGAATAAAGTAGAAACTGCTGAATTAATCTGTGATGACATTGCTGATGTAAACTTTAGAAAATCAGGAATGATTATTATGAATTACACTCTGCAATTCATAAAGCCTTCAGCACGACCAGATCTATTAAAGAAAATATACAAGTCATTAGATAAAGGTGGAATGTTTATTTTGACTGAAAAAATAAAATGTTCAGGACACACTATTAACGATCTACTTATAGAGCTGTATTACGACTTCAAGAGAAGAAATGGGTACTCAGAACTAGAAATTTCTCAAAAAAGAGAAGCTCTAGAAAATGTACTCATTCCTATTACTCCGGAAAAACAAGTAGAGCTAATGAAGAAGGCAGGCTTTAAAAAAGTTGAAATGATTTTCAGATGGTATAACTTCGCTTGTTACTTAGGAGTTAAGTAATGGTCTTGGATTACCTAGTCCCATACAAAGACAAAGTTGATTTTGACTTTCTACAAGAATTAAAAAGAGATAGAGACACATGGATTGATAGAAAGTCTAATACAGAATTAAAGTCTGTACTATCAAGACTTCCAAAACTCTCTACATATTCAAACGACCTATCAACTGATGCCGTAACAATTGGCTCTAAGGATGAAGTCTCTAGTGAACAAAGAGAGGAGATCATTTCTCTTGCAAAAGAACTTATCCCTTGGAGAAAAGGGCCATTCAACTTTTATGGTGAACTAATAGACGCTGAATGGAGAAGCGACTTTAAGTGGAATCGATTAAAAGAGCATGTAGATAATTTAGCCGACAAAACAGTTTTAGATATTGGATGTAACAATGGTTACTTCTTATTTAAAATGGCAGAGCAAAATCCAGAATTACTACTGGGAATAGATCCTGTTATTCAGTGTGAAACACAGTTTAACTTCTTACAACACTTTGCCAAAGTACCAAATTTATATTTCGAAATGTTTGGAGTAGAACACCTTAATTCATTCAAAGAAATGTTCGATGTTATTTTTTCTATGGGAATTATCTATCATCATCGTCACCCATTAGAGCAATTAATAAATATTAGAGAGGCACTTAAGCCTGGTGGACAAGCAATCATTGAGACGATTGGTATTCCAGGAGAAGAAAGTTATGCTCTCTTTCCAGAAGACAGATACGCAAAGATGAGAAATGTATTCTTTGTCCCAACTCTAAGTTGCTTCATAAACTGGTGTAAGAAAGCCAAGCTTATTGATGTTGAAGTTATCTCGTCGACACCTCTAACATTTGAAGAGCAAAGACTTACCAACTGGTGCCCACCTCCAAGTCAATCCTTAGAGGACTTTCTAGACCCCGAGGATAACTCAAAAACAATAGAGGGACACCCTGCTCCTATGAGATTTTGTTTGAAAGCAAGAAAGAAGCCTGCGCAAAATGCTAACAAAAACATCTAATGCTCTATTTATATTCTTTGGTTTTCTTGCTCTTACACTTGGAGTAATTGGTATATTTCTACCTCTACTACCAACAACACCACTGCTAATTCTTAGTGCTTATTGCTTTTCTAAAGGAAGTGAAAAGTTACATGCATGGCTTTTATCGAGACCTAAAATAGGACCAATGATAAAAGACTGGGAAGAAAATAAGATCATTAGACCTAAGGCAAAATTCCTATCAACAGTAATGATCACTCTATTATTTGGTTATACATTAATATTTGTGAATGTTGCGTGGTGGATAAAAGTATTCAGCACACTTATAGGAGTATGTGTCTTAACTTTTATCCTCACTAGAAAGTCTCGCTTAGACTTATAGTCCTATTTTGTTTTTCTAGCTATACACGCAAGCCATGGCTGCTGCTCAATAGGAAGTCCAGAAGGTCTATAATAATGGTCTTCTAAAGTAAGTCCTACGGCCTCTAAGTGAGCCTTGTACTCTTCTAATTCCATATAATAGGCCCAACGCTCTCCATTCCAACCTTCAGCGCTTCCTCTAGGGTTAGATGAGAATAAAACTCCACCAACTTTTAGAGAATCTACTAGGTCTTTAAGAACTCTTTGGAACTCTAACTTTGGAATATGAAAGAGGCTTGCATTGGCAAAGATTCCATCAAAATAATTCTCTTCTAGATCTAAATCTAAAAAGTTTTGATGAAGAACTTTACACTTAGAGTGATCCCTTGCCATTTGAGCAAAGTTTTCACAGCCATCTAATCCAATGGGCGAATGTCCTCTATTTTTAAATTCCAAAGTGTCCCTACCTGGTCCACAGCCAAAATCTAGAATATTAAATGGTTCACTTCCTTGAATTGAGTTCAACAATGCATCTATATTTTGAGAAACATCATGGTCCTTGGTACCATTCCAAAAAGCTTCTGCACGACCATTATAATGACCGAGAGTGGTTTCAGTGATATGCTTTAAGTTATTTGAGAGCTTTGAATTCAAGGGATTCTCCATGCAGGTAAAAAGTTTTACTTCAATAAATGATATCAAAGAAAGTGACTGGGACCAACTTATACATCCTGATGATATCTTTAACAAATATCACTTCCATAAAGCATTGGAAGTCTCTAATTGTATTGGAGTTCAGAGAAGCCAAATTCCATATTATATTACTATTTTTGAAGGAATAGAGCTTAAAGCTGCATGTGTAGTCTATATAAAGGAGCATAGTTATGGAGAATATATATTCGACTGGGCATGGGCAGACCTCTACTCTAGGTATGGTGAAGAATATTATCCAAAACTAATAGCGCAAAATCCATTTACACCTGCAACAAATAGAACATTTTTAACAGATGATTCAAAGTATATTGAAATACTTAATAATGAGATTCAAAAAATCAGTAAAGACTTAAATGTTTCTTCAAAGCATTTATTATTTCTCGAAAAAGAAGAAATTCCTCATTTATCTTCAGATTTTCAACTAAGGTCATCTTTCCAGTACCACTGGAGAAATAAAGACTATACAAGTTTTGATCACTTCCTCTCTCACCTAAAAAGTAGAAAAGCTAAACAGATAAGAAAAGAAAGAAAAACAGAACTTAATATTAAAGATATATCAGGGGATGATCTCTCTAAGTATGCATCTATATTCTATGAATTATATATTTCAACAATTGCAAAGAAGAACTCGTATGCTTATCTAAACTTTGAATTCTTTGAATATATCTTTAAGCATATGAAAAATTCTATTCGCCTAGTTGCTGCATTTAAGGACGACTTATTAGTTGCAGCATCACTCTACTTTATTGGAGAGAATAAACTGTACGGAAGATACTGGGGAGCGCGACAAGAGTTTAGAAACTTACATTTTGAATTATGCTATTACCAAGGTATAGACATAGCAATAAAGAATAAGTTGAGTACTTTTGAAGCTGGTGCTCAAGGAGAACACAAGATTCCTCGAGGATTTGAGCCTACTAAAACATATAGCGCTCATGTCATCTATGATGGTCGCTTTCAACAACCAATCTATAATTTTATTCTAGAAGAAGAAAAGCAAATTGATTCAATAATCCCGGAATTAAATCAAAGACTTCCTTTTAAGAAAGATTAATTTCATTCTCAAATGCAGAATACTTCTTTAGTGGTAGTCTTGAATTTATAATCATTTTCTTTCCTTGAAAGAAGCAATAACAAGGTCCATGAAATTTAATTGAATGATCCTCTATTATTATTCCACTACCATCAGGAAGAGCATAAAGAGGCATAGAAAGCCCTTTAGAATAACTCATAAGATCCTCATCATATCTCTTAGAGTTTTTATAATGTGGAAAAAATTCAAAACGAACTAAATTCATTGCCTTGAAATTTGAGATTCTAACATCATTATCGTCTCTATCAAATTCAGGAAATCCAGCAGTTAGAATTCGCGGAGTCATCAAGATACCACCAGCACTTAGTCCAGTTAACACTCCTCCCCTTTGGATGAATTCTTTTAAATGCTTCATCATTCCACTTTTTCTAAGATGTTTTAAGAAGTAGTAAGTATTTCCACCATCAAGATGAATAATATCACTCTTAAGAACCTCTTTTAATAATGTCTCATCATAAGGAATATCTATAGGAAAGTGTAGAAATTGAGTAACACCATGACGAGAATACTGATCTACAAAAACTTTAAAATCGTATTCTGACTCATAAGACCATGAAGGTATAAACGCCATTTTAGGCCTAACCTTGCCAGTTAAATCAAGAGTAATTTGATCTAATTCAAAGTTGTCATCTCTGTCTCCACCGGAGTAAAAAACTAACTTCACAGACCCTCTCTAAAGTCTCTTACGATTTGTAGCATATTTTTAACAAACTTTGTTTTAACCCTTTTCTCTCTATGTTCTTCGATAGACTTATTTGGATCAAAGTTTTGATAGATACAGAACTCATGAACTAAGTTGAATAATTGAGTTGGTTTAATTCTTGGCTTCTTCTGAATCACTCTTTCAACAATTGTAGAAATAGAATCACCTGTAACTCTATCGTATTTATTAATAATACTAGAGCGCATAGTCAGCTCAAGTAGAATTTGACTTGATGCCATCTTTTTACTTTCTGCAAGCTTAGTACAAAGTGACTCATAGCTTTTTTGAAAACTCGTGATCATTTTTCGCCTATGAGGAGTCATAACAAGATCTTCCTCTGTAGCATAAGAAGACTTTATAACCTCTATAAAATCGTCATAAGAGAGGTGTTCACCTCCCCTTGCTAAAAGAAGTTGAGGTAATTCTCTAAGAATATCTCTCATACAAAATATTGCTGACCAATTGATTCCATCAGCAACTTCATGGACACCTTCCTTAGATTTTGATCTTTCAAAATAAGAAAATGCCTTTAGGTACTTTTCTACACTCTTATATTCATTCTCTATAAGATGTTGAACATCATCCCTTTTAAATCCTGTTTTAAAGAGAAGGTTTTCTAACTTCTTTTCATTGAAGATTTTATCAAAATGCTTAACTGCAGATGATTTAGAAAACTTTTTAATAGACTTTCGCTCACCTGTCTTTAAGAAGTCTACAAGCTGGGCAAATGTTTGAACTGTGTATTTAGCTTTATTTTTTTGCTCTAGAATACTGGTAGAGTATCTCTCGATATCATCATATCTATACTCACTATGAAATAATCCAAACTGTCTGATTGAACCATAGTCAATAATTCCACCATTCATTAAGATATTATCCCCATCCCAATCTAACCAGCAAAATATATATTCGTCCTCTAGTCTTGCGGCCATACTTGCAAATATTTCAGACTGTTTCATTAAAAAATAATCTAACTTCTTTGCTCGTGTTTTGGGGACATTGGTAAAGATACCATTACTCTCTTCTCGATCAATATAGTAATTAACTATCTTCTCAAGATTCTCAAAGTCACCTTGCTTAAGGTAGTTGAACATATGAGATGGCCTTAAGAGATTTTTCTGGGCCCTAATATTTATAGCAATACCTTTTTGAAACTCTATAATACCAAGAACTCTTTCCGTCTCTATATGGTTCTTATGAAATATTTCACTAAAGAATAGAGTTCCCATTCCCTCATCAATTTCAGAATATCCACATCCATATGAGATCGTTGGATCACCAGTCTCCCAGTACTTTCCATAAATATGAGTAGCAGGACTTAAGCATGTTGCTCCAGTTCCAGAACTAGAGATATCCCATCTCTGTCCTTTATTAGACACAGACCCATTCCAGATACTTCTACCATCACCAGAGGTCTTCCCCTGTTTATTTGGGTGTTGTAATTGAAGATACCTAGTAGCCATATACTTATGAGGTTTAATTTCCTCTTCTGGATATTCAATTTCATTGATAATGTCGAACTCATTAATGATTACAAGACTAAAAGTTTCTAAAAACTTTTGTTCAAGCTCCTCAGTCATTTCATCAGGATGGTTCCTAGGGATAAGTCCCATATCTCTAGCGAGATCAAAGTTGAAAAAAGATACCTTTCCACCTTTTCTAGTTCTTACGTGATAATTAACAGTAGAATCAGGAACTTCTTTTTGTAAGGGATGCCTTCCATCTATTTGATTAAACTTCTTGTAATTATATTCTGTGGAGTCATTCTTTTTAATTTTCTTTATAGTTGCCATAATTCGCCTAGCTTCTTGCCTGATGACAAAAGTTTTGTTGACTAAATTATATCAAATTACCATAACCACCTATTTTTAAAGGACAATTTTTCCGATGACTTCTTTATTAATAAAGGACAAGTACTTAATTTCAGGGTAAAATCGACTAGAACTATCAACTAAAGAGAGAATAAATGGCCACACATACTTGGGGTGATAAAGAGACTCAATTTTTCTATGAACTCAGTCCTGAGAAGATTCTGTCGTGTGTGGATAATTTAGGATTTAAAACAACAGGTAGAGCAATGGTTCTAAACTCTATGGAAAATAGGGTTTATGAAATAGAAATTTATACAGACTCTCCGAATCCTTCTGAGCACTTTCTTATAACTAAATTCTATAGACCTGGTAGATGGTCTAAAGAGCAAATTCAGGATGAACACGACTTCTTACTAGAATTAGCAGATAATGAAATCCCTGTTATTGCACCTATGATTGTAAATGGAGAGAGTGTATTTCTAGATGAAAACTCAGGACTCTACTACTGCCTCTTTCCAAAAAAAGGGGGAAGAGCTCCTGATGAGATGAATATTGATGATCTTGAAATTCTTGGTCGTACACTCGCTAGAATGCACTCAGTTGGGGCCTCAAAAAAAGCGGAACATCGACTACATATATCTCCAGAAGTATACGGAAGACAAAATCTAAACTACTTACTTAGCTCAAAAGTTATTCCTTCACACTTAGAGAGTACATATAAAGAACTCGTTAACGAAGTTTGCGATATTAGTGAACCTCACTTTAAAGAAGAAAACTTTATAAGAATTCATGGAGACTGCCATCTCGGAAATATTATCAGACGTGGAGATGCTTCATTTCATTTAATTGACCTAGACGACATGGTAATGGGTCCAGAGGTTCAAGATATATGGCTAGCAATTCCTGGAAACGATCAATATGCAATTCAAGACAGAGCAATTCTTCTTGAGGCCTATGAGACAATGAGACCATTCCCTAGAGAACAATTAAAACTTGTCGAGTCACTACGAACTCTAAGATTTATTCACTTTAGTGCATGGATTTCAAAAAGGTGGGAAGACCCGGCCTTCAAACTTCATTTCCCTCAATTTTCAGAACATCATTACTGGGAAATTCAAATTCAAGACTTAAGAACTCAATTGGCCTTAATTAAAAATGCGCTAAATCCTGTTCAAGATTATTATTAATCGAGCTCTAGGATATCTTCTAGTGAGACATTAGCTTTCTTATCATCTATTTCGATGACGCATAGATGTCCATGAATTTCGACTTCGTTCTCTATTGTTGGTGCGAGCTCTAGATACTCCATGAGTTTATCTAAAAGTATTCTCTGTCCCTCTTGATGCTTATCTTCTCTCAATGAAATACATCCAGAAGTAGTTACAAAGGGATAATATTTTGTATAAAACTTTCTATTCTTTAGTCCAGTACCATGTATTCTTAAAAGTGATCTTGAAAGCTCTGAGGCAATCACTCCATTCATCCACCACTGATGATCAATAAGAATGTCATCAAAGCTTGTAATAATCTCCTCTTTAGCTACAAAGTCTATCTTTAGTCTTCTATGCTTACCAAAGAGTTTTTGCTGATCTGCATTTGGCATAACTGAGTCAATTGAATAGAAACCAGTAGGAGTATCTCCATTTGGTAGGAAGAATTTTTTATTCACTCTCCCCTTTGCCAACGCTTCGACTGACCAGACACTATTATTGTCTTTTACAAGATTTCCCTGATCATCTACAAGACAAACTCTCCCTTTATAATGTCGATCTCTTCTTACAAAAAGAATTGCCTTCACACCTTTAAAGTTTACGAGGTTGCCCTTTAGGGATTTCCAGTGAGCCTTGCTAAAATTTGTGAAAGCTTGTGCAGACTCTGCAAATCCCCACTTAGATTTAAGTCCCTCATCCATTGAAGAGTTTAAGAGTTCTATGAATTTATCAGAGAAAAATTCTTTGAAGTAGAAAACTAGATACAGCTGACACTCATCAAGTTCTCCTTCTTGGAAGGCCTTCAATATTTTCACTTCAGAATCCAGTAATTCGCTAGTGGCCAGATTATAAATATGAGCAAGAATGAAATACTTAAGAAGTTCTTCACTAGTAGATATTTTAGGATAGATCTCTTTTAATAAGTATCTGCACTTAGAAGACTCTATAACACCAGTTCGCCAGTTATCTTCCCACATTTTATTTAGTTCTTTCATAATTCTCTGCTCTCTACCTTAACAAATAGCTTGGACTTCAATTATACTAGAGTCTACATATGATACAAGCAAGAGTCAGGATAAATTTATATGATTATTGAACAAGCAAATAAAGAAATGCACCTAGAAACAATTGCTAATTTTCAAGTCGAGATGGCAATGGAAACTGAAGGTCTTAAGCTAGATTTAGAAACGGTACAAAGAGGGGTAAAGTCTGTCTTTGAAGACACTGCCAAAGGTAAATACTTTGTCGCCTTAAATGAAGAAGGTAAATGTATAGCGTCTCTATTAACTGTCAATGAATGGAGTGATTGGCGATGTCAAAATGTACTTTGGATTCATTCAGTTTTTGTTATTCCAGAAATGAGAGGAAAGAAAGTTTTTAAAGAGATGTATCTCTATCTTAAGAAACTAGTGAATGAAAGTGATGAACTAGCTGGTTTAAGACTTTATGTAGACAAAACAAATTTAAAAGCTCAAAACGTGTATGAAAAGATTGGGATGACTAAAGAACACTATGACTTATATGAATGGTTAAAGTAGGCCCCGTTAAGGGCCATACTATTTATTTCTTTCTATAAACTTTTTTGATTATAATATTTTCAACAGGAACATCACTCATGTGACCTTTTCTTGTTGTACTAGCTTTTTTCATTTTGTTAACAACACTCATCCCCTTAACAACAGAACCAAAAACAGCATATCCGTACTCACTGTCCGAAGTCCCTCTATGATTTAAGAAGTTATTGTCATTTACGTTAATAAAAAATTGAGCAGTAGCAGAGTTAACAACATTTGTTCTCGCCATTGCTAACGTACCAGTAGAGTTAGAGATTCTATTTGTTGCTTCATTTTTAATAGCTGCGTGCGTATCTTTTTTCTTTAAATTGATATCAAAGCCTCCGCCTTGAACCATGAAGTTATCAATCACTCTGTGAAAAATAGTTCCATTGTAAAATTTTTCATCAACATAAGTTAAGAAGTTCTTTACTGTAATTGGAGCAGACTCATCAAAGAGTTTAATTTCAATATTTCCCATAGATGTTTCCATCACAACCATAGTGTTTTTCTTTGCAAATGAGTTTAAGCTAAAAAGTGTAAGTAACGTAATTAAGATATGCTTCATATTTCCCTCTATTAGTTAAATGGATGATCTTTTAAAAACTTTTCATATTTATTCTTATCTAATGGATCTTTATTAGCAATAAATAATTCGAGATACTTTGTAGAATCGTTCCCCCAAAATAGCTCATCTTTATAAATAAATGTTGGAAGTCCAAAGACACCTTTATCAAGTGCAGACTTAAGAACTCCCTTGAGCTTCTTTCTAACATCTTTTGAAGTGGTCTCTTCCATTAATGACTCAGGTAGATCAATTTCTTTTAGAACCTCTAAGAGGTCTTCTTCTTCACCTATCTCTTCACCTCTTGCCCATCCCTTATTGAAAATAGCATCAATCAATTCAAACTTCTTACTGTCCTCACATGCCAAAACGAGTCTCAATGCGTATAGAGAATTAAATGGAAGTGTTTTCGGAGTATTAAATTCAATATTATTCACATTTGAATAACGGACACAATCTTTAAACAAATAATCTCGCTTACTTTTAATTTCAGCAGGTCCCTTTGTTTCATAACTATGTATAAGTTTACTCAAGATTGTAGGATGGTATTCTATTTCAATATTTAAACTCTTCAAAAGAGTTTTATTCTTCTTTATCCACTGAAAAGCGAGGTAAGAATAAGGTGATAAAAAATCAAAGTAAAAGTCCATTAGTAGCCTATTATAAAGTTGTCTTATTATTTTAACAAAACTTTATCTCCAAGAGAACTCTTTTGATCAGGTAACAAGCTAGGTAAATAAAATAATAGATGCATTTTATTCAATTCGTTCATAAAATATAAGAAACTAAAACGACTGAGAAATATATGGCCTACACTCCTCTTAGAATAAGTACTATTAAACCTAATCGAAAATTAACTTTTACACTTTTTATATATTTTAAAGAGCAATATATCACTTACGCACAAGTAGGATCAGAAATTGAAGAGGATAAATATAAGAAACTAAAAAAGCAAAAAATAGCTAAGTTCTACATCGACGAGAAAGACGAGCTTAATTATCAAAGTTTTTTAGATGCTCTTCTCCAAGATACAATGAGCTCTTCATCTGTGAGCGTTCAAGAGAAAGTTAGTCTTGTAGAAGGTGCATGTGAATCAGCAATTGAAAGAATGCAAGAAGATCCAGGAAGTGAAACATCATATAAGATGACAGAGAATGCTGCGAGAACACTTCGCCAGTGTATATCAGAAAATCCTGATGCAATGAAAGAGCTCTTTGGAAAGTCTGTTGAAAAACATGAGCTAATTGTTAAACACTCACTCAATGTAAGTGCTCTTGCTACTAAGCTTGGTCAAAAAATGAAATTATCTGAAGAACAGCTCGACGAGTTAGCGGTTGCAGGACTACTACATGATATAGGTTTAATGCAATTAAGCGAAGAAACTAGAAGCCTCTTTACTAAGAATCGTAAAGACTTCACAAAAGAAGAGCTCGCGGCCTATGGTGCACACGTTAAAGACTCCCTTTCAATTCTTGCAGGTAAGCCATATGTGAACCAGGCCTCAATGGAGCTCATAACAAATCATGAAGAAGTAAAGTCTGGATATGGACCAAATAAAAAGACTAAACTCTCACAGAGTGAGTATATTATATCTCTCGTAAATATTTACGATAAAACAATTATTACAACGAACCTAACTCCTAAGGAAGCAATAAAAGAAATACTTATTGATCAAATGGGAAATTTTGAACTAACCTTATTAAATAAATTAAAAGAAGTTTTAACAGAAGAAGGTTTACTTGATCTCTAAACGTATATTACTAGCTTTAACTCCCCTTTTACTAATCTCTTGTAGTAAAACAAACTTCACAAAAAATGAGTGTGAGGATCTTTCAATAAAGAAATTCAAAGGGTATCAAACTGAGTCTTATCAGTTTGATAATTATTGCTTGCAATATAAATTACATTACACTCAGGCACGATGTAAAAAGGCGCTAAATCAATTAATCCTTGGAGCTAACCTAAGTCAATTAACCGCTGCTCACGGAGCAAGAATAAGTGAATGCTTCACTAAAAATGACCTTAAAAAGTTTGGAACTAAAGAATAACTCTAAAGCTATCAAGCCTAACACTAGACTGCTCTAAAATTAAAAGAAGTTCATTTCTCTTCATTTCTAGCCACTGTAACTCTTCATCTTTAACTGCAGAGTTAATAGTTTTTAGATAAGTTAATCTGGCCACATCACTTGATATAGATTGTATTAAATTATCTTTGAAGTTTTCTTTTTCAGTTAATGCAATTTCTGAGGCAATTTCATTTGCAGAGTTTATAATTTTAGAAACACCTGCTTTTGGAAATTTTGAAACCTTAACTACATCTTCTTTATTTGCACCAGTAACTTTAGAGTCTAGAAACCCTTTATCCCACTTCGCTGAAAAGTCTTCGCCTTTATTATCAAGTAAAACTCTAATAATTTTAGGAGGAAAGTACTTACTAGATTCAAGTTCCTGATTATGAACTGTTTCAAATATAAAAAAGAATTCAAAGAATATTTTATTCCCTTTAGATTCTCTTCTTTTTGCAACACTATATGAACCAAGGCTTTCACTAATTATAAGATCACTAATCCCTTGAACCATAGGATGATCCCAAGTAAGGAAACCAAACTCTTCTCTTTCTAGGGCCATCAAACGATTAAAAGTATATGTTTTTCCTTCTTTATCTAGTTCTGGAAAATGAGGAAGTAACATATTATCAGTTGGTCTTAAGAAGAGAGTGTCTTCATTAATATCATCTGAATCAACTCCCAAGTGATGAAATACAGAATCTAAATAATTACGAAGTTCTCTTGAATTATCTATTTCTCTTATTTCAGATCTAATCTTAAATGCAACACTTTCTTTATATGAGTTTTTTTCGATTAGAACGTCACGCCCTTCTTCTAACTCTTTTGTTACAAGCTTATACTCTTTCTGAGTATTTGAGATTAGCTCTTCAATATCTACATTCTCAATATCTTCAACACTATCTTTATACTTTCTAAATAAAGTTCCACCACATTTTGCAGAGTCAGTAAACGCGTTGAAGCCTTCTTGGTACCATCTAAAAAGTAGATGCTCACTCGAATTTTCAACAAGTGGTACATGAATTTGAATATCTCTTTTTTGACCTATTCTATCGAGACGTCCGATTCTTTGTTCAAGGTAATCAGGATTAGATGGAAGATCGAATAGAATTAAATTAGAAGCGAACTCAAAGTTACGTCCCTCTGAACCAATCTCAGTACAAAGTAGTATTTGTGCTCCTTGAGGCTCAGCAAAGTAAGCGGCCTGTCGATCTCTTGCCATTAAAGTTAAATCAGAATGAAAAACAGCAGTATTTGTGGAAGTAGCATTCTCTCTAATAAACTTTTCTAATGCTAGTACTTTTGATTTTGACTTACATATCAGTAATGCTTTATCACCTTTTAAATCTTCAAGTTTCTCCAGTAGCCAAAAAGCTTTTGATCTAAAGATGTTTACGTCTAAGTTATCAGTCTTAGCATCTAAATCAATAATAGCTTCTTGAAGAATTCTCTTTGGAAAGAAGTCAAATACTTCTCTCATTCTCTCTCTTGTATTTCTAATATAGATACGACCTGTACCATGTCTATCTAAGAGATCTGTTATGATTTCTTCTTTATTTTTAGAAGCATCAATATCAACAGAGGCTAAGAGTTCCTTCTCTTCAGCATCTAATTCTGTATCCGCCTCAATCTTTCTAACAATACTGGCAAAGTGTTCAAAACCTTCATGCTCTTTTACAAAGTCCATGTATGAAAAGAATCTATCAGGATCTAATATTTTTAAACGACTGAAGTGACCTTCAAGACCGAGTTGCTCAGGAGTTGCTGTAAGTAAAAGAACACCATTTATACGAGAGGCAAGTCCCTCTACTAAATCATACTCAATAGATGACTTCTCTTGAGTCCACTTTAAGTGATGGGCCTCATCAACAACGAGCATATCAAAATCGGCTTGATCTAGAAGCTCTCTTGCTTTTTCTGCACCTTTTAATAATCCAAGAGAGACAATGATATTTTCACTATCTAAGAATGGATTAGTCCCTGCTATAAGTTCTGTTTCTTGATTTACAACAGTAAAAGAGAGTGCGAACTTTCTATGTAGCTCAATGAACCATTGAAATACTAATGAGTCAGGTACAACGATCAGTATTCTCTGCGCTCTTTTAGTAATAAGCATCTGATGAATAATCATAGCTGCTTCGATAGTTTTCCCAAGCCCTACCTCATCAGCAAGAAGAACTCTTGGAATTGGCCTATTAAAAACTTCTTTTGCGACATAGAGCTGGTGAGGAATTAAACTCACTCTTGGTCCTAGGAGTCCCTTAACCTCTAATGCGCTATATTCATTTTTATATTTGATTGTTTCATATCTAAGTTGGAAATGTTCGTGAGGATCACATAAACCATTGAAGAGCTTATCTTCTGGTTTATTAAATGACATTAAATCACTCAGGTCTAATTCTGAAATAATTCTTTCACCAGACAGGTAAAATGCTAGACCATCTTGTTCCGTAACTTTATCTACAATTAGTTTCTCACCCTCATCTATTAGAATTTCATCCCCTTCAGAGAATAGTACTCTCTTGATTGGGCATGTCTTAATTCCATAGTTTCTCTCAACACCACTGGCGGAGAATATGATAGAGACGGTCTTATCAGTTAGCTTGTTTAGTATACCTAAGCCCAGCTCAGGTTCTGCTTCACTGATCCATCTTTGACCAATTGTAAATTTACTCATTTATTTTGTTCCTAGAATTTAATTTCCGAGACCATAGAACAGTAATCCACATGCTGCAATAATCATTGCATAAAGAATGTAAAGATTCGTCTTTCCCCTCTTAAGGTCTGAAGCTGTCACTTTATTAGATAAAGGTTTTTTATGTACTTTTGGCTTTCTTACTTTATTCTTACCCATATTTTCCTCCCAAACCTACTAAGATTTGAACATTTCCTTAAAGAAGGAAATAACGCCTGGCTTAGTATTAATTTTCTTCATCTCTGAAGAAAGCTCTTTGATTTCTTGATCTAATTGAATTTGCTTATTATCAACAAAGTTATCCCAATCTCTAGCTTTTTCTACTTCTACAAAGCCATCTCTGAGTTTGTTGACGAGTTCATTATTTTCCTGAACTTTACGCCTAGCGTTCTTCACTGCTTCTCTAGCAGATATTGTCCTAGTTTGTGCACCAAGTTTATCGAATGTTTCCCAAGGTCTAAGAACTCTCTGCTCCTCTACTTCCATAGACTTTGCTTTAGTTGCCTTATTCTTTGCAGTTACATCATTTAGACTTAGCGCCATACTTGTTCCTGGGCCGAAGTATTTTGTATTCTATGAGTATGGTGAGCAAATTGCTCCGTATCATCTTTATCAATCAAATTTTCAATTCTCTCATGAACCTCAACAAGGACAGAAGTCATTTCATCAGCAACATTCTTTCCAGGGCAATGTTCAATTAATGATTTGTTCATCGCTGTTGCTTCTTCACCAGAAACACTTTCTCTAATGGCTCCAGAAATACATCCGTCGACATTTCCTCTATACCACTCAAGAATATCCTGGCTCAATTTTCTATTTAAGCTATATTTTGTAGGAACAAAAATTGACTCAAAGTTCATTCTCATTTCGGCCTTAAATTCCTCTAAGAATGTTGAGAATACTTTAAAGTTTCTAAAATTATTTATCTTACACTCTAATGGAGAAACAAGAGCATCACATGCAACAAGGGCATTAGTTGTTAGCTTATTCCAATTAGGTGAACAATCCATAATAACTAAATCAAAGTGCTGCTTTAAAGGGTCTACAACCTTTTCTTTTAGCCAGAACTCTCTTCTATTAATATTACTTAGTGAATCATTTAGAGCTACTAGCTCAGGAGTCTCTGGAATTAAAAATAGATTTTCATTATCTGTAGAAACTATCGTGTCATTTAGTCTTACCGAATTAGAAAATACGTCTGATAGACCTTTTGTTCGGTTTAATTTTTCAAGAATATAATTCAAATCACCAGAGTCTTCAATTCCATCATCGAAACCAAGAGCTGTTGTAACATCACCTTGTATATCTAGGCCTACAACACATGTTTTAATTCCATGAAGAGCCGCTGTCCTAGCAAGATTTAGAGCTAGCGTACTTTTTAAAACACCACCTTTAGTAGTGAATACGCA
This sequence comes from Bacteriovoracaceae bacterium UBA3083, assembly GCA_002366565.1. Classification (GTDB taxonomy): domain Bacteria; phylum Bdellovibrionota; class Bacteriovoracia; order Bacteriovoracales; family Bacteriovoracaceae; genus Halobacteriovorax. The sequence goes on from DFBJ01000013.1 coordinate 278,108, forward strand.
AATACTTACTGGACGTGAAAACTTTTTAAAAAAACCAATTTTCTCACCAATTAGTGGTAGATCACTTTCTTTAAAGCCTTTTCGGTATAAAGCTCCTGATCTGTATTTTTCTTGAGCAGGGATAGATCCAGACTCTTCTAGTCTAGCAATCTCTTCCTTGAGCTCTGGACCACCAAATATTGCGGCCACTTTCTTTAGAGAGTAGTATGTCTCATTCACTCTTATCTTCCTGTTTTGAGTTACTTAAAATTATAGAAAACAAAGGGATAGAGTGTCAAAGATTGTTCAAACTAATTCGCTCTGACAAGAAGACGTCGCGTGTCATAGCCAAGAAACTCTCCCCTGTTTGAAAAAGAATTGTTACTATTCTCTACAACTAGGAACTTCTATGCACGCATCAGTTATATTTGGCACAATAGTTTGCCTTGCAATTTTTTTTCTAATTGCAAAAATTTTATACAATTTGTTCACCAATTCTCATTTCTTAAAATATGAGTTCCCGCAAGGATGGACAAAAAAGATAGAAGAAAGATACCCAATATTCAAAAAGCTTAGCGAAGAAGATCAAATCGGTATTTGTAAAAAATCACAAATAATTGTTGCTCAAAGAAAAGTTAAAGGAATTGAAGGCCTAGAAGTAAAAATTAGCCTAAGACTATCGCTCGCTTATGAAATTGCTTTTTTAAACCAATTAAAGAAAACTGCCAACTTATATAGCAAAATATCTCCTATCAGTGTTTTACCTTTCTCAAAGCATGAGGAATTTAAGAACCGAAATGCTTTCACTCTCTACTGGGATGAAGAACTGAACCGATTATATCTAGAAACTCCTGAGAATGAGCTTTTAGAGGGATCGTACTATCTATGGCTTAAGATCGATAAAAGGTTTTCGAACTTTAATGATCAAGATCTACTTACAATTCATAAGGAAATTGCATCTGGAAAGTGGCCGTTATCAAATAGTGAAGCCCAGCAAATACTAAACAATAAATTAATATGAGCTAAGGCCACTTACGTGATATATTTATAATCGTGATAAAGATAAAGTCGAAAGATGGCAACCCCTACATTCTAAGACCATTAACAAAAGATGATAAAGTTAATCTAGTCGAAGGTCTAAAAAAGATGTCAGCTGAGTCTATTTACAATAGATTCCACGGTTTCAAAAAAGAATTTAATGAAAAAGAGTTAGCCTCTCTTACAGACTTAGATGGGGTGAACAGATTTGCCTTTGCTATCATTCAAGTTAAAGAGAACAAAGAATTAGAAGGTGTTGGCATTGCCAGATACCACCGCTCTCCTGGCTCTAATAGAGCAGAGTTTGCGATCACTTTAATAGATAGAATACAAGGGCAAGGACTTGCAAAAAAGGTAATCTTAGAGCTTATCAAAGTTGCAAAAGGGCACGGTATTAAATACTTTGACGGTACCCTTGAAAATACAAATATTAGAATGATCAAATTAATTCATAAACTTGATGGCTTCACTACAAAGCGTGCCAGCGGAAACCTTCTTGAAATGGAGGGGGACTTATCCTCTTACTAGCTCTTATATCGAGTATTAGCCTAGCAGCAGAATGTTACTATTCACTCCCCTATGATCACAATGCTTCCTACAGACTACTACAAACCTGGAATGGAAAATACAGCCATACCGCTCCTCTAGAGTACGGATTAGATTTTGATTTAAAAGTAGGAACTCCAATTAGGGCAGCTCGAAAAGGCGTTGTATTCAAAGTAAAAAGTGACTCAAACAGATCAGGCATAGAGAAATCATTCATCAAAGATGCAAATTACATAAAGATAAAACATAGTGATAACACTTACGCACTCTACGCCCATCTAAAATATCAAGGTATCGTAGTTAAAGAGAATCAAAAAGTTGAAGAGAATGAGTTAATTGGCTATTCAAGTAACACTGGCTATAGTGACTCCCCTCACTTACACTTCGAAATCTATCAAGAAGATAGAAATAAGTATAAAAGAAGGTCACTTCCTGTGACCATAGTGACACATAAAGGGCCACTTCTTGGCCTAGAACTTGGAAAAAGCTATAGGGCCGTTAAAAACGATAAGCCTTGCCCATGAACTACAACATTTAGTAATCCAAAAGGCAGCGCAACCGAAAAAGTAATAGGAATAAATATTCCCATTCCGATCCCTACTGCAAACGCCATCCATAGCATCTTCAAAAACTGAAGAATTGACTTCATTAACGACTCCATCCATTAATTAATTTGTTCTATATTTTAATGGTAGTGAAGTTACAATTACTTGTCATTAATACCTTTCTTAAATAGTATGACATCTATGAGTATAAAATCTATTGATAAAATTGCCGTAATCGGATCAGGATGGCTTGGAAGCCAAGTTTATGATTATTTAAGTATGCTAGGACTAGATGTTCTAAAGACAAATACTTCTAATAAAACTACTGATCATAATTCTAGAATCTTCTCGTTTCCAACTGATGACTACTCTCCTGTATCTGAAGCCAGAACATTTATTGTAAATATTCCTCCTTCAAAAATTGAAGAAGATGATATTAAAAAGTTTAGAAATTACTTCAAGGATAGAGATTTTATTTTTATTAGCAGTACATCAGTATTTGATAAGACTCAAGGTATTGTAAATGAAAACACAGTCCCCACTCCTACAAGTGAAAGAGGTAAGAAGAACTTACGACTTGAAGAAATATTTAAAAATGATTGTATTATTCGATGTGGAGGACTGATTGGACCAAATCGACACCCAGTAAAGAGCTTAGCAAATAAGTCGATTGAAGGTGGACACTATATTAACCTCATTCATAGTGAAGATGTTATTCAAATAATAAAACTAGCTTTAGAAAAAAAGTTTAGAGGTATTATCCATGCAAGCTACCCTACAAATATGACGAAGAAGGAATATTACCAGGAGTATGCAAGAAGAAATAATTTAGATGCTCCACAATTTCTAGAAAGTAAAAACTGTGGATTAAAAGTAGATTCAGTAATTTTACAGGAATTGAATTATCAATATCAAAGTGATTTATTTTAAGGTAATCATATTTAAGCTTTCAGCATACTTCTCTCTTTTTACAGAACTTTCAGTTGAGACTTTCTCTATCTTACGAACGATATCTGCAATCCTTTCAAGAGCATCGTTAACTTTATCAAGATCTTCTAACTTTCCAGAGAGTTCGCATTTTTGAACATAGCCCATAGCTATCGTTAAGGGGTTATTAATCTCGTGATTATAAGTCACAATCATAGCGTTAGCAGTTTCAAGCTCACTCTTTTGCATATTCTGAATGTTAAGGCCCTTGATTGAAAGATGAGTTCTCATCCTTGCTTCTAGAATATCTACATTGATTGGCTTCATGACATAATCATTGGCCCCTAACTTTAAAGCAGAGACAATATCAGATGTTTCTTTCATAGATGTCGTCATTATAATGGGAAGATCAACTCTAGAATGGGTCTTTCTAATTTCTGCCATAACTTCTAAACCAGTCATGTCTGGCATAATAATATCTAAAAGAATCAAGTCTATTTTTTTTGGATCACTCTCGACAAGTTTTAAACAGTCTTGAGCACAATGAACAGAAATTGCTTGAAAACCTCGTTTGATTAGTCTCTTTTCAATTAATTTAGAAGTAATTTCATCGTCATCTACAATAAGGATATTCAAGATAATCTCCAGTCTGAACTTGGTCAATTATCTCAAACAGAGACTTCTTTAGTAAGGGGGAAGTATCTCCCCCTTTTGAAATTGAATATTATTTTCCTAAGAATTCCTGACCACCAAGGTAAGGTCTTAACTTAGCAGGAACCTTAATTCTACCATCGGCTTGTTGATGACATTCTAAGAATGGAACTAAAGTTCTAGGAGTAGCTACAGCTGTATTGTTTAAAGTATGTACAAACTGAACTTTCCCATCAGCATCTCTATAACGAGTATTTGTTCTTCTAGATTGCCAATCGTGTAACTGAGAACAACTATGAGTTTCTCTATATTTTTCTTCTGAAGGCACCCAACATTCAATGTCGAACATGCGAACTTTTCCAGTCCCCATATCTCCTGTACAACATTCAACAATTCTATATGGTAGCTCGAAATCCTGAACAATTTCTTCAGAAGTCTCTAACAATATCTTATGCCACTTATCTGATTCCTCAGGTGAGTTTTTACAAATTACATATTGCTCAACTTTCATAAATTGATGAACTCTGATTAGACCTCTAACGTCTCTACCATAACTTCCCGCCTCTCTTCTAAAGCATGGAGAATATCCAGCGTAAAGAATTGGAAGCTTATCTTCAGAAAGAATATCTTTTGAATGAAGAGAGTTAAGTTGAACTTCTGCAGTTCCAGATAAGTATAAATCATCTTCAGGTAGGTAATAAACCTGGTCTTTACCACCTGGAAAGTGACCTGTTCCAACAAGAGCTTCCTCTCTTGCTAGAGAAGGAGTTGAAACTAGTGTGAATCCCTTACTTTGTAATTTCTCAAGGGCATATCTATGCATGGCCATTTCTAAAAGAACCATATCATTTCTTAATGAGTAACTTCTAGATCCACTAACTGCAGCAATTTTTTCAAACTCCGCCCAGTTTTGTTTTTCTAAAATTTCAACATGATCAAGTGGCTTGAAATCAAACCTTGGTAGATCACCAAATGTCTTTACTTCAACGTTATCATTCTCATCATTTCCAATAGGAGCATGAGGAGAAGGAATCATAGGAGCAGTTAAAAGAAGATTTCTAAGTTCAGCTTCTTTCTCAACAAGCGATGGCTTCATTGAATCTAGTTCAGATCCAATAACTCTTCCCTCTTCAATCAATGCAGGTCTCTCTTCAGCAGTAGCCTTTGGGATCTTTTTAGAATGACTGTTTCTCTTCTCTTGAAGCTCTTGAACTTTCACTTTTAAATCAGAGATATCCTTATCTAGACTTAATAATTGGTCAAAATCAAAAGCAATTTTTTTTACTTCTGCGGCTTTTTTGACTGTTTCTAGATTTTCTCTAATGAACTTAATATCTAACATTTAAGGTACCTCTATTTTGGTAAAAAATTATATGCTCCAATTTATTATAAAATTCCCTAATAATCAAAGGTTGGCACAGTACGCACACAGTCAAAGTTGTTGCAAATCTCAAGACTCATGCAATAATAGCAGTATGAAAAGAATCTTAATTGTTGATGATGAAGAAATACTAGCAAAATGCCTTAGAGAGGAATTTGAATTTCTTGGACATTCTGTAGTTGTAGTTAATGAGCCAAGTGATGCACCCGTGCAAATCTTCTCTGAACCCTTTGACATTATTTTACTCGATATAAAAATGCCAAAGGTCAATGGAGTTGAACTTTTTGAGCAAATTAAGCCTCATACGGACGCTAAGATAGTATTTCTTTCAGCAATTAGCGACTTAATGAGTCATGATCCTGTTCTAATGAAAGCTGATATGGTACTAGAGAAGCCATTCTCTGTAGAAGATATAAGAAAAATTGTAGATTTAGCAAAATAGGAAGATTAATGGCAAATTGTAAGTTTTGTAGCAAAGATATTACTTGGTTAAAAGATGGAAGAAAGTTTACTCCTGTAGAGGGAGATGGGACTGTTCATAAGTGTGACCAAATGATGAACTCTATGAAAAGTATCAAAAGCATGGAAAGGTCATCTTTATCTGCAGAAGAGATCAAAAAATACGAAGAAGCAATTAATAAGAAGAAGTAAGCCTTCTAACCTACCGTTAATACGGTCCTTCAACATTTTTGCCCTCTAGAAGCCAGTGTTCATGGTACGATATAGTATATGAGCAACCTGGAGGCGCCTATTTATCGCTATTCACACCTCATCATTCTATTTTTCTTTAGTATGAGTTGCTTCTCAAAGGAAATAATTGAGCAGCAAGAGTCCATCTCCCTACACTCACAATGTATTCAAAAAATCTTAGGCCATCAATTTACAAAAACTCACTACCCAAATCTCACCACTGATCAAACTTCAAGTATGTACTATGAGTTTCTCACTGAGATTGACACTTTTTGTAAGTGCCAAAGCACAATTAAGAAGAATGAAAATAAAGAGAAGAGTCAGGACTACTTCAGTTGGAGCTTCAAAGATAAGAGGATCACTTTCGAAAGAGAAGATCAGTGCATCTTGAAAAACTTCTCTAACCATGCAATTCAAACAATCTATACAATAGCTCTCGACACGAGACTGAGAAAACATTTAAACCTGCGAATTAAACACAGACTCCCCGCTTCAGGCCATCATCTTGCCGTAGAAAGCTCTGTTGAAGTGAAATTGAATTGTATTGAAGAAAAAATTCTAAGACAGTGTTCTAAAATTAAAAGCTTGAGAACTACTTATAACTGCATTCAAAGCTCCACTGATAATCATAAGGAGTTTGATTATTTTGAGCGCCAATGCCCACAATTTCAAAATGAACATCAGCTAGCTAAAACAGTTGATTTTATTTAAAGATTTGCAGGCAATTTCCCACCTAGGAGCTCTGCAAGAGTCTTAGTTGTTTCAATTTTAGAAAGGACAATCTTCATAACAGCAGTCATCGGCACTGCTAAGAACATCCCAGGAATCCCCCAGACTAGCCCCCAAAAAAGTAAGAAAAGTAAGATTACAATTGGATGTAGTCCTAAATTCTCTCCCATGATTTTTGGCTCTATTACATTTCCAATACAAAACTGAATTGCAGAAGAAATACTCATTACAGTAACCAGCTCCCAACCAGGTCCAAATTGTAAAAATAGAACAGGAAATGGAATCAGTACCGCGATAATTGAACCAACACTAGGAATGAAGTTTAATAAGAAAGTTAATATTACAAACATAAATGCAAGATCTACCTCTAAGCTAAATAACAAAATCCCTACAAGAACAGCAGTGATTAGTGACATGAAAAACTTAGTTGCAACATATTTTGAAATTTTATAGTGAACTTGCTTAACCATATTGTTTTTAATTTTTGTAACACCTTCACCTGCAATTAAGAAAAGGACCATAATAATTATAAGAATAGTATTTGAGAGGAATGTCATTATTCCACCTGAGAACTGCTTAACAATCGATAAAACGGGCAAGCTATTAAGAGAAGATTTAATCATCTGTGGATTGATTTCTATATTATAAGAATTTAAAAAGGAAACCACAGATTCAAGCGCCAATGTAAAACGAAGATGATAATCCCCTATGCCATCTATAAAAGTATTCAAGCTTTTTGCAATAAATAGACTCACAATAACAGATGTAATAATAAAGATCCCCATTGTTAGAATTACAGATAGAAAACGAGGAGCTTTTAACTTAACTTCAAACCAATCTATTACTGGACCTGAAACTGAAAATATAAAGAGAGAAATAACAAATGGAACGAGAATAGACTTAGTGTAAATAAGTGCTCCGGTAAAAGCTATAAAAGTCAAAATAACCAAGCAGACATTATTAATACGATCGTATGTATCTTTCAAAGAAACCTCCATCCATTGATGGATTAAATGATAACGGTAATATTCTAGAAGTACAATACATCATAAAAATCAATAACTTACTAATAACGAGTAAAGTTTCTCGGACATATACCCGACAAGAATAGTTATGAAAAAGTATATCTACATAACTCTATTCTCTCTATTAGCCTCTTGCTCCAGCACGACTGTGAACAATTCATTTCGATCACCTGCCAGTGTAGAAGATGATAAAAATTGTACAAATGTTGTAAGGAACTTTATCACCAAAGATTATGATGAGACTTTATTAAAAGAAATAGAGAAAAAAGAGCTTATAAGCAGATCCACAAATAAAATGCAAATAAGACTTCCAAAGAGAAGTTGGTGGAATAAATTTAAAGACTCATGGACTCATACATTTAAAAACTGGAATGATAATAAGTATGTTTCTTTTTATATGTATGATGAAGAAGAGACGGTAGCAAGCGCAGCAGCCTACGCAAAAGTATTAAGTAAAAAAGCTGATGAAGTAGAAACAACTAGTGAAGAGCTTGATGTTTTAAAAACAATTGATACTTGGCTTTCAAAATATACAAATTATGAAAAAGAATTAGATGACCTCATCAATGAAAGAATTTCGACAATGTATAATAGAAACATTTTGAAAAAATATGACTTCGAAGGAAATCGTGCGGAAGTAGAATTAAGCTTCGTAAAAGGTGGAAAAGAAGTTAAAGAAAAAATGGTATTCTACAAAGATGATAAAAATCTTCAATACTATATAAATCAGTTAGAGAAACGAATTACAGAACTTGATGGTGGCGTATTTGATTGGTGGTTTGACGAAGGTCTAATTAAACAAAGAATCATTCAACAAGCAATGCTTCAAGATAAGCTAATTATCGCTCATAGAGAACTAGAGTATTTCATAAATAATACTGATGATTTAAATGACTCTGTAGTAAAGAGTTTAAAGCTCAAGCTAAATGAATTTGAAGACGCAATTGAAAAGGCAAACTTTAAACCATCACAATACGGAATTAATAAAGTCACAAACAAAAGTATAAGAAAAGAATTAATGGCCCTCCCAAAGACCGTAAAATCCTACAAGAAAGTACAGCAAGGCCAAAAAGTCATGAACGAACTCTTAACTGATCAGGACAAAGATAGATTAAAATTCTTTTCAAATGGTTATGCTAGAGTATTTCAAGGTACTGCTTTAGGAGCATTTGCTACAGGCTCAGGAACATCTGTCTGGCTTGGTTTAAAAGAGTACTTCATGTGGGGAGAAAATAAAAAGTACGCTTGTGTGAAAATGACACAAGAGTCAGAATTTCTAAATTGTGTTCAAGATTATATTGAAGATAGATACCCTATTCTCTTTCAAGCATCAGTTCTAAGTAGAGATTTTAACCCTTTTGATTATGACAATATTCCAGCAGATCAAAGAGAAGAATATATGGATGAGCTCGAGCATATCAAAAGGCTTCGAGTAACTTTTCAAATTCTTGAAGCAAGGAAGAAGAAGACTCGTGAAGACTTAGCTGAGTCAATTAAGACGATGTATGATTCTATTGTAATTGATGAAGATGAGCTAAATTCATGTGCAAGAGTTACATTAGAGCTCTTTCCTGGATGTATGATTGATTATCTTATGGGGAAGTTTCCTGGCGTATTCTCTAATTACCAAGCGAGTGACCTAAAAGGAGGAGCTGTTGATATCTACGACTTCAACTCTATTCCTGAAAAATATAGAGAACTATATAAAGTAGAAGTTAACCGCATTAGTGCTCAAAGAGCTACTTATGAAGACTTCTATAGTGACTTCTCTAAAGATGCTATTTTCTTACTAGAGTGATAACTTCTTATCACTCTTAAGGACTAGTAGAACTCCTGTGATAACCATGAACGCACATAAGAATTGCCCCATGGTAAACATATCAAAATAGAGTCCTATTTGAGGATCAGGATTTCTAAAGAATTCAATAAAGAATCTAAAGACTCCATAAAGAGATACAAAGAGTCCAGTGCAAAAGCCAGGCGAGCTTAGTTTCTTTCTACCAAATATATAGAGAATTATAAATAAGAGGAGCCCCTCTAGTAAGGCCTCATAAATCTGTGATGGGTGTCGTGGCTCATTATTGTAAAACTTTGGAAAAACTACAGCCCAAGCAACATCTGTAACTCTTCCTGCAAGCTCTCCATTTATAAAATTTGATATTCGTCCAAAGAATATTCCTATCGGAGCAAAAATACTTATAGCATCTGTAAATTTTAGAAAAGGTATGCTCTGTCTTTTTGCTTTAAAGACTGTGTAAAGAGCAATTCCAATAATGGCCCCGTGAAAGCTCATTCCACCTTCCCAAATTGCAAAAACTTTAGAAGGGTCTTTTATGTAATAATTTAAGTTATAGATAAGTATGTATCCAAGCCTTCCACCAAAAAGGAGAGCAAGAAATCCCATAGAGAGGTAATCATGAATTGTTTTCTTAGTTAGGCTTATGTAACCAACTGATGAGAACTTCATTAGTCCAATATAGACAGTAAAGAAGCCTGCAATATAAGAGAGCCAATACCATGGGAGTATAAACCACCCCCACTCTATCGCCATTGGAGATAAGTCATGTATGTAATAATTCATACACTAATCATAGCATAATACTTTATAACTAAAGAAGTTCTTTTACGTCCTCATGAAGAACCTTAACAGTACTCAAAAAATCAGTCTGATACTTCTCTTCAACTTTAAAACGCTTAATATCTTCGTTCATTCTCTCTTGTTTTGAGAGTTTATTTCTTTTTTCATGAGTTTTGAATTCTTTAAGCTCTTCATACATATTAAAGAATAAAAGGTAGTCACTCTTATTAGAGTCCAACATTTTTGAGTTATCCAATAGCATTCTAATTCTAATGCTTCCTTCAGATATTTCACATTGTTCTTGAAGAATTGCCTTACAAATAATGTCTAAACTCTCTAGAATGAACTTTTCTTTTTCTCGAGTTTTTTTAATACTCTCTTTTAAAACTCCACTATCTTTTTGTATCTTCTTTGCAAGAAAAAATATAAGAGTCCCAAGTAGAGAAATAGTGAAAATTAAGGCCACAAGAATTTCAAAAAAATATTTATCTAACAAAGTAATAACCTCTACAGCATATGTTCTGGAGTTTTTGGATATATCCCATCAGGAATTTCTTCTATCCATTGATCCAGAGTTCTTAATAATGAATCTGTATCACAACTTAAACGTCCACCCAAAGGAAATTGATTAGACACATGATTTGCCCTAAACAATATCTCCCCACGTGATGGTCTTACAAGTGATAATATATCCCTCATCTCAGATGTTAACTCTTTAGAAGTTAACATCTCAAAATTTCCTTTATCTACCATTCTTCTGAGAGGAGTTCCAGATACAGCGACAGTAGTCAATAAAGAGAAGAACTTTGGAGAGATCCTACTAATAAGCTTTCCCGTCTCTTCAACATGCTCAGAGCTGTATTTTCTACCGCCAATCCCTAACATTCCTATAATAGAGATATCCCAGCCTGCATCATGAAGCCTTTCACAGCCCTCAATCATATCACTAGCAGTATTGCCCTTAACTATTCGGTGCAGAACCTTATCTGATCCACTTTCAAGCCCTAAATAAGCAATGCTTAGTTTATGTTCTTTTAAAAGTTTAAGTTCTTCTGGTTCCTTATCTAACATATTTTGAGCAGTAGCATAGATACCCACTCGTTCAACACTTGGAAAATACTTCTCAAGTAGTTTCAAAGCTCCAATTAAAAGTTCAGTACTCGCACCTAGAGCATCTCCATCACAAAAAAATACTCTACGGGGTGAGTAGTTAAGTCTCTGAAAGTATTTGCTTGTAGAGATCAACTCTTTTTCAATTTCTTCCAGACTTCTTTCTCGGTACTGCTTAGAGCGGTACATATTGCAATAAGTACATAAGTTATGAGAGCAACCTATAGTGACTTGAAGTAGAAAGCTTCTTCCCTCTGAGGGAGGTCTAAATACGGGCTCATCATACTCTATAGGAAAGTCATACATAGTTTCTTCTCGTTTAATAATGTGATATGAAGGGTTTATGAATACCATAAACATGAATTTTAGAACAGTTGAAAAAGAATATTGGATTACTTCTATAAGTAATGAAAATCATATAATTGTTTTTCAAAATAAAGAAGAGGGACACCAGTTTAAGCTCTCCCTGCTTCTTGGAACTATAGATCCTCCATGGGAGTCTCCTATGGATTATACTTTTATCAAAGATCAGGATGGAAAGTCTTTTTACAAGGTAAAAGAAAATATTGAAAGTAAAGATGATTGGAAAGCTGATGCCTGTTGCCAATCAGGATGTCCGGGGTGTCCTTGGACAATTTCACAGGGACTCTAATGGAAATTAAAAAGTTTTCTTTCAGAGGAAAGGCCAAGAATGAGACTACTCTTGTAGATTTTCTTTCGGAGGTTACTCCACTCTCAAAATCATTAATAAAGAAACATGCAAATAATGGTGGTGTTTGGATCAAGAGAAGAGGCCGTGGCCCTCTCAATAGGATTAGAAGAGTAAAGACAGTATTAACATCAGAAGATTATATAGAATGTCATTATGATCCAAATCTTCCTGAAGTAGACATGGAACTGGTTCAACAGATTCATGAGACAAAAGAATGGGGAGTTTGGTACAAGCCAGCCGGAGTACTCACTGAAGGAACAAAGTACGGAGACCAGGCCTCATTAATTAGACATATAGAAAAGAATAAACCACATGCCTACCCTATTCAAAGGCTTGATCGTGAAACCTCAGGTTTAATGGTCGTGGCCTACAAAGAAAAAGTATCTAGAATTTTTAACTCGGCCACAAAGAAAGGTCTGATCACTAAATTCTTTCAAGCGGAAGTATTAGGATGTCCAAGATCTTCTGAGGGGGAAATTTCATTCAATATAGATGGTAAGAGTGCAAAGACTACTTATAAAGTTCATGAAGAGTTAGAGCTTAGTACTTTAATTGAAATAAAAATGGAGACTTCTAGATTTCACCAGGCCAGGCAACATTTTGCAAAAATTAAGCATCCAATTATTGGAGATCCAAAATATGGAAGGCATAATAAAAATGATGATGGGCTAAAATTAGTTGCTTATAAAGTAGAACTTAAGGATCCAATTTCTAAAAAGGATCACTTATTTGTTCTACCTGATGAATTAAGACTTTTTTGATTTCTTATTGAGTCCTGTGACTCTAATTCTTTTATTCTTAGGGACGGCCTTAAGTGAACCCACTTTTAAGATACCTTTTTGAACTGGGTATAGGATTCCCTGTCCAACTAGAAATGCTCTTCCAACTTTTGCGATATGTGCCAAACTTACTCCGTATTGTTATTTAAAAGTACGTTGTAGGCCCAAACACTTCATATATCTATACGCTCCACATCAATGTTTAGCTATTTGAAACTAAGACTTTTCTATCTTTTTTATATCGCTCTAAGTGCTCTAAGTCTCGTTCATACTCCTGGTCCATTAGAGGAGAAGATATTAAAAAGTCAGCAGAGGTTTGATTACATGCTAGTGGAATATTCCATACTGTCGCCAGTCTTAGCAAGGCCTTAACGTCTGGGTCGTGAGGCATACTCTCCAATGGGTCCCAAAAGAAGATTAGTAGATCAATCTTTCCCTCAGAGATCTTAGCACCAATTTGTTGATCTCCCCCAAGAGGACCAGAGATAAACTTAGTTACTTTAAGTCCTAATTCTTTCTCTATCAATGTTCCTGTAGTTCCAGTAGTCGTAAGTTTATGTTTCTTTAAAATCTCAATATTTTCATGACACCACTTCACAAGGTTCGGTTTTTTCGAGTCATGAGCGACTAGTGCTATATTTTTTGTTACCTTAATCATGTTAAGTCCTCAGTAAATATTTCTTCTATCTTATCAAATTTTCAATCATTTAACTAATCTATGTAGAGATAGAGACTAACTATTAGATAATAAAGAGTAATTGAAATAAACTATTACAAAAGGAGTTAAAGATGAATGATAAAGTTTATGAAACAACGGTAATAGGTGGAGGCTCGGCTGGTATTATGGCCGCGTTAAGATCTGTTTTAAATAATGATGAAACACTATTCTTTCCAGGAAATCAAAAAGATAAAAAGAAGTCTAGAGCGATGTGGGTACGTAAAGTAGAAAATATTCCAGGTTTTCTAGACTTTAAGCAAGGTATTAATAACCCTAATAAGCAGGCCTACGACTACCTATCTCAAGAAAAGTATAGTCATACTTTTTTTCCTCAAAAAAATATTGGAATCACTAATATTGAAAAAGGAGAAGATGGTATTTTTAACTTAACAGATTCCAGTGGAAATAACTGGAGAACTAAATACGTAATTCTCACAACAGGAATGATGGATGTGCAGCCTTTTATTGAAAATGATATTAGAGCAATTTTTCCTTTTGCGAACAGCCAGGCGATAGAGTATTGCGTTCGATGCGATGGGCATCATACAAATGATAATGAGATTGCAGTTATTGGACACACTAGTTCTGCAGCATGGGTCGCAATTATGATTAATGAAAGATATAAGATTCCTAATCTCACTATAATGACAAATGGAAAAACTCCAGAGTTTGATCAAGAAACTAAAGAATTAATAGAGCTATATCAAATAAATGTTGAAACAAAAGAAATTGTAGACTTCTTAGGAGATAAGAAAGAAGGAATATTAGAAGGCTTCATTCTTGATGATGGAAGTATAGTGCATGCTCAAAATGCTTTTGTATCTCTTGGAGTCATTGTTTATAACGAACTAGCACTACAGCTAAATGCCGAGGTTGATAAAAGAGGTTTCGTAGTGACCAATGAAAAAGGTCAATCATCGATTGAAAACTTTTACATTGCTGGAGATTTAAGAGCAGGAATTAAAAAGCAAATCTATACAGCATGGGACTCTGCTGTTGACAGTGCTGATGATATAAATGCAAAAATCAGAAGAGAAAGAAGGCAAAAACAGCTTCTAGAGTTTAGAGAAAAAAAAGGAGATAATAATTAAAAAAGGATGAAATATGATTAATGAAAGTAAGTTTCAAATGTGGCGTGGAACCATAGCACTTGTTCAGGTTGATAATATAGTTACTCGTGAAGAGAAGCTATGGCTAGATGAGCATTTAAAAAAGGTTCCCTTCTCTCAAGAACAGAAAGATATACTAAAGAGAGACTTTACGAATGGCATAAAGATTGATGATATTCTTTTAGACTCTCTTGAGCCAAGAGAACGTGGAATGCTTGTAAGTTTTGCGAACACAATCTTTAAAAGAGATGGACTAGTAGAGTCTGAAGAAATTGTTCTTGAGGAACTCACACAGAAAATACTTGGTGATTTAAATATGAATGAAATTATTCAGGATGTTGAAACTCTTGAAAACTCTCTTCCTTATGAAGGAGAGGGGAATATATTTAAAAGACTTCTAACTGTTATAACGTCCCTCCTCTAATCGTGATCATTAATAAACTTCCGACCTTAGATGATATAAGGGTATTGACCGGAGCTAAGAACATACTCTTTGATATGGATGGAACTCTAGTCAATACAGAGCCTCTACATGCTAAGGCCCTTCTAGAGACTTTAATTGAACTCTCTCCTAGTAGAAGCTATATTATTGAAGAATTACTTCAAATGTTTCACGGACAGGCTGACGATGCTGTTTTCAATGCTCTAAAGAAAGATCTTACTATTTCTTTTGACGACTTTTTAAAAATAAAGAATAAACACTTTATTAAAAGTGTTACTGATTCAGAAATGATAACAGACTTAAGAATTACAGATCTACTCAAGCAGCTAAAGAGCAATGATTATAAAATAGCCTTAGTCACAGCATCTGAAAAAAGTGCTGCTTATTGCTTACTAAGAAAAGAAGGATTGGAGCAGTTCTTTGATGTAATTCTAACAAGAGAAGATAGTTCTAAAACAAAACCAAGTCCACAACCCTATCTTGATGCAATAAGAAAATTAAATATTAAAAAAGAAGACGCATTTATATTTGAAGATAGCGAAACAGGTATACAAGCTGCTATTGAAAGTAAAATTAAATACGCGGTAGCAGATTGGTTTAACTAATTATTTTTTGAAATAATAAGTATTATCTTTGATGTCATAGACACCATCTCTACTATTTAAATAAGGAACTCTCCCTTTTATAATTTGAGTAAAGAGATTTTTCAATTGAACATTTTTCTTTTTATCATCTACTAAGAAATGCCTATGTCCAGTGAATGTGATTTTAGAGAGATTTAAATATTTAGCATTCTGAGAAAGGTAAGAGCTTCTCCCTTTAGTCACTTCCTCTAGGTCCTTACCTAGCCTTGTTCCTTCATATTCTTCATAGGAGTCATTGAATCTATCAAGTTGTTCGCTTCCGAATAAGACAATATCATTGTCATTGTAAGTTACAAAGTTCTGTCTAGAGAAGTCTATTCTATCAACCCATAATTTATGTTCTTTAGCAGGAACATCAGCAGCATTTAAGACGAGATTGGAAAATAGGTTATGATTAAATTCACCAGGATGATAAAAGTTATCAATCATTTCTTTAAAAACGATATTCCCCATACTGTGAACAAGTAAGCTTAAGTTCACTCCAGCCATTCGAATTGGATGAGCTCTAACATAGGAATTAAGTGCTCCTAAAAATCTCGACAGATCTTCGGCTGCATTTACAGCATTTCCGACAGGTCTTTCTATAGCTGATTTCCATGAAGGCCAATGAAACATAATGGTTTTAACTCCATATGTTTTTTCAACTTCACTCATCACATCAAAGCCTTTCTCTGGATGCTTCCCTCTGCCATGAACAAATATATTGATATAATTAACTTCCCCTTCCGAGAAGATTTCAGACATTACAGCGTCCACATTTGTAGACTCAAAGAACTTCCCCGAAGATAAATAAACTCCAGTCTCAGCAATTGAGGAAAAGCTAAAAATAAAAATGACTAGTGCTAGAAAGGACCTCACCTAAAGACTCCGAAAAAAGTTATTACCCCTTTCTCGACTTAAGAGAGCTAAGACTTTATAAATAATCGGCAAATTTTTCTGTAAATAACGAAAAGCTGAGAAGTTTTGACAGGTTAAGTACTTTACCTGACAGATTAAGTTTTTTGTATCAGGTTGATACGAGAGAGCTAAGCGGCCTCTCCCTCATGGAGAAACCCCTCTAATGCTCTTTGATTGTCTCTATTTAGATCAAAGAATTCTATCTTAAAGTATTTTTCACTCAATCCGAGCTGGCGTTTAACTCTTCCCTTTATCTTGAGATCTTTCTGATTAGGCAATGATATTATGCAATCTACAACTTCATCTTTTTCGCATTCGAATATAAGGTGAGGGTCATGTACAGTAACGCCATACTGATCGAGGTCTACAGCATGAACAATATCAACAAACTTAGACCCAATAATATCAACTCTCACATCACGAATTGATAAGTGACTATCCTCATCCTCATGCTCTATGGCCTCTCTAAGATCAGCAATGATATAGACTAAATCTTCATAAAAATCGTCTTTAGGAAGAAATTTAATATCTTCTAGGCCTTTAGGAGGAGAACCATCCTCAATGTACGCAGAAAGAATAACAATCTCTCTGGGATAGTGAGATTTATCAAGCGTCTTTAAGGATTGAATTAATTCCACTCCATTAATAACAGGCATTGAGAAGTCCGTGATAAGTAAATCAATTTTTTTCTCACGAATAATAGTCAGTGCCTCGTAACCATTGTTCGCATGAATTAAATTGATATCATATTCAAGCGGCTCAATTCTTAACTTTAGTAAATCAACAAATTCCAGATTATCATCTGCAACAAGAATATTTAAAGTCCTCATACTACCCCACTACTACCATGATGTTTCATCAAGATCAGATATTGATTTTAGAATTTTTTGTCTTGAGACTGTTCCTATTACTCTTCCCTCTTCCACAACAGGATAGATTTGAAAATTATTTCTCAGAAATAATTCAACCACTGAAGTGAGACTATCATTAGGAGAAATACTCATAACCTGTGTAGACATATAATGAGTAACTGTTGAAGGTGCATGATTGTAATACTTAGAATCTAAAACAAATTTTAAGCAGTCTTTTTCAGACAAGAACCCTATCATGCCACCATGCTTATCAACGACTGGAGCCCCAGTTAGATTTAAACGCAGTAACATTTCAGTGGCCTCTAAAATAGTCTGATTCTCAGAGATCGTTTCAAAGTTTTCAACCATATACTCTCTAACTTTAGTACCGGAAGAGACACTATCTTTATATTCCTCTTTCCCCATTACAGCTGGCGTGTAGTTAACCATTTAGACCTCCTTATAATGTATGGAAATTTTAACAAACCACTATAAACAAAATAACTATAATAAAAATGATCCATTAACATTTTATTCACACTCTCCAACTATAATCATTTTTATGAGTAGGATATTTCACCACGACAATATTTTAGTTTTATCAAATAATGAGCAAGCTCAGACGAGGCTATCTTATGAGCTCTCTCATAATGATTGCGAAATCAGGCAAGCTTATAGCTTAACTGAGCTTGAAGATATTGTTGGAGAATCTCCAACTCTATGTTTAGTTGTTTATTTGGATAGCTTAGATCCTTCTTTATATGACCTTGATGTTTATAAAGAACTAGCAGATCAATTCTTTCTGATCATTGTAGATGCCTTAGGTACTTCTCTCCCTGCGGAAGATCTCTATGAGATACCTTTCACAGAAGTAATAAGCAAAGATGATGAAGCCTCACTTTATGATATTAACTCATTTCTAGATGAGTACTACGGAGAAAGTAGGGCTGTAGCCTAATCCTCAACTTCAAAAATACATCTGTACCAACAAACATCTACTAAGCTTTGTAGGTCCTCAATATTTTTCTTCTTTTCAACCTCGGTAGCAGGCGCTCTCTTTTTCTCGACTCGCTCTAGTGGTTCTTCTTCAATATTCATTGCTGGCCAATAAATTTCCCCCATATCTTGGTGAATATATGTGCCTCCATAAGTGAGCTGAATATAAAAAAGAAGAGAGGTCATAAACATGTTTACTCCTTACTTATTAAGCTATTTTACTCCTTAAGTATTAATAGAATAACAGTCCATAAGGCATTGTTTTCACGTTAAGATTTCCTGTTGAACTATAACCTTTTTACACTTATGTTGCGATGCCTCATCTCAAGATGTAAATTACTCCATCTCCAGAAAAAGGTATCCTAATGAACAAATTGATTTACTCTACGCTCCTTTTAGCATCTATCTCCTCATATGCTCAGTCACACAATGACGTCCAAACGGGATATTTCGTGATTGATGGAGCTAGGACGTTATTAGAAAAGATACACAAAGAAAAAAAGTTCACTATAGATCATCCAACGAGTAAGGGTTACGAAGTTTACGGGCCTAAAGAATTAAAAAGTTGGTTAACACAGAACTCTCCTTTTCCTTTCTATTCTCTTGATACTAAAGAAAAGGAAAAATCTCTTTCCACTTACCCTACTCCAGAAGAAATAGGTGAAAAGCTCAAGGTCTTGGCCAAAGAAAATCCTGATATATTCAAGTTATTTAGTATTGGAAAAACTGAGAACAATAGAGATTTATGGGTAATGAAGGTTTCAGACAATGTTGAAGTAGATGAAGTTGAGCCAGAGTTCAAGTATGTTGCCAATATGCATGGAGATGAAATTGTGGGAAGAGAAATGTTAGTCTCTCTTCTAAATGAAATTGCATCAAACTATAAGAGTGGAGATAAAGAAACTCTGAGCTTAGTTAACAATACAGAAATATTCATTATGCCTTCCCTAAACCCAGATGGTGCAGCATCAAAAAGAAGAGGTAATGGAAACTGGAGAGACCTCAATAGAGATTTTCCAGATGTTGTAAGAGATGCTAAGTCTTTCTTCTCTTCAGGAAGCATTTTTGATAACGCCTACGTAGATCACCAGAAAGAAACACTTGCTATGATGGAGTTTCAAAAAAGTCGCCACTTTGCTCTCTCTGCAAACTTTCATGGTGGAACTGAAGTTGTTAATTATCCATGGGATACAAAGAAAGATGATTTCCCATATAAAGACCTAGTCGTTGATCTCTCTAGAGAATACGCGGTTAAAATTCCTTCAATGAGAGACAATAGAGAGTTCGTAGATGGAATTGTAAATGGATACGACTGGTATGAAATAAATGGAGGAATGCAAGATTGGAGTTACCACTGGCATCAAGATCTTCAGGTAACTATTGAATTATCTCATTCAAAATGGCCTACATATGATGTAGTTCCATCTTACTACGATAAGAATAGAGATTCACTTTTTCAATACATGAAGAGTATTCACCAAGGGTTTGGTGTACAAATTAAAAATGTCGAAAAGTTCACGGTAAAAATAAGTAGCATTCAAAATGGTAAAGAGAACTTAATAGATACAATTTCAGTACCAGGAAATGAATTCTACAAAGTTCTTTCAGAAGGGCAGTATAAAGTTCAAATCCTTGCAAATGGTATAAACAAAGTTTTAGATATCAATGTAAAAAAAGATCAAATTTCTAATAATGGAAACTTCATCTCGATTTTAAAGTAATAAAAACCATCACATAGGGTAATAATCTTATCACTTAAGACTTAAGGTTATTGCCCAAAATTCCGATAAATTCATACAATTAATTCACGAGGTGGTAAAGATGGAAGGTTGGCTTCTCTATAAGGAAGATTCAAAGTTCTTAAAGAAATCGTATGCAGTTTCAAGACTAATGGAAACAGCAAAGAAAGAAGGTATCGACTTAAGAATCGTGAGTCCAAAGGATGTCGATATTACCGTAACGTGGGAAAATAGAAAATCGATTCACCTCAATGGTGAACTTGTATCACTCCCCGACTTCATCATTCCAAGAATGGGTGCATATACAACATACTTTGACTTAGCCGTGATTCGTCACCTAGAAAGGCTTGGAGTAAAGTCGTATAATACTTCTGAAAGTATAGAGATTGTAAAAGATAAGTTATATTCTCACCAAATACTTGCAGAATATAATATGCCTGTTCCAAAGACTATGCTTGTAAAGTTCCCTGTCGATATAGATTTCATTGAGAAAAGCTTAGGCTTTCCAGTCATTGTAAAAACATTAAGTGGGTCTCAAGGTGTTGGTGTATTTCTCTGCGAAACAAAGAAAAACCTCGCCGATATGATGCAGTTAGTGGAATCAACAAATATTAATGCAAATATAATTCTTCAGGAATTTATTAAATCAAGTAAAGGTAGAGATCTTAGAGTGTTCACTTTAGGTGGTCGAGTTCTTGGCTGTGTCGAAAGAATAGCAAAAGAGGGAGACTTTAAAGCAAACTTCTCTCAAGGAGGCGAAGTTCGAGCTTTCGAATTAACACCAGAAATAGAATGGCTAGCATTAGAGGTCTCAAGAGCTTTTAATCTTGATATTGCAGGTATTGACCTACTCTTTGATGGGTCGCACTTTAAGGTGTGTGAAGCAAACTCAGCTCCAGGCTTTGAGACTATAGAGCAATGTTTAGAGATGGATGTTGCGAAGGAAATATTTCACTTCCTCCGCGTTCGACTAGGAATATTTGCTAAAAAGTAATCTATTTACAGCTTTTAAATTCTGCATTGATACCAATGGCAACATCACTCCATGTCTTACCTTGGTGAAGTGCAGAACAAGCTTTATTTAAAGCACTTAATTCATCGTTCATAGCAAAATCAAATACATCAATAACACCTTTAGCACTTAGCTTTAGATCTTTGTACTCATAGCTTAGTGGTACATCTAAAGTCTTTCCGTTCATTGTAATTGCCACTGTAATTGTTTTACTTGAAACTTTTTTTACTGTTCCTGAAATCTCACTTCCACCCTCAAGAGTTGAGAAGAAAAACTTAGCAATCTTAAGATCTCTACCCTTATCTTTAGTAGATACAGTTGAAGCATCAAGTTTAAAAGTTGCACCAGTTAACATCTCATTAAGACTTTCACCCTTATTGCTTGTGAAGCTTACACTTTTAAAAGTTCCACCAACCGCGGCCTTAGCTGGAGTCTTATATGCACTCCAATTAATAGAAGCATCTTTAAAACAAGCTCCGTAAGTCAGAGAAGAAAATAAAAAGAAAGATAAAATAAATTTCATAGAAAACCTCTATATAGAATGATTAATGTTTTAAATAATAGTAAGTCATCTCATAGAAGAAATACAATACTTCATGCTGAAATTATCAGCTTGGCCTTAAACAGAAATCAACACTATGCAAAATGAAAATTAGGTTTGAGTATTTACCTTTTTGAAGCTATCTTCTATATACAATTTTACAAAAGGAATAAACTTGATTTTCAAACTCATCTCTAACACAAGAGAAACGCTAAAGAATGACCTCTTATCAGGACTTACTGTTTCATTGGCCCTTGTCCCTGAAGCGGTAGCTTTTTCATTTGTCGCAGGAGTAGATCCATTAGTTGGTCTGTATGCAGCATTTATGGTTGGACTTATCACTTCTATTTTTGGAGGAAGACCTGGAATGATCTCAGGTGCCACCGGAGCACTTGCTGTTGTTATGGTAAGTTTAGTTGCTGATCATGGTGTTGAGTATCTATTTGCTACAGTAGTTTTAATGGGAATTATTCAAATGCTTGCCGGAGTTCTAAAACTTGGAAAGTTTGTAAGATTAATACCTCATTCAGTGATGTTAGGTTTTGTTAATGGTTTAGCGATTATTATATTCCTTGCTCAACTTTCACAATTTAAATTTACAGATGCTACAGGTGTAAGCCACTGGCTTCATACAAATGATATGATGATAATGTTAGGGCTAGTTTTACTGACAATGGTTATTATTCACTTCCTACCGAAGCTTACAAAAATAATCCCTTCTTCTCTTGCTGCGATCTTAGCAGTGACTGGAATTGTTCACTTAATGGGAATTGATACAAGAACAGTAATTGACCTTGCTTCAGTTGGTGGAGGCTTCCCTGCTCTTCATATTCCACAAGTTCCATTCTCAATGGAAACACTAAATATTATATTTCCATATTCTTGTATCTTAGCGGCAATTGGATTAATTGAATCACTTATGACTCTTCAACTTGTTGATGAAGTAACGGAGACAAGAGGAAGTACAAATAGAGAGTGCCTTGGACAAGGACTAGCTAATATCTTCACAGGATTCTTCGGCGGAATGGGTGGATGTGCAATGATTGGTCAGAGTATGATCAATGTTAACTCAGGTGGTCGTGGACGTGCTTCAGGTATTAGTGCTGCCCTATTCCTTCTATTCTTTATTGTTATTGGTTCGAAATTCATAGAGCTTATACCACTTGCTGCACTAGTCGGTGTTATGTTTATGGTTGTTATAGGAACTTTCGAGTGGTCGAGCTTTAGAGTTATAGGGAAAATTCCAAAATCTGATGCCTTTGTAATTCTATTAGTTTCAACTGTTACGATCTTTACAGACCTTGCTATTGCAGTATTCTGTGGTGTGATTGTTTCAGCATTAGTATTTGCATGGAAAAAGTCAGAAAATATCAAAGCAGAGATCTATACTGACGAAAAAGGTGGAAAACATTATAAGCTTAATGGACCACTATTCTTTGGTTCTGTTCAAAGCTTTCATGCTCTTTTCAACCCAAAAGAAGATCCAGAAAACATCTACCTAGACTTTGAGAACTCAAGAGTTTGTGACTTCTCTAGTATTGAAGTTATCAATAATATTGTTGAGAAGTATGCCCGTCTAAACAAAGAAGTCTATATTACTAACCTTAGCCCTGATTGTGCTAGCGTTATAAATAAAGCAGGTCATATCTCAAAGGCCAAAAGAATATAACTCAATAGATACTGGAGGCTAATTTTAGCCTCCTTTTTTTTGTCTAAAATACTGATTTTACGTAATAAATTCCCTCCTCACAAAATCCTCAATTGACTATAGGCCCAAAAACTGAGAAGTAAGCTAAAAAAATCTTTAGGAGTCTATATGAAAGCTTTAATTTCACTATTTTTTGTAATCACATTATCAATCACTTCAACATTTGCTGATGAGTGTAGAAATAATGTTGAACTTCAATCTATGGATATTCTTGCTCAAGACCTAGGTGTTAGTTATGACGAAGTATATAACGAATATCAAATTACTCTAACAAAGACACAAGAGTTAGT
Source organism: Bacteriovoracaceae bacterium UBA3083 (assembly GCA_002366565.1). GTDB lineage: Bacteria > Bdellovibrionota > Bacteriovoracia > Bacteriovoracales > Bacteriovoracaceae > Halobacteriovorax. The sequence goes on from DFBJ01000013.1 coordinate 301,745, forward strand.
AGATGGTGTTGAGAAATATGAAGCCTTCTTTAATACATACTCTGGTGTATACACAGTAAAAATGGACGTAGACTATTTCTGTGATGTAACAAGCTTTAATACTTTTTTAAACTAATAAATAATAAGGGTCCAAATAGGACCCTTTTTTATTTCTTCAATATTTAAAAATTGAGTTATTTAAGACGACTCTACTTTCTTCTATTTCCCATTAATCTAAGAATAGATAAAAAGAGATTTATAAAATCTAAGTAAAGCGTAAGTGCACCAAAGATAGTTTCTTTCTTGTCCTCTTCAGTTCCTTCATTTCCAATAATATTTGAACTTTTAATTTTCTGAGTATCATAAGCTGTGAGACCTGAAAAAATAACTACTCCACATATTCCGTAAATCTTGCTAGCACCAGAGCTCATTAAACTTGGAAAGAATATAGTAAGAATACCAAAGCCTATCATCCCCCATAGGGCCATATGACAAAAGGTTCCTATCGGTCCAAGGTCTCTTTTAGTTATATAGCCAAATGCACTAAGCCCAGCAAAAGAGAAGGAAGTTAGTATAAAGGCAGATTGAATACTCTCACTTGTATAAACAACAAAGATAACTGATAAAGTAAGCCCAGTTAACCCTGCATATAGTAAGTAAATAAAAGTAGCTGCCATAGCTGATATTGTTTTAATTTTTGCAGATAAAAAGAACACTGCTCCTAATTGAGCAATAATTAATCCATAAAAAATGATCTTATTTCCTAAGATCATTTCTAAAAGAGCTCTAGATTGAGAAACATAAAAAGAAATAAAAGCTGTGAGCATAATTCCAAATGTCATCCACTTATAGACTCCACTCATGAATCTTGCATTCTCTTCGCTTATACTTATTCCACTTCTATAAGAAGTCGTTATATTCAAAGTAAACTCCTTACAAGTCTGTTATGAGTTCATCGCAAATTTCATTTTGATCATCACTTTGTATTGGAAAGAACTCTATTAACTTATTTCCACACTCAGAGATTGACTTGGCCATCCCCTTAACAGTCTGACCTAGTCTAATATTTAAAATTAAGTCTGAAACGACTTCTTGCCAATAGTCTTCTGGAAGTTTACTAGAGATACCATTGTCGGCCATTATCTCTACTCTCTTTTCAAGAAGAGAGATATAAATCATTATCCCTGTTCTATCTTTTGTTTGAGAAACATGACTTTGATGAAAGACCTCTAGTGCTCTTTGGTATACTTCCTCTTCCATTTCTGATGTAGTACTTGCAAATCTTTTACACAGAGGAATATACGCAAGGAGATATCCAAAAATCATACCTGGTATTTGGGCCCATACTATTACAATAGGATCATCAAAATCAAAAAAGTTGTAAGTTAGTACAGCAAATAGTAACCCAAAAAATAGAGCTAATCTAAAATGAGCTGCCGGATAAAAATCAGATTTAGATAAAAGAACTGGAACAATTTCTCCAGAAGTTTTTAACTCTGCTTCTCTAATAACATTCTTAATTAACTCTTTATCTTTACTAGTTATTTTCATTACCAGCCTCCACTTGCGCCACCACCGGAGAATCCTCCGCCGCCGCCAAATCCGCCTCCGCCACCGAAGCCGCCTCCACGATTAGAACCACCGTAACTAGAACCACGTCCACCCATTGCACTTCCAATAAGAAGAGCAGCAAGAACACCTCTACCACCGCCACGGCCACCTCTACCGAACATACTCGCGATAAAGATAATGATGATAAGACTTAAAATAGAAGATCCACCGTTAGACTTGCGTCCACTTCCCCTAAGAGTATTTCTTAGCTCTCCCCCAGTATGTTTTACGATCTGACTGACACCTAAAATTATTCCTGACTGATAGTCATTATTTTTAAAGTAAGCCGTCATTGCTCTAATGATTCTTCCTGCAGTAATATCAGGAAGAGATCCTTCTAGACCTTGACCTACTTCAATTCGAACTTTTCTATCTTTCAAAGCAACAAGTAATAGAACTCCATTATCTGTTTTACTCTGACCTAGCTTCCACTTATCAGCAACCTTGATTGCATAACCCTCAATAGATTCACCTTCAAGAGAGTCTACAGTAAGTATGGCAATTTCATTTGTTGTTTGTTTTTTAATATCAACTAAAGCGGCAGTAAGCCCTGCCACAGCCTTTTGAGATAAAAGACCTGCTTGATCTACAACAGGCCTTAAAGTTGGGATATCTTTAGCAAATGAACTTGTGATTAAAAGTGAAAATAATAAAACCTTTATCATTTTCAACATTTAGAATTCCACCTTTGGAGCTTTTTGTGCCTCCTGAAGGTTTTCAACTTGAAACTGTGGCTTCTTCTCATGCTTTAAAAATAATGAATTATACCAAGATGTTGGTGGTACAGTAATTAAATTATTGAATGCCTTAATTGAGCCAATATACCTATTACGAGCAACAGTGATACGGTTTTCAGACCCTTCTAGTTGAACTTGTAGGTCTCTAAAATTAGCATTTGCTTTTAGATCAGGATACTTTTCAACGACTACCATAAGCCTTCCTAGCGCTGAAGATAGACCACTTTGTGCCTTAGAAAATTTTCCTAATGTATCAGCATTAAGGTTTCCAGGGTTAACATTTACAGAAGTTGCTTTAGCTCTCGCCTCAACAACCGCTTGAAGAGTTTCTTTCTCGTGACTAGCGTAACCTTTAACAGTTGAAACTAGATTTGGGATTAGATCACTTCTTCTCTTATACTGATTCTGTACTTCAGCCCATTGAGCATCAACTTCATTTAGGGCGGTAGGTATGCTCTGCATTCCACATGACGTGAATAAAATCATTAGCAAACCTAAAGTTAAAATCTTCATTTATTCTCCTTAGAAAATATTAATTTAATTAATTCCTATATAAACTTCTACTTTAGAAGAACCTATATACTTCTCAAAGTCAGTTTTAAAATTTCTTGTATAACCACAACCTTCATTTTCAAAGAAATTCCACACCTCAGACCATAATTCAATTACAGCATTTGGCATCTCACCTTCTTTTTCAAAGACTAAGTATTTTCCACTTAATATTTCAGCTTCTTGAGTTTCTTCATAACTGCTAAGAGTATTAGATCCTGCAATAACATCAAATTCCCCAGAGGCATCTGATTCATAATTCGTATAGACACCAAAAACAGTCGAAGAGTCATTAAAGCGTGGTACTAAATCTTTAAAAAATTTATCCCATAAGGAAGCAATCTTCCCTGTTTCAGGATTCATTTCTAATTCATTTCTAGTTCTTATCGAAAAACCACTTACTTTGAATGATTCAACACTTTCAACTTTCATGATTAGTCCTTTCTAAAAATTATAAATCGTTAAATCGTTCATGAAACTCAATGTTATGATAAACCTTTACAACATCATCATCTGCTTCAAGTTTTTCAATTAACTTCATATTATTTAAGTATGATTCATCTGATACTTCTTTAAAAGTTGTAGGAATTTGCTCTAGTCCTGCTTCCTCGGGCTCTAGGTTCATTTCTTCTAGTTTTTTAGAAATTGCACCAAATACTTCCATTGGTCCACTTACCTCAAAGACTCCATCTTCAAGCTCTATCTCTTCTGCACCACAGTCAATCATTTCAAGAGTAAAGTCATCTTCATCTAAATCTCCCTGAGGAACTTCAAATACTGCTTTGCGTGTAAAAATAAACTGAAGCGTCCCAGTAGTACCAAGAGAGCCTCCGGCCTTGTTAAAGTATGATCTAACATTGGCTACAGTTCTTGTTGTATTATTAGTTGATGTTTCAACAAAGATTGCAACACCATCAAGTCCATAACCTTCATAAGTTACTTCTTCGTATCCATCATCATCTCCACCGAGACCTTTTTTAATTGCTCTATCAATATTATCTTTAGGTACGTTATTTTTCTTACACTTTTCTAAAGCAATTCTAAGAAGAAAATTTGTACTAGCATCGTCACCACCAGACTTAACGGCCTTTTGTACTTCGAAAAGTATCTTAGTGTAGATTTGCCCTCTTAACTTATCTGCGGCACCTTTTTTCTTTTCGATATTGGCCCATTTTCTTCCCATTACTCACCTCTATGTTATTTATCTATTACTTAATATCTTATTAAATAGTTTCATAAAGAAACCTGTTATATCTGCATTTTGAATCATCTAGTTTTTTCAAACAATGGATAAGTAATTATAAAACTCACGAGTCAATTTGCAAAGGAAGGAGTGCCAATCAAGGCATTATACAAAGCTCTTTAGACTATTATTATTTAAAATATATAAAAACAAGGTGTAGTCGCAAAAGGCATACGCACCGCGCACAAAAATACTCAACGAAGAACTCTTCAACTAATGAAAAAATCAAACTGGTATGAATTAAATTCAGAGTAAAAGTAGATTTAGGAAACTCTTATAGACAGATTTCCTAGATTTTTGTCAATTTCGACTATTTTTGACAGAAATCTCTAAAATCTGTCGAATGAATAAAAACTTAAACTCCGTAATGGTGATAGATCTTTGTCACAAATTAATCATTAATAGGAGTAAGAATATGAAACATCTAAAAGCAAAAGTCGCAGATTTATATTTGAAAACACTATATAAAAAGATCGCAGTTGATAAAGATAAAGTTTGTGAACTTCAAAATAAAAACTTTCAAAAAATAAGCTCTACTCTCTATGGTACAAAAATTTATAATAAAACAGGACTAGAGAATCTTGAAAACTATAAGGAGTTTTCAGAGCACTTTGCAATTAGAGAGTACGATGACTTCAAACCCTACATAGAAGCACACGTATATGGAGGCAAGAGAATTTTATCTAAGTCGGAAGTCAAATACTTTGGTTTAACATCTGGAACATCAGGAAAAGACTCTAAAAAAGTTCCATACAATGAAGATATGATTGCTTCATTTAAAAAAGCACAGAAGTACCTAGCTTCAGTAATAAAAAAAGAAGTGAAAAACTTAGACTTACTATCGGCTAAAAGACTCTCTTATGGATCAACACCAACAACATATGAAGAAGATGGAATGAGTTTTGGGTACATATCAGGAATACTTACCGCTCAAACTCCAAGATCTTTAAAGAAAGTAACTTATCCATCAGTTCAAACTCTATCTATAGAAAATTGGGACAAAAAAATGAATGAAATATTCATTCAAACAGTTGAGCAAGATATTCAAGTAGCTTCAGGAATACCAACCTATCTAATATCAATCTTCGAGTATGTATTAGAAAAAACAGGAAAAAAATATATTAGTGAGGTTTGGCCAAACCTTGAAACAATAATCTACGGAGCAACTACAATTGATCAATACAAAGATAGATTAAATGAACTAGTTGGAAAAAGGTTAAACTACTTTGGAATTTATGCATCAACAGAAGCTCCAATAGGAATAGGAATTAATAATGCAAAAGATGAAAAGCAACTCTACGCCTTTCATCCTGAGTTAGTTTTTACTTTCAATGATATTAATACATTCGAGCAATGTGGCGTTGAAGGACTAAAAAAAGGTAAGGATTACTTTATAAATACAACAACTCCTAATGGTATAATTAATTATGCAATGAAAGATATTATTCGTATAAAAAGTGTCTCACCTCTCTTAACTTTTGAAGTTCTTGGAAGAGAAGGTAGTGGAATAAATATAGCGGCTGAAAAAACAACAGATGAACAAGTCCTAGATACTGTTGTAGACCTAAGTAAGAGAATTGGCACGAACGTAAATCATTACTTTTTATCGCCAACAATAAAAGATGGCAAACCGTGTTATTACTGGACAATTTTCTCAGATGAACTGTCTACAAACTCTAATACAAAAGAAATAGAGCTAATAATTGATGAATTACTTTGCAAATACAACAGTGATTATGAAGACTGCAGAGAAGATAATATTATCTCATCACCTATTGTAAAAATTGCTCCATCAAATTTCATAAAGTCATACTTTGATCTTTATAAAAATAAAGGTCAATTTAAAATGAAAACTGTTTTTAGCTCAAAAGATGATTTTCAAAACTTCTTAAACAAATCTATTCCGTCACTGCAAAGTTTTCTTGGGGAACATTCATGTCAGTTTTAGTTCAAGTTATTTTTGCAATATTTTTCGGATTGATTTCAACTCTTCCATTAGGCCCAAGCGGACTATCTATTGTTTCAACCTTTGTAACAAATGGAACAAAGAAAGGGTTAATTTCTCTAAGTGCTCTCGCCCTTGTAGAGATCATCTATTTAACAATAGCTCTATCTCTTAGAGCTAGAGGAATCTTATCTTTATCAAATAACATAGAAGTAATATTCTCATTAATATTTGGACTCTTTTTAATAGCTTTTGGTTCGATTACTTTTAAACAATCTAAAAAGAAAGAATCAAATGTACCAAAAAAGTTTAAATCTATTTTTGTAATCTCATTGATGAATCCAAGTTTAATAATATCTTATTTGGGATTAATAATTCTAATGGATAAATCTACTGGTAGTACTACAAACGGTGCAATAGTACTTGCTTTGTCATTCACACTGCTTTCAACTTCCTGGCTTACTTTATTTGTTTTAGGAAAGTTTGCTCAAATTAAACAAACATTTATTAACAATAATATGCATACAATTAAATCCATAATAGGACCAATCTTTGTATTCGTAGGTTTATCAACTTTAGTATCTACTTTTTAGAGGAATATATGAAAAAAATAATATTATTATTATCAATCTTACTAACAACGCAAGCACATGCCACACTGAACTCAAGCTGCTCTCTTCAAAAAACGATAGGACAACAAAAGCATTACATTTGTGAGATAAATGAAAAGAAAGTTCACTTCTTAGATATTAAAGGGAGTATGTCTGACCTAGCCTATTATCATGGAGCATTCTTATCTAACGAGATAAAAGATGGAATCATAGAATCTGTCATGACACGAAAAAAAGAATCATTCGATATGCTTAAGTCATCAGAAAGAAAGACATTTGAAACAATATTTAAATGTATAAAAAGTCGTTATAAAAGAAGCTTAGAAAAAAGCTTTATCCATGAGCTTGAAAGACTAGCTGATGGAGCAAAGATATCAAGAAGTAAGGTGATTGAAGCTACGCTAATGATTGAAATGTCCAGTTATATAGATGCACTCAATGTAAAGATGAAACAAAATAAAAAGAAAGCATACTTAGAGTTAATGTCACAATGTGGATTAAGATTAGCGACTAAGAGCTTCACAGGAATAATCAAAAAAGTTTTAAGGCCTTTAAGTAAATTAAAAATGGGTTGTACAGGATTTGTAGCAGGCAATGAATATACAAATAGTAATCAATTTTTACACGGGAGAAATTTCGATACTGGTTTTCTAGGAGTATTTGATAAATATCCAGTAATACTAAGACATACTCCAGACAAAGGTTATCCATATATAGGAATTAGTAGCGCAGGTCTCCACTACAGTGGAGGAATCACAGGGGTTAATTCTCAAGGTATTTCAGTTTCCACTCATGAACTTCGTACAACAAAGGTAAGAACGCTTTATACATCTACCAAACCTAATTCAAACAATCGCAATAATAGAGGTAGAAAAAGAGACAAATACGGAATAATTGCACCATACATGGCAAACTTAATTGTTAAAGAAGCTTCTTCTATTGATGAAGCAATTAAACTGATAAAAAAGTATGGACATTTTGGCGCATGGACATTTCTAGTATCAGATAGCAAAACTAACCAAGCTGCAAGTATTGAGGTATCTGGAAAAATAGTGAAGGTTGCAATGAGAAATGAAGGTTCACTCTCACAGGCAAATCACTTCCGTCATCCTGAGACTGCAAAATATAACTTTGAGTACTCTATAAATAAATCGCTTGAATCTAGGGCTCGAATCTCTCATGTAGAAAAGAGTTTAGCTGAATCTAAAGGCAATATTGATGCACAATGGGGAATTGACATACTCTCTGGCCATATAGATCACTATCAAGGTGTAAGAAGTTTTGGACGTACAGTTTCAAAAGTATATACATCAATGAGCCATATTATAGACTCAAAAAATAATGAGTTATGGTTTTCTTTAGGAGAAACATTTCCTACGAATTATTCCACTTTTCTAGGAATGAAGTTTAACTTTGAACCAAAGGAAAAGTTTTTTTCATTTTTTGAAAAGAAAAAAGCTCATGAGGATTTTAGAAAATCTAAACCTTACTTTGAATCTATCTTAAAGAACTATACCCTTGCTTATATGAACGATAGAGACTTTGGTCAAAGTGAAGGTAATCTAATAAAAACTATAAACTATCTAGAAGATGTAAATGTAATCTCTACTGAAAACGACTACTTTGATTTTCCATCTGCAATAATGAAAGCAAGATTAAAGCTAAAACTATATTCAAAAAAATCAAATAAATTACTACTAGAACAAATTAGAACAAACCTCGAAACGATACGAAAAGATAAATTCTCAACACTTCATATATATGAGCAGTCTCAGGTTTTCAGAGATTTAGCAATTGTGGAAGACTTAAATGGTAATAGAGAAGTTGCATCAAAACTATTTCAAAAAGCACTAGAAAAGGTCAATCCACTAACTAAGTTATTTCCCTCTCACCACTTTCTCTGGGTATATGTAGCAGAGTTAAAAGTCTTTAAAAAAAGAGAATTTACAAAGTACGACCTTAAAAACATTCATTTACACTTTGCAACTGCAGAATAATTCAAGGGACTTAAGCCTAGGTAATAACTAGGCTTTTGTTCTTTTTTCACACTTGTTTGCCCCATTTTCAGATACAGTATATAAACTGATTATGAAAGATTTTAGTAAAAAAGAACTCGTATTCTTTAAAATTTGTGACAGTGTACTTTATCATGAAGTAACTAAAGGCCATTTAAAGTGGTCTCTTTCAGATATATCCAAACAAGCTGATGTTACAAGATCTCTAATCTATTATTACCTCGGTAAAGAAAAAGAAATCATACTACATGAGTCAGTTCTCTTTATGTTAGAGCTCTTCTTCAATGTATCAGGAGAAAATAAGCTTGGTGTTAGAAATAGGATGAAAAAAGTTCTAACTCAATTAAAAGAGATTCCACATATTCATATGTACTATATTAGCGAAAGAACAAAAGATTCAAAATATGGAAAGCTAATAAGAGAGACAGAAGAAAGTATTACTATATATCTTCAAAAAGAATTAGGTCTAAAAAAAGTAGATGTCATGAGATTATTGATGCTAAATTTAGGGGCGGTAGCAATGCAGCTCTCCCCTGAAGAAGTAGATGAAATCTATGCTATTGTACCTGCTGATTAGTAAAAAAATCATTACTATTCGTTGAGCTCTCTTTTAATTCTATATAAAACATGTTCTTTTAATTTATGACCTTCCTCAACTAAAGGATGGTCAAAATCTCCACTTAAATCTCGAGACATTCCAATTTTTTCCATAACCTTGATAGATGGTAAATTTAGTTTAGATGTAAAAGAGACAATTTCTTGAAGCTTAATTTCATCAAAAGCATATTTGATAACGGCTTTTGCTCCTTCAGTAGCATAACCTTTTCCCCAAAACTCTTTTCTAATTCTCCACCCTATCTCTGTACATGGAGTAAAGTGTGTTTCATAGCTTGGTCTTGCAATTCCAATAAAGCCAATAAAGTCACTAGTCCTTTTTACTTCAACAGCGAGAAGTCCTATATCATCATTATTGATTCTTTCAATCTCTCTATCAATTAGCTTATTACTAACATCAGCAGAATATGTAGAAGGAAAGAACCTCATAGTTTCTGGATCTAAATTAAGTTCAGTAAATGATTGCCTATCGGACTCTTTCCATTGCCGTAAAATAAGTCTATCTGTCTCAATGATCAACTCTTCCCCTTTATTGATTGCTCAATTATTCAGCTACATTATAGCGATGATGATTAGTCTTCTTTTTGCATCACTTCTTTCAAGTCTTTAGGGATATCCATTCTCTGTAATATACCCACGTTACTTCGACCAGTATTTCCATTAGGAACAATCCCCAAGGAAGACCCAAAAACACCTAAGGGGATTCGTATAAGCTGTCCTAAGATCTCTCTAAAATCCTTATTCCTTAAAGAGATCTTAAGCATCCAATAGTGAGATATAGTATGTGAAGTGACACTTCTTTGGCCCAATATATGAGCGCGCTCGAGATGAAAGAATGAATTCTCAAATTGGTTTAATAAATAGAACTCTTTCGCCTTATTCATCTCAAGTTCAAAGGCCCTCTGCTGAATATTATGCATGAAGTAATACTACCATTCTTAGCAATCCCCTGCACCTCTATTTATGCTTCTTTAGAAATGAGAGCATTAACTCAGCAATAACATAAGGCTTTTCTTCTAAAGCAAAATGTCCAGCGTCTAATAGGTGAAAATCAGCATTAGGAACATCTCTCAAATAAGCTTCTGCACCTGCCGCCATGAACGCAGGATCTTTCTTTCCCCATGCGATTAGAGTTGGAGGATTATGCTCTCTTAAGTACTTCTGCCATACAGGGTATGCATTTAGGTTTGTTCTATAATCTTTAAAAAGTTGAACCTGTATTTTTCTTTCTTGTTTAGTCTTTAAGAAAGCAAGGTCATGTGTCCAAGAATCAGGACTCATAATATATGTTTTATCTTTATCAATATCCCTAAGGTACTGAGTATTAATTATTGATTTAGGAGTTACAATTTTAAATAATCTATCGTCGCTATAAACTGATCCCTCATCCCCAGCTGTCATAAAGAATTCAATTCTTTTTTTAGTTAGTCCATCTAAATATGCATTAGCATTCTGAGCAATTATCCCCTTCACTCTACTTGGGTCATTAAGAATAACTCTGTAACCAACAGGAGCTCCAAAGTCTTGCATATAAACAAAGAACTTCTTTATATTTTTCTTTTTTAAAAGTCCTTCAATCTGATTTGCTAGTAAGTCAAAAGTATATGTTATTTTATTTGGATTAGGTTTAGCACTAAATCCTGATCCTAAATTGTCTGGAGCTATGACATGGTATTGACTAGAAAGGACAGGAATAAGTTCACGAAAAGTATGAGATGAAGAAGGATATCCATGTAGCAGTAATACTGTATCCTTACTCTTGTCTCCTGCTTCTCTATAGAACATTTTATGTCCATTAACGACTTCAGTTCGGTAAACAGTTTTAGAAGGTAGAGGTATTAGCTGAGACTTTTTAACATTATGTGAGCAACCGACAATAAATATAAACATGCATAGTATAATCGAATTTTTCATTTCACTATCCTCAATAGAATTGATTTTCTTACAACTAATACTCTATTTATAAGAAATCTATAAATCAACAAGTTAGGAAAACTGTCCTTCGACAAGATCATATTTTACTAAATAAAGAGAAATTACTAGTTTGTACCAAATCCCTTATAATGTTAGAATAATCGATAATTATGAACTACTACGCAATAGATTTTGGTACATCCAATTCGCTTCTAAACTATATTTCTGATGAAAACGTTATCACTCCCGTACCTATGGAGGGAGAGGGTAAATATATTTTAAGATCATTGATTTTTACAATGAGCCAAAAAGAATGGTTTTTTGGAGAAGAAGCAATTCAAGAATATACAGAAAATAATGGAGAAGGCCGATTTTTTAGATCTCTAAAAAAGTTCCTAGCCGACCCACATTTCAAGGGAACAGAAGTTCATAATAAAAAATACTCTATTGAAGCACTTGTTGCTGTCTTTCTTAGAGAGATGAAATCAAGAGCAGATAAATTTACAGGAAAAAATGTTGAAAATGTAATAATGGGTCGACCTGCGAAGTACTCCCTTTCGAAAGAAAACGACCAACTTGCAGAAGATAGAATGAGGAAGGCCTGTGAGCTCGCAGGTTTCAAAAATATTTTATTCTGTCCTGAACCTCTTGCTGCAGGATTAGATTTTGATAAAGACAATGATCAAAAGAAAATAGTATTAATTGCTGACTTTGGTGGTGGTACTTCTGATTTTACATTAATGCAACTTCATAAAGGTCAGTACTCTCAAGATGATATTTTAGGATTGTCAGGTGTTTATAAAGCTGGAGACTCTCTCGATGGAGAAATGATGCGCAAGTTTATTGCAAAGCATTTTGGAGCAAAGTTCAGCTTTCAACTTCCTATGGGGAATCAAGTCCTTACCTTTCCAAGAGCACTTTTAAATAAAATATGCTCTCCAGCTCTAATTACACAGCTAAGAGAAAAAGAAACGTGGAACTACTTGAAGACAATCCATCCATTTGCAAAAGATGAAGAAAACAAACGCCATCTTGATCAACTCTTTGCTCTTGTAGACTATCAACTTGGTTACACAATCTTTCACGCTATAGAAAAGTCTAAAATATCAATTTGTACTGAAAATGCAGACACTCACTCTTTTAAGTTCTCATATGGAGAGATAGAGGTTGAAGAAGAAATACCAAGAGATAAATACTCTTCAGCTATGAAGCCAGTTGTTGAAGAAATTTTAAGTGCAATGATGGAAGTTTTCGAGCAATCTGGAATAGAACCATCTCAAGTTGATGAGGTCGTATTGACTGGAGGAACAGCACAATTCACTCAAATTCAAAACCGGTTAAATGAAATCTTTGGAAGCGACAAACTTGTTGAGCACGATATTTATCAATCTGTAGTTGGTGGTCTTTCTCAGTATGCAACACTTCAGTCGAAAGATTAGCTTAATTTCTCCGGATAACCCTGAACAAAAGTATAAAAGCTTATACTCCCCTCTCAACTAATATTATAATGGATATAAATTATAAGGGGATAAGTGTGAAAACTCTAAGAGAACAAACAGAAGCAAAAATAGCAGATACTAGAAGTAAAAAGCCAGAATTTATGAAAGCTGTCGATGAGCTTATTCAAAAATCAAAAGAATTTAAAGATGGAGAAAAGGCCACTAAACCTGGAGAACTCTCTCCTATGTTCACTCTTCCAAATGCTAAAGGAGAATCTATTTCTCTTAAGGATTTATTAAGCAATGGTCCAGTAGTGTTAACTTTCTACCGTGGTAGCTGGTGCCCGTACTGTAATATTCAATTAAGGGCCCTCCAAGAACGTCTAGAGGAGATACATGCACTAGGTGCTCAACTAGTTGCAATTAGTCCAGAGTTTCCAGATGAATCGATGACAACATCAGAGATCAACGCAATGGATTTCACTGTACTATCTGACTTAAATGCTGATGTCGCTGCAGAGTTTGGTATCGCCTGGAAAGTTCCAGAAGTTTTACGAGAGCATATGCGTGTCGACAGAAACCTTGACCTTGAAGTTATAAATAATGGAAATGGAAATACCTTACCAATCCCAGCAACTTTTATAATAAAACAAGATGGAACAGTCTCATGGAGTTATGTAGATGTTGACTATAGAAGACGTTCAGAGCCAAGCGACATTATTGCAGAACTTGAAAAAGTTAAATAACTACTAAATTATATTTATATAAAGAAAGAGTTTCTTTACTCTATTATAAATAAAAACTTTGATTTTCTTCTATTTATTCCGAAGAGATCATTATGTCCATGAGTAAAGAAACCTTTCATAAGCTTTTAAAGTTAGCCACTGTTAATGGAGTGAGTGATATTCACCTAAGAGAAGGAGAAAATCCTTATTTTAGAATGAAGGGTGGACTAAAGAAAATAAAAGCAGATCCACTAAGCAAAGAAGATATGCTTATCATTTGTAGGATCATTATTCCTGACCAAGAAATTTTAAAAAGAATTGAAACACTTAAAGAATATGATGGTTCATACCAGTATGGAAAAATCTGTAGAGTGAGAATTAGTCTCTTAAAGTTTCAAGGCCGTATCGCAATTATCATGAGAGTCATTAATATAAAAGTTCCAACAATGGCTGAGTTAGGACTACCTCCAGCTCTCAAGGGGTTTGTTAATGCAAAACGTGGACTAGTTCTAGTTACAGGTGTAACAGGATCGGGGAAAAGTTCTACCTTGGCCTCTATTATTCAAGAGATAAATAGAACAAGAGAAGAGCATATACTAACAATTGAAGACCCTATTGAATTTATATTTACTTCAGAAAAATCAAGGATTACACAACGTGAGCTTGGTGAAGATACAGATAGTTTTAAAGATGCACTTAGAGGAGCTCTCAGACAGGACCCAGATATTATTGTAATTGGAGAACTTAGAGATGCTGAAACAATTCAGATATCAATGAAGGCAGCTGAAACAGGCCATTTAGTTTTTGCAACGGTTCATACAACAAATGCTCCCGCCACTATCAATAGAATAGTTTCAATGTTTCCACCTGAAGAACAAGATAATGTAAAACTTAGATTATCAGAGTGTCTCTTTGGTTCAATAAGCCAACGCCTCCTTCCAACAATGGATGGAAAAGGCAGAATTTGTGCCCAAGAGATAATGGTAAATAAAGTTGGAATACAAGACTGTATAAGTGGAAAAGAGCCTTTATCAAAAATGTATATAACTATAGAAAAGTCAAAAGGTGAAATGCAATCTTTTGATCAGCACTTAACAAAACTTTATAAGGAAAAAAGTATTTCCTTTGAGGTTGCTAGTGGTGCAGCTTCATCACCATCAAACTTTGAGAGAAATCTAGAGTTTGGAGGAAGTGATAAAGAGGATCAAGATGAGCATGAAGAGCAACATAAGGAATCACCAGAAAATCAAGATATAGAGTCACAAGACGATGTTGAAGAAAATACTGGGGATCTCTCGCTAGATATTAATTAAAATGAAAACTTTTATTTCTCTTTCTCTTTAATTATTGATTTATTCCTAATACAAATGAGCTTTCCCGCAGCTTCCTGACAAGTACCTCGGTATATATCTAAATGATGATCTCTATACTCACAAGGTTCATCTTTTTTCTTCAATTCACAGGCAATCCAGGGCGCACTAGCCTGAACACCAGCATGTGCATGGACAAAATGAGTATTGATTAAGAAACTAAATAGTAGAATTATACTACTCATTACTTCTCACCTCTCTTATAAATACTGCAACTCAATTATATGCCACTCCCCAGATAATATCTTTAAATTATACAAACATTGTGAAAAAAAAGTATCTTAAACAATACTTTAAAACGAATTTTGATGAACAAGTAATAAAGAAATATTCAGAGTTTAAGAAAGCTTAGGAGCCCTATAGTACTGCCTGAGCAGTATAAATATTTAATACCTCTTGAGCAGTTAGAGCTCTATTAAATACTGCAAATTCATCAACCATACCTACAAGGTCACGACTCTCTGATTTTGCATTCCCTATTAAAGTTGAAACTTCACTAGGTAGAGCTCCACTTCCTTCACTCTCAATAACAACAGTTTTTTCTACACCATTGACGTATATTGAAACCAACCCAGTAGAGTCTCCAGGAAATGGATTTGATATATCAACATTAATAACAATATGAACCCACTCATCTTCATTAAATGCATCAGCACTATTTAACTTAAAACGAGTTGTTCCACTAGAGCCTTTAACTTCGAGCTGTACTCGTTGAGAGCCCCTATCATGAAGTCTATAGCGATCCGACTCGAATATATATTGAGTTACATTTTCTTCATTAGAAGAGCTGTAATGCCAAACTGAAATTGAAAATTTATCGAGTTCTTCAAAAGAGAAATCTGCATGATCACCGTCACCGTCAAACTCTAAGGCCTTACCTACCTGACCATTAACAAATGGAATTATCCCATCGCTAAGGTCAACAGAGTCTCTTACCTCTACCGCATCCTGCTGAGCTATTCCATAATCAGTAAAATTTGAATCAAACTTGTAGTAATGAACTAAACTAGTACTTTGATCACCTATTATAGTTCTTATGTCATTTAGAGGGTAATCAGAGATAGTTTGTACTTTAAATACAGCATCATTCTTAATACAAGATATTGATAATATTAAAATTAGTAAACAAACACTAAACTTCATGATGATTCCTTCAAACTTAATTAATTAAATATAAGTTAATATTGTAAACTAAATTAAATATATCACACACATCGGCACCTTATTAAGACACCAATAAAATCAATGCCTTAAATCAAAAGCTAAGTAATTATTAATAAAAACCGACAAATATTTGTGATAAATATACTCATTCTTATATTTTTAAACATAGCATCTACTCTTGCCTACAATGTGAGTGTAGAAAGCGAAGGAAGTCTTAAAGACTGCGTCACTGATAAGTCAGAGGAAATCTTTTTATGCAAAAATAACGAAGGTGAAAATTTTCTTATAAAGAAAAAGAACTGGGAATATATTGCGATGAAAAAAAGTTCTTCAGGGGCCTATCTTCCTTTAGAAGTCTATGATATTTCAGATGAGAATGATGACTACATATATTCAGCAAGTCTCAATCGTTATGAACAAGAAGAAAAAGATAGATACCAAGGACCTCTAAACGACTACATCAATAATGAAAGGTACCTATACAATGATTTCTTCAAAAAAAGTGATGATAAAGAAGTAAGTTCAGGAAATACAAAGATAAACTCCTTCGTTAGAGAATCAAGACTTGATCTTGAGCGAAAGAAAAAGCGTATTGACGAGAGCATAAATGCAAAAAAATTCAAAATTAAACTCAAAGATGGACAAGAGATTAAATGTAATAGAAGTGAGAAAGTAAGCTGTCCATTATTAAACTGCGAAAAAGATGCTCAAGGAATTGAACGAAAAGTCATTAATCCTCAAAGCCCTTTTTTTATATACCTTGAATCTTTTGGTTTTAAAAATAATCAATTTATGGTTCCTGAAAACTCGATGATCAGCCTCTTAGATAGTAAAGGTAATGAACTCATAAAATATGCTAAAGAGGACTCCAGTGTTTTCAAACAAGAGATGCTAGTTCCATCAAAATATAAGAATAATCCCCGGCTATTCAATGATCTAAAAGAACCTTCATTTAAAAGTTCATTAAGCAATCACTTGAAAGGTTGTGGGAAAAGTACTTTGAAAAAGTTTTTAGATATTCAAGAAAAGACTCAACAAGACCTTATAGAGGCTTCAATGCTTCAATATATAGATATAGCGAATGGTATCCTACAGAGTAACTATATAAATGAAGAGTCTATCCCAGGGAGCTCATGCTATCACAATGGTGCATACTATGCGCCTCCTGCATACAAGAGGGCATTAGAAACTGCAGTAATGAGCAAAAAGACAATATCTATGGATAGAGCGCAAGAATTACTGGACATGGCTGCCTTTAGAAAAGATATTCCTTGGAACTATACTCTTGATGGGTGTTATGCTCGTGCACATATTATGGCACGTTCATTTGAAGCGGAAGGGGTTCATGTAGACAAAGCCTGGCTCAGAGGCTCATTAAGGATACCTGGACAGCCAGAGGGAATGAACTGGGGATACCATGTTGCTCCCCTTGTATACGTAGAAAAAGAAAATGGAGAAATTCAAGAAATGATTATTGATCCTTCAATTTCACAGGAACCACTTACACCAAAAGAATGGGCAGATACTATGAATGTTAACTTTGATGAAACAGAGCAAGTATCTTTTCCAACTCCAACAAATACATCTTTCTATAAAAAGACAAGTTATAGTGTTACTAACACAGAACCTTATTGGCCTGATTATAATTATAGAATGACCGAATATGATAAAGAAAGAAATGCGGAACAAACGATGTTTGAATACGGTGGAGCTCCGCAATCAGAATCACAGTGGGAACAATGGGATTACTAATGAAGATAATTATTGCATTACTACTCACATTATCTATTAGTGCAAATGAAAAAGTGCTCATAAAAGCACTCACTGTTAAATCAATAACAAGAGAAAAAAAGTCAGAATATCTTATTCTCTTTAAAGAAAAAGCTGCAATTTACAAGAGTTCAGCTAAGACTATGGAGTGTTTAAATATTTCTATAAGAGAAAAAAAGCCTGTCTTAGTGAAATGGAATATTAACACCTTAGAAATAATTGACTGTAAATCTAAGAGAAAAACACCTAAAACTTAGACATTCTAAATTAATTAACATATTTAGTCAGAATGAAAAAGATAGTCTCAATATTTTTAATTTTTATCAGTTTCAAATCTCTAGCATTATCACGTATATCAGTTTCAGATATGGCCAAGAAAAACCATGTGGCATTAGATTATTCGGTGGTTAAAAATATTTTATTTTCTACTATAGATAACCTCAATGGTATTGTTTGTAGTGTATACACACCTAGCCAGTGTCAAGAAAGATACTATAAAGACCCTTCTCAAATAAATAATAAGAACAACGAAAATTTTAAATTAAATGTTGAACATACTTGGCCACAATCAAAAGGGGCTAAAGAGTTACCTGCGAATAGCGATATGCATCACCTTTTTGTCACAAGTAAAGAATCTAATAGCAAGAGAGCAAACCTACCATTTTGTAATGCTATATATGATTACTGGCAAATGGATGGAAGCATTCATGGTTTCGATGAATATTCGCAGGATTGCTTTGAACCTCAAGATAATCATAAAGGAAATGTTGCAAGAGCGATGCTCTACTTTTCGATTAGGTATAACTACCCTATTGATAATGAACAGGAGTTATTATTTAGAGAATGGCACAGCTTTGACCCTGTTGATAACAGAGAGTTAGAAAGAAATGAAATTATAAAGTCACTTCAAGGAAACTCAAATCCATTTATTACACATCCTGAGTTTGTTTCTCTAATTCAAGACTTCTAGTACGCGATAACCTATACGATTAAGACATCATAACAAGGGCCAAATATGGACCTATTACAAATACTATAAATACAACCTTAAAAAGAGCAAGGTATCCATATAGAAACTTTTTTAAAGTTTTCTCATCAAAATCTATAAATTTCCCCTGCACAGAAATTAAAAAACGTTGAGCAAAAATAAAAAGGAAAGCACTTAGGATATATATAATTCCAACTACAATTGTTAGATTCTCATAAAACTCGGTGAATGTTAAAAGATCCATAATCTCCTCCATTACAAAAGAATAGACCACTCCTAAAAACTTTGCGACATAAGAAAGAGATAAATTTCAGAATATTCCTAGAAAATCACTGAAGAATTCACTTTAATCAATATATTAGGTAAAATATTATGAATAAAAGATTAATAAAAGATGAGATTAAATAATGAAAGATACGATACTACATCCTAAGAATAGATTTACGTGGGCATGCTTAGCATTTCAAGGAGGATTTTTAAATGTTGCAGGACTTTTAACTGTTCATATATTTGTTTCACACGTCACAGGTTTTTCTGCTCACTTCAGTGTGAACTTGTTAAAGGGAAATTTTCTAACATCACTATACTTTATGCTTGTACCTCTATTCTTCCTACTTGGTGCATTTTTTAGTTGTCTCTTCACAGAGATTAGAAAAAAGAATCGGAAACATCCTGGATACATTAATATTCTATGTACCTTAAGTTCTATCTTTTTTTTAATATCTATCTTAGGGGTGAACAACTACTTTGGAAATTTCGGGGAGCCGTTTGCAAACTTTCGAGATTTTATACTACTTTCAACTCTTGCTTTTGCTTGTGGTTCTCAAAATGCCATTTTCACACACTTTTCGAAATCTATTGTTAGAACAACCCATCTTACGGGTATTACAACAGATTTAGGAATAGGCCTAGCTAAATATTTTATTTCAGGAGATCAAGAAGAACGTTTAATAAATAAAGTTAGAATTGACATTATAATTTCATTTATTTTAGGTAGTATTTTGTCTGTATACATTCTTCCAAAGTTACAATTTTTAGGTTTTTTAATTCCTGCTGTGATCAGCTTGATTGTCGGAGTTCGCCTATATATGACAAAAATCGCACTAGGATTTGAAGACTTAAAATCCAATTAATTCTAGTTTATTTAACAAAGTACTGTGAGCTAAAAAAAGAAAGAGGATAGCTAACAACTTCTCTTAAATAGTATTCCATATCACTATAATATTGAGGGTCGCTATCCTTGATTGCTAAAACTAAAGCTTCTCCCCAATAGTAATAAAAATGAGGATGAATATTAAGTCCATCTATGTTGTGGACTTTTGCAAGTCTCAGTATTTGATGTTTAGCATTTTCATCTTTACCAAAGTAATCAAATAAAAAGTCTAACCCATTTATTAATGCTCTTTCCTGATGATTAAAATCAGTATTTTTGAAATAGTCTTTTAATTTCGGATTTAAAAAAAATAAATGATTATAAAATAGCTTTGCAAAATTTTGATTATTCTTACTGCGCAGGTAGCTATTTCTAACAAGATCTACTTTTTGATCCCAAGTTTTTTTTCTCTCTTCGCTCATATACTTCTTCAATTATTAAGTTTGTATTCTTATAAAAGGGTATGGAAATTAACTCTTTAAAACAAGTAATTTAAATATTAATAGAGTCATATATATAATCAATACAATTACAGTAAATTATCATATTCCTCTAAATGTTCATTACTCTTTATTATATTTTTTTTACATTGATAATTCATAAATATTTGATCATGTGCAAATTCTGAAAAGGTATCAGTTCTAGTAGAGTACTCAGAAATCCAATTAATTAACATATCTAAATTCTTATCCTGATCCTTTTTAGAAGGGTATTTATGAGGCTCCCATGGCCTTTTCTGAGCATTTAAAATACATAACTGTATAGGTAGTTTCATATAAATAATCTCGGTAGATTCATCTAAAACTAAATCAATTAGATCTGAGTAACAGCCTTCAATCACCCAACTATTTGAAGTAGAGATAAACTTTTTTAAGATTATCTCTGACATCCCAATAGACATTCTTTCCGGAGTCTTAGACTTTTTCCATGCTATAGTGTCTAGATCGAGATGGTCTAAACTATATTTCATAGCTAACCTCTTTGCGAGAGTCGATTTTCCAGAACTAGAGTTTCCAAATATAATAATTCTCCTCATAACTCTCCCACTCTTTTAAGGATATCATAAAATATATCTTCTACTTAGCTAGCCATCTATATTATATAGAATGATGTATAATATATAATGTTTCTATAGAATAAACTTATATACTACTGTTTTTACGTTCTTATTACTCCTCTATACCACATATGATGACATATCTTTTATTCTATAGTTCAAGTAAGTGATATAATTAGTTATGAATCTCTTTATATTTCTTTCTCTACTTACATTTCAAACTCTAGCTATGGATCAAATAATTTTGGACAAGCATGACCCTGGTGATTATTCAAGGAGAGAGTACGCCATAGAAATGTTAAAGCTCTCCTTAGAGAAAACGATTAAAAGGTATGGCCCTTATAAAATAACTTACTCTCGAAGAATGACAAGAAATAGAGCTCTTGTTGAACTAGAAAGTGGTAAAATAAGTGTTTATGATGCTCCAACAAGGCAAGAATGGGAAAACAGGACTATTCCAATCTATATTCCCTTAACAAAAGGACTGTTAAGTTATCGTCTTCTGCTCATTACTAAAGCTAACCAGTTTAAGTTTTCAAATATAAAAAAAATAGAAGATTTACAAAAACTAAGAGCAGGTCTTTCTTCACAATGGAGCACAACAAAGCTGCTAAATTCTATTGGAGGATTTAATATTATTGAGGGAAATAGCTACTCTACTCTATTTTCCATGCTTGCAGTTGATAGATTTGATTACTTCATAAGAGGAGTCAATGAAATCTTCGGAGAACTTGATAATATCAAAAATAAATTCCCTGAAATTATAATTGATGACAAAATACTTCTACATATCCCGATGCCTATGTACTTCTTTGTATCAAAAAAATTCCCTCTACTAGCTAAAAGAATTGAGGAAGGACTTCTCGCTGCGATAGATGATGGAAGTTTTGATCGGATGTTTTACAAATATCACAAAGAAAACATTATAAGAGCTAAACTAAAAAACAGAACTTTATTTAATATAGAAACTCCAAATATTAGCAAAAATAAAAAGAATACTTCATCTAAATTTTTGTTAAACTTAGAGACACTTAAAGCAATTAAATAATATATTCTTTTCTACTATTCTTTACTTTTCTCTTGATTGTATTTCAATTTCCAAGACAAGTTGATACAATTATTTAATGAGCTTAGAATATTCCGACATTAATTTCATGAGAAGTGGTACAGTAAAGCAACAAGAAGCATTTCATGCATTAAAAGACTCTCGTATTTTTGAAATCCTTTCAGACTATACTCCATTTTTAGCAGGTACAATTCCACTTGATATTTATATCAAAGATAGTGACTTAGATATCATCTGTCAGGCAGAAGATTTTAATTCATTCAGTAAGTTAGTACAGTCTGAATTTGGAACCTGTACAAGCTATAAATCGTATCAAACAGAAGTAAGAGGACGGCCATCTCTCGTTATACAATTTTTCTTAAAAGGATTTCAGTTTGAAATCTTTTGTCAAAACACACCAATCTTTGAACAGTTTGCTGTGATCCACTTTATTGTAGAAAAAAGGATTTTGGATATCCACGGAGACAAAGTGAGGAATGATATTAGAAAATTAAAAGAAATGGGGTTAAAAACAGAACCTGCTTTTGCAAAGTATTTTAATATTTTAGGTGATCCATACTTAGAGCTTGCGAAGTTAAATAATCTTACTGATGCTAAGATAAAATCTATTAAACCTAAGAGTATATAAGGTTATCAATATATTTTTTTAAATCTATATGTTGTGACTCAGTTGCTTTTATTTTGAAAACAACTTCAAGCCCGAGAAATTCTCTTTCTATGATTAGGTCTGTATAGTTTTTCAAGAAATGCTCTACTTTACCAAGATTTTGAATTTCAATATTATATTCTAGTTCAATATGATGAATGTATTTTTGAATTAGGATTGAATCTCTTGCCTCTTCTAAGGCCAGGTGAACACTCTTTCCGTAGGCCCTAACAAGACCTCCTACACCAAGCTTAACCCCTCCAAAGTATCTAACGATTATGGCGGCAGTTTCAATGAGCTCCTCACCTCTTAGAACAGACAATGTTGGTGGTCCACTACTTCCTTTAGGCTCTCCATCATCACTTTGATTTTCGACTATCTGGCCAAACTCATTAAAATGTCTATAGGCATATACAAAGTGTCTTCCCTTTGGGTGTTGACTCTTTAATTGCTCCAATGTTTCTTCAAAATTTTGAAAAGGACATAGTACACATATAAATTTAGACTTATTAATTTCGTAAGTATGAGAAATTTGAGAAGTAATTATTTTTGACATTTATATATTGTACTCCCTTAGTCTGAGCAGTAAAAAATAATATCTTTAAAGAAATTAGGAAATACATCAAAGTATTATATTTTGGAAATCTCTTCTTTTCTTAAAGTTAGGATTTCGTAACCATTTTTTGTAACAAGAATCGTATGCTCCCACTGTGCAGATAACTTTCCATCTTCAGTTACAGCAGTCCAATCGTCCTCTAGCATTTTGACTTTACGACTTCCTTCATTCAGCATTGGCTCAATTGTGAAAGTCATTCCTTCAACAAGCTTCATCCCCTTGCCTTTCTTGCCCCAATGAAGAACCTGAGGCTCCTCATGCATTTCAGCTCCTACACCATGGCCACAGAACTCTCGAACAATGCTATAACCGTTTCTAGTTGCATGCTTATGTACAGCAAAGCCAATATCTCCAAGAGTATTACCAGGCTTAACCTGTTCAATCCCCTTATACAGACATTCTTGAGAAATTTTACATATATCTTTTGCTTTAGAAGAAGCATTTCCTACAATATACATTCTTGAAGTATCAGAAATGAGTCCATGTTTTTTGACTGTAATATCTAAATTAACGATATCACCATCTTTTAAAATTTCTTGCTTAGACGGCACTCCATGACAAATAACATTATTTACAGAACTACAAAGTGCGTACTCAAAGTCATATTGACCAATACAAGATGCAATTGCATCATACTTATTTACAATTAAGTCTTCAGCAATTTTTGCTAATTCGTAAGTACTAACACCCACTACGACATGGTCAATTAGAGTAGTAAGAATCTCCGCTGCAATTTGCCCGGTCTCTCTGTAATTCTCTATTTCTGATTGAGTTTTAATTTTTACATTCATTTCTTAGACTTCTTAACTATTTCTTCAATAGTGAGATTTTTGTATTTGAATAATAGGTCTCTAATTTCCTCATAGTTAATTGCTGGATGTAACTCACTTAACATTCCAATCTTGATCCAATGCTCTGCCTGTGAGTTCAAAGAGCGATCAAAAACTGATGAAGCTTCCCTTAATTGATTATGTATACCTTCTGAAATCTTTACTATACCCATAGCCTCAACATATACATTATGTAGCAAAACGCATACAGAAAAACACAACGATAAATTAATATTCTGAACTGCGTTAATATAAAATGGATATAGCACGGTCTTTTTTTGTCAATGTGCAACTAAGAGTAACTTCATCTCAGTCTTTTAAACAACCAACCAGACCCTTTTAACCGATCTCCACTTTATAGTATTAAATTAAATAAATACCCTAATACAATGATAGAGATTGCTACAGATGAGAAATATATAACGATAAGTTTCAGCTTCATCACCTTTTTAAGAAGTAATGCTTCAGGTAAAGAAAGTCCTACTACTGACATCATAAAGGCCATTGCAGTTCCTATAGGTATTCCCTTTGCAACAAGACTTTGAATAATTGGGATCACACCTGATGCATTTGAATACATAGGTATAGCTAGAATAGTAGAAATTGGTACAGCAAAAAAGTTATCTTTCCC
The DNA here is from genome assembly GCA_002366565.1 of Bacteriovoracaceae bacterium UBA3083. Lineage (GTDB taxonomy): Bacteria > Bdellovibrionota > Bacteriovoracia > Bacteriovoracales > Bacteriovoracaceae > Halobacteriovorax. Next base: position 326,419 of record DFBJ01000013.1, read on the forward strand.
CATGTACTGCTCAAAATATCCTGTAGGTACAAACCCGTGAATCACCCCACCAACAGCAACACCACCTAGAACGTAAGGAATAATTTTCAGAAAAGTATCAATTGCTTCTGCTTTAATTTCTGGAATACGAGCTTTAAACCCTCTATGATCCTCAATAGAAGCTTGGGCCATCTTTTGCTTTAACTGCTCTTTAACCCAATCCTCTAAATGATCTTCTAGTCCTAATTTACTTAAAATAAAACCTACTATTGTACCAATGAGAATTCCTGAGAATGCATATATTAAAGTGACCTTCCAACCAAAGATACCTAAGAAAAGTATGATTGCAATTTCATTAACCAGTGGGGATGTAATTAGAAAGGAAAGAGTTACTCCAAGCGGGATACCACCTTTCAAAAACCCAATAAAAAGAGGAATAGATGAACAACTACAAAATGGAGTAATAGCTCCAAGTACTGAAGCAAGGAAGTGCTCTAATCCAAATAATTTCTTATTCTCTAGAAATGCTCTTACTTTATCTATTGGAAAATAAGAATTAACAATTCCCATTAATGAAATTACAAACACAACTAAAAAACTTATTTTAAGAGAGTCATATATAAAAAAGTGCAATGCTTGCACCCAGTGATTTGCACTATCAAGTGATAGCCAGTTGTATATTATCGTGTCTGCTATCAATTCGAACATGACCTACTCCAAAAATGTTTTGATCTCTGCAACCTCATTAACCTTTCCAAAAGAAACTAACTTCTCATCAATAACAAGTGCTGGAGTTTTCATAGCATTGTACTGTGCGATCTCAGCAAAATCTGTAATCTTTTGAATATCTGCAGTTTTACCAAGTTCATTTAAAGCTGTTTTGACGTGAGTCTCTAGCTTAGAACATTTGCTACATCCTGATCCTAAAATTTTAATAATCATAAAATCCCCTTATATAGAGTTGTAATTGAATAAGAAAATAGAAAGGGATAATGAAGTAATATCCCTTTTTTCTTCTAACTTATAAATTCAAACTTCTTTAATTATTTTAAGATACTTTAAAATTGTTATCTAATTAATTCAAAGAATCTCTTAAGGTTCTTTGATAAACTGTAATACCTTAGTTCTTAAATCATCTTTAGTAAGACCTGTATTTCTCGTTATCTCAATGGCCTTAGGTAAAGGCATATTATGATCCTTATTTAAATGGATTAATAACCAGCTGGAGGCTCTATTTCCGGAAGAACAGTGTACAAATATTTTCTTATCCTTATTCTTTTCAATGAAATTAGTAATATTACTAATATTTTCTTTTGTAATATTGTTCTCTTTATCGAAAAAAGGAATATTATGATAGCTCAGTCCATTTTCTTCAGTGTATTTCTTTTCATTAAAATCATTAAACTCACCAGGGTTTCTGAGGTCTAGAATAATATCAAACTTCTCTTTTTTGACCCTATCAATAGTCTTTTGACTTGGTTGTCCAGATATAGTCAAAAACTTGAAGACTTTTGCATCTTCAAATGAACTGTATTGTGAATAACTTGATATAGAAATAAATGTAAGTATTAGCGTGAATATTTTTTTCATAGAGACTCCATTTTTTATTAGTATACACCCTCTAAATCTACTAAACATTGATTTAAATCAATGTTTAGAAATGATATAGCTTTATATACTAATTTGACTGGATTACAATTTCAGAATTCAGGAAAAAACAAATGCTAATTAAGCATCTGTTGTTTTTTTAATGGTGTCTCAACATCGGTGATTATCCAGGTTCGACACTTAAACTTGTATTCTAAAACATAGAGTTTTCATTTTTAGATTCCACAGGAATTACTTGCAAAACATCCCAGTGCTCAACAATCTTTACATTCTCATCAAATCTAAAAATACCTATACCAGGATACTCCTTTGCCATCCTTTTGAAACACGCAATAAAATTATCTTTCCTATCAATAACTTCTTGTTTGTGCTGATTATTGATTTTCCAATTACTTCCCTCTCGTTACGTATTGACTTAAGTACTTAAAATAGCTCGTAAAGTTGTTAAACTTAAGCCAATTATTGCCTTTCAGATATAAGTACAAAACCCAGATATTCCCCCATACGTAGTATTAAAAAGGATAACGAGTAAATTCAAGTAAAAGACTCAAGTATACCTCCTTTTTATCCGAAAAAGTTGTATGAAAATAAAACTCTACCCTATCCTTATATGTTTGACAGTGCTTCTAAGCGCTATTATTTATCTTAATTCCGATAGAGAGACCACTTCTAGTCGTACTCCAGCTTCTGAAAATAACAAGACATGTACAACCGCCTTAAGAGCTATTCTTTCATCTAATACAGATGAGTCAATAAAGCTAAAAAAACAGAAGCAATTTATTTCTGAAAATGATTTCCTTTCATACCATAAAACAATATTAAACAGTCATGACAATACTGAAATTGAACGTGGAGAAGTACCTAAAGGCTATAGTCAAAAAGTGACAAACTTAACTGAAAAATTCATGGCCCGAACAAATAGCAACTATGTTCCAGGTTTCTTTCAACATCATGAGGATAAGTCATTAGATACTTGGGGGATTTTTGAATACCTAACATCTAAACAAGACTTAACAACAGAAGATGGAAAGCTCGTTCTTTCAAGAGCACAAGAATGGATTAACTCTTATAAGAGTTACCCAGAGAGGCTTGAAGAAAGTATTATACGTTCTTTTGAAAATAAAATGCAGTATGAAGCTATCTCCAAGCATCATAAAGAAAATAGTAAGGCGATTAAGAACTTTAATTATGTAAATGGAAACCGCTATGAATTAGAACTTCCATTTATAAAAAAAATAGATGGAGAATGGAAAACGACTTATGAGAAGCAAGGTTTCTCTACCTACAGGAACTTTATTGTTTACCTAAAAGACAAAAGGATCGTTCTTGAAAATTCTTTTGCAGATAAGACCATTGAAAGAAGAGTAAAAGCAGGCCCTATCTATGAAGTTATTAATAATCAAGCAACAATTCGAAGAAAGTTAGAATTTTTACGAGATAAGTTAGCTGATACACCAGTAACTCAACTATCTGATGAACAAATTCAATTAAAGAATAGTATTGAGAATATACTTTACGATGGACGCTTAATGCCTCGTTCTGATGCCATAGCAAGACAGCAGAATATAGAGTTAAAAGCAGAGATAAAATCTTTCTTTAAAGGAGAAAAAAGTAGACGTGAGGTACTAAAAACATTTAATCAACGACTAATATCCAAGTTTAGTGACGATGCTATTAAAAAGAGTGAAATGAAAAATTATATTAAAGCAGTTATATTTGGTAACACTATCGGAGCAGCGGCAGCAATAACCATAGGAACAATAGCCTTACCACTTACAGAGAATGATTACATTCTATACTTAACATCATCTTTTCATAACTGGTTTAACAACTTACTCTTATCTTCACCCCTTGGAACAACCCAGACCCTTCACAACTGTGCAAAGGAAAACCGTAGTTGGAGTGTTGAGAATGTATGCATGGCAAGTTTTCTAAACTCACATTTATCAAGTTACCTATATAAATCAAGACTAGAAGAAGATTATGACTATCTTAATGATCCAGCCTTTATAGAAAAACGTTCAGAGTTAATCAATATCTTTTTAGGAAAGAGAGAAGATCTTCAGTATGGGGACTTCTTTGCACAAAATATGGACTACTTAAAAGAAGAAGCTTACTATACCTATGCAGCTCAATCATTTATAGAAGTTATTGATATCGTAAATCCAAATTTTTCAAAGAATCTAGATTCTACAAGTAAAGAAGTAATTTATAACTACCTTGCTAACAAAGATGCCAAAGAACTACCATCTATTCTTAATGGAAAAATTAGCGAAGATATGAAAGAACTTGTTCTAGATGTAAAAAATCATATTCCAGAGGCCGCTAAACAAATACAATCCAACGGAACGGTAAAAAGAGAAGTTCATGACTTTATGAAGGAATACTAGAACACCCTATTCTGTAATGTATAGGTATTAGTATTGAAAGAGGCTACATAAACGTTGAGAGCTTAGGCCAATACAGAATTATAAAATGGAGAAATAAGAATGAAAATAGTTATAACAGGAGGTCCAGGAGGTGGAAAAACAACTGCTCTTGATCTTTTTCAAAGAGAGCTTCTCGGAAAAGTCTGGATTATACCAGAATCTGCCAGTGCTATTTTTGCAAGTGGAATAAAAAGAGATGATGATTTTAATACTCTAAAAGCAATACAAAAAACAATTTATTATCATCAAAAAAATGTCGAAGAAATTCATCAACTACAGCACCCTGATAAGGTTCTACTTTGTGATCGTGGAACACTAGATGGACTTGCCTACTGGCCAAATAGTCAGAAAACTTTTTTTGAAAGTATCAAGTCCGATTTTCAATCAGAACTTAATCGCTACGATGCAGTCATTCATTTCGAAACAGCAGCAGTAGACGGACAAGATATTTCAACGAATAATCCTTTTAGGAATGAATCTAAAGAAGCAGCAATTGAACTAGATAACAAATTAAAAGAAATTTGGAAAGTTCACCCTAACTTTCATGTTGTAGAAAGTAAGGGAAGCTTTATTGATAAAATTATTAATGGAGTTAAAACTATTAGAATGGTAGTTGATCAACAAATTTATTAATCTCGAGAATTCAGATAGCTTTGAACATTACCGATAGTTCCAGCATTTATAACTTTAGAGAACCCCTGTCTCTTCAAAATTTGCTTTGCTCCTGCACTTCTTGTACCACTTGCACAAAAAAGTATAACTGGAGCTGCCTTATCTAATTGTTTAGACTCGGAATTAATCACTTGCAATGGAATATTTATACTTAAAGGTAGAGCATATTTTGAATACTCAGCTTCTGATCTAACATCTACCAATTGAACATTTTGAAAATCCCCTAAAGAATTCATCTCAGCTCTAGATACTCTTGTCCTATAATATTTGAAACCTATAAAGCCTAAAATAATTACGATAGGCCAGTATTGTGTTATTTCTATTAAATATTCTGTATACAATTTAACTCCTTACAATAATCTATTAATTATAGTTTCATTAGATTTTTCTTAAATCATATTATTATTCATAAAATAAGTATAACAATTCTATTTTTAGTAAACATTGATATACATCAATATATAACGATTACTTCTCAGAGTTATGACACTGTAATTCAAAACCTTTACGATTAGACACAGCTTGAACGCAAATGTTACGAGTCTAGATGAAGTAGGTATTGAATATGCCTTGAATGAAGCGTTTAAAGAACTGGCATTAAAAATGGTGCCCCGACGTAGAAGAGTATCGAACTGCCCTACGGGACTATTATGTGGCTTAATTTCATTAATATAAGTGAGTTAGAGTTAATTTTATCTAATCCCCAAAAGATCCCTATCCCCAAAAAAGAAAGCAGCCTAATCGTAATCAAAAAGCTTATTTTATCTTTAATTACAGGCAAAGTCTTGGGCGAATAAAGTCAATAAAAACAGAAATACGCTTCGCCACAGACGAAGACTTATAGTACACAGCATGTATTTGCTCTCTTCCTGTGTTTGATAATTTTTCATCTTCGAAAAGCGAAATGAGCCTTCCTTCATCTATATCTTTCTTTATCATAAAGCCCGAAAGACATGCTATTCCATTTCCCTCCAGGGCAAGTTGCCTTATAGTTTCGCCGTTACTAGAAGATAAATTTGGAGCGATAGTGTCAACCCCCCTTAGAGGCCAATTGTTTAAAGATTTAGGGTTAGTGAAGCCAATTGTCCTATGAGAAAAAATATCATTTACTTTTGAAGGACAACCAAATTGCTCAATATATTTAGGAGAGACAACAATGTAGAGTTCACTACTTCCAAGAAACTTTGCATAAAGTGTAGAGTCACTCATTTTACCAATTCTTATTGCAAGATCTATCTTCTTTTCTAACAAATCGACTATACCTTCATTGGATGTGAGCTCTAGGTCTATATCAGGAAACTCTTTAGAGAAAGAAGAAATGTGGGGAACTAGTTGATGAAAAATAAATGGGCTTGCGGCATCTAATCGAAGCTTTCCACTAGGGCGCCCTTGTCCTGATACAATGTCTTCTTCTGCTCGATTCACTTGCTCAATCCCTGATCTAATAGAATTGATGAACCTACGCCCCTCCTCTGTTACGTTAATTCTTCTTGTTGTTCTATTAAGAATTGTTACCCCTAGATTTTTTTCAATTCGACTTACAGCTCTAGATACCTTTGCAGTTTGAATATTTAAAGATTCTGCCGCAGAGGAAAAACCACCAGTATCAACAACCATTAATAAAATTTCTAAATCTTCAGAGCGTGTTCGCAAAGCAGGTACCTTTTTCATTCATTAATTATTGTTATTTTAACAAAAGTATTTTGCTTAGACTACTATTCTTAACAACAAAGATAAGATGTAGCATACACCTAACTTAATTAACCATAAGTGATTGCGACTCGTGATCATTTCATACAAAAAAAGTGAGTTTATTATGCCATTAGCACTATTTGCACTAACGCTAAGCGCCTTTGCTATCGGAACAACTGAGTTTGTTATTGTTGGTTTAATTCCAACAATGGCAGAAAGCCTTAACGTTTCATTACCATCAGCGGGACTTCTAGTTAGTCTTTATGCCCTCGGAGTAGCAATTGGTGCTCCAATTTTAACAGCAGTTACTGGTAAGTGGAAACGCAAGAATGTACTACTTTCGGTAATGTTTATTTTTGTCATAGGCAACCTATTAGCATGGAAGGCGACAGGATATAATACATTAATAATTGCACGTATCCTTACCGGACTTGCTCACGGAGTTTTCTTCTCCATTGGTTCGACTATAGCGACAGGATTAGTACCTAAAGAAAAAGCTGGTAGCGCAATTGCTATAATGTTTACTGGCTTAACAGTCGCACTAGTAACAGGTGTTCCTCTAGGAACGTATATAGGTCAAACATTTGGATGGCAAACAACGTTCTTAGTTGTGTCAGTTCTTGGACTCATTGCTCTTATTGGTAGCTCAATACTTATTCCAAAAAACTTAAAGCAATCTCCTGCTGCTAAATTTTCTGATCAACTTAAAGTACTCACACACCCTCGTCTTCTTTTAGTTTATGCAATGACAGCTGTTGGCTATGGAGGTACTTTTGTGGCCTTCACTTACCTCGCACCTATCTTAGAACAAGTTTCAGGGTTTGAGCCAAGTTCAATTAGCTTGATAATGCTAGTCTATGGTGGCTCTGTTGCTGTTGGAAATATTTGGGGCGGAAAGCTTTCAGATAAGCTCGGTCCAGTAAAAGCATTAATGATAATTTTTTCAATATTGGCAGCTATCTTACTTACTTTCACATTCACTGCTTTAAATCAAGTTTCTGCAATCATCACAGTTTTAGTATGGGGTGCATTTGCCTTTGGCAATGTTCCAGCGCTTCAAGCTTATGTCGTAAATCTTGCTGAAAAATATGTTCCAAATGCTGTAGATGTTGCATCAGGATTAAACATTGCAGCTTTTAATATAGGTATTGCCATTGGCTCAATTACAGGTGGTATCGTCGTAAATAAGATGGAGCTAATAGACACTTCATGGATTGGTGCAATTATCGTAGTCCTAGCCGTTATATTAACTAAGTTCTCTGGGGTTCTAGACTCTAGAGAAATAAATAAGGCCTAAAGGATATTTTATGAATATAGATAAACTGAAAAGCCTTGGCTTCTCAATTGGTATTGAGTTACCACTTGATAATGACTGGTCGAGCCAAGGACAAAAGAGACGTATAATAGACAGTCGTTCATTTGGAATTCCTGATATTTCAAAACATAAAGAGAGAATTATTCTTGCTGATAAACTCGGGTTCTCTGCTGCATGGATTAGAGATGTTCCCCTATATGATCAAAGTTTTGGAGACGCCGCCCAGGTATTTGAAGCATTTTCATATCTGGGCTACCTTAGCGGTATCACTAAAAATATACTCTTGGGAACAGCCGCTATTGTTTTACCGCTAAGACAGCCATGGCTTGTAAAAAAAGCGGCTAGAACGATTGCTAAACTTAGTGACGATAGACTTATTCTTGGGGTTGCTAGTGGAGACAGGCCATCTGAGTATCCTGTATTTGGAATTGAATATAATGAACGTGGGGAACTCTTTCGAAAGTCGGTAAATATTATTAAGAATGATGATAAGACTCATCTACCAGAGTCCTTAGATCTCTTGCCTAAGGTAAATAGCTTTCCACTATATGCAGCTGGACTTGCGCAACAAACTCCTGAGTGGATTGGTGAGAACTTAGATGGTTGGCTGGCATACCCTGGGACTCCTACGGATCATGCTCAAAGAGTTTCACTATGGAGAAAAGCTGCAGGCAATAAACCTTATGTTAGTTTTATTCATCTAGATTTAGTTGAAGACCCACTTGCACCAATAACTAGGCATCGATTTGGAATTAAGACAGGTATAAATGGTTTGATTGAAGAACTAAATCAAATGAAAAATACAGGTGTTGATCATATTGGACTTCAGCTTAGACGTAATGAAAGAGATTTGGAAAGTAGTATGGATGATATTGGTAAATTTGTGATTCCACATTTTCACTCATAAATCGACTGGATAAAAATCATCTTCAAAGCTTTCTAAAAGTTATTGTTCAACAAATGACATTCAGAACAACGAGAAGTCATCAAAGAGTTACACTAGCAAGTCATGCTACCTATTTGGGCTTCTGAATTTAGTTTAATTACAATTTTAGAATTTTAGAATTTTAGAATTTTAGAATTTTAGAATTTTAGAATTTTAAGCAAAAAAAAGCCAGATATGGGTTAAATATCTGGCTTTTTAAATGGTGCCCGGACGTCTCCGGGTATCGAACTGTGATACTTGGATTTCAACCTAATCCTTAGATATTATTTGTTGCAAGCACAAGATCTGTTGTACAAATAAGCCCAACACCAAAGTCGTCTTCTTTATACTTGGCACTAGTTTTTGATCTTCCTGAGGCAATAACTTCTGCACCATTTACTTCCAATATAATCTTCAAATGATTTGTCTTCACTAAAGAATTCAAATCTAGTTTTTGAGTAATAATGACTTCAAATGGAAACTGACCGTAAGCTAAACCTGAAAAGCTTCCTTTCCAAATTTCATAACCTGGACCTACTCCATCTTTTACCAATTGAACATCACCTGCCTGCCCCATAGCCGTCAACCATATACAGTCTCTATCAGGAGGACAAAGTAGTTTTTGCTCATTACACCCAATGAAGACTGAATTTGCGAGACTAAAACTAGAATAAGCTAATAAGGAAAATAATAAAAAAAGTTTCATTGGTACTCCTAAGATGACTATGTGAAAAGAGTTTAATATAGGCCAAGCATACCTAATTAAAAGGCAAATAAAAAACCAGATTGGTTAGACTCTGGCTTTTTATAAATACGTCCTCAATGCGGCGCCCCGACACACTGATAATACAGAAAAATTACGTCCACTCAATCTAGTTCTAAAATCAAGTATTTGTGCTCCAAAACGGGGGATTTACAAAGAGTACAAAAGTTCTCATATTTAATTATCTAACTATTCTGTAATAGCGACTCAATCTTCCACCTTAAGCATTTTTCTTCTCAACAAAGTACTGCTCAGGAGAACTCTCTCCATCCCAGTTCATTCCCTTTACATCACCTTCCCAGTCTATTTCAGACAAAGAGGCTTTATAACTAGCCCAGTACTTCTTACTAGGCATTACTAACTCCACCTTCATAACTTAAAAACCTTTTTAATCTAGTAGTCTTGCTTAAAATGACCTGTGCAATAATTCAAAGGTTTAAATTCTTCAAATGTTAATTTTTCAATTTGGTAGTTTTGTTTAGAGGTGATAACTAGATTTTAGGCAAAAAAAAACCAGATGTGGGTTAAACATCTGGTTTTTTAAATGGTGCCCCGAAGTGGGCGATTATCGAACTGCGATCCTTGAGATGGTTTCATAACATCCTAATATTCCGATATTACCCTCACTAAAGTAGAGGTAATTTTTTCAATTCCCTAGATTCTTATCGTAAAATCAAGTAGATAGATAATTATGAAATTTTTAATAGCAATAATCTTTTTATATACAATCGATCTAGCGTCGGCGTGCCCTTGGAAGAACTCAAAGGATGTCGGGCTTCTTAAAGAACAAGTGTCAGCTTCAGTCTTAAATTTAGGACAAAAGGAAATCTTAGAAGACTTATCGTGTCTAAGACTACTTTATAAGAATGTGTATGCTGGCACAGAATATTTTCGCCAAGAAATGAATCAGAATATTGAAGACTTTTCCTTATCATTCAGGATTTGTTGATTATCACTTCAAAATAGCAACTAAAGGTAAGGCCTGGAGTCCAGCTTTTGAACTAGATAATTCTAATTACCCTAAGAATAATCCATCGGAAACAAGCACTAAAATAATTAATAAAACACTAGTTTTTAAGCCAGGCAATTTGACTGACATTTCAAATGACCAGAAAGAGTTTCTAAAATGGGTTGAGGAGAATGATAGTCCTTTTGTAATTGATCTTCGAAATAATGGTGGAGGAGAGAACACTCTTGCAAATGAGTTAGCAAGAAAGGTTTACTCAAAAGGTGAAAAAATTCCTGGAAATATTAACCGAGAAAAAATTGGGATTTTATCTTTTACTGGCTTTGCAAACTATTTCTTTCTTGAAGCATCCACTACTGAGGGTGATGAGAGAGATTATTATCAAGAAAGTGGAATGGAAATCTTAAATGTTATTAAAGAGGCAGAAGAAGAGAATATTCCACTATTCGAAATTGAGATCGAGGAAGAAGAGCTTGAGGATATGATTGGCCAACGAAACTCTATTTATAAATCAACTATTGTTTTATGGATAAATAAATTCTGTGCTTCTGCATGCGAAACTTTTGTTGAAAAACTGTCTCAGCTCACAAATGTAATCGTAGTTGGAGAAAATACGATGGGGGCACTTCATTTTGGGAACCCGACTACTTTCGAATTACCATATTCTAAAATTCAAATTACACTTCCCTACCGATTTGAGACATACGACAATGATGCTCCTGAGGGTGTAGGCTATTCCCCAGACATCCATATAAACAAGAATGCCACTATCTTAGAACTACTTGAAACTGTTAAATTGTAATGAAATAAACTTGTTCCCTTTTCGGGCGGTTACAGCAAATAAATAATGTCGGTGATCCTAACTTATCGACTTACCACCAATCTATATTTAATCAGTATATTTATTCCCTAATTTTATTCTCCATTTTTTTTCTTTCTTTAAAGTAAACCGAACTCCTCTTGTTGGGGCTATTTCCTTTACACGATCACCACGAATCTCAGAGTCATTCTTCCATATCACGTTATCCATTCCATCATCACCCAATGAGCTTTTCCATTCTTTCTGAAATACCCCTGTAGATAACTTAGACCAAATTTCGATATATCTCGGGCCACTCATAATGGGATTAAAGGTATTGTATGTAACAAACTTCTCCTTGTTAGGTGAAAAGACTGGAACACCATGGATTTTATATTCGATCCCTGTCCTATAGTTTAATAATGAATAATCGTTATCGGTATATTCAGTCTCTGCATTTGAAATGACAATTAGAGAATCGGCTTTGAATAAATATATTAAATATCTATTTTTATTAAATTGCTTTGATTGGCCATTATTGATTTTAATAATCAACTTATCATTTTTCCTTAAAGCAATTTGAGGGATTTTCGAAAACAAGAAATTTTCTACTTTTTGGTCACACTCTCGAAGTATCTTCTTTGAGCAAATTTTCTTTCTTAATTCTCTATACTCACTTCCATAAGAAGAATTAATAAGAATAAAAAGCAATGTAAGTAATTTCATTTAAGCCTCTTTTAAAGTCATATCAGAGTTAATGCATATCATTATTGATAAGGATAAATCCAGAGATTTTAGTAATTTTGTTGAGATTGACCTTACTCCCGTTGATGAAATTTCGATCACGGAAGAATTGGCAAAAGCTGTTTCAAAGGCACTTAAAAAGGCACACGACAAAACAATTGATGCTCATAAGCGAAATATGGATAGCTACCGTACAGTTATTAATCAAACAGAAAAAGAAGAGGATAAAGCTTATGAGCTTTTATCTACAGGTGCAGTTGACCAAAATATGTATCAACGCCAAATAGAAACGATTAGAAAGAAAAAGAGACATTACGAGAACCTGCTTGAAGATGGACAAGTTTTAATAACGACTAAATTTTATGAAACAAGTGACACCATTCTCGAACTGACCAAGAATGCGAAATCATTGTGGAAAGAGCGAAGTGATGAAGAAAAACTAGAGTTCCTGAAATTGATACTCTCGAACCAGACTTTGAACACAAGTGCTTCGAGTTTAGATGAAGTAAGTATTGAATATGATTTGAAAGAATCGTTTAAAGAGTTGGCTAAAATAAAAAAAGCCAGAATGGGTTAGATTCTGGCTTTTTAAATGGTGCCCCGACGCGGATTCGAACCACGGACACAAGGATTTTCAGTCCTTTGCTCTACCGACTGAGCTATCGGGGCGTAAATTGTCTTTAAGTGAGATTAAAAATAGATGAATCTCGCTATTTCGTCAAATTAAATCTTAAATTAATTTAAATAATTTAGTATGTTAAATTCATGACAATAAAAATCTTAAAAACAAAAATTTCTTATTTAGACCAAGACCTTAATACATTAGTCTTCCTTCCTTCCATAGATGCTAGTCCTGCAAAGGCGTTTGGTATCTTTACCCATGGGTACACCTCTCATAAGTCGAGTATCCTAAGTTGGGGAACAAGGCTTGCTGAAGAAGGTGTTGCCAATATAATCTTTGACCAACCAGGTCATTATCTTGGAACCTACAGTGAAGTTGAAAGCTTTGAAGAATATAAGGACAATGCTCCACACCTCTTTAAAGCCGCCTTTAACAAGCTTCAAGAATCATTCAGTAAAGAGTTCCCATTAATTGATGCAACAGCTGAGAATGGAGAATATAAGGTCATACTGGGTGGTCACTCACTAGGCGCGCTCCTATCTCTACTTGCTCTTGAGTCCGATGACTTTAATGGCTTTGATGCTATGTCACTATGCGTAGGATTAGGAATGCCTCCAGAAGGAGTTACTCATATTTTTGATACACCTTTTTATAAATCTACTTTGAATGTTCGAAGACAATTAGTATCACCTGCAATTTCTCCGGAAGTCATATTTCCTTGGATTAAGGAGAGAAAAGGAAAACTACAACTTAATGAAAGTAGAATTCACTTTATAACTGGTGCAGATGACGTTGTTGTTGGAAAAGAAGGAACTCAATTAATGGTTGATGCCCTTGGCCCTCACAATAAAGTTACTTATGAAAGGCCTACAAAGCTTGCACATCACATGCCTGAACTAGCGGCCCCTCACATAAAGAAGTTTTTAAAAGACGAAGAAATTATATAGACTTTATAACCTCTAATAATTCTTCCATATTGATTGGCTTAAGTAGTACCTCTTCAATGTTATAATCAGATATATCATTTTCAGATAATACTTTTTCCTCATGTCCTGTTAGAAGAATTATTGGAGAATTTCCTCCACTCTCAGAGTAGGACTTAGCAAACTCAAAGCCAGTCATATCTGGCATTGATAAATCAGTAAGTATTACATCTACTTCTAAACCTACTTTCAATGCTCCAAGTGCTGCTACTGCCGATGTATAACAAAAGACTTCCGCCCCTTGAGTTTCCAGAAAGTCTTTGTGTAAATTTGCAATGACTTCTTCGTCATCGAGGATAAGAACTTTCTTTCCTTTTAACGAGTCTTCTGCAACTAGATGTGAAGAGTCATGATCTAAAGCTCCATCCTCATTCCCTTCTAAATGAACGGGAAGAAAAATTATAAACTTAGCACCTTCTCCAACTTCACTAATCAACTCAATTCGTCCATTCATTTGCTGAATAATTGAGTGAATAATAGAGAGCCCCATTCCTGTACCTTTATTAATAGGCTTCGTAGAGAAGTATGGCTCATATATTTTTGCTTTTACTTCCTCAGGAATCCCCACTCCATTATCAGAGATAATTAATCTAACTTCATTTTTAATATGATTAATTTGAGAACGAACTTTTATATGACCATTCTTTGTCCCAATTGAGTCTCTCGAATTTGTACAAAAGTTCATAATTATTTGCTGCATCTGAGTAACATCACCAAGAATTTCAACTTCTTGATCATAAGTAAAATCAATATTTATATTTGCAGGAAGTGTAGACCTCATCATGTCTAGACTTGTTTTAATTACATCTACAATATTAATTTTTGTATATTCAACTTTCTTTTGATGAGTATAAGTTAAGATTTGGCGGATTAACTTATCTCCTCTTTCAGCAAATTCAACAATATTACCTAAGTATTTTTTGATTTTAACTGGCTTATTAACTTCAAGATAATGAAGACACTGTTCTGCTGAACCAGATATAAGATGTAAAATATTATTAAAATCGTGAGCAATACCACCAGAAAGCCTTCCTAAGGCCTCCATTTTCTGGGACTGATTAAGTTTAATGACGAGTTCTTCTTTCTCCTCTCTATTCTTTTTCATTCTTTCAATATCACTAATTAAATTACTCTTCATTTTATTAACAGAGTATAAAACAATATCAAGTTCATCTACTGTACTAGAAGGTTTTCTATTTAGATCAATGTCTTCTTTATCAAGGTTGTTTATATTGAAATCTTTTAATCGAGTCGACAGTACATTTAGTGGGATCATCACATGGCCCCTCAAAATATAAATCATCACAAAGGCCACAATAAATGTCTTAATAAAATTGGCGGTTAAAATAAAAAGTGCAGTATCTAAAACGTGCTCAATATAAGGTTCTAAATCTGTCACAACTCTAAGAGTACCAAGCTCTCTCTCTTCACCTTTATAGGAATACATTAAAGGCCAGGTCTTCTCTTTCTTTTGAAGAAATTTATCATCTACTCCTGATGATAAATTTTTTCCATCATAGTTTATTTCCACAAATGTAAATTCACCTGTTGATGAAAGAGAGTGAAGCTGCATTTTCAAAGCTTTTAAATCAAGATGCCATAGGTTATATGATAATTCTGGAACAATAAGACTTGAAACTCTTTTAATATCACTATCAACTTTTGATACATTTTGAGAATAATCTCTGTACAGCTGAATACCTGTTGAAATAACAGTAACAATTGAACTAATTGCAATAATTTTTAAAATTATCACCTTACTCAAAGACGAGAAGGCCTTCTGTGTATTATTTTGATTATCACTATTCATTGAATCTTACCTTATTTATAATATGGAAATATTATAACGCGATTTAAATAAATTATAAATTAAGTTTAATTGATTACCTTTTACCGGAGAAGAATCGTATGTTTTTTAATAGACCTACTCTTCCCGTTCTTTCAATAGGAGTACTTTTAAATAACCTTTGAAAACCTCTATTAGATAAAGACTTTAAATCTTCTAAAACATCTTCAAGAGGACGTTGTAAAAAGAACTCTCTGATATGTTTCTCTTTTTCACTAATATCTGTAGCATTAAAGTCAAACTCCCTAACTCTAAGAAGCCTTTTATTCCATGGACAAACTTCTTGGCAAATATCACAACCAAAAATCTCTCCATTTGAATTCTCCATTCCCTGTGGAGCCTCCCCAAGATCCTTAAATTGCTCAATAGTATAGGTACTGATGCATTTATTAGAAATGAGAGTTCTAGTATCAAGGTCTATAGCATTAGTAGGACAGCTATCTGCACATCGCGTACATTGTCCGCAGTGATCTGTTTCAATTTTTGGTTCTGAAAAAGAATAGTCTTTTGAAAGAAGAAGAGACCCTAGAATAAAGAAGCTTCCCTCTTTCTTACTTATAAACATACTATTCTTACCAAACCAACCTAGTCCAGCTCTATATGCAAGGTCACGCTCAAGAATAGGTTGTGTATCTAAAGAAAACTTAAAGTTTAAATCGGGATCTATTTCTTTTAACTGATTACCTATCTCATTTAAAGAATCACGTAAGTTGTAATGATAATCAATTCCATCAAAGCCTAGAACATAACTGGCAATTTTAAGACCATTACTTTTTTCAGATTGGTAAAATTTATCAAGTTCAAATTTTTTCTTAGCATATGAAAATTGAAAAACAATTGCAGATTCAAATTCAGGGAAGTAATTCTTTATATCTTCCCTCTTATCTCTGCGGTCGCCTTCTAAATATTTTAAGATTCCATTTAGGCCTTTATTTACCCAATTGAAATAATATTTCCAGGTAATAGGCCTTGAGACTGAAGTAATACCCCAATCTACAATTCCGTATTGTGAAAGGTTTTTAGAGTTTAAAACTTCATCTAAAATCTTATCTTTCATGGACTAGTATTTTGGGATAATTTCAATAGCACCAGTAGGACAAACCTTTATGCACTGGAGATCCATATTGCAGTAATGAATTTGTTCCTTATTTAGATAAGTATCTTTAGAAATAGGGTTAATTTTCCAAATAGCATGAGGACAAATTTCAACACACTTTTGGCAACTAGCACATATATTATGGTCTAGAAGGATTTTTTTTTTATCATCAGAAATTTCTTCTAATGTATCACCACCACTTCCAAGTACCTTTGGTACATCTTTTACTATATGGACCTTCACCGAGTTCGAACTACCAACCCTAAAAAACTTTCCGTCCCCTCTTGTGATAACAAGCTTATCTCCATTAACTAGTCCAAGCTTCTTCTTAACATCATTAATTACATGAATTTGGAAGTTAAATGAATCCTCTCTA
This sequence comes from Bacteriovoracaceae bacterium UBA3083, assembly GCA_002366565.1. Taxonomy (GTDB): domain Bacteria; phylum Bdellovibrionota; class Bacteriovoracia; order Bacteriovoracales; family Bacteriovoracaceae; genus Halobacteriovorax. The sequence goes on from DFBJ01000013.1 coordinate 343,235, forward strand.
TAATTCTTTAAAAGAAAAGGCTCGATTCCCCAATAAAGACACATCTTTCTAGCAGTCGCTTGATCTGTAGTCACACCGAGACAAGGAGTTGTAGGTCTAAATTTAGCAAGTTTCAAACAAGAAATACCAGATTCAGTTACTGCAAGAATTCTCTTTGCATAAACTTTCTCACCAATTAGTGAAGCAGCGACCATTACAGAAGACTGAACACTCGAAAGATCCACATGTCTTAGAAAAGGTCTTTCTTTTGGAGTTTGTTCTGCATCTTCAATAATCTTAACCATTGTTTTTACAGTTTCAACAGGATAAGCACCAGAAGCAGTTTCGCCAGATAGCATCACAGCATCAGTTCCATCCCAAATAGCGTTAGCAACATCACTTGCTTCAGCTCTTGTAGGTGTCGGATTATTAGTCATACTCTCTAGCATTTGAGTTGCAGTAATAACTGGAATACCTCTGTCGTTACAAAGGTTAATTAATTTTTTCTGAATAGAAGGTACAAGGTGGTTTCCAACCTCTACACCCATATCTCCTCTAGCAACCATGATAATATCTGTAACATCTAAGATGCCTTCTATATTATCGATTGCCTGAGGTTTTTCAATTTTTGAAATAATAGGAATATTTACTTTATAGTCGTGTAATAGAGCTTTAACTTGTTGAATGTCTTCACCCCTACGAACAAACGAAAGTGCGATATAGTCTATATTTTGAGTAAGAGCGAACATTAAATCGGCTCTATCTTTCTCAGTGAAGCTTGGTGCCGACACATCACAATCTGGTAGGTTTATTCCTTTATTTGATTTTAGAGTTCCACCTACATTAACTTTAATTTTATAAACATCTCGGTCTCGAGTTGTAGACTCAGCTAGGATTAATCCATCGTCAAAAAGAATTCTTGCTCCATCAAAACAATCATTAACTAAATCTTCATAAATTGTTGGAATATACTTTCCTGCATACTCAGGATATTTGTCCATTAAACTTGTAGGACCTATTACCCACTCTTCATCTTCTTTTAGAATTAGGTTTTCTTTAAGTTTATCAACTCTAATTTTAGGACCTTGTAAGTCTGCTAAAATTGCTACTTCCTGATCTACTTTTTCTGAAGCTTTTCTAATATTTGCAATAAGTTCTTTGTGAGAGTCATGAGTACCGTGACTCATATTTACTCTACAAACATTCATTCCTGCTTCAATTAATTTTGAAATTTGTTCGACTGTATTAGATGATGGGCCTAGAGTGGCCACAATTTTTGCCCTTCTCATTCAAGTGCTTCCTAGGATTGTATTAAGTTTATCTTAGTATAACACTTTCATTGAAGGAGCGACAAATTGTATTTTTATGCTCGTGAGTTTTTCTGTCTAGTTAACTCATCAATCTGCATCTGATTTACTTTTTGAATTTCCTCAATTCTTCTTTCGAATTGATTTCTAATTAAGTCTTTCTCTAATTCACTTTGATCTGCAAGTCGTTGATAGTTTGACTCAAGTTCTTTAATTTTAGTTTTAAAGTTTCTTCTTGTTTCGTTACGCTCTACATCTAACTGAGTTTCATATTTCTGAACAACTTCATTCAACTTAACGTCACTCTTATGCTTCTCATTTAAGAACTTTCTATCAAGTTCTTCTTTAAGAGCAATTTTATCTTTTGTGAATGTGTCAGACATAGTTCTCATTTCCCTCTTAAACTCTCTAAGGTCTTCAACTCTACGTTCCTCATTAAAGTTTTTAAGTTTTAAAATTTCAGCCTGTGCATCTTTTTCAGTACGAGATAACTTATCTTCATACTTGCTAATTGTTTGATCAAGCTCTTTAGTCTTCATCTCTAGTCTTTGGTTTAGACTGGCCTCTTTATTTATTAGACGATCATTGAAATCATCTTTAAGTTCTTCTACTTCATTATGATGAGCAACTCTTGCTTCATTAATAAATTTAGACTTCTCTGTAGCATGTTCACTTTGTAACTCAGAGATCGCATCTTGATTCATTTCACTCATTTGGTTCACTACACGACCAAACTCTTGCCTTTGATTTTCAATTCTGTTTTTAGTAACCTGACGATCTTTAATTGATTGTTGCTCATTATCTAATTTAGCTCTAGTTAATCTATTCTTATAGTCACCAATAAGCTTGTCAGTATTTTCTCTACTATCTTTAAGCGTCTTATTTTTAAATTCTCTAGACTCTTGTTCTAAATTATCAACAATTTTAGAATGGGCAATATTTCTTTCTTTTGTACTATTTTGAAATTCTGATGACATCCTCTCTTTATCGAGCTGACTTTTATATCTCATCGTATCTATATTATCGTTAATATTCTTTATTCTCTTTTCAAATTTTTGTGTGATTTCTGCGGACTTTAAATTATCTCTTTCTTCAGAAGATCCACCTTTCAATTTCTCTTGAAATTCTCTTTTATTTTGATATTCATTTTGAGCATACTCTCTTTCAAGATCAGTAATTCTCTCTCTGTTTACCTTTGCCATTTTATCGTTATATTGATTATTACGATCATTAATATCATCAGTAAGCTTTCTAAATGTACTAGACATTTCCTCTGCTTCTTTATTCTTCTGCTCGTAAATAGAGTCTACTGTTTTAGCGTGATGATCGCCTCTATTTCTAAGCTCATCAGCTTGTGTATTTCTCAGATTTTGTAGATCTCTTTGTTGTTTTTCAACCATTTTTGCTCTGGTTGAATTACCACTTTCTACAAAGTCTGCTATTTCATTTTTATGACGAAGTTCTTGGTTTTTCTTCTCAATATCTAAATCTATTTTCTGACTACGAATGGCATTTCTTGTAGATTTATCTATTTCTGAAATTTTATCTTGGAAATCTTTAGTGGCAGTATCTACACGATCTTCATAACGTTTAGCTGCAAGTTCGGATTTGGTATTGTAGTTCTCATCTTTAGCTGAGAGATCTTTATTATATGAGTCTCTTAAGTAATCTAGTCTATGACCAAAGTCTCTCTTTATATCTTGTCTATCATTTTCAAAGCTTTCTTGTTGCGAAGCTATTTTATTTCTAAATTGCTCCGTCTTTTCTTGCATTGACTCTTTAATTTCAACGTTTCTTCTATCAATGGTAGAGCTAACATCTTGCTCCATTTCAGACTTACTTCTTTCGAAGTTCTTTTTTTGCTTTTCTTGAATACCTTCATGCTTCTTTGAGAGGTCTTCTACATCTGAGCTATATTGTTCTTTTAGTTCATCTGCAGCATCTCTAAAGTTGCTTCTGGCCTGTGAAAGTCTTGTGCTATAGTCGTTAATATCCATTGTGCCTCTACCTTCCTGGTTTTTTGGCGGTGAACCTGACCTTAATATTATACATGAATAGCAGAAATAAAAAGGCCTAGAAATATTTTTCCAGGCCTTTTATATATTTAGAAATTTTATTGTAAAATTGCTTACTTAGACAATTCCTGATCAATTAACTCAGAGAAAGTCTCTACAGGATGTGCTCCATTGATCATTTTACCGTTTACAAAGAAAGTTGGTGTAGACTTAACTCCAATGCTCTTTCCTTCTGCCATTGTCGCCTCTACTTTTGCAGTAAATTTTCCAGAATCTAAACATTTTGTGAATTTATCTACGTCAACTTTAAGACCTTTTGCAGAGTTTACTAGACCTTGACGATCAAGCTTTGTCTGGTCAGCAAACATTGCATCGTGCATTGTCCAAAACTTTGCCTTATCTTGTTCATGTACACAAAGTGCTGCTTCAGCTGCTTTTTTTGCATGATTGTGAAATGGTAGTGGAAAGTTCTTAAAGACAATCTTAATCTTATTTCCATATTTCTTTTTAAGGTCATTAACAACCCCTGCTCCTTTTGAACAGAAAGGGCATTGAAAATCAGAAAATTCTACAATTTCAACTTTTGCATCAGCTGCACCAATAAATGGAGCATCACCAGCAGTCACATTAAATACAGGACGTGAAGGCTCTTTAAAGTAAATCTCTACTGGAGACTTCTTAGTTTTCTCAGCTAGCCAGCTATCAATTGCTACTTTCTTCTCTTCTATTAGAAGGTATTGTTGAATACGTTGCTTCATTTGATCATTAAGATGCTCTTTTGGGATATTTTTCTCTTTAACAAAAGCATCTATTTTTTCTTTAGAAATTTTAATATTTGAAGTAATGAATTTTTCTAAGTACTCATCATTTGAAAGATCTTTTTTCTTAGGGTCTTGCTCCATAAATACTTCAAGAGCTCTGGCCTTCATTTTATTCATTTTTATTTCAAAAACTTTCATCTCTGCTTCATATAATTCGCTTTCAATTCCTTTAAATAGGTCATCTTTAGAAATTACTTTATCACCTATTTTTACACCAGCACTTTTGTCTGGGGCAGGCTTAAATAGGAATGTAGGCTTTGATTCCACTGATTTTGTACAAGAGTAAAAAAGTACTCCCGCTAAAACTGCAATAGATGCAGTTGTAAAAATATTTCTCTTCATTATGCGCTCCTTGCACTTATGTCTTTACGATAAATATTCTAACTCAGTTAAGCTAATGGCTCAACTCGTTCAAAAATTCTTTATATATCTCACAATCAGTTAACAATGATTCGTGAGTACCAGATGAGACTAACTTCCCTTTATCAAGTACTAAAATCTTATTAGACTCGATCACTGTCTCTAGTCTATGAGCAACTATAAAAGTTAGAGATTGCTCTTGAATTAATAGGATAACTTTCCTTAGTGCTAATTCTAAACGCGAGTCTAGACCCGAAGAAACCTCATCAAAGAGAACAATAGGCTTTTTTAAGTAACATGCTCTAATTGCCGCAAGAAGTTGTTTCTGACCAATCGATATAGACTTTTGGTTTAGCTTAGAATCCGGAGCCACTCCCCAAACTTCAGTTATATATGGTATTCGATCTTCTACCCATTTCCAAAAGGTATAAAAGCTTTCAGGTATATCTTCACTTAGACAAATGTTGAATGCAATACTTTCAGAGAAAATATGAGACTCTTGTGAAACAATTCCAACTAATTCTCTGTATCTCGTAACATCTTTAAATGTTTCTCCAGGAAAAATAACTTTCTCACCATCGCTACCTGAAACAAGGATTTCGGCCTTTTGAGGAATTAAGTTACCACTTAGAATTTTTAGAAGTGTAGATTTACCACATCCTGAAATTCCAACTATACCAACTAACTCTCCCTTTAGGGCGCTAAAAGAGATATCTGTTAAATTAAAAGCGGGCTCTCCTTCTCTTCTAACAGGATAAGAAAAGTTCTCAATATCAATTGTTACTTGATCAAGGTTTTCATCCTTCTTAGAGTATTCTTTTGGAGATGATATTGTTTTATCAAGATCGTACATAAACTCACTAATTCGATCTACTCCACTTGCAGCACGCTGAACATTTGCAATTTTTCCTGCAATATCTTTTACTGGCCCAATAGACCTTTGAATAAGGTCTACGATGACAAGAATCACTGCAGCTTGAGTTATGTGACTATAAGGGAATATTAGAACAACAAGTGCAAGTAAGAGTGGATATAATGATTCAGCAATTGAGTAGTAACCTGAGTCCCAAATATTTGATTTAAGAATTTTCCCTAAGTAATCATCAAAGACAACTTCACCTTTTTTTGAAGCGTAGTTTTCATGATTAGTGAAGTATGTCTCCCCAACTCCACCAACTAGATTAGCAACTGTTTTATACACATTACCTCTAGATTGACGAACAGAGAGAAATATCTTTCTCATATACTTACTTCCATAAATTAATAGAGAGGCAGCAAGAACTTCAGCAACAACTAACGTTACTCCTGTAACAGTATTGATTGTAATAAAACTAAGCATGCAAGAGACAACAAAGAAAAGGTCTATAAAGATTCCAAATGTTCCTGACGTTACAAGTTCTCTAATACTTTCAGTATCATTTACGATTCTTGAAAGTATTTCACCCTGTGGATACTTTTCTTCATGACCAGTATCTCCTTCTTGAATCTCATAGCTCAAAATCCACTTTTCAAAACACCAGCTTCTTACATTTTGAACAAGGTACCTAACGTACTTATTAACACTCAATTGATAAATTGATCTATTTACATAAACTCCCATAAAGAGGAGTAGTAAATTTTGTATGCTTGTATAAAAAATATCTTCGTTACTATAACTCTCTGCTAACTTTGCAACTAGTTTTGGAACCATCGCCCCAAGACCAGCAGATAGAAGTAAGCAAAGAATAATAAAGGATACATACTTCAATGATCCCTTAAAGAAAAATATACTAGACCATTTGATTTTCGAAGTATTCATATGTTTTCGTCTCTTTAGTTAATAGTGTTACTTGCTCTCCGTACTCCATAAGACCTTGGTCCTTATCAATATAGAGAATATAATCTGATAGCTTGACCGTTGTCAGACGATGAGAGCTTAGAATAAAAGTTCTTCCTTTAGAGAATTCACTTTCTTTTAATTTATTGAAAATTTGTTTTTCTAGAATTAGATCTACTGATGAGAATGGATCATCCCAAATAATTATATCTCCATTAGATAAAAGACTTCTAATCAAGCATAGTCTCTTACACTGTCCACCAGATAATCTCTTTCCATTTTCACCAACTTCTAGATTTAGAAGCTCTTCCATACTTGATTCCAAATAGTCCAATCCAAATAAAGTTAGAAGCTCTTTGGCCTTAGCTTCTCTTTCGGGTGTAACTTCTGTACCGAGGAATATATTTGCTCTAACCGTATCATTATAGAGATAAGGAGCCTGTGCGACATATGAAATACGACGACCTTTATTTAATAGAATATTGGCCATTTGTTTAATGACTTCTGTTTTACCACAGCCAGTTGTACCAATTAAAACGTTCCAATTATCTTTAACAATCTTGAGGTCGATTTTTTCATTCCAAAGCTTGATAACGAACTCCCCCTCAGCACTGATAGATTCGTTATCTAAACGCATCTCAGCTTCTTCAGGACTTTCATCTTTAATTGCATTGATTAATTCTTTTATTCTCGACCATGCACCTGAAGAACGAGCAAAAACAACACCAATCCAAGAAAGGAACATCATTGGCTCTAAGAATAAGAAAACAAAACCAGAAAATAGAACAAGAGATGATGCTCCTAGATCCTCAACTCTAATAATGTGAGCTCCCCACAATAGAGATACCCCTACTCCAAAAGGAACTAGTGGAATAGAAAATGCTATATTATTTCCAGCTTTATAAAAATTATAAAGCTCGGCCATTGAATGCTTCTTAAAGAGATTAATAAAAGAGTTTTCAACATGATAATTCTTTATTGTTTTCTTTCCTGTATAGGCTTCCATAATAAAGTTTTGAACTTCACCCTGTAAGTCCTGTGTTTTTCTATAGTATTTTTTATTTCTACTTACAATAATTGTGAAAATAACAAAGCCTACAAACACAGGAGTAAGTGCGAGTAATAATTTTGGACTAAAGCCTGAGAGCTTTGGAATAAGAACACTCATTGCAATTACAATATTGGCAACCTGTAAAAGAGCAAAACCAATCAGAGCACGTACTTCCTCAAGATCGTTACCTACGACTTGAAATAGTTGTCCAGCAGAGAATCTCTTATACCTAATAGGATTACACCCTTCTATTCTTTCAATAGCTTCTACTCTTAAGTACTTTTGTAGAATTCTTGCAGGATAGAAGAATAAGAGTCTAGATGAAGTTCTAAAAACAATGATTCCAAGTGCTAAATAAGCAAACTTAATTGTATTAAAGTCGTGGGTTTCACTAACAACAAAATCTGCAAGCTCTTTGGCCATAAAAGGCAGCTCACTTTGAATGTAGTGTGTACAGTAGAGAGCAATAAAAGCTCCTATATACCAAGGGAAAAATTCTATAAACTGATTTTTCAACAGTTGAAACAGTGTGACATCTAAACGTTTTTTCATAGCATCTTTATAGCTTATTTAACGCTGACAGATAAGTTAAATTCTTGATTTTCTAGAATTTAGTTAGCTTAACACTGCTATGCAAGGTAATCATAGATTGACACTTTTTTAAATCTCTCCTATATTTTTTGAACACTTCAACGCACCCGTAGCTCAGTGGGAGAGCATTCCGTTGACATCGGAAAGGTCACAAGTTCAATCCTTGTCGGGTGCACCATTTCTTAGTATCATTTTCTAATGAGTTTATTTATACGAAATATTATAGCAATTACTTTAAGTCTATCTGTTAACGCTAATACAGACCTTACTTTATTTAAAAATGGAGACCCCCTACACACAACAAATCTTCAGAAATTAAAAGATAAGTTTGATATTCAAAAGGTCACTATATTTAATCCCTATACTCTCAAGCCTGAAACGTATAATGCATTCTCCATGAAGCAAATACTAAGTTCCAACTATACTAGTAAATGGATTAACGAGTTTGCTATTAGAGTCACAACAAAAGATGGTTACTTACCAATTATCGAGACCTATAAATTTCAAGAAAGAAAGGCATTTCTAGCTTTCTCAAGAGCAGATAATAAGAAATTTGTCTCCTTAACAATGTACAAAGAAAAGATAGTTAACCTTGCACCATATTATTTAATATGGATTGAAGATAAAGAAAAATTCCCCTCTAGAAGAAAGGCTCACTGGCCTTATAAAGTCACAGGGTTTGATCTTATTTCTAATGTACCAGAGATTATAGTTCCTCCAAAAGGTGTAGATAAGAGAATACAATTCGGTTACGAAAACGTTAGAAAGCATTGTTTATCATGCCACTCTATTTATGGTTACGGCTCAACTAAAGTTGGAGAATTAATCACTAACAATTTAACTAAAAAATTCTCAGATAAAAAACTTCGGCAATTAATACATAACCCACGAAGTATTAATAAGAAAAATCAAATGCCTCGCTTCTCACCTAAGATAGATATGAGAAAGTCTAGGATCAAAAATATCGTTCACTACCTTAGGTTTCTTGAAGAAAGAAGTGACAAGAAGAGAATGAGATCAGCAGAAACGCTAATAAAAACAATTGAAGAGAAAATAAACTAGAATGAAGCTCCAATATTGAGCTTCAACTCTTTAGTAGAAACTTCATTGGATAGAGAAGATAATTCGACAGAAACTCTATCCAAAATATAAGGCATATCATCATCAAAAAGATATCCGGCGCCAAAAGATAGAGAGCTTACACCCTCAGCACCTTCAACGTTCCACTTCTGTATTCCATAGCCCATTTCAAGAAATATATTTGTAAAGAGATATTGCCCATATGCAGCGATGTCATAAATTAAAAAAGATTGAGACTCTAGAAGTTCAGTTTCTGTTGTCTTGTATGCATGAAATCCAAACTGGCCCCTAACTCCAAAGTGTTGAGTGAACCAAATGCCTGGAGTCCATGCTAAACCAAAAGTTTTTAGAGATGTTTCATTATTGTCAGAGATCGAAATAAAACTAATAGAGAAGTTCATTAAATCATACTTAGTTTCAAAGTTAATCTGCTCAACAACTTTTTCATCTTTCAAAGGAACTACTTCAGTAGGCCTCACCTCTTCTTTACTATCTTCTTTTAAAAACGCTAATTCTTCTAAGTCTTCTTTCGCATTAGCCTTAGGTTTAGGCTTATCTTTAATTTTAATTTTCTTATACTTAGTCTTCTTTTTTACTAATTTAATTCTCTTAGTTGGCTTTGGACGAACCTTACTAACTCTATGCTTTGAAGGTGATTTTGATTTTTTTAATTGTTGTGAAGAGAAGTTTGAAGCTACAACTTTCTTTGATGGAGAAGGCTTAGCAGAATAATTATTAATTTCTTCTAGAACCTGTTTCTTGTCTTTATAGAGTAAAGATATAGTATAGTTTGATTTTAGATGAGGAATTGCTTCCAACTTAGCTCTAAGTCTTCTCGACTCACTCAATCTATTGAACTTCTTACTTACAAAGTTACACTTATATTCAAGAACACAATTACTCATTCTAGGAGCTGTATTTTTACAAGACCACTCTCCTACTGACTTAGGCATCTTAGCTCCGCGACAGAACTTCGTACTTCTGGCCATAGTTAGTTCGGATCGGGCCTTAATATAATCAAGATGGCTTCGAGTTCCCTCAATGACAACACTAAAGTTATCCTTCGCATTCTGGGCGTATGAATTGAAAGATATAATAAATAAAAATAAAGGTAGTATTAGTTTCATATAGTTCTTTATTTTACATCCAAATTTCAATAGTTTATAGTCCCAACTTTTTTACCCTTATATTGATAAGTGTCTAATTTTACTTAAGTAAGAGGTAGAGAGAATATATCTTTAACTACCCGCTTCATTACCTATCGTAAATTTAGTGATAGTATTCGCAAAATTCCCAACTTATTTAAAGGTATATATATGACAGTTAAAGTAGATCCTAAAGCAATTGAGGCACTTAATAACTTCAAACTTCCAGATGATATTGGATTTGGAAGAACTATGGTTCCAATCATGGCGACTTGTGACTATGAGAATGGAAAATGGGGTGAGATTAAATTACTACCTTATGGACCACTTCAATTAGATCCTACAGCTAAAGTTCTTCATTATGGACAAGAGATCTTTGAAGGAATGAAGGCCTACCACTTTGAAGGTAATGGACCTTACCTTTTCAGAGCAGATCAGAACGCAAAAAGATTCAATGAATCAGCTAAGAGAATGGCGATGGCAGAAATCCCAGAAGAGATCTACCTTGAAGCTGTTCGTACAGTTGTTAGTTACTCTAACGATTTCATTCCAGTTCAAACTGGTGAATCTCTTTATATTAGACCTTTTATGATTTCAACAGAAGAACACTTAGGGATTAAGCCTAGTGAAAAGTTTAAGTTTCTTGTTATCGCTTCTCCTTCAGGAGCCTACTTCACAACAGGTTATTTAAAAGTTCTTATTGAAAAAGAATATATTAGAGCTTGTCCAGGAGGAATGGGTGCCGCTAAGACAGGTGGTAACTATGCGGGAAGTTTAGTTTCTGCTCAAAAAGCAAAGTCCCTTGGTTTTCAACAAACACTTTGGTTAGACGCCTTAGAGAAAACTTATATTGAAGAAATGTCAGGAATGAACTTCTTCGCTGTAATCAATGGAAAACTTCACACTCCAGAAATTCAAGATACGATTCTTGATGGAATTACGAGAAACTCATTAATTCAAATTGCTAAAGATCTTGGATATGAAGTCATTGAAGAAAAAATGAATATAAATGACCTTCTTAAAACTATTGAGGATGGATCATGTAGTGAGTGTTTCGCCTGTGGAACTGCCGCAATTATCACTCCAATTGGAATGTTAGGTAATATGGAAGGGAAAGAGTGGAACATTAGCAACCCAGAAGGTCCTGTTGCAAAAAAATTAAGAGATACTCTACTTTCACTTCAAGAAGGAAGAATCGAAGACCAACATGGTTGGAGAGAAACTGTAAAAGTAATCTGTCACTAATATATAAGAAGAAAGGCCTATCATTTCTTTGATGGGTCTTTAGCTCTACTTTTATTCAATAACTACTGCCCACGTTTGTTATCAAGTGATTCAAAGTAAGCAAAATTGCAACCACCTGTTTATTCTAAGAGGCTTCTAATAAAGTCTATTATTTTGGTCTCACTCTATAATAAAGTTATAATTAACCAACCCCTCATCAAAGTGTCTAGCGCGAGAATATAAATACTTTTTACGAAGGTAAGGAAGTCAGAATGAAAATAGTGAGAAAGATATTTTATTTTACAATAGCAGTGATGTTTTTATGTATCGCCTCCTTTCATAAAGAACTAGGTACCTTATATAGCGTTAATAAGCCTATGAAGTGCAAGGAAAAAGAATCTAGGCTTATATGTTTCGATAGAATAAACATTTCAAATAAAAACCTCTCACCTTTATCCTTACTTGTAATACATTCAAAAAGATCCCTTATCCTTTTTAAAGAAAAACAAAATGGTAATTTAGGGAAAACCTATAAAGAAAATAATTTAAATACTGCGAAGTATTTAAATAGACACTTAAAGGAAATGAATAACATTTTGATATCTAATAGCTACAGTAGCTATTTGGATTCAACGATTAGTAACAAGCTAATCGTTCTAAATAATACTAGAATTCAAAATATAGAAAAGAACCTTCATAATCATATAAAACCTAACTGATACAAATAAGAGACTCTCTTGTCTATTATTAATACTCGTTATGCAAGAGTGAATCTGAATCTTACAGTAATAGATTTGGTAAATGAACTTTCAGAGAAATTTGATTGTAAATTATTAAAGTTATTCTTTAATAAAAAAGGCCGCAGTAGTTGCGGCCTTAGTTTTTTATAAATTTGAATTATATTTTAGTGACCTGAGCCTGCCATTATAGTTGGTAGAACTTCAAGACAAAGCATTGCAATTAAAGTTGGTCCAATTGCAGCAGCAAGAAGTCCTAAAGGCTTAATTCCATCTTTTCCAAATGAACCTTTAAGAATACCAAATCCTGCAGGGTTTGGAGCATTCGCGATAACAGTCAGACCACCACCAGCAACGGCACCAGCAACTAAGTTATACTTCGCTGAATCAGTTAACTCAACAAGAGAACCTAAGTAAGTAAGTGCAGCATTATCTGTAATTGCAGTAAGAGCTGTTGCACCAAAGAATAGAGCAAGATCATTCATTTGCCCAAGAACTGGTTGTAACCACCAAGCTTGCTGAGCACCTAAAGTCACAAGACCACCTAGGAAGAAACCTACAAGTAATGATTCTTTAAGTTTAATTTCATCTTGATACTCTTTAGTAACTGTTGCAAATCCTAAGAAGAATAAGAAAAGTCCCATAAAGAAAACCATGTGGTGAGCTGTATAAACAACAAGTCCCATAAAGATTAAGTGAGAAAGAGTCATCCACCAAGTTGGCACCATTTCATTTTCATGCTTTTGCTTAATTTCTAATTTTCCAGATAATTCATTCTTAAAGATTAGAGCGATGATAATTGTTGAAATAACGATTGCAACTGTTGATTTATAACCGAAGTGAGTAATCATGTGCATGAATCCCCAGTGCCATTTTCCTGCAACCATTAGAACTGGAGGTGCAGCAAAGTGAGAAAGAGTTCCACCAATAGAGATATTTACAAATAATAAACCAAGTGTTGCGTACTTAAACTTATCACTCATTTTATTTGAATAGAAATAGTCTAATAGAATTAATGCAGTAACAGTCATCGCAGCAGGCTCAGTGATAAATGAACCAAGTAGTGGTCCAACAATTAGAGCTGAAATATAGAATGCCATCTTTCCAGGAAGTGGAATTAGCTTAGATATTGACAGAATAATCTTCTCTGCAAAAAGAATAACTGGACGAGTACCAGCAATACACATAATTACAAATACGAATGCAGGTTCTGTAAAGTTAAGGCCCTCGAGATACTTTATTGCCCCACCTACTACAGTATGACCATCTTCGCCAAAAACCATCAGTCCTTCTGTAGAAGACAAATAGATTATGAAGATTGCTGCCCACATACCAAATACAGCTTCTACTTCACCTAGGAAATGATAAACATTTTCTCCGATAGAACCTTTTGGATATTTATGAGCAAGATGCTCGAATTTTGAAACGAAAAAAGTATGGAGAACTGCGCATACAAAAAGTATTGTCCCCACTAATTGAACGTTAGTTGGATTCACTTAACACTCCTAGTTGTTAAACCGAGCTCCGAGCTCAGATAATTAAATAATAAAACGTAACTAGTTAAATTTTAACCTAGTATTGAAAACTTAGAAATGAATTTTTTTAAGGAAAAGTTGGGCCAAGAATTTTGGCCCATTGTTATTTTAACCGTCGTTTCCAATTGATGCTACTGGACAAGCTTCCATTTGCTCAACACATAGCTCAACTTCTTCATCGGTAGTTGGTTGCTTCATAATATAAGCATTACCATCTTCATCTTCAGCGAAAAACTCTGGAGCACCTGTATAACACACGTTACATGCAATACATCCCTCTCCATTATCATCGTCTGGATCTGTACAATACCAAGCACCAGCTATATTTTTCTCGTGCTTCATGTCCTTATTGGCCATCTCGTTCTCCTTAATCTTATCAGTTCATTATTTATTATATCAATAATTTGCGAAAGACTATACCTAGTGGTCTAAAAATTTAGTCAAATTCTTAATCATTTCAAGTATATGCTATACGTCATTCTTGTCACTTTTCTTTAATAATGGCAGAATGCCCCTTCGACTTTAGATAACACTAATTTTAAATGGAGATCATATATGGAACAAAATGCACTTGAAAGAGCACAGGCATGGGCCAATAATTCCTACTTTGATGAAAGTTTTAGAAAAGAAATACAAGACTTAATTGATAGCGGTGATGAAAAAGAAGTAATTGAGAGATTTTATAAAGATTTAGAATTTGGAACTGGTGGAATGAGAAGTATCATTGGAGCTGGAACAAATAGAATCAATACTTATACTATCAGAAAAGCTACTCAGGCTCTTGCTAACGAAGTTATTCGTTCAGGTAAAGAAGAAGGTTTAAAAGAGTTCAAAATTGCAATCTCTTATGACAATAGAAGATTCTCATTTGAATTTGCTAAAGAAGTTGCCAGTGTAATGGCCGCGAATAATATCCATGCCTATATCTATAAGAGACTAAACCCAGTTCCTCTTCTTAGCTTTAGTGTAAGACACCATAAAGCTCAGGCCGGAGTAATGGTAACAGCATCTCACAATCCTCCTGAGTATAACGGATATAAAGTATTCTGGAATGATGGGGCTCAAGTAACTCCACCAAATGATTCAAATATCATTAACAACTATAACTCAATGACTGACTTCTCTAGTGTTAAAACTATGAACTTTGATGATGGTCTTTCTCAAGGTCTTATTCACTGGGTTGGTGAAGATGTTGAAAATTTATACTTTGAGGCCATTAACTCAAAGGCAATCAATTCAAAAATGTGTAATGAAGAAGGTGGAAAACTAAATATTGTATATACACCAATTCACGGTACAGGTTTTGTTCCTTGTACAACAGCACTTAAAAACCTTGGTTTCTCTAGTGTGCAAGTTGTTGAAGAGCAAAAGCTTCCAGATGAAGACTTCCCTACTGTAAGTTCACCGAACCCGGAAAACCCAGAAGCGCTTGCTCTAGCAGTTAAGCTAATGGAAGATACAAATGCTGACGTAGCATTTGGTACTGACCCTGATACAGATAGAGTTGGACTTGCGTTTAAAAAGAATGGAGAAGTTGTATACTTAAATGGTAATCAGATTGGTATTCTAATGGTTCACTACGTAATGGGTGGATTAAAGAAATCTGGTGCAATGCCAACTAACCCTTACTTTGTAAAAACAATTGTTACTACTCCACTACAAGATCAAATTGCAGAGAGCTTTGGTGTTGAAACCTTCAATACACTAACAGGTTTCAAATGGATCTGTGGAAAAATGAATGAGCTTGAAAAAACAAACCCTGAGAAAAACTTTGTATTTGCGACAGAAGAATCTTTTGGTTACCTAAATCACGAATTTGTAAGAGATAAAGATGGAGTTAGTTCTATCACTCTTTTAAGTGAAATCTGCCTTCACTATAAATTACAAGATATGGATCTAGTAGATGCCCTTGATAAAATCTACGAAGAATATGGATTCTCTTCTGAGACTCTACTCAACTTAAATTATTTTGGAAAAGAAGGTTCTGAAAAGATTGGTAGAATCATGGAGAATTTTAGAAGTTACTCAGACAAAACATTTTGCGGCGAAGAAATCAGCTACTTAGAAGATTATTCTACAGGTGAGTCTAAATCTTTTACAGAGTCTAAGCTATCGAAACTTGACCTACCAAGTAGTAATGTTCTAGGTTTCAATTTTACAAATGGAACAAAAGTTTACATGAGACCATCTGGTACTGAACCGAAGATTAAATTCTACATTATGATTCAGGAGAAAGAAGGTTCATTAAGCGAAAAGAAAAGTAAGGCCCTTGCTAAGACTAATGAGTTTTTAAACTACATTAAAGAGCAAGCAGAACAGGCTTAAGTAGAGGTTAGAAATGTCAGAAAGGTCCAAAGAGTTAGCAGTAGTTTTAGTAAGTGGTGGAATGGACTCTCTTGTAACAGCGGCTATGGCCAATGAAAAACATGAGCAAATGGCATTTCTACATTTGAACTACGGTCAAAAAACACAGGAACGTGAACTTAAGTGCTTCAATGAAATTGCAGACTTTTACAATGTTCCAAAATCTCTTAGAAAAATAATCGATATCAGCTTCCTCAGTCAAATAGGAGGAAGCTCTCTCACTGACGACAAAATAGATGTAAAAGACTACAAAGGCGAAAGTGAAGAAATTCCAGACAGCTATGTCCCATTTAGAAACACTCATATCGTTGCTATGGCAGTTTCTTGGTCAGAGGTCGTTGGAGCAAAGAAAATCTATATTGGCGCAGTTTATGAAGACTCTTCTGGATATCCAGATTGTAGACCATCTTATTATAAGGCCCTAAATAATCTTATAAAAGAAGGTACAAAAGATGGTGATATAGAAGTTGTAACTCCTGTTATTCATATGAAGAAAGAAGAAATTGTAAAGAAGGCCTTCTCGTTAAAGGCACCTCTTGCTTCATCTTACTCTTGTTATGCTCGTGGGGATAAGGCATGTGGTATTTGTGATTCTTGCGCACTTAGATTGAGAGGATTTCAATTAGCAGAAATTGAAGATCCAATCGAGTATGACCAAAGACCTAACTATCTATAGTCTCTAGTTTAGAGACTATCATCAATAAATCCTTAGACTTACTGATTTGCTCAATATCACCTTTAGCAATACTTAGGTCTAGGGCATCTGATAACATTTCCTTGGCCAGAGATACACAGTTTTGCTCAAACTTACTTTTTGCATAACACTCTAGAATCTTGGACTCAAACTTTCTAATCTGTTCTTCCTTTGAGTCTCTGCAAATTTTTAGAGCATTGTTGAAGAAGCTATCTGCTTTAGAAAATTTTCCCATCCACAAATAAGTAACTGCTAATTGAATTTTTACTGAAAAACATGAAAGCTTTTTCTTATTTTTTTCAAACAATGCATGTGCTTGTTCATAGTAATTATGGGATTGCTCTAGGTCCAAAATAAGTCTTGAATAGAAACCGATATGAGAATATATCTTAGCACGAAGTAAATCATCACTAGCCTCTAGCGCCCTATTCATTAGGAAGCTTACACCTTTATGCATTTGATCAACATCAACAGGAACCTCTCTAAGGTCAGAGGAGATTGTGTAATCCATATTAAATTCTAAATCTGTAATATCCATAATTTACTTACAATCTTTGATATTTTTTAATAACTCTTTAACGTTCTTATACCCAGTTTCTTTTAATTTCTTGTCTATTCCACTTTTTATTTCAAATAAAACATCTGGTCCTTGAAAAATAAAAGATGAATAAATCTGACAGGCCTTACCACCTTTTTTCCAGAAGTCCCATACATCATCAAAGCAAGAGATTCCTCCCACTCCAATTAAATCTAAATCTGGATAGTCTGCCATTAGCTCTAAAAGTCTATCTCTGACTATCTTACCTTTTTTAGAAAGGAGCTTACCTGATATTCCTCCACTTCCTCTCTCTTCCATAATAGTTGTATTCGTTGCAATAATTCCACTAAGTCGAAACTCTCTTGCAAGATCAACAATCCCCTCAAGAGAATCAAGTGGTAGATCTGGAGATATTTTAATAAAAAGAGGAGTTGAACAAGTCTCTCTCTCTTCTTCTAGTGATTCAAATATTTCTCGCATACTCTCATGTCTTTGAAGATCCCTAAGACCTGGAGTATTTGGGGATGAGACATTGATCACTAAGTAGTCACAATTATCTTTGAATGTTTTAAAAAGACTTAAATAATCAAGATGTGCATTCTCAGCACTAGTGTCTTTATTTTTTCCAAGATTAACACCAAGGACTTTCCCTAATCGCTCACTACTTAAAATATTTTTAAGTACTCTACCTGCACCATCATTATTGAATCCCATACAGTTTCTAAGAGACTCTTCTTTTAAGTAACGAAATAATCTTGGTTTTGGATTACCTACTTGCCCAACAGGAGTAACAGTTCCAACCTCAATTGCACCAAAAGGAATACGTGCAAAAAAGTCTATGGCCTTTGCGTTCTTATCTAATCCTGCTGCTAGTCCTACGGGGAAGCTCCAGCTCATAGTATTTAAATCTACTTGGTACTTTTCTTTGTCTTGAAGGTCTCCGCCAAAAGCTTCGGCCATAGTTCTTGGAAAACTAGAAAGTGCTTTAATTGATAATTCATGGGCCTTCTCGGCATCCATCTTAAAGGCGACTGTTTTAAAAAAATCGTAAAGCACCCTAAACGTCCTTAATAAAGTTGAACAAAGTCGTTCTCGTGAACTGAACCACCTGTATGAAGAACTGCAATTGAGCCATCTGCCCCAAAGTAGTCAATAATCTCAATAGTACCTTTAACTGTTCCTTTAGAAACACCTATAAGGGCGCCAGATTCAGGATCGAATATCTCTTCCCCCTCTGACATAACCTTTAGAATATCACCGATATTAAGACCTGAATTTCTTCCAGCATTAATGTAAATCTTAGTTCCAACTATTTTTGCAACTCTTCCAACCCAATCAAGCTTTGAAGAAACTCCTATAATTTTAGGAATTGCTTTTCTTACTGCAACTTGTACAACGTACCTAAGAAGGTCTCTTCTATATTGTAGTTTCGTCTCTCTATCACCTTGAAAGAATCTAAAGCTACTATCATCAGCAGATGCTCTAAGAGTTTCTGTGTATATTTCCTTATTAGAGTTTACATCAAAAATACGAACTTCAACTTTTGACTCTGTGTAAGATTTAGTCTCTCTAACAACACCTATCTCATCAACTTTTTCTCTAATTCTTGCATCAATAATTCGACCAAATAGAACAAAGTTTAACCCCGCAACTTTTGCTTTTCTAGAAAGTTGAACAAGCTTAACTCCACCACCAGTATAAATTTCTTTTGAAGAACCAAATATTTTTTTGGCCATAGGGTCAACTACAAATTGACCAGTTCTTGATAGTTCTCTTCTAAATTCTTCAGTTGCAGTGACCCCCAGATCTTCTCCACCATAAGGAGATTCATTAAAGAAAGTAAGAAGCGCCACTCTTTTCTTAATTCCATTGAAGAACGCTCTAGGCTCTTGTCGAGGCCTTTGCCCATGTGAGGTTCTTTCAATTGTATTTACACTACATGATACTAGCGTTGAACTTATACAAATTAATGTGAAGATTTTCTTTATTAATATATTCACAGAACTACCCTTGCCCATTTTCTATACGTGGCTGTGTTGAACCATCTTTATCGACTAAGTTAATTAAGAAAGGATTTTCTTCATTTTGAAAGTATATCTTCTTTTGATTATCAACTTCTAATCCTTTTGTTCTTAACAATGTTCCCTTTAAATCTTCCGCAGAACCTTTAAAGAAAACTCTAAGCTGCGCTCTATCTCTATTAAAAGAATCGATTTCTACTTTCAAACTATGTGTTAAACCAATTGAAGAAAGATATTTTTCAACTTCATCAATTTGTCTGACTGAGTTTGCACCGATAACATCAACTCTAAAGCTTTTTCTTCCAAGAGGAAAATGTGAAATATCTCTAACAAGCCCTTCCCACTTCCCTACAGGAAGTCGGTAGACTAGACTTGCAGAATTACTTGATAGGTCTTTCTCTGTAGAAAAAGTCGCCTCTTCACTTATAAAGTCGTAGTGTGAAGCAAGTCTATTTGATTTTAAATCGAAGAGTAAGTACTCACCACCAAAATCAAAAGTTCTTTTCTTAAATGTTTCATCTTCAGAAATCTTTCTAACATTGACTTTAACTTTCATCCAAAGAGAATCTTTTAACTCATCGTCTACAGAGATAATTGCTCTTTCTTGATCTTTTTGTAAGTCACCTTCTAAAGTAGAGATATTATTTAATTGAGAACTTGCTTCAGAAAGCATTTTCAAATGTGATTCTAGTTTCTCTTCTTCATCTACACTTGTTAGGATTATGTTGTTAACTTTACCTTTAAATTTATCTTCAAACCATCTCTTCCAATGCTCTTTTAAAACACTCGTAAAGTCAGCTTCCAGCTCTACACCAAGGTCTTGCCAAGACATATCCTTCATTGAGAATTCCACAGTGATAAAGAGATTTTTATACATTCTCTTTATTCCACCACGAGTAAACTCATAGAACATTTCATTTAACACTTTTCTATTAACTTTCGCTTGAATATTCATATAGCGACTATTTGGAAACTGAGGAGATCTAGACATCTTCTTAACTGAATATGAAGACATCACCTTTTGTAACTTTCCGTATCTAGCTTTTATCGTCAGCTTTTTTGTTCGAAGAGCATTTTCATACTGTTCTTTCTTTTTTCCAGAAAGTTCTGTTTCTTCAGTAGTAATTCCGTATGATTTATCTAGATTTTCTTTGATTGAAGCAAAGTAAGTATCAAATTTTTCGTTATACTTTGCCCAAAATAACTCTGAACTATGCCCTAGTTTAGAAAGCTCTTTAGAAATAACATCTCTTACTGAGGCATAGAGTAATTGTTTCTTTATAAAAGTTAGAGAGTCTCCATCTCTAGAAACAAATCTTCCTTCACCATTTGTTAGGTCATCTTTTGCACTAACATTAAAAGAAAGTACTACAAATAGTACTAACGTGATCATTCCTTTCATCACCTATACTCCATCCTTGAAGTCTATTGCATAGTAGGATCTTCTACTCTCCCATCAACAATAAACTGAACTGAATTTCCATTAAATAGTTCATTTACACGCGCGGCCATCTGTGGTGTTGGATTCACTAAAAAGTCTTGCCCTAATGGCAATCTAGCTCTTCCATCATCTGCACTAAAAATAACATGCGCTGGAACACTTCCTCTATAACTTAAGAGTACTTGCTTAAACCTATCAAGTTTTATCTCTGTAAGCTCATCCATTTTAACATTAATTCGAATTGAAGTAACCCTATCCTCGGCCTGATCCTTCAATAATTTCACATTATTAGGAAAAAACTTTCTTGGCTCTTCAGCAAGGTTTACATTTCCACTAATCAAGACTGGCTCATCACCACTTAAGAGTTCACCAAATTCAGCAAAAACCTTAGGAAAGACAATACATTCAATCTTACCTGAAAGGTCCTCAAGCTGGGCAAAACACATTTTATCGCCCTTTTTAGTCATAATATCTCTTTTCTCAGATATTAAACCTGCAAGCATCATGTCTCTCTTGTCACCACCTGTGATATCGTGAGCTGCTGCAATGTCCATTGAAGCAAGTTTCCCCATAATATCACTGTAGCGATCTAGAGGATGCCCTGACACATATATTCCCATCAGCTGAGCTTCATAGGCTAACTTCTCTCTGTCATCGAAGTCATTTGTAATTTGTATATCAAGCATCTTCATAGGATCGTTACTATTATCGTCATCAGAGCTTTCACCGCCCATATCAAATAAACTAACCTGTCCTAGCTCTTTTTCATGTTGAAGTTTTTTAGCATAAGCAATAATAAGCTCAGCATTTTCTAACATTGTTTTTCTATTTAATTTTTTCTCACTCTCATCAAAGGCACCTACTTTAATAAGAGACTCGATACCTCTACTGTTTACAATTTTTAAAGAAACTCTAGTGCAGAAATCAATGAAACCTTTAAATGGACCATTTTCTTCTCTTTCTCTAATAAGCTCTTCAACTGCATTTTCACCAACGTTCTTAATTGCTCCCATACCGAAGCGAATATTGTCTCCGATCACATTAAATAGCCATAGAGACTCATTAATGTCAGGAGGAAGAACATCGACACCATGGTTTTTTGCATCGTTAATATAGACGGTAACCTTATCTGTATTTGTAAGCTCTGTAGATAAGAGTCCTGCGTAAAAACATGATGGATAGTAATACTTTAAAAAGGCAGTTTGAAATGAAATATATGAATAAGCAACAGCGTGTGATTTGTTAAAACCATATTCCGCAAAGCTGGCCATAAGCTGATACAGCTCACCTGCTTTTTCAACATCAAATCCTCTTTCAGCAGCACCTTTTAGGAAGATCTCCCTATGCTCTTCAATAAGAGAGATTTTCTTCTTCCCCATTGCCTTTCTAAGAATATCTGCCTGACCAAGACTGTACCCGGCCAGAACCCTTGCAATGTTCATCACCTGTTCTTGATAAACAATAATACCGTAAGTATCTTTTAAAAGAGGTCTTAGCTCTTCAAATGGATAGTGTTCTTTTTGTCTTCCATGCTTAATCTCAACAAATTGATCGTGCATCCCAGAACCCATTGGACCTGGTCTATAGAGAGCGTTAATTGCGGTAATATCATCAATACTATCAGGCATAATTCTCTTACAGAGATCAATCATCCCAGATGATTCAAGCTGGAATACACCAATAGTATGACCATCACCTATAAATTTATAAACATCGTGATCTTCATAATCAATTTCTTCAATATCAAAGTCTTTGATGTGATCTCTTTGAACAAACTTTGAAGCATGATCAATTACCGTTAGAGTTTTCAGTCCAAGGAAGTCAAACTTTACAAGACCAATCTCTTCAGAGAAGTCCTTATCAAATTGAACAACCTTTTCACCTTTTGCCCCTTTAAAGAGCGGGCAATACTCAACGAGTGGCTTACTTGTAATGATAACTCCAGCTGCGTGAATACCAGCATGGCGATATAGTCCCTCTAGCCTTCTAGAGATAGTAAAAATTTGTCTAATTTTTGGATCCGTATCGATGAGCTCTTGGATCTTTGGCTCCATCTCAATGGCCTTCTCAAGGTTAATCCCAAGTTCATCAGGGATAAGCTTTGAGAGCATATTTGCTTCAGCAAATGAGAGATCAAATACTCTAGACACATCTTTTACAACGGCCTTTGCTTGTAGCTTTCCAAAGGTAATGATCTGACCAACTTTATCTTCACCGTACTTTTCAGTTACATACTCAATAACTCTCTGTCGACCTGCTTGACAAAAATCAACGTCAAAGTCAGGCATAGAAATACGCTCAGGGTTAATGAATCTTTCAAAGAGAAGATTATATGGAAGAGGGTCAATATTTGTAATCGTCATTGCATAGGCAGCAAGAGATCCCGCCCCAGAACCACGACCAGGACCAACAGGAATTCCGTTATTTTTAGACCACTGAATAAAGTCAGCAACGATCAAGAAATATCCTGGGAACCCCATTTCGATAATCATATCTACTTCATACTTAAGACGTGCCCAGTACTCTGGCTCAAGTTCAGATTTCCAATTATCTTTCGCTACGAGTTTTGTAAAATGAGGACCTCTAAACCTTTCCTCTAAACCTTCTTTACACAAACGTCTAAAATATTCATCATCCGTTTCACCAGTATCAATTGGATAGTCAGGAAGATGATAAATTTGATTTCCTTTTTCATCTGTCCAAGAGAGTTCAACATTACACTTATCTGCAATCTCTAAGGTTGCATCACATGCTTCAGGAGCATAGTGAAATTGCTCTCTCATTTTCTCAGGAGATTTATAGTAAAACTCCTGAGAGGTCATTTTCATTCTATTTTCATCAGCAAAAGACTTACCTGTTTGAATACATAGAAGTACTTCTTGAGCAGTTGCATCTTCAGGCGTCATGTAGTGAGCATCATTTGTCGCTACAATTTTTACTTTATTATTCTTGGCGTATTCTAATACTTTTCTATTAACATCAGCTTGTTCAGGGATTCCATTTTCTTGAATCTCTAAATAGAAATCTTCATAGCCAAATACTTCTTGTAATTTTTCAATTGCTCTAACTGCTTTTTCATCTTGCCCAGTAAAGAAGTTATAACCTACTTCTCCTTTGAGGCACGCGGTAGTACAGATTAAACCTTCAGAGTATTCCTTTAGAAGTTCTACGTCGGCCCTAGGCTTATAATAAAACCCTTCTAGATATGCTCTAGAGAGAAGCTTACATAAGTTTTGGTAACCTACATTATTTTTAGCAAGTAGAATAAGGTGATGAATGTGGTGATTTGATTCCTCTTCATCTTGATTTGAAACACGGGCGGATCTTCTTGCAGATTTTCGATCAAATCTCGATCCAGGAGTGAAATAAATTTCAGATCCTAAGATAGGTTTGATGCCTTCTTTCTTGCAACGCTTGTAAAAATCAATCGCCCCGAACATGTTTCCATGATCTGTTTGAGCAATTGCAGGAACACCCATTTCTTTAGCAGCAGGAATTAAATCCTTTAATCTTATCGCACCATCTAACAGTGAATACTGTGTGTGCAAATGAAGATGAACAAAGCTATTTGAATGTGTCTCTAGAAGCGATGAAGATTCGTTTTCACTCATATTGAATGCCTCGTGATTCATGCGTCGTGTGTGTGGTGTCGCATATAATTTCTACTCTCTGATTAAAGCAAATTAAGCACATTTTGTCAGTTCATTTCCCTCTTGTTGCACCGTTATATTCGGTTTATGAGATTAATTTACCTTGCGCACGGTCATCACTACTTTCAATACTTTACTTGCTCAATTTAAGATTTCCTTTATTATGGTTGCCTAGATGATAAAAATTTTAATTACATCCCTATTTATTTCGTATTCGGCCCTCGGAAACTTTGTTGAGATTCCAAAGCTTTACACGCGTGCTGAAATGAAGCGTCTCTCAAAAATTGAATTCAACCAGATTCTTAATGAAGCAAAAGCAGCTCTTCCACTAAAGAAAGATTATCCAGATCAAAAAGCTGGAGAAGTGGCAGTAATTCATCACGAGTGGAAAGATGCTGGGGCAGCTCTTCATGAGATTGCCCAAATTATTAAGGTCAACAAACTACATTCAGCAAATGGATTAGAGTTTTTAAAGAAATGCGCTAAAAATAAAGAAGTCAGAACTGAGTTTGCGGCCATCTGCCTAACCCACTACTCTGTCTTTTATAAAGTACATAGAAAAGTTAAAATCAATAAGAAGGAATTTCCACAGGAAGTGGTTAACCTATCATCTTTTATTACAGACTAGCCGAGTAACAATACACACATATTGACGGTGAAGACGTTTCATAATTGAATCGGACTCACTAATATTTTTAACCAGTTAGAAGTTTACGCACTGGTTAATAATTACATACTTACTTGCTCCAAGTAGGTAAATGGATATAGGTTAACTCATTATGGCCAAAAGAAAGAAGAAAATTCCATTAAGTACCTCTCAGCTAGAGCTTTTTTCAGAAAGGCCTATTGAGATGGACAGAAACTTTCACCTCGGTGGAAAGAGTTTCTATTTCTTCGATTTTGATGACAACGTTGCTACCCTAGCGACAACTATTATTATTTTTCATAAAAAAACAGGTCAAGAGCTTCAACTTTCAAGCGCGGCTTTTGCTACTCACCATAGAGAAATAGGTATTAGTGGTATTTATGAAGACTTCTATATCGACTTTAATGATGAAAAAGGTAGCTTTAGAAACTTTAGAGATCAGAAGTACTCTCTAAAGAATAAAAAACAAAAGTTTATTCATGACGTTGAAGAAGCACTCTCTAAGAAAGACTTCAATTGGAAAGCTCCGTCATGGAACTGCTTCTATCATGCAGCTCATAACCAAAGACCTATCTCTGTAATCACAGCGAGAGGTCATGAACCAGATACAATCAAAAAAGGTATTGAATTATTAGTTCAAGATGGGCACTTAACAAAGTCTCCAAATTACCTAAGTATTTATCCAGTTAGTAATCCTGGAATACGAGATCAACTTTCAGAAGGCTTAGATACTCCTTCAATTGCAGACTTAAAAAGAGGTGCAATTAGAGAATCTGTAGAGATGGCCATTAAAAAATATGGTTATAGTGATCACCACCGATTTGGAATGAGTGATGATGATCCTCATAATGTTGAACTTATTACAGAAGAAATGAAATCTTTAAAGCAAGATTACCCTCAAATGAGCTTCTTTGTTATCCAAACATTTAGTGATTCATTTACAAAAATGGAAGTCCTCCAACATAGAACTCGGGATATTATTACTCAAAAAGAGTCTACGGCGGATCAAATAAGTCTATTCTTTTAATAAAATCAGTTAATTAGAGCTGTCATCTTTTTTGACGGCCTTTGAAACTATTTCAAGATCAACCATCCATCAAAAAGTATTCGATAGAATGTCCTTACTTTAATTTAACTAAAAAAGAGGTTTTCTATGTTTAGGTCGTTATTTTTAATTCCATTACTATTGCTATCCATTAACACTGTCTCGGCAGATGAGGTCAAATTAGATGACTGGGCTTTTAATCCCCTATCTAGGCATATATCTGAAGAAAGATGGAATGAGATCAATGAAGAAATTAGAAATGAACGAATAAAAAAAGAAAATCAAAATAGAATGTTTGGTCAAGGTAAGGTCATTACTGTCGACACAAGAAATCAAAAAGAATGTAAATCGCTGCAAGAAACTCTAATTAGAAATACTGCAGCTCCAATTGAGCAGTTAGAAACTATTTGTAAAATTGATAATGAAAAACCTTTCTCATCATTTGTTGTTGTTGGTGATCAATACAGAACACCAATTTCATTCAATAACCTATCAGGTAAGCAGCAAACTCTAGTAAAGCAGACAAGAAACTTCACAGCGCTTGGTGCTGCTGCAGTTGGTTTACTTTGGGCAATGCCAGAGTCTGTAACAAAGTGGGATAAAGATAGTATCTCTGAAGCAGGACTTGGAGATAAGTGGAAAGAGAATGTTAAATCTGGACCAGTTGTTGATAAAGATGACTGGGTAATTAACTATATTGGTCACCCTGTTTCTGGAGCAGCATACTATACAGTTGCACGTCACGCAGGATTTAATAAAATGGAATCTTTTGGATATAGTGTTGTAATGTCTACTTTCTTTTGGGAGTACGGATTTGAAGCATTTGCAGAGACTCCATCAATACAAGACTTACTTATTACTCCAATCATCGGATCATTAATGGGTGAAGCAATGTATTCAATGGGTGAAAAAATTAGAAAAAATGATGGGAAGCTTTTTGGATCTAAGAAAATTGGTGGCTTTGCAATGGGACTAATGAATCCTGCAGGAGCAATGCTTGATGGAATCAATAGTGTTTTTGAAACAGAAGTGATTAAGAGTTCAAAAACATACTTCTTCACAGAAGCGCCTAAGCATCACATTGATGGAAATCCTCTGTTTAAAGATGATTCTATAATTGGAATCGGAATTGAATTAAAGTTTTAAGAATAAGAAATAAATTAACGACTAAAAAAAAGGAAGACATAAGTCTTCCTTTTTTTATTCCCACTCAATTGTTCCAGGGGGCTTGGAAGTAATATCATATACAACTCTTGTAACGCCTTTAACTTCATTAGTTATTCTACTTGATACTTTCGTTAAAAATTCTCTCGGCATATCTGACCAAGTAGCTGTCATACCATCAGAACTATTAACCATTCTTAAGCATATCACCTCTTCATAAGCTCTGGAGTCACCTTTTACACCTACAGTTTTGATAGGTAATAAAACAGTTAGTGCTTGCCAAGTCGCTTCATAGAGACCTGATCGATGTAGTTCTTCGAAAAGAATTTGATCTGACTCTTGAACTTTTCTAATAGATTCAGGAAAAATTTCACCTAAAATTCTAATCCCTAAACCTGGACCAGGAAATGGATGTCTGTATACCCAATCATGATTTAAGCCTAACTCTCCACCAAGTCTTCTTACTTCATCTTTAAATAAGTGTCTTAAAGGCTCAAGAAGCTTCAGCTTCATTCTCTCAGGTAATCCCCCAACATTATGGTGAGACTTAATCGTTACCGATTTCCCATCTTTTTCATGTGGAGAAATTGATTCAATTACATCAGGATAAAGAGTCCCTTGTAAAAGATAGTCAAATTTAATTCCTTTTTGATCTTCAAATTCATGAACCTTCTGTTCAAAGACTTCAATGAATGTGTTACCAATCATCTTTCTCTTTTCTTCAGGATCAGAAAGTCCTTTTAACTTAGAAAGGAATAATTCCTTAACATCGATTATCTCAATATTTAAAGGTAGGTTCTTTTGAAGTAATTTAATATGTCCTAAATCTTGAGGTCGCAAGAGTCCATGATCAACGAAAAAACAATATAAATTATCGCCAAGAACATGATGAGAAAGCATTGCTGCGACAAGAGAATCTACTCCTCCTGAAAATGCACAGAGTACTTTCTTATCCCCTATTTCTCGAACCATATCTGTTGCTTCTTTAAGCATTTCACTAGCTGACCAGTCGGCCTCAAGCTCTGCGATATTTTTAAAGAAGTGATTTAAAATATCTTTTCCATGATCACTATGCTCAACCTCAGGATGGAATTGTAGTCCTAAAATTTTTCTAGACTTATGAGCAACTCCAGCGATTAAACCATTCCCACTCTTAATTGCAACTTCGAAATCATTTGGAACTTTCGTAATATGATCAGAGTGACTCATCCATACATTGATACTGTTAGGACAGCCTTCGAATTGATGGTTCTCGGAAAACTCAATCGATGCGTGACCATATTCTCCAATTGTTCCCTTCTCTACATTACCACCAAAGTATTTCCCAAGAATTTGCATTCCATAACATATACCAAGAATTGGGAGTTCTTCATTATCAAATATAAATGAGTAATCAAAAGTATCTTCAAATACAGACTGCGGTCCACCACTAAGAACTAAAGCGTCGGGCTTCTCATTCTTTTTAAAAAGCTCTTCGCATTCTTTCAGTGTTATGATCTCACTTGAATAACCTAACTCTCTAGACTTTCTTGTGATTAGTTGTGTGTATTGTGAACCGAAATCAACAATCCAAATTTTTCTATCTACTAGCTTTTCACTTTTCATATTCTTCCTATGATTTCTGGTAGTTTGGTGCTTCTTTAGTAATCATCACATCATGCGGATGAGACTCTTTTAAAGATGCTTGTGTTATTTGAATAAACTCTGCTTTCTCTTGTAACTCAAGGATATTTGTCGCTCCAACATAACCCATTCCGGCCCTTAGACCTCCAAGCATTTGATAAATATTTGAAGCTAGAGATCCTCTGTATGGAACCTGTCCTTCTATACCTTCTGGTACAAGTTTTTGAATTTCATCTACTTCACCCTGCCCATAACGATCTTTCGACCCTAATGCCATAGCTCCTAGAGATCCCATTCCACGATATACTTTGTAATGCCTTCCTTGATAGAGAATCATCTCTCCTGGAGACTCATCACAACCAGCGAATAGAGAACCAAGCATTACACAACTTGCACCTGCAGCTATCGCCTTTACAATATCTCCAGAGTACTTTATTCCACCATCAGCAATCATTGGTATTTTCAATTTGCGACATGCGTCTCCGCACTCCATAATTGCACCAAGTTGTGGAACACCAATACCTGCAACGACTCTTGTTGTACAAATTGAACCTGGACCAATTCCAACCTTTACGCCATCTGCTCCAGCTTTTGCTAAGTCTTCACAAGCTTTTGCAGTTGCAACATTTCCAGCGATAATATCAACTTCAGCAAAAGTTTCTTTTAGCTTTTTAACCATACTAACAACACCCTTAGAGTGTCCGTGTGCAGTATCAACGACAAGAGCATCTATACCTGCTTCTACAAGTCTGATAGCTCTATCGAATTCTTTATCTCCCACGCCCATTGCACCGGCAACACGTAGTCTTCCGAATCTATCTTTATTAGAATTTGGAAAGTCATTCTTCTTCATAATATCTTTAATTGTCACTAGGCCAGCGAGTCTTCCTTTATCATCGAGAACAGGAAGCTTCTCTATTCTGTGCTTATGTAAAAGAATTTGTGCTTCACCAGGATCGATCCCTTTCTTTGCAGTAACAAGGCGATCTCTTGGTGTCATAATATCTTTAACTTTCCCTGTAAGGTCTGTTTCAAATTGAGTATCTCTACTAGTTATAATACCAACACAAATATTATCTTGATCTACAACAGGCATCCCGGTGACTTTTCTCTCTCTTGCAAGAGCAAAAACATCTGATAAAGTTGCCTCTGGTGAAACGGTTACAGGATCAAGAACCATTCCTGCTTCAAACTTTTTAACTTTTCGAACTTCATTTGCCTGATCTTCTGGTGACATATTCTTATGGAGAACACCTATCCCCCCTTGCTGAGCAAGAACAATTGCTGCTCTTCCCTCAGTAACTGTATCCATTGCAGCTGAAACAATTGGCATATTCAAATCAATATTTTTTGAAAATTTAGATTTTAAAATTGCATCTGCCGGTAAGATCTCAGAGTAGCCAGGTTTGATTAAAACATCATCGTATGTCAAAGCAAGCTTTGGTGTTGAATTGCTCATGATTTTCCTCTTTCAAATATAATTTAAGATGTTGAAATTATATCTTAAATGTCTATAGAAAACGATACGAAATACTTGCTCATCAAGAGGCCAAAAACAATAAAAAAAAGCGCTTATCCGAGATAAACGCTAAACTAATAAATAAATGTATTTTGCTTTTAGTAGGACTGCTTATAATCTTGATCATAACTCTTTAATTCATTAATCAAAGAATTAATTTCTTTATTATGTCTTAGCTGTTTTTTGTATTCTCTAGTAAGAGATGATTCAAAAGCATCTTTCTTAATTTTAACTGCTGGCTCAATGATAGATGCTGGCTTTCTATCTGACTTCTTTGGAACTGAAGCGATAGATCTCTTCTTACTTTTCTTTTGACCGAAAATAGATATTTTCACACCTGTCTTCTTACTATAAGGATTTACTATTTTCTTTTTCTTCTTAACTTTCATAGAAGAAAGTTTTTTATTATAATATTCCGTTAGTTCAGAATCTAAAGATTCATCTCTTTTATGGGCCTTTCTATAAATAATTTCAGCCCCACTGTTAGTGTTCCTCTCTTTATCAATTTCAATAATTGAAGCAACAGATCTAGACTTCGTTTCTTTTAAGTTAAATATCTCTGTATCTTGAGCAGTCAAAATACTCTTCACAGGTTTAACATCTTTTTTCTCTATATCTGATTTATCAAATAAAGCTTGAAGTTTTGCAAAAGTATTACTTCCTACAGGAGTAGGATTTCTAGGTGCACCGTTATTATAATCTTTAGAAATGAAAGAAAACTTCCCTGAACCGACTTCTAAATTGAGGAAGCTTTCAAAGAGGTTTGCAAATTCAAACTCGCCATTTAAAACAAGTATTTGGGTCTTAACAACGTTGTTATCGAAATCAACAATTGCCTCACCTTCAGTAAATGAAATAACACTATTCGGAGTTTGAATTTTATAGGCTCCAGAATTTTTAAGATTCGACTGAACCCAGAGGTATCCATTTTGTAATTCCAGGAATCCTTTTAAAACCTTGGCACTACTTCCACCTGAGAAATGAAAAACTTTATCATTAAAATTTTTAACTGTTAATTGACCACCAACTTCTGTAAATACTTCTTGAAAGTCATAGATATGATCTCCAGGTTTTAATACTGTAGTTTTCCCCTTAGTAACTAAGAACGCATTCCCCTTCACTGCAGTCACCATCATTTCAGGTGATTTAGCATGGGCAATGCCTAAGGATAAGAATGTGAAAAAGAATGAGATTAAACTAATTCTTTTTGTGTCTTTGAACAATTTTTTCATAGTGTGTACTCAGTATTTTCCATTCAGGAGTGTTTCTATATTTTTTTCTAAACTCTTCAGCGGCAGAGAAAAATTTATCCTCATTCCCCATTTTCAGGTTGGCTAAGGCCATCCATAATTTAGAACCTCTATAAAATTTTGATGTTGGGTAATTATCAACTAGCTTTTGAAAGCTAGAAATTGCCCAGTTATAATGTTTTCCAGACTCAAATGACGCAACACCAGCTTGAAAGAGAAATTGATCATCCATTTTCTCATTATTTGGAAATTGCTTTTTGAAAGTATAAAAGAACTGTGCTGACTTCTCAAAGTTGTTCAAAGAGAATTCTTTTTGAGCAACTGCGAGAACTTGATCTGGCTTCCACTTATAAACGTCATACTTTACAAGGTCAGTAGCATCCTCAAGAGGTGCAACAGAAGCAATTCCTCTAGATCTTGCAGGCATGGCCCCAGTAGATTCTTTTAATTGAACTGTTAAAAATTGATTCTTAGTTTCTAATGCAGCAATTTCTGTCTTTAATTTAGTTATTTGATAGTTAAGATCTCTCTTCTCTTTCGATAACTGTAAAATCATATCTTCTTGCTGATTAATCTGTGCAGATCTTTCTTCGATATGATTAACAAAACCACAAGATGTAATACTTGTTAGTAAAGTAGCAAATGCTGTTAATTTAATGGCCTTATACATAGGTCAGTCCTCTTAAAACCTTAATCTTCTCCTACCTAATCGGTAGGAAGATCAAAATGTTTAGTGAAGTCTTTGAAAAAAGAACTATGATTTAGGATTCAGTCTACTATATGCTGATAACTCTCAAAGATTTCAAGGAGTTGATCAATACCTGAGACAATTGGTGCCGGGCCAGGCTGGAGAAAAATTTCAGGAGAAAGCTCAAATACTTGCTTATTTTGAATTGCAGAGATTTTTGAGTAACCTTCTCTGTTATAGATATGTTCAAAGTCTACTTTTTTGCCACACCAGCTTGCTAAAATAATATCTGGGTCAAAGTCTATAACCTCTTCATGAGTTAGGAATCTTCCATTAGCTAAAGAGGATAAGCTCTTCTCTCTGTGAACAACTTCTCCTCCACAAAGATCAACAATCTCAGAAAACCATTGAATTCCACATATAAGAGGTTCATTCCACTCTTCGATATAAACTTTTGGCCTAACTTTAAAAGAGCTGGCTTTTTTTCTGGCTTTGCTAATTTTACTTTCTAGCTCTTTAACGTACTCACTTGCTTTAGCAGTTTCTCCGATTAAGTTTCCCACCATCTGAACATAGTTTAAAATACCTTCAACAGATCTATGATTAGCAATAAAAACATTTAGCCCCTCTCCAATTAAGTCTCTAGCAATATCTTTTTGAATATCTGAAAATCCTAATACAAGGTCAGGATTAATCTCTTTAATCCTCTTCAAATTTGCATGGGTAAATGCAGAAATCGTTTTTTTCTTCTTTGCTTCAGGAGGCCTTTCAACATAAGCGGAGACTCCAACGATGAGCTCACTTCTATCAAGGGCGTAGATAACCTCTACACTCTCCTCGGTCATACATATTATTGATTTTGGATAAAACCTCACTCATTCCCCCATTAACCTTAAGAATAAACAAATCTTAACACTATATTTGTAAAGTTTTAGTAATTTTTCAGTGATATCCCTCAACTTCTATGGGCATATAACGATAATTTGATACTATAAAGAAGAAAATTTTATCACAGGGATACTATCAATGAGTAAAAACACTCTATTGTTTACTTTAATCACTCTTTTATGCCTATCGTTCTCTAGCTTTGCAAACAGTCCAAATAAAGAAGAAACTATCCCTAGTACACCAGTAAAGTTCACAGCTTCTACACTAGAGTATCAAAAAGATAATTATTTAGTTCTTAGTTATAAAAATCACCCTCATTGGCATACTTATTGGAAAAACCCTGGAGATGCAGGACTTCCTTTAAAATTTGAATTTGAATTCAATGGTAAGAAACAAGAACTATCGTCGCTTGAATGGCCTACACCAAAGAAATACATTGAAGAGGGAAATATGCTCGCCTTTGGGTACTCTGGTGACTACTCAATCTTCTTCAAACTTCCATCCGAACTTCAGAACACAAAGTATAATATCAAATCAAATTGGTTAGTTTGTAAACACATCTGTATTCCAGGAAAAGGTGAAATCAGTGGTGAAATTAAAAACTCTTCAATCACAACAATTATCGGAAATACTCATGAAGTAGCTAATGAAAAATTAACTGAGCGTCTTAAAAACTTACCAAAAGAAACAGAGTTTCCAAGTAAGCTAGATATCGTTTTAGCTAAAGCAATGGGCCAAGAAGATAATAAATTAGTCTTGTACTATAACCTTACAGAATTAAATAATAATAAAATCAATCTCGAAAAAAATATATTAACACCTTTCCCTCATGAGCCTTTTAACTTTATACGAGAGAAATTATTTAAAGATAAAAAAGGAAACTACTATGCTAAATACTCCATCGAGTGGGATGGTGAATACATGGAGCCTGAACTTCCACTTCCACAGGATGGAAACTTCAAGGACCCTTACAAGTTAAAGTTTCTTTATGCTAATCCAATGACAGGGAAAACAGATGTTATTTCGAAAACATTCCATTCTTTTTCATTAACAGCTGCTGAAAGATTTGAGAAGTTTACAGAATTACTAACACCTATCGAAACAAACCTCACAGATAGTGCAAAAAAATCTTCTGACTCATCTTCAGATACAACTAATAGTGAAGGGTCTATTTTTACTTACTTATTTCTAGCCTTTATTGGAGGCCTGATATTAAACTTCATGCCTTGTGTACTTCCAGTAATCTCAATTAAGTTATTTGGTCTAATTCAACATAGATCTGAGAGTAATAGTAGAATTTTAAAACATAATTTAAGTTATACCCTTGGGATTCTATTTACTTTTGCAGTACTTGCTCTTGCAATTGTTTTATTCAAGCAAGCAGGAGAACAAGTTGGCTGGGGATTCCAACTACAATCTCCAATTTTTGTACTAACAATGATTTTTGTACTTTTTGTATTTGCATTAAACATGTTTGGATTATTTGAATTTAGAACTCCAGGAGGATCAAAGCTTGGTAGTCTAGAAACAAATGAAGGATTCTTTGGTGACTTCACATCAGGTATTCTTGCGACAATACTTTCAACACCATGTTCCGCTCCATTCCTTGGTACAGCACTTACTTTTGCTTTCACATCGTCAAACTTTACAATTTTTGCAATTTTTGCATTTGTTGGACTTGGACTAGCATCTCCATTTCTTATTACAGGTATCTTTCCTACAACAATATCATTCTTACCAAAGCCTGGTATGTGGATGGAGAATTTAAAGAAGTTTCTTGGTCTAACTCTACTACTTACAACAATTTGGCTAATTGATGTTTACTCATCTCTTACTGATAATGTTGCAGGTGTAATGATTAAATTAAATACTGCTCTTCTACTTTGCTTCTTTGCATTTTATCTTTCAAAGAAGATTACAAAGTCTAAAATTTGGAAAGGACTATTTCACATACTGTACATTGCATTATTCATTAATATTATAATGTCGCCTGTATCTGAGAAATCAAACAGTCAATCTGTCCTACTTCATGAAAAGAATGCTCATGGACTTCAGTGGGAAAAGTGGTCAGAAGAAAAAATGAATACCTACTCAAAAGAGGGTAAAAAAGTATTTATCGATTTTACTGCGAAATGGTGTTTTACATGTAAGGTTAATGAAAAGCTTGTTATTGAAACACAATCATTTAGAGATCTCGTAGCAACAGAGAATATTCATCTCCTCCTTGCCGACTGGACAAAGAGAGATGAAATTATTGGAAGTTGGCTTAGAAAAAATGGTTTTGTTGGAGTTCCCGCCTACTTTGTAATTAATAGTGAAGGAAAGCTAATAAACCTAGGTGAAACAATATCAATAGATGAAATTAAAAAGAGCTTGAATTAATCAAGCTCAAATTTACTAGGTTGGTTCATAAGCTTCTTTAGTACATCTCCAGGAATGGCCTCTTCATAAAGAACTTTATAAACACCTTCGAAGATATTTGCTCTTATTCCATACTTTTCACATATTAGATGTACTGCTTTTGCTGTTTTATAACCTTCAACAACAGTACGCTGAGAGTTAATAATTTCCAGAGCACTTCTACCTTTAGCTATTTCAATTCCAAAAGTTTTATTTCTAGATAACTCACCAGTAGTAGTAAGAATTAAATCTCCCATTCCACTTAGGCCATAAAAAGTTTCAGGTCTAGCATTAAAAACTTTTCCAAAGCGAAGCATTTCTGCGATCCCTCTAGTAATCATTGCTGCTCTAGTATTGTGATTATAACCTAGCCCTTCAATGATCCCGCCAGCAATGGCCAAAATGTTCTTTAAAGCACCTCCGAGGAGCACTCCTTTAACATCATAACTAGGCAGTACTTTAAAATAAGTAGTATCAAGCATTTCAGATATACTTTCTAAAACATGCTTAGATCTTCCTGCAAGGGTCACTAATGTTACTTGTTCCTCTAATATCTCCTTAGCGAAACTAGGCCCAGATAAGAATGCGAATATTTCTTTATGTTCATTCCAAAGATCGAAAAATAAATCATCAGCCATTTCAAGTGTGACAGGGTCAATCCCTTTAGACAGAGATACGAGTGGAACACCATCTGCAAAATACTTAGAAAAACGATCGTAATTTTCTTTAAAGAAGCTGCTTATCCCTGCAGTTGGTAAACCAGAAACAATGATCTCTACTTTACCTTGAGTCTTTTGATCTACCTCGTCCCAAGTTAGTGCGGGAACAATATTATCGGCTAGTTCTATACCTGGTAGATAAACTGAATTAGTTCCTTTCAAAAGACTCTCGTAAACATCTTCTGACCTAACTTTTAAAATTACTTTTTTGAAGTTATTAGCAAGTACTGAGGCTATTGATGTACCAAATGCGCCAGCACCAACAACTAGGGCGTAATCATATTTCATTATTTCTCCTAAGGTAAAACTATCTATAGTTTACTACAGAGATAGAATTCCTGGAATTATAGAGACTTTTTTGTACATATCGAGAACTATATCTGATGAATCGCATACAGCAGTAAAGCTCACAGCAATATATTTTCCATGCTTAGAAGGCTTTTCTGTTATTTTATTGCCCTCTACAAGGGTCTCAAGAGTCTTTAACTCTTCCTTAGGGACAATAAACTTAAATAAATATGAAGCTGGCCATGTGTACTGATCATCTAATAGGGCCTTAAATTCTTCTAACTCTGTTACCATACTTATCCTGAATGCTTTAATTGTTTACCATTAATTAAAACAACCAAGGGATTGAGTCAAGTCCTTGGTAAATACTTTAGTAAAATCAATATCTTCCGAATAGTATACATCTTATAAAAGGAAAGAATTTGAAGCTAATAATCTGTTTTCTAGCTATTTTTCAATTAACAACAATCTCTGCTGACGAGTACTGGCATATTGGAGAATACTTAGCGAAAAATCCTAAACAAGCAACGATACTCAGTAATTTTGAGAAGTTAATTAAGAGTGATGCTAAAGAGATCTCTGTAAAACAAAAGAAAAAAGTCAAAATTGCGTTAGTTTATCCAGACTTACAAATATCGGACTATTGGCGAAGAAGTATTTTGGCCTTAAAAAAACGTTTAACTGAAAGCAAAATTGATTATGAGCTAGAGCTGATACCTGCTCCAACTGGCTCAGGAAAGAATGAATCCTCAAAAGAAATTATTGAAGCCGTAAAAAAAGGTCCCGATTACTTAATCTTTACACTCAATATTAACGAACACTCAAAGCTTGTAAATCAAATCCTATCTTACTCATCTATAAAATTAATTCTATTGAATATTACTACTCCTCTTAAATCATGGGGGAATAAGCAACCCTTCTTTTACGCAGGATTTGATCATGAACTTGGAACTCAAATTTTAATAGATGATATAAAAAAGAAACTTCCTAATGGCGGAGACTTTATCGTTCTCTATCACTCAGAAGGCTACGTTAGTAGAATGAGAGGAGATTATGCGATAAAGCAATTACTAAAAGATAAGAAATGGAACTTAGTAAGTAGATATTATACAGATGGTCAAGGGAGCAATGCTGAGATAGCACTCAAGGACTTCTTTAGCAGAAAGAAAAAAGTCGATCTTGTTGTATCTTGCTCTACCGACATAAGTTTAGCTGCTAGAAAGTTTAAAAAGAACTCTCCCTTCTTATTAAATGGCTGGGGAGGTGGAACAGCAGAGCTTGATAGTATAAAAAATGATAGAGAAGGAATAGATTTAACCGTAATGAGAATTAATGATGATAGTGCAATCGCTACAGCTGAAGCAATAAAGCTAGACTTACAAGGAGATTCTCAAAAAGTACCCCTCGTATATTCTGGAGAAATGGTACTAGTAGATAAAACAACTTCTCCAGAAAAAATGAACTCTTTGGAAGAAAGAGCATTTAGGTATTCAAATGAAAACAAGTAAAGACATTAAAATATCAGTATTAATTGGTATAATTATTATATTTGTCGTTACGCTAGTAACGATTCCGTTATTTTATAATCAGTTCAATTCATCAATGATGCTTCTAAAAGATAAGATTATTGATGACTTTAAAGACGAAGAAAAAATATCCCAAATCTATATCAACTCTACCTTAAAGATTAGAGCTAATAAACTATCTGAATATGCAAACAACTCCGATTTACATAAACAATTAGAAAAAGAGAATAACAAGGAAGTAAAAAAGATTTTAGAAAGTGTCGTAATTGAGAACCTAGATACTGATTTTCTTTTTCTTACCTATGATGGTGAAGATAGAATTACAGACGTTAGCTTAAATATTTTAGATAGTGAAGAAATAGTAAAAGCCTATACGAGTAGAACACATTCTCCACAACGTATCGAGCTTTATACAACACAGAACAATAATGTAGTCATCTTTACGAATCAAGACATTGTCTCAAAGAAAACA
The DNA here is from genome assembly GCA_002366565.1 of Bacteriovoracaceae bacterium UBA3083. GTDB lineage: Bacteria > Bdellovibrionota > Bacteriovoracia > Bacteriovoracales > Bacteriovoracaceae > Halobacteriovorax. The sequence continues at coordinate 381,832 of DFBJ01000013.1, forward strand.
GGAAGAATTCTTGCAACAATTCACAGTGGCTATATATTAAATAATAAAAATAATTTTATCACAGGTCTATCAGAAAAAATTAATAATCATAACGTCTACTTTTTTGCAAATAATAAGCTAGTATCAGGATCAATTAAAATAAATAAGGAAGAAGAGAGCAAAATTGCAGAAGCAAAAATTAACCAATTAGTACAAGTTAATGATAAGTTATATTTCATTGGGAACATTTCTATAACGAATAATAGTAGTATAAAAATTGTATTTGAAACTAGTTCTAATTATATAAAGAATCTCAAAAGTTCTTATGTTACAAATTTTATATTAACAGTTCTGATTTCTCTAACTCTATGTTTAATAGCAATGGTCTTTGCAAATAAATTAATCGGTCCTCCACTAGAAAATTTAATGAAGACAATTAATCTTTTGATGATTCGAAATATTCACACACCTAAATCTAGAAGTATCATAAGAGAGTTCAATCTAATTGAAGAAAATTTCATTGATGTATTTAAAAAGTTTCAGCAAAAGAAGTCACAGTTAGCAAAGTTCATCAATGCCTCCCCTATCTCAGTATTAATTCTGGACTATCAAGGGAATATAATTCAAACAAATAAGTCTTCAACAGAGCTATTTCAAATAGCGAATAGTACTGGCAATATAATAAGAGATAGTATCCTCAGTAAAAATTCAGAATTTAAAAAAATCTTATCTAATATGAAAGACTCACCAGACTCTTTCGAAAAGGAAATTCACTTTAAAGTAGATAAAGAATGGAAGAGTACAAATTGGACTTTCATACAAGACAAAAAAGAAGACTACATCTTTATCATTTGTATCGACAATACTGAAAAAGTTGAGGCCCAAGCCCAAATAGAGGCAGAAAGGTCTAAATCTATTCATAATCAAAAGCTAGCAGCAATTGGAGAAGTAGCAAGTAGTATTGCTCATGAAGTAAATAACCCGATGGGTATTATATCGCTTTCACTCACTATTATTGAACATGAATTAAGCTTTATAAAACTTGAAAATGAAGATAAAGAAGCAAAGATAACTAGAGCCATTACCAATATAGAAGATGCTGTTAGTAGAACATCTCAAATCGTTTCAAACTTACTCGATTTTTCAAGAGAAGGAAGTAAGGATAAACTTGAGTCTAAGAATTTAAACAATGTTTTAAATAAAACATTAATCTTCATTGAAGATAAAATAAAAAAGAATAAAGTAAAACTGGATACTTCAAAACTTGATACTTCTATAAATATCTTGGTGAAAGAAACACAATTTTCTCAAATTTTAATTAATTTAATAAACAACTCTATAGATGCTCTTAAAGGTATGGAAGAAAGAAAGATATGTATTTCTACAGAGGTTAAGAATAATAAATGTATTATTCATTTTCAAGATACCGGATCTGGAATAAAGGAAGAAATCACTTCAGAGATATTCTCTCCGTTTTTCACGACTAAAGAAAAAGGTAGTGGAACAGGTTTAGGTCTAAGTATTTCAAAAGAGCTTATGGTCGAGATGTCAGGAAATATAAAGTTGGTAAAATCGACGAGAGGTGCCCACTTTGAAGTGAGCATTCCACTCTCGAAATCTTAATTAAACTTTATTACATTTCCATCTAAATCCAAAACCTCTGGATATAGACCGTGTGCATATCTGAGAATATCTATAACTTCTCTAGCCGATCCAATTCCTGAAACAGATGTTACATAGTCGGCCTTAGCTCTCACCTCTTCAGAAGCGACAGGAACAGTAGCAGAAAATCCGCTTGCTATCATTAGAGGAACATCGAAGAACTCATCTCCAACATAAAGTATCTCTTCTTGAGAAAAGCCTTCTGCCAATAGTTTCTTATATGACTCTCTCTTGTCTTCATTTCCATAGTATACAAAATCAAGACCAAGATTTTCTTTGAAACGCTTAATAACACTTAAAGAATCTCCACCGGTAATGATCCCGACTTTAAAACCAAAGTTTTTTAGCATCTTTAATCCATAACCATCACGTGTATCTGTGAAGCGGTTCCACCCCATCTCTTCACCACTGAACCAAACTTTACCGTCAGTTAGAATTCCATCAACATCAAATGCTACAACTTTAATTTTTAAAAGCTTTTCTTTAAACTTTTCAGCTACGTCTCTTAAATTAGTTTGCATCAACAACATCCTTAATTTGAATCAGTTTACTTACAATCTCTTTTACTTTTTCAATAGGAAGAGCTGTAGCAGAATCTGAAAGTGCCTTATCAGGATTTGGATGACACTCCATAAAGATTCCATCAGCACCAGCGGCAACAGCGGCCTTAGCTAGAGTGAAAATTTGCTCTCTCTTTCCACCAGTGTAAGTTCCTAGACCACCAGGTCTTTGAACACAATGAGTAGCATCGTGAATTGTACGTACACCAAAACTTTTCATAATTTGAAAACTTGCCATATCTACAACTAAGTTATTGTAGCCAAAGCTTGTTCCACGCTCAGTAAGTAGTATTTGGTCTTTAGTTAGGTAGTTAAGAGCTTTATCAACAATATTCTTCGTTTCTTCAGGGCTTAAAAATTGACCTTTCTTAACTTTCAGTTGTCCACCGTGCTCAGAACATGCTTTTGCACCAGCAAGAATCATATCCGTTTGACGACATAAGAATGCTGGAACCTGAAGCGTTTTCACAACACTAGCGATCTGATCCGCTTGTTCTGGATGATGAAAATCTGTTATCGTTGGTAGTGAATAAGTCTTACCTACTTTTTCTAATATCTTAAGACCAGCATCAATACCTGGTCCTCTATAAGAGTCGATTGAAGACCTGTTGGCCTTATCAAAACTTCCTTTAAAGTGGAGTTGAATTTTATCTTCAAAGCCTTTTAAGTCTTCCACTAGTTTACCAGCAATATCCATTGCTAGAGTTTCACTTTCAAGTACACAAGGACCTATAAAGAAGTCCATTTTCTTATTGCTCATATTTATCTGCCTTTTCTATAAATGCTTTAAATAATGGATGTGGCGTATATGGACGCGACTTAAATTCTGGATGATACTGACAAGCAATAAAGTGTGGATGATTTTTTAGTTCCACAACTTCAACAAGATCTAATTCTTTATTTACACCTGAAATAGTCATTCCTGCTTCACTAATTTTAGAAGCATATAAGTTATTAACTTCAAGTCTATGTCTATGTCTTTCACTTATGATTTTTGAACCATAAATCTTTTTAGCATAAGAGTCTTCACTCAGTTCACATTCATAAGCTCCAAGTCTCATTGATCCACCTTTAGATCCCTCTTCACTTTGTCCTTCCATAAAGTGAACAACATGATCACCACCGCTACCAAACTCTTCACTTGTCGCAGCTTCAAGTCCTACAACATTTCTAGCATATTCAATCATAGCAAGTTGCATTCCGAGGCAAATACCAAAGAAAGGAAGGTTATTCTCTCTAGCAAACTGAATGGCCTTAATCTTCCCTTCAGTTCCTCTTTGCCCAAAACCACCAGGAACAAGTATTCCCTGTATTTCGGATAGAATTTTATCATTACCTTTTTCTAATTCTTCAGCATCAATATAAATTGGATCAAGCTCTAACTGACAAGAGTTAGCTGCATGATTAAGAGCCTCATCTAAAGACTTATAAGACTCTACGAGCTCAGTATATTTTCCAACTATCCCTATCTTTACTTTTCTAAGAGGGTTTTTAAAATTATATACAACTTTTTCAAGATCATCGATCTTAGGTGCCGCGGCCCATATTCCTAGTAGGTTTGCAATTCTTTGGTCTAGTCCTTGAGCGTGTAGACTCAACGGAACTTGGTAAATTGTATCTACATCAATAGATTGAAAAACATTTTCTTTTTGAACATTACAAAAAAGAGAAATCTTATCAATCAATGAGCTCTCTACTTCCCTATCTGATCTGCAGATTATGACTTGAGGGAAAAGACCCATTGATCTTAACTCTTTAACTGAATGTTGAGCAGGTTTAGTTTTAAGTTCACCAGCTGCCCCTAAGTATGGAACTAGGACTAAGTGAACAAAGAGTACGTTTTCAGGACCAACATCCTGAGCTAGCTGTCTTATTGATTCAACAAATGGTTGAGATTCGATATCTCCAACTGTTCCACCAATTTCCCCAAGAAGAATTTCAGTATCCTCTGCTGCAAGATGAATTCGTCTCTTAATTTCATTTGTAATATGAGGAACAACCTGAACAGTCTTTCCAAGATATTTACCTTCTCGTTCATTTTCAATAACTTTTAGGTAAACTTGACCTGTCGTAAAGTTACTTGTCTTACTAAGAGTAAGTGAAGTGAACCTTTCATAATGCCCAAGATCTAAATCCGTCTCTGCACCATCATCAGTTACAAAAACCTCACCATGCTGAGTTGGACTCATTGTTCCTGGATCAACATTAATATATGGATCCATTTTTAGCATATTTACCTTGAGACCTCTTCTTTCAAGAAGTCCGGCAATGCTTGCTGCGGCAAGACCCTTACCGAGAGAACTGGCTACTCCACCAGTAATAAAAATAAATTTCTTAGGACTTGATTTCCCTTTCACGAAGAACTCCTTCAAGTTTTGCAATATCTTCTGGGACGTCAACTCCCATTAATGTCATATCTGTTGTTACGGCCCCGATAGTATAACCATTCTCAAGGGCCCTTAATTGTTCTAGTTTTTCTATATTCTCGTAGTAAGAGCCTTCAAGCTTACAAAACTCTTTAAGTGCTTTTGGCCTGAATGAATATATTCCAATATGAAGAAACCAGTCCTGTGCCTTAACATCATCTCTATAATAAGGAAGTTTAGCACGAGAAAAGTAAAGACACTGCCCTTTGACAGGACTGTAAATAGCTTTCACTTTATTTGAATCACTATGCTCTTCTTCATGACCAGAAAATGGCTTAACTACTGTTGCTAAGTCAAAGCGACTATTTGAATGATATTCTGCAAGTCTTGAAAGTAAATTACTCTCAATTAAAGGTTCATCACCTTGTACATTTATAACAAAGTCCCACTCTTGGTTAGAATAGAACCTCTCAAGTGCTAAAGCTATCCTTTCTGATCCAGAAGCTACATCATCATCAACACGTACAACTTCTCCACCGAAGCCTTTCACATGGTCTTCAATTCGAGAGTCATCTGTAACAACACTAACAACTGAGTGTTCTAATTGGTCTTTTATACCTAAACAGTTTTCATACACTCGTTGAATCATTGATTTTTTAGAGATTTTTGCCAGAGGTTTTCCAGGAAACCTTGACGACGCATAGCGAGCGGGAATGAGAACTAGTACTCTTAATTCATTCAAAATCATCTCCGTGACTTTAAGGGTAGAATTTAACACTTTAGATTAAACCTTCCAAGCTATGTTATTATAATTAATGAAAATGATAAGAACAAAATTATATTTTATCACATTTACGCTTTGCTTCCTAACAAGTATCAACCTGATACAGGCGCAGGACTATGAAAACACAGTTATTACAGATCCAAGTATCTCACGAAGATGTGAAGAACTATTGAATAAAAGAAATCAGAAAGTCGCTCACAAACAAAAACTAATGGAATTAATAACAAGAAATAGAAATCTTCTTAAATATGTTCCTAAAGAAAAGAAGACAGTTAAAGTAAAACTCATAGACAATTATGGTAAATTAAAAAATGAGTTACGACTGTCTCTCATAAAAATTACCCACCTAGAAGAAGGCATCGTTCGAACTGGCTGCCCAGGTCTAACCCTCTAAATAAACATTGAAAACTTCCCTTTTCAGGCCCTGATTTTTTTCGTATCATTTTTAAACACACACTATAAAAGAGACATTTAAAATGAACGGATTCATTAAAAAATCATCAGTAGTGATAATTGCTTTAACAGCATTTAATATCTATGCCCAACCTACTCCTAAACAATTAAGCTCAGAAGGCTATGTTCAATCCATGGATGAATCGACTCAAAGTCGACTGAACTCAAAAGCACTTCACTTGAATGATGTTATTGAGCAAGGATTGAGAAAGAATTACGACCAACAAATCAGAAAGTATAATTCTGAAATCCTTGACTTAAAATGGGATGATACTTGGGAAGACTTTTGGGTACCTAATGTAAATATAAGTCTAATTAGTCCAGAGCATAGACTAGGAACTCTAAAAAGTGGGAGCAATAATGCAACTCCAAGAGAAACGAGACCAGACGGTGCTCTCGCTCTAAACTTTGGAGACTATACAATTTTTAACTGGGGAAAAGACTATCTCCAATACCTAAGTACAAAAGCTGATATTAAAAGATCTAAGGAACAGATATCTGAAGCAAGTCGTGAACTGAAGCATGATTTAATAGTTTCTTACTTTAAACTCTACTTTTTAAAAGAAAGAGAAAGAATAAAAAGAGATCAACTTCGCCATGCTTCTTTTATCTATCGATTAAATAGAGAGAAAATATCTTTAAAAAAAGTATCAAAGCAAGACTACTACCTTGCAAGATCTGAATATCTAAGAGCACAAAATGAGTTTCATGAAGCCAAGAATGATGTTCAACTTCAAAATGAAGTCATCGCAAATAGTATAAACGATGAAGTTGGTACAAAATACGTTCTACAAGATAGTTTAAGATACGAACTCCTAACGACTCCGCTAGATGAAATTATAAGACTAGCAAGTATTAATAATCCGGAGACTCTAGATGCACTCAAAGATGTTGAGAACGCAAAAAGAGGTTATGAGTTAGCATTAAAAAACAACCTTCCTCTACCAAAAATAAGTATGAAGCTTGGAGCTTACGACTACCGCTTTAGTCCTGATACAAATAGAACTACCTACTCAACAGGTCCAGGAAATTCAAATATTGATATTGTTGCTTCTATCAACGCGACTTGGTCTTTAACAGGGACAGGTGGACTACTTAATGGAAGAGCAACAAGAAGCTCCCTACTCTCTAAGCATGTAGCATTTGCTAAAAAGGCTCAAGCAACAAGAGACTCTAAAGCACTCATTAAGTCTCAATACTTCACAGTTAAACACCTACAGAATCAAATAAATATCCTAGATGCTAGAATACCTACTCTGCAAAAGTCATTTGATACTATTTTAGAAAATTATATGAATAAGAGAACTAAATATCTCGATTTTAAGAATACTCTTATTGAATTGACTGATGCTCAAATTCTTTTAGAACAAAGTAAGTTCTTACATCTATATAACAAGATTGGACTTGCAAAAACTGCTGGCGTAGAAGACTTTCCAGGTCAAAACTTTGAAAATTTAATTCAGAAATATAAGAAAGGTAAGAAGTAATGAGAAAAATATCAACACTAGTATTATTATCTCTGCTATATGTTAATACGGCTACTGCTCAGTCTAGCTTACCTCCTACTGATGATGAACTAGAGGGCGATCTAAAGTACTTGAAGTCTGGAAAATCAAAAGCAGAGAAAAGTATAAATGAAGAATTAAGAATTCAGAACTATGACCTTGAAGCAGGCGTCTCTCTAGATAGCTATTCAACAAGTAAAGATAGCTCTCGTGTTTCACTTATCTATAACCTTAATGCAAACCCTATGAAAGCAATGAATATCTCAGGAATAGAATTCCAGTACGCAAAAAGGCTTGATTATGCATGGTGGGAATTCTACGGAGCTCAGAGTAGTGCAATTTTTTCAGAAATAGCTGATGACAACTCTCAGTTCCCTACTTCGACAGCAGATGAAATAGCAGAGCAAACACTAACAACAACTATAATTGGAACTGGACTTTCATATAGAACAAGTTTGATTCAAACCCTCTTTGAAAGTGATAACTTATTTGAAACAATGGGTGCATCTATAAATTATAACAATACATCGACTGAACTTGGTGACTCTTATAGTGGTTTTGGGATGAAGGCCGACTTAGGAATTCACTTTAGATCGAGTAATACTCTTCATTGGGGAATTAGATTTAATTATAATATTGCACATGTCAAAAGAGCACCAGCAACAGACACTGAAACATCTAGCCAAGGCTCCCTACTCCTCAACTGGACTTCTTTAGCTGGGGATATTTCCTTTTACTTTTAATTAAACCTTCATGGAGTCACTTAATGATCTCACGTTACGATAGAAAAGAAATCTCAAGCATATGGACAGAGCAAAATAAGTTCCAAACCTATTTAGAAGTTGAACTAGCGATTCTAAAATCATTAGAAGGCACTAGAGTCCCTAAGGGAACGAGTGATAAGATCAAACAAAGTGCAGTCATTAATATCGAAAGAATTTTAGAAATTGAAAAAGAAACCAAACACGATATTATAGCTTTCTGCTCTTCAATTACAGAAAACCTAGAGCCTGAAATTGGAAAGTTCTTCCATTTTGGAGTTACATCTAGTGATATTATTGACTCCTCACTAACTTTACAAATTAAACAATCACTAGAACAAATACTACCTGAGTTTAAGAATTTACTTACATGCCTTTTAAAGAGAGCTGAAGAGTCCAAAAACATACCTACGATGGGACGTTCGCACGGAATGTATGCAGAGCCTATGAGTTTCGGCCAAAAGCTTCTAGGGCACTATAGTGAATTCTGTAGAAGGTATCAAGAGCTTGAAGACTACTACCAAAACGAGTTACGTGTTCAATTTTCAGGAGCTGTAGGAAATTACACAATCCTTACTCCTGAACTTGAAGCTGTTGCAGCAAAAGAACTTGGAATACTACCTGAGGAACATAGTACACAAGTTATTCCAAGAGATCGCATTGCAAAACTTATCTCAATAATTTCACTAATTGGTTCTGCAATAGAGAGAATCTCTGTTGAAATTAGACACCTTCATAGATCCGATGTGGCAGAAGTATTCGAAGGCTTTGCTAAGGGTCAGAAAGGTTCATCTACAATGCCTCATAAGAAGAACCCTATTAGTGGTGAAAACTTAACAGGTATGGCAAGAATGTTAAGGTCACACCTAAGTATTGCTCTAGACAATATTGTCTTATGGCATGAAAGGGATATATCTCATTCTTCAACAGAGAGAATGTACTTACCAGACTCTTTTGGGATCCTACTCTATTCAATCAAAAGACTGAACTCAACAGTAGAGAATTTGGTTATAAATGAAGATACTATCACTAATAGAGTTTACGAAAACTGCACTTACCTATCTAGTTATTACTTACATCACTTAATTGAAAATACTAACTTCAAGCGTGACGATATATACTCACTTGTTCAACAAGCTAGCTTTGAGGCAAGTAAGACTCAAAGTGCAGAAGTATTTCATAAAAGTCTGCAAGATTTATTATCTAAAAAAGATACTCAATTAGAATTACCAATTCCAACAAGAAGTGAAATTAAAAATATTTTCTTAAAATCTACGGATGAAGTATTTTTGAGGGTAAAAAAATCTTACCCTCAAGGAAAAGAGCTATAGAAGCTCTTTTCCGTAATCTTTTTCTTTAAGGTGATTCACGATATGTTTAACTTTCTGAGAGTCACTTTTTGGAAGAACTACCACAGATTTTCCATTAGCAATTACAATTAAATCATCAACACCAATCAAACCTACAAATTGATCAGGAGTGTAAACAACATTGCCTTTTGCATCTTCAAAATAGTGATTCTTAGCACTAACAAGAGTATTCCCTTCAGTCTCTTCAACTACTGTTGAAAGGGCATCCCATGAACCAAGATCGTTCCAATCAAAGTTGGCCTTACAAAGACCTATTCTAGAAGTCTTTTCCATAATGGCATAGTCAATTGATTCAGATGGTAGCTTAGCGTAAACTTCAGCCTCCTTTTTTTCATCACCAATTGCTTCATAGAGTTCATCATAATAAGAGAATATCTCTGGAGAATGCTCTTTAAACTCTTCTAATAAGAGTCCTATTTCAGAGACAAACATCCCAGCATTCCATAGATACTTCCCAGACTCTAGGTAGCTAACAGCTGTTTCTAGATTTGGCTTTTCCTTAAAACTTACAACATCTAATGAGTTTTCAGTCAGTTCAGCACCAGTTTGAATATATCCAAAGCCAGTATGAGGAAAATGAGGAGGAATACCAATTGTAATAATTCTTTTCTTATCTGTGGCTACTTTCACTGCACTTTGAATTGTTTGCTGGAAACCGTTCTTATTTAAGATAACATGATCAGAAGGTAGGATTACAACTACATCTGAGTCTTTAGCACCATTCTTTAATAGAGTCGCTAGAGATAAAAGAATACAAGGAGCAGTATTTCGGCCACTAGGTTCAAATACAACCTGTCCTTCACCCATCTTACTTGCAGCTTCTTCATGAACAAGCTTCTTTTGTTCTTTAACTGTAACTATATATCTTTGTTCATGTGATACTAGCCCATCTAATCGGTCTAGAGTGTCAGCTAGTAAGCTTTGCTTTGTAACTAGAGGTAGATATTGTTTTGGCTTCTTTGAAGTAGACTCAGGCCAAAACCTAGTCCCTTGTCCGCCGGCCATCACTAAACTATAAATATTTCCCATAAAAATTACCTTTGTAAGTTATGGGAATATTATAGCAATAAATTTTAAGAAATGAAATTAATCAAATTGTGAGAAACGATATTCAGACGAACTAAATAAAGACTTGTGCTCTATTGCGTATTCTTTGGCTTCACTTATATTATCGAAGACACCAATACTTACTCTAAACCAAGTCCCCTTGTGCTCTAAGTCTTTTTCATTAATTATTGTTGTATAGCCTCTTGCTTTAAAACCTTTTGCAAAAACCTCTGCTTCGCTTACTGAAGGAAAAGACCCTACTTGTATTGTGTACTTTCCACTCAACTTATCTTTAGCAGCTGGTGCTTTAAATTCTTGAGGTGCTTTAACTGGAGTTTCAGGAGAAGCTTCAACCACTGTATTAGTGTTTACTTTAGCATTTTCAGAAAACTCTTCCTCAACTTTCTTTTCAAGTGCTAGGTCAGTTTTTTCTTTCAAAGCTTTATAAGTATCTTCATCTGTATTTGCAGAAGATTTTTCAAGTTGACCAACTTTCTCTTCATCCGGAGACAAGATTTCAACTTTTTGAATATCTTCTTTTTTATATCCAGTTTTCTCATAAGAGTTATTCACCCCTATCTTAACCCCAAGTAAAAATGAGGTAATAGATATAAGAATCATAAATACAAAGATTAAGAACACTTCTTTTTTAGCAAATACGTATAATTTAGTTTTATCTTCCATAGATCTATTTTAATCCGCTCTAATATTGCATGCAATCGTAATTACCAGTAGTTATTTTTACCTACTGGTACATTTACTGAACTTAATAACTTTTAAGTTACCAAGATTACGTTGATATTTATGGCAAGTACTGTGCAGCCTTTAAACATCGAAGATTAACTTGGAGACCTCATGAAAAAGACAACAAGAATTTTAAAAAATGAAAAAGGACAAGGCCTTATGGAGTACATAATTATCTCATCACTGGTAGGTATTTTTTGCCTAGTAGCAATGAAGCAATTTGGAGAAAGCGTACATACAAGAGTTGAGAAGATGAGAAAAGATATAGTAAAACACATTCCGGCAAGATAAGAATTGGAAATTCTCAAGCTAATAGTTTTATTTAAAATATCCTTAATTGCTTTTTATGGCTCTTGGACTTTGGCCCAAGAGTCTAATTGCCAAAGTGAGAAATACAACCTCCTCCTTAGAAAACTTTCACATTCAATATTAAAGAATAAAAAGACAAGCCTTTATAAATGCAGAACATTCATTTCTGTCAAAGTTAATAAAGATAATTATGAAATAAAAGGTTATATCAAAATTAATAAATGAAACTAAATCAATCAGGGTCAACCCAGCTATTTCTCTGCCTACTCCTTCTTATGAGCCTTAGTGGACTGACCGCTATAACCTTAAACAAAGTCATTCTTTATAAAAAGAATCGTATTAGATTAAAGTCCCTACTCTGTGTTAGGAAATCTCATTTCTACCAGAGTAATTTTATACATAAAATTAATCTCGAAAATCGTCTCATTCAGATTTCATACTATGCATCCAAGGTTCCTACCCCAAAGATTTCAATTCCAGCCAAAGCAGCTCTGAAAGTATTAAAGACAAAACAACAATTAAGTTTATTAAAATTTTATAAAGATATTTATGATATCAGAGAATGTTCAAAGACCACGCGAGCGAATATAGTACTCAATTCCATTTATGAAATGAAAGGGAAAGTATTATTCAAAAGAAATTTTGACCATACTACGACTTTGATAACAAAGAAAAAGATAGATTATATTTATTTCAGTAATGAAAAAATACACTTAAAGACACCTCCAATTATTTTCAAATCTACATTTAACATTGATAACCATTTTGACAAAAAGGTGAAAGTTCTCACTAAAGGATATGAAATATGAATGAAGATGGAATTGCTGAGATTGAACTAGCAATTTACCTTTTTTTCCTCAGTTTAAGTATCGTTGCTTTCTGCAGAATTGATAATCACTTAAAAATCACGGAACATAGGGAATTAAATGAGTTTAAAAGAGAATGGAATAAGTTCACCACTCGAAATATTCAAAGAATCTACATTAAAGAAAAATAAAATAGAAAAAAGAAAGATAGTCATTCAATTTATAATAATATTTTTCCTATCACATATCGGAAGAAGCCTTGTACAAACAGAAGGTCCTACTCCCCCATCAGAGATGAAGAGAGGTCTCCAAGAAGGAAATATTCTAATGGAACTGGAGGTCTCTTCTATAATTCCTGATGAACAAGTAGAAGCAAATTTAATTAATCAAACTACACATCAAGAAATTGAAAGCGTTAGAGTCATTGATAGAGAAATGAATCAAGATGGGCTTCTAAAAGTTAAGCTCGAAATCCCTATAAATAAATCAGCCTGGATCATCAATAGGCCTACGAATTGGAAACTAATACCTAATCGAAAAGTAACAATTAACAAAAGGGTTAACTATGAAATTCATTTCTAGTCTCATTTTCTCAATCTCAATATCTGCATCTACAACAACACCACTAATCCTAATAACATATGAAGGCAGTGATAAAGAGTCGATGTTACAAATAGAAAAAGTTATGAATGAAAGGTTTCAAGTTGGAAAAGAGCTCTACAAACTTGAGTACGGGGCCTGTAAGAAAAGTAAGTCAGTAGCTACACATATATGTATTGATAAAGAAATGGATGTGAAAGTGATTTCTAGAAATAATGAGGTTATGAGTGAAATGCTTGGCGTTTACTGGAAATGAAAAAAGCCCACAAATAGCGGGCTAAATCTTATCAGAGCAGAAATTCTGCTCTTCAGATAAAAAAGCGATTACTTATCTTGGTGGATCGCGAACTTAGGAGTTGTACCCTTGTTTCTATTCGCAGCCTTTCTTCTAGAACCAGCTTTAACTTTCTTATTTGATCTTCTAGTTTTTGTAATTCTTGTATTTGATACCATGATTACTCTCCTATATCTTAAAAACTTTAATTTCTTATTTAAATCTACTCTAAGTAGAACCAAGTTTTTACCCACTCGAGGCCAAGTTGTCAAAGTATTATTGGCCAACTGCTTAATTACAATAGCACCAAATGCGCTAAGTGTCTGTAATATTGTTGATAGTAATCCAAAATTTATTAACCTAGCGATCGGAGAATACAGAAAATTACCCACAAATGGCCTAGCGAACTATGCCACGAGCAATAAAGAGCTACTCGGAATAAAACACTTTGCGTCAAAAAGTAGCCTTATGATTAGAGCAAAACATCAGGGTTTTAGCTCCCTAAAGATCTGGAACAAAGATGGAACCACTAAAGAATATAATATTTTTATCCAGACAAAGATTCAGGCCTCAAAAATTAGAATGGCAAAACTTAAGGTTGAAGGCCTAGGTCTTAATACTAGCGTAATAGACTCAACTATAACAATTTGCGGAGAAGTCACTAAAATAGAAGACATAAAGCGACTACACCAAATAGTAAAATATAAAGACTCTCTTATAAGCATAAATAGCCAAGTTAAAATATCAAGACAGCTTCAAAAAGAGTTAGCCAATATGCTGTATAGTAAATTGCTACAAAAAAAAATAACAAAAGTCTTTTGTAAGTTTGAAAAGATACCAATCAAATGTAAATTACCTAAATCAAATTTTGATATGAAGTCATTTACAGAATACTGGTTTAGTGAAATTCCTTTAGAAATCATTCAGACAAATGAGAATGATCTACTTCCAAACTTTAAACTTAAAACAAGATTAATTCTACTAGAGTCAGCTTCTAGTGAAGTGATGTCTCTAGGACTAAATCAAATTTCAAATAACTTATATTCCTTAATCAAAAGAGATCTAAATGCTTTTGTAGGAGAGAATTTAATTCAATTTGAAAATAGAAGTATAAAACTATCCTCCATTGCCACTCCAGAAATATTAACAAGAGTAAATCATAAAGGAGAGATAAGTATTGGTAGCGAGATCCCTTTCACTCAAAAATCTAATGATGAATACACTACAAATTGGAAATTCGCTGGTTTAAAAATTCTTACAAAAATTGAAAAAGAAAATGATCTATTTTTCTTAAATATAGAAACAGAACTTTCACGTCCAATTGCAAGTTCGAATAGTTCAACAATAAGTTCAAATAAAACAAAATCTAGAATTCAAGTTAACCTAAATGAATCTTTAAAAATAGTTGATATTGGCCATCAAGGAATACAAAGTGAAGACAGCTCTCTTCCCTACTTATCAAAAATCCCAATTCTTGGAAAACTCTTTACTTCAACATCTGAAATAGAGAGTTTCAAAAACATTAAAATATTTATTCAACTTGAGAGAACTCCATGAATATTGCAGATGATATTTATAAGATAAATAGAAAGTATATTACAAACTCTATAAACAGAAGCTCTTACCCAGATCTAGAAAATATTTATACAAATCTTTCTCTCGAATTTGGAGAAGATTGGGAAATACTTTTACCTAAGGAAAAAATTAGAAGTTGGTTCATTTCAATTTCAGAAATGAATTTTGTAAACTTTGATATCAAGACTGAAGAAGTCATAATTCATGATAATAATACACTACAAGAATTTAACAATGTAAGTAGTAGATTACAGTCTACGAATCTAACAATCGATGATTTAGATTTATGTTATAAGTTACTTTGCTTAAAGTATAAAATTGATTGGAATGTATCAAGGCCATTTGTTAGTTTTAGAGCTATAATAAATAATAAAAAGGTCAGAGTCACCCTTACTCACTCGTCACTTTCAGAAGAGCATTCTCATAAATGCTCTATTAGATTTCTAGGCAGTAAGGTTTATCCACTAGCTTCTTATTTCAATAATCCATTAGAGAAAGACATTATTCAATCTCATTTTTTAGATAAGAAAAATATAATAATATGTGGCTCAACTGGATCTGGAAAAACTTCCTTTCTAAGTTCTCTACTTACAAGCGCTAAAGACAATCAACACGTACTTATTATTGAGGACACATTAGAGATCAATTCTTCAAATAAAACAACAACAAGATTAGTTGCAAATGAGAAGCCCAATCACTCTCTTAGTGACTATTGTTCATATGCTTTAAGGATGAGACCAGAAAGAATTATTCTGGGGGAAATTAGGTCTCATGAAGTTGTTCCACTTATTCTAAGTACCAATACAGGACATAAAGGAATACTAACGACTATACATGCAAACAGTGCTCTTGATTGTCCAGGAAGGATATCAACTCTACTATGTCTATATTCGGGAATCTCGGGAATGAATAATGAGACTGCTCTTGATTTAATTTCTGCAGGAATAGATATAATTATATTCCTAGAGAATAAAAAAGTTAAAAATGCAATTTCTCTAATTGGTCACGAAAGAGGACAAGTTAATTATGAAGAGATTCTAACACCCAATCATGAAGTTCCTCTACAGCACTTTCAATATCTTCGTTAGAGAACTTTAATGAAACAAACTCATCTGTTTGTCTTTCAATCTCATGAACTCGAATAGCATCAAATGGGAATTTAACACTTTTTGATAAGAGACTCTCTCCAACAACAGTTACAACATTGTCTTCGATAGCAATTCCAACAGGCCCCTCTTTCAATGGAAGCTCGTGAATGCTTGTTCCTACTTCTGAAGGAAGAAGAGTTGACTTCACAAGTACAGGAAACTTCTTTCTGATTGCGGGCTCAAGAGTTCTTTCAAATAAAACTTTTGCACCAAAATGGGCCAGTAAAGCAGCATGCTTATAATTTAAATTATTTATAAATTTAGCTTTTTTTATAACTCTTGGATCGCAAGTTGCGACACCTGCAACATCTGTCCATATAGTCACTTCACTAGCGTGTAGGACTTCTCCTAAAAGAGTGGCACTAAAATCTGAACCTTCTCTACCAAGTGTTGTCGTTTGCCCAGAAACAGTAGAGCCAATAAAGCCTTGTGTTATCACAAGATCTTTCTCTGTAAGCTCTCCCCATTTATTAATCGCCTGACTAGTCTCTCCAATAAGTGGAGCGGCAAGATTCCAATGATCATTAGTGACAAGAACTTCCCTTACATCTTTTAAGATTACATTCTTTGTTGATACAGTTTGTAGATATCGAGATAAGATAAGACTTGATAGCCTCTCTCCAAAACTATAGAGGGAATCCATTTTGCTCGGTGAGACTTCACCTTCTCCATTCATTGAACTAGATACTGTCCTAAGCTCTGTTTCTAATTCGAAAATAGAGAGCTCAATATCTAACTCAAGCTCTCGAGCAATCTCTCTATGCCTATTAAATAATGAATGAATAAGACTTGAAGTAAGATTTTCTTCAGACAATGAAGAAGACTTTGCAATCATCTCAAGTTCATTAGTCGTATTTTTTGTCGCACTTACAACAACAACACCACAACGATCTTGAGATAATATTATATTTGAAACTCTTTTTATGGCAGCAGCATCTTTAACACTACTGCCACCAAATTTATAAATCTTCAAAGAACTAATCTCTCGTAAGCTTCTTGTAAGTATGTCTCTTAGGATTCACTGCTGCATCACCTAAACGCTTACGCTTATCTTCTTCATAATCAGCAAAGTTACCTTCAAACCAAATTGATTCTCCGTTACCTTCAAATGCAAGTATATGAGTAGCAAGTCTATCTAAGAACGCTCTATCATGGGAAATGATTACGGCACAACCAGGAAAGTCTACAAGAGCTTTCTCTAGGGCCTGAAGAGTATTTACATCAAGATCATTGGTAGGCTCATCCAGTAGAAGTACGTTACCACCAGTAAGAAGAGTAGATGCAAGGTGAACTCTATTTCTTTCCCCTCCCGATAACTCTCCAACTTTCTTCTTTTGGTCTTCACCTGAAAAGTTAAACTTCGCAATATAAGCTCTAGCATTAACTTCTTGTTCTCCAAGCTTTAGGAACTCTGTTCCACCAGAAACTGACTCATAAATCGTTTTATTAGGATCTAGAGCACGCCCCTGATCGACATAACTTAATTTAACAGTATCACCTACTTTAAATGTTCCACTTGTAGGCTCTTGCTCACCAGTGATCATTCTAAAAAGTGTAGTCTTACCTGCACCGTTGGCACCAATAATACCTACAACCCCACCAGGAGGTAGTTGGAAGTTTAAGTTGTCGTATAGAATTTTATCGTCAAATGCTTTTCCTACATTATCAGCTTCAATAACTGAGTTTCCTAGTCTTGGCCCAACAGGTATGAAGAGTTCATTAGTTTCATTTCTTTTTTCTTGTGAATCTCTAAATCTATCTTCATAACTTTTAATTCTTGCCTTAGACTTTGCTTGTCTAGCTTTAGGAGAACTTCTAATCCACTCAAGCTCTTCTTTCATAGCTTTTTGCTTTTTAGACTCTGTCTTTTCTTCTTGAGCTAGTCTCTTTGATTTTTGCTCTAGCCAGTCAGTATAGTTACCTTCAAATGGAATCCCTTGTCCTCTATCAAGTTCAAGAATCCAGCCAGCAACATTGTCTAGGAAATACCTATCGTGTGTTACAGCAATAACTGTACCTTTGTATTGTTGAAGATGTCTTTCTAGCCACCAAACAGTTTCTGCATCAAGGTGGTTTGTAGGCTCATCTAAAAGTAAAATATCTGGCTTTTGAAGAAGTAATCTACATAGAGCAACTCTTCTCTTCTCACCACCTGATAGAACACCACATTTTTGATCACTTGGTGGACATCTAAGAGCTTCCATTGCTAGATCTAACTTACTATCAAGCTCCCATGCTTCAGCATGATCGAGAGCATCTTGTAACTTTGCTTGTTTATCTAGAAGGTCGTTCATTTCATCATCGCTCATAGGCTCTGAAAACTTCATAGACATTTCATCAAATTTAGCAAGCATGTCTACAACTTCCTGACATCCCTCTTGTACTATCTCTTTAACTGTCTTATCTGGATCTAATGTTGGTTCCTGCTCTAGGTATCCAACAGTGTAACCCTTTGCCATATGAGTTTCACCAAGATGATCCTCATCAATTCCAGCAAGTATTTTTAAAAGTGTAGATTTACCAGAACCGTTAAGACCTAAAACACCAATCTTCGCTCCATAGAAATATGAGAGAGAGATGTTTTTAAGAATATGTTTACTCTTGATAACTTTACCAACTCTATTCATTGAGTAGATGATTTGCTTGTCATTTGTCTGGGCCATTTATTACCTCTTCTAAGTGTCATAAGTATTGAAATTTCTATTACTAAACTATTACACCTAGGGCCAAAATACAATCTCCTCAAGCGTCAAATTCACTAAGTTAGGAGCTTTCCTACAAAACTAAAGAGATAGACAAAGTAGCTCAAGAAGCCTCCAACAAGGAGCGCCATAAACTTCGCTCCATTCATATAGTCCTGAAACTTCTTTTCTCCAAAAGTCCTTAAGAATTGAAGCTCCTCATCTAATTCTTGAATAGATTCAAAGAGTCCACTCCCACTCTCTTGCCATTGTGATAAACACACTAAGAATCTCTCATCCCAGTCACTAAGTCTTTTAGATGAGGTCTCTTTCATCTGATCCCAGTCAACATTCTTTAGAACTCTACTTACAGATAATCCACTTTGAGAAAGTGTTCTAATAATCAAGAGGTTCCTCAACCTAACAACTCCGCCATTGATAAATATCTTAGAGAGAAAGGCGTTAGAGCTATGCAAAATAATGAGAGCAGTTACTTGCAATAAGAGAATGATAAAATATGTTGAGGAAGAGCTTTCAAACATAGAGTTGGTTATAAAAATCATGATCAGAATTAATAAACCCATTATAAGTTGTTGGAAGTAAGCCCCTTGCAATACACTATTTATCTTTCTACGCTCTCTATCTGCATTATAGGCCTCTTTTTTTAGTATCATAAGTGATTCAAGGGCCTTTGCTCCATAGAGCTTTCTGACTTCAAGTAGTAGCCTAGCGACGTGGTAAAGGTCACTTTTCTTCTTTGGCTCCACCTCCTCTCTTCCTTCAATCAGCTCAATTACATCTTTATGGCCTCTCTGTCTTTGACCTAAAATCCTCTTTGGATTTAAAAGTAAAATAAAGGGTAAAAAAATAACGAAATATTCCATACTTAGAGGCTCCACGTCAGATTGACGATTGACGTTAAAAGGAATATTTGAAATAAACAACCCACATGAAAACAACAAATAAAGAAAATTCAAAATTGAACAATACGGCCCTCTACAATCCAAATGTAGAGATCATGAACCTAGAGATTCTCATCTCTAAGTTAAAAGGTATATGTCATGAAATTGATCCTTATACTGAGTTAACACTTAGTATGAAAGAGAGATTAATTGATGTCGGAATTGAAGAATTCAATGATCCATTTGCCTTAACAAACCAACTATTATTTATGACAGAGAATGCCATTGAGAAATTGGCGTCTCTAAAAGAAGAGCTATAACTCCATGGCAAAAATAAAGAAATATAGACTACCAAGGGTTAATCTACACCCAGCGACTCTAAAACATGCAAAAAAAGGTCATCCATGGGTGACGGAAGATACTTTCACGAAAGAGTTCCCAAAAAAGGAAAACCTACTTATTGGGAAAAACCCTAAAGGTGATGAAAGACTATTCTTATTACATGACCCTACTCATAAAAAAGTAAAAGCAAGAATTTGGGAAATAGGAACTGAACTTCCAGAGTCACCTAATGGTTTTGTACGAGCCTTCTCACTTAGGTTAGAAGAATCATTTCTAAGAAGAAAATCGGTATTAGAAAAACTTCAAAGAGATAACTTCTACCTCTGCTTTGCAGAAGCTGATGGCATACCTGGTTTAATGATACAAAAGTTCGGTAATGTTGCACTTATTCAAATCTATTCTGATTTCTGGTTTTTCTTTAAGAACGATATTAGAAGATTAGTAAAAACACATTGTGCAAAACACTTCCCAGAAATTGATAAAGTAATCTTCCAACAAAGAAAGTCTTCTGAATCTGTTAAGTTTGAAAATATTGAACAAAAACTAACAGAGATAACAGTTCAAGAATTTGGAATTAATTACCATCTTCGTTTTGACTATAGATACGACATTGGACTTTATAGTGATATGTCTGCAATTAGAAAAAAATTAACTAATGAATTTAGAAATGCTGGTTCAGTTTTAAACCTATATTCGTATACTGGTGCATTTAGTTTATTTGCTTTATCTCACGGAGCAACAGATGTTCATAGTGTTGACCTTTCAAATGACTATATTGCATGGTTAGAGAAAAACCTTGAGTTAAACCCACAACTTAAGGCCGAGAATCACCATAGTAAAATCATGTCAGTAGAGAAGGCCCTTAAGCAGTATATTGCTGAAGGTAAGAAATTTGATCTTATAGTGTGTGACCCTCCAAGCTTTTCAAGTGATGGAAGAAAAAGCCAAAACGCTTTAAAGAGTTATGAAAAACTAATTCCTATGATGGAAGAGTGTTTGAGTGAGAAAGGAAGAATTGTAGCCTTTTTAAATACTCACCATGTACTTAGAAGAAAATTTAACGAAAAAATTGAAAAGCTAGCAAACGAATGCTCACTAAAAGTATGCAAAGGGCTTCGTATGGAAGAAGACTGTATTACTTTAGGGGGCTTCCCAGAAGGTGACTATCTAAAAGGTATGCTTCTAGAGCGAAAATAAAAAAGAGAAGTCCTTATTCTTTCGGGATAAGGATTTCTAATTTCGCACCTTTGACTTTACTCCCCTCAAGAATATTTCCTATTGATAAACTTCCCTTATGAGCAAGAATGATCTTCTTCATAATGACTGCCCCAAGACCAATTGAAATTCTTCCATCTTGATCTTTTATAATCTCTCGAGACCTAAACTTTTCACCGAAGTTCTTTTTTCTCTCCTCGGAAATTCCTTTACCGTCATCAATAATACAAATCTTCCAAAAGCTTTTATCTTCTTCAATAAGAACATCTACCTTTTTAGTAGAAAAAGATATTGCATTGCCAATTGCATTTTGAAAAAGCCTCTTTAACTGCTGCTTATCCCCAGAGACAAACATAGAGTCTCTATCATTTAGATTAGTATTAATGTCTATCTCTTGAGTCTTAAATGAATGAACTTGACCTTGAATGACTTCACTCAAGTTAACACTACTAAGTGAGATATTATTATTCTTATCAGCCAAGTCGGAAATAAAAAGTAAGTCATTCACAAGTTTTTCAAAGTATTTAACTTCTGAAAGACTAGTATGAAGAAAGCCAGTGGCCTCTTCTTTAGACATATTAGTAGAGTGTTCTATAAGAACCTCAAGCATACTCTTGAGGCTCGTAATAGGTGTCCTAACATCATGAACAAGCTCTTGAAGTATTGTTTTTCTTTGAATTTCTGCTTTTTCTAAATTTAAAACTAACTTCTCCAACTCATCTGCCATATCATCAACTTCACTACTTATAGCCCCAAAGTTAACTCCACCATCTTTTGGAAAACGTGCTTTTAAATTTCCAGATTTAAGTTCTCTTAAAACTTCTTTCGTTTGATTTGCAGCTCTTCTAAAAAGGTAGACTGTGAGTAAGTGATGCAAAATAAAAAGAATCAAATGCGGTAAGCCAAATGCCACTGCTACAAATATCTCAGGTTTCATACCAAGAATTGTAAAACCTTCAGGAATACCTCCCTCAAATCTTCTGCCCCCTCTATCTTCTCTTCCTCTTCTATCCTCTCTGCCTCTAAACCCTTCTCTCTTAGGTCTAATATGTTCAGGACGTGGAGGTCGTCTCATACCTTCAGGTCCACCAGGTCTCATATGAGAAGGCCTAGGAGGTTTAATCACATGGAGAAAGTCTCTTGAGAATTTATAACCAACAAATGACATTAAACTCGTAAGTAAAAATGAGACGAAGAAGTATTTAAATAGATATGTATTCCAAAATTTACTCTTCAAACTTATACCCTACCCCATATATTGAGGTAATCTTCACCTCTTCTACATTAGCTTTTTCTAGCTTCTTTCTCAGCTGGCTTATATGAGAGTCAATAGTTCTATCAAATGCTGTTACATCAATCTCTAGAAAATTTAAAATTGAATCTCTTGAAATTACTTTTCCTTCATTCTTTATGAAGTAGTAGAGAATATCTAATTGCCTTCTATTTAACTTAATTTCATCGTTCTTATACATACAGGTACGAGAATCCATGTTTACAGTTAATGATTTGTAAGTTGCGATAGTCTCTTCTTTTTTTATTCTTTTTAAATTAGATTTTATTCTCGCAAGTAGTTCAATATTACTAAATGGTTTTCTTAAATAATCATTTGCACCTGCTTCAAAACCGTTAAGAAGAGTATCTTCATCCATTCTTGCTGTAATTAGAATTATTGGTTTCTCACAATTCTTATTTCTTAAATACTTTGTTAGATCAATACCTGAGCCGTCAGCAAGACCAATATCAAAGAGAAAAAGGTCATATTTATTTTTATCATATAAGTCTTTTGCTTCAGTTAAGCTCACTGCATGATCAGCAATCAATTCATTTTTCTCAAATATAAAGAGTAAACTTTTAGCAATGTTTGGATCGTCTTCTACCAATAATATATGTTTCAAAACTGTTCCTCACGGTTCAATAGATTCTATAATATTCTACCATTCCACCTAATTATTAGGTAGTTAGGCAATGATAGCTTTCCACAGTCTGTACACAATTCAATTTTATAATTAATCCAATAACCAAAAGGGGTATTATATGAAATTTTTAATGAGCAGTTTAATCTTAACATCTTTCTTACTTAATACATCTTACGCAGAAGATTCTAGTGGTAAGAAGAGACGACCTCCAAGAGAAGCCGTTGAGGCATGCCAATCTTCAGATGTAGGAGCATCATGTTCATTTTCAGGTAGAGATGGTGAATCTGTAAGTGGTACCTGCGCTCAGAAGGACTCATCGCGACCACCTGTTTGTAAGCCTTCCAATATGAATAGATAAGTCTTTAATTTACAACCTGAGAGAGGAAGGAAAAGGTATGAAAATAAAATATCTCACATATCTCACAATACTTTTAACTACTCTCTCAGGGTGCATTCAATCAAAAAAAAATAAGAAGAAGGACATTAGCAATGACGACTCTGTAGTAGTCAGTAAACAGTTACTCGGTGAAAAACTCTTTTCAGATACAAATCTATCACTTGATAGAACAATGTCCTGTGCAACTTGCCACAATCCTCAACATGCATTTATTGATAATAGGGAAAACTTTTTTGAAGGCTCTGTTTCTATTGGTCAAGATGGTATCTCTATTGGAGATAGGAACTCTCCTACAATTATGTATACTCGCTTTATACCTAGCTTTACACAAGTTAACGGTGAATACATAGGAGGTTTATTTACTGATGGTCGCGCCGTTGATCTTACAGAACAAGCTAAGGGCCCATTTCTTAACTCCATAGAATTACAAATGCCTTCAGAAGAAAGTGTTATCAATAGGATTAAAGAAAATAGTGAATACATAACGGCCTTCCAAAATATTTATGGTGAAGACATTCTAGACAATGCAGACCGAGCATTCGAAGCTGTGGCCGAAGTTATTACAGAGTTTGAAAAGACCGATTCAATCTCTCCATTTAACTCACAATTTGATAAAGGAAATTTAACAACTCAAGAACTAAGAGGAAGAGAATTATTTAAATCTGCAAACTGTAATCTTTGTCACGACGATACCGCACCTCGCCCAGTATTTAGTAATTTTGGATATCACAACCTTGGACTTCCTACCAACGAAGAAGTTAGGAATGAAAATGGAGTTGAGATTGACTTAGGATTAGCAAGTAATCCAAATGTTACTGACAATAATCAGAGGGGAAAATTTAGAATAGCGAGCTTAAGAAATATTGCTGTAACAGCTCCATACATGCATAACGGTGTATTCAAAGAACTAAAAACTGTAGTTCACTTTTATAATACAAGAGATGTTGCAGGTGCCATAAATCCAGAGACTGGGCTATCTTGGAGAACGTCTGAAGTCCCTGAGGGTGTTGTTACACCTGATCCTGGAGAGATAGGTATAGGAAACCTTGGGCTAACTGATGATGAAGAAGATGACTTAGTCGCCTTTCTAAAGACTTTAACAGATGAGCAATTTGAGCATTTGATAGAGTAAAAAACAGTTTCTACTTGAGATAACAATACTAGTAATAGTGCCCTCATGAATTCCCCCTTTTTTTTTGTTATTAAAGCAGATTAAAATTCGTCAAAGATATATGTAATGATAGTATTTTTTAAGATTAAAGCCCCTAAGAACTAGGGGCCAGCGTGTGTAAATCTATTGATTTTATATTAATCGCAAAGAATATGACCTTCAATTGATTCAATGTCAGTCCACTTAATTGTTGGATTAGATCCTGCGTACTTAGCACTTCTAACTACAACAGTAGTATTATTAGGATGAAAGTCATAAGTATAAGTTGCTGAGAATGTAGTAGTATAATAATAATCAACTATCCCTTGATCAACCTCATCAACAACAACTTCAGTCTTAACTTCATGAAGCCCATATGCATTGATACAGCTATACTCAGCAGTTAATACTTCAGCAATCTCTGCTTTTAAAAGTGGATGAAGGATAGAGTCTGATTTGTAAATTGATTCAATAGTGTTTGCGCTAGCGCTAAAAGAAATTAAAAGTAAAAGTCCTGCTAATAGTTTCATAAAGTCTCCCAAAGACAGATGTTATTAATTGAAACTTAAGTACCACTCAAAAAATTCATATAACAGTTATCGTTCTGTCAGGAATGATCAGGAAAACTTAACAAAGAAATTTTGCACAAAAAAGGCCTTCTAATTTGAAGGCCTTATATTGTATTTAGAATTTTTTAAAAACTTATTTCACAATTCTATCACGCCAAGCTCTGATGTCTTTTGCAAGATAGTCATACTTCATAGAATCTAAAGTATATTGAGCAAACTCATAATCAGTCGTGTGAGTTAAACACTCAGTAGGACATACAGTCGTACAAAGTCCACAATAACAACAAAGAGCTGTATCAATCGTATACTGGTGAAGATCTAATCTTATAGGGTTACCATTTGAAGCTTTTAACTTTGGTGCATCCTTATCTCTCTTAGTTGCTGTAATATAAATACAGTCAACTGGACAAGCTACCGCACACTGATAACAACTAATACAGTTTTCAGCATCATTGAAAAGTCTTGATCTAGAGTTCTCAGGTAAGATTTCTCTTACTTCTGGATACTCTATTGTCACAGGCTTTACACCATAAACATACTTAAGAGTGATTAACATACCTTTAGAAACTGATCTAACAGCATTATAGATATTTAATAACCACTTCTTAAAAGTTAGTCCTTCTTCTTCAGTTGTCGTAATCGTTGTAGTATTCATCGGTCAACCTCTCCAAGAACAATATCAATTGATCCAATTGAAGCCACAAAGTCAGCAATCATCTGACCTGGAGCCATTTCTGGAAGCATTGAAACGTGTGTAAAACATGATGATTTAACTTTAACCCTATATGGATTCTTAGTTCCATCAGAAACAATATGGTAACCAAGCTCACCTCTTGGGCACTCAGTTCTCATATAAATCTCGCCCTTTGGTACTTTAAGAACTTTTGGAACTTTCCCCATAATAGGACCTTCCTCAATTCCTTCAAGACACTGACGAATAATTTTAATAGATTCAAAGATTTCCATTACTCTTACATGGTAACGGTCCCAACAATCTCCAACTTGACCCTTAATACCTTCACCAACAACAGTATTAAAATCAAATTCTTCATAAATTGAGTATGGTCTTTTCTTTCTTAAATCCCAATCAATTCCTGAACCTCTAAGCATTGGACCTGTTGCCCCATACTCATAAGCCATTTCTTTAGAAACAACACCTACGTTAGCAGTTCTTCCAATAAAGATTGAGTTTTCACCAACTAGGTTATGGTATTTTTTTACATTTTCTTCAAGCTCAACTAGGAAGTCTTCAATTCTTTTTAACTGAGCATCATTGATGTCATTCCAAACTCCACCAATCCAGATGTAGTTATAAAGAAGTCTTGCTCCAGAAAGCTCTTCAAAAATTCTTAAGATAAATTCTCTATCTTGAAATGCATATAGGAATGGAGAAAAGGCTCCAAGGTCAATTGCATATGTACCAAAGAACATTAAGTGAGAAGCAATTCTTTGCATCTCGGCCATCATTACTCTGATGTACTCTGCTCTCTTTGGGACTTCAGTTCCAAGCATTTTTTCGATAGCAAGACAGTAACCGTGCTCCATATTCATTGCAGCAAGGTAATCCATTCTATCAGTATAAGGAATTACTCCTCTATAATCTAAAAATTCAGAATGCTTCTCTTTACATCTGTGTAGGTAACCTAGATGAGGAGTCGCCTCTGCAATAATTTCAGAATCTGTCTTAATTTCAACTCTTAAAACCCCGTGCGTCGCCGGATGCTGAGGTCCCATATTAAGAGTTAGAAGGTCAGTGTGAAGTTTTTCTTGTTTAGAAATATCCATCTTACTCTCCCTTCTCTTCTGTTGCTTTTGCAGCATCAGCTTTCGCTTTCTTTGCAGCTTTAACTTGAGCAACTCTGTCTTTCGCTTTATTAGCAAGATCTTGATCGATCCATGCGTGATCATCAACCCATGATCCAGAAACTTGAGTTGGATCTTCGTGCTCAACTCTCATTTTTGCGAAGAATTCAATATCATCTTTGTTAATCTTCTCTGGAGGATTAACAACCATGTCCATGTATTTCTCTTGAACTACGTAGTCTTTTCTTAAAGGATAACCTTCCCAATCATCAGGACAAAGAATTCTTCTATGATCTGGATGGTTTTCAAAAACAACACCTAGCATATCGTATGTTTCACGCTCTAAGAAATTAGCCGCTTTCCATACATCACAAACACTTTCAACTTTTGGAAGGTTATTCTCATCTCCTCTAGGAAGACGAACCTTAATAATTAGTTCAGTGTTTTCAATAAAACTAGCTACGATATAGTTAACTTCAATTATGTTTTCTTCTGGGTAATCAACACCAGAAACAACTTGAAGAACATTCATTTTAAATTTATCGCTAGACTTAAGAGCAGAGCAAACTTGCTTAATAAATGTTGGGTCTACAGTTATTGAACTATCACCAACCTCAGCAATATTAGCTACAGCATTACATCCAGAAACTTCTGCATTTAAAAACTCTACAACTTCATTATGCATGCTTCACCCACTTATCTCTAAGAAGTCTCTCATTAGCGATCTTCTTCTGAAGAGTCATTAACCCTTCAATTAAAGCCTCTGGTCTTGGAGGACAACCTGGAACATATACGTCTACAGGTACAATTTCATCTACACCTTTAAGAACGTGATAACCATGTTGCCAATAAGGTCCACCCTTATTTGCACAAGATCCCATAGAGATAACATACTTTGGTTCTGCCATTTGCTCATATAAAGTCTTAATTCTTGGTGCCATCTTAAGAGTTACAGTTCCTGCAACAATCATTAAGTCGGCTCTTCTTGGAGTGGCCATAAAAGCTCCACAACCAAATCTTTCCAAGTCATACTTTGAAGCACCTGTTGCCATCATCTCGATTGCACAACATGCTAAACCAAATGTCATAGGCCAAAGTGAATTCTTACGACCCCAGTTAAAGAAGTCATCTAACTTCATCAAAACGACGCTGTCTTGCATTAGCGTTTTCCTTTCTTTGTTCAATTTTAGATTTTTGAAATTATCTCATAATTTTTACCTTTAGGACATGTTTTAGTCAATGTAAGGGCGTGAAAAAATACCAAAACTGTCAGACAAATGCTATGCGACAAGCGACGACGAGATTCGTCAAAATAAGATTTAAGGACGAAATTGCGAACAACGCGTCTTGTAAGAGGCGTATAAGTTCTTAAATTTGCCATGTGCAACAGAAGCTGGAAAACGAGAATTGGTCGATAAACCATCCCTCATCATTGCTAAACGGTTATAGTCATTCTCACATGCCTTGCCCATTATTGTCGTAAACTCACTAAGAGCGGCAACTGGGTACGGAAGTCCATAGGCCGAAGATATATAAAGTGCTTCACCCTTCCCTAATTTTGGAAAACGTGTCTTATCCCAACCATATTTATTTAATATTTCATCAAAATCACCAAAATACTGCCCTACGTCATAGAATTTTTCGATTCCTAGCTGCTTTGAAAACTTTCCAGTAATAGGATCAATAACATTCTTACAATTTGAACTACTGCTAAAACTTCTAGGCTTAAGCTCTTTTAAAACTCTGCATTCGATTAGGTATGCGTCTACTTCACCACCACGTCCTTCAATTACCGAGCTAACAAATTGATCTACAGTAAATTTAGAAACATAAGGGTTAAACGGATCTCTATAAGAGTAATGTGTCAGTTCATGAGCTAAGTCTAAAACTGCATCTTTGAAAGATAACCCTTTATTAAGGTAAACCTTAGACTTCGTTTGATAGTGAATATCAGCAGGATTATCTGGAGAAAACTTTCTGATTAATGTTGTATCAGTTAGTGAGCTATTTCCTACATCAATAACTTCTCTAAGAGTTGAGCCAACACTTCTGGCTTTCAATGAAGCTTTCTCTAAAATAAGCTTACCTGTTTTAGAGGAACTCAAGCTTTTAATGACTCTATCTAGAGAAACTTTTTTACCATCTTTAGTGTTATACCAAGTTGCATTCCAATCAATATCAGATTCAATATGAATAACCCTCTGACGTCGTTCAAATGACTTTGCTTCTACAGACTGTAGAAATAACAAAAATGAAAAGAGAATTAATGATTTAGATAGAACACTCATTAACCCATTTTCGGAATTTTAAAATTAAGTCTTTAGAAGTTTAGTCTTTTCTGGATAAAGTACTTTTTTTTCTCGTCTTCTACTATTAACTGACCAATTGACTTCGTAGAAGATAAATTGCCTATAGCTCTAACCTTTAATTGGTAGGTTCCAGGCTTTAGGTTCACCTCAGTCATCCTAATGCTTGCCGGGATTGTTGACCATTGTCTAGTATCGGCGCTTTCAGACGCCTCTATGCCCTTGCTAGAAGCTATATACTGTAGAATTGCTCCACTCTTTGCCAATATCTTATTATTCTTTTTTAAAGCTTCATAAGTAGCATAGGCTGCCAATATGGCCACAACATGCTTAGCCGCGAGCCTAGCTCCTAACTTAGGATATAACCAAGATGATTGCTCTACAATAGCTTGATTAGCAATATCCCCTATTGGATTAATCAGAGGAATAATAACTTCTTTTACCTTAGTCTCTCCTTGCCACACTTCAAGTAAAAGAGTTGGAGAAACCTTGAATTTCTCAATAACAGGTAACTCAAATGAAATAGCTGTCTGAGTTGCTGCGACATAACCAACAGCGAGACCAACATCATGACCTACAGGATCGTATTTACCTACAGGAGGTCTAAGCCCTAATATATTTGCCGAAAAACTTGCTAAAAGAAAGGCAAGGCCAGGACTCTTTTTTGCTAAGCTATCGCCAAGTCCAAAATATTGTTTTGATGGAATTTTCTCTGGAATCAAACCTTCTTCAATTAATATAGAAACATTTCCTGAGTCTGAAGAAGTAACCTTACTAACATCTATCCCAAAAGGAGCAATATCTCTTTTCCAGCTTCTAGGTCTAAGCTTCTTACTGAGCCCTAAGATTTTACTACCTAGATATTCTCTGAGTTCTTCTTGATGATTAGACATTGAAATATATTCTTTCTCTACTTTATCTATACCTAGTTTGGGTAATTTTTTAAAATCTTTTACAAAATCAGTACTCTTTAAATTAAACGTCTTGTAAGCATTGTAATTTTTAATAAGTAAATTGTGTGCATCTTTATACAGTTGAAGTGCAATCTCTAAATCTTTAGCTCCACCAACTGTTTCATGAATTCGTCCGCCAAGAATTTTTGCAGCCAGATCATTTTTAAAGACAGCAATCCCAGATCTATCATTCTTCAATTCATTTAGAAATGAATCCCAAGCAAGTAGCTCAGCTCTGGCCCTATACAACTCACTTCTTCTTTGATTGTCGTCGAGCTTTTTCCACACTAGGTTTAACTTGCCACCTTCTTCCAACTTTAGCTCATCAATCTTATCACTATAAGACAGAAGAAAATGATTTAGTGCTTGATAATAAAAGATAGTTGATAGTTCATACTTCTCACCATAGTAGATATCTTCACTTTCATTTCCAAAATATGTCTTTAACTTCTTTGAATAGCGAATAGTGTATTGTTTACGAGCAAGGGTCTTCGCTTTTTCAAAAGTTTTAATTGAAGAATTATACTGCCCTAAACCATGAAGAAGCAGACCCTTCTCCATTAAATAAAGTAGCTTAGACTCACTATTTTTTTTATAAAAAGAGGATGCCTCTAAAGATTTAAGTGCTGAGGAATAATCACCTCTTTTAACTTGATCTCTTATAGTCTTAGTAATCTTTCTTCCTCCAGTTGCACATGAAGCAACTAGAGAAAGAATTAAAAGGTATGAAAAGAGTTTATAAATTCTTACCACCCACTTCCACTTTGTTCTGAAAACTTAGACAGTTTTGCTCTTGTTCTTAAAACTTCAAGACCAGACTCAATATTTGTCATACGAATATTGATAGAGTATTGCTTAATAGTTTTCCCATCTCTTGTTGCAGGCTTCATGTAAACATTTCCAAATATCATTACATCTGCTCCAACTTGTCTACCGATGTTCTTTGCAGTTGCAGGATCAACCATACCGTCATTTTGATAAGTAATTTCTTTAAGAATATTTTCTCTAGAAGCAGCATCAACTAAAATAAAGTCACCACTTGCTGAAATTTCATTTAAGAACTCATCATTAATATCATTAATTGGAAAGTAAGCTTCTGAAGTAAGATTTTTAACCTCTCCAATAAATACAGTAGGAGTTTTTCCAGATTTTCTTAAGTATCTTTTGAAACCTTTATGTTCTGAAATATTCTTTAAAATCTCCGTTACAACTCTTTCTGTGTCCCCTTGTACCCATTGATCAGTAATCTCCATTGCCTTCTCATCAGATTCAGAAGCATCAACTCTCTTTGCCTGGAAACTTCCACACGAAGTGAATAATAAAAGTGTAAGTAAGCTAATTAATATTTTATTCATTTAAATTCTCCTAATTAAATTTCGCCTTTTTTAGCCTTAGTAAAGTTTTCCGAAGCATTATCAAGTGCTTTCTTCACATTTGACTTAGTTGCCTCATCGTCAGTTTGATTAGCTACAAAGTTAGCAGCTTCATCGACAGCATCTGCAAGTCTCTTAGCATCCATTCTAATAAATACAGCACATGTGTATGCTTTAAAATCTTTCTTTGCTCCAAGTTCAACCTTATATGCTCTTTTTTCCCAGTAAGTTTTAACTACTGCAGCTCCATGAATCAGTGCCTGAACTTTTTCAGCCAAAGTGCTTTCAATATATTGTCTCAATGGCCTTAAATTTGGATTATTTTCATCAATCGAAGCATCACCTTCAGTTGATGTTGCAAGTTGCTTATCTATAAAAGTTGCAATTTCTCCTCCAATATCGGCCTTAACATTTGCCTTAGCAATATCACATGCAATTTTTCTAGATACCTTTGGCTCAGTTTCAAAAGAAAAGTATCTATACTTCACTGTATTCTTTTCTTTATCTCTTGCCCAAACTTCTGGGTCTTCAATCCAACCAGGCTTATAGTTTGAACTTGCATCTTTAACGACATACTCTCTACTAATTTCAGTATTTTCTCTTTCTTCAATAACTCTCTCTTTTTGAGACGACCCACATGAGGTAAGTAATAAAAGTGAGAAAATAACAAATAATGATTTCTTCATTTTGAAGCTCCTTAATCTATATTTAATTCATTAAACTTTTCATTAATAAAATTATTTATTCCAGGAAGAGCATTTTGATATGACTGCTCTTGTGATCGTCCTGTTTGAATTATTTCATATTTGAGAGCGCCAATTTCATTCTCATCTTTATTAAGGCTTTTAATATTTAAAATAAATTTATATTTAACAAATCCTTTAACCTTCATATATTGTGGCTCTTGTTTTAACGATACTTCAATTTTAAAATCAGCGTTGTTGTTAGTTATTATAAAGTCATTTTCATTAAGATTAAACTTAACAGACTTCATAATTTCTTGAGTAGAGCTAATCTCATTAACCTCAAGAGAAACTTTAGTTCCAAGCTCTCTCTTAATTTTTTTCAACTTCAAGATATCCGCAACAGTGACGGAAGATAAATAAGAAGACCCTTTTAGAATTCTATATTTATCGTGAATTGAGTCGCGAACCTTTAACAACTTTAATGCTTTATTTAAAGAGCTTCTTCTTCCATCTTTAACAAAGGCCTTAATACGACTATCAAGACTTTGCATACGATCTTCAAATATACCAGCAGTCTTATTTTTATTTAAAGCAATTAGAGCAAAATGACTTTCATCACTTTCGAACCTTTCTTTAATAAAAGATCCTTCTAGAACTTCATCTGTGAATTCTATGATTTCCCCAAATGTTTCCTCGCTCACAGAACCTGTAACAACACCTTCTTCAGTCTTGCTTTCTGACATAGTCGTAAAGGCTTGAGATGTTTTAATATTAACACTAAAAATCTTTGCAAGAGAGTCTCTAGCTGCCGCTTCAGCCCCTAGAGCTCCAGCAGCTTCACCAACAGCACAAATCTCCGTTGGTGGACAAAAATCAAAAGGAGAATTAATCCAAGCAGGAAGAGCTAAGACTTTAGTTTGAGTAAGAAAAAAAAGTAATAAAATCTTGAACATATAAACCTAGGGAAAAAGATCTAAACTTATGCTAACCAACTGACGATAAAAATACAATTTTAAATGTTTAGAGTGTTAAAGTAATTTCAGCTAATCAATAAGAGCTAAAGAACATAATAACAGAAACTTAACATATAACAACGACTCCGAATTAACCGACGAAAGAACTAAAGAATAGGCACTACAATACCGATAATTTTAAGAATTTAAGTAAGGAAAAACAATGTCACTCAAAAATAGTCTCACTTTCTATTTTATCTCTTCGTTAATGTGTCTGAGCACAGAATATGCTTTAGCAGCTACCCAATCTTTAGACGAAGGAGCAAGTCTTTTAGCATTAAACTCAAGCATTGGTGATATCAAATCAATGAACTTAAAACTCACTCCTCATGATTCAACGATGAAAGACCTACTCCTTACTCATGATGAAAAGAATGCTGTTCTTAAAAATATAGACAAAGTTCTACGTGAGAAGAATAAAGTTATTTTCGAATATATGAAGTTAACAAAGTCTTTAAACTCTAAGCTTCATGACCTCTCTTTAACTCAAAGACTAAAAGCAGAATTTAAAAAAAGAGAGTTGAGTAATAATATAGAAGGACAAGAAGACTTAATTATTGATTTAAAAAATAAAATTGAACAAAAAGACATAAGAATTAGTTACTTAAAAAAACTAGTCAAAAATCAAAACATACAACTCACAGAAAAAATTAATAAATTAAACTTTAAAATTAAAAACCTAACAGACTCCTTTAATAAAATGCCTGAAGAGATGGAGCAGATGGCACTGCTCTCTGAAAGTAAACATGTTCAAGTCGTTAGAAAATTACAAAATCAAATTTATGAAAAAAGTATAATGATAACTAGTTATCAAGATCAATTAGAGCAATATAAAGATCTGAATGACCTATCAGCAAGAAATAATCAATTAGCGATTCAGCTAAATGAATCAAACGAACAACTTAAAAAGTATCAGCTCTCGTATAAGAAGATTGAAAATAAACTAAAAGAAGAACGACTTAAAAACATAGAACTTACTAACTATGCTAGTAATATCAAAGAGGAATATAGTAATCATATAAATATACTCCAAGAGAAATATACTGCAGCAATAAACAATAACAAAATAACAAAAATAGCAAATAGAATGCCTGCAAGTATTGAAGAAAATAAAACAGTGATAGAAAAAGTAAATCTTGGATACTTAGTGGAAATTGATCCTAGACATCTAAAAGTAATTTTAGATGAAAACTTCTTTTTTGTTTCTGGAAAAGTGAGCCTAGATCAAGAATCAAAAGAAAAGCTTCAATCTATTATGACTGCATATAGTAAAGAAATTTTCTCAAAAGAGGAACTTAGAGATAGACTTGAAAATATCCATGTGATTGGACACTCTTCACCTGTATACAAAGGAAAAGTACAAAACCCTTTAGAAGCTTCAAAGAAAGCCTATAAAGCAAATATGGATATTAGTTTAAATAGAGCAAAATCAATAGTTGATGCCATTATTGGTGAAAATTTAGAGCTGCCAAATAAGAAAGAAATAAGATCTAAACTAGTGGTATCTGGAAAGTCATTCTCTGAGCCTATTATTCAAAAAAGAAACTTAGCAAGTACTGAAAAAAGAGAATGTGGACAATATGACTGTGAAGCATCTCAGAGAGTAGAAATCATATTTGAACTACAAAAGAAAAATTAGATAGATAGAGATCTTACCCCAGATAATAGTCACTTGAATCCCCTCCTCTGCCAAGCCTTTTTGGCAGAGAGATTCCCCTCTCCCTAAGTATATTAACAACTTATTCTTAGATCAGTTTATTCGAAGTCAACTATTGTTCAGCTAATGAATTCCTATATTCTGGTAAGTAGTAATACTGGGGTAGTAATACATGAAAAAGTTGTCGATTTCAACATTCTGGATCTTTGTTCTTTGTCTTAGTTTAAGAACCTACTCATACCTATCTTATAATGAGCTTAAAGATAAGGTGAACTCAGGTGAGTCATTACTAAATGATGACAAAAAGAAAACAATTGCTCTTTTAAATACATTGAATGATCTTACAAAAACTGTTCCAAAGGCCAACAACTTCAGAGAGGTCTCATCTGAAGATTTAGACAGTCAAAAACAGAAAGACTCTACTATCATCAATTTCATTGAAGATTTTTATGCTAGTAAAGATAATCTTGAAGAGCTCGCCTATCATCAAAAAGTAATAAAGAAAATTAACAAAAAACTAGATACTCCAAATGCTCCTTTAGAGTATTTAGATATTGAACTTCTTTACTACTTTGTAATCAGAGAAAACTTTGATCTTCGAGACTTTCAAAAAAATATTATCTTTGAAGATTTAGGGTTTGATAGAGAGACAATGGCTAAAATAAGAAGATACTCTACCTCTCAAGATTTTAGACTAGAAATACTTAGATTTAAAAATATTTATACCGATGAAGTCCTACAATCAGAACTTTTATCAGATATAGAAGATGAGCCAGAAGAAGTTACTGCTGAAGAGAAGTTGATTGCAGAAGATGTGAACTTAGAATTCCTTAGTCCAGCTGACGAACAAGAAGTTGATCTAGAGGCTAAACTTCAGGAACTCGACTATACGCCTGAAGAGATAGAAGAAATGTTATCCGGCTTTGAATTATAATTGGAGATATATATGAAAACTAACTTTAAACGAACAAAAGTCTATAATCTTCTATTTAAGGGTCGGACTTTCTTAATTAATCCAGTATTTCAAAAGAAGTTCATGGGCTTTATTGTTGGATCAGTCATTATCTCCATGGCCGTCATGCACGGTGCTAACTGGGTTTTCTTTAATAGATTTATGGACTATGGAGATAAGCTAAACTTACCAAGTAATCATCCATTTTATAGGTTACTACTTGAGCAACAAGAGTTTATGACAATTGTATTCTTCATAAGTTCTATTATTCTTTCTGTTGTTTTATGCACGTTTGGACTATTCTTCTCTCACCGTATAGCTGGTCCTATATATAGAATTCAAAAAGTATTTAATGACGCAACAAAAGAAGGTCATAAAGTAGATGAAATTCACTTCAGACATGATGACTTCTTTCAAGAAATTCCAATAGCTATGAATGATTACTTTAAAAAGCAAGATCAGGATCAAGTGACCAAGAAAGTTTCTTAAATCGAAACTAGACCTAAATTCTCTTTTGAGGAATAATAGACCTCATAGGAGAATTTAATGATCAATCAAAGTGAATCAATTACCGACGAATTTGATATACATTCATTTTTTAGAGTATTGAATCAAAGTAAATCTAAAGTCTGGCTCTGGCAAAAAGAAGATAACCAAAGAGTTGTACAATACGCTATGGTTAGAAAAGTAGACCTCATAAAAAAGGTAATTCATATTTCTCCATGTAGTTCAAAAGGATTTAAGTTTAAATCAATTCAAAATTTCTTCTTCTATAATTCTATAAACTCAAAGGCCTTTAAATTTACAGCTCGTGATCTATCTAGAGACATGATTATTTTCCCTATTCCAAAAGAAATTCAAACAGTAACAAGAGAATTTCTAAAAGATGTAGAACTTGTTGAAAAAGAAGATGAAGATAAATTTAAACATCTCAGAAATGCTCCTCGTGTTCAACCTAGTGACAAGCAAACAGTCTCTATAAAGAGAATAAATATTCACTCTGAATTCTCGCAGCATGAGAAGTTCACTCTATATGATATTTCTTCAGGAGGAATGGGCATTCAAGTTAGTGATCCTGCAGAGTTTGATATAGGTGAATTGATTGAAGTGATTAAAATAAACTCCAAGGCTGTACCTAAAGAGATATCAGGAGAAGTTGTTAGCATAAAACAATGCGTTGATAAATTAGATGGCTTTAAAATTGGAGTAAAATTTTCAAGTTAATTTGATGTTTGCTCTACTCCCACTGTCGTAGTGATACTAGTAGGAGAATAAGAACGTGCTTGCTTCCAAGATAAAACGTTTGTTTCTTCAAGTGTCTCGTGCTCATAGTAAATATAGAAATTTCCATCTCCTGTAATTCTTGTTCCTGATAAGTAGGACACAACAGTTGAACTACCAAAAGAAACAAGACCTGGAGTATTTCCTCCCCCCGGAGAGCAGACTGCTGAATTATCATTTCCACCAGGGTCAGTTAAAACTAAGTTCACTTCTTCTGAACAAACAACTATTACATATTGAGAGTCACTAGGTAGAATATAGTCATTACCAAGCTCTTCCTCTGGCCAAAAAGAAGTTGAATCTTTTCCATCCCCATCCCCTTGAGTAATCGCAGTGACACCTTTATTAGCAATAACTTTTACACCTAGGGCCAGCTCTTGAACGTCTCCCCCATTAAATTCAATAATATCACCTTTATCTCCAGAGAATACTTGAGCTGCCCCATTAGAAAAGTATATTAAACCACTTGTTCCGTCTTCAACAATTCCTACCGCACCAGAAGTTGCAGCAGTTCCTAATAGGGTCTCGGCTGGCTTCATCATGAGAGCAGGGTCTCTATTATCATCATAATAATAGAGTCCAATGATTGGAATATCACTCTCTATAAGACCCATCTCTGAAGTATCATAATCAATATGTAGACTACTATTAGCAGGTATACTGTATGAATTAGAGTTAAGAAGAGATCCTGAACTATCATAATTGTACAATGTTAAATTTGCTGTGTTTGAATTTGGATTATAAAGATCCCAGTCATCATTCGCCCCTCTTGATTTAGGGTAAGTTAGAATAGTTGATGCAAAACTAAGCGGTGCAATTGAGTCAGCAGAATCATCATATGTTGAGTATCTAGCACTTATTGGCCCATCAACACTTACGAGTCCATTGATTACATTATTTATAATTGTCCCCACTCCTGTAGATACTGACTGAGTAATGTAGCCAGTATTTGTCAGTATATTCACATCATTATTATCTATATAAGACGTT
This sequence comes from Bacteriovoracaceae bacterium UBA3083, assembly GCA_002366565.1. Lineage (GTDB taxonomy): Bacteria > Bdellovibrionota > Bacteriovoracia > Bacteriovoracales > Bacteriovoracaceae > Halobacteriovorax. Next base: position 419,961 of record DFBJ01000013.1, read on the forward strand.
ATGGCATAATCAGAAGCTCCTGCTGCTTGTGATAACTCATAATAAACATCTTTACTAACATCATAAGAGAATACATCCTGCATACTAGAAGCAGAGGAAATAGAGTCATTACCATAAGTCATTATTAATTTATCAGTACTTGAACTTTGAACTTTTACCCAAATTTTTGAAGCCCCTGAAGAGTCCCAACTTTCAATCCAATAATCCTGTTCATTATATGATTCATCAAAAATACGAATATCTTCCCCATTACTTTGAACCTTACTATAGTCAAAATTAGAAGTGTTAAGATCGATCTCGATTTGAAATTCATCTTGATCAGTTGCTGAGCTTAAATCAATCTCTCTAAAATAATCTCCACTGACAACTTGTAACTGTATTGGAGGAAGCTGAACAATAACGTTTCCATCAGCTGTAACAATAAGAGTATTTAGTGAACCAAAGCCTGTGGCCGTAAATGTTGATTTATAAACACCTCCACCTGAGTCTTCAGTTGCAGAGAATGTTCCAGAGGAGTTTCCATCACCTAACAAAGTGAAGTTTACAGTCATTCCTCCCTCATTTATTGCTACACCGCTAGAGTCTCTTGCAATGAAAGTAACCCTTGCTTCTTCTCCAACATAAAGGCGAGTTTCAGTAATCTGCACGATGGAGTTAGTAACTGATATATCACTATTTGAAGGTTCCGTAGGAGGGTCTACAGGATTATCATTGAATCTGCCTTGATCTTTAACTTCAACAGCTTCTTGAGCAGTATTACAAGAAGCTAGAAAGATCAGAGCGAGTCCGGTAATCAATGTGATAGAAAGCCTCTTAAGCATTTTAACCATACCTGATATCTACTTAGATTCACCTCTAAGTATAGCATATATTGCCTATCGGAAATTTTTAGAAAATTAAGAAAATTAAGATTAGAAACTGAGAATATTGTAGAAAATGCCGGCTTCAATCGAGAAAAGTCCAAACTTAGAGCTGCGGTGATAGTAGTTAAAGTCAACTATGTATCTTAAATCAGGTAGAAATAGGCTCCCGTGAAGCCCTCCTCCTATGAAGATACTGAAAGATTCCCCAGCAATGGAGTTTTTATTTAAAGTCGCAGTAGAGTTTGTTGTATAAGAGATATCAACACTATGCTTAACAACACCAAAGTTTGCATGCGTAAGGCGACTAAAATCTAGCCTTGCTCCAAGAGTCATCAAGTCATCAGTAATTAATATGTCATAGGTTCCACTTGCAGTAGTATGAATATGTTCAATTTCAAGGGACCTATAGCTAAATTCTAAAGAGAGATTTTTAATCTTTGTCCCTATAGCAAAAAAAGGATCTAACCCATCTCCACCATTCCAAAAATCGATCTCTGAAGATAAGACATTATAACTATATCCCACTCCACCATAAATACTTGCGGCACGGGAATTATGAGATAAAGAGATAAGAATAATGAGTAGAGAACTTAGTATGTATTTCATATACTAAGGCTGTAGCCTATCAATCTGCCACCCTTTGTCTGATTTAACTTTGAAGAGAATTCTATCATTCAATCTATGTTCACCATATATGAAAAATTCAATCTCTGATGGATCAACTAAGTATCCTCCCCAATTTTCAGGGTACGGAACATCTTTTCCTTCAAGCTCTTTAGACTTCTCAGCGTGAATTCTTAATAGTGTTTCCTTATCAGAAATGACATCGCTCTGACTTGATATGTAAGAAGCAATTTGACTGTCACGGTCTCTTCCAGAAAAGTACTTCTTAGAGAGTTCGCGAGACATCTTCTTTACTGAACCAGTCACACGTACTTGTCGGCCAAGATTTCTCCAAAAGAAGGCCATTGAAGCTTTTGGATTTAAGTCTAGTTGTTTTGATTTTGAACTATTATAGTTTGTATAAAATACCAATTGGTTATCCATAACACCTTTGTATAAAAGGTAGCGAACAGAAACATTTCCCACATTATCTGCAGTAGCAAGTGCAAAGGCATCAGGATAAGAATCTAGTTCTTTTGCTTTATCGAACCAATTTAAAAAGGTTTCTATCGGATCTTTTGAAATATCAAATTGAGTTAAGTTTTCCATATATAAAATATGCCACTTTTGATTCTCTTGGACAAATAAAAAAGGCCCTTACTGGGCCTTTAACTTATTCATTTAATAAATATAATTTTTCTTCAGGAGTAATTTCCTCTTCTGATAACATTCTGAGGTCCCATGAACGATCATTAATTGCTCCATGAGCAAAACGTAATTCGTTATATATAGTTGAGAACTTTTGATCTCCAAATCTCAATTGTATATTCTGCGTATCTCTAGCATGAAGGTCTAATGTTATAAAAACCTTATCCTCAAGAACATCTTCAGATAGTAAACTTATTAAGAATCCAACACCGACTTTCTCAAATAGATTATTTTCCCTCAGTGATAATAGTCTTCTAACTCTCTCCTTAGCACCTAACTTAGTATCATTGATTGCAAAGTACAGAGCTTTAGATATTTTATTTAAAGATCTTCTCTCAGTTATACCTAAGATAGTAATTGTTCTCCAAACTCTTCTCCATACACCATGGATAGGTCCAGCGGATAGTCTCTCTCTATCTTTGTAGAATGCTACTAACTTTCTATGTAACTCATCTTGAGAAATTCCTTTAATGCTTTCAAAGGCTTCTGCTTTAAAGATAACCTGAAAGAATCCTCTTGCTGAGTTATGAGCTTGTGTTTCGTCAAACTCTCCCCAATCAATAGTATTATATACAGATTTTGGAATATTATCTTTTATTAATTGCTTTAACTTTACTTGCTCTGACTGTCTAAAGAACTTATCTTTTAAATCATACGTAAAACCGTAATCAGAAAAAGTACTACCAATATCTTCTTTCTTTTTAACTGGCACTAATCCAAAGTATGATACTTTAATATTTTCTTTATATTTAAACGGGCTAATTCCTATCTTCTTATCTTTAGTTTTTGTGTGTATTGGATAGAAGTAATAATGTCTTTCTCCATCAGTACTATCATATGAAACTAAGTTTTCAGTATAAGAAATATTTCTATCAAAACTAGCAAGAATCAATCCTAACTTAAGCCTACTACTATCATAGTCATAGTTATTAGAACCTTTAAAAACTCTTTCGACTCTCTTTGACTTCAAGTTACGATCCTCTTTTGAGAGGTTGTCCGCTTTCTCATAAGAAGATAGTAAACTTGACTCCAATTCATTTCTTGAAACAAAATCTCTAAATATAGAGAGGTCTTTAAACTTATAAGTTGAAGATAAGATTGAGTTATAGGCTTCAACAGCTTTATCATCGTTTAAATCAAATATGTAATCTATTAAGAACTGAGAACCTTTTCCTTTCCCAAGTCCTACTTTTAGAGCGTCTAGTTCAAATATCTTCTTTATTTGCTTATCAACAATAGAAACACCAAAGACTTCAAGGTCTGCACCAATAGAAACTTCACCAGCAGCTCCATTTACTTTTTGAGCGATAAGCTTAACTCTAACTTTGTTATCTTTCATTCTAAAAATATGAATAAGGAATTTACCTTTAAGCATATAGTAAACATCAGCTTCAGCATCAACACCATCTATCTGATCAAGAAAGCCTGAGCTTGCACCAAACGCAACTGTCATCTCAGAAGGAATACTTACAAAGTCACCTGGCTCTAGATACTTTCGAGCTCTACTTGCTGTAACAGGTAATCTGTTTAACAAATAAGGAGGAGCTTTTGTTGCTTCCCACTTAGATTGAAATTGTCTTACAAAGTAAACGCTAGATTCTCTATCGATATTTAAATAGATTGGAGTTTTAATTACTTCGTCTAAAATATCTCCGGCCTTGATGTCAGTATTAAATTCCCAACGGTCAACTCTTGTAAAGTAATTTGCAATATAAGATGGTTCTACTTCATATCTATAACGAGATGAAATTCCTAAACCTTCAAAAAGATCTACATCGAATAAATTTACTCTAAAAGAGATATCAAGGTCTGCAACCTCTGTCCTAACTCTCTCTTGAATATTAGAAGGCTTTAGAACATCTCCCAAACCAGCAAAGGCAGAAGTACTAACAATTGTTTGGATTAATAATGGTATTATCCATTTTTTCATTCGGGCTCCAGAGTCTATTTATTTTCATCAACTATATAATAATTATTTTTAAAAAGAGCGATCATTGGAGATTTTACAGACCCTGTCAAATTCTAACTTATTAAAATTACGGCACAAGGCAACGTAATTTATTCACAAGCTATTGCCTTAAATCCCCCTACACACTATATATTGTCTATGAAAACACTACTTCTACTTACTATTCTCCTTACTCAGTCCTCATTTGCTAAGATTATCAAAATTGAGGTTCACAAATCTGCTCGCAGATTAGAGTTAATTGACCATAATCAAAACGTCTTTAAGACCTACGATATAATGCTGGGAAAAAACCCTGATGGTCCAAAAGTACAGCGTGGAGATAATAGAACACCTGAAGGAAAGTACAAAATAGACTGGAGAAACCCTAAGAGTTCTTACTTTCTAAGCCTACATGTCTCTTACCCAAATAAAGAAGACAGAATAAACTCTCAACAACTTGGTGTTGATCCAGGCGACAATATTTTCATTCATGGACTCCCAAATAAGATCCAAAGACTTTCATCAAGTGAAAGATTCTTTGCTGAATCACTACTATTAAATATGGACTGGACCAATGGGTGTATCGCAGTATCAAATAAAGACATGCAAGAGATTTGGGATAATACACCAACAGGCGTGGAGTTAGAAATACTACCATGATTAAGTACCTACTCTCTCTACTCATTTTCATTATAAGTTTAAATACTTACTCAAAGGTATGGCCCTCCAATTCGACTTGGAACCAAGATACTTCTAAAGAATTTTCAAGATGGATCTCATCAGAAGAATATTCTGTGGATATATTTAATAATAAATCATCACCTTGGTACGGCATAGAGACGGATTGTGCAGACGCTATAGTTGCAGCACAAGTAATTTATGCATATGAGATGAAAGTTAAATACACAGTAAAATTAAATCAATCTGGAACTGCCCTCATCTCTAGTGACACAAAAATATTTGACCACATTCAAGACCCACTCAATAGAGTTAAAAGCTTTATTCATCATATTGGAAAAACAATTGGAACCGAAGCTCTTGCCAGATACAATTCTTATCCAATTGATCTGAAAGAAATGCGTCCAGGAGATTTCTATATATCAAGATGGATGACCAATGGAAGCTTTATCAGACATGCGGCCATGATAAAGAGCATTCTACCGACGGGTCATCTTGTTCTCTACAGTTCAACTACTCCTGTAAAAGTGAGAGAGCTTGAAGTTAGAGAAGGAATGCCTTTACACATAATGAGCGGTACTCCTTGGGGCTTTAAAAGAGTTCAACCCTACATAGAGCCGAATACTTCACAACTAGAAAATTACTCCTTAAATCAATATAAACTCTTAAGAAGTGCTGGGAACGACTCCTTCTTCCCCAGAGTTGTAGATATTTTAAAAACGGAAGAAGATACTCTTGAAGGAAACTTACTTAGAAGAGTAAAGAACCTTTGTTCACAATTAGAACTAAGACAAAGAGAAGTAATCTCTACTCAAAAATATCTAGAGCTGATTAATAATAGGTGCATGAATTATTCTGAATATGATGAGCACTCGACTCCCTCAAGAGATAAATCTCTTCTAAATGGAATCAAGAGACTTCTATATGGTTGGAAGAAGATAAGAAAGTCCTCTCATTCAGATGAGCTTAGCACTAAGCTCACTACTGGACTAGATTCACTATTGAGGAAAAATGATGAACCAGCAGCAAGGGAGAACCTTAAGTCACTTTGCAGCATCGAATTAGAAATCGATAGCAATATTGTTTCATACGACTTAAAGAACTTTTTTGACTTGAGCCTAAAAGGTAAAATCTCATCTCATCCGAATGATTCTATACCCAAAAGGTGGGGAGCACCGGGTCAAAACACTCAATGCAAGAGCTTTTATTGATAAAAAAGCCGAATTATAAAGAAAAATACTCGATATTCTTAAATTTTATTTGTACGATACTTCTGCATTCCACAGAAGGATTGACGATATGGAAAATAAAACACAATGCATCAAAAACAAGAAAATTAATTCTTTCTCTCTCGAAAACTTCGAGAACCTTGGAAGTATTAACAACTGTCACCTAGCAAAGTCCACTTTTCAAAACTCGAAGATGGATAGCATTAAGGTAAAGCACTCACATCTTACAAAAGCTAACCTACAAAAATGCAATATTAAAAAGGCTTCTTTCCAAAATACGAATTTAGAGAAGTCGTCATTTGCTTGGTCTAACCTTAAGTCGAATCAATTTCTAAGCGACAATATTTCAAATGTAAATTTTCAATTTGTCGACTTATCAAACTCTAGACTTATAAGCTGCAAGGCCCGAAAGTCTGACTTTAGATGGTCAAAGCTTATTAACTGTAGATTTATTGATTGTGACCTTAAAGAAGCAAATTTCTCTAATACTGATCTTCGAAATGCTATTTTTGAAGGATGTAATTTAAAAGGAGCTGTCTACAACATTAATACGCGACTTCCTTTTACGAGAGATATGGCCAATAGTTTAGGTATGAACTTTGTAGGTGTTAATTAAGATTCTTTTGGAATCTTAATTGTAAACTCTGCATACTTACCAGCTTCGCTTGTAATATCAAGTTCGCCCTGGTGTATACCAACAATTATTTCATGGCTTAAAGATAGACCTAGCCCTGTACCTTCACCAGTTGGTTTAGTTGTATAGAAAGGGTCAAAAATATCTTTAAGCTTATCTTTTTCTATCCCAATTCCATTATCACGAATGACAATAATAATAGAATCATTACTCTCAAGAGATGTAATATCTAAAGAAGGCTCATAATTAGATTTAAGCTCTTCTTTTTTTAGATTCATTGAATAGAAAGAGTTTGTAAACATGTTCAGTAGAACTCGCCCAAACTCTCCTTTAGCAACTAAAAGTTCTGGTAGCTTAGGATCTAGCTCTAGGTTTATCTTTGAAGTAAACCCGTGGTACTTTGCTTTTATAGCATGAAAAGCAAAGTTTACATTATCTTCAATTAGCTGATTAATATTCTCTTTAGTTCTTTCTGAGTCTTTAGATCGAGAATGATCTAACATTGATCTAATTATGACTTCTGCTCTTTTTCCATGCATATGAATAATTGAACTGAACTTCTTTAATTCTTCAACCGTTTCTTTAATTTCATCATAGTCCGGTTTATCTTTATTAAGCTCTTCTTCAAGGTCACTACAAGTTTCTTTGTTAGCATCAGAAAAGTTAATAATAAAATTCAACGGATTATTAAGTTCATGTGCAATACCAGAAGTTAAACTACCAAGTGAAGCTAGTTTTTCCTGGGCAACAAGACGTGTCTGCATATTCTTAAGTTCATTTAAGTTTGCATTAAGCTCAGTATTCTTTTGCTCAACTTCCGCAGTACGTTTCTCAACTAAGACTTCTAGTTGTTGTTGATACCTTTTTAGTTCTTTCTCAGCAGCATGTTTTTGAGTAATATCTGAACCAAAGCCAATAATCTCAACAATGTCACCTTCCTCATCTCTTCTCAATAAAGTTGACCAGTTGATAACAATCTCTGTTCCACGTTTAGAAACTAAAGGTAAAATAAAATCTTTAACTTCTGTGAATCTACTTTCGTCTAAGAACTCTTTAACTAACTTTTCATTTCCTTCAACACCAAGGACCTTGAAAAATTCTTTCCCAAGAATTTCACTCTTCTTTACACCAGTAATATTCAACCCTACTGGATTTAGAAAGTTTACAACACCCGAGGTAGTCAAGCCACAAATGATATATGGACTACCATTGATTAAACCATTTGAGTAATCCCTTTCCTCAATAATATTTTTCTCACTACGCTTCATCTTATCAACTGAAAGCTTTAAGTGAACTCTCATTTGATTCATTGATTTAGCGAGTTCATCAATTTCATCTAACCTACTGTCTTCTCTATCGATAATAATTGGAGAATCTAAATTTTTAATTCTCAATTGTTTTGCAAAAGAAACAAGAGTCATAATCTTTTTAGATACTAAGATATGAATAATATAAAGAATGCAAAAGGATACAATGAAAGTTTTAACTGTCTGAGTAATTAAAATAACTAATATTTTATCAAATAATCTAGAAAATAATCCATCCAATGTTGCTTGAACATAGAGAGTACCAATTATGATTGAGCTCTCTCCGCTTTGATATTCAAGGACATATTCTTGCTCAATGATATTCTTCTTCTTGTACTCACCTACTTCAGAATAGACTTTAAGGTTATTATTTCTCTTTTCTGAAATTTTAATATATTGAATATCTTTAAGCTTCTTAATCCCTTTTACTTGAATTGAAATTTGCTCATCATCTAAATTCCACAAACTATTTGAAATTGATTGAACATAACTATCTTTAATCTGTCCTATTGTTGAATGAATCGCCTTTAGTCCCGATTTGTAATCAGTATAAAGCTGTACGCCAGTCCCTAAAAAAGTAAAGAAAGTTGAACAGATTAAAATCCACTTCAATAGCTCGAAGGATAAATGTGACTTAGGTTTTTCATTCATTAAGTAACTATTCGGATTCTTTGCTAAAGATTATAGAAATAAATGTTTTTTTTTGTATATTATGGTTAACTTAGGCCCTATCCCCAACTAAAGAGGTCAACTTCCTCTAAATATTAGCTACTAATAAGCCAGTAATATGTAGAACTAAACCATCTTCTTAGCTTTCCAAATAGATAGAGCTTTTTTGTGAATACTAGATAGCGTAAGAATTGCAAGTACTCCTATAAACGAGCTCATACCGAGCAGGCCTCCAAAACCATTAAAGTGATTTTTAAGATAACTTAGCGCCAAGAGATACATTAAAGTAGATAGTATAAGCTCTAGCCTGTTAACTCTATTTGAACTACACATTCCAACAAAAGTAGCTCCAAAGAGAATAACAGGATCAAGAGTCTCAAACTGTTTACTCAATATATATATTAGAATACCAATTATTGATGATGCCCTTATAGCTCCAATATAGCGAAGCTTTGCAAATTCATAAGTGATATAGGAAGAGAGTATTGCAAGAAACACTAGAATATCTCCCTATACAATAAGAGAGCAAATAAGCTAGAGAAGGCCACAGCTCCTAGCTTTCCACCAAGTCCAATCAACCTTTTTCTTAAATAAAAGAGGATCATGCCACCCGTAATACTTATTATAATTAACTCTTCCCAAGAATAGAATAAATGTGGATCAGTCATCCCTGCAAAACTTCCACAATAAATAGCCGCCTGAATTTCTTTATTCTTAAAAAATACGAATGAACCAACCAAACCTATCAAAGAGGAGCTAAGAACCATTGAAATATCAAAATAAATAAAGAGGAAGTTACAAAGTAAGCACCCAAGTAGAAATGAGAGAGAGTAACCGAGAATGTAATGTGACAGATTTGACTTAAACATATTTCTCTTAGAAATAATAAGGCCACCTACTAGTGGTGGCCAAAGTGGCGGGGCGTGAGGGATTCGAACCCCCGACCAAGAGGTTCGAAGCCTCCTACTCTATCCAGCTGAGCTAACGCCCCTAAGTATTTAAATATTTTCTACTTTCTTTGATCCATACTTTTCCATTAATAAAATTACAACAAAGCAAACAATTATTAAAGCAATTGCTATAGCTGTTTGAGAATTAAATTCAGATGGAAGTATATTTGCTTCTCTTAGTATTCTAACTTTACCACGAATAACCTTAGTTTCTAAAACTTCTTTCCAAGGCCACACTTTCTTCATTGAACCAATCAATATACCAGTAAGAACTGCCATTGTTTGGGCCTTATAATGTTTCATAAAGTAGTTAAGAATTTTTGAGAATCCTAATAAACCAGAGATTGTTCCACACAGAAAAATAAGTAGAGTTACAAAGTTATCTGCGATGAAAGGATTCTTAACAGCACCAGTTATATATTCATACTTACCTAAAATAAGTAATAGAAATGATCCACTTAGTCCCGGAAGAATCATTGCTGTAATACCAATCACTCCACATAGATAGATAAACCACCAATCAAAAGGTGTTGTAACAGGAATTAAACTCACTAAAACCCATGCTAGGACAGCACCTAAGACAATAAATGCCATATTAGATGGTTTAGTTGGCTTCTCAATATCTTTCCAAATAACAATAATTGAAGCCGCAATCAAACCAAAGAATGCTGACCAAGTTGGAATAGGTTGCTCATTAATTAAGTAGTGCATTAACCTAGCAAGAGAGAGAATTGCAAAAATCATCCCACATGCAAGAGGAATTAAAAATCTCAAATGGACAGATGAAAGTGCATCTTTCCACTTAAGAGTTAACAAATTAACAAAGAAGTCTTTCTTAATAGATGCTACGGCCTCAAGAAGTGGCTCATAAATTCCAGTAATAAAAGCGACTGTTCCGCCCGATACGCCAGGAATTAAGTCAGCAGTCCCCATGCAAAAACCTTTAAGAGAAAGTTTTAGATACTCTGCTTTAGTCTTTGGACCTGGTGTTTCATTCCAGGCATCTTTCCATGTCTGCATTAGTTATTTCCCTTTAGGGCTTCTTCTTCTTGCTTTTGTTTTTCAAGCTCTTCTTTTCCGTACTTAGTTTGTTCCCACTCTAGTTTGAACTTACACTTTGCACACTCAAGATGTTTCCCATCTCTCTTAGTCTCTTTAAAGCCCATGATTCCGTAACCACAAGATGGACAATCCTGAACATATGGCTTAGTCCATGAAGCATTTTCACAGTTAGGATAGTTAGAGCAACCGTAGAATATTTTTCCGTATCTACTTTTCTTTTCAGCAAATTTACCGACATTACATTCAGGACATTTAATATCTAGAGTATATGGAAGAGTAGTGTCACATTGAGGATAGTCCTCACATCTAACAAATCTTCCGTACTTACCTTTTTTAACTTCCAGACGCTTACTACATGTTGGGCAATTGTCGTGGAACCAATTCTTTGGAAGTATTTCATAACTACCATCTAAGTGCTTCTTAAAGTCTTGAGTAGAGTTACAATCAGGGTAATTAGAACAAGCAAAGAATTGCCCATTACGTCCCCACTTTATATGATACTCACCATCCTCACATTTTACACAATTGATACCTGTTGGAATCAGTTGCTTCTTGAGGTTCTTCATCTCTTCTTTGGCTTTCTCTAAAGTAACTTCAAAGTCTTTCCAAAATTCTTTTAAAACTTTCTTGTATTTAATTGTTCCATCTTCAATTTGATCCAGAAGTTCTTCAACACCAGCAGTAAATTTAATATTCATTACGTTTGGAAAACTTTCAACGAGCATTCTACAAACAACAATACCAAGCTCAGTAGGAAGAAATCTATTCTCTGTTTTTTCAACATACCCTCTATCTTGGATATTTGAAATAATGGCTGCATAAGTAGATGGTCTACCAATACCAAATTCTTCAAGAGACTTAACTAATGAGGCTTCATTAAATCTTGGAGGTGGCGATGTCCAATGTTCTTGTTCAGCAGGACCTTCAATTGGAGTGAAGGACTCCCCTTTTTCAATTTCAGGAAGTAATCCACTCTTAACATCTCCAGAGTCATTATCATCCTCATCTTCTCCACCTTTTCGAGATCTCTTCTCTGCAGCGGCTTCAAGATAAACAGTTCTAAAACCAGGAAATTTAATTATTGAACCGTTGGCCTTAAAGAAGTGACCCTCTCTCTCCATCATAACAGTAGTTTGGTCAATAATGGCCTGACTCATTTGGGAAGAAATAAATTTATTCCAAATAAGTTCATAAAGTTTTTGTTGATCTGGCTCTAAATCTCCACGAACAGAATCAGGAGTAAACGCTAGGTTTGTTGGTCGAATGGCCTCATGGGCATCTTGAACCTTAGAGCTTCCTTTCTTTTTATATTCAATTGGCTCAACAGATAAGTAATCTTTTCCATACTTATCTGAAATAAAAGATCTTACTTCTGCCATTGCTTCAGGAGCAGTTCTAACAGAGTCAGTTCTCATATAAGTGATAAGACCCTGCATACCGTGTTCAGTAAGCTGAATACCTTCATACAGCTTTTGAGCTGTCATCATTGTTCTCTTAGCAGTATAACCAAGCTTATTAGCTGCTTCCTGCTGAAGTTTTGATGTTGTGAACGGAGGTGTTGGGTTTTGTTTTCTTTCTTTCTTCTTAACGTCTATAACTTCTAGGTCTTTACCTTTAACGTCTTTAAGGATTTTATCTACAAGTTCTTTGTCAGTTAAGTCAGTCTTTTTTGAAGCTGATTCACCGTAGTACTTTACTTCAAATTTTTGTGCATCTTTTTTACAAACCCCATGGATTGAAAACCATTGCTCAGGAATGAATGCATTAACTTCATCTTCTCTTTCAACAATAATTCTAAGAGCAACAGACTGTACTCTACCTGCTGAAATTCCTCTTTGAACCTTATCCCAAAGAATTGGTGAAATTTTATAACCAACGAGTCTATCAAGAATACGTCTTGTTTGTTGAGACTCGTACATTGATTTATTTAATTCAGTAGGATTTTCAATAGCGTTATTTACTGCAGCCTTTGTTACCGCATTAAATACAACTCTATACATCTTCTTTTTCTTACCGATTTCTTCTGCTAAATGGTGAGCGATCGCCTCTCCTTCGCGGTCCATATCGGGAGCGAGGTAGATGGCCTGTGCATCTTTAGCAAGTTCTTGTATTCTTTCAATCTTATCTTTCTTTCCAGTAATTGGAACAAGATCGATTTGGAAGTTTTCTTTTACATCAACCCCAAGTTTTGACTTAGGTAGATCTTTAATATGTCCATTCGAAGCAATTACTTGATAGCCACGACCAAGATACTTTTTAATCGTTTTAGCTTTAGAAGGTGACTCCACAATTACAAGACTGTAATCACCGAGGTCTCTCTTTCCAGTTTTCTTTTTGCTAGTTTTTTTCTTGGAAGTAGTTTTCTTTGCCGTTTTCTTAGACGCTTTTTTAGCGACTTTCTTCTTAGCAGTCTTCTTTTTTGAAGTAGCTTTTTTTGCGGCGGTCTTTTTTGCTGTCTTCTTAGAAGATTTTGTTTCTTCTACAGCTTCTGAGCTGGCCATATGAATATCCTTATTAAAATGAAAGGGCGAAGCAAGCTTCACCCTATTTTGACTATTAGCATAAATTAAATTCTTATAGAGACTTCTATAATGTGTCAGTATTTAACAACTCGTCAATCTCTTCAAGATCAAATTCAGTTAAACCGTACGGGTTTTCTTTTGAATTTATATCTTCATCCATATACTTGAGTCCTGCCTCATTTTCAATATCATTTAATGACTCGAATGCGTCAGGATCTTTTTGAGTAAGGTTACCCTCTACTGTGTCAAGATTCTGCTGCTCTAAGAATTTATCCTCATCTACTCGAGCTTCATTAAGTGCTGACTCGGCTTCAACAATCTCTGACTCTAGTCTCTCAAGCTCTAATAAGTCCTTCTCATGGTCTTTAATGATAGACTTTTCTCTTTCTTGTCTTTCTAGCTCTTCAAGTTCATCATCTGTCAGCTGCACTCTATCTGCTGCTTTGAGTAAATCGTCTGAGATATCATCTAAGTTCAGTTCAACATCTAATTCATCAAGTGCATTTTGCTCTGTGGCACTAACTTCTGCTAGATCAACACCTTTTTTAAGCATTGACGCACGTGCTGCTTGCTCTTCAGTTTTTGAAAGGGCCAAAGTTGCAATTGGGATATCAAGCTTACTATTAGTAATTAAAACTGTTGAGAAGTTATCTGTAAGAGTAATGACTACGGCCTCACCTATTTTATATGTAGGATCAGGTGTAATTTTCTTCTCTGTTCCATAATCTTTAAATGAGAATAGTTCAAAGATATTACCTAGCTCTACACCATCAGCACGCCCTCTATCTAAATAAACAACATCACCAAATGAGATTCCATTGATCGTATCTTTGAATGTATCAATAATAGCACCTTCAATATTTCTCTTATTGAAAGTTTTAGTAATTCTATTTATCTTTGGAGTATATACTGTCAGTCTATCTTTTCTAGAAACCATACCAGTCAGATCAAAAACCTCACACTCCCAAAGATGGTTAATCTTTCTAAGTGCTTTAACCTGCCCTGAAATATAATACTTATAACCTGAACGATCTGAGATAGGATGTGAACTCTTTCCTGCCGCAGAATAAACCGAGAACTTATCTCCTGGCTTAACTTTTACAGAGTTATCAAAGTTCACATAAATTTTATCAAACTTCTGGATAAAGATAGCTTCTTTTTGAGTTGCTTCAATCTCACCTAAATCTTGAACTACATTTGTAGTAATAAAAGTATTTAAGTAAAAACCTTCTTTTACATCAAAAGTGATTCTAGAACTTCTATCAAATCCTGAACTATCGTACTCATCACCTGGTTCTTTAATTACAATATCAGGAACCGGTGGATCATATTTCTTATATTCATTTCTTAATTGTAAGTTTCCAATTTCAAAAAGGTCTTCATATGTATCTACAGAAGCATATTGAAAGTAGGCTCCCTCTGAAATAAGCTTGTTTCTTTCTTTAATCCACTCTGGCTCTACATTCTCACCAAAAGATGAGAAGTCTAACTGTTTAGACTTAACTCCATCATTGCCACCCTTCTTTGAAGGATTTAAAGCTTCATCAAAAGAGCTAACTTCAATCGAAGGCATCTCTTCAGAACTACCTGTATCAAATGCTAGAACCATACCTGGTTCAATTTCATGTGGATTTGTAATATGTGGATTTAAAGACCAAATTTTTGAATAGTAAAACCCTGATCCAAATAACTGTTGAGAGATCTTCCATAACCAGTCACCCTCTTGAATAATATATCTATCAAGCTTTGAACCTGTAGAGATCTCTTCCCACTCTTTTGATGGGATCTTAGTTTCAACATACTTCGATAATTCTAAAAGCTCACTTTCTTCCTTACCGACATCGAATATCTCTGTCGTACCAGAAGAATCATCAACCATTCTTGTGCTTTCATTTGTGACTGTTACATTTTCTTTTATTATGACTTCAGGATCTTCATCAAGAGTTAGAGTTCCTTTAGCACTTTGAACTGGTGCTTCATCTTTCTCTTCAAAGAGAGACTCTCCTACGTCTTCTTTCAACGACTCTAAATCATCTATCTCTTCTAAAGAAGAAAGGTCTATTGCACTACTTGCATCACTAGTCTCTTCTCTTAAGACAGAAATATCAGATTCGTCCATTAAATCCAAACCATCTAAATCTTGAGCAAATGAGCTCTGAGAGATCATGATAAGTAGAAATAAATTTATTATTTTATTTTTTTTCATTAAGCCTGCTCAAAAAAGTCATGAAGAATTGAATAGTACTTCTGCTTCTTCTTGGATAATTTTAACTTATCGCTACAAACAATTAATCGCCCTAATACTTTTAGAACAATGCCTGAAAATGCTTCTTTATGAATTATTTCTTCAAAAACTTGCATCGCAAGATCATACTCACCTTGGATAAATAAAAGCTCTCCAATTTCGTACTTAGCTCTAACCTTTACTTGTCTAACATTTGAATTCTCAAGCTCTTTCAAAATTGTTAGAGACTGATCAAATTTATTCTGAGCTGTTAGTACTTGTGCTCTTTCTAGCTTTATAATTTGAGATTCAATTTCTGAAGCAGGTACGTCTACTGGTGGAGCAACCTTTCGAGAATCTATAGAGTTTCTTTTCTTAGGTAGAGGGTCGCCGCCAAAAACGTCTACTGTCTCAACGAGATCACTACTCTCTTTTGCTTGATTTAATTGATTAACAATATCTTCAGGGGCCATTGGTGCTGGCTCTTCCTTTACTGGAAGCTGCTTTGTCTTAGATAAGAGTTCATTATATTTCTTCTGTAATTGCTCATATTGCTCTTTAGGAACAGTCTGTAGCTTAGCACTTCTGATTTCGTCTTTAGTTTCATTGCTATCATCGCCAAATAAACTTCTTTTACTACTAACCCAAGAACATGAAGAAAGTGAGAAAACGAGCAATAAACTTAAAAAATTTCGAAGAGTTAAAGCACTTGCAAACTTTAACAAGAATTTTTCAGAAATACTTTTCACTTTTCGTCCTCCATGACATATAAGCTCTTAATAATATAGTAATGGAAAATGAAATTGGTGGCAACGCAATGACTCACAAATCTGAAAATAACCGAGTAATTCATTTAATAATCAGGGTTCCTAAGGCTGATGCAGCCTTCACCTATTTTCAATTAGAAGCAAATGAGGGACTATGTTTCTATTCAACTCTTGAGGAATCTTTAAAAGAAACCTATAGAGATATAACAATAAAGGCACATGCGGGACTTGAAGATGAATTACGTCACGTACTAAACACATTGCGTAACAAAGTTCCATTCGAAATTTTACTCGATGAGTCTAGAGAGGATAGTGTATGAAGAAATCAATTCTATTATTACTTACGACGGCACTTATTGCCGGTTGCTCAAGCATAACAAGTGGCATTGCACCTGAATTAGAAGTTATTCTTACTAAGAAAGGTAAAAATATTGGTGGAACAGTTGTTTATAATCCATACGGAATTGAACAACTTACAAAAATGAGAAGAAATAAGGCCATCGCTAGAATTAGATCTGTATGTCACCCTACTCCATTTAAAATTGTTAAAGAAGAGACTCTTGCACCTGAAGAGAAGAAAGAAAAGTATGGTGGTAATATGAAAGTCTTAATCGGTACGAAAGTTAGATTTATCGATTACGAGTGTGTTTACCCTTACTAATCGTAGATATGTATTTGAAGTATATTCTTCTATTTTTAATCATATCTTCATCGACCCAGGCCACTGCACTAGAGGCAAACCTAGCTGCAGAAGATAACTGGCCTCCATACTCGACTCACGAGCTAATGGGAATCTCTCAAACTATTATAAAAAAAGCATTTGAAATTTCTGGAATAAAAGTAAAATTTACTTCTTATCCCTATGCTCGTGCTCAGAAGAACTTACTAAGTGGAACTGTTGATGGTTTTTTTAGTGTATCAAAGCAGCCCTCAACAATAGCAAAGTTTCACTTTGGAAAAGAGCCACTTTTTAAAGCTCACGCATCATTTCTCTATAACAAAAAAATGAAAGCTAACTTTTCAAACTTAAAAGATATTCCTAAAGGAACAACACTTATTCTAGTAAGGGGCTTTGAGTACGGAAAGGATTTTGAAAAGTATAAGAAGAACTTTGAATTAGAGTACGTAGATAATCAGACACAAATAATAAGTATGCTAACAAATGGGAGACCTGCCATTAGTATAATGTACGATAAAGTGCTTAAGTACTACCTAAAGAAGAAGCCTACCCTCGAAAATATTATAAAGAAAAAACCAAGTCATATTAGCCATATCTATGTGGCCTTTAATAAAGAAAGTCCCAAGTCTAAAGTTCTCTCAAAGAAATTAGACCAAGGACTAAAAAAATTTAAAAATACTAATATATATAAATCGTTACTTGATCTTTAAGTTACTCTCCAGTTTGAACACTCCACAGATTCTTATACATGCCGTTCATCTTCAGTAGCTCCTCATGAGTTCCTTGTTCTTTCACTGATCCTTTTTCAAGTACGTAAATTTGATGAGCATGTCTTATTGTAGAAAGTCTATGGGCAATCACTATAGTAGTTTTCTCATTTGTAATCTTGTCTAAAGATCTCTGAATAGCTGCTTCTGTTTCATTATCAACGGCTGAAGTAGCTTCATCAAAAATAAAAACAGGAGAATTTTTCATAACAGCTCTAGCAATTGAGATTCTCTGCCTTTGACCACCAGAAAGCTTTTGCCCTCTCTCTCCCACAACTGTTTTATATTTCATAGGAAGTGACATGATAAAGTCATGAGCTTCTGCCATCTTAGCTGCTTCTATTATAGACTCAGTACTAACATCAGTAAGTCCATAAGCAATATTCTCTTCAACGGTTCCATGAAAGAGGTAATTATCCTGTCCAACATAAGAAATATTTTTTCTTAAATCTTCTTGAGATATATCTGTAACTTTATTATCGCCAAGAGAAATAAAACCCTTTGAGCAATCATAGAAACGAAGTAATAATTTAACTAATGTACTTTTACCAGACCCAGTAGATCCTACAATTGCTATAGTTTTCCCCGACTCAACTTTTATATCAATATCTTTTAAAACTTCAAATCCTTCTTCATAAGCAAAGCTAACATTACTAAACTGAACATCTCCAACCTTATCAGAGGCCATATGCTCACCGTCAGTAATCCCTAAAGGAGTCTCCATTAAATCAAAAATTCTATTGGCAGATGCCATCGCTCTTTGAAAGAGGTCATAAGTTTGACCAAGAGAAGTTAAAGGCCATAGAAGCCTTTGTGTTAAAAAGATAAGTACACTATAAGAACCAATCTCAAGGACTCCAGACTGAACCTTGTGGGCCCCAACAATCATTGTCATTAAGAATCCGCAAAGAATTACCATTCTGATAAGTGGCGAAAATAAAGAACTTAATCTAATTGCTGAAAAGTTAGCATCAGCATAATTTGTACTTTGATTCTTTATTCTAGAAATTTCAAACTTCTCAGCACAGTAACTTTTAATCGTCGCAATACCAGACAAGTTATTATTTAAAATACTATTAAGCAAACCAGCGTTATCTCTAACATTTCGATATAACTTCTCAATTCTCTTTTGAAAAAAGTAAGAACCAAATAAAACTAGAGGAACTGGAAGAAATGAAAGTGCTGCAATCAATGGAGAGAAGTAGAAAAATATAATCCCAATACTTACAACTGTCGTTGCAACTTGCAGAAGAGAATTTGCACCATCATCAAGGAAACGCTCAAGTTGATTAACGTCATCATTCATTATGGAAATTAAGTTACCTGTACTCTTGTTTTCAAAATAACTTAACTCTAATTTCTGAACATGAGTGTAAGTATCTAACCTTAAATCGTTTTGTACATTCTGAGCAAGGCCTCTCCACTTTACCTTTAAAAGGTATTCAAAAAAAGACTCTAATACCCACACTGCAATTGTCAGTGCAGCGATTGCATAGATTTGTTCCATCATTGTTTTAAAGCCAAAGCCTGCAA
This sequence comes from Bacteriovoracaceae bacterium UBA3083, assembly GCA_002366565.1. Taxonomy (GTDB): domain Bacteria; phylum Bdellovibrionota; class Bacteriovoracia; order Bacteriovoracales; family Bacteriovoracaceae; genus Halobacteriovorax. The sequence continues at coordinate 439,104 of DFBJ01000013.1, forward strand.
CAAATGAGTCCTCTTTCTTTACGACTACGTCTACTGTCATACCGATCAGTAATGGAGGAGCAATATCAAATATTTTATTAAGGATAGAGTAAATAGAAGCGAGCCAGACATCTTGTCGTCTGGCTTGCATATACTTTAATAATCTTTTAAGTGGTGTTGTTTCTTCTTTCAAACTAGTACTTTAGGTTAACAATAAGTGGAAAGTGATCAGAGAATCCTGCCCTCTTATTTGAAGTTGAATTATGCTCAGCTCTATATGGTGCACCTTTTATCGTAGAACCATACAGATATTTCCCCTTACTTCTATATTCGTAAGTCTTAGTAGCAAATGAAGGTGAATAGATTTGGTATGAAGATACATCTACCTCTAGTCCTTTCTTGTCTAAAAGATTCTTAGTGTAGAACATTCTATCTAATAAGTTCCAAGTCATTCCTCTTCCATAGAAGTAAGTCCCTGGTGCCATCTGATTCTTAACATTCCAGCTGATTGATTTATCTGACTTAAAAGTAGAGTGTAAATCAGAGAAGAGCTCATCTTTATAAAGAACACTCTTAAATGGATGTGGGTAGTTTTCATCAATTGTGTTGAAGTCACCCATTGCCATAATATTATGAGAATTATCTTTCTTTAAGATTTCTTTGGTTCTCTTAGCAAGAGTATTTGCAGCGATTAATCTAGCTTCAGTAGGATTAGATAATGAAGGCCAGTGGTTAACAAAGATAGTTAGCTTTTCTTTCTTTCCAATTAAGAACTCAACTTCAAGAATATTTCTAGTTGGTCTTTCTTTGAAGTACTCACCTTTTAAAACATGTTCTTTTTTAGAAATAAATTTTACTTCATCTGTTTCATTCCAAAGAATAGCAAGATCAATCCCTCTTTTATCTGGAGAATCAGAAACTGCAAATTTCTTATATCCAATAAATTTTGCTAATTGAGAAATTACATTTTCATTTTCAATTTCAGAAAGAGCTAAAATATCAGGCAGCTTGTCTTCTCTTCTTACCATCTTCGCAATATTTTCAATTTTTACTTCGAGATTATCTTTTGCCCAGTCTGTTTCATGACATTCTTTTTTTCTATAACTAGATTTAACTTTATCACATGCTTCTTTTTTTCCTTTGTACTTCTTAGGAAGAAAAGTCCAATCGTTTTTTCCATCATCGTGGACGATATCAAAAAGGTTTTCAACATTGTAAGACATGATCTCAATTGATTTTCCAAGACATGGAAGACTTGCAAATATAACTAAAGAAATTAAGAGTGATTTCAAAGTAATTCTCCGTTAGGGTTAGATTTACTCCTTTTAGCAAAGTCATCACTCTTTTTCTATAATTCTTATGTTAAAGTTTGATTAAATTGAATATTTTTCTTGGTAAGAGGCGAAGAATTCGCCCCTCAAATCAAATACTTATAGATTATTTTTTAACCATTCGATTAAATCGTCATGGTGTGTCTTAGTTTTAAACTTATCCATTATGTGCTTTAAGCGTCCATCTTTACCAATGATAAATGTTGTTCTAACAACACCCATATACTCTTTTCCCATAAACTTCTTAAGCGACCAGCATCCATACTTTTCAGTAATTTTATGCTCAGGATCTGAAAGTAAATCGAAGTTTAACTCGTCTCTCTCTATAAATTTAACAAGTCTCTTCTCTTCATCAGGAGACACTCCTAAAACAACTGTATCTAATTTTTTTAGAATTGCTTTACTATCTCTAATACCTTGAGCTTGAACAGTACATCCAGGAGTCATCGCTTTTGGATAGAAGTAAAGAACAACATTCTTTTTTCCTTTAAAATCCTTAAGTGAAACTTTTTCACCGTTTTGATTAACCATTGTAAATGCTGGTGCTAAATTACCTACTTTTGGAAATGACATCTTCTCTCCTTACCATTTATTTCTTAATTCTCTTAATCTTAGAAAAACTTCTTTCTCTGAATCTACATTACCCTTAAGTCCACTGACAACTTCTTCATTATCTAATCTAAAGAAAGTGTTAAATCCTCTTTCATCCCCAACATTAAAAGTCATTTTTGTAGAATCAGAACTCTTCACCTTACTTAACCACTCACAGGCACACTTATTACTTGGCTCTCTATCTAAAGTGAACTCTAAGTTATTTTTTATATAATCATGACCAGGATAGAGAATTACATCATCACTTAAAGTATGAAATTGATTTTTGATAGTCTCATATAAGACTTCTGCATCTCCACCGTTATGACAATTTCCCACTCCTGCATTAAACAGGGTATCTCCAGTCAGAACTGCCATAACTTTATCTTTATAAACATATTTTAGACATAAGTGAGCAAATGTATGGCCAGGAGTATCCATGACTCCTAAAAAACCATCCTTTACACTGACTTCATCATTTTCCGTCAAAAAGTGATCAACACCTGGAATTTTTCCCTTAGCATTTTGATGAGCATATACTTTAGCTCCAGTCACTTTCACTATTTCAGCATTTCCACAGTAATGATCTAAATGTTCATGAGTATTTATAATTGAATCGATAGTTAAATTTAAAGAGCTTGCGAAATCCAACATTTGAGCCGCGTCAAAGGGATCGACACACACCGCATTCCCATTTTCTCTCTCAATTAAATAAGAAAAATTTCTAAGAGGGCTAAATGTATAGATTTGATGAATAAGCACTTTGACACCTTTTTTTAAATACGAGTAAAATCATTATGTTATTCCGTAAACTCAAAATCACTGAGGACAATTATGCAAGCAGCTGAAGCCGTTACAAAGGCCTTCTTATTCTTTCTTTTCACGAAATCTCTAATAGAGTCTTATCTCGATAATAGAAACAGAAAGCATATTTTGGCCAATAGAAATTCTGTACCAGAAAAGTTTAGTGATCAAATTACTCTTGAAGATCATCAAAAAGCCGCAGACTACTCTATTGAGAAAATTAAAGTCTCTAAGATATTTAACTTTGTAGAACTAGTAATACTACTTCTTTGGACACTTGGTGGTGGGATTGAATCACTTGATAAGCTAGCTAAGAGCTTTGAACTAAGTGAGCTAGTTACTGGTGTGTTATTTTTTGCAATCTATATGTTTGTTAGTTTACTGCTTGGACTACCTCAATCACTCTACTCTACTTTTGTTTTAGAAGAGAAATTTGGTTTTAACAAAACTACTCCTAAGACATTTGTTATAGATATGTTCAAAGGAATTGCACTTGGAGCGATTATTGGTTTTCCAATTATTTACGCTATCCTATGGATCATGAATGCACTTGGTGAATACTGGTGGACTTATGCTTGGGCATTTTTAACTTTAACTCAATTTGTAATCATCTGGGCATATCCTAGATTCATTGCTCCTCTATTTAATAAATTCTCAGAACTAGAAGAAGGAGAAGTTAAAGATAAGGTAGAGGCACTACTTGCCAAGACAGGCTTTGAAAGTAACGGACTGTTTGTAATGGATGCAAGTATTAGAAGTAGTCATGGAAATGCTTACTTCACTGGCTTTGGAAAAAATAAAAGAATTGTATTCTTTGATACATTAATTAAGAACCTTACAGCAGATGAAGTTGCTGCAGTACTTGCACACGAGCTAGGTCACTTTAAGAAGAAGCATATTGTAAAAGGACTTGTTAAGTCTGTAGTTTTAAGTTTTATAGGATTTGCAATTTTAGGATTTCTAGCTGACTGGGTACCTTTCTTTACAGGTCACGGAGTTACGACTCCAAGTATCCATGCTGCACTACTATTATTTATGATGGTTTCAGGTGTATACACTTTTGGTCTAATACCACTTAATGCAATGACATCAAGAAAGTATGAGTTTGAAGCAGATGAATTTGCAAGCGAGTATGCAAATGCTAAAGACTTGATCACGGCTCTAGTAAAACTATATAAGCACAATGCAAGTACACTAACCCCAGACCCTGGATATAGTAAATTCTATCATTCTCATCCACCTGCATTAGTTAGAGTTAATCATCTTGAATCTTTAATTAAGTCTTAATAATACCTAGGAGTTGGTTAACTTTTGACACCAGCTCCTATTTTTATCCTGTCAGTTTAACTCCTTTTCTTACATTGATTTGCTAAGCTACCGAAACACCGTGTCAACATTTTTTATCTATAAAAGTTTTTTTTGACACGTAGATCTAAAGAGTTCATTTTAGTCTTATATGAATTATTTCTGTGAGAGGGAATTATGAAACTTTTTATGATCTGTGCAATTTTTTTAAGCGTAATGTCTAATGTAAGTGCTGCTCAAAAGCAAAGACCATTCAATGACGAGGGACCTATCTGTAAAGAAGGTTGTGGAAAGCAAGATAAGCTTACTCAAGATAGATCTGTAATCTTACTTACTAATAAAAAGCCTCCATTCAATGATGAAGGCCCAGGTGGAAAGAAAGGTTAAACTATTTCTTTATAGCTACTCCTTCAATTGCGAGTAGCTTAAGTTTTAAATCTAGGCCTCCAGCATAGCCACCTAAACTACCATCGGCCCTTATCACTCTATGACATGGGATAATGATAGGTATTCGATTTTTATTATTTGCACCACCTACAGCTCGTTGACCACCTTTTAAATCTAATTCATTAGCAATATCTCCATAAGATTTTACTTCACCAAATTTAATTCTCTGTAGTCTTTTCCAAACACTCTTTTGAAATTCTGTACCGGAGAGATCTAGCTTAATTGAAAACTTCTTTCTATCTCCATCTGCATATTCATTAATCTCGTTTGTGATCTGGTCAATAAAACACTGATCAACATCCTTTGATTCTACTTTGCGAGGAATTGTAAATGAGAGTAGACTTAAGCCTTTACTAGAGTATTGAATATAGAATTTACCAAGCTTAGTAGTTAGGATCGCATCCATGAATATTATCTCCATTATTGACTGTGCAACTGAGACGTTAACAAATAACTGCTATAATCGACTAGTTGAAAATTTTAATATACCTATGAAGTTTCACTGTCCCTCAATGTTTGGCATGGATAGCTTGAATGAAGATATTTCAAATGCCTATATAATTTTTGGAAGCTATTCCAATGTTGAAGACAGACTCGAATGGCAAAAGAGCCTAGCTACATTTATAAATGAAAAACTCAAACAAGGTACTCCTGTTCTAGGAATATGTTTTGGACATCAACTTATGGCAGACTTTTATGGTGCCAAAATTGTAAGAAATAAAAACAGTGATGAATATCAAGGAATCAGAAAGTTAAAGTTTAAAAATAAAGAAGTTACTTTCTTTGTGGCACATTCTTTTCAAGTCCAAGATTTACCATCTTCTCTTGTGACTCTAGCGTCTACTAAAGAATGTTCCAATGAAATCATTAAACATAGAGAACTCCCCTTTATAGGAATTCAAGGGCATCCTGAAGCATCTCAGTACTTTTTAGATACTACTTTAAAGGATACAGCACTCACAAATATGGAAGTTCATACTGCTTCAAGTGATGGTATGAAGTTTATAGAAAATTTTCTAAACGAATACTCTCTACTTTAACGGAAAACTTAAACAATACTCTTTAATTTCTTCTTCAATTTCTTTTGAAAAGGCAGATAGACGATTTGAGTCTATATCTAACTCAGCAATAGAGTCTCCAAATGAATTACGAAGAGGAATAATTAATTCTGATTTTGTCTTTAAACTACAGGCAATATGTCTTTCGTCACTTTGGACATCTTCAACATTTACAACTCTATCTTCTCTTAAAGCAAGTCCACAAAGTCCTTCTGAAATAGGAATCTTCACATGATCAGTAGACTCACCAATATATGGACCTAAAACTAAGTCCTCTGACTTTGTCCCAGAGATATATTCCGTCTTATAGTAAATACCAATCCAATCAGCGATTTTAGGAATTTTTCTCTGAGCACCTAAGACCCACTTATAGACTTCTGTATTGTAGTATAACTCTCTTTCATCTTCTCCATTTCTTAAAATTGGAGCAAGAGTTTTAGTTAACTCATCAAGCTTTATACTTTCTTTTTTAGATAACTCATATCTTTGTGGAATTTTAACCTGAAGGGCCCCAATAACTTTTCCAAGTAACTCTATAGGAAGCATGAGCTCTTTCTTTTTCTCCTGCCTCTTTTCTTTAAAATTAAGAACTCCAAGAGCGTTGGCCGTTGATGCTATTAATTCAAGAGACTCTTCCCCCTGGATATAAACCCCTAGAGAATAATCAGTGTCTAAAACATTTAATAAAAATAAATTCTTAATATCAGTACTTATATCCACGTCGATTCCTACTATAAAACAGATTCCAAAGATTCTTTCAAAAACTCAAAATATGGAATTCTGTATTTTTCTATTTCATTATGAGTTTCATGGTACGCACCTTCAATAGGCTGAACCTTGAAACTTTTATCTACCATAGCAAGATAGTGCTTTAATTGACTAATACTTACGACCTTATCTTCAGTCCCATATGATACAAATGCTGGACAAGTAATTCTTAGAGGTCTAGAAAAGACTTCTTTAGATGCCTTTACCATTTCAAATAGTAATTTAGAGTGTGGCTTCAAGATATTATATTCATCTTCAACGTATTTCTCTTTTATTCTAGAGTCATGAGAAAGATAGTTAAGATCAACAAGCCCACCAAGCTTTAGTGATACAGGCATAGAGGCTAACTTCTGCACAAAACTAATCGGAGAAACATTCATCAACTCTCCAAGAACTCCAGGAAAGCCAACTGGAGGAGCATTTAAAAAGACAGCATCTGGATAGTTTTCTTCGTCAGCTAAAGTCTGCATATATCCGGCAGTAATCAATGCCCCCATTGAATGCCCGAATAAACAAAACTCTTCCATTTTATACGACTTCTTTAGAAATTGAATAACTTCATTTAAGTCATCGAAGAATTGAGAGAAGTCATCAACGTAGCCTCTCTTGCAACCTTGGCTTCTTCCATGGCCTCTTATGTCATACTTCAATATATTATAGCTATTTCCAAAAATCTCATCAATATAACTGTGTCTATTTAGGTACTCACCAATACCATGAGTAACAATTAGCCACTTCTTCTTACCACTTTCAGAAATCTCTAAATGTAGTTCTTTATCATCAATAGTTTTTAAAAATTTATAATCACGTATCACATAAACTCCTTTTATTTCTAATATCATAGCCTACTTTTGTCATCTTTTCACTTTGAGAAAATTAAACTATGTCATAGAATAGAACTATGTACTGTCCCAAATGTTTTAATAATACTCTAGCAATTAACTCTCGTGGCGTAGTCCATCTTATGATAAATGGTAAGAAAATGGACTCAGGTAGATTTCTCTTTAATTTTGGAGAAATCTCAAATGAGGAATTCTTAGAATCATTTACTGAGAAGATAGAGAGTTTCTTTAAGTGGTATTCCAATTTCCAAAACCAAGAGCCTATTACTGTTATTGAGCTCTTTACCAGCGACTTTAGCTGTGAAGATGGGTGTCCTATACCTATTGAGCACAACTTATCAGTCATTGACCTTTTAATTAAAAAGTCCACATTGACGAAGATTTTGAATGCAACAGCAGCAAAGTACAATATGACTATTGAATTAGGCGAAGACCTAATGTGAAAATATTTATATTCGGTTCACTCTTAAGTCAGGAAGTTTTAAATACAGTGCTTGGAGTTAAGCACATTCAGCTAAATAAAATTCCTCAAACATCTATAAAGAATTATAAAGCAACGTATGTTCAAAATGAAAGCTACCCGATGTTGATTGCACATAAAGGTAGTGTTACCTACGGAAAAATAATCTCCATTGAAAATGACCATTTACTTGAAAGACTTAAGTTTTATGAAGGGGATGAAAATCCTCTTACTCTTATCTCTAGTAAAGTAGACTCTCTCTATGCATTTATTGCAGATTCAACCTTATCTTCAAGCTCAGCAGATTGGTCGTATCAAGAGTGGTATAAATCTACAACTCATACAGACTTTCTACTTAAGGTAGAGAAATACATGTCTTATTTTGATAGTGAAATAAAAGCCCCTTGGTAATTACTCATTAGACACTTCTATCTGAATAGAGTCGATACTTTCTGTATACTTCTTTAATTTTCTTTCTGCCATTTTTTCAAATTCATTTTCCATTTCTTCTGAAAGCTCAATCTCTATTTCTTGATTAGACATTGTCCCCTCCTCGAGGCAATTGATACTTCTTAAACTATAGCTATGCTAGCATGCGAGATTAGATCAATAGATTTTCAATTGTTTAGAGGTACGTTCAATCAACAATACAATCTGTTGAAAAGTATGAATATATATTCATAATCTATGGTTTTCATAGGGAACTTATCAATTTAGGCCACCATAGACCTACACAAAAAGTGGTCATTTTTTCAATCTTAAGAAAAATTGCGAGAGTCTTTAGACAATATTAATTTTACTAAACTTCAATTTTATATAAACTTGTATCTATCAATTTCACTGTGGGGAAGAAATGTTTGAGCTCATTAAGAAGCAGCCGTTATCTATACAGATAACTCAAGAATATGTTGAAAATTTATCAAGACCTCACAAGAATGATTATGTATTTAAATATAATGTTACAATACGCAATGGTGAAGAAAGCGATATCCAGATCCTTGGTAAGACGCTGTTTTTTAGAGATGGTAGAAAAGTTCAAACATGTGTTGAATATGAAGATGTCAATGAAGAGCAAGCATGGGTTGCCGCTGGTGATACATACAAGTATTCAGAATTCCACACGATGAGAACAACTACAGGAAATCTAAGAGGTACTTTACTAGTTAAGGTTATTGAAACAGATGAAGTTGTTGAAGTCGATATTCCTCTTACCTTCTTTAGAATGTTCAAAGAAGAAGAAGAAACAGTATACCTACAAAAGCTAGCGGAATAAGGCTAGCTTTCTACAGTAATAAAGTAGCCTTGATGTTTTCTCATATTCAAAACACCACAATCAAGAATCAAGTACTGTCCTTTAATCCCATTTAATACACCTTCAATTACTGGTTTTTTATCAAAACCAAGTGAAGTAATTTTGGTTGGGTACTCATTGACGGGGTAGTCAATTTGAACAACTTCTTCATCTAAGTCTTCAGCATCAAAATCATCTAGTAGATCTGCAAAGTCTTCAAAGATTCTCTCTCTTGCATCTTCAAGATCGATTGTATCTACATCATTTTGAAGCATCTTCCTCCAATTTGTTTTATCAGATAAAATTTTAGAGATTTCTTTTTCTATTAGACCAGATGTAAGTCTATCCTCAACTCTAAGAATAGGAAGAGCATATGTTGCTCCTTGATCCATCCATCTAGTTGGGACTTGTGATTGCCTAGTAATCCCAATTTTCAAATGACTAGAGACAGAGAGATATACAATATGAGGTTGAAAACAATTTGCCTTCCCCCACTCTGGCTCACGACAAGTTCCATCCGCAAAATGACAAAGTTCAGGTTTAACAATACAGATGTCACAAGCAGCTAATTTTTGAGATGCTCTAAAAGAGTAACCTTGATTATAACTCTTTGAAATTTTCTCACCTGTAGATATACAGTTGATTTGGCCATCAAATGTTAGCTTAATATTTTTCCCTATCAACTCATTCATATGAATAAGTTCATCTCCGATAGGGAGCTCGTACTTAACTGGAGACTCAAGAGTCGTCTTCATTTTTAAAATATTTCCACTTACTTTCATCTATGACTCTCTTAAAAATTGATCTAACTCATTTACAACAACTGGAGGTACTTCGTGTGCTCCAGAGAACTCTAAGTACTGAGGTGTATTATCAGAGTCTTCTAAGAAGCTTTTTAAGTCTCTCGCTCCCTGAATAGGTAAAACAGGATCACCAGTACCATGACTTTGAAAAATTTTGAAAGGAAACTTATTTTGACAAACTTTACTCCACTCACTCTCTGCAACCATTGTAGAAGAGAGTAAGAATAACTTATCAACTAACTCAGGGTTATGAAATGCAATGTCCGCACTAACCATAGACCCTTGAGAAAATCCTCCAAGATAAATATAGTCATACTTCTCTCTAAGACTTTCTAATACATTTTTTACTTTTACTCTGGCCTCTTCAATCCCATCAGGAATGTGCCCTTTAAAAAAATCAGAAAATGTTCCATTACTCAATGCTCTCTCTAGTCCCATCATATCGATTGGAAACCAACATCTACCAGATTCATATGGGCCCATAACAACTGGAGTAATACCATTTAAAAAGTACCAAGAAGGATTCTTATCTTTAATAACAATATCAGAAAATGGAACAAAATCCTGATAAGTTGCTCCATACCCATGTAAAACAACAACTGCGATATTAGAGTCTCTCTTATTAACTATTGCATCTATATCTTGAATTCTTTCTACTTTCATATTTAAGCCTTCTTATATTTCTTTACTCTTTTTCTATCCGGATAGCACGTTTGGCATAGTTCACATTGTAGGCCATCACACTGCCTAGCTGCGCAGTACTTTCTTCCAAAAAAGATAATCTGAAGATGGAGTTTATTCCATCTATCTTCTGGAAAACAGCGCTTTAAATCTTTCTCTGTTTCCACAACGTTCTTACCACTGGTAAGTCCCCACTGCTGAGCAAGACGATGAATATGTGTATCAACAGGAAAAGCAGGAATACCAAAAGACTGAGCAAGTACAACTCCTGCAGTCTTATGTCCTACCCCAGGGAGTTCTTCTAGGTCTTCAAAGTTGTCTGGAACTATTCCACCATGCTTTTCAATAAGAATCTCACTTAACCTATGTATGGCCTTAGCCTTTCTAGGAGCAAGTCCACAAGGTCTTACTATTGCTTGAATTTCATCTACTGATAACTTCACCATATCTTCAGGACACGTAGCTTTTTCAAATAAGGCCGGAGTTACTTTATTAACTCTCTCATCAGTACACTGAGCAGATAAAAGTACTGCAATTAGTAGTGTGTACGGATTCACATGATCAAGAGGTACAGGAGTTTCTGGGAATAGCTCTTCTAGTCTTTGGTCAATATACGCTGCGCGTTCTTTCTTTGTTTTCATAGATTGAAACTATCAAAATAAAGACAAATATTCTAGCAAAGACGGGAAAGAAGCTAGATAAAAAGCTTCATCCTTTTAAGAAAGTTATCACTTATATCATTGAAATAATTATCAGAAGGATCAGTAATCTGATCGAGTGTAATATATGAATCACCACTAATGCCACAAGGGTAAACACTCTTTAATGTTTTGGACATCAAATCATCTCTATATAGGTTTAGAGCAAGGCCGTGATAAGTAACAAACTTATGAGAACAGAGCCCAATCGAAGCGACTTTCTGACAACCACTCCAAAGTCCAATTAAGTCATTTTCATAAGATAGGTTCTCAATACCATATAGATCAACAAGAGATGTCTTAATGTCTCTAAGAACTTCCTTAAGAAAGTCCATAACTTTTCTTTTATGAGTTTCGAGGCTAAGTATTGGATAAATGACTAACTGACCAGGGTAGTGAAAAGTAATCCCTCCCCCTCTTTTTATATCATAAATAGGAATAGACAATTGACTTCGAAGAGACTCATCAAAATCAACTAACGTAGTGTCAGCTTTAGTTCTTCTTTGAAGTCCTCTTCCAAGAGTTAAACAGTGAGGGTGATTTGTAAATATGATGACTTTGTATCTTTTATCATCATAAACTCTCTTGACCATCTCTTCTTGGAAATCGAGAGCTAGTTCATAGTTCCAACTTTCTTTTGTTACGACGAAACTATAGTCATCAATTTGCTCAATATTATTTTCATCTAAACCGTACTGATCTAGGCAAAGGTTTTTAAAAAAATTCAAATCTCGTGCCCTTGATCTCTTAAGTGTTTCAAGTAGTCGGCAGCCTTATAACTACTTCTAACAAGTGGTCCACTAGCTACAAACTTAAAACCTTTTTCGTAAGCGATATCTTTAAGTTCATTAAACTCATCAGGATGATAATATCTTTCGACAGCTAAATGTCTCTGAGTAGGTCTTAAGTACTGTCCAAATGTAATAATATCACAGTCAACAGCTCTTAAGTCGTCCATACACTCAATTAGCTCTTCCTTGGTCTCTCCAAGTCCAACCATAACGGAAGTCTTAGTAGATATTTTAGGGAAGTTATCTTTATAAAACTTTAAGCAATTCAATGTTTGCTCATATCCAGCTCTTCTATCTCTAACCACGTGTGTGAGTCTATTTACAGTCTCTATATTTTGAGCAATCACAAAAGGGTTTGCTCTACCGAGAGTTAACATATGTTCTTCAACACCATTAAAGTCTGGAATAAGAACTTCCACTAAAGTTGATGGATGTTCTTCTCTTACAGACTCTATAATTTTTGCGAAATGAGAAGCGCCATAATCAGGAAGATCATCACGATCAACACTTGTGATAACTAAGTAGTTTAAAGACATTACTTTTGCCATATTTGCGGCATTAGCTATTTCTTCTTCGTTAACAACACCTTGAGGATTTCCTGTGTCTACATGACAAAACTTACATGCTCTCGTACAGGTTCCGCCAAGAACCATCATCGTTGCAGTTTTAGCGTCCCAACATTCGGTAAGATTTGGACAACTTGCTTCCTCACAAACAGTCCATATTTTATTATCTCTAAGGTTTTTCTTTAGGTCTGTATAATTGTCACCACCAGGTAACTTTATTTTAAACCAGTCCGGCTTTTTTAGATTTTTTTGAGTTTCAGAGTTTTGCTTAGCTCTAAGAAGTTCTACCGCCTTCTCTCTCTTTCTCTTAATTTTTTCTCTCTGCTCATCGTAATCGTACATAAACTTCTTACCTAACTCTAACATTCTAATTTCAAAGTAAATATGCTTTAGAGCACATCGTCTGTAAAGAAGCCCTAGTACAATGTATAAACAATTTATCAATAAGGTCAGATTCACCCCATCTTGAGCCATATTGATACTAGAGTTTACCAATATTCAGCAATTTACCATTGGCACACAGATTGCTTTATATAACGAGTAACTGTCCAAGAGGGGCAAAAAGGTAATGAAGAAAAGGAGTTCTTATGAAAAATAAATTAACAACACTACTAATAGTTAAACCAATCCTTATACTAGCTCTTGTTATTGCCTTCAAACCTACAACAAAAGTTACTCAAAACAATAACCTAAATGAAGAAACACAGACTATGAGAGGCTACTTTCTAGAAGAACAGAGCATGAAACTTGTAGTCACTCATCAAAGAGTACAAGCACTTAAAGAGCAGATTCTAGAATCTTCTAAGAGAGTTATGATGCAAAACAAGAAACAATTTGTGAGAATGGTAAAAGATTTTAATTTGGCCATAGAAGAGTTTGAAAAGCTCACAGAATATAAATCAAAGACTTGGAATAATAGTCGAAAGAAATTTATTAGTTTAATGAAGAACGTAGAAGTACAGCAAATGGATCTTCACCAAAATCTAAGCCAGAGAAAGGTCGTCAGTATCTAGTCGTCTATTGGCCAAGAGTAACTTCTTAATGCTATATATAAGCATGCGGAAGTTACTTATTTCTTTAATAAATCTATATCAGGTGGCCATCTCACCTCTCTTTGGTAGCAAGTGCCGATTTTATCCAACTTGCTCTCACTACACTAAAGAAGCTATTTCAACACTTCCTCTATATAAAGCATTTTATTATAGCATTTTGCGTATTTTAAAATGTCATCCTTTTAATCGAGGCGGTTATGATCCAGTTCCTAAAGACTAGTCTCATTTTTTTTCTAGTCATTAACTCTTACTCCTATGAATTAAACTTCAAGAAAAATAAATCTGAAAAAGTATCAATTAACTTCACCGAAATTGATGGAGATAAATCATACTCTCAAACAGATGAAGAGAAGATATCACCAGCTTCTGTTTTAAAAGTTTTTAGCATGAGCTATGCACTCGATACTTTAGGACCCAACTTTAATTTTAAAACAAAAATATTCTACTCTGGAAAGATAAAGAATAATGTACTCAATGGGGATCTTTACTTTGTTGGAGATGGAGACCCTTACTTCAATCATCCTCAACTAGTGAATACTGCTATGGCAGTAGTTAGAATTGGCATAAAGAAAGTCACTGGAAACTTATATTATGACAATACTCTCTTTCCTCAAGTTGATGCTTTATCAAAACTTGGTCTTGGGGACCAAACCTACAACCCTAGTGTAGGAGCATTAAATGCTGAGTTCAACAGATTAAGTCTCTGGACAAGTTCTCGTCCTCCAAAATCTATAATACCTGGAATGCCAATTGAAATTACGGAAATCAAAAATGGTTTTATGCCAACTCAAAATTTTAGATCAAAGGATTCAACACTTGAGTCTTGGTGGATGAAAAAAGGGGCAAAATTAAGCCTAAGAACAGATCTCCCAATTAGAGATGCTGGGCTATGGTCAGCTAATTTACTTAAGTACCACTTAAAAAACTTTGGAGTTGAGATAAACAATATTTCCATGAAAAAACGTCCTAAGAAATCAACTTTGATTTCGACAGAAGAGAGCCTGCCTCTCTGGAATTTAGTAACATTAACAATGGAGTACTCCAATAATCTCCTAGCTGAAGCAATTGCACTTAGAGCTTGTTCTAAAAGCTCGCTTAAGACTTTAAGTTTAAAGAGTTGTGCTCAACTAATTGCAAAAACTATTAATATAAAAACTCCTCCACAAATATTTAATTCTTCAGGATTATCTATAGATAATGAATTAACAGCTAAGGATATTTCTCAGTTTTTAAAATCTAATTTTCATAAATCGTGGAAAAACTATACTCTCTTAAGCCTCCTTTCATACTCTGGACAATCAGGATGGATTCGAAATAGACTTGCCTCACCAGCTTACAACATGAGAGTATTTGCAAAGACTGGATCCCTAGACTTTGTTAATAATATTGCAGGGTTTATAAGAACCAGATCTGAGAAGTGGTATAGCTTTAGTATTCTTCATACTGAAGACAAGAAAAGAGATGCTATAAGTAAGCTCGATTCAAAAAACTATAAATCACTTAAAGACCAAGCTGAATCATGGAGAAAGAAGTCTCTTGATAGAACAGATAGCTTTTTAAAAGAATTCATAGATAACAACTAAGGAAATATATATGACAGAATTTATTTCAACAAAACACTTTATAGGATTTCCTTGTACTCACAGACAGTGGAAAGCTGATTCTCACTGTAAATATGTACATGGGTATTCAAGATCATTTTACTTTGAATTTAAATCTACAGAACTAACGAAAGAAGGATGGGTTGTAGACTTTGGAGGATTAAAAGAGGTTAAAGTTTGGCTCGATGATATGTTTGACCATACTTTTCTCGCATCATCAGATGATCCATTCCTAGAGACATTCAAGCAACTTGATAAAGATGGTATTATTCAGCTTAGAGTTTTACCAAATGCTGGAATGGAAGGTACTGCTCAATTTGTATATGATCAAGTAAATCCAATGATCAAAAAAATATCAAACAACAGAGCATGGATCTCTCGACTAGAAGTAAGAGAAAACGAAAAGAACTCTGCAATTTTAATCCCTAAATCTTAGGGATTATCTATAAATAAGAATTTAAAAAGAAGTTAGGGTTAAGCATAAGTTTATCAAATGTTTGAAAGTCTTTAATGACTCTAACTTCTTTAATCTTTTTAAACTTTGGAAACTCTAAATCCCAGCCACCACCAAGAATAATCGTAGTCTCTATACTTAAGTGCTTATCCAATTGAGTCAAATAAGGAATCATGCTCTTTTCATAGTCCCACTTATCTGAAGAAACCACTCCCATAATAACTGTGTTTATTTTAAGCGCATTTACAGCTTCCCCCAGGCATTCCGGAGGATGTGAAGCTCCAAGATAACTTGTAGAAACTCGATTAGATCTACAAATAATGTCTGCAATTAATATAGAGAGCTCATGGAGGTTTCCATCTGGAGTCGCAAGAGCAACTCTATTGTGTGAATCTAGAAAATTAGGAAGTGCTAGCTGGGCCAATTGATCTCGAATAATTGTTGAGACAATATGTTCTTGTGTAACAGAGAAGTCTCCTTTACTTACCTTAAGGCCTATTTCCTGCATAACAGGCAACACAACCTTGAATACGAATTCTTTAGCTCCACAATTCATTCTTAGGTGTTGTAATTCTGAAACTACTTCATCTATTGCATACTTTGATAAATGCTCAAATAACTTCGTAATACTGACGTCAGTCCAATAAGAACTATCCTCTTTTACATCACCAGAGACTTCTGCTAATGCAGTCAGCTCTTCCAGTGACAGCATCCCAACTTTTGATATTGCATGCCCCTGATTAAGTAAGTCACCGATTAGAGTAGCTCTTTCTAAGTCTTCGAAAGAGTATAACCTTTGTCCACCTTCAGTCCTTTCTGGTGTAAATGCTTGATATCTTTTTTCCCAGGTACGGATCGAATGAGGTAAAACACCACAAGCCTTTGATAACACTTTGATTCCGACACTATTTTTCATAAAGACCTCAATAAATATAGATTAATTGACTAACTTGTGTATACTATAATACATAATCAATAATTAATCAACGTTTGAGGTAATATATGAAAATTCTAATTACAGGTGCTACAGGATTAGTCGGAATAAGACTTATGGAAGAGCTTATCTTAAGTGGTAGAGAGGACATTCGAATACTCACAACCAGTAAAAATCGTGCTCAAAAAAACATAAACTTTCCTGTTGAAATATTTGAATGGAACCCTCTTCAAAATAAAATCGAAGCAGGTGCTTTAGAAAATGTGGATATCATTTTTCACCTTGCTGGAGAAAGTGTTGCAGAAGGTAGATGGAGCTCTGAAAGAAAAAAGAGAATTCTAGATTCCAGAGTAAAAGGTACACAGTTAATTCTTGATGAAATATCTAGAAGTAAGACTTCACCAAAGAAGTTTATTTCATCTTCTGCGGTAGGTATTTATGGAAGTGATTTAAGTGATAAAGTTAGAACAATTGACTCAGAGTATGGAGATGATTTTCTAGCTGACGTTTGCAAGGCCTGGGAAGCGACATTACTCAATCACCAAGTAGACGGTATGAAAGCGCATACACTTAGAACAGGAATTGTACTAAGTAGTGAAGGTGGCGCACTAACTAAGATGCTAACACCATTTAAAATGGGAGCAGGGGGAATATTAGGTTCAGGTAAACAATACATGAGCTGGATTCATAGAGACGATCTAGTAGGTGCTTTTATTTTCTTAATGGATAATGATTGCAAACAAAAAGCATACAATGGAGTCTCTCCTACCCCAGTAACAAATAAAGAATTTACTAAAATACTGGGACGTGTTCTAAGCAGACCAACATTTTCACCTGTTCCAGGGTTTATGCTCAAACTGATTTTTGGAGAGATGTCTGAAATTCTCCTTAAAGGTCAAAAGGTCATGCCTAATGAACTAATAGCGGAAGGGTACAACTTTCAATATGAAGAGCTCGGTGCTGCATTAGAGGAAATACTCAAGTATGACTTAAATGGTGAAGTTCTTTTTCAACGCTATCAATGGGTAAACTCTCCAGTTAACAATGTATTCTCTTACTTTTCAGAAGCTAAGAATTTAGAAAAAATCACTCCCGACTATCTTAATTTTAAAATTCTAGGGATGAATACAGATAAAATTGAATCAGGCTCTCTCATTGATTATAAGTTGCAAATACATGGCCTACCATTCAAATGGAAAACAAGAATAAATGATTTTAATGACGGTCACTCATTTGTTGATGAACAACTAAAAGGGCCATACTCAAAGTGGGTTCATAAGCATGACTTTATTCCAGTTAAACAAGGGACTCTCATTTCAGATAGAGTCGTCTATAAGATCCCTCTCGGATTCCTAGGAAAACTTGTAGCAGGTTGGTTTATAAAGCGTGACGTAACGAATATTTTTAATTTTAGAAATTCTGTAATAAATAAGACTTTTGTTTAATGGAGAAAATAATGAAAAGGTTAATTTTAATGTTCTTATTAGTCTCTTGCACAACTCTAAGTGCAAATGATCTACCTCTAGATACTGTAAATACAGTAGACCTAGAACGCTATGCTGGAAAATGGTTTGAAATTGCACGCTTTGAGCAAAAGTTCCAAAAAGATTGTACTGCAGTAACAGCGACATACACATTAAGAAAAGATGGTGATGTTGATGTTAAAAATACGTGTAGAAAACATAGTCCAGATGGGGAATTAAAAATTGCAAAAGCAAAAGCTTGGGTTACCGACAAAAATACAAATGCGAAATTAAAAGTTCAATTTTTCCTTCGAGGTATCAAGCTTCCTTTCTTTGCTGGAAATTATTGGATTCTGGATTTAGGTCCTAACTACGAATACGCAATAATTGGAGATCCTTCAAGAAAGTACTTGTGGTTCCTAAGTCGTACTAGTGAAATTAGTGAAGAGCTCTATCAGGAATTAATTGATAAAGCTGAAGATATGAATTTTGATACAAGTAAATTATTGAAAACTGTTCATTAACAGAAAGGTTAAAAATGGAAAATGAAGAGAAGCCAACAATTGCAGTAAGTTCATGCCTACTTGGAAAGTTAGTCAGATACGATAAGAATCACTGCCAGGATAAATGGATACTACAAGAACTATCAAAGTATGCAGAGTTAGTTCCTATTTGCCCAGAGATGGAGATGGGGCTTGGCGTCCCTAGAGAAGAAATACACCTCTATTTCAATAAAGGTGAGAAGGATATTGTACGCTTAAAAAACAAGTATGAAGGAAGCGATCTTACAGATTTGGCTGAAGAGACATATAAGAGAATGAATACAACTTTATTTGAAAAAAGTATTGATGGATTTATATTAACTAAAAAGTCTCCTTCTTGTGGATTAGATAATGTAAAAACAATACAAAAAGATGACCCTTCTGTTGTAACTCGCTCAGTTGGTCTTTTTGCAAAAAACATACTAGAAAACTTTCCAAGTACCCCTACTATTGATAGTGGCCGTATATTAAATAAATCATTAAGGGAAAACTTTCTAAAATCAGTCTTTGCTCATTATCGCTTTAGAACATTGGAAAAGAGCCCTTCCACATTTCAAGAATTCCATAAAAAATATAAATATATACTTATGGATCATTCAACGATTAATTTAAAAAAACTAGGGCAAATAGTTGCAGATGCGACTAAAGAAACATTAAACACTTCACTCAATAATTACTACACATTATTCTTTGAAACTCTTTCACTAGAGGCGACACCAAAGACTAGATGTAACACTCTTCAACACTTAATGGGTTACTTTAAAAAGAATCTAGAGGCACACGAAAAGGCTGAGGTATTATCTCTGCTAAATGACTACCGAGAAGATATAGTAAGTTATGATGTGCTACTTAAATACTTTGATCTATTAACAAAGAAATATGAAGCACCATATTTACTAACACAATACTACTTTGCTCCATGTCCAAAAGGACTAAAACTACTAAAAGAAATATGATAAGAACAAAAGTTAATATATTTTGGTTCCGAAGAGATCTAAGATTAGAAGATAATACTGCCCTATTCCATGCTTTAGAATCTGATCTTCCTGTAATACCCATTTTTATATTCGATAAGAATATTTTAAAGAAGCTTGTGTCTGATGACGCTAGAGTAACTTTTATTCATGATTCACTTTCAAAAATAAGAGAAAAGCTTAATCTAAAAGATAAAGACATTCTAACTTATTACAATACACCTTCAGCCGCATGGAAGGACATCATCAAAGAGTATGACATTGATAGTGTTTACTCAAATGAAGATTACGAGCCATATGCTTTATCTCGAGATAAAAAGATAAGCAGTTTACTTAAAAAGAATAATATTAACTTTATTCAATACAAAGACCACTGTATATTTTCTAAAAATGATGTCTTAAAAAAAGATAATACACCCTATACTGTATTTACTCCCTATAAGAACAAGTGGCTTGAAACTCTCAATCCTGATGATCTTAAAGGACACCATTCAGAAAAGAAGATTGATCATTTCCTAAGTATTAATAAACCTCAATTTCACACTTTAAATGACATCGGGTTCTCTCCATCAAAAGTGAAAATCCCCGGCAGAGTCATAAGAAAGAAAATCTTAAATGATTACCACAACACAAGAGATATCCCTGCAATAAACGGGACTTCTCTTCTGGGTATACACTTGAGATTTGGAACTATAAGCGTAAGAAAGTTAGCATCGATTGCTTTTCATACTAATAAAGTTTGGTTGAGTGAGCTTATCTGGCGTGAATTCTTTTCTCAAATACTCTATCACTTTCCACATGTACAGAATGCTCCTTTCAGAGAGAAGTACGAAGGAATTGAGTGGAGAAATAATAAGAAAGAGTTTCAACTATGGTGTGAAGGAAAGACAGGCTTTCCACTAGTTGATGCAGGAATGAGAGAATTAAACGAAACAGGTCATATGCATAATCGCGTAAGAATGCTTGTTGCAAGTTTTTTAATTAAAGACCTTCTTATTGACTGGAGATGGGGTGAGAAGTACTTTGCGAGTAAGCTATTAGATTACGATATGTCGTCTAATAATGGAAACTGGCAATGGGCAGCAGGAACAGGCTGTGATGCTGCTCCCTACTTTAGAATCTTTAATCCCCAAACACAGCAAAAGAAATTTGATCCTGACTTTAAATATATAAAGAAGTGGATTCCAGAATTTGGAACAGAAGAGTATTGTTCAGAGATTGTCGACCATAAAGAAGCCTATCACAGAGCAATCTTTACTTATAATAGGGCCGTAAAATGACAAAAAGAAAGCTACGTTACGTATCAAATGATACTTTTAATAGTTTTGATACTAGAAAGAGAAATCACTTTGTAAATTCTTTAAGTGGAGTAAAGTCAGCAAACCTTATAGGCACAATCTCTCCAACGAACCAGACAAATCTAAGTATTGTAAGTTCAGCTTTCCATCTAGGCTCTTCCCCAGCACTCATGGGAATGATCATTAGACCTGATATATCGCCGAGACATACTCTTGATAATATAAGGCTAGAAAAGTATTTCACTTTAAATCATGTAAATGAAGATATTTACGAAAAAGCACATCAAACAAGTGCTCGTTACCCAAGAGAAGTATCTGAATTCAATAGCTGTGGATTAACGGAACAATACCTTAATGACTTTAGGGCCCCATTTGTAGAAGAAGCCAATATAAAACTCTCCATGGAATTAGTTCGTGAAGTTCCAATAATTGAAAATGGTACTCATTTACTAATTTCAAAAATCCTCGGCGTCTGGCTTCCAGATTTAGCGCTAGAAGAAGATGGTCAAATAAATGTGTTAGAAGCCGGAACTGTATGCGTGACAGGCCTAGACTGCTATCATACGCTCTCTAAACTACAACGACTCCCCTACGCTAAGCCATAATTGTTCAATTTTTATACGGCCAATGGATCTTTTTCAATCTATGTAAATAGGATGTTAAAATGTGTTAAATATTAAGGACTTACTATTAGGAGTCCTTAATTGCTTAAAACTGCCTTATTTTCAATTCTTACGATTAGCGCTATTCAGGCTACCGAATGCAGACTTGTTAATAATCAGGGTATTAAACCAAATATAATATCTGGAAAGAAATTAAGTGTATTCTGGAGCCAAGAGTATTCAGGAACAGATCTTGTAAAAGAGGAAATTGAAAGTGTTTCCTGGGCAAAGAATGTTTACGTTTCAGTATTTGACAGTGGCTTTGAGCAAGAATTCATTAAGATATCGAAAAATACAAAAGTAGACTCATCATTTTTCACCCGAAATCGGAAACCAATTGCACACCATGGAACAAGTGTTGCAAATATTATAAATGGTAAGGGACTATACGATGTAAGTAATAAAGTGGAGTACCTCGGATTAAGAAATGTTAAATTCTCAGCAGTATATGGATCAGAATTTAAACGTTACGAAACAATCGGTATATTTCCAAAAATCATATCTAATTCATATGGATGGAAAGACTACGAGGCCATAAGCAACTTATCTATATCAGCAAAAGAGAAAAATATTCTTTGGTTCCTAGCTTCAGGAAACGACTATCCTCTTCCTATTTCTGATATTGAAAATTACTCTGGAGCCCTCCTCGTTGGCTCCCACGCCCCAAGTGGACTTCAATCTTCTTTTTCTCAAATTTCTAATAATGTAATTACACTTGCGGGTGGCGATGATTATCAAGCGAGTATAGATGGAAACGGAAAACACATAAATTTTGGTGGAACAAGTGGTGCAACTCCGCTTGTTGCAGGAAGTATTGTAAACATAGCATCACTCATTCCAAATATTACTTACGAGCAAACAAAGAAGCTTATCCAAAAAACAAATCTTCCAAGTTTTGAATCCAGCAATGGCTTCATAAATAATCCTGGAATATTCAATGCCTACAAAGCATATGAAGTAGCTAAAAAAATAGCAGAACATTGTCAAAATAATGAAAACCCTAATAACGAAAACTGTATTTCAGAAGAATTACTCGATGAAGACAATTATAATTTTAATAACAGAATTCAATATGCACCAAATGAAAATGATATACTCGATAAATCTATTAGCTGTGAACAACGACAAGAGAATTTAAAAGAACTTCGAAGAATCTCCCTCTTAATAAATACACCTACTCTTTGGGAAAAGCTTGAGACTGTTTACAATAAGCTTGGATACACTAAAAATTCGGAATACTATAAAAACTTGAAAAACCGATTTGAAATTACTAGTGATTTAATTTTAGAAATGGAACAAGGTGCCCTTAACGCCCTTAAAAATGAGCGATACTTTGAAGCTTATTTTAGATATCAAGATTACTTCTCAGATAATTATCAAATTCAGCTTGCAAACCTATTAATAACAGAACAGTCACCGAGTAAGTACTGGGTTACCCACTTTTTAAAAGAGCTAAAGGGCCCTCTCTCAAGTACTGTTCGAAATACTCTAGAAAAAGCACTTACGAAAGTAGACTCAGAACTTGCAGAATATATAAAACAAGTTCTTAATAAGGATTAAGCTGCCGCATGACCCTTTGATTCTTGATAGACTCCAGCATACTTAGTATCTACACCCATGATATGGCTAATTAACCAATTCTTAAGGAACGCGACTAGCTTCTGCTTATTAACTGTACCATTCTTAATATCTGCCTCATGGCTTCTTAGTAATGATAAGAGATTATCATGAATCTTTTTATGCGCATCATACTCTTCATAGTTAAAACTTCTCATAAACTCTTCTTCATGAGCAAAATGCTCTACTGTGTAATCACACATATCATTAAACTTTGGTAGCATTTCATTAGATGTTTCACGATTGAGGCTATCTACTAAAATATTAATCTTATTAACTAATATCTGGTGTTCATCATCCATATCACCTACATTAATTAAGTATTCATCTTTCCATTCAAATAGTTCAGCATCATCATTTACGACTCTCTTCTTCCCCGTTGTAGATAAGACAATATTATCAACAATTTCATCTAAACTTTGAGACTCTTGAGAAACACTATAGGCAACTTGCTTTGACTGTCCTACAACAAGATTAATTTTTTGATTAACCTGATTAAGTAAGTTTACAGCTTGAGTGATTTCCTCTACTCCTTGCCTTTGCTCAATAGATGCAGAAGAGATCTCATTTACAGATCTATTTACTTCATCAATTCTCATTGAAATTTCTTCTAAGGAATTACCACAAAGTTCTACGGCTTCTTCACCAATAGAGATACTTTTTGCACTATCAGAAGATATTCTCTCAACAGCTAACTGGCTTTCCTCAACAATACCATCAACCCTACCAGTACTCTCTTCAAGCATTTTAGAAATTTCGTCTGCAGCAGTTCCACTTAAGTTGGCAAGATTACCGATTTCTTCTGCAACAACGGCAAATCCCTTGCCATGCTCACCAGCTCTAGCCGCCTCAACAGAAGCATTGAATGAGAGTAATTTAGTTTGAAAAACAATATCATTTATAACTTTTGTTTTCGTATTAATATCTTTAATAACATTACTTATTTCTAAAATTTTATTATTAGATTCAGAGATATATTCTGAATATGTAACATTACCTTCTTTAATCTTACTAAAGCTATCCTTTAAATTTGCGACAGCATCAGCTCCTTTTCTCGAAGCGCTAACACATTCATTAGATAGTGTGGTTGCATTTTCGCAATTAGAAGAACTACGGCTAGACATAGCATTTATTTCGTCTAGAGCCGTTGCTGTCTCATGAAGAGATTCAGATTGCTCAAGAGAACCCTCTTCTAATTCTCTATTTGTATTTAAGATCTGATCTGAAGTTCCTAGAATTACTCTATTAGATTTCTCAAGACTACTTAGAATATCTTGTATTTTAAAGATAGTTTTTTGCTTTGTGATTAATAGAGAATATAGAAATAAACTTGTAACAATAAATGATCCAGACCATATATATTGATTCACACTAAAGAAGTAATTGATACCTGCTATCAGGAATACAACCAGTGGAAAACCAAAATAACTTACGTACTTCATAAAAAGCTCCTTACAATAATCCTAACGGAAGTAAGCCTTATGGAGTGAGTTAATTTTTAGGTTAAGAAAATTTAGAAGATTTGATACGGATCAACATCAATTTTATAACTTATTGAATTTGAACGATTATACGAACGCTCAAAGTAACTTAATAGCTTATGAAGATGATTAATATCATGTGACTTAAGAGCAATGTACCAGGTAAATTGATTCAGTCTTTTCTCAATCATAGCGGGGCTTGGGCCCAAAATATCGACTTGCAGATTATTCTTAGTACAAACGTCCCGTAAGGTTTGTGCAACAGAAATTACATTATCAGTTAACTTCTCTCTAAATCTAGAGTGGAAGTAAATTGCTGCCATTTTTGAAAAAGGAGGAAAGTTAGAAATATCTCTAATGATTAGCTCGTCCTCATAAAACTCTTTAAAGGAATGATCCTTAATATACTCAAAAACTTTATTAGATGGGCTTAACGTCTGAATCAACACTTTTGCATCGGGGGAATATCTTCCAGCTCTTCCGTTAATTTGAGTAATTAATTGATACGCCTTTTCAATCGCTCTAAAATCAGGGAAATTCATAATTGAATCTACACCTAAAACAAGAACTAGATTTACTTTTTCAAAATTGTGCCCTTTTGAAAGCATTTGTGTTCCTACAAAAACATCAATCTCTTTATTATGGAACCTATTCAATTTATCTTCAAGTTGAGTGACATTTTTGATTTCGTCCCTATCGAAACGTTCAATATTATATTTAGGAAGATGGGCCTCTAGTACTTCTTGAATTTTCTCTGTTCCAAATCCCTTTTGCAGTAAACTCATATTTCCACATTCAGGGCAAATTTCGGGCATAGGAATCTCATAGTCACTATGAGCACTTTTTAATACATTTCTTCTTTTAAAATATCTTAGAGGTGTATTTGTATTTGGATCTTCAAACTTCTTTCCACAGCCTCTGCACTGAATATAGTTGGCAAAGCCAAGTCTATTCACAAATACTAAAACTTGCTCACCCTTTTCCAACTTTTCTTTCATGGCCTCAAGAGACTTTGAGTGTATAGGCCAAAGGTCATTGAGCTCAAACCTTGGACCAGTTGACCTCTTCTCTTCTCTACAGTCGATTAATTCAATTTCAGGAAAACCACCAGAAGCTCTTTTTTCAAGCGGATAGTAATTCTCAGATTTTTCTGAAAACGAGTGAAAGTTCTCTACTGTTGGTGTTGCTGAACCAAGAACAATCGGACAGTTTGAAAGTTGGGCCTTTTTTATTGCCACATCTCTTCCGTTATATGGACATCTATCACTTTGTTTAAAAGATTGATCATGTTCTTCATCAACTATAACAAGTCCTAAATTTTCAATAGGAAGAAAAACAGAACTTCTTACACCCATTACAAGAACTGGTGATTCACTTTCTTTTAGCTCTTTCCAAATAGCATTTTTTTCAGAGTCACTAACACCACTATGATATGGAAAAACTCTACAGTTCAAATACTCTGCAAAGGTATGAGTAAACTGAGGAGTTAGATTTATTTCAGGAAGTAAAAATAAAACGGACTTTCCAGACTTAAGCGCTTCTTTCATCAAACTTAAGTAGACTGAAGTTTTCCCGGAGCCTGTAACTCCATGAATATAATGTCTATCAAATCCTCTATCGAATTTACTTAGTATGGATTCAAACGTCATTTGTTGTTCAGGATTTAGAGTATGAGGAAGGTCTTTTCCTGAGCCTTCCACAAATTCAACTTTTCTTGGTCGTTTTAAAATTTTAGGTAAGCACTCAATTATCGTCATACCTAAGTTGTAGTGATAGTAACGAGACATCCACTCATAAAGAGAAAGCTCCTTCTCGCTAAGACAGAATAAGTCGATTTCTTTAGAACTTACAGGCTTAAGCTTATACTTATCAAGTTCACTCTGAACTGCTTCTTTTGAAAGATCAGTTTGCACTACACAACCTGCTGCTTTTCTTCTCCCAAGGGGAACTTGAACAAGGTCACCTCTTCTCAATTCAAAGTCAGAAGGGCACTCATAGGTAAGTATCCCTTCTGGTCCAGGGTATTTTACAGCAACTTTACAGTAGGTTGTCACTATCAGTTAAACCTTAACATTCCACTTAACTCCATCAGGAGTGTCTTGAAAGTCTATGCCCATTGCATGGAGAGCATCACGTGCTTCATCAGCTTTTGCCCAGTCTTTATCTTCTCTTGCTTGTTCTCTCATTTTTACAAGTTCAAGAATTTTATCTCGATCAAGATTCTTTTCTTTTAACATAATCTCATCAACTGAATTTAAAAATTCACTTGGCTCTTCTTGAAATAGGGCCATCATTTGACCATATTTTAAAACCCATTCTTTAAATGCGTTTGCCGTTGTCCATGAGTTTACATCTTTTTTCTTTTTAGGAATGTTTAATGAATTGAATGCTCTAACAACTTCAAAGACAGTAGCAATTACTTCACCTGTTCCAAAGTCATCATCAAGAGACTTCTTTATTTTTGCATCAGATTGAGTTAAAAGCTGAGCAAAAGATTTATTCACTTTACCAGCCTCACTCTTATCAAATGTTTCTAAAATATTATCAACTGTCGATAGAGTTTCATAAATTCTTCTTAGCCCTGAAATAACTTGATGAATTTTCTCATCTGTAACATTGAAGTTACTTCTATAGTGAGCAGAGAGCATTAGATACTTTAAAATTTCTGGATGATACTGATCCATAAAAGCTCTACCAGTAATTACATTACCTAGAGACTTAGACATTTTCTCATCTTTTAGATTTATAAATTCGTTATGCATCCAATAATTACAATACTTAGTGCAGTTACAACCTTCTCCTTGTGCAATTTCATTTTCATGGTGTGGAAAGATTAAATCAATTCCTCCACCGTGAATGTCAATTGTATCTCCAAGAATAGCTTTTATCATTGCTGAACATTCAATATGCCAACCAGGTCTTCCCTCTCCCCAAGGAGATGTCCAGTGTGGCTCTCCCTCTTTTGAAGGTTTCCATAGCACAAAGTCAAAAGGATTTCTTTTTCTAGAATCAACTTCGACTCTTTGACCTGCATTTAGGTCATCTAAATTCTTATTAGATAGTTTTCCATAATCAGAGTAATTATCTATTGAATAGAAGACTTCTCCCTCTACTTCATAAGCTTTATCATTTTTAATTAGAGTCGCTACATATTCAATAATCTCATCCATATACTCTGTAACTTTTGGATTATGAGTATGTTTCTTAAGTCCAAGACGACTAAAATCTTTTTCAAATTCTGCAATATACTTTTCAGAAATAACAGTAGGCTCTACACCTTCGTCATTTGCTTTTTTGATAATTTTATCATCAACGTCAGTATAGTTATAAACGAATGTTACATCGTATCCACTTAACTCTAACCAGTTACGAACAAGGTTGAATGTAATGGCCCCTCTAAAGTTTCCAATGTGAAGAAGATCATAAACTGTTGGACCACAGAGGTAGAGTTTTACCTTACCTTCTTCTAAGGGTTTAAATTCTTCTTTCTTCTTACTCAGAGTGTTATACAGTTTAAGTGACATTTAGTTTCTCCATTTGCTTCTTTTTTAGCACAACGTTTTCTATTTTAAAAAGTCCAATGTACTATAAAGATATAATTTTAAACGATTAGGGACTTAAGAACTATGGAAAAATTTGATCTTATTATTAAAGGTGGTACTTGCGTACTAAAGTCAGGCTTAAAAAAGCGTGATCTTGGAGTCAGAAATGGCAAAATTGTAGTTTTAGATATTGGTTCAGAGCATCCTGCGACTAAAATTATTGATGCATCAGGCTTACATATATTCCCAGGTCTAATTGACACCCAGGTTCATTTCCGCGAGCCAGGACTAACACACAAAGAAGACTTGGCATCGGGATCACTTGCAGCAGTACAGGGGGGAGTTACAACTTTCCTTGAAATGCCTAACACTACTCCACCAACTACGACAAAAGAGTCAATCTTAGAAAAGATCAAGCTCGCAAAATCAAAATCTCTAGCAAATTTTGGTTTCTATATGGGTGGAACTGCTGAAAATCTAGAAGAGCTAAAAAAAGCGAAAGACATTGAAGGCTGCTGTGGAATTAAAATCTTTTTAGGAAGTTCGACAGGAAATTTACTCTTATACAAAAGAGAAAAGCTAGAAGAAATCTTTAAAAACACAACAGGAATCATTGCACTTCACTCTGAAAATGAAGAAATGCTTGTTCAAAGAAAGTCCATAAGAGACAATGCAAAAACTGCTCATGCTCATCCAGAGTGGAGAAATGTAGAAACAGCACTCACTTCAACAAAGAGAGTTATTGAAATAGCTAAAGAGTGTAAGCGAAAAGTTCATGTTCTTCACATTACATCAAAAGAAGAAATGGATTTTCTTGCTGAAAATAAAGACTTCTGTACAGTTGAAGTTACTCCACAACACCTAACTCTATCTGCGCCAGAATGTTACGACAAACTCGGTACATATGCCCAAATGAACCCACCGATAAGAACTGTCGATCACACAGCAGGTCTTTGGGGTGCTTTGAAAAAGGGCGTTGTAGATGTTATTGGTTCAGACCACGCTCCACATACTAAAGAAGAAAAGGACAAAGGTTACCCAAATTCACCAAGTGGGATGCCTGGGGTACAGACGATCTTCCCTGTTCTCTTACATCATGTTCAAATGGGGAATTTAAACTTAGAGGAAGTGGCCAAGTACTTATGCTTTAACCCTGCTAAGCTTTATGGGTTAAATAAAGGTCACTTAGAAAATGACTTTGACGCCGATATTACAATTGTAAATATGAATGAAGAAGTTGAGATAAAAAATGAGGATATGGCCTCAAAATGTGGCTGGACACCTTTTGATGGATATAAGTATAAAGGAAAAATAAATTATACAATTGTTGGTGGAAATGTTGTTGTAGAAAATGGTGTTGTAAACTCATCCCATTTTGGAAGTCCAATCAAAGTAAATCAAAGGAAATTTTAAATGAACGATATAGTAAATGAAGCTTATAAAGTAGCACTTGAAGCGAGAAAGAATGCTCACGCTCCCTACTCTAAATTCCTAGTAGGATCCGCTATAAAAGTAAAAGGTCACGATGAGCTCTTCCCAGGTTGTAATGTTGAAAATGCTAGCTATGGTGCAACCATTTGTGCAGAGAGAAATTCAATAATAGGAGCTGTTGCTAGACTTGGAAAAGTTGAAATAGAATTTGTAGTTGTGGCATGCGATACGAAGCCAGTAACTGTTCCTTGTGCACTTTGCCTACAAGTAATGAGTGAGTTTACAAAAGCTGACACACCTATTCACCTAGGTGATTTAGAATCAGTGAAGAAGACAGTTCTCTTTGGAGACTTACTACCAATGCCTTTTAATACACTCGATTGTTAATTCATCGAGTGTAGTACTTTTCTACTTCCGTAATTACACTCAATACATTGAGCAGATTCCTCCATTACTAGAGTTGTGCAATCTGCCCAGTGAGTAATTATCATTTTCTTTCCACAATCTGGACAATCTTCAATTGTCTTGGTTACTTCTTCAATATCACCATGATATTTCTCTAAGTGCTCAAGCTCAAATGCCCGTTCTCTAAGACTCATCTCTATTCCTTTTAATTTGACTTGATATCTATCGGAGATAGCACTCTAAATAATGAGAGTTTTAAACTGGAGTAAATCACTAAAATCACAGCTTTATATTGCAAAAAATATAGAGTTCAAATGGAGTAAGTACCTGTTTTCATGGACGTTAACAATTGTCTAATCTTTTCCTTATTAGAATTTGATATAATTTGCTAAAGCGTCAAAAAATAGGTATTTTTTTGACCTAATTTACAAGTAAGGGAAATACAATGGATTTACATACTTTACGAAGTAACCATTCAGATATTATGGACTGTGAAGTTAAAGACTCTACAGGTTTAAATGACTTTCAAAAACTTTCAAATGACTTTGGAGTAGCTATTCCAAAAGTCGGTATTGAAAGGTTTAGAATTCCATTAAAATTCAAACATGAAGACGGAACAATCATGAGTCATGATTGTGAAGCATCAATGTTTGTTTTTTGTGACGCTCATAAGAATGGCGTTAACATGAGTAGATTCTGCGCAATCCTTCAAGAAGAGTCTGAGTTATCTGCGATTGATAATAACTTTTTCAAGAAAGTTCTACATCGTTATAGAACTGACCTCCGTGATACAAATACTGAGGATTTAATTCCTGAATCATTTTTAAAATTAAACTTTAAATATCCTGTAAAACAAAAGTCCTTAAAATCTGACAACTGGGGATGGCAATATTACAACTGCTCTCTTGAAGGTAAAGAAAATAGAGACGGACAAGTCATAATGAGTATGACAGTAAACTTTGAATACTCTTCAACTTGCCCTTGTTCACTTTCAATGGCGAAGCAATATGAGAAAGGATATGCCAGTGGGGAAATTACTGAAGGTAATGGTATTGCTACAGCTCACAGCCAAAGATCAAATGCGACAGTAACTATAGATTATAATTTAGATAAGCCAATATCATTAGTACAACTCATAGAATTACTACGTGTTGCTCTTCCTACTGAAACTCAGAGCTTAGTAAAGAGATTAGACGAACAGGCCTTTGCTATTTTAAATGGTGAAAACCCTATGTTTGTTGAGCACTCTTCTAGAAGAATAAGTGCTGTTTTAAATCAAGAAGAAGCAATACTTGACTGGAAAGCTAAGGTAGAACACTTCGAATCTCTCCATAGTCACAACGCGGTTGCGTATATCTCAAAATAAATGATAAAAAGGTCTCTTACTTGGGACCTTTTTTTTTGGGAAAAGACTATGAAAGCAATATTATTCTTAAGCCTACTTCTTATGACTTCATGTATGAAGGAAACTACAAAAATTAATATTTTCCACTACAACATCAAAGAGCTTGATTCTTTAAAGTTACGAGACCCATCTAATAAACAAATCGCTGCTGTAAAAGAAATAGTATCAAAGTTTGAATTTGATATTTTTTCAGTAAATGAAATTCAATACGACTTACCAATGGTGCCTAATAAAAGCCTTACAACCACTGGTCAAAATATAAAAATCCTAGCCAAGAATTTAGGACTGAGTGACTTTAATGCTGTATTTTATCCAGCAAATACTGGAATGAAAGCAAGTCGTGGCCCTCACGGAAACTATGTTGAAGATTTTAAGAGTAAAGGTGCACGACAGTTTGCTGACCCTGTAAACTTTGGACTCTTCCCTGGTCAGTATTCTACAGCTGCACTAATTAAAAATAATATAAAGATTTTAGATTCTAAAAATATTCAAACTATAGAGTGGAAAGAGTTTAATCCCTCAATAGATTTAAATAAGTACACTGATGGAAACGGAGCCCCACTCCCACAGAGTACAAAGCTATTTGATAAAAACTTCACGGATATAATAGCAGAAAAAGATGGTTTCAAATTTCATATAATTTTACTTCACACTGTTCCGGCATTTCACTTTGGAAATAAGAAGTCACCTAACTATGACAGAAATGCTGATCAATTAAGATTTCTAGAGTGGTACTTAACTCAAGAAACAAGTTTTAAAGTCGAAGATATTGAGATTGAACCTTTAGCAAAAGATACTCCTTACATTGCAATCGGAGATTGGAATACTGAGCTTTTAAATAAAACAAACCCTGGTAGTGCAGTTCTAAGAAGTCTAAAAGAAAAATCACAATTCTGGATGAAAGAGCCACTTCCAGTTTCTAATGAGGGACATTCATTTACTCCTAAGAGGCTAAAGCTACAACTAGACTACATAGCTGTAAGTAATCACTTTAATGTTCTTGATTCTGGCGTTTATAGGCCTGAAGAGAATAGAAAGGAACTTGGATGTGATAAAGTTAGCTCTGGTGATAATATTCGCTCTTATACCATAAAAGAAAGTGATAAAACATGCTTTGCTAGCTTCAACGAAGACTTTTTAACAACTAAACAAGCTTCTGATCATTTTCCAGTATGGGCAAATCTAGAGGTCAAATAGCGAGCATTTAGCTCGCTTGATTTCTTTTAAAACTCTGAGAGAACTCTACTAACTTTTCCGCAATATTTTCTTTGTGCACAACTTCAGTAGCACCACCAAGGGCAATAGCTTCTTTAGGCATTCCGAAAACAACACAACTCTCTTCACTTTGCGCAATTGTTAAGGCACCTAAGTCCTTTAACTTTTTAATACCTTTTGCTCCATCTTTTCCCATACCAGTTAAAATCACAGCAATAATATTTTCTTTAGGGGCAACAGATTCAAAAGATTGAAACATATAATCCACAGATGGCTTGAATCTATTCACTGGAGCATCATCAGTTATCTGTATGGTCTTTCTATTACCTTTCGTTTTAACCTTCATCTGCTGTCCACCAGGAGCGATGTAAACATGATTCTTTTCGACAACTTCTCCATCTTTAGCTTCTGATACAGTAAATGGACAGAGCCCATTTAGTCTTTCAGCGAAGGCCTTGGAAAAAACAGCAGGGATATGCTGAACTACAAGTGTAGGAGGAATCTCAGAAGGTAGACCACATAGAATATCTTTTAGCGCCGTAGTTCCTCCTGTAGAGGAACCTATAACGACTGTACAGTCTTGATTGAATAGACTACTAGAACGACTCACAATACTCGATGAGCTCCTCCTATTTGTTTTAAATTTTGACGCTTCAAGAACTTTTTCTATCATCAAAGGACCTACTATAGAGAGTTCTTCAATCTTCGGTTTTTGAATATAATCAAATGCTCCACTTTCGAGGGCATCTAATACT
Source organism: Bacteriovoracaceae bacterium UBA3083 (assembly GCA_002366565.1). GTDB lineage: Bacteria > Bdellovibrionota > Bacteriovoracia > Bacteriovoracales > Bacteriovoracaceae > Halobacteriovorax. The sequence continues at coordinate 472,350 of DFBJ01000013.1, forward strand.
AAAGGCCCTTCCTCTATACTTACAGAGGTAATCATTATGGCCGGTATTTTATACTTTGGTTGAATAATCTTTAATAACTCAACGCCATTCATCTCAGGCATATGAATATCTAATGTAATTACATCTGGTTTAAACTCTTTGATAAGCTCTTCAACTTCACTTGGTTTTTCAGCAGTTGCGACGACATTGATTCTATCAGATTTTGAAAGTACTTTTGTTAATAGATTTCGAATAGTTTTAGAGTCATCAACAACAAGAACATTTACAATTTTATTTTCGACAACCTTCTCTTCTTCTTTTGTGACTCGAAGTTTTCCTTCATTCGGATAGAACACAACTTCAAACTTATCATCTCTTTGAACTAGCTTCTCATCTCTAAACTTGAAATTTTGAATTCTATCTTTTATATCTCTTAAAAAGCTAGCACTACCGACAGCTTTTATTACCATCATATTCTTGAGTGTATTAAGCTCTCTTTCTGCGCGAGAAAGAAAATCCTCAAAGCTTCCTTTTTTAAAATCTAAATTGCTTAATACTGTTCCACAAGATCTACCTTGTGAATCTTCAACACATACAAAGCATTCAAAACTAACTTTTAAGTAATATTCAGACTGAGAAGATCCTGAAAAAAAGTTATCTTTCACTATTACTTCCTACTTAAGTATTCTGAAGACATATATGCAAAACTTGTAACAGGAACAACATCAGTAGCTACTTCACTTAAGGAAGAGTTTATTCCTATATCTTCAAGAAGAAGCTGAGCATTCCCCCAATTTAAGATCTGTTCTCCACTATGCTTAGAACATTGACCAAAGATCATCACAGACGTTTTTGCATCATGATGGTGCTTGTGAGCTTGATCGAAAACTTTCTTAAAGTCTGCAATATAGACCTTCCCCGGTTCAAACTTACCACTCACGCTATCTACAACCTCAACAGGATACTTTATCTTATCACTCATTTCTTCTTTTAACGCCTCTAATATATTATCTTGACCTTCAAAAAGCATAAGTGTTGCAGGCTGAGGTCCATGTAGCTCATGAAAGAATTTAATAACATTCTTTTGATCCGAGAATGATGATACAAGTACTCTAAACTTGTTTTCAGGCTCATGAATAAGAATCTCTTTTTCAAACTCTTTATCAACTGAACTTACATGTTGCTTAGTTAAACTCTTATCAATATATGAGACTCTAAGTTTTGTTCTAATTTCCTCGCCTCTTTCTAGCAGATTATTGAGAGCTGGTTTCTCAATAAAATCTGAAGCTCCGGCCCTTAAACATCTCATTGCCGCATCAGAATCATCTCTAGAAGCAGATGATATAACAACAACAGGAGGATGCGAGGACTCATAATACGTTTCTAGATATGTTACACCGTCCATTTCAGGCATATGAATATCAAGAGTGACAACATCAACTTTACCTTTAAGACTTCTAAGCTGATCCCTAGCATCAATACCACTTGAAGCAGTTCCTACAACCTCAAATTGATCACCTTCAGAGAAAACCTTCTTAAGGAGGGTTAAGATACTTGAAGAATCATCTATACAGAAAACTCTTAGTTTCTTAGGAACTGAAGTAACAGCTTTAATAACAGATGCCGCTTGAGTAGGAAGTCTTTCTGAAATGATTTTTTCAGGTGCAACCTCTTCAAGAACTTTATGACAATAAACAGATGGGCCACAGTTCTTTATATCTAACTTTAAAGCACTCAGTGATTCAGAAATACCTGAATATAAATATCCATCAGAGTGTAGATGATTCAAGAAGTTTTTTGTTATTTCATGAATTTGTTCTGTCTTAAAGTAAATGAACACATTTCTACAAAAAATAATATCAAATTTCTCATTACGCATTTCTTTATGAAACGTTAATAAGTTATATACTTTGAATTCACAGTGCTCTGAGATGCTTTTCTTTGCTTTAACGTAATCGGAAATATCACCAGTACCTCTTGCCCAATGATTTGCGAGATAATTCATAGGTGCCGACTTAATCTCTCTTCTATGGTAAACACCATTCGCAGCAATTCTTACAGATTCAGGATCAATATCACTTCCCATTATTTTATATTTCATTGTTGGATCAATTTTTGAAAGATAAAAATCTAAGAACATAGAAAGAGAATATACTTCTTGTCCTCTACTACAGGCAGCAGACCATATTTTAATTGTATTATCACCACGTGCACGGATTTTTTTTACAAGCTCTGGCAAGTGGGCCTTTAAGTGTTCAAAGTGAGTAAACTCTCTAAAAAAGAAAGTATGATGTGTAGTAAGGAGTGAAACTAGAACTCCAGACTCTTTTTCTCTATTTGAGTCAATATATTTAATATATTGATCAGCATTTGTTATTCCTAATTCACTCATTCTTTTTTTGATTCTTGTTTGAACCATAAGAGCTTGTTTCTCACCAAGAACATTTCCTGATATACGAGCTACAATAGAGCTTACCTTCTCGACGAGAAGGTCATAAGAGTCTTCAACTAATTTATTTGCAACGCTCATAGGTAATTCCCATTAAAGTTAAATATCTTCAAAACGACTATCTTCTCGACTTGGAAGATCATTTGTGGACTTGCTACTTTCTTTCTTTGGAGTTTCAACATCAGAATCAGTAACAATATCAGTAAAGTTATCGGTAACTTCTTCTTTGGAACTTAAGGATTTATCAACTTCTTTCTTTACTGATTTAGGAACAGCAAGTGGCTGATTATTAGGCTCTTCATTGTCATTAGATGCCTGTCCAGATACTAATTTGCTTAAACTACCAGCTACACTTGAAAGCTTTCCTGCTTGATTATTGAGTCCCTCAGAAGACTCTAAAGCTTCTGTAGATATAAGAGATGTTTGGTGGGTCATCTCATCAAGCTGACTCATGGCCTTGGATACTTCAGTAATTCCTATTGCCTGTTCATTTGAAGCATTAGTGATTTCAGAAACTTTATCATTAACCTCGAGAACATTGACTAAAATTTGATCTAAAGCTTTTTCACATTCATTAGCAGTTCTAGAGCCTAGATCTACCTTTTCTTTTCCAATACTTGAAAGTGATACAATCTTAGATTTTGAGTCTGCTACAATCAGCTCAACTTTCTTAACACTCTCGTCAAGCATTTCACTAATTTCAGTAGCAGCACTCCCACTAGCTGTAGCCAATGATCCTATCTCTTCGGCGACAACAGCAAAACCCTTTCCGTGTTCGCCTGCTCTTGCGGCTTCGACAGATGCGTTAAATGAAAGAAGCTTCGTCTGAAATACAATATCATTTATTATATCTGTCTTATTTCCAATTTCATTTATAACAGTGATAATTTCATTCATCTTTTGACTGATATTATCCATTTCTTCAACTATATCTGAGTTAGATTTATTTATTTCAGTCATTGCACTAATCATATCGACAACTGATGTTTTACCGCTTTCAGCTACCTCTTTAGATTCTTGAGACTTCTTACTCGACATCTGTACATTTTCTAAATTTCGACTAACCATTGAAGAGAGCTCATCTAGAGTAGAGACTGTTTCCTGTATAGCAGAGGCAATTTTTGTAGACCCATCACTTAAGTCAACAGAATTTGATTTCATTTTATCAGCATTGCTTGATACTTCCGTAGCAACACTTCCAAGAACCTTATTAGCATCAACGATAGGCTTAACAAGCTTCTTAGTGACATATGCTCCAATAATTATAATTATGACTAAAGCAATTCCAGATAGGATTAACACAAAGATCATCATTGATTTTACAGGAGCGAACATTTCTTCTTCTTGTATTTCAGCGATAAGTCCCCATGTATTTCCAAACATATTAATACTTGAATAATAACTTAGAACTTTTTTACCATTAGGGTCAACAATGAAGTCTGTTCCAGATTTATTAGCTATTGCAGCATCAATTGATTTAGAGTTTACTTTAGTATTATTTTTAAATGAATTTATAGTGTTAAATTTTTCTTTGTTAACAAAGAAATCTGTTCGTAATAGATGGTCAAAGCCAACTAGATAAACTTGGCCTGTTTCTCCCATTCCAACACGGCTTGATACAATAGAGTTCATCTCATTAATATTAATCTGAGATATCACAACTCCCATATCATCACCTTTCTTTATACCTTCAGATAAGTGATCAAACTCTGCTAATTGTCTTATACAGTAGAAAGATTGGACAGAATTAGTAACAGGATTGTATTCGTATTTACTAAAATGTAATCCCGCTTTTTCATCATTAAGTGCAGCTTGAAAACATTTTGTAAGAGTCGAATCTTTATAGGCTCCAGAAACTAAATTTCGACCAAGGAAATCTCCTTTTAGATCATCTTTTCCGGACATTATTACTTGTGCATCTAAAGATACTAAAAGAATATTTTCAAGAGAGTAATCCTTAGCAAGCTGAACTGCTCGAGTTCCATAAAGTTTATGAACCTCTTCATATTGAGTAGTATTTATGTTTTGATCTTCCCCTGGAAATAAACTAGCTCCATAAAAGGCACTCTCATATGCTAGAAATAGACCTTCAATTAATCTATTCTTACCTAAGCGCTCAGAGAAGATCATTGTTTGTTTTTGAAATACAGAGAGACGATTCTTTATCATCTCCCCCATACTTGAAAATTGATTTATTGATTGTGCCTGCAAGGCATCTTTTGACTTAAAGTAGGAAACGCTGGATACAATTGAAATACAAACAAAAGCAACAACAACTATTGTCAAGAGTAGTTTAAATTGAAAGCTAGCTTGCTTCTTATTTTTAGTTTTATTCACTGTCCACATTCCCTACTAAGGTTACCTTCAAATATTATTTCCAAACACCTGCACCGGCAATCCAGCCAGTATCTCCACCACATTTTTTAATATATGAAACTTTTGGAGTAGCTTTCTCAGCACCAGGCTTTGCCCAAACATAGTCAACCCATCCACCATCAGGATTTGCATTTGCGGCCTTATCAAACTCTACGAAGAGAACTTTTCCATTTTCATCTTTATTTGCTTTTAATGATTTACCATTAAGTCTTCTCTTAATAGGATGAAGAACCATGTTCACATCTTTATCTTGAACCCAAACATAATTAGATCCACAGAAACGATATTTTGCGACTTCAGGAATTGCAGCCTTACCTTTTGAAGCAATCAGTGCACACATTTTTTCCACAGACTCTTTCGCCTGATCTTTAGTACAATCAGCAGCACTAATATTTAAACAAGACACACCTAAGACACTCGCAATGAGCAATTTTTTTATATTCATAATTTCTCCTTTTATATTAACTATTTCGGTTATTATTAATGAAAATGTATGGGAAACAATCAAACTATGAGAAATTAAAGTTTTCTTAAGGTATAAAAAAAGCCATCTCTGAAGATGGCCTTTAACTAATTGAATTTTATCTAATATCTATGCAGCTTTTTTAGCTAATGCATTTACATCTTTAATATCTAAAACCTTTGCAACATTTAAAAGAACAGTAAGAGACTTCTCTTTCCTATAAACCCCATAGATATATTCAGCATTTACCTGAGTCTCAATTTCTGGAACTTCATTAATTTCTTTTAATGTGAAGGCAAGAACCTTATTGATAGAGTCTACAACAATTCCTAAATTCATTCCGTCAAGATCTACAATAATAACGCTCTCTTCAGCATTATTTTCTCTTGGCTTGATTTTAAGTTTTGTTCTCATATCAACAACAGAAATAACTTGCCCTCTAAGGTTCATGATTCCAAGAAAATGACTTGGAGCCTTTGGAATAGGTGTTGTTTCTGGAACAGAGATAACTTCTCTAACTGATAGAAGTGGTATCGCATACTCTTCTTCACCAAGGCTGAATTCAAGAAACCTCTGAAGTTCAGAGTTTTCTTCATCAACAATTGATAGGCTTTGATTTATTCTTTCATCATTCATTACGCTACCCTTCCTATAAGATCTTCTTTTATACTAGAATTCTTTTTCATTTTACTACTATAGAGTTCATTTAAGTCTAAGATAAATGATGGCTTACCATCTCCTAAGATAGAACTTCCCATAAACCCTTTACTATTTTTAATTTCATTACCTAGATTTTTAATAACAACTTGTTGCTGGTGTAAAATATCATCTACAAGAACAGCAAAAGGATGTTCTGATGCTTGGATGATGATAGCTATTTTATCAACAGACTGCCCCTCATCCATTTTTACAGCTAGAGTACTCCCAATGTTAAAGAGAGGAAGAACTTGTCCTCTTAAATTTAAACACTCTCCCCATCCAGTAACTCTATTAACCATTTCATTTGTTGGCTTTAGTGACTCATGTACTTGAGACAGTGGAATTATAAATTTATCATTACCAACACGAATAACCATTCCCTCTATAATTGCCATAGTGAGAGGAAGTACAACTTTAAATACACTCCCTTTACCCATCTCAGTTTTAACTCTTACTTCACCTGATAGTTTTTCAATATTAGTTTTTACTACATCCATTCCCACGCCACGACCGGAAACTTCAGTCACCTGTTCTTTAGTAGAAAAACCTGGGTGGAAAATATATTGAATAATATCCTCATCAGAGACTTGTTGATTCTCTCTAATAAGTCCTTTCTCAATCGCTTTTCTTCTAATTATACTTGCAGGTATGCCTTTACCATCATCAGTTATTTCTATGACAAGGTTATTACCCTCATGAAATGCACCTATCGTTACATTACCAGCTTCAGACTTACCTGCAGCTATTCGATCTTCTGTACTTTCTAGACCGTGGTCAACAGCATTTCTAACAATATGTACTAAAGGATCAGCTAGATGCTCTAGTACTGTTTTATCAATCTCTGTTTCTTCACCACTAAGAGTAAGCTTAACCTTCTTATTTAACGTTTTAGAGGTATCTCTAACAATTCTATTCATCTTCTGAAGTGTTGACTTAACAGGGACCATTCTTAGAGACATTGATATTTCTTGAATTTCTTTAGATAGTTTTCCTAACTGAGAAATTGATTTATTCATCAATTGATCATGAGATGCTGTAAAACGACCCTGATCAAGAACTGTTTGTAGGATAACAAGTTCACCAACAACATTATTAAGTTTCTCAACTCTTGAAAGAGAGACTCTTATACTTTCGTCTTCTGTTATTTTTTTGGCAGGCGCTGCCTTCTTTGCAACAACTGGTGCAGCAGCAGCAGGAGTTGTAGTAACCTTTTCAATTGGTGTCACAGATACTGAGTCATCAATAGCGTTATTGAATTTTAAACCTTCTTTTTCGTTTGAACTTTTTTCAAGATCAGCAATAATATCTGAGTCACATGTACCTAACTCTCTCAAAGCCTCTAAAGCTGCAGGAGAAATCTCAGGTTCTTCCTCTGTCGCTTTTTTACCACTAAGCTCTGCCATGACATCTTCATCACAGTTACCAAGCTCTCTTAGGGCCTCTAGCGCCGCTAGTGAGATTTCTGGCTCATCTGCCTTCTCACTATTATTATCACCCATTCCTTCAAAGAGTGAGTCATCAACATCGCCTAGCTCTTTCAATGCTTCAAGTGCTGCCGGAGAGATCTCAGGTTCAGAAACTCCCTCATCTAAAATATCATCTAAGTCATCACTTTCATCACATTGCAATGACTCGTCAACTAATGCATCAGCACTCTCATCAGGGCTTGATGTAGTCGCCACTTCACCATTTAAGGCACTAAGAATATTTTCAACAATTTCTCTACTATCAAATTCTGCATCCATGTTATCTTTCAAACCATGAATCATATTTGTAATATGATCGTTACACTCTAAAAGTAGAGAAACCATATTATCAGTAACTTCTAAGTCACCAGTTTTTAATTTTAATATTAGGTTTTCCATCTCATGAGTAAACTCAGCAACATTGCCAAAGCCTACGGCCCTTGATGTACCTTTCAAATTATGGGCTAACCTGAAAATTTGATCTAGAATTTCTGAGCTTTCCTTATCATTCTCTAGCGCCAGAAAAGATTGCTCTGTATCTTCAAGTAACTGAAGCGACTCATCTAAAAAGTCTTCTTTTAATTCTCTTTCAAAATCATCCATTTCTAATCCATAATTTTTGAACATCAATGTTCTAGTTCAACCTCTCTTCGTCATTTTAAACTGTAAGTTTAAATGAATTACGAACATTAAGATAAAATTAAGGCTAACCTAATATTAAGCACTTAAGTATTATGAATTTAAAGGAAAATAAAAATGGAGCCTAAAAACAAAAAAGCCCTTCACTAGGAAGGGCTTTTATATAAAAAAATCTGGTGGGGGTAGCAAGGATTGAACTTGCGACATCTGCCTTGTAAGGGCAGCGCTCTCCCACTGAGCTATACCCCCAGATCTGTTTGACTTGATTCGTGAGCTAGAATATATATCCGGTACATTTTTGTCAATTTCTTTTTTCAAGAAATTTTAAAAAGATTTTACCAGCTTCCAGTATTCTCCATAGATTTAAATGGTTCAACAGGCTCTAGAGCTTTATCAGCCTGTAGTAACTCTATTGAGATACCATCTGGGCACTTGATAAACGCCATATAGCCGTCTCTTGGAGGTCTAAGAATAGTGACTCCAGCATTCATAAGTTCTAAGCATTTTTCATTTATATTATCAACGCGAAATGCTAGGTGGCCAAAGTTTCGTCCATCAGAGTAGCTCTCAGTCTCACCCCAATTATGAGTTAGCTCTACTTCAGCTTCTCCTTCTTCAGTCGCAAGATATACTAATGTAAACTTTCCTTCTGGATAATCAGTACGTCTAATTTCTTTTAAGCCTAATTTATTTACATAGAAATCTAGTGACTTCTCTAGATCTAATACTCTAATCATTGAATGTAAAAACTTCATAAAAACCTCTCTTATAAAAAGTTAGATTAAGGCCTTTATTAAAAAATGTCATGTGAAGATTTAATTAGATTAATTTGTCTAAGAAAAAGAAAAGGGAGACTAAGTCTCCCTTTTCACCCCAATACCATCAAGCAAAAAAATACCACTTTTTAAGCTGATTAAAACTTTTTAATTAGCAACTTCTAATCCTGCAGCTTCAGTATCAACAACTTTTAACTGAGGAGAAACATGTTGCATAAATTGCTCTGGATTTTGTAATTCAAGAGCATTCTTTAATACATTATCAACTTGGTAACATGGAATAATTGTTAATCCACTCTTTACCTCTGCTGGAATATCTGGAAGATCTTTCTCATTCTTTATTGGAATGATAACTGTTTCAATTCCTGATTGCTTCGCAGCAAGTAACTTTTCTTTAAGTCCACCAATTGGAAGTACTCTACCTCTAATTGTAACTTCACCAGTCATAGCAACATTTTGCTTAACAGGAATTCCTGTAATTGCAGAAGTTAATGCTGTAACCATTGTGATACCTGCACTTGGACCATCTTTTGGAGTTGCCCCCTCTGGAACATGAACATGGATATCATTCTTATCATACCAGCTAGCATCAATTCCTAGCTGAGCACTTATAGATCTAACATAACTAAGTGCTGCTGAAGCAGACTCTTGCATTACTTCACCAAGCTTACCAGTTACTTTAACTTGACCTTTTCCAGGAACAGTTACTACTTCAATATGTAGTAGTTCTCCCCCTACCGAAGTCCAAGCAAGTCCATTAACTAAACCAACTTGAGGCTCTTCTTCAATTGCTGTTCTATCAAATCTCTTTGGCCCTAAGTATTTAGTTAACTGCTTAGCAGTAACATTAAACTTTTTACCTTCAGCATGATCTTTTGCAACAACTTCTGTAGCGATTTTACGGCAAACAGTATTTAAAAGTCTTTGGAACTCTCTTACACCGGCTTCTTTCGTATAACCTCTAACAACTTCAAGTACAGAGTTATCATTCATTGCAACTTCATATTTAGTAAGTCCATTGCTCTTGATAGCTTTGTCTAGTAAGTATCTCTTACCAATTTGTAGTTTTTCCTGTGGAGTGTAACCAGAAACACTGATGATCTCCATTCTATCTCTAAGTGGACCAGGAATTTTACCTAAATCATTTGCTGTCATTACAAACATAACTTGAGATAGATCGTACTCACACTCAATGTAGTGGTCTGCAAAGTTTTTATTTTGTTCTGGATCAAGAACCTCTAGCATTGCTGCTGCAGGATCTCCTCTCATATCAGAACTCATCTTATCAATTTCATCTAAAAGAATTACTGGATTACTTGTGCCTGCTTTCTTAAGAGCAGAAATAATCTTACCTGGCATAGCTCCAACATAAGTTCTTCTATGTCCTCTAATCTCAGACTCATCTCTTACACCACCAAGAGAAATTCTTACAAATTTTCTATCAAGTGATTCTGCAAGAGATTTTGCAATTGACGTCTTACCTACACCTGGAGGCCCTGCAAGACAAAGGATAGTTCCCTTCCCTTCTTCTTTTACAAGAGATCTTACCGAAAGATATTCTACAATTCTTTCTTTAACATCTTTCATTCCATAGTGATGGCTATCTAAAATTTCCCATGCCTTACTAACGTTATTATCGTCAGTAGTGTATTCATCCCATGGAAGATTAGTCATCCAGTCAATATAGTTTCTAACAACTGCAGCTTCTGCAGACATTGGAGACATTGACTTAAGCTTTTTAATTTCTTTTATAGTTTTTTCACGTGCTTCTTCAGGCATTTTCTTTTTAGCAAGCTTCTCTTCCATCTCAGAGATGTCAGACTTACCGTCATCTTTTTGCCCAAGCTCTTTTTGAATAGCATTCATTTGCTCATTCAAATAATATTCTTTCTGAGACTTTTCCATCTGCTGCTTAACGCGAGTTTTAATTCTTCTCTCTACGTTAATAACTTCAATCTCACCTTGCATTTTTTCTAATAGTAAATGAAGTCTATCTTCAACATTAACTGCTTCAAGGATCTCTTGTTTCTCAGGAATTTTCATGCTCAAGTGAGCTACGATAATATCTGCAAGTCTTGAAGGATCAGTAATTGAAGAAATACTCATAAGAAGTTCAGGTGGAATTCTCTTATTAAGTTTCACATACTGCTCAAAAGTACTTTTGATACTTCTCATTGTTGCTTCTAGATTTACTACGTCTACAACCTCAGATTGCGACTTAGTAACTTCTGCCCAGTACCCTTCAGGCTTTGCAACAAAATCATTAATATTTGCTCTGTACTTACCTTCGATTAATACCTTTACAGTATTATCAGGTAATCTAAGCATTTGAATAATGTTAACAACAGTTCCTACATCATAAACATCAGATCTTTCTGGGTTTAGAACATTTGCATCTTTTTGAGTTACAAGGAATAGTTCGTTGTTATTTTTTGCAGCCTCTTCTAATGCTGCAATAGATTTTTCTCTACCTACGAAGAGTGGCACCACCATATGTGGAAAAATGATAACATCTCTAAGCGGAAGAAGAGGAAATCTTTTTGAGTCAACAGACTTGTTGTCTGACATAGTACCTCCTGCACTACTGGTATTGGTTGGGAACAACATATCTGTGACATCATGTCTCTTAAAATATGTCTTGTATAAATTGTCTCGTAAAATCAAATCTGGGTCAAAAAAAAAGTGAAGGCATCCTTTTCCTCTAAAAAAATTTTATACCTAGTAATATTGCATCTCTAGGAGCTTTTTCGGCTCTAAACCATTGAAAATTAGTAGTACAAATAAAATGTTAGAAAATGTTATTTGAAAAAAAAATAAACAGTTTTTTCAAGAAGTGACTAAATGTTAGATATATTAAAACGACTAGGATCATCTAGACACTGAGTAATTAAAAAAGGCCACTCCGAAGAGTGGCCCTAACTTCAAGTAATTGATTTGGTTTAAGAATCAATTAAAAATTAAATTGTAAGCTTGAATAAAATGCTGTTGCTTCATCATCAATAACAATTGGCGTTCCAACATACCCACCTAAGAAATTAGTCTTTTTATTCTCAGACTTTTGATAACCAACTCTAAATTTAAAGTTTTGATCAATTGGTTGCATCCAAAATACATGCATCGACTTTCCGCCTCTTCCTGTATAAAGACCTACTTTATTCTTTGCCGTAGTGTCATAAAGAAAAACATCATCATCAGAATTAATATATTCAAATCCAAGAATTGCTTTTCTTAATACTTGAAATGGCATTTCATAATTTAAATTAGCAATCCAAGCATCTCCATCTAAATCAGTATTAGATGTTCCATACCAAGTTCCTAAAGTTTGAAAATCTCCAGTTCCTTTTATATTACCCATTAAGTAAGAAAAACCTAAAGAAAGTCCTGTATTTGCAATTCCATTCATCTCTAAGTTTAAAACATGTCTAGTAACATTAAAGTTAGTTGTAGAGGATGCTTGTGCAGTTGAAGCATTAGGGTTTGTAAACGCATCTAGTCCACCAAAGTGAAGGTATTGGTAAATTAAATGAATTCTTCTTGCCCATGACATATTTGTTTTTTCATACTCGGCCATTAATGAATACGCGTCAACATTCTCTTTTATGTCTTGACCTGCAGTATTACTCATAGGCTTATGAGTCACACCAATATCTCTTTGATTGAAAGGTGTATAAATTCCTCTAAACTTAAATGCATGACCATTATGTGAATTTGCATAAGTAAGGGCCATACCATCAAATACACCTCCAAACACTAGAAGTGGATACTGTCCCATCATTGGACGTCCTTCCTGGAAATGCTTTGGAGCACCATCAATCGTTGGAAGTCTACCTACTGTGAATGTTAGATTTTCAGTAAAACTGTAATTAACAAAAGCTCTTTCAAAAAATACTTTTGAATTGTCAGCCCCTTGACCTTCACCTAGTTCATTGAAAGCACCATCACCTATGTATGAACCTCCACCTTTATTTAGAGTGTTCATATACTTTGTCATTGCCAGTCGACCATAGAAAGATAACTTTTTAGATGGAGTTGCGGCCATATCAAGTTCAGTAAAAACACGGTGATGTTTTGCACTATTCTTTTCTCCTGCAGTTCTAGCAACAGAAGTTCCATTAAATGTATTTGTTGTATAAGCTTTATTGTGAGTTGTTTCTACAGTATCATAACGGTACTCTAGGCTACCAGAAAATGACCACCAGTTTTCATAACCAGCATACTCAAGAGCTTCTACTCTTTCCTCTAAACTTTGTGCTTGAGTAACTCCAACAGTAGAAGCTGCGATAGCACTTAATACTAATAGTTTCTTTAACATATATTATCTCCTACTACCCACCAATTGTTGATGAAGCATCCTTACATTGAAGAGTACAATCACCAACTGTAATAGTTGCTGATGAACAAGTTTTTAATTTAATAACATTTCCAGCTCTTCCAGGTGTTGCTAATGCTGCTGCATCTGCATCGCTCTTTCCACACTGAGTTTTAACGGCATTGATAAAATCATCCTTTGCTCCTGCATATACACCAAATGAAAAAATTAGCGCAAAAACAGCAACAAAAGAGAGCAACATTTTTGACATAAACACTCCCTCGTTTAAATAAATTGAATTGTTAAGAATTGTATTAGAGTATTTACTATAAATATAGATGAGTTTTAGTTTGAATTATTCGGGCTATAGCCTAGTATTCTGCTCGGGAAATCAAAAAAATCATTGATAATGGTACTTTCGAAGCTTGAGAACTAAAAAGTGGATCTAATTGATCCACTTAATATTATGATAAATTTATATTTTCTTAAGATTAAATATCCTCAAAACGTGGGTCATTATTATCAGGAATGTCTGAACCAACGACTTTTGGCTCTTTAGACCTAAACTTTTCGTTGTTTTTTACATTTTCCTTTGTTTCTGGAACAGCTTGTGGCCGTTGAATCAAATCCTTTTTAGACTTTTGCTTCTTATCAAATTTTAGAATTTTTTTATCTTCATTTTTTTTACTGACTTTCGAAAGAGTAACCCTTTTCCCACCAATGACTTCACTTTCTAAACTTTGAACTACACCATTTAGAAAATTAGATTCTTCGTTCAGCTGATTTGAGCAGGAAAGTGTGTTATCTGCAATTTGAGAGTTTTTATGAGTAGACTCTTGTAACTGATTCATAGCCTCAGCAATTTGAGAAACACCTTGTTCCTGCTCTCTTGTTGCTGTGGAGATCTCCTCAGCCATCGCGGCAACCCTCTTAACATCATCAACGATGTTATTTAAAGCTGTATCACACTGTCCAGAGACCTCAATACCTTCCTCAATTTTACTTTTTGATTTGATCATTATTTTCTCAATGCCTGATTGAGACTCACTTACAATTTTTTCTACAGTTGAAATACTTTCAGTCAAAATACCACTAATTTCGTCTGCAGCTTTCCCACTCATTTGAGCGAGGTTCCCAACTTCTTCAGCAACAACTGCGAAACCTTTACCATGCTCCCCAGCCCTAGCTGCTTCAACTGAAGCGTTGAAAGAGAGTAGCTTAGTCTGAAACACTATATCGTTAATTACATTTGTTTTCTCTGAGATTTCATTTATTACTTTTACAATATCATTAAATTTATTATTAGAGTCAGTTGTTTGCTGTAATATTTCTTCATTACTTTCTTTTATTTCATTCATTGAGTCTAATACTAAAGAAACAATTTTCTTTCCTTCATTCGCATTATTTTCAGAGCTTTTAGCAACGTCCACAGATTTTTCAGCATTTTGCGCACTCATTTTAACCATCTGAGAGACTTCATCTAATGTTGATGCTGTTTCCTGTATTGCTGATGCTTGATGAGTCGACATGTCTGAAACTTTGCTAGACATACCCTGAAGTTCATCAACCAATCCAACAGTTCTTCCAAAACTTTCTTTTAGACCTGAAATAACTTCAGTTAATTTCTTGTATAAATTATTAGAAATCAAAAAAGATACGAATAAACAAATGGCAAGCATGATCCCAAATGTCCAATAGAATAAATCTCTCAATAATCTTATATCTTCAAATGCGACCTTTGGATTCATACCAATGATTACTGACCATCCGATTGAGTTTATAAATTTCTCATTCTCAATTTTTTGGAATGCGTATAAAGACTCACTATCATTGAAGAAAGTTTTAGCTACTAAACTTCCTTTCTCCCCTTTTTTTAATTTTCCAGTGACTTCATTATTAGAGCTGAATATATTTTTATCTAGGTCTCTTTGAACGACATAATTCCCTTTTTCATTTTTACCAAGGTACGCTAAAAGGTTCCCACTATTATTCAAAACATAAATAGAAGCATCATCTTTACCTGATGATTTTAAAGATTGATATAACGAATCTAACTCTGCCTCAACCCATTTAAAATTTGTAAATGCAGTTAGAACTCCAAGCGGATCTCCATAATCATCTTCTAGAAGAGTCGTAAAATGAGTACCATAACGTTTACTTCCATAAGCTTTAGAGATCATCTCATCTACTTTAGGTTGTCCTAATCTTGAACCAAAAATTTTCTTCTTAAAATTCTGAGTGAGTTTTCCCTCTACAGTGTCTTTAAACCATTTCTCATTTGAAAAGTTTTTTCCTTTGAACGTGTCGACTTGAACATTTTTTCCATCTGCAGTTATAGTCGAACTACCGACGAAATTTCCTTTCATATCTGTAACAATAAGAATGTCATTCATAGGATATAAAGTAATTATTTCATTCAGAACAAACTTCATTGTTTCTTTATCTTCATAATTCTTCAATGCTCCATTTTTACCAAATGCTTGAACATTATTATATTGAGAATAGAAAACTTGAGAGATAGAATTTGATAGAGAATCCGAATAAAGTGAAAATCCATCAGTGATACTTGTTTGTTGTTTTTTTAAGCCTTGCTCAAATTGAAAAAGAACTATCAGTCCAAACAGAAAAACCATTCCTCCTGAAATAAATAATAGTTTTGTCTTTAGCTGGACCTTTCGCATTTTCATACCTCATATAAATAATTCATAATTCATATACTGATCGGAAAATGTTTAGATATAATTAAAATATAAAAGAAAAACCCCAGTAAGAACTGGGGTTTAGACTTAAAATTAATATAAACTTTAGTTAGATTTCCTAAGACGCTGATTCAATGTCACTCTTAGCTTTAAGAGTTCCACCTGCTCCACCTCGAGGAGTTCTTTCCCCCTCTACAGTTTTAGGAGATTCAGTTCCTTCAATCGATGCTTTTGTAACAATAATTTTACAAATTTTATCATTCGAAGGTACTTCGTACATTACATCTAACATTGTCTGCTCAAGAATTGCTCTAAGGCCTCTGGCCCCAGTCTTCTTTCTAAGTGCAGTAGCTGCAACTTCTCTTAGAGCATCTTCTTCGAATTCAATTTCAATTCCATCATACTCAAAAAGTCTTTGGTATTGTTTTGTAATTGCATTCTTAGGTTCAGTTAAAATTTGAACAAGAGCTTCTTCATCTAGTTCTTGAAGAAGTGCGTTTACAGGAAGACGACCAATAAATTCTGGAATAAGTCCAAATTTAGATAAATCTTCTGCCTCGATACCACCAAGCTTTTCAACAACTGATTGTTGAGCTTTCTCTTCTTTAGTAACAAGTCCCATTGGGCGTTTTGTAAGTCTTTTCTCGATAATTTTATCTAGTCCTACAAATGCACCAGCAACGATAAAGAGGATATTCTTTGTATCAACTTGAATAAACTCTTGTTGTGGATGCTTTCTACCACCTTTTGGAGGAACTGAAGCAACAGTACCTTCAACAAGTTTTAGAAGCGCTTGCTGAACACCCTCTCCTGAAACGTCTCTAGTTATAGAAGGATTCTCACTCTTTCTTGCAATTTTATCAATCTCATCAATGTAGACAATTCCACGCTGAGCTCTCTCAACATCGTAATCACATGATTGAAGAAGATTTAAAATAATATTCTCAACATCTTCACCTACATAACCAGCTTCAGTTAATGATGTAGCATCACAAATTGCAAAAGGAACATTTAAGTACTTTGCAAGAGACTGAGCGATTAGCGTCTTACCTGAACCAGTTGGACCAGCTAAGAGAATATTCGACTTTGATAATTCAACTTCATCTTTACGACCTTTAGTTGCATTACCATGTGAAACTCTTTTGTAGTGATTATGTACCGCTACAGAGATAATTTTCTTAGCTCTATCTTGACCAATAACATAGTTATCAAGATGAAGCTTAATCTCGTGTGGCTTAGGAACATTATCTAATGATGCCTTACTTGTAGACTTTACTGAGTCTTCATAAATAATATCATTACAAAGTTCAATACACTCATCACAAATATAGGTACCAGGACCTGCGATTAGCTTTTTAACTTCTTTTTGAGATTTTCCACAAAAGTTACATTCTAATGTACTGTTGTAGCTACCACTTTTTTTAGTCATAACAACGGTCCTTTATCTATTTCTTTTTTTCAATTATGTGATCAATTATACCAAGCTCAATTGCATCACCGGGAGATAGGTAATTATCTCTATCTGTAGCAGCAACGATTTTGGCCATATCCATTTCTTTAGCAGAATGGTTAATATAAATACCATTTAACTGGTCTTTTAATTCTTGAATTTCTTTTGCCTGAATTTGAATATCAGAACACTGACCTTGTGCCCCACCAAGTGGTTGGTGAATCATAATTCTAGAGTGTGGCATTGAATATCTATGTCCCTCAGCTCCAGCAGTAAGTAGAAGCGATCCCATTGATGCTGCAAGACCAACACAGTATGTATGAACTGGACAAGAAATATATTGCATTACATCGTAGATACCAAGTCCCGCATAAACAGATCCACCCGGACTATTTATATAGAAATGAATCGGTGCATCAGGATCATCAGTCTCTAAAAATAGCATTTGCGCCATAATTAAATTAGCTACCGTATCATTCACTTGTGTACCAAGAAAAACAATTCTATCTAATAAAAGTCTTGAATAAATATCGTATTGTCTTTCCCCACGCGCCGTTTGTTCAATAACAATTGGATTTGGAATGTGCATTTTGGGATTACTCATGGTTTTCTACCCTCTGTTTTGTTAAGTAAATGATCGTATTCTTTAGTACTTGTCGTACCATTTCAAAAAATACTTTAATCAAAAGACTAATCTTTTGTTATTAATGTCACAACAGAAAATCTTTAACTTCTTGAGTTATTCCAATAGTTTAGTTAAACAAAGCCCCTATTCGCCTTTTATAACTGTACAGACAACTAATACACGCTGCACCACTTGCTAGATTTAACCTGCCAGGTCTTGTAATTGCCTAAAATTGGCTTTAGAGTCTTATCAAAATATTTTAATAAACCTGTATTAAGGAGACTTACATGACTACAGAAACTGTATATCCAACAACTTTAGTTGGTAAAGAAGCACCAGAATTTAAAGGTCAAGCTGTACTAAACGGTGAGATCAAAGAAATTGCACTTTCAGACTTCAAAGGTAAGTGGAAAGTACTATTCTTTTACCCATTAGATTTTACATTTGTTTGCCCAACAGAAATCACTGCATTCTCTGATAAAATTCAAATGTTCAAAGATATGAACTGTGAAGTTATTGGTTGTTCAGTTGATTCTGAATTCTCTCACCTTGCTTGGACTCAACAACCAAGAAACAAAGGTGGATTAGGTGAAATCGCTTACCCACTACTTTCAGACTTAACAAAAGAAGTAGCTAGAAGCTATGGTGTTCTAATGGACGATGCTGTTGCATTCCGTGGAACATTCATTATTGATGATAACAACATCGTACAACAATGTTCAATCAACAACCTATCTGTTGGTAGAAACGTTGAAGAAGTTGCTCGTCTTGTTGAAGGTTACCAATATACAGCTCAGCACGGAGAAGTTTGTCCTGCTGGTTGGAACAAAGGTGCAGATACAATGAAGCCAGATCCTACAGGGTCTCAAGAGTACTTCAATAAATTGTAATTTTCTGATACATTTTTAGAAGTTTATATAGGGCCGCTATTACTGCGGCCCTTCTTTTTAGATAGAGAGATAAAACAAAATGGAAATGATACTTGAGTATATTCAAATGAATGTTGCGATAGCCCCTTACTTAATTTTAGGGCTACTTTTATTAGCAGGGTTTAATATTCCAGTCTCTGAAGATGCCATGCTCTTTATCTCTGCTCTACTTGCAGTAAAGAACCCCGAGTATACTTACCAACTCTTCTTCGCTGTATTTCTTGGAGCATATTTAAGTGATCTCATTTGCTATGCATTTATGGGTCGCTATCTAGGAAGTAAAATATTTAAATTAAAATTCTTCGCCTCCATGGCATCACCAGAAAAGATTGAACAAGTTAACAACTTCTATAACAAGTATGGAATAGCAACTCTCCTAGTAGGCCGCTTTATTCCTTTTGGCGTAAGAAATGCTCTTTTCTTAACTGCTGGACTTGGAAAAATGAATGCTTGGAAGTTTGCAATTAGCGACTTTATAGCCTGTACAGTCTCGTGTGTATCTTTCTTCCTCCTCTACTACAACTTTGGAGAGACAGTAATTGAGTACGTTAAGAAGGGAAATATTGTTATTTTCTCAATTGCAATAGTTGTAGGGCTTTTAGTATTTCTAAACAAGAAAAAGAAAGAAAAACAGTCTAACACACTATAATTAAAGAGTTTTCACAAAAAATGTGTAAATTATATACTCACTCTGAGTTCTCATTGTTTTTACAGATCTGATCTGTCATAAAGGTTTCACAAAAACTGTGAAACAAAAACTTTAAATATGAGAATTGAATGACTACGAACAACTCAAATATTATATCTTTAAAGAACTGGAAAGAAGCCAACAAGGAATCGAGAGAGGAAGCCTCACTCCTAAACTACTTAAAGGCATTAAGCTT
Organism: Bacteriovoracaceae bacterium UBA3083; assembly: GCA_002366565.1. Taxonomy (GTDB): domain Bacteria; phylum Bdellovibrionota; class Bacteriovoracia; order Bacteriovoracales; family Bacteriovoracaceae; genus Halobacteriovorax. Next base: position 492,093 of record DFBJ01000013.1, read on the forward strand.
TCATGACCTAATGAATGAAGCAGAGTCTGCAAGAAAAGAGTTAAACTCAGGCTCAATAAGTGAAGAAGTGGCACTCAAATCAAAAACTATTCTTAAGGAATTTACTCATAGACTGAAGTCAGACGGGCTGAGCGCAAATTTAAAACTCATTACCGATTCAGCAGAAGGCAAGATACTCAAACTAAAAAATCTTATCAAATAAAGAAATACGCCCCCCCCTGTATTTCGATATAAAAAAGGCCACTCATTTGAGTGGCCTTTATATTTAAAAATCTTAAATTTTCAAATTAGAACTTAACTACAGCACCAACAGAAACAACAGTTGCTTCGTTGTTTTTAATGTTAGTAGCGGTATGAGAAGAATCAGTATGCTCAAGTAGAGATACAATTGTATTCATAGATACATTTTTGTGGAAAGCATACTCATAACCAGCAGAGATTTGAGTATCTTCTGTAGTAGTTGTTGCAGTACTTGTTTTTGCATCTTTTTCAGAAGCATAGTAAGCAAGTCTTGCTGTATGATCACCCATTCCGTATGTAAAACCTAAAGTCATTCTAGTAGTTTCATCAGTATTAGTAGAAACAGAATTAACTGATTCATTTTCTTCTTTAGACCAACCAGCTTTGAAAGTTAAGTTTCCAAAACCAAGAACTGTACCAAAGTGAAGGTTTGAATTATCACCTGTAGAAGCTTGAGCCCAGTGAGTTAAAGACGATTGAAGCCTTAAAGTCATAGCATCCATCTTCTTATCAAAAGATAGTAAGTGCGTTGTATAAGTAGGAGCATAAACTTCAGGAGAAGTAGCAGCTGGATTATTTGATCTATTATCATTCTTATCTACAGAAACAGTATACTGAACACCAGCAAAAACAGGAGTTGCATACTTAACTTGATCTTTTCTTGATCTATACTTGAAACCAATTCCTGACTGAGTACCTGCAACATATGCAGCATAATCAGCACCAACACCAGAAGCAACTGTTCCAGAAAAAGTATCAACCTTTAACATTGAAAGTGAATCTGCAGTATAGTCTTGACCTAATGTTAGTGTACCAAACTTAGAAACCATATCGATTTTCGCAAGTCTGATTCTGATACGACCTGAAGTTCCTGTTCCGTCATTATTTGCAGCAGAGTTTAAACCAAGCTCTAAAGAGTACTTTGCAGTTAGTGAAGAATTAATCTCGTAGTGACCCTTAGCTCCTAATCTTGATTCAGAGTTGTCAGTGTCAACTAGACCTGGAGTAGATTTTCTGTTGAAGCTTGATTCTTGATCTACGTGCATGTAGTTCTTTGTTAATTTACCGTAGATTTTTGGCATTGCCATTTCTGCTTGAGCAGCAGTTGAGATTACAGCTAGTGCTGCTAGACCTATTACTTTTTTCATTCGTCCTTCCTTGTTATAGAATTTAAAAAAGTTTTATTAATTTTCAATTCAATAAGTCTAAGCTTAGTAAAATGAAATTTAAAGAAAGAAAGTGAATTAAACGCAAAATTAATACAAAATTAATATAAATAAGTTATTTAAAAATTGACGAAGTTATCTACAAAGACTCTAGGGATTGATAGTCATGTAAGACTTTTTGACGAAGAACTGCAAGCTTCAATTTACTATCATAACCAAGTAAACCTGCAACATGACGAATCACATTTATTCTAGATTCATCATTTCCATGAGATTCAAATAAATTTAATAAATAGATAGTATTTTTAGCAAATGTTGACACATATTTCTTTATCGCTTGCTTTGCATGATCACTTGCAACAACAAATTCACAACCGATACGAGTAACAAAGACCTGATCAACTTCACTCATACCTTCAAATTGACGAACAGTTCTCGCCTTAACTCTGATAATTTCTGCTGATAATTCATCTACCTCAACCTCTTTAATTCTTGCCGTTGTGATGGAATTGAATTCTGGAAATTGAGGGAGTGATAGCATTAGTGGAATTGCATTAATCTCAGGTACGCTAGGGAGATTCTCTAGCAGAACTCCACCCTCTGAAATATTTAAACATTTAGCCTTAAATATATAACAATCGCTCTGATAGAGAGCGATTGTCTTTAAAGGTGATCTTAAATGTTTTCTTTTAAATTTTACATCTGCCATAGATTAAAGAAGTTTACTAGCAACCTCTGAAAGTGCCGATCTCTCACCAACTTTTAAAGTTGTATGAGCAACGATATCTTCTACTTTTAATCTTTCCACACAGTATGAAAGTCCGTTATTAATTTCATCTAAGTAAGGACTATCAATCTGTTGAGGGTCACCTGTAAGGATAATCTTTGTCCCCTCTCCAGCACGTGTAATAATTGTTTTAACTTCATGTGGCGAAAGGTTTTGCGCTTCATCCACAATTAAGTATTGACCAGGAATTGAACGTCCTCTGATATACGTAAGAGGCTCTACATGCAGTAGACCATGTTCTATTAAGTCATCATATGAAGAGTTTCCACCCTTATGTTGATTGAAAAGAAAGTCCATATTATCAAATATAGGCTGCATCCAAGGAGCAAGCTTTTCATTTACATCACCAGGTAAGAAACCTAAATCTTTCCCCATTGGCTGTACAGGTCTTGAAACTAAAAGTCTTGAATACTTTTCTTGATTGATAGTCATCTCTAGTCCAGCAGCAATTGCAAGTAATGTCTTACCTGTTCCGGCCTTACCTACAAGAGACACAAGCTTTACATCATCATTTAGTAGAGCATCAAGAGCAAATTGTTGTTCCATATTCTTAGGATAAATTCCCCAAATACCTTCACGCATTGGAATAAGAGGAACGATCCCCTTTTTAGCTAAAGAATATCTCCCAAGAGATCTCTTTCTATCATTACCTTTTTCTTGAAGGATTAAATATTCATTTGGATAAATTTCTAACTCTTCAGCATCTTCAAATGGTAAGTGACGATTCTTTTCAAAATCAGCCAACTCACTACCTTCAACTTCAAGAGTTCTAAAACCGTGATAAATTTCATCTAATGAAATATTCTTCTTACCGTAGTCCTCGGCTTCAACTTCAAAGATATCAGCTTTAAGTCTTAGGTTAATATCTTTAGTTATAAGGATAACGTCTTCGCCCTCTTCTTTTAACGCTAATGCCGAAGAAAGGATTAAGTTATCATTAACTTTTAAATCAATAGTGTCGTTGTACTTACCTTTAACTATCTTATCTATAGTAATGTATAGTTGACCACCATGCTCAAGTTCAACTCCATTACTTAGAGACCCTTGTTTTCGAAGATCATCTACAAGACGAGAAAAATGTCTAGCATTTCTACCATTCTCATTTTGATCTTTCTTAAAGCGGTCTACTTCCTCCACTACAACTAGTGGAATAAAGACATTATTATCACCAAATTGAAAAATCGCAGTTGGATCAAATAGAATAACATTGGTATCTAGAACAAAAGTCTTCTTCAAACGAAACCTCCACAAAGAGTGCTTAAAGCCCTCTTAGGTATATAAGATAGTGTATGTAAAAATTGATTTTTATGATTAGAAAATGAAATAGTATCATCCTTGATTATTTTCATTCTCTATAATTGTAGATAAAAGGAAAGGAAGTTGCAAAATAAATTAAATATCAATATCGATATCTAGGAGATTTAATTGAAAAACACCTCTTTTCCCTTCAAATTCCTTTAATTCAACACCTAATTCACTGCTATAGAACCCTGCAATAATTTTGATAGGCCAAAATCTCGCCTCAAAACCATAACTGATATAGCCTTCAGATATACCTCCAAGTAAAGAAACAAATGGTAGATCTAATTCTAGCCCAAGATGCAATTTCCTTGAAAACGGAAGATATGAATTAATTGGATGAATATCAGCAGAGAGTGAGTATGCAACAATCCCAAAGTCTTGCTTGAAATTGACTCCAGCATTAACAAACATTTCTTGAATAGGTATATCTGCGGTTCCAGAAGTTTTTCTAAATCTAGTATCACCTACATCTAGAACACTAGCTCCCCATGTAAGTTCACTAAAATTTGATTTCCACCCTTGCTCAAAACCAATATCTACTCCCCAGGCCTTTCCTTCAGACCAGCCAAGAGCATTTCTAATATCGTCAACGCTTTCTACACCACTTTGAATCTTATTAAGTAGCTCTGTCCCAAAGAGATCAAAAGTTCCACTAACTCCTTCTCTTTGAGAATGCTTAAGAGATATCCCAAGTGAAGTTCTCATTCCTGAACTTTTACTTCCACCTAAGTTAAATGCAAAGCCAGCGACAAAACCTCTATCAACCCTATAGTCTAAATCTAACTGAGGATGTGTTGAGTTTTGAAGTAATAAACTAGTTCTCGTTTGAGCAAATAAATTAAAGCCAAATGAGGCCATCTTCAATCCAGGAAAGACACCTGCTTGAAGATATACTGGAAACCCTATGATTCTATCTGTAATTGCCGCAGCATCACTACTTGGAAAATCATTAAATCTATCCATCTCATCAAGTGCGTTTGTGACACCAATCTGTGGATTAAGCGGAGAAACTTCTAGTCCAGAGTTTCTAGCTAAAGCAGCAGGATTATAAAATAATGTATACTCATCATCAGCACGGGCCGTATAAGCATCACCCAAAAGTAATGCTTTAGAACTACGTCCAAGGTGAATAACCTCTTGCCCGTAAATAGGAAATGAAGTTATAAGAATGAGGAAAAGAATTATTTTTTTCAATTTCTTACCTATGAAGTGTTTCAAATATAGCAGCATAAAAATACATAATATCTTCGTCGTTACCTGTGAAAAGGTTCACACATCTCTCTTCCGAAGTTGTATCAAATATTCGAGTATCAAATGTTGGTTTATCAGCTTGAATTATTAATGAAATAGCATCGACAGCTGTTGAAATATTTGCAAATTCAGAGAAATCATCCCCTGTAAAAGTTCCAATAAAAGCATCAAGAGTATCTACAAAGTTATTAAAGAGAGTAATTCCTCTACACGCATTTTCTATATTTACAGTATCTACAGCATCTACTAATTCAGGGTGTCCCGCATTTATAGTATTATCACAAGCCCCTGTATCGTAATCAGGAAGTCCATTTATGGTACTTATGAAATCATTTACATTTACATTGTAGTCTAGGTAGCAAAGATTAGTACTTGTAACTCCTCCACCACCTTTTACTCCTGTTGTTACGGAAGCATTACCAAAGTAAAAAGAAAAGTTTCCAAGCTGGGCTAGCGATAGGTAAAAAGCGAATGTATTAATATCCATTCCACTAGTACCAAAATATGCGCTACGATCATCAGAAGTTGGGTTTGTAGATAAACTAATACCACCAGCATATAAGAGTTTATCTAATGCTCGTTGGAGATAAATATAAGAGGTACTCTCAAGAGAATCCATCGTACTCGTTGAGAACGTACTTAAGTTACTTAGTAATATATCTGGATCAGTTACTTTGGGAATATCTGTGCCGAAGAGTACAGTTGTTTTATAACCGCCTTTACAAGCATATGCTGAAGCTAAAACCTTAGTATAAGTTACATTGTCTGGTTGATCACCTTGAAGCTCTAAAATTGAAATGGCAGTAGCACAATCCCCATTGGTCAGTGCTATATTTGCACGAAGAATTGCATTATCAACTTTGTCCTCTTTACTTCCACATGAAGATAAAAGTAGAGTCAAAATAATTATTAAAAAATTCTTATACATGAGTATTCCTCTCGGACAAGTGAGTCCTGTCCTAACCTATTATCCCCCAAAGAAGACAATAGGCGGTAGAGAGAAAAAAACTCTAATTTTAGTTGAGTTTTACAAATTTGATAATTTTTTCGAAGGCCTCAGAAAAGAGTTCTTTATTGCTAACCAGAGATAACCTAGCAGTATTAGGAGCTCCGAAAGCTTCACCTGGAACAATCGCCACGCCCTCTTCAGTCAGGAGCTTCTCACAAATCTGAGAAGAGTAGTCTGTTAGATCCTCTGGACTCTTTCTGAATTGATCAATAATTGGAGTATTTGAAAAATCAATTAAGAAGTAAAATGCAGATTTTGTCTGATACCAACACTGAGAAAGCTGGTTTTCCCTTAGCTTATCCTGAACGACTCTTGCATTCTCTCTTAAGTGGGCCTTAATAGGATCTAAATAAGTAGGTATTAAGTTGAAGTTATAACCAACTAATGCTTTTTGAGTTAGACTATTTGCTCCGGAAGCAGTCTGACCTTGAAGTCTAGACATCGCAGAAACAACGTTCTTTGGCCCAATACAAAATCCAATTCTAAGACCAGTTAACGCCATATTTTTAGATACACCATCAACTATGATAGTTCTCTCTAAAAGAGATTCTTCATACTGGTAAAAGTACGTTGGTTTTGGATCGAAATAACTTAATTCAAAATATATTTCATCACTAATTATAGTTAAGTCAGGAAACTCAAGCATTAGTGCTGCAAAAGATTTCATCCATTCTTCACTATAGTGAACTCCGGAAGGATTATTTGGGCTATTTAAAATAATAGCTTTTGTATTCTTATTAATTGCAGCTCTAATATCATCAATATTTGGTTGAAAGTCATCGTAGATACTTGCTCCAACAATTACTGGCTTCCCTTCATAGAGAGTTATAATTTCTGGATAAGATAACCAAAATGGAGCTAGAACAATAACTTCATCTTTAGGGTCTAAAATTGTAGCAAAAATATTTGATAGAGAGTGCTTTCCCCCATTTGATACAATTACATCGTGAGTTGAATTTACATCAACCTTTCTAGACTCATTAAAGTAAGTTAATACTTTTTCTCTTAAATCTTTTAAACCTGGTACAGGTGAATATTGAAAACTATTTAAAAAAACTAGTTCATTTCTTAAACTTTCAGTGAATTCTACAGCTGGTCTAAATGGGAGTTGCCCCGCCGTTAAGTTCCAAACCTTCTTTCCTTCACTCTCCATGCTAACTGCAAGTGAATTAAGTTTTAAAGTTATACTTTCAGAAATACCACTAACTCTTTTACTAATTTTCATTTATACCTCAGCCTTAGATAGCCAATTATTTATTACTTTTGGAACAAATTCACTTACATCACCATCGTGTCTATAAACTTCCTTAACTAGCGAAGAAGAAATATAGTAATTCTGCCCTTCGGTCATTAAAAAGACAGTTTCAATTTCTGGGTAAAGCTTATTATTCATTGATGCCATTTGAAACTCGACTTCAAAATCACCTGTAGGCCTTAGTCCACGGATAATAGTGTCGATCTTATTCTTCTTAGCGTAATCCACAAGTAAACCACTCCAAGAATCAACCTTAACTTTGCTTTCGTCACTAAAGTGCTCTTCAAGCATCTTCAACCTATCTGCAGCAGAAAAGAGAGGAACCTTACTTGGAGAAACAGCAATCAATACTGTAACTTCATCAAAAATATTTAATGCTCTTTTTAAAATATCATCGTGTCCATTTGTAAAAGGATCAAATGTACCAGCATAAACTGCTTTCTTTATCATAAGAGCTCCATTGAATTAAATCTTATTAGGGTATTTTAACTTAGGTTTGCAAAATTGCCTAGCGAACGATGAGAATAAAGCTAGTTCCCTGCGAGTAGCTCTTGCTACCAGGAAAAAGTTCATCGAGAACTTTCTTTTTTATTCCTTTCTGCTCATCAGACTCTATCCAAAGCTCTCCAATGAAATCTACTTTTGAAATAAGATCTAAGCATTTATTGTAAATATCGTGTAACAAATAAGGAGGGTCCAGAAAAAGAACAATTGACTCTTTTTCTTCATCATCTAATGTTTGATATGTTGCTAGAAATCTTTCAAGCCACTTTTCAGCATTAGACTTAACAACTTCAATCTGGCCTAGCCTCTCAGAAGATTTAGATATATTTTCAGCATTCTTTTTAGTGAGTGAAAAGACTTTTGAGTTAGGCTCTACTAATGTTGCAGAATCTGCTCCCCTAGAAAGGGCCTCAAGGGCCATAGCACCAGTACCTGCACAGAGGTCATAAAATTTATGGCCAGACATGTCTTGTCTAGCATCAAAAATTTTTCTTCGAAGCATTACTGAAGTTGGGCGAATCAAGTCACCCTTAGGAACTAAAAGGGTCTGACCTTTGGCCAACCCTCCTAATATTTTTATAGACATTTATTAAACCGTTATTGAGTTATGAAGCTTTCTTTGTAGCGATATTTTTAGAAGTGGTCAAAGGAATATTAAAGTTAACTCCCCCCTCCATAGTCACTGTACATCCAGCTTCTTGAGTGATTTCAATTAAAACTCCACCCATTTCAACGCATAGTCCTTTATCACCATCAACTTTTAAAGTTGCGGCTTCTGTTCCAATGTTAAAATTAAGACTGAAGTCCATTGTACCAGCAGCGGAAAAGTCCATTGCAGCACCATGTCCAGATGTTGATTTTCTTTCACTCGTTGGTAATGAAACAACATTATCAACTTCAGCAGAACTTTCATCTTCCATTTCACTGATAACTTCATCTGCAAATGCATCGTCTACTGAGTCATCTGAAGACATTTCACTGGCCATCGATTCAACTTCTTTATCAATTTCACTCTGTAAATCAGTCTTATCTGCACTTACAACAGCTAGTTCTTCTGGAGAGCGTTCACCTTCTTCAACAAATTCTTTCTCAAGACTCTCGATTTCACTCATTATATCTTGCAGCTCCGAGTCATTAAAACTCTGCTCTGCAGTCTCTTCAATGGCTTCCTCAAGTTTTGTATCTTCCATGCTATTCTCCTAAATATCTAGCAACTTTACGCGAAACAATAATTTCAATAGACTTATCGACCTCAGATGTAAGAAACTTTAACATTTTAAAAAAAGACTTATATTTCAATACCTTACCTAAGTAATCCACTATTACTCACAAAAGATAAAAGGTTATTGTGAATGACTTTTGGCACACGATGTAGTAAAAAGCCCTACCCACATTTAATAACTGAGAACTACTAAAAGATGCACTACGCTATTGGACACATTTACGGTGAAAAAAATTGAGTACTAAGTATTTCAAGGCACAGTCTTGGCTCAATTCTTCACCATCAAAGAATGGATTACTTCCAGAGGACTTAGAGAGTACTCTGCAAGGAAATCTTGACCTTGAGATTCCAATGGATCCTCATGAGAAGGAGTGTCCTTTTAAGCCTCAAGACTTCCTAGTTCCTGGTTGGAGCGGTGAAGGTCTATTTTCAAAACCTGGTTTTGTAGTAAAAAAAGCTCATAAGCACCTAATATCTGATGCAAAATCTCAATTTAAAGAGATTGTTAATCGCAATATTACTCAACATAAAATTATCTATAATGAATTTTTAATCTTCCTCGAAGCGAAGGAGATACAAGGGCATCCAATTGATAGTCCTATAAAATTCACAAACTATATAACTAAGGCCAAAGAATACGACGATGTAGTTAACGACTTCATTGACTTGTATTGCTTTAGATCAGTGACAGTCTACTTATACAAAGCAAGATTTCTTCTTACGCTTGCAAAAAAGATGGAGATTGGTTTTGATAAGGTAGATCTTCACAATCCAAACTCTATACTGAGTAGAATTTTTAAAACTGGTTCTAGCTCTGAACTTAAATGTGAGTCTTTTAAAATACATCAGTTCAGTTGGTACAGACCTTCCCACTATATTTCAGAAAGTATTAGAGAGATCAAGTCTTGCTTAACTCTTATCTCTACAACTGAGATGATTAAGCTAGCTACTTATGACTTAAGTGCTTTAGAGTATTCTCACTCTTACTCTCACAAGTCTTTTGGTCTGCTTGTTAACAAACTTCTTATCAAGTTTCCAAAGTGGATTGATAACTCTAAGAATGAAAAAGCTTACTCATTTCAAGGTTTAATGAACGGGAAATCAAGTGAGAGAATTAGTGCTCTTACTACTAAATTTGCTGGAAATAACTTATCTTCTCTAAGCCTTTCTCATTGGATGGCCCAAGAGAATAATGTTCTACAAAACTGGGATGAAGTTATCTGTCCAGAGTTTAAGGGCGATGAATTCTTCCAAGGTAAATACACACAGATATGCCAAGAGATTCAATTTCTAACGTTCTTAGTTGATCTAGCAACTTATCAGGGCCATGACCTACTTGGGTTAATCTGTAAGGTTATGAACGATAAGTATAACAAGTCTACCTCCAATGATGCCGGACAAATGTCTATATTTGGAAGTACAGATATTAAAACATCTCAATTAACTTATGACCGAGTTGTTTTAAATCTGACAAGTTTACCAAAGAAGAACCCACACCATTACCTTATGGGACAGGTTACAAATGAATTAAAGGCGCTAAATAAAGACGGCTACCTTTTTGTTTTCACTAACCAAAAGTTCTTTGTTCCTTCTCATAGCGATAAAATAGAGCATTTCCTAAAAGAAGCTAAGATTGAGGCATTATTTAACCTCGACCAACTTAGTGGGCGTGGTGAAATAGCGAGCTTCCTATATGTATTTAGAAAGAGAAAGCAGTATTCAAAACCTGCGTTCCTAACTCCAATAGCGAGCTCTGAAAAAGAAGCCTGCTTAAGCTTTAGATGGAGTGGTAACTTAGAAATCTTCAATAAGTTCGAAACATTTGTAGATGAATTTCAAGTCTTTATGGATACAAAGTCTTGCGCCTCTACTCCAGTATATCAAGCAGAGCCTTGTACGAGTCTATCTTTTGACTTTCACCAAGATGCAATACTTGATGGACTTCTACTTAGTTCAACGAGTAAAGACTCTTCGAATATTACACACCCTAGCTTCTTTAAGAACTTAACAAAGTCATGTGTACCATTTGATTCATTCTTCCAGATTGAAAGCTTTTCTTCAGAGCAAAGCCAGTCTAGAAAGAACAGCCTTACTTCAGATCTACTTGGAATTTCAATAAGACATGAAGAGAGATTTCCTCTTCTGTTAATTGTTGATCATACGAATCCAAAAAATATTACTCTAGAATTAACAAGTGCAGATGTTTATCAGGCCAAGCTTGAAGAATATGGTATGGCCTACTTCCAGTACTTTGGTCTAATTCCAAAGAGAAATGATATCAATCTAAACGTTTTTAGAGAGTACTTTAATACTCAACTTGGAAGACAAATCATCCAACTTTTCTTAAATGGTGGAGACACTAAAGTTAAAGCAAAGCTGAGATCACTACTCGTTCCAAAGTTCTTCTTAGAGAATAACCAGATACCTGCTCATATAATCGAGTCATTTAAAGTCTTCAACTTTGACTCTAGTGAGATTTTAAACTCTCACCCAACAGAGCTAAGCAATGAGTTTAACCAAACTGTAAACTTTCTTAACTCAACTCAACAGAAATACCCTTGGCACACTCTTGGAATGATCTCTCATTTTAAGCTATCTCTTAATAGTGCCCTTGAGAAGCTAGATCATACTCCTACTGAGATATTCAAGAATCCTGTTATTATTGAGCAACTGATTGGGACTTCTTCTCAGAGTATTTACCCAAAGAGTGCAGATATCTTTGTTAGAATGCCACTTAAAGATCCATCACATATTCACCACCCTCTTTCACAAGTTGAGATTGGAACAGAAGGTGAAAATCATTATGTAGAACTGATGTCTGGTGAGAATGTTATAATTCAACTTTATACTTCAACTAATCTGGCTCAATTCATTAAGTTCATTCTTTCTTCAGCTATAGGAATGGAGATCTCATCTATTCTTCAGAACCTAAAAGTACCTTCTGCGGCGAATATAGACTCTATTCTTAGCAACCACACTAGTCTTAAGGATACACTTGTAGACCTAGAGAATAGATGCTCTAAGAGAATTCTTTCTATCCTTACTACAAATATCAACTCTTAATTACTTCCAAAGATTTCGTTTTCGACTATAATATAAGTAACCCCTGGGTGCGAAATGAAAACGGATATAACAAAGATTAGAAAAAACATTTACAGTTATATGAAAAATAAGGCCCACGCTCTTGAGGGAAACTTATCGGATGAGCTCATTTCATATCAGCGAAGTCAAAATAGGTACGCTAATAGAGACTTTCTTATCTCTAGTTTTCAAGCTCTTGTAAAATCTCTAAAAAGGTCCAAAGTAATCTATCTCGGAGACTTTCACTCTTTTGATCAAAGCTCGCGTAACTTTCAAAGAATAATGAGACCAATATCTCAATCTAAGAGACCAATTACCCTTGGAGTAGAATTTGTCCATATTGAACATCAAGAGCATATAGACAACTACCTAAACAACCTCATTACTGAGATAGAGTTTCTTGAGAATATTGATTACTACGAGTCGTGGAGATTTCCATGGAATCAATATAAAGTCTTCTTTGATCTAGCTAGCGCCAATGGACATAAAATCATAGCTCTTAACTCTCATGGCTCTCTTTCAGAAAGAGATAAAAGAGCCGCGGAAATATTAGCTAAGTATATTGAAGAGAACCCTAGAGATAAGCTATTAGTTCTCTTTGGCGAATATCACATCACTCCTAGTAAGCTTCCAAAACAAGTAAGAAATAAATCCAAGTCAGATTTCGTACACACAATTGTCCACCAGAACCTAGATAAGGTTTACTGGAAACTTGAAGATACCCAGATGGGAAGAAAGAAAACACAAGTGATTGCATTTGATGAGAATGAATTCTCGATTCAATCTTCAGCTCCTTGGGTTAAGTACGAGAGTATGATCTACTGGTATGAGAACTTACTCGAAGACCCTGAATTTGATATTCATGAATACATGATGGAATCTGGGCTCAAGAGCTTTACAGAGAATGCAAATGACACCTTTCTATTTCTCACAGAGAAGATGCTTAAAGCTCTTAGTCTTAAAGTAAGTAAGTCATTAGTTGAAGATTTCAACCTACATGACCACCAAAAGATGAGCTATATTTTAAAGAAGTCGGAGTCTATAAAATCTAAACCTGTTTCAAAATATTTTAAAGGCCTTGTAATAAAAGGTAGAAGCTTTAAAGTTCCAAATACTAATGACTATTATTGCTCAAACTACTCTATAAATAGGCTTGCCTACTTAGGAGGTGTTCACATTTGGCATCTTCAAAGAAAGCTCAGTAAGCATCAAACTGTTGATATACTCTCTAGTACTTCTCAAGAAAAAAGATTCACTTTCTTAATGTACCAATTTTGTTATGCCTACTTCTGCTCTAAGGTCATCAATCCTTTCAGAAAGTGTGATCTTTACGCTGATATTTTTGAAAGATCTAAAATGAAAGAAAATATCGATACAGCCTATTATCAGAAGTGTCTTGAATTAATTGAATATGACCAAAGATCTATCGATATTAATAAAACAATGAAAGGTATGCCGTTAGATAAGATTTATAAAATGGCAAAAATTATTGGTTACATGTTCGGCGATTTGCTATTTGATTATCATTTTGAAAAGAGATCAAAGAAGTATCAGTCAATTACTGATATCTTATGTTTTAAAGAAATGTCTCAGGAAAATTATATTGAACTCTGTAAGGCCCTACTTCCAAAGAGGAAGTATAAGACCTTTAGAAAGAGATTTTTTTAAAGTGATTGTTCTTTAATTGCTTCTAAGATTTCTTGTTTAGTTCCTGCTTTAACACTTGCAACTCTCTTAGTAGGTGCATCTACAGCTTCCATAACAATTTGAACTTTAGACCCATTAATCTCACCTTCTCTATAGAGATTATCAAATGAGATAGAGCCTAGTGAATCTTCAATTAATTCTTTAGAAATCTGTAAAGAAAGTGGCACATGTTCTTCAACATTTCCGAGTCCATTTAAAGCTGAAAGGAACTCTTTTTCAAAACCATTCCCACTATCTGTTAGGTTAATAAATACTTTTGAACCTACTTTTTTACCTTCAATAGTAATTCTTCCTGTCGAATCACTAACCTGACAATTCTTAACAGAATTCATAATGACATTATAGACAACTTGCTCAACAGCTTCGCCCTCACCTTGTATTCTAAGGTTATCAGCAATATTTAAATCTATAATTACACCATCAGCTAAAAGCTTATTACTTAGGTGATTTACTACTTTTGTTAGTATCTGATCTACGTCTGTAACAGGGCCTTCATAAACAGTATCTGTCTGCTCTGAAGATGACCCACCTTCAGCATTTCTAACGACACAATCGATCTCTTCAGACTTAGTCCAGATATTATCAATTTCTTCTTCTGTTACATGCTTATCAGTGATCATTGCTTGAATCTGCCCTACCGAATCTTTAACAGGGCTTAGATTACTTAGCGCATGGAACTGAGAAAATAACTTTGAACAGTAAACTAAATGATTTTGCTCAAGGGCATCCTTAATAATATTTGCCACTTCTGAATGAACAATAACTTCACCACTATCAATTCTATCTTTTGCTTCTTTTTCTGAGTTTGAATTTCTTTGATCAAGATTTTTTCTTTGTGCTAAATCCCAAAGAAGTAAAAGAGGAACAATAAAACAAAGTGTAATTAATAAAATTGTTAAATTATTCTTTGAAAGAGTAATACTCTTTTCTTTGCTGATTAATTCACCATCAACATTATCATATTTCATTTCTAATTTTTCGAATCTATCAGAAAGGTTACTAAGCATAACTTCAGCATCTTTATCTGAAAATGAACTTGAACTCTCTTCTACTCTTTCATGAAACCAGTGAACATCTGAAATAAGCGCATTTAAGGCCTGACCTAACTTCACTGCATTCTCAGCAAAGATACTTTCAGAGAAGCCATTTGTTTCTGCAAGACATTCTTCAGTCATCTTCATGAATCCAGACTCTAAATACATTGAGTTTGAATCCCCTATTACCTTTGCTGTATAACTTTGATTTACTCTTGAGAAGCAAGTTGAAAGATTACTCTTTAAAGCAGAGATATCTGAAACTTTTGTATTCAATTTATATTGAAAAACACCAGTCATGATAAGTAGCGCAGTCGCTCCCAAACCAATGATGGCCTTCTTGCTTTTCAACCAATTTTGAACTTCATACTTCATATTTTCCTGTCCTTGGAAAAATAATTGAGGATTGTTTATAAATTAAATCCTTTAACTTACTGAAAACCTGTAGCAACACTCAGGCCGCTACTACTATTTTTGCAAGTAGCCGTTGTCGAGTCAAGAGGAGGTGAAAAGTGCCTCGATATTTCAATAAATCCTATCTAAACACTTGTTATCTGGTATACATTATATTTATGAAGTCGTGGTCAAAAATTCAACTAGAAAGTTCGGGCATTTCGTTAGCTCTTTCAGTTCTTTTAAATATTATCTTGGTGGTGCTCACCTCTTTAATATTTAATATGCAACCAACAATTTCTGATAACACGAATCCACTTCTTCAAGAAAAGCAATATATCAAGGTCAAGTCTTTTAGAACTGTCGGTGTCAAGAACGGTAAAAAGAATGAATTCTCTTCTCCAACTAAAACACAGCCTTCTAAATCAAACAGTGGAAAAAAGTCAGTTAATTTAAGTCAATTGGGTTCGATTGGTAAGTCCACTAAAACAGAGTCCATAAAGAAACCACAAAAAACTCAACCTCTTAAGTTTAAGAATGAGAAGTCAAATTTTAGCTTTACTGCAAAACCTCCATTAAAACAAAGAATGAGAAAGCAGCAGCAACAACTTCAAGGGGACGTCTTAAAAAACCTTGCCGCAAATCCAAGTTACGCAAATGCTTTAAGTAACAAAGGATTCAATGTTCAATTTGATCCGCCTGAAGGAATAAGAGAAGATGAGCTAAATAGTATTGAGAAGATTTTTTATAGTTTTCAGAAAAGAACTTATGAGAAGTACTTAAACTCTTTTTTAAATACTTACTACTCTACTCTTACATCAAACCCTAACTTAAGAAATGACTTATCATCAGATAGACATAGATTGAATGCGAGAGTGCAATTTGATAAGAATGGATTCATTATTTCTGTGAAAATTTTGAAATCTTCTAATAGTGACAGCGTTCATAATTTATTTGAAACAACTTTAGACAAAATGAGATCAATTCCAAACCCACCGAAAGACCTCCTAGGAAAAGATGGAAACTTCACCATCTACTACTCTCTCTACATAAATTAAAGAAAGTTAATACAGCTCCAAACAGCAAAAACGACAAAGAGGCTTAATATAACGGGCTTACTTAAAACGGCGTCTTTTAAGTCAAAGAAAAATCCCCATACGTGCTTATTTACCTCACGAACTTTCTTCTTCTTTAGTTGAAAGACTCGCCTTTTAATCTTACTTTCAAACTCATCTGACTCAGCTTCAAATATCTGCTTAACTTCTGATGGAGTTGATACAAATGGAATTTGCTTTAAGAAAAATTTTCGCTCATTTTTTAATTTTGAAAGCTTACTATTACACACTTTACAAGATTCAAAGTGCCTTGATAGAAAGTCTCCTGCTAACTCACCATTTTCTAAAACGAGTGATGCTTTATGTGAATGAGGACATCCCGTCCCTTCTGTACTTGTTACATCCATGTGATTAGTTGACATCTGTTGGTCTTCCTAGAAGTTCGTAAACTGAATTAACGCCTGAATGATATCTTTCTATTGCTGATATTCTATCTTTTCCAATTATCACACCTATTCGATCCCAAGAGAAAGATAGCTTCTCTCTTAGAAAAATTGTCGATCTATTTTCAATTGGAGTTCTATAGAATGCGCCAAAGCCCTCAGGAACTGTAAAGCTACCACTAAGTTGCCCCACCCTTATTTTGGCCAATCGAAATATATGAGAATAGAGAGCGGTTGTAATCATGAACTGATCTTTTCGCAGTAACTCTTGATCATCATAATACTCAGTAAATTTATCTGAAAAATCTTTATCAACTAGAATTAAGTCAATCGCATCCAATACAAGCTGACCTGCTTGAAGGTCATCAGGTAATAAACTGTATGCAAAAGGATAGAGTTCAGTAGATTTTATTTTAAAGAATTGTTTTATATGCTCGCTCATTGCTAATATTTTACTCTGCCGCTTTTGTGAGCGCAATAGCAAAGACTTCAATCATTTCATAGACTTAAATATCGCACAAAACTACTCAACATAAAAACTAAAGTTTTGGTAACTTTCAGTCGATAAATCAAGGGTATAATAATAAGGGCCAACTATGAAATGGAACAATTTTAATTTTATCATTTTACTCATTGCTTCGCTAACTCTCACTTCTTGTGTTGAGACGAAGACGAATTCAAAAAGCTCTGATAC
This sequence comes from Bacteriovoracaceae bacterium UBA3083, assembly GCA_002366565.1. Lineage (GTDB taxonomy): Bacteria > Bdellovibrionota > Bacteriovoracia > Bacteriovoracales > Bacteriovoracaceae > Halobacteriovorax. Next base: position 509,236 of record DFBJ01000013.1, read on the forward strand.
ATCTACTACACAATCAACAGTTCTACTTCCAAGCGACAGTGCTGGGGATAGTGATGAATATGAATATTACGATGATTCTGACTTACCTAGTTACTACGACCTTCCACCAGTTACGAGTGGACAAGAGGGTGTTATTGTACACGGAACAAATCATCCAAATAGAAACCCACCACCTAATGGGATCTTTTGGTCATCTGAAAGAAATATGAGTACCGCAAATCAAGAGATTTTAAAAACTGACTCAAGGTTTAATATTAGATTGATGGCATTATCAGCACCAAGCCAAAACGCTGTTGATTCAAATGGAGTTACTTGCTCTCAGCTTCCTGTTGGATATCAAAAATTACAAGTAAGTATATGTGTTAGAAAGAAAAATGGAGCATGTATATACATGCATCTCTTTGATGATCTAGATATAAATGAGTGGTCGCTTGTAAAAGAATTTAATATTCCTTCAAATACTGATGAGCCTCTTGTTATAGAAGTACTAGATGCACAGTGGGATTTTAGCTGTACTTGGAATGGATCTGACTCTAGCTACTGCCCTTTTAGTGCAGTATGGGATCAAGACTGCGTAAGGTTCAAAATGCAAGTATCGACAGATGGAACTCAAGATCTTCCAGGAGGAAGATACTAGAGCATATCTACAATATCTTCACAGAGGTTTCTTTCATAAGCTTTAGAAACCTCTACAACAAGTCCTGGACATGTAATATTCACTTCAGAAACTGATTCTCCAAGAATATCAAATGCAATCCAATGAACACCATAACCTGCTAACTCAGCACAAATATCTTCACACGACTTTCTCTGCCCTTCAGTTAACTCATAACGAGCATAGCTAGCACCTTGAGCAATATTTGCTAAATATTCACCCTCTTTAGGTACCTTTAAGATTGAACCTAGCTCTTTTCCTTTGAAATAAAAGCTTCTAACTTCACCCTTTTCAACTTCCTTAGCAAAAGGTTGGGCCACTACAGGACCTTCATATTCTTTTACTTTCTTATTAAAAATATCAACGTAATTATCTTTGAGTGAAATCTTTTGAACACCAATTCCTTGATATAAGTCTAAGGGCTTCAAAATTAGCTCTGTATGGCCTTTGGTCATTATTTCTTTAACGTATATCGAAAAACCTTCTTCAGAGCTTCCTACATATGTTTCTAGGCTTGATTTGTGCTCGTACGCATATAACTTCTCATTAAATAATAAAACTCCATCAGGATCATTAAGAACTTCAACCCCTAGAGTTTTAAAATAACGTTGCATCCACAAGAATCTCAAATATCTTCCATCAAAAGGAGGATCTAATCTCATATGAAGAAAGCTCTTCGCATCTGCTTCCCAGAATCTTGTTGCACCCAATTTAAATTCTTTTATATAGCAGCCATCATCTTCAAACTCACCATCAAAGTCATAGACTTTTAATTTAGGAACTTGATTGTTAACAACATAGAAGTCCTCTTCAAAGATAAGAGTGACATCAAGCCCTCTTTTTTTCATTGTAAGAGCAAGCATTAAAGTAGAATCTTTTTTGATGACTAATTTTTCTAAAGGATCAATTAAGAGAATGTGCTTTTTCATGATTAGACCTATTTTTTCCAAAAAGCCATTTTGAGAAGTTATCTTTCTCCTTGGCGTTTTCAAATTCATTAAACTCATTCTCAATATAATGAAAAAAAGCTTTTAGGTCACCCGATATTCTATTTCGTAGAACTAATAATTCATCTACTTTGTTCTCATAAGTCATAAAAGCTGCAAGAGAAGCTTGATTCCACTTTTTATTAAGGTAATAACACTTCTCGTCAGTAACCTTAAAATCAGTACAAATAGTTTTTATCTTCGGTCTAATAGTCTCACTTACAAACCTATCTACGAAAATCTTAGCTTCATCTAAGTTTTTTAAATTTCGACTCCTTAAAGTAACATCCAACTTTCGAGCTAAAGTAACTAACTCTTTGGACATTGCCTTATTCAATAGACTCTCTTCTTTAATCTTATTCTTTAATCGAGTATCGTCTTTGAAGTACTCTAACGCCATCTGCTTACCAAAGTAATTAGCTAAGTTCTCATTCAACTCAACCTCATCTTTGATGAAAAATACTGTATGAAAGAGTTCATGGAATATTAACTCTGCCAGCTCAAAATCATCAAAGTAGAAAAAAGAAGATAAAATAGTATCTGTAAAGTACCCAAGAGTTGAATATGCATACACAGGTCTCGTATAAGTAACAATCCCCTTTTTCTTCAAATCACTTGCATAACTAATGGCCGAAGACTTTTTAAAGAATCCTAAATAAGGAAAACAACCCATTATTGGGAAGCACTCTTTTCGAGCTTCAATCTTATTATAGTCTGAAGAAATAACTAAGTACGTCACAGCTGGATCATGAAGAATTGTTGTTTTAGAGTAAATACTCGTTTCCTTCTTATTCCAGTATTTATAGAAATAGGCTTTATAAGTTTGAATTTTCTTTATTTTCTCTTTGTGCTTTTTTGAGAATCTTACATCCTTCAATATTTCATCATTCTCTTTAGCTGTTGTTAATAGCTTAACTTGACCAGTTCCCTGCTCAACTAAATAACCAAGTTTAGCGCAAGAACTGAATAGAAAAAGTAGAGAAAGTAGAAAAAATCTTAAAGTAACCAAGTGAAGCCAGCTGTATATCGTAAATCATCTTTTGCACTATTCCACTCAAAGGCCCTTATATAAGTTTGAATCGACCCTCTTAAGCTCAAACGCTGAGACAGGCGAAACTTTAAACTAAAAGTCCCAAACATTGAGTCTTGCCTTGTTTTAATTAGTGGTTGAACAGAAGTAAAACTAGTTCCTGAAATATCACTTCTAACTGTATAGTTGGTTTTTGTTCTTTTAAAAGTACGAGCGTAACCTAAACTGATTGAAGGTTGAATAAAAGACTTTCTTGAAGAGAACGATTGTCTAAACCCTACCCCATATGATTTTGTTTCTATTTCTGTTTGTTGTCCAAGAACTGAAATATCTAAGTCTGAATATGTAACTACTTCATTAATTACAGTATTATCACTATTTTCCATATAGTTAACTTCAAGAGCAGTATACTCCCAAAGATATGTAGCAATAGAGCCGGCCCAAGTTCTTGAAGTATTCTTACTTTGTCGATTAGTACCAAAGACATCTTTATCGTAACTAAAGTCCATCCCTAGTTCTATTAGAGCGTATGAATTCAAAGAAAATAAAATTGTTAAAAGAGTTAGTGAAATTTTTAAGCGCATAAGAGGTACCTCATTCACTTAATATTCTACTATTAACTAGGTGTATTTTCCCATGGTGGCACTATTTGCATACCACCATAGGTCTATTATATTGATATTATTGAAGTTTTGGAATTCTCTTACCTATCACGGCCTCTAATTCTCCCTGACAAGAAAGCGCTGTTGTCTCGGTTACCTTTACATCAACCCAATTCCACTGAAGGTTTTGCTCTGGGTCTTCGGGTAAAAAGTGAACAATTCTATTACAATTTGTTCTTCCTTTCCATTTTGTTTGCCCTTTAAAAGTATTCTTACCTTCAACAAGAATTCTGTAACTCTTCCCTACCATTTCACTTCTAATCTCTGCTTGAAGCTTTAATTGATGGAGTTGAATTTCTCGAAGTCTTGCTCCACGAATATCATTTGTTAAATGATCTTCTGATCTAGCAGCTCTAGTCTTATTTCTCTTAGAGTATGCATATGAATAAATGAAATCAAACTTAGCATCATCTAAAAGTTTTAAAGTAGCTTGGTGCTCTTCATTAGTTTCATTTACAAATCCTGCAATGATATCTGTTGAAATGATTATTTCTGGCTGAACTTCTCTAAGCTTATTAACTCGATCTAAATAATGTTCAACAGTATATTCTCTATTCATTCTTTTAAGAACAGTGTTAGAGCCTGATTGAATCGGTAAATGTAAATGTTTTGAGAGTTTCTTAGAAACTCCATGAGTCATAATCAACTCATCAGAAATGTCATATGGGTGACTTGTTGTATAGCGGATAATTTCTAATCCATCTAAGTTTTCAAGTTCAAGAATAAGTTGAGCAAGTGACTCACCATTTTCTTTTCCAAATGAGTTAACATTCTGTCCAAGTAACGTCACTTCTTGAATGCCTTGATACTTAACAAGACGTCTTATATCTTCAACAACTTCATCAACTTTACGAGATCGCTCTTTTCCACGAGTGTATGGAACGATACAGTAAGTACAATATTTGTTACAACCTTTGATGATATTTACAAATGCTTGTGGAGTTCCATGAGAAATTTTTGTTTCAATTGAGAAATTCTCAGATCTATCCCAGCTATTAATGAAGAATTTAGAATCTCCAGCATAAGTTCTATAAACCATGTCATTGATTGAATCAATTGTGTCTGGTCCAAATGCAAAATCTAAATGTTTATATTTTGCTATTAACTCTTTCCCTTCAGTTTGAGCAACACATCCACCTACACCAACAACAAGATTATCTTTCTTTGTTGCTTTTTGATGTTTCATATTTCCAAGGTGTGAATAGAATTTATTATTTGCGAGATCTCTAACCGCACAAGTGTTAAACAATACAAGGTCTGCATCTTCAACTTCTTCAGTCTGAGTAAAGTTTAGATTTTTAAGGTGGGCCATAATTCTATCAGTATCATGATAGTTCATCTGGCATCCGTATGTTTTCATCCAAACTTTTCTTGGAGGAAAGACAACATCTCCCATTTTTACTAAACGGACTCCACTTTTCTCATCAGTAAACCATTCTTCTTTTGGTCCATCTACAGTTCTGAGTCCTAGGCCGGTTGGCGAATCTGTTATTTCCATAAGTAATCTCCGAATCAATTGAATAGCTACACCACTCTCGCCTTTAAGCTAGAAATGACATGATATTCACACAGTTGTTAAGCCTGCTGATTAAGTTTTAATTTCGCGCAAGTTACCAATAACACGTTTGAAAGTAAATCTACATTTTTAAAATTGTCATCATTACCGATCTTAAACTACTGAAATTACGAAACTCTGAAAATGAGCTCTAAGAGATTTGCCTATGGTAAGACTAGGGAAAAACGAGAGAATTGAAATATGAAGGCCTGTAACTTATAGATTTTATTTAAATAATTCATCAGATTTGAAAAATAAGGAAAAAAAAAGGCCACTCAGAGAGTGGCCTTAAGTATTTGAGAAATAATCAATTACTTTTTCTTAGCTGGCGCTTTTTTAGTAGCTTTTTTTGCTACTTTTTTCTTCGCTGGCGCTTTCTTAGTAGCTTTTTTAGGAGCAGCTTTCTTAGTTGCTTTCTTTGCTACTTTCTTTGTAGCTTTTTTTGCAACTTTTTTAGTCGCTTTCTTTGCTACTTTCTTTTTTGCAGCTTTTTTAGCTACTTTCTTAGTTGCTTTCTTAGCTACTTTTTTCTTAGTTGCTTTTTTAGCTACTTTTTTCTTAGTTGCTTTCTTAGCTACTTTCTTCTTAGTTGCTTTCTTAGCTACTTTCTTAGTTGCTTTCTTAGCTACTTTTTTCTTAGTTGCTTTCTTAGCTACTTTCTTAGTTGCTTTTTTAGCTACTTTTTTCTTAGCTACTTTTTTCTTTGCTACTTTTTTCTTAGTTGCTTTCTTAGCTGTTTTCTTAGCAACTTTTTTTGTAGCTGTCTTCTTTGTGGCTTTTTTCGCAACTTTTTTAGTTGCTTTCTTTTTTACTGCCATTGACATCCTCCAGGCTTTTTAACACTTATAGATTCAGAATAAACATAATTTTATTTTAACGCAAATAAAAAAATAGTCTTTTATTACGAATCTGTAAAAAATAATTTTAAACAGTTTATAAATTGATTTCGGTTTTAAACTTGAATTACTTTACAAAAAAAAACAACACTACTCTATAACAGCTCTATCATTATTGTTTCACGTTTTATATTTTTTCCATTTCTATGCTAAAACTTCAGATACGTTAAAATATCTATCCATTACAAAGAAAAAGTAATCTGATTTTTTTTTTTAGAATTTATAGATTTATTTAAGGGAGAATGCGCAAAATGTGCCTCATATGTGTAAAAAAAGACAACTATTGTTGGCAGATTTTATAAAAATCTAATGAATAACTCGTTAAAAATGATTAGAAATTGAAAAAAATCTAATTATCAGTACTCAAATTTTTTATAAATGGGTATCCATGCCACACTTCTTCGAATGATTCTTTAAAGTATGTTTCTATACTTTTTGAATCACTTTTCATAACAGCAATAAAAGGATCAAAGGTATCCGCCTTCTTAAAATTAAGAACAAGTGGCGTATAAGCAGACCTTCCAAGCTCGCATGATACAAATATAGGAGACTTAATCAGAGAATTCTCGACTTCAGTTTTATAAGCAAGACAGGCTTTATAGCACTGCTCTTCTGTTTTTACATTAATTTTTTTAGAACTAAAATATTTAGATGTCCTTCCACCAATTCTGCTTAAGTTTCCAATTGTACAGTCTGCATTTGTTGTATATTTGAGAATACTATTATTTTTATATTTAATATCTAAGTCATAAAAACTGTTATCCTTAAATCTATAGTGATCCAAATACTCTTGATTACTTTTAATTAACTTTCCTACTGATTTTGATAAGCACTCTTCTTTACTCTTCACTAAAAATTGTCTTATTGGTTTTGTAGACCAATGGTAATTATAGTACTCACAGCTCCCTAATTCGACGCTGCTATCTTCAACATATACATCAGCCTCAAAGCCATACATAGGGTTTGAATTCATACCTGGTACCTCTGAGCACGTAAAATCACTATGCTCACTTTTAATCATCTTCTTTTTTGATGAACACAAGCTAAGACAGTTAATATGATCTTCATTTAGTTCATATTCCTTTTTTATTTGAAGACTTCCATTCTTTTTATAGGAAACTCTACATTTAGGGCTTGATATATGTTTATAAGCAGGAAAGTTTTGAAAATCCCCCATACTTAAATACTGTGGAACGGCCTTAGAAGAAAATCTAACAAATGGGACATTTCCCATAAAGAATATATATTCCTCCCACTTTGATGAATCTAATTTATATACATCTTTATTTGCCATAAAACGACATTCATCACGTGTGAGATCCATATATGTTTTCTTATAAACGACTCTTTTATTTGAAGACTTCTGGAGCCAAGCCAGTGCAGGATTATTTTCTTCACCAGTTGGTATATAAATATATGAATGACAGCTACCTCTCATATGATTGAGGATAGGAGCAGGAATTTGTCCACTTTTTCCAAGTTCAACAAAACTATAAGAACTTTTAGAAGGATAATCTCCCAATTCTTTCAATCTCGCAGAGTACGAAGCTTCATACTCTTTAAACTTTTCTAAACACTCTAATTTACTAGAAGCTGAAAAGTAGTAAGGATTCAGTGACTCAAAGTACTTACTCTCATCTGTATAATTTCTTACTTGCTCCTTAAACGGATACTTTCCTTTTGGAAGTTTTCTATAACTCAGATTACATAAGATTTGATGTTTAGCCTTATGATTAAGCTTAAACATTTCTTTTGCAAATAATCCTCCCAAAGTATCATCTCTAAAATATGTATTAATTTTTGATATCCACTCACCTTCGGCTTCTATTTTAGAACAATCCTCTTTTCTAAAATTCACACAACTTGGTTGAGTATAATTATCATCCTTAACTCCAAGAGATCCTTCATTCAATTTAAAATAATTAATCATTGATGGAGACCAAGGGCCTTCGTTTATATATATTTGAATAACTTCTTTAGGAATATGACTATATTTACTATTTGAACTATAGTCCTCTTCTTTAGGTTTATCTTCCGTACTTAATTTTGAATAAACCTGCTCAACTTTTTCTAAACATTCTATTGTCCTACATTTATCCTCATTGGACTTTTGAGATAGGTTCATCATTTCTTTCTGAACACTCACTGTAGGCTCATAGTCTAAGCTTTCAAGAGATGAAGAAGACACATTCTTAGGAGTATATTCTTTAACTGAATCATTATTTACAGTATTATTTTTTGGTATAGAGACTATGTTTTGTGAAGGGCTCTTCACATATCTTTGACTTTTAATCTTTGCAAGAGAACTAGGTTCGATATCCTTACTCGCTGATTCAGATATTACTTCAATACACTCAGCATCCTCACACATGGCCACAGAAAAGTTATACTGACTTAAACAACCTGAGCTATTACTTCCACTCTTACATTTCTCAAGAATTATCTCTTCAAAGTTTAAGAATGTCTCTCTACAAGACTCTGTTTTACACTCATTGAACTTTCTCTGCTTAAAATCAAGACAATCTTCTTTATCTGCACAAGAAATGGAGACATATCTACTATATAATTTAGAAGCTTGTTCTTCTGTAACACTAGAAGACCCATTCGCTGAAAAAGAAGTAAGAATAAACAATAAGTTAAAAGATAGAACTAGATACATAATTTCCCCATGTATCTAGTTTATACGAAAATTTAGATCTTCAAAGAAGTTTCATTTATATATGCTAAGTATCTATTATCACATATTTTGCTTCTAAAAATAGAGCCTCAAAAGTGTGATACTAAAATTTACTCATATTTAAAGACAATCTCATCATCTTTACTTAAATCAACAGTAACTTTTCCACCACTTGATAGTTCTCCAAATAAAACCTCATTTGAAAGTGGCTTTTTAATTCTTTGATCTATTATTCTGCCAATCGGTCTTGCTCCCATCTTAGGATCGTAACCAGTTTTTGCGAGCCATAGCTTAGCAGCATCAGTAACTTCAATTTCAACATTCTTAGAAGCTAACCTATTCTCTAGATCTAAAATAAACTTATCAACAATTTTTACAATAAAATCGCTTCCTAGTTTATTAAAGTGAATAATGGCATCAAGTCTATTTCTAAATTCAGGACTAAAGAAGTTTTTCAAAGTCTGGTCCCTTTTAGCAGTGTTTCCATCTAGCTTTACTTGTCCAAGACCAATTGACCCTGCTTCCATCTGTTTAGCACCTGCATTTGTTGTCATAATAATTACTGTATTTTTAAAATCTGTTGTACGACCTTGAGAATCAGTTAGTGCACCGTGATCCATAACTTGTAACAAGATATTATAAATATCAGGATGGGCCTTTTCAATTTCATCTAATAACAGAATACAGTGAGGATTCTTTTTTACTGCATCAGTTAAGATACCTCCGTTATCATATCCAACATAACCAGGAGGAGCTCCTATTAACTTAGCGACTGAATGTTTTTCCATATATTCAGACATATCAAATCTTTCTAAATGTGAGCCTAAATTATGAGCAAGCTGTCTAGCTAACTCAGTCTTACCGACTCCAGTTGGCCCAGCAAACAAGAAATTGGCCATTGGTTTATTCTCATGTCCAAGTCCAGAACGAGAAAGAATGATTGCATCTGAAACTTTCTCAACTGCTTCATCTTGACCAAAGATAACTAAATCGAGATTAGCTTTTAGATTTTTCAATCTATCTCGGTCACTACCAGTAACGCTTATTTCAGGAATCTTAGCTAACTTAGAAATTATAAGCTCTACATCTTTTTTAGAAATATTTTTCTTTCTTTTACTTTTTGGAAGTAAATGAATTCTTGCTCCAACTTCATCTATAACATCAATAGACTTATCTGGATTTTTTCTATCACCTAAAAATTTATTAGATAAATCAACAGCAGTCCTTAAAACAGCATTAGAGTACTTCACTCCATGATGTTCTTCGAACTTGGACTTTAATCCTTTGAGGATTTGGTATGTATCTTCAATCGATGGTTCATCAACATCAATTTTTTGGAATCTACGACTAAAGGCGTGATCCTTCTCAATAAACTTTCTAAATTCATTGTGTGTAGTACTTCCTAGACATCTAACTCGTCCTGAAGATAAAGCTGGCTTTAAAAGGTTTGAAGCATCCATACTTCCGCCATTTGTTGCTCCAGCCCCCATAACAGTATGAATCTCATCAATAAAGAGTATCGTTTTATCACCCTTATCATGAAGATCATCTAGCTCTTTTAGAACATTCTTTAAACGTTGTTCAAAGTCTCCTCTAAATTTTGCACCTGCTAGAAGTGCTGCCATATCTAAACTAAAGATAATTGTCTCTTCAAGAACTTCAGGAACATTTCCTTCAACAATACTTTTAGCAAGACCTTCAACAATAGCAGTCTTTCCCACACCCGCTTCACCAACAAGTAGAGGATTATTTTTTCTTCTTCTACAAAGAACTTCTACGATTCTGTTGAGTTCTTCATTTCTCCCTATTAAGGGGTCAATTTTATTTTTCTTAGCAAGTTCATTTAAATTTATACAGAACTCATTTAAAGCAGGGTTTTCTTTCTTCTCTTTCTTAAGTTTTGAAGGAGTTATCCCTCCTTCAAGCTCTGAATTATCAACATAGAAATCTTCACCATCGACAGGTTCATCTGCACCATGAGCAATATATTTAACTACATCAAATCTTTCAATTCCATATTTTTGAATCGAGTATAGAGCAAAGCTTTCTTTTTCTTGAAACATTGAGACTAAAATATTTATCCCCATGATATTTCTTTTACCTGATGACTGGACATGAATAGCAGCTCTTTGAATGACTCTTTGTAAGGACATTGAAATTTCTGGCTGATAAAGAATTCCATTTTCACTAGCAAGCTTTCTCAACTCTTCATCAACGAATTGCTGTTTACTTAAATTCTGCACTTGATCATCAGTTAAAATACTAAAGTTTGTTTGATCATTTAAGTATTCAATCAAGTCTTCCTGAATTTGCTCTATATCAGCACCTAGATCTTGAAGAACACCTATGACTTGATCGTCATCTAGCATGGCAATGAGAACAGTCTCAAGAGTTAAGTACTCGTGCTTTTTCTCATTAGCTATCTGAATAGCTTGATTAATTATTTCTTCTAGCTTTTTTGACATCATAACTTCCTCTTAGGCTTCTGGTTCTATCGTACACTTTAGCGGGTGACCGTTCTCCTTAGCTTCTTGATTAACCTTCTCTGCTTTAGTTTCTGCAATCTCAAAGCTATAAACTCCACAGATCCCAACACCTTCATTATGAACTTTAAGCATAACTGCTTGTGCTTCCTCTAAACTTTTAGCAAAAACTTTTTGTAATATATAAATGACAAACTCCATAGTGGTGTAGTCATCGTTATGAATAAGTACTTTGTATTTTCGGGGCTTTTTAATCTTAACTTTCTTGATTGTGGCGACCCCTCCTTCGCCGTACTCATCCTCATCATTAAAGATGGGGTTGAATCTTCTATCGTCAAGGTTAGACATTTTTTCGTATATGGACATATTTAAACTCTCATTTGCCTTTAGTATCTAATATCATTATCCTTTTAATAAATAGTCTTTTCAACTAAACAAAGCTGAATTGATGTAATTTTAAACAAAAAGGTCGTAAATATGAGTTTTTGGGATAGATTTATAACTAAAGAGGTGTCAAAACCCCTATCTAAACTACAAGAAAGTATCCTTAACCAGTTTCCAGATTATTCTGAAGAAAAACGAGTTTTATTGGGTTGCTTAGCTGCTCTAAGTGCCAGAATTGCCTATGTAGACTTTGATATATCTCCAAAAGAAAAAGACGCGATGATTAAGGCCCTGAAGAAGTGGATGAACCTAGATGATAAAGAAGCCCACTTTGTTGCTACTAAAGCACTAGAAGAAGTTGTGGAACTCTCAGGTATTGAGCCAAGAGACTACTGTACAGCGCTTAATGAATTTCTAGACAATACTCAAAAGCTCCATGTGCTTGAAACTCTTTTTCAAATATCTGCTTCTGATGACAATGTAGAAGAATATGAAAGTGAAGAAATTAGAATAATTGCAACAGGACTTTTACTTGAGCACAAACACTTTATTGCTGCGAGAGCAACTGTTGCAAAGTTTATTGGTGCATTGAAATAGTTTACTTACAGTACTTAGAGACAACTTTCTCTAAGTACTTTTTAGGAATATTTGTACCATATTCTAAAGAGCACATTAAATTTCCCTTATCCCTCTCTAATTCATAATAAACAATCTCATCTCTTTTTAAGTCAAAGTACTCTATATAACAGTCTCTAAAACCCAAAGAGTGACCAAACTCATGAGCGATTGTTTTTACTCTCTGTACACCCATAATGTTCTTATTAAGGTATATTGTGCTCATATTATCTAATTGAACTCGTGATAAACCTTCATCGACAAGCTCTAATCGAGCACCACTATTGCCAAGCTTATATTTAATTTCAATATCATTACTTTTCCAGTTTTCAGATATTGCATTCATCAGAGAGGCACTGTTTTCATTCTGATAAATTGGTATTGTAATCTCTTTTTTCTCTCCATTTACACATTCAATATCTAAAGGTGAATCTATCATTCCAAAGACTTCCCTATTAAAGTACTGTCTAGCCTTCTTAATAATTTCTTGAGTAAATTTATTTTCATCGTTATAGATAGTAGCTACATCATATTGAACACGACAGTAACTAACTCTATTAAAAAGAGAGCAGACACTAATTGTCTTCTCTCTTCTTTCTGAATCAGAGATAAGAACTCCTGACATAATAGAGTTTTCACACTTATCACCACACATTGATGATTCCAATTCTATAAAATCATTAATTTCCTGATTATCATTATCAATTAAGTTGCTTAGGTGACATTGATGAAACGACCACCGATTAAGATCTATTTTTAACTTCTGAAGTTTCCTTCTGATTTCTCTAATTTTTATAGTAGAAGTACTATTCTCAATACTTGTATTAATCTCTTCTTCTAAAGAAGATACTCTTTTTTCAAAAATATTTTTACTAAAGGCGACCTGCTCTATTTGAGACGGTCTAGCTTTATTTTTCAATTTGTGAAATCTTCGCTCTGATTTTTCTACAACTATTAACTTTAATTTCTTTTCTAGGCTTTGGATTTTAGTCTCTAATTCACTATTAGAATCAGTGCTACAGCTTTTAGATGACAACATAGTTTTGATATAAGCATTTGTATTATTTAGATCTGCTTCAGAGTTCTTTTTAACTCCACAAGAAGATAAAAGAGCTAAAATGAGTGATATTTTGAACAATGTCGAAAAATTAGACACTAAACTCCCCTAAGTAGCTTAAATAGTAGAATAAATTAAATACTACTTAGGATAGTTCAATATATATGCCAGTTTCATTTTTTATTCTTCTTTCTATTCTTCTTTCTTAGATATTTACCAAAGGCCTTCATAACTTTTACATGTGCTGGCGCTTGCGTGAATTTATATATGTACCAGGGAAGTGAAGGAACAAATTCATTAATAGAAGCAATCGTATACTTTCCATTAGCAATAGATCTAAACTCTAACCACCCCGTATCTTTCGTCTTAGAGAGTAAACCTCCAACAATATGAAATTTAACTCTGTCCAAAGGCTCGTGGTTATCCACTTTCTCTAAGATGAGTAGTGGTCGACAAATTCCTAAAATTGAAAATTGAACTTGGTCTTTATCTTTCTTCGCTGTAATTAAAGACTGCATGTAGCGCGGAAGCCAATTTAGATACTCATCACATATTTCAGCTTCATCTAATCTATCAGGGTTAGATAATCTTTGAATTGACCTTACCGTGTTTTCAAGGTGAGGCGCTCTTCTCTTTCTTATTTTTTTCTCTCGAGAAGATATCTTCTGTAACATACTATCGTAGCTTTTATATATTATAATAGATTCTATTTCCTTTGGAATACTAGGGCTAGGCAAATTACAAAGTAAACTATCAATGAGTGGTGAAACTAGTTCATAGTCGGTTTCTCCAAACAACTTAACCCAAAGTTTTGAGAAAGACGTATAATTAATAGGTACATGAAAAGTAAACAAACTCTTATTAAAATATGAGGATGTTTTCTTGATTAATTGTTCATAATTTATAGCTTCTCCATTAACGACATCAATTGTTTTATCTAGAAAATCTTCATTATTAATTGCAGTGCTAATAACATTTACTAGATCTTCAATAAAAATGACTTGTGTACTACTTTGTGTCCAATGAGGAAGAACCATTAAAGGTAAATTTTTAACCAAATTTCTCAAGATTTCAAAAGATGATCCTCCTTCTCCAACAACCATCCCGGCCCTAAATACAGTTACCGGAATACCTGTATCCTTCAGGACATCTTCAACTTCTTTGCGACTCTCCAAGTGTTCACTCATCCCGTGACTTGGAACAAGCCCTCCTAAATATATTATTTGCTTAACACCACAATGAACGCAAGACTTTGCAAAATTATCAGCGAGTAAAAGGTCAGTATCCCTAAAGCTACCTTGAAATAATTTTGAAGATGGAAGCATTGAATGTACGAGATAAATTGCGACATCACTTCCTTGCAGTGATTTTAATGTACTTTGAAATGAAAAAAGATCTGTTTCTCGCCATTCGACATTATCATGGCTTTCTTTTGAAGAGCGACTCAATCCAACAATCTTATGACTAAGCTTTATCTTTTCGATTAGGTTTCGACCTACAAATCCAGAAGCTCCAGCAACGGTTATTATCATGACAACTCCTCGCTATACTTAAGAAGAAACGATTTTAGTTGAAGATATTTTCTATAAAAAAGCCCCCAATTCAGGGGGCGTTTTGTATTACTATTTATTTTTTTATTATGCGACGTAATCTTCGTCGTACTCAGCCCATGCCATTTCAGGGTCAATGATTTGCATCTCCCTAACAGCTTGTCTGTGCTTACTATTTTTCCACTTACCTTTCTTTTTCTGTAATTGCTTCTCTAACTTATCAACAACAACGTCAATAGTCTTATAGAGGCTATCAGAGTGTCCTGCTGCATGATAATGGAACGTAGGTCCGCCAAGATCTACTTCTGCGTAGTGATTTCCTTCTTTCACGTAACAGCTCCACTTCAGATTAATTTCTCCGTCAATAAACTTCTTAAGTTTAGCTGACTTTTCATGAATTCTATCATCAAGTGCTTGTGTGTGCTCTAAATGAAGAAATGTGATAGTCACTTTCATAAACGTCCTACTCCTGTCGTTATATTTTCTTACACTTTGTTAGTGTATGAAACTTATCGTAATAAATTATTAAGATTTTACCTTTCTTTTCGAAGAAGACTCAATTCCTAACATCTCTCGGTACTTAGCTACTGTTCTTCTAGCAACCTTAACGTCTTCACGACTTAAAAGGTCAGCTATTTTCTGATCAGAAAGTGGCTTTTTTGGACTTTCATTAGCAACTAGTTCTTTAATCTTTAGTTTAAGAACTTCACTGGAAATATCATCTCCACCATTCTTTCCACCAATACCAGTATTGAAAAAATACTTAAGTTCAAATAATCCAATAGGAGTATGCATATACTTATTTGTTGTAACTCTTGATACCGTTGATTCATGCATTCCAATTTCATTGGCCACATCTTTTAGAATCATAGGCTTTAAATACTTAGGTCCTTTTTTAAAGAACTCTTGTTGTTGTTTTACGATTGCTTTTGAAACTTTATAGATTGTTTGCTGTCTAGTCTGTATAGACTTTAAAAGCCACTTTGCAGACTTAAGCTTATCTAATACATATTCACTTGCTTCGTTCTTCTCACCTTTTGCTGTTGATAGTAACTCTTGGTAAAGTTTTGAGATTCTAAGGCGAGGAATTCCCTCATCATTAACTTGAACAACAAACTCTCCGCCTACATCTACAACATAAATATCAGGAGTAATATAGTGAGTGTCTTGATCTGCGATCAATCGACCAGGCTTTGGGTGAAACTGATGAAGTAGCGTAGCTGTCTCCATTATTATTTCAGTTGAAGCACCTGTTTCTTTACTTATTTTAGTGAAGTCTTTTCTATGAAGATCTTCTAAGTGAAAACTAATAATTTTTTCTAATAATGGAGATCTCTCCTCTGCAATTCTGGCCTGAGCTAATAGACAGTCAGTTAAATTTGCAGCACCACAACCTACAGGATCAAACCTCTGAACCATTTCAAAAACATCAAAGGCATGATCCCTATCTAGTTCTGTTTTAGAAATAATTTCATCGTAAGAAACACCAAGATACCCATCATCATTTATGTTATGAATGATTTCTATTCCTAAATCTAACTCTTGGTCAGTAAGTTCTTCCATTCTCAGTTGCCACTCTAGATGATCAGCAAGAGACTTTCCTTTAGAAATAATATTTTCGTAGTTTGGTGTATCGTCGCTTGAAGCGGGACCAACCATTGAAGGTGTTGAAGAAGAGTTGTTGTATGTTTCAACATACTTCTGCCAGTCAAAATCATCATCTTTAGCTATAACTGGGCTTTCATCAAAGTTTTCACTTTTAGCCTCAGCGCCCTGACTCTCTAATTTTTCAACATTGTAATCGTCTTCAGATTTTTTATCAGGTGATTCATTTCCATTGCCAAATTCTTCTAGCATTGGATTCTCAACCATCTCTTCGGCAATAACAGAAGTCATCTCAAGGTGAGTTAAAGTCAAGAGTTTGATAGCCTGCTGCAATTGCGGCGTCATCATCAAGTTTTGAGATTGCTTAAGACTTTGTGAGATCTTAATTGCCATAGTTCCACCTTTATTTGTTTAAAAGATGGGTGACATTTTACATCTTAAATTCGTCACCCAAATAGAACTTCCGTGCTCTTTCATTATTTACAATTTCATCCGGAGTTCCACTTACTAGTAGTTCACCGCTATTCATTATGTATGCCCTATCAACAATACCTAAGGTTTCCCTTACATTGTGGTCTGTGATTAAGACTCCAATATTTCTATTCTTTAAACTACGAATCACTCCCTGAATGTCACTTACCGCAAGCGGATCAACACCAGCAAAGGGCTCATCGAGGAGAACAAATCTAGGCTCTAACGCCAACGCTCTCGCAATCTCAACCCTTCTTCTTTCTCCACCTGATAATGATGAACCTAGAGATTTTCTAATATGCCCTAGTCCAAAATCTTCAAGTAAAGATTCGAGTAGATTCTGCCTTTTTATTTTAGGCAATTTTCTATTCTCTAAAACAGCATAGATATTCTCTTCTACTGTTAAATCTCTAAATACCGAAGCTTCCTGCGGTAAGTAGCCAACTCCCTTAAGAGCTCTAATATGAATTGGATACTCAGTTAAGTCCGATCCAGAAAGTTCGATCTTTCCTTCATCAGCTCTTACAAGTCCTACAATCATATAAAATGATGTAGTTTTTCCAGCTCCATTAGGTCCTAAGAGACCGACAACTTCACCTTGCTCTACTCTAAGACTTACATCTTTTACAACTGTTCTTCCCGAGTAGGTTTTCTTGAGGTTGGTGGCCTCTAGAAAGCTTTTTTCTTCCATAAATTACCTTAATATAAAATTAGTGTTCGCATCATCTACTTCAACAACTTCGTTATTCTCACGGAGCACTATTTTATTTCCAGTAATTACATCGTTTTGTTGAAAAACTTTTGGGTAGCCAGTAAGAATAATTTTACTCTCACTCATCATACCCTCTAGTTTTTCTCCAAAAGCACGTCTTTCAAAGGAGGAAACACGACCATCCTTTTCCAGTTTTACTTTCTCTACAACCTTCACATCGTCATAAAGAACGAAATACTTGAGCTTTTTGTTATAGTTCTCAAGGAATATTTCTCCGCGGTGAGAATCCGCTTTAAGTTGTTGTTTTTCTAGGTGAACATCTTCAAGTAAATCTATTTGAAGACTCACCATATCTACATCTACTTGCTGTGCTTTAAAGCGAATATTCTCTTCGTAAACACGCTTTCTTTTAATTAGTCCTCTAACATCACCTTCATAGCGACTTTTATCCTTTGATGGCCAAGTCACAGCACTATTAGACCAAACACGAATATCCTCTTTGCTTTTACCGTCCACTGAAACACTTGTTGTTTTTACATTTCCATTAGAGACAATTTCATCTTTATCCATAAAGTATGTTGTCTTATCTGCAACGAGTGTTGAAGTTTCTAAGTTAAACTGAACTTCGTTTTCAAATATGATTTGATTTTCTTGCCTGAAGAGAAACCCTTTTCTTGCCTGATATTGAACAGGTTCTCCATTACCTGTGAAGGCAACTCCTTGAGGTTCAGTAAACAGAGACTTTCCAGAAGCCGAATTCATAGATAATTCTTTAGCATCAAGGTGAAGAACTGGTTTTTCATCCTTAACCCTGTAGAATGACACATCTTGGAAGTAACTTTCTTCATCGTAGCTCTGAGAATCATCTTCAGCTTGGTTTTTAAGAGCAGATGATCTCTTCCACTCCACACTTTCACCCCAAATTGTAATGAAACCTAAACAGAGCAGGAAACCGAAGAAAATGAATGACTTTTTTAAACTATTAAGCAAATTACGCTCCGCGACTTTAAAAGAAGATTATATCACTCTTAACACTTGCTGGCATATACCTAAGTATAGTCTCGTTTTTTCCATTATTTTTCAATAACTTATTAAGATCATAAGGAATTACCTATAGGTTTTATTTTACGATCAAATTGCCCCTATGATAGTCTTGCCCCCATACAATTAGCTATTTTATCAGGGAATTTGCATTGTCCACACAAACATTAGACACCTTGAACGAAATTATCAATCATGGAGTAAAACTCACTCCAATGATGGTTCAATTCTACGACATCAAAAAAGAATATTCTGAACACCTTGTTCTCTTTAGAATGGGAGATTTCTATGAAGTCTTTTTTGATGATGCAAAGAAAGCATCAAAGCTTCTAAATATAACTCTCACACAGCGTGGAAAATTAGGTGACTTCCCTATTCCAATGGCAGGTATTCCTCATCATGCTGCTGCAGTATATATAGATAAGCTAAGTGCTTTTGGAATTAAGGTTGCAATTTGTGAACAAATTGAAGATCCAAAAGAGGCAAAAGGTATTGTTAAAAGAGCTGTTGTTCAAGTCGTCTCTCCAGGTCTTCCTTACGACCTAGAAAAAGCAGACTCAACAGATCACAAGTACATTGCATCAGCAGTAAGAGTTGATGACACTTACTACCTAGCAGCAATTGATTTCACTACAGGTGAATTTAGTGGTCATAAACTAACAGGAACAGAAGACTTCTTAGACAAACTAAGAATGCTTGCTCCTAAAGAGTTTATCTGTGCAATGGGAGAATGGGACGACTTAAAAGAACTAGACACATTACTTGGTGCTCTTGGAGTTTTAAAAACTCATCTCTCTAAAGAGTACTTTGAAGAAAAATATACTGAAATATATATTGAAAAGCTTATACCTTCATATAAAAGAGATAAGGTCATCTCAACAAGCCATGAAATACTCTCCCCTATTGGAGCTCTTTCTTACTACATATGTTCAACTCAAACTACTGAGACATTTTGTCATATAAGACCATTTAAAATGGTTAGTGAAAAAGGGCATATGAGAGTAACAGCTCCAACTTTAATTGGGCTAGAGATACTTCCAAAGTCGAGAGAGACTTATAAAGATTCTTTACTAGGTTTTCTAGATAAAACTAAGACAGCAATGGGTTCTAGGAACTTAAAACAAGTATTCATTAACCCTTTAAATGATCTAACTGAAATTGAACAAAGACAGAACTTCATAAGTTACTTTATCGAAGAAATTGATACTTTATCTGATGTAAGAGAAAAGTTAAGTGACGTAAGAGATCTTGAAAGAATTATGGCCAAGGTTTCAACAAATAAGTCGACTGCCGGAGATTTAATAAATCTATCAAGAGCAGTTAGAACATATGAAAACTTAAAGGAAGTCTTTTCTAATGAGTCTGCAAGTTTTCTAGTTACTTTAAAAAAGAAAGAGCTTTCAGAACTAAAGAGCTTGGCCAAAAGAATTGAAGAAACAATTAATGATGAGATTGGAGCTGCATTAGACAAAGGTAACCTCATAAAAGAAGGCTGTGACCAAGAAAGAGACCGTCTTGCTAAGATGAGTACAAATACAGCGAATGAACTTTTAGAGCTTGAAGCTCGTTATAGAGAAGAGACAGGAATTCCCAAATTAAGAGTCAAATCAAATAACGTTGCAGGATACTTTATTGAAGTATCTAAAACACATACGAATAAAGTTCCTGAAAACTTCAAGAGAAGACAAACACTTGTTAACTCAGAAAGATATACCACAGAAGAACTAACAGCATTTGAAAAAGAAATTTACTCAGCAAAAGAAAAGCTAGAAAGACTAGAGAAAGAAATTTTCAAAGGTCTTATTACAGAAGTTGCTGAAAAGAATAATGCCATAATGATGCTTTCTAAATCTATTGGACTCTTAGATGTATTCCAAAGTTTTGCATGGGTTGCAAATCAAGAAGAATTCATTAGACCAGAAATGAAAGAAAATAAAAAACTTTCAAATCTAGAAGGTGCTTGGCATCCACTTATAAAGTCTATTATCAAAGATCAATTTGTTGCTCACGATCTAAAACTTGATGAAGAATGTTTCTTTGGTTTAATTACAGGTCCAAACATGGCCGGTAAGACGACAGTAATGAGAGAAGTTGCAATTATTCAACTTCTTGCGCAAGTTGGCTCTTTTGTTCCTGCTGAAAAAGCAGAAATAGGTCTATGTGATTACTTATTTAGTAGACTTGGTGCTAGTGACGATATCCTTAAAGGACAATCGACATTTATGGTTGAGATGGCAGAGACTGCAGAGATCTTAAGACATGCTACAGACAAGTCACTTATTATTTTAGATGAGGTTGGTAGAGGTACTTCTACATATGATGGTCTTAGTATTGCTTGGTCATTAGTTGAGCACTTTGTTAATAAGACAAAGGCACTAACTTTATTTGCAACACATTACCATGAGCTTATTGATATTGTTGATCAGCTTCCTGGTGCAAAGAATTTAACAGTTGAAACTTTTAATAAAGATGGCAACGTTCAGTTTCTTTATAGACTTATAGAAGAAGGTGCATCACAAAGTTTTGGTATTTATGTTGCCAAGCTTGCAGGTCTTCCAAAGTCTATACTAGATCGATCTGCTCATCTTCTAAAAGGACTAGAGCACGACAATCATCAAGATAGTAAACCTATTGCTCCTGTAGAAATCTCTACAGCGAGTACCAGTTTAATTGATTCTCAATTAAGCTTCTTTGGTGAACCAGAAGTTAAAGTTGAAAAAGAGATTCCAGAACATCTTCAAAAGTTAGAATTAAATTTAAATGAAGTTGATGTAATGAATATGACTCCACTCCAGGCATTAAACAAGCTAAGTGAACTCAAAGAATCAATTAGACAATAGTTTCCCTCAACTATAAAAAACTAATACTTTCATAACTTACTCCGACGAGTAGGTTATGAAAAAATTAATCTTACTTACATTCTTAATGTCACTGAACTCTTTTGCCTTTGATGGATATAATATCGAAGGTACTAAAGAAACTATTAACCACTTCGTAGCAGAGGGCGTTCCAGAGACTCCCCTAGTTGAAGCAATTGAATTCTATGAAGAGAATCCTCACTTACTTACCAATAAAAGGTATATTACAATTGGAGACTTTTCTCAAAGTTCTAAAGAAAGAAGATTATACATTCTTGATTTAGAAAATGGTGAACTTCAAAGAGAATATGTTGCACATGGTAGTGGAAGAAACAGACTTGGATTTCCAAATGGTGATAAAGACCATGATGGATACTTAAACAAATGTAAGCACTCAAAGTTTAGTAAAAAAATTCGTCTTGTTAAACATAGACGCTATGGAATGACGAGACCAGGCTTTATGAGAGTTGATACTACTTACTTTTCAAGTAAATTTAACTACAACTCAATGGAAGGACATAATGCAATCAGACTTACAGGTCTTGAACACTCTTCTTCTGATGTTAGAAAAAATGCTGTAGTTTTTCATGAAGCAGACTACGTAAAAGATTACTCTAAAATTCAAGGACGTACGCTAGGTTGTCCTGCAATCCCTGTTGGAACAATGAAAAACGTCCTCCCAAAAATCAAGGGTGGAAGTCTTTATTATTCATATGCTCCTCAGTGCTAGCTAGTTACCCGACTACTTAAGTCGGGTGATACTTTTTTCCCCTTAAAAGAATTAAAAGTTTTCTCTCAATAGATTCAAGATTCAATTAATAAAAGTCGATAAGCAATTATGTGGAATGAGCAAAAGAAAGTACTACATTTATCAGCAGAAAAGACACCAAGAAAGAGTCTTACAAAAGATCGTATGTATGCTTTCACAATGGATTTATTTCTTATTGGGATTATCAACAAGGCCATACTATTTACGTACACAAGCTTTATTCACTCTTTCTTCCACCAACTACCACTTGGTGTAAGGGCAAATCTACAAGATAAACTTCAAGCAGTGAACTCTATAAACTTTCTAGTTGTCTTTACCGGATATTTTCTTCTTTCTTATTACTTATCAGAGGGAAAAACACCAGGTAAAATAATGTTTAATTTAAAAGTTCAATGTCCACACACTCATAGTGACCAACTATCACTGAAAACATCAGCTTTAAGAACACTCGGTTACTTTGTCACTATTCCAACAGGCTTTACTCTCCTTCTAATACCTTGCTTTAGAAAAGATGGAAAAGGTATCCCTGATTGGCTTTCAGATTCTTTTGTTATGAACTCTGATGAAGAATACTTCATAGAAAGTCTAGAAGATACTGGTTCTACTAAGGTAACACCTCTATTTCCTGAAGACCCTATTGCGAAGAAGATCAGATCAAACAAAGCTTCTTGATCTATATTATCTTGTATCAAACCTACCTTAGCCCTATTATATACTTATGAACAAAGTTTCAATTATTTTACTTTTATTTATGGCCTCATCAACAGTGCTAGCAACAAACTTTAGGGTTTGCTATGAGAGTCCCCACTTCTTTCCATATAAAGATGACGGTGGCCCTAAACAGGAGCTAAGTCCTATCATTAAGCTCATTCATGTTGCGAGTAAGAAAGCGAAACTTAACCTAGAATTTATTCGTACATCTTGGGCCAGATGTTTAGACGATGCCAAACATAATAACGTAGACGCTGTTCTCACATCCCTTTGGACAAAAGATAGAGAGAAGTTTTTAGTTTTTCCAAAAAACTCCAAAGGACTAGTTGATAAATCTCAATACTTGCTAAAAGCAAAATATAGAATCTATACCCATGTTGACTCTCAAATAGAATGGGATGGTATACAAATAAAGAATACAGTAGCGGGAATTGGGGCTCCAAATAGTTATGTGGCTAAGAGTAAGCTCAAAGACCTAAACGTACTGAAGGAAACAGATTTACTTGTAAAACAGGCATTTGATTTAATTATAAAAAGAAGGCTTGATGGATATGTTGTATTGAAAGAGGTCGGAGACATAATCTTAAGTGACTATCCAGATAAGAAACTTATTAAATCTTTAAAGAAGAGCTTCATTGAAGATCATCTCTATATCCCAGTAAGTTATGGTTTCTATAAAAACCATCCCTCAAAAGCTAAAATATTCTTTGATGAACTTACCAGAGAAAGAGATAACTACTACCCAAGTGAACTATAAAAAATCTGAAATATTTTTAAAAAGAACTTTGGCCCTCTCTTGAATCTTTAAGGCCATAATTTCATCTTCTGAAAGTGTTTGTCCCTTCTCAAAAGGCGCCATAACTTTCTTTCTCTTGATTACGACTCTACCTTGTCTCTCTAATTTTTCTTCTGAACTATTTGATTGCCAAGGACGAAGAACTTTCTTTTTCTGTGCAAGGCCAGATAACTTCTCTTCTTTTCGCTCAAGTATAACATCTAGAATGGACTTTACTCCACTAGATGCTTTCTTATTAATGTCACTTAAACTTATCGCCATAAATTCCTCACCCTTATAGGATAGCAGAATTCATTTTTTTTAAAAGAAATTAATAGGCCCAAAGGATTTGAGCCTATTTAAAAGATATTCTAATTCTTTGTCCAGTTAAAATGTAACTCTTTTAATTGGCTCTCAGCTGGAGCAGATGGTGCTTTAGACATTAAATCACTTGCTGACGTTGTCTTAGGGAATGCTATCACATCTCTAATTGAGTCAGTTTTTGCAAGTAACATAATAATTCTATCTAAACCAAAGGCAAGACCACCATGAGGAGGAACACCATAGTTCAGTGCCTCAACAAAGAAACCAAACTGAGATTGAATTTCTTCTTCACCCATTCCAAGAACTTCAAACATCTTCTTTTGAATATCTTGTTCATGGATTCTGATTGATCCACCACCAAGCTCATACCCGTTACAAACAACATCGTATGCTTGAGCAGGCATGTCTTTTAAAGATTCAGAATCCTTTGGATCTGCACCAATAAAAGTCTCTTTTTGATCTTTATTAATCATTGTAAATGGATGATGACGAGCAATATATCTCTTATCATCAGGATTCCACTCTAGTAATGGGAAGTCATATACCCAAAGAAATTTATATCCATCTTCAATTATATCTAGCTTCTTACCTAGGTATCTTCTAAGAGCATCTGCACATGCATTAGATGTATCTTTCTCAGAATCTGCACAGAATAACCAAGTACCATCTCCGGCATTCTCTTCAAGAGCACATAGCTCTTTATAAATATCATCTGTAATAAATTTAGAAATACCAGCACTTCTCTCTTCGCCATTAACTTTAAAGAAAGCAACACCTTTACCACCATGAGGCTTTACAACCTCAGTTAATGCATCTGTATCTTTTCTTGAAAATGATCCCATTGCAGCAGGTACGAATATTGCTTTTACAAGACCATTTGCTTTAGCAACACTTGAAAAAACTGAAAATTCAGAGTCTTTAAATATGTCTGTTACAATTCTGTGCTCTAAACCAAATCTTAGGTCTGGCTTATCTGTCCCAAAGCGAGTCATAGACTCATTGAACGACATCATAGGTAGTGTAAAGTTATCTTCTAACTCAAAAAGCTCTTTCAATATTTTTTCAACTAAGTTTTTAATATACTCAGGAGTCGCAAATGAGATCTCCATATCAATTTGAGTAAACTCAGGTTGTCTATCAGCTCTTAAATCTTCGTCTCTAAAGCATCTACAGATTTGGAAATACTTATCTGTAGATCCAATCATTAATAATTGCTTTAGAGTTTGTGGTGACTGAGGAAGAGCATAAACTTTTCCAGGGTGAACTCGTGATGGAACAACATAATCCCTAGCCCCCTCAGGAGTAGACTTATAAAGAATTGGAGTTTCAACCTCAATAAATGTTTCATCTTGAAGAATACGTCTAACAGTATTTGTAGTCTTTGATCTTAATCTTAAAATATCTTGTAACTTTTTAGTTCTAAGTTCTAAATATCTGTACTTAAGCTTTAAGTCTTCACTAGCTTCAATTTGACCAAATGGAAGAAAAGGAATGTTATCTATATCGTTTCTTGAAAGAACTTCTATTGATTCAACTTGTACTTCTACAAGACCAGTGTCCATTTTCTTATTTTGTGCATCAGCAGGTCTCTTAGCAACAATACCTGTTGCTTTGATTACAGACTCAAGAGCACAGTCTTTTAAAACTGATAGATCACCCTTAAATTGCTCAAAACCAAGCTGTGTTAAACCATACTTATCTCTAACATCGATAAAGTGAAGTGCTCCTAGATCTCTGTACTTATTTACCCATCCACAAAGTGTGACAGTTTGTCCTACGTGATCTTCTCTAAGCTCCCCACAATTGTGAGTTCTCATTAGTCCTTTTATTTCGGCCATTTGCTTTATCTCCCCTCATATTTTAGAGTTAAGTCATGAAGACATTTATATCGTATTTTGCACCAATGCTCATTAAAAATATTCTCAAAAGCCTAATAATATTACTGTTTCTAACAAGCTGTAGCTCTCAAGAAGTAATATTCAAGGACAGACAAAGAGTTACTATTCTTATAGATAACCAGTTCCCAGTTGAAACAATCCTCTCAACAACAGACCAGCAAATGAGTTTAGGTCTTAGTGGTACTGAGAAAAGTCACTTTAGAAAAGACCATGCGATGCTATTTAAATACAAAAAAGACGGATTGCGTAATTTCTGGATGCCCAACACTCTATTCGACTTAGACATATTCTTTATTGATTCAGACCTTAAAGTTATAGCAGTAGAGCGCAATGTTCCTCATCACCCTGGCTTTCAAGAGCCTCCGGCAATATATAGAACTAAGATTTATAAATGCAGACATGTCTTAGAAATGAGAAGTGACTCACCTCTTGCTAAAAAGCTAGAGGTGGGTGAAAAAATTATCTTTGAGAAAGGCTCTTCTCTCTAGGGAATAAAATTAGATATTCATCCTTAGCGATAAATCCTAAATTATCTCTAACAAGTTTCTTTTGATACATAGAGTTCTTACCAATCTTCTTAATCTCTTGAGCAAGACTCTTATTTTCTTTAATTATTCTTTGTTGCTCATACTGCTTATCTTCTAGAAGGTTTAGTGAAGAATAGTAATCCATCACACCGCCCGCAGAGAAAACAAGTCTAAATAATAAGAAAGTACAAAATGCCCATCCAAACTTTACAAGGTAGCTAACTAAACTCTTATCAGTATTCTTTTTAGACTTTGTATTTACTTTTCTTTTTGCGCTTGTGTAACCAACTTTTGCAGGAGCTTTTGCAACAGCTTTTCTAACAGGTGTTAAAAACTCAGCTTCATCTGGCTTACCAACAGTTCTTCTTGTCACTGTAGAAGTAGAAGGTTCCTTAACAGGAGTAGCTGGTGCTGCTTCTTTTTTATTAAGTAGCCCTCCACCCCAACTTCTAGATTTAGTTTCAGATGTAGTCTCTTCACTCTTAGCTTCATTACTAAATTTTGAAGCAGGTCTTCTTGGAACACCAGAAGGTGTACCTGCAGCTTGAGCCGCTCGAAGTCTTTCTTGGATATTACGAGATGAACTTCCTGCAGGTCTAGGTCCTTTAGGTCCTGAGAACAACGGTCCATCAGCAGGAGCACTTGATGCTTGCGATTGAATATTATCTCTTTTTGCTTGTTTTGCGCGGTTACGCTCAATTGCTTTTCTTAAACGATCACTAGATGGATCGCCACCTGCAGCTGGTGCACTCTGAGCTCCCCTTTGATGGGAGTCGAACGAAAATTCCAATTTAAACATCCTGTTTAAAGTTTAGTATTCACAAAATAATCCTAATTTTGTGACAACATCCTGTTATTACTATTCTAATTGAAGTGAGCATTCTGCTCAAGGGTTATTATTAAGTATTTCCTCAATTGAGAGCCAAAAACCTCTTACGGCCGCAATCTCTCGTAGAAAAATAACTAATCTTTGCTGCTCAAGTGTTAATTCAGCAGGATCAAATTCAAAGTTAAATTCACCCTTTTCAAATATATCTTTAAAATTTAAAAAATTATCATCATTTAAGTTTGTAGGTTTAATCTCAAAACTCTTATCCGAAGTTGAGTATTCAGAAATAGAAAAGAGTCTTCTAAGTAGAGCTTCACACTTTAAAAACTTTAATGAAGCAATCCCTCTATCACCTATTGGACCTAGTCTCATAAATTGTTGATCACGCTCAACAGACTGGGCCTTAAAGTAAACTTTCATTCCGTTATCGTTATTCTCAAGCCACCAACTAAATCCAGGGTCACTTAAGTTACAAACCATTTCTTCCTGAATTGGAAATCTCTTATTGATTATATACTCAGCAATCATCTCAGATTGCTCAATAGAAGCTGTTTCAAAATAATGAATACCAGAGAGATCTTCTCGGTCTCTGATCTTCAACTTTTTCCAACTTCCATTTTCATCGTTCATAACACCATGAACAGAGTCATTAATATTATGACAAAGTACTCCTCGTACACAGAAAGTAGAAATACCAGCATCTATTTTAAAGATTATTCCAGGGCTTTGTGGAAAAGGAGAATCATCTATCTCCTCTTCTAGATCCTCTTCATAAACTTCCTGAGCTTCAAAACTAATATCAACTTCTTGAGGTAGTTTTACATCAAAGAGAGAGTCATCTTCAGTCATTAGATCTTCAGATTCAGCAGCTAAAACTTCAACATTAACTGGCGTAGCCTCTATTTCAGGATCTTCCTTCTCTTGATGAATTTCATTGGAATTTATTTCAGTAATTGTTTTAGGTAATTCTTCATCATTATTGATTAAGAAACCCTCTTCTCTTGAAAATTGAAAATTTTCATCGAAAAGTGATGGCTGACCAAAGTCTTCAGAGCCTTTTAGTGCTTCACTTAAGGCCATTGTTTCTTTTGCTAAAAAATCAATATCTATATTAGGCGAATCCATTCGACCCCTTTTTCATCCATGAAAAAAAGTAAACAACATTAAAATTGTGGACTAAACGAATTAAAAAGACAAGCTTTTACCACAATGCTTTTAATACAGTAAGAATGACAACGACGATTAACGGTGAAAAATCAAATGGAAGATCATTAGGAAGGTATCTCCTAATTGGGGAACAGGTGTAGTTCGCAAGAGTATGAACCCTCTTTACCCAGATGTTTCTTCGATACTGAGGTAGATACGACAGAATAACATCTACAAAGAGTAATAAAATATATAATTCAATAAGTGTTCTAATTAGACCCACAATTTTCTCCTATTAAAAATATATATCTTTTCTTAAAAATTTCAAGTCGCATTACGTTTAAGAAATAACTTCTTTTTTAACAATGTTGTACAAATACATGCACCAAAATAAAAGAATGTCATACTAAAGTAGATCCAAATCACGCCTACTATTAGAGTATAGTAATCACCATAGTTTTTAATCAGATTATCTCTAATATAAATAAAATATATCCAAAATAAATTCTTACCTACAATAATGAGAGTGCTAAAAATAAGAGAAGCAATAATTGACTGCTTTAACGATAATTTCCAAGAAAAGAACCATCTATATAAGAATGCAAAAAAAGTTGTGAAGATAATTCCATGAAATAGATTTGATTTTATGAAATATGAAACTCCATAACTGTAAGATGAAAAGTATTCACTAACCTGCAGTAAGCTAGGTATATTCTTTGTAATAAAGTCTACAATTACATTATTCGTAAACAACTGTCCTGAGTAATAAAATATTGTTGGTAAAAAGAAGAATAAAGTTAATGAAAATATAGTTACACCTATAACGAACATTCCCTTTAAATGTTTTATTAATTTAAGATAGCTTCGATCTTCTGTAATAAGATAGAGCCCATTCCAAATAGAGTTAAAGAATGAAAGTGACGAAATTAACAATATACCAAAGTTAATTACCGTAAATTCACCTCTAGCAAAGAGTGGCCCTTTAACTATCTCTTGAACTTGAGAAAGTATCTCAGGTGCTACATCAGGAAAGAAACTTTCAACTAAATTAAATATTTGAAGCTGTGTAGAATTAATATCTCCAATAAAGAAGCCTACAACACGAATTAATAATAAAAAGAAAGGTACTACAGTCAATAAAATATAAAAGGTGGATGATGACGCTAGAGTTGTTCCTCTTTTATCTTGAAACAAGAGAAACGAGCTTTTAAATAGATTATAAATTTCTTTTATCATAGATAATCTATTCTACTTAAAAAATATAATTTGTGAGGAAAACTTAAGAGCCCTCCCAGATCCAGCTAAAAATCTGGGAGGGGAATGTTACAAAGACCTGGAGAATGTCAATGGATATGTAAGCCTTTGTAAATCAATATAACTCTTTATAATCAAACACTTAGACTGTCATCTTTGTGTTCTATATATCAGTGATAAATCACTTTCGACTTTTTTGCAAAAGAATTAATAGCTAATTTGGGAATTGTTCAGGTCTTTTTAGACGCGCCACACACTAAACATGTAATATTAAGAAGTTGTAAAAGTAGATCTTTTTAGTTGTCTATTTCTGAACAGGTAAATTCTTTTTATTCACCAGGTCGCAGGCTATTTCATAATCGAGCTTGCAGCTCATCTTTAAGTATCTTTTGGCCGTCTCTGGACTCTTCTCTTTTAGATATAAGTTATGAGCTACAAAGCAGGCTGCTCCATTCTCTTCATTTTCACAGAACCAAGTATAGAGCTCTAACTCATAACGAGTGTATAGAACTGTAATCATAAAAATAATAAAAATACCTGCGGCCATCTTATAGTGATACTTCATAAATCCTCAAAAAAACGATAACTGATCGCCACAAATAATATCATCAAAACTTTTATCAAAAATATTTAAAACTGAGTCAGCTAATGGCTTAATCTGTTTTTCAATATAGTGCTCATAATCGATATTAGAATACTCTAGTTCAACTGGGTAAGGCCCAGAGTTAGTCATTACATATTCAATACTCTTCATATTTGACTGGCCAGCTTTATCTTCTAATATTTTAGCTGCCCTTACATGAGGAGGGATTGTTTTAGTATACTCTGAAATAGATTTTGTTAGCCTCTTTCTATACACAAGTAGATCATCAAACTCACCATTCTTTAATCTATCAACATAGCCCTTTATAAAATTTTCATAATCTTCATTATGAAAAATCTTCTCAAAAAGAGTATATTGAAAATTCTTAGCTAACTTAGTCCAATCTGAACGAACAAACTCCATACCAGAAAAGTATAACTCGTCCTTACCTTCCATTTGAAGTAGTCCAACGTATCTCTTCTTAGCTCCGCCTTCTCCACCTCTAGCAGAAGGAAGGAATAGTTTCTTAAATACTTTTTCAAATTCCATTTCTAAGTGCGACTCTACACCAAACTTTACCTCTAACTTCTTTGTTAGAAATTCATTTGTTCTTCTCACTAACTCAGCTGAACGTTCTTTTATTTTATAAATGTCTTCTTGCTTTAACTTAACAAATACTGAATCTGTATCACCATAGAGGACTTCATATCCAAGCCCCTTAAAAAACTCAATTGATTCTAAAAGTATCCACTGTCCTGTCCCTGTGATCGCAGTAGGAAGATCTGCATGATAAAAACGACAACCAGGCGATCCCATAACACCATAAAAGGAATTCATTAATATCTTAATCGCCATTGAAAGATGTGAATCATTCAGAGACTTTGCTTGTACTCTCTTTTCAAATAATTCAGTGATAAAATCAGGTAAGATATTTTCACTTCTTGAAAATTCATGGCCAGTAGGTGTTCTAACAGTATTCACATCACTCATTATGCGAGAGTATGGATCTATTTTAAAAGTTTTTATAATTGATGGATAAAGGCTCTTAAAATCTAAAACAATAACATTCTCATACAGCCCTACTTTTGGCTCCATGACATATCCACCAGCAGCATGTGCATCTCTTTGAATATCTAATACGTTTGGAGCAACAAATCCTTTTCTATGAATATGAGGTAATAAAAAGTGATCAAAAGCACCTGTAGAAATTCCAACACGATCCAGTTGAAGGCCAGAGATTCGAGATCTTGTTACAGCAAGCTCTATGAGCTCAGTTTTATTATAGATATCACTGACAAGAGTACAGTCTAGTAAATTATACTTTGCTAGTGATTCCTTATCCTCTTTGAATCTTCTTTCGATTTCTTCAACTTTACTTGATCCTGTTGAGCTAATGTCTTTATTAGCCCCCAATAATTCTGAGGCAACAGTGTCCAATTTAAAATTTTCAAAACTATAGAAAGAACCTCTCAAAGTAGGAGGACCATCAAGAACAACTCTTCCAGGAATTGAACAAGTATAAGTTCCACTCTTTCTTTGGTGGATCTTTATTTTTTCCCCATCTCTGCTAAAATTAAAAGGGATTCCATATTGAGTAAACTTTCTCTCCAGAAAGTCTAAATCGAACCCTATAACATGCCACCCTATTATGATATCAGGATCAAGCTGTAATACATTCTCTTTAAAGGCGATAAGTACTTCTTTCTCACCTCTATAATAAGTGAGCTCATCATTTACTTCCCTATTCTCTTCTGCAACCATGAAGACTTTTTTAAACTCTTTTCCTTCTCCAAGTTGGTAATGAACTCCAATTGAATAGAGATCAAAGCCAAAGCTTGTTTCAATATCAAAAGATAGTACTTTAAAGTGCTCTTTATAATTCGTTTTCTTAACTTGAGGGTTAGTAAAAATCTTTAGCTTACCTCTTTGATGACTCTCCCCCTGAACTTCAATATCTCCATTAATGAATCTCTCCATTAAGAAACGCTCATTAGGTCTTACGTCTGATTCGTAAGTTCTTATTCCATTTTCTGTTAAGAAGTCTCTAGCGGCATATAGATCAGCTTGCTTAGAAAAGTATAGTGCATCAACAGGCTGCTTAGAAAAACTCTTTAAACCAACACTTTTTCTCTCAAGTAATTTAGGTATTTTTATAGATTGGTTCTTTGATTCTATGAAAAAGACAGGTCGAAAGTTCGTAATAACAACTTTTACTGGCCCAGAGTCTGTAGATAAGTAAAAGTGCAGCTCAACACCACTCGTTGAGTCCACGAAATTCGAAGTGAGAATAAAACCCTTAATATTTTCCATAGAGCTATTTATATACTGTAAAAAGGAGATAGCCAAACCTATAAGCACAGAAATAAGTGTTTAATATTAATACCTTATGTCTTTTTATAGATAAAAAGTTTACTGTATAAATCGTATACACCCTGAGAACTTATTACAATGAACCCTATTTTTTTGGATAGTTAGCTTAGTATGAATCCCATATGAAATTAAAACTACTACTCACATTGACACTTATTTTTTCTATTAGTTGTGGAAAAAATACTGAACCTGACCAAAGCTATATCATTAATGATGAGAAATCTGACGTGGTATCAACAAGTGTAACTGACAAATTAATCAGTACTAACGCTAAGGACTACTCAGAAGAACTGCTCAAAGACGTAACTTTTGAAGAAGATAGCTGTGAATCAAACAATATCCTAAGAGATGTACTCATTTTCGGAGAGAAAATTAAGTCTCTTGGTGGTCATGTTTTAGATTTAGATGAGTTTGGAGAAGATGAAGTTGAATTTCAAAAATTCTTAACAGAGTCTGGCGTGCAAACAATGAGTGCAATGGATATAGCAAACTCGGGAACGAAATCGACAATGGTGTCTTGTAATGAAACCAATATGATTCCACCAAAGTCATGCTGGTATAGATCATTAGCATTTAGCCTATTAATAGATAAAATTGAAGACGAAACTGGTGTTGATACAACTCTGACTAGTCACTATAGAAGCTCTTGCTACAATAATAAGCTTGGTGGTGCCAAAAAAAGTGATCACATTAGTGCAAAGGCAATGGATTTCTCTATGGGGAATCAGGAAAATAGACACGAAGTAGAAAAGTTTATCTGTAACAAATTATGGAAAGAAAATTACTTTATGGATAGTGAAACAGAGGCCTTAAGTAATGTTTCAATAGGACTTGGAAAAACATATATCCACTTAGGCCTAGATAGCACACACGGAAGAAGGCATTGGGTATATAATGATTATGCAAAGGCAAATACAATGCCTGCCACTTGCTGGAATATAAATTAAGATTTCTTTCTAGGGCTAGACAAGACTTTGTGAAAATACTTTAGTCTTGATTTAACTAGAAAGGAATTTATATTAGATAGATTGATTAATTACTGCCGGAGAATATTATGGATTTCTTACCCCTCAATAAATGGTTACCAAATTTAAAAAGACCATTAGTCATTGCAGGTCCATGCTCGGCAGAGTCACATGAACAAATGATGAGTACAGCAAAAGAAATTGCTAAAATACCTGATGTAAGAATTTTCAGGGCCGGTATTTGGAAACCAAGAACTAGACCTAATTGTTTTGAAGGTGTTGGAGAAGAGGGACTCAAGTGGTTAGCTGATGTCAAAGCAGAGACAGGACTACTAACAACTACTGAAGTTGCAAATACTCAACATGTAGAACTAGCACTTAAACATGGAGTAGATATCCTTTGGATTGGTGCAAGAACTACGGTATCCCCTTTTGCTGTTCAGGAAATAGCAGATGCTTTAAAGGGAACCAATATTCCAGTAATGGTAAAGAATCCAGTAAACCAAGACCTTGCTTTATGGATTGGCGCACTCGAAAGAATGGCCGGAGCAGGAATTAATAAAATAGCAGCAATTCATAGAGGCTTCTCTACAGGTGATACATCTAAGTACAGAAACCTTCCTCTATGGAAAATTCCAATGGAGCTAAAAAGTAAATTCCAAGACCTACCTATTATCTGTGACCCAAGTCACATTGCAGGAAGAAGGGACTTAATATCATATGTATGCCAAAAAGCTATGGATGCAGATATGGAAGGCCTTATGGTCGAAACACATATCAATCCAAATAAAGCCCTTTCAGATGCGGCTCAACAAGTAACACCTGAAGCTCTAGCAGCAATTATCGAAGGTCTCTCTCTGAGAACAGAATTTGGTGTTGATAGAAACTTTGAGCAAGAGTTAGATATTTTAAGAGGACAAGTTGATAGAGTTGACCTAGAGATTCTTGAAGCTCTTAAGGTCAGAACAGATATCATCACAAAAATCGGGTTAGCTAAAAAAGAAAAGAATATCATGCCTCTTCAAATCCAGAGAATGGACGAACTAATGAAGAAGAGAATTGATCTTGGTAAGACTTTAGGACTAACTGAAAATTTTGTTAAAGAAATCTATGACACTATCCACAGCGAAAGTGTTCGTATTCAAAGTCAAATAGTGAACGACTTTGACAGCAAAAAATAAAAATATGTGTATAATGAACACATGGAAAATTCAAAAAGAGTAAATTGCATAGAAGCATCAAAGAGTATCTCCCTTTCAGCTAAAATAGCAGAGTTGAAAGAACTTGGAGAAGATATCATAGGACTCAATGTAGGAGAGCCAGACTTTGCCACTCCTGCACCAATCATTGAGGCAACCATCAAAGCTCTACGAGAAAATAAAACTCGCTATTCTCTAGTTCAAGGACTAGATCAGTTAAGAGATGGGATTGCCCACTACTTAAATAAAAAATACGACTTAAATGCCAATAAAGATCATATCCTTCTTGGAAATGGCTCTAAGCATATTCTTTATTTAATATTTCAAACACTTTTAAATGATGGAGACGAAGTCATAATACCTTCTCCCTATTGGGTGACATTTCCAGAGTCTGTAAAGCTCGCAGGAGGAGTCCCCAACTTCGTCGATACAAAAGATAATTTCCAATTAGATATTCAAAATATTGAAGATGCAATAAATGATAAGACAAAGGCAATATTAATCAACACTCCAAATAATCCAACTGGAGCAGTTTATAATGCTGAAGATCTTCAAAAGGTCGTTGATTTAGCAACAAAGTATGACTTAAAGATTGTCTCTGACGAAGCCTATGAAATTCTAACTTATAATAAAGTTAAGCACATTAATATCTCATCTCTAAGCGAAGAAGCATTCAAACGAACATTAACTGTTCAATCCTTTTCTAAAAGTTTTTGTATGACAGGGTTTAGAATTGGTTATCTCTGTGCAGAAAAATCTTTCATTGATGATGTTAATAAACTACAAGGTCACCTTTCAGGAAATAATTGTACGTTTGCTCAGTATGGAGCACTAGAGGCATTAAGATTAGACGCTGGCCTACTTAGAATTCTAACAAAAGAGTTAGAGTCTAGAATGAAATTGGCTCATGAACTCTTTAGTGAGTTCTTCCCAATTGAAAAACCAGATGGAGCATTCTATTTATTTCCAAATGCTACAGAAATGATCAAAAAATTAAATTTAAAAAACAGTGAAGAACTCTCTTTATATATATTAGAAAAATCAAAAGTTGCAATCCTTCCAGGAATTGCTTTTGGAAAAGAGAATTACTTAAGAATTTCTTTTGCTCAAAGTAGAGAAGAAATTATTGAAGCTCATAAGAGAATGAAGGAAGTTCTATGAAAGTAGGAATTATTGGCTTTGGTCGTTTAGGAAAGCTGCTTACTAAGAATATATCTAGAGACGCTACGACTCTAGTCTTTGATACAAACTTAGATCTTAACAAACTAGAAGAGTTTGGATCGACAGCAGGATCACTTAAAGAAGTTTGCGAATGTCCTATTCTAATTCTTTGTATTCCAATATCTGCAATTGAAACTGCGGCCCTAGAAATCTCTAAATTTGTAGGTAAAGATACACTCGTTATTGATGTGTGCTCAGTAAAAGTTCATCCTATGGAACTTCTTGAAAAAATATTACCAGCTGAAACAGAAATTCTTGGAACTCATCCAATGTTTGGCCCAGACTCTGCTGCTAAGAGCTTATACGGCTGTAAAATAGTGTTATGTAAACAAAGAGTTAATGAAGAGAAGTACCAGAATATAAAAGGATACCTAGAGTCTCATGGATTAAAAGTTATCGAGGCCACAGCTCATGAGCACGATAAGCAAATCGCAAATAGTCTAATCCTTACACATACTATAGGTAGAACACTTATGGAGATGGAGTCCACAGATATGGACATTGATACTAAAGGATACAGACGCCTTTTAAAAATCCTAGAAACAGTTGAAAATGATAGTGTTCAACTATTTAAAGATATGAATAAGTATAACCCTTACGCTAAAGATATGAGAGAATCTCTTATGAGTTCACTCACTAAAACATTAGAAAGTGCTTTAGAGTGAAAATAGCATTTCAAGGAAAACGTGGCGCATATAGTGAAATGGCCATTAGACAATACTTTAAAAATGAAGTGGACCCTGTTGGTTTTGATCTCAGTGAAGAGGTCTGCATTGCACTTGAAGATGATGACGTTGCCACAGGGGTGCTTCCTGTTGAAAATAGTATTGTAGGAAATGTCGCAGTAAATGTTGATCTACTCCTTAAGCATCACTTCTTTATAATTGGGGAAATCTATCTACCAATTAACCACTGTCTACTTGCAAAAAAAGGTGTCACTCTAAAAGATATAAAAACAGTTAAATCCCACCCTATTGCACTTGCCCAATGCCATGATTTCCTAGTAAAAAATAAAATTAGAGGCATACCAGAGTTTGATACTGCTGGTTCAAGTGAATTACTTTCAAAAAGTAATATTACAAATGAAGGGACTATTAGTTCATCACTTAGTGCTGAATACTATGGATTAGATATTGTAAGTGAAGAGATTCAAAAAGTTGATACCAACTTCACACGATTTGTTGTCTTCGTTAAAGAAAAAAATATTCCAGAAGGCCTTAAGTTAGAAAAAACAAGCATTGCTTTTTCTACAAATCATAAGCCTGGAGCACTTCTTGGATGCTTACAGGAATTTGCAGCCTATGGATTAAATATGACTAAAATTGAGTCTCGTCCAATCCCAGAAAATCCATTCATGTATACTTTCTTTGTAGATTTTCTTGGCTCGATTCATGATCAGAATGTAAAAGATTGTCTATTGAAACTAAAAGAGCATACGAATACAGTTAAAATTCTTGGAAGTTACCCAAAAGCAAAATTCTAAGGTTTTGTAGACATGAGAACTTCCTGCTCTCTCTTTGCCCTTGCGAAGTCTTTTGCAAGTTTACGACCCCAGAAGAGTTCAAAGACATAGAAAATAGCAAAAAGTATATAGTTACCAATTGTTTTAAAGAATATCCATGTATCTGTACTTTCAAAAAGTGCGATATATCCCATAAAAAGACCTGTAACAAAGAAATAGTAAGTCAGATGTTTCTCCATTGAGTGAACAAAGAACATAGGAGGCTTATTCTTTAGAGGAAGTCCCTCTAAAAACTCTACCAATAGCCCCTTCCCTACTTTTAGCCTATAAAACATGAAGCTAGATATTCCGACACCAGTAATTGCTGGCTGTAATCTAAACCATACACCCTCATCTCCAAGGAGACTTAAACCACCGAGAAAGAGAATTAAAAAGAAATTTGCTTTTGAAATAGTGTGAACGTGTTTTATAAAGATTTTCTCTGCTGCAATCTCAAGTATAGCTAGCGCAAGTCCACCAGTGATTGCAATACGTACTGGATAATATTCGTCTAAGTACCAATATGCTATTGCCGGTAGAAATGAAATAAGAAAAAAGCTCTTAGAAAATGATTTATCCATATTATAGAATTAACATGGATAAACCTATTATGTCATTATCCTGCTTTTTTGAAGTCTTCTTCTAATACTTCAAGTTTATTTGTGCAATATTCTAAATATTTCTTCTTTAAACTACTTGGATCTAAGATTTCAATATGGTCTTTAATGCTTAGAATCCATTCAAATAACTCATCACATGGCTCAACTGATGCTGCCCATATAAGATCACCATTCAAGTTTGTAGTCACATAAGGGTTTCCTAAAAATTGATAGGCAGGCCTAAGATCCACCGATTCCGATGAGATTATCTTTAGGACAAGCCTCTCTTCTTGTCCCGTAATAGCTCGCACAGCTGAGACAAAATCATTTATTTCAATAGAGCTAAAATTAGGACTATAGCTCGTTTCAATATCTACATTTATTTTGTGAATTTCTAATATATTAAAATATATTAAGCATCGATCATTACAATCTTCCCCAACAAGACAAAGCTCTCCTTCTAAAAAGACTGCTTTCCTTGGGTAGAAATCTATACTTCGCTTATCGTGAAGCTGGATATTTAAAGCATGATCTTCACTCATTGCTTGTTCAGTTTTCTTTAGAAAGTTACGATGCTTTAGATCGAGATTCTCTAAAAGTTTAAACCTTGTTTCTTCATCATGAATAGCATTGAAGAGATTATGTGATGAGTACTCTGTTTCAATTTCATTTAACTTATCACTCAATATTTCATGATGAGCAGTTCCTTTCTCTTCTTCCATTTTAGGGAAGTGAGCCTGAAATGCTAACCACTCTTTAAAAGTAAGCTGCATTGAGATCATTTGTTCGGCCTTTACAGGATGAATATAATTTCGTCCTTCATATTCTGACACATCAACAAAGTAATTAAGGTTTTTTAAAAATGATACGGCTTCAGAGAATAGATCTACATCAATTTCTGAAAAGTTTAAGAATTGTTTTAAAGGCATTGGCTCGTTAAGATTCTCTAGACAAGTTAAAAATGTCCAGAATTCTTCCTTTAAAATCAGTGAGTTATTGTGCATTAATGTTTCCTTAATAAAAGACAATCTAAATAACTTACCAATCTTGTCGGCTATTCTTTCAAAGCTCTTTAGTGATTTTTATTAAAAAAGAGTGCATAATATGTCTATGGCATCGAAATTACTGACAAAGTACCCTATTTTAATGGTTGGCCTTCTACTTATGGCCCTCTTCCTTTTTCAACTCAGAGACAAGGGATTACTAGAATCTCGTAGAGAGAGTATGACTGCGAGTTCCTGTAGGGCCGTTCGAGTTATGCTAAATAAGAGAATACCTTCTAATTGGAACTCTACTTGTGAGGGGAATAACTTAGCTGTATCGATTAATTTTGCGATTGATGAAAAGAGTTATAAAGACCTAGGTAACTTAAGAGCTATCATGTACAGAGGTCTGGCAAATAATTTGATTCTAATTTCTAAAAACTCTCCAAGTGACAGCTTAGAAAGAACAGATATTGTAAGGGTAAGAATGAATCATTCTGAACTTGAAATCAATGCTGTAACTGAAGGAAGATTTCTAATTAAGCTAGCAACTATAAAATCGAAAGAGCTTATTAAAGAACATTTAAAAGCAACTGTTCAAGTCAAAGAGAGTAAGAAATAATTTTTCTTCTCTCGACTCAGCTTCAAAGTTGAATTCATCAACCTTTATTTCATACTTATAAGCATGAAGATATAGCCTATTGCTACCTGCCCCACCATAGAGTTCATCACCAAGTATAGGAAATCCAATAGCGCTTAATTGACATCTTATTTGATGCCTTACACCCTGCCCTAACTTTACTTCTACAAGTGATACATTCTCTTCACTATTGTATTGAAGTAATTTGGTGCTAATTCTTACTTTATGACTTCCACTTTCAGTAGGCCTCATCTTTGAGCCTTTCTCTCCAAAACTTTCGAGGTAATGATCATGATCTCCTTCTTGATCAAATTTCCCACTAACAACTGCTATATAAGTTTTCTTCTTTACACTCTCAACAAATGCACTACGAACCTTTGAGAATGCTTCTTTATTCTTTGCAAAAATAAGAACACCACTAGTATGCATATCGAGTCTATAAAGTAGATTAGATTCAGCATCTGAAGATTTTTCAGCAAAGATTGATATAGACTTCATTGAACGAAGAAAGTTTAGAACTGTATTTGTTTCTGAATAGTTGTGAGGGTGTCCGTGAATACCTGCAGGTTTGTTCACGGCGATGAAATTCTCGTCTTCTTTAAGAATTATTATTTCTTCACCTGAATAGATAGGATTTATATATCCATTATTTAAAATCTCTAGAGGAATAGATACTTCATCTCTTTCCTTAAGAGCATATTGTAACTTTCTTTTGGGGATATACTTCTTTATAAGTGATTTAGAAAAAGAGAGCTCCTTAGTTAGGAGCTCTTCTAATGATTTAAATGATTTTAATGTACAAAAGTTTTTATCTAGCATCGACCTTATGACCTTCAGTGTTTAGATCCCTTTTTCTCAAAATAAAATCTACACGTCTAGATGCTTTTTCTACTTCTAGCTGACTTCTTCCAGGAATATTCTCTGGTCGAATATCACCATAGAAGACAGTTGTAATCTGATCAGGTTTAACCCCTCTCCTAACAAGTGATCTTGTTACTGCACTAGCTCTAGCTGCTGAAAGCTCATAAGCGTCTTTAGTCTTATCAATAGAAACTTCTCCACGACTGGCATAGCCCTGAACAAATACAGACCAATCTTTATTCGTAAGGAGTGTAACAAGACGAGAATATACATCAATTGAGACTTGAGAATTTTCAATCTCAAGAGTTCCATACTTAAAGAAGATCTTATCTTTAACTTTTACTTTAATACCTTCAGGCATTTCATAGATATCTACAGAGTCAGATAAGTTGTATTCGTAGAGATCGTTTTTCATTGTTTTTAGCTCTTCATCTGACTCTCTATTTATTTCATGCTTATCTAGAATTCCTTCCATAGTAAGAAAATCAATTGGAAAAGGTCTAACAGGATCTTGAGAGTCAATCATCGTAGGAGAATCATCAGGAGACTTCCCTCTTTGAATAACTTCTCCGTGCTTTAATACGTTTCCACCAAATGCGTCACGAATTGAACCTAGAGCAGCTTCATATTTAGCTGTTTCAGTTTTCGCAAATGAAAGTAGAAGAACAAAGAATGTAAGTAAGAGTGTAACTAGATCCGAGAATGTTGCCATCCAACCGGGAAGGCCAGGAGGACACTCAGGACATTTAGTTTCTTCTGGTTGTGGAGCATCTTCTCCTCCACCGCCAGCATTGTTTTCAGCTTCTTCAGCCATAGTAAACCTCGTCTTCCATAACGATTAAAATCTTATTCTGCTGCAGCCTCTTCGTTACCACTATCTCTTTGAGCAGG
Source organism: Bacteriovoracaceae bacterium UBA3083 (assembly GCA_002366565.1). Lineage (GTDB taxonomy): Bacteria > Bdellovibrionota > Bacteriovoracia > Bacteriovoracales > Bacteriovoracaceae > Halobacteriovorax. Next base: position 550,519 of record DFBJ01000013.1, read on the forward strand.
AGGTAAGAAAGCATTTAACTTTTCTTTAATTAAACGAGGATTTTCTCCGGCAACAATACCTAGAGTTCCAGCAATAATAATATTCATTTTCGTGGCCTCTAGCCCCGATCTATATGCAATTTTATTCTTTAAAGGGTTACAAAAAACGTTGGCAATAATTGCACCGTAAAATGTTGTAAGGAGGGCAACGGCCATCGCAGGACCAATTGCAGATGGATCTGAAAGGTTCTGAAGCATCTGAACCAGACCAATCAGGGTCCCAATCATTCCCATGGCAGGACCATCATCGGCCATCCCACCAAATACATCTACTCCCACTTTGTGACGTTCAATCATTGCATCAATTTCTAATTGTAGAATTGAAGCAATCACCTCTGGAGGTCTATTATCTGCAGCAAGTGTCATCGCTTTCTTTAGGAATGGATCATCAATTGGAACTTTTTCAAGAGCAAATACTGACTCTCTTCTCGCCGTCTCTGCAAGATTACCAATTTCTTCTATTGTACTTTTTGGATCACTAGGTGAGAAAAAGAATCCCTTCATTGCGAAGGCAACAATATTTTTAATAACTTCCATTGGCCATTTGAAGAATGTAACTCCAATAAGACCTAGCCCTACAACTAGTGTTGAAGGTACATCAATGAAGATACCAAGATCCCCACCAACGAGAATCGAACCTAGGATTGCAGCTGTTGCTACAACCAAACCAATAATGGATGCTATATCCATAATCAACTTCCTTGTGATTGTATTTATAGTCTAACTATCGGAAATTTTGGAAGTTTCTTTAAACTTAATTAATAAAACTCATTTAAGGCCCAATAGTTTGATTCTTTTATTATAAGTAAGTTTCTATGTATTTTCGCTATGATAGCTTTTACCTAGTGATTCCTGACTATTCACATATAGTAATCAAAGAGAGTCTAGGTATTCTTTGAACTCGCCCTACTCTTTTACAGATAGGCCAGAACCGGGAGGCATGCTATATGAAGGGTCTTTCGAGCTAATTCTCTTTAGTATTTCATCTTTATGAGACTTTATTTTTTCTCTATCAAAAAATGAAATACTCCCATCAGAAGATGTTTAAAAAAGTAATTAGGAATATTCTTAGGTCATATTTGTTTTAAGACTTTCTTCTCTTTGATATCGCACATAGACTAGTTTATATCAGCAAGAGAACTTTCAAAGCTCAGCGTCTAAGTACTTTTTTATTAAATCAACGAGAGACTTCTTTCCATTAAAACCAGGAACTTTTTTTACAAGCTCACCATCCTTATAAAAAACAGTACTTGGGTAATGTATTGTTGCTCCAAAACTTTCAAGTTTTCTAGAGTTCATTCTCTTCAAGTAATCCAGAGGAAGATCAATTTTTTGAATTGATTTATTTGCTGAGTCTATATCCGCATTGAGATCTAATAATATTGTGACAGGTATCTTTAATGAAGATAGATACTTCTTCATCTCAACCAATTCATAGACAGATAAAGACATATGCGGGGACCAAAGGTATATCACCCCTCTTTTATTTTTCTTTAAAAGAAGGTCTAAGTCTCTATCTAAAAAGCCTCCATTAGATGATGATATTCTTAAGATCTTCATCTTACATTCAGGCTCAGAGAACTCTAATTTTAATGTAAGTCCATTTTGATTTGATGTTAGAAGAGACTTAGTAGACTCCACAACAACTTGCACTTTTCCACCGCTCTCGAAGTCTGTAGAAACACTCCCATCATGGTTCTTTTTCCATTCCTTAGGTTCACCAAGGGCCGAAATAGATTTAAAAACTACTTTGGAGCACTTTAACTTATTAAGAAGTGGTGCCTTTTGAGCAAAGGCTAAAGGTGTAGAGAAAAGAAATGACAGCAATATAAGTATCTTCATTAGATAATTATAAATGAAATCAAGATAACTATACAGGTAGGTTAAAAACTACCTTTTATATAGCACAAGAAGCTGATTCGTAATTAACACCAAAGGCATTTGCCACCTGGCTCAACTCTATTGAATCGTCTACTGAAGCTAATTTTAATAGTGAGCCTTTTCCAGTCTTAAAGAATATTCCCTCTCTTGACTTAGAAACGATTTCCAATAATTCAGCTCTGCTCTTATTACCATCTTGGATAGTCGCTTTTGCGGCTTCTCCATTTAATAATTCAAGCTTAATTTTGCTACCAGCTGCATGAGCATTGCTACATTCAATAGTGCTTACCTTTCCAAAAGAAGATAAAGATACTGAAAAGAAGATTACCCAAGTTAACTTTTTCATATATTCTCCGAATGGCCTAAATAGCCGAGGCGGTTTAAACCACCCTTTAGGGCTATTAGATAGCCATTCTGAATTTTTTACAAGTTTAATATTAGTAAAGAATGGCCTAAATTCTTAGTCTCTGAATAATTACAAAGCCTTTAGATGATAAGTAAAAGAAAGAAAGTTTTGATTGGTTTTATATAGGGAAATTTTCGGCAAAAAAAACCCGGCCGAAGCCGGGTCATTAATTTAGATGTCTATTCTTAAATTGAAAACAATTCCTATGTTTCCCCGCCCAAGGCTTAAGAATGTCATCAACCTCTAACGTGTTCTATTGTCGATTCCAAATAAATGGCCATCGATTCTCTAAGCTTGGACATTGAAACAGGCTCTTCATCTAACAAAAGCTCTTTCTTGATGAAATCAATTGGAAATCCTGTCATTTGAGAGAGAGTCGAAAACGAAACCATCTCTTCCGTACTGGTCGATTTTAAATTCTTTTCTGCCGTACTGGCTAAAGTTTGTTGCGTCATCTCTACACTCCTTTGTACCTACTTCAGCTATCCTCTAGTATTAAGATTATCTTATTCTTAATATTAGAAAGACCTGTCCATGCCGAAGGCCCATGTTTTTTATGGTGCATAAAAATGATACTTATCCTGATTTAACCATGTCAAACAAATGCGTGTTCTTACAGCGAATTGTAAGACTTTATTAGATTCTTTCAGTAACTATAAATTGTTGATTTTACATGTAAATAAGAAAATTAGTCGGGTAATTGTAGTGCAGCATTTAGAGATTTCTTACAAAGCTATCTTTCTTTAAACACATCTCTAAGAACTCTTCATCTACCTTACTGAGTAGCGTTATGCCTCCGCCAGCGTGGTAGTGCATCATTCTGGACTTTAGTTCAACTTCTGCAGATCGAATATTTATTGAAGCTGCAAAAACCTCTTCATCTAAGAGAATAGTACTTCCACAATAGAATCCTCTAGGAGTTGACTCTATTTTCTTTAAGATCTTCATGACATTTTTCTTTGGAGCTCCAGTAATACTTCCACCGGGAAACATTGCTTTCAAAATACTTAATAGCGAAGTCCCCTCTCTCAAATCTGACTTGATCACTGAATATTGATGAATTATTTTTGGAACTAAAAGTGGTGCACATTTTCTCACGACCTTAGAGACCTGTAAGTCGATCCTAGTAAGATCATTTCTTAAAAGATCAGTTATCATATTCAACTCACCTTGATCTTTCCTAGAGGCCTTTAAGAGCTCCCAAGATTTACGCCAATCCTCACCCCTTGGGAAAGTTCCTTTGATAGGCATTGACCAAACTCTTGACTTGCCTTTCTCTAAGTCTCCCTGAAATAAACACTCAGGAGAATTACTTAAAAATAGCTTATCTAGTTTAGGGACATACGTTGCATGAGCGTAGGGAGATCTATTTTCTTCCTTCTCCCATAATCTTGAGCATATTTCCTCTGCACTAAAGTCCTCTTCCCATCTGTAACTAAATGGAAAAGTTAAATTGAACTGATAGCAGTCCCCACGAGTAAGGTGCTCATAGCCACTCTCAAAGGCCTCAGTATATGCTCTTTTAGAAACAGCACTAACAGGAACAGTCTTAAGACTTGGGATATCTAAGAGAGGCCTCCAAGGACTCTTCTCGGTGTACTCAATTTCAATGGCCAACGGGAGTGTACTATCTGGAAGTGAAGTCTCATTAAGAATCTCTCCTAATTCATAGAAGAGATGAGATATATACTTTGTTTGAGATCTGATTGAGTCTAAGTCTGACTTACTTAAATCCATCCTCTCGATGAAGTCATAAATGCAGATCTCACTAGTCTCACCAGTAAGAAGGTCAATGGAATGATTTAAAAAGAATAACCTTGCGAAGCTTGGCCTGGTGTATTTAACAAATTTATCACCAAGCCAAAATACTGACCACATATTTAGTTTTCGTTATCTATATTGAAAGCTGGATTTTCAAAACTTGTATATGGACCAATCCATGAAAGTTTTGCTGTCCCCGTTTCTCCGGCCCTATTCTTACCAACAATAATTTCAGCAATACCAGGTTCTTTAGTATCAGGGTTATAATATTCGTCTCTGTAAACGAACATGATAATATCCGCATCCTGCTCAATTGCACCAGACTCACGAAGGTCACTTGTCATTGGTCGTTTATTTGGTCTCGACTCAACCCCACGGTTAAGCTGCGAAAGAGCAATAACAGGACAACCAAGTTCCTTGGCCATCGACTTAAGTCCCCTCGACATCTCAGAGATCTGCTGCTCTCTTGAAGGGTTCTTTGTATGAGAATTCATTAACTGAAGGTAATCAATGATAATTAAACCAATACCTTGTTCAGTTTTAATTTTACGACACTGAGATTGAATATCTAAAATAGTTGAATCACCAGAATCATTTATAAAAATTGGGTATTGAGATAACTCTTGTACTGCTTTTCCAATACTACGAAGATCTGTATCTAAGAAGTTCTTCTGTCTAATTCTCTTAGAATCTACTTTAGACTTTTGAGAAAGAAGTCTCATCGAAAGCTCGTTCGATAACATCTCCAGAGAGAAAACAGCTACTGGTAACCCTGATGTGGCACAAGCGTTTTGAGCAATATTTAGAGCAAGTGCTGTTTTTCCCATCGCTGGACGAGCAGCTAGAACGATAAGTTGACCTGGTTGCATTCCTAAAAGCATCTCATCTAATTTTGGATAACCTGTAGGAAGACCATTAATTTCTCCAGCAACTCGAGAAGTATCCTCTAACTCTTTTAAGTTAAGCTTCAAACAAGAGTTTAGCTTCTGCATTTTTCCAGACTTAGCCTCATTAGTAAGCTTGAAGAAACTCGACTCAACTTCTTGAATAAAGTCTTCAGACTTCCCACCAAAATCATACCCCATTGAGGCCACTCTCTCGGCAGTTCTAATAACTTCTCTCATTCCAGACTTGTCTTTAACAACTTTTGCGTAATGATATATATTTGCTGCTGAAGCCTGGTCTTCAACAATCTCCATCACAGAAGATTGACCTCCAACGGCTTCAAGCTTTCCTAATTCTGTTAATTTTGAACATACTGTTACAAAGTCAATTGGCTGATTACCACTATTAAGGTCAGCAATTGCTTCATAGATAACCCCATACTGAGGATGATAGAAATCTTCCCCTTTCAATTTTAAATCACTCATTTCATCAAAAGAGTTTCCATCAATTATTAAACATCCAAGCAGAGATTTCTCAGCAAGTAGATCATGGGGCAATTGTTTAATATTATTTTCCATTGGACTCTCCAGAAGTTAGATTTTGCTTTTTAAAAAATATAGGCCCAAGGAATTACCCTTGGGCCTTAGATGTAACATACGCTACAAAAAATCTGGACTAAATCTTAAGATCTTAAGATTCTGTTGGCTTCTTCTTTAAGTTTCTCTTCTTCAGTAAGTTCTTTAACTTCTTCAGTAGTTTCTTCTTCGCCATTTTCTTTTGCAAGTGCTGCTGCAGCTGCTGCCGCTTCTTTTTTCTTATCAGCATCTTCTTGCTTTTTCTTCATTTCTTCAGCTTGAGCAGGATCAAGAGTAACATTTACTTTGAAGCTTGCTTCAACGCCTTCGAATAACTTTGCAGTTGCATCGAAAGTTCCAATTGCTTTAATTGGGTTAGGAACAACAATCATTCTCTTTTCAACTTCAATTCCTTGAGCTTCAAGTTCTTTTGAAATTTCTAAGTTAGAAACTGTACCAAAAAGCTTTCCAGAACCAGCAACTCTTCTTACGAATTCAAGAGTTATCCCTTCTACTTTTTTAGCTCCAGCTACTGCAGTTGCTTTTTGTCCTTCCATTTTCTTTGCAAGAACTTTTTGTTGGTGGTTAAGTTGCTTTGTATTTGAATCATCAGCAAGTACTGCAAGTCTATTTGGTAACAAATAGTTTCTTCCGTACCCTTGAGAAACATTTACGATCTCACCAACATTTCCAAGAGTTTTTACTCTTTCTGTTAAGATCACCTTCATATTATATCTCCTTCATTTTATTCTTTTTTTTTAAGAATTTTCTAAAATCAATCCATATATCAGCTATTCCCAATATTGTTACCGCCTGGTAACCCATAAAAATTGATAGAATAACAATTATACTTCTAAAAAATCCAAATATTCCGTAAGTATCTAACGCATCAGAAACAATTCCAAAACCTTGAAAGAAATAAAAGATTCCTAAAGAGTAAACAACATTCCATCCGATCGTTTCCACAACTTCATTCTGAAGGACATAAGTCCCTAATGGAATAAGTGCCATGGCCACAATTAAAGCATAAACAAAATGCTCTGGAACTTTAAAGCGAACAAGATCCTTCATCTTATAAGGATACTCATAGAATTGACGCCAAATAAGAGAGTTTCTCATCAGCATAAATTGCGAGATCCAAAAAATGAAAAATGTTCCAACAAACGCAATTGCGAATGTCATCTTTAAAACAGTTATCGCTACTTCTTTCGGTTTATCAATTATGTATTTCATGGCAACGGCTTGTTCTCCGCCTTCCGCTAGAAATTCATCAAACCCTTTACTTGTCTTTAAGCTATCCCCAACGAGAACAACTGATTCAGTAAAAATATCCACAGTGGACTTTCCTGAAACAAGGACAAATGCACCAAAAATTAAGGCCATAATTGCAAATACAGAAAAACCATTTTTAAGTAATCCAGAAACAGGATTTTCCTTTTTCCAAACTACTCTTGCCGTTAAGAATGCAACAACAGATGCGACTAAGAAGTATATACTCATCATGCGAACACTAGCGACATTAGCAAAGGCATAAGAGCCTGCTAAAATTATCACTACTGTTGCTCCAATAAGACCCCAAGTCTTTCCTTTTCCATAAAGTAAAAATGCAATACTTAATGGAACTGGTGCAAATACGAACAATGGTCCCGCAACAGACAATAGCAACGAGATCAGCGCTAAGAATAGCAGCTTCCCAGTTGTCAATTGACCAAAAACCTTCTGACGAATATCTGAATCAGATCCCTTCGAAGTTTTTGAGTAATTGTTATCGTCGTTTTGGTTATTCATCTTACAATCAATACCTAAAATTATTCAGCTAAAGTATTTGTAATATGACTTACAACACCCATGTTTCTCGCTCTTTTAATTGCATTGTCTGCAAGTCTGTGAGCTTTACGGCTAATACCAGAAACACGACCTGGATTAATCTTACCAAATTCGTTGATTAACCAAGCGTAAGTTTTTGGATCTTTCCAATCTGGAGTGATGTTGTTAGAAGCAAACCAACAAGACTTTCTTCTAGAGAATCTCTTCTTGTCTTTTTCTAAATCACTGTCAGAATCATTTTCATCAAGGATACTTCCATTGAATTTCTTAGAAAATGGAGACTTGAACTTCTTAGCAAGCTCAGCACCTTCTTCAGCAGTCTCACCAATTTTAACCATCATAGTTTTAATGATAGTTTCATTGATCTTAAGACGTCTTTCAATTTCAAGGTTAGCTGTACCGTTACCTGAGTAAATGAAGTAAAGGTAATGACCTGTCTTAACACCTTTCGATGTCGCTTGTGCGAAATGCTTGTTACCCCAGTCGTCAGTTAGAAATACTTCACCAGCATTTGCTCCAACAACTTCTGTAATCATTGATTGAATAGCAGCTCTCTGCTCTTCAGTCGTTTCAGTTTTAGCCACTATGGCCAATTCATAAATCATAAAAACCTCCCGGACACTTTATGGCCCCATCTATTCAGTGATGGAGCGAGATTTACGCAAAAAATATTTCGAAAAGATAACAAAAAAGGGGGGAAAGGTAAATGGCCAGCAACTTTTCTTTAGGCTTGCTAACCTATTAAAATTACGTTTTATCTAACAATTAAAAACTATATATTGAATCTTCTCATTAATATCAGACATTTCCAATATTTCTTGTTTAACATCTAGTGAATCAATCATTAGCTCAACATAGAGTCCTACAATCTTACAGGGCTGCGTTATACATGGATTCAATATATCTTTTTGACACTCTAGCTTAACCTTTTGCTTAACCCATTTTTCAAGCTGGGTCTTCAATCTTCTGAGTAAAAGTATATTCTCTGGCCTCAGTTCATTTGAACTACAAAACTCTTCATAATCACAAATAATATACGGCTCAGTAGATTCTTCAACTTTTGTTAGTTTTCCTCGCCCTTCACCTTGAAGCATAATAATCATTGAACCATCACTACACTCTTGAATAATCTCAGGAACTCCCATGCATACAACTCGGCGGACAGAAGGAAGTGACTCGTGAGGTATGGATAAGCAGTTCTCATCAGAAATATCTTCACGAAGCCCAAAAGCTAAAGCTATTGGAATATTTCTACTCACAGAGTCTTTAACCATCTTTAAATATCTAGGCTCAAAAATATTTAAAGGCTTTCGGGCACCAGGCTGTAAAGATATCTTTGGCAATGGGAATATAATAACTTTTTTGCTCATTTTCGAATCTTAATAGACACTTTGAAAGTAAGCAAGCTTAAGTGATATTCACTTAGACAAAACCATAGTCAAGAGAACTTAAGTTTCCTCAACTCCAAATCCCACCTATATTTTATATATGAAAATAACTTTTGATATATACATTTTAGGCTCAAATTTAATACAGAATAATCACCTCATAGAGTTACTCAATAAAAACTTCAACGTTAAAATTATAAATGATCTAAAAAGCGATCTTCCGCTTATCAAGCAGTCTATACTCTTAATATTCGACCACCGACTTAGCGAGAAAGTAATAACATTAAAAAATAAATATATAAAAAAACAGATACCACTAATTGCTTATATCGACTCGACAGCTGAAACTGAAGCAACGAAAATTGCTCTATTAGAAGAAGGAATTGACGATATTCTTTTTCTAGATATGAACATTCAAGAACAAATAGCTCGTATAAATAAAATCATTCAAATCTACCTTCAAACAGCAAAGAGAATAATTAAAGTATCAGATATATTTTTAGATAAAACTGTTCAGGTTGGAACATATAGAAACGATAATTTAAATCTCTCAAAAATAGAGTTTGAAATACTTTATACTTTATTCAAAAATTATAAAGTCGAAATCACAAGAGACAAACTATCCAGCACAATATGGAAAGAGCAATCTCCCAATAATTTAAATAAACACTTATCTAATATAAAAAAGAAGGTTGAACACACCCCTATCGAGATTGTCTCTCGTAGGGGAAAAGGAATTACGGTTCAACTCAAGAGTGAAATTTAATACTCTTGAGAAAAGATCTCATATTGTTCAATATGATAATTATTTTCTGATCTAATTTGAAGAGACTTTCCATAGCCCTCTTCAAGATTTTCAATTAAATCTAAGTCATCACCACATAGTCTCGCCGTTACCTCAGGGTGAGCATATATATAAACTTTCGATCCAGTTGCTTTTGTTAATACCTTTAGCAGCTCTCTAATTAGTTCATAGCAAACAGTTAGAGTAGACTTAACTCTACCTGTCCCTTCACAGTATGGACAAGGCTCGCACAGAACTCTAGTTAACGTATCTCTAGTTCTTTTTCTTGTCATCTCAACGAGACCAAGTCCAGAAATAGGAAGTACATTTGTTTTAGATCTATCCTTTTTAAGGGCCTCTATTAAAAGATTATAGACAGTTTCTCTATGCTCTTCTTTTTCCATATCAATGAAATCAATAATAATAATTCCACCACAATTTCTTAAACGTAATTGGTAAGCTATTTCTTTAACCGCTTCCATATTGGTTCTTAGAATTGTTTCCTCTAAGTTTTTACGCCCAACAAATTTTCCAGTATTCACGTCAATTGAAACAAGAGCTTCAGTTTGATCAATATTTAGAGAACCACCTGAACGTAGGAATACCTTATTACTAATCCCTCTTTCAATTTCCATATCAACACCAAACTTTTCAAAGATTGGTGTTGTATCGTTATAGAGAGTTGTTTTCCCCTTCATTGAAGGTAGGTATTTAGATGTGAACTTTTCTACTTCTTTCTGGTTTTCTTTAGAGTCAGTAATGATCTCAGATACATCTTCATCTGTGATATCTCTTAGTAGCCTTTGAATAAAGCTTAAATCTCTATAGCAAACAGTAGACGGCTTTGCCTTTTCTGCTTTCTTTTGAACATCTTTCCAGATTTTCACAAGCATATTAAAGTCTGACTTCAGAGTTTTGTGAGTCTGTCCTTCAGCAACAGTTCTCGCAATAACACCCTTACCTTCAGGTCTAATACCATCTAAAATTTCTCTTAATCTCTCTCTCTCTTTTTCGTTCTCAATTCTTCTTGAAACACCTGTATGCTCAATAAAAGGCATGAAAACTACATGCCTTCCAGCAAGAGTGATTTGTCTTGTTATACGAGGACCCTTTGTTGAAATTGGCTCTTTTGCAATTTGAACCAATATCTCTTGTCCTTCTTTTAGAAAAGTTTCTATTGTTGCATGCTGAGGACGAAAGCGCATATTTACAGTTTCGTTCAATGTTGAAAACTCATCAGGAATAACTTCGCCAACTCTCTCTTGTGACTCAATCATCTTTCTCGTTTTCTCGGCCATCTCTCTCTGCTCTTGCAGAGTTGGAATATAGGCATCATCAACATATAAGAAAGCCGCTTTCTCCCAACCAATATCTACAAATGCAGATTGCATACCAGGAAGAACTCTTAAAACTCTCCCTTTAAAAATATCTCCAACATGAGGAACCTTATCTACACCCTCACGCATTCTCTCCATTAGAAAATCGAGAATTTCACCATTTTGAACAAGTGCAGCTCGGCACTCATTCAGGGTTTGATTTATTACTAGTTGCTTACCCATATAATTCCTTACTTAATTCTTATAAAAACATTCCTGCTACAGCAGCTGTCATGAAACAAGCTAGTGTACCACCAATCATTGACTTAACTCCAAGCTGGGCAAGATCTTTTCTTCTGTTTGGCGCAAGAACACCAATCCCACCAACTTGAATAGCTATTGAGCTAAAGTTAGCAAAACCGCATAGAGCATATGTTGAAATAGCAATCGATCTTGGTGAAATTGAACCCTCACCCATTGCCTTAGTTAAGTCTAAATATGCTACAAATTCATTTAAAATCATTTTCTTACCAAGAAGACTTCCAACAATTTGGCAGTCCGCCCATGGAACACCTAATAGCCAAGCTACTGGAGCAAACAAATACCCTGAAATTAACTCCATAGATAACTGTGGATAATCAAACCACCCACCAACAAAAGACAGTATACCATTGAACATTGCAATCAATGCAATAAATGCCAGAAGCATAGCGCCCACGTTCAAAGCAAGCTTAAGGCCTTCACTAGCTCCTTGAGCTGCAGCATCAACTAAGTTAGTAGTCTCACTTTCAACATCGAGCTTTAAATCACCATGTGTACTAGACTCTTCAGTTTCAGGAACCAAGAGCTTGGCACAAACTAAAGCTGCGGGAGCTGACATTACAGAAGCTGCAAGCAAGTGAGCAGCATCAATTCCAAAGCCTACATAAGCAGCTAATACACCGCCGGCAACAGTGGCCATTCCACCAGTCATAAGGGCCATGAGCTCAGATTTTGTCATCTTAGAAATAAATGGCTTAATTACAAGAGGAGCCTCTGTTTGTCCTGCGAAAACATTTGCAGCTGCTGCCAAAGATTCAGCACCTGAAGTTCCCATAATCTTAACCATGATTCTTGCCATAAATCGAATTACGATCTGCATAAAACCTAAGTGGTATAGAATTGACATTAGTGCACTCATAAAGAGTATTGTCGGAAGAACTTGAACAAAGAAGATAAAACCAAATTTATCGATTCCAGTTAAGCTTCCAAATATAAATCTAGACCCTTCATTGGTGTAAGATAAAATCCCGGTGAAAAAAGACCTAGCGTATTCAAAAAAGGTCTTACCAAAGCTGGTTTTTAAAATAATAAGACCTAAACAAATTTGTAGACCAATCCCTGATATTACAGTTCTCCAGGCTATCTTTTTTTTATTTGAACTCATTAAATAAGCCGCAAGAATCATGCAACACAGCCCGAAAAAAGAAATGAATCTTTCCATAGTGATCTACTCCATAAATAGTTTAGATAGACATTAGCAAAACGAAGAGCAAATGAAAACTCTTCGCAAAGCAGCAATAAAGAAAATATTAATTAAAACGAGAAGTTGTAATTAAATGAAGGAATACTCTTTGTTTGAGAAAGAAAAGTCTTTTGGATCTCAGATTTTTGCCAAGCAACTCTACGAGATGTTGAAAACTCTTCCGAAGATTCAATTGATCCTGACTCAATAACACTTTTACTCTTAGTGGCCTGTTGCCACGCAACAATTCCCACACCAGCAATAATACCAATGGCTCCACCAACTAGAATATTTTTCAAATGATCTCTAGGCTCTTCAGTAAATGAAAGAGTTGATAAACCAAGTACTGCTCCACCAAGGCCAATACCTGCAACTGTTGCCAAGTCACTAATAGACTCTTTTAAGATACCGCTATCTTCTTGAGCAAATACGCACGGCGAAAAACTTAAAGAAAATGCACTCATAAGCATTAACAATCTTTTACAAAATTTATTGAACATTAAAAACCACCTTAAACGGGCATTTACAGTTAAAGGCCCGGAGAATATGATGTTGATTCCTTTCTTCGTAGAAAGGTATATCTATAACGATGCTTTTTTTTTAATAATGAGTCAAGTACATGAAAAATCTAGAAACGAATTTAAAATTTTCCGCTTACGACATCATCGCCAAAAAACGTGATGGGCATAAGCTTACCGATCCTGAAATCAAATGGTTTATTACAGGAGTTACCAACAAATCTATCCCAGACTATCAAATGAGTGCCTTACTAATGGCAATCTATATTAGAGGTTTTGATAAAGCTGAAACAGCGTCTCTAACAGATGCAATGCTTTACTCTGGATCTACTCTTAAATTTGAAGGTGTTGATGTAATAGACAAGCACAGCACAGGAGGAGTTGGAGATAAAGCTTCATTCATCCTTGCTCCTATTGCCCATGCCGCAGGTGTAAAAGTTCCTATGATGGCAGGACGTGGTCTTGGTCACACAGGTGGAACTGTTGATAAAGTTGAAGCTATCAAAGGCTTTAGAACTTCATTAACTCTTAAAGAGTTTAAAGAAGCTGTAGACAAGAATAGAATGGCACTTATTGGTCAAACTGGAGAGATTGCTCCTGCTGATAAAAAAATCTATGCTCTCAGAGACGTAACAGCAACAGTAGATAGTATTCCACTAATCACTGCTTCAATTATGAGTAAGAAATTAGCCGAAGGTGCTAATGGAATAGTCATGGATATAAAAACAGGTTCTGGTGCCTTCATGAAAACTCGTACTAATGCGAAAGCTTTAGCCAAGAGTTTGAGAGATACTGCATCAAGATTTGATAAGAAGATGCTAACTATGATTACTGATATGAACCAACCTCTAGGTGAAGCTGTTGGTAATAGTTTAGAAATTATCGAAAGTATTGAAGTACTTAAAAATAATGGTCCAAAAGATATTACAGATATCTCAGTACAGCTTGCTGGAGCAATGATTTACCTTGCCGAGATTACAAAAACTCATAAGGCCGGAATCAAGAAAGCAAAAGAAGTCTTAAAGAATGGTAAGGCCCTTGAAAGCTTTAGAGATCTAATTAGACTACAAGGTGGAGATGAGAAAGTTGTAGATGACTACTCAAGACTACCTCTAGCTAAAAATACAAAAGAAGTTTATGCATTAGAAGCAGGTTACATTTCATCAATTACTTGCCAAGAATTCGGTGAACATGTTGTAACTCTTGGTGGTGGACGTAAGAAGACTGAAGACAAGATTGACTTTGGAGTTGGTTTTGTTGTTCACAAGTGCGTTGGACAAAGAGTAAAGAAAGGCGAAAAACTTGTAACTATTTACTTTAACGATAATCAAAAAACTATTGTTGAAGATATAGAAACTGAGATTTTAAAGAAAAATATCAAGATAAAAGCAACTAAACCAAAAGTATTAAAGCCTTTAATCTACGATATTGATGAAAATTCACTTTGTTAAAATTGGAATAAATTATGAATGAAAAATTAACGACAGCGGCAGCTCATATTCAAAAAGTTAAACCTTGTAACCCTAAAGTTGGAATAGTTCTTGGTTCTGGTCTTGGAGACTTTGTTAACCAAATAGAGAATAAAACTATTATCTCTTATGATGATATTCCAAACTTTCACAAAACAACTGTTGAAGGACATGCTGGTCAGTTAATACTTGGTAATGTTGGAGAAACAGAAGTTGTTATTCTTCAAGGAAGATTTCATAGCTATGAAGGTCTTCCGATGGATGACGTTGTTTTTCCTACAAGACTACTTTCAACTCTTGGAGTAGAAACACTAATACTTACAAATGCTGCTGGTGGAATTAACACAAACTACAGCGCTGGTGATTTAGTTATCATTGAAGATCATATTAACATGACTGGAAAAAACCCTCTTATTGGTCCAAACAATGATGAGATGGGACCACGTTTTCCAGATATGTCTAAGGCCTACGATCCAGAACTTAGAGAGCTTGTTCAATCATCAGCTAAAGACCTAGGGTACCAGATGCAGACAGGTGTTTACGCAGGAGTTCTTGGTCCAACATATGAGACTCCAGCTGAAGTTAGAATGTTAAGGATTATTGGAGCTGACGTTGTAGGAATGAGTACTGTTCCTGAATGTATTGCTGCAAACCATATTGGAATGAAAGTTTGTGGTATTAGCTGTGTTACAAATATGGCATCAGGTATCGAAAATGTTGAACTAAAACATGAAGATATTAAAGATGAAGCGCTAAGAGTTATGGAGAAATTCACTAATATTCTAAAAGAGACTGTTAAAAGAATCGGTGCTTAACTAAAATAAGGGGGGACTAAATTCCCCCTTTTAAATTACTTCAAGCTTATTTAAAATAATACTATTACTTCCCTTATCCACACGAGCGAATGTTCGGTGAAGGTCATCCATGTCAGAATCGTTTGAACTTATTAAAAATTTAGAATTTTGTGTCTTTGATTTAGAAACTACAGGTGGAAATCACAAGACAGATAAAATAATTGAGATTGGTCTAGTAAAGATTAAAAACTTTGAGGTTATTGCTGAAAAGAATTACTTAATTAAGCCTGAAATCAGAATCCCTGAATTTATTCAAAAGTTAACAAGCATCAAGGAAGAGGATGTTAAAGACTCTCCCATTATTGAAGATGTCATCGACGAAGTATTAGAATTTATGGGGGATACAATTCTTGTAGCACACAATACAAGTTTTGATGTCCCATTTTTCAACTCTGTGCTCAAAAGACTCAATAGACCTACTCTCACAAATAAAAGTCTATGCACAAACTTAATGACCAAATATTTAATTCCAAACTTAATGAATTCAAACCTGAATTACATGAGTAAGATTTTTGATATCAAACACAAAAAAGCACATAGGGCACTCGATGATGCCTTAGCAACAACAGAACTTCTTTTAATTTATTTAAAAATATATATTGATAAAGGTATTACAAAGGTAAATCACCTCTACTACCCTAGAGGAAGATACGAACTAGATAGGGCAAATTTTAAGGTCGAAGAAGATAGCCTTGAGGATATTAAGGCAAAATTTGATTCTCTTAAGAACCCACACATAGTCACAATAAAAGGTGAAAATGGTGTAATACTATTCGCACTCCCGTGTAACAATACTCCAGCAGAAAAAGCTCTTATTTATTCTAAGCTTGAATCTTTAGAGTGGAAGAACTTAACGATTAAACTTGTTGGTCCTTTTCTAGAGGCCTTAATAAACTATAATAGCCTATTCAATAAAGTAGATTCATCAGATAAAGGTGAGATTGCTCGTTTCCTATGGAAAGAACACCTGCCTACAGAAAAGCCACCGCTCAAAGACGATATACGAGGCGAAAATATCCTTGGTACTAATTTTGGAGACTTTATTATTATTAATAATTTAGTACCAGAACAGTATAATATTTATCCTACAAATGCACTTTCTCAAAAATCTGAATTAGTCTTTAGATTTCCTGGTCATAAAAAGAAGTTGATTCAATACATAAACTCTAAGGCCAGTAAAATTAGTAATAACAAACTGAAAAAGACTTTATTCAACCCACTATTTAAGCAGTTCTTGGATACTTATATTTTAAAAGAAAGTGAAAAGGGAACAATGTTTTGCTTTAAAAAGAGTCTTCCTGCAAAGAACCAGGAAAAGTTCTTCAAAGAAATGGAAAACTTTATGAAAACGAACCCTAATCCGTGTTCATATCCAAAGTACTACATCTAATTATTTTTAATATTTTTAATAACTACGTCATTCTCTTCGCCTAAAATATCTAGCTCTAACAAGCTAATTAGGTGGAGAAGTAATTTTGACTTAGAGATTACATCATAAATTTTCATAAATGGATGAAAGCGAAGCTTAATCTCGTTTGACTCTTCAAGAACTTCAATTTTAATTTGATCAAAATCACTTGATAAAAGTTTCTGGTGATGTCCAAGAGTAAATGCCTCACTCAAGATTAAGTAGAAGATCATTGAGGAAATACTATTGTTTAAATTTCTAGAAAAAGCATTTCTCTGTTTATAATCAAAAACCATCTTTAGGTTTGACTCAACCATTCTTGATCTTAGTAACTGTAAAGATTGATCTACAGAACTCTCTAAAGTATCAAACTGAGAATGAGTCGGATCTAATCTAGAGAAGCCTAAGAAGACCTCAATTAGCTTCTTACACCTTCTCGCTCCCCTTTCCATATCACTGATCAGATTTTCGGAATCCTCTCCTATATCGTCTTCTAGCTTTAATAAAGTTAAAGCGGCCAATATTCCCGCTATAGGATTATTAAGTTCATGAGCAATGGAACCTGAAATAATACCAAGTTCTTCAGAACTAATACTCAGCCCACTATCTCTAGAGCTCGACTCATCAGTCAAAAAGATATAAGAAAAGTAATCTCTTCCTTTAATTCGAATTGGAGTCTTTAAAACTTTATAAAATCTGTCTCCGCACTCAATAGTCTCTCCATCTTCTAACTTAAGACAGTCACTAGCGTATAGGCCCAGTGAAGAGAAAAGAGTGTTATGAATAACCAATTCACCTTTTAAAGAAATCAGGCAAGATGAATAACTTAAACTATTTAAAATGATTTCCCAGTCGCTTTTAGAGTATTTCTCAAGCGTATCTTTTTCTCTTTTTTGATCCTGATAAATTATAAGTAGCCCTAATAGTAGCTTTAACTCTTCATTCAACTCGATTCCACTATTAAAACAGTAAAAGAGTCCAGACTCTTTGGAGTGAGTTCTTAAAATATATTGATAATTTAAAAAGTTTCTCTCTACTAGAAGATCTTCAGTAGTTTCTATTTTAATATTCAACTCGAAGAACTCAACTAAAAATAAATTTAATTTTTCTCTCTCTGTTGCTTCAAAGATATCACCCCATGAAGACAAGAAACCAAGAAAGTCATTTAGTGGGAAGTCTCCATTACTTGTAAGCTTTGTCTTAAAGAAAGAATTAAATAGCTCTTTCTCACTCTCACTCATAAAGAGCCATTTTTCCTGGACAAGAGACTCTTCGATAAGATTTAAAACATTAGTTAAATATTTTTCTGAAAATTCAGGTATTACAATCGTTCTATCACCACATGATTTATCACCAGTGACAATTTGCCACCCTTCAAAGTGAGGTATTTCTTTTGTAGATATTGATAAATCTGATTGCTTACTTTCTTCCCAACCAAGCTTAGAAAAAATATTAATAAGCTCGAAATCATCTATGTGTGATGTATATGTTTTCAAGCTCACACTTTACTCACTTTATTTTTACCATCACTAAACTGAATATCTAACTCCGTACCAGTAGGAAGTTTTTCAAAATCTTCAGAACTTCCGACGACGTGTCCATCAACATCTGTAACATAACTATATCCCCTCTCGAGGACATTACTTGGATTTAGAGCGTTTAATAGCTCTATTGATTTAGAAACGCGATGCTCTCTATCTTTTAGAGTTTTCTCTAAACTTAGTTTCATTCTTTTTAAATTATCATCAATTCTAAACCAATGATCATGCAAACCAATTAATTCGACATCTCTTTTTTCTAAAGAACACTTTTCTAATCTATATTTATAATCTTGATAAAGCTTATTTACTCGTGCCAATAGTGCTTCAGGACGTAACGAAGCAACTCTATCTTTACGGCTATAGATAATATTTTTTGCACTATTATTTAAATGCCTTTTAATATTCTTTAATTTGGAAAGTATTTGCGTTTGCCCCTCACTCAATATTTGAGCAGCAGCAGAAGGAGTTTCACAACGAAGGTCACTTACAAAATCAGAAATTGAGTAATCAACCTGATGACCGACAGCAGAAATGACAGGAATAGGACAATTAAAAATGTCCCATGCTAATGCCTCGTCATTAAAGGCCCATAGATCTTCAAGACTTCCTCCCCCGCGGGTTAAGACAATAACGTCGACACTGTTGGCAGGGTTATCCAAAGAAAACTTTATAGTATTAAAAAGAGACCTTCTTATTGATCTAGCAGCTCCGTCCCCTTGAACTAGAGTCGGAACAACTACTATATCAGTCCAAAGCGCCCTTCTTTTCATGATATTTAAAAAGTCTTGAAGAGCGGCTCCTCTAAGTGCTGTTATCACAGCAATCTTTTTAGGTAGCTTTGGTATCTTTGATTTTGAATCTAAATCAAATAGACCTTCACCTGCCAATTTCTTCTTTAGTTTTTCAAATTCAGCTAGAAGATCACCACCTGTACTCGCCTTTGTAATTCTCTTCGCAATTAACTGAAAAGAACCACGTTTTGCGTAAACACCGATACTTCCAATACACTGAACTTTATCACCATCTTTCAATTGTTTTATTTCAGGATTTCTCATGGCATCCATTTTAAATAAACAAGCTGATAGTGAAGAGTTACGATCAGAGAGAGTAAAGTAATAGTGACCTGAAGAAGATAGAGAAAGGTTTGTCACCTCACCTTCAATTGAGACACTACGAAACTGTCCCTCAAGAAGACCCTTAACCTTACCTACTAGTGCTGAAACTGAATCATATTGAATATTACTCATTTGAAAATATTATCAATTTCGAGGCGATATGCAAATTTTAAAGAAGTTAAAAGTGCCGATAAGGAAAATCGGCACTTAGGTCTATTTAATTATTTATTCATTTTTTTGAAAAGATCAAATGAACGAATATAGTTTACAGCTTGTAACACCTGATAATCCTCATTTGGATTATATTTAATCATCCATCTATTCTTATGGCTTTCTTTTTTATCTTTCTTAAGCTTTTCAAGTTTTTTCATTCTTGCTTTTCTATCTTCTTTTTCTTTTTGAATACGAAGACTTTTCTCTTCTTTCGTTTCGATTGTAGCAGTTAAATGATTCTTAAGGTCAGACTCTCTAATGTAATCTTGCTCTTTTCTGTTCTCAGTAACCCAGTTTGCCTCTACTTCATCAACAAATACATCAGGAACGATTCCTACTGCCTGAATTTTTCTACCTTTTGGAGTCATGTACTGTGCAATTGTAAGCTTTACACCTTTTTCATCATCTATCTTTGCGACTGTCTGAACAGAACCTTTACCAAAAGATTGTGATCCCATGATAATTCCACGCTTCATATCTTGAATTGCTCCTGCAACAATCTCACTGGCCGAAGCTGAAGAAGAGTTTATCAGAACAACAAGAGGAACATCCAACTCCTTAAATCCAGACTTTTTAACGTATCTAATTTCTTTATTCTTTGGATCTCTTCCTTCTGTACTAACAACAATTCCATCTTTCAAAAAAATTGATGAAACATCAACAGCTTCATCTAGAAGACCACCTGGGTTAGATCGTAAATCAAGAATGATTCCTTTTAAACCACCATTTTTCTTTGTTTTCTTTCTTATATTCTTAAGAGCATCAATTATTCCTTCAGCAGATCTTTTTTGAAATTGTTTTAATCTTACGAAAGCATAATTTTGTCTAACTACATCATATTTTACAGGTTTAATTTTTATAACCTGTCGAGTTAGGACAAAGTTCTTTACGCCTTCAACTCCTTCCCTAACAACTCCAATTGTAATTTTATCTCCATTTTTACCTCTCATTTTATCTACGGCTTCCTCTAAAGTTACACCTATCGTAGATTCATGATTAATTTCAACAATACGATCACCAGGAAGAATTCCGGCTTTAAATGCAGGAGAATCTTCAATCGGAGTTACCACAATTAAGTGTCCACTCTTTTGAGTTACTTCTAGCCCTAATCCACCAAACTCTCCCTGAGTCTCCTCTTGCATCTTAGCGAATACTTCCTTATTTAAGAAAGCTGAATGAGGATCAAGTGTATTCATCATTCCCTTGATAGCTCCTTGAATAAGCTTATCAGTATCAACATTTCTATAGTATTGAGACTCAACAAGGAAAAGTACTTTATTAAAGAGCTCTAATTTTTCAAATCTAGATTTTGTAACTGCTAAAACTTTTTCAGTTCCAACAAAGCCCATTAAAAGACCGCCAACAGAAAGAGACATACATAGAGCAATAGCTTTAAAGCTTCGAGCACCCTTTATTTTCATAGTTATTCCTTAAATTATATATTTACATTATTTAGATTATTTTTAGCTAAGAAGTTATCATCCATTAATAGTGCTGTATTTTGAGCTATATTCTTCTTACGTACTTCAAAGTAAAGCTTAGATAGCTCACGAGATTTATTATTAACGAGAGTGTAACCTACAATTTCACCAGCGGAAACACTTTGCCCCTTCTTAACTTTAGTTTTAAGCTGTCCTAGATAAATTGATCTCGTCTGATTTCCATGCTCAATCATAATAACATTACCATAGTTAGATAGAGACCCTATGAACGAAACTTTACCTTTTATAGTGTTTTTAATTGGCTGTCTCTTTCTAAATTTGAAATTGATTCCTTTCTTTCCATACTCCACTCCTACATATGAATCAATTGGAGATGAAAACTTATACCCTACGAGCAAAGGCTTTTTATTTTTCTTCTTTTTACTTTTTCTATACTGAATCTTTGACTTTAATGACGATATTTCAGCAGTAAGGTTAGCCTTCTTTTTTTCGACCTGAACATATTGAGTTGCATATTCTTTCTTTTGGTTTTCTAGATCTGTTATTACAGAAAGTAACTCTCTTTCATTGTCTTCAAGACCATTGAAGTTATCTTTAATCTCTTTATATTGAATTTGCTTAAGCTCCAGTACTTGCTCAATAGACTTAAGTTTCACTATTTTTTTTGACAATACTTTTGCCATCATTTTATTCGCTAACAAATCAGCACTTGTCTCTTCATCATTTAAAGAGTTTGCAACAACTGATCCTAAGAGATTTTTAACTCTTGCTTTTTCTTCCCTAACTATTTCAATATACTTTTCAATTTTTTCGGTATTTTTATAAATTTGATTTTCGATTCTTCTTTTTGACTCTAAAACTTGAATATAATCTTTATTCTTGAAGCTTAAGTTCTTTTCTAATGAAATGATTCGACTATTGAGTTTTTTTAAGACTCTTTCTTGTGATCTTAAGTTTTTTCTAAGGTCTGAAATGGTTACATTTTTTGCAGCGAAACCTTTAGCACAGCTGAATAATAATATTAATAAAAATAATAACTTCGGTATTATTCGTGCCACTGTAAATTCCTTAGCTGAATAGCGGAAAGAAGTGTTACAAGAACGATTCCTGTAACTAAACCATAAGTATTAATATCACCAAATGCAAAAGTCAGGGCCGCACAAAAAGAAAGAAATCCAGTCATTCCGGCCAGCATAACTTTTAGTCCTACTTTATTTCTTCTTTGAAATTTTTCAATAAGGTATGAACTCTGTTGTACTTTTGTTGAAAACACTATTGCTATAAGTCCCCATATAATGAAACTAGCAAGGCTAACAACAGTAATCCCCCATTCTTTAAATTGAGAAAATAGTTGATTTTTAATTTGTTCTGCTTTTGAGATTGCTTTAACTGCTCCAAGAGTTAGTTTCGAAGACCCAACAAGTCTCACTAAGTAATCTCTGATAAGATTTTGACTTCTTTCTTGCAGGTTTTTATCCATTATAACTTTTAATCCAGCATAATCTAAATCCATACTTTCAATTTTCATATCTAAGTCTAAATTTGATAGAACTTTAGTTACCTGACTTTGAATATCACTTTCACCAAGTAATTCAACTCTACTGACACCAGGAAGCTCTGTTAATTTTCTAGAGATTCTTTTGTGGTTCTCTGCTCCTGATATTAATGCATGAAAGTAAGGACCAGAAGTATAGTTAGTAGTTTCATTAAATACACTCTTTTCAAGACTTGAGAAATTTAATGCTCCAACTAGTAAAATTAATGATGTAACTGTAAACAGCCCACCCCATACAGGATTATTTTTAATATTTTGAAAAAAGTTATTTAAATAAAACATGCATGCCCCGAATAAACTAACTTACCTCCGTCTAAGTGGACGATTCTCCCAGAGAATTGTTTTACCAATTCTTTATTATGAGAGGCCCAAATAACTGTAAGTTTTCTTTTTATGTTATATAGATTTAATATATCAAATATTTTACGAGCACTTTCAGAGTCTAAAGAGCTAGTAGGCTCATCACATATAATAATGTCAGGTCTTGAAAGTAGAGCTCTAATGATTGCAATCTTTTGCTTAAGACCACCGTTAGCATTTTTCATTTTAATGTCTAGTCTATCAGTAATACCTACTATTCGAGCAAGTTCCATAATATCTTTATCAAACTCTTTTCTTGAATTATAAAATTTTGGGTCATAACAAAAATTTAAATTATCTCTACATGTCAGGTTGCCTAAAACCCTTAAGTCTTGAAAAACTTGAGATATAAAGATAGTTGAATCAGGTCTTTTAACTCTTCCACTATCAGGCTCAATATCACCTGCAAGAACTTTTAAAAGAGTTGTTTTACCAGCACCAGATACGCCCGTTATAAAAACAATTTCTCCTCTTTCAACTGAGAATTGAACATGACTTAGTCCTACAGTTGATCCAAATTTTACTGAAACATCTTCTAGATAAAAGAGATTTTTTGAAGTGTAGTTAGAGCGATTTTGTGAAGTTTGCGTTCTATTAAACGAAGTGTTGATCATCCTGACCTTTCCTTAAAGTTTTACTATTCAAATCATCCTAATTTGAAGCCGTATTATCTTCTACAGCTCTTATATTCTACCCAATTGCGGGATTTTAGTAAAGAAAACCATTAGAATTGATGAAAAATTGAAATATTTTCTAGAGTAAATCCTCTATTTTACATCACTCAAGTGACTGATAAAAAAGATCAGTTACATATTGGCCCCAGTGCGCTCCGGGTCAAAACATAAAACTGACAGACAAAAAGTTGAGCCCTCATTCTCTCCATGATAGAAATTAGTATAACTTTGAAGGAGAAATTATGGGAATTCAAGCTTGGGAAATAGAAAAGGATTTAATTCTTTCTACAAGAATTAAAAATTATTCTAATAATTTTAAATCACTTGGTTACTACGATCTAGTCTATGTCGAAGTTGATGAAAATGATAAACCAATCATAAATTCAGATAATAGAACGTTCAGCGCGTTTACTTCCAAAGAGCTCGCGCTTAGAAGTAAGTCCCCTCTAGAGCTAGAAGATATTATTAGCAATAATATCGAACTTACGGCTAAACCAATCAACCTAAAGTCTTTCATGATTGGTGATTTAACTTTTTCATTATCTAATGATAAAGAAGTTCGTTTTATTAAAATAAACCCAATCTGCTTTAAAGAATCTGACTCTACAGTTTTACTTCACGAAGAAGTTTTAATCATTCCTATTAAGGATAAGTTAACTTCTAAATATATTCTAACATCAAGAGATGAATCAATCGCACTTCTTGCTATAAAGCCCAATGATGAAAAACGTATGGGAATGGAATTAGTTTTTTATTGTCTAACACCTAAAAGCTTTCCTGAAGACTTAGAAGAAAAAGAGAAATCTCTTAACAAGAGAATTGAAGAACTCTCTTTTTATAGTTCAAGAGTTCCTATAAAAAAAGGAAGTAGCTCAATCCTTTGTGTAATTTTAAATCTAGAAAATTCTATGGAAGAGACTGCTTTCATTAGAAACTACAAAACTATGGATAAGCATAGTGATGTAATATTTGTGACGAGTGACCTTAAAATTAAAACAGGTGATTTAGAAACTATTCCTTACGATGGAGAGAGTATTGATACTGTATTTATGCCTATCATAAACTGGCAAAATAAAAGTATCACTACTCATTCACATATTAACTAGAAATTAATCCGGCCTTAACTAGCCTCTCATGTGTTTTCTTTGAGCAAAACACATTAGGGGTATAATTCATCTTCTTATGCAGACTTGAGATTACAGAATTTTCAACATCAGCAAGAAGTTTGATATCACCATTTTCATAACTAATTTTAACTGGATCTCTCTCAAGAAGAAGATTAGATTTTTGTCCATTCTTTGCTATCGCTTTAGGTGACTTTACATAAATGATATCTTTCTTAGGAAGATCTGGAAGAATCCAATCTTCAGGACCACCATTTTTGGAAAGAAAGTCTTCAAGCTCTTTTACTTTTGCTTGTGCTCTCTTAACGATTTTATCATTATCCGCGACTTTATCTTGATCGAATAATATTTGCTTAAATTCATCACACTCAATTGTATGTGCGCCTCTTTCTAGTAGAAGAGTAAGTGCCATATCTTTAATATGAGGAGACTTATCTAAATCACCATTAGAATAGTGAGTTTGAACGAGTGCCATAAAGTAATTATCATTAAAACCATAGAACTTCATAGGGTCATTAACAATCATATCTAGTAGATCACTATATTTATAAATATAACCTTTCTCTAAGAAGTGAAACGTTAGCTTTTCAGCAATAGCATCATACTTAGATCCTCTAGGAGACCTAATAACTTGAGAGTACCAAGCAAACCTAGACATAAGAAAATCTTCAGCACAGTGAAGAGCATTATGTCTAATTGTTAATATATCGTGCTTTTCAACTCTCTTAACTTCAAAGTGATGAAGTAAGTAGTCTCTATCGTATGCTCCATATTTTAATCCTGTATAATGAGCATCTCGCAATAAGTAATCCATTCTATCGCAATCAATCTCAGAATGTAGAATTTGATTTGCTAATATTGAAGGATCGACACCTTTTACTAAATCTGAAATTGTTTGTGGATCAAGGCCATACTTTTTTAGGATATATGTAATCCCACCTTCATAATCAGTATTTTTAATTATGAATGATCCTAGATTCTCATGATCATCTTTAAGTCCTTTGCCACCCTTAGAGTTCGTAGTTTCTCCAAAAGTTATATAGGCTGACTCAGTAGTATGTGAAAATACGAAAGTGCCAAGGTCATGAAGAAGTGCCCCAATTCGAAGAGACTTATGATAAACCGCTTCTTTAGTAAGACAGTTTTCATCCATTAGCTCATCATCAGATACTGCTCTTGAACAAGATTGTAATATTTTGTGGGCATTGAACATAACACCAATAGAGTGACCAAAGCGAGAGTGCTCTGCTCCTGGAAAAACATAGAAACTAAATCCTAATTGCTTTATCCATCTTAATCTTTGATAAAATGGTGAGTGAATGATTTCATATTCAACAGGGGTAAGCTTAATAAAGCCGTAGATAGGGTCGAAGACAACTCTTCCCCTTTTAGTAACGTCCATGTTCTACCTCAGGAATTCTCTAAAAAAGAATACCGGTCTTCCCGACCGGATTTATATTTATTGTAGCTTTGCTTTTCTTTTTGCTTTAGCTTTTTTCTTTCTGTTTTCTTTCTTTTCTTTTAACTTTAAGTTAGTTACTAGTGCTGAAAATACAAGCTGAGCTTCTCTTCTTAAACCATTCTCTTGAACAAAACGATAGAAGTTTTCAATATCTGCAGCAGTACGAAAATTTCTAATACCTTTATTCTCTAATGTAGATGTATCTGTTGTTGTCGTACTCACGGTTCCTCCTTAAAAGAACT
Source organism: Bacteriovoracaceae bacterium UBA3083 (assembly GCA_002366565.1). GTDB lineage: Bacteria > Bdellovibrionota > Bacteriovoracia > Bacteriovoracales > Bacteriovoracaceae > Halobacteriovorax. The sequence goes on from DFBJ01000013.1 coordinate 576,862, forward strand.
TAGTTGCTCCAAAATTACTTTTGGAGCGAACTTAAATAATACTTAGTATATTTCAATAATTCAAATTTAATTTTTATTCATTACTCTTGGTAGTATTAAGCTTCTTTTGGCTCAATCATTCCATAAGAGTGAAGCTTATTATAAAGAGTCTTTACAGTAATACCTAAAGTCTTAGCAGTTTTAGTTTTATTTCCACCTAAGTGCTCTAGTGTATGACAAATATGCTTTCTTTCTAATTCATCAAGAGTCATTTCACTAAACTCAATAACTTTTGAATCACTTACTTCTTCAACTTTTTCTGCTTGAGATACACTTTCAGATAAGTGATCTCTCTCTACAATCATTCCATCAGAAAGAATAAACGCTCTTTCCATTACTGATTGAAGCTCTCTAACGTTACCTGGCCAGTGATAGTCTTGCAGAGACTTTAACGCCCCAGGAGATAGTGACTTTTGTAGATCAGCACTCTTTCCTTTATTTAAAAAGAATGATGCTAATAATTCGATATCTTCAATTCTATCTCTTAGAGCTGGTGCTCTTAATGACATAGTATTTAGTGCATAAAATAAATCTTCTCTAAATAAACCTTTTTCTACTAGCTCAGAAAAATCTCTCGCACTTGAAGCAATAATTCTAACATCTGATCTAAATGGAATTTGTCCTCTTACTCTAAAGCCCATTTTTTCATTAATAAACTTGATAAGCTTAGACTGAATCATGACTGGCATAGATTCGATGTTATTTATAAAGATTGTTCCGTTATTAGCTTGCTCAATAAGCCCTACTCTTGCACTTTGTGCATCAGTAAAGTCTCTTGCTTCTTCACCAAATAGTTCTACTTCTAATTGTGCTTCACTTAAAGATGAACAGTCTACAGAGATAAATGCCCCGTCTTTTCTTGAACTTCTACAGTGAACTCTTCTTGCAATCATTTCTTTACCTGTACCAGACTCTCCCAGTACTAATGTTGCAACATCAACAGCTGCTACTTTATCTGCAACTCTAATGATTTCTTTCATTGAATCAGATTTTCCAATGATATCTCTTTCTTCAATTCTATAAGAATCTAAGATATTTACGCTTGATTTACTCTGCTCAAGCTCTTTTTCTTTTGCTTCAATTTGTCTTGATAGTGACTCATTTAAAAACTTTGCTGAAAGATAAATCTTCATGTTCTTAAGTGGCTTTTCAATTGCTGCTAGGATTTCTAATACATCTGTAATGTCTTCTCTTGAAAATGTTCTTTCATCAGAAAGAGCTTGAATATGGATTGTTCCAATCATGAAACCGTCACAGCCAAGTGGTAAACATAACTCAGCAACAGTATCTGTATCAGCATCTGCCGAAAATAGAGGATCTCTTGAAATATTGTTTGAAAAGTATGACTTCTTTGTTCTTAAAACGTTACCAGCTATACCAGCACCTTTTTCTACAACCTGACCTTTCTTAACTGACTTACCATTTTCACTTACTAGTAAACATGACCCGTTTTCTCTAACTCTTAGGATTCTAACTCTGTCTCCTAAAACGATCTCTTTTAAACATTTTGAGATCTCATTAAAGAATACTTGCTCATCAAGAGTTGATAATAAGATAGACGATAATTCTTCAATTCTTGTCGAGTTTTTAGCCATTATCTCAGTCATTGTTTATCTCCTAGTCAGATTGATATGTTATTTAATTAGTTTCGCTATGCGTTAATCTAAGAAAATAATACACCGTGTCTGAATTTTTTACAAGACTAAAAAGCTCAAGTGTTCACTTTTTTTACTATTTTTTGCAATTACAGAGACTTAGTCCACCTAGGAGTTGTACAATTTCCGAAATTTTCAGTGATTGAGCCTATAATATCTCCATCATTGTCCATTATGTATATATTTTGTACGGCCCTAGTCCTAGAGAGGACTCTCTGACTAGAAAAGGCTATAAACTGTCCATCATTTGAGTATGTAGGGTCTTCATTAGAACCAAAGTCCTTTGTTAACCTAGCTAAATTATTACCATCACTGTCTATTCTGAAGATATCAAATCGAGAATCTAACCAAGAACTGAAGGCGATAGTCTTCCCATCTGGAGCAAAACGAGGTGTAGCATTAAACTTACCAACATAACTGATTCTCTTAACCTTTTTAGACGCCATATCTAATGTGTAAATCATAGGCTTCCCAGCTCTACCAGAAAGGAATGTCATTATAGAACCATCAGTATTAATAGAAGGGTCAACATCAGGTGAGTAACTATTTGTTAACCTAGTCAGGGCCTTAGTCTTTAAATTCATGATAAAGATTTCAGCATTTCCCACATGACTTAGAGTCAACATAATAGACTCTCCACCAGGCATAAATACAGCACCAGAATTTAATCCACTTCGATTTGAAACTAAACTATTTCTACCAGTTTCTAAGTCATAGACTCTTAAGTTTATATTTCTATGCTTACTGTTTCCACTTTCTATTAAGGAATAAAGAACCTTTGTTCCATCATGTGAAACCGCAGGAGAAATAACAGTACCACCATGACGGGTAAGTCTCTTTTTATTTCCACCATCAAAGTCCATCATATAGAGCTCTTTTACAGGATTTTTCCTCGTTCCATGTCTATCTGATACGAAAATCATTTTAGAGTTGAATATTGATTTCTCACCAGTAATAGATTCAAAAGCAACTTGAGCAAACTTATGTGCTAATCCACGAGGATTATTTCCAGTGAAAGTGTATTCCCTTTCAGCAATACTCTCTCCCTTACTAATATCATGAGCAGATAAGGTAACCTTTAGACCTGAGTTATCTTGACGAAAGAAACCTCTCACAACATAACTCACTCCTTGTGACTTAAATGATGAGTAACTTAAGCTCCCCTCACCGATAGATGAAAGATCTTTTTTTACTGAAAATTTCTTAATGTAGAATGAGAAATCATTTCTAACAACATCCATTATAGTTGAAGCATCAGAGATGTAACTTCCCGTTACTCCTCCTTGAAGAATAGGCTTCGCTACCTCTACTTTAGAAAGCTCTAACTCAGCTTCACCTACAGCTACAATATTAAGTTGTGCAATTGTTGAAAATGATAAAAACATTACCATTAAACTAATTAACGTCTTCATAATTACTCCTATAGTGGGAATCCTAGAACAATTTCACCTTTCAGTGCATTTGATTTACTTGCCGCAGGGACAGTTGAGAAAGGGGCGGCTTGTTGAACGGCCTTCATTGCTCGAGTATCAAACTCTTCTTCACCACTTGATTCAAAAATTTCAGACCTAAGTAGTGATCCATCTGATTTTAAATATATTCTAATTCTACATTTTAAATTCTTATCTAAAAGAAAGCCTGGAAGTTTCCAGTGAAGTTTTACTTTTGACGACACTGTTGAAGCATACATTTGAAACTCAGTAAGTTCTTGGTCGGAACGACCTGTACCAGAAAGAGCAACACCTTTTGAGATTTTATTCCCTTCAGCAACTAGCTTTTTTAAAGTACTTGAATCGAGGTCAAGTCCTTGCTCAGAGCCCTTCTTTTTAACTTCTTTATACTTTCTTTTAGTTACTTTCTTCTTAGAGAGACCTTTCATCATATCTAAAAAATTAGTCTTTTTTACTTTCTTTTCAAAAACAGTATCATTTTCATTAATAACTTCTGCAGCTTTCTTAGATGGCTCTTCAACTACAACTTCTCCCTTAGCAGGAGCTTGCATAGTCTTTAGTTCTTTTAAAGTAAATTTTGGCATCGCAACCATATCGACCTTAACTGAAGCTGATATCAGCTTTAAATTATAATCTTTTGTCTTTTGAATTTTATCGTGAACAAGTTTTCCAAAAAGAAAAAATAGCGCAACAACACTTAAGTGGAAGAAGAATGACCAGCTAAAATAATACTTAAATGTTTTATCATTTACTGTATTAATATCCATTATTTCTTTTCTATCTCCGTAACTAAGGCAACTTTAAGAATTCCCTCACGTTTCAAGTAAGACATTAATTTTGCAACATTCCCGTACTTCATTCCAAAATCGGCCCTTAAAAACAGAGTATCTGTTTTGTTTTTTGCAAATAAGCTTTTTATTTCGGAAATAATCTCTCCACGTAAGACTTTAGTCTCGCCTATATAGTAATCTCCACTAGAAGTATAAGAGAGCACAACCTGTGTAGTTGTTAAACTTATTGGGTTCACTTCTTTCGTTTTTGGTAAATCAAGTTTAATACCATTTAACATAAGGGGTGCAGTAATCATAAATATGACAAGCAGAACAAGCATAACATCCACTAGTGGAGTTACATTTATTTCAGATATTGCACCTTTTTTATTTCCAACATTAAATGCCATATAATATCCCTACTTCGCTAAAGATCTTTCGACTACATTTAAAAATTCTTGCCCAAAACTTTCCATCTCTGATTGAATTTGAGAATTATCATTATTAAATTTGTTATAGAACCAAACAGCAGGAATTGCTGCAACAAGACCAACAGCTGTTGCAACAAGAGCTTCAGCAATACCAGGAGCAACAGCATCTAAAGTAGCTCCACCACCAGCAAGCCCAGTAAATGATCCAATAATCCCCCAAACAGTTCCAAATAAACCAACAAATGGAGTTACTGATCCAATACTTGCAAGAGTTGAAAGAAATTTTTCAAGTTCTACATTTATCTCGTGTACGCCCTTCTTCATTCCCCTTTCAAGAAATTGAAGTCCGTATTGAGTGAAATGTTTCTCAAGCTTCTCTTTATCGTCCCCAAGGACGTCTTTAAGTTTTGAAAGCTCAATATAACCATGAGTAAATAGAGACTTATATGGAGACATTGGTAAATTATGGCAACTTTCCATTACATCTTTTAATGATGTGGAATTCTTATAGATATCAAGGAAGTCTTTACTATTAGCTTCTAGTTCTTTTATTAATTTTTTCTTTTTAAGAATAATGGCCCATGAAACAATAGAGGCTAAAACTAGAGAAACAAGGACAGTTTTAACAACAAGACTGGCCTCTAACATAATTTGAATAATATCTAATTCACCTGTAGTCAAAATGAACTCCTTAATTTAAGTCAAAAGTATTACTTTTATTTTATACTGTTAATAGAAAGCTGCAACCGGCAATGCTTTATACATCTTCATCAAATGTTAGATTTTTCTTTCTCATAAAATACATATACCCAATTGATACAGTAGTTAGAGCAAGGAAAAGTAATGTCGAAGGTTCCTGAGTAGGAGTAAGGTAAGAAAAGTCACTTCCCCAAATAAAATCTACTCCAAAAAGAGAAATTAATGGGCAAATAAACATTACAAGAATAATTAAAGGGTAACTCCAACTCCCCTTTGACCAATATGAAGCGACAAAACATAAAGTTAAGTAAAACGGTAGAGATACGTGAGCATAACTAGAGTGAGTAAACACATTAGTATTTAAAACATAGCTGAGAGTAATAAAAAGTATTGTCTCAATCGCTTTTTTCTTATTTGATATTTTATAAATATTCTGAAGAAATAATAAGAATATAATTTCTGTGCATAAATAAAGAAATGAACCTATATAAGATGAAAATATTTTAAAAAACTCAAAAGTCACCCTTTCAGCAATCAAAGGTTTCAAGAAAGCTATACAGAAAATCAAATTGAAGACAATCAAAGTAAAGAGGCTTCTTTTTGGCATTTTATAGTGATCAATAAAAAATGTTCTTAGAGGTTTTCTAGATGTAGATCTAATTGCTATAAACTTTGCAATTACAAAAAAGGAAATAACTTTAACAAAAGAGGCTATTTCCCAACCCTGATCAAAATTCCAGTTCTCAACAATGTTGAGGGAATGATCTAGCTGTAAGTGAAAAAAGGTAATCACTGAAGATACAATTAAATATACTCCCCAGTTTAGGATTAAGAAAAAAAGAATAAAAGATAAATGAATGAGGAATCTATTTCTTTCCTCTAATTTAGACTTTTCTTTCATACTATTTAGGTGATAGCCAATTCAACTGTAGTTCAGGTGATGGAAAAATCTTTATGTATTGCTCATAGAGAGTATTTCCCTTTACTAGATTATCTATCTTCTTTAAAAGTGAGAAATATGAGTTCCAAAATTTTAAGTTGTTTTTTAAAACTTTTTCCATTTCTTTAGTTACGGAAAACTGCTGCTTAAAGTTAAACCCTTCAGTTAAAATAATCTGGTCATACCTCTCCAATATTCCCTTTAAAGAAGACTTATCGAATTTCTTACCTTGAAAATTAGATGAAAGAATTGACTTCACTTCCTTAGTCATGGCCATCTCTTCAAAGAAGCCTTGCTTTATACGTATATAGTCTTCAAATAGTAATAAAGAGATCTCAAGCTTTGTAAGATCCATTGTTCTTATGAATGGTATAGATAGAAGGAATAGGACTTCATTTTTCTTATAAGGTAGAGAGAAGTGAAATATATTTGGAGAATCTACAAGCAATATTCTAAATTTAACTTCAAACACTCCTACACTTTGGAGTAACTGCTCAAGTGATTTATCTAGACCATAGTCTGGCTTTTTAACATTCCATTTTAAAATAGAGGCATTTTTAACAAGCCAGTATTCACTAATAAATGGCCAGAAGTCTTCCTCTGAAGGAAAGTTATATCGTGACTTATCTTTTTCTAATCTCTTCTTTTTCTTTTCTAGAGCAATCAAAGATTTTTTACGTGCGGCCTCTTCAAGTCCATCACTTTTTATAACATCTTTAATTTTTGAAAAATCAACGAGCTCACTCTCTTTCTCTTCTTTCGACTTTTCAGCAGAAAGTCCTGATAAACACATAAAGAAAAGAGATAATATTATTATACTTTTCATATTAATTGGCCCTCGATTTACCAGTTACATACTGATCATAGAGTTTTCCCCAATAGAACATTTCATTAATTTCAAGTCCTAAAGAATCGAAGAACTTTGGATATTTATCTTGGAAACATTTTTCTTTTGTATCAGAGAGGTACTCTCCATTCATATAGCCATCATAAGATCCAACTTTTACGATCTTCCATGTTCTATTGAATAGAATTCGAGACTTCTTTTTTGATTTGAGTTTATATACCTTAACTGGGTGCCCGCACTCTGTAGTTGTTAGATAAACAGAATGCTTAGATGGATTCTTGTGAACTTGTGCAAATATTTTATTTACATACATAACTTTATCTAAAACTTTAGTCTGATCTTTAGCTAAAGGACTTTGCATTATAAAAAATAAAATTAAAAGCTTCTTCACTATACCTTCCAACGAAACTGAATTGTTTCCCAAGAGTGACACTGAGGACAGCGCCAAAAAATTTCATCAGAGTTATATCCACATTCATTGCAATAATGTTTTGTTAATGACTGGTGGAAACTATTTAAAAAATCTTTAGTATACTTAACAACCTCAGTACTTTTATCAAGGTCAATCAATAACTTAATATATTCACTATAAATAGCTTGAGAAGTGTGAGGGTGATTCTTAACCCAAGGCTCCATAATAGCGTATGCTTTTTCTAATAAGTTTCTTGATTTTAAAAGTCTTACCTTAGATAGAATAACTGATGGAGAGCTTAAAAATTCAGAATCATCAAGTTCTAGAAAGTAGTCTCTAAGCATACTAAGTCTTGTACTATATTGCTCTTGCTCAGCCTCTGCCCCTTTAAACCCTTCTTCTAATGATTCAAAAATAAAGGAAGCGTACATTGGGTGCTCTTTCAAAAGCTCTAGTAATGAAAACTTTGCTTGCTCCAAGTTCCCATCATGAAGCTGGACTCTAAGCCTTAATATTTTTGCAGAAACAGAAGGAGCAAATCTAAATGCATCTTCCAAGTCTTCTCTACTCTTAGCAAACTCACCTTTCTCAAAGTAAATCTTTGCTTTCTGAACAAGGATATGTGAAATCGTTTCTGCTTGGTTATTATGACCAACCTTAGAGAGCATAATTCTATAATGATATGCCTGATCCCAATCTTCTACATCTTCATAGATTCTACAAAGTGATTGAATAACTTCAAATTGATCTCTATTTATTTTAAGAACATCTTTATATGTTTCAACAGCTTTATCAACAAATCCACCTTTATCAAAATCGACAGCAAGCTCTTTTAGTGCTCTTAACCTGTGTGACTCTGAGATGTTTTCTCTAGCAATAAGAGATCTATGAATGCTAATTGCTTTCTCTATTTCACCATTACTTCTAAAAAGACCGCCAAGAGCAAAGTATGTTTCAATAGTTTCTCTATTGATATCTACAGCATTTAAAATTTCTTTAATCGCTAAGTCTTTATTTCCTGATATTAAATATTGGGTAGCATTTAAAAAGACTTTAGATTGTGCTTCAAATATAGAGTTTCTATATCTTTTTGATAATTTAACCCCTGTATCTTTCTCAACAAGGTAATGAAAAAAGAGAACGATCATTATAACTACTGCAACAATAGCTAAAAGATATTCCTGAATCCACTCTAAATATAATTCCAAATTCTTATCCTATTTACCAAAAATCAACATAGGCATGTAATCTACCATTGTGCTTAATCTAATATTTGTAGTGGCCTGATCTAAGTTATCAACTAAATCCCAGATTCCACTCTTTTTCTTTTTCTTTATGTATTTAAGAGCAAACTCTCCTTCAAGGTTTAACTCTTTATGGATCTCTCTCCCTGCTTTCCAAAGACCACCTAGCTCATCAACAAGTCCTAAGTCTCTTGCTTCTTCTCCAGAAAATATTTGCCCCTGTGCAAGATCGATAATTTCTTTTTTAAGTTTATCTTTTCTAGTTGCCTCTATATCTCTCATAAACTGTCTGTGAACGACCTTAATCATTCTATTCATTATATCTGACTCTTCATTCGTCATTGACCTATGAGGAGAACCTATGTCTTTATACTTTCCTGCTTTTACTGGAACTTGCTTAACTTTAAAGTACTCGTATACTTTAGATAGATCTGTAAAGTTCATGATAACTCCAATAGATCCTGTTAATGTTCCTGCTGAGGCATATATCTTTCTTGTTGCAGCTCCTAGGTAGTAACCTCCACTTGCAGCAATAGCGTCAAAGCTTGCATATATTGGCTTACCGGTAGACTCTTTGTTCTCAGGGTCATAGGCCTCATCTATTCTTCTAATTTCTTCGTAAATTTCTTGAGTAGGACCTACAGCTCCACCTGGAGAATTGATTCTAAGAATGATGGCCTTAACTGTACTGTCTTTCTCAGCTTTCTCAAGAAGCTCAACAGTACTTTTTGCAGACATAATTGGACCAGTGACTTCGACGACAGCGATTTGTCCCTTTTTACTTTGAGAACCAAATACTTTTGACTCGTCATTAAATACTTTTACTGTATAAGTCGCAAAGACCATTAGAATTATAAAGAAAAGGAATACCATTAAAAGGATTCCAATAACTGCCCTGTTTTTAGTTTGCACTTGAATTCTCCATCTTGGAAAAATTGTTAATTCCCTATATCTTCCCAAAAACAATGGGTTCCGTAAACTTAACACAAAAGATTCCCTAATGTTTTTTGCTATATTGTCGATAAATAGTTGAGAAAATGAATATGGAGTCAATATGAGACAAGCAATTCTAGCAACGATTTTATTACTAGTGACTTTTGGGGCTTCTGCCGAAAGCTATCAAGCTCCAGCCCTTAAATTGGCGAGACATCCTGACCATTCCGGTCAAGTAATCAAGACAGGAAACTGGGATTCTCAATATAAAGTTGAAGAAGAAACAATGCCTGATAGAGACGTCGCATCAGAAGAAGAAGTTGAGCCAGAGGCCGATAGAAGTCCCTCTTCAGAGAGAAAGCCTTCATCGAAGATAAGAAAGCCAACGGTTGAGCCATGGCCTTACGATCCATCAGAGTCTAATTAGTCGGCCCAAAGATTTAGTTTATCGTGCTCACTCTTTAACTGTCCGCAAGCTGCAAGAATATCAGTACCTTTTGTAATTCTTGTTGTACAAATATACCCTCTTCTAATTAATTCATCTTGAAACCATTTAATTTTTTCATCACTTGGTCTCTTGAACTTAGATTCAGGATATTCATTGAATGGAATTAAATTAACTTTTGAGACACCTTTATCTAAAAGGTCACTTAAACCTTCTAAGTCCTCTACTCGGTCATTTAAATCAGCAATTAGAATATACTCATATGTAATCCATCTATGTGCCTTAAGAGGGATTTTTCTGATGGCCTCAAACAATCTTGTTAGATCATATGCCTTATTGATAGGCATTAATTCTGTCCTAATATTGTCGTGAGCTGCGTGAAGAGATATTGCAATATTCACTGGTGGAAAGTCTTCTAGCTTTTCTATCTGAGGAACAAGTCCTGAAGTAGAAAGAGTGATCTTTCTCTGGCCAAGTCCAATACCTTTATCTTCCATAAAGACTTTTGTTGCTTGTTTAACATTATTAAAGTTATGAAGAGGCTCGCCTTGTCCCATATAAACAATATTTGAAAGTCTTGCTTCTTCATCAACATTATCACGTAACCACTTTGTCACTGCTAGGTACTGCCCAACAATCTCACCAGTTGTTAGGTGTCTAGTCAGCCCCATTGTTCCGGTGTGGCAGAAAGTACACCCAATGGCACAACCTATCTGAGAAGAAACACAAAGAGTTAATCTATTATTTTTCGCTGGAATCGCAACTGCTTCAACTGTATTTGAATCACTCATACCAACAAGAAACTTTCTTGTTCCATCGGTACTTAAGCCATTCCATACAATTTTAGGGATTGTAACGTCCATTTTCTCAATAAAATCTGCTTTGATTTTACCTGAGACATTAGACCACTTATCAAGATCAAACTCATATCGCTTAAAGATCCAGTTATAAACCTGATCTGCTGCGAACTTAGCAAAGCCATTCTCTTTTAGATACTCTCTAAGATCTTCAAGTGTTAGTGAATATAGTGAAGTTTTCTTTTCACCCACGCTGTTTCCCCAGAATAATTGATTAAGGGGAATACATAACTCTTATTAAGGGTTTACACAAGAGTTCAGGCAAAGATTACACTCGTAAATTTAGCAGAACCCCACGTGCCTTAATAACTTTTATCTCAACAGTCGGGTCAGAAAGCTTTTTCCTCATATTTGAGATATGAGTGTCTATTGTGTGATGTTCAACCTCATCACTTCTCCACACATTCTGAGCAATCTGATCTTTAGTTAGGATTTTTCCAACATTCTTCCATAGAGTGAAGAGAATCTTATATTCCGTAGGTGTTAGATCAACCAATGTACCATTAGTTTCAACCCTTTGAGAGTCAATAATCAATCTAGTAGCCCCATGCCTATAAACAGTAGATGTTTCTTTTCTTAGTCTACTAATTCTATTCTTAACTCTAGCGAGAAGCTCTCTAGAAAGAACTGGCTTTAAGATATAATCATCTGCTCCAAGTTCAAGGCCTTCAACTTTTGTCTCAACTTTCGCAATACTTGAAAGAAACATTACGGCAGTTGTTGATAAGTCTGTCGATCTTGAAATTTCTTTGAAAACATCAAATCCAGTCATTACTGGCATATTAATATCAAGCAAGACAGCATCAAACTTTTCGGACTTGAGAGTCTCAATTCCTTCTAATGCGTTATTTTCTGAAACAACCTCAAATTCTTTACTCAGAACTTCTGAAATCGTGTCCAACATATCTTGTTCATCATCTAGTAAAAATATTCTCTTTTTATTCATATAGGAATTACACCAAGTTAAGTGACTTTTCGCAAGTGTAAAAATTCATTATTTAAAATACCTTAAACTTTCGTTAAACTATTCACTAGAAAACATCTAGGAACTTTATGAAATTCAATATATTAGTCATTATCGCTCTGCTCTGCACAACACCTAATGCTAACGCCTGGCTCGGTGTTCAAGTACCAGAAGATGAAAATGTTCTAAAATCTTTTGGGTCAGCAAAAAGTACCATTATAGAAAAAGAGACTATTAATCTCTTCGTCTGGAATATGTACAAGGGAAATAAGGAAAGCTGGAAATACCAATTCAAATCTCAAGTTCCGTATTACGACTTCTTCCTACTACAAGAAATGTTAACAACACCTGAAGTCTTGGATATATTTTCAAATACTGAAAATTTAGATTTTACTACTGCAACTTCATTTCTCTATACAAAAAATAACCAAAGAACTGGGGTCGCAACAGGATCAAAGTATCACCCTAACTGGAAAAAGTTTCTTCGCAGTAAAAAGAGAGAGCCTGTACTCTTAACACCAAAAATGACTCTTTTTACAAAGTACTCTATAAGTGGAAGTGATAACGAATTATTAGTCGTCAATATTCATGCAATTAACTTTGTCTCCTCAACAGCTCTTCAATCTCAACTGCTAGACGCTTCAGAGATTATTAAATCACACCAAGGACCAGTAATTTTTGCTGGGGATTTCAATACATGGACACCAGAGAAGCAGAAGTTTTTAAGAGAGATTACAGAAGACTCAGGAATGACTGAGGTGACATTCAAAAATGATACTAGAATAAAGATGTTTGGCTTTATTCTAGATTTTATATTTGTAAGAGACTTAGAGATATTAGACTCAAATGTACATGAAGATCTTAATGGATCTGACCATAATGCAATAAGCGCAAAGCTAAAAATCCTTAAACAGTAGCTTCAGAATACTCTCTAATTAGACTTATTCCTCTTCCTTTTGTTGCTTTAATGGAATATTTAAACTCAGTTATTTTCTTCCTTAAATTACAAATATGGGTATCTATAGACTTAGATTTCCCATAAGCTCCACCAGGCCAAAGAGAACTTATAAGAGATTCTTTTGAATGAAGACGGTTAGGGTTTCGAACGAGAGTTAATAAGACCTTAAACTCTATTGGTGTTAGACTTTTATCCTCACCATCAATGTAAGCTTTTTGATCACTTATATTTAAAACAAGGTTTTCAACCTTGAGTTCAAGAGCACTAGGCTTTCTATATTTTCGAACTTTATTTTCTAGCCTTGCATTAAGCTCAGCCGTTGATACAGGTCTAGTTATAAAGTCATCAATACCATACTCAAAGGCCTTAACTCTATTCTCAACGCTATCTTCTCCAGAGAATAGAATAACTCCCACTTGAAGCTTATCGATAACGATTAGCAAGTCATTTAAAAACTCAAAGAAATCACCCTCACGAGCGTAGTCGTCAATCAATATGAGGTCTACGTTTTGATTTTTCGAAAGAGTACTTATTAAGAGCTCTCTGTCATTGTAATATGTTGCTTTAAACTTATCTGAAATAACTCTTTGAAACTTGATGTGATTCTCTATCTTCTCATCAAAGTAAATAATTTTAGCGCGCATAACATCCCTGTCTTTGAGTGACTTTTCTAAGTAAAAATATATCAAAGATTTGGAATATTATAAGCTAGAGGAACCTCAATTTTTCTTGATGATTCCTATCAGAACAGGGAATTAACTATGAACAGTAGCTTATTTTCTATCGAATACTTTCTGAAAAAATGACTTCTTTTGGGTAACTGATATATTTTCAATCAGGTTTCCATCGTTATGTAGAGACTCTAATAGATCACTTACTTTTGAAGACTCTTCTATTATAGAGTTGAACTCATCCATAGAAAGTAATCCAATATATGGAAGCTTCAATTCATCACAAATATAAAAGCAAAACTTCGTAATATCATCAACACTTTCAAATGGTCCTAGACCAATTTCATCAACAGGGTTTTCAACATCATAGTCGTAACAAAACTTTTCTAGTAAATCAGGCTTAATTGCTCCTTCACTAGTAAGAACATGAAGCAAGTAATATGACCCTTTTGAATAGTTAAGATCATTTGCAGGATTTTTAAATCTATATATTGCTATTAACTTATCCATATATTCACCTAAGAGAAGACACCAAAATCAATAGAGAAAGAACCATCAGGTAATAACTCTCCTTGAATTTCATGCGGAAGTGTTGATAAATCACAGTTAAACTCGTCTATGATTTTTAATAATGCAAAGTTCTTTGCAAACTTAAACTTTACTTTTTTCTTATAGCTTGTTGGATTGTAAATACTAAGTCTTCTCACTTCTTCGTAGTTTAATTCATTCACTGAAGAACCTCTTGTTCGCCAGAAAATCTCTATATTTTCAGAAGTTTCAATACTCATATGCTGTATTTCGAAAGTACTAATTAATTTTTTCCAAAAGTTTACTCTATCGTTTTCTCCACGTGAGAGTAGCTTCTCTCCGTTAAAAACAATAAGTTTTCCTTCTCCAAGCTGAGCATAAGTAACTTCAGTTAGAAAGTTTACTTTCTCAACTTCTAAGTTATTCTCTAAAAAGAAAGATTCAAGTCTTCTAACGAGACCTACTTCTAGACCAGAGTTATCTAAAATAATCTTTCCGCCATTCATAAATATTTTCAGAATAGTTTTAAAGTCACTTTCTATTAACTCTCCACCTTGAACAAAGAAGTACTGCTCAAGCACGCTGTGACCCTCCTTCCATTCAAATAACTTTTTATCTAGGTAAGAAAAACAACTATAGAAATCATCCGAAAGAGAACTAGTTAGTCCCAAATCGTTCCATATCTTAGAACTTTCATCAATACGTACAAGGTTGAATATATTTAGAGTTTTAAATTGAACAGACTCTGACTCATAAACATCATCTTCAGATAACTTCTGATTTAAGAAAGTTGCTTCAACCATTTCAGAAAGCTGGCGCCCTAAGACTCCCTTCTTCTTTCTGTAAGGAAGAAGGATTGATGAAGGAATAACACCTCTTGAAATACTCTTTGATATGTCTTTTGAATACTTAGAGTTAAGGTCATTTCCACTCATTCTATTTAAAAGATCTTCTAGAGATCCTCCAAGAAATGAAAATTTTAAAACACCTTCCCAGTTAGCTCCAACCCCAGCACTTAGAGACTCCAAATACAGTGAAGTAATTGTTTCAGAAAATTCTTTTTTTACTAAGAACTCTTCTTCAATAGAATTAATGCCCTGAAATTCAGAGCTATCTTTCTGCGCTCTTGCCTTTAAGAAACGGCTAAATGCTTGTTCAAAAACTTTTGAGTAATCATCAAGGTAACT
The DNA here is from genome assembly GCA_002366565.1 of Bacteriovoracaceae bacterium UBA3083. Lineage (GTDB taxonomy): Bacteria > Bdellovibrionota > Bacteriovoracia > Bacteriovoracales > Bacteriovoracaceae > Halobacteriovorax. The sequence goes on from DFBJ01000013.1 coordinate 591,893, forward strand.
AATATATTCATCATTCTCTAAACTTCCACATACATATCCGTAGACGTCAGAAGATATTCCGCTCTTAGAAATATATTGTCCAAATTTAGTACAAAATTTCGAATAGGCTTGAAAAACTCTTGGATCATAAAAAGAATAGAGCTTATTAATATTCTCTTCATTATCAATAATTCCGTAGGCCATCCCCTCTTTGTTTAAAGCAATAGACCTTGCAAGAAGATGAGGGATACCACCATTTGCTAAAAATGGAACAGGTGTCAGAGGCATAAGAAAAGTAATTTCTTTTCCTAGCTCACATGCAATATCGAATAATTTTTTTAAATCAGTTTCTGGCTTTGTTTCAGCAAAATCATAATTGTCACCAGTATCAGAATGAAAGGACCAATTCACTGGGACTAATATTTTATCACCTTTACTAAACTCTTCTAATTTAGTTTTCCAAAGAGATGACGAAGTTTTCCAATAGAGAAACCAATTCTCTCCTGGGAATACTGCATCTGCATCTCTTGTCACAGGTGTCGTAAGACTCAATGAATACCTCGTGTCTGCACTAATTTCTTCCATGATGTTTCCTTAAACCCTTAAAATTCTATCAATTTGTTTAAAATGATGTAAAGCATCTTTTATATAGAATTTGGAGAAGGGCCAAAGACTTGTCAGACTTCAAAACGATTTGATATAAAAGTCGCGTCAATTTCACAATAAGTCATTGAAGATACTCAATAAATAGACCTTATATTCAAAAGGATTGTTAAATGTGGTTTTTTACAGAAGAAGAAAAACAAATTAAAGAGCTTTGTGCTGACTTCGCAAGAAGAGAATTAGCTCCAGTTGCTGAAAAGCACGATACAGAAGAATCTTTTAATCTCGCGGCCTTCAAGAAAATGGGCGAACTTGGTGTTTTAGGAATTACTGCTGACCCAAAATATGGTGGAGCTGGAATGGGTGCTGTTGCAGCTACAATAGTAATGGAAGAATTTGGAAAGGCCTGTGCTTCTTCAACTCTAAGTTACCTTGCTCACTCAATTCTTTGTGTAAATAATATTCAAAATAATGCTTCTGAAGAGCAAAAAGAAAAATACCTTCCAAAGTTAATCTCAGGAGAGCACATTGGATGTATGGGTATGAGTGAACCAGAATATGGTTCTGATGCTGTAGGAATTCAAACGAAAGCAGAGAAAAAAGATGACCACTACCTACTTAATGGTACAAAAATGTGGATCACAAATGCTGAATACTCTGATGTTGCATACGTTTATACAAGAACAGGAAAAGAGAGAAAGAACCTATCGACATTTATTGTAGAAAAAGGTGCAGAAGGTTTTTCTGTAGGTAAGCCAATTCACAAAATGGGAATGAGAGCATCTCCAACTGGTGAGTTAGTATTTGAGAACTGTAAAGTTCCTCACTCAGCACTCGTCGGAAACGAAGGTGATTCAATTTATCATATGATGAAAAACCTTGAGCTTGAGAGAATTACAATTGCAGGTATCTCTCTTGGAATCGCTCAAGCTTGTGTTGAACAATGTGTTAAGTACGCAGGAGAAAGAGAGCAATTTGGAAAATCACTTGGTAATTACCAAATGATTCAAAAAATGATTGCTGAAATGGCTACAGAAACTGAAATGATGAGAAGATTCCTTTACACTGTTGCTAAAGAATATGACGACGGTAAAAAAGGTCCAATGGTTGCTGCTCAAGTTAAACTACAAATTCCAAAGATGGCGACTAAGATTGCTCTCGATGCTATCCAACTTCACGGTGGATACGGTTACTCTAGAGAGTTCCCAGTTGAAAGAATGATGAGAGATAACAAGCTCAACGAAATTGGTGCAGGAACAAATGAAGTAATGATTATGATTATTGCCAAAGAACTTCTTTCACTAAACAAAACAGCTAATTAATAAACTATCAACAGGCCCTATTCACTTAGGGCCTATAATTACTCCTCCCCTCAGAAGAACTCAAAAACCTAGATATACTACTTATTATTCCCACTTACCTTAATAACCGAGAGTATTGACCCGGCATTAACGTAAAATCAATTATCTCCGATAAGAAAAGAAAGGAGATAGGCTTGAAAAGTTCATTCATCATTTTAATAATTCTGATAAGTACCTCTGCTAGATCTTGGGAAACGGACAACTTTACAAGTCGAAGAAAAATCTTAAAAGCTTCTGATGAAGAGAAGGTTTCAAATCTCTATAATTTAAATGATGAAATGAATAAGAAGATAAGATCAGTCATTGAAAATATTAATGAAAACTATAGCTGCAAAGAAGATATGGCAAGAATACAAAATGGTGATGTTCCTAAAATCTATTCACACATAGATGATGTTCTAGGTGGTACACATGCTAAAATAGAAGAATTTGCAGAAGAAGGTGCTACCGTACTATATGATCATGATAGGTCTTGGATATCTTCAGAAAATATCTACAGTAAAAACTATGGACTTCAAGGATCATTTAATTTGAATGGACATGTCATTGGGCCAGATAAATTGGGTCACTTTATTGACCAGGGCTTTGACCTAATGCAAGTTATGATCGAAGAAGGGATGACTAAAGAAGCCTTTCTTTCATCCATGCAAGAAAGTAATGATTTAGAAGATGGCTGGTATGGTCTGGCAGCTTCTGGAGTGAAGTCTTATGGAGATATGTCCGCTAATTTTTCAGGACTTAGCTTCTACTACGGTCTCTTAAATGGAGACAACCCTCAATTAAGCTGTGACCCAAAAACAAATAAATACTCACTAAACTACGACTTTGATTGGTCGGACTATGTTAATGATTCGTGGGATGAAGGTGTTAACTGTTCATTCTTCTATGCTGTAGAGAATCCTTTTGGAAAAAATACTGAATCTAAGGATATTATGAATCACACTAACAGAAGAAGAAGAATGCAAATACATCCTACTTCTTTTAAGATGAAATCAACTCCTGAAGAAAAACATTTAACTAAATACCTTGAGGGATTAGAACCTCCAATGTCATGTCCTGCAGAAATGAATAAGTGTATGGAGATCTCAAGTAGTAATTGCGCCAACTATTTTATTTCTCCAAAGTGTCTAATGAATGTTGCAAAAAAAACAAAGTGCGACTCTAGTAACTTTGATAATTTATTCAAAGTCGCAAGAAATAATAATTCTATATACAAATATAATAGAGATAATACATACGAGGAAAGTAATGACAAAAGTTCAATTTTTGATAAGTAGTTTACTTTTACTAAATTTAAACGTTTCTTTTGCTGATTCAGGATCTTTCAAAAAGAAAGTTTCAAGAAAGATTGCTTCAGTTTTTCAAGAAAAGAAAGGGAACAACGTTTTTGATGAATTTATAGCATGCAAAAACATAGAAAAAGATAAAACATATTTTACAACTGTTTCAAGTTGTATGAGTAAGTATTTTCCAAAAGAGATGTCAGAGTCAAATAAAGTAGACTTAGTGATCTTCATGCTTAGTGGATCAAGCTTCTCATCACTTTCCAAATGTACCTTTGAAGTACTCGAAAACCATCCAAGTGTTATTGATGATGAAAATGATTTTGTACTTTGCTCAGACTATTTAAAAGGGAAAAAGCAGCGAAAAAGAACAGCGCTTTTCTATTTCGATCAAAGAGGAAGTAAATTAGAAATTTTAGATATTCGAGACTAGCATCAAACGAGACAATAGTAGAAAAGTCTGATCTTAAACTCCTGAACGACCTCCCCCCCTAGGACTAGAAGTCCTTAATTAGTAGTTATTCCTTCACTCACAAATAGATAAGTATTTAAAAATAGGATTGCAGTTACCCTACTTAGCTTAGCATTGTTTAATCTATTCACTTATATCATCACCTAGGGTCTTTCTAAGTTGCTAGAAGTAGGTTGCATATAATGACATACCGGTTCTAATATTGCTAAATCATTGAGTTTTTTGCTAGTATGCCCTTCAAATTACAAAGAAAAAATCAATCGGGAGAACTTACGTGCTAAGTGAATTACAAGTCGAATTATCTAATCAATTAAAAAGGTTTTGCCTAGATAAAATAGAGCCTCATATGGAGGAAGATGACAGTAATGAAAACTTTAGAATGGACATCTATAATCAAATAGGAGAACTCGGAGTTGCGGGCGTAACTATCCCTGAAGAATATGGTGGAGCAGGTCTTACATACCAAGACCTTTGCGTTGTTCTAAGTGAGCTCTCAAAGTCTTCTGTTTCATATGCTGTAACGCTTTCAGTTTCAGTAATGTCACAATCAATACTTGCTGAATTTGGAAATGAAGAGCAAAAGAAAAAATACTTACCTGCACTAACTAGCGGAGAAGAAATAGCAGCATTTGCACTTTCTGAATCTCACTCAGGTTCAGATGCAGCAGCTTTAAAGACAACAGCTAAGAAAGTTGATGGTGGCTACATACTCAACGGTTCAAAGATGTGGATCACTTCAGGTGGTATTGCAAAGACATACATTGTTATGGCGAGAACTGGAGTTGAAGGACACAAGGGAATATCAGCTTTTATAGTTAGAGATGGAGCTGAAGGTTTCTCATACGGAAAGAAAGAAAATAAAATGGGTTGGAAAGTTTCTCCAACAAGAGAATTAATTTTTGATAATTGTTTTGTTCCTGCAGAAGACCTACTTCAAGAAGAAGGAATGGGATTCAAAATTGCTCTAAGTGCACTAGATAGAGGAAGAATTACAATTGGCTCTATTGCTGTTGGACTTGCTCAAAGAGCGCTAGATGAAGCGGTTAAGTACTCTTTAGATAGAAAGCAATTTAACCAACCAATTTTTGATTTTCAAGGTCTTCAATTCATGATGGCAGATATGGCCACAGAAATTGAATGTTCAAGACTCCTAGTAGAAGAAGCTGCTAAGAACTTTGATAATGGTACAAAAAATCAAAAGATTGCATGTATGGCTAAACTTAAAGCTACTGATACAGCAATGAAAGTTACAACAGATGCTGTACAAGTTCTTGGTGGTGTTGGTTACACAAGTGAATATCCTGTTGAAAGATTCATGAGAGATGCCAAGGTACTTCAAATTGTTGAAGGAACAAACCAAATTCAAAAAGTTGTAATAGGAAGAAGCCTTAAAAAGGAATATGCTAAATGAATATTGAATTAAATAGCCCATTTGAAAAAGATAATGCACTTTTTACTGAAAACTTCCTAAAAGAAAAGCTTGCAGCTTTTAAAGATATTATTGCTGACCCAAGTATCGGTTTCTTTCAATTGTCAGAAAATACAGAGCTGGCAAAATCATGTGAAGACTTCTACAACAAAAACAAAGACATTAAAACATTTGTCCATGTTGGGATTGGAGGTAGCTCACTTGGTCCAGAGATGCTTGTTTCTGCACTTGGAAAAAGTGATGTTCGCTTTGAATTTATCAATAATATTGATCCAGAAAGAATTGCTGACCAACTTGTTGATATAAACCCAACTGAATCACTATTCTACTTTGTTTCTAAATCAGGTGGAACAGCAGAAATGACAGCTGCAATGGCCTTAATTATAAACTGGCTTGAAGAAAAAGGACTGACACAGGATCAATGGAAAAAGAAATTCGTCTTTGCTACAGATCCAAAGAAAAGTATTCTTCTAGACCTTGCTAACGATTTAGATATTCCAACATTAAAAATACCATCTGATATTGGTGGAAGATTTAGTGTTCTGACACCTGTTGGACTACTTCCCGCTCTCTACGCAAATATTGATATTTATCAGCTTTTATCGGGAGCTAAAAAAGCTGCTGATAAATGCCTAAATGAAGATGTTAAAAATAATGAATTATTAAATACTTGTTCATACTTATTTGATTTAAAAAACTTCGACATTACTCAGACAGTATTCATGCCTTACTCTTCAAAATTAAGAGATTTCTGTTTTTGGTTTGTTCAACTATGGGCCGAAAGTCTTGGAAAAAAATTAAATACTAAAGGTGAAAAAGTCTTTACTGGACTGACTCCTATCCCAGGATACGGAGCAACAGATCAACACTCTCAAATGCAGCTATTTATGGAGGGTCCAATTGATAAGTGCCTTCTATTATTGGAAGTCGAGAAATTTTCTTGTGATTACTCACTCAAATCAAATATAGATTATCCATCATTCAATAAGTTATCTACTCACTCATTATCTGACCTAATGAAGGCAGAGCTTTATGGTACGATAAAAGCGCTAAAAGAAAACGGAAGACCTCATATTCACTTCAAGGTTAGTGAGAATAACGCCGAAACTATGGGTGAACTAATTATCTTCTTTGAAAGTCTTACCGCTTTAATGGGGAATTACTTAGATGTGAACCCATTTGACCAACCAGGTGTAGAGCTTGGAAAAGTCTACGCTTATGAGAGATTAGCTAATAGTTGAGTATTTTAATTTTCAACTAGGAAGTAATGTAAGCTGTTGTATTAAATGGCCCTAAGAGATAGAATTGTGTTTAATTAAAAACAAATTAATTCATATATATTTTCAGATATAAATAAGAAGAAAGGTATAAAAATGAGTGATGATTCTACGGTTGTATTAACTGACATTAAAGCAGCACTTGCTTCAGCTGAAAAAGAAGCTGAACAAAAACCAGCCGCCCTACTTGTTGTAGGTGGAGATTTAAATGGGACAATTTTCAATTTAAATCAACCAGAAGTTTCTTGTGGAAGAAACGCTGATAATATTATTCCTCTTGAATTTAATGGTATCTCTAGACACCACTTTAAAGTTGTTAATCAAGGTGATGACAACTGGACAGTTGAAGATACAGGTTCAAAGAATGGAACATTCTTAAATAATAAAAAAATTGAAGGATCTGTACCTCTTAATAAAGGTGATATGATCAAGCTTGGAAGTATGGCCCTTAAGTTCTTACCAAAAGGTGATCCTGAAAGACTTACTTATGACAAGCTTAGTATGGAAGCTAACACTGATGGACATACTGGTTGTTATAACAAGACATACTTTAACAATAGTATTGAGCTTGAAGTAAAAAAATCAAAAGTAACTGGTGCCCCACTCTCTTTAATTCTTTTTGATTTAGATCATTTTAAATCATTAAATGATAATTACGGTCACGATGCTGGTGACTTTGTTCTCAAAGAGTTAGCTGACGTAATAAGAGGAAATGGAGTTAGAGATAACGATGTTTTCGCTAGATACGGTGGAGAAGAGTTTGTAATCTTACTCCCAAAAACAAACCTAAAGCAGTCTTTTGAGATTGCAGAAAGACTTAGAAAACTTATTCAAGACCACGACTTTAATTATGAAGGAAAGATCCTTCCTGTTACAGCTTCAATTGGAGTTGCAGATTATCGTCAAGGAGTTACAAGTGGAACAGATCTCTTTAAGAGAGCTGATGAGTCTGTTTATAAATCAAAAGAAGGTGGAAGAAATCAAGTAAACTTCTACCGAGGGCAATAACCATACAAGAAAATCAGCATAAAATAAATCTCCTTCCGGAGCATTTAATAGATCAAATCAAGGCCGGTGAAGTAATTGAAAGACCGGCCTCTTTAGTTAAAGAACTCTTAGAAAATTCTCTCGATGCTGGTTCCACTAATATAAAAGTGACTATTATTGAAAATGGTTTAGATCTTATCGCGATAGAAGATAACGGAGAAGGAATTCAATTCGAAGATCTCCCCTATGCATTCTGTAGGCATGCAACTTCAAAGATTGAACGTTTCGAAGATATATATAACCTCTATAGCTATGGCTTTAGAGGTGAAGCTCTCGCTTCAATGGCAGCAATCTCTAGAATAACTTGTACTTCAACTCCAAAGTCTAATCCAGAAGCTGGAGGAAAAATAGTTATTCATGGTGCTAAAGAAATGTCTCATACTCCTGTTCCAGGAAAAAAGAATGGTACATCTATATTTATTAAAGATTTATTCTTTAATACTCCAGCGAGACTGAAGTTTATAAAATCAAAGACGAGTGAAAAGAATGCAATGAAGAGAATCATCAATGCATTCATTCTTACAAATCCTAAGACTCAATTCTCAATAAAGTGGGATGATAAAGATAAGCAAATATTCAAACCTGTTAGTGATGAAAATCTGCAAGATAGAATTAAGCAAATTATTCTTCCAAAAAATGCTAGTAATAAAGAACTCTATGAGTTCACTGGTGAATACGAGGGGCATAGTGTCCATGGATTTGCTTCTGCTCTTACAAGTAAGGGTAATGCAGGAAAAGGGCAATATCTCTTTGTAAATGGGAGGCTCTTTACTGATAGACAAATCCATCAATCAATTCTTAGGACAATGGAAAAGGTATGGCCATTTGGAGAGACTGGACACTACTGTGTAATGTTAGAAGTTCCCCCTACTCAGGTAGATGTGAATGTACATCCTAATAAGACACAAGTTAAGTTCTTTAAGTCCAATGTTGTTTTCTCTCTTGTTTCTGCAAGTATCAAAAAATTCATTGATGAAAATACAGAAGTAGTCGCAAGGCCTCAGGAAGAGCTTTTTACAAGTACTGAGCAAAGAGACCAAAGCCTACAAATGTTTTCAAACAATCCATTTACAACATACAGTAGTCAACCACACAGACCTAGTAGCATGAGCTTTGATAGATCTAAAAGTGTAGATATACCTAGAGATGATGAGGAAAGTCAGTCTATTCAACTTAACAGGATTAATGATAGATACTTAATCCTGCAAGATGAGAGTTCTAATAAATCTATTGTCGACTCATTTGCTTTATTTATTAACTATTGGTTAAAAGACTGGGCAGTTAGATACCCATATATAGAAACGAATACAACACCTCTTCTTATCAGTGAACCATTCTTACTAAATGAGAGTATAAACTCAAAACTAGAATTACTTAAAAATTCGGGTCTTGAAATTGATAAGCTTGATGAACAAACATATGCACTAAGAACTATTCCTAACTGCTTTGACTCATTTAATGTCAGAGAAGTGCTGGGAGATATCTTACAGACAATAAATAATGAAAATATAAATATAGAAAATTTTAAAGAGAGTATGCTTGAGCTAATTACAAACATAAAACTCAATGACTTTTTCTTAAGCGATTACTCTATCATTCATATTCTTAAGGAGTATTCAATGGTAGAAGCATTAAAAAGTAAATCAATTATAAACCTAGACAATAGTGTATTAGAAAAAATATTTAGATGAATTCAAAAAAAATAATAATAATTTCAGGTCCTACAGCTTCTGGTAAAACATCTACCAGTATGAATATCTATGATCACTTATTAGAAGTAGGACTAAATCCTGCAATCGTTAATTTTGATTCACTTTTATTTTATAAAGAATTATCTATAGGTACGGCAAAACCAACTAAAGAAGAGCTTGATAAGTATGAACATCATCTCGTTGATGTCGTAAGTGCTAAATCCCCTTTGAATGCATCAGAATTTTTAGAGTATGCAGATAATACACTCGAAAAATTAGTAAAAGAAGGAAAGACCCCTATTTTTGTAGGAGGATCAGCTTTCTATGTCAGGGCCTTTGTTAAGGGAATGTATGAGGCAAACCCCATCCCTGAAGAATTAAGACTTTCAATAGATGCTGAATACAAGCAAAAAGGTATTCAATTCATAAGAGATTTCTTGAAAGAAAATGACCTAGATTCCTATAACTCTCTTCATGAAAATGATCACTACAGAAATATAAGGGCATATGAGTATTTCAAGTCTACTGGTCTGCCTATTAGTTTAGAAAAGGAAAAGCTTGAAAAAAATAGTCCATATGATTTCTCAATTAATAGATTAAAAGATTTTGATATAATCCATATTTATCTAGATCTTCCTAAAGATGAACATTGGGAAATTATTAAAGATAGAACTCACGAAATGATTCAAAGTGGTTTAGTTAGTGAAGTAAAAGAGCTCTTAAAGAATGGATTTACAGGTGAAGAAAAACCACTCACCTCTATTGGCTATAAAGAAACAATTCAATTTATAAATGGAGAATTCTCTACAGAAGAAGAGTATATCAACCGCATTGCAATCTCAACGAGACAACTTGCAAAGTCACAAAGAACATTCTTTAAAAAAGTGACACCAAAAGATACTTTTCATCCATTGAAAGATAAAAGCGATATAGTAGATTTAGTCATTTCTAAATTGAAAGAAGACTAGACTTTTTTTCTTAATAACTTGCTAAGAAAGCAAAGGAATTTAAATGGCAACTCTTCCAAGAAAATTAAAAATAATAATAATATCTGATGGAACAGGTGAAACTGCGACTGCTATTTCAAGAGCAATTATGACACAATTTCCTGATAGAGAGGTCTATTTCACAAGATTTAAAAATGTTAGAAAGAAAGAACAGGTAGATGCTATTTTTACTGAAGCAGCAATTCATCATGATCTAATTATATATACGATTGTTACAAGTGAACTAAGAGACTATATTGGAGATGTTGCAAGAACACGTCATGTTAGAGCTCTCGACCTCATAGGGCACGCTCTTACAGCTTTCTCAAATTACTTTGAACAAGAGCCTAAGGCCGAACCTGGACTTCTACACGCCGTAAATGATGACTACTTCAAAAGAGTGGCCGCCATGGAGTTCACTCTCAACCATGATGATGGAAGAAACCTAGAATCATTAAGCCTAGCTGATGTAGTTCTTGTAGGTATTTCAAGAACTGGAAAGACTCCACTATCTGTTTATCTTAGTCAACACGGGGTTAAAGTTGTAAATGTTCCTCTAATTAAAGGTACCGAAATTCCAGAAGCACTATTCAAAATAGATCAAAGAAAGATATTTGCACTAACAATCAACCCAGATGCTCTTCTTGAGATCAGAAGGAAGAGATTAACGACTTTAGGTGCTTCAAATCATACAGGAGACTATGCTGAACAAAGTAAAGTAATCGATGAATTAGAGTGGGCGAATGATTTATTTAGTGAAAATAAGAGATGGCCTATATTCAATGTGACAGATAAAGCGATTGAAGAGACAGCATCAGAAATACTTCGTCTCGTAAACATGAGAAAGAATAATATCTTTAAGCAAAGTAAACGAAACGAAGAAACAGAAAATGATTAATGAACTAAATCTTTAGATTATCAGTTCACAGAAATCAACAGAAGAGTCCTCTGTTATTTCAAAATCAATCTTTCTTTCAATATTTTGTGTTCCTACCTTATAAAAAACACTTTGTTTAGTTGGCTCTCCCTTTTCAGAGTTTGCACTGCTTATAGGAAATGGTATTCCCCTCTTTCTTTTAAATGGGAGTTCTTCAACTCTTGGTTCCCCAAACATTGAAAAGCTTATAGAACCTCTAGCACAACTTCTAGACATTCTTAAATATCCATAAGACTGATAAGTGGTTTCCGCAATTTCAAGAGTCTCATCTTCACCATCAGCTGGAGAAATCTTTTGAATAAAGTGTTGTCGACCAGACGTTTCAACTCTAACCCAGTGAACCTTATCTGAAGTCACTTTAAATGAGTTAAGAAAATCTACTTTAACTTGTTTTCCATCTAGATAAACATTTTGCTTATGCTTATTAAATCCCTTCAGGGTCACAGTTGCTTCACCTGCTTTCTCCGCCATAACACTTACAGCAGCTGAATTATCTAAATCAGAAGATGGTACTCTAGAAGTTTGATCAACCTTATTTACTGGCTTACTTCCAATTTCCATTCCAACAAGTTCTTTAATCATTCCAATATTTGTATATCCAAAGTATATTCCCCCTGCAAGTACTGCAATAGAAGCAACTTTTGATACAATATTACTTTTCTTTTTTTCTTTCTTAATCTTCTTAATTTTTGTTTTTCCAGAACTAGTTTTGCGAACCTTTGTTCCCTCAATCTTAGTTCCACCTCGAGGATCAGTTCCCATTTTCTTTCTATTAGTACGAGTCTTAGTCGCTCCAATAGTAAGCTCTCCAGATGACTCATTAAGATGACCAAACTTTTTATCTATATCTACACTTGATCTAGTTCCACTCAGATTAGTTTTAGCTTTAGTTCTTGTTTTTGTAAGAGGTTCCTCTTTTTCAAATCCAAAATCTAAAACTTTCTCTTTACCCCTGTCTGGAGTAATAATCTCTGGCGCATCTTCAGGTTCAGAACCTGCTGTCCCGCCTCTTTGTTCTCTTTTTAACTCTTCAAGATATGGTTTTAAATCAATCTTTCCAAACTCAAATAGTTTTTCTCTATCTTTCTTAATTTCTTCTTTAAATAACTCTTTTGCGAAAAAGCCTAAATCTGATGAATTAAAATCTGGATAATTTGAATATAGGAACTTTATTAAGGCCCTATTAAGTTGATCTAAGTTCTCAAATCTCTTATTTCTATCTTTACTTAAAGCTCTTAGTACAATCTCATCTAATTCTTTAGGAACGTTAGGATTAATACTAGAAGGAGCTGGAATCTTACACTCTTGTATTTTTTTAAGTACTGCAAGATCATTAGATGCTTTGAATAGTTTTCTTGAACACAGCATTTCCCATAAAGTAATACCTACAGCAAATTCATCGTAACGAGGATCTAATTCATGGCCCTCTAAGTATTCAGGAGCTAAGTATGATAGTTTCCCTTTTATTGTACCGGCCTGTGTTGCTTCTGAATTTGTTTCTGTTTTTGCAATCCCAAAATCGATGACTTTAATAGCACCATCAAAGGTTAGCATTATATTATGTGGAGAAATATCTCTGTGAATAATTTGAAGATCTTTACCTGTAAGCTTATCTGTTAATGTGTGAGCATAATGAAGCCCCTGACAAACCTGAGTTATAATATAAACTGATATCTCTACAGGAAATACAAATTTTCTTTCTTTTAGCTTATCTAAGTATTCTTTTAGATTTCTACCATCACAGTATTCCATTGCAACAAAGAGTTGATCTTCTTGCATACCGTAATCATATGTTTGAACAATATTTGGATGTAGGAGACCAAATGTAGTCTTAATCTCATCCATAAACATTATTCTAAAATTTTCATCTTTAGAAAACTGTGGTTGAACCATTTTAATGGCCACTACTTTATCAGCTTGCTCACCTAAGAATCGAGCACGACAAATCTTTGCCATCCCTCCATCTATAAGGTGATCTAAAATTAAATATCGACCAAATCTTTCTCTTTCCACAATTCAAACCCTATAATAACTTACGTATTATTCTCTTACTTATCGGTTTCATGCGGAAAATTCTTGAGGAAAAAGCAGTCTTAAATCTAAACAAAGATTCGATACAAGATACTGATTTTACGATTAAATCTATTTTTTTATTGAAATTGTTCTATAATTTGGAAACTCTAGCTTCAGTGGCCCTTCAATCTCTGACTTCGCACACAGAATAGCAACATCATAAAGCTGGAAAGAATTTGAGACATATTGAGGATGTAATCTTAAAGCACTTTGAAAGTCATTCATTATAAATTGCTCATATCCTTGTAACTTTACTTGTTTTAGAAATCTCTTTTTAGAGATTACATCACTAGAACTTGAATAATATAAAGCTAAATAACTTTTTGAGCATTGTTTTAAAGAAATTTTCTCTGATGTAGAGAACCAATTATAAAATGGTGATTCATTACTAATTTCACCTAAAAGGACATCAAACACCATTGTCATTTCTTGGTACCATGAAATCCTTTTTAACTTTAAATCATTCTTCCAAACTTTCTCACCAACAGAGCCACCTGTTAATTCAAAATCATTCTCTTGAACAATATTTCGACCAGTCAGCGAGCAAGAAGTTGTAAGAAGAAATGCAAATAAAAGGATTAGTTTTTTCATAAATTACCTATTTGAGTCAGTGATCCAATTATAAATATCATTGAAGACCTTGTCTCTATTTTTTTCATTAAAGAGGTCATGACCTGAGTGTGCATATAAGCACTCGTTAGCTAGCTTCTTTGGCATTCCCTTCATAAAAAGGGAGCATTTCTGCCAATTAACAAGAAAGTCATTCTTACTCAATAGCATTAAAAGAGGAATATCTAAAAAATATGAGTAATCAAGTAGCTGATTGCTTTTCCTAACAATTTCTTCAATCAGTGAAATAGACATGTAGTGATTTATTAATGGATCAGAATTATAACTTTCAATTCTAATTCTATCTTGAGTTAAATCACTTCCTTTAATACGATATGGAAAACGAATTTTCCCAGCGTATCTATTTATCTTTTTCAGCATTTTTTCATATAAGACATGAACATCTATTTTTAGATAAAGTAGTGGATTGCTAAGAACAACTGAACTAATACGTTCTTTTGCTTCATTTTCATATTTTTGTATATATGATAGAGCAATTAGACCACCAAGCCCCTGCCCTACTAGAATCTTCTTTGTATTGATACTCTCATAATCATTAAGTATTAAGTGTAAATCATCTACATACTCATCAAAGTTCTCAACGTAAGACCTAGTTCCAGAACTAAGACCATGTCCCTTCATATCTATAAATGTAATATTAATTTCTTGATTAAACTTTTTCCAAAGATCTTGTGCCAAGAGTTCATATCTTCCATGATGATCACAGATATCATGCAAGATAATAAAATGATGAAGGACTTTCTTCTTCTTAGTCTTCCACTCTCTTATATATAGAGACTCATTTTTCGAATGAGATTTGATATTAAAAGAGTTTAATTCTAAAAAATTAAATTCTTTATTATCCTCTGCTAACATAATTTTCGATAGCACTCTTTGCTTCGTTATTTAAGTTGTCAAAACGAAGAGAGAACCCTTGACCACCATCTAGTAACCTAACGATCTCTCCTTTAGCTGTAAAGCAATAGTCAGAGTTATCTGGATGAACATTCATAGAGACGTTATCCCCTACTGTTCCAGGAAAGTTAGATACTAAAATTTGTAATCCACCAATTGAGATATCTCTACAGACACCTTCAAAAAACTCTTCTTGATCATGAAAAAACATTCTCGCAACAAAAGGCTTTCTTTGATTTTTACGTCTATCTATTTCATCAATAACTGGAGGCATAGTATTGAAAAGCTCTTGATAAATTGGCACATCAGCTAGAAAGATCCACTCCTTCATTTGACCTGGTACATAAATAAGAGTTTTTTCATTAATTCTTTTCTCAGAAAATGCTTGAGATATCTCATCGAGATTGTAAGGCCCATACTCAACTTCTTGTGAACCTCTATCAATACCAATCTTGATCATAAAAATCTTCTCAGACTTAGAGACACCACTCCAATTAAAAGCCTCAGTCTCCTCTCCAGTCTCAGCACTTTCATTATTTAGTAAGTGAGATAGCTCTTCTACTTCTTGAAACTTCTTCCAGTTATCAAAGCCTTTCGTCCAAATATAGCTTTCAGAATTCAAGGTACCACTTAGTAAAAGCTCACTTATTTTAGCCTCATCAACCGGGCCAACACGTTCTTTTCCTTCTACATAATACCAACTTGTCATCTTACTCTCCGAACATTTTATTATTACTACTTCTAATTTTAACTCATTGAAATCCTGTGTCATTGGTGGATTTTTTGCCCAACTTAGAGATAAACCTTACGACTCCACTCAAGTTTTTCAGTATTTGTACCGAATAAGCTAAAGATAAAAGTATTCTGAGGTCAATATGATTAAGAAAAATATGAAATGGACATTAATGCTAATAACATTACTACTCTTTGCTTCATGCAATCAAGAGCAGTTTGGTGTTGGTAAACAAAGCTCCACAATTTCAACAGCTCCAGTTGAGACAGGTAGTACACAAGTATGCTCTGACTACACTCTAGTGAGACCTCCTGTTGACTTACTATTTATTTGGGATAACTCAACATCTACTAATTATATTGAAGCATCTAAGAAAGCAGCATTAAACAATACTCTAAATTATATTTCAGATAGATTTGACTACCAAGTTATGATTGCCCCTCTAGTAGGCAGTGGAAATAGTAATACCTATTTCTTCAGTAGAGCAGGAGCATCTCCAAGTGGAGTAAATGTAATTTCAAAATCGAGTGCAGTTAGTGCAATTGAGTCACTACCTCAATCTCCAGGAGCAGCTGAAGCTGGTGGAGCAAGGGCCAGAGACTTAATCAAAGATAATATTAATAATGGAGTGTTTAGACCAAACTCTTATACAATCGTTGTTCTTCTTTCAAATGAAGATGACGATAGTTATGTTTCAAATGATTACGGAGCAAATATTTCAGAAGGAAATAAGTTAGCTGACGGGATCACTCATGATCTTCTATGTATCAAAGGTGGAACTTACAATGGAAGCTACAAAAACTCTTACTCAAGCTATTCTACCAGCTGTAGTGGAGTTGCTAAGTTAAACTCATCAATGATGAGATTTTTAACAATTGCCCCAAGTTCAAATATTGTTTATAGAAAAATCTCTAGTAATATTGCAATTAGCGGAAACTATAGTGAATCTGATTATACAAATCTTTCAACAAGTAATTACTCAAATCTATTTGACCAAGTAAATAGCGTTATTGCTGACCAAGTAATTAATCATAAGTATAACTTTTGGCCTGTTGCAGGAAGTGAAGTTGAAGTTGATGAAGAATCAATAGAAGTTTATAGAAATAACGGTAATCAACTTACCGATGCAGAGTTCAACTATATAGGAAAGCAAACTAATAAGAATACGAGATATTACCCTTCTGCGGGAGAGCCATATACTGGACACATGATTGAATTAATCGGAGCAGGAGAAGTTGTATTTCCAAATTGTCTAAACGTTACCTATCAAGCTCCTGCTGCTTACTATGGTTATTGCCATATCCCAGCGCAACCACTTGAGAGTAGTATTGAAGTTAGAATTAATGGGTCATTAATTGATAGTTCAAAATGGACTCTTTTAAAGTCTGGAAGTTCTCCACAGTACTATCAGAATAAAAATATTCGCATAAAGTCAGCTTCTGACTTTACTGCTGAGACTCCGGCAGTTTCTAAATCTGGTTACTTTATTAAATTAGATTCAAGTGCTGTTTATACCAATAGTCAGACCTGTGATGTTACTTACCATTCAACAGGACAAGTTAATTAACTAGAAGGTTTCCCTTCTAGTTATTTCCAGATTTTTCGTCATTAACTTTCTTAACGGCATTCATCATACGAATAGATGGGTAGAGCTTTTTTAGTTTTGAATAGTGGACAACTGAAGTTAACTGATTACCATCACCTACTAATATATCTTCACACAACTTACAAGTAACGGCGTCTCTAATATCTTCATCTGAAATGATAACATTTTGCTCTTTAAATTCAGCTAGGACCGCATTGATATTGGCCTGACCTTTTTCTTTGTCTAGCCCTGCTTTTGCCAGCTGCCTTAGTATCGCTCCAAGCATTAGTTCACAACGTTTAGAAATTTTTATCTTCTTAGCATCATCAGTAATTCTTTGTGTATTAAAGAAGACCAACATTTGTCTAAATTGATCAACGTTAGAAGTTCTGATTAGTTTAGGAAGCCCATCAGGATCATTTGCTATCTCTATAGAATTTAAGTCTGTGCAGATTCTCATGAATTCTTCGTACTTAACTTCTGAAAAACTATAGATATCAAACATATAGAACTTTAATTTGTTCATATGAATTTCCATCTTATTATCTTTAAGCTCACCGTGTGACTTAAATACAAGATATAAAGTAGAAAGAAACCTTATGATATCTGTTGAGTGAAAGAATACATATGAACCTACACCACTCTCACTATTTCTCCCAACAGAGTTACTTTCTAATTCTTTTACTTTTGTATTTGTCTTTCTAAGTCTATCAGCAAGAGTATTAATGATCGTCTTAAACCAAGGGTTAAGACCTGCCATTGTTTTTCCAAAGGCATTATAAGATATTTCTATAACTTCAGTAGTAACGAGTGCAGAAGCTGAACAGCTTCTTCTATTAGCTTTTTCATCAAAGTAGCCCATTTCTCCGATCACTTCACCTGATCTTAAAATGGCCAGGTCAACAAAGCCTCTCCCTTTAGGGATATAGAGTCTAATTTGACCTGTTTGAATAATATAGAGAGAGTCAGCAGGATCATTTTGATTAAAAATAATCTCTCCTGCCTTAAATGTTCTCATTCCTGATTTCTTAGCGACTGGCTTCCTTGCTGTCGTACTCATTTAAACTCTCTCTTTATATTTTATATTTTTTCAATAATTAAACTAAGAGCTTCACCACCACCAATACAAATTGCGGCCATTCCGTACTTAGAGTTTTTCTTTTCCATTGCATTCATTAGAGTTACAACAATTCTTGTTCCTGAACATCCAATAGGATGACCTAAACTAACTCCACCACCAAATACATTAACTTTATCTCTACTAATTTTAAATTCTTCCATTGCTGCCATTGTTACAACAGCAAAGGCTTCATTAATTTCAAACAAATCAATATCTTCAATCTTAAGTCCTGCTTTATCTAAAGACTTCTTCATTGCTTCTACTGGAGCTGTTGTGAACCAAGTAGGATTTTGTGCATGAGATGCCCAAGAAAGAATTTTAAAGTTTGCTTGATCTTTATATTCTTCTCCACCAAGAACAACTGCAGCTGCACCGTCATTAATTGTAGAAGCATTAGCAGCAGTAATCGTACCATTCTTATCAAAGGCTGGACGAAGTGCTGGGATCTTTTCAAAGTTTGCCTTAAAAGGACCTTCATCTTCAGATACTACTGTATCTCCCTTACGGCCCTTAATAGTTACTGGAACTATTTCATCTTTAAAGACACCTTCTTTTGCAGCAGTTTGAGCTCTTTTAAAAGACTCAATTGAAAATTCATCTTGCTGCTCACGAGTAAAGTTATATTTTGAAACACATTCTTCAGCACAATTTCCCATTGGTCTGTCTGAATAAACATCCCATAGTCCATCCCACTGCATAGAATCTTTCATTTGAGCTCCACCAAATTTTGCAACTCCAGTTCTAGAGTTCATAACTAAGTGAGGAGCTAGAGACATATTCTCCATTCCACCAGCAACAACAACCGAATTATCTTCACACTTAATCGACTGTGCACCCATAATGATAGTTTTTAAACCTGAACCACAAACTTTATTAACTGTAGTACATGGAACAGACTCAGGAAGTTCTGCAAAAAGAGCAGCTTGTCTAGCTGGTGCTTGACCTACTCCAGAAGTAATTACGTTCCCCATAAATACTTCATCAACTTTTGAACCATCAATATTTGCTTTAGATATTGCGCCCTGAATAGCAGCTGAACCTAACTTTGGTGCTTCAACACTTGATAATGATCCTAAAAAACTTCCACTTGGAGTTCTCGCTCCTGATAGTATGTAAACTGACATATTGTCTCCTTTTGCATTGTTAATCCGAGGTATTAAACCATATCTTACCTAAACTTGTAAGGTCTAAGGTTTGCTCAGCAACACCTTGCAATGCGAAAGCTTTGATCAAAATCATTCTGCTCTTCCTCGTTAAATGAAAAAGAGACACGTCTAATCATATTCTGATCCGCGTATTCATATATTGGTTTTAAATTATTGATTTTATACTTCTTCCACTGCCCAGCAATCTTAAAAAAGATCTCCACGAACTCTATCTTCTCAACTTGGTGACTAGGTACTCCTCTTGAAAAAACAAGTTCTGAACGGTCAATTTCCGTAAATTCTAAGCATGCTTCATCCCAAGAATCAGTGCTTGATAGTCTTTGGTGAACCATAACTTTTATTCGTTTATTCTTTGAAATTAGACTTCGCATAAATCGTCTTGCTCCTTCACTCTATATAGTGTAAATCTCCTATAGAAAAGCTTCAAAGAGGTAATAAATGCTATCGAGAAAAGAACAAAATAGTCAGGCAATTGCGCTTCCAGAGGAGTGGACTAAAAAGGTCTGTGCCCTTCTTAATGAAGTCTACCAAAGCAACTGTAAAGCTGAAGAAAAAGTCTTCGAAGTTTACGGATCCACCTACCCTAATGAATTTTTACTTATAGCAACGCTAGTAAATACGGCAGATGAGAGTGTTTCTTCAGTTAGCTACTTCATTTCTGTAGATCTAGAAGAAAATACAAAACCAGAGAAGTTACTTAATGATTTAGTTGACTCTATTGGTGCATTTTTCGATGTCTACTTTGCAACAAAAGACTGGGATGACTACCAAGCAGAATGGCTAGAAGCTGAGTTTAAAGGTCATAAATTCTTCTATAAAATTTCAAGAGAGAATATTGCCCTCCACGTAATGGCGGACAAACTTCTCAATCAATAATTTATAAATTCATGAAGAGGCGATATTGTTGCGTCTCTTCATTAAAGCTATCTTCAGTAAAACCAAGACTTTCATAAAGACTTCTAGCTACTCCATTAGCATGGAATACGCATATCACTACCTTCTCAATATCTTTTTCTTTAAGAAGTTCACGCCCCTGCCTCATTACTAATCGGCCAAGCCCTCTTCCTCTATACTCAGGATCTAAAAAGATATCAAAACCAAATGCTGTACGAGCATCATAATCTACCTGAACCCAAATATAGCCAATCTCTTCCCCTTCAAATTCAACAACCCTCCAAAGGTCTTTCTTTGCATTTGTTGTTACAGGGTTCTTCTCATTGTTTTCAATCAAATCAACTTTCACTTCTTCAATCTTCTTAGAAGTCGCTAAAGACATCTCTTTTAGAAAATTCTGATATGAAAACTCTCCATATTGCTTAAATTGATCACTTGTCATTTCTTTTAATAAAATCACAGTTACTCCTACTTAATTCGACTTAAGTTAATGGTAACACGAAATGTTTTTTATTTTTAATAGAAATTATTTTTTAGAAAAAAAAGCCCCGGAAGAACCGAGGCCATATTTTATTATTTATTCTTCGTTTAGATAATTCTTAGAAGCTGTTCCCTTAGTTTGCTCAAAGGCAATATCTTGATCTTCAGCATCTTCACCATCATCATTTAAGTCAAAATCAACTTCATCAGCATCAATACCAAGGTCTTTAAGTACTGCGAAGAATGACTTCTCGTCAGTAAGGTCTTCAAGGATTGATTCTAAATGCTTAAGTGGGTACTTATTTACTAGCTCTTCAATAAATTCCTGAAGTTTCCCCTCTTCTAAAATAGAGTTTCTTCTCTTAATCTCATTCCAGTTCTTGATGTAGTGAAAACGACAATAACCAAGTGTAGTTACAGGGTTATCACAATTCTTTTCAAGACACTCATCAGTATCATCTGTGAAGAAACTTAATGATTGAATTGCATCAAAAATTTCATTTAAAGAAAAATCATCGGCCAAAGAAACAATCTCTTCAGTTAATGTATCTCTCGCTTGTAGAAGGTCTGACTTTGATGACTTCTTAGCTTTTTTAGGTTTTGCTTCAACTACAACTTCTGCGGCCTCAACAACAACTTCTTTATCTTTTTTAGCAGCTGCTACTTTCGTAGTTTTCTTTTCTGCTTTCTTAGTAGTTTTCTTCGCTACTTTTTTCTCAGCTTTCTTTGTAACTTTTTTAGCTACTTTCTTTTCAGCTTTCTTAGCGACTTTCTTTGCAGCTTTTTTCGCTGTTTTCTTAGCTACTTTCTTTGCAGCTTTTTTAGCAGTTTTCTTAGCTGTCTTTTTTGCTGTTTTCTTAGCTACTTTTTTAGCTGTCTTCTTAGCTACTTTTTTTGCAGTTTTCTTAGCAACTTTCTTCGCTGTTTTCTTAGCTACTTTCTTAGCTGTCTTTTTAGCTGTTTTCTTAGCTGTCTTTTTTGCTGCTTTCTTTGCTGTTTTCTTAGCAGTTTTTTTAGCAACTTTCTTAGCTGTTTTCTTTTTAGCCATTCCAATATTCTCCAAGATCTTTTTTAGCAAAGTAGACTTCCTATAAAAAAAGATTAGCCCCGTTTTACACAGGGCTTCATTTTTATAATACTATAAGTCTTATTCGTATCATTATTGATAATATTCAGCAAGATTTACTTAAAATCTTTAAGCTCGTTAGCTGCAATAACAACTCTTTGAATCTCACTAGTACCTTCATAGATCTCCGTAATTTTAGCATCTCGGAAGAATCTCTCTACAGGATATTCTTTCGTATAGCCGTTACCACCGCAAACCTGGATAGCTTTAGTCGTGATCCACATTGCAGCTTCAGCAGCAAAAAGTTTAGCTTGAGCAGATTGAAGAGAATATTCTTCTTTATTATCTTTTCTTCTTGATGCTTCCCAAATAAGCAGACGCGAAGCAGCAATCTTTGTACTCATATCAGCAAGCATAAACTGAATTGCTTGTAGAGCATGAAGAGGTTTTCCAAACTGAACTCTTTCGTTCGAATACTTCTTAGCATAATCAAAAGCTGCTTGAGATATACCAAGGGCCTGAGATGCTATTCCAATTCTTCCACCATCAAGAGTGTTCATTGCAATTCCAAAACCTTTTTCAATTGTTCCAAGTAGGTTCTCTTTTGGAACTCTTACTTTATCAAATGCAATCTGGGCCGTAGAAGATCCTTTGATCCCTAACTTATCTTCACATTTCATCACTTCGTAACCAGTTGAGTCTGTTTCAACGATAAACGCTGATATACCTTTATAGTTATCAGTCTTAGTTGTCTTAGCAAAAACGACAGCAATGTTGGCCTCTTTACCGTTCGTAATGAAGTTCTTAGTCCCAGTTATTTCGTAGTAGTCACCCTTATCTTCAGCAAAAGTAGTTAATGAACCAGCATCTGTTCCTGCATTTGGCTCACTTAAACAAAAGCAACCAATATGCTCACCAGTGGCAAGCTTAGGAAGATACTTCTTTTTCTGCTCTTCATTTCCAAAATTAAGGATAGGATAAACACATAATGATGTGTGTGCAGAAACTAAAACACCTGTAGAAGCACATGCTCTAGAGATCTCTTCAACAATTATAGAATAAGCAGTGTAGTCCATACCTGCTCCACCATACTCCTCAGGAACATAAGAACCTAAAAAACCATTCTCACCTAATTGCTTAACAATTGATTCTGGTATTTTTTCATTCTTATCAATACTTGCCGCAAGTGGTGCAACTTCAGTATCAGCAAACTTTGAAACCATATCTCTGATTTCTTGATAATCATTTAACATCATATATATTCCCCTATTTACCTGTAAAAACTGGTTTTCTCTTTTCTACGAACGCTGCTGTTCCCTCTTTCATATCTTGAGAGTTGAAAATTGCGCCAAATGCTTTTGCTTCAACATTTAGACCTTCACTAACAACTAAGTCGTTACCTTCGTTCATAACTCTCTTTGCTTCATGAATTGCAAGAGGAGAATTTCTCATCATTTTTGAAAGATAAGTTGTAGCACCTTCGATCATCTCTTCTTTAGTTTCAAATACTGAAACAACTAGGCCAATCTCTTTAGCTTCTTCCACTCCGACATTGCGACCAGAATAAGTAATCTCTTTTGCTCTGTTTCTTCCAACTAGTTTTGATAACCTTTGAGTTCCACCAAAACCAGGAATAAGGCCAAGCTTAACTTCTGGTTGTCCAAATACAGCAGTCTTTGTAGCAAAGATAAAGTCACAACTCATTGCCATTTCACATCCACCGCCAAGAGCATATCCGTTCACACATGCAATAACAGGAATATTAAGTGATTCAAAAAGAAGAGTGTTATCTTGACCTAATCTAGCAAAAGTTTCTGCTTGATCAGCTGTCATTGTAGTCATTCCCTTTATATCGGCACCAGCAATAAAGGCCTTATCTTCAGCACCAGTGAGGATCATCCCCTTGGCAATCGAAAAGTCTTTATTTTCTTCTTTAAATTCTCTTAAAAGAGAGTTCAACTCAGAGTGAACTTGCTCACTTAAAGCATTTAAAGCTTTAGGTCTATTAACTGTTATTGTTGCGATATTGTTTTCAACTTCAAATAGAAGTGTTTCGTAATTAGTATTCATAAACACCTTTTCCTACTTTTCTACCAAATCTACCAGCTGTTACATACTTCTTAAGGAGTGGACATGGTCTATACTTAGTATCTCCAAGTCCTTCATGAAGAACTTCCATGATAGCTAGACAAGTATCAAGACCTATAAAGTCAGCTAACTCAAATGGACCCATAGGTTGGTTACAACCTAACTTCATTGCATTATCGATACCTTTTGCATCTGCAACACCTTCAAATAATGTGTAGAAAGCTTCGTTAATCATTGGCATTAAAATTCTGTTTACTGCAAAACCAGCAACATCATCTGCACGAACAACAGTTTTTCCCATCTTCTCAGCTACGGCTTCTACCGTATTGATTGTTTCCTTACTAGTTTCTAGACCAGTAATTGTCTCAACTAGCTTCATAACTGGAACAGGATTCATAAAATGCATCCCTGCAACAGCTTCAGGCCTCTTTGTAACTGCAGCAATTTCAGTAATTGATATAGAAGAAGTATTGGTTGCTAGGATTGCACCATCTTTAGCTACTTCATCTAATTGCTTAAAGATTTCAAATTTAATTTTCTTATTTTCAGTTGCCGCTTCGATAAGTAAGTCACAGTCTTTAAGAGCGCTCATATCTGTTACACCAGTTAATCTAGATTCAACTTCAGATACGAATGATTTATCCCACTTACCTTTTTCAACACCTCTATTTAATTGCTTAGTAATAAAGTCCATTCCAAACTTTAGACCTTCTTCAGAGATATCAAATACAAGTACATTGAAGTTAGTCATTGCTGCAACTTGAGCAATTCCTCTTCCCATTTGACCAGCGCCAACGACACCAATAGTTTTTATTTCAGTCATAAAGAATCCTTTGTGGTAAATAAGTGATGAAAAATCCAGACGATCATACGCCCTTTACCACCATTTCACAAATTCATAACCCTTTGATAATCTATTTAAGTGGCTGTAATTCATGATATTTCTTTCAACTATTATAAATAAGGCCAATTTTCACTTGCCATAGAACTCCAGATGATCTAAAAAGTATATTCGAGACAGAAATTTAATGATGTGCATTAAGTAATATAGTTAACGTAGGAGTGACTTGTGGCAAACCACAAATCTGCGAAAAAAAGAGCAAGACAAACAATCGTAAGAACAGCAAGAAACGTTGAGAGAAAATCAGCGACTAAAAATGTTGTAAAAGCTATCCGTACAGCTATTGAAGCTAAGGATAAGGAAACTGCATCTAGTCTTCTAGTTAAGACTCAGAAGTTATTAGCAAGACTTGCTAAGCACGGAGTTATCAAAGATAACGCTGCTGCAAGAAAGACTTCTAGACTTGCATCTCAAATTAATAAACTTTAATATTTGAAATATTATAGAAAATAAAAAGGAGCCTATTTAGGTTCCTTTTTTAGTTTTTATAATAAATTTTAATACTTAAAGATTTATTAGTTCTAGAAAGAAGATAAGTATTCTAGCCTTAATCTATTTTTTAATAATGGGCTTTTTGATTTAGCTTCGACTTCAAGTTCTCCAAAAATTCTTGATTCTCTTTGAAGTTCATCTGCTGTCCATGCTTTAGCGTGCGACTGAATCTCTCTATCATATTTACTAAGCCTACTCTTACCTTCGCAGTAGCTCGTATCTAACATTTTAAATAAATGTCCCTGCATAAATGTAAAAAGAGATCTTAATTGTTCGAAGTCTATATCTTTAGAACTAATCATACCAAAGAAGTGGGACCTCTTCTTAGTTCCAAATAGGTTTGCTAATTGAAAGTGATCTAGCTTACTTGGACGAATAAGTTTCTGAACATATTCTAATTTTGTATTTGTTCCACCAGGAAAGTAAAGACTTATAAGATTCGCGGCTTGAAAGAACTCATAACTAGAGTTTTCAACTGAAGCGAGTAAATAATTCTTCACATTCATAGGAAGAGACAATTGAAAGTGATTACAAATAAATTCCAAGTGCTGTAGGCCTTCCCAAAATCTAGGGGCCTCTATTTTAATGAACTCAGCTTCCACCTTCTTTGAAAGTTGATCAAAGTTTTTAGAAGGTTTAGAGAATGAAAATATAAGAAATTGGTCAGCTACAGATAAAGGGTTTTCCTCAAGCCATTTCTTAGTCTTTAGAGGAAGGTTCTGGGACTCAATAACAAGATAGCTTTCATTATTTCCAAATAAAGATATTGTTTTAAACTTATCTTCTATCCAGTCTGGAGTAACTTCAGCAGCATTGATTTTAAAGAAGTTGCCATTATCAACAAGTTTCTTTGGCATCAATTCTAGAATAATATGTGAGATGAATTCATCGCAAAACTGAAAGAAGTAAACGCCTGGCCTACTTGGATTAACAGTTTCCTGATTAGCTTTAAGAAAATCCCATGGATACCATTTGCTAGAAGGCATTTAAAACTTCCTCCCTAAATGTACTTCCTGCAGAAACAGCAAGAGACTCTACGGCCTTATTTAGGATCTCTCTATTTTGAACTGAGTTTACTGAGTCTAATCCACTTGTTGTACTCAAATACCGTGAGTAACTTGAGCTTAATGGAATAGACTTAGAGAAAACGACCTTAGGATGCTTATCTATATAAGGAAGAAAGTCTTTATTCATTAGACTTAGGTCAACCTCAGTAGGCTTTTTTATTAATATTATAGTTAAACTTAATGAGAATGATGTTTGATTAGGGGCATAGAAGTCCCTTCTGCCAGGAGTATCTTCAATGAGAGTCGTCCCAGTGGTTTGGAGAAAATCATTTCTTCTATCACTTGAAGAGATTATTCCTATTAGTGTTGCATCGGCCTTTTGCGAGTTTCCACTATAAATTTTTAATGTTGTATTTTGAGAGAGTACAGAGCTGATATTTTCAGTCATTGGCGTACTTGCATTTGAAATTAACGACTTATTTAAGAAGTTTGGAATTGCCACCGACTTTACACCATATGAAGCAAATGGGTTATTTTGGTAACGAAACTGATACCCTGCACAAGAAGATAAGAAAATGAATGCTAGGATTGAGATAATCTTCATAAATATTTGATCTACCGTTTATATTTACTCTTAAATCAATCTACCACCTATGATCACGGTTGCCAATTCTACACATTTGGTAGAATGTGACGATGTGAAGAAAAAGAGTCAATTTACGAGTTTAAAAAGCCTACTTGAAACAAATGCATCAGGTAGCGTCAGAGCATCAAAGGCAAAGTACTTTGGACAAGATACTTTTGACTTTTTTTCACTTATTGAAACCTGGCCAACTATTGTTGGAGATAAATTAGGTAAGTTTACAATCCCACTAAAGAACCATAATGGTAACCTTACAGTATTAACTAATCACTCTGCCTTTTCACAACAACTAGGGTTTCTAGAAGAAGAAATCAAAAAAAAGATCATTAAAAAATTTCCTTCACTAAAAGGAAAAATTAATAGGATTTACTTCAATTACAATTCTGAGCATTTTAACACTCAGGTCACTTTGTCTAATAAGATTTTAAAGAAAGACAAACAAGATGTAGAGAAAGAGAAAGTAATCTTTCATAAGTTCTCCCCAGTCTATAAACAACTGAAACATGAAGCTGATGAGCTTTTATCTGATATAGAAGATAAAGAAGTTAAAGAGATTCTAAGTTCAATCTATATTCAAACGAAATCGAAATAAACCAACGCCCTGATAATTACCTAGCCTAATGATTCTATGATCTAGCTTTTCTAAATCATCACAGTGACATATATAGGCAGAGCCTTCTGCAGATAAAATATTCTCCACCTTCTTTAGTATATCCACTAAGCTAAAATTTATAATAAATCTACAAAGATTACGATTTTCATTAAGGCCTAATCTAGATTTTCCAGTATCGAAATATGGAGGGTTTAGTAAAACAACATCATATCTTTCGTTAGTTTCAAAAGTACGAAAATCTTGAATGAATATATTGTAACTACAATTTAATTTCTTAGAATTTTCTTCTAAGTGAGACCTGAAGTCTTCTTGTAGCTCTACGAATGTAATATGTTTTAAAGCTTGATGTTTATTTTCAAACTCTACACCTATGACACCACTCCCAGCAAATAGTTCTAAAACCTTTAGTGAACTATTAGCTTCTTCGCACTTTGCAGCGATATCAGCCAGTTCAATACTATCTCGAGAAAATTTATAAAAGTTAGGCTGAGAGTAGTTTAAGATGCTCTTTGACTTCTTCAATATATTTTCCTTCTCGAACTATTTTAATTTCAGAAATTCCATAAAGAACAATTGTAGAAGATCTTCCAGAGCAAACTGTTTCTACATCATCACAAAAGTATTCATCGCTCATATTGATATTGAAAAAATCTTTAGCATCTGAAAAGTTTACGATTGGCTCTTGCCCTGTAATATTTAAACTTGTTGAAGTGATTGGTCCGTTAACTTCCTTATATATTGGTGATAGCTCACTACTATTTTGACAACGAATTGAGATGAATTCACTGCCCTGACAAATCCACTTTGGTAGCTCAACTTTTGCCCAAGACTTTGGTAGACCGATTGTTGATTCAAGTAAGAAATATTCTTTTAACCACTTCTCACTAAACTCTTTAGGAAGGTTTATTAAAGAAGTAATCATTTCATAATCTTTAAATACAATACTAAGTGGCTTTTTGGAGTCATGTCCCTTTATTTTAGCAATTTTTCGGTAACACTCTTCTGAAAAAATATCTCCACCAATTCCCCACACTGTATCTGTAGGATAAACATATAATTTAGCATTCATAACATTAACCACCATATAAAATCAGGGCTCTCTTCCCCCATTTCAATAAGTTTTAATACAGGGAAAGAGGTTTCTCTACCATCTTCAAGAGCTTTATAGAAAAGGTTTCTCTTAAGAGTAAATATTGGTTTTTTTAAGTTTTTATTCTTACTACTTAAATTCTTTTTAAACACTCCGTCCTCTAATAATTCAAGTATAACGTAGTCTCCAGCAACGCTCTTTCCATAAAAGCTATTTATTGATTTAACAACATGATCTCTTACTCGGTCATTTGGCGAAAGGTTCTCTTTAAAGATCCAGTAATCAAGAACATTCACTTCATCAAGTATTCTATTTTTCTCCAACTTAAAAATAAATTCTCTTTTTTCCTTATCCGAGATTCTATTAATTGCAGACTTCATCCAAAATGATGGAAATGAAGTTCCATATAGTGAAGTATTCATATTCTCTCTCAACTCATTGAGAGACCAGTTCTTTTCATCAGATTCAAACTCAATTTTTTCACCTTTAATATCTAAGAAATTAAAGTTTGTATCTAGAATTCTTATTACTTTTTCATCATCGATAGATTCTCGTAATAAATGAAAAAGGTCATTAATTAGTAAGAGGTATTGATCTTTATTTTTCTCTGAAACAAAACCTTGTTTTAAATCTGCCAAATAAACAATTTCATTGATTGAGAGTAGATCCTTAATGTGCTTTGCCAGTTGGCCCTTATTTCCAATCTTTCCATAACCAACACTCTGTAAAAGGCTTTTTATAAAAAGAGAATTAGAAGTCTCCCCCATTTCAATAAGTTCGTTAAACAAAGAAAACTTCTTTAATTTCGACTTAGAATTTTTAATTGATTTTACAAGACTTATATAACTTTTGAGATTGTCTTTTCGAGGATATTTAAAATTCCAAATCTCTTCAATTTTTTTAAGCTCTGGACTAGTGAATCCACGTGACTTCAAAAAGCTTAAAATATCTTTTAAATCGTCGCCTTTCTTATATGGATAATGAAGAATATCTAAGGTTCTTTCTGAAAATTGAGGATTACACTTTTTAAAGAATCCTTTCATTTGTTCATTCAATAAAAAATCTGACTTGGACAAGACTATTGCATACTGGAGGTTGAATTCATTTTGATACTGACAATTTTCAATTTCAGGGACACTTGAAGTAAGTACAGCGAGTCCATCTCCGCTTACTCTATAAGCGACGCTAATTAGACTATTTACAAATGGGGTAATTTCAAAAAAGTTTTTTTTTTTACTTCTCCACTATATGGAGTTTGTGCGTGAACACTCGGGATAAAAGGATTATTAAATTTTACAACATCACTATTAATAATATTTGTAAAATAGTAATAAGCTCCAGAAGCAATCAGACCAATTAATAGAATTAGTATATAAAACAAATAACGATCGTTTCGTTGAGGCTTTACTTTCTTTTTTACTTTTCTTTTCTTTTTAACGGTTGAAGCTGAAGAGCTCTTCCTCTCTATTCTTGGACTAGCTTTTTTTTTTATACTTTCAGGTAAGTCAGGAGTCTCTTCCTCTAATACTTGAGGAGGCTCTGAAAAAACAATATCGTCTTGAGTAATATCTGCTGAGCTTAAATCGAAGTTTGGATCTGTAGCGTCAGGATCAAACTCATCAGCAGGTGGAGCACTAACTAAATCTCCCATATCAGGATATTCTAAGTCATCACTTGCAGGAAGTTTCCCCTCTTCACTTGTACAGGCCTCTTGTGCTTCAATATGAACATTCATTTTAATAGGAGCTGGCTTTTCTTGATTAGCTGGAGAAGGCTTGGTTACTTGGACAGGACTATCTTCAACAATTCCCATATCAGGATATTCTAAGTCATCACTACTAGGAGTAACAGGGCCTTCAGAAGGTGAACCCATATCAGGATAATCTAAGTCATCATCAGTAGGAACAGCATCTTCTTTATCAAAATCAATTTTGATTTCCGGAGTAGATTCTTCCTTTGATTTAGGCATTGTATTTGGATTTAAAGAGCCTGTATTTTCTTTAATACCTTCTTGGTTAACAGTCAGAATATTTGGGGCTTCAGAAATAGGATTAAAGCCTTGAGGAATATCACCCTTTACATATTTTTCAATTAAATTATCTTCTTTAATTAAAATCCAGTATCCATTTCCACTCGTAACTTCATCATCTGGTGCAAGAGATCCCTTATCAATAAATTCGATAATTTTTTGCTTTGTAACTGGACCTAAAATTTGCTTATTTCTAGTTCTTATTAACCAACACTTTTCCATTTCTTACCTATAAGAAAAAACCGAGTAGACCTTTTATATCTTCGTCATTAAACCTCAACCCAAGACTAAATAGGGCCGATCTATCATTTGTAGCAAGGTCCAATCCAGACACTTTACCGTAAAATACATTCCATAATTGAACTTCAGTAGAAAGTCTTAAATTAGGACCAATTCCAGACCTATAATCAAAGATATCAAATGAAAGCCTTGTTGCTCCGTTAAATAGGTCGTAGTCAATCCCGGCACCACCAGTTGACTCTATAATCCCACCTCTTATGTATAGGTCATGAAGTTTTCTACCTATTTGAACATCAAAGCGGAAAACATCTTTACGAATAACTTTCTCAGTTTCTACAGTCGATACACCATTAACAATTCTTGTCGTCTCTTTTTCAGTCTCTGGTCCAAAGTCAGATGAACTAAGGCCAAGAATATAAAACCTTTCAGGAGATGGAAAAACACGAAGAGAAGCACTTGTAACACTTCCCTCTTCTGTTCCAGCTCCCATATATCCAATAAGTTCAGTTCTTATATCACTTACTCGACCTACAATTTTATTAACACTCGATAACGTCTGCTTCACTTCATCAGCAATCTCTTCTTCAACAAGAATTTTCCCTAGAGTTCCCTTTCCAACCTTTATATCGGCTACAAGTTGCTTCATATCTGCAGTCATTGCATCAGCATTTGCCAGGATTTTTCTAAGGTCTTTCATCGCGCTATCTTGTTCTTGATCATCAGTATGGTAAGCGATTTGCTCAGAAAACCTTTCAAAGTTAGCGATTAAGTTATTCATTCTTTCTTCATTACCACTAACAACATTCTTTAAAGACTCAGTAGCGATACGTGCATTTTCAGCAACCTTTGTGAAATCGTTAAGAATTCTTTTTACAGGTGAAACCTCTCCCTCAGGAGCAATTGACTCTCTAAGAGTTTTCATCATGACTTTAACGTCATTTAAAACGTCATTAGCGTCTTTAACTAACTTCTCAACTCCAGCACCTTCATCAGAAATAATAAATGAATTCTCACTCAACTTATCCTGAGACTCTCCCATAATGATTTGAATGTACTTATCACCAAGAAAACCTACAGTTTTAACCTGAAGTTTCGAATCTTTTACAATTACTACATTCTCTAAAACTTCAAACGTAATTAATGCTTGGTTTCCCTGTAGTTCAATTTTCTTGATTTTACCTGCATTGATACCTGCAACCTTAATAGGAGTCTTTGGAAAGATACCTGAAGCATCTGTAACAA
This sequence comes from Bacteriovoracaceae bacterium UBA3083, assembly GCA_002366565.1. GTDB lineage: Bacteria > Bdellovibrionota > Bacteriovoracia > Bacteriovoracales > Bacteriovoracaceae > Halobacteriovorax. The sequence continues at coordinate 623,944 of DFBJ01000013.1, forward strand.
TAGTTCTATAAGTTACATAGTCACCGAACCCTGACTGGTTTGATGTAATTTTTAGTGACATAAATGCAACCATTGCCATAGTTGCAATGGCCATAAGACCTATTTTAAATTCATTCATAGCTTAAACTTCTCATAAATTAATAAACTCCTGCACAAGAGGATTACTTGATTTTTTAAATTCTTCTACAGGTAAGTATTCAACAATATTACCACGATCTAAAAAAGCCACAAAATCTGATATTCTGAGGGTAGCTTTTACATCGTGAGAAATAATAATCGACGTCATACCTCGGTCACTATTTTTTGCGGCAGTATCAACAATAAGATCATTGACCATTTGAGTTGTAATAGGATCAAGTCCAGTCGTTGGCTCATCGTATAGCATTATATGTGGATTTAAAGCGAGACCTCTTGCAAGACCTACCCTCTTCCTCATCCCTCCGGATAGTTCAGAAGGGAGCCTAGCAAAAGAAACTTCTTTAATTCCAACAGAAAGTAGAAGATCTTCTGCTTTCTTAATTATTTCTTCATTTGAAAAGGTCGTGAACTCTCTCATTGGAAAAGCTACATTCTCTACAGCTGTCATCGAATCAAAAAGAGCTGCATATTGAAAAAGCATCCCAAAGTTTTGTCTAAACTCTCTTAGCTTCATTGGATCTAAATCTTTTAGATTATTACCAAGAACAGATACTGTTCCACTAGTTGGCTGATGTAATCCAAGAATATGCTTTAAAAGTGTAGACTTTCCAGCTCCAGAGAAACCTAGAATTGTAGTTATTTTATTTCTCGGAATAGAAAAGCTTAGGTTATTTAAGACTGTATGCTTTCCAAATTCCTTAGTTAAGTTTTCAATTTCAATTGCAGGGTTATCAAAATTCATATTTAAAGTACCTGTATTAAGAAACTAGTCAGGAAGTAGTCTAGAACTAGAACAGAGATCATTCCCCAAACAACAGCAAGGTTAGTACCTTTTCCAACACCCTCTGCACCTTTAGTAACATTGAAACCAAAGTATGTCCCAATTACAGCGATCAAAAATCCAAAGACAGTTGCTTTTATAATTCCTTGAACAATATCACCTACGAACATAAACTCGCCCAGCTTTGATAAGTACATTGTCTCATCAATTAAAAGAGCAACGGTTCCAACAATGAATGATCCGACATTACCAACAAATAAGAAAACAATACTTAACATTGGAAGAGCAAGAGTAGCTGCAAGAATACGAGGAACTGCAAGATATTGATAACTATCTATCCCCATCACTTCAAGAGCATCTACCTGCTCAGTCACTTTCATAGTCCCTATTTGAGCGGCCATTGCAGCACCTGCTCTACCAGCAACAATCAGTCCACTAAGAACAGGGGCAAGTTCCTTTGCTAAGGATATCGCAACAACTGATCCTACAAGAGAATCTACATTTATTAATTTAAAACCAAAGTATGTTTGATAGGCCATTACCATCCCTGTAAAACTTCCAGCGAGAGTAATTATGAATAATGATTTATTTCCAATGAAGTAAAACTGTTCAGCAAGTAACTTAAACCTAAAAGGAGGTTTTAGTATCCAGTAGAAAAATTTTAAAATGAATCGACAAATGCTACCAAGCCCTTGGACATTTAAAATTGTTGCTGAACCTATCGCTTCTATGAATGTTTTAAATTGCGCAATTACCAAAGTCAAAATCCCCGAGTAGAATCATCGGCTATATATAGTATTAATTTTATTCAATATACAAAATTGTAAACGATCTATCACTCCTAGGCGAATTTAAATCCAGAATTATTTAAATTTATTTAGTTAAATACCGTTTAGGAAATATAAATAAATTTCAATAAGGACGCTCTCTTGAATTTCTATCTGATCAATATCGAGACTTCTGACCACATTGAAGTCACTCACAAGATGACGATTGGTCGAAAAGAAGGTTGTACCGTAGTCATCAAGGACGACTTAATCTCCGGTAGGCATTGTAGATTCCATGTAGGAGAAAGGGCCATTTTTATTGAAGATTTAAATGCCTCGAATCCAGTTCAAGTCAATAACATTCAGATGGACTCGAAATCTAGAATTAAAGTCAGCAATAAAGACAAAATAAAAATTGGCTCTATAGAGTTCTACCTTACGAGTGACTTACCTAGTCAAGATATAAGCTACAAGTCACTAATCCTTGAGAAAGTGAAAATACATGAAACCTTTGACTCTGATGTTGATTATGAACAATACAGTGAGCACTGGCATGAAGCTGCCTCAAAAAAAAGGTCTGAAGTTGTAAATATACAAAAGCGTCTCAATAGAGTTACATCTAAAAAAGAAAAAGTTGAAAACTTTAATAAAGAGCTTAAAAGTATTACCAAAAATCTCAAGCTTCACGAAGAAAAAATATCTACGGTTAAAAAGTATAGCGATGAAGAGATTGCCGAAAAAATAGAATATTTCACAGAACGAATTAATTTCTTTACTGAAAAAAGAGATGAAATCTTAGCCGCACAGGTATTAAAGAGTGAGTATGATCAATTAAAAAATAAGCAAAAATCAATTAAATCAAAAATAGAAGAATTAGCTGGAGATGAAATTGAAAAAGAACATCAAGAGCTCTCAAAACTGTATAAAACAGAAGTTGATGCTCTCTCTATTATTGATAAGAAAATCAAAGAAGATGTATAGCCTTAAGAGTATCTCTTAGGAACTCTTTGAGTTAAACCAATAAACACTTCATAAGGAATAATTTTGGCTTCTTTACAGAAGTCAGCAAATTTATCCACAGAATGATCCCATACAGTAAATGTATCCCCTACATTTAAATTAGGTAAACTCTCCTCAGGAAAAAATACTTGTGCCATATCCATATTAACTCGGCCAATAACCTGACCTTTTATTTCTCCATGATAGAGATGTGTACCAACATAGCGAGTCGTGAATCCATCACCATACCCTAATGCAATAATGGCAACGTGCCCATTTGAAGGGCAAGGTGTTGCTCCATATCCAATAGGCTGCCCTTTTTTAACTTCAAAAAATGAGATTACATAAGTTTCAAGTTTAGAAATAATCTCTCCCTTCCATTTACTTAAGTAAGAGTACTGTGGAAGAAGAGAACTTGGACCGTACATTAATAAGCCGGGTCTCACATGAGTTTCCTCTAGACCTGCTCCTTGCTCAATAGCGCCAGAGTTAGAGATAGAACTATATTCAAACTCTACTCCTGCTGACTTAAAGGCATTCTTTATTTTTTCAAAGTTTTCAAATTGTAAAATATTTCTCTTATTTTTTGTTATTGGCATTGAAGAAGAAGATAAGTGTGTCATCAAATGATATATAGACTTTCTGCCAGATAACTTAATGCTTTTGATCACTTCATCAACACTGTCCATATCTAGACCAAGTCTATTCATACCAGTATTGAACTTAATAAAAAGTGGAAAGTTATCAAAATCTTTATTTGCTAAAATAAATTCTAAGTCTTCTCTATTTGAGATAACAGGAACAATTCTTCTATTTAAGTAAATTTCTGAACACTCTCTTAGCTCTACTTGAACATCAGAGAAAACATAGATTTCAAACTCTAAGTCATACAACTCTTCTCTAAGTTGAAGGGCTTCTCCAAGACTTGCACAACCAAACTCAGTAATACCAAGTTTCTCAACACTATGCCTGACGATTTGAACAACACCATGCCCGTATGCATTTGCCTTGACCATGAAAATAATTTTATTATCAACACAGATAGAGCGAAGATTTTTATAATTACTCTCTAACTTACTAAGGCTAATCACTTGTCTTGAGCGAAATCTCATATTCTACAAAGTCCTCTCAGGAGCTTTTCCCCAAACAAGTTCTTTCGTTTTCTTTTTAATTGCAATCGACTCTAGTTCATCTATTGCAGAAAACTTAACATCTTCAATATGAAGTAGATATGCTTCTGCTGATGCAGGAATCATTTTGATCTCAGGCTTAAGGTTCTTAGTGAGTAGAGCATCTGATTGCTCAAAGTAGCGCCAGTAAGAAAACCTTACACTAATATTCTTTAAGTGATTCATGACCTGATCTATATGTTCATGATCGCAAACTACACCAAGGTTAGCCACTCCCATAGACATAAATTTTAAGTCATAACTAAATGATGAAGTCACTCTAGTTACAAAGTCTTGAAAAAATTCTTTCCAAGAGAACTCTCCACAATCACCAACTCTTACTGTTTGAATTAATTCAGATAGATCAATATCAATAAGCGCATATTGATTTTTTATTTCCCCTACTGAAGCCATCTTTACTTGTTTATCAAATAAAGAGAATGCTTCCCATGGAGTAATGAATCTTGCTTCTCTTTTAATAATGGCCTTACCACTTTCTTTAAAATAAGCATAAACACCATTTAAGTGACTTTCTAGAGATGTCCAATCAACTTTCTCTGCGAGTTCAAAATCAGAAAGCCTTAGATAGATTATAAGGTCAGGGTTTGCTTCAATCCCTGTAATATTTAAAGACATAACTTCGCCACCAAGTAATTCTACAGCTACTTGAGAGCTCATATTCTGAGCAAACTCGGCAATTCCTTGCTTACAAGTTTTTCCAAGAAAAAGTGAAGGTATTGGGACATACTTCATAGATTGTCCCTCTGGAGAGACAAGTCTTTGACCATTTGAAGAAAGCTCTACGTAAGAGAATTCAACAATATCCTGCAATTCAGAGAATACGGTTTCACAGACTGAGAAGAAATCAAAAGCAGACTTCTTATTCGTATCGAATTTGTTAAAAATATTTTTCAAGTATTTTTCAAAATAATTATCTTCTTTATAAACTTGAGAAACTTCAATAAGACCTCTTACCTGATTAGAAAGTTTCCCTTTCTCAAGTTCAAGATTACTAAGTTTATGCTCATACGAAAGAATTTTATTTAGTCTTTTTAAAATAGACTTAATTTGTCCTTTGTAATTTGCACCTTGAAGTATTGTTCCTAAATTTAAAAAATCAAATGTAGAGTGAAGAAGAGGGGCTGAACCAGTAGTAAAAAAGAAGGCCATTGGCATTTGTTCATTAATTACAAATGGATGATTTTTTAGAAGTAAATCACCTTCATGCATTTTTTTTACATCTATAAGAGATAAAGTTGGTAGTATTTCAAGTGTTCCATTCCAGAAAGAGCTTAGATCTTCATAAAAGTGTGGAATAACCCCAAGTTCACGAAAAATATCTGAAAACTCTTTTGCTAGAGATAAATCTTCTAATAATAGAGCTACTGTTAAACTACCGGAATTCATAATTCTCTCCCATTGGCGAATACCTTGATATTATGACTTTCTTTACACAATACGTCTAATATCAAAAACACCGCAGCATTAAAAAAATGTTTTAAAAACTGTCCAATTTGTGGGCCATAAGTCGGCCTGAGATGGAAGTGAAAAGTTAGAGGTTTCTTTAAAAATCTTTTCTCTCTTCGTAAATAATTCTAGAAGCTCTTCCCTACTCTTATCTAATTGAGGTCTATTTTCATCTCCCTCAATCCTTAACATCGCCTCGTCAAAGTCTACAGACAAGTGGAGTACTTTAACTTCATATTTACGAAGAAGCTCTCTATTACTCTCCCTATCCAGGGTTCCACCACCAAGAGATATTAGCCCTTCATCACCAAGAGATTCAATCGCCATTTTTAGAGATTCACTCTCATAATCTCTAAATGCTTCCCAGCCTTTAGTGCGAATAAAATCACCTAGCTCGCAGCCCAATTTTTCGCTCATAAATAAATCTAAATCTATTGAGTTCACTTCAGGGTACATCTTTAAAAATGTACTCTTACCTGCTCCCATAAATCCACAAACAGCTATAATCACATAAACCTACGTCTGAAAAAATGATATACACAATGTACTTTTAGCTTCTTATAAGCTACAAGCGCTACATATTTTATATTATGAGGCTATCATGTTGCAAAGAGACGTAAAAGATAATCTAGATGAGTTTATTAGAGTAGAGTCATTTTTAGATGAAGAAAGAGAATATCACCTAGATAAATCGTGTGAATGGGTCAGTGACCTACTTGCAGAACTAGAAGAAAAACTAGAAGAACACGAAAAAGACCCTGAAAATAGAGCAATGACTGTTAATTTAAAGATTAAAAGAAAAGGTATTCCTACTTATGGGGAAGGCTTAATTGTTCGTGGAGATTTTCAAGGGAACTTCCTTACTCCATGCGTAAAATGTCTTGCACCTGCAGCAGAGACTACTTCTGGAGAATTTGAAGCTGTTTTTATTACAGATAAATTTGAAAAGAACGAAGAGTTTGATGAAAACCTTAGTGTCTGGGCGGATAATTCAGAATTAGAGGTATATTTCCACGACAGAGGAAAATGTCACATCAAAAAAGTCATTCATGAGCATATCTTTTTGACTTTAAACCCGTACACATTGCACAGTGAAGACTGTAAAGGCCTGTGTGGAATATGCGGAAGTGACCTGAATCACGAAGATTGTGGACACGGGGCCCAATAAGTCCTGTAGAATTAGTGAAAAAGCTTGATAAATGGGTTAATATAGCGTAAATATTCACCCTTATTATTAAAAATAATTAAGTTAAAGTTATATATCTGGAGTAGAAAATGGCAGTACCAAAGAAGAAAACCAGTGTTTCAAAAAAAGGTTTAAGAAGAGCTGGGCAACACCATAAATTATATGCAAACAACAATGTTGTAGTTGATAACACAACTGGTGAGTTAACTAAGAAGGGATGTATTTCTCCATCTGGTTACTGGAAAGGTCAAAAGATCTTCGAAACAAAAGCTGACAGAGAAGAAACTACAGAAGAGTAATTCTTCCTCTCAAAATTAAAGTTTTAATAAAAGCAGAATTATTAGGAAACTAATTTTTCTGCTTTTTTACGTTCTACTAAACCACTCCTCTATCAAACCCAACCAAGAATAAACTCTTTTCATATCGAAACCAAGTTTGTTATTTTACTACCTTATAAAAACAGGAAGGAAAAATGACTGAATATAAAGTAAAAATTAAAGGGACAGGGATGTTTGTTCCTGAAAAAGTTTTAACTAATGATGATCTTTCAAAGATGGTCGAAACGAATGACCAATGGATCTTCGAAAGAACAGGAATTCGTCAAAGAAGAATTTCAAATACTGAGGGTGGAGAATTTCCAAGTGACATGGCCTACCATGCAAGTCTTCAGGCTTTAAAAGAAGCTAACTTAGAGCCAAATGATATCGACATGATTCTTTTTGGTTCTGTAACTCCTGATTACAAGCTCCCAAACACAGCGGTAATACTTCAGCAAAAACTTGGTATCACTAATCATTGTGCAGCTCTAGATATTGCAGCTGCTTGTTCTGGTTTTGTGTACGGTACAAATATGGCACAAGCTATGATCAAAACAGGAATGATGAAGAACATCCTTGTTGTTGGTTCAGAGATGTTAAGTAGAGAAGTTAACTGGGAAGATAGAGCTAGTTGTATCCTCTTTGGTGATGGTTGTGGTGTTGCAATTATAGGTAGATCAGAAGACGGAGAAGACTCAGATATCCTTGCCACTCACCTAGGTGCAGATGGTACTGGTAAAGAATTTTTCGACCAACCAATTGGTGGAGCTGTTTATCCAATAACTTCAGAAGACTTAGATAACAGAACTCACTTCATGCAAATGAAAGGTAGAGAGATGTTTAAAGTTGCAACAAGAACACTTGCCCAAAATGCTAAAACAGTTCTAGAGAAAGCAAACTTAAAATTAGAAGATGTAGACTGGTTAGTTCCACATCAAGCAAATATTAGAATTATAGAAACAACAGGAAAGCTTCTAGGTATTGATCCTGAAAAAGTTATCGTCAACATAGATAAGTACGCCAATACTTCTGCCGCAACAGTGCCAATGGCATTTCATGAGGCAATCCAAGATGGAAGAATTAAAAGAGGTGACATCGTATTATTTGACGCTTTTGGTGCAGGACTAACGACAGGGGCCACTCTACTACGTTACTAAACTAAGGATTAGAAATGACAAAATCAGTTACTCTATTATTTCCTGGTCAAGGTGCTCAGTATGTAGGGATGGGGAAATCTCTCGAAGGTCACAACGCATTCAATCTTTTTGAAAAGGCTAACCAAGCACTTGGTTTTGATCTTTCTCAAATGATGTTTGAAGGACCAGAAGACGAACTCAAACTTACTAAGTTCACTCAACCAGCGATTCTAAGTCACTCTATTGCTCTTTTTGAAAAAGCAAAAGAAATACTAGAAGAAAAAAATGTAAAGATCGATCGTGTACTAGGCCACTCTGTTGGTGAGTATGCTGCCCTTGTTGCTGCCGGAGCAATTTCTTATGAAGATGCACTAAACGCAGTTCATCTTCGTGGAAAGTTCATGCAAGATGCAGTTCCTGCTGGCCAAGGTAAAATGTTTGCCATTATGAAAGTTCCTCAAGAGACTATTATTGACGCTTGTAAAGCTGTTAGTCAGGAAGGATCTGAAGTAATGCCAGCAAACTTTAACGAGCCATCACAAATCGTAATCTCTGGAGAAGCAGAAGCTTGCGATAGAGCTGTTCAATGGCTTGCTGACAACTGGACAGAACCTTACAGAGCTGTAGAGCTAAAAGTATCTGCTCCATTTCATTCTTCATTAATGAAGCCTGCTGCAAATAATTTAAATAATGCATTTGCGAGTATTCCATTTAGAGATAGTACTCTTCCTTACATTGCCAACATAGACGCAAAGGAATACCCAGCGGGAACTGACGCTAAGACAATCAAAGAAAACCTAATCAAACAAGTTGATGGTTCAGTACTTTGGACTCAAAGTATTCAAGAACTTCCTGACGACACTATCTGTATTGAATGTGGACCAGGAAGAGTTCTTATGGGACTAGTTAGAAAAATAAATAGAAACATCAAAGTCATCTCTTTAGATAAAGATGGAGCTTTTGATGAGCTTAAGGAGCTTCTATCATGATGGCGAAATTTGAAGATTTAAAAGATAAGAAAGTATTAGTTACAGGTGCAACAAGAGGAATTGGTAGAGCAATCGCTATGAATCTTGCTTCTCAAGGTGCTCACGTAGTCTTTAACTTCAGAGAAGGAAAAGAAGAAGTTGCCAAAGAAATGGAAAAGGAACTTGTCGCAGCTGGAGCAACTAATGCAACAGCCGTTATGTTCGATGTTACAAATAGTGAGCAAATCAAAGCTTCTCTTGATGCATTCAACAAAGAACATGGAGCAATTACAGGACTTGTAAACAATGCCGGTATATCAAAAGACCAAATTGTTCTCAGACTAAAAGAAGAAGATATTTCACAAACAATTGATACTAACCTGAAAGGATCAATCCTAGTAACTTCTGCACTTTCAAGGGCCTTCCTAAGAGCTGAGAATGTGTCTGTGGTAAACATTAGTTCAGTTGTTGGCCTTATGGGTAATCCATCTCAGATTGCTTACTCTGCTTCAAAGGCAGGGATGCTAGGTTTTACTAAGAGTTATGCCAAAGAACTTGCCTCTAGAAATGTAAGATGTAACGCAATATGTCCAGGATTTATTGAAACGGATATGACTGAAGCACTTGATGAAAAGGTAAAAGAAGCGTATCTTTCTTCGATCCCGCTAAACCGCTTAGGTGATGTAAAAGAAGTGGCTAACCTAGTGAATTTTCTACTAAGTAGCGCATCTTCTTATATTACAGGTGAAGTAATTAAGATTGACGGTGGATTATATATTTAAGTAAAGTATTCAAACACATATAAGGAGCAAATAATGGAAGAAAAAGTAATTAAACTTGTAAGTGATGCAACTAAGATTGATATTGCTAAAATCAACAAAGGAACTAGCTTCGTTGACGATCTTAACCTTGATTCTCTAGACATCGTTGAACTAATGATGAAAATGGAAGATGAATTTGGAGTTGAGATTCCAGAAGAAGACGCAGAAGGTCTTAAGTCTGTATCTGACGTTGTTACTTACTTAGAAAAGAAACAATAAGAATTTAATTAAAGTTAGATAAAAAAAAGGGAAGCAACTATAGGCTTCCCTTTTTTTTTGCACTATATTTTATGTGTTGAAATTCAAAACTAGAATTAATTGAAGGTATTTCGTACTTTTAGCTTCTAGGAACAGGAGAATCACAAGTGAATAGAGTTGTTATTACAGGTATGGGTGCCATCTGCGGATTGGGTCACTCACTTGACGAAGTATGGGGAAACATCGTTGATGGTAAACCAGGTATTTCAAAGATTGAAAATACTCCAATTGAAAAGCTAGCTGTTCAAATTGGTGGAGAAGTAAAAAACTTTGAAATTGATCCCGAAATTTTAGAACCAAAAGAAGCTTCAAGATACGATAAATTTATCCACTTCGCACTTCACTCAGGCTACGAAGCGTGGAAAGATGCGGGACTTGAAGATCACAAATATAACCCAGAAAAAATTGGCTCAATCCTAGGTGTAGGAATGGGTGGTTTTCCAGAGATTGAAAGATCCTATGAAACATTTATGGCAAAAGGCCCAAGAAGAATTTCACCATTCTTTATCCCTGGAATTATTCCAAATATGGCGACAGGCCTTTTAAGTATTAAACTTAACCTCCAAGGTGTGAACTATACGATTGCTTCTGCTTGTGCTTCAGCTGCTCACGCTATCTCAGCTGCAGCTTTTGAAATTATGGCGGGAAGACAAGACGTAATGATCACTGGTGGAGCAGAGTCTGTTCTTTCAAACCTTCCAATGGGTGGATTTATTTCAATGAAAGCTCTTTCAAAAAGTGTTGAAGAGCCTGAGAAAGCATCAAGACCATTTGATGTAGATAGAAATGGATTTGTTATCGGTGAAGGTGCCGGTGTTTTAGTTCTTGAAAACTACGAATCAGCTAAAGCTCGTGGAGCTAAAATTTACGCTGAAGTTGTTGGACATGGAACTTCAAGTGATGCTCATCATATTACGGCTCCACACCCAGACGGTGATGGTGCTTATAGATGTATGAAGATGTGTGTTGAGTCTGCAGGAGTTAAGCCTTCTGACGTTGGTTATGTTAACGCTCACGGTACATCAACTCCTCTTGGAGACCTAGGTGAAACAAAAGCGATTAAGAAAACTTTTGGGGACCATGCAAAGAATATGTATGTTTCGTCAACTAAATCTATGATTGGTCACCTTCTAGGTGCTGCTGGTGGAGTAGAAAGTATCTTCTGTGCAATGGCACTTTATAAAGGAGTTCTTCCTCCAACAATTAATTTAGATAATCAGGACCCAGAATGTGATTTAGATTATGTTGCAAATAAAGCAAAAGAGGTACAAGTAGATTATGCACTTAATAACTCTTTTGGATTTGGTGGAACTAACTCATCATTACTCTTAAAAAGATATACTGAATAAAAAAGGATTTTAATATGTTTCATAAAGATGCAAACTCACTTAAATCAATGGACTCTGAAATAACAAACCTTGTTGAACTTGAAAGAGTTAGACAAGAAGAAGGTTTAGAGTTAATTGCTTCAGAAAACTATACTTCTAAAGCAGTTATGGAAGCACAAGGGACGATACTTACAAATAAGTATGCTGAAGGTCTTCCAGGTAAGAGATACTATGGTGGATGTGAAGTTGTAGATTCAATTGAAACAATTGCAATTGAAAGAGTAAAAGAGTTATTTGGTGCAAAGTTTGCCAATGTACAAGCTCACTCTGGATCTGGCGCAAATATGGCGGCTTACTTCTCTCTACTAGAGGTTGGAGATAAAGTACTTGGAATGAACTTAGCTGAAGGTGGTCACCTTACTCATGGTTCTCCAGTAAACTTTTCAGGAAAACTATTCGAGATCATTCCTTATGGACTTGATCTAGAAACAGAGACAATTGACTACGACGCTTTAAGAGAGCTTGCTGTAAAAGAAAAACCAAAAATGATTATTGCTGGTGCTTCTGCATACCCAAGAACAATTGACTTCGAAAAGTTTAGAGCAATTGCTGACGAAGTTGGCGCCTATCTGATGGTTGATATGGCCCACATTGCAGGTCTTGTTGCCGCAGGACTACACCCTAACCCAGTTCCTCATGCACACGTGGTAACTTCTACTACACATAAGACGCTAAGAGGCCCACGTGGTGGGATAATTTTAACAAATGATGAAGACTTAGCTAAGAAGATTAATTTCAATGTATTCCCAGGGATACAAGGTGGACCACTTGAGCATGTAATTGCAGCAAAAGCAGTTTCATTTAAAGAGGCCCTAGACCCAAGCTATAAAGATTACCAAAAACAAGTGATTACAAATGCTAAAGTCCTTGGAGAAAAACTTCAAGCAGAAGGGATTGAGATTGTGTCTGGCGGAACAGATAATCACTTAATTCTTGTGAAGACTGACTCTGTTAACCTATCAGGAAAACAAGCAGAGCACGCTCTTGAGGCTGCAGGGATTACTTGTAATAAGAATATGATTCCAGGTGATAAGAGATCTCCATTTGTAACTTCTGGTGTGAGACTTGGAACTCCAGCCATCACAACAAGAGGACTTACAGAGAAACATATGGACCAACTAGGTTCTTGGATATCTAAGGCCTTAAAGAATCATGATAATGAAGAAACTTTAAAAGAAGTAAGAGCTGAGGTTTTAACTCTTTGTAGAGAGTTCCCAGTTTACTAAGATCACAAAAAAGGGAGTTGAAAAACTCCCTTATTCTTATTTTATTAAAAATCTATAACTTTAATTTCTATACTGAAGGATAAATCTCTTCCAGGCTTTTAACTTCAACAGCAGATATCCTTCTAAAGATATCGTTTCGTTTTAGTTTGTCTGGGTGATCTAACCCTGCACTTGCTAGGATCTCTCTAACTGACCCTACAGTTTCCTGATGGAAGTTATTTATCCTGACCCCTTTATTTTCAACATCAAGACCCCAAGATAAACTCTTATCCTGAGTTGCGATTCCTGCCGGACATTTATTTGTATTACAAATTAGTGCCTGTATACAACCAAGAGCAAGCATCATCGCTCTTGCTGAATAACATGCGTCTGCTCCAAGCGAAATTGCTCTAATGATATGAAAGCCAGTAATAATTTTTCCTGAGACCATTACCTTTACCTGATCTCTAATTCCATATTTCTTTAAAAGGTTACAAGCAAGAACTATCCCCTCAGTCATTGGAGTTCCTAAACTATCAGAGAACTCTAAAGGTGCTGCACCAGTACCACCTTCACCACCATCTATAACAATATAGTCAGGATAGTTATCCCTCTCTTTCATTGTTTTACAAAGTTCTTCAAATTCATGAATCTTACCAAAACAAAGCTTAATCCCTATTGGTTTTCCACCACTAAGGTCTCTAAGTTTTTGAATAAAATCTATGAGTCCGTCGCTATTATTAAACTCTGTATGACCAGGAGGAGAAATTACTGCAACATATGGTTTAACCCCTCTTATTCGAGCAATCTCTGGAGTATTTTTCTTCGCAGGTAAAATTCCACCATGACCAGGCTTAGCACCTTGAGATAATTTAATTTCAATCATTTTTACAGATTCACGAGTTGCATTCTCTACAAACTTCTCATCAGAAAAGTTACCATCATGATCTCTAGCACCGAAATAGCCTGTTCCGATTTGCCAAATAATATGTCCACCGTGCTTAAGGTGAAAATCGCTAATACTCCCCTCTCCTGTATTCTGAGCGAATCCTCCAAGACTTGCTCCCTTATTCAATGCTTCCACAGCATTACCACTAAGAGATCCGTAACTCATTGCTGAGATATTTAAGATACTCGCATTATATTTTTGAGTGCAGTGTTTAGAACCGATTTCAACCTTTAAGTTTCCTAGTGGAACTTCATGCTCACTCAAAGGGTACATCGAGTGATTGATCCATTCATAGCCAGGGTCGTATACATTAACTTGAGTACCAAAAGGTTTTGTTCTAAGAACTCTCTTAGCCCTTTGGTAAACAACACTTCTATTAATTCTATTAATTGGCGTCCCATCAGTGTCACTCTCAACAAAGTACTGATAAATCTTTGGGCGCAGCTCTTCCATTACATACCGAAGACGTCCAAAGAGTGGATAATTTTTTTTAATGGTATGCTTAGTTTGAAGTAAGTCATAGGTTCCAACGAGCCAAGACGGGAGAAGAAAAACTAACGAAATAGACCAAAGCGGATGTAAGTAGAACAAGTAGGCCGTAACAGGAATAGTTACAACGCAATATATAACGAACCATTTTCTCATAAATTTCTCCCTTAATTCATTATATATTGGATAGTTAAATAAGAAAGAAGCATAATCTACTCTCTTTAGTCAGACCCTTTTGCTCCTCAAATCATAATTTGAATAAATATTATGCATTTAAAAACAAGGTGAATTACTCTCTCCATATGTAACCAATTGAAATTATATGAATATTTTTCAGACATTTTAAATAATGCCTTGCCAATGAAGCTGTTATTAAAGTAAAAAATCATTTAATTTATTAGGATTTTATATGCATTGCCCAATCTGCCATATTACTGACACAAAAGTTATAGACTCTCGCTTAATGCCAGACGGACTGAGTGTGCGCAGAAGAAGAAAATGTGATGGTTGTGACAATAGATTTACAACATATGAAAAAATCCAAATTCAAATGCCTGCTGTTTTAAAACATGATGGTAGACGTGAAAGTTACAATAGAGAAAAAATCTTAAGTGGTCTAAAAAAAGCATCACAAAAAAGACCGGTATCAACAGAAGACCTTGAAAAACTAATGGAAACAATTGAAAAGCATATGCTTGAACATTATCCAAAAGAAGTCCCTGCAAATGTTATCGGTGAATTAACAATGAAAGAACTACTTCATCTTGACCCAGTCGCATATACTCGATTCGCTTCGTTCTATTGGGATTATAAAGATATTGAAGGATTTGTATCTTCTTTACTTAAAAACCTTACCGCCTCAAAAGGAGTAGAACGTGAGCAACTTCAGCAATAAATCAATTGCCAGAGAATTTTCATTTAAATTAATTTATAAAGTTTTATGCTCAAATGAGAACTTACTAGAGCTTGTTCTTACTAAGAACCCTAAAGCAGAGTATGAAAGGTTTATTGAAGAATTTATCAACTCATGTGTTGAGCCTGATGATGAACATCCAAATAACCAACTTCCATCAGGGTCTCAGAACTTTGCTCTTTCTCTTTGCCAAGGTGTTTTTGCGAATAAGGTAAACCTAGAAGATGAGATCGGAAAAAGACTTCATAAAAGAAAAGTACACCAGTTAGAAAAGATAGATTATGCCCTACTTATGCTAGGAGCCTATGAAATCACTTCTGTAGAAGACACTCCTAAAGCAGTCGTTATTGATGAAATGATTAACCTTGCTAAGAAGTTTGGATCTGCAGATTCATACTCTTTTATAAACGGTACTCTAGACTCTATTGGAAAGTAATATGAATGAAGAATTATTAAAAACAATTGATAATTCTATAAATACGGTCCTGTGGATTAACAAAGAGAATTTCCACAACTCGAGTCTTTATTTTCAAGAATTTAACTACTTATTAGATGGAGTTCTAGAGAATAAAAAAGAAAACCTAGAAGGTCTTTATCAAACTAAAAACTTTCATAAAGATATCAACATAGCATTAATAGAAAAAGGTCCACAACAATCTGTAGTTGATGCTTCTGGACCTATCCTATCTCTAATTACTAAAAACTCTTCTACTAAAGTTTTATTAGTTCATGAAAATGTAGAAGATAAGCTAGTAGATAAATTCAAAAAGAAATTTAAGAATCATGATTTTATAGAGTTCAAAGCTCAAGCAGAGAATAAAGATGCGTAAAGTTCTAATTTCCTTATTCATGACATTACTTTCTGCTACTACGTTTGCAGACTGTGAAGCAGAATATAGTAAGTTCAAACTGCTAGCGCTTACTGAACCAGTGACAACACCGGCCAGGACAGGACTCTATTTCTCTAGTGGAGCAATTTCTTCAACTGGTGCAAGTCTCATTGGTACACTTTCATTAAACTTTGAACTAAGTACTGCTGGAGTTCTCTACGGTGCAGCTTTCACATATGAAGGTACCTACTTTATCAAAGCAACTATTGCGAACTTTAAAAAGTTTAAGGGACGAGCAATTGCGCAAAAGCTAATCATTGAATCGAAGATAGGTTTTGGAGACACTCTCGAAGAATTTATTGATGACGTTAATGAAAACCTCAATGAATATACTCAACTTTCGAGAGAGCAAATCATAGATGAAGTACTACTTGGTAATTCAACCTTTGATTTTTGCCAAACCAGAGAGACAATGTTTACGGCCAATAACATTAAAAATCACATTGTAAGAAAATATACTTTCGACTTAGGTACGGACTCTGACTTTGATGACGATTTAGATATTGATATTATTGAAGGCGGATACGAAGACTAAAAAACCGGCCGAAGCCGGTTTTTCTATATTATTTTAAAGCACAAATATAAGTTACCCATGATTCACAATTCTCTTCAACCTTGGTTGGATAGAAGTTTCCATCTCCACCACCGTCGCCATCTTCGCCTTCCCAATAAGGAATAACACTAGAGAAACCTGCATCTTTCATAATATCTTGAAGCTCTTTAAGTCCCCACATTCTCCAATTATAAGAAAATACCTTTTCGTGTTTCTTACCTTGGTATTTAAAGTGGATATAATACTGAACTTCAGATGTTATTGGGTTATAGCTGTCACAGTCCCAAAAGTAAGTATGATCATCATGTTCAGTCTCTTCAACCATCTCTTGACAGGCTTCTGTTCCTCCAAAAAGGTCAATAAAGAATGCACCATTATCATTAAGCCCTTCTCTTACTTTCTTGAAGTAGTTTAGAAGAACTTCTCTCTCTTTAAAAATAAAGTAAGAAAAATTAAAAGCTACGATAACATCTGATTTGAAATCTCTGTCTTCTAAAACATTACCTTCAATATATTGCATTCTAGCTTGTTCAGCTGGAGTTAATTTTGAGTAATGGTTATCTTTACCATAGTTAATAGGCTCAATGTCGAAATCAACACCCCAGGCCTTGTGGTCAGAAGATTGTTTAACCCAATCACATGCCATTGCAGCAGTACCACCAAAATCTTCTCTTAAAGAGAGTGGCTTCTTTTTAAAGAATTTACGGTATTCCTTATTAATAAAATCAATATCTGTTTCATGGTTCTGCACTGAAGTTTCATATAGTTTATACTTATCTTCAAATGATAGCTTTGCCATCAAGGACTCCTCTATATAATTTTTTTAAAAATGTATCATAGTTCAAATAGAAAGTTGAAGAGATAATAGTAGAAAACTAATATTCTTCGTAAGACTTCACTTCTTTTATTGAGGATCCAAACTTTGTATTTATCTCATTTTTTACTGCAAAGCGCTGATCATTAGTTACATACACAGATCTCGCAAGCTCTACAAACTTGGAACTGAAGTCCTTAGCCATTTCACACTCTCTGATATCATCTTCAATCTCCCAAAGATCAGAATTGATCAATTCTAACTTATCAAGATAGTGATTTATATTATTAAGTTCAAGATCGTTTAGAGTTGAACATAAAGCCCTGTGCTCAAAGTCTACGTGTTTAACTTTTTCTGAGTCAGTAATCTTCTTTAACTTAATTCTCAGTATAGATATTTTATCTACTAATTCACCTAGTGATACTTCACAAAGAATCTTCATATTATTTCCCTATATTCAATTTTAATTATTTCAAGCTCAAAACATTCTTTTGGCGCTTTCACTTCGACACAGTCTCCGACCATCTTTCCAAGTAATGATTTACCAATTGGAGACTTCCAGCTGATCCATCCCTTACTTACTTCCACTTCATCAACACCAACAATAGAGTACGACCTCTGTTCTCCATCTTCATCCTCAACTGTAACAGTTGCGGAGAATTGAACCTTGCTAGACTTCATTTCGATGGGATTTATGACTACAGCATCCGATAATCTTTTCTTTAAAAATCTTAATCTTCGATCTATTTCTCGAAGCCTCTTCTTTCCATATATATAGTCTGCATTTTCTGATCTATCTCCATTTCCTGCGGCCCAAGCAATAACCTTTGTAGTCTCAGGTCTTTCTACCTTTAACAAGTTCTCCATTTCATTAGAGAGTCTACTAAAGCAAGCTGGAGTCATATAGTTCGACTTATTTGTTTTCAGAAATAAATCCCTTGATTGCATCTTCTAAAATATCAATCACTTCAAAAAATCCATTCTCCCCCCCATAATAAGGGTCTGGAACCTCTGAAGCTTTTTCTTCTGTGCAGTAGTCAGTGATGAGAAAAACTTTATTTAAATCTTCGTCTCTATTACTTAGATCTCTAATATTTCTATAATTACTTTCATCCATAACTAAAATATAATCAAATTTTTCAAAATCATTTTGCTTAAACTGTCTTGAACGAATGGACTCTAAGTCATAACCTCTTTGTTTGGCACTATCTCTCATTCTAAGGTCTGCTTTTTCGCCAGCATGAACAGCACTTGTTCCAGCAGAGTCACAGGTAAAATTAAGATTACCTCTATCTATTTCATGACTAAAAATGACTTCGGCCATTGGAGATCTGCAAATATTTCCAAGACAGACAAATAAAACACTTTTCATCCATACCCCTTAAACTTTAACTATAGCTAGATTTTCAATTATATTCTATCATGGATTGATAGGAGTAGTTTTATGGCAATTAAAGAATTAACACGAATGGGAAACCCAGTACTTAGAAAAGTCGCTAAAGAGTATGAGTTATCAGAAGTTGGTTCTCAGTCCTTTCTAAGTTTAATAGAAGACCTTATTGATACTATGAATGAAAATGGTGGCATTGGTATCGCAGCCCCTCAAATAGGAATCTCTACTCAAGTTGCAATTATAAAACTACCAGAAGATTCTGGGAGATACTCTGATGTAGAAGCAAGTGAGCTATTCATTATTATCAACCCAAAGATCGAAGTTGTAGATTCCGAAAAACAAGGATTCTGGGAAGGGTGTCTTTCAGTTCCTGGATTACGAGGATTTGTCGAAAGGCCCAAGAAAGTTAAAGTTACCTACTTTGATAAAGATGCGACTAAAAAAGAAATTATACTAGAGGGCTTTCTCTCTACAGTTTTTCAGCATGAACTCGACCATCTATTTGGAAAACTCTATGTAGATAGAATTACTGACTTAACTAAACTAAGTTATGAAGAAGAATATCTAGACTATTGGATAGATAGTTCTAACTAGCTGATTTAGCGTCCTTAAGAATAAATTAAGATAAACAAAATCCCTCAAATACCGATAAAGATAGAGATAAGAGGGATACAATTGAAATTTTTAAATGACTATAAACATATTTTAATTTGGATTCCGTTTACGGTATTTATATTTACTATAAGTGCCTACTTTCTCTCTAATTTCTATGGCCCATATTATCAATATTGGCAGAGTCAGTATCAAGAGAATCAACAAGAAAGGAGCATAGCAAGCTCAATTGGAAATCTTGAACTTGATGCCTACAAAGACTATTTTTATAATAATTCTTTTAATAAATATCTAAATTATAAGATATCAGCAGATGTCTGGATGAGTCATACAGAACCTAAAGCTATGCAAGTTGTTAAAGACTCATTCCAAAATTCTCTTAAAGATACACTAGAAGAAAGTACAGATATAAAAAATCATTTTGAGCTTTTACTCCAACAAAGGTTAATGGCAACTCTCATTGAAAATTTCATTAACCAACTTAATAGAAACAAAATCCTTGATGGTAAATTTCAGATCGATATTAATTTCAAACCACATTTTGAACAGAATTTAAATTATGAAAAAGAACATTCAGCTGGAAAGCTTGTTAACCTCAATCAATATACACTTAAAGAAGAAATAGAAAATAATAAAGCAACGTTAATTCAATCAGTAGTAGACACACCAATGCCTTCAACTCATAAGAAGTATCAATATGGCGGTGGAATTATCAGTATCTTTATTAATCTTCAAAAAGGACATGGTCATGAGAATTTTGCTCAATTAAAATTCAGGAGATACTTCAGAGCAAATAAGCTTACTAGGCCTGACATTAAAATATCCTCAGAAGAACTCAAGTTAAAAATGCTTCACCTTGTACCGACAAATGTTAGCAAGCATAACTTTATGACAATAGACCTTTGTAAAAGGTTTTCTTTAGAAACTGGTAAATCAATTAAAGAGAAAGTTGTTTTTCACTTTGGAAAAGTTGTTCCATCAGTTATTCAAGATGGACAGTGGCTAATAAAAAAGACAACTCCAAATCAAAGAAGATCAATTGTAACTGGAGACTTTTTTCTACACGGTAAATATTTTAAAGAAAAAACTAAATTAAAATCAAAATTAAAACTAGAAAAGCTCGTCTACTCTTTTCACAATAATAGCTTCACAAAAGATTCAGAAATTTCTGTTCAACTATACAATAGAGGCCCTGCTCAGATTGATACAGACCAAGAGAGCACGTATATAAAGGATATATTTATAAAAAGTTCAGCTCCACAATTAATCAAAGTTCTTGAGCTAGAAGAGTTTCTCTATGACAATAACCAAATAAGAGGAGAGATTCTTTGAGATTAATCTTTCCCCTCATCCTATTCTTGCTTATCCTTCCTAGTTTCGCAGAGGAATTTCATTTACTTTCACGAATAGAGCAGGATCAATACTACAGAGATTTATATCCACTTATACATGAACATAACGAGTATAGTGCTATCAATCACTTTAAAAACAAGTATCAATCTTTAAATATCTCTAAAAGAAAAAAGGCCTTAAACTTAGTTAATGAACTAAATTCAATTATTCCTTCTCCTTTCTTAAGACCCCTTATCCACTGGAAATTAATTTCTCCAGACAAAGAAAAGCTGGCCCAGGTTATGACATATATAATGACCTATAAGGCTCATGCGCTAAGAGATTATTATCAATCTCCACTTTTAACGAGTTCTCAAAAAACAAAAGCAAAAGAACTAATAAGTTCAATCTATCACCGAGAAGATTTTACAAAGAGTGATTTAGTTACCTTATTAACAGAAGATTTCAATCAAAAGTCTGAAATAATAACAAGCTTCAAAAAAATGGAAGATTTCATCACTGCAATTAAAGAAACAGAACCACTCTCCTTCAATTTTTTAAACTACAATAATATTACACCTTATACTCTTAATTTCTCAGGTTTCATTCCAGGCAATCAAGTTGAAATCTTCAGTAATAACTTTCTAGATGTAGAAAGAATGGAGCTCTACTCTCAAGATATTAATTTTGATACTTTAAAATTCAATAATAAAGAGCACCCAGCATTTAAAACTGAATCTGTATTTGTTCAACTAAAGAAAATGATCAAAGAAGCAAATCATTCTATTTTTATCAGTGTAAAAGATATTAATGGTTCTTTAGGTCTTGCAGCGATGAAACATGTAATAAATCAAACCAAGGAAAAAATAAAAAACAATCCGAACTTTAAAGTATTAATTTTAAATCAAGAGGATACTCCATTTATTCACTTTATAAAAAATCAAATTAATAGTGATCTTAATTTAAATAAAAGTATTCATATTTTTGACGCAAGAATGAGTTCTAAAAAAAATAATTCAAAAGTAATTGTCATAGATGCAAATACAGAAAGGCCAACAGCTTTAATTGGGTCCAAGAATTGGAGTGATCACAATGGAGGATACTATTTTGATAATTCTATTTTAGTAAAAGGACCTGGTGCTGCTCTCATTCAAAATAGCTTCTATCATGATTTAAAGTCTATAAAAGTAAAAAAAGAAATACTTGATCATTTTAAAATTTCTCGTAAGTCTTATCCTTATACTGGAGATCAAACAATTCGATTAACTGAATCAAGTCTAGACAATAAGATTAATAACTCTCGAGATACTCTTATAGATATGATCAAGAATGCGAAGTCTCATATCTATATGGAACAATTGTACCTTTATGATACTTATATTATTAATGCTCTTATAAAAAGAAAAATGGAAGTACCAGAGATTGATATCCGAATTCTTGCTGATCACAATAATAATATAGGTTTAAATGGATTACCCAACACAATTTATCTGAGAGAACTTAAGCTGTATAATATTCAAGTTAAAGCAAGAATGCCTTTTTCATTAACATTAAAGACTCCCAAAGGAGTAGAAAAAGAACTTCATCAAGAAAATCATCGAAATACTATTTCTGTAGATGGTAAAACTCTACACACAGGATCAGCTTCAATGTCTCCAGAGTCTCTTCAGGGACATACCAGAGAAATTGGAATTCAAATTTATGATACTTCATCAATTAGAAAATTTGAGACCAACTTTCTCATCTCTTGGAATGATAGAAATAAAGTGATGGATTTAGATATTGAGAACTTTAGAGCAAAAAATAAAACTGAAAGAATTTCGAGAGAAATCTCATCCCTTATTAATGCAGTAGCTTCTAAAATCTTAGCTGCTAAAGATGAGATTATTAATCAGTTTTAATCTTTCTTAGTTAATTCACTTATATCACACCCAGTATCACCACCTTGAAGTTTAAAGGCTTCCTGCTTAGGTTTTACAAGCTTTTCTTTTATTTCTTCTTCTGTCTCACAAGACTCATCATCCAACTTCTTTAAGTCAGAAAAATCATCTTTCATCGAAACAGAATTTCCAGTTTTTGTAAAATCATACTCAACATTAGGACTGTTAAGCACTACGTTTTCTTCTTTATTACAGCTAATAAAAATAAAAAGTGATAAGAGAATGATTTTTTTCATAATAAACCCTACTTACTATAGTTTGCGAAAGGAAGTTGCATAAACCCTCTATACATCCACCTTGGTAGTCTCTCTAGTATAAACATTACTGTTTTCATTTGCCATGGAAAAACAAAAAGTACCTTCTTTCTGTCTAACGCCTTTCTAATTTTCTTAGCTGCGACTTCGGAGCTCATTAGCCATGGCATACCATGGTCATTCTTTTGAGTTAGTGGTGTATCAACAAACCCCGGAGCAATACACGTCACATCAATATTAAACCCTTTTAAATCAAGAGAATACGACTCACATAACTTTAAAACTGCGGCCTTAGAGGCCGAATATGAAGATGCTCCAGGCAGTCCTACCATACCAGCGACACTTGCCACTGCAGCAATATGTCCGGCCTTATTTGGCAGCATATTCTTAAGAGCTCCTTCAAAGGTATTCAAAACCCCTAAAACATTTATATTTATAACGTCTCTAGAGGCATTAAAGTCTGGTGTTTTTGTTTTACTACCAACACTTCTTCCTGCACTAGCAATCATTAAATCAAGACATCCCCCACTAAATTTATCGATGGCAGAAATTAGCTCTTCCCTATTGGTCACATCAGCTCTAAATGCCTGAAGGTTTTTATACTTCTCAAGGGCTCCACTTTCAATTCGAGAAAGATCTCTCCCACATATACCTACAGTGTGACCATCATTTAAATACTCTTGAGCAAGTGACCAGCCAATTCCTGTTGTTCCACCTGTAATAAAAACTTTCATACTAATTATCCTTTAAACTATTCTATCCAACTTAATAGATGTGGCAACTGTACATCTATGAATTGAAACTATAAACTTTGATCATGATATTTATTGGACTTATTTTTACTGGAATACTAGTTGGACTACTCTCTACATTTTTTGGCGTTGGTGGAGGAATACTCATTGTTCCAACTCTATACAGTCTTCTAGAGTTTTTACCTCCTCAGGTAGTAATCGCAACATCTTTAACATTAATATTTTTTAACTCTAGTAGAAACACTTATAACTTTATAAAAGCTGGTGTTAAGCCAAAGTATTCTTACCTGGCTCCAATTGCTATTTCTATGCTCATAGGTGTCATAATTGGTGGAAAGCTAACACTTCTTATGGACTCTAAAACAATTAAGTTAATTTTTAGCCTCTTTGTTTTCTTAATTGCCCTAAAGACTATCTTTAACAGAAAACCAGCTCTAAATGAATCAGAATGGTCTCCAGAGCTCAATACTAGGAATGTCCTACTCGGAATACTCACAGGCCTAACTGGTGGCCTTATATCAGGAATGACAGGCCTTGGAGGAGGAGCAATACTTGTACCTCTCTTTATCTTCATATTGCAGATCCCTTTCAAACTTCTATCTGTAAACAGTAACGCTTGCATGGTGGTGGGGACATTTACTGGGATGCTCACTTATTTAATTCAACCAACACCAACATTTGTCTTTAATTATAAGTTTTTAGAAATGGGACAATTTGGATACGTTAACTTTTCAATTGTCCTAGCTCTTTTCATTGGATCATCTATTTCATCAAAAATTGGAGTAAATTGGACACAAAAAGTAAGCCCTAAGCTCGCAAACAAGCTCTTTTCAGTACTTCTTTTAATAATTTCAATAAAAACATTTGTTTCTTCACAATTTTATTAAAAAAAAGCAAATTCCTTATTGACTCTACGATAATAAGTCCTTATATTTAATCCAGAAATGCGGGGGAGTAGTTAAGTTGGTTATAACGTCGCCCTGTCACGGCGAAGGCCGCGAGTTCGAGTCTCGTCTCTCCCGCCATTTTATTTTGATCATTTACCAACATTCATGATCATAAAAAAGCCCAGTTTAACGACTGGGCTTTTTTGTTTCTGACCAAGTATTAAATTAGTCCTTACATATCTTTAACTACCTTCGCAGCACTTATTTATACACACTTTATTGAATTGTTTTTCGAAGTTATTTATAGAGAAGCCAGAATTTAACCCAATATCTTTTTTTACCTTTTCCTTAAAGTTAACTATTTTTTGACCTAGAACAAACAATAGACCCTTTTAATAAGAGTAATAATTTTAATTAATTATTTAAAAGGAAAAAGAATGAACACAAATATATCGTTAGTAACATTTTTATTACTGTTAACCTCATGTTCAACTACGGTAACTAGAAAGTATGAGCCTATCAATGAAATAGAGAATGAGAGAATCTATCGAAATAATTCAAAAGCTTCAAAAATTATTCAAGACGATATTCAAACAATTATTCAATTTAAAGAAAAAATAAATGATACTATATACATAAGTGCTCAAATGACTAACAATTCCCAAAAAGAATTACTAATTACACCAAAATACTTTAGTTTATATTCAGAGAATAAAATAGTTAGTCATTTTTCTTACGAAGAGGATTTGGAGAGAATAAGTGCAAATATAAACGTTCGAAGAAATGATTTAAAAACAAACACAGTGCAAGATATAGCAGAGATCTCAGAAGGAATCATATCTATTTTTCAAAAAGGAGAGGAATATGAAAATTATGAAGAGAGGCGAATACAAAACAAAAGAATAAGAAGAGAAAAGAAACATGAGCTTGATGCATTAATAAATAAACGTGAACAACTCCTAAAAAACTATCCTATAAAATATACCCTACTTAAAAATGAGACAAAACAATTCTTACTAAAATTCAAGTTAAAAGATTTTCCAAGCCACCTTCGTTTTGAGATGGGAAATAATCCAAAATCTTTTGTGACGTTTAAAATACTCTGAACAGTCGAAGCTAACTAATAGCTTTTACAAACAGCATCCTTTTTTTACTCTCTCGTCATTTTAAATACCCAGAAACAACCAACAAATTCTCGATATCATAAAAAAAGCCCAGACGAAAGTTTGGGCTTTTTTGTTTCTGGGGGTAGTCTAAACCCGATACCAAATAATATATTCAACCATAACTAAAAGTTCAGCCACATAAATAGCTCGTCATACTCTTTCTTTGTTGTTAGTTGGACTGAGTAACCATTACGCCATTCATTCAGTTCATATTTTGAAGAAAATACTTTCCCAAAAATCTCATGCGGTTCCTCATTTCTCTCCCTAATATGGAATTGTATTATTCAATTCCTCGATTACCTGCAATCGCCTCAACTCTTTTCTTGTATAATATGTTTTAACTATTCCTAAGAGTCTCACCTTGTTTTTCCCATTCCCTAAACTGCCACGACACCTAACTTCTTGTTCTTTTTCCCAAGTCCTTGGCAAGCCAACACATTTAACTGTGATCTCCTCTTCATCACATATAAGCTTTCTCGAATACTCCTTATTTTCAATATTCTTCTCTCTTTTAATCAAGCAATTGCTTTCAGGAATTTCAAAACCAACGACGTGATTTAGCTTTGTTAAGTGAACATTATTATTAAATTCATATATAACTTTCCACTCCTCTCTTTCATCAACTATATATTGGTTAGGATCTCCACTTTCAGCAGCAAAGACTAAAAGATATGAGCAGAGATCATCTCCTGAAGTTATGTATTCGAATTCATCTTTAGGAGCCTCATCCCAGACGGGATCATATTCGTCATTAACGGGAGGGTCGACAAGTACTTCCCACTTCCAGACATCTATCATCCTCACTCTACAGTTAGGAGTTCCACCTAACAGTGTCTTTCCCACTGTTAGCTCCCTCCAAGCCTTATCAATGAGGGATTCACCTATTTCATAATAATTAATAAGTTCATCAGGGCTTTTGATACTGCCATCTACAGAAAAAAATACATTCTTCTAGGCGTTTTAAACTGCAATTGAGCTTGGCTATTTATCTCCTACAATTAGCATTGAATAAATATAACCAGACTTAGTGTTGAAGGCCCAAAGTTTTTTAAATTTTTGATAAATATTATTAGTTCCAAAGGCTTATTTTCCTCCCTAATAGGTTTAGCTTTTTTACAATCAGAGTTTAAAAAATTCATATTTATGCTAGATTAGTCAAAAAACAGGACTGATTATGGATCATATAAAGCTATTGAATGAAGTGAATATTCCAGTGGATACTTGTGAATACTGGGACATTCGTATTGAAGAGACAACCAAGTGTGAAATAGTTTATCAAGACTATGAACTTACGTCTTGCTCTACAAAGCCATCACTTGGAGCATTTGTTCGAGTTTTTGATAATGATATGTGGTTCTATTCATCTACAACAGATTTAAATAATTTGGAAAAAGAAATTCTATCTCTTGCAAAACAATCTAAGTCTCTTAAAAGAGAGACAGAGAAATCACTAAGACCTTATAACCAAATTCCTAGTACTGACAAAATTATAAAATCTGATGACACTAGATTAGACAACGTTTCCATAGATACAAAAAAGTCTACTTGCGAAGCCTATTTTCAAACAATACAATCTTTTGAGAATTTAAAAGGTATCAAATTAAGTTACTCTGACGAATACAAGATTAAGCACTTTCGTTCATCCCAAAACGTCTACTTCTCTTTTGATTTCAATCAATGTGGAGTCTCTGTTTCCTATACCGTATTTAATGGAGACAAACAATTCGATGACAGAGTTAGTTTTTATGGAAAGAAAATCGGCGATTTAAATAACTTAAGCAATGAGATTACATCCGCAATAAAAGAAAGTTTTCTATTTACTGATGCAAAGCCTATTGATGCTGGCAACTATCCTGTTGTTATGGATAGTGAGGTTGTTGGAGTCTTTGCTCATGAGTCTTTTGGTCATAAATCCGAAGCAGATTTTATGCTTGGAGATGAAGAGGCAAAAGAGACTTGGAAAATAGGTAAAAAAGTTGGAAATGAATGTTTGAGCATAGTCGACTCTGGAGAAGAATACGGAACCAGTGGTTACTGCCCAATCGATGATGAAGGCTTTAGGACTCAAAAAACATATTTAATCAAAGATGGAATACTTTCAGGTAGACTACATAGCCAGCACACATCTCAAATTCTAAATGAAGCCCCTACAGGAAATGGAAGGGCCATGAACTTTGAATTTGAGCCAATTGTGAGAATGACAAATACTTATGTAGAGCCAGGAGAGCTATCGTTTGAAGATTTAATTTCAAAGGTTGAACTTGGAATTTATGCAAAGGATATCAATCACGGCTCAGGTCTAAGCACTTTCACAATTGCTCCGAGGAAATGCTATATGATCAGAAATGGAAAGATAGCTGAACCAGTAAGAGTTTCAGTCATGTCTGGAACAGTTTTTGAAGCATTAAATAATATTGAGGGCTGCTCTAAGAACTTCAATATGATAAATACTGCATTTGGTGGATGTGGAAAAATGGAACAGTGGCCATTACCCGTTTCCTTTGGTGGTTCAAAAGTTCTTGTAAGCAAAATGGTTATCAGCTGAGGTTCAAAATGAGAAAAGAAATACTACAATTAAATGAAAAAGAAACCTCCATTGAAGCTGCTGGAAACAAAATTGCTTCTATAAGAAATAAGAATATTACTAAATCTAGTGCTAGGTTCTTCTCAGTAGATAAAATCTATTCCGCTTCTTTTGTAGGAGAGATTGATGAGAAATCACTTTTAGATAATGCGATTAACAACAAAGAAAGTGCCCTCGAATATAAGTACTCTCTAAATAGTCTTGCTTCTGTATCTAAAGAGACATTTTTAGAAGGTAAAAACATTGAAGATCTTTTACCTGAGTATCAAAATGCCCTTACTGAGATTTCAAGTAAATTTCCAGATTTTATTTTTTCAGGAAAAGCCAACATAAAACGTGTTAGTAAAAAGCTTAAATTTCTAGAGGAAGCTGATTTAAAAAACTCATATGACGCTTGCGAATGGTACTTTCTCTACAAGCATAAGTCTTCGCCTAGTATCATTGATGGCTTTTTTGGATCTGGAGATATTGGAACATTCGATATCAAGACGGAAGTAAGTAATTATTCAAAGTTCCTTGAAGCATTCTCAAATGAAGTCACACTTGAAGCTGGAAAATATCCAGTCATATTTGTTGATTCATCTCATCTATTTTCTAAAATTCTAGAAAGTTCAAAGGCCGATAACTACAACAAGGAAATTGGGTTATTTAGAAATAAGCTTAATGAGAAAATTCTAAACGAAGACTTCACACTTCTTGATGTCTCTTATGATACTTCAATTGGGGCAACAGCTCTTTTCGATGCTGATGGCCGCCAAAGATCTAACCCAAAACTACCAATAATCAAAAATGGTACTTTCAACTCTCTTGTCACGGATTCAAGAAATGCACAGAAATATTCACTTGAGCCTACAGGAAATACTCTAAGATCTTTTGATTCAAGCTCTGTCTTAGGCTTTAACACAATCACTGTAGAAGCTGGCCAAAGAACTGTTGAACAAATACTGAGTAATCTACCAAAATGCCTAATTATAGAAATGGCAGCTGGTGGTGATTTCACTGACCTCGGTGATTATTCAACTCCTGTCCAAAATGGTTTTTTGATGGAAAATGGAAAGATAACAGGAAAACTACCTCAAATTACTTTGACATCATCAGTAGAAAAGATGTTTGGGTCGGAGCTCGTAGAAATCGCAAGTAAACCATTTTCAGGAATTAGTAAGTGCCCTGCGATTATTTCGAATATGGATGTACTTATTAATTAATATTTAAACGATTTACTCTGGACTTAAGCCACTGTTATCAAGTTTCGGTATCGTGTCTTTACTCTCCCGCCATTTTATTTTGATCATTTACCAACATTCATGATCATAAAAAAGCCCAGTTTAACGACTGGGCTTTTTTGTTTCTAAACTATCACTTCAGCAATTCATAACAATGTCACGGCGTCAAAATACAACGAAGTAAATTTACGTAGAATTTTGACTGTAACAAGATTTCTTATTAATCCACTTCCTTCTTCAGTAGAACTGACTTACCTTGTGTAAAATTCAATTCACTGCCGTCAGCATTAAACTTTAGTTTAAAGCCAGACTTACCTATACTTAGGGCATATCATGCTTCAAAGTTAAATAAATGAATAACTCTACATTGAGCCAAAAGCTTGACCTGATGAGAGCTTCCACACTAAAATTATTTATGAGCAAGAATAAAAATAAAAACGTATACGCTATAATAGCGATTTCATTATATATAATAATCGATATGTTCTTATTCTTGGATTCACCTTTTCTAGGTGATGATGCTGGAGCATCTATTGCTAGAAATCTTACCAATGAAAACAATATTGAATACGGCCTAAATATTAGAAATGAAGGCTCACCCTTTATCCTCTACAAAACTGAAGATGATTTCATTCCTATCATGCATCAAGATCGTCATGGGGGAATACCATTCTACCTTGTAAAAGGTATAAGTTACCTAGCAGGTGGTGTACTATCTCTATTTCTATTTCAATTTATATCTAAGCTTTTATTTCTAATCATTATTTTAAAAAACAAAGTTCTCTCCGAAAAAAATAAAACAATCGTACTATTTGCAGCTGTTACTTCTCCACTATTCTATTTTCATTATGCCCCTCTACTAACTGAAATAATAATGCTTCCTATTTCAACTTTACTCTATTTCTGTACCTATAAATTTGAAAATAAGCCCAAACGTTTATTGCTTCTTTCGGTCCTTACAGGTTTATTGTGTATTATTATTAAGGCTACTTTTATTTGGTATATATTTATAATATTTCTTCTTAGGCCCATATTCTTTTTAAAAAATGCTAAAACGACGATCCTTCCAACAGTAGTGTCGTTATTGCCACTTCTCTTTTTAATAAACTATGGAGGGAACCTTAATAATTACTCACCAGAATTAAGCTTTGATTTTTTAGATATATTTAAAGCAATAATCTTCCAATTGAACGAACTCTTTATTTATATCTTTAGACCTTTTTCTAATATAAAGGATTTCTTCAATAGTGTTCCAAGCACATTTAAACCAATAGAATATGTGTATTCAATCTCACTATTAGTATCCATTTTAGTAGTTCGAAAGTCAGACTATAGAAAACAATTTCAATATGGACTTATTTTTCTTATTATGTTTTTCATAGTTAGAACAATGATTATAGAAAGGCATGACGATCTATACCACTACAGCTCACTTGCATTCTTTCTAGCATTATACATAAACTTTAATTTTATAAAGAAAGCTCTTAAGTCTCACACGTTAATAAAATCTCTTCTCTTGTCTATACTATTAATACCTTTAGCAATTACGATATTTGCTAAGTGTAAATACAATATACACGCAAGTATCAACTCTAAAGTTCTAGAGAATATCGCTACGGAGTTAGTTAAAAAAAATATTTCAAAGACTGCTGTCTTCTCTCCATACATAGGAAAGTTTAACTTCATTTCAAATGGTAAAATAAGTGAGGCATCAGAATTTTATAGATTTAAAGATAATGATTCTATAGTTAATTATTTTAATTCAAGCAGCTACAAAGCATTTATAATCTACACTTCAAGAGAGTATAATCGTTCGAGACCATTTAGATTAGTTGAAATGGAAAGTGATGGACAAGATATCGATTCCGCTCTATTAAAATCAGAAATAGAAAAGTATCCCAATCTCGAATATAAGGTATATTCATTAAAATATAACCCAATAGTCTTACTCACTAAGAAGATGGCTAAATAACTTTCCCCTAAGTAAATTTTAAATCAATTCAACAACCTCAGTTAAACCTCAAGTTAAACATAATTTCCTCTTATATCTCAAAGTATCCTCTCTCATTCCTTAACATTCCTTCACCTAGACCGACTAGAATTCATATTCAATTTTAACGTTATTTTCTAGGGAGGATAAATTGAAGGATAAATTTTTATTGATTTTTCTATTATTAGGTTTGGCAGTAGTTACAGTTTCTTGTGGAGATAGTGAAGATCCAGAATCAGGATCTGCGAGTACTTTCTCATTAAGCGGAGCAGGCTCATAACCAATATTACAAACCAACTTAAAAGAACAATCAGGAGTATATATGAAGTACCTACTACTAGCGCTAACACTAGGCGCCGGTCAAATGACATTTGCCGCTAATACCGGTATTGACCCAACTAACCTAAAGTTAAAAGTTTATAAACTTGCCGTATCGACAAGCCCGTTATGTACGAATTTAACAACTGTTATTAATGAATCAGCACCTGACTATATGGACTTTCTTGCTAATCCAACTCTTGGGTCAGGACTATTATCTAATGGTACATACCCTTGTATCGTTATTGAAATGTCAGACCAAGTAAAGTATTTACCTGATGAAACAAGTGATGGTGGAAACTGTGACTCTTCCATAGAAGAAACTTTAGATGTTTGTAGCTCAGGTTCAAGTGTACTCGTTGATGGAACGACTACAACTTGTAGTTCAGGCGATAATAAAGTTGCAATGTACCTATCTACGACATCAACATCGTCGGGGGGATCAGCTGATGCATTTAATCCTCCAACAACGACAAACGATGCCACTAAAGGCTTTAACCTTGGTTCTGCACTTACGGTATCGGGGACATCTTCTGCTAAATTTGTAGTGGATGGAAGTGGTAAAGTTTGTGATACAAATGATGGAACCTGCGCTGGCGGAGGTGGTGGGGATTGTGAATTAGCACCTCCAACGTTTACATTCATTCAATTATAAAAAATTTATTATGAAGGTCAGTATACTTTAATACTGACCTTCACTTTATAGACTTTCTACTTAAGAGGCTTTCTAAATTTTAAAGTCATCCTATCCGACTCTCCTATCGCGAGATATTTTGCCTTATTATTTTCTTTATCTCTTAGACTTGGAGGTAGTGTCCAAACACCTTTAGTGTGATTTGTTGAATCATTATAGTTAGCATTTATTTCGCTTTTTGCTACAAACTCAAACCCATGGGACTGAGCTGCTTTTATCACGTAATCTTCTCGAACATATCCACTCTTTGACTTTGGGTCTTGTTTTTTATTCATCTTTGCTCTGTGCTCAACAATACCTAAGACTCCTCCAGGCTTTAACGCTTTATAAAAGACTTGTAATACTTCATCTAACTTTCCTGCCTTCATCCAATTGTGTACATTTCTAAAAGTCAGAACTCTATCCATGGAATTATCTTTTCCTATGGCCTCAATATACTTAGGTGGCTCTAGAGTAGAAAATGTGACTTTTCCAAAGAGATCCTTGTTTGAAGTAAGTGTTCTCACCTTCTTATTTAGTTTTGGAGCATATGGTTTATCTGATTGGTCCGAGAAAATAGTCAAATGTAATTGTCCATTCTTTCTTAAGTATGGACCTAGAATTTCTGTATACCATCCACCTCCGGGAGAGATCTCTGCCACTTTCATATTAGGCTTAACTTCAAAAAAGCTAAGGGTTTCAACTGGGTTTCTATAAGTATTTCTAACAATATTTTTCTCACTTCGGTGCTTACCGTACGCCGCCTTCTCTAACTTATGTCTATCATGACGCGGTCCTTTGTGCGCACAACTAATCAATCCTAAACTTAATAAAATAATTAATAACTTCATCTTTAAACTCCCGTTTAGTTTATTACATAGATTAATTATGCCCCCTTTAAGATTAGGAGCAATAAACAAGTGAATTGTCCTATCGATTATTATGTTAACAAATCCCTCTGCTTGAAGAATGTGGCCCCAGTTAGAAGCTTTGACACTTCTCACTCGCACCACGCCACGCACAAAGCAACTGATAATACGTATAAAAATGTGGCACCTTTTTTGTAAATAAAAACAATACAAACTACAGAGAGGAAAAAAATGAAAAGAATTTTATGCGCCATTACCTTAATTACATCTATCAATACTGGAAGTGCGAATGCGTCGAGCAATGTAGATGAATTATTTAATTTAAAGCAACTCTATGAACAGAAGGCCTTTGAAATTAAAGTAAGACAGGAAGAAGAAAGAATTCTTCAGGAGGGGAAATCTGTTTTTGATTTTTATAACTTTGACGGCTCATTTTTGAATAACAAAAGTTTTGACTTTAAAAGTACCAATATGAGTTGTGCCGAATGGGTATATCTAGGACCAGGTACAAGAGAAGAGGCCATTGAAGTCTGCCGGGGTGTAACAGATATGTCCTGTGTAGAATGGATATACCAAGGTCCTGGAACAAGGATGGAAGCTGCAAGAGCATGTAGAGATACTTATTCAATAGATTGTGCTAAGTGGGTATATCAAGGACCTGGAACAAGAATGGAAGCAATCAAAGCATGTGAGCAAGTATATGATATGTCCTGTGTACATTTTGCATATCAAGGTGCTGGTGTAACCAGAGTAGATGCTGCGAAGTCTTGTTCAAGTAGAAATACTAGACCTCCTAGAGATGGAGATAGAGATAGATGTAATTAAAATCTTTCAAATAAAGTCCGAGCTAGCATTCGGACTTTATTATTTTAAAATTGAATGGAATTGATAAAATTATTTATTTAGCTCATTCTCAATATTTTGAGATCGCAAATATGCAGCGTCCAAGGCAGTAGATGTCATACCTTCAATACCACTACTTTTGTATGAATTTACGGCCTCAATAGTGACTCCTCCTTTAGAAGTAACATTTGATATAAGAGTTTCAAGTGATAAGTCTTTTTGATGTGCCATTAACTCACTACTTCCCCTAAATAATTGAATTGAAATTTCTTTAGCTTTTGCCTCTGAAACCCCCCAGCTTACAAGCTTAGTGACCATTGTCTGTGCAAATAAAAAGACGTAAGCAGGTCCAGAACCAGAGACAGTAGTAACTTGATCGAACACAGTTTCTGAAGGCATCTCTGCAACTTCACCGCAGGATGAAAAGAATTCATCGACAAGTTTTTTTTCATTATCTAAAACTTCTTTACCATGAAAAACTAAACTCATCCCCATTCCAATTAAGGCGGGCGTATTTGGCATAATACGAGTAACTCTTGAAACACCTAATTTCTTTTTAATTGTTTCAACTGGAGTTGCAGCAAGAATGGAAATGATATGTTTATTCGTAATATCTAGACCTGAATCATTAATACTCTGGCTAAGACTATTCAACTGCTGCGGCTTGCAAGCAAGTACAATTGTACTTGCTTCATGTAGTTCTGATAAATCTTTAACTGCTCTTCCATTAACTTCCTTCGCTAAATTCTCAGCTCTTGTATAGCTCGGAGTATATGTTAAAAAATTTATCTCATTATTTTTGTTAAAGAATCCTTTAACAATGGCCGTGGCCATATTCCCACAACCTATTACAGCAATCATTTTAACCTCTAATGTTTCCGTTACCGACAATGACATACCTAGAAGTAGTCATTTGCTCTGCTCCCATTGGTCCGTATGCATGAAGCTTGGTAGTTGAAATTCCTAATTCTGCCCCTAGTCCTAACTGACCACCATCATTAAACCTAGAAGAAGCATTAATTGCTACACAACTAGCATCTACTCGGCTTACAAATTCTTCTTGAGCTTTTTCACTTTCTGAAACAATACTCTCCGTATGAAAACTACCGTACTCATCAATATGATCAATAGCTTCATCAATTGAACATACAGTCTTTATAGATAAAATATTATCAAGGTACTCAGTTGCCCAGTCTTCTTGATTTGCTAACTTCAGGGTTGAATCAGTTGATTTCATAAAAGAATCATCAACACGAAGCTCTGTTCCTCTAGACTCTAGCTCACTTGCTAGTTTAACTTTGAAGTCACTAGGAAGATTTTCATGAATAAGTAGAGTTTCTATTGCATTACAAACTCCAGTTCTTTGTGTCTTTGCGTTTATAACTAGGTCCATGGCCTTATCTAAGTCTGCATCTTTATCAAGATACATGTGGCATAGACCTTTAAAGTGAGCAATCACTGGCATCTTTGCATTTTTATAAACATGTTCAATTAATCTTTCTCCACCTCTAGGAATAACAACATCAATATATTGTTCAAGTTCAAGAAGTTCATTAACTTCCTCTCTACTATCCGAAGCAAGAACCTGTACAGATTCTTTTGGTAAGTGACCTTCAAGAGTATCTTGAATAATCTCTCCAAGAATCTCATTTGAATGTTTCGCCTCTTTTCCACCTTTTAAAATAATTGCATTCGAAGACTTAAGAGCTAATGCAGCACAATCAATCACTACATTTGGACGAGATTCAAAAATCATCAATATAACACCAAGAGGTACTCTTTGACGCTTAACTCGAAGTCCTTCTTGGTTTGTAAATTCTTTATAAAACTCCCCTACTACTTCATCTTGATCAGCAATAGCTCTTACCCCATTTGCCATATCTTCAATTCGGGCACTGTCTAGCATAAGTCTATCTTTAAGTGATGAACTAAGATTTACTTCTTCAGCATAGGAAAGGTCTTTTTTATTTGCTTCTAGCACTTCTTGGGATCTTTCCATAAGATTATTCGCCAATGAGTGTAACATTTTATTTCTAAGGTCTTTCTTTAGACCTCTTAAAACTTTTGAAGCATCTTTAGATTTTTTAGCAAATTTATTCATTTCGACTGTCCTCTATTAATACAATGTTTTGATAAAGACTTACAACGCTTGATACTTTATACCCAAGCGTATCCTCAATCTCATCACTGTGTTTATCTTTAATTTTTTCTATATCTACTTGATCGTATTCAGTAACACCTACTGCAAAAATATTTCCATCGTGTACAAAGTCTACAGAGTCACCACGATAAAAAAGTCCTTCACATTTACTAATTCCACGTGGAAATAATGAGTTTCCAGCAATCAGAGCCTCATAAGCACCCTGGTCAACTTCAATCCAACAATTGAGCCTCTTCGTTGTTAATAACCATGCTTTCTTTTCTTCAGGTAGGTAGTTCTCTTCAGGATCAAATAGAGTTCCTACTGGTTTTGTTACAGCATCTAGAACAATTCGGTCATTATCTTTAGAGCTAATAACTCCTTTTATCCCAAGAGGCATTACTTTAAGTATTGCTTGAATTTTAGACTCCATTCCACCTCGACCAACATTAGTCTTAGATGTCATGTCAATATGTCCAAGCTCTTGACCGTAATCTACGGTTTTAATTAACTTAGCGCCCTCTTCTTCGGGGTTCTTATCATATAGGCCTTCAGCACTTGTAATAATTATAATTGCATCAGCATTTATCATCTGTGCAGAAGCAGCTGCCAGGTGATCATTATCACCGACAGTATTTTCTAAGTAAGCGATAGAATCATTTTCATTTAAAATTGGGGTGATTTTATTTTTAAGTAGAACTTCAATTGTTTGCTTTGCCTGTAAAAAGCGTTTCCTCACTCTTAAATCATCATGAGTGAGAAGGATTTGAGAGCATACATGCTGATGCTCTTCAAAGAGTTGTGAATATTTATTTATCAGTTTAGGCTGACCAATAGAACTAGCTGATTGCTGTAGATCAACTCTTCCCTCTCTTGGTATTAACTTATTTAAAAATTCTTTACCTATGCTAACAGCACCAGAACTAACTAAAACAACTTCAAAACCGGCATCTATTAATTCACAGATATCCTCTACAATGACACGCATGTTGCGCAAATCGCATCTTCCATTATCTTTAGTTACTACATTACTACCAACTTTTATTAATAGTCTCTTACTTCCTTTCAACTCTTTTCGTAAAAGCATTTCCTTCCCAAGTTTGAAATAACCAAACGCACGACTGTCTAATACTTTCACAGAAAAGCATCTAATAAGCCATGAATATTAGTTATTTTTAAAAATACTACTTTACAGTCAATAAGCGTCAATAGAAACAAAAAACAAAAGATGTTCGTAAAACCCTAACTACTTTTATTTTCGACTTCGTATTTAAAGAAGCTTAACTAGGGTTTAGATTTAAAATTCGAAGAGTCATTAACAACTTAAAAGAACTGTAGAATAGAAGATATTATGGCCCTCTAACTTAATAAGAGCGCCTTAATATTAAATGTGAGTATATTAATTTTTAGTCTTTCTCATTAAAATATATATTATCTAATTCAAATGATTCACCATAACCAGCAATTGTTGTCTTAAACTCTAGCTGAGACTCAATCAAAGTTTTAAAATGCTCTGCTCCTGTCTCTTCTCCATGATTTAAAATTACTAGATTTGGGTCTATCTCTGACTCTTTAATCCATTCTATAAGATCTAAATAATCCCCATGCGCAGATAGTGAGTTTACATAAAATATACTAGCATTCACGGGTAACTCTTCTTTGTGAAGACGAAGCATTTTCTCACCATCTAATAAGATTCTTCCTTTTGTTCCCTTTGGTTGAAACCCAACAAGAATGATTCCACTATTTGGATCTACAACTCTCTTTTTTACATGATGTACAACTCGTCCACCATCTATCATCCCAGAGGCGCTGATTACAATCATTGGTCCCTTAGAGCTAGTAATTCGTTTAGACTCTTCGGCCGTATCTATTTCAATTAAGCTAGAAGGGTAAATATCTTGATTCTCTAGAACTGCATCCTTAACACATCCTTTTTTAAAACATCCATTAAATATTTTATTCGCTTTCTTAGAAAGTGGACTATCTAAAATGACAGGAACTTGAGGAATTTCATTTTCATCCATTAACTGCTTTACGAGGTATAATACGTCTTGTGTACGACCTACAGAAAAAGATGGAATTACAGCAACGCCTGAACGCTTTAAAATAGTATTAAGATACATTCCAAGAACTTCTTTAGCAGGTATTCGAGCATGTAACTTACCACCGTATGTAGACTCTAAGACAAGAAAGTCTGTCTTACATAGATTTGAAGGAGGATTTAGTAAAATATTTCTTTTATGTCCAACATCACCTGAGAAGACAATAGTCTTAACTTCATCATTCAGTGACTTATACTTAAATCGTATGAAACTCGCCCCTATAATATGCCCACCCCAGAAGAAACAAGCGGAGATATTATCAGAAATTTTTACCTCTTCTTCAAATTCAACAACTTTAAATAGTTTCAGAATTTGATCGACTTCTTCCTGTGTATACAAAGGAAGTGCTGGCTTATGGCGTGAATACTTTTTCTTATTCGCATATTTTGCATCTTCTTCATGAATTCTCGCGGAATCAGATAATAAAATCTGACATAATTTAAAAGTCTC
Source organism: Bacteriovoracaceae bacterium UBA3083 (assembly GCA_002366565.1). GTDB lineage: Bacteria > Bdellovibrionota > Bacteriovoracia > Bacteriovoracales > Bacteriovoracaceae > Halobacteriovorax. The sequence goes on from DFBJ01000013.1 coordinate 662,683, forward strand.
TTTTGTGGAATATACTTTACCTCTAAACCCATCTTTCCATAAACGTGGAAGAAGCCCTGAATGATCGATATGGGCATGAGTTAAAAATACAGCTGATATCTTACTTGCAAGATGATATTGCTCCCAGTTCCTCTCTCTTCTTTCAGAAGATCCTTGATAGAGTCCATAATCGACTAGGTATTTCTCTTTTTCAATTTCGAGTAATGTTTTTGAACCTGTAACTCCTCCGGCTCCTCCCAAAAATGTAATTTTCATATATTCTCCTCTGTATCACATACACTTTTCTTTCTAAATAGTGTTGGATTCTTATGTCCAGATTCTGTCTTATGTTTTTTCATTATTTCTACACCTTAGTATTTACTAAAATTGAAGTATCTTTAGAAACTTTTTCTTCCGTCAATGATTTATAATGAACTAATTTATCTTTAAGTCTCTGGCTATATGTAATCAAATGAAGTGCTGCGCCTGCATCTTCCCGATCGGGCATCGACATAATTTTGAGAATACTTTTATTATGTTTTATTAAATCTACTTGAAAATCTGAGAACTTCTTCTTCATTTCACTTTTCTCAATTGACTCATGTTCTTCTTTTGATATTTCTTCAAAAAGGGAAAGTGTTTCACTTGAGATTTCTCTAACGATGAGAAGAATATCGCTCTTAAGTTCAATATAGTTCTCATCTAAAGTATCTTTTATACTTGTTATATCTCTTACAGAATCATGTATTTGGAATAGATATTCATATCTAGACATTATCCTAACAAGTGAAGAGACTTCACTCTCTACACTACAGCTTCCTATAAATGAGGAGAAAAATCCTAAGAGCTCAGATCTAAAGAATTCAAAATATTCAATTCTCTTTTTAGATGCTTCATAGACACCTTTGTAATTACTTTCAATACTAAGAGTAACAAGATTATATGTTTCTTGAATAAACGAATATGCATAAGATAAATTTGATTCTAACTTATTTTCTATGACTGAGAAGTCTTCCTCTGCGTTAAAGAAGCTTAAATCAACTCTCTCAAAGTCCATTTTCCCTTCTCCCATAATTTTATCAATCAAAGATGTAAAAGGTCTTAAGAAAAATAGAAAAGCTAAACTTGAAATTAAATTAAAGCCTAAGTGAAAGTTTGCGAGAGCTATAGCTGGATCATCAGAGAACAATGGAAGATCTCTTCCCCATAAGATAACGATGGGAAGAAATAGTAGGACACCACCAAGGTTAAAAAAGAAGTGTGCTAAGGCCGTCTTCTTTGCTGCAATATCCATATTAATGATTGAAATGAGGGCCGTTACTGTTGTTCCAATATTTGCCCCCATTAGAACAGGTACTGCGTTCTCTAAACTCATCAGTCCTTGCTGTGTGAAGATTATTGCCAGTCCTGTTGTCACAGAACTAGATTGTACGATAGCAGTAATTAATGCTCCTACAAGAACTCCAAGAAAAGCATTTTGAGGTTGAGTTAGAAATTCTATTAACCTTACGTCACTCTGAAGAGGCGCAAGAGCGTGAGAAATTAGATTTAAGCTAAAGAAAACAAATCCAAAGTAGAATAAAGACTTAGCAAATATTGAATACTTTGACTTAATAAATGAAAGTAGAAATCCAAGTATTATAAATACAGGCGCGAAAGCGGTTAATTTGAACGCAACTAATTGAGCAGTAAAAGTTGTTCCTATATTTGCTCCAAAAATAATACTTACACTATTTTTAAAAGAAATCACTCCTGCATTCACCAAGCTTATTGCAATAATTGAAGTTGCAGAACTAGACTGAATAAAAGCTGTTACAACGGCTCCGATAATTAGACCAATCCCTGGAAACTTGGTGGCCTGGCCCAAGAATTTTCTAAAACTTTCCCCAGTTATTCTTTGTACTTCTTTTGAAAAGTTTTCAAGTCCAAATACAAATAAGATAATACTTGTAACTGAAGCCAATATTATTTGAAAATCTTTAATCTTTTACCATCCTTGGTGTTAGCTAAATTTCAAATTTTAAGCCTAGATAAAAAGAACAAGCTTCAAGCTTTTTTTGTTTAAGAATTTTCTTTAATTATCAAAGTTCAAACAGGTCCGTTGAAGTCTCATTTTCCAAAACAGTATCCAACCAATGAACTTTAAAACAAAAGAAAAACATTTATAAACAAAATACAGGTACAATGTATCAAACTCAATAAAATTCTGATAAAAACATATAGTATAACTACACTGACATGGGCATCACTCTATGAATAACTCATTAAAGTACTCAAAACTTTCAACATCCGAGTCTTTAGATCAACTAAATTCAAACTCTTCTAATGGTTTAACTCATAAAGAAGCAAAATTAAGACTCCATACTATTGGAAAGAATCTTTTAGAAGATAAGAAAGAAACATCAAAACTTGAAATCTTGATACGACAGCTAAAGAGCATAATAGTTCTATTACTTGTTCTTGCAGGAGGGGTTTCCTTTTCCATGGGACACTTAGTTGAAGGTTTTTCTGTACTAGCAGTCCTAATTGTAAATACTACTATTGGTTTTATTACTGAGCTTAAGGCAATACGATCAATGGAGGGGCTCAAAAAAATGGGGGTAACCTCTACTACGGTCTTAAGAGATGGTAATCCAAATGTTATTGACGCAACCGAGGTCGTCCCAGGAGATATTATTATTCTTGAGGCTGGAGATGTTATTACTGCAGATCTTCGTATTATTGAAGCATCTAAGCTCTCAGTTGATGAATCTATTCTTACCGGTGAGTCGGTTCCTGCAGATAAGTCAGCAGAGAACATTTCAGAAGACAGAGTTTTAGCAGAAAGAGAAAATATACTTTTCAGAGGAACCTCTCTTACTAGAGGCTCAGGTAAAGGCTTAGTTTTTTCTACAGGAATGAATACAGAGGTAGGAAAAATTGTAAAAGTCACACAAGCAACAGATGATGAGATAACTCCACTAGAAAAAAAGTTAGATAAATTAGGACATCAATTAATTTGGGTTTCAATAATTATTGCGGCACTTGTTGCTATTTCTGGAATATATTCAGGAAAAGAAATTCGCTTAATGATAGAAACTGCAATAGCCCTTGCTATAGCAACAATTCCAGAAGGTCTTCCAATCGTCGCCACATTAGCTCTTGCAAAAGGAATGTGGAGAATGGCCGAAAAGAACGCCTTAATAAATAAGTTATCTGCAGTAGAAACTCTAGGTGCCACTTCAATAATACTCACAGATAAAACAGGGACATTAACAGAAAATAAAATGACAGTTCGTTCTTATCAGACTGTAAATAATTACTATGAAATAACCAGCGATCCAAATCAAAAAATAGATATAGAACTTAGAAAGTGTATTGAAATTGGAATTCTCTGTAACAACTCCTCACAAAGTGATGATGCTCAAAATAATTTTATAGGTGACCCAATGGAGATAGCCTTAGTTTCTGTATCTAAAAAAGTTGGTATCGACACAGAAAAACTAAAGAAAGAAAATATCGAAATTAAACAGGTTGCTTTTGATAATGAATCTTTAATGATGGCAACTTACCACAAACTTAATGACTCATATTGGGTAGCTGTAAAAGGTGCTCCAGAAGTAGTCATTGAGAATTGCAAATATACTATTGAGAATGGAAAGAGAATAAACTTAACAGAAAAAGAGAAAGCTAATTGGATTGAATTTAACAAAAAAATGGCAGGAGATGGACTTAGAATTCTGGGTCTTGCTTCAAAATCAATAAGCAACATAGAAGACAGCCCCTATGATCAACTTACTCTCCATGGATTAGTTGGATTAATAGATCCTGCAAGAAAAGACATAAAGGAATCGATAGAAAACTGTTCTCAAGCAGGAATAACGACAATAATGGTGACAGGCGATCAAGAAGGAACTGCTATAAAGATAGCCAGAGATATAGGACTCGTCCAAGGTTTAGACATTAACGTTATTCATGGAAAGAATTTACCACCAAGAGAACAATGGGAAGAAGTGCTAAAACATAAAATATTAACTACAAAGATCTTCTGTAGAGTTAGCCCTGAGCAAAAGCATTCTCTAGTTAGCTATTTCCAAGAGCAAAACCAAGTTATAGCAATGACTGGCGATGGGGTGAATGATGCCATGGCCCTAAAAAAAGCCGACATAGGCGTTGCAATGGGAATTCGTGGAACACAAGTTGCAAAAGAGTCTTCCGACATGATTCTACAAGATGATCTTTTTATATCCATTATATCAGCGATCAAACAAGGTAGAATTATCTATAGTAATATACAAAGATTTGTCATCTACTTACTATCTTGCAATATTAGTGAAATTTTAATTATATCAATAGCTGCAATGATCAATGCACCTCTTCCTTTAATGCCAATGCAAATCTTATTTTTAAACCTTGTCACGGATGTATTTCCTGCTCTAGCTCTTGGTATGGGAGAAGGTGATGAATCCTACTTAAAAATTCCACCGAGAAAAAGAAATGAAAATATATTAACAAAAAGTAAGTGGACTCTAATTTCTATATATGGACTTATCATTACGTCTTGTGTTCTCACAGCTTTCTTCTATACCTTACACACAACAAATAACGAAAAATTTGCATTAACTATTTCATTTCTATGTTTGGGATTAGCCCAAGTATTTCATGTATTTAATATGAGGTTAAGCCATACATCAGTATTCATAAATGATGTAACTAAAAATATTCATGTATGGGGTGCTGTTGCACTATGTATTGTACTACTCGTTGCCTCAGTAAAAATTCCTATGGCAAGAGAAGTTTTAAATTTAGTAGATTTAAATAGCTCACAATGGATCTTTGTAACAATCTTTTCATTAGCACCTCTTGTAATTATATCAATGCTCTCTAGATTCAAGTTAGGGATTAAATCTTAGGAATGATGACCTCAACCAGTAGTCATCATTCCAGAAGAGATTCCTGCAACCGTTTTTCTAACGAGAGATTCATCACCATCTCTATTGCCCTGAATCTGTAGAATATTAAGAGGATGTATCATTGATGATCTGAGGCGAATTGAATCTGCAAGCCATGGTTTATTCCATAATAATACCTTTCGACCTGTTATGAAGAAAAGAAAGTTTTTAACGAGCCTTATTTCTTCTTGAAAGTCTTTGAAAACTTTTTCTTGCTGAGATTTGCTTAAAGAGCTTTTAGAGAGATAGAGTTTAAAGACACAGAGATCTACCTTACTCATAGTGAAGCCAAGTGTACGTATATATGAAGAAAAAAGATTACTTGTTTTATAAGATTTTAGTAAAGCTAATGATTTCTTCTTATCTTTTTTAATAATACTCCAAGAACTTCCTACACCCCACCAAGATGGAAATAGAATTCTTGTTTGTGTCCAACACAAAATCCAAGGAATTGCTCTAATTGAACTAAAGTCTAATACTCTCCCTTTTTCGGATCCTCTCTTAGAAGGACGAGACCCTAACTTTAAAACACTTAAATACGAATAAGGTGTCGCAGCAGAAATCATTTCAAAGAAGTCTTCTTGAGATATTTTACTCTTATAATTATTTGCAACCATTCCAGCAAACTCTTCTACGGCTTTATCGATCTTGATAATTCCTTTCTTAGATTTTACTTGATTGAAGTTTGTTAAAACCTTATCAATACCAGATAAGGTAACTTCAGAAGATGTAAACGTTCTTTCAACCATCTCACCTTGAATCGTCGCCTTATATAGGACAAGAGCTGACTTAGGCCACCAAGCTGTTTGTTCCTTAATACTTCCACCACCTCTATCTACAGATCCTCCAGAGCCATGAAAAAAGACTGGTACTAATCCACTTTCAGTAATAATCTCATCCAAACTTCTCATCGTTCTTGCTATTGCAATTCGACTTGGAAGAACTCCCATCCCCTTAGAAGAGTCGGAGTAACCTAACATTACTTCAAGATGGTTATTCCATAATTGTTTTGCATGTTTGATATATTCTTTATTATTTAATAACTGACGTATGATACTAGGAGAATCAACTAAGGCCTTAGAAGTTTCAAACAGAGGTATTACAGGAATTGATAATCCTCCTAAAGTCCTCTTACTTAATTCAATAGTATTTTCTATATCTTTATATGATTGGCACATACTTATAATTAAACCTTGAGCATAATTACGAATACTCTCCCCTTTAGCTATTCCAGCAAGTGTTCGAAGCATTCTCTCTATAGCCAAGGGCTTTTTAGATTGTAAAGCTTCAGCAATCACTTCACTATCCTCTCTCAGCTCTATAGGTATTACTAGACCAGGAAATATTTTTAAAATTGATCTTAACTTTAAAACTCTCGGGCTTATCGATCCTATCGTCTCCAAATAACAACTTGATAGGATCTCTAACTGAGAACTAAATGAACCCACTATCATTGCATCTTCAGGTGCAATATGAGAGAGCTTATCCAATACCTCAAAAAGTTTTCTGCACTTCCTAGTAAGCTCTTTATTTTCAATCATAAGGATATCTGTTTGAAGCTTATTCATAATTTCTCTAATTGCTACGACAAAATTATTCCTTGATGATTGTAAACACTCAAGCATCACTTTTTCGTCCACACCTGGGTGTCCATCCTTATCTCCACCAACCCAAGTTCTAACTCTAATGCGTCCAAGATCTCTATCTGCCCTTAAAAGAGTATCGAAGATATCTTGTCTAAAAATTATTGAAAATAAATGCCTAGCTTCATCTAAAACCTCTGGTTTCTTATGTCTGGTTATAGGAAGGTGCCATGCAACTTTTAAGTTATGCTTAATAATAGATTCTAAATATTTCTGCTCAGCAGTCTTCTCCAAGATATTAACTAAAATTTTCTGAATTCGAGTAAAGAGTTCTATATTCTCAGGCGTACGTGCCTCTGTGGGATGTGCAGTTAGAACATATACCATTGTGCTATCTTGTTTAGAAAAAGACGCTATAGGCGTCTCATGCATTCGTAATCGATAAGTTCTATATGCAGCTTCGCATGTATTAATTAGCTCCAACATTAAAGTGTAAGAGTGAGCTATAATATGTTTGTTATTAGTATTTTCTTTATCAAGCCTCCTAAACTGCTTTTGGAGTATTTTATTCTTTCCTTCAATACTCGATGATCTATAAGAAACCATCTCTTTTCGAATCTCATCTACTTTATTAAAAAGCTTATCTCCGGCTTCTTCTTTTATGACATCGCCCAATATCGCGACAACATGACTAACAAGCTTTTTAAGTTCCAAAGGGAGTTTATGTTCAGTTTCCATACGAGTAGTCCTCATCTATAAATAAATTTTACTCCTACAATGTTAATAAATATGGCCATCACTCTCAACAAGAAAAGAATAATCACATAAGCAGCTGTAATTAAAGAGGTCAATATTCAAAATAACTGGAAAAGACGAAGGTTCAGTGACCGTACAATTAATAGACATATCTATAAGTCTTACAAATTAAACTCCAATTTTTTGTATTTACTGTATTTTACTCTCATGCAAAAAATCCCAATCTTAATATTCTTCTTACTTCAACTACAGAGTGCTCTTGGAAGTGCTGAAGTTAATGATGTAGCGGTTAGTTATTATTCAGGTCGAAGTAGTAGCAGTACAAACTGCTCAGGGTCTTTTGTTACAAGTAATTCAAAAAGATATTTTATAAGTGCATCCCACTGCTTTAAGGATCTACCTAAAAAGAAGATACATACCTATATATATAAACATAGAAGCAATAAAAGAGATCGCTCTTCAAAAGTGAGTATAGACTTTTCAAAAGAGCATTACTTTAATCGAGCTGGAGACACCGTTTTTAAGGAAATTCCTCAATCAACTAGGCTAAGAACAAATGAATTGATCTTAAGTAATAAACTACCTTCACTTGGTGATCAAATAAGCGTTCTAGGCTATCCCATTAAAAAGTCTAAAAGAATTGCAACGAAGCTAAGCTGTATTTTTTTAGGTTCAACAGTGTATCAAACACCAGTCAATCCTAAAGGGATCGGAAGAATTTTAAAGTGTAAAACAAGTTTAAAATCTGTTATTGGAATTAGTGGTGGCCCTGTCATAAATGATGCAGGTGAATTTATTGGAACGACTAGTGCACAAATTCTACCAGCTAAAGACTATGAATTTAAGGGTGAACGCTTTATATATCTAATCTACAATGAAGTGACGAGAGAACTCCTTGAGAGTAATAAAATGCAAAGGGTTGTAATTAATTTTATAAAAATGAGTCCTGGAAAGTATATTTTCTTAGAAGCAGATGAAGCTCTTTATTTAAAACCTTCCATGTATCAAATCAGTAACTAATCTAGGAATTATAAATCTTATGAAAAAATCCTTTTTCACTATATGCACATTCTTACTAGCACTCAACGTGAATGCAAATTTAGATGTTAATGATGTAGCCGTTAGCTATAGTAATGGATCTTTTTTTTCAAAGAGACATTGTTCTGCTTCATTCATTAGAAATAACTCTAAGAGATACTTCGTAAGTGCCGCTCATTGTTTTCCTAAAGCACCAAATGAGAATATCAAAACTTATATATATAACTCAAATAGCTTTGATAAAATTTCAAACAGCAAAGTAAAAGTGAACTTAAAGAAAGGTTATTATTTTAAAAGAAACGGAGATACTGTTTTTCAAGAAATACCTACATCTCAAGATATAAAGACAAAAGAGCTAGAGCTTAGCACATCACGTCCTCAAAAGGGTGATTACATATCGGTAATGGGCTACCCATCCATAAAGGGCTATCTAGTTGCAACAAAATTAGAATGTGAATTCATTGGTTCTGCAGTTTATAATACACCGTTAGTTCCTACTTCAGTAGGACGAATAGCGAAGTGCCAAACAGATCTCAAGTCTATTGCTGGAATCAGCGGAGCTCCTGTGCTAGATGAGTCGGGGGATATTTTAGGAACAGTTAGTGCTGAAATGCAGCCCTCATCAGATATAGTATTTGAAGATGATCGCTTCATTTATATTGTTTATAATGAAATTTCTAATGAACTTCTAGAAAACAGAAGAATTGTAAGAGCTGACTATGATTTTGTAATGTTTAATCCAGAAGGCTTTAACTATATTGAGGGTAGAAGAATTTATTCAAGAAACAATGAATAGATCCCCTACCCTTTACTTTATTAAAAAAAAGTAATTAATCGATAAACTTAACCACATCTTCAAGAGGAAATCTCACTTTTGATAGCTCAGCATATTTATCACCTTGAGCCCTAAACCCAACTGGACAAGCAACAACAGTAGTAAGACCTTTTTCTTTAAGCCCTAAAATATTATCATATTCAGACTGAACGATACCTTCCATTGGACAAGCATCAATCTCAAGTTCTGCACAAGTAGTCAAAAAGCTTCCAAGAGCGATATAGACCTGATTCTTTGCCCAAGTAAGAACATCTTCCTTGCTCTTTCCTGAAAGAAAGCCTTTCATCATTTTTGAGTAACCTTCAAGGTCTTCTACGTTCTGTCCTCGAGTATTTGCTATATCTTGAATATACTTTTCAACATTAGATGCCCCAAAGTCAGTCATTGTACAAAAAACAACTTGATGAGAACAATCCACCACTTGCTTTTGATTATAACTTTGCTTTAGAAGCTCTTCCTTAACTTCACTATTTGAAATGATATAAAATGTCCAAGGCTGTAAACCAAAAGAAGATGCAGCCAGCCTTAGAGACTCAGCAAGGTCTCTAACTTGTTCTTCACTTAGCTTCTTATCTGCATCAAATTCTTTAGTTGCGTATCTCCACTCTAGCTTTTCAATATGATTCATATTAACTCCCGTATTTTTATTTACACTAATATATAAGCTTAATTTGTAAGCTATATAGTATTAAATTTATGACTATTTTCAAAGCTCTGTACAAGTTTTGCCAAAAAAATTATCAAAATTGCCGCTTTATTAGACTGCAGCTATTAAAATGGAATCATTTACACCTTCTTAAAGATATCTAAGACTTAATGCTCTATCTATGCCATTGTGTTTCAAAAATTAAAATCTGGAAAAACAATGATTCAACTGAACAATATTTCAAAACATTTTGGCCTTCAAGTACTCTTTGATGACTTAAATTTCTTACTAGGAAAAAGAGAGCGAATTGGCTTCGTTGGAAGAAATGGTTCAGGAAAGTCGACACTTTTTAAAATAATTTTAGGGGAAATGGAACCTGATGCTGGCGAGGTAGTCATACCTAAGGGATATAAAATAGGTGCCCTAGACCAACATATCCACTTCACAAAGCCTACTGTTCTCGAAGAATGTTGCCAGGCGCTTTCTGAAGAAGAGCAATACGACTGGTGGAAAGCTGAAAGAATTTTATTTGGACTAGGTTTTTCAGAAGAAGATTTAGAGAAAGACCCTAATAGTTTTTCTGGTGGGTACCAAGTAAGAATCAACTTAACAAAAGCACTAGTTCAAAATCCCAACCTTCTACTACTAGATGAACCTACCAACTATCTGGATATTGTATCGTTAAGATGGCTGAAAGGTTTCCTAACATCTTTTAAAGGTGAAGTTCTACTCATAACTCACGATAAAGACTTCATGGACTCTGTCACTACACATACTGCAGGTTTAAGTAGAAAAAACCTTAGTAAGTATAAAGGGAATACAGAAAAGTTCTATGAGCAACTAAATATCGCAGAAGAAATGTATGAGCAAACTCGACTAACTCAAGAAAAGAAGAAAAAAGAACTTCAAGGATTCGTCGACCGTTTTGGAGCAAAGGCTTCAAAAGCAACTCAGGCCCAGTCAAGAGCAAAACAAATTGAAAAAATGGGAACAATGGAGAAGTTAGACTCCGAGAATAATCTAGGGTTTAGATTTCATTATAAAGAATGTCCAGGAAAGGTAATCCTAGAAACAAATGACTTAAGCTTCTCTTACTCAGGTAAGGAAGAAGATGACCTTTTTAAAGATCTAAAAATAACTGTAGGTCGACACGATAGAATTGGTATTATTGGTAAGAATGGTAAAGGAAAATCAACACTACTAAATGTTATTGCCGGAGAGCTTAAGGAAAGAACTGGAGAAATTAAAAGTCACCCTTCTCTTTCAATGGGACACTTTGGTCAAACAAATATAGAAAGACTTCATTTGGACAATTCTATTTTAACTGAAATTTCAGAAAGTAATCATGACCTTGGAGTTGGTCAAGTTAGAAAGATTTGTGGAACGATGATGTTTGCTGATGATCTTGCTAAGAAGAAAATTTCAGTACTATCAGGAGGGGAAAAAAGTCGAGTAATGCTTGGGAAAATACTTGCGAGAAAATCCAACTTACTTCTTCTAGATGAGCCTACAAACCATTTAGACATGGAATCAATACAAACCTTAAGTGAAGAAATTGTACGCTTTCCTGGTGCCGTAATTCTCGTAACTCACTCCGAACTCCTTTTGAGAGCATCAGTTAATAAACTAATCATTTTTCATAAAGGAAAGGCCGAGTTCTTTGATGGGACATATGACGAATTTCTCGAAAAAATTGGCTGGGAAAACGAAGAATAGCTTATTCTTTGATATATCTTCTTATTTTCTAATATAGAATTCTAAAGATATGGTAAGATTTCCATTATTTAACTAGGAATCCAATGATATCTAAGAAACACTTATTCTTCATAACTACTTGTCTGTGCTTGTCTCTTGAAATATTTGCATTAGATCTTGTCACATTTAATTACCCTCCTTTTTTACAGAAAGATGAACAAGGCTTTGTTGATAGACTTTTGGTTGATTTCAAAAAAACATCAAATATCAAATTCAATGTAGAAAAGTTTCCAGTTAAAAGAGCCCTTAGTTATTATCAGACAGGTCAGTACTACTTCCACCTTGGGGCATCAGACAATCTATCAAAGAAGGAGTTATCTGACTCATTTATAGTTCCAATATTTGATTTAAATGTATACTTACTATTCTCTGAGTCCAACAAAGAGAAATTACAAAAAGACTTAAGCACATTAAAGAATATTAAGATCGGGATACTTAGAGGATCACAACAAGAAGAAGAATTTGCAAAAAAGCACGGTTTCTCTATTACAACATATAACGATTCAGAAAATGCTTTTAATTTATTAAAAAAAGGAAGAGTAGACTTTATTACATTTAGTCCTCTCTTTAATAATTATCAAGACATTAGTGGAGAGAGCACAATTGATGATTTCATTTACCATAAAGACCTATGCTATAAAACTGAAGCTGCTTTCTTTATCAATAAATCTCATACAAATGCAAACGAGTTACACAAAGAACTTAGTATCAATATAAACAAGTATTTAAAAAGTTCAGAATATAGCAAGTTACTTAAAATAACTTTCAAGGATGATATTCCAAAAGGTGTAATAAAATACACAAGAGAAGAACTATAGGGTCTTAAATTATAACTTATACTTCAAATATAACTTACTCATAAACCCACTCTTTTTTAGAAGAGAAATCTCTCTATCTATATGTTCTTTAAGGTCTGTAGAGAAAGGGAAATTTTTATTTATAAGCCAGAAGAAGTCTTCCTTCTTTGCATCAAGAATTTTAGAATATGCTATATTCTCATAGTCTTTAAAACTAGAAAGCTCTTGCTTTAAGTTCTCCATTCTAGTTAAGCCTACAGAGCATCTCTTAACATTAATCAAATCAATAATTCTGACAAGAGACTTTGATAATTTTTTAACAATGTCATTAGGTATTCCGAAATTTGTATAAGTATACCCTGACTGGCCACAGATAGGAGTATTTTTAAGAAGTTCATGGGAAGTTAAGTTTTTAAGATTTAAACTCTTATGAAAAATATAAGCAGGAGTCATTCTATATATAGAATTTGTTAAAAGGTAATCTTTCATTCTTTGTTCATTTGATGCAGCATCTAAAACAATATGAACATCACCATCTACAGCTTCTTTTAGACATCTTTGCCAAGGTTTTATAACAAAATTTAGTTTAACTTTACTTTTTTTAAATATTTCTTCTAATAAATCTCTATTAAAACCTGAGATATCTATATGATCGTTAGAAGCATCTTCAACAATTATAGAGTATGGGGACCACCCCGTATCCTCTGCACAAACATTAATAACTTGTGCCTTAGGTATTGAAAGAGCACTCACTTTAACGAGATAAAACACTGATAATATAAAAAATATAATTCTTCGAATAAACAAGTACGCATTCCTTTCTTTTAACTGGTTCTATCATACTCTAGAAATATATTTTACACATATGATTTATTGTAAGTTTATATAAAGATTACCTTAAGAGAAAAACTATTTTACCTTATATTCGATACATAATAATTTCTCCTAATATTCGAAGGAGAAAATATGAAAAACATTATAATTTTATTTTTAACATTCTCAAATATAGTAATTGCTAGCGAACAATTCCCTCAGGCTACTGACATGAAGTTCGTAACTGACTTTACAAACTTTTCATGTAAAAGCTTTAGAGATAAAGTTAGCGCTCCTGATGAAATAGTAGACCTACAGGTTGAATTTACAAAACTAGGAATCTCAAGTTCAACGAGAAGAGTTCTTATTGATATAAAATCATTAAATAATGAATGTCACTACACTGCTGATTACTCTAGAAAAAAAGGAACGACGACCCTAAATTACGAAAACTCATACGCAACAAACACCTCGACTTGCTTAGTTCTTAAAAATAAATTAGATGAAATTATGACTCTAGGTTTCAAATATAGAATTAAATACAATGCCTATATTTCAATGCTTTTCCTTAAAGATCTAAATGGGCAATGTGAAGATATAAGTGGAAATAATTTAATTGAATTTCAATGGATGCTATAAAAAAAGGCCCTCTAAAGGGCCTTCTTATTTTATTGTTCTACTAAAACTTTTTCTTTATTAAAAACTTTCTCTAAAAAATCTTTTGCTTTATATACTAACAAATGAACAACTGGAACTAGAAAGTAAGTGAAGATAATAGAACCTATCATTCCACCGATAATCACAGCCCCCATTGCAGACTTAATCTTGTCTAGAGCAAAAAGCTGAGGAAGAGTTCCTGCAATAATCGCAATAGATGTCATAAGAATCGCTTTTAATTTCTCTTTAGCTCCCAACCATATCGCTTCTTTTACTTCTACGCCTTCAGATATTTTCTGTTGAGCATATTCAATCATCAAGATAGCATTATTCACAGCGAGCCCAACAACCATAACCATTGCCATCATAGAACCAATATTTACCGTTTGATCGGTATAGAACATGAGAACAATAGATCCTAAAAATGAAGTTAGAATTGCTGATCCAATTGATAATGGAAACACAAAAGAGTTTAAAACAGCAACAAGTAACATATACGTTAAAATAACAGCAAGTAAAAAGGCCTTCCCAAGTTCACGTGAAGACTCTGATTGATTTTCAGCATCTCCAGTATAGCTATACTTGATGCTTGCAGGAAGGTTCGCTTCTTTAAACATTGAAGAAAGTTCCTTCATAACAGTACCAGTATTAGACTTAGCAAGATAACCATTTAGCTGAATGATACTTTTCTTATCTCTTCTCTTTAGAGGTGATGTTGCTTCTGTAAACTGAACTTCTCCAAGCGAAGCAATAGGAATTAGTCCATCCTTTCCATGTATAAGAAAAGAATCAAAGTCTTCTACATTTTTCTTGAACTCATTACCAAGAGTAATATTGATTCCATACTCTTCCCCATCTTCTTTGTAGACTGAATCATCGTTCCCATTAACTAGGCCTCTAATGACTTGTCCAATTTGAATATTTGTAAGACCTTGCCTAATAATTTTTGATGAGTCAGGGTTAAACTGAACTTCCATCTTTGGAACTCGATAAGAGCTTTGAACAGAACCAAAGTATCCACTATTTGCCATAATATCTTTCATCTTATCTGATGCTTCAATCATTTCTGGAAAACTAGCACCTGTAACATCAATAGTGATATCACCAAGATTACTTGTATTTGACTTCCCTCCAGAAAGAGTTATTTCAGCCTCTGGTATTTTAGTTAGATCTACAAGTAATTCACTCATTAGTACGTCATAACTCTTTGACCTTTTAGACGCTGGAACTAAACTTACATTTACTCTGGCTTTCTCTTCACCATCATAACCGATATCAGAAAGTGTACTCTCAACCTCTGGGTACTCTTTTAATAATTCATCGATTTGCTTAACGACATCACCAGTTTTCTCAACAGGTGTTCCATCTGGCATAACAATAGAAACATCATAACTATCACGATCTGATTTTGGTACGAACTCTGATCCAAGTCTAGAACCTGAAAATGAAATTGACATAAATACAACAATAGCAATGATTGCAGATAGGATTGGCCAATTCATCATTTTATCGAAGAACCATTTATATTGTACAGTAATCCATCCAATAATTTTGTCAGTAAATTTTGCGACATATGGAAAGGGCCCCTTCAATGTCTCAGGATCTTTAAGTAGTATTGAACACAACATAGGAGTTAATGTTACAGACGCAATGATTGAGAATATTGTCGCGTAAACAACAGTCATCCCAAACTGAACCATAAATTGACCAACAATCCCCCCCATAAAAGCGAGAGGAGTAAAAACAACAAGGTTTGTACCAGAAGAAGCAAATATAGCGAGAAGAACTTCCTTTGTACCATCAATAGCAGCATTTTGAGGGTCTTTCCCCATTCCTAAATGTTTATAAATACTTTCAATTATAATTAATGCATTCGCAATAAGTGTCCCTAAACAAGTACCAAAAGCTAATAATGTCATCATATTAATTGAATAATTAGACATATCCATTATGAAGAATGTTGAAATGATTGAAGTCGGAATAACAACTGCAGCAATAACAGCACCTCTCCAGTCACCTAAAAAGACTAATAAAATAACAATAGTAAGAACAATACCAAGTAAAATACTTTCAATAGTTCCAACAGTATTATCTAAAGTGATTCTAGTCGTATCAACAGCAACATCTAACTTCATACCTTCAGGAAGTTCTGTCTTAATCACCTCAAGATCAGTCTTTAAATTTTTAACAATTTTTACTGCATCACCATCAGATAGTTTTTTAACTGCTATACCTACAGTATCTTTTCCATTGAATCTCGCTATAGAGTCCACATCTTTATAACTGTCTGTAACAAGCCCTACTGAAGATAACTTAATTGTTCTTCCTTCCCTAGATACAATTGGTAGATTCTTAATATCCTCAACGCTTGAAAACTCTCCTACAAACCTTACACTTACTTTAGAGTCTTTCTTATTGATTGACCCACCAGGAACATTCAAATTCTTTCTTGCCATTGAATTAATAACATCTTCAATAGATAAGTAATTTTGAATTAAAAGGTTATTATCTAGCTCTACATTGATTTCTCTTTCTCTACCACCAAAGATATCAACAGTTGCAACTCCGTTAATAGCAGAGAGTCTTGTTTTTAGCTTTTTATCTGCAAACTCATAAAGTTCTGTTAGAGAGTGATTATCACTCATAAGAGACAAGTTCACTATTGGTTGAATTAGTGGGTCAAATTTAGCAATAATTGGTCTATCAGCTCCATCAGGAAAGTCATTTATTATGGCCTCTACCTTATCTTTAACTTCAATAGACTTTATATTCACATCTGCTTCTATAAGGAATTGAATAGTAACAACACCAAAGCTATCCCTAGCTTCAGACATAATCTTTTTAATCTGAGAAATCTCAGAAACTGCATCTTCAATTCTTTTTAAAACCTGAGTCTCAATCTCTTCAGGTGAAGCACCACCATAGACAGTCTGAACTGTAATAATAGGAAACTCTACCTTAGGAGTAGGTTCAATAATAAGGTTACCAACAGAAACAAGACCCATCACCATAAAGATGGCGATAAAAATGATTGTTGTCGCTGGGCGTTTTACAAATACTTCAATCATAATTTACTCCGCTCTCTTAACTACTAAAACTTTCTGTTGATCTTTCAAGTACCTCTGGTCACTGACAACAACTTCGTCCCCAGAACTTACACCATCTTTAATGGCATAATACTCATCATTATTACCTGCAAGAGTGACATCTTTGATCTCAACTTTATTTTTATTTTTTACAATATAAATATGTGGATTCCCTCCACGTGTTGAGACTGCAGATCGACTTACCACGACTGAATTTTTCAGATGACCAACTTCAACTTGAATAACTAATGATTTAGTAGAATCAATATTTTTTGAAAAAGTTACCTCTACAGAATAAAGTCCTGATAATTGATCTACATCTCTAGAGATGAAAGTTATTCTTCCATTATAGATTTCATTATCTTTTGTAATTCTAGCGATTGCTCCTACTTCCAATTTGTCTGCCACTCGTGGTGCAACTAGGGACTTAACAACTTTTCCATTAGCCTTAACTCCTGTGACAGTTACTGTATTTGAAAGAGATCTCTCTTCTGCGACTTCAGTATAAACAGGAACTCCACTCTCATTCCAGTACTTATATAACGTAGGAACGTCTTTACTTTTTGCAATCTTTACTTGTTCTGCCTTCCATAGAAGACTACCTATATATAAGGCCGCTATAGCAGCGACAAAGATGATTCTTTTCATTACTCACCTCTCCCTGTATTTTTTGTTACAATACGCTCGATATCAATATTAGTATTTAAAAGCTCAAGCTTTGTTCCCGCGTAGTTGATTCTATTATTTGTAAGTAAAAGTTCACTATCATTTAATTGAAGTTGTGACACTCCTCCAGTTGCAAAAGCTCCAAGAGATACCTTGTAAGATGAGAGAGCTAAATCTATTGCTTTTTTCTCTGACTCTAATTTTCTTTCTAAGCTTTCTTTTTGTTTTATTAATTTACGTAGCTGAATTCTTTGATTTCTTTCTTCTTGATCTAATTGTAATCTAGCAATACGTGATTCAACTTTTCTGACTTGGACAGCATCATTCTTTCCACCACCAAAAGGCCATTCGAAGTTAAACATGACACCAAAAGCAAAGTCTTCTTGCTCTTTAATCTTATCTCCAAGGAACCCATCTTTATAATTAGATGGTGTAAAGCTAGCAAACGCACTCAATGTAGGCATACGATTTGCTTTTTCGTTTTCAATCGATAAATCTCTAAGCTTTAAATTTTCTTTCAGGATAGTAATATTTAAATTATCAATTACATTTATATCTTTTGTATTGTTAACAATAGACACTTCTTGAAGAGACTTTTTTTCTAGAACAATTTCACTGCCTTCATCAATTGCTAAGAAGTTCATTAAATCAAACTTTGCAATCCTTAAATTCTTCTCTGAATCTATTAGAAAAGGTCTTCTACTTGCAATATCTGCTTGCATCTTTAAATTATCATTACGACTAATTCTTCCGTAAGAAACCCTCTTCTCTAATGTTTTCTTATTTTCATTTGCATTCTTAAATGACTCTTTTGAAACACGTAGAAGGTCATTGCTAAATAAAGCTCTGTAATAGAGTTTTCTAGCGATGTTTTTCACTTCAGCTTTTGTAGCTAAAGATTTTGTCTTACTGATTTCTTTACTTACTTTAGCAATATCAATTCCAGAGCTAATTCTTCCAAAAGTATATATAGGTTGAGAAAGAGAAACTGATCCTCTTTCATTCCATTGATAAGCATATGGAAGAATACTCCCCTTACCACTTGTTTTTGTTAATTGTGCCTGTATAGCGAACGTTGGAAATAGATTTGATACGGCAGAGTCTATCTTAGACTGTGCAATTTCTATCTCTGCTTGAGATATCCCCATTGCCTCATTTCTCTCTAAGGCCATTGCTATGACTTTTTCTTCATTAAGACTCACAACTTCAGCAGAGACAGTACTCGTCACCATGATAGCTAAAGTCATGATTAAGTTAATCTTCCTCATGTATTCCCCCTCTACTCATACATGACTCTATATACTCGAGCTGCTCTATGAGTGTTGTTTTTTCTTCTTCTGAAAATTTTGACATTATTTCATTCGTCATTGATATGTATTTAGGTAGAACCTGATCTATGACTTCGATGGCCTTAGCAGAAAGAGCTAACTTTCTTGCTCTTGAGTCCTCTGGGTCAATAGTTCTGTCTATAAATCCTGCTGACTCTAACCTTGATATTAGTCCTGAGATATTTGCCTTTGATACGAAGAGCTCATCTGCAATCTCTGTTGCGTTTAGCGCGTTGTGAGATGAGTACTTTATAACTAGTAGAACATCGAGTTGTGGCTTAGTTAAAGAATAGGCTTCCATTGAAACTGCAACCATCTTCTCTAAGCTTCTTACCGTTCTAGACATCTTAGCGATTATATTAATATCTCTATCTTCAAATTTTAATCTGCTCATATTTCACCTTAGTTAACATATTAACCATATAGTTAACATACGAACTAATTTGAGACAATAGTATTTTTTCTAAAAAATAGGTACATTAGTTAAACAATCTGTGAATACAATAAGTTAGGTGACTTAAGTTATTGAGGAGACCTTAGAGAAACTCTTCTAAAGTCTTATAGTCTCCAGTCCTGATAACTGAAGTGTTTGCCTTTTTAATCTTATCCATAATAGATGGGTCTAATCTCTTATTAATATGAATCCAATTTGGCTGTAGATTGATTGTAAATATATTGAACTTTTCCACTGCATTTACATCCTGCAGTTTAATGAAGTATTCAAATGCAGCTGATGAAATAACAGCAATATCTATTCTGTTTAAAAGAAGCATATTAAATACTTTACTGTAGTCTTGAAGAAAAACGACACCAGGCTTTTTTAACTTATCAAACTCTTCAGAGTATCTAGCTCCTCGAATAAGTCCAATTTTCTTCTCACCTATATCTTTAAGAGAGCTTAAGTGTAGGTTCTTTAAACTAACCATATAGTTATAATTTCCGAGGGTTGGAGCTAATTTATTGAAGTAACCATCATACTTGGATGAAGGATAGAAGACGGCAAAGTCAACTTCTCCATCGCTAAGAAGCTTGATCGCTCGAGCATACGGTACAAGGCTATAATCGAACTTAAGGCCAGACTCTTTCTCTATTTTTCGACATAGCTTATAAACAACCCCATCTAGCTCACCTTTATCATTTATATAACTAAAGGGAGCGATATCGAATAAAGCAACTTTTACATCAGAGTATGCATATGTTGAGAATAAAAATGATAATAGGAATAAAAATACTTTCAAGTAAGCCTCAAAGTAAAAGACAGCTTCTTCAGTCTAACATAAAATCAAAACTCATTCTATGAAGATCAGTTGATACTTAGGAAAGAAATTAAGAAAAAATCAAACTTTCCGTTTTATACCTATGTAATATAAAAGAAATGTTAATAAATTGAATATAAGTATTGTTATTACCATTGGATAGGCTGTGCCATTTGAAAATACAGTGACAAGAACAGAACCCAGAGAAGATATACAAAACTGAATACTCCCCATCATTGCAGAAGCAACAGCAGCTCTCTCATGTTGAAACTCAAGCGCCTTGGCAGTTATATTTGGCATGATAAAGCCAATCGACCCAATCGTGCAGATTAGAGAAATCATGAAGTAAGGAAGCTCTAATTTAAAGAAAATTGAAAGTGAAGTACATGCTGCGGCTACAAATGCTGCAACAACGGCCTTACTAAGAATTGCATCAATAGTATGTGTATTCAACAGTCTCGCATTTATCTGAGAACAGATTATAAAAGCAAGAGCGTTTGAACCAAACAATATGGGATAAGTCGTTGCAGATACTTTAAAGATATTTAAGAATACAAATGCTGATCCAGCAATATATGAAAACATCCCCGCAGAAATTGTCCCACACACTAATGTTGCAATCATAAACTGCTTATCCTTAAGCAAATGGAAGTAATTAAAAAAACCAGTTTTTATTGGAATACTTTTTTTCAGCGTTTCAGGGACTTTGAAGAAAGAACCAAGGAACGTAAAAAAACCAAACAAAGCAAGAAAGATAAAAATCATTCTCCAATTTGAGAGAAGAAGGATTTGTGTCCCAAGTAATGGAGCAACTATTGGAGCAGCACCCATTATCAAAATAACAAGAGAGAAGACTTTTGCAGCTTCTCTTGGCTCAAACATATCTCTAATTATTGCTCTCGTAATTACCATTCCGACACAAGACCCAAGAGCTTGGATGAAACGTAAGACAATTAATGACTCAAGATTTTTTGCATATGAAATTAAAACTGAAGTAAGTATAAAGATAACAATTCCAGTCAGTAATGGTTTTTTTCTACCGTACTTGTCTGAAATAGGACCATAGATAAGTTGACCCACTGATAAACCCGCAAGAAAAGAAGTCAATGAATACTGAACATCAGATGTAGGTACTGACAGGTCCTTACCTATCTCCAAAAAAGCAGGAAGATAGAGGTCTATAGTCATGGGCCCAAAAGCAGCAAGGGCACCTAAAGTTAAAAGAAGTGATTTTTCGATAGATTTGGACATGGTGCAAGATTACTCCTGAAGCAGTACCAAGACTAGGTAAAAAAAAGTAAAATTTTTCTTAAATGTTAAACAGTTTTTCTAGCCCTAAATAACTCCTTAGCATCCTTTCTTCGCACATAGAGAGTTTTAGAAACAATAGCTACCACATTATCTTTACTATCAAGAACCTCAATCTCGTACTTAGGCTCAATACTAAATGAAGCAAGGCACTTCTTTTTAATACTTTCAATTTCTTCAAGTGCAACTTTAAATATCGCCCTAACTTCTCCCTTTGCAGGCCTAAGGTACTGAATAGAAGCGCTCTTATCCCAAATAATATGGTCTTTTTTTAGGTGGTGAAGAAGGATAAACATTAAGAATGGATCGCACATTGAGTAAAGTGAGCCACCAAAGTGTGTTCCAACATAGTTTGTATTAAAAAATCGATGCTTCATCCTCGTCTCTACTACTGTAAAGTCTTTATTTACAGACTTAACATAGATCCCTGCCCCAAAGTAAGGAGGCCAAAACCTTATCAACTTCATTACGCTACGTGGCTCAACAAACTTTACTAACACAAAAACCTCTACTCATTTTATACTTTCAAAAAACGTATTTATCTTACTATAATGCAGCTATGAAATTTATCATTCTTTTATTTTTATTCAGCAATACCTACGCTTTTGAGTACTTAAGCATTCTTCCTAAACTAGAAAAGGGACAGAAGGTACTTACATTCTCCTCAGGTCTATATTCGCAAGAAAAGACATATGAGAAAGACTCTCAAGTTATAGACTTAACAAATCAAGAAGGTTATCTACAGAAGTTTACTTATCAAAAGGCCCACAGTGATAGATTCAGCTATGAAATTGAATTTAGTGTTCTAGTTGCAGGTAAATATAATGAAACATACTCTGGGGATTTAAGCTTTATAGATGATAAAAAACATAGCAGCTATGGACTAAGAGAACCTCTCTTTAAATCATACTATTGGTTAGAGAGTCCGAAAGCAAACTTCAATCATATACTCTTTGCTTCTTTTAGACCTAAATTAACAGAGCCTAAGGCGCATGAGTTTTATAGTGGTAGAAATGAGATCACTTTAAGTTACTTGTATATTTATCAAGATAAACATTTCGAAGTTAGTGGTGAGTTATTTTCAACATTATATGGAAAAAAAGAAATCGTACTAGACTCTGGTGCTGAAGATACAATTGAAAGCTTCACAGAAGTAGGACTAAAATTTAATCCAGGAATAATTCTAGACAACTTCTCCATCCATATTTTATCAACTTACTCCTCTATGACTGACTACAATACAGCAAATAAAGACTTTCAAAGAAGTAGTGATAAAGGATACGCAGTAGAAATTGGTGTTCGAACAAACTGGAAGTATTCAAAAAATAAAGGGCTTACTTTTAGTTATTTAGAAAGAGAGACTTACTTTAATTCAATTGAAGAAGATATAACTAGAAACATTGAATATGAAGATGATAGTGAAGAATATATGTTAAGTTGGTGGATACTCCTATGAAGTTAATCTCATTATTGGCTCTTTTTATTTTATCAAACCAAGTGCAATCTAAAGAATTGTCTTGGTATAGTGACTTAACGAGTCCCGTCACAACAGACGCTAAATATATTACGATGGGTGGACTTGCATCAACTCTCATGGTCTACGCAAATAAATCAAATAGAACATACAGAAAGAGAGAGTCTTTTGCTGAGGCCCAACCCTTTGGAAAATATGGAATTATTGGCGATATCATGGGTAGAGGTGTACTTAATGCTACATACGCTATTGGCTACCTAGCTCATGGGTACTATTCAGAAAATATGAAAAGTGTTCAGAATGGCGAACATATGGCCAAAGCATCAATCTATACAACATCAATAATAATGCTAACAAAAATGTTAGTTAGTGAAAGAAGACCTGGTTACCCAGATGATGATTCATCATTCCCTTCAGGACACTCAGCTGCATCATTTGCTTTTGCTTCCGTTGTTACAGCAAGACATGGTTGGTACTGGGGAGGTGCAGCCTACTCAATAGCTAGCTTCATATCAATTAGTAGAATCAATGATGATTTCCACTACCTTCATGATGTCATAGCTGGCGCAACTATAGGAGCTGCATATGGATGGGGAACATACTATAATTACAAGAAAGGAAAGCCATACTTTTTAAACCCTATTTTTGTAGATAATGGTGGTGGACTGAATGTAACTTGGAGTTACTAAAACTTAAGAATCGCTCCAACCTTCTCCATCAACCTTTGCCTATTAAATGGCTTTATAAGAATATCTTTTATTCCTAGTTTCATAGCAACAAGAGCATCCTCTTTCGTAAGACATCCAGAAATAAGAAGGACTTTTATTTTCCCTAATTTAAAAGATTTTTTTAAATTTGAAATGAAATCTAATCCTGTTCTATTAGGCATTGATTTATCCACAATAATCAAATCAAAATCTTGATTATTAAGCTTCATCATTGCCTCTAGAGCATCTTTGGCTAAGACGACATTACTGAAACGTGATGACATATCTAAAAATATTTTTATAATCTTACATATCTTTTCTTCATCATCTACTACAAGAACATTATACTTAGCTTTACTCACCATCTTAGTTTTAGACTTCATCATCAACTCCAAGATTAATTTCAAGCTTTTCAAGAACGTCTTCCTTATTTAAAGGAAGAGTAATTATTCCTCTAATATCAACCTCTGAAATATTGTCTGTTTCACTATAAACATAAATTTCAATATCATCTTCCATTGCTAAAATAGAATTTACATTATCTTTAGAAAATAAAGACTCTCCAAAAATAACTTTGTTAATATTGATCGATTCAAGAAGTTGGAGTGATTTAGAAATACTTCTTGATACTAAGAAAGATCCGCCACATTGCTCATTTAGAGTCGTATAGAAATTTAAATTTAGATAGTCTTCATCAATAACAAGGACTTTAGAGGTCTCATTATCATCAAGATTTGAGTTTCGAGTTTCGAGCTCTAAGTAATTACTAATTTCAGCAGAAGGTAGAACTACTGAGAAAATACAACCGTTATCACTATTCTGAACAAGAGAAATCTCTCCTTGGTGCTCTTCGATAATCTGAGACGAAAGAGATAACCCCATCCCTGTTCCTTCCCCCAATTCTTTAGTTGTAAAGAAAGGGTTAAATATTAGATCTACAACCTCTTCCTTAATTCCACTTCCAGTATCTTCAATAGAGATTGAGAATGAATTATTCTTTGTATCTAAGCTTGTATAAACTTTAACTTCTTTTATTGAATTATTAGAATTTTCAACTGAATCCAAAGCATTCTTTAGCAGATTTACTAAAACTTGTTCAATTGCAAGTTCATCTACATAGGCTGAAATATCAGAATTATGTTCACAAGTTAGAGTAATACCAAGCCTTTCAAAGGAAGGAGAAACAAGACCTACTGATGATTGAATTAACTTATCAACAGAAACAAATTGTTTACTCTTAACTCCCTCATGTACAAACTTCTTCATATTTAAAGTTATTTTATTAATTCTAAGGAGAGAGCTTTGGATATTAGTAATTGCTTCAAGAATATCTTCTTTAGAGTTTAAATCATCTTGAGTCTCTAAGAGAATTTCTAAAATTTCAGTATTACCAGAAGCAATAGTCAAAGGGTTACTGATCTCATGAGAAATACCTGCAGAGAGTTCACCAATACTTTTTAGCTTATCGGCCAAGACAAGCTGCTTATATGATACCTTAAGTTCTTCTACTTGTTTTCTATACTTATCATATATAGACTTCTCTATTGAGAGGTCATTAAAACAAATAAGAACTTCATCTTCATCAACTTGATTTACTTTCAGCACACAATTAAAAGTCTCTTCAGACTCTAGAAACTTTATCAATCCTTCCTTACTTACTGAAACTCCCCCGTCCTTTCTCACTTTATCAATTTGTTGATCAAGAGAAATTTTATTATCAATAGAGGACAATAAAGATGATACATTTTCTATTTTTTTAATTTTACGAGGCGACAGACCGGAAAATGTTGAAAAGAAATGATTATAATAGATTATCTCATTCTTGTTATTAATAACAAGAATAGGTTCGAATAGATTATCTAGATACTTTTGTTTACTCATATATTTATCTCTATTTTATAAATTGAAAATATTGCTCTTCTATCGCATCAAATTCTAAGTCTGCAGTTTTACATTTTGGACATTTTATCTCAGGAGCCTTTCCATCTTTAACATCTGCGACATTCAGATGAACTTTATGTTCTTGGTCACATTCCTCACAGTAGTAAGGAGCATAAAATGACTCTATCCGTGCTCCATCCCTGATGAATCCATGTACCATATTGACTTGCTCAATGATTATTTGACGACAATTCCTATAAGTTAGAATAGTGCCCTTATCTACAGATTCTAAAAATGTTACCCACTCTCTAATTCCACAAGAATTTATTAGGGATACTTCTTCAAAATCAAAAATAACATTACCATTTAATTTATTTTCAATAGATTCAAAACTTGAATCTTCATCAATCAAACCTGAGAATGTAACAACAAGGTTATCATCTTCATGGCTTGTCTTAATATTCAATCCTTCACTCATACAACTTCCTTTTCTTCAAAATAGTGAAACGACGTTATTCTTTCTTTATATGTTTTAAATCTTTTACTTTTTTCGATTAGACAAATCACTTCAGTAGACTTTCCAGGGATTCTTCTAACAATTAATTGATTTGCATATGAGAAAGCTAAAAATAACCCAAGACCTGCTCCACCATTCTTACTCTGGTGTTCTCGTTCCCTAAAGCTTCTTTCAAGATTATTTATAACAGTGTCTCGAGATAGCTTACCTGTAAAATCAGTAACACATATTGCTATATGATCTCTTCCTACAGCTAAGGAATAATCTACAGACTCCATTTCAGTTAACACAGGAGTACTCTTTCTCTCCATCGACGAACGTTCATTAAAAACATTTCCTTCACCGGAGTGGTATATTGCATTCGTTAAAAGCTCATTACTAATTATTTTCAAGTAATCAATAGGGCTTTCAAAATAACCATCAACATCAAGAGTCCCTAAAAGATTATTAATCTTTTTAAAGTCCTCTTTGGAGTTAACATTTGTGCTGTGAAATCTATATTCATCTAAGTACTCACCTAAAGTCATACTTTCTTTATAATTTTTAATATTTAAACTTATCTCATCAACTAAATCTAATGAGTTTTTACCAATAAGATGATTAATCTTTGGATTGTTCTTTAATATTTCAATATTTTCTTGATCCGATTTACTCGAAATATAAAACATCCCATCTCTATCGATTGGAATATCTCTAATAATTACATCAGAACTAAAACTTATTCTTTCTTTAATTTTATTCTCAAGGTTTATATCATTTAACTCTATCATTTTTTCAACTCTCTCACTTTTAATGGAGACACTGACAAGAGTAACATCATCATCGATAGGGCAATCGCCATAAAAATCAAAGGCGTCTTTTACGACATTATTTTTAAAATTATTATTTCCATCTTCACCAAACCTATTTAATGATTTCAAGAACCTTCTTTGCCCATACTCTTTATCTTCTCTATTTTTTGATTCTAAAATTCCATCAGTAAAGAATATTATTCTCTCAACTTCACTTAACGAAATACTTTCGTCGACATAGTTACCATTTTTCTTATGACCTAATCGAGGCCCAATCTTACCAAGAAGAGGTTTAAAGTTATTCTTCTTAGCTTTATCAAAAACGACGTCTCTATATAGAGGAGGATTATGAGAAGCATTTGAATAAGTTACACTCCCCTTTTCTTTATCTAAAACACAACAAAATGCCGTCATAAGCATCTTCCCCTCTAAACACTGTATAGAAGAATTCATAAACTCTAATATTTCAGCTGGGGATTTAAGGTTAGAACTCTCTATTTGTTTTAAATTTTCAATACAACAATGAGCTGTAGCTGTTAATAACGCGGCCGGTACACCGTGCCCAGTAGCATCAGTTATAACAATACACAATTGCTTATCATTCTCTATATATCCCCACCAATCGCCACCACATTCACTTGCTGGTTTATAGAATGAAGATATTGAATATTCTTGTTTATCAATGTATTCATCAGGAAAGTAAGTAGATTGGACATATCTAGCTGTTTCTATTTCATTTTCAAGTCGAGCTTTTTCTTTCATCTCGCTCATATATCGTACAATCTCTTCACTCATAAAATTGATAGAGTCACCAAGGGCTCCTATTTCATCTCTAGACTTTATAATGACTTTCTGATCAAAATCCCCTTTCGATATAGAGAGTGTAAAATCATAAAGCTTCTCTAATGACTTAGTTAATGATCTTGAAAAAAGTAAAGCTATAAAAACGGAGAATGAGAGAAGAACAAATCCAAATATTTTCGACTTACCTATTAAGTAATCATTAACTTTATATGCTTCACTCTTTAATATTTCAGTTGTAAATATTAACTTATACTTTGGGTCTATTTTATAAGATAAAATTTTTGGATTAGTGATATCGACTTCGATAGTAGCTTCATCAATTTCACTTTTATTTATGTCTGAAATATATGTGCTACTACGATTCTCATGACTATAAAACAATGATCCATCTAAATTTAATATACTAGATTTATATTGAGAAAATGAGGTAAGAATACGATCTAACTCTTTAGTACTAAGCGAGATGGAGAGAATTGTACCATTTTTAGGATTAGTGTATTTTAAAATAAGGAATGAAGCCATTTCGTCTTCAAATATTTTAAAATCATTTATAGTATCTATATTAAAGCTACTGATAATTGTCTTATATTCTTCTTTAGAAATTCCATTCCCTTCAATTTGATTTAGATTATAAAATGTATCAATCTTATTTGAATCATATTTTATTTCTAAATGATAAACATCTGTGTAAGTAGAGAGAACATCCTTTATCTGAGAACTTGGTATATAGCTTAAAATGTGTAGTCGCTCGAATGAAGAATTTAAGTATTTGATTGCGCTTTGACTAAATGAAATATTAGCTTCATTACTATTTCCGTAGATATATGCTGACTTATCTTTTTCAAACAAGTTAAGAGCAAAAATAGCATAAAAAGATATAGAGCTTATTAAAAGCCCAACCATTATTATGATCAATTTCATCTTTAGAGGAAAAACTACCCTTCTACTCAAACTGGCCCCACTGCATTAGAATTATAGTTATGATTATCTACCTAAGTTATGAAAAATTAAAGGAGGGCAAAACCTCCTTAACAAGAAATGAATTATAAGAAGCTAGATTTCTATCTTATACCATTTTCTTTTCTGTGCTTTATCGTAAGTACATACTTTCTTGTTTCTGATCAGATAGTTTCAAGACTTTCAGAGCAAATTTCGATTGCCGAAGTAATATCCAAAACTAATACTGTCAAAGTCAGAAAGGGAGACAGCCTATTTTGGGGAAATTCACACAGTGGAGATAAGCTTGACGAAAATGATAAAGTTTATACTCACGAAAACTCTGATGCTCAAATCAGTATCAATAACGGTCCAAAGTTAAATATCGCAGAAAATACTTTATTATCGCTCTCACAATTTACTGAAAACAAAGAGATTAAAGTAGAGAAAGGCTTTATAGTTGCAGAACTAAATAGCTCTACAAAGGACTTTAAATTAAATTTAGGAAATGAAGTAATTCATTTAAATAGTAAGAATGCAAAAATTCAAATATCAAGAGGTAGTAAAAGTTCATCTGTTTCCATATTAGAGGGTGAAGTTGAGGTTAAGCGAGATGCAAAGTCAATGAGCTTGGAAAAAGGACATATAATTACGGCCGATGTGAACAGCAAAATAATTGTTAATAAGTCCTCCGTAAATCTCATTTCTCCTAAACAAGGAGATAAAATTTTCATAACAGCGATAAAAAATAATATCAATTTTGAATGGGATAAAATCACAAATGGAATAATACAAATCTCAAAACAGTACACATTTAATAAAATACTCCACTCTAAACAGGTTAACTCCAAATCATATATAACAAAGTTAATTCCAGGCAAGTACTACTGGAGAATTAAAAACGAGAATTTTAATAGTATTGCTCAATCATTTAATGTAATTCCAGCACTATCAATACAACAAGAGTCCCCTAAGCATAAAGAAGTAATTATATATAAAGATAAGTCTCCGATAGTATACTTTAGTTGGGATGATCCCTACTTCTCAGAGTTTGAGCTCTCTTTAAATGGACAAAGTTCTGTTATAAAAAGTAAAAGTATAAAAATCCAATCTTTAAAAGAAGGTGTGTATAAATGGAAGGTTAGGCCTTACAACTCCCCTAAATCTAAATGGTCAAAAGAAAGACTATTTACAATAAAACAACCAGCATTACCTAGCCCCCCTAAGTTAATCCTTCCCCTCAACAAAGATGAAGTTATCGTCTTTCCTAAATCAAAAGCTATTTTTAGATGGAGCAGAAATAACACTTCAAACTATTTTTTTGAATTATCAAATAATGTAAACTTTACAAAAAAGATTATCAGTAAAAATGTGACGAAAAATATTATTCGAATAGAATTCAAAAGACCTGGAAAATATTTTTGGCGAGTACGCTCTATAGACAGTCTTGGCAGGGATACAATATATACAAAGCCATTCTCTGTAGATATTAACCTATATAAGTCAAATACGATACCAGAAGCCGGATCAAAACTAGTAATTAACAAACCTAGTAAAAAAGTAGAATTTAAATGGAAAGATATTAGAACCAAAAGAGAAAAGAAGATCAAATATGTTTTCGAACTTTCAAAAGACAGTAGTTTTACAAATACATCAATATCCAAACAAGTAAATACAAACTATATTAAAACAAGTATTCCTGATATCGGAACTTATTTTTGGAGAACAAAAATCATTATCCAAGGAAAGAAGCCATATTACGGGGAACCTCAACAAGTAACAATAAGTCCTACTCCCCCACCACAGGCTCCAAAACTTAAGGATAGTCTTCAGATAGAACTTAAAATTAATAGTATTCTTAAGGTACTTAAAAACTTATTTACTAGTGTTCTCAACATTATTATCCCATCTGTCTCTGCAAGTGAAGACACAACATCGGCCATTATTCGTTGGGATGAAGTTCCTGACACAAAAGAATATTTCTTAGAAATTTATCAAGATAGAGAAATGAAAAGTCTAATTGTAAGTGAACATTTAAAAATAAATGAGTACGAGCTTATCAATTTTAAAGAAGGGACTTACTACTGGAGAATTTATACTTTAGATCACTGGAACAGAAAGAGTTCTTTCTCTAATTTATCAGAACTAACACTCACACTTCCAGAAAAAGTATTCAAAATAACTAAATCACAATTAAAAGCGCCTAAAGAGAATACACTATTTAATGGAAGTAAGAAGCGTATATTTTTCTCATGGAGTAAATCTCCAGAAGCTAAGAAGTATCAGATTTTTGTATCTAAAGATAAGGATTTCAAAAAAGTTCATCTCATGAGGACGATTAATAAAAACAACTTCTCCATTACACTATCTAAAGGTGTTTATTTTTGGAAAATAGTTTCTATTAATAAATATGAAAGAGAAAGTACGAGTTCATTAGGTAAATTTAAAATTGCTCCATTAATAGTAAAAAAGAATATTAAAAAGAGACAAGTTCAATTAAAAAAACAATTAGTCTCACCTCCTCTTCCTTTTATAGAAAAGCCTCATTATTATTTTCGCTATGATCTACTATATTCAAAAATGGAGCAAAGCTACCCACTCTATACTGTCAATGCTAAAGACCCTATCTTCACGTCTTTTGAGTTAGGATTAAATCATTTATTAAAGAAGGGTTCATTAAATCTTAGAGGCAGGCGTTTTTCAGGAGAAGTATACAATGGATTAAGCTATGGTGTTTTAGAGCTTAGTAGTTCATATCAGTACTTCTTTATGAAAAAACTTTCAGTAGGACTAGGGTTAACTTTTAATAGTTACAAGAGCTATTTTAATCAATCAAATCAAGTTCTAGAGAAAGATAACACTTCAATAAATATTCCACTTTTTTTGATATATAGGTCTGTTTTTAAAACAAATAGAAATAGTCTTTCTCTAAGCTACTCAATAGGTTCATTTTCTAAGTTATCAATAGAAAATACATTTGACTTGAATTTCAAAAAGTCTAAATACTTCAGCTTTGGAATTGGGTATGAAAATTATAAAACAGCTATTGATAATAGTGATTTAAAAATTTCTAATATACTGACTTCTCTTAAATATAATATTACCTACTAAGGCCATACTTAGTATTAATAGCAAGCTAAGTTTGGCCTTTTCTTTTTCACTTAATCCTAATGATCCACATGCAATAGAAGAGTCATAGCTTGCTAGGGCGTTCCCTGAATCAACTGTAACTTCTATAGTATTTACAACTGGTGTTGGATTAGTTGAACCTGTTCCAGTCACAGCTCCATCATTATCATCATAACGAATCCTACCACTTCCTCCATTTCCACCATTGTTATCACTAGCGAAAGTACCATCTCCTCCAACTCCACCGATTGCTGAAACTGTTCCATTTACTCTTATATCGCCTTCGGCTTCAAGAAATATAGCTCCTCCAGAGCCTGCTCCACCTCCACCAGAAACATTACCAGAACCATCTCCCCCGTCTCCACCATTTGCAGAAATCCCTCCTGCAGCTTCAATGGTTAGGTCTTCTCTTGTTGATATTCTAATAACTCCAGCTCCACCTCCACCAGCACCGCCAGAATGAACGTCACCAGAAGGATCTACGACTCCACTTCCACCTGCTCCACCACCAGAACCACCAATGAGCTCAGCTTCAAAGTTAGATTCTGGAGCATAGCTACTAGTTCCTGCACTACCTCCTGCGACAGAACCTCCAAGATCATCAGTACCATCTTCACCTGCTGTTGGAAGAATTGCTGTTCCAAACCTAGCACCGCCTCCTCCTCCACCACCAGAATCACCAGTAGCAAAGTACGTCGCACCAGTTCCACCAATGCCTTCTCCACTGTTACCACCACTAGTTCCGCTATCACCACTTGTAAGAGTTCCAGCACCTCCAGAAAAACCTCCTGGGCCAGAAGTTCCAGCTAAGGAAGTTACAGAGTTAACACCATTTGCACCATCTCCCCCATCGAGGGAAATAACTCCAGAGATAGTTACTGGACCTAATGATCTGATAATGAGCTTTTTCGAACCTGAAACAGATATTGTAGAAATTATTGCTGATGAACAATTATAAATATTTTTTGTATCTGTGTTGATTGCAGTATTTAGATTACAAACACCATCACTGCCATCTCCAAAGTTGGCAGCGAGTAACTTTGGAGACAATATAATTAAAAGGACTAATATTTTTAATTTGCGCATACACTTATTATAGTACCGCCTTCAGTAATGACAAGAATATAAAATTACTGAACCTTCTCAATCTTAATTTGAGTATAGACCTCATTGTCGCCAAAGCTGGCAGCAACACCAAATCCGAGAATAGTTCTAGTAGTTGTACATCTATGCTGAACTTCAAAAGTACTTGCCTCAGTAATTGTAATGACACCCATAAAGTCAGAATTTGAAACACCACCGTAACTAGTATGCGACCTTTGAGTTGATCCAATCAGAGCATCTATTCCAGTTGTCATATTTTTAAACTTTGCTTTATGAATATTGTCAAAATATCCAGGAGCCACACCTTCTATATGATAAGTTCCAGGAGATAAGAATAATTGGTTCCCAGAAAGAGAAGCAAATGAGCTATCACCCTCAATTGTATTTAAATCTCTAGTAAGGTAACTTCCGGCAATACAGTCTCCACCATGTGTTCCACTTGCTTTTATATCTTTTATATAAGCAATCTTTCTTTCAACACCAGTTTCAGGAATTAATGAAGTAGCTATTTTTCCGTCAATACCAACTTGCACTATCTTTCCTGCAGTTGTACCAACATCTACACTTATTTCACCAACGCCGTTATCAATACTACCAAGAATTCCTACACCAGCAGAAAGATCAACGTTAGCATCTTCACCTTTTTCACCTTGAGGCCCTTGTGGACCAGTTTCACCTTTTGCTCCGGCAATACCTTGTGGTCCCTGTAGTCCTGTATCGCCTTTTTCACCTTGTGGACCCTGAGCTCCTGTATCACCTTTTACTCCTGCTACACCTTGTGGCCCTTGCGGACCTATGTCACCTTTTTCACCCTGAGGACCTTGCTCTCCAGTATCACCTTTCTCTCCTTGAGCACCATTTACTCCGGCTATACCTTGTGGACCTTGCGGACCTGTATCACCTTTTTCTCCCGCAACACCTTGTGGACCTTGCGGTCCCGTATCGCCTTTTTCACCTTGAGGACCCTGAGCTCCAGTATCCCCCTTTACTCCAGCAACACCTTGAGGCCCTTGCGGACCTATGTCACCTTTTTCCCCTTGAGGGCCTTGCTCTCCAGTCTCACCTTTTTCACCAGCAATACCTTGAGGACCCTGTGGTCCTGTATCACCCTTCTCTCCATCAATACCTTCAGGAATATCTGTTGGAACCCAAAGATCTCCATCAAACTGAAGAACTTGACCGAGAACTGGATTGATACCTTCAAACTCAATTCCTTGAACTTCACTAACAGCTTCCTTAACTAAGAAATTTGCCGTCACTACAAAATTCCTTGAACCAAATAGAGTTTTTCCCTCAATTCTTAATCCTAATAAATTATCAACAGATCTAACGGAGCTATTCTTCTGACCATCATCACAGTGATCAAAGTAAAACTTATAATCACCAGTTAGCAATTGGCCTAAAGGCTTCTTTTTTGGGGAGTAAAGACACGAAATACTATTATCAATATCAACGTATACTTCATACTTTCCTAGACTACCTTTGGAGTTCTTCATTCTAACATAACGAGGTAGTTGAACTTGCCCATGTAGAGAAAGTTCATTTGTTGGATTTTTATAACTAACAGATAAAGAAATTTTTTCTGTAGAGTCATGTCTCTTTTTAGAACTCTTCGCACCTACAGTAGGAACAAGGAGTAACGAAAAAAGTATCAAATTCAATTTCAATAATTTCATATTTTCATCCAACGTACAGTTTTAGTATGTGAGTTTTATTGTAGGTCAAATAACAAGATTTCTTATGAATTTAAGGAGAAGTTGAAATTAAAACTTTCAAACTATTGATTTAAGGAACAAGCATTAAGATTTAGGCATAATATTAATACAAATATTTAAAGGTCTGTGACCAGAAGAATTGGCGATCTCAATAAAATCAACAGCATAATAATGAGTAATAATTATTTAATATTTTTTTACAATTTGTCTAAGTTTATAAATAAAATTAGCCGACAAGAAAAACTATGGAAGAGTTTGAAATTGAATTAAAGAAATCAACAATCAATGAGTTAGAAGATACCCTAGAGGCTCTACTAGACATACTGACCCTCGACAGAATAAATCAATTAGACTTAGATGCTGTCTTTAGAGCAGCACATAGTTTAAAGGGGAACTCAAAAGCCGCTGAATTTGATACAATAGCATCAGTCACACATAAGCTAGAGGACTTACTTCTAGTTAAGAAAAATTCTGAAGCTTCTATCTCAGAGACTTTCTTAGATTTATTACTAGAGTTTACAGATACTCTCCAACGCTCCATTGAAAAGTTAAAATTAGATTTAAGTTATATACCAACATTTAATGAACTAGAGCATAAAATTAATTCGTTCGAAGAAACAGAAACAGAAGAAATAAAGGAATCTAGTATGAATAACTCTTTAAGAAAGTTACTTTTAATAGATGATGATATTGATATTTATAATACAATAAATACATTTCTGTCTGACACTTTTGAAATTGACTATGTTTCAAATGCCGTACAAGCAATAGAAGACTGCAAGATTGAAGATTATGATCTTATTATATGTGACTATAAAATGCCTGTAATGAATGGACAAGAGTTTGCTCTATATTTAAGACAGGGCTCATCCAAAAATAAAGAAACACCAATGATTTTTCTAACGGCATTTACGCCAAAACTTTTCAGTCAAAAGTCTATTTGGGAAGACGTATTCTTTATGAGTAAGCCAATCAAGAAAAAGAAGTTAAGGTACTACGCAAAATGTGCTCTACAGAGAAAGTTAGCTTATCAAGAAGCCTCATAAGTTTTTAAATATCATTAAGCTTAAAAGTAGTCATTGAATACTTTCGTACAGCTGAGACTAGTTTCTCTTTTGTGTTTGAAAATATTTATCTTTATACTCTAAGAGTTGAGCAATGATACTAATTGAAATTTCAGGAGGAGAATTATCTCCAATATCTGCTCCTAAAGGGCAAATAAAGTCAAATTCCTGTATCCCTAACTCTTTTAATTCTTTTTCCATACTATTTCTTTTAGCAATTGAACCAATGACTCCAAGATATGGAAACTTAATCTTTCGAGATAGAATTTCTTTGAGTATTGGCACATCTTTGCTATGGCCCATAGTCATAAGTACTACAAAACTGTTTTTAGGAATGTTCTCAACATGATCAGGCATATTTTCTAAATGTATAACTTTTACCCCATCAAGATCATCGAAGCGCTCTATCCATTCTTTTCTATTATCTACGATAGTTAAATTACAATTTAGCTTATTTAAGAATCGACATAAACTCTGAGAGATATGTCCTGCACCAAATACAGTTATATTCCATGGACTTCTATTAAAAACTTCGAAGTAAATAGATGCCACTCCACCACAGGTCATCCCTATATCTTTTTGTAAATTAACAGAACAAAATTCAAAATTGTTAACCTCATCCAAAGATAGGAGCTCTAAGGATCGCTTAATAGTGAAATTTTCAAGTTTTCCACCGCCAATTGTTCCTTCAAATTTACCGTCAGGGAAAACGATAATCTTTGCTCCTTGATCTTGAGGAGCACTTCCTTTTGTATCAACCAGAGTTGCAACACAAAAACATGCCCCTTCTCTATCAAGCCTTGAAATCTCTTGTGTAATCTTATTCATCTAACAACGTCACTATTTCTTCACAAGTAGCCGGCAGCTTTAACTTTGATGCATTCTCAGGTTTAGCAAAGTAAATTGCATCTTTAATTGCATTCCAAACAGAGTTCCCGAGTAAAAATGGTGGCTCCCCAACGGCTTTAGATCTGTGTACACAAACATCATTAGTATTATTCTCTAGCAATTCAATATTAAACTCTCTAGGAGTATCCTGAATACTTGGAATTTTATAGGTAGTTGGAGAATGAGAAAGTAATACACCCTTATCACTGTAAACTAAATTTTCAGCAGTAACCCATCCCATCCCTTGAACAAATGCACCTGAAACTTGGCCCATATCAATACCAGGATTAATAGATCGACCAAGGTCCATTAAGATATCTGATCTTAAAACTTTTGTTTCTCCAGTAAATTTATCAATTAACACTTCACTTACGGCCATACCATTAGTGTAGTAATTGAATGCCTGACCTTGACCTACAGCTTTATCAAATCCCAGTCCTGGAGTTTTATAAAATGCATAATCACCCATTGAAACTCTATTCAAGTAAGCAATAGATATTAATTCTTTTAATGAAATAGAATCTCCATTTTTTGTATCTCTAACTACAGAGTCTTCAAATGCGATATGGCTCAAGTCTTCACTGCTATCAACTTCGATTTCATCTGAAGGAGTTAAATTCCCCTTGAAGTGCGTATTAAATACTGAAGTCAACCTTTGCTTAATCTTATTGCATGCAATTAGTGTCGCCATACCATTTAGGTCGGAACCACTAGAAGCCGCTGTAGGAGAAGTATTATGGTTCTTCTCAGTTGAAGTTGGCATTACCTGTACTTGAGTAACTGGAATTCCAAATGCTCCTGCTGCAATCTGTTGGATCTTTGTATTTACCCCTTGCCCCATTTCAGTAGCACCTGTCGAAACTTGAATCGTTCCATCTAAATGCATATTAACTAAAGCATTGGCTTGATTTAAAAATCTAGCAGTAAAAGCAATTCCAAACTTTGTTCCTGTAATGGCAAGGCCTTTAATATGCGTCAGAGAGGCCTTATTGAATTCTGAGATTTCTTTTCTTCTTCTATCGTAATCAGAGCTAACTTTAATTTTTTCTATAATTTCAGGAAGTGTATTATGATCAACTAACTGACCATAAGGTGTATGTAAATTATCACCTTGATAGATATTCATTTCTCTAATTTTAAATGAATCTTTTTTCAAAAAATGAGCAATCTCTTCAATAACACTCTCAATTGTAGCATTACCTTGAGGACCACCAAATCCTCTAAAAGCAGTATTGGAATGAATATTTGTTTTACATACTCTTCCAAGAATTTCAACATTAGGGATATAGTAACAACCATCACTATGAAGCATTGCTCTTTCTAGAATTGACTCTGAAAGATCTGTGTATGCTCCACCATTTGAAAAGAGCTTAATCTTATAACCTAAGATTTTACCTTCATTATCAAAAGCGACCTTCCAAAAGTTTTTAAATGGATGTCTCTTACCAGTAACTTTCATATCATCATCTTTATTGATAATCATTCTAGCAGGTCGTTTCAATTTTCTAGCACACAGTCCAACAAGAGAAGCAAAAGGAGCAGCTTGAGACTCTTTACCTCCAAAGCCTCCTCCCATTCTTTTAACGACACAAACAACCTGGTGATAGCTAAGTCCTAACGACTGAGCAACAACATGCTGAGTCTCAGAAGGATGTTGAGAAGAAGAGTGAATTTCTATTTGATTATTTTCTAATGGGATTGCTGCACAGGCATGACTTTCTAAATAGAAATGCTCTTGCCCACCATTTTCAAAAACACCTTCAAGTGTATGAGGTGCAGAATTAAAAGCTTCTTCTAGATTTCCACGAGCTATTTTCTTTTCAGCAGTTAAGAAGTCTTCATTATCAATTGATTTTTGAATACAAAGAATAGGTTCTATCTCTTCGATTTCTAATTCAATTAACTTTTTAGCTTTCTCGATGGCCTTATAGTTTTCAGCAGCAATCACACAAACGGGCTCATACTCATAAGAGATTAGACTGTCTACTAAGATTGGTTGCTCTTTAACAATCGCTCCCCACCTATTACTTGCTAAATCCTTATGTGTGTAAATACCTAATATGCCTGGAATCCCCAGGGCCTTTTCAATTTTTATAGATTTAAGTATACCGTGAGCAACAGGTGCGCCTAAAAAGCCACAAACCATTTCATTTTTTAAAAATGGACGATCATCAATAAATACAGACTCGCCACTTACATGCGTTACAGCTGAATCATGAGGAACATTCTTACCAACACTCATTAGTTTCTCCCTCTTGAAATATTTAACTTTTCTTCTGCATAAAACTTTAACAACAAATTCTTACTTAATATTCGTCTAAAGTTAGCACTCCCTCTAACGTCATCAATAGGTGTCACTTCAGACTTTAGAGTTGCAGCTGCTTTATCAAAGACATCCTTATCGAATAGTTGTCCTTGTAATTCTTTTTCAGTCTTTCTTGCTCTCATAACAACTGGACCTACACCACCAACAGCAACTGATATATCTTTCAATTTATCATTTTCAATAATGTACTTCGATGCAAAAGTAACAATAGAAATATCCATATCTTTTCTATTACTAGTCTTATAAAGCTTGATTTTCTCACCACTTTTTAAGAGAGGAATTTTAATTCCTTTAATAAACTCATCTGCCTTCATATCTAATTTTTTATAACCTAAATAGAAGTCATTAATTTCAACTTCTCTTTCTCCACTAGGACCAATTAGTACAACACTAGCTCCGGCCACCATAAGGAAAGGTATTGAGTCACCAATTGGTGAAGCGTTGGCAACATTTCCAATTAGAGTTGCTCTATTCTTAATTTGAGGAGAAGCAAAAATATGAATCATGTGAGTGAATTCATAAAACTCATCTCTTAATTCTTCTTCAATCTGGTGTAAATTTACTCTAGCACCTATAAATACACTATCATCACTCTTTATTATTTCAGACATTTCTTTAATATTATGAAGACCTAAGATAGATTCAGGCTCAAGTCCTCTTTTATTATATAAAACACCAAGGTCACTAGCACCTGAAACAAGAGTAACATCTTTATCTTTTAGAGTTTCAACAGCACTCTTTAAAGAAGTCGGAAGGAATACTTCATTCGATTCAGTTTTTACATATGCATCAACAGAAATATCCTTGGTCAAAGTCTTAAGTATAGTCTTAGAGTCATACTTTTTTGAAAGTGGTTCAAACTTCTTTAAATCTATATCTAGTCCTGCTTCAATGATAGATTTATATCCAGTACAGCGACAAAGATTTCCAGTTAAGGAGTTCTTCATCTTTTGCTCATTCATTTCTTTGCCATCTCTTAAACTTGATTCAATACCCGCATTCATTGCACATACAAATCCTGGAGTACAAAATCCGCATTGCGCTCCATGGTTACGAACCATTGAATCTTGAACCTCAGAAAGTTCTTCATCGTTTTTGAGCCCTTCAACAGTTATAATATGACAACCATCAAGAATATGCATAAATGAGATACAAGAGTTCACAGGTACGTAATCGAAGTCGCCATTCTTTAGCTTATGAGAATTTCCAATAATAACAGTACAGGCCCCACAATCACCTTCAGAACAAACAACCTTAGTTCCAACTAATCCTCTTTCATATCTTAGGTAGTCTGATAAGGTCATGAATGCCTCTTTACCTGAAATACGTCGAGGCTCTCCATTTATAAAAACTGATATATAATCTCTCATTAAATTTCTCCAATATTTTAAGATCTTATTATCACATAAAGAGCATTGATTCGTTAATCACTATCTGCATTAGGAGGGTATGCGCAGTGCAATTTAACTTCACAATAACTTAAAGTTAGGATAAGTTTCACTAATGATTGAAGAAGAAACAGAAATTACTCCTCCAGAACCTATAGAAATCCTCTTTCAAAATGAAGAAGTTGTTATTGTAACAAAACCTTCAGGTCTTTTAGTTCATCCATACTGGAAAGAAACTAATGAAAGAGACAACTTGATGAGAAGAGTTCGAGACCAAATAGGACAAAGAGTAAACCCAATACATCGATTAGATAGACCAGTATCGGGAGCTATCATGTTTGGCCTAAATGGGGATATTGTAAAGCGTGTCCAAGAGCACTGGCATGATAAAACAAAGGTTCATAAAGAGTACTTAGCCTTAGCCTTTGGAGAAATAGAAGAAGAAGGAATATTCAACTTCTCTCTCACCAATGACAAGAAAGTTAAGCAAGAGGCCTTAACAAAGTATCGCCCACTCACTACAAGTGAAAGAGCTACTCTAATGCAAATAACAATTGAAACAGGAAGAACTCATCAAATAAGACGACACTTTTCAAGGTCTAGTCATCATCTTATTGGTGATACTAAACACGGTAAGGGTAAAATAAATAATTATTACAGAGAAACACATAACTTCCATAGAATCTTTCTACACTCTTATAGATTGAAAATAGATTTAGATTTTTTAAAAGTTGATATAGAGTCACCACTTACAAAAGAATTAAAAGGGCTACTTGATAATATAAATATCGACTACTCAAATATTCCTACTTGGAGAGAAGTGACTGGCAATCGATCAGTGGATTTTTCTCTGTCCAAGGATCGCGAACCTTTACCTTAATCATACCACTATCTAATAAGGCCATATCAGGAATATCTGCATTTCTATCATTACAGTTGTACTCAGCAACTGTTTTGATGTTTTTCAATTTACAACTCGTCTTAGAATAAAGTTTTACCTCTTTTTCTAAGATTGCTTTTGATTTTTTAAAGTCTACACGATCAAGATTTGAATTGAATATATAGGTATCAGCAGGCCTCAACATCTTCTTAACTTTTACAACTATGAGGCAGTTATAATTCTTATGAACAATAGGTGTTGATTTCTTAACAACTCCCTCTAGGCATACTGCTGGTGGATTATGTGGGTATTCACACATCGCAAATAAATTAGAAATATAAAAAAATGGAATAAGTAGAACTATCTTTAACATCATTACTTATTAGAACAGTTCATAAAGATTGGGTAATGATCACTTATGATCTCTTTGTAAACACGATAAAATGTATTATTACTAAGCTGAGAGAGGAACACTCTGTCTTTATAGTAGTTTAAACGCTGATCAATTTTTGAGTCATCTTTTACTATCTGACCTCTTTTT
The DNA here is from genome assembly GCA_002366565.1 of Bacteriovoracaceae bacterium UBA3083. Classification (GTDB taxonomy): domain Bacteria; phylum Bdellovibrionota; class Bacteriovoracia; order Bacteriovoracales; family Bacteriovoracaceae; genus Halobacteriovorax. Next base: position 704,262 of record DFBJ01000013.1, read on the forward strand.
ATTGTATAAACTTTATTCAAAGAAGATTCTAGTTCATTAACTTTTCGATTCATTTGCCTTTGACCAGTTTTTGTCATTTGATAATCAAATGAAGTCAAAGAACTTTCTCCTAAAAAGGATTCATCAGGAAAGACTTGATCATTATTTTTGTTCAGACTTTTAATTCTCTTAGAACGAACAATATAATTGTCACTTATATACTTATAAACATCACCGTTTAAATACTCTAGTCTAGATGTATCGAAATCATTATTTCCTTTTCTACAATTAGGAAAGCTATTCTCTGGAACTATAAAGTGATCATAGTTACTCGCCATAGCGTTTGTAGGAATTCCTCTATAGTTTTCCTTTGCTAAACTAAGACTTGTTTCAACTTCAATTAATAGTTCGTGATCACCCGTTTCTTTTAAAAGATTACTCCAAAACGGATTATCTGCTGTTAAATTCATATCGCCAACGTACATGACATCTTTTTCTTTATACTTATTTTTAAGCTTATCCATTAGCTCCATTATAACTTTTGCTTCAGCAAAACGAGCATAATTTGTAGAGTCTAAACCTACGCCTAGATCCTTATAGTCAGAAACTCCAAATGCAGGTTTAAGAATATTTTCCATATCTTCTTTATCCTCAACAGGATGAGGAGATGTAAAAACAACATGTGAAGCAAGAATAGAAAAATCAAATCGTCCACTTTTAAAGCTCGCAAGAAGTGGCCTTCTAGAGAAAATATGAGTCGTCTCTCGTCCCATAAAGCTCTTTCTTAAATTTGGAAAGCATGCATACTTCTTCCCCGAAGTACGGGAATAAGTATCTTGGCAATGTTCGTTTGTAATAGGTTTAATGAACCTTGCTCTATAGTAAAAACCAGTAAGTTCTTTAACATGAGTAGGTTTAGCAGAGTCGCCCCTTGGACTAAGAATAAGAGACCAAGAGCTATCAAGTTTTCTAAGCTCTGATAATACTTTTAAATATCCCGGAGACCTATATAACGTTGGAGCTTTATTTATTGTATCTGAAACTACTGCAATCTTTGCCTTGAGAGTTTGAACTTTATCGAGATCACCATTCTTTTTCGCTTTATTCAAATCTTTCTTTAGGGATCTTAGCTCAGCTGGACCTTCGAAAATAGCATCGATAACTTCTTTATTATTTTTAGCATCGAGACTAACTAGTGGAAGTAACTCTAAAGCACCAACAACATCAGACTTGTTAATAATCTGAGCAATCAATGCATAGTCTTTATAACCTGAATTTAATGAACCTGGATGCCATAAATTAAAGCCACCGATTCTAACCTTACCGTTTTTAATGGCCCTTGATTGTGAGTATTGTTTATCTGAACTAGAATTATAGTGCTGGAACAAAGATCCACACTCAACATCATATTCACCATTGATTAAATATTTCTTATTATTTGAACATTCCTCTTGCAGTTCAGCTATAGCAAGACGGTCGCTTTCAACAGTTTTTGAAAAACTTGGGCTCATTGCTGAGAAGAAAATAAATAGCCATAAAATGTAATTTATCTTGCCCATAAAAGCTCCTTTAGAACTAAGGACCAACAAGATACATCAGTGCTGACTTTTTAGCAAAAATAAAAAAGTTATAACATACTGATATTACGAGATTAATTATTAGAAATTCATTAGTCTTTCCATCAAAAACTTATTATTTATGAACTAATATTTTACTGTTTTAAGTAAGCTCCTGAAATGACATATCTCTCAATTTCCCTAGATTCTACTCCAATGAGCGCAGTACTTCTTAAGCATCAATTTCAGCTAATTCTTATAGATTACCTATTGAAGCTGTCCTACATTTCCAAAAGATATTAAGAACTTAGCTCAATCAATTTTCCTAAAGATAATACTGTATCGTACCGATATGATTTTAGAATGCTTTTGAATAAATAAACCAATTACGAGGTCAGAGGATATGCTCCTAAAGAAAATTTCAATTATCTTATTAATACTTTCTCTTAATACTGCTCACGCTGCAGGTGGAAAGCTTATAGATTACCTTATATTTGATTCTGGAGTTGCAGAGATATTAACTAAGAATGGTGTTGATGCAATAGCGATCCCTAGAGTGAAGAGATATGTATCAAACTCACTTCAGGCCCTAAACTTCTCAGGAAAAACTCCAACTAAAGCGGAACTGAAAGAGATACTAAATGGTCTCTCTGGAACTTCACAAGATTTGAAAATTAAAAAGTCACTCTTGGCTCTACTTGATAAACCTGAAGATAAAATAAAAAAACAAGACGTAGTTAATGCTATTAATAGTCTTATCTTTCTAGCAAACAGACATGGAAGCACAGGTTCAACTATGCTGGCATGTGCTCAGTGCGTGAGTGATGTGCTTAGTAAGAATGGTTTTAAGTTTACATTAGAAGAAATTAATAACACTACAGCGAAGAAGGTTTTAGACCAAACTCTTCCAAAGCAACCAAGACAATTAACAAATTATATCAATACAAAAATGGCTAAGTTTAACTTTGGAGATCTATCAAGAGTAAGTCCATCGATGTTAAAGCCTGAAGAAGAGAAATCACTTGGACTATTCCTAGGACTAGCGGAAGCTGGTACTAAGAAGCAAAAGGCCCTAATAGAAGCAGTAAGAGAGTTTAGTACTGACCAGAATGGAGTAACGAACTTAATTGACTCTAGAAATCCACATACATTTTGGAAACTATTTAGTGAAGATATGGATGATGAAACAGTTGAAGGTTGGACTAAAATTATTAAAGAAGCAAATGCAAATGCTGATGGACAAACAAATAAACAAGAAGCATTCTACTCAGCTCTAAAGAAGAGAGCTGGTGATGATGAATATATGAATGACCAACTTGAGTTTTTAAAGAAAAAGAGTTGTTTCTTTAGATAAATAACGACTTAAATGAGAAGCTCAGTCAGAGCTTCTCAATCACTAATTACATAAAATCAACAACACCTGGATCTCTACTTATAATTAATACTTTTAAAGCATTAACGAATTTATCAAATTCACCAGCAGTATTGTACTCTGATAATTCTCTTACAACCTTATAGGCCATATCACCAAGGTTCTTCATTTCGAAAATATTATCAATTGGAGCCGATGACCAAATAACTTGAGCAAGAGCTTCTTCTCTTGGTCCTTCAGCTTTAAACAATAACTTTTTTATAGAAGTTGGTGACATCTCTACAAATTCTTTAAAAGATGCTTGCTTATCTTTTCCAAGGGTACCTATAAACTTACTAACGTTCCCTGATGAAATTTTCTGAGAAGCAAATTCATGAACTCTTTTTGCTACAGCTTCTTGAAATGCATCCATTTCCTTTGAAATCTTCTTAGACTTCTCTGTTGAAGCAGATAAGATAGCCTCATCTACAGTCTTATCAAATGCCTTTAATGCCTCAAAAGTAGTCTCTGCTGCAACTTGCTTTGAAAGTCCAAAAGTCTCTCTTGCTGATGCTTTTGTAGACTCATAAACAAGTCTTACTCTTGCATTTAGAAACTTCTTCATAATTAATCCGTCAGCAAGATCATATACAGCTCCTGATACTCTATTAACAAAAGCAGATGAAGTATTCTTTAATACTCCTCCAGTATGAGGTCCACCCTCTAAAAGAACCATATAAGGAATCTCTCTCTTTCTAACTGGAATCTTAACAAAGATATCAGAAAGATCTTCCATATTCTTAACAAGGTACTCTGTAAGATCATCACCATTTTTAGCTACTTGATCTAAACCATTAATCATATTATTTATTTTCTTACCGTTCTTAGCTAGTTGCTCAAAACGAAACTTCTTAATCCAATTAGTTCCCCAAAGGTATTCACCTTTATTTGCTTTATTCATCACAGCTCTTGCATGAACTAATTTATCATGAGAGCTAAACCACTTACCTTTATATGATTCTAATAATCTTTGTAGAACCTTAGGGTTATGTCCAAAGTAATCAGCAACAACTTCAGCAGTTTTCTTATTGATCATCTCAGGAGTTTCTCTAACCACTACATTACTTGAGTATTCAAAGATTTCGTCACCAGAAAGTTTAGCGTTGTTTTTAAATGGAGATAAAATCTCACCTAATTTTTTAGTCATTTGGTTCATTGTGATCTTCCCTCTTCTGTAAAGGTGCTTCACATTTTCCATTTCACTCATAGCATTCTTAACGGCTTCTTCAGAGGCACCGTTTCTTACTAATTCTTTAGAAATACTTTCTACAGCTTTTGATGCTTCATCAGTATTCTTCCCTAAAGCTTTAGCAAGGTCATCTTGTAGAGATTTAAAACCAAGTACGTATCTAGCAAAACTTACGTCTGCTTCAGTTGCTGCAGTCTTACCTGCAACTCCTGCCATATTCCAGGCCTTCTTAAATCCAATTTTTCCTGTATTTCTAAGCATTGTTCTCGCAGAAACATAAGTCATTTTTGAACCAACTTTAACAGCTCTTCCAATAACTCCTACCATTGGGATTAAAGATACAGCTTCAAATATTGCCCATCCCCAAGTTCTAGATACTTCATCAGAGCTTCCAGAGGTTGCAAACCCCATGTCTTCCATTTTCTTTATCTTTTCTTCATTTGCATCAGCTTCCGATTTTCTACTAACTTCTCTATAGATAAGGCTCGATTGCATTGTAAGAGCAGAAGTACCTGCTGCAATCATTGCAATCCCTAGAGGAGCACATAAACCACCAGTAACACCAGTACAAGCTGCACCTATTAGGATTGCTCCAATCCCTAAAAAACCAGCTCCTAATCCTAACCACATATCAGTCCACTCAGCATCTGACATTGAGTTAATCTTATCTAATACATTTTCAGGTACACCAGGTAGACCTGCAAGTTGATTTAATTGATTCTGTGCCTTTGAAGTTGCATAGAAAAGTGTTTTCATATCTTCATGAGTATCTGCATTCATATTACAGAATTCATTTAAGTTATTTAGAACTTTCAACTTTCTTACATGAGCTGCTTCTTTAATTAGATCTTTAAAGATTGGAGATTTAATACCATTATCCAAAGAAAGAAAGTTCATCTTTGCAGAGAATTTATTATCGATTCCATTCTCTTGAGAGAATTCTTCAAACATTGCGATTTGTTGGTCAACATTTCCTTTATTATTATAAAGATTTAAAAAGAATTGCCCAATTTGTCCTTCATCACTTTCTAAAAGATCATCAATTTCATCCCATGCTTGGCTTGAAATATTAGTACGAGATTTAGATTCATATCTTTCTACATTTTCTCTCGTTAAAAGTGTTTCATAAGAAAGATCTTCAAGTCTTGAGTAATAACTCTTACCATCTAGCTCAGTTTGAAAGATATTAGAATTTTCTTCATTTACTCTTTCTGCTATATCATTCCAAAACGCATCCTTTTCATCTTCAGATAGGATATTATTTGCATAACTAGGAACTAATACTTTATCAATATTTAATTTCTTCGCTGCTTTCTTAAGCATTTCAATATGAATCTTTACATTTTCTCTTTGTGTCTTTGTTTCACTTGAAACACGCTTTCCTCTTCTTGTTTGTATAAACTTTGGAGTAATCCCCTCTTCTACATGCTCTAATTCATCTAGAGCGATTAGGTAACTTAGTCTTACAGATGCCCATGGGTTTAATGCCTGCATTTGACCTGTTAAAAAGTCATACTCAGTCATATCACTAAATGAGAAGTCTGAACTTCCTCTATTTGTATTGATATTCCAAATATATCCAAATACTGGGTAGTTTTCTTCTATTTTCATTTCTTCTAATCTTCTTAAAGGAACAAAGTCTGAAGTTGTAACAAATTCTTTTAAGTAATCTGCCATTTGAGCAACTATATGTTTCCCCATTCCATCCTTACAAAAATCTGCACCTTTCCCTACATAGTGACATGCTAATTGAGCGTCTTTATAGGCAACATCAGTTTTTGAAACTTCTCTCTTTGACTCTAAAAAGAATGCAATTTTGTTAAGGGCCCAATTTCTCCATACAGCTGAACCGTATAAAGATGGGAATTTAATTTTAGATTTATTCTTATTAAGCTTTTGAATAAGTCTTTCAGACATAATATCAGTATAGTGAGTTGCACCTTTTCTTTGCATTAACTCTGCAAGAAATAATGATAAGTTTTGTCTTTGTGTATTGATAGAAGTTAGTGTTCCATCTTCTAGTTTTGTTTCATATAATTTATCTGCTGATGGTTTCTCGAAAAACTTCTGAAACTCTGTACCAATAGCATATGTGTAAGTTCTTGCTGCAGAATGCTTTCCTGTTCTTCTATTATAGCTCGAGTTCATTTTTCCTTTAAAAACACTCATTGCTTCTTGTAACTTCATCTGTACTACAGTTGTATAGTGAGAAACATCGTCAATATCAGACTTTGTAAAGTGACTTCCGTCTCTTGAGTTTCTTAAAGCACTCTTATACTCTTCAAAAGGAAGTAATCCAGAGTATCCCATTTTAGTAGGATCTTTATCAGCATTATCCATAAAGTATTCAAGATACTGATAGTTATTAAGGCTAAACGTTAACCCATGCCCTGACATTATATTTTGAAGATAAGTATCTCCCTGTCCTTCAGAAAAGTTAAACTTAAATTTCTCAGGAAGGCTTCCGTTGAAGTGAGACTGACATGACTTTGGAACGTCTACAGCTTCTTCATCACCTAACATCGCCTGGTAAACATATATCTGAGACATCATCATATGAAGAGTAAACCACTTAAGAGCTCTTACATAATTTCTCTTTGTAGGAGTCTTAACAAGAGTTAATACATCTCTTGAAAGGATCTCATTTTCATTAAATACTAATCTAGACTTTCCCCATGTCTCATCTAAAATTGATAAGTGGTAAGGATCTGTTTGCTCATTTGGACCTAAAGTGATTAATTTTCTTTGATCAATTTCATCTTCTTCAAATAAATCTGTTGGAAAATCAGTTAATAATGATTCATAAAAAAGTTTACCGTCATATTCTTCCTCAACATATGATCTTTTAGAAACAACAAGGTCTCTCATTGGAAGTAAAACTCCTCCAAGATAGTTTACTAATAAGTTTCTTCTAATTTCTTCATCAATATTTTCGTCATATAGGTACTTATTTAGTTCTGTTTTTATTAAAGTTGCTTTCTTATTTAAAGAAGTTAAAAGTTCATCATTTGCTCCAAGAGAAGGTATCTCACTCTCTCTATCTTCTTCTTCAAGCTTCATTACTTTCTCAGCAAACTTTTCAATATGTCCTTTAACTCTTTGTGGTACACATCTTTGCGCTTCTTCTTTTGCTAGATTTTCATCAAAAGTATATAGGTACTGTCCACAAGATACTTCATTTATACCTTTTACTATTTTTTCCCAGTTACTTAGTGTGTTTTCGTCGTAAGCAATTACTTCTTCTTCATCAAATCCAAAAAAATCTTCTTCTACTTCTTCGTCTTCACTTACTGCATCTTCAAGAACATCAACTTCTTCAGTAGAACAAGTCGCCTTTAAATCTTTACCTTTAATTGAATCTTTAAACTCATTGATTTCATTTAATAGCTCTTCACTAGAGTATATATATGTATAACTCTCAGAAGCTGGAACACGTAGAATCGTCTCAGCGAAAGCTAATTGAAAAGAAATTAGGTAAATTAAAATTGCAGAGATAAATCTCTTCATATAAGTCCCCTTAGATATATATATGTATATAGTTGCAAACTAAGGGCCAACAGCTCAGAGACAGACCTGAGTGATTTCAATATGTTATTTTTTATATAGTTGTATAAATTTTAGACATGTTAGATTTTTAACACTTCAAGGTATTGAAATAGCTAAATTATGGAGCAAGAATTGTAACTTTTAAACCAAAAAAAGGCCCTACAAAAGGGCCTAGTCTGTAGTGAATTAGTTCCAATTATCGTTGAAGTCTTGATCCCAATCATCTCCATAACCATCATATGAGTCATCGTAGATATCAGAGTAAAAATCGTCATTTAAATCATAGTCATAGTCATCAACGCTTCCATCTAGTCTCTCAGAACAGAAATATCTATAATCACTTGACCAGCTATTCATTTGATCTCTTTGACTAGCACAAAGGTCATAACCAGTTGAACATGTATTATTGTAGTAAGTTCTCTCTACTGTATTATTCCATCCATCAACAAGTTCATAGTTACACATATCAACGTGACTATATCTGTGGCTATAACCATTGTAGTTGTACCATGGATAGTTATTATTCCAATAGTATCCATCATTCCAAGTAACTCTAACTCTTAGCCATCTATTCCAGTAAATACTTCTGTATGGAACTGATCTAAAGTAACTTCTTCTATTATTGTATCTACTGTGATGAGATCTATTGTAGCGGTATGATGAGTGATTATGTCTTACGTATCTAGAGTTAGACCTATTCCAATTTGGGCGATGTCCATAATCTCTATAAGCAGAAGTTCTTCTAGCTGTACTTACTCTAGTGTTATTTCTTACAGTATTTCTATTTCTATTTCTATTTACTGTAGTGTTATTTCTAGTAGTTCCTCTATTTCTGCTTACTGTAGTATTATTTCTAGTAGTTCCTCTATTTCTACTTACTGTAGTGTTAGAGTTATTTCTTTGAGGTCTAACAGTATCTCTATTATTACGAGTATTTCTTGATGTACACTGCTTACCTCTTTGGCATTCTCTAGCGTTTGTATTACCTGAATCAATATATATGAATGCAGTTAATACAAAACATCCTATAAAAAAGTTCTTCATTCAATTTCCCCTAAATAGATAATTTATTAAGGAACTCATATCCATAAATTAAGAAGAAATAAAATAGATTTTTAAGTATTTAACATAAGTTTAAAAACTTACAGCGACGCATCAAGAAATATTAACAACTTAAGTCATTTACTTACACTGATAATTGTAGAGATAAAAAAAGGGCCGCAAAATGGCCCTAATTTATTTATGAATCTCTAAGATCTTTTCGAAGGATTTTTCCAACATTTGATTTAGGTAATTCATCCCTAAATTCATATATTTTTGGAACTTTATAGCCGGTGAGATTCTCTTTACAGAATTTTTTTAATTCATCAACTGTAAGTGATTCATCTTTTTTAACAACAAAGAGCTTTACTACTTCACCAGACTTTTCATCAGGAGCTCCTACAGCTGCACATTCAAATACTTTTTCATTTGAACAGATTACATCCTCAATTTCATTTGGATAAACATTAAAACCAGAAACAAGAATCATATCTTTTTTTCTATCTACAATTTTAAAGAACCCTTCTTCATTCATAACGCCGATATCACCAGACTTAAAGAAACCATCATCAGTCATTACGTTCTTCGTCTCCTCAGGTCTATTCCAATAACCTTTCATAACCTGAGGTCCTTTAATACAAATCTCACCAATCTCCCCTACAGGTAGAGTTTTTCCATCATCGTCTTTAATTACAACTTCAGTTGAAGAAACAGGTAAACCGATTGCTCCGTTATAACTTTTTAAGTCTAGTGGATTGATACAAGCTGCCGGAGAAGTTTCAGTTAATCCGTATGCTTCAATTAAAGGTACACCTGTTACATTTTCCCACTTATCTGCTACTGCTTTTTGTACGGCCATTCCTCCACCAAGAGTTAGCTTGAGTGAAGAGAAATCAACATCTGCAAAACCTGGAGAATTTAAAAGACCATTAAAAAGAGTATTCACTCCAGTAATTGCTGTGAACTTCCATTTATTTAATTCTTTAACAAATCCCTTCATATCTCTAGGATTTGTAATCAATACATTAAGAGCTCCTACAGTAGAGAACGTAAAGCAATTAGCTGTTAAACTAAAGATATGATAAAGAGGAAGAGGAGTGATAATAATTTCTTTTCCATCTTCAGTAACTGGAGATATCCAAGCTTTAGCCTGCATTAAATTGGCAATGATATTATTATGAATAAGTTCTGCACCTTTTGATACTCCAGTTGTCCCACCTGTGTATTGAAGAAACGCAGTATCTTCTCTACTTATATCTGGACGAATAAACTTTGTTTCATCCCCCGACTTTACACACTCTAGAAAATCTTTTGTTCCATTAATATTCCAAGCTGGAACCATTTTTTTAATATTCTTTATAACAAAGTTTACTATCATCGATTTTGGAAAATCTAACATGTCCCCAATTTTAGTAGTAAGAACATTTTCAACACCAGTATTTGAAATAACACTTTCAAGTACATGTGCAGAGTTTTCAAAAATAACAATTGTCTTTGCACCAGAGTCATTAAGTTGATGCTCCAACTCTCTACCTGTATAGAGAGGATTAACATTAACTGCTACCATTCCAGCTCTTAAGGCCCCAAAAAGAGCTATAGGATATTGGAGAATATTAGGCATCATTATTGCGACTCTATCTCCTTTAGATAAATTTAAATCGTTCTGAAGGTAAGAAGCAAACTTTCTACTTTGTAAATCTATCTCAGAATAAGTTAACGTTTTACCCATACAATGAAAGGCAGGATTATTCGGAAACTTCGAGAAAGAATCCTCTAAGATCTCAGGAATAGAATTGTAAATTGATGTATCAATGCTATGTGCTACACCTTCTTGATAATGCTTAAACCATACATGTTCCATGAGTCCCTCTATATTTAAATTTATCTAATATATTGATTTTATAAAATCTTTCTAAATAAGTAATCTTTGGCAGAATTTTCTTACCTAAGGTATAGGATATTCTAAACTTTTTTTCTTGCCTACAAAAATCTCAAATGATAAAACTCTCCAACTTTGAAAGGATGTCGTCCTGAATAATGGATATCAGCACTTCATTCTTATAGATTTATTCTATACACACGCGTTTAAGCCTCCGGAATCGGAGGCTTTTTTGTTCACTTTACTCAAAAAGAACTGCAGGATAATATATTTCCATGAACGATAAACTGACTGAAAACGTAGACTACTACCTAAATGAAGAAGGCCTGATGGTCTTTACAGAAATATACCATACTAAAAGAGGCCATTGTTGTCAGAGTGGTTGTGTTCATTGCCCGTACGATTATAGTAAAAAAGTAGACCCTAGTGTTCCTTCAGAGCTTCAAAGCCCTTGGAAAGAAGATGAAGAAATAGAAATTTACGATGGCCCAATTGATGAGTGAACCAGCTCAATTTTTTTAGCTTTAGACATCTGTTTTATCTCCCACTCTCTTTTTGAAGCAAGGGACCTGTTTTCATGCTCTTCGAGGTAGATAATTTTTTTAGGAGTATTTGATCTAAAGAACTTTGCACCTTTCTTACTTGAACAGTGCTCATTAAACCTTCTTTCAACATCTGTAGTGATACCTGTATAGAACTTTCCAGAAGTTGTTTCTATAATATAAACAAACCAACTCATATAACATCAAACCTAACTGTATCTTTCTCAACCCCATTAATTACTATAGTTAAAAAATGTTCGCCTTTATAGTGCTTACGAGTGGTCATTTCTTTAAAACTTTGTTTCTTATTAAAGAGAATCTCTTCTTTATCATAATCACCTTCAGCTATTTTAAAAACTTTTGTATTATGACTCCCATTACTTTTTAGATAATGAACTTTGTATTCAATTCTTATTCGAGATGATCTGAGCACTTCCATAGAAAACGTAAATTCTAAATTAGATCCTATTTTTACTTTTCTAGTTGTTAATGAAAGGTCCTTCACATTTATATTTTTAGCGTTACTATAGCCAAATATTTTCAAGGCCTGTGGATTGCCCTCTTTCAATAAAGTCCTAAGACCACGTTTTACAATCCAATCTGTATGCTTACTTTTTCCGTACCATTGCTTAGCTAATCTAAGAGCAAATTCTGGATGATCTTTACTAATATCATTTAGGTTATTCGCAACACTTTTTCGAACATATAATTCGGGATCATTTTTTAAATTTTCAAGGATTGGAGTTATCAGTGCAGGACTCTTTTTAAAGTTCTTAAGCGCCATCGCCCATGGCAATCTAGCGCGACATCCTTCGCTAGAAAGTCTTCTTACATGATAATTCTTTGACTTTGACCAAGAAAGCATCTTTCTCATGACCATAGACTCATTCGCAATAATAAATGGTCTAATTGCAAACTCTGAACTTGAGTACTTAGTAAGTTCTTCAAGAGCATTTAGAGATAGCTTTAAGTGACACTTATCCATTCCGTATTCTTGAATAAAATTTGGGAAAAAGAGTGCTTCAAATCCACTAAACTTAGGTGCAGACTTAACAAGTATTTCAACAGCAAGTGAGTATTTATCAGGTAAAGTTCTAAATAAAGCTGTGGTTATTCTCTTCATCCTCATCTTTAACTCTAAACTACTCCATTCAGAATCAAAGACAATAGAGAGAAATAATTCGATGTCAAAATCTTTGTAATTTCTCTTAAACTCATTTGCGACATTGAGTAGGTAATTTTCTGTATAGACATCTTTTAATAACTTAGTCATTACACCTATCTAATACAAGTGAGAATTCATCAATATCTATTGGCTTTTCAATATAGCCATTGAAACCAATGCTAGCCGCTTTCTTTTTATCCTCTTCCATAACATTAGCCGATAACGCATATATGAGAGGTCTCTTTTCACCTGTCCAATATTTTAAGATTGTCGATGTCGCTTCATATCCATCCATAACTGGCATTTGAATATCCATTAGAATTAAATCAAAGTCTTCTTCATTCAATGCTTCAATTGCAAGCTTTCCATTATCCACTATCTTAAAATTTATATAACCAATTTTTTGAAGTAGTTTTTTAACAAGTAACTGATTAACCTTATTATCTTCTGCAATTAATATTTTAAAATTTTCTTTTTTCTTATCTTTGTTATCACTTTTCTTAACACTCATAGAATCTTGTGAATCAACAGGATTAAAAGCAGTGATTGTAAAGGTAAACTTAGACCCTTCACCTTCAATACTAGAGACTTTTATCTCTCCTCCCATTGCTTCAATAAGATTCTTTGAAATTGTCAGTCCCAGACCAGTTCCACCATACTTTCTTGATGTCGATACATCTGCTTGCTCGAAGGAATAAAAGAGTCTCTCTTGTGCTTCTTCAGAAATCCCGATTCCTGTGTCCTTAATGGTGAAGTTTAGTTTAACGTGATTACTACTTTTTTCTAATAACTCTACATTGACCTCTATACTTCCTTCTTCAGTGAATTTAACAGCATTTCCAATTAGGTTTGTAAGTACCTGCTTAAGCCTCAATGAGTCTCCTGCAATAATATCTGGAATACTCTCATCCATGTTAAATTTAAGCTTAATTCCTCTAGAAGTAGTTATGTGATCAAATATATGAATTGTAGATAGAACACAATTCTTCACATTAAAATTTGATTTTACGACACTTAACTTTCCAGCACTGATTTTTGAAAAGTCTAAAATATCATTTATAATTGCAGCTAAACTTTCTCCACACTCTCTAATATAGCGAACCTGCTCTGTAGCTTCTTTAGAAAGTTTTAAATCGGAAAGTATCCCAGTAAAACCAATAATACCATTTAACGGAGTTCTGATCTCATGGCTCATATTTGCAAGAAAATTACTCTTAAGATTTGCAATACTTTCGGCCTTTATTTTTGCTTCAACTAATTTCTTACTTGTGTAATAAGTTAAATAAAAGACGAAAATAGTAGATAGAAGTAACCCAATATATAGAGCGATTTTTGCTTCATGCTCTGTTTTATAAATTTTCGCAGAAAATTCGTCCTTCAATTTAACCTGATTCTCTTTCAACCACTGAAATCCTATTATTGCCTTAGTGTCATCAACCCTTACTCTTTCATCTATCTCAGCAATACTAGCCCCACGACCTTTCATTTCACGGGCAATAGAGATCTTATTTTTGTATTCCTTTATTGTGTTATAAATATTATGAACATGAGAGTACTCCATCTTAGTCATAGTAGGATTATTCTCAATGTCCCCTAATATCTTAATTGCTAGACCAAGTGATTCATCTGCTTCTCTTGAATAATTCTCATCTCCTCTTAAGATATAGTTTTTAAATGCATGATGAGCGCCACCAAAACCTAGAGTATCTTTTAGTTCAAGATAAAGAACACCTTTAGAGTCAACGTTCTTAAGGTAAGTTGCCCACTGGTATCTAATATTATCAATTTTAACATATTGAATGAATGCTACAGCTGAGAGAAAGATGCAGATTAATAAAGGAACAATCATTAATTTTTGCTGATAGTTTTTCAAAAGATACCCGGGGCTAATGTTCTAAGAACTTTAGTTTAACACTCTAGAGCAATATAATGGAAGACTTACAATGATTGTTTAATCCTGATTTATATATTTCTTGAGAATAGAATAGATTTTAGCCCATATATAAAAATGGCCCCCATTTCTGGGGGCCTATATATTTAAAAGTTGATGAATATGGCCCTCTATTACACTACACAAATAGGAACTCAACACAACATAGAACCTGCTCCTGAATAAAGGAGCTTGGCCATCCCACCAACTTACTAACTTTTGAATGAGACCTTATAACTCAGACCGTTATGAATCTCTATAAAAGATTTTATAGTATAAAAAAGTTACATGGATACTAGTAAGAGAGTTCTATTTGGCAATGATTGCACCCAGAATAGCAGCTCCGGCAGCAAAGATTATAGAGTTAGCGGCCTTATCAGAAAGCCTATAGCCTCCTCTTGAGTTCGCAGGGTTCTCACGATCATAATATGGAATATCTGGATCCCTTTGAGAACTCTCTTCACTTGTAATACCTAGGCTTTTAAGCTCAAAAGAATTTACAGTCTTAATATCGAGAAAATTAACAAACTTACTTGTTTCGTTTACCCTTATATTTCTTTGTTTAGCAATCGCTTCGATTATATAGATTTTCTGTAAGTTACTTCTTACTGTTTGATTAAGTTTCTTTTCACTTATCCTAACGGGATAGGCATAAGACTTTCCTTTTCTATCTTTAATTTTAAAGTAGAGGTCAGTATCTTGTCCTTCAATACCTTTTTTAATAACAAATTTACCTGACAGCTTAAGAACTTCTTCATTTTGTCCAAAGGCAATAAGATTAAATAATAGAGAAATTATCACTATAGCTGACTTCATTACTGCTCCTTAGGTAAGTTACTCAATATATTTTATCTTATTTATTGGAAAACAAATAGCCAAAAAAGTGTCTATTTTTTATACGGCCCTGAAAATACTTTATACATCCCCCTCTCTAACAGCCTTTAAATACATATAGAATAGTTGGCATGTTCATTGCTCTATAAATAGTAGAATAAGCAACTGGAGAGATTACTATGAATACATTAAGAACAGTTTTTTTCACACTACTGACTTTATCATTTATGCAGGTAATCCAAGCAAGAGCTGCAGTACATTCTAAGCTAGAATGTCATACTCCAAGAATGAAAAAATCATTTGTTATTTTCAATAATAAGATTAGTTTTTTAGAAGAAACTGAAAAAGGAAGAATGGTTGCTTCGGCAAATGCGATGAGAACTAGCTATAAGAAGAATGGATTTACTAAGGTATTAAATTACTGGGGCCAAAGGCATGAGATCCATATTGGAAATGTAGATAAGCTATCTGAAATAAATGATTACTTAACAATAAGATCAAATAAAGGACATGAGATCACGTACCCCCTTACGTGTTATCAGAAATAGAAAAAGCCCGAAAGGGCTTTTTTTGGTCTAAACTATTTATTCCATTTAAACTTATCCATTCCGCCACTTTCTTCAACTCTTGGGGGAATTTTAAAATTTTCACATCCAGAAATTGGAACAGACTTTTCTCTAACAACTTTTGCAGATCCATTAAGCTCTATAAAGTTAGAGAGTTTGAACTTTCTCTCCTTATTATAAAAACCTATTTCAATATAATAATCACCTCTAAGCTCTTTTCCACCATTAAGAGAAGTATTTGAGTAGTTAAATTCTTCAACCCTAACAAGTAGCCTTTCTTCTTCAACAGGAGAAACTGAAATTTTAGACGTAAAAGGCTGCTCATCACCTAGACCTACTTTTTCAATTAGTAAGTCATGTTTAAACGCTGGACATGGAAGGTTTGAAAATCTTGTTGAAACAGATGAGGCAGAATAAAGAATTCTAAAGCTGCCTTTTTTAAGTTGATTAATTCTCATTGCATTTTTTTGACCAGGGAGAATAATAGGTACATAGAGGTAACCTATTGTTTCATTTCTCATCATCCCTCTTCTTTTAACTTTTATAATCCAACTATCAACACCAAATTTATCTACAAGATATCGTAAATCTTTAGTTTCAAATTGAGGAAAAGTAAATGTGACTTGAATTCCTCTAGAGATTTCAATATTTCTTAACATTCCAACTTTCCAACTTAAAGTATCGATATCTACGATACTTGACTCTGTTGGCTGGATAGAAACTCTCTCTCCACTATAAGAGACTTCAGACTTCTTCTGACATGAGAATAGGACTGCAAATAAGAAAACAAAAGAGAGTATTTTCATTAATTTCTCCTACTTAATAATAAGAAAAATTCCCTTTCCAGAAACTTTAAAATTATTAACATCTTCAAGTGGCATTAATGCTGCTTGATATTGACTTAATAGTTGTTTTTCTGAATTACGTGAAACGCTAATACTTCCCTCTAACACAAGTATTGAAGCAAATCGCTCTCCGAAGCTAATATCTAAATCAGAATCTTCAGTCTTATTATAACTATAAAGCTCAAAATCATTTAATTCTAAAAGCTTTAAATTATTGCTAAATATATCATTCTGTACTTTAAAGTTAAGTCTATGGTTAAACTCTTCATCAAAGCGAATCACATCAAGAGACTTATCAATATGCAACTCTCTTGCCTCACCATTTTTACCAGACTTATTACCATCCCACAGTCTATTCCAGTCCCACACTCTGTAAGTAATGTCTGAACACTGTTGAACCTCTGCTAAAAATACATCCTTACCAATAGCGTGGATAGTTCCCGCAGGCACGTAAAAGAAATCCCCTCTCTTAACAGGATAGAAATTCAAAGAGAGAGAAAGGTCTTCTTTTTTTTCTAAAGACTCTTTTAGACCTTCTTTGGTGATGCCTTTCTTTAGACCAAGATAAATCCCTGCCCCTTCTTTAGCATCTAGTATAACCCAGCATTCAGACTTCCCTTTTGAATTTTCATTCTTAAGCGCGTACTCATCAGCTGGATGAACTTGTACCGATAAGTTTTCAGACGTATCGATAAACTTAACCAGATAAGGAATTTCTTCCATATTAGATATTTCGCTTAAAAGACCACATTCACTGTTAGATGGACCGTCAGCATGAGCTGACACTTCCCAGGTCTCACCGACAGGATCTCTATCTGCTGGAACTTCTATATTTTTTAAACGTGAAAGCAACGAGCCTCCCCAAATTTTATGGGAAGCAAATGGTTTCAGTACGATAATTGATTTCATTTTATAACCTCTTAATTTTATAATACTGATAACATGTTTTATTGTCACTTTTAGCCGCTATATTTTATGATTCTTTACATAAATTTAACCTTAAGGACCTGAAAATAGGTTTATTCTTAATCTCTTCACTTTTTATTACAATTCACGAGTTAGAATATAGACATGGAAAACTTAAGACTTCCCGTATTACCTATTCCAAATGTCGTTCTCTACTCGAGAACCTCTCTACCAATTTATATATTAGAGCCAATATATATAGATATGATTAAGACGTGCATTAAAGATAACACTCCAGTAGCAATCAGTAAGGCTTCCGCAAGTGATCAGCAAAATGCGAAGGGAAGATATAAACCATCGGAGATCTGTGGATATGGCCGCCCTATTATTTTAGAAGAAAATATAGATGGTACGCTAAAAGTTTTAATCAAGGCGATTGGACGAGTGAGACTTTTAGAAGTCGACCAGAACCTCCCCTATCTAATTTATCAAGCAGAATGCTTTCACGATAAAGTAGAATCAGAAAAACTACATGGACCACAAATTCAAAACTTAAAAAATCTATTAGATAATTGGTTAGAGATAAATATACTTGATTCTTATGAAAGAGAAACATTCACAAATTCTTTAACTAGCATTTACCATGTTATTGATTATATTTGTATGTTCTTAATTCAAGATCCAGAACTACGGCAGCTACTTCTTGAGAATAACTCCCTCTTTGAAAGAGTACAGCTCCTAAACTCGCTATTTGAAGAACCCTCTCACTTTGAAGAGAGCTCTTTAGTTGTGTCAGCGATCAAGAGTTACGAAGAGATTGAGAAAACCTCTCGCATCGCTCATTAAAAAATTGGAAAAATAAAGTTGATCACAGTTAAGCCCAGGCCAGAAAGGACTGGTATCGTTAAATTATCATCAATAACGACACTGCATAACTCTG
This sequence comes from Bacteriovoracaceae bacterium UBA3083, assembly GCA_002366565.1. GTDB lineage: Bacteria > Bdellovibrionota > Bacteriovoracia > Bacteriovoracales > Bacteriovoracaceae > Halobacteriovorax. Next base: position 722,591 of record DFBJ01000013.1, read on the forward strand.
AGATTGTTCCTATAGCACCTGCAATAATACTAAATAGTAAGAGATCTATTCCTGGTTTATAGAAATAACTCCCATAAAGAAATGTTAAAGAGTAACAAACTAAGAAACCTGCAACACAACCCTGAACAGACTTATTTGTAATAATCTTATCTTTTCCATATAGGATTCCAAAAAAAGAACTTATAGGGTCTGAAAAAATTAAAAATAAAATAGATAGAATTGCAATTTTCTCACTAAATAGAAGTAAAGAAATAGCAGCTCCAAGAGCGTAAAATGGAAAACCGCTAAGTGAGCTTCTTTCCGACTCTCTCATAAATGGCTTCATAAATTTTAATACGATTGTGTTAATCACCGGGAAGTTAAGTCTAGAAAACTCAACTATAAGTGCTGCGATACCAAGAATTAGAAGAAACATCCCCATCTGCCTAGCTTCGAGCTCAAGTTGGTTATAAACAGATAGGCCAATTAAACCTGTCCCCATATGCCACAACTTTCTAATCAAATGTATTTCAGATCGTAAAGCGAGTGTATTTTTAATTTCTGCTCTCATAAGAGACCTCCAGCAAATCGACTGCAGTCTAGCCATCAATTCTAGGACTGTCCATACCCAAGCGAAACATTCAACTATTCGTATTTACATTGAGAAATCTTCAAATACGTACAATTTTAACCACATAATGCCTTACATATTGAAATTTCTTATCTATAATTAGGAGAATTTTCAGGGATAGAAAAATTTATGCAAAATACGACACAAGATGTACATGACACTTTAGACTCAACGCGAAAGACAAAAATCTGGGCCATCGGTGGTGGAAAAGGTGGAGTTGGAAAGAGTTTGGTTACGGCCAATCTATCAATCTGCCTTGCTCTAATGGGATATAAGGTAGTAACAATCGACCTTGACCTAGGTGGAGCTAATCTACATACATGTCTAGGTATGCCAATTCCGGAAAGAACACTCTCCGATTATTTAACTAAAAAAGTTAGAGAACTTAGCGAAGTAGTTACTCAGACACCTATTCCAAATTTATCGATTATTAGTGGTGCACAAGATGATGTCGGTATTGCAAACTTAAAACAGATGCAAAAAGCGAAAATCATAAGCAAAGTAAGCTCACTTGATGCTGACTATGTCCTTTTTGACTTGGGAGCAGGTACAACATTTAACACTCTAGACTTCTTTATCTCAGCAGATCAGGGAATCTTAACAGCTCTACCGGAGCCAACGAGTATTGAAAACACTTATAGATTTATCAAGAGTATCTACCATAGAAAGCTAAATATGGTTGAAGACCTTCTAGAAGTAGGTCCACTTATTGATCAGGCCATGAATGCTAAAATATCTCAAAATTCTACTCCTGCAGACCTTATTGCAAGAGTAATTGAGATCAATCCAGAAATTGGTCATAAATTAAAAATAGAAATAGAAAAACTATCTCCTAAACTTATTATCAATCAAGTAAGAACACAGGCAGATATAGACATCGGCTTCTCTATGAAGATCATTTGTCGAAAGTACTTCGGAATCAATTTAGATTATGTTGGATTTCTTGATTACGATGCTACAGTTTGGCAAAGTGTAAAAAGAAGAAAACCTCTTTTAATGGAATTCCCAAATTCAGCTCTCGTGAACAACTTCGATAAGATCGTTCACAGACTTCTAAACATATCTTAAGGAAGAGGAAATATAATTGGAAAAGCAAAAAAACTACTACGATGTTTTAGAAATCCCAGCGACTGCTACTCAAGAAGAAATTCAACAAGGTTATGTAAGAGCTAAAAATGCATACTCACTAGACTCTCTTGCTCTTTATTCACTAATGACAAAAGAAGAGTGTGACTCAATTCTAAACTTAATCGAAGAAGCTTATAGTATTATAAGTGACCCATTAAAAAGACAGCAATATGACGAAGCTCGTGGACTAAATAAAGACTTTAGTTATCAAGATGCAAATAGGTCAGCTGAAACATTCAAGAGAAATGATACTCCTGACTCTAAACTCGATGCTCAGCTAGGTACAAATAATATTCCGAGTGAAGGTAATGTTAAGAGGATTGTAGCAAGTCAAAAGTTTGCTCTTAACTTTGAAGAAGATCCAGAAATGGAAGAAAAAATCTCTCAAGCAATAGAGTTCACTGGAGATTTTTTAAAAGAAGTTCGTGAGTACAAGAATGTAGATATACTTAGAATGAGTGAAATGACAAAAGTTTCAAAAACTTATTTAAAGTATATTGAAGATGAAGCTATTACAAAGCTACCTGCAACAGTTTATGTCAGAGGCTTTGTTTATCAATATGCAAAATGCTTAAAACTTAATCCTGAAATTGTTGCTGCATCTTACTTAAATAGAATCAAAGAACTCAAAGGCTAAAATAATGTCAGACGCTGAAAATAATGAATCGTTTACTTTTACAATAACAGAAGAAGATAAAAACGATTTTAAGCGTTTAGACCAATACTTAGCAGATAAGCTCGTAGATCAAAGTAGATCATTTGTTAAAATGCTTTTTGAGAAAGGACTTATTACTTCTGAAAATGCAGCTAAAAAAATAGAGTTGAAAAAGTTCCCTGAAGTTGGAACAACTATAACTGTAGTCATTCCACCTCCTGCACCAGCGGACGCCCTACCTGAAGACCTTCCATTAGAGGTCTTGTTTGAAGATGAACACTTAATTATTGTGAATAAAGCAGCAGGAATGGTCGTTCACCCAGCTCCAGGAAACTACACAGGAACACTAGTTAATGCCATTCTTTTTCACTGTAGTGATATCAAAGGGGTTGGTGATCAAAAGAGACCTGGAATTGTTCATAGATTAGACAAGGGTACTTCAGGAGTTATGGTTGTTGCTAAAAATCAAAAATGCCATGAAGGACTAGTTAAACTCTTTAGCACACATGATATTACGAGAAGGTATGAGTGTATTGCTATGGGAAAATCATTTCCTGCAGGTGGAAAGCTTGAGTCCACTATTGGAAGACATCCTCAAAATAGATTAAAAATGTCGACAGAAGCTAAGTCAGGCAAGCATGCCCTGACTCACTATAGAGTGCTTAAGCAATATGATAAAGTTGCTCATGTAGAGCTGAAGTTAGAAACAGGAAGAACACATCAAATTAGAGTTCACCTAAGCCAATTACTTTACAGACCAATTCTGTGTGACTCTCTCTATGGGAATCCTTCCGAACACCTCCAAAGAGTAGGCCCAGAACTTTCAGAAATAATAGGTAATTACGAACATCCATTTCTACATGCTAAAGAGCTAGGATTTGTTCATCCTATAACAAAGCAAGAATTAAACTTCACAACTCCCCCACCAAAGACATTTCAAAATGTTCTCAATTACTTAAATGGAAATGAGAATGGTCCTGCCTAGGTATACTTACCAATTTTTGAACTATGTATTTGAAGTATGGGATCATAAACCGAACCTAAAAGGTCTAAAAAGTGTTACGCAAGTACACGGAAACCTCATCCTAAAAGCCTCTAGCCTCCCCGCAGAGGCCGATGGAATCATAAGCACCAATAAATACCCTTTGGCCATAAAGACTGCTGACTGCTTGCCAGTAGCTTTCGCCTCAAAAAAAGGTATTGCTCTAGTGCACGCAGGCTGGAAAGGCATTCAAGCTAAAATTCTTTGTGATAAACAGCTAAAGTCCTTGGATCCAAAGAAAATCTTTATTGGACCACATATAAGGATGAAAAACTATGAAGTCTCGTTAGACTTTACAAAGAATTTTCCAAAATCTAACAATTTTAAACATATTGAAGGTAGAATATTCTTTGATATGACCAAAGAAGCTATTGAGCAACTCAAAGAGACTTATCCTCTGGCTGAAGTTATCGATTGTGGATTAGATACATATAATGATGATCGATTCTATAGCTATAGAAGTGGTGATTTAGAACTACGAAATTGGAATGTTTTAAGAAAAATATAGGAGAAAAAATGCAAAAGAAGTCATTCTACAAAGAAGGGTCATTTAATGCCCAAATAATTCTAGGGGCAATTGCTATCGCAATGATTGGTGTCTCAATATTTTTAACAAATCACTACTTTGGAGTAAAGTTTCCTACTAATATTAGTGAGAGTTCTACACTGTGTAACTTTAACTCTTTCTTTAATTGCGATACTACAACAAATTCTCCAGCATCAAATATAGCAGGTGTTCCAATTTCATTATTTGGAGCTCTTATAGGTGCATTTCTAATGCTAGGGTTTGTTTTTAAGAATGAAGAAATAGAAGGAACAAATCATCTGATACTATTAGTTAATGGTGCTGGATGTCTTTTACTCTTTCTCTACTCGATATTTGCTTTAGGTGGACTGTGCCCTATGTGTACTGTTTACTACATTCTTTCATGGGCAGCTTTATTCATATTCCATAAAAATAGCTCTCATCGATTTGTAGGACTTAAAACAATTGCTATCTATATTGCAGTAACAGCTGTTGCTTCTGGTGCAACTTGGAACACTGTAAACAACAAAGAGAAACAAATTACTCAAATTGCAGACTCTCTACTAGATCAGTATTGGAAACTTCCAAACCTAGGAAAGCCCGCTACAGACTCTGAATTTAGAATTGCTTCATCTGCCGGAAAGTTCGACGATGCCCCACTACAACTGACATTCTTCTCTGATTTTCAATGTCCTGCTTGTAAGGCCCTTTCGGATAACTCACATGCGATTGCTAGAAAATATCAAGGTAAAATCAATATTCAATATATGTATTACCCTCTAGACCATAACTGTAATCCAAAAATGCAAAGACCACTTCACACTCTTGCATGCCAGGCAGCTTATCTAGCAACATGTCTTCCATCTAAGTTTGAGAAAGTTCACGATGATATCTTTAATAATCAAAGTAGTCTCACAATGGACTGGTTAACTAACTATGCTAAAAGAGAAAATGTTCTTGAATGTGTTCAGTCTCCTGAAACTAAGAAAAAAGTACAAGAAATAATTGCAAGAGCTGAACCTTTCAATATAAGTTCAACTCCAACAATGCTAGTAAATGGTGTAAAAATAGAAGGTGTATTACCTCTTAACCAACTTTATATCATTCTTGATGATATTCTAGCCAAAGCAAAGTAGTAACGAAGATGAGCAAGAAACGTAGAGAGATTCCAGTATTTGAACTTCCAATCATTGAGACACACTGTCACCTTGATTATTTAAAAGAAGTAGAATTAAGTGAATTACTCTCTAAGTCTCTTGCTCATAATATCGAAAAAATAATGACCATATCTGTGTCGCCAAAAAATCTACAAACAGTAATTGATATCGCCAACTCTCATGAAAACATTTTCTGTACTCAAGGTATTCACCCTCACGATGCAAATGAATGGACAGATGAGGTTGAGAATACAATTAGAAAAAATATTGATAATGAAAAAGTAAAGGCCGTCGGAGAGATTGGACTAGATTTTTACTATAATAAATCTGAAAAACAAAAGCAGATAGACGCCTTTAAAAAGCAACTTCAAATTGCTATCGACTTCGATAAACCTGTCGTCATCCACTCTAGAGATGCAGATGATGAAATGATGGAAGTACTAAAGGAATACGCCCCAAAAATGAAAAAGAAGGGCGTGATCCATAGCTTTACTTCAACAAAGGAGCTCGCACTCTGTGCTCTTGATCTGGGGTTCTATCTTGGGTTTAATGGGATTATCACATTTAAGAATGCAGAGGATGTGAGAGAGACATTAAGAGTATGTCCAATAGATCGTATCTTACTTGAAACCGATGCCCCATTTCTCACTCCTGTACCTTATAGAGGCAGAGAGAATGCTCCTTATTACCTCCCATTTATTGCAGAAGAAGTAGCTAAAGTGAAAGAGCTGAAGCTCGAAATAGTGCTTAAGACCTGCTATCAAAACTCAAAAGACTGTCTTTCTCTATAAAAACAACCACTTAAACCAAAGTAGTTTATACACACTCCCTTTTGTCTGCAGATAATTCTGTTAAAATGACGCACCAACTAAACAGATGGGGTTGTAAATGAAGAGAGAGTATAAATTCTTAATTCTATTATTTTTAATCAATACAGTAAGCTTCGCAAAACCTAAGAGTTTCACTGCAAACGTCATGGCGCCAAACTTAGTGGGGCAAACATCTGATGTTCAAAAGAATAGAGATCAATGGGCAAAATTTGAAATCGACCTAGAGAAAATGAAAAGTCTAGGTATCCAGTCTATCTCTACTCATATCTGGTGGTCACTCGCAGAACCAAAAGATAATCAATTCGATTGGACCTATTACAACAAATTATCTGAAATCATAATAGATAAGGGCCTTAAGTGGTCTCCAATCATTTCATTTCATAGCTGCCAAACAAAAAAAGAAAACTGTAATATTAAGATACCTTCCTGGGTTTGGAGCAAGTATCAAAATAGTGATGGAATAGAAAATGAAGCGGATTTAAAATTTGTTTCAACAAATGGTACTATTAATGACGAGTATATTTCTTTTTGGGCAACCGATATTGTTGCTATAGAATATAAAGAATTCATTCAATCCTTTATTAAAAATTTCAATAAACTAGGTTCTAAGATCTCAGAAATTATCATTTCTCTAGGTCCAAATGGAGAACTTCGCTATCCAATAAGTGAACTAACGTTAAATCAACCACAGGCCTATTCCCAACTTGCTAAAAAATCTTTTAGATCTTTTGTTAAATCAAAGTATAAAACTGTAGATAATGTTAACTCCTCTTGGAATGTAGATTTAAAAGGTATAAGTGATATTCAACCTCCACTAGAGCAGAACTTCTTTATCAATGAAGAGTACAAATCTACCTTCGGAAAAGACTTCTATGACTGGTATAACCGATCATTAACAGAGCATGGAATTATAGTTCTAACGACAGTAATTAGAGAGTTTAATAAAGAGGGATCAAACTTTATTAACACTCCAATTGGAACAATAATTCCAGGGTCTATTTGGAGATCAGATAACGGTACTGATCGTACAGCAGAGTTAAATGCAGGATTGATAAGATCTAGTGATAACTTTTGGGATAAAGAAAATAAGGCCTCTGGATACGAACACATCATATCGAGCTTAAAAGAAGCAAGTACTCTTACTAAGTTTGAAAAATTGAACATTCATTTAACGGCAATTGAGATGACTGCTCCGAAAGAAATGAAGTTAGATGATGATTCCCAAAAAAGTTTGGCCTTTGAAATATCTAACCTAGCAAGCTCAATGAATCTTGGAATTATGGGACAAAATCAATCGGTTAATGTACTAGGATCTAATCAAGCATGGGATAACATTTGGAATGCCGTACAAAATGGAAACTACTCAGGGCTAACTATAAAAACGATGAATGATATTTCAGAGAACCCTTTAGCCTATGACTTTTACAAATGGATCATTGAAAATATGAACGAGTAAAACTATCAGAATAGGCAATTTTTTCCTCATCTAATTAGATCTATAACCGATCAGCTAAGTATGAAAAAAATCTACTTAGCTATTACCTTACTTTTTATGTCGTGTACTACTTATGCAAAGAGCGAGTCTCTCTCTGTTAGAAGTTATCTAGATACAGAATTTGATGCCATGTTTGAACTTAAAGTTCTCGAGTATCCAAAGGTTATCCTAGATTGCCAAAGCTTTTTTCATCAGCTCGTTGTTTATAAAGATACCTCTGTAGATAATGAGATTAAGCAAAGCTTTCACTTAGATTTTGAAGAATGCTATAGAGCACATGAATTTCTCTACATGTCTCAAGATGAAAGAAGACCAGTGTGTATGACTTTAGACTTTAATGAGGGAGAAATTTATTTTTCAAACTCTCCAACTGAAGAGTGTAAATAGTTATTTAAGAATACTCAAAGCATTTGAATGAGACATTAGCTTAGAGATAAAGCTCTTCATTAACTCTTCTTGCTCATTTTTCTCTGCTCGTGTTTTTATAATATCAGAAACTTCATTATAAATAGTCTCTCTTACTTCAGAAGAGTCATCTATCTCTCTATGGTTTTCTTTACGTAAATTATTAATAACTTCTGTTTTTAAGTTATCTCTTGCGATATTAGGACCGTCGTTAAAAAAGACATCTTTATTGCCTATGTAGTTTATGTTCTTTTTCACATTCTTTGGAATGATATCATTATCAAATCCCACAGAATCTAGAGTAACCAAGAGGTCAACCTTTCTAAATCCATTTGCAAAAGTATTGAGTTTATTTGCAATATTTACAATAGCATCACCACCTAATGAATGACCTACAAGTATGACAGGCTCTTCCGCTGGAGTTGAACGTACTCTTTCAATAATTTTTTCTTCATCTTTCCAAGTAAAGTGCTCAGCCCCCTCAAGGTCTTTCGCCATAGCACTAAGGCCTTCATCATCAGAACTTATGCCGGCTAAATGTAGTCCACTTACAAAAATTACTCTTGCGCCTTCAGTAACACCAAAGTCGTCTTTTGGAGCTACAACTTCTTTCACTTCTTGAACAATTTTATTATCAGGAAGAACTGCCGAGACAACATCTAATGCGCTCCCTATTCCTGGTAAGTTTATTGCACCCTTAGCAACTTCTGCGGCATCAGCCAGTAGATGCTTTGAAGCACTCTTAAGCTCTTTGCCATTTTCTTTGATTTGATTCTTAAGATCTACTTTTTTCTCTTTGGCAGCTTCTGACAACTCTACTTTATCAGAAGCACTAGAAGGGTCGATCTTCTTTCCAAGCTCCTTGGAGATTAGTTTACTCGCCTGCTTTCCTCTATTTTGAAGATAATCGCTGTGAGATTTATAATGTCGAACACCCGTTCCTGTTTTCATCCCTTTATTTTACAGATGTTACAACTTTGACGCACCTAAGAAAATGTGGCCTCATCTATACCGAGTCATTTGTTCAACTATTAATCAAAGAACTACCCAAGTGCATGTATTTATGGCATAGTCCTAAACATTATAATACCTTAAAATAACGCGGAGTTACTATGTCCAAAATAAGAGTTGGAATCAACGGAATGGGAAGAATTGGTCGTACAGTTCTAAGAGAATTTTTTAACCGTGGTGTTGAAGAATTTGAAATCGTAGCAGTTAACAGTCCAGGTCATCCTGAAGACTACATTCACCTACTGAAATACGATTCTGTTCATGGAAAATTCAATGCTGAAATTTCAATTCAAGACGATCATATTTTAAATGTTAATGGAAGCAAGATAACTTTCCATAAATATAAAGATCCTTCAGAAATTCCTTGGTCACATGACAAAGTAGACATTGTTATCGATGCAACAGGAATTTTTAAAGATAAGAAAGGTCTAGGTAAACACCTTAGCGGTACAGTTAAGAAAGTTATTATGTGTGCTCCAGGTAAAGACCTTGATGGTACTTTCGTTATGGGAATTAATAACGAAGAATACGATCCTGAAAACCACCACATTATTTCAAATGCAAGTTGTACAACAAACTGCTTAGCTCCAGTTGCAAAAGTATTAAATGATTCTTTTGGTATTGAAAGTGGATTTATGACTACTGTTCACTCTTACACTGGTGACCAAAATATATTAGATTCATCACATAACGACAAAAGAAGAGCAAGAGCAGCTGCTGTTTCAATGATACCAACTACTACAGGTGCAGCTAAAGCTGTAGGTCTAGTTATTCCAGAACTAAAAGGTAAACTTGATGGTTTTGCAATTAGAGTTCCAACTCCAAATGTTTCACTTGTTGATTTAAACGTAACACTAAAGAAAGCTGTTACAATTGAAGAAGTAAATGCTGTACTAAAAGAAGCTTCTGCAAGCTCACTTAATGGAATACTTGGTTACGAAGAAGATGAACTTGTATCTGTAGACTATATGGGAATGAGAGAATCATCTTGTTTAGATGCAGGACTTACTAACGTACTTAATGGAACAAATGTAAAAGTTGTTACTTGGTATGATAACGAAGCAGGCTTCTCTAACAGAGTTATTGATTTAGCTATCTTCATTGGGAAACAACTATAATGGCAATTCATTACATAGACGAACTAACTGAAGAACTTAAAGATAAAGTAGTTATTGCACGCTTTGATTTTAACGTTCCTTTAAGTAAATCTGACCGTTCGAAGATCACTGATACAACAAGAATTGATATGGCCCTAGAGACTATTCAATATCTACTTGATAATGGTGTGAAAAAACTTATTTTAATGAGTCACCTTGGAAGACCTAAGGGACAAGTAAATGAAGACTACTCTCTTGAGCCAGTTGCTAGTTACCTAGCAGACAAACTAAGAGAAGATGTTCTACTTACAGAGTCTTGTCTAGATAGAGGAATTAAAACACTTCTTGGATTAAATGAATCAAGAGTTATCCTACTTCAAAACTTACGTTTTCACCCAGAAGAAGAAGCAGGAGCACCAGAATTTGCAAGAGCTCTTGCAAGCTATGCAGATATCTATGTTAACGATGCCTTTGGTGTTGCCCATAGAAAACATGCTTCAGCTTATATTATTAATGCTTACTTCAAAAAGAATGCTTACGGTGGTTTCTTAATGAAGAGAGAAATTGAAGCATTATTAAAAATAACAAATAAGCCAAAGTCACCATTTGTTGCAATAGTTGGTGGAGCAAAAGTTTCAGATAAGATTAAAATTATCGAAAGACTAATTGTAAATGTTGACCACTTAATAATTGGTGGAGCAATGGCCTACCCATTCCTTGCAGCACAAGGACATGAAGTTGGAGAATCTCTTTGCTCTGAAGCAGATATAGCTCTAGCAAAAAGAATTCTAATGAGTTCAAGCAAGTCTAAAGTTATACTTCCAATTGATCATATTGTTTCGTCAGAATTTGGTGGAGCTCCTGAAGTTTGTGAAAAAGTTGAGATACCTGAAGGAAAAATGGGTCTTGATATTGGTCCAAAAACAATTGATCTATACAATCAAAAACTGGCAGGTTCTGCGACTGTTCTTTGGAATGGTCCAATGGGTCTTTTTGAAAATGAAGACTTTGCTAATGGTACAATGGCGATTGCTAAAACTTTAAGCAGAATGGAAAGTGCATTCACTCTCGTGGGTGGTGGAGACTCAGTGAGTGCTGTTCAAAAAGCTGGACTAGCAAGTAAAATGTCTCACGTATCAACTGGTGGTGGTGCTTCTCTTGAGTTTATTGAAGAAGGTAGCCTACCAGGTATTCAAGCATTAAAATTTGGTCTTGATTTAAACTAAGGATAAAAAATGAGAAAAGTTCATATTGTAGGAAATTGGAAAATGAATCAAAGTTTGGCAGATATAAATGCCTTCTCTGAAACTATTCGCACTATGAACGATCTTAAATGTGAAGCGTGGATTGCCCCACAGGCAATTCACCTAAACATACTACAGGAGAAGTCCAATACTATAAAAGTAGGGGCCCAAAACTGTAGTAATCAAAACTCTGGAGCATTCACTGGAGAACTTAGTCCAGAATCTTTAAAAGATATGGGTGCTCACTTTGTTATTATTGGTCACTCAGAAAGAAGAGCTATCTTCAAAGAAGATGACATTTTACTAAATCAAAAAGTACTAAAAGCATTAGAAAACAAACTGAAAGTAATTCTTTGTGTTGGTGAAACACTAGAAGAAAGAGAATCTGGAGATTTCAAGTCTATACTAAAGGGACAACTACTTAATGGTCTCAAAGATATTAGTGCTTCAGATAAAGAAAGTATCATCATAGCCTATGAGCCAGTTTGGGCCATTGGGACTGGAAAAGTAGCAAGTCCAGAACAAGCTCAAGAGGTTCACGCCTTCTTAAGAGAAGAGCTTAAAGCTGTAGAGGCACTTGATGCTCAAGCAACTCCTATCTTATATGGTGGAAGTGTAAAACCATCAAATATTGAAGGATTACTTGAAAACACAGATATTGATGGTGCCTTAGTAGGTGGAGCATCACTAAAAGGCGAAAGCTTCAAAGAATTATGTGAATTAAGCAAATAACGCTCATTGACTGTGCGCGTTCTCTTGCCAAAGCTGATATTTATTTGATATTTAAGTAGATACAATTTATTAAGATTTTATAAGGTATTAAAATTATGTTTCACTCTCTAATGATTTTCCATATTGTTATTTCAGTTCTACTAATTGTTCTTGTACTACTCCAATTTGGAAAAGGTGCTGAGGCCGGTCTTATGTCTGGTGGTGGTGGAGGAGACTCTACTTTTACAGGTAGCCAACAAGGAAATATCCTAGGAAAAATAACTACAATTCTAGCTGTTCTATTTCTTGGGAACTCGATTTTACTAGCTAAGATTCAATCTACAAAATCATCTTCTTCTCTATTAGATGGTGAAGCTCCAATAGCTGCTCCACTTAACAACGATGCGATGATTCCTAAGACTCAAGAGACTAAAGCTCCTGAAGCGACTACAGAAGAATCTAAGAAGTAATTTTCAGATTTAAATTAATATAGACAAGTACAAAGGCCTTTTATGAGGCCTTTTTCTTTTTCTCACCATTATCTACAGCAACTTTTCCAAAATTCTGCTCTTCTTTTTTAAAGAAGTTACTTTGCTGTTTCTTAGGTTCAATCTTTTTAAAAGGTAGAACATCATGTGGCTGACAAGGATCAAAGTCAGAAGGTAATTCTTTGTTATATACCCTACTTACGACTTGAGAAATATTGTTTGAGAATAACTCAAAGAGCTTTGGATCAAGCTTCTTTCCAACACTTCTAGACATAATCCCTAAAGCTTCTTCAGGATTTAAGGCCTCATGATATGAGCGCTTAGTTGTAACTGCATCAAAAAAATCTGCAATTGCGGTTACACGCGCTAACAAGTGTATCTCATTTCCTTTTAAACCAGCAGGGTAACCTGATCCATCGAAGTTTTCATGGTGCTCATGAACGATTCTCTTAACAATTGAGAAATCAACTCCGTCGCAATCTACTTCGCTTGAGGAAAGTAAATCAAACCCAAATTTTGGATGCTTTTTGATCATATTGAACTGATCATCATCTAGCTTTCCAGAGTTATTTATTATGTGTGTTGGTATTTTTATTTTTCCAAGGTCGTGTAAAAGACCTCCTAACCCAGCAAGCACAATCTCTTCTCTTGCAGCATTTGGTCTTATGATTTTGAACATTGAGATGCAATACATAGATACATTTATAGAATGGTCATACGTATAGAAGTCATGAAAGCTCAAATCACCTATCAGGCTTTGCACTTTCTTTACGTCGTAGTCTTTTATAACATCAACCATTGATTCAACAGAATCTCTGCATCCATTTATAGTTTCAGTTAGGACCTCATTAGAGAACTCTTTCGTTGGGTCGAAAATTGTATCAAGATAATGAATAGCAGAGTCTTTTATAATCTCTGTCTTTTGAACATCTTCAATTCCAATACAGCCCGATAAGCTTCTTAAGTACATGTCTCTCTGACTTTCTGAGATATAGAGTTGGTGGTACTTTCGTCTGAACGTAGAAATATCATCAGCAGTTAGAACACCATTTACAGGAAATATACGAACAAATTTTTCTTTTGATGAATGTGATGATGAATTTACATATAAATCATAAGTCATAGGCTTATCGAGAGTGATTAGATCAAACCCTACAGAAAAGAAACTTGTATTTTTTAGCCTTAGTATTTTAGACATATAACCCCTACTCAATTATATAACTTTTCGGCTTTAAAACTATATTCTTTAAGGGATTTTACTAGACAGAAAAAGGTGTAAGCGACTGATTTCACGATTTAAGATACAAAAAAGCCCGTCTTAGACGGGCCCTTTATATAAAATTTAATCTATTTTCTAAAACGGTATATCATCGCTTGTGAAGTTAGAATCTGTTGAGATGTCGTAATTCTGGTTCATCGCACTGTTATCTTGAGAAGGTGCTGATTGTTGAGAGTTACTGTTATCTCTTGATTGAGATGCACCTTGCTGAGCACCACCAATAAATTGAACAGTTCTTACGTTGATTTCTGTTGTGTAATTTTTGTGTCCGTCTTTTTCCCACATTCTTGTTTGAAGAGATCCTTCAAAGTAAGCTTGTCTTCCCTTTGAAAGGTATTGGTTACAAAGCTCTGCAGTTTTTCCCCAGACAACCATTCTATGCCATTCAGTTTTCTCTTGCTTCTGTCCACTCTTGTCAGTCCAACCTTCAGAAGTTGCTACAGAGAAGTTACATACAGCTGCACCAGACGGTGTGTACTTTAGTTCTGGATCAGTTCCTAAACGTCCTAAGATAATCACTTTATTTACACTCATAATTTCTCCCTTCATGATGAGTACTACGATATTTCTCATCAAAGCTAAGTGTGTTTGTATCGCTCAAACAATATTACGAAAATACCTCTTTTAAAAGATTTTTTCTCTGCTTTTGCTATGAGCAAAGTCGTGTCATAGAAGGGGGTTTCTAAGTTATTGAAATGAGAAATGGATTATGAGCCACTAATTTGAAAGTGATATATGCGTTATTTGTTTTTTATTGATATTCCTTCTTCATCGAACTCTTCAAGCTTCTCTTTCATGTCAGCATTTGGACGTTTATCGGCCCAAAACTCTTGAACAATCTTGCGAGCTATCTTTACATCTTTCTTGTACCAAGAGGCATCGAATCCACAGTGTGGACAAGGGATCTCTTTTCTAAAGTTCATTCTAACTGCTGCTTCAAATAGGGCCCAGAATATGAAGAAGATAAAGTATGAGCGATTCCCCATGAGAGGATAGAATATTGCGCCAGCAATAACTGAACATAGTGTAAGTTGAAAGTAATTCTTTACTGAAAGTCTTGGGCTAGAGTGAAAAGCTCTCTTTGTACCACACAGAGGGCAAAAGAATTCCATTTTAGGATTCTTATGCTTAAACGTTCTATATTCAAGTGGCTGCCAATCGGGTCTACTCATTCACATTCTCTCCAAAAGAGTTATTACAAGCTATTCTACCAATAAAACAGTCTTAATATCAGAGCGTAAAAAATGCCAAACGCATTGCAAATAGACCTCCGATGGCCCCACGACCACCGGAGAAAGACGTGTTTTAGACGCACCGAAGTGCCAAGAAAGTAAAACTAGTTGGTAGGATAAGCCGTCATCCAACGTTCCGCGCTTTGCTACCGACTGTTCAGCAAAGCCTACCCTCTATATATCAAGAACCATTCCAAGTTTCGCAATGCCCAATCTACTGATTTCACAATCCACTGGTGCCAAAGAAGCATTCCATGAATGTCACTGGTTACAAGTTGATCCCGGCAATAAATACCTAGAAATTGCATAACAGAGCTTTTTTATCACTACTTTATAGTGCTAATATAAAGATTCATGAAAAAGCTCTACAGAGGCGAAAAAGGCCAGCTCAGTATATTCCTAGGCATAATAATGGTAATCATCATAACCATGATGGCCTTTATTATTAATGTTGGTTTATTTGTTAAAGCAAAAGTAAATCTTCAAAATGCTGTTGATGCTGCTGCTTGGTCAGGTGCAGCTGTACAAGCAAGGCAACTTTCTAATATCTCATATATGAATTGGGAGATGAGAAATACTTATAAAGAGTGGATGTTCAAATATTATGTACTTGGACACCTAGGGCTTAGCAGTCAATTGCAACCAGCAAATGTTCTCGCCAACAGTAAAGCAAGTTTCAGACTACAACCATTCCCAGGTTCTAGTGAAGTAGACCCTTACAATCTTCCTTCAACATGCATGGCCTTTGGTGGATCAAAAGATATCTGCAAACTTGTATCAACTCCTGGTTTACCTAGATTTGAAGCTCCTGGACTTGTAGGTATTGATGATCAACATGAAAGTTTTGAAAATACTATTGCTAAAATCAAAGCTGATAACTGCTCTGCAAAATCTGTAAAAAACTTCGCAAGTGCAATGATTTGGGCATACGGGATTAAGAAAGAATTTTTTAGTGATACACCTGCAGCAGCAACTCATAGACCTGGAGCTTGGATTCAGGCAATGGAACTAGCACTCAGAATGAGAAACTTAGAGGCCCTAGTGAATAGACCTCCAGTTAATGATCCAATATGTTTTGGAAGCTCTGATTGTACAAGTGTAGAAAGTTTAGCAAGTGAAAGTGGTGGTGGATCATATGGAAACCCTTATAACGAAAGACCAATAAAAGCTTTTAAATCGGCTTTTAGAAATCTTTCAGGTGGAGCATATAAATCTGGTGAAATCAAAGATGAATTCAGTGGATCATTTAAGTTAACAGAGTTAAAGCCAAAAATTTTCGATGCTAAAAATGGAACTTTAAGCAGACTCCTAATGCCACCTAGTCCCAATATTAATCTAGGTTCTACTTCTTTTAACCCTTCTCAAAAAAGTTACCTAGACCTTATTGCTTACCCACTTAATCTTGTAACTTTTTATACGACAATGGTTACAAACAATAGTGGTGAAGCGATTCAATCAATTGTTGGAACAACTCCAGTTGAATCTGCATGTGGATCTACAAAAACAGGCCTACCTGTTCCAGGCTACATCTTTGGATATGTTAAGAACCCTAAGGTTTTAACTTATTATGCAGTAAAAGGTGAAGCAAACTTTGTAGGTCTCTTCTACCCTTTTAGTGATCAAAATGGTGTTACTCTTCAGGCCTATGCTTCAGCAAAACCTTTTGGTGGAAGAATAGGACCAATGCTATTTGGCTTTGGAGATGAAAATGCTTCAACAATAATTCCAAGAGTTGAAAATGCACAAAATAGAACTCTTCCTTATGTATCTGCGCTATTAGTTCCACCAGGTTCATTTAAGGCAGGAAGACCCATTCCAAATAATCAAAACTTCTGGGTACAAAGTGCTACATCCGTAATTGGCGGTTCACCATCTTCAGGAATAGACGTAAAATTTGGAATACCAAACATACTATATGACTACGCAAACTATGGTGACTTAGCCCAACATACGACAAGTTCAGAAGGGGCCATCCTTACTATTAGAGAAACAACTTCTCCAATTGCAGAACCTTTAGAAGAGCTTGGTTTATACGACTCTAAACAATACTCTAAATTTGCTAGCCACCTTCAGGTAACTGATCCATCAATTGTTACAGCGGGAGAAATAGAGAATGCTCTGGAAAGTGTTAGACAGCCAACAAGGTATGAAGCTCTTAATTATATGATCCCTACTTTTGAACAAGGTGATTCAAATCCTGAAAACCTTGCGGCATATCCAGTAGTTAAACAAAAGGGACAAAACCCAATTACAGGAAATACACTTTATCAATTATTTGGTCCGCTATGGGGAAGTGATACACTTTATACAACACCAGATGCAATTATTTCCATTATTCAGAACTTTATGCAGAGTAATGAATCTGCTATTGAAAAGTACTTAGACTCATTAAAAGAGGTTGCTCAAACGATAGCTGCAACTCCTTCGACAGGGACAGATACTTATAAGAATGCTGCAGAGACGATCTATCCTCTCCAAGCAGGTATTGATAACTATAGTAACTGTGAATCTTTAAGTATGGCGGCTCGATTTAATCAATTCTTTAATGGTGGTAGTACTCAATGTGATATAAAGCCTCTTGCAGAAATGGTAAGAGACTATATTAAGACAGAGACTGATAATGGTGGAGAACAATATAAGTACTACTACCTTACAAGCTATGTGAAACCAAATGCTGGAAGTACATACCAAGCTCCGTTAATGAATAAAGACTTACTAACAGCATTTGCACCAGGTAAACGACAAGGATCAAACGATGAAGGAGAGCTACTTCACCCTTTCAATGTCTATAGTACTATTTTGAGTGCCAAGAGAAATTACTACTCTACAAAATTAGTAGCAATGAGAGCTTTTGCAGAAAGTGGACAAGGAACCTATCAAGAAAAACCAATATATTCCGAAGCAGCTGGTAGCAGCTCTGGAAGTGTAAGTTTTAAGATACCAAGTGACTTACTGACTAAGAAGATAGTTAATGAGCTTGAAAATGGACAATTAAGTGAATTTGGTGAATTAACTCACTAATTTTCTTGAAAAAAGTCTCTTTTTCTTTATATACTCAGAAAAAAGCATATAAACAATTATTAAATAGATAAAAACAAGGACTCTCCTAATGGCTAAGAAGAAAGTCGCGAAAAAAGTCGCAAAGAAAACTGCAAAGAAGAAAGTTGCTAAGAAAGTAGCCAAGAAAAAAGTTGCCAAAAAGGCTACTAAGAAGAAAGTTGCTAAAAAAGTAGCTAAGAAAAAAGTTGCTAAAAAAGCCACTAAGAAAAAAGTTGCTAAAAAAGCTGACCAAGAAGAAAGTTGCTAAAAAAGTGACCAAGAAGAAAGTTGCTAAAAAAGCTACTAAGAAAAAAGTTGCTAAAAAAGCTACTAAGAAAAAAGTTGCTAAAAAAGCTACTAAGAAGAAAGTTGCAAAAAAAGCTACTAAGAAGAAAGTTGCTAAAAAGAAAGTTGCT
>DFBJ01000013.1:741098-911159 GCA_002366565.1 Bacteriovoracaceae bacterium UBA3083
AGTTGCTAAAAAAGTAGCTAAAAAAGAAGTTGCTAAACCTGTAACAAAAAAAGAAGAAAAAGAGAGTGGCTCAAAGAGACTTACAAAAGAAGAGGCCATTGAAAAATACAAGAGAGAACATCAGTTACAACTAAATGATGACCTTAAAGAATCAGAAGAGATTTTTGTAAAAGAAGACAAAGAAATCGAAACTGTTCAAATTCCGGGAGTAAAAGAAGACCTAGCTCCAGAGATCGCTGCAGAGATTGAAGAGAAACCTTTAAACAATACAGACTCTCTTGATGACTATAATCCTGATGATGAAAAAGAAGATGAAACAGGAAGCTTCGGTTACGGCTGGGGATACAGTGATGAATTTGATAAGCCTGAAGACGAAGATGAAATAAATCCTTTTGATGAAGATGAGCTCTACGCAAAGGGACTAGATAAAGACACGAAAGAGAAAAAAATATAACATACTCGGCCCCTTGTTAGGGGCCTTCTTTTTTTAAAATAATATAAGGTAAAATAAAAATGAAACTAGAACTTTTCTACTACGATGCATGCCCTTTTTGTCAATACGTACTCGGGACAATAGATGAACTTGGTATTCAAGTTGAATATTGTAATATCCAAGAATCAAATGAACACTTAAATAGACTAACTAGTGATACAGGAAGAAGAACTGTTCCATGTCTATACATAGATAATAAACCAATGTTTGAATCATCTGACATTATGGAATGGTTAAAAAGTAATCAATCAAAATTACCAAAAAAGGCATAAGGTAGAAAATGGAAGTTAGAGACCCAGTTCATGGATCAATTCATATACTAGATGAAGAAATTGCTATTATTCAGCATGACTTTTTCCAGAGACTAAGAAATATAAAGCAACTTGGTTTCTCTGAGTATGTTTTCCCAGGTGCAACCCATACAAGGTTCATTCACTCAATAGGAGTTATGAATATTGGAGATAAGGCATTTGATAAACTTTTCAAAGATAAAGTAAACCATAAAGACTTTGCCAGACTTAAAGAAACATTTAAGCTTGCTTGCTTACTGCATGATATTGGACACGCTCCCCTTTCACATTCTACTGAATCAGTAATGCCTTCACTTAAAGAACTTAAAATTCCAAATAGGTTTCTAAGTGAAAAAGATCAAAACTCAGATCGACAAGCAACTCACGAAGACTACACAATTAAAGCGATTGCTGACAGTTCATTTGCAGAGTCTTTTACAGATGTAGAAAAGAGTTTTGGAGTTGAAAGAAAGTTTATTGCAGATCTAATTAGAGGCGATACTGATGATGCCACTTACTTCACTATTGATGGAATAGACTATTTTGGAATCTTACACCAACTTGTTTCAAGTGAACTAGATTGCGACAGAATGGACTACCTTCTAAGAGATAGCTACTTCTGTGGAGTAAGCTATGGTTCTTACGACTTAGATTGGCTTTTAGATAATTTAGAGCCTGCTATTATTGATAATAAAGCATACCTAGGAATTTCAGAAAGAGCTGTTGTTACATTTGATGACTTCTTACTGAGTAGATATCACATGTTCGTAATGGTCTACTTCCACTATAGAGCTGTATGCCTAGAGCAACTACTTTTCCGTTACTTTAAAACTGCTCCAGGTGAATACTCTATTCCTGCAGATATCGAAAAATATATCGAGCATGATGATCACTACTTAATGAAAATCATGAGAAATAGTGACAACGAATATGCTCAGTCTATTGTTAAAAATAAAATACCTCAGAAGATTTTCGAGTCATTTAACTCTGAACAAGTTACTCATCTTGAAAAGGTTCAAAAGTATCTTGAAGAACAAGACATAGACTTTATCAGATGTTCTTCTAAAGGCCGACTCTCTAAGTACTATAATGAAGAGAACTCTTCAAATAAGTACTCAATGAAAGTTGTTAGAAAAAGTCACGGAAGTACAAAGAAAGAATATCTTGATATTGATGAGGCAACGGATCTTTTCACTAAGTTTTCGGCTTCTCACTCAATTAATAGATTACACTGTAATCTTGATAAAGTTACAGAATCTCAGAAGAAAGAGATCGAAAAGCTTATTCGGTCTTAACTTGAATGTTACCCTCGCTTGAGAGATAATAACTTAAACTCTCAAGCGCCAAGGTGCAAAATTAAATGAATAAAATTTCTGTCTATATATTATTAATCTTGATCTACCTTGGTCTTTCAAAGAGTTTTTCTCCATCAGAAAAAAGAGCTCCATATATACCAAATGAAAAAATCTTCCCGAGTTTTTTCTTCGGTGCACCTATATCAATAGTATTACTAGATAGCTTCCAAACCGGATTCTTAATAAAAACATACTTTCAAAAATATAAAATCGTTCATGGATTCAAACATCCAGAAACAATAATCGTACGAACATCATACTCTTTCTGGGAAAAAAATAAGGGCAATCTAGGAATGTCCATTTTTAGAAGAGGTGAGAAGAAAAATACCCAAAGTATGATAGCTATGCCACCAGGAATTCTCTATGTTGGAGATCCTGCATACGGGCACTGGGAAATGCAAAATTCCGGAGATAAGGAATGGATTTTCCATAGAGCATATAGACACTTCCCAGCCATATTCAGCTGGGGAGACTTTAAGGCCACTGAACAATTTTATAATACCGCCAATGCTTACTTAGAGCATGACAAGCCTTACTACGGCGAGAAAAATGAATTCGGAACAAATGGTAGCTTGTCTGCAGAGAAGATGAAGCTTGAAAAAGAAAAATATGAAGAAGTTAGAAAAACAGACTTTAGAGAACGTATAGATCGCTTATTCCACATTCCAAGTTGGAATAACTAATACAGAGATACAATTTATGAATGAATTATTTGATAAGCTAATACTTAGAATTGTTTTTACACTTTTCCTTTGTGGGATTTTATTTCTTTATAAGTATGCCCATAGTTTCTTATACCCATCTTCTAGAACTCAAATCTTTAAGCGCTTTTTTCCTTCGAAAAACTCTGCTGATACAATCCACCTATTTTCTAGACTAATAGGTATTGGAATAATCTTCTCAGAATTTTATTTTACAATGTCTGATAAGTTCTACTTAGTACTTATAGACTTCTTTGTGCATGCGACGCTAATAAGTTTTATCTATCTTGTCTCTATTTACATTATTGAAAGTATCGTTCTTTACAACTTTGAATATCATGATGAAATTATTAAAAGAAAGAATATATCTTATGCGCTTATCTCTTTTTCTAACTCAATTGCGGTTGCCTATATCCTAAAGGGAGTCTCTTCCGTATCGCAATCATCTGTAATCATACTCTTATTTTTATGGCTCTTAGCAATGGTTCTACTTGGATTCTCAACTAAGAGTTTTTCTTTAATTTCAAAACTCTCTTTCAATAGATTACTTGTCCAAAAAAATCTAGCTGTGGCGATTTCTTATTTAGGTTTCATTTGGGGATGGGCACTAGTTATAAACTCTTCATTTGATCACGAACTTCTAAATATCAAATGGTATTCAATTCATGTAATTTTAAAATTGATACTGGCATTAATAATCATTCCTATATTTAGAAGTGGTCTTATTTTCATATTCAAGCTTCAGGATGACTTCAACCTAGATAGTAAGTCTAAAGTTACTGGTTCTGACTCCTCAGCTGAAATAGGATACGGAGTATACGAAGGATCAATTTTCTTCACATCTTGCTTCTTAACTACTGTTATTACTGGAAATATAAACTTTGGAAACTTCTACCCTGTCTTTTAGTAGAGTGAATTGATCAGGGATATCTTGCCTTATTCCATAACTATCCCTCTTTTCGATATAATGTTGTTCAGACATTGATTAAAAAGAGGAAGTGACATGGATTTAAAAATGTTTCAAATGCTAGAGTTTATGAATAATAGACTTAGTAATATAGAAAAGAACATCTCTAGAATAGATGAAAAACTTGAATTCTCACTTTCTCTTCAAAGAAATCACTTAATTAGAATTAAAAATGGCGAGTTTATTGATGACTCAAATATCCTTATGGGAAAGCCATATAATGACCTCTCTCCTCAGAGAGCATTTGAAATTTTTCAAAACCCTAATTTAGACTTTCTAGTTCTTGATGTTAGTAAGGCCGACTTTACTTCACGAAAGAATATTGAAGGAAGTGTAAAAATACCTCTAGAAGAATTATCACAGAGATACCCAGAGATAAGCAGTAAAACCACTCCGATTCTTGTATTTTCAGAACAAGGACTAAGGTCAATTCAAGCTTGTGAGTTATTAATTAAGAAGGGATTCTTTAATTTGAATAATGTTTCTGGAGGACATCGTTTCTGGCCATCACTATCTGAACAAGAAAGTGCGGCCATATAAGAAACTAAAAATCTAAAGTTAAATTTTGAAAAGCTTCTGAGGCCTTTCTTTGAATTTGATTAGTTGTGAGTCTTAAGTGGAAGTTTTCAAGAACATGCTCAATTCTATCCATCTCTACTTCACCTACTAAAAATGAATAACTTTGCTCTATATTTGAAAGACACTCAAAAAGGTTTAATTTAAATTTTTCACCATACTCAGTTAAGTATATCTTCTGCTCTCTTTTGTCAGATGTATTTACTTGTCTAAATATATAACCACGCTTCTCAAGTTCATTTAAATGACTCGTCATAGTCTGCTTTTTTAGACCACAACCAGAACCAATATCTTTAATAGATGGCCCTTCATTTTCACAAATATAAAGAAGTACTTCTAAGAAACTTGGACGTAGGTCTGTGAAACCTCTAGACTCTAGAACCGATAGCATTTGAGAATTATACATTCTGTAGAGTCTTTTTAGTAAACTACCGATATTTGATACTCTTTTCATAAGCCTTACCTATCACATACCAACTATAGTATGTTAATAAGACTATATAACTACGCCCACACTAATGAGTCAAGCTTAAGACTCAAACTTTGCAATGGCCAAATCAAGCTCCTCAGGAACCTCTGCAGGACCCTGCGCAGCAACATCTCCTTGCTCAAATGAGACTTGAGGAATCCCCTGCTGAACCATCTCCACCTCTGTCGTTAGACTATTATCAACACCAAAGACCCAAAGGCTATTTCGTACCTGCATAAAGGAGGAAGCCGCTTGAGTTAGCCCAGATGTAGAAATGAATAAAAAGAATACAACTGATAATACTCTAGCCAATTTCACGACACTAACCTCTCGATATTACGTTTTAATAATTATAATTACGTATATAAAAGCAAGTGATGTGCCACTTTTAGTATCTTCGAGTAAAAAATAAGGAAATCTCTACTAAATACCTAAAATTAGAAGAGATTTCTTGAATTACTTATTGAAGTCGCAATTCCGCAACAGACACCGAAGGTCATTAGACTTGAACCTCCATAGCTCATTAACGGAAGAGGTAAACCAACAATTGGCATCAGACCAGTCACCATTCCCATGTTTATGAATGTATGCCAAAAGAATATCGACATGATTCCAATAATGACAATGGACTCATAAATCCTGGGGACAGACTGTGCGAGCCAAATGAATCGGTAGAATAGAACAATAAATAAAGTAATAAGAAAAAGTGAACCTACAAACCCATGCTCTTCATTGAAAATTGAAAATACAAAGTCTGTATGGTTCTCAGGAAGGTAGTTAAGAGATGCCTGTGAAGACTTTCTAAAGCCTTTACCAATAACCTTACCTGAACCGATCGCAATCTTTGATTGAATTGCGTTATAACCTGAACCTCTAGCATCTGCTGAGGGGTCTAAGAAAGTTATAATTCTTCTTTTTTGATAATCTTTTAACCCAAACTGATACATCACCCCGCCACTGATAACACCAATGATTGCGAGAATGGCAATAGTCTTCCACTTCAACTTTCTATAAAAAGAGATTACAAAAAATATAAGTAGAATAAGTAAACCAGTTCCTAAGTCAGGCTCTACAACAATTAATAAAGTTGGAATAAAGGCTATAATAAAAGGAACGATAAGCTGTTTAAATCCAAGCTCTTTATCAGGACTGCTTGTAGCATACCACCTTGCAAGTACTAGGATAGAGGACATTTTCATAAACTCAGAAGGCTGAAGCCTTATCGGTCCAATCACAAGCCACCTTTGGGCCCCCATTCCTTTATGTCCAAGAATTAAAACTAAGACTAATAGAAAAATATTCACACCATATATCAACCAGGAAAATCGAAAGAAATTCTTCGGCTGAATAAAGCTAATAACTATACCAATTAGTAGTGATACAAGGTACCAACCAATTTGTACTTTATAGAGATTTGCCATATGAGAACTTACAGAAGCATGTGTAGCTGAGTAAAGATTTACAACTCCCATGAGGAATATTGCAGCACATATGCCAAAGAAGCTAAAATCATATTTTTTTAATGCTTCTAAAATTGCAGAAGTATTCATTCATCATCCTCTGTCGACTCTTCTAATTTTCTAGCCGCTTCTTCTTTCATTTTCTTTTCTTGAAGATATATTCTACGCGCATTTTCTTTGTCTTCTTTTGCATATTTGGCGTAGGTTTCTGGCTCATATTTTTTCATATATGTTTCTATAACATTTCTAACAACTGGCGCTGCGGCTCCAGAACCTGAACATCCATGCTCAACGACAGCAGCAACAGCAACTTTTGGATTATCAAATGGAGCAAATGCCACAAAAATTCCATGGTGTCTGTCTTTATAAGGCATATCGACACATCTTGAGAAAAGCTCTTTCTTTGTCATTGATCTAACTTGCGAAGTACCAGATTTTCCGGCCATTCGAATTCCTCGACCTCTATACCACCAAGCTGTTCCTTTTCTATGGTTTGTTACTTGATAAAGACCTTTCTTTACATGTTCTAAAGATTCATCACTTACTGTTACAGTGTTTACAACTTTAGGAGAGAATTTCTTTTTAATAGTTCCATCACTAGAGAAAATTTCTTTCAGTAAGTATGGCTGTAAAAGCTTTCCACCGTTGGCAATTGTTGCGTAGGCCATCGCAAGTTGAATTGGAGTTGCTAAAACGTATGATTGACCAATAACACATGAAAGAGTCTCGCCCTTCTGCCAAGGTTCACCAGTCTTTTTTAATTTCCAATCTTTATAAGGAAGTAACCCAGGTATTTCACGAGGAAGTGGAACTCCAGTCTTAGAGCTAAAACCAAATTGTTTTGCATAGTCAGAGAGAATATCTATATCTAACTTAACACCTATCTTATAGAAATATACATCCACTGATCTTCTTAAAGATTTATAAACATCTGTGAGTCCATGACCACCTCTTTTCCAGTCGTGAAAAACTCTTCTTCCCAATCTAAAGGTAGGTGGACAATTAATTTCTTGAGTCGCTGTAACAATTTTTTCTTCTAAAGCAGCAATTGCTGTAAATGTTTTAAATGTTGACCCAGGAGAATAGTGCTCTTGAATAGTTCTATCCGTCATAGGTTTAAACTCATCTTGGCTAAGCTTCTTCCAATACTTGGCAGTTAGACCTCTTGAAAACTCAGTTGGATCAAAACTAGGTCTTGAAACCATAGCTAAGATTTCACCAGTATTAACATCAACGGCAACAGCTGCTCCAACTTTATCTTCTAGAGAGTCATAGGCTCTTTTTTGCATATCTCTATCGATTGTTAATCTAATATTGTTCCCAGGAGTAGCTGCCTTATTTTCTATTCCTGCAAAAAGGTTCTTACCACCAATAAGCCTTTTCATTCTTCCTCTGGCATCAACTTCCATAAACTGATAACCATCTTCACCTCGAAGATCTAAATCAAAGTTTTTCTCAATCCCAGCTTGACCAATAAAGTCTCCGAGCTTGTAGTTGTAGTTATCTCTTTCTCTGTAGGTCGGTAATTGTTGTTGAGAAATCTCTGAGATATATCCCAGAGCGTGACTTCCAATCTCTTTGTCAGCATATTCTCTAGAAATAAATGTCTGAACACTTACTCCAGGCATTTTTGAGTTTTCAGTTTCAATAACTGCAACTTCTTTTCTCGAAATATTTTTCTTTATAATGATTGGTCTATATCTCGCTTGGTATGAGTTCTTTTTCAAAATACCATAGATAGACTTTTCACTCATTTCTAAGATTTTTGCTAACTTTGAAAGTGTCTCTTTCTTATTAGTTAAATACTGAGGAACTATAATTGCATCAAAGCGAGGAACATTTTGTACTAGAAGTTGGTTATTTCTAGAAAAGATCATTCCTCTTGGGGCCTTAACTGTTTCTTTTCGAAGACGGTTTTGTACAGAGTACTTATAGAACTCGTCACCTTTATAAATCTGTAAGTACCAAAGTCTAATTAAAATTATAATAAAGCAGGCTATAACAATATTAAAAATTAGTACTGCTCTCCCCTTATGCGAACGAACAATATCATCTTCACCAAACATTAAGCATCGTCCCCAAGCATTCCTTCACCACCCGTGCTCCAGATACGATCTAAGATAGCAAAGAAGAACGGAGCAAGAAGAGAAATGACAATACTCTCAGGAATGAATCTCCACATCTTTTCAACAATTAATGAAAAGCTATTTGTCTTTAAATAAAAGAGAAAAGAAACTGTAAAGAACCAGACCAATTGGAAAATTTGCGTTACGGCAATAGTAATAATTGCAGAAGAAAAATGTAATACATCTCTTAAGTAAGAGATTACGATACAAATAAATACTCCAGCAATAGTTCCTAGTTCCCACCCTTCAATTGAGAAGAAAGAATGAAAATACTGAACAATTAAGATTATAACTGAGAGGTATGGAGTCTCTAACTTAAACCCTAAATATAGTACGATTAGAATATTAAATGGAATGATATACTTTTGAACTCCCAATGCTGGCAACAAGGCAGTAGAAATAATCTCTAAGACTATTAAAATCAAAAGGGTTATTATCAAAGGTACAATGATATCTTTTAATTGAGCTTTCACTTATCCTTCTCCTCTGAGTTACTATCTAAAGCATTCCACTCTAAATCTTTCTTCTCATCACTATCAGAGACCAGGACAATCACTTCTTCCAACTTTCCAAAATTTACACTTGGTGAAATCGTCACATCTTGAGTCATCCCGTAAGACTCTCTCTCAATTCGAGAAACTTTTCCAATCAGAATTCCCTTTGGATAAAGGTTTCCTAAACCAGAAGTTAGAATCTCATCATTAAGGATAATTGGCTCAGTTCTTTTTACATACTTCATTAAACACTGACGATCCGAGTCACCCTCGACTATTCCGTGTGCTCTTACTCGCTTAACTAATGAATCAACTCTATTATTTGGATCAAGAATAGTGAGAACGTCTGCAAAGTGGTCAGTTAATCTATAAATAAAACCAACTAAACCTTCACCAGTAACAACTGTTGACTGTAACTTTAGTCCATCAATTAGTCCCTTATTAATCCTAAGGACACGGAAGTCACTTGACGCATCTCGCGCAACAACTTGCGCCAAGATCTTCTTGTAAGGCAGTTCAATTCCAAAATCGAGTAGCTTTTTTAAGCGAACATTCTCTAGCTCCATTTCTTTATAAGAAAAGAGCTTACTGTTCATCTCTGAAAGCTTCATCTTCAATTTATCATTTTCTTTAGATGCATTTACGTTAGCAATATAGTTTTCAAATACTGAATTAAAACTAGTTTGTACGAAAGTTACACTTTTTTGAATAGGAGCAAAGAAATCTATCATTACATTCTCAAAAGCACTTGTTCTGTGTTGCGTAAAATCTCTGGTAGAAATACCATATAACGCTACTGCACAAACTAAGACATTAAGAATTATTTTAGTTTTTTGCCCTTCTCCTTCACCAATTCTCACTTGGTCCATCCTTGAGTTTAATAATTTACGTAGAGAAGTCATATAAAGAGTAACTAATTAAGCTTCAACTGCCAATAATCTTTACGGATTTAATAAGTCCGTGGAATAATATGCTTTTAAAAAAATAAACATATTAAAAGGATTTTACGCTATGTCTGAAAATGAAACTACTCCAAAAAAATCTTCAAGTATTTTTGTGACTATCTTCATTGGTTTAATTGTTGTGTCTTTCATGTTCACTGGATATCAAAGTATGACAACTTCTCCTAACTCTGTTGCCAAGGTTGGTAGTGAATTAGTTAGTATCGAAGATTATCAAAGAGAGTACAATAGACAGCTTGAGTTTTACCGTGGACTATTTGGTGGTAAAGACCTTACTACACAACAAATTCAACAATTCCGTATTAAAGAAACTGCTCTAAGAAACTTAATCCAATTAAAGCTTACTTTAATCTTAGGTGATAAAGTTGGAGTTATCCCAAGCTCAGAAGAAGTAAAAGCTGAAATTAAAAAGCTTCCTTACTTTCAAGTAAACGGACAATTTAGCATAAATAGATATAAAGACCTTTTAGCTGCGAACCGCATGACTCCTACTCAATTTGAAGAAACTATCACAAATCAAGTTAGAGGAACGACTACAGACGCACTATTTACTTCAATGCCAATCTCAGAGTCTTACTTCAAAGACATTAACAAATTCAAAGATCAAAAGATTCAAGCCAATATTGTTGAAATAGACAAAGAGGCCCTAAGAAAGACTCTTCCAGTATCAAAAGAAGAAATTACAAAATATCTTGCTGACGAAACTAACTCTAATAGAGTGAGTTCTTTATTTAATGATAGAAAATCTTCGTTAGACCAAAAAGAGCAAGTTAAGGCAAGACACATTCTTTTCAAAACTGACGGAAAAAATGATAAGCAAAAGCTTAAAGCGATTACAACTCTTCGTAAAAAACTGACTAAGAAAAACTTCATTTCTCAAGCAAAGAAACATACTGAAGAAGAAGCAGGTAAAGCAACAGGTGGAGATTTAAAGTGGTTCCCAAGAGGAGCAATGGTTCCAGAGTTTGATAAAGCAGCTTTCTCAATGAAGCCAGGAACTATTTCATCTCCAATTAAGAGTTCTTTTGGATATCACATAATTTTTGTTGAAGATAAGAAAGAAGAAAAATTAGCGACACTTGCAGAGCATAAAGATGCACTAGCTAGTGAATTAATTAGAAACACAAAGAATACTGAGCTTGAAGCACTTGCAAAAGTAGCGACAGAGGAAGTTGTAAAGGCATCAAGTTCAACTAGAAAACTGAACAAACTAAAGAAAAAGTATGGACTTAAAATTGAACCTTCGAAAGAAATCAATAAGCTAGATGGTTCAACAGGTCAAATTCAGCTTGAAGCAGCTAATTTAACAGAGATATTTAAGTCAGGAATAGATCAAGATAAAGTCTATACTTTCGATAGAGCGAGCAATATTGTCGTTGTAAAATCGTCAAAATTTGATAATAAAGACAAGACAAGCTCAGAAGAAATTGAAGAAGCGAATAACTCGCTTAAAAATATTCTTTCTAGAAAGCTTAAGCAAGATATATTAAAAGATCTTGAAGCCAGTGTTACAGTTAAAGACTTTGGCGTACTTTAGACCTTAGGAGAAGAAATGGCAGAAAAATCAGCAAAGTGGGATTTAAACGTTAGTGGAAAGTTCTATGTTGATGACCAGTGTATAGCATGTGATGCATGCATTATGGAAGCTGAAGATTTCTTTGAAATGAATGATGACGATGGTCATGCATTTGTAAAAAAGCAACCTTCTAATGATGAAGAACTCGAAATGTGTAACTCAGCATTAGAAGCTTGTCCTGTCGAGGCCATAGGCTCAGACGGAGAATAAAATAGATAATCAAGGGATAGTTCAACTATCCCTTTTTTTTGCCCTCAGAATACTTTCAATTTCAAGTTTTTCTCTCCATAATAATTTAACCATTCATTTAACTAGGACCTATAATGAAATTTATAAATTTTCTAGCTATCCTTTTATTCTTAACATCTTGCTCGACTAGCCAAAATTATCATTCGGTAGATAATAGAATTAATAGCAAAGAATCACAGAAAAAGCCTTACGTTCTACTCATTTCAATTGATGGATACAGATGGGATTATACTGAAAAGTATAAACCAAAGTTTCTAACAAAATTCAAAGAGACCGGCTCATCAGTAAAGAGCTTAAGACCATCATATCCAACAAAAACCTTTCCAAATCACCTATCATTAGCAACAGGTCGCTATCCAGTAAATCATGGAATAATTGGAAATAGTTTCTATGCTCCAACAATGAGAGAAGAATACTCACTTAGAAATAGAGAAGCTGTTACTGATTCAAGATTCTACCTGGCCAAGCCTATTTGGGTACTTGCAGAAGAACAAAACCTATTAGCAGCAACATACTTTTGGCCTGGTTCAGAAGCCAAAATAGATGGCTCTCTACCAAGTTATTACTTAACTTATAACCATAACACGCCACATGAAGATCGAATAAATACAGTGATTGAATGGTATAAACTCCCAGAAGAGAAGCGACCACACCTTACCACTCTTTACTTTTCAGACGTTGATAGCGCTGGTCACAAATATGGACCAAACTCTAAAGAAGTAAAAAATGCAATTATTAAAGTTGATCAATCAATAGAAAAGTTAAATACAGAACTTTCAAAACTTAACCTTCCAATCAATATAATCATCGTTTCAGATCATGGGATGGCCAACGTAGACTCTGATAAATTTGAATTAATCGCCAGTGAAGAGCTGAAAGAAGAAATTAAACTTAGCTATAAGGTTATTGGGAAGGGACCAATTGTTCATTTCTACGTGAATGACAATCCACAAACAAATACGATCTCTCTACTAGAGAGAATAAATAAGAACGCTAGTAATTTTAAATGTTATGACAATAAAAGTACTCCTAAGAAATTAAACTTTAGAGATAGTGAAAGAATTGGTGACTTTGTATGTCTTGCAAATAAGGGATGGTCTATAGGTCTTTCAAAAGGTCATCTTCCAAAAGGGAATCATGGTTGGTCTCAGTATGAAGGAATGGAGATGCATTCGATACTTTATGCAAAAGGTCCCAATTTTAAAGAATCTTTCCAAGCTAATACCATCAATAATATTGATATCTATCCGATGATAGCAAAGTTATTAGATCTAAAAATTGATCACAAAATTGATGGGACAATTAAGTATTCGAAAGAACTCTTAAAATAAAAAAAGGCACTAGTTAAACTAGTGCCTTATATTTAATCTTTAGGAGAGATTATTTAATTATCTTTTAATACTAAGTACTTGTTGTAACATCTCATCTGCAGTTGTTAACGTCTTCGCATTTGCTTGAAAGTTTCTTTGCGCCGTCATCAATCCAACAAATTCATTTGCAATATCAACATTTGAAAGCTCAATTGATTTTGAAAGAACTTCCCCTCTACCAGATTCACCAGGTTTCCCCATTGCAGCTTCACCAGAGTTTCTAGATTCTTTTAAAAGGTTCTTACCTACTTTGAATAGTCCTTCATTATTCTCAAACTTTGCTACTGCAATTTGAGATATATCTCTAGACTCTCCATTATCATA
This sequence comes from Bacteriovoracaceae bacterium UBA3083, assembly GCA_002366565.1. Taxonomy (GTDB): domain Bacteria; phylum Bdellovibrionota; class Bacteriovoracia; order Bacteriovoracales; family Bacteriovoracaceae; genus Halobacteriovorax. The sequence goes on from DFBJ01000013.1 coordinate 754,511, forward strand.
AACAGCTGTTAAGATACCTGCATCATTAAACGACATAGAAGCGAGTGTTGCAGCTGAGAACCCGTCTTGAGAGTGTCTAGCAATTGCAGAACCTGACCCATACTGAGTAGAAGCTCCGATACCTTCTCCACCTTCAACAATTGATTCACCAAAGTTGAATGAAATCTTTTGATCAGGAGCTGCACCTTTATTAAAGTTGAAAGAGTTAGAAGACTCTTGCTCTTCTTGAAGTTGACCTTTGTTATTAAAAATAAGGTTACCTTCTGCCATCTGAGTAAATTTACCTGGCTCTCCACCTTCAACGTCTGCACCATCTGCAAGTGCTCTATATGTCCATTGATTGTTATCAGTCTTATTATAGTAAACAGTTACAAGTCTAGCTGTACCAACGTTATCATAAACTGTTACAGAGTTAGAAAAGTTTGAAGTTGCATCAGGATCATTGATATCAAATTCTTTGATCTCTGCTCTAGAATCTAAGTTTAAATTTAAGTTAACTTTTTCTGAAGCTTGAGCAGGAATTGTTGTACTCCCTAGCTTTACTGGTGCTTCTTTATTTGTGATTTTACCAGTCTCGTCTGCTTCAAATCCTACTACTTGGTAACCATCAGAGTTAACAAGCTCACCTTCTTTATTAAAGTGAAAAGAACCATCTCTAGTAAAACCTTTTCCAAATGGTGCATTAACTTTAAAGAAACCATCACCATTTACAGCAAGATCTGTAATATTATCAGTTCTAGCAACATCACCTTGACTCATTAATGTTTTAATATGAGCTAGCTTTGTACCTGCTCCAAATTGATCTCCACCATCAATTCCCTTAAGAGAAGTAGCAAGAACATCTTGAAATTCCGCTCTTGAAGACTTAAAACCATTCGTACCAGCGTTAGCAATGTTATCACCAATAACACCCATACCCTGCCCAACAGCGTTTAAACCAGTTACACCAATGTTAAATGAACGTAAAATTCCCATGAGTCCCTCCTAGACCTTGTATTAAATAAGAATATTTTGCGAAGGGTGTTTAGTAACTACAGACTAAACACAAGGCTTCCGGAAAGGACCAGCCATCAATCATAAAATACTTAAACGATTACCGTAGAATCAATCTTGGTAAATACGTTTTCTAAAATATTATTTTTATCTATCGCCGTAACAATTTTATTCTTTGGTACGTCAACAATATATGCAGCTTTATCCGTTATTACTAACGAGTCTTGGCCACCCTTTTCTTTCAATTTATCCATTGCGCCTTTCAACTTGAAAAACTCATTTGAATCCATTGATAAATTTCTTTCTTGTAATCTTTTCGCTGCATGAGTTGAGAGTTGTATCCCATGCTCTTTTCGTGTTTGATCAACACTATCTTGGAGAAGGGCCTTAAACTCATCACCAGTTTTTCCCTTTCCAATTTTATTATCTAGGTTAACCTTCTTGTCCGAAGGTATCTTCGATACATTTGGAATAAGAATGTTGTTAACCGTTGTGTTTGTCATTTACTTTTCTCTTAGTTGACTTGCGACTCTATATTATTATAGGCCTGTGCAGCATTCTTTTTCAAGCTAGGTAAATTCTTTAGCGCCGCATTATTTGCCTGCTTTGGTAGTGAGAAGCTTTCTACATCTCTAAGAAAAACTTTCTTCCCTCTATCTAACTCTAATACTGCCTCACCATTTTCAAAATGAACACCAGTAACAAGTCCAGTAGACTTAGTTTCACCTTTAAACTTATTCATTGTTTCATCATAGGCAGTAACATCAATTCTATAGTCACCTTTAACAGCAGGAGCTCCATCTAACTGAAGACCATCCCATGTAACAGATTGACTTCCCTCTCCTAGTGATTCTTTTTCAATTTGAGAGATTAGTTGATTCTTACTATCGTAGATTCTTACAAGTATGTTATTTGCAGCTTTCTTTAAATGAAATGGAAGAACAGTACTTCTACTTTCTCCATCATAATTTACAGAAGTACCTTTAGACATTACTTCTTTTCCTATGAAACTTGCTGCCATAAATTTATTTTCAGTAGTTTCATTCTTTTGCATACCATCCATTTTTGTATTCATGTTGGTAAGCTGTTCTAACTGAGAAAATTGAGCTAAATCTGCAGCAAACTGCTTTTGATCCATAGGCTTCATTGGATCTTGATTAGCAAGTTGATGAGAAAGTAGTTTTAGGAAACCATCTTTTCCTAATTTATTATGATCTTTTTGATCAACAAACTGCTGATCAGGTCTGATACCTGCCATATCATTTAGTTTATCGCCGACATTTTGTTTTTTCTTACTATTACTAGTTTTCTTTAAAGCAATACCATTAAATGGATTTGCAGCTTTTGGTCTTCCGATTCCGGCCATTATGCCCCTAACCTTTCTCTATACGTGTTCCACATCTGCTCTCTTCTGTCTCTACGACTTTGGTCTTGATTTGAAGATGCTTGCTGCCCACCATATTTAGAGTTTTGACTTCCCTGTCCTTGATTAAATTGACCATCTCCCTTATCAGAAGATTGTAGATTAAAATCACCACTCATAGAGATTTTAACGTCATTTAATTTTACACCAGAATTCGATAAGCTCTTAATCATTTCTACTTCATTTGATTTAAAGAATTGATGACCTTTATCTGAGCTTGCAATAATTTCTAAATTAACTTGATCAGGTAATTGCCCTTTAGAAGCGGCTACTTTGATTTGACCTAAAGAATTATGTTTAACAATAAGTTCAACATTCTCCTGCTTCTCTAATCTAGAGGTTGTAATATAATTTGAAATTTTATCAATTAATTGTTCCGAGTTCGCAGTATTAATATTACTGAAATCTAGAACTTTAACATTAGTGTTATTTCCAAAAGAACTTTGGTTCCCACTATTGTTACTCTGAGTTTGATTTAATAAAGGAGCTAAAGATTCAGCTTGATTTGCAGAACCTATATTTTCTAAAGTTGCAACTTCTGCTTCTGGCTTTAGCTTTGTAGCTTTTGTTTCATTACCACTTAGAAAAGGGTTTTTCCCAGCGAAAATATTGTTATTAATTGTATTTTGCTCTTTATTAAAAGCTAATACTTTACTCTTTGCTTTTGGAAAAAATGATTTTCTTTCATTACTTTCAACAATCTCTTCATTTTTATTCGTAGCAACTTTTGCTTGTGCAATAAAGTCCTCAGATGATTGAAAAGAAGGTTGTGAAGAAAGTTTCTTCGTTGAATGATCTTTTATATTTAATATTTTTCCATTAGAAATTTTAGGATCAATAACTTCAGCTGTTTCAATTTTCGAACTTTCTGAAAATATCTTTTTAGAACCATTAGAAACAACATCAGTCTCAAGATTTGTTTTTGAAACAATGCTATCAATTGGATTTTTTGCTACAGACTTATTATTAATTATTTTTGATAATTCTGTTTTTTCTACTTCTTGACCTGTCTTATGTAGCTCTTTAGAAGAATTACTATCTACTGCTAATTTACTTTGATCAAGTTTTGAATGCTCTTCACTTACCTCGCCTTCTAAAGCGCCGATAAATGAGTTTGTTAAGGCCTTCTTCTCTCCACCAGTTAACCCTAGATCTTCAGAGTTTAAAGTTTCGATAAATTCTTCAGGAGATATTCCTGACTCTGCTAATGCTTGTGTTTCTCCCAAAAGAGAAAGGAACTCTTTTGAAAATTCTGTAACTCCACCCTGCTCAGGTGTTCCAAGCATATTAGAAGAATCTACAGGAGTAGCTTTCGCTCCCTTTGACTGTCCTAAGAATGATTGAATAAGGTTAGAGTTAAATTGCATTTCTTTTTTTATCCTTTAATTATTGGCTCTATGCACAACATATCTATCTTTTCATAGTTAGGTATTGTTTTTGAAGCCGGGCAGAAACTTCCTTATCCATCAAATTGAATATTTTCGATACCTTAACTGCATCTAGCTTCCCTAAAATTTGAACAGAGAGTGCAGAATCTTGTACTGAAAGCACATCTGCCGCATTCTGAGGCCTCATTCCAGAAACAACATCCACCATATGATCAATTCTTTTAGTCTCTTTATTATCAATACTATCTAAACATGAGATAAACTTCTCTTGTCTTTCATTGAAGAGCTTTACTCTCTTAACAAATGACTTTTCATTAATTTTTAAGCTTTGATTTTCTTTTTGGAGCTCAAGCTCTCTTCTTTCTAGCTCTTCTTCCTTCTTTAGTAGTTGGTTTGAGAAGTCAGTCATCTTAGAGCGACCAATCTTTCTCATTCTCTTTTCCATCTCATCCATTACAGCTTTTCTAAATTCTTCTTTAGTAAAAACTAACTTATCAGCATCAACTTTTTTATCCTGAGCAACTACACTGCTCATCAATATAAATATTAACAAACCACAAATAGATTTCATGACTTTGTCTCCTTTAATAATCTTCTGATCTGTACTAATTCATCTACATCTTCTTGAAATTTCTTTTCAGCTTTCTTTTTATGTTCAGTAGACTTTTTTTCTTTAAGGTTCTCAATAACTTTCACTTCACCTCTTGCAACCCCCATCTCTACTTGCTTTTGGTCAAACTTTTTTTCGAGTGCGAAGAGAAGATTTTCTTTATTCTTAATATCTGCTTTCTTAGTCTTGATAAAACGGGGAAAGAACTTAACCATATCACCACTACTTGGGTCGGCTAAAAACTTCTCTTGTGCTTCATAAGTTTCTACAATGTTATCGTTGAGAGTTTGAATTTCATCTTTCACATTTTGAATTTGTGTCAGAATTTCTCCTAACTCAACCTTAAGTCTCTTTTCTTTAAACTCTCTAACCTTCAAAAGACCATCAAGTTTAAATTTAAACTTTTGCATACCTATTCCTCCTCAGAAGGATTCATAGAATTTTCAGCCTTTCTAGCAAGCTCTACCATTCGGTCATAGAGCTCTTCGATTGTTAAATAGTCACTCATGCCTTGAAATTGCTTCAAGAGCCCCATTAAGTCATCATAAATAACGAGGGCCTTATCAACCTTAGGATTCGATCCCTTTGCGTAGGCTCCAACATTTATAAGGTCTTCATTTTCTTTATATGCAGACAGTAAGTCTCTTAAGTGAGAGGCCACAATCTTATGTTCATTAGTTGTTACTTTATTCATAACCCTTGATAAGGACTGAAGTACGTCTATAGCAGGAAATTGATTTCTAGATGCAAGGTCACGACTTAAGATAATATGTCCATCAGCAATTGCTCTTACAGCATCTGCAATAGGCTCATCCATATCTCCACCTTCTACTAGAACAGTATAAATACCGGTAATAGTTCCAGAGTTGGCCTTTGTTCCTGCTCTTTCCATAAGTTTTGGTAATTGAGCGAAAACAGAAGGAGTATAACCTTTTTGTCCTGGAGGTTCTCCAGCACTAAGTGATATTTCTCTATTTGCCATAGCAAAACGAGTAATTGAATCCATCATGAGTAAAACATCTTTATGATCGTCTCTAAAGAATTCAGAAATAGTTGTCGCAACATAGGCAGCTTTCATTCTGATAAGAGGAGATGTATCCGAAGTTGCCACAACCACAACAGATCTCTTAACACCTTCAGGACCAAGGTCAGATTCTATAAACTCAAGAACCTCTCTTCCCCTTTCTCCAATTAAAGCAATCACATTTACATCTGCACTAGAGTTTTGTGCAATCATCCCCAAAGTAACAGACTTACCAACACCTGACCCGGCCATAATAGCTAATCTCTGGCCCTTACCAGCCGTCATAAAGCAATTTACAGCATGAACGCCTACATCTAATGGTTCTTTTATAGGAGGTCTATCAAGAGGGTTTAAAGAAGTCCCAAATATAGATCTAGATTCTTCTATATCTTCAATAGGACCCTTCCCATCAATTGGATTTCCTTGGAAGTCTATAACTCTTCCCAACATATTTTTTGAAAGTTTGATTGTTGTTGTTAAGTCTTTTAAATATACTTTTGTTTCTGAATTTATCCCTGATATTTCATCATAAGGCATTGCCATACATTTATGACCATTTATGGCCACAACTTCACCAAGGCATCTTTCTCCAAATTCAGTGACAAATTCAACATTGCTTCCAATAACAGCTCTTGAAAGATTTACTTCAAAAAGCATTCCCTTATTGGCAAAAACCTTACCTATTTTCTGGTAAGGAGTTGAGTATTCATATGCTTTATGAATAGCAAGTAAGTCTAATTCATTTTCCTTACTCTGAGTCACTATTATCATCCTCAGCTGAGTCTATTACATTTGTATTTAACTCTTGCATATCTAATGCTTGCTCTTGATCAAGTCCAACTGTTTCAAATAGCTTATCTAAGCTTTTCATCTGCTCATTGATAGTTCCATTTAGAATACCCTTATCGCACTCTAAAACTATTCCTGGTCCATCAATATCATAATCAATTTCAACTCTAACGTTTGTAAGCTCACCTACTTTATCTTGAACAACTTTTAAAACTTCAGGCATCTGCTCAAATGACTTTTCATCAACATGAACAAGTAAGTTAGACTTCGTTTGCATCTCTGTAATCAATTTCTCTAATAGATTCTCAATATACTTACCATCATCAGAAAGCTCTCTAAGAATTACCCATTTAGTAAGTATTCTCACTAATGAATATACCTGTTTCTTTTGAGTTACTAGAAGATCAGATCTAGTACCAAGAACTTCTACAATCATATTAGTTAAGTTTTGAATCTTCTCTTCTGATGAAGCTCTATTCTGGCTAAAGACTTCCTCACGACCACTGGCCATACCTTCGTTATAGCCTACGTTATAAGCTTCTTCTTTCAGCTCTTGAACTCTTCTTTCTACCTCTTGCTCTATTCTTAATTCTCTTTCCTTAAGAACTTGCTTTGTAATTCCTCTATGCTCTTTAACGATAGGTGCAATTTTGAAGTCATTTTTTTCTGCAAAATCTCTTTCGATCTTTATAATTTTTTGATGCTTATCTTCACTAGGAGCTTTTAAACTTCCAATCTCTGAAAATTCAAAATTAGTAACCTCACCTGCAGGAATATTTGATGTAGAAAATGATTGAAACTCATATTCTGATACTTCACCAAATATATTATTCTTATCGTTAGACATTTATTCTCCTACGCGGCAATTAAATTAAACAAGAGCATCTCCGTCTCCACCTCTTGAGATGAAGGCCTTACCTTGAGATTCAAGTTCTTTACATTTTTGAACAATTTCTGACTGAGCTTTCTCAACATCAGATAACTTTGTTGGTCCAAGAGCATCAAGGTCTTCTTGTAGAAGGCCAGCTGCACGATTAGACATATTTTTAAATAGCTTTGCTCTAATCTCTTCAGGAGCTGTCTTAAGAGCAATAACAAGTTTCTGTTGATCAACTTCCTTAAGAAGTGACTGAATCCCTCTATCATCAACAAAGACAAGGTCTTCAAATACAAACATAAGTTTTCTAATTTCTTCTGCAAGTTCAGGATCTTTCTCCTCAACTCTTCCCATGATATTTTTCTCAGAGTTCTTATCCATAAGGTTAAGCATATCTGCGATTGGCTCAACACCACCAAGTTGGTTAGTATCAATTGAACCAAGAGTAGAAAGCTCTGTCTTAAGTACATCATCAAGCTGTGCAATAAGCTCTGGAGAAACATAGTCAAGGTTTGAAACTCTTAATACGACCTCGGCCTGTAATCCCTCTGGTAGTCTTCTAAGAACATCAACTTTTCTTTCAGCATTTAAGTGAGCGATAATCAATGCAATTGTTTGCGGATGCTCATTTATTAAGAAGTTCGAAAGTGTTCTTGTATCAACTAGCTCTAGTGACTCTAAAGTGTTAGAGGCACCAACATCAACAATCTGCCCAAGAAGTTGTTTAGCTCTATCTTCACCAAGAGCATTGATAATAAAATCACGACCACGGTTTTCAGAAAATAGTAAATCATTATCTTCATTTAAATGAGAGTAGAACTCTTCAAGAACTCTCTTAATCATCCAGATAGGTGCTTTATTAATTGATGACATTGCATTAATCATTCTTTTTACGTCATTATCACGCATATAAGAAAATATTAACTGGGTTGTCTGAACTCCAAGAGAACTCAAAAGAATTGCCGCTTTATCCTGTCCCGACAATAATGAGTATTCAATATCTGGTTCTAAACCTTGTTCTGCCATCTTTTTTCCCTATCCCTAATTATGCAATCTGCTTATCTGATTCTTGAGCATGAATTATTTCATGTATTACTTGTGCTGCTTTACTCGGATTACCTTCTACTAGTGAGATAATCTTTTCTCTAAGCATATTCCCTTCAATCTTTTCAGGGTTAAGCTTCTCTTCGATTTGAGGAAGTGCGTCCTCTAAACCAGGTAACTTTTGATTTGCTTGTACTTTCTCAAGCTCCTCAAGAGTTTTTGGTAAGAAATCTTCAACTGTTTCAACAGTGTTATCTGTAATCCATTGAACAAATGGTCTTACAACTAAGAAGAAGAATAAAGTTATTGCTAATCCTACTGTTAAGTACTTAACAATATTTTTAATTAGCTCTCTATTTTCTTTTTCTCTCATCATTGCTTCAATCGATGCCATATCTTCTTGAGCAAATTCCATATTTTTAATAACTATCTGATCGCCTCTTTTATTATCTATTCCTAGAGTAGAAGAAACAATTGCTGAGAAGTTTGCAAGATCAGCTTCTGACCATCTCTCATATTGAGTTGTCATTGCTCCAGATGCATCTTTAACCTGTACTCTTCGACCATCAATCATTACAGCAGCACTAATCTTTCTAATTCCAGCCGTTGGATTTTTAGACTTAGTAACCTTTGATGGAACATTATAATTTCTAGTTGCTAGAGATTTATCAACGTTATTTCTAGTTTCTGGAATTCCAGGCTGTGGTTGCTCTCCAGGAAGATTAGATCTCGCCCCAGGAATACCTTGAGGAGATGGTCTTGAACCATTTAACTTCTGACTATTAGAAACCTCAGATAAAACAGCTTTATTCTCTCCATCAAATTCAGTTTGAGTTGATACACTTTCTGTAAAATCAAGGTTTACTGTTACCTTTGCTATTACCTTACCAGCACCAACAACTTTAGAAAGAATGTCTTCAATTTGCTTTTCATACTTTCTATTTACTTTCCCCTCTAAGGCCATTCTATTAGCTGTATAAGCTGTCATAGGATCACCAATATTTTCAGATAGCTTCTTACCTCTATCATCTAATATAACAACGTTCTCATTTCTCATTCCATCTATTGAACTTGAAACTAATGAAGCGATACCTTTGATTTCATCAGGAGTTAATGTAACTCCTCTCTCAAGGTCAACAACAACTGAAGCAGTAGGCGCTTTCTTCTCTGATACAAAAGGACTAGATTCTGGGATAGATAAGTGAACTCTAGCTCTCTTAACTCCTCTAATATACTTAATCGTCTTTATCAGCTCTCCTTCAAGAGCTCTTTGTTTATTAACTTTTTGTACGAAACTCGTAGTACCAAATGATTGCTTATCAAATACTTCATAACCAACAGTTCCAGAGAAATTCACACCTAATGTTGCGATCTCTAATCTCCATTTATTAATAAGCTCTTCTGGAATACTGATAGTTTTTCCATCATTAGACATTTCATATGGAATTTTCTTTTCCTCTAAAAGGATTGCTATCTTTTTTGAATCTTCTCTATTCATTTCTGTATAAAGAACATCCATCCTTGTTTTTGAGGCCCAAATAACTATTCCGACAAAACATGCCACAATAAAAGCCGCAATTGAAACAAGACCAATTTTCTTATTTAAATCGAGTGAATTAAAAAACTCTGTGAAATTCCGAATGATCTTTTCTAAAAAATCTTGCAAAGGAATCCTCCTGAAAAATTAAGCTAGTACATCCTGTTCTAGCTTTAGTTGCCCCCAACTATTAAACTTGCATTCTCATTATTTCTTTATATGCATCTATAACTTTAGTTCTAATCTGATTCATAGTTCTAAATGCAATATCAGCTTTCTCAACTGACATCATAACTTCAGGTAAATTTTTAGCTTCACCTGAAGATAGCTTTTGCATAGCTTGGTTTGCTTCTTGTTGAAGACCGTTAACCTCAGCTATTGAATTTGATAACATTTCACCAAAGCTTTGTTTTCCACTTGGACCTTCAATGTCTCCGATAGAAAGATCATTAAAGTTAATAGATTTTGCACCATCTAACTCAGCACTCTTTGACCAGTCTTTTGAACTATAGTCATTTAAAATACTTTTCATAGATCCTACTGTTTCAATTGGCATAATCTAAATCCTTTTAGTTTCGACCAAGCTCTAGGGCCTTCATCGCCATGTTCTTAGTTGTATTCATTGCATTTATATTAGCTTCATATGCTCTCGATGCTGAGATCATATTTGCCATTTCTTCCATTACATTAATATCTGGATAAGCCACATAACCTTGCTCATTAGCATCAGGGTGATTCGGTTCATACTTTAAGATAGGAGGTCTGTTAGTACTAATCACCTCTGTTGCTTGAACAGTTTGTGCTTTCTCATCAAGTTCACCTTCTAATATTTCAGAAAAGGTTTCCCTAGCTGGTTCAGAACCGAAAACAACTTCTTTACGTCTGTAAGGGCCACCTTCAGCCGTACGAGTTGTTTGCGCATTCGCAATATTTGAAGAAATTGAGGCCATACGCTTTTTATTTGCGGCTAGACCAGAAGAACTTATTTTTAATGATGTTAATAAATCCATTTATTCTCCTTAATTGCTTGAACCTACAGCGTACTTCATGAGTCCAAGTTTCTTATTAATTAATTGCACAGTCGCATCGTATAAAATCTTATTCTCTGCCATTCGTGCTAATTCTGCGTCTCTGTCTACTGTATTCCCATCTTCACTTACTACTCCGTTAGGATCATCGTAAATTTCAGGTTTTAAATTACCAAATCCACCACTTCCTACGTCAAAGTGACGAGAATCTTCAGTATTAAGTTGTTGCTGTCCATCTACGTCCAACGCTCTAGCCAGTGCTTGCTCAAAATCAACTCTTTTGGCCTTGTACCCTGGTGTTTCAGCATTTGCGATATTAGAAGTAATTATCTCCTGTCTCATCTGTCTAAAGTTTAGAGATGATGCTAATGCCTGAAGTGTTTTATCGTTTACTTCCATAACAACTCCTTAAAATAATTATCTTAAGTTAACAAAGTATGCAGAACCATTATTTCTATATTCATTAATTTTATTTCTAAGAGTTCTAATAGATACTCCAAGAATCTTTGCTGCTTGAGTTCTATTTTCACTTGTATGAATAAGAGCTTTCTTAATTAATAGCTTCTCAGCTTCTTTAAGAGACATAAGTCTGATTCCATCAGAATCATCATCACTCATCATACTTACAGCTTTCTTTTCACCTATTTCAAGATCAGCTTCAGTTAAAACTCCTGTCGAATTATTCTCTAGAGCATTTTCAAGTACTGTTCTCAACTCATTTACATTGTGAGTCCAGTAGTGACCTAGAATTTTATCCATTGCAGAACTATCAACAGAAACAGAGTCTTCTGAAAATTCTTGAACAAAGTGTCTTGCAATCTCTTCAAGATCAGTAACTCTTTCTCTAAGAGGAGTTAGTGAAATTGCATTAGAAGATATATATGTATATAAACCTCTATAGAATCTCCCCGAACCAACTAACTTTGATAAGTTTTTAGTAGTTGTCGCTAGGATTCTGATATCGATATCATAATCTTCAAGTTCATTTAAAATTTTGTGTAATCTCTTTTGGAATTCATCTTCAAGACAGTCAATATTTGCAAATACTACAGAACCACCATTAGCTGCTTCTAGAGCACCTTTGATAAATCTTCCTGTTTCTTCTTCTCTATGACCAAGAATTTGATTTTCAACAGTTTGTGCATCTGCAGAGCAATCAACGCAAAGGTAAGTATTATTAGCTCTTGTTGAATTTGCATGGATATAACGACTTAGTGCTCTTTTACCTACACCTGTTTCTCCAACAACTAGAACTGGGGCTTTTGTTACAGAAATATTCCTAGCTACTGAAATGGCCTTAGCAACTTTAGGATCTTTTCCGAAAAGCTCGACTTTAACTGATTCCATTTGACCTCCTGTCAATGATGATCCATTCCTTGGATCGAAAATTATAAAGTTTTATTCTTAATTTTAAGCATACTAAGCTCACTTCGAGCTAAATCCTTGATATGTTCATCAATTCCTTCATCTGAAATTAATCCTTCAAGAACTTTTTTTCCTTCGTCATCTTTCTTATTATTTAAAAGTGAAAGACCTAATAAGTAGTTTATTCTTCCTGAATAAATTGATTTATCAAAATCCTTCTTAAACTTCTTAATTTTTGCTTCTAATAGTAAAAAGCTTTCATCAGATTCATCACCAGCAAGTAGCTCAATATTTAAATAAGATACTTTCTCTCTAACAGAATCCATATACTCATTCTTACTCTTTAATTTTCTAGTATCACTTAACAGAGCATTAGCAACTTTCTGATATTTCTTTGTATCCCCTATTTCATAAAGACAATCAGTGTATGCCTTTACTAACTCTGCTATTTCTTTAGGATCTGTTACAGAAGCATCTTTTCCACTTGATAAGAATTTTTCAAATGAGCTTGCCCCTTTCTTCCAATCACCAGTATGGTAGAAAAGTAAACCTTCATAATAATCAAGCTTATCTATATTATTTTTTGTCTTCTTAAGGCTTGCGATTTCCTTCTTAACAACATTCCAGTTCTTCAATTTTAAATTTCTTATAATTTGAAGCTCAGCAAGCAAAGACTTTGAATTCTTAGTATTTACTCTCTCTACCCAAATAGGGAATGACTTAGATATTTCATAACTAGACTTAGAAAACTCTTCATATAGACTGTCAAACCCCTCGATTAAACCTAATCTGATATAAGAGTTTGCTACTAAAAAATTCATTTGAGGATCATTTGCAACTTTATCAATATACTGATCTTTATAAATATCCCATGCTTTAATCACATTTGCATATTGACCATTGTTGAATGAGTTTTGAATTAATCCATAAACAATCTCAGCACCATCACTTTCAAAAACTCTACGATCAGTAGGAATCATCGACTTTAGAGGAAGTGCATTTAAGTACGCTAATGCTTCTTCATATTTCTTTTCAACAATAAATGTTCTAAGTCTTACCTGCCATAGTAATTTCTTTAGATCTTTTTCTATTTTTACACTATCAATACCAGCAGTTAAGAATACTTTTACCTCTCGGTCACTATCTGTAACATTCTTTTTTCTTAAATTTCTAAGAGCTACATATCTTACTCTTGCTTCATATCCAACTTCTGACTTTTGAGATCTATTGATTGCATTCTTATATAGCTCTACTGCCTCATTAAAGTCTTTCTCTTGAATCTCCCAACATTGAGCAATACGAACTCTTGCTTCTGAACTTTTCTCATGGAAAGAGTAATCCTTTAAGAATTGATCATATAAAGCTGTTGCTTTAGAGTAATCTGAATTTCTAAAATATGCCTCAGCAACATTATAAAGAATTACCGGATGAACTGGTTTTACTAAAGATCTCTCATTTTTTTCATATAACTTTATAACTTTTTCAGAATCATCTAAACTTAAGTAAGTATATAATTCATAAGCAAGCATTACTTGTTTAGGTAGAATTTTTTGAATTGTTTTCTCTTCTAATAACTCTTGAACTTTTTCTATTTGTTTTAATTTTGCTAAATTGAAAAGAATACCTTCTGCTGCGTAATTAGACTCTTCGTAATCATGATTTTCTTTCGAATCAACATAGTACTTCTTAGTTAATTCTAAAGTTTTTACATAATCATTAGCTTGAACAAAGTATGGAATTAAGTATTTATAAATCCCACTTCTCAATTCATAATCAGTAGATTTAAGTAAAATATTTTCTAACATACTGATACTCATTTTCACTGGTTCAGTATTTCCTTTAGAAAGATTCTCTCTAAGGATAGCGTTAGCTTTCATAAACTCATTAATATCGAAGTTTGTATTTTCACCATACTTCTTATTAAAAAGTTTAATCGACTTATACATTAATCCCCATTTTTTCTTTCTAAAGAGATTAATAGTTAACTGCATATGCGCTTCTGCTTCACTTTTTGAAACATCTCTATTTTTAATCTTGTAAAAATATTCAGGTGTTTTACTCTCTAAATTTATAATCTTTTTAAGCTTAGGAGCTAATGGACTGTAGTCCCAAATAAATGAGGCTCCATATCTAAAATCTCTGTAAGCAGAGTTCTTCTTTACTGCAAGCGCCTTCTTTATAGTACGTTTAGCTTTAGCTTTCTTTGCTGGCTTTGTATTCCTAACAACAGCTTTCGTCGCAGCAACCTTCTTAGGTGCTTTAACTTTTGAAATAGGAGTATTCTCGTTACTCTCCTCAGTCCAGAAGTCTACAACAAGCTTCTTATCTCTATCTTTATAAAAGCTAAATAATTCAACTTCATCAGACTTAAGCTTAATTTCTAGCTTAGAACTATTGCTCATCTCTGATGGACCAATCGCTTTAATAGAAGTTATGTACTTCCCATCAGGATCAATGTCTTTAATTGCTTTTTCTAAGTTGATATAGAGCTCAGTGTTTAAAGTTCTAAATTGGACTGTGTTTTTATTTTTATGTATTTGAACCAAATCTTTTGGAGCGAAGATGTTCCATCTAAGATGTGTTGAACCTTTTTCTTGTACAATAATGCCTGCTCTTACATTAAATAATGTAAAAAAAGTAATTAGTGTCAAAGTTTTGAGCTTGATAGGCTGCATAGTAATAGAAACTTCCTGTTTCAAGTTAATGCTACCGCGACTGGTTAATTCCAATGTTCATCCTAAACATCGATATCCATCGCACAAATCTATTCTACCTTTTTTTGAAAATTTTTAAAGGAAAATTTTTCCAATAGGCTGTTTTTTCCGCATTAAATTCTGACATGGGAAAAAAGTGTCGCATATATAAATACTTAGGAGGGATTAGGGCCAAAATGCCCTAGCTAAAAACTACAGTACTCCTACCTAGATAGCAGGAGTATTTATTAAAGTCTTATTGGAAGTCTATTTGTTTCTTCTTCATTTTTTCTATAAGAGTCGTTCTATTCATAGAAAGAAGTTTTGAAGCCTGATTCTTATTCCCAGCAGTTTTAGCTAACGCTTGGTGAATTAGTGAATCTTCTATATTTGATAGTGCTTTTTTTAAATCAATTCCTGTTTCAGGAAGAGAGATTAAGCTGTCATAAGAGTTTAAATGCATTGGAGCACGTTCTAAAAACTTAACAGGTAAATCACTTGGGCGAATAACACTCCCCCCTCTTAATATTACTAGTCTTTCCATTAAGTTTTCTAACTCACGAACATTACCTGGCCAATCATAAGCAAGTAATAGCTCTAGAGACTCATCATCAAATTCAATACTATTTCTTCCGTCTGCACTAACAAATCTAGAAAGAAAATATGAAATTAATAGTGGGATATCTTCTCTTCTTTCACAAAGAGAAGGTACTTTAATTGGGATAACATTTAATCTGTAATATAAGTCTTCTCTAAAGTTACCTTCTTCTACATGTTTTTCTAAATTTCTGTGAGTTGCAGTAATAATTCGAACATCAACAGGTGTAGTTGTTGTACTACCTACTCTTTCAATTACTCTTCCTTGTAAAACTCTTAATAGCTTTACTTGAAGGAGAAGAGGCATATCTCCAATTTCATCAAGAAAGATAGAGCCATTATTAGCAAGCTCAAATCGTCCCTTTCTACTTGAAATAGCTCCAGTAAAAGCACCCTTCTCATGTCCAAATAGCTCACTCTCTAGTAGCTCACCTGGGATTGCTCCACAGTTTACAGAGATCATAGGATTATCAACCCTAGGAGATAGAGAATGAATTGCAGAAGCTATAAGCTCCTTACCTGTACCAGATGGCCCATTAATGAATACAGTTGAGCCAGAAGCTGCAACCTTTTCAATTCTCTCGAACACTTTTTTCATTTGAGGAGAGCGACCTATCATTCCACAGAACATATCGTCTTCTGTTGGGGCTTCAATTTTATATGAGTTAAGCACTGATTTCTTTTTAGAATTTAATTCAACCTTAGGAGAACTCGCCTTAAAATCTGTTTCCTTAAATCCTAGTTTTGATACAGCTGCTTTTATAATAAGTTCAGATAAAACATCTAACTCAAAAGGTTTAGTTAAATAATGAAAGACACCTTTTTTAGTTGCAGCTATTGCTGTCTCTATTGAGGCAAACCCTGTCATAACAATAGGAATAAATTTGTGGCCTCTTTCTTTTAATAAATCAATAAGTAGTAAACCGTCTGCACCACCATCATCAAAGCTAATATCCGTAATTAAAATGAACTGATCACTTGATGATCTTTCATTAATCGCAGTGATAGCAGCAGATGGTCCAGAGAAGTAATTCACCTGAAGGCCAAGTTTTTTATGTAAGAATTTCTTTAAAGTTTTTCCAAAAATAAGATCATCTTCAACGAGAAAAATCTCAGGTAAGTTTACAGAATCTTCACTATTTTCGTATGTGTCGTGAAGAAATTGGAATTCGTTCAAATGACTCTCCTTAGTTACCAAAATTTTCTAAAAGAAATTTTGATATGAAAAATCGTAGCTAAGTTGAGCTTCAGTGTCAATTTTTCAACACCCTGGAAAGACTTTCCATTCCTAAAGAATTCTTACATTTGAAGATCAAATAATGAAATTATTATTGGTTAAATTGTAGAATGTACTGCACCGAAGCATCTGGACCACCAGAAAATATCCAGTAGGCTAAAACAAGTGCTGCAAACATGCCAATAGAGCTAAAAACTAGAGCAATTGCTCTTATATCTTTTATCCAATAAGTATACGTGAAATAGCCCGATATAAAGATTACTGGTATTGCCCAGAAGGGAGTGTATCGAATAGAGAAGTAAACTGTGTCCATATAGTTATAGTAAGCTTTAAGCAAAAAAAAAGCCAGTCCGGAGACTGGCCATTTAAATCATAATTTAAAACTTAGCTTAGAACATACCTTTAAGTTGATCTAAGTAAGTTAGGTTTTCCCATGGGAAAGATGTCTTACTCTCTCTACCAAAGTGACCGTAAGCTGCTGTTTCAGAGTAGATTGGTCTAAGTAGATCAAGTCTTTCGATAATTGCTTTTGGCTTCATATCGAAGATTTCATTAACAGCTTTATTGATCGCTGCAATATCAACTTTTTCAGTACCGTAACAATCAACTAGAAGTGACATAGGCTCTGCTACACCAATTGCATATGCAACCTGTACAAGAGCTCTATCAGCTAAACCTGCAGCAACTACGTGCTTAGCAATTTGTCTTGTTGCATATGCTGCAGATCTATCAACTTTAGAAGGATCTTTACCAGAAAATGCTCCACCACCGTGAGCTCCGTGACCACCGTAAGTATCAACGATAATTTTTCTACCTGTTAAACCACAGTCACCCATTGGTCCACCGATAACAAACTTACCAGTTGGATTGATAAAGTATTTTGTGTTGTTATCAACAAGGTCAGTAGGAATGACTTTACTGATAACTTCTTCTCTAACAGCTTCTTCTACTTGCTTAAGAGTCATATTTTCAGAGTGCTGAGTTGAAAGAACAATTGTATCAATTCTTGATACTTTACCATCAACATACTCTGCAGAAACTTGAGTCTTACCATCAGCTCTAAGTTCTCCAACAGTTCCATTTTTTCTAACTTCAGAAAGTCTCATTGCAAGCTTATGAGAAAGGTCAATAGTTAGAGGCATAAAGTTTTCTGTTTCATTAATTGCATAACCAAACATTAAACCTTGATCACCAGCACCCATCTCTTTGAAAGTACCTTCACCAACGTTTACACCTTGAGCAATCTCTGGAGATTGCTTATCAAGCGCAACCATTACAGAACATGTATTACAATCAAACCCTTTGTCAGAGTGATCGTAACCAATTTCTCTAATTTTATTTCTTACAACTTCTTGGAAATCAATATTTGCTTTTGAAGTAATTTCTCCAGCAAGAACAACCATTCCAGTTGAGATCATTGTTTCACATGCAATACGAGACGCAGGGTCTTGAGCGAACATTGCATCTACAACCGCATCAGAAATTTGATCGGCCATTTTATCAGGGTGTCCTTCAGTAACAGACTCTGATGTAAATACATAATCTTTTAACATATATACTCCAGTAAATAGATTTTATTAAACAAATAATACACTAATAACTCCAAGACTATACTCCGAGAAAATTGTATTAACAATGAATTTATGCAGATTTAAAGGGGGTGTTCAAAATATCTAAAGTAATGCCTATTACGATATTTGTAGAAATGAGTGCCATCCTTATCAGTTACATAAGTATTCTTTTTGAATTTTAGAACTTGAAAGGTCTCACCTTCTAATGTTTTAAAATCATATAGAAACTCGTAACGGCCTTTCTTATACAGGCTTTTAACATAATTACTTCTTTTGACAAGGAGTCCAGGTCTTTCAGGCACTGGAGTAAAATTCGACCAAATTTTCGCCATATTTACTCTTCCAAGCATGGAGGCTCTAGAGAAATATCTCAATGCACGAAACTTTACATCAGGCTTTTGAAGTAGAGAGAGAGCTATCGAAATATTCTCTCTTCTTAAAAACTTTCCATATCTAGTCATATCAGGACAGTATATTTTTAAATTTCCAGGGATAAAGTAATAAGTGAAAGAGAACTCCCCTTCCTTAAGCATTACATTGAGCCACGGGGTCTTTTTTATTTGTTCACTTGATAGGTTTAAATACTTAAAAATCGATTCATCTTCTTCAATTGTATTATACTCAGGATCAGTCAGGCGATTGATCACAACTTGTGTTACATCTCTTCTTTCAAGTGCATCTCTTCCATCTAACCCACCTACTTCATTAAAAAGTATAGTGTCTATAACATATAGAGCTTGCAACATTGTTGATTGATTCATCCAGAACTTATAAACTTCTGCTTCTTTTTTAAGAACAAAATCTTTTAAAATATATCTACTTTTAGATCTATTCTGGAGAAGATTATCTGTTGAAAAAGCATGCCCTTGCTCCTCAATTTTTCCATCTCTTAACATTTTATAAAATGCTAATGCTCTTTCAATCCTCTCGCTCCATTCACCTAATCTTATATATTGTTTCTTAGGTCTTGCTTTTAAATGTTTTTTTATTGCACTCAAAGCTGAGTTTAGGTCAAAACGAAAATCTTCTGATATGAAGTCAGATTTAACATTTAAACTTAGATAGATAGAATCAATAGTAGCCCTTAAAAACCGATCACTCTTCTTGTGGTCAACATTCTGAGCACCGTCTTGAACAATTTTTCTAAAGAAATAAACCTCATTAGATTTCTTCTTTCCGTCTAAGTCTTCTCTAACTTTATATTTGTCATAACGAACTCTTAAATCAAAATGATCAACAGGAAACTTATAAGATTGAAGGAAGGTTAAAGACTCTAAGTACGCTTTTAAATTACTTCGAAAAGAAATTAATTTATATTTAGAATTATTTCTAATTTCACTTTTTTCTTTTTCACTTTTACTTTGAAAAAACTTCTTCTTATAAGTTAAAAGTTCATTAAACGTAGATTCAAGTTTAATGAGTTTAGAATATTCTGGTTTAAAATTCTTTCTCTTACTAACTTTTTTTCTTTGTGAGTCAATCCACTTTTTCTTTAATTCTAACTCAGGAATAAATTTATTCACTGTGGATTTATCAAGTTCTCCACTTGGCAGAAGAGGAATAAAGTTACCATTCCCTCTAAAGTTTTTATATTTCTTCCAAAATTCCTGCTCAACACCACCTTTACAGTGCATTCTAGAGAATGTTTTTAGTTTTTTTAAATATAAATTTAATGCCTTCTTTTCAGACAGATTTATAGATAAAACTTGTGAAGATATCTTTTCGCCCTCAGCGAAAACATTCATTGAGCTTAATAATATAAAAAATATGAAAGATTGAATTCTAATCATTCTTAATTAATTCATCTACAAAGTCAGACTGCCAAAGACCTAAGCAAGTTCCATTACTTAAAACGAGAAGAACAGATTTTTCGTCACAAATTCTATCTATTTCAGTTCTTAAGCTTGTGAGCTCGCTATGAACTGATCCACTGACGCCCTTAGTTTTTAGGCTTGATATAATTTCATTTCCATCGAGGTCAACTGTCCCCTTAACACTTGTATGTCTTGATGGTTTTGCAAATAAAACATGATCGGCAATAGAAAGAGCTTCCGAGAATTCTTTTTGGAAAATACTACTTCGAGCCGTTGCAGAATTAGGCTCTATAATTACCTTGATTAATTTATTAGGATAGAGACTCTTTATTCCAGCAGTTGTCAATTCGACAGCTCTTGGATGATGAGCAAAATCGTCTATTACGATCGCTCCCTTATAAGTTCCTCGAACTTCCTGTCTTCTTCTAACTAGCAATAGGTCCGATATTGAATTATTAATTCTCTCCGCTTCTATTCCTTCATTCAATGCAAATAAAATAACAGAAGTGATATTTAAAATATTATGTTTACCTACAAGATTAGTTGAAAATTCTAAGGTTTCACCTTTCCAAGGAATAGAGAAAACAGTTCCCTTTTCAGAAACTTTTGTGATTTTTAAAGTCTCGTCTCCGTAAGGAATTAAACAATCTTTATCAATACTGTTAGAATACTCTTTTACAAGTTCATTTGTGGCCTTATAAGTATTGTCGTATATAAAAGTACCTTTAAATGAGTCTAGCATCGCCCTAAACTCGTTCTTTATATCTTCAATGTCATTAAATATATCAGCATGATCAAATTCTAGAGACGTTAATATCATCTGATCAATTGAGTATGATCTAAATTTTGATATTTTTTCAAAGTAAGCACTATCGTATTCATCAGACTCAATGAAAAAGTATTTACCATCTCCAAGAATTGCAGACATTCTTCCTTCAACAACTCCTCCGATAAAGTACCCAGGATTCAACCCTAGTTTTTCAAATACCTGAGTCATTAAATATGTTGTTGTAGTTTTTCCGTGTGTACCAGCGATCCCGACAACGTTAACATCATCTAAGACAAGTGCTCCTAGAGCAGATGGAAAGCTTGTAAAAGGAACTCCGATCTCTTCTATCTTTCTAGCATCATCACTCATTCTAGGAACAACATTCCCGACAACAATAAGGTCAAATGAGTTTAAGTAATCCATATCAAAGTCTTCGAGGTTATGCAGAGGGATTCCTGTAGATTCTAAGTAAGTACTCATTGGTGGGTAATAAGTTGTATCCGCACCTTCAACTTCATATCCTTTCTCTCGCAATAGGCAAGCACAGGCTCCCATTCCTGTACCACAGACTCGGTACATGAATATTCTTTTGATCTGACCTTTCTTTTGCTTTAATTCGTCGTGAGAAATTTTATTTACTAAGTTCATAATAATCCTAAAAAAAGAGAGCTATTAGCTCCCTTCATTATACACAAGATTATTATTTTTGTAGCCCTTAGTTACTTAAGACTTATTCTTCTTGAGACCATTTCATCTGTAACTTCAGATACATCTGAAATTTCAGGATCTTTCACCACTAAAAGTTCACTAGGGTTCTCTGGGTTTCTAAAGTATGAGAATGCAATATCTCCATCATCCTTAAGAATTTGGACAACCATCACAGAGTCAGGATCTGCAGCACCAACTCCCATAACTTCTTGCTGACGACCGTACTTATATGAAAACTCAGGTCTAACTTGTTTTAATCGACCTAAATCAACATCTTTATTGGCCCTTCGAACACCAATTAGAACTCTTCCTTTTAATTGTCCTTTTAGCTTTTCAATAACTTCAGGTTTATTTTGCATCCCATATGTTACTTGAACACTCTTTCCAGCATCATCAGTTATATGAAATTGCATAGCGCCCATAGCAAATGCCTTTCCAACTTTTCTATCTTTTGAAGTTGAATATCCATAGCTTGTCCCATAGTGAGGACCTGTCTCGGAATGGTCTTTTGCCATTGACACTAGTCCTCCATTATAGAGGTCGTCATTATATCTATCAAAGTCAGCAAGAATTATTTCTTTCATCTTCTCTTGGCTCATTGTTCGATCAATCTTCTTAGCAACATCGTTAGATGTCATTTGAGGATGAATCTCTCTAAATATTTTCAAAATTTCTGATTCTTCAATATCTCTTCTATATGCTAGACCTCTCCATACTACAGAGTCTTGATACCAAAGGCTCATTTTAGCATTCCAGTCCTCAGTATTTTTATAGGCTCCCTCTCCGAAGGCAACTTTGAAATCTCTATCTACAAATGAGAGGTTAACTTCCTGCAGTCCTTCTTTTTTATGAGTAAAGTCTACCTTCACAGTTTTTAAAAACTTTTCATATTTTTTATTTATACCCAAGAGTGTTTCATGTGGGCTTTTTTCAATTTCTTTAACTAAAGCTTCATCCTCATCAATCAAATACGAAACAAATTCCATATACTGTCTTGGATCAACATCAGCAATTCGAGAGTTTTCTTGAACTTTAGTTGAACTGTATTTCTTTGCATCAATCTCTGCAGACCTTAGTGTATAAGGAGAGAATAGTTCAGGTGAATTCTCTAGAGGTAGATGTAGTTCTAACCTATTAGTAATATCTGTATAGAGGTGGTTTGTTGAGTCCATCCCCTGTATTACCTCTTCTTTCCATACATCAAATGGAGAATATAGATCCATATTTGGATCAGCAATTCTAGAAGGAGGTAGCCCTTCTTTTATAAGAGCATAGTTGAGAATAAATTCTCTTGTAGTTCTACCATTTCCATTTCTAAAAGGATGAATTGAAACAATATCTCTTTGAAACTGAACAACTAGTTCAATGTAATCATTTATTTTTTCATCTGTATCAAGAGCACCTAAGACTTCTCTAGATTCACGGAACCATTTAAATCGCTCTTCAGTTAGAGCCTCTGTCAACTCTGTAATAAGGTCACCTTTAGATGTTGTTTCATCACTATCCTGTAGATTTTTTACCTTTAGATAAACTTCGTGATGTGTTGTTTTAATTCTCTCAAGAGCATCTTCTTTAATATTTAATGGTGTTGGATAAAGGATTTCCCCTCTATATCTTTCCTCTCCACTTTCAGAGATTTTTGATGAAATATTAAATCCTAAATAAGGATTCTCTCTAATATTTTCTAAGGCATCTTTACTAACACCTCTTCCTTTTTCATTTCCAATAAGTGCAACTTTTCTAATCACACCCAATTCATCATCTTTAATCTCTTCAATTCCATCTTTCATCATAATAGAGTGAATATATTTTAAAGATTCAAGATTATACTCAGGCTTACTTGCTATTAAGTACTTTCTTGCTTCAACATAATTTTCAAAAGCTGCTTCATCCCACTGTGGAGCCAGGTATTCCTGACCTCTTCCACGTAGAAAATTACCAATTTTACCTAGGGCTTCACGCTTACCTCTTCTTCCCTTATTGAAAGCATATGGGTAATCGACATTTGAAAGTTTCTTATGGCCTTCAAAGACCTCTTCCAATTCTTTAACTGTGTAATTGTAATCTACAAAGTGAATACTCTCGATAGCATGGGTGATTCCAATTCTTTCGGTTTCATCAATATTTGAAATACTTGTTAGAAGCTTTTCTCTTCTTTCGACAAAGCTTGTCTTAAAAAATTGTTCAGCAACACTTTTACAGGACTCAGAAGCAGCGGCAGGATATCTCAGAATATAGTTTTTAGGCTTACTCTTTATAGAATAGAATGTACTTGAGTGCGTACATCCAAATGCAGCAAGCGCAATGATGGATAATAATATAAACTGTTTATGCATTGATAATCCTCCGTCTAGGAGTCTTATCGGAGAATTGTTGAATTTACTTTACTAGACAAATGCTAACTAAGTATCCGTTTTTATTAGGACCAAATTTCTTTACCGATAGCTCTTCGGACCTCATTTAAGCCCTTTCGATCATACCAGTAACTCTTTGTCGCATTTGTTAAAATTATTGATCCTTTCATTTTCTTAGTATCAATCCAAATAGAGGTTCCAGTAAAGCCCAAGTGACCAAAGGTTGATTTAGAGCAGCCAGGGCCTGCAAGGCTACTCTCTGGGTCTGTCACCGTGTCCCAACCAAATAGGAAGCGATCAAAAGGAGTTGTTTGAAATGCATTATCCATAAAGGAAAGTAAATCAAATGAATTATCCAAATTTAAAAGACTTTTACAAATCCCATCGATACTTGCAAATAATCCTGCATGAGAGACCTTATCCTTCAAGTAATAAGCATTATCATCATGGACCTCACCTTGAATCTTCTTCCCATGCCTCACACCAGTAATTGGAGACCTTTGCTTATCTACAAGATCAGTCCAATGAAACATTTCTTCATCAAAGTATTCAGAGCAAATATCATAAAGGGATCTTTTATAAGAGTTTTCAATTTCAAGCATAGCTCTAAGAGCAGAGTAATCAGAATATAAAGTTGGAGACTCTTTAATTGGGAAACTATTTATATATGTTCGCCAATCCTTAGGAGAGATTCTTCCTCCAGACGTTAGAGATGCTCTATGGTTTAACAATAGAATCATATCGCTGGAAAACTTTGTTGGATCTATTAAATAAGAACTAGCAAGCGTTAAAGGCTTTGTCAGGGAAGCAAGGTCAAAGAAATACTTTCCAGACTTATTCACAAAATCGCCTTTATGCCACTCTAAAGAATCATATTCCTTCTTTTTAAAATCAATCACTCCAACTGCAATGCAGTCGAAGTGTTGATTTGGCATAAGCTTTTTTATTACTTCTTCAATTCTTTTCATTAATCTCTTAGAGCTGCTTGTGCTGCTGCTAATCTAGCAATAGGAACTCTATAAGGAGAACAACTAACATAATCTAGGCCAATTTCATGACAAAACTGAATTGATCTTGGCTCTCCACCGTGCTCTCCACAAATCCCCATGTGAATACTAGGATTAGTTTTTCTTCCCTCTACACAGGCGTGATTTACTAAGAACCCAACTCCCTCTCTATCGAGAGAAACAAATGGATCTACATTCATTAGTCCACCATTTACATATTCAGGAAGAAACTTCCCTGAGTCATCTCTTGATAAACCAAATGTAGTTTGAGTCAAATCATTAGTACCAAACGAGAAGAAATCTGCCTCAGGAGCAATATCACCAGCTGTAATAGCAGCTCTAGGTAGTTCAATCATAGTACCTAACTTATACTTAATCTCTGTCTTAAGTTCTTTAAAAATTGAATCGATCTCATTGATACATTCTTCTTTTAATAGAACTAACTCTCCCTTAAGAGAAACAAGAGGAATCATAATCTCTGGAAAAACTTCTATTCCATCTTTCTTACATTCAATAGCAGCTTCAATGATTGCTCTTGTTTGCATTCTATAAATTTCTGGATAAGTTACACCAAGTCTACAACCTCTATGCCCAAGCATCGGGTTGAATTCATGTAACTGCTCACAACGCTCATTAATCAATTCAACATCAATTTCTAAGTACTCGGCTAACGTTTCTCTATCTTCTTTTGAGTGTGGTAAGAACTCGTGAAGAGGTGGATCTAATAACCTAATGTTTACCGGCTTACCATCCATAGCTTTAAAGATTCCGATAAAATCTTTTCTTTGGAATGGTAAAAGTTTAGCAAGAGCCTTCTCTCTTTCTTTTAATTCTTTCGCGTAAATCATTTCTCTTACGGCTAAGATTCTTTCAGGCTCAAAGAACATATGCTCAGTTCTACAAAGACCAATCCCTTCTGCTCCAAAACTTCTAGCAATACTACTATCTTCAGGATTATCAGCATTAGTTCTAATTTCTAATTTTCTAAACTCATCGGCCCAACTCATAAATAATGAAAAGTCTGCCGATATCTCTGCAGGTATTGTAGGAACTTCCCCTTCAATAACTTCCCCTGTTGCACCATCGATAGTTAAGAAGTCGCCTTCTTTAAATTCTCTATCTTTAATTTTTAAAGTTAATTTTGAATAATCTATTTGAAGTTCAGAACAACCTGCTACACAAGGCTTTCCCATACCTCTAGCAACAACTGCTGCATGAGAAGTCATTCCACCACGAGCTGTTAGAATTCCTTCAGACGCTACCATTCCAGCAATATCTTCAGGGCTCGTTTCTTGTCTAACTAACATTACTTTCACACCACTCTCTTTAAGAGCTGTAGCTTTTTCAGAAGTAAAAGCAATTACTCCACACCCTGCTCCAGGAGAAGCTGGTAGACCTTGTGCTAAAATATTTTTACTAGCTTCAGGGTCTAATCTTGGGTGTAGTAATTGGTTAATATCTTCTGGATCAACCTTAAGGATTGCTTCTTCTTTAGAAAGGATATTTTCACTAACTAAGTCTACAGCTATCTTAACTGCTGCTGCGGCTGTTCTTTTTCCATTTCTTGTTTGAAGAATAAAGAGTTTATCATTTTCAATAGTAAACTCAATATCCTGCATGTCTTTATAATGAACTTCTAATTTTGTATAAACTTCAACAAGCTCATTATAAACAGTTGGCATTGCCTCTTCTAGAGTTACCAAGTTCTTATTTGATTCATTCTTTGATAAATCATTAATTGGCTGTGGTGTTCTTATCCCTGCAACAACATCTTCACCCTGAGCATTGATAAGAAACTCTCCAAAGAACTTCTTATCCCCAGTACTTGGATCTCTAGTGAAACAAACTCCTGTAGCACAATCATCACCCATATTTCCAAAGACCATCGACTGAACGTTTACTGCTGTTCCCCAGTCGTGACCAATATCATTTATTTCTCTATACTTTATAGCTCTTGGATTATTCCATGATCCAAAAACAGCAGAGATAGCTCTCCATAACTGATCCATAGGATCTGTTGGAAATGAAACACCAGTCTCTTCAAAAATAATTTGCTTATAAACAACGACTAGTTCCTGAAGGTCTTCCGCTGTTAATTGTGTATCTAGCTCAACTTCTCTAGCTTCTTTTAAATCTTCGAGAGTCGACTCAAGAATTGCGACATTAAATCCCATCACAACATTTGCATACATTTGAATAAATCTTCTATAAGAGTCCCAAGCAAAACGAGCATTATTTGTTAACTTGGCTAACCCCTCAACAGAGTCATCATTAAGTCCTAAATTAAGAACCGTATCCATCATACCTGGCATTGAGACTCTTGCGCCTGAACGAACAGAGAAAAGAAGTGGATTATTCGTATCACCAAACTTTTTACCTGATGACACTTCAACTTCTTTTAAAGCAGCTAAGACTTGATCCTTAACTTCTTGATTAATTGTATTTGTGTTTTTCACAAAGTCCAAGCAGGCTTCTGTTGTTACAGTAAAACCTGGAGGAACAGATAGGCCAATTGAAGACATCTCAGCAAGGTTTGCTCCCTTACCTCCGAGTAAATCTTTCATTCCTTTATTACCTTCAGTCTTTGAAGAACTGAAGCTATAGACCCATTTATTTTTAGTTGCCACAATACCCTCCCTGGGTGGTTGAAACTAATAAAAAAGAAGGGAGCGTCTAACGCTCCCTTTGAATTAAAAACCTAATTTATCTCTTAAATATTTATCTAGTTGATCGATAGCAACTCTTTCTTGAGTCATTGTATCTCTATCTCTCACAGTAACAGCATTATCTTCTAAAGTATCAAAATCAAATGTTACACACAGAGGTGTTCCAATTTCATCTTGTCTTCTATAACGCTTACCGATTGAACCAGCAACGTCGTACTCTGTTTGATAATTTTTTTGAATTTTTTCAAAAAGCTCTCTAGCAGGAGTATCAAGTTTTTCTTTTTTCACTAAAGGAAGAACTGCAACCTTCACTGGTGCAAGCTTTGGATGAAACTTCATCACAACTCTTTCTTTCTCTTTATCACCTTCATTCTCTAGTCTATAAGCATCGCAAAGAATAGCTAGTAATGCTCTATCACAACCAACAGATGTCTCAAGAACATATGGTAGGTATTTTTTATTTCCATCTTCAGTGTCTAAATACTTAAGATTCTTCTTAGAACACTCTTCATGTCTTTTTACATCAAAGTCTGTACGAGAATGGATCCCTTCCATTTCTCCCCATCCCATTGGATACTCATACTCAATATCAGTAGCAGCGTCAGCATAGTGAGCAAGATCATTCGGACCGTGTGCTTCCCAACGAAGTTTTTCTTCTCTAATTCCGTTATCTAAATGCCATTGCCAGCGAATCTTCTTCCACTCTTCCATAGCATCTAGTTGAGTACCTGGTTTAACAAAGTATTGCATTTCCATTTGTTCAAATTCACGCGTTCTAAAAACAAAGTTACCAGGAGTAATTTCATTTCTAAAAGCTTTACCTATTTGAGCAATTCCAAATGGAAGCTTCTTTCTCATAGTTTGTTGTACATTAAGGAAGTTTACAAAAATCCCTTGAGCTGTCTCAGGTCTTAAGTAAACAGTTGATGAAGAGTCAGTTACTGCTCCCATCTGAGTTTTGAACATTAGATTAAAGTCTCTTGGCTCAGTGAAGTCAGTTGCTCCACATTTTGCACATGGCTTTGAAGTATCAATCTGATCTTCTCTATATCTTTCTTTACAATTTTTACAATCAACCATTGGGTCACTAAAACCATCAACGTGCCCAGAAGCCTTCCATACATCTGGATGCATGAAAATTGAACTGTCTAAACCAACAACATTCTCTCTGAATGTCATGGCCTTCCACCAGCTTTGCTTTACATTATTTTTTAATTCGATACCGTAAGGAGCGTAGTCCCAGCAAGAAGCTAAACCACCATAAATTTCAGATGATTGAAAAATAAATCCACGTCTCTTACATAAGCTGACGAGAT
The DNA here is from genome assembly GCA_002366565.1 of Bacteriovoracaceae bacterium UBA3083. Taxonomy (GTDB): domain Bacteria; phylum Bdellovibrionota; class Bacteriovoracia; order Bacteriovoracales; family Bacteriovoracaceae; genus Halobacteriovorax. The sequence goes on from DFBJ01000013.1 coordinate 783,321, forward strand.
CACTCATTGATTTTAAATTACTTTCTGACACTGAGATAACTCCTACAAAATCTTTATTAAATTTTGCTTATTTTACCTCAGTAAATAGTGGCTGTCTAAGCTTCTAAGCCTATTTTTAGTAGCTTTCTAACTTTGACTCAGATCGTAAAGCTTAGCATATTCCCCACCTCTAGAGATTAGCTCTTGGTGGTTTCCATGCTCGACTAACTTTCCTTCGTGCATTACATAAATTTGATCAAAGTTTTGTATCGTTGAAAGTCTATGGGCCACTGCAACAACCGTCTTATTCCCACCAATAGTGTCGAGAGCTTTTTGGACAAGCTTTTCTGACTCATTATCTAGTGCGGATGTAGCTTCATCAAAGAGAAGTATATCTGTATTTTGAAGGAATGCTCTAGCTATTGTAACTCTTTGCTGTTGTCCACCTGATAGGCGTGCACCTCTATCACCAACAAATGTATTAGTCATTTCTGGTAATTTATCAACAAATTCTTTGGCATATGCAACTTCAAGTGACTTATCAATCTCTTCATCTGAAAATTCTGAACCTACAAGTAAATTTTCTTTAATCGTATCGTTGAATAAAAATATATCCTGGCTCACTAGACCAAACAGATCTCTTAGAGACTTAAGCTTTAACTCATTTAGGTCAACACCATCAATAGTGATGGAATTCTTCGCAACTGGATATAATCCTAATAGAAGATTTATTAATGTAGATTTTCCTGACCCAGAAAGACCTACAAGTGCAACCTTTTCACCTTTCTTAACAACAAGGTTTAAATTCTTAATCACATCACCTTCTCCGTAAGAGAAAGTTAAATCCTTAACAACGATTTTATCGTTGAAAGAATCAATACTAACTTTTCCGTGGTCAGGCTCATCTGGAGTGTCTAGTAGTTCAAATATTCTATCTGAAGCAGCTTTAGCTTGTGATAATTTTACATTTGCTTGAGAAAACTTTCTAAGAGGGTCCATAAATAGAGCAAGTGCAGTTGCAAATGAGATAAAGTCACCAATAGTTGTCCCATTCTTCAGCCTATAGTGAGCAAATACGATCAACCCAGCAAATGCAAATGTTCCAACAATCTCAACTAGTGGATGGGCAAACTCTTCAATAAAAGTTGTTCTCATCTGTGCAGAGAAGAACTTTTCCTGTGCCTTACTAAATCGAGTGTTTACAAAATCTTGTAGGTTGAATGCTTTTGTAATTTTTTGAGCATGTATACCTTCAGCAATATTGTGAGTTAGTTGCGCCTGCTCTTCTTGAACACTTCCTTGATTAGCTCTAACTTTCTTTCCACTCTTGCTAAAAATTACAGCTAAAAATGGTGCAATGATAAATATAACTAAGGTTAATTGCCAGTCACTCCAAAATGCCATTGATAGATAGACCACGGCCTTAAGCATTTCTCGAATGACATCTAAAGCTGCCTTAAAACCGTAAGAGAATATCTGAGTATCATTTAAGATACTTGAAATTAATTCACCTTGCTTCTTCTGAGCAAAGTAAGACACTGGTAGTTTCTGAAGTTTTTGAAAGATTCTCTCTCTTACTTTTAGTGTTGCTCTATCAGAGATATAACGCAACCAGTAAAAATGAAAAAAGCGACTTGGAAAATGTAGAAGTCCAATTAGAACTAGACACCCTGCTAAGATTAGGACGTCATTTATGGAAGCATATCCCTTCAACCCATTGTCAAAGATAGGCTTAACGAGCCTAACTTGAGCACCGCCTAAACCAGCGATAACAAATGAGAGGATAAAAGCACCAAATACTTTTCTTTTATAAGGGATTATATAAGGTAATAATTTATTTTTTACTAAGTCTTTCATCAAGAAATCATAGCAAAAAGTTACTCACTTAGTATATCTTAATCAAGATTAAATGCTGAACGACTTATCAAATCTGCACCGGTGTCATTATCAATAAGTTCTACCGCACCTGATTCGTTCACTTTTAAATGGAATGTCTCATTTTCATATTGATAAAGCTCCAACTTCTCCTCTCCAAGCGAATAAGTATATTTCTTATTTACTTTAACTGAGCCTTTAACTTTTTCAGCGAGTCTAAGAAATAAATCCTTAGAAGCTTTAGTAGAAGTTTTTATTGAGCTTAAGTCTCTTGTAAAGAAAACTCCACTCTCAACATCAATATTCTTCTTTCCAATTTTACTTAGAAGATCTTTTAAACCATTACTTCTTTTAACTCTTTCCTCTTCTTTCTCTTTTGAATCTAGAGCTTTATCTGAATTCTTGATGGCCTCTTCTATTAATTCATTATCAACAATAGCAGGTAGATCTGAATATTCTTCGTCTTGAGCAATTGAATCATTAGTTGATGAGCTAGCAGAGTCAGTAAACGTAGAACTAGAACCAGAAGGTAAAGATGAACTTCCACCAGAATTACTTGAAGAACTACTAGATGAAGAAACCGGATTTCCCACATTAGTGTTTACAGTATTATTTGTACCAACTCTTGCACTCGCAATACTCTCACTTGGATTAGTAGTCACTCCATTTATACTAGCGACTTCTTGAACATCTTCTTCTGATGGAACTTTAGAGAAGTCACTCTCTATAGATTCTCTCACTTTAGATAAAGCACTTAGTTCTTCATCTAATTGATTAAGTTCATTTCTTTTCCCTATCTCTTTCAATTTACTCTTAGCACTTGTAATTTTGGTAGAGGAAGTTGATGACTTATTTACTTTATTTAGTCTATCTATATAGTCATAAGCTTTCGAAACTTCATTTTGTCTATCATTGAATATTTGATCCGCTTCACTTTGACTTAAGTTTGAATTCGACTTTTGGATTTCAGATACAATTTGCTCTCTATTTTCTTCTGAATACATATTTTTAACTGTTGCAGCTTGAGCAAGTGCTCCCTTAGAAAAAGCACTCATCTCTTGAACACCTAGTACATCTTTTGCAGATGTTAAACTTTCAGAAAACTTTTCTGATTCTCCATTTGCCATATTTTGAATTGCTTCAGCTTCTCTCTCAGCTTGCTCAGAGGACATTATAATCCCTTTAGCTGCAAGGTGAGTACTTAAAGACGCCACAACAGCAGTCTTAGAGATTCCAGAACCAGACTTATCTTCATGCTCTGATTCCTCTTTCTTTTCAGCAAGTTTTTTCTTTTCTTCATTTCTTTTTTCTTCTGCAATCTTCCTCTTTTCCTCAGCAGCCTGTCTCTTCTTCTCTAATTGCTCTCTTCTTGCTTTTGACTCTTCAGAGCTATTTTTTTGAGTCACCTTTTTTTCATTTCTTTCTTGACGAGTAGGTCTACTTTCTCTGCTTGCTTGACGTTCTCTACTTCCACTATCTCTTTCGTAGCTTGAGTTTGAAGAGTGTGTCTCACTAGAAGTTGAAGAAGTAATATGATTTTCATTCTTCAGCACACTTGGACCATCAGAAACTTTCTCACCTCTCTTTACTAGAGAAGTTGCTTTCGCATTATGTCCTGAGAGCCTACTCTTTTCATGAGTCCTCTCACTGAGAATCCTCTGCGCTCTGTCTGAAACTTTTGCTTTTTCAGCAATTTTTATAATCTTATCGGCATCAGCTTTAGTGGATCCTTTAGCGACATTAGAAACTACCTTAGCTCCTACAAGTACACCTTTCTCAGCTATCTTCTCACTAATTCGTCCAGGAATATTTCCCTTTTCTACAACGGCTTTCGTAACCATTACGACTTTACTTTCGTTTACAACTTTTGAAATGCTATCAATTTTATCCTTAATTCTTAAGGCCTTCTCTGAAGTCACTGAATAAATCTTCATTGCAACTTCTGTAGACTTACTTATCCCGGCTCCTGCAGCGGCTACTGCTCGAGTCAACTTAGTGTCAGCTTTAACTTTATTAGTCTTATTGAATGATGGAGCTACCGATTTAACCTTTGAAGATACTTTTGTAGCTACAGCAGCAAGTGTCTTCGCACCTGCTCTCGCGGTAAGATTAGCAGCAGTCCCAACTCCTGCAGTAAGAAAGGCAACACCAACTTCAGATGAGATTGCACCAATTGCCACACAAGTCGCATTAATTCTATCGTCACAATCAATACAGTCATAACTCTCTAAAGGTTGTAAGCATTTAGAAAACTGAGGCTTTCCTTCCCACTTACTGCAGAAGACTGAAGTTTTAACCCAATCATCTACACCTTTTTTAATATTATCTATTAAGTTAGAAAACCACTTTCCTGGATCATCCCAGAAGTCCTCTACATCCTTTTGACTTTGGATAGCTTTGGCATGTAACTTATCTGCCTCATCATCAAACCATCCACCAATATCAAATAATGACTTAGTTCCTTTAGATACTAGATCCCAAACACTTGAGGCACTTGACCAAAGGTTAGCAGCGAAAGCATATACAAAGTCTTTAATACAGTTTGATTTTCCATCTGCTATACATTCATTATCGTAGTTTTTATCTTTAACAGTATTTTTAACAAATTTTTGAATAGGCTTTCTGATTATTCGTGGAAGCATTGAAGCGCCATCTTTAATAGCTCTCAACTTATTACATTCCCATGCTCTTCCGCAGTCTTTTTCAAATTCTTTCTTCTCAGCTTCATTACATGTGACATTGTCAGTAACTTCCTGAACATCATTTAGAAAAGGGATCACTTTTGGATTCTCTCTCTCTTCTACACAGTCTTGAAATTGCTTATATACATCCGGATTAGAAGACATTAACTCTTCTCTATTTTCAAATTCAACTTTTAGATAGTCCAAAGTATCTCGACAAGAAAAGAACTCATCACTTATATAGACATCCTCTCTAAGGTCATTATTTTGATCTATACAATACTCTTCAAATTTATCGAGAGTCTCAACAAAGGTATCAACTTCAGAACTCGCTGAAACTAGAAAACTTTGCATTAATAATATTATAAATAGGATATTTTTAGTCATAAGCATTATAGTTTTTTTCTTTATAAATAAATGAAATTAAAGAACTTTCTCCAAGAACCTATCGAAAATAAATTAAGATTTCTTTAATTATTTTAATATACAATCCGAAGTATAATATGAATAAATTATGAGGGTTTGCTATTTTGAAAGAGACTAACTTTACACAAATTCATTTTTATAATTATAAGTATTTATTAATACTTCTATTCTTAACATTCTTCTTAACTAATTCACCCACATTAGCGATGGAAAAAAAATTTCCAGTGGGTAGTAATAAGATAAGTTTATACTACCCAGAAAAGTGGCAGCACGCCTTTAACTTCCTTAGTACTCCACTTACCTTATTTGGTCCCGTACTTGATGGTAGAAGGGCCGTAATATCAATTAACAATACAGATATTCCAAACTTTTCATTTGATAAGAAAGAACTTCAAGATAATGAAGGATCATATAAGAAAGGAAGACTTAAATGGCTTAAAAAGAATAAAGGAAAAGTTGTTAGGTTTACTGGATATAGAGTATCTAAATGGAAGAACATTCCAGAAGTTCATTCAATTGGATACTCCTATACAATTAAAAATGATTTATTTTTAGAGAAGTCATATTTCTTTAACTGCAATAATGAGCTATTTAATATTTCAACTCTCATGACTTGGAAACAAAATAAAGAACATGGAAAGACAGTGAAGAAAATCTTAAATTCTTTGAAGTGTTTAAACTAATAAAGAGAAAGTTTTAAATTCACTCCTAGGCACCTGTACTTGATAGCATAAATAATCAATCATTCTATTAGAAAACTTCACAGGAACTTCATTAAAACTCTGTAACTGATCATACTTCTGCATCGCCAATTGACAAAGGTAGTTCCACATTACTTTTGCCTCACTTCCATTAATTTTTAAATCTAACATATCTTGATTAAGACAGCTTATATCTGCAAACCCACCCTGTTCATCTAATAGAGCAATTTCACTTACTGAACTAAGGTCTACTCCACTTAAAACACAGTTATTTCTCTCAGGAAAAACTCCTTGATCAATTAATGTTTTCCCTAAAAATATAAAGAGATCAGAATTGAATTGTTCTCCCTTTTGTATTTTTCTTTCTAAATAAAAAATAGCATTACTAAGAACTTTGAACATAGAATCTTTTTCTAATTGCTCATGATACAAGCTTTCAAACAAATTTGCTTCAACAACTAACTTATCTGATAGTTCTAAAAATGCACACATCAGATAAAATGCTCGGTGGTTCTCTCTTATGCCTTTGTGATGCCAAGAGAGCGACCATTCCTTCACGGAGTAAATACTTGCATCTCTCTTAGCACGAGTTAACTCAACTTTTACTAAGTGACCTAACTCCAAAAAAGAACTCTTTTTCTTTGTTCCACCACCTTGTCCACCATAGAATACGACAGATATTTTCTCACCACTTCTTAGTAGTAAACGACATATCAAGTGACGATCTTTGAATGGTACTTTTGAAAGAATTATTCCTTCAAGCTTAGTAATCATATATTTAACCTAGTATTGAGAAAATCTCTCAATAAAAGTACCAGAGAATGAAATGAATTCCTAATTGATCTCCATTCTTTTTTCTCCATTTCATGAACTTCATAGGCTGATCCATCTCTACCTCCTCTTCCAACCATCTGAATCCAGAAGTCATTATTTTCGATAGGATAGCTTAGGAATACTTCCCTAATGATTGGTAAGTTTACTCCATGACTTAACGCTGAAGTAGAGAAGATACACTTAGGCCTTGGGTTTTCAGCTAAGTCTTGTAGAAATTTATCGACTTCTCCCCCAACACATCCGATTGCCTTGATCTTCCTTCTACGGCAAAAGTCTAACCACCTATCAACATCCCTTCTCATTCTACAAAAGTAGAGAATTGTTCCATCTGTACTCGTATCTAAGGATTTTAAAAATCTCCTATTTAATACTTTCTCTCCAAGCAGAGAGTAATTACTTACTTTCTCAGGTTTATTTAATAGTCTTTGGTTACCAAGGTTAATTAAATAAAGATGCTCAAGTCCAAGCCTGAAATCTCTTTTCCAGAACTCTAGGAGGTGCATGTCCATCGTTGCAGTAAGGCCAAGAATTTGACCTTCATTATTACAAGTCTCCATAACTCTCTCCCACAAAAGAGGTCTAAATGACTGTCCCCAGTAATAAAAGAGGTGGAATTCATCAAAAATATACAGTGTATTTTCGATTGAAAATGCCTCTATTATTTCACTAGAGAGCTTCTCTGCTGTGCAGATGAGTAATCCCTTCTTCTTACTCGAAAAGTTCTTAAATTCAACACTAGATGAGCTAACACTGCTTAGAGAGAGAATATTCTTTAATCCCTCAGTTCTCTTATGAAACTCTTCGGCCAAAGCCCTTAGCGGAGAAATAAAGACCACTCGACCTCCATATTTCTCATATAATTCAAGTACCAATGTCGTCTTCCCCCACCCTGGAGGAGCTAGCATTAGAGTAAATGAGCTCTTAATTTCCACAAAAGGTAATATATTGATTTCTCTATCCATATATTTTACTTTGCAAGAAACACCTATTTTAGGTATTAAAGTGAAGTAAATTCACTCAACAGATTTGGAATAATGAACAGTATTTGCTTTTTTAAAGATGAAATTATTGACCAGAAGCAGATTCTCCTACAAGACGAGAAAAGGCTAGGTCATATAAATACTCACTTGAAATCAAAAGTTTCAGATATTGTAACGATTACGATCCTAGACCAAGGTATCTACAAAGCAAAAATTGTAGAACTTGATTTATCTAAATGTGTCCTTGAGATTACTGAGCAGACAGCTCATAAGGAACCATGGTTTCACCTATTAATTGGGCTAAGTCGCCCTCAAACAATAAAAAAAGTATTAGAGCATTCAACAACTCTAGGAGCGGCATCATTTAATTTGTTCAAGGCCCAGCTTTCAGAGAAGAGTTACTCTCAATCTAAGATATACGAAAACTCAAAATTTCAAACATACATGATTGATGGGTTAGCACAGTCGAAAGTCTATTCTCAGCTTCCAGACTTCTCACTAAGTAACTACTTAAACATAGATCGATTTAAAGACCATAAGAACAAGTATTTTCTCTCTTTAAATACAACCGATACTTTCAAAGATATGAGTTCAAATGATCTACAAAACCCTCTACTTGCAATTGGGCCAGAAAGAGGATGGACAAAGAAAGAAGAGACCTTGCTACTAGAAGCAGGATTTTCACCTATTAAAATTAGTCAGTCGGTACTTAGAGTTGAACATGCCATTTATACGTCCGTAGGACAATTAGAAATGCTTCGCCTTTAGTACTTGTAAACGTAGGAACTTACAATTTCATAGAGATCTTTGAAATTTATAGGTTTTGCCATAAATTCGACATTTTCAATTCCCACTTTCTCTCTTAACTGATCCGTTAAAAAACCTGTAAGCATCAAGATTGGAGTTTTTTGGTTCATATTTACTCTAGTACGAACACCTGATATCAATGCCGCACCTGTCATAAATGGCATTTTATGATCTGTAATAATGAAGTCATATCTATTTTCTTGGCACAAAATGAATGCATCCAGCCCATTATCGGCCCTATCGATGTCACACATATACTTGCTATTTAGAGTTTCCTCAAGGATATCAAGGATTTTACCCTCATCATCTACTATTAATATTTTCATAAATTAATATTAACGTAAGTTTTAGTATAATATAAGTCTATGGCCAATAAATTGATATAATAGTAAAAGGTATAAAGAAAAGATCAAAAAATTCTCGGAGAATATATGATTAGAAAAATAGAGGCCCTATTTGATGAACAAGTTAGACCTGCTCTTGCAGCTCATGGCGGAAATGTTGAAATAGTAGATATAGATAATGGAAAGCTATTTGTTAAATTAAGTGGTGGATGCCAAGGCTGCTCAAGCTCAAGTGCTACGCTTAAAGATGGAATAGAAAGAATGATTAAGCAGACCTTTCCTGAAATTGAAGAAGTTGTCGACCTTACTGACCATGAGTCAGGAGAAAAACCTTACTTTTCTTAAGTCTTTCTTCATCCGAACACCTGCCGGTCTATTATCAATAACTTTAAAGCCTTCACTTTTATATAAATTGAAGGCCTTTTTATTTCTAGAGTCGACAACTAGCCACAACTCTTTCTTTTTTAATTCATTAACTACAAAGTGATAAACACTCTCAAGAATTTTTCTAGATAACTTTTTTCCACGAAATTCTGGATCTACGATAAAGAAACATAAATAAACGATACCTGGTTTTTCGATATAATTCTTAATCGCAATATGTGCTAAAGGAGAATTACCATTAGACCAAGTTAGAGAGAAATTTTCTGACTCTTTTTTAATAATCCAATCTGTCCACTCATCAATATTAATAGGATAGCTAGCTTTAGGAAAAGCAAGCTTTAAGTCATGTTCATTTCTATAGAGTTTTTTAATTATTTCAGAATTGAATTGATTTGATATCTCAAGCTTCAATACTTATCTGCCCATTATAACTTGGCTTCTAACTTCGGAAATTTTATCAAGATCCAGATCTTGAACAAAAATACCTTCACCCTCTTTAGCATCAACAAGGACTTCTCCCCAAGGATCAACAATAAGAGAATGACCATATGTAGAAATGACTTCATTATTTTCCCCCCACTGGGCAGAAGCGATAACAAAGCATTGGTTTTCAATTGCACGAGATCTAAGAAGAGTATGCCAGTGGGCCCTTCCTGTTGGGATAGTAAATGCAGATGAGTAAGTTAATACTTGAGCACCTTTCATTCTATACTCTAGAGACATCTCACTGTAGCGAAGATCAAAACAGACACCTAGTCCAATCTTTACTCCAGAGAAATCTAGTAACTTACTTTCTGTTCCAGGAGTATAGACATCACCTTCATCTATCTTTTTTCTTTTTCCATCTCTTACGAAGTCACATGAGAATAAGTGATTCTTATCATAGTGACCTAAATCTTCCCCAGTTGCAGAGAAGTTATAGGCCCTGTTAATAACGATACCATCTACTAAACTAGCAGCAGTTCCTCCAATAAGAGAAACTTTAAACTTCTTTGCTAGATTTTGAATATTTCTATAGTGCTCATTTTCAAATTCGACAAGATAAGGAGTAGCCCCTTTTCCATTAGACATAGAGTAAAAACATTCAGGTAAAAAAACAGCTTTAATATTTTTTGAAGATACCTCTTCTAAAAAAGATTCAATCTTTTCTAGGTTTACTCTGTAATCTAAGACCGAAGTCATTTGAATAATGGCTACTTTCATAACTACTTTTCGATTCTCTTACCGATAGCAAAGTAATCGAAACCAAGATCTAAAACTTTCTTAGTCTTATATAGATTTCTACTATCAAAGATTACTGACTTATTTAATCTAGACTTTATTTCTTCGAAGTCTGGTGAAGTGAACTCTCTCCACTCAGTCATTGTTACAAGTCCATCTGTATTACTTAAAGCATCGTACTTATTATCAAATTTAAAAGTAGATCCTTTTGTTTCACTCATTGATTCCATTAGCTCTTCAAAGTTATTTGCTGCTTCTGGATCGTAATAGTTTACCTTAGCTCCGGCCTTAACAAGTTCCTTTGCCATTGTAATTGCACTTGTCTCTCTAATATCATCTGTGTTTGCTTTAAAAGCTACGCCCCAAAATGCAAAAGTCTTTCCTTTTACATCCCCGTAGTAAGACATGATCTTTTCAAACATTCTCTTCTTTTGTTCTTCATTTACTTCTTCTGTTGCTTCTACAACTTTTAAAGTCATTCCACTTTCTTTCGCTGTATGCATAAGTGCTTTCACATCTTTTGGAAAACAACTTCCTCCATAACCTGGACCTGGGTAAAGGAATTGACTACCAATTCTCTTATCACTTCCAATACCATCTCTAACTTCATTGATATCCGCACCACGAAGATCACATAATTTTGCAATTTCATTAATGAAAGAGATCTTAGTTGCTAGAAAACAGTTAGCCGCATACTTAGTCATCTCTGCTGAGAGATTAGACATCATATAAATTGGATTACCTTGACGAACAAGTGGTGCATAAAGCTCACTCATTGCATCTGCTGCAAATTGATCAGCATGACCAATAACAACTCTATCTGGCTTCATAAAGTCATCAACCGCTGTTCCCTCTTTTAAGAACTCAGGGTTATTTACAATATGAAATGACTTATCCGTTGTACTTGCAACAAGCTCTTTAATCATTTCACAAGTTCCAACTGGAACAGTTGACTTGATTACGATTATAGCGCCTTCGTTCATTACCTTAGCAACAGATACAGCGGCAGCTTTTAAATATTCTAAGTTTGCAGAACCATCATCTGCAGATGGGGTTCCTACTGCTAAAAATATTGATTTAGCTTCTTTTACTGAATCATAATTTGTAGAGAACGTTAGTCTCTTAGACTTAATATTTCTATGTAATAGCTCTTCAAGCCCTGGCTCATAAATTGGAGACTTACCATCTTCAAGCATCGCAATTTTCTTTGGGTCTATATCGATACATGTAACATCGTGACCAATCTCTGCGAAACAAGTCCCGCTTACTAAACCTACATACCCTGTACCTATTACTGAAACTCTCATTATCAATTCCCTATTAAAATTCAAAGATCTTTACAATAGCACTAAATTCATTAAATATAGAGAGAAAAGACAAATTCTCTGCACCGCAAAACTAGGTATACCAATGATCAAAACATTGTTAAAATTTCTCATTGCAGCACTACTCATTGGCTGGCTTGTTAATAGTGGAAAACTAGACTTCTCACTCGTGAAAAGATTAATTAGTGAATCTAATAACTGGATCTATGCATTCATATTAATTGTTCTTCAGGTTAACCTTTCAAGCTTTAGATGGAGAGCTCTATTACAAACAAAGTCAAAGAATAGCTTCCCTCCATTTAAACTTATGAAACTCAACTGGATTGGACAGTTCTTTAATACTTTTCTACCTGGCGCCGTGACTGGGGACTTGATTAAACTTGTTTACGCTAGAGACCTTGATAGAACTCTACCAAAAACGTTCTTAATTATGACTGCATTTATAGACAGAATCCTAGGACTAGTCGGACTGATCTTTCTTACGGGTATTTTCACTATTATCAACTATAACGAAATGATTGCACTTTCTCCAAAAATGAAAACTCTATTACACTTCAATAGTTTTCTATTCTTAGGAAGTATTGCATTCCTAGTATCTCTATTTCTTCCGGCTAAGATTCAAAAAGCTATTTTTAAAATAGTAAATATTATTCCTTTCATAGGGTCTAAAATAGCAAAGACTCTTGAGCAAGTATGGTCAATTGGAGAAAATAAAGGCGCTGTACTCCTTGGAGTATTCATAAGTTGTGTATTACAGTTTGGAAATGTTTCGGCTTTTTGGCTTGTTACAGAACCATTTATCACGACTAAAGTTCCTGTTGGACAACTCTTTACTTTCATCCCTATTGGAATGATTTCAACAGCAATACCAATTTCTCCCGCTGGACTAGGTGTGGGACATGTGGTTTTTGAGAAGTTATTTAATTTTGTAAATATAAGTAACGGAGCATCTCTATTTAATCTGTTCTTCGTACTTACTGTCAGTACTAACCTCTTAGGGGTTATTCCTTATCTTCTAAGTAAGAAGCACACAATTAAAGAAGCTGATGAGTTTGAAGAAAAAGAAGCTTAATCAAAAACAAAAATAGTTTTAGCATCCAAGTGTCCGTAACGAACCCATTTAGTCTTTAACGACTCGACACGAAGTAAGAAGTCTACTTCTTTCTTTGTGTCATTCAATGCTCTTACCTTCTTGCCTTCTTTCTTTAAAATACTTTTAATTTCTCCAGGAAGTAAACACAACCCAGAAAGAGTGAAATACTCCCCTTCTGTTTCGATAACTCTCCCAATGAATAAATCATTTTTTATAAGTGAAGGGATCACTGCTCTTTTTGAAAGTACTATTTTTCTATTATGAACAATATCTTTAAGTATATGCTGCTTTCTAAAGGTGCGACCTTGGTACTCATAAATAGAATGCTTGATAGTTCTAAGGGCCTTAGACACCTTTTCTTCTACGTTATAATCAGAAACATAGTTCCAAATAGGACAACCATCTTCGGAAACAAATTGTAGCAAGTACCAATCATTAAATGCAGACATTCTACTTTCATAGTCTTGATCTTCTTCGAAGATTTGACCAGTCAAAGAGAAGTATAAATTCTTCGCTTCAAGCATTGTATCAAAATGCTTTCCGTTACTATAAATACTTAGAGCATTACCTAAATGCTCCATTACAGATTCTATCATTTAATCATCTACCTTAAGTACTGCTAAGAATGCTTCCTGAGGAATTTCAACATTTCCAACCATCTTCATTCTCTTCTTACCGGCCTTCTGCTTCTCAAGAAGTTTTCTCTTTCTAGAAATATCTCCACCATAACACTTGGCCAATACGTTCTTTCTTAGGGCCTTAACTGTCTCTCTCGAGATAATTTTTGCACCGATTGCTGCTTGAATAGCAATATCAAATTGTTGTCTATCAATTATTTTTCTAAGTCTCTCAACTAGAACCTTACCTTTGCTATAGGCATTATCTCTATGGCAAATCAATGATAGAGCATCAACTTTCTCACCGTTTAATAAAATATCAACCTTAACAAGTGTAGACGGTTCATAACCTTTAAAGTCATAATCCATTGAAGCATATCCTTTAGACATCCCTTTCAACTTGTCATAGAAATCAAAAACCATCTCACTTAGAGGTAGGTCATATGAAACTTGGACTCTATCTTCAGTAATATAATTTAAGTCAGTTTGGATACCTCTTCTCTCTTCACATAGTTTAATAATTCTACCAACGAATTCATTTGGTACGTGAATTGATATTTTTACATATGGCTCAGAAATTGACTCAAAATCTCCCGGCTCAGGTAGGTCTGCAGGGTTTTCAACATCTATACTTGTTCCGTCTAATAACTCAACTTTATACGAAACCGATGGTGCGGTAGAGATGAGGTTTAGTTCAAACTCTCTCTCTAGTCTCTCCTGAATAATATTCATATGAAGAAGACCTAAGAATCCACATCTATATCCAAAACCAAGAGCTCCAGAAGTTTCTGGCTCATAAGTAAAAGATGAATCATTTAAAGCTAGCTTCTCTAGAGCTTCTTTTAGATTTTCATAATCAACAGAGTCTACAGGGAAAACACCACAGAAAACCATAGGCTTTACTTCAGAGTAACCAGGAAGGTTTGGAGTATCTTTCTTTTTAGCATGAACAACCGTATCTCCGATTTTTACATCTCTTACGGTCTTAATACCACAGATAAGCATCCCAACTTCACCTGCTCCCAACTCTTTAACCTCTTCGAAAAATGGAGTATTAACACCCATCTTTAAAACTTCATATTCTTGGTCAGAGAATTTTAAGAAGATTTTATCTTTCTTCTTTAGCGTCCCTTCCATCACTCTAACGAGGACTACAACACCTTGGTAAGGGTCAAACCATGAGTCAAAAATTAGTGCCTGAAGGTCACTCTCACTCTTCCCTGTTGGTGCTGGAACTTTAGCAACTATTGTTTCAAGAAGATCGGCCATACCAATACCAGACTTAGCAGAAACTTCATCTGCTTCCATAGCATCGATACCAACGATATCTTCAATCTCTTGTTTAACCTTATCTACATCTGCATGTGGAAGGTCTATCTTATTTAATACTGGAATAATTTCTAAATCATTTTCCATGGCCATATAAACATTGGCCAAAGTTTGTGCCTCAACACCTTGAGAAGCATCAACTACTAGTAAAGCTCCATCACAAGATGCAAGAGATCTCGAAACTTCATAAGAGAAGTCTACGTGACCCGGAGTATCGATTAGATTTAAGTAGTACGTATTACCATCTTTTGCGAGATATTTTAAACGTACTGTCTGAGCCTTAATTGTAATACCACGTTCTTTTTCGATATCCATATTATCTAGAAGACGATCTTTTCTTTCTCTAACTGAAACCGTTTTAGTCTCGTCAAGAAGTCTATCCGCTAGAGTAGATTTTCCGTGGTCAATATGAGCGATAATTGAGAAATTTCTGATGAATTGTTGATCCATTATTTTTTTGCCTATTGGTCTATATGCTGCTTTAAAACAACATATATTAACCAATTTTTAAGCATTTAAAAAGACTAGAGAGGAGAAATTAGTAAAAATAAACTCCTCTCCATGCGTCACGCATCAAGAGCTTGATTTTATACGTGCACGTCTGCAGAAAGAACCATTAGGTAATAGTCCATTGAACTTTCTTTACCCCTAATTGGAATAACATTTCCGTATCCACTAAAGATATTCTCTTCAATCTCAGTTTCAGTGCTTTCTAACTTAGCTGAATCATCTTCAACAACGTTAGTATTCTCACCTTCTGTTTCAACTTCTTTAGGTTTCTTCTTAGGGATGACAATATCAGCATTTTCAATCTTACTTCTTCTCTTAATCGCTAATTGATAAGTAGAAATTATTGACTCAGGAATAAGAGTATCACTCATCGTTTTCCCAATAACATCTTCAGATTGAACTTGTAATAATGAATAGAGTCTAGAGTTCATATAAATAATTTGATTATTTGCATTTGCTAGAAGCACTGGTTTCTTAACTAGGTTTGCTAGTGCATCAAATTTTCTATTTTCAAGAGAGATTCTATCTGTTCGAAGTTCTTCGAATACCTTAAATGAGTGAATCATCTTATTCATCTCACGAGCAATTTCACCAATTTCATCGTCTTGTGAGTAGTAAATGGAAACATCAAAGTTACAATCTTGAAGCTCTCTAATTGCATCTTTAATCTTCTTAAATGGAAGGGCAATCTTACCAGGAACAACAAGACCTAAAATAATTGTACCAAGAAAACTAATAATGAGAGTGATCATCATATTTCTTTTAGTTTCATTGATAATTTTTTTAATTTTCTTATCTCTTTCTACTGATTGAAAATACTGAATATCCTGAAATTCACTAAATGAATCTAGAATTTTATCTGCTAAATCTCCAATAGAGGCCATACCAATATTATCTCGATGAAAGAGAGATGCCTTTCCGAGTACAACTTTCAAAGAATCAACATACGACTGCATCTGCGCCACAACTCTCTTCACATCTGGATCTCTATAAAGAGAGTCCAATGTTTGTAGCTGTGATGTAAAGCTATCACAAAGATTAACTAACTTTTCAACTAACTCAGGTGATGCCTTCTTAGATAGAATTCGTCTTTGATACTTCAAGATTGATACTGCTGAAATTCTAATTTCATCAGTTAAAAGTGACACTCTATTTGACTTAACTGTAATTGATTCAATTTCTTTATTTAAAGAATTCAAATGAAAAAAGACAGTAAATCCAACGACAAGGACCACAAAACAAGCGATTATAAAACTAGCAGCAACTCTATTTTTAAGTGATAAATTCAAATTATCCCTCCACTAAGTCAGCAAACAATTTGTTAAAATTCTTCTCACTACCTACGAGAACAATAATATCGTCAGACTCAATTACATCCATTGGCATTGGACAGTCATTTATTTCAACTCTATAAGCAGATTTACCATCCTCTGCAATATATGGAATTTTCTTTTGAAGTGCGACGACGTTAAGATTATAACTTTGTCTAATCTTACTCTCTACTATCGTTTTGCCCTCAAACTTCTTCCCAAGCTTAAGTTCAACAATCGAGTAACCAGCAGAGAAGTTATACCTCTGCATAACGTGAGGAGCGACAATTTTAGAGGCTATAATCTCTCCCATCTCCTCTTCAACTTTAATGATTTCAGATGCTCCAATTTCTTGCAAAACATGCTCATGTAAAGTTGAAGTTGCACGGGCAATAACCCTACCCACACCCAGTCGTCGAAGCATTGTCACAGCAAGGATACTCATTTCAATATGATCACCAATGGCCACAACAGCAACATCAACATCAGAAATATTTACTGATCTAAGAGACCTTTCCTCAGTAACATCTAGTGAAACTGCGTGAGTAACTCGGTCTTTAATCTTGTCTACTAGTTCATCATTCTTATCAATAGCAATAACTTCTGCACCTTTTTCAAAAAGTCTTACAGCAGTTTTTGCACCAAATGTTCCTAGTCCTATGACAGCAACGATCATAATTCTTCCTTATTAATTCTTTATATAAAAAACTTTTTCTAACCAATCATTATTCTACCATCTGGGTAGTCAAACTTACCTTTATCTCTATTTCTCTGACCAATCGCAAGTATTAAAGTCAGAGGTCCAATACGACCAATAAGCATCAGAGCTGACACCGCAACCTTCCCCATTAAAGAAAGATACGGAGTGATTCCAAGAGTTAATCCAACAGTTCCCGATGCACTTATAACTTCAAAGAATATGGGCAGGAATGCTTGTTCAGGCTCAATCTTCATGAGTATAAGTATAAAGGTACTCGTTATTAATATCGATATAAACATTAGGGCGGTAGCTCTAACCACTACAGGAGAAGGGATTCTTCTATCTAATACAGTTACTTTCTTTTCACCAAGAAGAGTTGATTTTATAGAATAAAAAAGAATTGCCAAGGTAGTAGTCTTCACACCACCAGCTGTAGAACCCGGACTCCCACCAATAAACATAAATAGTGTCATCATATAGATCGTATATTTATGGAGATTTGTGAGTGGTATAGTGTTAAACCCAGCAGTTCTCAATGTTACCGATTGGAAGAAAGATATTTGCATCTTTTCCCAAAGAGTATAGGAATCTAGTGAATTTAAGAACTCTCCAAAGAAAATAAATAAAGTACCACCAACAGTTAAAACAATTGTTGTCACAATTACTATTTTTGAGTGAAGCCCCATTCTTATAATTCTTTTTCCTTTTGTAATAACTTCGGCTAAGTCTTTTAGAACAATAAAGCCAAGTCCACCTAGAATAATTAAAACAGCAATAGTTCCATTGATTAGTGGAGATGCTGCATAACTCTCAAGGGAGTTATTAAATAAACTAAATCCTGCATTACAAAATGCTGAGATACTATGGAAGAAACCATAATATAAGGCCTTACCAAACTCAAAGCCTTCAAAGGTAAAGGCAATTGTTAAAACAATTCCACCCCATAATTCAATTAAGAAAGTGTATTTAATAATATTGATAATCATAGCGAAGAGTTCTTCAAGTGATGAAACATCAAGAAGATCTTGCATAATAATTCTATCTTTCATTCTCATCGATCGACCAAGAAGTATCGCCATGGAAGAATATAGAGTCATGATGGATAAACCACCAATTTGAATTAAGACAAGCAGAACGACCTGTCCAAATATTGATAAATTATCTTGAACCGATATTGTTGCTAGCCCCGTCACACAAGTTGCAGAGGTAGACATAAATAGTCCATCAACAAAGGAAATACTTTTTCCATCAACTGATGAAACCGGTAACATAAGTAAAAAAGTTCCAAGAAAAATTACCCCAACAAAAGAAAATAAAACCATTTGTGCAGGTCTTAGTCTTAATCCTTGGAATAAGTTTTGCTCATTTCGAACACGCTCTGCTTTAATTTCATTAACGTCGTCATACAAAGCAAGTATTGAAGAAAGTAAGTGAGCAGAGGCCAACCAAAATGCAAACTCTACATCGCCCCAGGTAATTAATAGAGGTACGAAGACTACCATTGAGAAAATATATCTCCGCAAGAAATCTTCAAGTCCTTTTGAATTTTTAAAATTATTTAAAACGTTTATTAACAATACAAATGGGACAGCATACGCAGCATATAGAATGACGTTATTTACTATCTCAACATTCCAGCTGGTAGGTATTTTCTTTATAGATCTCAACGAATACAGAAAAATAAATAGTCCGTTAAATATGAATTCTAAAAGAAATGGTATTTTTTGTGATATTTTTCCCATAAGACTATGATAATACTAAAAGTGAAATCCTTTTATAAGTTACTTTTTACCCATTGGATATTATGAAGAAAGTAGAATTCAATATTGACCACATTGACCCTCTTGGTCAAGGAATCAGTAAAACAGATGAACAAGTTTGTTTTATAGAAAAAGCTCTTCCCGGTGAATCTGGTGAGATTACACCCATAAAGTCCAAGAAGAAAGGTCGACTAATATTCTCAAGAGTAGAACTAAAAGACCTAAAAGTTGAGTCTCCGCACAGAGTCAAAGCTGAATGCAAGCACTTCTATGATTGCTCAGGATGTCATTACCTTCACACTAACTATGAAAATGAAGTCATATTAAAGCATGACGTCGCTAAAAGAATGTTTGAGCGTATTGATCAGCTAAATACATCTGTAGATTTCATTTCTGCCCCAGAAAGGTACTACTATCGAAACAGAATACAGCTTCACTACGACAAGAAAGAGAAGAAACTTGGAATGATCGACTCACTTAACTCTCAAATCAGGGAAGTTGAGAGCTGTATGGTCGTAAATACTAATATTTCTAATAAGTTAAAAGAATTATATAGTGATGACTCTTGGCTCAAGTTAGTTAAATTCGAAGCCCCAAAAGGCCATATAGAAATTTATGAGCTCGACTCAAAGATTCAGACAACAATTAATAAGAGATATGCAGAAGGCGGGTTTACTCAAGTAAATGAAGTAATGAATACTAAAATGCTTTCTCACCTAGAAGAACAAGTTAGAAGTCACATACCTAAAGAGGTCATGTTACTAGATCTCTTTGGTGGGGCCGGAAACCTTTCTAAAAATTTATCTGAGTACCAAACCCTTGTAATTGATGGGTTTCCTCCTACAAAGATGGATTTTAAAGAGCATCAAACTTTTGAAAAGATCAACCTCTATCACAAAGATGCTATTGATCTCATTAAGAAGAGAGCTAAAGGAAATGAGGTTGCCATTATTTTAGATCCACCGAGATCAGGTTTAAAAAATATTAGTGAGCTAATTTCTAAACTAAATCCAACTCATATTTTTATGATTAATTGTGAGGCCTCTTCAGCCGTTAGAGACATCAAATCTATTGAGCAAAAGTTCACGATTGAGGACTTAACAATTTTTGATTTATTTCCTGGGACAAGACACTTTGAAACCTTTTCTACACTGCGATTTGGTTGATTTAACCTAACCAAAGAAGTACAATCTAGTGTATTAGACACAGAAGTCTTTTCATGGAGCAAAAATGAATTTTGGAAAAATATCAATCGTCCTTATTACACTAATGACACTTACTTCGTGTGCAACTAAGAACAAGCTTTCAAAATCTCCTGAACAAAAAAAATCTGAGCTATTCTATTCTCACGGAACTTCTAAGCTACTTCAGAAAAACTATAGAGAAGCACTGAAATATTTAAAACAAGCATATGAAATCACACAAGATGACACTAAGATTTTAAATAACTTGGCCATGAGTTACTACTTCCTAGGTCAAACTCAGACCGCTTTTAAATTTCTAAATGAAAGTTTAGATATTGATAAGAATAACTCTGATGCTTTAAACAACCTTGGTTCATTGTACTTTAAAAACAAAGAGTACGATAAATCTCTTGAGAGCTATCAAGGTGTTCTAAGAAATTTAACTTACAAACATCAATATAGAACACACTACAATATTGGTCTCATATACTTAATTAAGAAAAACACTGAAAAGGCCAAAGAAAACTTCTTAATGGCAAATACTCAGAATCAAGATTACTGCCCAGCTAGTTACGAGCTAGGAAAGATCTATCTTGGTGAATATAGATATAATTCAGCTCTTAAGTGGTTTAAAGAGGCTTCGAAAGGTACTTGTTATGAGAATCCTGAGCCTACATATATGCAAGCAGTTACCTACTTACAACTAGAGGAATTTGCTCAAGCAAAAGCAAAATTTCAAGAGGTTATAGAACGTTTTTCCTCTACTAGATATTCAACTCTAGCTCATTTAAAATTAAAGAAAATTAACAATGAACACATCATTGAAAAACAAGCGAGTGATATAATTACTCCTAAACTAAAGAGTACTAATCAATACGATAGTCCTTCTTTTTAATAAGGCTTATGGATACAGAACAGAATACTGAAGAAGTTTCAAACAGTGAATGTATTGCATCTAACGAGGTGGTTAGCAGAGTGACAATTGGAGAATACCTACGTTTAGCACGAGAAGAGAAGAATCTATCTCTTAAGGTCATTTCGCAACATACTAAGATTTCTGTAACAATTTTAGAAAATATTGAAAATGACTGTTTTGATAAACTTCCAAGCAAAGCTTATGTTATTGGTTTTGTAAAAAGCTACTCTAAGACAATAGGATTAGATGAAGCTGAATGCCTAAAGCTCTTAAATGAAGCTTACGGTTCTACAAGTGAGACAGTTGCTAAAACTGATCCAAC
Organism: Bacteriovoracaceae bacterium UBA3083; assembly: GCA_002366565.1. Lineage (GTDB taxonomy): Bacteria > Bdellovibrionota > Bacteriovoracia > Bacteriovoracales > Bacteriovoracaceae > Halobacteriovorax. The sequence goes on from DFBJ01000013.1 coordinate 804,619, forward strand.
TCCTTTAGAAGGTGTTCCACCAACTAACCCACCGGTTGAGTCTAGCTCTAGTAAAGAGATCCCTACTCAATATTTAACAATCGCTGGTGTCTTTGTTGCATTAATCATTCTTTTTGCAATTGTTATCAACAATACAAGTATGCAACCAGGTGAAGAAGTAACTGCAGAAGAGAATACAAATACCATTGAAGCCGCTCAGACTCCTTTAGTCGATGTAAAGCCTCAGGAAGTATCAGAGAATACTCCTTTAACAGAAGAGAATGAGACTCCTGTTGAATTAGCTGAAGAAAGTAAGCCAGTAGAAGAAAAAGAAGTTGAAAAAGTAGAAGCTAAACCAGAAGTCAAAGAAGAGAAAAAGGCGGAAGTAAAAGTTACTACTAAAGAAGAAAAGAAAGTTGTAAGTGAAGATGAAAATAAAGTTGTAGAAAAAGTTAACTTAAGAGCTATACCACTTCCACTTTATGAAATAACAGAAGAGGAAGAAGCTTATACTCACTTACCAGAAAATATTAAAGCGTCTCTAATAGAAGGAAAGCAAAATATTTTTATCTCTGCAGTTGATGGTGATACTTGGATTACTTATAAGTCTGATGACTCTGATATTAAGAAGTTTGTTCTAAGTAAAGGAAGAACTCTTCTAATTAGAGGTGATATTGTTAGAGTTTTTCTTGGTAATGTAAATGTTGCTAGAATCTTCTTGAACAATAAAGCACTAAAGACTACTTCTCGCTCTGGAGTTAAATCATTAGTATTTCCTCAAGAGAAAGCTGTAGACTATAAACTACCACTCTTCTTATACCCAAAACCTGGAAAAGTTATCACTTCTTCAGAGTATGAGGCATCACTTTCTAACTAACCCAATCTAATTTTCTATAGAAATAAACACCGACCATTGCAGCTAAGATGGTTGGTGTAAAGACCACAAGATATCCAGGAACAATCCCCTTTCGGGCCAAACTTACTCCTAAGAAAAATAAAGAATAGTATGAGAGCAGTACAGTGAGAGCTCTTCCTGAAGTATTCTTTCTCTTTCCTCTTCCATGTTTTATTCCAAGAGAAAACCCTACAAGGATGAAAACAAGGCACAGAAATGGCGTATTTACTCTCGACCATAGTTCAAGTTTAGTCTTGGCCATGGACTTCTCAGTCTCTCTCCAAGATAGATTCTTGGCCCTTGCTCTCTCTGTAGCTAGACGTATCTCGACACTAAGCTCAGAGTTTGTTCTCATACCATCTTTTGTCACAAAGTGATTTATTGCTCCACCTGAGGCCAGAGGAAAGTCATACTCTTTGAATAGAATCTTTTCTAAGTCCTTATCTGTATCTTTAAACCTCTTTACAATAGTACCGTCTGTAAGATGTAGCCTTACGCTTGGAATGGACCATTCCTCATTTTTGATCTTTATAAGAGCACCTTCTTTGGCGGTAACAACCTGCTCCAATAAATTTCCTTTTCCCTCTTGCTGTATAAATACATTATACATTTTACGGCCCTTATCAATGACCTTATCCGCAAAGAGAGTCACTCCGGCGACTTCTGTGAAGAACTTCCCTTCTTTTATGTCAGTCAGAACTCCTCTAGAAGTTAGTCTCACTATCGTATTTTTAAATTGAGTCTTAGATGCTGGTATTACTTTATTATTCAAGGAATATACACAAGTACCGATAAATATAGCCAATACAAGAAAAGGAAGAAAGAGTTTAAATTTGGTCATACCAAATGAGCGCATGGCAACGATTTCGGAGTCATCACTTAACTTGTTAAGTGTATAGATTGTTGCAAAGAGACACGAAAGTGGAACTGCCATTGGGATAAATGATATTGAAATATGACCCATAAGCTCAAATACAAGACTCCACTCTACTCCCTTACTTATTACTATTTTGATGATTCTAAATAACTGGAACGTGAGCAAGAATGCTACGAAAAAAAACAAGCTCATTACAAATGGAGCTATGAAATTAACTGCAAGGTAACGTTGAGTGAGTTTAAGCATGAACTATTTAACCTTCTTCAATTTTGGCATTCTAATATGATCATGATAGTTTAGCTCGCGAAGGTTTAATACACAACTAATGACCCTACGGGTCGAACAATATAAAGGAGAATTCCATGAAATACACTCTTAATCTTGGGGCAAAAGAATTTTCTAGCGATACTCTCGTATTAGTATCTGCTTTTGAAAAGACTGTTGAAGCTAAAGGAAAGAAGAAAGAATCTAAGGCCATCGTAAACACTCACTGGTCTAAAGAACTTAAGGCTTCTTTTGAGAACATTAAAACTGCAGCTGAATTTACAGGATCTGCAAACAGTACATACACTTTTCACCTAGAAGACGGAACAACAGTTCTTGCTTACGGTCTTGGAGAAAAGAAAGAAGTTACTTTCGAAGATTTAAGAAATCACTCTGCGAAGATCTACAAATTACTTGCTTCAACTTACAAAGAAGTTGCAATTCAATTTGATGGTTTCACAATCAAGAGTAAAGCTGATGAATCATTAAATGCAATGGTTGAAGGTATCTCTCTTGCTGATTACAAATTTGATCGTCACTTCAAGACTCAAACTCCTGCAAAGCTAGCTACAATCACTTTTGATTCTGCTGCTAAGAAAACAGGTCTTAAAAAACTACAAAAAACTTTAGATGATTCACTAGTTGTTACTGAATCAATCAATATTGGTAGAAACTTTGTTAACGAAGCACCAAATATTTTAAGAAGTACTACTTATGCAAAAGAAGTACTAAAAGATATCAAAGGAACTAAAGGCGTAAAAACTAAAGTTCTTGGTAGAGCTGAACTCAAGAAAGAAAAAATGGGACTATTCCTATCTGTAAATGATGGTTCTGCATATGAGCCTCAGTTAGTTCACCTAACTTACACTCCTTCTAAAGTAACTAAGAATACTAAGCACATTGCTCTAGTAGGAAAAGGACTTGTATTTGACACTGGTGGATATTCATTAAAGCCAGGTGGTTCAATGGTTAATATGAAATTTGACATGGCAGGATCTGCAACAGTTTACTCTGCATTTAGAGCAGTAGCAAAACTTGGTCTTGATGTTAAAGTTACATGTATCCTTGGTATGACTGATAATGCTGTTAACGAGCATGCAACAATGCCAGACTCAATTGTAAAAGCTAGAAACGGACTATCTGTTGAAATCTTAAACACAGATGCTGAAGGTAGATTAGTTCTTGCAGATTGTTTAGATTACGCTTCTGACTTAAAGCCAGATGCAATCATTGACTCTGCAACTCTTACTGGAGCTGTATTAGTTTCACTTGGTAATCAAGTTTGTGGAATTATGGGTAACAACCAAAAGCTTGCAGACAATATCTTAAAGTCAGCTAAAAATACTGATGAGTACATGTGGCAACTTCCAATCATTAAGGAATTCCACGATGATATGAAATCCCCAGTAGCTGATCTTAAAAATATTGGTGGTTCAAGATTTGGTGGTTCTTCAAAAGCAGCAGCATTCTTATCTAACTTTGTTAAGAATGATATCCCTTGGGCCCACCTTGATATCGCAGGTATCGGAGACAGCCAAGGACATAAGTCTTACTGTCCGACAAAAGGTGCTTCAGGACTAATCGTTAGAACACTTGTTGATTTCTTAAAGAAAGCATAATTTTCAAAGCACCCAGTTTGCGCTGGGTGCTTATATACTTATCTATGAATAAACCAAACTTTAAAATTGTCTTAGTCGCTCCAGAGATTCCAGGAAATACTGGTTCAATTGGTAGAACATGCGCTGCTCTTAATCTAGAGCTCATTCTTATTCACCCACTAGGTTTTGATATATCAGAAAAGGCCGTAAGAAGAGCCGGTCTTGATTACTGGGATTCTATTAAGATAAGTGAATATCAAAATTTCGGTGAGTTTCTAGAAGCTGAAAAGCCTAATAAAGATAAGCTCTTCTTTTTCACAAAGACCGCCGAGAAGAACATATTTCAAGAAGATATCAAAGAAGATTCATATCTAATTTTTGGCAGTGAAAGCAAAGGTCTTCCAAAAGATATACTTACAAAATACACAGACAATACAGTAAGTTTCCCTATCCTTAATGAAAGTATTAGATCTTTAAATCTAGCGAGTATAGTTACAGCCGCAGGGTATGAAGTCATTAGAAAAATAAACTTCTCATAAAATAAAAAAGGGCCGCATAAAGCGACCCTAAGATATTCTATAAATTTTAAATTAAATTAGAATTTATAAGTCATTCCAACTCTAGTCATTAGGTTATCTAGAGCAAAAATACCTTTCTTAGAACTTGAACCACTTGTGTCAGTTGTACCAACAAAACCATCAACAGTTAAGTCACCAAATACAAGTGAAGCCCCTGTATTAATTTTAGTACTATTTGTAATAGTTTTCTTTCCATCAACTGGAGATCCGCTATAACTTCCTAAAGCTATATACTTAAGTCCATCTGACATATTAGAATTTTCTGTACCAACAACTGTTGCAAGGTTTTTAGACTCAGCAGTTCCCATTAAATTGTGAGAAACTGAACCTCTAAATACTAACCAAGAAGTCGCTTGAGCTTCGTAACCAACGATAAGTGGAAGTGCTCTTCTTGTAAGCTCAGCTTTACCAGAAGCATACTCAAGCTCAACATTTAGAGCATTGTACATTGCTTTAACAAAAACCATGTCAGTTTCATTGATCTTATGAGTTTTACCAGCTCCGATAAAGTATCTAGTGAATCCACCATCAGTCTTTACTCCTGCTGCTTGGTTACCACCAGTTTGTTCCCAATCAAATTGCTTATAAGATGCAAACATTTTAATGTCATTCATCACATAAGAACCACCAACTTGTAAACCAAGCTTACCTTCAAATTTTGTAGGAGTTGAGTTATTTTTTCTTTCAGACTCAGATACTAGAGAAACATTTGCATAACCTTCCCACATATCTTTCTGAGCACCAAGTCTCATTGCCATACCTTTATCAGATGAGTTTGCAGCTCCTGTTGCTTCATTCTTGTCTTTAGTATAAACAAAGTTCGCACCCCATTTAACACCTGAAGTAGTCTCTGAACCTACAAAGAAATCTGTCTGGTTATCTGAACTTGCAAGATATCCATTAGTATAAGTATCTGGTGATGCTAGAACTCTTAAAAATGTTGAAACATTTGACTCGTTACCAAGATAAACACCATAAACATAGTTACCAGATTTCTTTAAAAATCCACCCATTGCTTTTGGTGATGAATCAGTGTCTAGAAATGAAGAATTACCAAATCCATTTCCACCCCATTCTAACATCATAGTATTAGCATAGTTATTTACGTATGAAGCATTCGTGAAGATTGATCTAGAATCTTCAATAAAATAATGATCTTCAACTTCTTCACCTAACGCTAAAATTCTAGCCTTTGAAGCTAGAGCAGCTGTTGAAGTCAATCCCATAACTACAGCAGCACTTAATCCTAAAATCTTTTTCATCCAATTTTCTCCTGAAAAAGTTAATATTATTTTAAACAAATTTTTATTCTAATAATATTGTGTTGGTTAAATGCAATACTGTCAAATTTTTCGAATAGATAAATCTAAAGTAGAAGAAATAGATTGAGTAAAAAAAGAAAAAAAAAGCCCCGCTTAAGCGAGGCCTTTATTATTTAAATTATTTTGTAATTTAAATTAGAACCAGTAAGTAACACCAACTCTTGTAAGTACGTTATCAAGAGCAAGAGTCCCTGTTTCTGTACCTGCAGTACCAGTTGTATCAGTAGTTCCGATAGAACCATCAACCTTAAGCTTACCAAAGTTAAGAGTTGCACCAGCACTTACATCTGTAGTGTTTGCAATAGTATTTTTGTTAGTTGAAGTTGACTTAACTTCATTGTTATTAACAATAACATTTTGAGTAACAGAACCTCTAAGAGTTAACCAAGAAGTTGCATCAGCTTCAAAACCTAAAGTTAGTGGTAACTTAGTCTGTTTAGTTTCTGTAGTTGCAGAAGCTGTTTTGCTTTCTTCTTTTGAAGAAACAAATGCTAGATCCATGTTTAATCTTGCAGTTGAAGATACTTCGTGAATTCTACCAACACCAACAGTCATAGTAGTGTTTGATTGCTCAGTCTTTGCACCTGAAACAGTATTGTCGTAACCATCTGCATCGTAATCAGCAAATACAGTCATTCCCATTACATCATAAGATAGACCAAGGTTTAAACCATTTGCTTCGAACTTATCTCCAGCAGCTGCTCCACCTTTAGACTCATCAGAAAGGATAATGTTTGCGTAACCTTCAATGTCACCCATCATCATACCAAGACCTAGACCAAAGTTAGAGTGCTCTAACTTGTGAGTTCCAGTATTTTCAGTATTTCCAGCAGCATAATGAACTCTCGCTCCCCACTGAACACCCATATCTCCACCAAAGAATAAATCTAAAGCGTTATCATGAGCTTGGTAGTTTGTTCTTGCTGCATTTTGTGCATCAATTTCAGAACCTAAGTATACACCGTAGTTAAACGATCCCATCTCTCTAAAGAATCCACCTTCTGCGTGTGGAGCTGTTGCAGAATCAGCTGCATCGTTAGCTGTTCCCCATTCAGTAGTGATGTAGTTTTTGTGAGTGTTAACTTTCGCTGCATTTCTAAAAACGTTTCTTGAATCTTCAACGTAGAAAGAACCTCTATCGTCGTTTTGACCAAGAGCTTCCATTCTTGCTTTTGAAGCGAATGCGCTTGTTGAAAGAACTGCTAAACCAGTTGCGATTAGGATTTGCTTTTTCATCCAATCTTCTCCTTGAAGTTTGAGATTACGTTCCATGTGTAATCTTTTTTATTAATATGCATAAACTGCAATAAAATATTTCGTTAAATTTAATTTTCAATGCCTTTAAAATATTTGTCAACACCCTAAAATCATTTGTAACGAAAAACTAAGACAATAAATTTTTAACCTGTAATAAAACTTTTAACCCTCGCGAGAGATGCGTCAAGCCACTCAAGGAATCTGCGTCACTACTAGATTCTTTATTATCGTAGTAGAAAGGTGCGCTACTGCTAATGAAATATGCATTTTTTAAATAGTCTTGTCCTTCTAGAAAAAAACTATCGTCAAATTCTAGACTATGAGTATTTTCAGTTAAAACAATAAATTCTTTGGCATTAATATCTTTAAAATGTGGATAAATTTTTTCTAAATTTCTTTTTAAAAGACGTATTTTTTTAGAAATATCCTCTTCATTTGTGTCATTTACATCAATAAAAGTTAAAAAGTGACCTACTTGTTTAGAATTTTCATCACTCGTTTTAGAGAATTCACAAATAAAGTGACCCCAGTCATGCGTATAACTTAAAGGGATAAGCAAAGTTTCATCTTGCTTAGTAATTTCTTTATCAAATTCTAGTTTTACATGAAGGGCACAAGGAGTTTTTGTACTTTCAACAAACTCTATAAACTCATTAGAAAGCTTCTCCTTCACTATTGATTCTTCGTAGAATTTCCATGGAGATTCTGACCAAATGATTCTCTTTGCAAAGATCTGTGTCCCATTAGAACATTCAATAACCCAGATATCTCCATCTTTAAAAACCTTAGTATATAAGAGTTCTATTTGATCTTTTTGGGCCTTTGCATAGAACTCTTCATCATTAGTGAATGGAAAGATTTTTTCTAAGCTGTAATCAGCAGCAGATGAAGTAAAGAATTCCTCTCCCCATAGGAGCTTTTCAGACTTACTTCTTCCACCAAATGGTTTGAACTTCATGTCTTTATAAAACTTTGGAACCTCAGTCTTTTCAACAATCTCTGCGTGCTCGAATACACTTTTAAGATAGTTTATATTCTCTTCTCCACGCAAAATATTTGGACCTAGAAAAGATGTACTTTCCTTAGTTAACATTTCTTTTGTTAAGATCTTTGTATTTTCTTCAGAAAACTTTCTTTTTAAAAAGTCATAAGATGCAAGAGCAAATAAATCTCCGCCAACAATTAAGTTATCAACTTCAACTTTTGTTATATCTTTTATTTCTTCTTTCTTTAATTTCTTTAAGTCTGAATAGGCCATAAAATTCTCTAGTGTATATTATAAAATGTCAGTAATGATCGAATATTACCTCGATGACTTCTCAATTGTCATCTCTTAACGAAAGAAACCTGCTAATGCAGGTTTCTAGATCTCATATAAATTTTAAGCTTAGGTATTATCTGATAGCGAGCTTGTCACCAGCTCTAATTTGTCTTCTATTTAGAATAGATAGATTAGACACAATTAAGGTATCAAGGTTAGTTTTAGTTTTTCTGGCCACAGACCATAGAGAATCTCCTCTTCTAACCACATACCACTGAGAAGGGTTCATTATTCTCTTCCCTCTAGATTTAGCTATGCGGAGTCTCTTTCTATAGTTCTTTCTTCTTACTACAACTTTTCTTGGCTTCTCATAAAGATCTGCATACATAGCATTCTTTCGAGATTGACCTTCTCTAAATGGAAGTAAAACAACACTTCCCTTCTTTAATCTTTTATTTGGTTTTGTATTATTAAGATTACTTAAAACATAAGATGCTTTTTTAATTTTAAACTTTCTAGCTACATCGTTAAGATTAGTTCTACGCCCGCGAATTTTATATTTTTGAAAAGCTACTGCTTTGTACTCTTTACTTGAACAGCAAGCGACATAAGTATCTTTAAGTCCAGCCGGTATACGCAGAGTATATTCTTTATCTGTTGGTGGAGTAAACCATCTTAATATTTCAGGATTTAAATACTGAATATCTTCAAGGTCTAGCCCCATATCTTTTGAGAATTCAACGAGGTCTGTTCCGCCTGGTACTTTAATCTCTTCAAAATCAATCGGATCATGAAAATCAATTTCATTAAACCCAAATACTTTTAAATTTTTACCAATAATAGCAAGTGCCATTATTTTTGGAACATAGTTCTTTGTTTCAGGCTTTAAGTAGCGACCTTTTCTTAAATTCCAAAAATTCTCAGTCTTATATCTTCTAATTGCTCTACCAACTTTCCCCTCTCCAGCATTATATGCAGCAGCGGCAAGCTCCCATGAACCAAAGTATTGATATAATTTTTTTAAATATTTTGAAGCTGCAACAGTCGCCTTAAAAGGATCTCTTCTTTCATCAACATACCAGTCAATTTTTAGACCAAACCTTTTTCCAGTATATGGCATAAACTGCCAAGGGCCTACAGCTCTCGCCCATGATTTAGCCTTTGTTTGAAAACCAGACTCTGCCATGGCCAAGAATATTAAATCTCTTGGAAGACCATTATCTTCTAAAATTTTCCCAAGTAGTGGAGCATATCTTCCACCTCTAGCAGAATATCTTTTAAAGAAACCTCTTCCTCTCGTTAAAAAATAATTTATCCACTTCTTAGTTGCGGCATTATAAACGACAGGAATATCAAAATAATAATTATCAAGTTTTAAATGTTCAGCACCATAGAGGAAGTATGTCTTTCCATCATAATCAGATGGATTGATTTCAGCACTTCCGGCCATTGAGGTTGTCATCGTTGAATTATCAACAGACTCTCTGGCATCGTTGGCCCAAGTTAAATGTTTAGAAAGAACCTTTTCTTCAGTGTTTTTAACAACGACTTCTTTATTGTTCGGCTTTAGGTTTGAACAAGAAAGTAAAGAACTTGCAATGAACATCTGAATAAATATTGATTTATATATTTTCATAATTCTTAAAAATCCTCTTAACTCTTCTGTATTTAGAATAATGCTAACCTACATTGTCTAACGAAGAGTTCTCTCAGTCAAACGCGAAGAACTCTTGTCAATCCAATAATATCTAATTAGCTTTCAGCACCTTCTATTAGTGAGTTAGCCTCTTCGCTAGAGAATTCATCATTCTCCATCATAGAATCGACAACTATTGTACCCACACAATCACCAAATACATTAACAGTAGTTCTAAACATATCAAGGATTCTATCTACTGCTAAAATTAGACCAATTCCTTCAATAGGAAGCCCTACTGCTCCAAGAACAATACTCATTGTAATAAGCCCTGCTCCAGGAATTGCCGCTGCTCCAATTGCAGCTAAAGAAGCTGTCATAAATATAACAATCTGCTGCCCGATTCCTAAATGAATTCCATAAACTTGTGCAATGAAGATAGCTGCAACTGATTCATATAGTGCTGTTCCATCCATGTTTATAGTTGCTCCTAAAGGAAGAACAAATTTTGCAGTATCTTTTCTAACACCTAAATTCTCTTCAACACAAGTCATTGTGATTGGAAGAGTCGCAGCAGATGAAGAAGTTGAAAATGCTGTTAGAAGAGGTGAACTTAAATTTTCTAAAATATAAAGAGGTGATTTTTTCATTCTCCAAGCTGCAACCGCCATCAATGCAACTGCATGAAGAAGAAGACCTATAATAACTGTCGCCATATATTTTGAAAGTGAAACGATTGCTGAGAATCCTGTTCGTGCCATGATATCCATCATCAGAACAAAAATACCAATTGGAGCAAATTTCATAATCACATGAGTAAGTCTTAAAGTCATAGACTCTAAACTTTCCATGAAGTTAACAACAGGCTTAGATTTTTTAGGCATATATAGAGCAACAATACCAAACATAATTGCGAACACAATTACTTGAAGAACTGATGAAGTTGCCATTGCTTCAAATGGGTTTGTTGGTATTGCATTTACAATCACATCAAGAATAGTTTGATAAAGACCTTTTGATTGAGTTACTTTTTGATGCATAACCTCAGATAATCCACCAAGTCCTGCATTTGATTGTATCCCCTCAACTCCAACACCTGGTTGAATTAGGTTTACCATTATTAGACCAACAAATACTGCAAAGGCAGTTGTTAAAAAGTAGTATCCAACGGCTTTTCTCCCCATAGATCCTAAACTCTCAGGTGTACCTAAGTGATACATGGCCATAAAAATTGAAGAGAGCACTAGTGGTACGATAACCATTTTTAGAAGTCTGATAAACACTGTTCCAATTGGCTTAAGGTAAGCTGCGATATCACCGTGACCACTAAAGTAGAGAGCGAGTCCTACTAATAGCCCGGCAATCATTGCGATTCCAATCATCTTTGCTTCTTTTTTAGATGCTTCCTGCATTTATTTCCCCTTTATATCTTTTCTATATTTCAATTTGCTAAAATGTTTCTATGTTAAATCATCCAATAACCTTCATTATGATTTCCCTAAGTATCGTTCTTCTAATGTCGACGCTAATTCTTAGTCTTGGGAATCCTATGATTTTTCACTAGGATCTCAGATGCAATCACTTAATAGTATTGGCAAAATAATAGTATTAACTATTCTCGTTGGAAGTGGCCTTCTTGTAAACAGGGCATTTTCTAAGGTTGAAGCACCTAACTATGATTTTACTCTAAAAAAACTTGAGCCTTTTACTCCGGGAAAGAATATTAATGATCTTCCTGAGGGAGTTGGAAAAGGTGAAATAACTGAAGACAAGGGTGATACAAAAATTATTCGTTATACTCTTGTTCATGCTCGATATAACTTCCCTATTTATGTTCAAACTAAAAAAAATATTATCTTAGATTTTTATGCAAGGTTTCCTACTTACTTTCTACACGACTCATTTCATCAGTCTTTAATTAATAAATTTGGAAAACAAAGCAAATACTATAAACAAGAAAACAATGCTGTTTATTCATGGGATGACCTAGAAGGTATGCGAGTAATCTATAGTGGATCTTGTACCATCACTTGTTATCCAAACTATGTTAGCTATATTCAAAAGACACAAAAAAAGGGAGACTTCGTCCCCCTCATTAGTAAGTTTAGTAATAATTTTTTAGGAAAAGAAACTAAATAGGATCTTCTCTTTTAGAATTTAAGAACATTGCAATAAATCCTACAATAATCATAATCATACAAAGAATTTGTCCCATCGTTGTTGTTCCACCAAAGTAGTAACCCAACTGCTGGTCTGCCTCTCTAAAGAATTCGATAAAGTATCTAAAGAATCCATAGCCTATTACAAATGAGCACGCAATTACTCCATGACGTTTCACTTTTGTCAGTAAAAACCAAAGTATCAAAGTTAGTAGCAACCCTTCAGCAAAGCCTTCATAAAGTTGAGAAGGATGTCTCGGATATGGTCCACCTGTTTTAAAAACCATTCCAAAAGAAGAGTCAGTTACTCGGCCATAGAGTTCGCCATTAATAAAGTTTCCAATTCTTCCAAAAAATAATCCCGGAGCTCCAGCAAGAGCTGTTGCATCCATAACCTGGGCCCATGAAATATTATTCTTCTTAGAGAAGTACCAACCACCAAATAATAGCCCTGCAAGAGCGCCATGGAAACTAAGCCCACCCTGCCATACATAAAGTAACTCAGATAAATGATTCGAATAATAGTCCCAATTATAAATAAAGACATATGCAAACCTTGCTCCTAAGAACATACAAATAAGCATAGTCGTAATCATCGAATCTATATTTTCTTTCTCTATCTTAAAAAATCCTCTATCTACTAACTTCTTTAAGAGAAAGTTTGCGATAACAAACCCTACAACATACATCAATCCATACCAGCGAACGCTTACTGGCCCAATTGAAAAAATAATAGGATCTATATTAAGTGGATTCATGTAACTCTCCTGCATATTAAAATAAATATGCAATCATGCTACTCTTGTTGGCTTTGCTTTACAATGTTTTAGGGTTTTAAAAAAAGGTTGAGGCTACACAAAGTAACCTCAAAATAATTATAAATTTAAATCAGTTCTTGGTTGAAAGCTTTCAGCTGGATAGACTAAACCTTCATAAGTTCTGCAAATTGATTGAATCATTTGTCTCGTAGGAATAGTCATCCCTCCGTAACTAAAATAAGAACAATGAGCTGATAAGAAAGTTAAGAACTGTTCTGGTCCCATTTTTATTGATCTATCTCTAAGACTACTATCTAGCTTTAAAAGCTTGAATGAGCTCTTCATCTTCTTCTGACCATCTTGCGTATAGAGTAAGCGCTTGAAGACATCAATAAAAACAACTTCACCGCTGGCTTCAGATGGTTTCTGAACGACCATTCCTTCATCAACAGGAACACCCCATAATCCAATGACTCCAAGAGGAGATAAAGACCACGAAAGGAATCTCATTAAGATCACCTTCGTTGCAAGCTCAACACCCTCAGTTCCAAAGTCTTCAACACAACCCATTTCCCACTCTTTAAAAGAATGTCCATAAATCATAAGGGCCACGCCTCTATATCGATAAACGTTATAGCTTTCTTTGGGATGGATACTTTCGCTACCAAATTGATCAGACTCACTATATAGGCCTATCTGACGCATAACCCCAGGTGTTGCTTCATTTATTGTTAATATTTTAGCTAATTTTTCACTTTCAAATTCAGAAAGCATCTTTTGAGATTCTTCACCACTCAACTCATCAAATTTTAGTGATTTAAGTAGATCGACCAAGCTCTTATCAAAACTTGACGTATTTAGACGTACATAGACAGGAATTCCATGACCTTTAAAGTACTGAAAATATGTATAATTTGTTTCTTCCATGACTTCCTCTCGATTCGTGCTGACTCACAGAGTCTAAAAGTCTTAATTTTGAAGACTTTTACTTAGTAAACTTATCGACGTTAAATATATTTCCCTTAATAAAATATGGTCTAAATATCCCTCATTTCCCCTTTAAATCTTGACATACGGCCCCAAATTTTATACATCTTCTAGATTCTGAATAAAAGTGACCAAAGTTAGGGTAACAAGATTCTCCAAAAACTGTGAGGACCCCTGAATTTGTCAAATACTAGGAGTATTAAATGTACGGAGTTGTTGAAATTTCAGGACACCAGTATAAAGTTCAAGCTGGAGATGTTCTTGATGTTGAAAAACTAAGTAACGAAGCAGGATCAACTGTTGAGTTAGAAAAAGTTTTATTCATTGGTGGAGAAAAGGCTTTAATTGGTCTTCCAACTGTAAGTGGTGCTAAAGTTACTGCAAAAGTAATTAAGCATGAGAAATCTAGAAAAATTATCGCTTTCAAAAGAAAGCCTGGTATGTACCAGAAGAAGATGGGTCACCGTCAAAACTATACTGCCCTTTTAATCACAGAGATCAACGATGGTAATGGAAACGTTACAAAGATTGATACTGATTCAAAAGCTGCAAAGAAATTTTTAAAATAAGTTTTAATTAGGAGAATAAGTCATGGCACACAAGAAAGCCGGTGGTTCGACAAGTAACGGACGTGATTCAAACCCAAACATGTACGGGGTTAAGAAATTTGGTGGTGAGAGAGTCATCCCAGGAAACATTATCATCAGACAAGCAGGGAACAAGTTCCACGCAGGTCCAGGTGTTAAGCAAGGGAAAGATTGTACTCTTTTCGCTGTAACTGAAGGTTCGATTAAATTTTCTTACTACAACAAGAAAAAACAAATCGTATCAGTTGTACAAGGTTAATTGATATTTTCAAAAGTTTATAATAGAAGGGAATCCTTAGGGGTTCCCTTTTTTTATATGGGCCTAGATATTTAATAGTGAGTTAGTTAATGCGGTTTATAGATGAAGTTACAATCACAATTATTAGTGGAAATGGCGGCAACGGTTGCTCAAGTTTTCGTCGAGAAAAGTTCTACCCTCTTGGTGGACCAGATGGCGGAGATGGTGGTGACGGTGGAAGCATTTTCATCCAGGCTGACAACGGAATTAACACACTAGTTAATTTTAGAAGCAAAAAAATCTTCAAAGCAGAACATGGTCAAGATGGAATGACGACGCAGAGACATGGTCGTTATGGAGAAGACTTGATTATGCACGTACCAGTTGGAACAATCATCAGATCAGCCGAAACAGGTGAAATCATTGGTGACCTTACTGAGCACGGACAAAAAATCCTTATGGCCGAAGGTGGGCGTGGCGGAATTGGAAATATCCACTTCAAGTCATCTGTAAACCAGGCGCCTAAGACGGCTACACTTGGAAAAGAAGGCCGTACAATAGAAATAGAGCTAGAGCTTAAGCTTATTGCTGATATAGCCTTAATTGGTCTTCCTAATGCTGGAAAATCAACATTAATATCGTCTATCTCTGCAGCTAAGCCAAAGATTGCTGATTATCCTTTTACAACTCTTGAGCCAAACTTAGGTGTTGTAGATATGGGTGATAATCAATCATTTGTGGTTGCCGATATTCCAGGACTTATTGAAGATGCCTCAGAAGGAAAAGGACTAGGGATAAAGTTCCTAAAACACATTGAAAGAACAAAGGCTTTTGTTCATTTAGTTGATGTTTCTTGGTGCCTTAATGAATTCGAAGCATTCGAACAATATGTTACAATTAGAGAAGAATTAAGAAAATATAATGAAGAGCTACTTAATAAGAAAGAGCTTATTTGTTTAACTAAAATTGATGCGATGACTGAAGAAGAGATTGAAAAATATGTTTCATTCTTTGAAGAGCAAATCGATAGAAAGGTACTTCCTCTTTCATCAGTGTCAGGAAGAAACGTTGGTCTTTTAAAGTCTTTGATGTTAAAAACTTTTGAAGATTACCAGGTATAAGAGATATATATGAGCACAGATTTTATTAGTAAAGAAGTTGAAAAAATCGTTAATACAAAAGAACTAGAGTTTCCATTAAACTTAGCAATGGCTACAGCTTGGATTCTTGGTAACTTCAAAGGTATTAACCTTAAGGTTCTAGATGTTGCAAAATCAAGTTCTTTAACAGATTACTTTGTACTAGGTTCAGCAACAAACCCTACAATGGCCCAATCAATGGCCGATGAAATCATAAAGCAAATGAGAGTTCATGGTTACGAAGTTATCTCAAGAGAAGGTTCTCAAAAAGGTGATGACTGGATTCTTTTAGACTTTGGAGACATCATCGTTCATGTATTTTTAGATATATCTAGAAACGTATACGATCTTGATAATCTTTGGGAAAATGCTGTTGAAGTTGAAATTCCAAACTCATACTACTTCTCTTCTGATAATGAAGAAAAGTCTGATGATGCTTCAGGAAAGAGCTATTTCTAGTGAAAGACCTTCATCTTATCGTAGTTGGAAAATTAAAAGATAAGAACATAGAAGCTCTTGAAGAGAATTACCTTAAACGAATAAAGTCACCTAAGCTTCACATTCATGAAGTTAAGTCACATAAAGAAAATTTAGATTTAGAGGCCAATGAAGTTGAGAAAAAGCTCAACGACATTGGCTCTACATACCCAATTCTGCTTGCTGAAAATGGGCAATTATTTGATAGTCCAAAAATGTCTAAATGGATGTTCAATCTTTTAGAAGTGAAGTCAGAGAAAATTGTTTTTATAATTGGTGGTGCTAGTGGGCATGGTGAAAAAATCATTCAGAGATCGAAAGAGAAACTTTCCCTCTCTCCTCTAACCTACCCACATAAGCTTGCGCGACTACTTTTTGTTGAGCAAATTTACAGAGCTCTAACAATTAATTCAGGTCACCCTTATCACAAGTGATGACTAATTAATTAAGAACACCGATTGCTTTTTTAACTTCTTTTAAAAACTCTTGGGCCTTAGGTCTAACCCTATCTGCACCCTCTTGAAGAATTAGGTCAATCTTAGATTTATCGGCCATAAGTTCGGTATACTTCTCTCTTGGACCTTTTAGATTCTCATTAACCACGTTAAATAGCTCTAACTTTGCTTCTCCCCAGCCAATTCCTCTTCTATACCATGCATCTAATTCAGCGATCTGGGCCTCAGTTGCAAATAATTTATAGAAGTCAAAAACGACAGAGTTATTAGGGTCTTTTGGAACAGACGGCTCTGATGAGTCCGTTGTAATTTTGTTGATTGTTTTTCTTAATTTCTTCTCAGGTAAGAAAAGAGGAATATGGTTGTCGTAACTCTTACTCATCTTACGACCGTCAAGGCCAGGAACAAGTGCTCCCTCTTGAGCTTTCGCTTCAGGAAGAGTGAAGACATCTCCATAGACATGATTAAATGCATTCGCAATATCTCGTGCTATCTCAATATGCTGAAGCTGATCTGAACCTACAGGAACAATATTAGACTTTAGAAAGAGAATATCTGCAGACATAAGAATTGGGTATGTATAAATTCCCATATTTATTCCATGATCAGTATCACGCTTATCTACTTCATTATTGTGAGTAAGTGCCTTATATACATGGGCCCTATTCATGAGTCCTTTTGCTGAGAAACAAGAAAGGATCCAATTTAATTCCATAATTTCTGGAATATGACTTTGTTGATAAAGAGTTACCTTTGAAGGGTCTAGACCAAGTGCTAACCAAGTAGCAGCAACTTCATATATATATTCTCTAAGTGTATCTGCTTTATGAACTGTTGTGAGCGAATGATAGTCTGCTATAAAATAGTAACCTTCATAGTCACCAGAATTGGCCATATCGAGGGCAGGCTTAATTGCTCCAAGGTAATTTCCTAAATGAGGCATACCAGTAGGCTTTATACCTGTTAAACTAATCTTTTTACTCATAATTCACCTGTAAATGGACAATCTTTTGACTCAATAAGCTACAATAAGTGATAAGCGAAAACAAGATTAATCTTTTAACATCTCTTCAATTTTCTTATTCGATTCATTTAAAATTTCTAGGCTTTTTTTCATTTCTATTAAAGCAGGACTGTTCTCAATAACCTGATCTACCTTCTTAGCCTTCTCGGAGTTCTCTCCACTCTGTAAGTCTTTAATACCTTCTTCGGTGTTTATTGCCTGCTGTGAGCCTTCAAATGACAAGCTAGAGGCCGTAGCTAGAGTTGAACAGGATAATACTTTTCCCTTGTCGTCTAAATTAAAAGAGAGCTTCACAGACTTAGTAAAACTCTTCCCTCCATATGACTTTCCAACTTTGTCTAATTTGAAATTTAAAAGCATTAGCCCAGTAGACTCTGTATCTCTCTCGAAGCTTTTTGTAGAAATTGACTCTAGTCTAAACAATCCAGATTCATAGATTTTTCCTTTCTCATAAAGAACGTCGCCATTAGGCTTTAGAATATTATCTAGCTCAAAAGCATCACCCTCTTCTAAGGTAATACCCTCAAAGTTCTTTGAGCAATAGCCCGGCCTACCTAGATAGGCCTTTGCTTCAGTGTAAAAGTTCACAGCAGCGGCAGACGCTCTCTGAGAGTTTAGTGAAAGCTTTTGATTCTCCATCATTTTCATCATTCCAAGAGATAATATGCCCATCATTCCTGCGGCCATCATCACTTGAACCATGGAGAAACCATTGTTATTTAAATTATTCATATTTAAATTATATATTTCGAATTAATCAAAATATATCGGAAAAGAATTCCAAGAAGGTAAATGTCAGTGATTACGTAAAAATTGACCAAAAAAAAGCTCTTCCGAAGAAGAGCTTTTTTTTATTCATATCAAAAATGGTGCCCAGGAGAGGACTTGAACCTCCACGCCAAAGGCACTAGATCCTAAGTCTAGCGTGTATACCAATTTCACCACCTGGGCATATTTGTGATATGACGTCCTGTATTTTTAATGGTTATAGAGAGAAATGACAAGTAAAATTTTGTGTTTTTTAAGAAAAATTATAATTTTATCTATTTGGCTTATTTAAGCTGCCCTTTTTTTATTTACAGCAAGTTTCCTCTCAAGATCAGTTACTTTAGTTCTCAGAAGGCTAGAATCTAACTTAAGCTTATGGATTTCTTTCTTCTTTTCAGCCAGTTCGAGTTTCACAGACTCTGCTTCAGACTTAAAGTTATTACTTAATTTTTCGAGGTGTTTAACTTTGTGTTGAAGTTTATTATCCCCATTCGAATTACCTGTACTTTTATTCTTATTTTTAACTCGATTACCTTGCTCAACCTGAGCAAGAAGAAATTTATTTTTTTGTTCTAATTGCTTAATTCTTAAACCAAACCCTTTTGATTGGTCAGCTGCTTTCTTAAGTTCTAAATTAAGAGTCTCTATTTCCTGAACCTTTTCATCTATCAAGTTAGTATCTACAGCCTTAAGAGGCTCAGGCTCAATATTAGAAAGTTCTTCTTGAGCTACTTTTAACTTTTCTATTTCAAGCAGTAGCTCTTTATTTTCTTTCTGGTAAGTATTTATAACTTTCTGACTCTTCATCATTTTTTCTCTAAACTGAATAGTCTCTTCACTAACACGAATAGTAAACTCTTCTCTTTCTTTCTCTAGCTTTTCATTTAATATTTCATTTCTTTCTTTTGTATCACTTAAAGTACTCTCTAAAGACTTTATCCTTGCCTCATACTCTTTAGTCTCTATGGCCTCTATAGGTTCGACAGTAATACTCTTATCATTCATTTGTTTTGAATTTAATATCTCAACATTTTTATTTAATATTTCAATTTGTGAATTTTTATTTTCAATCTCTGTTTGTAGTCTTTTTATTTCAACATCATTCTTTAATTTATCAACATCTTCAGCTTTTGGTGACTTTACAAGTAACTCTTTCTTCATGGCATCAATAAGCTTCATCATTCGACTAATTTGAATATCTTTTTTAGCTACAGCATCTTTTAACCTTAAGCTCTCACCATCATTCTTTTCTTCTTCTCTCTCTGCTCGTTTTTGAAAAGATTCAATTGCAGACTCATTTAGTACACCAGAACTTAGCGCCATAGACTCTTGCTCAGATAAGTTCATTTCGTCTTGTAATATTTTAGAGAATCCAGACTCTAGATCTTCAGGATTTTTAAATTCTTTATTCGCTATTTTCTTTTTGATTTGTGAAACAAGTAAATCTTTTGAAGTTCTCCAACGAGGAAGTTCGCTAGCAGGCTGATTGTCTCCAAGAGATTTAAGCTCTAATTTATCTTTGTCTTCACCTATATCTTCTCTCTCTCCTCTAACTGTGAGAGAGTCTTCATCGAGGATTTCTTTTGAACCATTCACTAAAGTTGAATCTTCGCCAATATCTTCTTGAGAACCTTTTACTAAAATTGAATCTTCGCCAATATCTTCCAGAGAACCTTTTACAATCTGAACCGAATCATCAACTTCATCCATCCATCCAGAGACTCTCTGGGTTGACTCAGTATAATCTTGTAGGCCAAGACTTATAATCTCATTTATATTATTTAAATTTAATCCTTCAACCTTATTCATAAAGCTTTCTAGCAGATCATCACTTAATTTCTTCTTTTCTTTCTCAATAGACGAAGAAACTTCATTTTGTATTTCTTGGTCTTGGATAATATTTAGAATTTCTTCTTTTTCTAAAGCACCTAGATTAGCTACCAATGCTTGATTAGGATAATTCCCTAAGTAGTCTGTAACATTAGAAATTGTAATTTTTCCAATGTCTACCTCTTGCTGTTTCAAAAAAGTTACAACTCTAGATATTTTACTTAGAGATAAAGAAGACTTCTTTTTCTTTGGAAGGTCTAACTCTAAATCTTTATTATAATTTAATTTTAATGGCCTTACTTGATCTATTTTTGTTTTTCTATTTGCCGCTCTAAAGGCATCAATACTGTGAATATAGAGAGATTTATTTAATGACTCTTGTTTTCCCCAAGATATTGTTACAACAAGCTTCTCAGTCTTTTTCAGAGTGTATATATCTATTGTTTTTGAACTATCTATCATCAGAGATAAAGGGCTTTTTTCATCTGATAATAATTCCCATATTAATTCGGAATAAAATTCTTCGACAGGAAAGTGAGACTGAATAAAGAAACTCTCACCACTAACACCAAAGTCAACATCTACAGGAAACTCTCCCTTATCCTCAAATACAATATCTGATATCAAGCTGAATAAATTGAAGATTCCTTTTTTTATATTTAAAAATTTAAAACCTTCTTCAGCTGCTTTGACTGCAATAGAGTCACAATAGAAACCAGAATTAAGATGATCTGTAACTTTGATACTTCCAAGTGCTCTTAATTTAGTTTGAAAAGAGTCAACAACATCTAAAGTTGAATTATCCCCAAGAAGTCTTTTAAAGTATGTTAATTCTGTTTCAGAATTTACAATGTCCATACTAAGAATTGCGATACCACCTTTCTCAAAGAAAGATTTTCTATCTTTTAATTTTCCAAAGTAAATCTTCTTTGTATCAGGAGGACATTCTGTATTTATATTATCGATGAGAGCAAACTCGTAGTCTAATTCATTATTGATATCTACTTCAATTGAAAATAGCATATCTTCCAAAACGGTTGTTAACTGCTTTGGGATTACACTTTCTAAAAGGTTTAAAATATATTTCTTAGAAGTATCACTCATGAAGCCTTGGCCTCCTTTGGTGGTAAGTCTAGGAACTCCCCTCTTATTTCTTCTTTAAATCTTTTCAATTGAAATGAATCTTCGTCATTTATTTTGAACAACTCATTTATAAAACTCTTCCCATCGTTTGCAGAGAATGCAAATTCTTCATATGAAATTGATTGTTCAATATATATGGATATTCTTTCAAGCTTATTGAGTTCATCAAAGATAAGCCCGATGTTCTCACCTCTTCCTCTGAAGTCTTCATGATGATAAGTGATCAAACGAGAAAGTGACTTATTCTTTAATTTATAAAAATTAGATTGTTCAAATTCTTTTAGAGATTTTTTTGAGTGCTCAATATCTTCATGCTTAGAAAGGCTTCTAGCGCATGAAAAATCATTGAAGAAACTAACGTTATATAAATCAGTTAAAAAGCTACCATGAGTATATCCAGAGCAGATTGCTGTCAAAGTCACTAGGGTTGAATAAAGGCTTGAACGTCTAAGAGTAGAAAGGGCATGCCCTTCCATCTCAACCTCAAACTCAGGAGATATGCTATAAAAAATATCTTTAAAAATTATTATTAAGCTAAGGATAGAGCCATCAGAATTTCCATGCCAGTATAGATCTGAAATGAAGTCTAAAAATTGATGCCTAAAGAGTAGTCTCTCTCTTTCATTCTTGGCATCTACAAGCTTTTGTAAAAATACTTTTCCAGAAGAAATAAACTCTTCATCGCAGACGTCTACTATGTATAGAGATTTTGTGACTTTTTGAAATTTTTCTAGTTTCGAATAATCTAATTTATCTCCACTATGTAAGAGCTTTACAAGCTTACCATTTCCTTTTTTCCAATATAGGTCTCCATGAGAAGTTTTCATCTTCTCAAGACTTTCAAATGAAATAGGCTTTAACTCATTACTAACCTCAATCGGTTTTTGTGAGTTCAGATTTTGTAACATGCATTTCTCCACAAAACTTATCGGATAAATGCATAAAATTTTTAGAGTTTAGATAAAAAAAAGCCTCCAAAAACGGAGGCTAACACACTGAAATAAGGTAAGAGTTTACTTTATTTTACTTTCCTTTCAATTTTGGGTCTAGAGCATCTCTAAGAGCATCACCAAGGATATTAAGAGAAAGTACTACAATCATCATAGCTAGCGTTGCAGCTCCTAATTGCCACCAAACTCCTCTTGCGAGTTCAAGCTTAGCATCATCAATCATTGTCCCCCAACTTGGTCTCCCTTGAACACCTAAACCTAGGTAAGAAAGAATCACCTCAGTCTTAATTGCTGTTTGAAACATTAATGAGAAATTAATGATCACAAGGTGAGAAACATTTGGAAAAATATGCTTAATCAGTTTTCTAGAGTGTCCACCGCCAAGAGCTGACGCTGCTTGAACATAGTCTCTATTCTTATGTCTCATTACTTCTCCACGAATTAATCTACAAAGATTAACCCAAGAAGTAAGCCCTAGGGCCACATACATTGATACAAGTCCTCTTCCTAATACAAAAGAAAGTGCAACAAGAAGCATGATTGTTGGGATTGATTGAAAACAAGTATAGAACCAAACGATTAGCTCATCTATTTTCCCACCAAAATATCCTGCGATACTTCCAAGAACAACTCCAATACACACAGAGATAATTGCAGCGACAAGTCCTACAGACATAGCAACTTCTGTCCCTTTAATCATTTTCGTGAATACACTACGACCAAAGATATCTGTACCAAATAAGTAGTCTGCTCCCGGAGCTGAATATGATGGACCAACTTCTACGGCCCAATCCGCAGCAATAACACCTGTTGCAGATAAAACTGAAATCAAGGCATAAAAGCCAACTATAAATAATGAGGCTACTGCCATCTTATCTCTAAAAATATTTTCTAAAGCATGATCCCATAAGGATTTTGAATTCTTCAACTTAGTTTCCTCTATTTCTACACCCTCAACGGATTGAATATTTGATTGAGACACTATCCTCTCCTACTTTAAACGAACTCTTGGATCCACAACTGTATACAGAACATCAGTAATAACACTAAAAATGATATAGGCCATTGCTGTTAAAATAGTCATTGCTTTAATAACTGGGAAGTCTGAGTTGTAAACACCATTTAATGTAATTCCACCAAGCCCTGGAATACTAAAGAAACTTTCTAATAGTAGAGCACCAAGAATAAGGAAAGGAATCTGTATAACTACAAATGTAATAATAGGAATCATTGCATTTTTTAAAACATGCTTAAAAAGAATAACTCTTTCTGAAAGCCCTTTGGCCTTAGCAGTTCTTACATAGTCCTGATAAATCTCATCTAGCATTACAGTTCTATAAAATCTAACATCTGGACCGATAGATAAGATAATCCAAATAATTATTGGAAGAACTACATAAGGTATAAAGTTAGGAAAACCTGACTCATATCCAGAGATCTCAAACCAACCAAGCTTATAAGCAAAGAACCACTGTCCAAATAGGATATAAGCAAGAGATGTAACACTCATCAGTAATACACAAAAGAATACCGCACACTTATCAATCCACTTCCCTCTAAAGAAAGAAACTACTAATGATATAGAAATAGCGATTACTGTTGATAAGATAAATGCTGGAAGAGTCAGAGTTAAAGATGGAATTGCTCCATTTTTAATCATCTGAATAATTTCTTGTTTCGTTGTCCAAGACCTTCCAAACTCAAAAGTAAAAGCCGACTTCACGATATCTAAGTACTGAGCCCACATAGGCTTATTTAGTCCTAGCTCATTTCTTAGCTCTGCAATCTGTGCAACAGTTGCATGCTTTCCTAACATAATGAGGGCCGGATCTGGAGCTACAACATTAAATATAACGAATATAATTAATGCCACTCCTAAAATCGTAGGGATGATATAAAACAATCTTCTTAAGATATATTGCCACAAATTCAAAATTAACCACCTGAATAATGTAAAAAGCCCTCTACTAGAGAGGGCTAAGGTATTTTAGTAATCGCTTATAGTTTTTCAACTGCTTTAGCTTTCATCTTTGTATCAATGTTTAGATACTGTGCTTGTCCAGTTTCAAAATCTGTAGACATGTAATTCTTTAAGAAAGAATGTCTAAGAGTAAAGTTTTGTCTGTGTACACCATAAATCCATGGCGCTTGCTCAGCTGCAATTCTATTCATTTTTTCATATAGTGCTGTTCTCTCAGGAGAATCTTGCATTATAGAAGCTGTCTTAAATAGCTTATTGAACTCTGGGTTGTTGTATCCAGAACCGTTAGCACCTGGAGCTTTGTTTGGACCATAAAGTAACTGAAGAAAGTTCTCAGCATCTGGATAGTCTGCACCCCATGCAATTCCGTAAAGCATAACTTGTCTCTTAGTGATCTTCTTTTGAAGCTCTGGCCAAGGGTTAGTTACAACTTTAATTCTTACTCCAATTTGAGCTAGTTGTTGTTTCATATAGTCACCAATCTGACGTGAAACAGTCCCAGATGGGCAATCGTAAGTAATTTCTGGAAGTCCTTTACCTTCAGGGTAACCAGCTTTAGCAAGAAGCTTTTTTGCTTCTTCAATATTTGGTCCTCTATAAGGAGAAGTATAGTTTGGAATATTTCCAGCAATCCCCGGAGGAACTACAGACTGAGCAGGTAAAGAAGTGTTGTTATAAAATAACTCATTTGATTTCTTTACGTCATAAGCAAGAGACATTGCTCTTCTTAAATCAGCATTTTGAAATAACTTTAAATCGTGATTGAAAGCAGTATAAGTAACATCAAGAGAAGGGTTAATTAAAAGACTAATACCTTTTTCTTTGTACTCAGGAGATAGATTTCTATCTGGAGTTACAGCAGAGTCAAAATTATCTTTTGGGATACTAATGAAATCTACTTTTCCTTTTAAGAAGTTAAGCCATCTTGGTTGAGATTCAATTATTACATTTACAACAACTCTATCAACAAGTGGTAATTCCTTGCCAGCGTCAGCTAAGAAACCAGCAGCTTTAAACTCTTCACTTGCTTCAGAAGGATAAAGTTTCTTTCTGAAGTTAGGGTTTTTAGTATAAACAACTTTCTTAGTTTGCTTGAATGTTGGAAGAATAAATGGTCCTGTTCCTACAGGATGATTTAAGAATTCTTGTCCGTACTTTTCAACAACTTCTCTTGCTGTTGCAAAAGTAAAAGGCATTGCTAAAGAGTATAAGAATTGAGGAAACGGCTTAGTTAATTTAAATTCTAAAGTGTATTTACCAGTAGCTTTTAAACCTTCAACAACTTCATCATAATCAACTTTTGGAAGATCAGAATGTTTCTCTCTCCACTCGTTAAGTCCCTTAACTTTCCCATCAAGTAACCACCATCCAAGACCTTGAAGTTTTGGATCAGCAAGTCTCTTTATAGAGTATACGAAATCTTCTGCAACTAACTCTCTTCCTTTTCCATTTGGAAAGGCAGCGTCATCATGAAAAAGAACACCTTCTTTAATTTTAAAAGTATAAGTCAGACCATCTTCTGAAACAGTAGGCATAGACTCAGCTAAGTTAGGTACTAGAGTATAAGGTCTTTTTAGGTAATGGTATTCTAGTAAACCTTCATAAACTCTCCCAACCTCATTACTTGAATAACGGTCGTTAGCGTAAATAGGGTCCATTCCTTTAATATCAGCAGATACTGCGATATTAAGTGTTTTACCTGTTTCCTCTTCTTTCTTAGTACAACTAGCAAATCCAACTAGGATAGCAAGAGCTGTAAAAAGAGTTGTAAACTTCTTCATAGTAAACTTCCTCTGTTTAGTTTCTTTTCCAAAACTTCGCAATTTAACTTAAAATCTATACAAAATTATTTAGAGAATATCTAGAAATTAACTAAAAAGAGTACTTAGCTTCGCGTTATTTACAATTATTAAAAAATAATTCTAGTTTAAAATTATTAGATTTTGACGAGTTTTCAATAGGATAGATTGATATCTTCTCGGGACCCTGCTCACTTAAGACAGAAAAGTCGAATCTCATAGGTTTACCCGCTCGGCCCACATAGTCAAAGTATAGATGACCATCTGAAAAGGACCATGAAAGCTCTTTATTGCCAACTGTGCATTTTTCAAAAGAACAGAGAGGAGTATTCGCTACGGCCATTTTCTCTTTCAAGTAAATCAATTGTCCAAAGCCGTCAGCAAAGTCTTTTAAATTATTCAGGTTCTCTTTTGATTTTTCATGGTTTCTTAAAGTGACATAAATTCTTCGAGAAAAGTTTCCTCTAAACTTAGCCCCACTATTTTCTATCTCAGACCAGTCTAAGGCTAAAAGTTCAGAACCATGAAGTGGGATATCAACTCCCATTTTCCAAATCTTCTTTTCAATGTCATTTATTGATTCATAAGAGAATAGAGTTGTATTTGAAAGGAGTTTCATCCTTCCCCTTCCTTCTCCAGATAAGCACAAGTTTTTTAGCTGATGATTCATCTCAGCTAAACCTTCAGACTTCTTACCTAAATGAGAGCAAGAGAAAACTATTATTGAGAGGCAGGCAATCGAAGATTTTCTAATCCACTCAATTCTTTTAATACATCTCTTCTTTCTGATTCTACTTTGCAATTTTTCAAGGCCTCGACATAAAATTCTTTGGCCTTCTTAAAATCTTTCAATTTTGTATAGATCATGGCCAAGTGCTTAGTAATAACAACATCAGTGTTTACTAAAGTCCATGCTTTTTTTATTTCGACTAACGCTTTCTCATATTGTCCTGTTTTATAATAAAACCACCCTAGACTATCTCTAATATAACCGTCATCAGGCTTTAGCTCTACAGCTTTAGAGATAAGCTTAAATGCTCTATCTAAATCTTCACCTCTTTCAAGTAGAGAATATCCAAGAAAGTTTAGTGCATGAGGGTTCTCAGGATTCTTTACCAGTAATTGCTCTATAACTTCTTTAGCTCTATCAAATCTATTAACTTTTTCAAGCAGAGCAGCAAAGTAATATTCGTGCCCTTCATTAAAAGTCTTTTCATTTTTTATTTTCTCAAGTTCTCCAACAGCTTCTGTTAAGGCCCCTTCATTCTCGTAGAAGCCAGCAAGTAATACTCTCAGCTCAACTCTTAACGCAGAATGTTTATCTGCTCTATCATTTACGAAGCTAACCAGTCTAGACCTTGCGTCTTCTTGCTCAGTAGCACTCGCCTGAAGGATCTGCGCAATCTGTATATTACTCTCATGGAATAGTGAACTTTCTTCAGGAACCTTTGAGTAATATGAAACAGCCGAATCTAGCTCACCTGTTTGTTGATAAAGAGTTCCGAGGTAATAAAGAACTTTATCTGATTTTGGAACAGCTGCTAGGATCTCTTTAAAGATACCTTTGGCGTCTGCATACCTTTTAGAGTCAGCATATAAAATTCCAAGACGAACCTTTAGGTTCAAGTCACTAGAGTCAATATTTGAAAGTCTCTCAGCAAATGGAATTACTTTTTCATATTCACCAAGAGCAAAATAAATTTGAATAACATTCTTTAGAATTGAATATGAGTAAGGACTTTTAATTAAGAACTTTTCATAAACTTTAAGAGCACTTTTAAACTTCTTATCTTCTTCATAAATTGCTCCAAGCCCGATTGCAGACTGCTGATATGAAGGATCAATTTTTAAAGACCTTTTAAAATCTTTCTCTGCAGCCTTTACATTACCGCGAGCGATTTCAATCTTACCTCTATAGAAAGCAAAGATGGCCTTCCCTTTTGAGTTCTTTTCACATTTATTCAGTAATTTAAATGCTTTTTTAAATTTTGCTTCAAGAGAGTACGACTTGGCCAAGAACACACATGCCTCTTCCGAGCTTGGGTAATCTTTCAGTATTGATAAGTACACTAGTTGAGCCTGTCTCTTTTCTTTCAGGGCCGTTTGTACACCTGCTAAGATTAAACCTACTTTTTCTGATTTCTCAGCTTCGTATAAAGAAGCTAGAATCTCTTTAGCCTCTTCAAGCTTATTCAGTCTAATTAGTTCTACAGCGTATCGTTTTTGAACATAGCGATCTGTTTTCTTCACCTTTAGTACGTACTCTAAATATAATGCAGCTGATTCACTATCCCCACGGAGAGATGCGTCAGATCCTTTTACATATATTTTATCTGCAAAATACGACAGCTTCTGAGTATCGGTATCAGGTATTGCTCTAAATTCTTTTTCCAATCTTTCCTGCAGCGAAAACTTACTTAAGTCTCTCTCTGGTCCCACAACAGACTTTAAAGGGTCAATTACACTCATCTTTTTCTTCATCACACTTGAGCAAGAGTAAAGAGAAGTAATTAGCAATAGATAGGAAATTTTCTTAAACATGATATTCCTTTAATTAATAGATAGACTCCTAAACCGGAGAATTCTCTATCTACTTGTCGTAAAGTTAGGGGAAATATTTAAAACTTTGTTTCAATTCCACTAACAGGTACATTTTACCGAAATATTGTGCAGCCCACAAAGTTTCCACCATTGAGTTTACCTTAAGAAAGCTTGATCATATGACATCCTAACCTACTGAATATATGTTACAGGGTCCGAATTTAATGCACTGTAAGAATTTTGTCGGGATTTTCAGTTGACACTCTTTTGGAGTTCTTGCTAATTCATTGAGTCGTTAATCGAAGCAAGGCATTAAAAGAAATCAAATAGATGATAAGGGCAACCTAACCTACTGTTTTCTTGAGATTCTTCACTAGCTTTACTTAGCAACGCTAAGCATTGAAAAATATACATAAAGACTTTCTTTTCGATATTTTGATGCTAGAAGCTAGAAAACAAATTAATTATTTAATGGAGCTGGCGCTTCATATTCAAATAGGGGAAATAAAAGATGAACGACGTAAGAATTATCAAGAGATACCAAAACCGTAAGCTTTATGACACACACCAAAGCTGCTACGTGACTCTAGAAGAAATCGCTCAGATCATCAGAGAAGGACATGAGATCCAAGTAATTGATAACAAGACTAAGAACGACATCACTTACATGACTCAAATTCAACTTCTTTTTGATCAAGAGAAGAAATCTACAAGAGCTGGTGACGTTGAGCTTCTTAAAAGAGTTATTAGATCTGAAGAAGGGACATTTACTGGTCACATCAGAGCTCTAGAAGGTACTACTTCAACTGAAACAACTACTGAGCCTACTTTAAACGAAAACCTAAACAATTTCGTACAAAACACAGAAGTTAACTCAACTGTTGAAACACCAAGTACTTTAAACTAATATAAGGGGGATATTAATCCCCCTAAGTTTAGAGACAAAAATGAAAAAATATTTAAAGAATTTTTCAAAATACCTAATACCTGTTGTGGTTTTAGCAGCAGGTACTTCGGCTTTAGCCAAACCATCAATCAAGAAATTAACATCGGATGAAAAGTCTCAAAATGTAGACTCAGATATCCCTGTTTCAAGAAACATGAGCTTACTAAATAAGCACAGTGTCGGGCTTGGTATTGGTCAAACTTTCTTAATGAGTGAGTTTGCAGACAAAGGTGAAGATAAAATCACTTGGGACTTATTTTATAATTACTCAGCAAGTCACTCTTTTGACTTCCTTGCAAACTTTCACACTTCAAAACATAAGTACCTTGGTCAATATACTCAAGTCACTGGACTAGCACTTGGTATCAAAGCCAAAGTATTTCAATTTGATAACTTCGCACCATTCATTACAGGTGGGTTTGGATTTTATCAGCCAAAAATGAAAAGAGTAATTGATGACGAGCTAGTTGAATCTAAAACTAAACTTACATTTGGTTATCATTTTGGTGCTGGAGCAGATCTTAGGCTGAACAATAAGTTCACGATTGGCCTAATGGCAGCTCTTCACAACCCATTTGACGTTAAGCAAGACCTTCAACCAGAAGTAGAAGGTTCATATGCTAAGTTAATGATGACGACTTTCTATACATTCTAGGCGTGTTACACCGTCTTTACATAATTACTGGAAAGGGAGGTGTTGGAAAAACATCTCTGTCTTTAGCGTTAGCTAAGAAGTTAACTAATGAAGGCAAGAAAGTTAAATACAACAGCTTCGATCAAGAAGACCAGACAGCTCTTTGTGAAGAGCTAAATATACCATCCCTACATCTAGAGCTAGAGAAATCTGCTGAGATATACATGGGAAAGAAACTTGGTTCAGAAATGGTTGCTTCATGGATAATGAAGACTCCCTTTTTCAAGTCTCTCTTCAATATGATTCCAGGACTTGCTCATATGATTCTTCTTGGGCACGTAATTGACCTCCTTGAAGACGATCCTGACCTAACTATTATTCTAGACTCGCCTTCAAGTGGTCATGCAATGACAATGTTTGAATCGTCTCATAACTTCAAAGAAATATTTGGAACTGGTCTCTTAGTAGAAGACATCAATCGTATGCATCGCTTTATTTATGGCGAACAAAACCTACAGAACTATATTGTTTCGTTACCAACTAAAATGGCATTGAATGAAGCAAAAGAAGTAAGAGAGCACCTTCAGTCTTTAAATTTTAAAAATACAGAAATAATAATAAATGACTGCCTATCCCCCCTACTTGCCCAAAAAGAAGATCTTCCAGATTTTTTAAGTATAAAGAACTCTCTAGAGAAAGAAGTGATTGAAGAATATAAAGATATAGCATCCAAAAAAATCCCTCACTCTCTAGGTGAAGATTTTCAATCAGTCATTAAAGACTTAGATAAAAATACTATAGGGGTGCTTTCATGAGTATTCCAAATAAGAAAGTTGAAATATTTTGTGGAACTGGAGGAGTTGGAAAAACGACTCTGGCCACTTCAAGAGCACTCTCTCTCGCGAAATCAGGCAAGAAAGTATTGTTAATTACAATAGACCCTGCAAAGAGATTGAAACAATTACTAGGTCTAAGTGATCAAGATTCGGGTGAAGTTACACCTGTATCAACGAAAAGCTTCTACCCTGATGAGACAGAATCAC
The DNA here is from genome assembly GCA_002366565.1 of Bacteriovoracaceae bacterium UBA3083. Classification (GTDB taxonomy): domain Bacteria; phylum Bdellovibrionota; class Bacteriovoracia; order Bacteriovoracales; family Bacteriovoracaceae; genus Halobacteriovorax. Next base: position 835,745 of record DFBJ01000013.1, read on the forward strand.
ATGATCTATATGCTTTATTAATGTCTCCGTCTAAAACTTTAAACAGAATTGGTCACGCAGAAGGTCTTAGCCAAGATTTAAATAATAGAATTCTTAAAGTTCTCACAAAGCCATATGGTGGAATGAACGAGATTATGGCAGTTATTGAAGTTCAATTTCAATTAAGCCATGGTGACTTCGATACAATTATCTTAGATACCCCTCCAGGAAAGCACTTTATTGACTTTCTCCAGGCCACTAGAAAGATCGAACAATTCTTTGATAAAAGCTTTGTAGAGATATTCAAATTTCTAGGAAAGAAAGTTGGAGGAAAGAGTGCTCCAAAGAAACTATTCTCCAAGATTGTATCTACAGGAATTAAAAAACTCTTAACTTATCTAGAAAAGGTTACTGGTTCTGACTTTGTTGACCTCTTTGTAGATGCCATCGGATTTTTATACAAGACAAAGAATCACTTCACTTCAGCAATAGAATTTCAAAAGGAACTTGGAAAAAAAGAATTTTCTAATTGGTTTCTAGTTACATCCGCAGAGCATCATAAAGTAGGAGAAGCTCTCCACTTAATGCAAGATGCCGAAAGCTTTATGCATGAAGATAACTTCTTATGTGTCAATAAATGCCACAAGCCTTTCTTAGACAATTGGCATCCTGTTGACACAGAACTAAATCTACTGAAATCCACTATGCTCACTAAGGAAAATGAGTTAAAAACATTTGCAGGAAAAAACTTTCAAAGAGTACTCGAATTTTCAGAGATTCTCTCATCAAAGCCCTGTGAACATGTTACTAATTTAGCACAAGGATGGAATCTACTTCAGTCCTAGGAGCAAAGAATGTCTTATAAAATTAATACTAAAAACGAATTTGAAAAATTTGTTTCAGAACACTGGAATGAATTAAATGAATACTTTGATTCAAAGTTTGAAAAGCAATCAACTCCAATTTATTCAAGTGTAGATATTAGAGAGAGTAAAGATAAGATTGCTCCTGTAGATCACAATATGTATCCCGCAGGATTCAATAACCTTTGTACTCTAGACCTTGGTTATGCGACAGAAGTCTTTGCACAAACTATTTCATCTATTGATAAAGATATTAAAACTGTTGGAGTTATAGCTGAATCTCATACTAAGAATTTATTCTACTTAGACCACTTAGCAATGCTTGGTAAGGCCATTAGAGATGCTGGTTATGAAGTCACTTTCTTAAGTTTTGATAATAACTTATTTGCAGAAGCAAGTGAGCTAAACTTAATTTCACATTCTCAATTTGATTTACAAATTCTTAAAGCAGAAATCAAAGATGGTAAAATCTTTGCTTCTAACTCAGAACAAGATTTTGTAATTTTAAATAACGATCAATCAGATCCTATTGATATTGATTGGAAGTCTATTGAGACTCCAATCAACCCGACTCCATTAATTGGATGGTTTGCAAGACAAAAGAATAAGCATTTTTCTTATTATAATAAAACTGTTGAAAACTTTGCGAATCAATTTGATATTAACCCAGATATTCTTCAGGCCAAGTTTAGAACTGTTGAGAACGTTGACTTCTCATCAAAAGAAGGACTTGAGCAATTAGGAAAAGCTGTTGATGATCTAAAAACAGAACTTCCAGAAGATAAGAAAATTTTTGTAAAGGCCTCACAGGGAACTTACGGAATGGGAATCTCAGTTGTTTCTAGTGGAGAAGAAATTATCTCTATGAACAGAAAAGCTAGAAATAAAATGGACATAGGAAAAAATAAAATTAAATTCACTTCCCTATTAGTTCAAGAGGGTGTCGACACAATTCTACAATACGACGAGATGCCTGCCGAAGTAGCGATCTACCTTGTTGCAGGAAAAAGTGTTGGTGGATTCATGAGAGTAAATAGTGAAAAGAAAGCAGACGGAAACTTAAATAGTAGAGGAATGGTTTTTAGAAAATTTTGTATTAGTGAAATTAGACAGAACCAAGATCACAAGGCGAAAGAAGCTGTTTATACAGTCGTAGCAAGATTAGCGACTCTAGCAAGCACCGAAGAAATTAAAGAAGTATTAAATTAAGGAGAGAGATATGATGAAAGGATCAAAGGCCAACGTTGTTGAGGCCATAGGAAATACACCAATTGTAAAACTTAATAGTCTTGCAAAAGATAGCAACTGTGAAATCTATGTGAAGCTTGAGTTTATGAACCCAGGGGGATCAACTAAAGATAGAATTGGTGCTTACATGTTAGATCAAGCCGTCATTGATGGAGACCTTAAGCCTGGTGGAACAATTATTGAAGGAACTTCAGGTAATACTGGTGTTGGACTTGCAATGTGGGCAGCAGTTCACAAGTACAAATGTATTTTTGTTTTAGCAGATAAGCAGTCTCAAGAAAAAATTGATAACCTAAGAGCCTTTGGAGCAAAGGTTGTAGTTTGTCCTACAAATGTTGAACCTGAAGACCCTAGGTCATACTATAGCGTATCTAAAAGACTTGCTCAGACAATACCAAACTCTTTCTACGTAAACCAATATGATAACCCTCACAATAGAAACACTCACTATACTTGGACAGCTCCTGAAATGTACGAGCAAACTCAAGGTGACTTTGATGTCTTTATGGCCGGAGTTGGAACAGGTGGAACAATCACAGGTTGTGGAACTTACTTCAAAGAAAAGATGCCAAATGTTGAAATCGTTGGAATCGACTGTGAAGGTTCTATTATTGCTCACTACAAGAAAACAGGTGAAATATGTGAAGCTAAATCATATGTTCTTGAAGGTGTTGGAGAAGACTTTATTCCAGAGAACTATAACTTTGACGTAATTGATGATTTTGAAGTTGTTGGTGATAAAGAAAGTTTCCTAATGACACGTAGACTTCTTAAAGAAGAAGGTATCTACGCTGGTGGTTCTGCAGGAGCAGCAATTTGTGGTGCACTTAAGTATGCTGCAAAACAAACAAAGAAAAAGAAAATCCTTATCCTTCTTCACGACTCAGGAAATAGATACGCTTCAAAAATCTACAATGACGATTGGATGAGTGACAATGGATACTTAGACTCTTCATTTAATGTTCAAATTAAAGATGTAATGAATGATATTGGAAAGAAATCTGAACTTCATACTATCAGAGACAGTGCAACGATTGGTGAAGCAATTAATATCATGGATACAAAAGGAATTTCTCAACTTCCAGTACTAAATGCAAAAGAAGAAATTGTAGGACTAGTAACAGAGAAAAATCTTGTTAAGCCAGTATTAATGGGTGAATTCCAAAGAGATGATAATATTTCTCTAGCATTCTCTAACAGATATAGAATTGTTGATAAGAACTTACTTCTAGAATCAGTTGGTGAAGCACTTCTTCAAAAAGAAGTTGCCCTCATTACTGACAATGGAAAGCTAGTTGATATTCTTACAGAGATAGACGTTCTTCAATACTTTTCAAAGAAAGGTAACGTTTAATGAACAAGTCTCAGATAAAAGGACTAAAGAAGGCCTCTCGCGTAATTCATGCTGGAGGTCATCCCGACTCTGAGACAGGTGCAATTATTCCCCCGATTTATCAAACTACGACTTATGTTCAGTCTAGTCCAGGGGTTCATAAAGGCTACGAGTACACTCGATCGCACAACCCAACAAGAACAAGACTAGAAGAATGCTTAGCCTCATTAGAAGAGGCCAAGCATGCTGTAGTTACAGCAAGCGGAATATCTGCGGCCATGCTAGTTATGCACGCAATACCAGCAGGTTCAACTGTACTCTTAAGTGACGATGTCTATGGTGGAACCTACAGACTTTTTACGACTGTATTTCAAGACATTCATAATTTTGTTTTCATAAATACGACTGACATAAAAGAGGTTGAAAAAAAGATAAAGGAACATAAGCCTCATCTTCTATGGATTGAAACTCCAACCAACCCACTTCTAAAAATAACAGACGTAAAGAAAGTAACAACAATTTCTAAAAAATATAAAGTGAAGACTCTGGTAGATAATACTTTTATGAGTCCATACTTTCAAAATCCTCTTACACTTGGTGCTGACATTGTTCTTCATTCAATGACTAAATATATTAATGGTCATAGTGATGTTGTTGGTGGTGCACTTATGCTCAATGATAAGAAGCTCTATGAAAAAATCTGGAAGCTACAAAACTCATTAGGACCAAGTCAATCACCTTTTGATTCTTGGTTAGTACTAAGAGGAATCAAAACCCTTGCAATAAGGATGGAAGCACATCAAAAGAATGCACTTCAAGTCGCAAAGTTTCTTGAGTCTCATCCGATGGTAGAGAAAGTTATTTATCCAGGACTGAAAAGTCACCCTCAATATAAAATTGCAAAATCACAGATGTCTGGCTTTGGAGGAATGATGACTTTCTTCTTAAAAGGAGACATTAAAAAGTCTAAGAAATTTCTCTCTAAAATTAAATTATTTTCTCTAGCAGAAAGTCTGGGAGGAGTAGAAAGTTTAATTGAACACCCAGCAATCATGACTCATGCATCAATACCTAAAGAAACTCGAGAAGAGTTAGGTATTACGGATAACCTAATTAGATTATCCGTTGGAATTGAAAATGTTGATGATTTAATAAATGATCTTGATACGACCCTAAAAGCTATTCGTTAAAAGTCTGCAGGCCCATCTTCAATTACTTGAGAAGGAACAGTATTTTCGCTAGCGTTTTGCTCTTCATTTAAATTTTGAATCACTCTTGGAACTTGTGCCTTTATTTTATTAGGCGATAGAATCCCTGAATATTCTTTTCCTCTATTAAAGACAATACCTTCTCTTAAGTACTTCTTTGTTAATAGGTAAGAACAATAAACTTTTCCATGATCACTAGAAATATTCTCTTTTTCACCAGGAGCAAAAATTAATCCATCATCTTGAAGAATTTTTTCAATCTTTGCAACTTCCTTACAGTATATTGAAGATCCATTTTTACAGCTATCAACTCTCTTTAGGACTTCAACTCCACCATCATCAATCTTTATATGAACTGGCTCTCTACACACATCAATAATCCAACTGCTCTTCATAAACTTAAGTTTAGAATGACTTATAGAAATAGAACAATCGCTCTTAGAGATAGCAAGGATATTTTTAGAGAGACCAAATGGTGCTGCTTTATGTTCAACTACAGCGTCATAGCTTCCCTGTATACAATCCATATCTGAAAACATATCCATAGAATATACATTAGATATTAAAAGAACTAAAATAATACTAGATTTGAATAATTGCATTTTTACTTACCTCAAAAACGATCATTGTTGCATCATGGGTAAAAAACATCCCAGTCTTTTCTTTCTTTAGAGTATAGAAGACTTCATCTAATAATTCACGTCTAGATTTATTAACATTGTTAATTGCTATGTTTTTAACAATTTCTCTGCCAGGAGGATTATCAAGTAATCCACTTGAGAGAATCATTAACTTCTCACCTCTTTCAATCGAAAATTCATTCTCTTCAATACTCTTAGAATTAAGGATAAGCTCTGAATTACCTGACTTCCAAACTCTTCCTTTCATCTTCTTTAAATCCATACGAATAAAGAGAACATCTAACTTTCTTTTTTCTTCCTTAACCTTTGAATTTTCAATCTCAATATTAAGGCCTTTTATAAAGTCATTAATTTTATTATCACCAAAGGCACTACTTCCTCTTAAATCATCAAATTGCTTCATGATAATACTTGAAACAAGATAAGATCTAGACCTCGCTAAAAGTAAGAGAACTTCATTATCAGTAGTTATAACATCAAAGAATTCCCCACCCGAGCTCTCACCTGCTCCAAATTTACTTGCTGCAGTTAAACCTTTAAAACTCTCTTCCCTGATTGGAACGAGCTTCTCATGAATTTCTTTTACACGTTGTAGCTCATTTATAGCCGCGGCCATAATTTTTTCTATACTTTGCCCTACTTCATTTAGGTCATCACTGTCTATACTCTCAACCTGAGGATTAATTAATAGATTGAACCATGGTCTTTGTAAGTAACTAGGGTCATCAGTATTGATAACTCCCTTTATAAAGCGATCTATATTACATAGCTCTTCCATATTTTTATTTCTTAAACAGTTAGCATTTCCAACAAGAACAACATTTCCATTAATTTGCATTTTATGTTCTGAATAGAAATCATTGAACGCTTCCCAGTCAGCAATTGATAGCAGTAGTACCGCATGGTCATCTTTTAATAAGTTCTCAAAGACTTTTGACTGATCAAAATTAAAAGTTATGACCTCACATAGATATTGAGTTTCTAAGTCCTGAAAGACGGTTTTCAGCTCTGATTCTTTGGACAAGACTACTATTTTCTTCATATTTCTTCGCTCGTTAATTTTCTCTGTTTATATCCCTAATAGACTAACAAAAAACAATAATTCAGAGTAGTTAGGGCAAATATCTCTGCCGTTTCATCCGTTTATATGACTTCATTTTTTGGCATTTTCAAAAGACGACCAACATTCATAACCTACCGATAATACAAAAGAAAAAGTAATTTCTAAAGATTTTCAGCCAAAATAACGATAAATGCTGTGCACGCTACTACAATAAGTTAATAGCTAAGCATTGGGCTAATTATGGAAAAGAAAAAAGATAATGTTATTTCACTTCAATCAGTCGTTGCAAATGTAGCAATGCTTGACCTTGTAAAACAAGTTCGAGAGCTACGTGAACAACAGCAAGAAATGTGTGAAATGGCCGTAAAGAGTATGTTAAGAGCACTAGATGCCAAAGATCACTATACTTACGGGCACAGTACTCGTGTTGCCTATTATTGTGTGACTCTTGGAAAAGAGCTAGGTCTTGATGAAAAAGAAATGTATGAGTTAGAAATGTCAGCTCTCTTTCATGATATTGGAAAGATTGGTGTTCCGGACGCTGTACTTTTAAAACCTGCTCGATTAACTGAAGATGAATTCTTAAAGATGAAAGCGCATCCAAGTATAACAGCAGAAATTCTACAAGACTTTGACTGTTTCACTGATATTGCAACATACGCAAAACATCACCATGAAAGATATGATGGACGTGGTTATCCAGATGGACTCAAAGGTGAAGATATACCACTCTTTTCAAGAATCATTCTGATTGCAGATACATTTGATGCTATGACATCAACAAGACCATACAGAAAAGGTCTACCTTACGAAGTTGCATTTAGTGAATTAGAAGAGTTTTCAGGATCTCAATTTGATGCTGAACTTGTAAAACACTTTATAAAGGCAATGACTAGAGAAGATTCAAAAGGAGAAGAAACTTTTGAACTCACAATTATTGATGGAAACTTTGCTAAAGACGCTGCTTAAAATAAATAACGATTAAATTTAAATATAAAAAAAGAGAAGCTAAGCTTCTCTTTTTTTGTGCTATCGATAAAGAACTAGCTACTTTTTACAGAAGCTAGTCTCAAGATTTGTATTAATATTATAGAGTTGAATAGTTCTACAGTCTTTAAATGATCCATAGACATTACTTGGATGACACTCAGGTTCTTTATTATTTTCAAGACTCCAATCACTATTCTTTTTACATTCAACAAAGCTTACTTGATCAACACATGCCCAATGCTTCCCTGTACAGTTATAAACAAGTCCTCTTCCTGTCTCTAAGTAATTAGGAGGTTCTTGATACTCTAGTTTTTCTTTAACAACCTTTTCAATCATTTTAGATGGTTCAGTTGTCGTCAGATTGCTAATAGCTTCAGACATTTCGTTACCTTCAGAACTTTCTTGATTGTTTTCAGAGACACTGCCCTCTCCAAGAGATGAAGGTTGCTCATCACTACTTTCACTCATGGTATCCTCAGTATTATCTACTAAATCAAGTTGATTTGGCACAACCTGAGTTGTTTCAGTTGGAGTCTCTACTTTATCTTCAACAACTATGTCCTTAGGTTGCTCTTCAACAGGAGGTGGCTCAACTTTAACTTTCTCTTCTGTTACTTCTTGTTTTACTTCTTTTTTAACTACTTTCTTTTTTCTCTTTGGACGATTCTTTCTAGCAATAGGCTTCACATCTGGAACTGTAGTATCGTCTTCACCTGGCTCTAATAAAATACTTGCTCCTAAAATAAGAACAAGACCCACCAGTCCAAGTCGCATAATTTTTTGCTTCTTTTCCTTGGCTTCATCCTCGTCCTCATCTTCATCATCTTCATACTCTTCATCGTCGTCATATTCTTCAGACTCAGCGACCTTTTGAGCGACATCTATCTCTTCTGTTTTCTCATCAAACTCTCCTTCCTCGTCTTCGTATTCCTCATCATCATCTGAATCAGATCCGGGAAGTTTTGATTTAATAGAACTCACTAAATCTTCAATTTTCTCTTTCAGGTCGTCGAACATTCTTCTTTCCTTTGAAGGATTCAATAACTTATAATAGGTGTAATCTTATAACTTATCGAAAATTAACAAAAAAGGTTGAGCAAAAGTGATCGATGATGGTGTAATAAAATATGATAGGTCAAACTTTACCCACTCAGGGCCTCTAAAAGAGGAACTTTGGAGTGAACTCGAGAATTGGCGAGTGAAACTTTTCAAGCTTAACCTTATTGGAGAATACCCGAAGGAAAAGGTAGGCTTTGGAAATCTGTCTAAACTACTCAATTGGGATAAGCAGGCCAACTTCATCATCACAGGAACGCAAACAGGAAAATATCCCAACCTAACAGGAGAGCACTACACCCTTGTAGATGGATATGACCTAAAAGAAATGAAGCTAAGTCAGGTTGGTCCCCTAGAGGCTTCCAGTGAAGCACTCACTCATGCCGCAGTCTATGAATCTAATAAAGAGATTACGACTGTCTTTCATATACACAATACTGCAATCTGGGAAAAAATGATTCAAGGTAATTACGATGCAACTCCTAAAGAGGTGCCGTATGGGACTCAAGAAATGGCAAATTGTGTTGGAACGCTCATAAATGGTAGGTCTTCAGGTGTAATAGTAATGAAAGGTCATCAGGATGGAGTCATTGCTTACGCTAAAAGTCTCAATGAGTGTGGAAAGTTAATATTAGAACTTGCTGATAAATATCTCTAGCTCTTTTAACTTTTCTCTACCATTCAAACTCTCATCACTTAAAAGGGCCACGGAAATAAACTTATCAACTGGTGAGAGTAAAACTACTTCTGTGTTAAATTTATCTAATATATGTAAGACTTCCGAAAAAGATTTTTTATTTTTAATATTTAGAATTCCCCAGTAGACATAATTGGAGTCAAACTTATTTAAAAGATTATGAATCATTAGCCCCATAGTTTTTCTATAATTAACTTCAACAAAAGGATGAAACCCACCATCATATGTAAAAGTATCTATTTGAATTGATCCCTTTGCCCCAAGTTTGATTAACTTATTTCTTATATCAAACATTCGGGATAAGTTTTCTTCTCCAATACTTTCACTTACTGACTTAACTTCGCCCCCTTTAAATTGACCAAAGCTATCTATATAGTTTTCAATAATAAAATATGTCTCATTCTCTAAATCAAAAGTAATTCCATAATCATTGAATTTATTCACAAATTCAGAGTAGACAGACCTTTTTGTGATTAAGTCGAAGTCTTCTACTGACTTTAAAATCTTGATTCCTCTTCCAGAAACTCCCCATTCGTCTCTCGATATAATAGGATAATGTAATATTTCCTTAGCAATATTAACTGAAGTTGTAGAAGGTATAGGGATCCAATTTTCGTCTAGCCCAAGGTCTGTCATAGTGATCTTAGAGTTAAAAAATCGCTCTTTCTCCAGGTCATTACAAGGTCCCCACCAAGGGGAAGATTTCCCATTCTTGGCGATTTTAATAGATGAAACATCAAGCTTTTCTAAATGATTTAAATACTCATCACTAAAAGGATAATCACTTCTTAATATTGCTTTTGAATTTTTATTAATGAAAAAGAAAATATGATCAAACCAACTGGCACCTTTTATTTTCTTATTTGATCCAGAAAGAAAGAGTTCGTAATTTAGATTTACGTGATAAGTTACTTCTTCCATTCTCTTCTATTTGTCACGACAAAGTCATCTTTATAATTTTTAACATTGTTAATAAAGTCTTGATCAAGTCCTGCTCTAACTCTTGAATCGTAATCGAACATCATGGCCTTAGCTCTTGCTGGTGTAATATTTTCAGGAAGAAGTTGATTGTAATACTCCCAAAGTGATTTACTATCACGCCATTTATTGAGCCAATTTCTTCCATATGCAACATGACTAATTTCATCTTCATATACAATATTCATAATCTTTTCAGTTTCATGATCTTCAATATCTTTAAAAATATTTTCAAAATATTTTGCAAAGTCTAAGTTAGCAGCTTCAAAAGTCAAAGAAACAAGAGCGAAGAATCCATCAAGTTCTTTAACTTCAGAAAATTTCTTCCAAAAGAAATCATTCAATGCAACTCCACCAAACTCCAGACCTAGTTTTTCCATTCTATTTTTATAAAGAAGAAAATGTTTTTGTTCGTCTGCAATAGTTGAAAGAAGCCCCTTCTTCGCTTTCATGTCATTCTCATCTCTTGTCGGCAGACAGAGAATTGCAGCGGCCATCATTTCAATGGCAAGCAGCTCATGATTTGCAAAGAAGTGAAGGGCCATTGCCCTTCTTTCTGGAACATGTAGAGATCTAGGTCTTGGAAACTTAATTTGAACATCAGAGAAAGCAAAAAGCTTATCTCTTCCTGGCGACTTAGGCCTTTCCACAATATTAAAGTCAGTAAAGCTCGTAATCACTTTAGGACTAAGGAGCTTATCTTCTAGCTTAGGAGAAAAGAGTAGAGTTCTCGCATACTCATCTATATTCATACTCTAACTTTTCTTTCCACTAAACTTTCTTTTCTTTTTGAAAGTAGACTTCTTACTATTCTTTCCTGCGGGAGCACCTCTTTTAAAAGCTGCTGCTTTAGAGTTCCCTTTTCGAGCACCAGATCTAGGTCCTCCTCTTCGACTAAACTTACGCTGTTGAAAACAATCTTCACAGATAGCAAATTTATGTTTCTCTGCTAATTTAGTTCCACAGCTTGAACAAGTTGGAACTATCTTCTCAGATAGAAGAGTATTTAGCCTATCAACTGCTCCACCTTTATTTTCTAAAAGTTCGGCTTCATTGAATAGAAAGTTCTTATTATCAAAGTGTCTTGCAAGCCATTGATAGAGCTCAACACACTTAATAGAGGTCTCTAAATAATCTATATCACTAGATTTAAAATCAATTGGCTCATTTAATATATCTTGAGATTTTACATAGTGAGAAAGAATCCACATATAATACTGAACATGCTCTAGTAAACCTTGATTTACAGGAGCACATGCAAACCCAAAGATTTCAGATGTAGACAGTATATTTTCCGCATCAGTATCTTCTACCATTTCTGCTAGTTCAATCATTTCTTTCAATTGGACACAGAAGAATGGTTTTTTGAAATCCATTGTATGAAATAATCTTAAAAACTCTGAAAGCTTAAGCCCTGGAAGATTATTATCATCTAGAGCATTATTTACTTTATTAAAGATATCTAAGTCAGGACCAACCATACACTGAGTGGACTGATCTAATTGAGCTGTTAAAGCGTCATTAATTTCTTTTATTCCATTTTCAACTTTTGTTAACGTTGTAACAAAACCTGTAGGGAAACGCTTAAATCTTCCCGCACGCCCAGCAATTTGCTTAATCTCACTCTGAGATATTATAAATTCATGACCATCAATAAACTTAGATAAAGTTGAGAATACGATTCTTCGAATAGGGAGGTTCATCCCCATTGAAATAGCATCAGTTGAAACGATTATATCAGTTTCACCTTCATCAAATTTTCGAGCTTGCTCTCTTCTAACTTCAGGACTTAATCTTCCATATACAATTGATACTTTAAACCCGACTTTTTCTAGATCTCTTTTGAATCTCAATGCATTTCTTCTAGAAAAAACAATTAATGCATCATTCTTCTCTAGTTGCCCAACAACAATAGGTTTTGGCTCAACATTAAGTTCAGTCATTCTAGTATATTCTTTAACTATTAGTTCATCACCACAGAGATCAGCGACTTTTTTAACAAGGTCATATGCTGAAGGATCTCCACACACATGAATCTCAGGAGAATAAACATTTACGAGAGCTCTCGTCCATGCCCACCCTCTTTGCTTATCTGTAATCATTTGAATTTCATCAATTACACAGCAATCAAAAACTTCTCCAAATCTTGCCATTTCAATTGTAGAAGAAAAGTGAGTTGCACCTTCATTCTCTATAACTTCTTCACCAGTTAGTAGAGTTGTCTTTGCTCCCTTTGAGTTCAATGTATCGTAAAGCTCTCCAGCCAGAAGTCTTAATGGAGCAAGATAACAACCAGTCTTGGCCTTACTTAGGGCCTCTACGGCATGATAAGTTTTTCCTGAGTTGGTTGGACCCATATGATAAATGATCTTTCTTTTTATCTCTCTAGCATTTGAGTGAAGCCAGAACTCTCCAAGATAATCATTTAAGATTTTAGATGATACATCTTTCTTCTTTAATACAACGATTGCCCTTACGAACTTTCTAAATTCTCTTTGAAGATACTTTTTCCCTTTCCATAGATTAACACCTAGCTGAGAAAAGAATTTTTCATATTCATTATCTTCAATTAAGTCTTCTGAAAATTCATTATTATTTAACCAATCTCTTAAATGAGGGATGATATTTCGTGCATGATCTTTAGCAAGAGGACTTGGATAATCAAATTTTTCACTAAGATTATTTTTTATTTGTGATTCAAGTCTATTTAAAGAAGATCTTTTTAATTTATTTCTTGCCTTAAAAATAGTCTTATCTAAATCTTTTTGAAGATTATTATAAATGTCTCCAATCTCTTCAATTGATTTATTTAATGATGATTCTATTTTAACAAATGACTTCTCAATTTCTTCTTCACATGAATCAAAGATGAATTCTCTAAGTCTTGTTCTATAGTTTGCAACACAGGCAAGACACTGACAGTCTAGATCAGACATCTTCAATGATAACGTAAAGTTTTCAAGAATTTTGGTTTGAGCACTTACATGATTCTTCTTTATCTTTTGCATCCACTCATAGAATGCTTTCTGATGTAGAGAGAGTATATTTAAGCTGATCCCACCGTCTTGACCATAGAAGTATCTCTCCTGCTCAGGAAACATACAGTCATCTAAAAAGATTAAGTCTAATACATTATCTCTTTGAACAAAGTCGTAGAAAGTTGTGTACTCTTTCCCAAATAATGGAATGAGTGATGGAAACTCTAGAAAGAAAGTATACAGAGATGTTTGAACTTCTTTTACAAAGTTTAAAATGATTTCTGCATCTTCAACGGAACGAACATATTCGTCATCGTCTCCAAAGCTATTAATTTTTATGATTGTTTTTCGTTCTGATTCTAGTAAATTTTTTACTTCATCAAAATCAACTAAAGAAGGAACCTCAGATTGAGCCACGTTTACTCCATTTAAAGTGTGTTGTGGCCCATCATAACTTACAGTATTAAATCAGTCTAACGATCAAGCTCTACGGCATACGAAAGAGCAAGCTTAGCAAATTTAACTGCATGAAGTGAACCACCTCTTGATTGTTCTATTGTATCACGAGAGGTATGAATATTGTGATTCATATCGCCTTTCTTTGATTCAAATGGCATTGAAGCTGGGTAACCCTGTCCATGCCATGATGCATGATCAGAACATCCATAACCACACTTGTCATATCCCCAACTAACTTCTGGAAGATATTTATCTAAAAGTGTTCCAATAAATGCATTTTGTTGTTGATTTGTATAATCTGTCATCATAACGATATCTAAGTCAGAACCTTTAAAGTTCGTCATATCTAATTGAAGAACACCTACAATATTTGCATTTTTCTGCTTCATCTCTTTTGCAATTGCTTTAGATCCTAATAGTCCTACTTCTTCAGCAGCATACCCCATAAACTTGATAGTTTTAGTCGGCTTATACCCTGAGTTTGCAAGAATTCTAATTGTCTCAGTTATAGTTGCAATACCTGAAGCATTATCATCAGCACCTGGAGCATGTGCATTGGCTCTTCCCCAGTAACCTGCTACAGAATCTGCGTGACCACCAATAATAATTGTCTCATCAGTAGTTCCTTCGATTGTTAGAATTACTGAAGGCTGATCCCATTTTGAATGTTCATATAGCTCTACTTTTGCATCATTTCTATGAGCGATTAAACTAGACCAGTGATCTTTAATCCAATGAACAGCATCTACACCTGATTGAGACTTATAATAACGGTTCTTATAGCTAGATAGTTTCTTGATAACTTCAGTAATATTCTTTTCACTTACTTGAGCAATCATATCTGTTACTACATCTTCTTCTGTTAGTGAGTACTCAGCAAATGGTGCTGACTTTGCAAAATTTCTTATCTCGCTAGACTCGAGAGTTTCTAATGCTTCATCTAAAGAGTCATGAACCATAAATCCACCACATCTATTAAATCTCTCATGCATCTCATGACTTAACTCATTGATAGAGTCTTCATCTATTTCTAAAAGTGAGATTCCTTCTACACTCTTAATCTCCATAGCTTTTGGACCAAATGACTTATTAGTAAAGCTAATTACATCACTATCAATAGTTATTAATTTTTTAGCTGGGGCTTGGGCCGCATTTACAGATGAGCAAATGAGCAAAGAAAGTGAAATCCATTTCAACGAATTCTTCATTGTATATTCTCCTAATTAAAAATCTTCCTGATCTTTCCTTAATATTGTAGTGCAGACTTTGATTAAATACTGCAAATAAGTTCTTACAAAATAAAACTTTGAGCCAATATGCTAATATGTAAGAATAAATACAACTACTTAAGCTAATCCAAATGGAGATTAAAATGGTAAAGACCTGGCTAACTGAAACTTTTAATATTAAATATCCTATTATAATGGCGCCGATGTTTCTTGTTTCTAACAACGAAATGATTATTCAAGCTTCCAAATGTGGAATTATGGGCTGCATACCTGCTTTAAACTGGAGAACTCCTGAGCTTTTTGAAGAGGGTATTAAAGAACTAAAAGAAAAGTGTGAAGGACCATTTGGAATTAACTTAATTGTGAATAAATCAAATGTTCATTTAAAGAAGCAAATAGATATTTGTGAAAAATATGCTCCAGACTTCATTATAACTTCTCTTGGAAGTCCAAAAGAAGTTATCAAAAGGTGTGCCCCAAAAGGAACAAAAATTATCTGTGATGTAGTTGATCTAGAGTATGCGAAGAAAGTTGAATCACTCGGAGCTGATGCAGTCATAGCTGTTAACTCAGGTGCCGGAGGTCACGCGGGACCAACACCTTCATCAATATTAGTACCTCTTCTAAAAGAAGGGTGCAATCTACCAGTTATCAGTGCTGGTGGAATAGGAACAGGGTCTGCTTTATTTTCAACTCTGGCCCTTGGAGCAGAGGGAGCATCAATTGGATCTCCATTTATTGCAACTTCAGAGAGTGGAGTAACGGATGACTATAAGCAAGCTGCTGTTGATTTTGGCGCCAAAGATATTGTACTGACTTCAAGAGTTTCTGGAACACCTTGTACTGTAATCAATACTCCGTATGTTCAAAAGATAGGAACAGATCAAAATTTTGTTGAGTCCTACTTGAATAAGAATAAGAAATTAAAAAAATATGCAAAAATGCTTACTTATTACAAGGGAATGAAGTCTATTGAAAAGGCCGCTTTCTCTGCCACATATAAAACAGTTTGGTGTGCAGGACCTTCTATAGAATTTTCACATAAAGTTGAACCTATAAAAGAAATTGTAGACAGACTAATATCTCAGTACGAAACTTCCGTTAAAGAGTTTCAAGATAAAATGATTTAGGACTATTGGTGATAAAATGACTGCAACATTTATATTAAGAAAAGAATTCAAGAGTTCAGAAAGAAGAACTCCACTTACACCTAGCGATGCAAAGAAGCTTATTGATCAGGGACATTCTATTAAAGTTGAGTCTTGTCCAGATAGAATATTCAAAGATAAAGAATATAGTGATGTTGGGTGTACAATTGTTCCAGAAAAATCTTGGATAGAAGAAGATAGTGATACTTTTGTTTTAGGTTTAAAAGAGCTACCTGTTGACGATTTCCCTCTTAAGCACAGACATATCTACTTTGCTCATATCTATAAAGGGCAGACAGGTCATGAACAAGTACTAAAGAGATATAAAGACGGTGGTGGAATACACTTTGATCTAGAGTACCTAGTGAACCAAGAAGGTCGTAGAGTCGCTGCATTTGGAAAATGGGCAGGGTTTATTGGAGCCGCTATTAGCCTAGACAGGTTTTATCAAAAGCAAAGTGGGCAAGCTTACTCTCCCCTTAGTTCATTTGAAAATATAGAAGAGCTTTATTCACAAATTTCAACAAATAAAGAAAAGAGCTCACTAAATCCTCAAGCTATAATTATCGGGTCTCTTGGAAGATGCGGACAAGGAGCAAAAGAAGTTTTCGATCACTTCGGTGTTAAGACGACTCTTTGGGACTTTGAAGAAACAAAGAAAGGTGGTCCTTTCCCTGAAATTACAACTCATGATATTTTTATTAACTGTGTTTTAATGACAAAGAAAATTCCACCATTTCTAACAAAAGAAACTCTAAATACAGATAAGAAACTTTCAATAATTGGAGATGTTAGTTGTGACCCTACAAGTGATTTAAACCCAATACCAGTTTACGATCATATTACAGAATGGAAGAAACCATTCCTAGAAACATGTGGATTAGAATTATTAGCTGTTGATAACTTGCCAAGCTTATTACCTAGAGAGAGCTCAATTGATTTCTCCAGTCAGCTTATAGAGCATCTTCAAAACCTTGCAGACAAGGGAAGTGAAGACCTTGTGTGGAAATCGGCACTAGATACTTTTAATAAGCATTTGTAGATAGCATACAAATGTTTTTCATGTATCTTCTTACATGAAACTCACTAATTCCTGACATTCATCTTAAAATCATTTGTAAGTATTTTAAGATGAATTTTCTCTTTATTTTTCTATATATACTAGCTCTTCACCTCGTTATTTTTATTCCATTTTTAGAACACCAAAAAGTACATTTAGAGACTAAAGATCTTAAAATAAAAAAAATTAAGCTAAGCTTCTCTACAAGAGAGAAGAAGTCGAAAACTAAAAATAAAAATAAAAAAAGAAACAATATAAAATTTGATATGCTTAGGTATAAACCATCAAAAGATAATGCGCTTCAACCAAGCTTTAAGCACGCAGATGCTTCTAAGAACTCTAGAGTATATGAAGTATTTGAGCGAATTGAAGAGAGCCTCACCTACCCTCGTGTTTTTAAATCTTCTAAATTCACAGGAACTGTTAAAGCTAAAATCTACTTCAATAGTAAAGGCCATTACCTAGAAGATATCTCTCATTTTGAAGGCATGAACTATTTAAAAGTCTTAGTTGCCCAGACAATCAGAAAGGCCTTTCATGAAAAAATAATGCAAAAAAATAGAGATAGAGATGGGTTTTATGTAACTTGCTTCTTTGATTTTAGACTAGTTACCAACACGAACAAGGTAAGAGAATCCAGTGTTAGCTCGAAGTTCTTATATTTCTACAGACAGGGCTATGGAGGGGAAAGGGGCATAGACTATTTAAATAAAACGGCTTCAGGAATATTTAATACTTTATCACTATTAGAGTATTTGCCAAAATCTAAGAATTTAAAAATGAAAAATAATAGAAAGTTAGAAAAGTATCGTAGAGATTCTGCGTGGAAGTAAGCTTCAAAAAAATGCACTCGCCCTAAGAGCGAGTGCACGTATTGTTTAATTTAATTAAAT
This sequence comes from Bacteriovoracaceae bacterium UBA3083, assembly GCA_002366565.1. Lineage (GTDB taxonomy): Bacteria > Bdellovibrionota > Bacteriovoracia > Bacteriovoracales > Bacteriovoracaceae > Halobacteriovorax. Next base: position 853,568 of record DFBJ01000013.1, read on the forward strand.
TAATCCACCTCTTCTTAGAAGTGCATCTGGAGTTGGCTCAGCACCTCTGAACTTCTTATAAAGCTCCATTGGATGTTCTGTTCCACCTTTAGAGAGAATATTGTCTTTAAATTTCGTCGCAATTTCTCTATTGAAAATACCATTCTCTTTAAAGTGCTCAAATGCATCTGCATCTAATACTTCGGCCCACTTGTATGAGTAATAACCAGAAGAGTATCCACCCGCAAAGATATGACCAAATGAAGTCGACATCATTGTTCCATCAACTGCTGGTAAAAGGTTTGCTGGTGCCATTGCTTCTTTTTCAAATTTCTCTGGATCTGTTACATGACTTGTATCACCACTATGCCATGCCATATCAAGTAGACAGAAACTAATTTGTCTAAGAGTAGCTCTACCTTCATGGAAAGTTGCACTTGCCTTAATTTTTTCAATTAACTCAGTAGGAATCGTTTCACCTGTTTCGTAATGTTTCGCGAATAGGTCTAAACACTCTTTTTCATATGCCCAATTTTCTAGGATCTGAGAAGGAAGCTCAACAAAGTCCCAAAATACATTTGTTCCAGAAAGGCTTTCATATTTAGTATCAGCTAACATTCCGTGAAGGGCATGTCCAAACTCATGGAAAAGAGTTGTAACTTCATTGAAAGTTAAAAGAGAAGGTTTTGTTTCTGTAGGTTTAGTGAAGTTACATACAATTGAAATATGTGGTCTCTTCTCTACACCATTTACATTAGACTGACCTCTATAGGCAGTCATCCAAGCACCATTTCTCTTACCTGCTCTTGGGAAGAAGTCTGCGTAGAATGCAGCAATATGACGTCCAGACTCATCAGTCACTTCATAAGTCATGACATCTTTATGATACTTTTGCATTTCTTCATTCTTTTTGAAGTTAAGTCCATAAAGCTTTGTTGCAACTTGGAATACTCCATCAACTACATTTTCAAGCTTAAAGTATGGCTTAAGCATTTCATCATCAATGCTATACTTATCTTTCTTTAACTTTTCTGCCCAAAAAGCATAGTCCCAATTTTGAAGATCAGAAGGTCCACCGTGCTTAACTGCATATTCTTGAAGATCTATCATTTCGGCCTTAGCTTGATCTTTTGCTTTTGCTAGGAAGTCTTCTAGAAAATTTACTACTGTATTAGGGTTTGCGGCCATTCTCTCTTCGAGAGTAAAGTGCGCATGTGACTCATATCCAAGAAGGTTTGCTCTTTGATGGCGTAATTGAGATAACTTTTTAATAATTTCCTTATTATCAAACTCATCACCTTTACAAGACTTAGAACCATTGGCCATATAGAGTCTCTCTCTAAGCTCTCTACTTTCAGCATAAGTCATAAATGGAATTAAGCTAGGGTAATCTAATGTTACAGCCCACTTTCCTTCATGACCTTTTTCTTTTGCTAATATTGAAGCTGCTTCAATTTCACCTTCAGGTAATCCTTTTAAGTCTTCTTTGCTCTCAAGAACCATTACAAACTTATTAGTTTCTTTAAGGTTATTGTCTCCAAACTTTAAACCGTTTGTCGCAAGCTCTTCATCAATTGCTCTTAATTTCTCTTTGTCTGCTTCATTTAATAAAGCTCCATTTCTAACAAATGACTTATAGTTTTTTTCAAGTAACTTTAGATCTTCAGCATCTAAGTTCATTGAATCTTTATTGTCCCAAACAGATTTAACTTTAGTGAATAGATCAGAATCTAAGCCTACATCGTTCCCATATGCCGTTAACTTAGGAGAGAACTCTTTGGCGATCTCCTGCATTTCATCATTAGTTTCTGCTGATAATAAGTTAAAGAAAACTTCAGCACATTTATCAATAATCTCACTTGAATTCTCAAGAGCAATAATCGTATTCTCAAATGTAGGTGCTTCAGTATTGTTTTTGATTTTTTCTATATTCTCTTTACCTAGTCTAATCCCTTCATCTAGGGCCGGTAAGAAATGCTCATTTTTGATTTCTTCAAATGGAACAGTTCCAAAAACTGTTTTATATTCGTTTAATATTGGATTCATAAACACTCCTTATTTTGACTTAAAACTTTCTCTTGTATTCTAAACAAAGGAATTAATACAAAAAACCAAGCAATTAGACAAATCCCTAGGCAATATTCTACAAACGTTTCGCTTTGATAAAATACTAATATTAGTGAAATAACCCCTTTTGCCATCCTATACACAAGCATATCAACTACATACTTGGCTCCATACTTTTGTCTAGCGATAAGAGGAAAATATAACATTTCTTTTGCTGCTGCGAATAAAGAGTAGTCAGTTCCCTTAAATAATACAAAAGTAAGCATTACCGGAAAGATTGAGCTTGAGCCAAAAGAGAAACTTAGTCCTGAAACTAGAAAAAAGAAGACAGGAATAAAGAAGTGTATCGTTCTATTTTTAACGACATTAAAAAGCAGCGGAATAATCAGAATCTGCATAAATAATGAAATTCCATTAATTGAAGAGTAAAGATTTCCTAGATAAGAAACTTTTTCAGCTTTAGTATGAACAAATCTCTCTAATAAAATATTGAACTTAAAATTTGTAAGGTTAATACAAAATTGAGAAAGAATAATTACAATAGCTATTAAAAAAACGTACTTCTTAACTTCTAATATAGAATGGAGTGGTGATTCATCTTTTCTATTGTCTATTTTATCTAACTGATCAAATTTTTTCCCGGTATATTGAAAACAAAGACAAGCAACTAGAACAAAGAAAGTTCCAACAATTGTAATCCCTTCCGCTCCACCTATGTCTGCAGAGAATCTTGAAGTGATAATCCCTCCAAGAATTCCTCCAATAGAACCTAAAGCACCCATTGGACCGTATATTGTTTTTGCAACTTTATAACTAAGAATTGAATTAATGAAAGCTAAAACGGTGTGAACCATTAAGACGATGTAGACTTCTTTCCATATATAGAAAATATAAGCGAATGCATTAGTACCTGAGTGTAAAGAATAAAGAGACGAGGTAAAAACAACTGCAGTTATGCCACCAATGGCCCAGAATAATCTATGAATAGAGTTATTAGCTTGAAACTTATTAAAGAATGTAACCGTCACACTTAGGGCAATTATAGAATAAAACCAAACATGGGGAGACTTCTTTGCTCCATAGAGATCTAAAAAAATCGCCTCAGCAGCACTTCGAATCATAGGGTAAGAAAAAAATAAGAAAAAGAGAGTAAGACTTCCTAGAATGAGACCTCTTTTCTTTTCGCTACTTAAATCCAGTAACATGCCCTTTAGATCTCTAAAGTAATTCTTCTCTTCCATAGTTTAATAGCCATCGTAAAATTGTTAACTAGCTAATGATATACGATTGCCGCGTTACATGAAACAAAACAAATAATTTATTTTAAAATCAAAAAGACTTTATTTTTCTTTGTACCACTTGTTTTGGAGTATTGAACTCCATTTGAAACTGAAACACCTGAAGATTTCTCAGATAAGTTTTGAACTATACTTGCAAGATCTGCTCTTTGGCCCTTGCTGAGCTGTAATGATGTAGACAAGCTTGTTTTACTATCTGCAAGACTAATATCAACTTCTGTAAAATGCCCTTTAATCTTACAAGATATTGTTATTAAGGATTCATTTACAACCAGCTGAGCTAGCTTATTTTCCATGACTCTTATTTTAGAAATAGATTTCTTCTGATTATTTTTTTGAGTATTCCCCAATTGAATAACTTTACCAAATTTAAGTTTAGAGGACTTTTTAAAGTTATCTTCTAGTGTTTCTACTTCAAAGAGACATTCTCTTTTCTTCACTTTGGAATTTTCACTTTCGCGAAATTTGTAGTTCATGGACAGATACTTTTGAAATAGCTCAACCCTGTTCTCATCAACTCCAATATCAATACAATGCTTTCCATTATTTATATTTACAATGTCTTTATCGAGGGTAATTTGAGATAGATAGATCTTCACTCGGTCAAGCGAGACACTTCTATCAAAGCAATACTGCCTAAGCTCAAAGCTTAGAGCATTATTTATAGTAAAAAATAAGATAAGTGATAAAAGAAGATTACTCTTTTTCACTAAGATGAGAGTCTCCAGTCTGACTTTCAAAAAACTTTTCAGCACTATCAAACTCACAAAAGTCTAAAGATGATTGAAAATTAAAAGCCGGAGGTACTTTCCCGCCTTCTTTTTGAATAGTTTCACACGTACAAGCTAGGTTTTTCATAAAGTCGAAAAACTTAGTACTTGTTTCAGAACTCATTAAGTGCTCCATTAAACAAGCATCTCTATCAGCTGTCTCTTCACTAACTCCAACAAAGTCTTTTAGGAAGTAGTAAAGTAATGTTCTAGAAGAAAGAATTCTATGAACTTCGTCATGTCCTTTTTCAGTAAGAATAAGGAATTTACAATCCTCTTCCTCTTCAACAAAGCCTTTCTTTTTCAAGTTATTAAGAGCTGTTGAAACACTTCCCTTAGTTAGTCCAAGATCTTTTGCAATATCAGTAACTCTGGCAAAACCTCTCCCCTCTTTCAATTTATGAATAGTTAAAAGGTAATGGGCCATTGAATGTGATAGTTCTATTTCATGTGTTTTTGATGTCATAATATACCTTGTACCAAACTCTATTGATGCGAGTCAAACGTCAACTTTTCTTTGCACTTAGGCAAAATTATACCATCCCCTGCATTCAATGTTAAGTCACTGATATTAAAGAAAATTACTATGTGGTGAGATTTTCCCATAGGCCCAATTTTTCGCTCGTGTTAAAATGATAAAGTATTGAAATAAGGAAATGGCAATGAAGCGGAAGCTCTTTTTAAGTATATTCTTTTTATTATTCACATCAAGTATTTGTGCTCAGGCCATTATGGATACTCAGTATGGAAGTACGACTAATGTCGATAATCTAACTGATCAAGAAAAAGATGAATCCGAAAACTTTGTACATAACGAAAAGGCCCAAAGAATATATGAAGAAGAATGTACAGCAGATGGTGATACCGAAGATGCTTGTCTAGGTAATAAAGCAGATCCAAAATTTCTAGGACTAAGTTCTTCAATGGTTAGTGCTCTATCTAAAGCATATGTGATGATCATGGGTACAGCTGGAGGAGACCTAGCAAAACCTTTGAAAGAGCCTTTAACTGAAGACGCCAATCAAGCTGCAAATCAAGGTTCAGACGCAGCCTCAGCGGGAACGAAAGGTTCGGACGCAGCCTCAGCAGGAACAAAAGGTTCGGATGCAGCAAATAAAGGAGCAGATAGTGCTAATAAAACTGCTGATAAAAAGCAAGAGGAACAAAAAGATTATTGTAAATATATTCCCGTTGCAACTGAAGCAATTGCAATGCTCAATACAACTACTGAACAGTCCTCTATTTCAAGTCTTCCGACTCAAGAGGATACAGCACAAAGAGACTCTTTACTAAAAGCAGCTGCAAATCACGAAAGTAGAGCTAAAACGGCAAAGATACAAACAACAGGTTGGGGAGCAGGAACAGCTTGCTACGCCGCTATGATGGCATCAGGCTCTATTGCTTACAACAATACTGGAAATATTCTAAAACTAGGAGCATCTGCTCTACTTACTTCTTTTTATATGAGCCAAATTAAAGCACATGAGGACTATGCTGATAAGACAAAGGCCATTGCAGATAAAATGCCTAGTAAGGGAGACTGTAATCCTATTACCGATAAAATGTGTTTTTGTACTGAGGAAAGCTCAAAGACAAGAGCTGATTACCAGACTTACTGTCAGCCAGAAATGAGTAGCGCCACAATTGCGACAACATCAGAAAGAACAACTTGTATTGATGACAATGCTGAAGATGATCCAGACTGTACTTGTGCTCAGACAGATACTTGTATCAGTAAAAAAGTTATGACAACAATTTCAGGTTTTGGCGGATCAAGCCTACTTACTACTCCTGTAATTAGTAGCTTCGGATCACTAGCTAATGGAGAACTTACTGCTGGAAGTTTAACATCTGCCCAAACAAGCTTAAATAGTGCCTTAGCAAAATTAAAGCAATTAGATACACAAGTGAAGCTAGATCCAAACGTTATTCTCACAGACACTCAAAAGGAAGAATTGCAGCTTCTAAAAGATATGGGAATACCTGAAAACCTAGCAACTCAAGTGGCCACAACTCCTGTCTCTTCAGCAGCTGCCAGCACAATGGCTAAATTTTCAAGTGGTACAAAAAGCACAAGAAGAAACTATTCAAATTCAGGTTATTCCAAAAAGAAAAAGAATAATGTTCTAACCTTTTCAAGTGGTGATGGAATCAATTCAAATAAGAAGAAAACGACAAATAAGAAACCAGACTTCTTATCTCGTCTGGGTCTAAAGAAGAAAAAAAGTAAAAAGAATAATCAGGCCGTACTAAAGTTTGCTCAACAAGCCGAAGGAAAGGCACAGATCTCTAACAATAGTGACAGAAAAATCTTTGATATTATTTCTAGAAGATATCAAGTCTCGGGCTGGAGAAGGCTAGAATACATAAAGTAATCTGAGGAACACATGGAAGTGCAATCAACAAGTGAAAGCTTTTCACCAATACTTATCTATGACAGTGAATGCTCTCTATGTGAGAGATTTGCTTCTACAATTAAAAGAATGGATTCCACATCACATATAGAGCTTATACCTCTTAAAGAGGAAGAGGTTTATCAAAACTTCTCTATTCTTAATCGTTCAGAGTGTGAAAAAGAGATCCATCTCCTTATAGCAGCAGATCAAGTACTAAAAGGACCTAAAGTCATCGAGTACCTAATCACTTTAAATCCCACAATAAAAAAAATTTCATGGTTAATTCAATCTAACGCAGGTCAAAAAGCTATGGATATTTTCTATAAATCCTCAAATCTCTACCGTGAGTCATTGCTAAATAGATGCCCAAAATGTAAGAATAAATAACTAATTAATTAGCTGGAGTTACACTTGTTACCATTTGATCAAACACTGATTATCATCCCTACTTATAACGAAATAGACAATATAGAGAGAATGATTACTACTCTCTTTAGTCTTCATAAAGGTGTACACCTTCTAATAATTGAAGATGGCTCACCTGACGGAACAGCTGAAGTTGTTAAGAAGTTTCAAGAAACTTACCCTGAACAACTACATATGATTCAAAGAACAGGAAAGCTAGGTCTTGGAACAGCTTATGTGACAGGATTCAAATGGGCCCTTGAAAGAGAGTATCAATTTGTATTTGAAATGGACTGTGACTTTTCTCACGACCCTGCGCAAGTACCTGATCTTCTAGAAGCTGCTCAAACAAATGATCTTGTTATTGGATCTCGCTATATTGATGGAATTAGAATCATCAACTGGCCATTTAGAAGATTACTTCTATCTTACCTTGCTTCCATCTACACAAGATTTGTAACAAATATTCCGGTATTTGATACTACAGGTGGATTCAAGTGTTTTTCAAGAAAAGCACTATCATCACTAGACCTAGATAATATCATTTCTAAAGGTTATATTTTTCAACTTGAACTGAACTATAAAGTTTGGAGTAAAGGTCTTAAAGTAAAAGAAGTTCCAATCATTTTCTATGAAAGAAGAGATGGTCAATCGAAAATGGCCGGAGGAATTATCTTCGAGGCCTTATTTTCAGTACTAAGGCTTAGATTCAACAAGATGCTAGGAAAACTATAAATACACTAGGCCTCTAATCAGAGGCCTTTATTTTATCTAAATACCTTCGATATTCTGATTCCATATTACATTAACAACAACTGGATCATATCCCTCTTTTAAAATTTCATCTTTAAGTTCAACAATAGAAGAAAAGTTCTTCTTAAAAGACAAGTCCCATAATTCTTTAAAGCTAATACTTAAGTGTTCATTATCATTATTTAAATCGATAAGATCCCAAAGAAATGAATACACTCTCCACTCATTAGTTGGTCCAGTGCAAACATCACTTGGAACATGCTCTATTTCAAGTGGAGCTCTTCTAGGTACCATGTATTCAAATTTTGCCATTGGATCATTGAGATCGACAGAAACCCAAGCTGAAAAGAAGCTTGCCCATCCTTCACTTAAAGCGAGCTCTTTTGAGTAACATTCATCTATCCTATGAGATCCTCCTCCACTTCTTCCAATTCGAGCATGAGAGTAAATAGCATGTCCTATTTCATGTCCAACCACATCCCATTGGTATCCCTTTGTGACATTAACAGTTCCATTGTAGTAATCACCACCAGCAGGAAACTTGATTTTAATCTTTCCATTTATAAAAGAGTCTCTATCAATCTCTTTTAATTTCTCTGAAAGAGTATATGCAATATTTCTAATTTTAAAATATTCTCCACCTGTGGAGTCATAGTTAAAAACTAACTTATGAGCATGACTACAGTGACCTTCAAACTCTAATTGAAACTCTCTATTCCAATCTCCAATTAATTTAAACTTATCCAGACTTAAATCTGTAGTGACCTTGAATTCATCACCAGAATTGCAGTTAAGTTTCCTATCAGCAGTAAAGCGAAGATCTTCAACTCTCTCTTCCACTCCATCTTTTACTATCACAGCACTTATCACGATTCCGCTTCTTCTAATCGGGTGATTTTCAACTTTATCTGGAACTAAATCTCTATCTACTATCTTTTGAAGTGAGGGCTTTGATAAATCTGCTTCATGTGTATTTGCGAAAGATTTTACTGACAAGAGTAAAAAGAAGATTGAAATCCATTTCATTGTACGTCCTTTAAATTAATGAGTACCTAATGGTATCTTTTAATTTAAAGGCGTGTCATGACTCTAAAAATCAAGAGTAAAACAATCAATTATCTATCAAATGACTTTCTAGAGAAGATTTCTCTATTAAAAGGAACAAAAGTCATTAATACGAATATCCAAACTCCACCAAACTCTAGTACTTCACCTTTTTTTCCACCCTGGATAAATTCAGTAAGTAATACAAGTAATAAGTAGGCTCCAATATGAAAATACTTAGGAAGTGGTACTCCCATTGCATTTACAATATTTTTTACTTTTTCAATTTTTCTATAAAGAAATGGAAGTATTAAAAAGTAAAATCCAATTAATATTCCAAGAATTGTTCCAAAGATTAATTTGTTAATCTTTGTTCCACCTACAATTAAATTATGAAGGTTTGTTTCACCTTGAGAGTTATGAGTTAGAAAAAAATCAGAAGATTGAATTCCAAATATTCTCTGCCCCCAAGAAATTTCCTCACCTGCTCCAAAAAAGAAGAGAGACCCTAGTATGATAGTGCAAAATAGAAATAACTTTCCTCTAAAAGGTTTCAAAATAGAAACTCTATAAAAACAAAGTACGCAACCAATCAATAGACCTAGAACAGTTAACCACTCTACAAAACCATCTTCTCTAGCAAAAGTTCCTTCGTACCATGTAACGTCGACATGAGAACCAATCACTCCAGTGAGAGCGACAATTAGAACTAACAAATAAGTAAATCTTTCAAGTGTAAACATTAAACATCTTCTCCAATTTCATTAAACATTGCCACTCTATCTGAATGACGACCTTCTTGAAATTCTGCAGCTAACCAAGCTTCTGTAATCTTAACAATTTCATCCATTGTATTTATTCTAGCACCAACGCAAAGAATATTGGCATTATTATGCTCAATAGAAAGTCTTGCATCTAACTCAGATCTACAAAGAGCTGCTCTTGAGCCTTTATAACGATTAGCAACCATCGATACGCCAATCCCAGACCCACAAAGAAGAACTCCCTTAGCTCCATCCTTTACCACTCCCTTAGTTAAGGCAGTTGCATAGTCAGGATAATCACAGCGAGAATTTTCATGTGTCCCAACATCTTCAATGTTGTGACCAAGTTCAATTAAGTGTTTTTTTAGGATTTCTTTTTCTTCGAACGCTGCGTGATCACAGCCAATAAAGATCTTCATAATCTCATCCGTAAACAGACTCTCGCACTCCAAACGAAGTGTGAGAGTTGATTTTTAAATTAGTATCTATAGTGATTTGGCTTATAAGGACCTTCAACTGGTACTGATAAGTAATCTGCTTGCTCTTTAGTAAGAGAATCAAGTCTTACACCAATTCTTTCAAGGTGAAGTCTTGCAACTTTTTCATCAAGGTGCTTAGGAAGCATGTAAACTTTGTTTTCATACTTATCTGAATTGTCCCAAAGTTCCATTTGCGCCATAACTTGGTTAGTAAACGAGTTAGACATAACAAATGAAGGGTGCCCAGTTGCACAACCAAGGTTTACAAGACGACCTTCAGCAAGAAGGATAAGTCTTCTTCCATCTTTAGCGATGTACTGATCAACCTGTGGCTTAATATTTACTTTGTCGTAGTTGTTGTTTAAGTGAGCTACGTCAATTTCATTATCGAAGTGACCGATGTTAGAGATAATTGCATTATCTTTCATCATATCCATGTGCTCACCGTTGATAACATCGTAACAACCAGTTGTTGTAACGAAGATATCACCAAGCTTAGCAGCATCATTCATTGGCATTACTTCAAAACCTTCCATTGCTGCTTGAAGAGCACAGATAGGATCAACTTCAGTAACGATAACACGTCCACCAAGTCCTTTAAGAGACTGAGCTGAACCTTTACCAACGTCACCGTAACCAGCAACAACACAACACTTACCTGCAATCATAACATCTGTTGCTCTCTTGATACCGTCAACAAGTGATTCTCTACATCCGTAAAGGTTATCAAACTTAGATTTAGTAACAGAGTCATTGATATTGATTGCTGGCATTTTAAGAGTACCTTTTTCAACTCTTTCATATAGTCTATGAACACCAGTAGTAGTTTCTTCAGAAAGACCTTTAATTCCTTCGATTAGCTCAGGAAACTTGTCGTGAACCATATTTGTAAGGTCACCACCATCATCAAGAATCATATTTAGTGGAGAACCATCTGCCCACTTAAGAGTTTTCTCAATACACCAGTCAAATTCTTCGTCAGTTAGACCTTTCCATGCAAATACAGGAATTCCTGCAGCGGCCATAGCAGCAGCAGCGTGATCTTGAGTAGAGAAAATATTACATGAAGACCATCTTACTTCAGCACCTAGAGCAACTAGAGTTTCCATAAGTACAGCTGTTTGAATTGTCATGTGAAGACAACCAGCAATTTTCGCACCTTTAAGTGGTTGAGCTGCTCCAAATTCTTTTCTAAGTGCCATAAGACCTGGCATTTCAGATTCAGCAATATTAATTTCCTTACGTCCCCAGTCCGCAAGCGTGATATCTTTTACTTTGTAGTCAGTAAATTCCATTTAATCCTCCAAGATTTATTGTAAAAATCACCAGTAATATAACACCTTGAAGACCCTAGGGGCAAGAAACCTTTACCGAAGACGTTGACCTAAGGTCCTAAAAAAGCTAAAAATCAGGATATTTATTAAGGACACAACGCAACAAGGATTCTTTGTGGGTGATTACACAAAGCTGAGCATAGATGAAGCTCAGAATATTATCGATTTATACGACTTAGGAGCAATTACGTCCTTAAGTTCTCTTTCTCTTGGAATCTCAAACTCCAATTATAAAGTTGAGATTGAAAACTCTAATTATCTACTGAAAGTTTCAAATGATAAGGGTTTTGAGCACCTAAAGGAAGAGCAAGATATCCTTACACGTTTAAGTGAATCAGGGTTTCGTTTTTCACTACGACCGTTTTCAACAAAAACTGGTGACAATGTCTATACTTACAACGACTTCTTTGGAGTGATATTTCCATTTATTGAAGGAATTGCTCCTGGTCCATGTGATCAGACTTGTTACGAAATAGGTAAAGGGCTAGCGTCGCTACATAGCCTAGAGTGTGAGACTGAAAATGTTAGGTCACATGATAGCGTAGGATTTGGTCCAGTAGAGATCATAGAGTATACAGAAAATGAAAAGTGCCCAGTAGACTTCAAAGAAATGGTTGAATACTTTTTTCCTGATAAGCTAGCAAGCTTCATAGAAGTTCCACTTGAAAAGGGGATTATTCACGGCGACCTCTACTATGATAATACTCTTTTTGATGAAAACCATTTAGCAGTAATCCTAGACTTTGAGCAAGCTGGGATTGGTGAGTATTTATTTGATTTAGGAATATCTCTTTCTGGTACATGTTTAGAAAAAGGAAGAATAAATTCCTCATTAATAGATTCATATCTAAATGGATATGAAGAAGTAAGACCTCTTTCAATATTTGAAAGAGAAAATTTAGATAAGGCAATAGTGATAGGATTTCTCTCCATCGCACTTTGGAGAATTAAACGCTTCAAAGAAGGAAGTTTAAATCCACTAATGGCCAACAGTTATCAAGAGCTTTTAAGTAAAGCTAAAATATTTTGGGATGATAGGACGAATAATGAATAAAGAAAGTATTAACGATACAGAAAAACTAAACTGGTACTTTGCCTCTTGCCCTTCGGGTATCGAAGAAATGCTTCTTGAAGAAGTTAAGAAGTATGACGGGGAAAATTTCCAACAATTTACTGGTGGGATAAGGTTTAAGGCCAAGCAGTGGAATGTTATCGAGCTTATTGTTAACTCAAAACTAGCAAGTAGAGTTTACTTAGAAGTTCATCAATATAAGTTTTATAAAGATAATGATCACTTCGCACTAGCAAAAGATAAGTGGTGGCATCACCTCTTCTCAGTGAATCAAACATTCAAAATATCAACACTTTTTGATAAAGACGCCAATAGATTTTTTAAGAACTCAATGGTTATGTCATTAAGACTTAAAGATGCAATTGCTGATAGCTTTAGAGAAAATGTTGGCTCAAGACCAAGTATCTCAAAGGACTCACCTGATATTTCACTTCTTCAAAGAATAGAAGCGATTGATGGTCAAAAGGGTTGGTTCAATAGAATCTATCTTGATCTTTGTGGTGATCCACTTAGCCATAGAGGTTACAGACCTCATGGACACGAAGCACCTCTTAGAGAGAACTTAGCTTCAGCTATTATTCAATCAACTGATTGGAATAGAGATGAGGATATCTTTATCGATCCAATGTGTGGATCTGGAACGATTATTATAGAAGCTCTTTACCACGCAGCAAATCTTCCAGGGGCTTGGTTAAAACTCCATGCCCTTGCAAAGAAAAGTCAGGTCTTCTCATTCCAAGATCACCTTTGGTACAAAAGAGAAGATCATCAAGAAAGACTTGAAGAATATGCAATGGATCTTCTTAAAAAAGGTGAAGATAGTGTAAATGCACTTCCAAGCGGACAATTTTTTGGAAGTGATCTTTCTTCAAAAGCACTAAGAATTTTTGAAAAGTCATTAAAGCTTGCAAACTTTCCAGCAGACTTAGTTGAAATGGAAGTTGCTGATGCTCTTGTAGTTAAGCCATACGAAGAAGCACCAGGGATTGTTGTAACAAACCCTCCATATGGTGAGCGTCTTGGACAAGAAGAAGATCTTCCAAAGTTTTATCATGAATTAGGAGAGAATTTTAAGGCCAACTATAAAGGCTTTAGATGCTATATTCTTACAAGTGATCAAGAGTACCGTAAAGCTATCTCACTTCAGACATCGATGAGAAAACCATTCTTCAATGGTGGAATCGAATGTCGTCTTTTAAAGTACGACATTCGTTAATATTTATTCTAATCCAAATCTATCGACTAACTTCATCGCAAGGTTTGGATTAGAAAACTTCATTAGAGCACTAGAGTTCACAACTTTACTGGTGTGTTTATCCGACTTAGAGAAAAAGTAAGGTGAGATATCAATATCTTTTAAGAATATTGTATGTCCTTTGCTTGAAAATTTTCTCTTAATAAACTCTGAATCTAAGAAGCAAACTTCTCTAATCATAAAGTTCTTGGCCACATAAATAATCACACAAAATTCACTAAGCTCAATAAGACTTTTTCTAACCTTCACCCCTTTTGGAGATGAGTGATCACCCCAGTGAACTTTTACTTCTACTCGTTTATCATCCAAGTAAAAATCAAATCCACGCTGGGATGTAGACTTCTTTTGATGTAATCCAAAAATACATTTCCCATACCACTCACCGAGTTGAACAGGAAGCTTCTTTCCGTTTACTAGAATCTGCTGTTGAGATAATACCTGATAACATTTGTTAACAGTCTCAACAGCGTCAAAAATAGACTTATTATCAGGGAGCCCAAGGATAGAAATCCCTTTGCCTTGTCCGCGTTTTAGTTTTTTTGAGAATTGTTTTTCATACCATTTAGAAAAGTTTTCTAATTCAAAAAGCTCTAGAGAGTCACAAACAAAACCTTGTTTTAAAAGTGATCCAACTCCGCCAAGGCCTTCTATTTTCTTTTGAACAAATTTTAATGGTGCAAAGCTTGATGAATCCTCTCCTCTTAGAAAGAATTCACCTTTATCGTAATCGGTACTTCCATGAGTCTTCTCATTGAATTCCGCTATAATTTTTAATATTTCAGAAGAGTCCATACTGTCCTAATTCATAAATTCAATAACATAGTAACACTAATTAGATTAAAGCTCTAGCTCCATCAAATTGTTTTCAAAATTAAGAACACTATTTCCAATACCAATATTTTTTACCAGCTGATACTGACAGAAGACCTTGTAGTCGACTATTTTAGACTGGTAATATTTCTTCTCTTCCTCTGATACTTCTCCAGCTAATTTCTTCTTAGCAATACAAGCATGTTCAAGTAAAAGCCATGCAACAACAAGGTTTCCACAATAATCAAGAAAGTCTGTTGCATGAGAAAGAATGCCGTTATGATTTTTCTTTGCCGCCATCTCACTAAACTTTGCAAGAATCTTTTCAGACATCTCCATCGATTTACCAATCATTGAATTCTCATGATCGAACTCTTTTGCTTCTTCTGTATTCATAATAGCTTGGATTTTTTTTCCTACTTCAAAGAATGTGTGTGCTTTATCTTTTAAGATTTTCCTTGTAACAAAATCTATTGCCTGTATTCCATTTGTTCCCTCATAGATACTCGCAATCTTTGTATCTCTGATAAACTGCTCGATTCCATATTCTGTACAAAACCCGTATCCACCGTGAACCTGAACAGCATCAACCGAAACATTAAACCCTTGATCAGAACAGTAGGCCTTACAAATAGGAGTAAGAAGAGCTATTTCCTTTGCTGCAATCTCATCACCCTTTGCTTCTTTATCAAATAGGTTCCCAGTATAAAGAGTTAAAGCTCTCATACCTCTAGATAGTGCTCTCATTCTAAGCATTAGTCTTCTAACATCTGGAAGGTTACAAATCTCAATTCCAAACTGAGTTCTCTCTTTTGCGTATTGCTCTGTCAGCATATATGCAAGGTTTGCCTGGGCCTCACCTTGAAGTCCACATAGAAGTCTAGCTTCGTTCATCATAATGAACATGTTTGCCATACCTTCAAACTCATTTCCAATTAACTCACCTACGCACTCACCATTCTCACCAAAAGTTAATTCACAAGTAGCAGAACCATGAATCCCCATCTTCTCTTCAATTTTTGTACATACAACATTATTAGATTCACCAGTATCAGTATTGAATCTAGGTACAATAAATAAAGAAAGCCCTTTCGTTCCTTCAGGAGCTCCAGGAGTTCTAGCGAGGACAAGATGGATATTATTCTCATAAAGATCACTCTCACCTGAAGAGATAAAAATCTTCACACCATTGATTGCATATTTTCCACCATCTAGTGGTTTAGCAGTTGTATTAGATGCACCAACATCTGAACCTGCACCAGGCTCAGTTAAGCACATTGTTCCACCCCATTCACCAGTCATCATTTTTGTTACATAGAAATCTTTCTGCGCCTGTGTTCCAACTTGATGAATAACATTCATCGCACCACGAGTTAGTCCGTAGTACATTGAGAATGAAACATTTGCTCCAATTGCGATTGAATTACATGTAATAGATATGGCATGAGGAGCTGGCATTCCACCAATATTCTCAGGATAACCAAGAGCATACCAACCATTTTCGTAGAATTGCTTATGAGGAGCATGAAAACAAGCAGGCACTTTAACATGCCCATCAACCATCTTCACACCTTCTTCATCACCTATCATTCTTGTTGGATAGATTTCATTTTCTGTAAATTTATTGAATTGTTCAACGATATCTTTGAGTTCATCATCACCATAATCAGGTGCATGTTCACCAACATTATTAACATCAAATAAATTGAAATAAATGTCCTGTAGATCTGTTTTGAAAACTGCCATAATAAAGTCCTTTTTAAATAATAATCTAGACTATTATAAGGCCTTTTTAATTTTTGGGGCAGTGGGAATTAAATAAAAAAAGGAGAGCAAATTGCTCTCCTTAAATATTTTTATTTATATACTCTTACTGGGTTTTTAATTAATGCTTGTGTTAAATCAATATCATACCAGTAGTTACCGTACTTAAATCTGAAGTATTTAGAGTAAGTATTACTAGTGCTGTTATTACAAAAGCTATTGTATGCGTAACAGCTAATATCGATTCCTGAAGTTGTTGAACTTGAAGTCGATACTGAAACAAATGAATATCCGTTATACTTCTGAGCACTTGAGGCATTACTAATGATATTTAGTAATCCATCTCTAAGTCCTGTCATAGTTGTCCCAAATAGAGAGTCACTATCAGGAGAATCATATGTAACTCCATTTGAAGTAAAATCTCTATGAATCGTTTGCCCATCAGAATCTAAAAATCTCCAATAGTATCTATCAGCTTCAGATTGAGATCGTTTAAGTTGATCTTCCATACAATCTTCATATCCCCAGCAAAAGTCAAAATTGAAATTACTGCTAGAACTAACATTGCGTGGAAATGCATATAGTCCTACTTCACTCTCTGTTTCAAACATATAATTTGAGACTTCAGTATAAAACTCAGAGACTGTACTAGCACCGTTTCCTGTACCATATGTCACTGATGATATTGCAGTTGTTGCAACTGAGCCCGAGTCTGCAGTATTTTTATCACTACCACATGAAGTAACACCAAAGGCTATCATTGCGGCAACGAGTAAATGGAATCCTGTTTTAAATTTCATAACTCTCTCTCCTACAAAAGTGTTAAATTCTTATTCGAATTAAATTTGTTCACTATTTATAAAGCAATTAGAGTGCCAACTTTTCCAACTATGAAACAGCTACTTAGAGAGGCTCGAATGTGAAGAATATAACCATTGTCTAATCTTTAGACACTTTTTCCACTAAATATTGAACTTTTTAGTCACCTTTTTAGGCCTTACCATTGGAGAGAGTTGAGGTAAAATTGTTAAAAATGCAAATGGAGAATAAATTGAAATCAATTAAAAATATAAGTGATCGTGCTCTACTCGTTATCTTAGATGGTTATGGAATAACTAATTCAGATAATAAGAACGCTGTCCTACATGCTAATACACCAACACTAGATAGTCTCTTCAAGCACTATCCATATACAACGATAGAAGCTGGTGGAGTAAAGGTTGGTCTACCAAAAGGTGTTGCGGGAAACTCAGAAGTTGGACATATGAACCTAGGCGCCGGAAGACCTGTCAGACAAGACCTTGTTCGCATCAATGAATCTATTGAGCAGGGACACTTCTCAACACTTCCAATGCTTAAAGAGCTTAAAAACTCTGCAAGAAAAGCATCAAAGAGAATTCACATTATGGGACTACTCTCCGATGGTGGAGTTCACTCTCATATAGATCATATCAAAGAAACAATTAAGGCCCTCTCTTCAGAAGGAGATCTTGAAATATTCTTCCATGCATTCATGGATGGAAGAGATACCTCTCGAGATATTGGTTATACATACGTTGAAGAAATGAACAAAATCAAAGAATGCCAATTTGCCTCAATGCAAGGCCGATCAATTGGTATGGATCGTGATAGAAGATGGGAAAAAATAAAGTTGGCCTATGACACTTTCACAGGACAGGGTTCAATCACAGATACTGCCCCAATGGATTATTTAAAGAGTGAATATGACAAGGGTATCTACGATGAGTTTGTTACTCCTGTTCTATTTGGTGAAGATAAAGCGATGAAAGATGGTGATAGCATCTTTTTCATTAATTTTAGACCAGATAGGGCGATCCAGCTTTCTCTATGCTTCAACGATCCAGACTTTAAAGAATTTGAAAGAAGCTTTCTACCAAATTACTTTCTATGTATGACTCCTTATATTCCAGATGAAGTGGAGCTACCTATTCTCTTTAATAAAGAAAGCTTAAGTGGCGTGATGTCAGAATATATATCATCACTTGGATATAAGCAGTTCAAAATTGCAGAAACTGAAAAGTATGCCCACGTGACTTTCTTCTTTAATGGAGGAAGAAAAGAGCCATTTAAAAATGAAGAACATTTCCTTATTCCTTCACCAAAGGAAGTTTCTACATATGATCAAAAGCCAGAGATGAGTGCTTATCTTGTAACAGATAAGCTAGTCGAAGAATTAGAAGATAAAGAGACGAAGTTCTTCTTAGTTAACTTTGCAAACTCAGACATGGTTGGTCACACAGGAAACTTTGATGCTGCAGTGAAGGCCGTAGAGGCGCTAGATACGTGTGTAAAAAGATTAATGGAAAAATGTGAAGAGCAAGGTGTAACTCTCCTCTTAACTGCTGACCATGGAAATAGTGACCAAATGGTCTATGCTGATGGAAGCCCACATACCTCTCACACGAACTCACTTGTCCCATTTTGTGTTTTTCACAAAGAACTAAAGGACTGTGAGTTTGAAGTTAATGGAGATGGTCATGCTTTAATGGATGTTTCCCCTACAGTTTTAAATATTTTAGATATAGAATGCCCAAGTTCATTTACCGGTAAAACAATTTTTAAGTAAGGATATGCTATGACAGAAATTAAGAGAGTTGGTCTTCTTTGTAGTGGCGGTGATAGTCCTGGAATGAACTGTGCTATTCGCTCAGTTGTTAGATCAGCAATAAATGCGGGACTAGAAGTTTATGGAATCCAAAGAGGATATTCCGGACTTTTAGAGGGTAATATAAAAGAGCTTGATGTTTCAAGTGTTGGAAATATTATTCAGCATGGAGGAACAATCCTTCAAACATCTCGTTGTCCAGAGTTTCATGAAGCAGATACGAGAAAGGAAGCTGCTCATATATTAAAGAGAAAGAAAATTGATGCACTTATTGTCATTGGTGGAAATGGATCTTTTAATGGTGCTCATGCGCTTTCTACTGAGCACGGTGTGCCTGTAGTAGGAATCCCTGGAACAATTGACAATGACATCCTTGGAACTGACTACTCTATTGGGTTTGGAACAGCTGTTCAAACGGCCATAGATGCTGTGGATAAAATCAGAGACACTGCCTCATCTCACGAAAGAACTTTTATCGTTGAAGTGATGGGAAGAAAGTCAGCGGCCATTGCACTACACGTTGGTGTTTGTACTGGAGCCGAAAATGTTGTCCTACCAAGCGATACACTAGATATAGAGGCCATATCAAATGATATAAAACGTGGTATTAAAAGAGGAAAGAACTCTTCAATTATCATAGTTGCAGAAGGTGAAAAAGAAGGGCTAAGCCATAGAATTCAAGAGAGGCTTAAAAGTGATTTTGAAATAGACTCTCATGTTTGTATTCTAGGTCATATCCAAAGGGGTGGTAATCCTTCAGGTCAAGACAGATTCATTGCTTCAGGAATGGGTTATCTTGCAATTGAAGAACTCCTAAAAGGTAATCATTCATTTGTTACTGCCTTTAGAGATGGAAGAGTCGTGCCTGCACCATTTACAGAGTGCCTTGGAAAGAAAGCTGAATACCTTCCTCAATATATAAACCTAGTAAAAACTCTATCTATATAATCCTTTAATTACCAGTGGTTAACTGCCACTGGTATTATGTTCAAATTTTGTACATAACTATAAATCTTACTCATTCTCTAATAAATTCAGTAAATACTGGTAAAAGAAAATATGAAAATTTTCTTAGCTCTATTTATTCTCTCTCTTAATATTCATGCTGGTATTTATAATACTGATGACAGACATGAAATCGCAGATGCCCCAACTGAAGTTCAAGATATTTCAAAGTCTATTGCAGCAGTCATTCCAAAGAATAGAGTTCAAAAGCTAGAGAATGGAAACTTCAAACTTAGCGGACTGAGCTATGTAGATAATTATAAATTTTGTAAGGACGAACAATTTGTTCAGACTCAATCACTTATAGCAAATTGCTCGGCTTCACTAGTAGGAAGTAATAAGATTGCTACTGCGGCCCACTGCTTTGATGACTATCCTGGCTCAACGATTAATGACTATTATATTGTTTTTGACTACGTATACGAACAAGGTAGAAGTGGAGATATCATTCTTCCTAAAAATAGTGTCTACGAAATAAAGGGAGCTCTTCAGTACATATTTGATTTTCCAAACGATAAGGATGTTGCCCTACTTGAGTTAACAGAAAAAGTTAGAGGAAGAACTCCTTTGAAAGTATCCAAAGAAAGAGTCGTAATCAATGAAGAAATCTACATGTTGGGCTTTCCTCTAGGTTTACCTATGAAATACCATGACAATGGATTTGTAACGAGCTTAACTACTGGACTATCGGGAGAAAGCTCATTCACTCATAACCTAGATACATTTTCAGTAAACTCTGGATCATCAATTTTCTCATCTAAAACCAATGAAATAGTAGGCATTCTTGTTAGAGGTATTGGAGACAACTATACTTTAGATAAGAAAAGACAATGTAATATTTGGGGAAATGGGGATGATCATGTTGGAGAAGCTAACTATATAGACCTATTACAAATCTAAAGACTCATCAGCACTATAAATACATGAGATAACATTTTCTATTTTGGCCGAATGACTAAGCTCTAATGAATATGCGAAAGCACTCTTTAATCTTAAGCAATCACTCTTATAATTTTTTGAACACTTAAAGACATCACCATCGCACTTAACTTTCAAAATAACAGACTTTGCATACTCACAAACGACATTATTCTTAGAAAGTACATCAACTCTCCCTCTAATTAAGTTCTGCCTTTTTGCAGACTTCTTCTTACAGAATTCTAAAATGCTCACAACTCTTGAAGTACAATCAATATGTGTTTGTCCCTTAGTCGTTTCTATAAGATTATTCTCTACACCCATTGAGCGACATAGATCACGAAAGGAATACTTTTCGATAGAATGAGAAATGGCCTTGTTCTCTAAAACTTTAGAGAAACAAGGCCATTGTATAAATATCAAAATAATTAAAAACTTATTAAGCAGGGAAAAGACCTCTTAATCTCATTGCTCTCTCTAGTCTAGCTAGTGCTGCAATGAAGGCTGCTTTCTTCATATCAGTATTATACTTTGTTGCAGTTTCAAAAACATTATCAAATGAATCTTTAAGAATGTCATGAAGCTTCCCATTGATTTGTTCAAGGTCCCAGAAGAAGTTCTGAAGTCCTTGTACCCACTCAAAGTAAGAAACAATAACACCACCAGCATTACAAAGAATATCTGGAATGATGAATCCACCACGAGCAGTGATAATATCAATAGCTTCTCTAGTTAAAGGACCATTGGCACCTTCAGCAACAATTTTAGCTTTAACATTTGCAGCATTTTCTTTAGTGATTACACCATCAATTGCAGCAGGAATTAAAACGTCTACATCAAGCTCTAAAAGTTGAGCGTTCGTAATAAGCTCAACACCTTCTAAATCTTTTAAGAATTTACCTTGCTTAGTCCACTCTGAACATTTATCAATATCCAGACCGTCCTTATTGTAAACAGCTCCTGATACATCAGAGATTGCTACAATTCTTGCACCCTGAGCAGCAAGATCTTCTGCCGCAGGAACACCAACTTTACCAAAACCATGAATAGCAACAGTAGTGTTTTTATCAATGGCCATTTCTAGCTTTTGACATGCAAAGTTCACACAGTATGCAACACCTTTACCAGTAGATTCTGCTCTACCTAAAGATCCACCAACAGTAATAGGCTTACCAGTAACAACACCTGGAACTGTATAACCTTTAATTTGTGAATATGTATCCATGAACCAGGCCATTGTTTGTCCGTCTGTTCCAATATCTGGAGCAGGTACGTCAATTGTTGGACCAATGATCATGTTAATTTCAGTAGCATATCTTCTTGTAAGTGACTGAAGCTCCTGACGAGATAATTCGTTTGGATCTACTTCAATACCACCCTTTGCTCCACCTAGAGGAAGACCAACAAGTGCACACTTAAAAGTCATAAGCATCGCAAGTGCAGCTGTCTCAGACAGGTCAACTCCTGGATGATAACGAATTCCACCCTTACCAGGTCCTAAAGTCATATTGTGCTGAACTCTATAACCTTGAAAAGTTCTAACTGAACCATCGTCAAGACGAATAGGCACAGCAACTTGAAGTGCTCTTTTTGGATATTTTAGTCTCTCAAGAATATTTCTATCTAGACCCATAACATCTGCCGCTTGTTCTAATTGCTCGAAAGCATCTTTAAAAAGTGGGGCATCAAATAAGCTCATAACGGCTCCCTTGAATTAGTAGTATTTACAAAAGTTAATGGTTCAAATTTACTACTTGTTAGCAATACTGAATAGCAAATTCTTAAGAAATTTTGAATTTTGTATGGGGAAAATAAGAACGCTGCACCATAAAGTGCAGCATGTATTGATAATCTAGAATGGCTTGTTGAAAAAGAGCTCTATTTTTTGGCTTACAGAAGCTACATCTCTCGTTTTTGAAGTACTAACTCTTGCCGTGATTTCTTTAGTTAGTGGCTTATCTAATCTAGCGTCAAATTCACTATCATTTACATTATAGTCAAAGTTGGCTTTAAGACCCAACGCAGTAATATCTTTATTTACATTAATATTCACTCTTCCATCTAGCTTTACAGAAGTTTCATTATTAATCCATGGATTCTCAACAAACATTAGAGCTTTCCCTTGAAGAACTCTTGCCTTAAATTTAAATCTTAAATTCCTAGAAACTTCTACTCTCGTTTGTGGTTTAAGAGCCTTTTGAACTTTACCAACTCTATGAAGAGTTGAGCCTTCTTCGGCCTGCTTAATTTCGCCTGATAGTCTCTTATCTAAATATTTTAATATATATCTATTAAAGTACTTCTTTCTGTCTTCCTGATCTTTAATGTCATAGAGTCCAGTAGAAGCGACATTCCAATTCTTTGCGTATTCCTCTTCTTTTTCCCAAGAGTCATAATTTCTCTTCATGCCCTTCATAACTCCAGCAGTATCTTCCACTAGAATATTTTCATACCAAAGAGTTACACTACTTGGTCTATCACTGGCCTCAACGTCTGGAACAAAGTTACTTGGTCCTCTAGATGCCATCTTTTTATATGGATTTAAATAAGAGAGTTTAACAGAGTTATCTTTCGTAACTTGCTCATCAGCGCAAATATTTGAAGTAGTGACAGAAACGAAGGCACAGAGAATTAATGTGGCGCTAGCCAAATCTCTCTGTCTATTTTTTAGACGGCCTGTTAAAGTTTTACATACTCTGTTCATCATACAAGTCCCTATTTTTCGTAGTTTTCTCTGATCTCTACTTAAAATAGTGCAATAGGCGTACCAAATCTTATCCTCTAGGGTTTGAGTTTCAAATCAACTTGTAACCCACTAATAATTCTACCATATGTCGAAGAAATAGCGAGTAGGTAGCGATAGAAGGCATCTTAAGCCTTGGCACGAAGTGTAAAAATGTATTAATTTTGTACGATTATTTTGTAATGTATTGAAAATACAGAAAGGGTCCGAAGACCCTCTTACTGTTGTCTTGAATTATTGATCAACCATATCCTTAGTTTCTTCAACTAGGGCCTTTAGGATGTCTTTTGTTTTCTTATCTAGCTTTAAATCTTTCTGCTTCATGTTCATTGCCTTAAGGAATGCACTTGCAGTAAGACCTTTAGGAAGAGAAGCTTTTTTCTTAGTAGTCTTCTTAGTCGTTTTCTTAGTTACTTTCTTCTTAGTTCCTGCGGCTACGACACCAGTTTTAATAGCTTTCTTCAGTTGAGATCTCTTAGTAATCTCACCACTATGAACTAACTTAGTTAACTTAGTTTTAAGAGGAGATTTTTCAAGAGCGTCTAATTCTAAAAGAACATACTTCTCAATATTATGAAGCTTAGCAGACTCTCTCATTTTAGCTGGCATTCTTGCGATCAATAACGATCTATGAACTTCTGATTTAGAGATACCAAGGGCAGCACAAATTTTTCTCTCACTGGCCTTAGTTGCTTTTTGGTAGTTTAAAATACCGTCGGCCTTATCTATATAATGAAGAGCTTCTCTTGAAGAGTTTTCAGAGAATTGAATTGCCATTAGCTCTTCTTCAGATTTGTCATCTAAAATAAAGCAAGGACACTTCTTCATATTAATAGAGGTCATTGCTCTATAACGTCTCTCTCCACAGATTAGTGTATAACCTTTCTTTGTTTTGTGAAGTACAAGAGGTTGGATTAGACCATTAACCTTAATATTTGCAGCAAGTTCTTTTAAAGAAGAGTCATTGAACTTAGTTCTAACCTGTTCTTTTACAATAATATCTTTAATAA
The DNA here is from genome assembly GCA_002366565.1 of Bacteriovoracaceae bacterium UBA3083. Lineage (GTDB taxonomy): Bacteria > Bdellovibrionota > Bacteriovoracia > Bacteriovoracales > Bacteriovoracaceae > Halobacteriovorax. The sequence goes on from DFBJ01000013.1 coordinate 878,060, forward strand.
GAATTTCATCTAACTTTGCACCACGAAGTAGTCTATCGTCGGCTAACTTAATTAGATCACGATTTAAATTCTCAGACAGATCAATTGTCTTTCTTTGCTTTTTTGAAACTCTAGGCGCGAATGACTTTGCCATACGTAATTACCCCACATCCTTGTGATTAAAATTTTAAATTAAAGATTTAATGAATCCCATAGGGCTTCATAATCTTGTTTCCCTCTACTACTTTTTCCCATCATAAATACAGGCTTTCTCATTGAGATAGACTCTTGCATTTGAACGAGGTTTCTAATAGGTGGAGTGATATTAAAAGATTGTGATAGTTCAACAATTCTTTGTTGTTCGATCTTTCTTCTAGAATCAACCATTGAAGGAATAATTGAGAAGTCCAATCCTGGATTCTCAGTCTCTTTAATTATTTCAAAAGTATCCATTAACTCTTCAAGACCATCAATTGAATAATCCTGAGCTTGAGTTGGAATTAAAATTCTATTTGAAGCTACAAGCGCCATAATTAACTCATCACCAAGCATTGGAGGTGTATCAACTACAACATAATCATAATCTTCTGCTACTTCTTGAAGGCGAAGTCTCAATAGTCTTTCTTTTCTTCCTGCATCTCTTCTAATCTCACCTTCTGAAAGGATCAATAGCTTAGAAAGGTTTGCAAGGTGTCTACTTGAAGGAACAAGAGTTATATTGTCATAAAACTCCGCGTCACCTTCTGCTTTAACCACAACGTCCTCTGCAGGAACATCACCGATTAACCACTCAGGGATAAGAGTTCTTTGAATTTGAACACCAAGAGTTGAACTTAGATTGGCTTGAGAATCAAGGTCAATAACTAATACTCTATTTCCTTGGTTCGCCAAATGACATACCAACTGATAACACTGCATTGTTTTACCAACGCCGCCTTTATTATTGGCAACTGTGATAACTTCCATGAATCACTCCTTAAACACACTGGTATCCGATTCCAGTGTTCTTTAAAGGTCGAAAAAGACCTAACATACTAAAATAGTAAAAAATGAGTCACACTTCGTCAAAGAAAGAAGACAATTTTTTTTAACTGCTAGACTCAGAGCAACACTACACTAGACATTATGAGAAAAATGAACAATATTTGGGCCATATAAAAGGGAGAGAAGTTATGATCAAATCAATCAACTCAACAGAGCTAAAGGCAATGTTAGATGCTAAAGAAGAACTCGTATTAATCGACTGTCGCGAGCAGGAAGAATGGGACGAAGGACATATTGAAGGCGCTAAATTTATTCCTCTCAGTAAATTCCCAGAGCTTTATAAAGAAGAATTAAAAGATAAAGAGGCAAACCTAATCCTTCAATGCAGAAGTGGAAGAAGAAGCTTAAATGCTTGCCAATTTCTACTTGGAGAAGATTTTGAAAACCTTACTAACCTAGAAGATGGAATTCTTGGTTGGCAAAATAACGGCTACGAAACAGTAAAATAATCGGAAGAAAAAATGCTCAACTTATTTGAAAAAGATAACCAAGACCACTTACCTTTAATCTCAGAGAAAGAACTCTCAGATGCTGAAGTTCTTGTTGAATTAAAAAAAATAAAAGAAGAACTAGAAGATAAGGTTGTAGTCCTTGGTCATCACTATCAACAAGATGACGTTTTTCAATTTGCAGACGTAACAGGAGATTCTTTAAAGCTTGCTCAAGATGCTGAAAAGCTAGATAAGCCTTACATTATCTTCTGTGGTGTTCACTTCATGGCAGAAACAACAGATATGCTTACAAGTGATAATCAAAAAGTAATCCTCCCAGATCTACGTGCAGGTTGCTCAATGGCAGATATGGCCAACAGAGAGCAAATCGATAAGGCCTGGGAATTTATGAAGTCTTCCACTTCAGATAAGATTGTTCCTATTACATATATTAATTGTTCGGCAGCTCTAAAAGCTTTTGTTGGAGAAAATGATGGAAGTATTTGTACTTCTTCTAATGCCAGACCAATTATTGAGTGGGCATTCAAAGAAGGTCAAAAACTTCTATTTTTCCCAGACCAACATCTAGGAAGAAATACTTGTGCAGAAATGGGAATAGGACTAGATGAAATGGTTGTCTATAATCCAAATATGTACAACGGGGGCCTAACTGCAGAACAGATAGATAAAGCTAAAGTTATACTTTGGTATGGCTACTGCTCTGTTCACCAAGGCTTTACTGCAGCTCAAGTTGAAACAATCAAAAAAGATAAACCAAATACTACAGTAATTGTACATCCAGAATGTTCTTATGATGTAGTTAAGGCCGCACATGATAATGGATCTACTGCTTATATAATAAATAAGATAAAAGAAGCTCCAGCCGGATCAAGCTTTGCTGTAGGAACAGAGATAAATCTTGTAAACCGCTTAACGCAGCAATTTCCAGATAAAGAAATTATTTCACTATCTCCTTACCAATGTCTATGCACGACAATGTATCGCGTTAGACCTCGTTGGCTACTTGCCAGTTTCCGAGCGATAAAGGAAGATAAACCTATAAACGTAATTCAAGTAGACAAGAGAACAACTGAGCTTTCCATGAAGGCACTCGGTAAGATGCTTGAGTTAAGTTAAAAAACACACCACATTTTAAATTTTAAGGATGAAACATGATTTACGCTGATTACAACGGAAGTGCTCCTATTTGTGAAGACGTTAAAGAGTACTTTATAAAGAGACTTCAAGACGGACCTTTTGCAAATCCAAATGCAATACACAGGCTTGGGACTAAAGTTCTAACTGCTATGGAAAACTCAAGAGCAATCTGCGCAAAATCCCTTGGAGCAAAATATACTCAAGTTATTTTCAATTCAGGTGCTACAGAAGGTATCACTCAAGTTTTTCACAGTGTTCTAGATTCTGCTAAAGAAGACGGTAAGAATTTTGTGATTACTTCAGGAATTGAACACTCTGCTGTTATTAATTGTGCAAAGTTTTATGAAAATAAAGGCTATACTCATAAAGTTGTTCCAACACTACCAAATGGTGTTGTGGACTTAAACCTTCTAAAAGAGTGGCTTAAAGAGTTTAAAGATAGAATTGCACTAGTATCTATTATGGCCGCAAATAATGAGACAGGCGTAATTCAGCCATTTGAAGAAATTGCCAAACTTTGTAGTGCTGATAATGTTCCATTTCTATGCGATACAACTCAATTCATAGGAAAGTGTGCATTCAACTTTCAAGAATCAAATATCGACTACGCTGTAACATCTGGTCACAAGTTTGGGGCCCTGACAGGTACAGGAATTCTTTTGGCAAAACACCCAGCTAAATTAAATGCTCTTGTTATTGGTGGTGGTCAAGAAAAGGGAATCCGTGGCGGAACTCAAAACTACCTAGGATATGAAACATTAGCAGTTGCGCTAAATAGTTTTGAAAAGAATGCTTCAAAGTTCTTAGACCTAAAAGAAAAGAAGATCAAATTTGAAGCAGAGATTAAAAAGCGTTTTCCTCAAGTAGTCATTCTTGGTGAAGATGCTCCAAGAGTTTGTTCAACTACTTATATTGCTTTTCCGGGAATACACGGCCAAGCTGTTCAGATAGAGCTAGAATCGTCAGATATCTTTGTTACTACATCTTCAGCTTGCTCAGACAATGAGCCTGTGACTTCAAAGGTTCTTCGTGCAATGGGTGTAAATGATGAAGTTGGACGAGGTGTAGTTAGAATAAGCTTAGGACATTGTAGCCCCCTTGAAAGTTACGATGAAATACTTGAAGCTTTAACAAAGGCATATGAAAAACTTGGAAAAATTAAGAGCTACTAAATATGAATAAAAATTTCTTATCATTATTAATACTAATTTTTATTGCGGCATGTGCTTCTCACAAAGTTCCAACTAAAGTATTAAGTGAGCCAGAGTGGAAAGAGATACCACTTCAAGATAATGAAAAGAAGATTACTATTTCATCATTTAACTTCTTTAATAGTTCACTAGCTCCACAACTCGAAAACTACAATTCCCTAGGTACTATTAAAGTTGGTGGAGTGAAGCTTTTAAAAAGATATACTTCTATTTTAAAAGAGAGACTAAATAATAAGCTTCTTCTTTTAAGCACTGGAGAATTAGTTAACGAGAATCAATCAGGTGGGATTGAAGCAATACTTAAAGACTTTGAAATAGTTGGAGTTGACGCTTTTCACCTTTCAGAAAAAGAGCTTAATACACTTCCACTTTCTAAAATTAACAAATTCAATAATAAATTTATAAACTCTAATATTATAGACTTAAAAAAACAGTCTCCCCTATCTTCAAAGAACATAGACAACTATATGATTAAGAAAGTTAATGGAGTTAAGGTCGGAATTATGGCCGTAACAACATTTAAAAATCATGAGGCAAAAAAATATAAGTATTTAAAAGGTCTATACTTCGAAGATCCTATTTTTAGTATTTTAAAGGTTCATGACTACTTGAAGCGAAAAGGGGCCGAAATCTTTGTACTTATGTTGAAAAGCCATAAGACTTGCCCTGAAGAAAAATGTGAATCTACTGAAGAAGAGCTTAAGAATCTTTTAAAAAGATTACCTCCGAAGAAAATTGATCTAATTGTTGGATCTGAACCAAAGCTTATAAATAAACATATTGATGGAATTCCATTTATTCAAAACTTAGGTGAAGGAAAGTACATCAGTAGAGTTGACCTCTTTTACAACACAAAACAGAAAAAAGTTATAACATCTAAAACTAATATTCATCCACCGATAAAACTTTGTTCACAATTCTTTAAAATTACTAATGACTGTCATATTGAAAATGATTTTTATAAAGAAGAAAAAATTAACTTAATCAAAGAGAACAATATTGAGATGAGTAGAGCACGTTTTTTAGATATTGATATCTAAATACAGATCAATACTCCATCTTCACCACATATAGTTCTTAAATCGTCCTGACAAAACCCTGCGGGACTATCATCAAAACATAACTCACGCATATCTCTACCACTCCAAAGAATCCCTCTAACACATGCTGGCTTTCCTTTTTGACCACACTCAACAGGTGAACATGCCTTAGAACCACCTCCACTACAATTATAATCGACAAGATAATCCCAACCATAGAGACATTCATCACAATTTGAGTTTCCAATAATCTCGCATTGATTATTCTTTCTTTCACAAAATGTAATTTCCTTTGATTCCCACTCTCCATACCAAAGAGATGTTCTTAGTCTCTTCATTGAATCTTTTGTAATACGGACACCTTTATCTAACCGATAAGTTCCAGAAGAGGAATACTTCACAAGTTGGGACTTAATATAAGATTGGCTACGTTTTTTATTTGGCAGAGTAATATCTAGCTTTCGAAGTTTAGTATTATATTTGTAACTTAAGCTGATACCAAAGATACCATTTCGAACAGGCTTTCCTTGGATGTGATCAGTTGAAAACTTCACCTTAAGATTAGAAATTCCTTCAATTGAAATAACCTCTTTCTTTGTAGGAAGAGTTGGACAACTCCCATCTTTTAAAGTTGAAACCAGTTGTAAGACTCCATTCTTTTTAGAAAGAGGAATTTTATAATTTAGACAAAAGTTCTCTGTTGTAAGTAATCTCTGCCAACTTCCAGCAGGCCTTTCTATCACTTTTCCGTTAATAAATTTGGAATTACCATTGAAATTATTTTCAAAAGTAAGTTTCACTTTTAAAATATTATCAAAGCTTTGAATTCTCTCTTCATCTTTATAAAGAAAGTTACATGATGAGAGTATTAATAGCAGAGTAATTAGTACCTTATTCATACACATTCCTCATACATCTAAATCCAATCTCCAAACTTCTACCATCTACACCTATTGGCTTTTCTTTACCCCAGTCTATATTTTTATCTAAATGAGCAAGCCCATCCCAGTAGATTTTCTCTCCAAGAACATGAAAATCACTTTCTACAGGAAAGTAAAAACTCGATGCTCTAAGGTTTCGTCGACTCTCAATATTGTTTTCATAAGCCTCAAAAGGTCCACCCATAACTTGGAAAATTCCGCTCCAACTAGAAGACTTAGTCATATGTGTCACAAACGGAGTCACTTCAAAACAATCTTGAACATAAGACTTCTCACAATCAAATTTTGTTAATGAAAGTTCGGGATCTTTCTTTATCTTATATAAAAATGATTCCGAGTTTCTCCTAGTCCATGGATAGTCATAGCGAATCAATGTTCTTCCCGCCTTATCTGAAGACCCAGAAGGGTAAAAACTTGCGGCCTCTACAGCTTGCGCCGTAGCGAGCTTCTTTCCTTTAAATCCACAAAAGCTCTTCATATCTTTTAACGATAGAAATACTGAGGGCCTCTCTAAAGGAAACCTTTTCTCAATCTTTAAATTTAAAGTATCAATCCATTCATTAACTTCTCTATTCGTGACTAAAAACTTATCAATGAAGATGTTTCGATTAAAGTTATCCCATGTCCACGAGAATCTTCTCTTAGGAGAATCTTCTGTTTTATATCCATACGACTTAGGCGGAAGATAGGTATCTCTACAGATATCTTCTAAATCGAGATTAAATTTTTCGTGACCATATTGCAGTGTAACTCTAGTTGCAAAGTTTGCGATTCCCTCTTCTAGTGATTTTTGCCTAGAGACTAAAGAATAGTACTTATTTGCAGAGACACTCATTGCATTTAAATTTTTATTATTTTTTAGAAAGCAATTTAAAAAAATTGAGTTACATTGCGAATATGAGATATCCACTTTATCTTTTAAGTTTAATTGAGGACAATACTTGTCTATATTATTCCACTCAGAGCTTGATGCTCCTTCAACCCACTTTTGAGAAATCTTTTTTGAAGACTTAATAACTTCATCAATAACTTGAACTTCTCTATCAAGTTCTCTTATAGATTGAATTGATTTCCATCTAAAGAAGGCCATTATGACACCAAAAACAACGGTAATCATTAGCAGAGTGAAGAGGACGGTCTTTACTTTTTTCATATAACCTTTTTTACAGGACTTAAATACCATATGGCCTTATAATTATATAGAGGCTTTTATAGTAAATAAAGGTCAGAATTAGATTGATGGGGGACCAATGGATTGGTTAGAAGAAGCAAATCAAAAAGATTCACATAGTGAAGTTCATTCATTTAAAGACTACATGGATATCTTCCATAAACTTCCTATAAGAGAAACAAGACCTACCTATAAGTATTTATTAGATATGGTTCATAGTTTCGGACAAGACGAAGAAGGAAATTATAAAGTCTTTCAACACAAGTATCCTGACTCTCCTCCTGTTTACGGTCAAAAGAAAACTCAAAAGGCCCTTATTGAAAACTTAGAGAACTTTGAAAAAGAAGGTGTTAATAATAAATTCATTCTTCTTGTTGGTCCAAATGGATCATCTAAATCAAGTCTAGTTAGACAGTTTATGAAAGGTGCTGAATCATATTCAAAGAAAGATGAAGGAACTCTATATTCTTTTAGCTGGATTTTTCCAATAGATAACTACATTAAAGGAAATTTAGGTTTTTCTTCAGATAGAACAAATCGTGACTTGAATACATATGCATACTTAGAAGATAAAGACATTTCTGCAATCTTAGGAAGTGAGCTAAAAGATCATCCTCTACTACTTATCCCCAAAGAGTATAGACAGGAAATTCTAAATGACTCTCTTGCTAAAGATCCAGAGCATCTTGAGCTTGTTAAGAAGTCATATATATACAAGAGTGATCTCTCAAAAAGAAATAGAATGATCTATGATGCCCTACTAAAGAACTACAAAGGGAAGCATACTGAAGTCCTTAAACATATCAGAGTTGAAAGAATTGTAATCTCTAAAAGATACTCTTCAAGTGCGGTAACGATCGAGCCTCAACTTCATGTGGATGCAAAGCTTCAACAAATTACAATGGATAAGAGACTTGCAAGTCTTCCACCTTCTCTACAAAGCTTAAACCTCTTCTCAATGCAAGGTGAAGTTGTTTTAGCGAATAGAGGGATATTAGAGTACTCAGATCTACTTAAAAGACCTTTAGATACATACAAGTATCTATTAATGACTATGGAAACTGGAAGTATTAATCTTCAAGGAATTCTAACTCAACTTGATATCTTCTTTGTTGGAACAAGCAATGAAATACATTTAGCTGCTTTCAAACAACATCCTGACTTCAATTCATTTAAAGGAAGAATAAACTTTATAAAGGTTCCTTATCTTCTTAACTATAAAGATGAAATGAATATCTATAAAGAGCAGGTAGAAGGATTAAAAGGCAACTCAGTATTTGAGCCCCATGCCCTTGAGGCCATTTGCTTGTTTGCAGTAATGACTAGGCTTAGATCAAGCCAAACAAAGCATTTTGAGAACTCTAAGCTGTCTAAAATTGCAACTTCACTCTCCCCTCTAGAGAAGGCCAAGCTCTATGCAACTGAGGAGCTACCAGAGAGCCTTGATTCTGAAGAGAGACAAATCTTAAAACTTGGAAGAGGCGACATTCAAACAGAGTTTGAAAATGAAAACCTCTACGAAGGAAAGTTTGGGATTTCACCTAGAGACTTAAAGAATATTCTCTATAAAATTACTTCAAACCACGACACAATAACTTTCGTTGAAGTAATCGACTATCTTTACAAACTGATACAAAAGAAGAACAGCTATGACTTTTTAAATATGACTCCTCAGGGAGACTACCATCACCCAGCAAGATTCATTGTCTTAATTAAAGAAGATGCGCTTAATAAATTTGATCGTGAGTTTAGAGAGAGTCTTGGTCTTATAGATGACCGCTCATATGAAGACTACTTAAAGAGATATATTGAAAATATTAACTCTCTAATTAAAGACGAAAGAATAAAGAATCTTATTACTGGAAAGTATGAAGATGCAGATGAATACTTTATCAAAGAGTTTGAACAAAGTATTAACCTAAAAGAAGCACCAGAATCATTTAGATCTCACTTAATTTCTAAACTGGGTGCTTGGTATTTAGATAATCCTGGAAAGCAAATTGTTTATAATACTGTTTTTCCAGATATTGTAGAAAGGCTGCAGGAATCATTTAGAGTTGAACAAAAGAAAGTTATTGTAGAGATATCTAAACACCTAGTATTTTTTGAAAAAGAAATTGCGAGTACTGAAGAAGAAGATGCTAAAACTCCTCTATCAGAAGAGCATCGTCATCAAATACAACAGGTTCTAGATAACCTCATGAATAATTATAAATATTCACAAAATGGAGCACTTGCGCTAATAAAGTTTATCATTAAGGAACGTTATTAACTTTAGGCCATAAATGCCAATTATTGATAAAACATTTGAAAGCAATAAGTACACTGCCGTCTACCTCGTTGAAGAGGAACACGACGGCATGCGCCTAGATCAATACCTTCAGACCTATCTAGCGAGTTGGTCTAGAGAGCAAGTAAAGAAGAAGATCTCTCAAGGTGATATCACAATAAAAGATCGCCCTGGAAAACATAGAGCATCTACAAAAATTTATACCCGAGATATTATTACTCTCATTACACATAAGACTGAACATGAAGATGAGTATTGGAATGGCGAACTGTTAGAACTGCAAACAGAACCAGAAATTCTATTTGAAGATGAAGACCTCATAATAATTTCTAAACCACCTTACATGTCTACCCATCCTACAGGAAAACACCTCTTTAACTGTGCGACAGTTTTCTTTGAATCTATGTATAAAAAGACATGTCACTCTATCCACAGATTAGACAGAGAGACATCTGGTGCTTTAATGCTTGCAAAGAATCCTAAGTGCGCGCAAATTATGACAGAGGGATTTGAAAAAGACCTAGTTAGAAAGTGCTACTTCTTCATTGCCTATAATAGAGATTGGAATAATGAATACTCATTTGAGGATAATCACCGCCTAGGAGCGAGTGAAGAGGGATTAAAAAGGGTTTACATCAACCACTTCCCTAAAGATTCAACTGATGGAAAAAGTGCCAGAACCCTATTTGAAGTCGTTCATGTTGAAGGTGACTATGTCCTAGGTCTTGCATTTCCAATTACAGGACGGCAGCATCAAATTAGAGTTCACGCAATGATCAACGGTCTCCCACTAGTAGGAGATAAACTCTATCTTGGTAACTTTAAAATGTTTCAAAGGTTTAAAGATAATATTGCCACGAAAGAAGATCATGACTTAATGGAGATCAGTAGACATGCACTTCACGCGATTGCTCTAAGAGCTCCTTATAAAGGTGAAGAGAAAATATTCTCATCGACTATTCCAAATGACTTACAGAAATGGATCAAATCAAAGATGACTATAGATCTAGGCGATCTTCAAGAGAAACTAGAATCTAAAATTCAAGACTACTTCAATAAAGATAAGAGATGATTATATACACCATCAGGACCATCATTCTCTTCACCAGTTAAGATAATCGGTGGTCTATACTCAAGCTTACTAAGAACATCTTTAATACTTGAGACTCCTACAGAGTTCTCAAAATATCTAAACATAGACTCATCATTAAGAGAGTCTCCGAAGTAAATACACTCATCTAATGAAACTTCTGAAAGGAATTTTTCGTGGAAAATCTTTACGGCATTATACTTTGAGACATTTCCACTCCAAAAGTTCAAATGCACATTTGAAGTAGAAAAATTTATATTATCTTTCTCAAGGAATTTCTTCACACTCTTAAATAAATCAATATCTAAAAGAAGGTCACTAAGCTCAATGGCCCTATCAGTTAATCTTCCAAAAGAGTCTGCACTTAAAGAGATATTTGAAAACTTTTTTAATAATCCCTTTGTGGAAACTTCAAGATGTTTAATATTTTTTCTTTCAACAAATGGTTCATCTATTGGATTACCATTTTCATCTCTTCTTACGAGCACACCCCCACCCTCTGCAATAACAAAGTCTAATGCGCTAAAGTGAGTAATTAAAAAGTGGGCCCATGATAGAGACCTTCCAGTCACAATAACAATTGGAACGGAATGAGCTTTTGAATAATCTAATATATCAAAGAAGCGCGGAGTAAACTCCGTGCCTTTTGTAAGTGTTCCATCAAAATCTGAGAATATTATTTTTGGGATCATAATAAGGGCCCTCGCTGGGCCCTGGCTAATTATTGAATAGGGTAAGAAAGACCTACAAGAATTGAAGTAAATGAATCCTTCAATCCAAGTTGAATTTCAGCACTTGCTTGTAAGTGCTTGTATTCTTCAACAGGAACATTTCCGTTAATACCTAGGTTCGCGCTTATTGTTGACTCATAAGTCTTTGAGTCTCCATCAAGAGAAAGCCCTAGAGGCATTGAGAAGTATGGATAAGCTTCTTTTCCCCAGAAACTAAATCCTTTTGAGATAGTTGGAGCTAAAGATAGCTTAGTTCTACTTACTTCAAACTCTTTTGCCATTTCAAAAGTTGTTTTAACTGAAACCTTTGGCTGCTTATAGTAATCTGGATAAATTTCATAATCTACACCAGTAAAGAATCTATTTGTCATCTCACCACCTGAGATACCTAGACCTGCATCAAAAACCATTTTTTTAGCAATTTTTTGAGAGTATCTAACCTGAGCACCGATTCCACCACCTGATGAAGTCACACCAAGAACTTCAGATGAAATAAGCTTCTTCCCCGTCATCATTGGGTAAGATGAAACACCAGTCCCTAAGGCCCATGCGTTTGTAGTTAATAATGTACCGACAGCAATTGAAATAAGTTTTATTTTCTTCATGTTTCTCCATCCTTGAGAATAATGATTTATGTGAATTGTTGATAAATATTGTAACGTCATTTCTGTGCTTGAGTCAAAATTGACCACATGCAAAATTGTTTTTTTTTCATCATATTGACTCAGATATTGACTACAGGTGATAAAACCACTATAAATATCAACTCAAGATATCAATGGTGGCCGTAGTTCAGTTGGTAGAGCGCCAGATTGTGATTCTGGTTGTCGTGGGTTCGAGCCCCATCGGCCACCCCATTGATCTTGATACATTCACGAAAGTGATAATCTCTTCGGAGTGACTCATATTAAGCCTCGTTCACAACCCGTTCGAGGCTTTTTTTTTGCCCTAAACCATCGCAATAACATTCTTTCTATAAATTTAGATGATTAATAATTAGATTAGTAACTTCTTGGTACTCAAGATTTGTAGTATCAATTTTTGTTCCGCGCTCATATATGAACACATCATTTATATTCGTAGGTCCAAAGAGGCAGATAACATTTTTCTTCAGAGCAATTCCAATATGGGCGCCCAGACTATCAAGAGTTATCAACGTATCAAGAGAGTCGATCCAGTTAATGTACTCATTTAAATCATCAAAGCCTTCCTGCCACTTCACACCAGTAAAGGAGAGAAGATTCTTCTCAAGATTTTTCCAAAAGCTTTGTGGTAGCTTTTTTTGAGGGAACTTATCTCCAACCTTCCAATTTAAACCAACTCCTTGACCACGAGACCTACTCTTCCTAAAAGCATATAGATCTTGATTCCATTCAATACCAAGAAAAAGACATAACTTTTCCTGGTAAGAAAGCCTATCTAGACGAGAAATTTCTTCTAATGAAAAAAAGTTATCAAGGCGTATCCCTTCTTTCTCTAAACTAAGTAGCTCTTTCTTTTTTTCTAAATTTATAACTCGATCATACTTTTTAATATCAACGGTCTCCCACTGATCCCACATCACTAACTTAACACCAGTACCTAAAAACAAGTCTTTCGCCTTAGTGTCAGTAACCCAAGTAATATTATAATCTTTAAAATAATTTATTAAAAATGTAGATCTTAAGACATCACCAAGAGAGCATATCTCAGAGTCTTTTAACTCAGAGAATGTTTCACTATGACCTGTTTTAATGATTAGAAGTTCGGGCATTATTGAACATTAACACACTTGAGTACATGCTTCTAGCTTTTGACACCAATCGTCTTAGGAATTATACTTCATCCATGATGCCCGAAATCGAAATCCCAAGCCATTACAACTATATAGGAGTCTTTCTTTCTCTTAGTTGTAATCTAAGCTGCAGCTACTGTATTAATCATACAGTAGGACTAAATCAACGAAGAAAGCACTTAAATGGAAAGCAATGGGCAGAAGCACTTAATAGACTCCAAACAAGAGTAGACCTTCCAATTACAATTCAAGGTGGAGAACCTACTATTCATAAAGATTTTTATGAAATAATAAACTCAGTTAACCCCAATAAAAGAATCGATCTTTTAACAAATATTCAATTTAAGACTGATGTATTTATTAATAAGATTTCAAATGACAGATTTAACAGAGACCTTCCCTATCCTGCGATAAGAGTAAGCTATCATCCAGAAACAATGGATTTAGAAAATACAATATCAAAGGTAAAGAAGCTGCAAGATAACCATTACTCTATTGGCCTCTTTACTGTAGACCATCCTCATACTAAAGCTGAACTTGAACATGCAAGAAAGCGATGTTTAGAAGAGGGAGTTTTATTCAAGACCAAAGAATTTCTTGGAAAGCTAGATGGAAAAGTTCACGGAAAATATCACTACGAAGATGCTGTTTTTAATTCGAGTCCAAGATCTGTAAATTGTAAGACATCAGAACTTCTAATCTCACCTGAAGGATTCATCTACAGATGTCATCATGACTTGTATAACAAAAAATCTCCTATAGGAGATATACTTTCTCCAAACTTTAAAATTGAAGATAAATATAGTGTTTGTGACTATTATGGAAAGTGTAACCCTTGCGATGTAAAATTAAAAAATAATAGATTCCAAAAGTTTGGTCACTGTTCAGTAGATATTACAGAGCTCTAAAGCAAGTTTACTCTTTAACAAACTTCTCAAAAACATCTTTCACATCAAAGTCTGCTTTAAGTTGCCTAAGAAGTGAGAACACTCCTAATAGCTTTCTATCAATAAATATAAACTGTGATGGAATCGATTTAAACTTTAAAGTCTTTCTCAATCTCTTTCCAATCTCCACGAGATCATCAGGAAGAGTAGTGCTTCCCCAATCAAAATTATTCGAACGAAGTGGATCACTAACACGAACTATATACTCCCACATTATATCTTCATCATACTCTAATGGTTTACCTGAATATTTTATAAACCTTTGTATTTCAAAAAAGAAAGCTTCTCTATCTAAATTAAAACTGTGTTTTAAAAAGTTTCGATAAAAGTCTAAGACTTCATCTGTTAACTCTCCACAGGCCCCAAAGTCTAAGAGATACAGTTTCGTTAAATCTTCATTAACAAGAAAATTTCCTCCGTGAGCATCACTTTGAACAAGGTTGAATTCAAATATCTCTTTTAAAAATAATTCAAATATCTTTGAAGCTAAATTATTAACCTTATCTTTTGTAAAGTTAGAAGGATTGATATCCCCTAAGCTCACTCCGTCGATATATTCCATACAAATAGTTTTTTGATTACTGTATTCATTAAATACGCTTGGAACATAGAAGAAATCATCATCATTGGCAGCTTTATATTTCTTCATTAGAGAGATTTCGAGGTCGTAATCCATTTCATTTCGTAGCATTCTCTCAAGTTCATTGAAAATATCTTCTGTATCAATTCCTTTAGGAAAGATCTTTAAACTTTTCATCAACATTTTAAGAAAGAACATATCTCCATTAATCGCCTTTTCTATTCCTTTGTATTGAATCTTAAGAACAAGTTTTCTTCCATCAACATCTTCCGCAAGGTGAACTTGCCCTATACTAGCTGCTGCAAGAGGCTCTTTATTAATACTTAAGTCTTTCATTGCACTTGAAGAGATTTGCGATTCTATTTGGGAGAAGTCGAGAAAGTGACTTGAAGATTGAAGCTTTTTTAATTTTTCATTTATATTATCTGGTAGATAATACTCACCATATTGAGACAAAAGCTGTCCGGCCTTTGTCACAGATCCTTTAAATGTAGATAATTCATCAATAAACTTATCAGGATTTATTCCAACAATATTTTCAATAATCTTCTTTGGATCATCTTTATTAGCAAGAATATTGGCACCTGTTTTTAAAGCATGCTTAAGTAAAACAGAATTTCTTTTGAATAAACCATTCTTAATTTTTGATATCTTTTTCAAGGAAATCTCCTATATATTGATATAAAACTCTACGATAGTTAAAATCAAAGATCTCATTTTAATACTATTGTCTAAGTAGTAATTGTGCTTACGATTTTCTAAAGAAGACAAAAAGTAACGAAACAAAAATCAAGATTAAACAATAATATGAATTAGTTACAACATCTACTGGAGTTAATTTAAAGCTAGCACCAAGAAGTAGGGCCTGTGCTCCATATGGTAATAATCCTTGTGTAATACAAGAGAATATATCTAATAAACTCGCTGAGCGCTTCCCTGATATCTCACCAGCAATTGCAAGTTTCTTAGCAATAGGTCCGACAACAATAATAGAGACTGTATTATTTGCAACACATAGATTAGTAAGGGAAACGAGTAGAGAAATCCCTAATTGATCTGCAATATATTGATTCCATTTTCCAACATTTTTTGTAATCTTTTGAATTGCTCTTGATATGACTTCAAGTCCTCCGCCTACTTTTATGAACTCCGAGAGTCCTCCAATGAGTAATGAGAGAAGAAATATTTCCTGCATACTACTAAAGCCTTTATAAATATCTTTAGTAAAAGCTAGAAATGTATAGTCACCAAGCATTCCAATTCCACCAGCAAGTAAAATACCTGAAAAAAGAACAACAAATACATTCACTCCCAGAATTGCTAATACTAGGATAAAGAAATAAGGAATAACCAATAGTGAGTCATAGTTCTTAACCTCAAGGGCTTGAGGAGTTGGAGCTAGAAAAATTAAAACGGCCATCGTTATAACAGCTGCAACAATAGACATATTAAAATTTTCTTTGAACTTATCTCTCATATTACAACCTTGAGACCTCGTTGCCGCAATCGTTGTATCTGAAATAATAGAGAGATTATCACCAAACATTGCACCAGAAAGAACAGCTCCCGCCATTACAGTCACATCAATTCCGGCCTTTACAGATACTGCGTAGGCAATTGGCGCAATTGCTCCAATAGTTCCCATAGAAGTCCCCATTGCAGTTGCCACGACTCCAGAGATAATAAAAATACCAGGAAGTAAGAATGCAGAAGGTATTAATGATAGTCCTGCATTTACAACAGCATCAACTCCACCACTTGCACTTGCAACACTAGAAAATGCTCCAGCTAGTAAATAGATCAAACACATTGTAATAATATTATTATGCCCGATTCCTCTAACAAAGGTTTCTACTCCCGAGCTAACAGGACCCCTATTTAAAAGGAATGCTAAGACTATTGCTGGAATTATCGCAATGGGAGCAGGAACTTGATAAAAAGCATAATCAACCCCTATTGCCTTAAAATAGATTCCACTTCCTAAGAAAATTATTACGAATAGTAATAGAGGTAGAATAGTATATTTTGAAAATTGATTTACATTATCGTCCATAGTTAATCTTTCTTTTTAGTTTTAATAAATATTTATGTAATTTTATGTCTTCTGTAATCTTATTGTGAAACTCTGATACTATTTTTCTTTCAAGTACACTTATCTTTTTTCTATTGTCTAAATTCTCTTCATTTTGTCTAAAGACATCTCGAGTAAATCTCTTCTCTATTTTACTCATATTCCCTATTCTTTTAAATTAATTTAGATACTTATCGTCACTTTAAATAAAAAATGAATTAAGCTTTTTGAAATATACTCGATTGAAACCGTCTGTCTTTTTTTATTTATATTACGAAAGGAATTTATAGAGTCATGAATATCTTAAACCAACTACACATAGAATCATGAGCTGGCTTAAGAGAGGGGATATTTAACTATGCGTCTTCTTTTTCAAAGTTCACAAGTTTTTTAAATCCACCCCACATCATTCTCTTTCCATCAAATGGCATATCTTCATTCTCCATTTCCGTCATTCTAGGATCGCTCATTACTTTCTCAAGAACTTCATCTCTATGTTCTCTCGATTTATAAGTAATCCAAGAAAATACTACGATCTCACCTTTTTCAAGGTTTACGCTTTGAGGAAAAGAAGTTTCTTCACCTGAGCCAACATCATCAGATACACTTTCAACATAAGAAAGAGCACCATACTCCATCCAAATTTTCCCCGCTCTTTCAGATATCGCTTTATATGCGTCTATATTTTTACTTGGTACTGGAGCTACAAACCCGTCTACATAATTTAACATTCTTACTTCCTTTCACTTTTTATAATGATTTTATTTTTTCATCTAATCTTAGTAACGCTACTGGCATTGGTAACTTATCCCAATCTAGTCCTAAATACTCTTTTAAATAATTATTTGAGATCTCTTCTTTTTCTTCATATAGGTCTTCTCTTCTTTCAAGAAGTTCCATATCAGATGTACAGTCACTCCCCTCGCTTGCTCCAGGAGATCTAGCATTAAAGCCTAAGCAACCAAATGGTTTCCACTCGGGATCTATAGAACAACCCTTAGGTCCTCTATTAAAGAATGGACATGTATAAGTTCTTCTAAAAGTACTTCCAAGGCCTGTTTGGATTTCGTAGTCGAGTCTATTATTTCTAATCACTTCATTAAGATCAGAAATTAGATCCTCATTCCATCTCTCATTCTTATTTAAGAACGTGTATAGCTCTAGAGTTTGAATTGGATCAGTTTGCATTGAGTTTGAAACAAATGTGCAGCAAAGGCCTGTACATGAAAAACAATTTATATCTCTACTTAAGAGATTTTCCATATTCTCATTGAGGACAGATCTTCTCTCCTCATTGCCTGGGAGTCCCTTATCACTTATAAGTTGAGTATATAATTTTTCTGCTTTTTCATTCATCAAAGAGATTTATCTGAATAATAATGATATGTTAACTAATATTGATTGAAATGAAGATATTATAGATAATAAGGCTTCAATATTATTAAAGAGTTACAAGGTTTTAGTGAATATGGGTATCAAAGATATAGTTTTTAGTATGTTAGCAGTGATGATTATCACTTTTGCTCTCTACCCTTTCTATAGAAAGAGAGAAGTTAAAACCAATGGCCTAGAGGTTAAATACTACGATGCCCTCAAGAATAATCAAGAAAATGCAGCTGAGCTTGGTATGGAATATTATTTGAATATTGGTCTAAATAAAGAGGACGCTGAAAAATCAATTGAAGATGATATGGCCCACACTAAAGTGTAGGCCGTATAAATTATTTTGCGCTAAGCTTTACAGTTAAGTTCACATCATCGTGAATTAACTTATCACCAAGATCTTTAAAGAATGATCCCGACTTATACTTAATATTATAATCAGTTCTATCAAATTTGATATCTGCAGTCGCTGTTGCAGTTTTTCCTTTGCTATCAACATTTGCTTTAAACATAACTGGCTTAGTAATTCCTTTAATAGTTAGATCACCTTCAACATCATAGTGTCCACCCTTACCAAGTCTAGAAGACTTAATTACTAGCTTTGCAGTTTTAAATTTAGAAGTTGAAAAGAAATCATCACTATTTAAATGATTAACAAATTTCTTGTTGGCTTTTTCTCTACCGATATCTTCACAAGTAATAGAAGTCATATCAATAATAAACTCACCACCAACTAAATCATCACCTTCAAACTTTAGGTTACCAGACTTAATCCCTACTTTACCATTATGTGCACCAGTAACTTTTGTTGCTTTCCAATCAAGTGTAGAAGCAGAAGTATCTACTGATAAGTTCTTACTTGCTGCAAATACTGAAAAAGTACTTAATGCTAAAATTAATGTCATAATTTTCTTCATTATTATCTCCTTAAAAATTAATTTATAAATTCTAGATTCTATTTTAATAGAGTACAAGCTCTCGAGAATAAGTTTGCAAAGACATGACAATCCATCAAATTCGAGTGATAATTAAAGTTAATAATATAAGGAACTTATGCAAAATATCGCTGGTTATTTAATATTTCTTTTACTTAAGATCGTTAAGTGTACCTATCGTTTTGAATATCAAAATACAGAAATTCTATTGCAGCAAGAAAAGTTATCTAGGTCTTATATACTAGCAATTTGGCATCAAAATATTCTGGCCTCAATCCTTGCTCACTTAGATAGAAAATATTCAATGATTATTAGCCCTTCTAAAGATGGAGAATACGTCGCTAAAGTTTGTGAGTACTTCGGTCATGAACCAATAAGGGGCAGCTCTTCTAAAGGAGGAGTCAAAGCTCTTATAAACTCAATACGTTCACTTAAGCTTGGTATTCCAAGTGCTGTTGCAGTTGATGGGCCAAGAGGACCACTTTATAATATAAAGCCAGGTGTTTTCGAGATGGCTAAGAAATCAGGAGTTCCTATAATACCACTAACAGTTACTCCTAAAAAATATTGGACCTTTAAAAGATCCTGGGATCAATTTAGATTTCCTAGGCCTTTCACAAAGATTATTATTCACTACGGTGAGCCTATTTATATAAATGAAGCTATTACTAAAGATGAGATAGTTGAATATACTAACAAACTATATCTTTCACTTACTGGTGATGAAGAGAAAATTATCACTAGCTTTGCGTGAAGCCTAGCAATGGAGTACTCTTAACAAATGGAAAATTTAAAAGAAAAATTGAAAAATGAAATTGAAAAAGTTACTTGGCCTCTACTTGAGGAGCATAATAAACGAGAAGCTCTTCTCATTGTAGATCTTGAGTTAGACCTTGTTGAAGTTGCAGCAGCTGTTGCTGAAGATGATGTAGAAAATGTAAAGGCCTGGCTATCTTCAGAGAAACTACTTCGTCCAACTGAACAAATGGTTCAATCCTATGAAGAAAATCCTGAACTTGGATTTAAATTTATTATTATTCAGCCGTATGTTATTGCTCAAGAGATTAAGGAATAAGAATGAGAAAGATAATTCTATTACTAGTAACAACACTATTTGCTACTTCATGTATTGATAATACCCCACCAAAAGATAGAGGAGTTTCTGTACGAAAAATGGGTGAAGTAAGTGGTTTCTCTCTTAAAGAATGCTATGAAAAAAATTGTGTAAACTCGTTAAAATCAAATACTGATGAGAATCAGTTTATTGAGCCAATTAAAATCATTTCAAATAAAGAAATTGCATTTGAAAAGATTATGAAAATCGTTTTAAAAGAACAAGATATCAACATTGTTAATAGTACGGATAATTATATTTATGCTACTCAAACCCTGTATGGGAAGTTGATTACTGATATTGAGTTTTACTTCACAAATGTAAAACAAATTCATATTAGAGCTCAACTAAGAGGCATTCCTTATGACTTAGGAAATAGTCGTAGAGTTCTAGAAAACATAAGATTTAAATTTCACCAAAACGATTACTAGTCAGATATTTTTTCGAAGCAGTCACTATCTAAGAACTGCTTCGAATATTTTTCATAGCTCTTAAAATGCTGTCCATATAGCTCTAATTCATCTTCTGTTAACTTTCTTTTTACTACGGCCGGACTGCCTATTATAAAACTTCCCTCTGGATACTTTTTTCCAGGAGGAACAGTTGAGCCTGCAGCAACTAGAGAATTCTTTCCTATAACTGCGCCATCAAGAATTGTAGAGCCCATTCCAATTAAGCAATTATCCTCAATAGTACAAGCGTGAAGAGTCACACTGTGCCCAACACTAACTCCATTTCCAATAATCAAAGGGAGCTCTTCAGTTACATGAAGCATAGATAGATCTTGGATATTCGTAGACTCTCCAATATGAATCTCTTGAACATCCCCTCTAACAACTGTTCTAAACCAAACACTTGATTTATTTCCAATCCACACTTTTCCAATAATATCAGCAGAAGGTGCGATAAAAGTTTCATTAGCAATAGAAGGAGTGATTGAATCAAATTTATAGATAGGCATAATTTAGACCAAAAAAAAGCGGCCAATAAAGCCGCTGAGTTTTTACTTTCTTTCACTCCATGGGAGTTTAGAAATATAAGCAGCAAGATCTTTAAAGTCTTGAGCTTCTAATTTTTTTAAGTATGGAGCCATCACTTTATTTACTCTCGCTCCAGACTTCATATCAGTTAATTGTTTTTCAATGTACCAGTCAAGCTGACCACCAATCTGTGGAGCTTTCTGAGACTTCTTACCTTCACCTTTTCTACCGTGGCAAACAACACAAGTCTTATAAACTTCACTTCCGTGAACAAGTTGTGGAGTATCAAGAACAACAAGCGGCCCTTCAACTTCTTCTTCAACTTCTTTTACAGGATTTAAAAGGGCAAGACGCTTCTCTTCTAACTCTTTAAGAGTTTGTAAATGATTAGCGTGAGCAAGCTCTTGTTTCTTTAAATCAAAAGGTTCATTAGACACTTTTTCTGATTTAAAAGTTTCAAGATTAGATGCTACGATTATTGCAATTAAAACTACGGCGAAAGTCACCAACCTAGTCATGCGATCTCCAGACTTAATTATGTTTCAAAATGGTTTGATAAGTG
Source organism: Bacteriovoracaceae bacterium UBA3083 (assembly GCA_002366565.1). Lineage (GTDB taxonomy): Bacteria > Bdellovibrionota > Bacteriovoracia > Bacteriovoracales > Bacteriovoracaceae > Halobacteriovorax. The sequence continues at coordinate 899,492 of DFBJ01000013.1, forward strand.
ATGAAAGTATATATTATCACACAACTATTGGCAATTATTACGCACCTAGACTAAGCAACTTTTAAGTGACTTTTCTAACTCTTCAAAAGTATCAACAACCGTTATTAATCCTAAATGCTCATCAGAAAGAAAACCTTCTTTGTTGATATGCTCAAAATGCTTAACTAAGTTGTCGAAAAAGCCATTAAAGTTTAATAAGAAACATGGCTTCTGATGGTACTTTAGCTGTGCCCAAGTAAGAATTTCGCATAGTTCATCAAGTGTTCCAAAACCACCAGGCATTGCAACAAAAGCATCAGACCAATCATACATTAGCTGCTTTCTCGTGTGCATCGAGTCAACCACTTCAAACTTTGTTAGCTTTGGATGTGCGACTTCCCAGTCCACTAGTGATTTAGGCATAACGCCCCAAACCTCTCCGTCTGCTTCAAGAACTTCATCGGCCATAGTCCCCATTACACCAATAGAAGCTCCACCATATACTAGACCCATATTATTATTAGTTATAACTGAGCCCATTTCTTTTGCCATAGACTTATAACTTTCACCATTTCCAGCGCTTGAGCCACAAAATACACATACTTTTTTCATAATATTCCTTAAATTTTTGCTAAATCATCTCTTCTAAAATGATGCTTATCTAAAGTCTTATCAAAGTAGAAGAAATACTCTGTATTTCCAGTCTTACCTTTAATAGGAGATATTGTTGCATTCTTAATTGCATAGCCTTTCTCCTCACACCAGTCATATAAAGACTCTAATGAAGCTAGCTTTGCTTTCTCATCTTTTACAATTCCACCCTTTCCAATATTTTCTTTACCAACTTCAAATTGAGGCTTCACTAAAACAACTGCTTTACCGTCTTCTTTAATGAGTGAAATAATTGTATCAAGAGTTAGTTTTAGGGAAATATAAGATAGATCTACGACTGCTAAATCTACGTGCTCTTCTAACTCAAGCTCGTGTCTTATATTTATCCCTTCCATATTAATGACTCGAGAGTCTTCTCGTAGAGATGCCGCAAGCTGCCCATGTCCTACATCGATAGCATAAACCTTACTTGCTCCATTCTTTAAAATATAATCAGTGAAGCCACCTGTTGATGCTCCAACATCAGCAACCACCATACCTGTTGGGTCAATATTGAAATACTTAAGAGCACCTTCAATTTTATGTGCGCCTCTACCTACAAATAAAGTCTCTTTTCTAACTTCAAGCCCTTCTCCATCTACTAAAAATGAAGACTTCTTAACTTGAATATTCTTGTAGAAAACAACTCCCTCTTTTACAAGTTGAGTTGCCTGAGACCTAGTTGATGCCATATTTAATGTAACTAGAATTTTATCGACGCGATCTTTCATTAGAGTAGAGTTGGAACAATTTTTATTATAACGACTTGCCCTGACTTATCATCAAAAACGAGTACTTTTTCTGAATCAAGAGGGATTGTAAAATCATTTTCAGTAATACTTTTTAATATACTGCCTTGTGAATTATATATCTTCCCAGTTAATGCAATCAAAGGACTTGGTCCATAGTCATTTAAGTTCTGAACAAAGAAGGCCTTAAACTCAACGCCTACTCCATTTTTCATGGTAACAAAAAAGCTCTCTCCATTTTCAAGCTCTTTGATCTCATGAACTTCACTTACGAGAATATGACCTTCATTAGCATTAAGGGCCTTTTTATGTATGATCCCAAGATTTAGTACTATAGTGGCCTGAGCTGATAAACAGATCATGAAGAGAATAGAGCTAAGAAAAACCTTTAGATAACTTTTATTTTGCATAGAGCTAGTTTATTATCAAAATGTTAAAAACTCAAAAATATAAACGATGAAAGAGCTAAAACTACGAAAATTATGGTTATTAATAGGCTTCATCTACATTGTAGTGATTTTCTACCTGTGTCTTAGACGCTCAACTGGGACTATCCCATCTTTCCCACATATAGATAAGATCATTCACTTTACTGCATACTTCATTATGATGAGCTATTTCTGTCAGATTCTTAATAAATCATCTTACAAAGTAGCGTTTATAATCTTTGTCTTAATGGGAGTACTTATTGAGTTTCTACAGTTAATGACAGGATATAGATCATTTGAGTTTTTAGATATGATGGCCAACACATCAGGGCTTCTAATGGGCTGGCTTATTTTTGGAAATTACTTCTCTAATGTTTTAAAAAATATAGAAAGTTTTTTAAAGTTCAAAAACTCCTGAGAATATTTTCTCAGCTTTTCCACATAGAAATACTTTTCCATCTTCAAAGAGAATTCTTAATTCTCCACCAGGAACTTTAATATCTATCGAATCTATAGACTTATATAATTCTCTATAGGCCCAAGCACTAGCTACAGCACCAGTTCCACAGGCCAGGGTCTCCCCTTCAACACCTCTTTCATATGTTCTAACTTTGAGCTTACCATCACTTACAATTTCTACAAAATTAGCATTGCACCCTTCTGAAAACCTACTATCGTAGCGAACCTTAGCTCCCCACTCATCAAGAGGAATATCATTAACAGAGTCTAAGAAGTAAACACTGTGGGGAACTCCTGTATTCATATAGAAAGAATTTGAACTCTTTAAAATATCTGACACATCAATTGCTCTAATTTCTTCTAACTGAGTCATTTCAAGCTTTATTTCGCCGTCTTTAAGAACTTCACTTGTGTAGATGCCGTCTCTAGTTTTGAAAGTGAAGCTAGTCTTATCAAATTGAATTTTCTTAGCGAAGCTCGTGAGAGCTCTTGCTCCATTGCCACACATTCCGACTTCTCCTCCATCAGCATTTAAATAGACCATTTCAAAGTCATATTCATCGCTATTATTAAAGAAGAGTACGCCGTCTGCCCCTATTCCAAAGCGTCTATCACAGAGTCTTTGCCAGAGGTTTGAGTCTTTCGGGTCAAATGAATTTGTTCTATTATCTAGGACAATAAAGTCATTTCCAGTTCCACAATATTTATCGAAAGATATTTTAGCGCTCATCGTCATCCTTTTTGGCTATTTTCAGAATTTACATTATAGAATCTTCGACTTATATTATAAAGCTAAACAACCAATTTGAGGAGCATTAGCTCAGTTGGTTAGAGCCCCCGGCTCATAACCGGGTGGTCACAAGTTCAAATCTTGTATGCTCCACCATTTTACATTGAACGAACTAATCTTCCTCAATGTTTGAAAAGCCTCCTTTTTAGGGGGCTTTTTTGTGCCTAAAGGTTTTCCAATAAGCGAACTTTCTTATTTTCTAAGTTTATTTTTAGCGAATACAGTTTTATTTATAATTCAGAGTTTCCTCTTTTCCACTACGATTAACTGTTATACTCTCAACTTTACTCATGGCACTCATAACATCATTTAAGTCTTCTACTTTTTTACCATTAACTTTAACAATTTTATCATTTGATCGAAGACCAAGCTTCTCAAAGATACTTCCTGACTTAACGTTAGTTAGAACAAAACCCTTTGTTTCGCCCTTCTTAACTTTTATTGCTCTTGCTTTATTCAAAGTTTCATTAATTTCGTTTCCAAAACTAATTACTGGTAACAGTGCTAATACTAAGACTTTAAAAGACATTTTTCCTCCATAACCATAACCATAACCATAACCATAACCTAAGTTATTTCCTCACTCCATTATTCCAAGTTTATAACTTGTTGAAAACTCATTTCAACAACTCAAAGTAATCAGACAAATATGACCGAGGAAAGTAACCGAATCCAAGAAAAAGCAGAATTATATTAGAGACATAGGACTGAGGAAGTAAAGTTCGCGTAAGCAACTGAATGGACCACCAGTTACTTTTTGGGTGAACTATTGCCCACTAAGTTATGAAAAAAGCCTATTCTTCGGAGTAGGCTTTTTTATTTCTAAAATCAAGAATATCATTCAGATTCCGAAGAGAGTATATGCAATTCAGTCTTGATAAATCATTAGTTCTCCCTTGGTCAGATAAACTGAGTAATGAAGAACCATACGAGTATCCATATCTTGCAGCCTATAAAGAAAAAGGGAAATCCCTACATTATATAGCAGCACTTCATTCTACAGATGAAAACTCTAAGACATTCAAACTTATTAGAAAAACTATTAATGAAGAACAAATCGAATTGGTTATAGTTGAAGGCATTTCTAACTCTTTAGGTTTCTCTCCTGAACCTGTAAAGAAGTGGGCATCTTTACAAGGTAATAACGGCAAGTATGACGGTTTTGAAACGGCCTTTACTCTTAAGACATGTGTAGCTACAGATATAGCATTTATTGGTGGTGAACCGGAAAAAGAGTACATACACAGTGAGCTTCTTAAGCAAGGCTTTATAACGGAAGATTATCTATTCTACTCATATACACAGCAAATATTTCAAGCAAAAGAAGCCAGCTCACTTGAGAGCCTCGTTATTGAAGATTATTTTAAAGAATATATTCAAGAAAAAATAAAAAATATAAATTTAAATAACGTATACACATTCGATCAATTTCATAAATGGTTTCAAAAAAATAACTTTGAGGTGTTTTCAACATCCCAAATTGCGCCAGAGACCTGCGCACCCTATCAGTCAGGCAAGCTACTCACTCAAAGAGTCTCATCAGCTATATGTATACTAAGAGATCAATTTACTATTACAGTAATTGAGAAAGCTCTTATGAAGTTCGATAACGTTATGATTGTCTATGGAGGAAGCCATTGGTCAACTCAGAAAGTAGTACTATCTCAAGCTCTGGGTAATGCAAAATTCAGCAAACTCTAAATCCATAACCATAACCTAAACTGTTTCCTCACGAACTTCCTCTATGCTTCCAAGTTATCAAAAACACATTCAATAACTTCAATATATGTAGATCAATATGACTGAGGAACATAACCAAATCAAAGAAAAACCAGAATTATATTGAGAGCTTACGAGTGAGGAAGAAAGTTCTCCTAGGCGGCTCAATGGACCACCAGTTACCATCTAGTACTTGAACTTTTGTTCCTCTCTATTTCAATATAGGGATTTTTTTATTTTTGATTCTTTCACTTATAATATGGGCTGTATTTTGAACTCTTTAATCTTGAATTATCATCTTGGAATAGTCGAAAGTTGGAGGTTCTTTAGATAAATCTCTTAATGTTTGGTGGGCCACATCCATCTGCTGATCCTTTGGAATATCTCTATAATTTCTTATTATGTAAGTATCTTTATTGGTAAAACTAACCAATAACAAAGGCCAGCTTAAATAATTTACTGGAGTAACATCCGAAGGAGTTAAAATTGGTAGTCCATACTGAATTGGCCTAATATTTTCTTCAAATTCAGAAACACTTACTGCTTCGTCTGTACTTGAAGGATCTAAGACATATCTCTCATAAGTTCCATCTTTCATTTTCACAACAACAAAAGGAGCGACATGAAATGACCAACCTGCATCTGGAAATTCTTCTCTTTTTTCATTAGGAAATAGACGTTCTCCATGTAGCCAAACCTTTCCAACATAAATTCCTCTTTTAGCTAATCGGTCTGCAATAATATGAGCTCTAGCTTCGCAACCACTTATTGATTTTTCAAAACTAAAATCTAAATCCTCCATATTTTTGACTTCTTGAAAAATCTTTTGAACATTGTCTTCTGTTAGAATTTTTCCTTCTTCAATTTCATCTTTTAAAATTTTATTCAGATCTCTCTCAATTGAATCAATTCTAGAGTGTGGACTTTTATAACAATCATCAGCCTGAAGAGTTATAATCTCTTCACCCAAAAGATCAAGCCCTTCTACAACCGACTTAACGGCCATTATTGCTCTTCTTTGTTGAAATTTTTTTAAGTGATTATCACGAGAGATTAAAAGTTTTTTTAAATCTTTTGAATCACATGCACTCTCTCGTCCCTTCTGCATGAGTTCTTCACCAAACCTCACTCTATCAGCGAGAAGAGAATCTTGAACCTCTTGAGATAATACATCTTTTGGCTCAGTTTGATATCGAATATTTCGATGTTCTCTTGGTGGAGTAATAAGATTTTTATTATTACTATAATCAAAAGGGAAAACAATCAGACCATCTCCAACAAAATCGACTCTATTTACAAAACTATCATCTCCTTTTATATATTCATTCATAACAATAGGAGTATATTTATTTTCATTAACTTCAACTTGATCACAGATCATAAAAGGGCATTTATAAGCAATGGGATTGTCTTTCTTGCCAGCAACACGGTTACAGCGAACTTTGTTTTCACCATATTCTAATAATATGCTATCTACACTCTCACTCGCATTTACAATGCTTGATAAAAGTGAATAAAAAATTACGATAAGATAAACTTTAACCATAACAGCTTATCGTCTTAAATTTAACAGATATAAGAATTTTATTTAAAACACTGAGGCTAACGGAAAAAGGTTCGCATGGGTAACAGAACAAACCTTCTCTCGCCCACAAAACAGAGTGATTATAAACACTTACATAACACTAAATGAATAAGTAAATATGGAGTTAACTAGCCCCTATTAATTTTGAAAGAGAGTCGTAAGCTTCTCTTAATTCAAATGATTGCTTATTTAATGATTCAATTATCTTTGTATTTTGTTCGAATGATTCAGCATTCTCTTTAATGATTTGACTCATTCCTGATATATTTGTGGCTATTTCAGAGAAACCTTCCTTTTGATTTCTTGAAGCGACTGAAATATTGTTTGAGGCAGTAGTCACAAGAGTGATCTTACTTACAATTTCATCAAGAACATTTGAACACTCTTCAGACACATTATTAGCAACAGTAACTTTATCCTTTGCCTCTTTTACTAATACCTCTACCTTAGAGGTTGATTGATTTACAATTGTATCCACTTTATCTATAGAGCTTTCTAGGATATCTGAAATTTCAAGAGCAGTTTTACCACTAACTTCAGCAAGATTTCCAATCTCTTCAGCAACAACAGAAAACCCCTTACCATGCTCTCCAGCTCTGGCCGCTTCAACAGAAGCATTAAAAGAGAGCAACTTTGTTTGAAAAACTATATCATTTATAACTCTAGCCTTTTCACTAATTTCATTTATCACATCAACAATTTTTCGTATTTCTTCATTACCTTCATTAACCTGAGATAAGACTTGATTATTGCTATCGTTAATTTCTGAAATTGACTTAATCATATCCTGTATTATCTCTTTACCATTTAAAGCTGCTTCTCTACCTTCATTTGCAACACTAGCTGTATCCGTAGAATTATTCATATTTTCGTTTACAGTGACTATCATTTGTTCGACAGCATGATTAATTTCACCAATAGATTCTGCTTGATGAAGAGATCCTTTTGATAATGAATCACTGGAATTTGATATATCCTCTGAAAGAGTTGCTACTTCATGAGAAGAAAAGTTAAGCTTATCTGTTACATTGTTTAACGGTACTGATGTAGATCTCGAAATATAGAATCCAAGTGCACCAGCAAGGATAAGACTGATCCCCGTTAACATCTGCATAACAAAAGAAAAACTATTCGCAATACTCATCGCTTTAGCAGTATCTTTTTGATTGATCACTTCTTGATAATTTATGAAGTCATTAATTCTCTTTAACCATAAAGTAAACTCTGGTGCGGCCTTCATCATTAGCGTGTCATGTATATTTTGAGTATCATTACTATTTTTAAGATCTATAGTTGAAGTAATTAGTGGCATTGTACGTCTTTCACTATCTTTAATTTTTTCAAGAAGTTGCTTTTCTTCACTTGTAACTACTTGAGTATCAAATATTTTATTCATTTTTACAGCTGACTCTTGATAGAAATCATCTAGATCCTTAATACTTTTAAGAGCACCATCAACATTTTCTTTCTTTTTAAAAAGTACTACGTCTCTTAGAGCAATTGCACGATCATGAACACTTCCTCTAAAGTTTATTGCATACCTTTGTTTAACTGAAGTGACTTCATTTATAGTTTCTAAACTATGCTTTATATCATTTACTTGGGATATTCCGACGATTACTAAAATAATCATTATGATAGGTGTAACTAGAAAGGCGACAGAAATCTTAAAAAAAATACCTTTTTTTAACAAACCAAACATTTAGAATCCTCGTTTTACTTATTGTTTTTATAAAGAATTATCGGATTAATATAAAATGTCTGAATCTATCAAAGTTAGACAAATACGAATTTTAGTTAACTTCAAGAACTTAATCCTCTAGATCATTGGAATGACTAAAGGTTATTTACTCTTTTATATAATAACTATATTAAAAACAATCTTTAAGCTCTTCATAAGTAAACAAGACAGGAGTAACTGGAGACTCACTAGAATTTTTAATTCTAAGAGGATAAGCAACAATAAAGTAGTCACCTTCTGGAACTAGTTTTAAATCTAAGCATTCAGTAATTACGGCCTGTTTGAATAAAGTCTTATGTATCGGCCTCTCTAAACTTCCTGGAGAAAAATCAGAGCTCTTCCAGCTTGTACCGTATAAGTTAAAGAGAGGATTTTTTATAAGCCATTTAGCAGCTCTTTCCTCTAGAGTTAAGACATAATTAGGATCATGAAACCCACTATCATTAGTTGGATAATAGTCAGATGTTAACAGAAGCTTCTTTGTTTTTTTTCCATTAAGAGAATTCTTCAACTCTTCTAAACTAACTTCCCAGTGAAAAATACCATCCCCTATTTCTTTATAATTATTCCCCTTAAGTCTTACAACAGTACAGCTTCCAAAGAAGTAATTTGATTCAAAGAATTGATCTACAGTTTTCCCTTCACTTAATACATGCTTTGGAGCCTCAACGTGAGTGAGGCTATGGCTATTAAAGATATGCTTTTCGTAATTAACTGGAGGAATATTTCCTGGGGATATAGAGTAGATAGACTCTCTACTATATGCTGCTCCTTCTCCCCATAGTCCCTGAACATCTTCATTAATTATGGGAGATAAGATATATGGCATAAGCTTTCCTTTCACACTACTTATATAAAATGAGTCAATATATTACGATTCATATATTATATATTAATAATGAACTGATACCCAAAACCTTCTTAAGATTTTGGGCAAGAAAGTTTCTTTATTTCATAACTATCTAGGAATAGCCGTGCTTTTATACTTCTCTAGCTTTTGACTAGTCAGATAGAAAGATTCAAGCTTTGGATAACGAGACTGCCAATCCATTATATCTCTGAACGTTAACCAATCGAGAGAGCAATATAACCAGTCACTCTCCATATCACTCAATTGATCAACAGATCCTTCAAAAACATCTAGAGTAGAGAATAATCGATCAAGAAGTTTTACTGAACGCTTATCTTTCCATTCTGTATCAATGTTCCAAACCTTTTGCTTGAATAGCTCAATACAAGTATCACATACTTCATCAATCAATTTTAAGTTAAGCTTCTCTTGCAATGAAAGAGTGATCCCTTTTTTCTCTAAAAGGTATTCTGCAATTATAGTAGAGTCAAAAATCTTTTGGTCTTCTACAATTAGAATAGGAACTCTCATTAATGGTCCATAGGATTTAAGAGTCTTTACACCTTCAGGAGAGAGGGCTTGAAGAGTTTCAAACTCATAATCTTGGCCCTCAAGTAATAGCCTAATTTTTCTAACATATGGTGATGTTGTTGATCCTATTAGTTTCAATGATTTTCTCCTGAATTAAGTTATGGAGAATTATTTCACTATTTCATTTCAATGGTTAGTTAAATATATAAACTTTAACAAAAGTCTAACTTAGAAGGAAAGCTGACTAATACTCTCTACTTTAGAGTAGCTCTGATAGTGGTCTCTAATGTTTTATATCTAGCCGGAAGAATCCGTCTTTTCTTTTGAACTAAGTACAGATTCTCAGCAACAATTTTTTCAGGTGTATCTATAAGATAAGAGCCTTTTTTCCCAAAGCTTTCTATTGCGGACAGGGGAAGTATTGTAAATCCAATTCCTTTTGAAACAGGAAGTGGTATTTGAGCTAGTTGATTTACATAGCTAACAATAGGAATAGACTCAATATCTATATTTTTTAAACTTGAATTATCAACTTGCTCTAAATAAAGAGAAAGATACATTTTTGCATCAGGATGACTAACTAAACCGCACTCTCTAAGAAGGTCAGCTGTAATAATCTTTCCTTTATAGCGCTTAGGAAGTATCAGAAGCAAGGGTTCACTACCAATTTTTTTATAATCAAATATATTTCGACTTGGAGTATCTGTAACAATACCTAAGTCTATACTTCCTTTTTCAATATCTTTTAAAATCTTATCATTAGGAGCTGCCTCTAGTTGGATAATAAGATTAGAATACTTATTCTGTAGATCTAGAATAGGACTATAGATTTTGAGCGCCATAGAACCTGAACAAGATAAGTAACATTCACCACCAAAGGGATCATCTGTTTTTAGACTCTCTAATAAAGAAAGTTCATCTTTAAATAATTTTTTGGAGTACTCGTAGACAAGTTTTCCTTCCTCAGTTAGTTCGAAACTCTTCCCTATTTTCTTAATTAAGTTACAACCAAAAGAGTTTTCAAGCTTTTTAATATGTTGGCTTACTCCAGGCTGAGTCATAAATAGCTTCTCAGCAGTCTGAGTAAAGTGCCCTAATTCAACAAGTGTTTTAAATGTACTTAACCACTGATTATTTAACATACTCTCTTAAATCTCCCGAACCAATCATAACATAAAATTATGATTTCTATAATATATGATAATTTTTTATTTATACCGTTTAAACCTATACTTATAAAAAAGGAAATAAATCCTAAGCAAATTAAAATAGAGGTTAAAATGACTGAATCAACTTACCCTAGAAGCTTTTCTCATATTGGAATATCTGTCCCAGACGTTGAAGCCGCTGTAAAATTCTACACAGAGGTCCTTGGTTGGTACGTAATTATGGAGCCTTCAATTGTGACTGAAGATGACTCAGCAATTGGTCTCATGTGTACTGATGTTTTTGGTCCAAATTGGGAGAAATTTAAAATTGCCCATCTATCTACAGGCGACAGAATTGGTGTTGAACTCTTTGAATTTAAAAATCAAGAAAATCCAAAAGATAATTTTGAGTATTGGAAAACTGGTATTTTTCACTTCTGTGTTCAAGACCCTAATCTAGAAGAGCTAGCAGAAAAGATTGAAAAGGCCGGAGGTAAGAGACGTATGGAAAAACCGCGCTTTTATTACCCTGGAGAAAAGCCATACAGAATGGTCTATGTAGAAGATCCATTTGGCCTAATATTTGAAGTCTATTCTCACAGCTATGAGCTAACGTACTCACAAGGCGCCTACTAAAAATCCAACAAAACATACAGGCCTTCAACATTCCGAAAACCGAGCGAACGTGGAAGGTCTTGAGTTGCGGCATTCCAGAAGTACACATACGTCTGGGGAACGGAAAATTACTGCCCCTTTTCAGACCTTCCTACGCTGCGAGCAGATTTCGGCAAGCTAAAGTGAAGCAGTGCATAAGCGACCAGTGCTGACAGGATAGAACCAACCAGAATGCCTAAACGATCCCCGCTAAAGTAATCACCACTGCCGTGCTCGAAAGCCAGCCCTGCGATAAACAGGCTCATGGTGAAACCGATCCCGCAGGCAAACGCTACTCCAAGTAGTTGACTCCAATTGACGTTCTTAGGGAGCCAGGCAAATCCAAGGCCCACAGCAAACCCGGAAAAAACAAGAATACCCAGT
>DFBJ01000001.1 GCA_002366565.1 Bacteriovoracaceae bacterium UBA3083
TCTGTCAAAAGATTCCTTTGCCATGACTAAGTCTCCTTAAAAGCTTGTTATATGAATCATGTTTAATATCAAAAATGAGTACAAAGTATCGACGAATATTGAGTTCATGACAAGAGAAAAAATCTTCCGTCACAACTAAAAACAGGCCAAATACCAACGCATTTCACTATAATCAACAATTGATTTACAATCTTACTTATCTAACGTCAAATAATTAAAGACTTTTTCGACAAAAAAGGTACGAACTTGAGTGTTATTTGATAAGTTTTGTTAGTTTTATTCTTAGTCGAATTTAGAATACAGGAAATACTCGACTGCCCTGAAGGCACAATCAACTTTTAAAGCATTAGATAAAGTATCATCACTAAAGCACTCTTCTTTAGTATCTTCTACCATGGCCTGCTCCTCAACAACTAAATCTTCTTTACATATTTCATATGCTTCAAGACCAAGGTCAACAACTGTTTGATTATCTAGGTAGGTTTCTAAAGCACCTTCATATTTCACCGTTGCCACTTTACATGACTCACTTTCGGCTAAAACACTAAATGACAATAAGAAGGAAATTATAAATATCTTCACAGTAACTCCAAGGTAGAAAAACCTCTTATCTAACTGCTCTGACAAAACGACAATTATTTTGAAAAATTTACTTAGAATTCATGGAGCTTGTGACGGGAATTGAACCCGTGACCTNNCCTCTTCCTTACCAAGGAAGTGCTCTACCACTGAGCCACACAAGCGATTTTTTACATGCTAGCCATTTGGCCATATGTGAGTCAAGTCAAATGTACTAGCTAACGACAAAGAGGGAATTTTCTAACAAGTTCACCAATAGGCCCACCTGTATAACTATGTTCAGGCCTAAGCTTTTCCCAGTAGCTATTGGTTGGAAAAATTCGTCCACTTGCTTTATACCTTCCCTCTTTTCCCTTTAATAGTTCGTTCATAATATCCATACTACAAAGTATTTGATTTCTAGGTTTTACAGTCTCAGTCGCGCCTGAAGGGAATTTACAATTTTCTCCTCTCCACTGCCTATTCTTCCTGAGAGTATTAAGCTGAAATAGTCCTCTTGGCCGATCTGACTTATTTGGAACGGCTCCCATATTCACTTGATCTTTATCACACGAAGATTCAACCTGTGCAATCGATGCCATCATCCATATCCAAAACCTCTTTCTCTGTTCTGTATTTAGACTGTACCATTTTGGACAAGTTCTAGGGTGTGCTGTCATTCCTCTTACTTCATCATCTAAGAAAGTACTGTTTTCCCCACCATTTTTGTCGATATAGTCAGTTATCAGCTTTCCCCATTCACCCTCTTCACCATTTCTTTTAATAAAACCTGTACACTTCTCGTTGAAGTAAACGCCATCTTTACGATGTGCTAATGGAAGAGAGTCATAACTCTCATGAGTAGAGGTTCTACAATCATGACAATCTGCGACTGGGGCATTTGTATTTTTGATAACTACTTCATTCACTTTATCAATTCTAATGATATCGCTCAAAGCAAATGTATTAACACTTAAAATTAACAATAATGAAAACAGTAAGACTCTCACCTCTTTTCTCCATTATTAATTCTTTTAAAAGTACAGTTTATTTTTGATTCTACACTTTTATAAATAATCTTATTTTCTCTAAAATGTAGCTCTTGTGTTGAGATTCCTTCATCAGAAATATTCTCTTTCTCACATTTATGAACCTTAGTTGTCTGTCTGAGTAAACTTTTAGAATATTGATATGTTTCATTAATAGTACAATAACCGTCTTCTTTAGTATCCTTTCCGCTTTTTTCAAATGGTCCAAAAAATAACTTATTTGAGAGAACTAATCCCTTGTTAGGTATTTTGCTATCTACAAAACTTAAGTCTCCGGAACGACAAAAGTCATTATTCTTTTCGATCAATTCATACTGCCCAATATAAGTTGAAGCCAGCTTAATGAAGTCCTGCTTTGATATCTCCTGTCCATTTAGATTTGAAGACAATAAAAATAGGGCCATAAAAATTTTAAATACAAACTGATTAAAATCAGACATCTCTACCTCTCCCAGAAGGTCTGAAGTAATCATATCATTTTTAAGAGAGGCTATTTAAAAAGGGAAAAAAAAAGCCTATCCGAAGATAGGCTTTTTTTGGAGCGGGCGACAAGGTTCGAACTTGCGACATTCAGCTTGGAAGGCTGACACTCTACCAACTGAGTTACGCCCGCATAATTATGAATTTTTCCATCCACTTATATAACGAAAGAAGATGGTGGCGAAAGATGGATTCGAACCATCGAAGGGATAACCCGACAGATTTACAGTCTGTTGCCTTTGGCCACTCGGCAATTTCGCCATTTAAATGGAGCTGGTTATAGGATTTGAACCTACGACCGCCGGTTTACAAAACCGGTGCTCTACCAACTGAGCTAAACCAGCATATTCCCAAAATTTTAATTTGTTAAGTATTATTTTAACAAATATTGATTATCATCCGAAGATTTAAATCGTTTCGAGAATTGAATTTATAATAGGTTCCTCTCTTAAAATCAACACTTTTTTTACTTTTTTTTCATTTTTTTTTCATAAAATATTTATTATTTAAGCCAACGCTCCATAGCAATTGCTGCTGCAACCGATACATTTAAAGACTTAATTTTACCCAAAGGCTCAATAGCAACCCTGTGTTCTACAACTCTTGATACAGCATTAGACATACCAACATCTTCAGCTCCAAGAACTAAAGCTACATGACCCTCAAGGTTTAACTCCTCTCCATTCCCACTAGCATGTTCGGAGAAGCCAATAACAGTTACATTCTTTTCTATTAATTTTGTAATCGCTTTTGGAAGTGAAGAGCAAATAACAATATCTACATGCTCAATTGCACCAGAAGCAATTCTAGCAAAAGACGGTCCTGTTCCAAAATGACCTTTAGCTCCAGTGACTACACAGTTTACACCGTAGAAAGCGGCAGTTCTCATAATTGCAGCAGCATTATGAACATCTGTAACCTGATCAAGACAAAGAATTTTATATCTGTCAGACTTTTCAATTTCTTCATAAAGCCAAGCAAGATCATATGTTTCTACAGGGTCAACTACCATAAAAATTTGAGAAGGTACTCTCTGAAAAGACATTTCAAGTTCTTTATAAAACTGCTCTGCCATCTTTTGTACTTCATGAGGACCTACAGTTTTAATATCAAACTGTTTAAGCTCTCTATCAAGACGAGTTTTCTTTCTAAACTCTTTTAGTCCATCCTGAGTTGCTATAATCTTTCTTACTGAACCTGGTCTACAAAGTATCGCCTCAGCAATACTATGAATTCCTACTATTAAATCAAATGTACTCACTTATTACCTTCAATTAACGATTTAATTTTTTCAACTACTTCACCTGGAAGTACTTTAAAACTTTCGCCTGTTTTTCTTAATCTAATTTCTAACATTCCATCTTTTTTAAAATCACGTTCACCAAATACAAGTTGAATAGGTAAACCTAAAAGGTCTGCATCTTTAAACTTAAATCCAGGCCCAGCTTTTCTGTCATCGAAAACAACTTCTATGCCTGCTTCTACAAGTTCAGAGTATAAGCTATTTGCTAATTCTTTATTCTCTGGAGACTTTGTAATCTCTGCAAAGTAAACATGATAAGGTGCTAACGACATTGGCCACACAATACCTTTTTCATCATGATGTTGTTCCACTGCAGCTGCTACAACTCTAGTTACACCAATTCCATAACAACCCATTAATGGAAACATTGTCTTTCCATTATTATCTAAAATTGTTGCATTCATTGCCTTAGTGTACTTATCACCGAGTTGAAAAATATGACCTACTTCTATTCCACGTCTAATATCAACAACACCTTCACCGTCTATTGTTAAGTCACCTTTTACAGCTGTTCTTAAGTCTGCAGTTTCAAAGTCTTGAACATCTCTTTTAGGTGATAGTCCTTTAAAATGCATATCTACTTTATTAGCACCAACTGTATAGGAAGCTTCAAGACCAACTTGTGAATCAAAGATAACTCTAGCTTTTGCATCTAAGTTATATGGACCAATAAAGCCTTTGATAAATCCATCAGACATTAATTCATTGTCTGTTGCTGGCTTGAGTTCATCACATTTTAAATATGCTGTAAGCTTTAATTCATTTAAAGTATCGTCTCCTAAAAGAAGTACTAAGATTGTTTCAACCTCATCTCCTACAACTGATTTATAAACAAGAGATTTTAGAGACTGTTCTTTTGGAACTTTTAAAAAAGCGCACACATCCTCTATCGTTCCCATACTAGGTGTTGAGACTTCTTTTAATTCTGAAGTACTTGTATCAAGATTTAAGTTTGCTCTCTTAGTTTGAGCCTTTTCAATATTGGCAGCGTATCCTGTTTTAGAACAATAAATAATTTCATCTTCACCAGTATCTGCAATCACTTGAAACTCATGTGTCTTCTGATCGCTATCTGCCATTGCTCCACCGTCAGCCTCTACTGCACTAAACTCAAGGCCGGCACGGGTGAATATCGCTTCATAAGCTTTAAAAAGTCTGTCGTAAACTTCATCGAGAGATTGCTTATCAGCATGAAAGCTATAAGCATCTTTCATTGTAAACTCACGCCCTCTCATCAATCCAAATCTTGGACGAAGCTCGTCTCTAAATTTTGTATTAATCTGATAAACAGTAACTGGCAGGTTCTTATAAGATCTTATCGTCTTTCTAAAAATATCTGTTACGGCCTCTTCATTTGTTGGAGATAAACAAAGATCACGTCCACCCTTGTCTTTAACTTTAAGCATTTGATCGCCCATAGCGTCCCAACGACCAGACTCTTGCCAAAGCTCTCCAGGAGTTACCATACTCATTAAGATTTCATGGCAACCTGCTTTATCCAGCTCTTCTCTTATAATTTGCTCGATTTTACGAATTGATCTATATCCAAAAGGAAGGTAGCTATAAAGGCCAGAACCCATCTTATGAATAAGTCCCGCTCTTATCATTAATTGATGTGATGGTATTTCTGCATCTGCTGGAACTTCTTTATATGTTTGCCAAAATCCTGACGATAACTTCATCTAGCCTGTCCTTGTAATCGATTATTTCAATGAATTTTAACCTAGATACACAACTTTAACTAGCCTTACAAGCTCTTTGAAATCTCAACAGTCTTGAATCACTTAAACGACAGGCTCAAATCTAAACTTTAGAAATAATTGCCATAGTAAGCCTAGAGACACATACCAACTGCTTATTCTCATTAAGAATTTTGATATCCCACACGTGCGAACTCTTACCAATATGTATCGCTTCACAAATTGCTGTTACGAGACCAGAACGAGCACTCTTCAAGTGACTTGCGTTTATACTTTGTCCAACTGCTGCAAACTTAGAATTATCCACAACTAGGTTAGAAGCAATACTTCCTACACTCTCTGCGAGAACGCACGATGCCCCACCATGTAGAAGTCCAAAGGGTTGTTTCGTTTTATCATTAACAGGCATAGTTGCTTCGAGTCCATTTGAGTTTATCGCCGAAACCTTTATATCTAGAAAGCCTGTCATACTACTTAGGCCCATTTTATTGATCTGTTCTAGCTCATAATCTTTAAACCAAATACTCATAAACACCTCGTATTATTGGCAACAATATCAATTATTTATAATGTTACTCTTGAAGAATGACTTATAACTATACAGTAACTGGAAACATTACAATTTGGCTAAATACTAATTCAAAAATAGACTACAATCTGTTAAATATCCTTTTCGAAGAAATTGGATATTAAAAGGCAATATTTTCTTATATCAAGAAAAGTTAAGTATTGTCGGGTATCATAAGTATTTGAGTTGCCATACGTGACACACAAGGCTATATTGGTAACTTAATGAAATTTGGAAGGTAAATGATTTATCAACGTACAATAGCAAAGAAAGTTGAAGTTACAGGAATTGGTATTCACTCTGGTAAGAAGGTTACAATGAACCTTTACCCTGCTGAAGCTGATTACGGTATTCAATTTAAAAGAGTAGACCTTAAAGACGCACCTGTTCTTAAGGCCGAAGCTGTATCTGTTGGTGCTACAGAGAACAACACTACTATCGGTGGTGGAGTCAATGCTGTACACACTGTTGAACACCTTCTTTCAGTTCTTTACGGACTGGGAATTAACAATGTTTTTATCGAAATAGACGGTCCTGAAGTTCCTATTATGGATGGTTCAGGAGCATCGTTTGTTTTCCTACTTAAAGAAACTGGAATCCAAACATTAAATAAATCTAAGAAGTTTTTAGTTGTCTTAGAGCCAGTGACTGTAGAGGTTGATGACAAGTGGGCCAGAATAGAACCTGCATCAAAGCTTATCATTGATTCAACGATTGTATTTACTCACCCACTTATTAAAACTCAGCAAAAAAGTTTTGAATTTTCTTGCGAGAACTATATCAAAGAAATTGGTAGGGCCAGAACATTTGGTCTACTTCGCGATGTCGATATGCTTAAGAGAAAAGGCCTTATTAAAGGTGGTTCTCTAGACAATGCTATTGTTCTTGATGAGTTTAAAGTTGTTAACGGTGAAGGATTGAGATTTGCTGATGAATTTGTTCGTCATAAAATCTTAGACACAATCGGTGATATTAGTTTACTAGGTTACGAAGTTGCAGGAAAAGTAACGACTTTTAAGTCAGGTCACAACCTACATAACCTTCTTTGTAGAAAACTATTAGAAACTCCGTCTGCTTATGAGATTGTGTCTGCCAACTCTCTTCAAAAAGAAGCTGTTGAAGCATTCGATCTTCCTCAAAATATCTTTCCAACTTTTGCTTAGTTCGGAAAGATATATCTAACTTTTTATATAAATAAATTCTTTTCTTTTTTACACTCCAAGTACAAACCAATTAATTTTATGTTAAATAAAATGAATAAATATTTTAGGAGACATATTATGAAAAGAATTTTCGCAGTACTACTTATACTTTTAACATCCAACTCATTCGCTACTAATATTGTTAAAGTTTTTGATGGAACAAGTGCAACTTGTGAAAGACAGGCTGATATCTGGGACTTTCGTTTTCAAGTACATTTAGTAACGTCAGTAAAATCTCAAATTGACGGAGATGACATTAATATTGAAGTTAAATCAGAAATGCTCTCATGCCAAAAAAATACAGATGGATACAACTTTGTTAAGAAAAACTTATTTGATAATTTTAGCTACAATATAGTTTCTGGGTTAGACCAGAATCAAGAACCAATTCTAGATAAGGTAACTGTTTCTACAATCGCAGCAAAATTGATTATGTTCAAAGATTCTAATTATGAACTTGTATCATCTACAAATATAAATCCATCAACGACTCCAGTTAACAATATTAGCGTAACTCTTCCACTTTCTAACTTATTATCTAAAGAAGAGTTAGTTAAATACAATAACGGTGAAGTAATACTTAAAGAGTTAGACCTATTTCTTAAAAGAGAATTTAATCTTGATTCTTCAGACTCAACAATTAAATATAGCCAGTCTTATGGTTCTCACAGAACGACTCTAAGTATTTCGAAGTAAGTGTTTCTTAGTTTTTTCTGAGATTTCACGACCTCTTGGGGTTCTAATTAGGAACCCCTCTTTAAGAAGAAAAGGCTCATAAACATCTTCAATAGTGGATCTATCTTCTGACAATGTTGCGCAAAGAGCTTCTATCCCTACTGGACCACCACTGTAATAATCATGAATAACCTCTAAGATTTTTCGATCCATTCTGTCTAATCCAAATTCATCGATCTCCATTAGATCTAATGCCTGGGCAACAGCCTTTTCACAAATTGTGCTCTTTCTATCTACTATTGAAAAATCTCTCACTCTTCGAAGAATTCTATTTGCAATTCTTGGAGTGCCTCTAGAGCATCTTGCGATATGATTCTTAGCTTCGCCCTCTAGTCCAATATTTAATTTCTTTGAGTTATTCTCAACAATAGTAGCAAGGTCTTGATGTTCATAAAAATCGAAGTGTAAGTGGGCCATAAACCGGTCTCTAAGAGGACTAGAGAGAAGACCTGAACGAGTAGTTGCTCCTATAAGAGTAAATGGAGATATAGCGATCTCCATTGTCCTTGCTGATGCTCCATCTCCAATAAGAATATCCAACCTATAATCTTCCATTGCAGAGTAGAGAATTTCCTCTACAGCAATATTCATTCTATGTATTTCATCTATAAAAAGAACATCTCCATCCTCTAAATTTGTAAGGATTGCTGCAAGATCTCCCTTCTTCTCAATTGCTGGACCAGAAATTACATGTAAGTGTGAGTCTAGAGCATTTGCGATAATCATTGCGAGAGAAGTTTTACCAAGGCCAGGAGGTCCAGATAAGAGAACATGATCCATTGCCTGTTTTCTAATTTTTGCAGATTCGACCATCACTTCAATATTTTGGACAACTTTTCTCTGCCCAATATACTCTGAAAAATTTTGAGGTCTTAGAAAGACTTCCTGTCTCTTCTCTTCACTATTTGTACTTGTTTCTAATACTCTCTCATCACTCATACTTAAACTTCTTTCAACACAAGATGAACTAATTGTTCAGGTTTAGATATTTCATTTGTTGCTAGAATTTTTTGAGCAAGAGGTATAATTTTTTCCTCTTTAAACCCTAGTTCTTTGCAGGCCATTATAGCATCTTTAATTATTAAGTCCTGGTTAACAAAGCTTGTTCCAACTTCTATTTCTTCTACCTCTTCGCTTATAGAAGCTAGAGATATACCTGGAACATCTTGGACTCCCATAGTCTTATTTGAGTACATTTTAATTTTCGAAATTTTATTTTGTAAATCCAGTACCATTTGTGCTGCGGCCTTATTTCCTATTCCAGGAGCTTTCGTTAATGTTTTTTTATCATCAAATAAAATAGAGTTTATAATTTGATCAACGCCTACAGCTCCAACCAAACTAAATGCTGATTTAGGACCTACACCTTTAACGCTAGTAAGGAGTTCGAACATCTTTTTTTCTCTTATCGTTTTGAAGCCATAAAGTTCTTCACTGGCTTCACGTATAACGTGAGAAATAAAAACAGAAGTCCCCTTCCCCTCAGGCAGGACTTGATTTATATATACTTGATATCCAATTCCGGAGTTTGTAAGAACAACAGCTTCTGTACCGTCACTAAAAATTACTTCACCTTGTAAATGTCCGATCATTTCTTATACCCTATCTTTAAAGACACTTTTTAAGCTTCTTGAACTAGATTTCGTTGTCTTTTTTCCAATTGTAGTTTTACCTGCATTTAAAGCATGACAAAGAGCTATTGCGAGAGCATCCGACTCATCACTTGTAGCAAATTCAATCTTACCAAATATCATTTTCATTGTTTTTTCAATTGCTGATTTATCAGCGTGCCCATAGCCACTCACCGAAGACTTTATCAAGTTTGGTGAGTATTCAAATACTTTTCCTGTATGAGTTGGAACAATCGCAGCTAACATAGCTCCACGAGCCTGAGCTAACTTAGCTAGAGAAGTAACACTTTTTACGTAGATTAAAGATTCTACTGATACTTCATCTGGTGAATATTTTTGCATTAATTCTTCAATAGAGCTGTGAATAACCCCAAGGCGATCTATAAAATTGTTAATTTTGTCATACCTTAATGTTCCAGAGGCAAGATATATTGTTTTTCTTCCCTTCTTTTCTATTAAGGCCCAGCCAGCTTTTCTTGAGCCTGGATCTATACCAAGAATTTTCATAATTCTATAGTACATGTCCTATTGAACGATCGTCTAGGACCTATCCTTGACCTTTGCTCTTTAGCATACTTCCAAAATAGAATGCTGCAGAACCACCAACAAGCTGTACAAGTTCAATCTGACCATAGTCACCTTTATTCATACCTGCAAAAAGACATAGACCCACCGAAGCAAATCCGATTAACTGAAGACCAAGTCCCAAATAAAATAGCAAGAGCGACTCCCTTTATTGGTTTAAAAGGCGTACTATAGAGGGTATAAATAGAAATATCAAAATAAACGTTTCTAAGATTAGTTGTCTTATTAAAAACATATACTTAGATACTCGCAAGGATTTATAAATGGCACCTCAAAGCGCTATCATTTTAAAGTCTTCACCAATTGTTAAAGAATCACTTGAGCAGTTGGCCCAAAAAAGTAAATCTCTTAAGCAGCAAGGGATTGTACCTACTATGAAGGTTATTCTTGTTGGAGATAATCCAGCTAGTATAATCTACACAAGAAATAAAAAACGTTTTATGGAAAAGTTTGGAGCAGAGTGCGAAATAATAAAGCTTTCATCTGACCTTACAGAAACAGACTTTTTGAATAAAGTTAAAAGTATTGTTGAAGACGGTAATAATCATGGTTGTTTTGTTCAACTACCTCTCCCAAAGCACCTTGAGCATATTGATGTCGGGGAGCTTATAAATCCTTTGAAAGATGTTGATGGGTTTAACAAAGCAAATATTATGAATTTGTACAAAGGCGAGAAAGGGGAAAATGCTCTCATCCCATGTACACCTAAAGGTATTATAACTCTTTGTGACTATTACAATATTGAACTTAGCTCAAAGAAAGTAGTAGTGATTGGTAGAAGTCTAATTGTTGGAAAGCCTATGAGTATGCTTCTTACAAATCACAATGCAACGGTTACCCTATGTCACTCTAAAACAATTAATATTGAAGAACACACAAAGTCAGCAGATATTATAATCACAGCAATAGGCTCGCCTAAATTTCTAAACCAATCTCATCTTAGTGATTCCAAGAAACAATATATTATCGATGTAGGAATAAACTATGATGAAAATGGAAAACTATGCGGCGATGTCGACTTTCATAATGTAATAGATCATGTAGCCGGAATTACACCGGTTCCAGGTGGAATAGGACCAATGACAATACTATCCTTGGCCCAAAACCTTTTACAAGCTGCTGAAAACCGCTTATAAGTTTAGCAATTTTAGTAATATTTCATTTATAAAAAGGAGGCGATATGAGCCTTTTAAAAACATCTTTACATCAATATCATCTTGATCTCGGCGCAAAAATGGCGGCCTTTGCAGGATTTGATATGCCTCTTCAATACTCTTCAGTAAAAGAAGAGTCACTTGCAGTTAGAAACTCTCTTGGCGTTTTTGACGTTTCTCACATGGGTGAGTTTTTTGTAACAGGTCCAGATGCAATTAGCTTTGTGGACTATTTAATTACAAATGATTTTGCTGGTGCAGAGATGGAAAAAGCTGTTTATTCTCCACTCTGTAGAGAAAATGGAACAGTTATTGATGACCTTATCGCTTAT
>DFBJ01000004.1 GCA_002366565.1 Bacteriovoracaceae bacterium UBA3083
CTTGATACTTGAATCTAAGTTATGAAAAAAAGAGTTTTTTTCATTTTATCGGTTTTTGTTTTGTCTCTTTTAGCTAGTTGCGATGAAGCGGTTATGCCTAAAGCTACAGCTACTTTGGAATATCAGACTTGGATTGTAACAAAGTCAACGGGATTATATCGAGAGCCTGACGCTGATTCGGAAATGATAAGGGAATTACCAGTTGGCACAAAGGTCAGAGATTCGGGTGGTAGAGACCATTTAGAAAATTGCTTTTTTACTGAGGGTATTCAGGTTTGCAAAGTTGTTGTTGTTGGCTCGAGTCTTTCTGGTTATGTGATTTTAAAATGGCTTGATAAGGATTAACCTTTGGGTGGCTTTGTGAAAGTTTACTACTATAATTGAGTAAACAAAACTTATAGATAGGAGTGGCTATGAAAAAGTTTATAAAAATTTTTGCTTTGATTATTGTTGTTTTAACTATCTTTACTGGGTGCGCATCCAAATCAACTCCAAAGCCTTCTTTCACTTCTACTCCAGAACCTACTACTACTTTAGAGCCTAGTAGTACTCCAGAACCTACAAACACTCCAGAACCTACTGCTACACAAACACCGGAGTATTGTAATCTTGATGATTTTTGGGCGGCTGGGGACGAAATAATTCGGATATTTGGAGAATTTAACGACCAAGTCCAGATATTTGCTGATAGTTCAGATACTCTTACTGGCGATTATCAGGGGATTCTGGTTGAGGTGACTAGACTTCAGCGAGAATTAACAGATTTAGATGTGCCAGGATGTATGGATTATCTTACACAGATTCTTGATGAGGCCATGTCTAAGTTAATAAAAGCCGTAACGTATTTAATAGCGGGAGATTTGAGTACATCTGCAGTTTATATTGTTGAGACAACAACTCAAATATTGTTATTCACACCTGAGTTAGAACGTTTAATAAATTGTGTTCCAAATTGTGAACCGTGATTTTGATTTTTAGCGCATGTATCTTTTGGTGACTTTGTGAAAGGGCACTACTACAATTGAGTAAAGAAAACTTATAGATAGGTGAGGCTATGAAAAAAAATTTGTCTGAAAAAAAAGATAAACAATTTGTTTTTACTACTCAATCTCCAACTACTAAAAATTGTCCTTATTGTGGTGTTAAACTTGCGAAGATACCTAAGAGAAAGAAAAAGTGTCCAAACTGCGGTAATTATATTTTTGTTAGCAAGGGTAAGTTATTCACTGAAGAGGAAAAGGATATAAGGGATTGGTTAATGCGCTTTGAGCATTTGAAAATTACTCGGAAGATGTTTAACAAAAAAAGAGAGAAATTAAGTTCTCAGCTTGGGTTAGTTGCTTCAGTAAATGATACAGGTGAGAATATTCTCTATGAGATTAATAAACAAGGAATTAGTGAGGAAGTAGCAGAATGGAAAAAATCGGGCGATGTCAAGTATGTTAGATGGCGTACTGTTAATGACGAATGTGTATGTTCTGTGTGTCGAAAGAGAGCAAACAAAAAATTTTTATTGAGTGAGATTGAAAATCTTTATCCAGCTCATATTGGTTGCAGGTGCTATATATCACCTATCGTTGAATTGTAAGATATGAACTAAATCAAGAATGAATATAAGAGATGTTTAAATAACCTACACTTCTGTGTCAGTAATACGCTGTTACAAACATAGAAATTGGAGCTTAGTATGAATGAAAATCTATTAATGCTTGTACCACCTGCAATAGCGTGGGTGCTCATGATGGGGTGGCTATTTAATTTTCGTAAGAAGAAAGAAGGCATGCCAATAGTAAATTCCATATTGACTTTGTTCGGAGGCAGAAACCTCATTTTCGCCATTCTTTCTTATGGTGTTCTATTGGTTATATGGGCGCTGTTTCTTTCACTATTTAATTGATTGCGATAACAGTAAATTATTATTTCTAAAAAGAGATAACTTGGTAGAATAGTAGAAGTAAACTATGTCGATTTACGAGATTCCCTTACCGCATGATGTTTTAGTGGCTGCCACCATTGATTGTTTGAATAGATTTGCTCCTGGATATATTGAGTATTCTATAGACGAAAATCCAGGATTGTATATTTTCCATCTATCTCAAGAACAATTGGGGAAACTTTGTGACTTAACAATTCGCAAAACAGGTTTTAAAATTTGTGAAATATTTTTTGGATTACCTAATTTTATCACTCAGAATGAAGCTAAAGAATTCTTAAGAAAAACAAAAGGTATTGTATTTGAGCAATTAAAAACAAATTGGAAAGAGGCTAGTAAAACTTTAAAATCAGCAGAGCAAGACTTATATCTAAAGAAAAAGAGGTTCCTCGCTGTTTTATGTGGGTAAGTGAGGTGGACCCCAAAAACTAGACCACGAGCTAAGGTAGAATTTTAGAAGCTTGTGGAGACAAAAATGACAAAAAAACGCAAACAATATAGTGATCAGTTCAAGTTTAAAGTAGCTCTGGAGGCAATTAAAGGTCTCGAGACAACCAATGGACTTGCTAGCCGATTTCAGGTACATCCAAACCAAGTTCGAAACTGGAAAAAGAAATTGGTCGATGAAGGGTCTATGGTATTTGA
>DFBJ01000011.1 GCA_002366565.1 Bacteriovoracaceae bacterium UBA3083
TCCGTCCATAATTATAGCAATATGTTTAAGGTTCATTTCAGTCATCTTATATTGAAAGTAGCTCTTTTTCTTTTGCTTCAATAATCACGTCTACTTCTGCAACGTACTTATCAGTAACTGTCTGAATCTCAGCTTGAAACTTCTTAGAATCATCTTCAGAAATTTCTTTAGCTTTTTCAGCTTTTTTTACAACTTCATTTTGATCACGACGAGAGTTTCTAATACCAATCTTCGCGTCTTCTCCACTCTTCTTGATTTCTTTAACTTGTTCCTTTCTTCTCTCTTCAGTTAGAGCAGGAAATGGAATTCTAATTAAGTTACCATCGTTAGAAGGAGTTAACCCTAAGTTTGCACCTAGAATAGCTTTTTCAATTGCAGCAATCATTGTTTTATCAAACGGTTGAATCTGAAGAAGTCTTGCTTCAGGAGTACTTATTTGTCCTACTTGAGCAACTGCAGTTGGAGAACCATAATAATCAACAGAAACACCATCTAAAACACTAGCAGAAGCTCTACCTGTACGTACTTTAGTTAATTGATGCTTTAAAGAATCAATTGATTTTGTCATTTGTGTATTTAATGTAGATTTAATTTCATCCATCATATTTTTAATCTCCGTTTAATTCTTAACTATAGTACCTATTCGGTCACCAATCACTGCTTTTTGAACATTACCTTTTTCAAACATGTTGAAAACAATAATTTCAATCTCATTATCCATACATAATGAAATTGCAGCAGAATCCATAACCTTTATACCTTTATTTAGTACATCAATATACTTTAATTCATCAAATTTCACAGCGTCATCATGAACCATTGGATCTCTGTCATAAATTCCATCAACTTTAGTTGCTTTCATTATAACGTCAGCGTCAATCTCATTTGCTCTAAGTGCTGCAGCTGTGTCAGTCGTAAAATAAGGATTACCTGTACCTGCAGCAAATATTATAACTCTTTTCTTCTCTAAATGTCTCACAGCACGGCGGCGAATATATGGCTCTGCTATTTCGGCCATTTCAATAGCTGACATTACTCTTGTACTAATATCTTTTCTTTCTAGGCAGTCTTGTAATGCCAAAGAATTAATTACTGTAGCCAGCATTCCCATGTGGTCAGAAGTTGTCCTATCCATACCTTTTGTTGCGCCTGCAACACCTCTGTGAATATTTCCACCACCAACAACTAGAGCAACTTCAACGCCCATTTGGTGTAGATTTTTAACTTCATCACAAATTTGGTTTAAGACATCATTACAAACGCCACCATTTTTGTCACCAGCTAGAGCTTCCCCAGATAATTTCAAAAGAATTCTATTATATTTCACACATTCTCCAAAGGTTTAGAAGTAGGTCAAAAAAAAGGGGACAATTGAAGTCCCCTTTATATTTTTTAAATTTTGTACGACTTATTGTCCACTTGTCATTTTTGCAACTTCATCAGCAAGGTTATCTTCTTTCTTTTCGATACCTTCACCAAGATTTAGTTTGTTGAATGACTTAATAGAAATAGTTCCACCAACTTTAGATGCTGTTTCAGCAACAAGCTTCTTAATTGTTAAGTCAGGGTTTTTGATAAATGGTTGCTCAAGAAGACAAACTTCTTTTGCTAATTTACCAAGCTTACCAAGAACGATTTTTTCAATCATTTCAGCAGGCTTCCCTTCTTCTTTTAATTGAGCTCTATAAACATCAGCTTCTCTAGCTTTAAAATCTTCATCGATATCATCTCCACTTAAGAAAGTTGGAGCTGCAGCAGCAACGTGCATAGAGATATCTTTTGCAAGTTCTAATACTTCTGGAGCATCAGCTTTATCAGTATCAAGATCAACGATTACACCAATCTTTCCACCGTGATTGTATGAACCTAATAGTCCTGAAGTTGAAAGAGATACTAATCTTCTAGCATCAACTTTTTCACCACATTTCATAGTTAGTTCAGTAATCGCAGCTTCTTTTGCTGATTTTAATTCATCAACAGAACCGATTTTATTTGAAAGAGCATACTCTGCCATATCTTTCGCGAAACCTTGGAAATCATCACCCTTAGAAACAAAATCTGTCTCACAGTTTACTTCAAGAATAACACCATTTTTACCATCTAATAGAGATACAACTACACCTTCAGCAGCAACACGACTTGCTTTCTTAGCGGCCTTAGCTAAACCTTTAGTTCTTAGGTAATCAACAGCTGCTTCTAAGTCACCATTAACTTCAGTTAATGCTTTCTTGCAGTCCATCATACCTGCGCCAGTTTTCTCTCTTAGCTCTTTTACATCTTTTGCAGAAATTGCCATTTTTATTCCTCGCTAATATTTAATTATAAATTAATTACTCTTCACCCTTAAGGTCGATATCATTTTCGTATTTAGAAATGATTTCTTTTTCTAATGAAGTATCTCTTGCAGATTTTGCATCTTTAGAAAGCTTTCCAGTTTTCTTAGCTTGACCTAGACCTTCGTTAACAGCTCCTGCAAAGTATTCTGCAAATAAAGAAACTGACTTGATTGCATCGTCATTTCCTGGAACTACAAAATCAATTCCGTCTGGACTACAGTTAGTATCTGTAATTGCAACTACAGGAATACCTAGTACGTTTGCTTCTTGAACAGCAATTCTTTCAGAGTTAGGATCTACAACAAATAGTGCACCTGGGATTTTTCTCATATCTTTGATACCACCAAGGTTTTTCTCTAACTTGATTACATCTTTTTCAATCTTAGATCTTTCTTTCTTAGTTAAAAGTCCGAAGTCACCTGTTTCTTTCATTTTTTCAACTTTTCTTAGTTTATCAACTGAAAGAGTGATTGTTTTATAGTTAGTAAGCATTCCACCTAGCCATCTGTAAGTAACGTGGTTAGCTCCACAGCTGATCGCTGCATTTCTTACTGTTTCAGAAGCTTGTCTCTTAGTTCCTACGAAAAGAACTGGCTTACCTTCAGAAGAAACTTTCTTAAGGAAATCATATGCTTTCTTTGCAGCTGGAATAGTTTTTCCAAGGTCAACAATATAGATACCGTTTCTTTCACCAAAAACGTACTTCTTCATTTTTGGGTTCCACTTGTGAGTCTGGTGACCAAAGTGTGCTCCGGCAGATAATAATTCTTCGATTTTTAATTCATTAGACATGTATGCTCCTAGGTTGGTTAGTCTAATCCCTCAAGCTACCAGTTGGTAGACCGTCCCGAGAGGGAATGTTTATTTTGCATGATTGCAATTAAGTGATTTTAAATAACATAGAGATCATAATGCTTCAAGGTGTAAATGACCACCTAAAAGCATTATTTACTTAGTAATTTTTGACTTTTATAGACTGTCTGACGCAGCAAGTACTTTACGTGGTTTCGACCCTTGAGCCGGACCAACAATCCCCTTACCTTCCATTTCTTCAATCAAATTAGCCGCTCTATTATAACCAATTCTCAATCTTCTCTGAAGCATAGAAGCCGAAGCTGATCTAGACTCCATTACAACTTTAAGTGCTTGGTTATACATATCATCATCCGAGCTAGTGCTATCAGGAGATACAACATGAGAACCATAAGTGTACTCATCTGTTTCTACTTCTCCACCATTCTCAAGAAATTCTATTGCATTCTCATTAAACTCTTGAGGTAATTTACTCAACTCTTCAGTTAAAACTTCAATCTCAGCTTCATCTACAAATGAAGAGTGAACACGTGTCATCTCAACACCTCTTTTATAGAGCATATCTCCTTTTCCAAGAAGCTTCTCTGCACCCATCTTATCAAGAATAGTTCTTGAATCCGTTGATGATGTCACTCTAAATGAAACCCTTGTTGGGAAATTGGACTTTATTACACCTGTAATTACATCAACCGAAGGTCTTTGTGTCGCTAAAACAAGATGCACACCAGCTGCTCTTGCTTTGGCAGCTAGTCTAGAGATATTCATTTCAATCTCTTTTCCAGCTTTAGTTAGAATAAGGTCAGCGAACTCATCCACAACAACAACCAGACAAGGAAGCTCGTACTCATCAGCTCCTGAATCTTCATAATAATGATGTATTTTAGCAATCATTGCTGGATCTGCTGTTTTCAACTTCTCATTAAAACCAGCAATATTTCTTACTCCAAACTCTTTAAGAATAGAGTATCTACGATCCATTTCCTGCACGGCCCACAATAAAGCAATTGAAGCAGTTTTAGCATCAGTTACAACAGGCATCACTAAGTGAGGGAGCTTCTGATAAACAGCAAGTTCTAACTGCTTAGGGTCAATTAAAATTAATTTCATCTGTCTTGGAGATTTTTTTACAAGTAGTGAAACAAGAAGCGAGTTAATAAAAACAGACTTACCTGCACCAGTTGCACCTGCCACAAGCATGTGAGGCATAGCCGCTAAATCAACAACAAATGTATCACCAAAGGCATCTTTCCCCATGGCAACAGGTAACATTGTTCTTGAGTCTTTAAAGTCTTGAGAATCCAAAACTTCATCTAAATATATAATTTCACGAGGGTTTCTAGGAACTTCAATTCCAATTGTAGTCCTTCCCTTCATAGGGTAAACAATCCTAATAGGTGCACCATATAGTGCCATTGATAAGTCTTCAGTTACACCAGTTACCTTAGAAACCTTAATACCAGAACCTAACTCAAGTTCAAAAGTATCAACAACAGGCCCTTTAAGAACATTGATGATCACTCCATCAATTTTAAATTCACCTAACTTCTCTTCAATAATATCTGTAATTTCATCGAAGTACTTATCATCAGGATGACTAACACGTTTTATTTCTTTCTTTTTAGATATTGTTTTAACTAGAGAATAATATCTACTTTCTTCTTCAGTTCCAGCATTAGAATTTTTTAATTTTGAAGCACCAATAGAAGAGGCCATACGAACAACACCGCCACCTGGAGCTTTCTTATCTTCATTGATAACTGATTGGCTTGGATTGCTAGCAACCTCTGTTTTTTCAATAGGTTGAACATCTTCAACATCATCATCGTTACCCGTCATAGACTTCTTAAAGAAAGAAGTAATAGCTGAAGACTTCTCTTCTTTTTCTTCTTTATCTTCTTCAATAGA